>NZ_CP194782.1:0-10000 GCF_050995535.1 Paenibacillus sp. SN-8-1
GTGGACAGCCATACTTCTGAAATATGGCAACAAATTTTATCCATCATTCAAACCAAGCTAAGCAAGCCGAGTTACGATACTTGGTTTAAAGCAACCAAAGCGGTCTCCATTACCGATCAGACTATCGTCATTTCCGCACCGACCACTTTTGCTGTAGAGTGGCTTGAAAGTCGCTACACCAAGCTGGTAGCAACAACCGTCATGGAGATCATGGGCAAGCAGGTTGATGTCTCCTTTGTCATTGAGGAATCAAGACCAAGTGAGCCTAGCCTTCCCCAGACTCAGACGCCACCTCCCGTTCCAAGTGAAGATACGATATCCCATATGCTTAATCCCAAATATACGTTCGATACGTTCGTTATTGGTTCAGGCAACCGGTTTGCGCATGCTGCTTCGCTTGCTGTAGCTGAAGCCCCGGCCCGTGCGTACAACCCTCTTTTTTTGTATGGAGGAGTAGGACTTGGCAAGACGCATCTCATGCATGCGATCGGGCACTATATTCTTGAGCACAGCCCTAGCAGCAAGGTGGTGTATATCTCTTCCGAGAAATTCACGAATGAGTTCATTAACTCTATCCGGGACAACCGGGCGGAGAGCTTCCGTAACAAATACCGGAATATAGATATTCTGCTGATCGATGATATTCAGTTCCTGGCCGGCAAAGAGTCTACCCAGGAAGAGTTCTTCCATACATTTAACGCGCTCCATGAAGAACGCAAGCAGATTATTATCTCAAGTGACCGTCCGCCAAAAGAAATCCCGACACTCGAGGAGCGGCTCAGATCGCGGTTCGAATGGGGACTTATTACCGATATTCAGCCGCCGGATCTGGAGACCCGGATTGCGATCCTTCGGAAGAAGGCGAAGGCGGAGAATCTGGACATTCCCAATGAAGCTATGATGTATATCGCGAATCAGATCGATACCAACATCCGTGAGCTTGAGGGTGCTTTAATCCGCGTTGTTGCTTATTCATCGCTGATTAATCAAGATGTGACTACACATTTAGCAGCAGAGGCGCTCAAAGACATCATCCCTTCGAGCAGGCCTAAGATGATCACCATACAGGATATTCAGCAAAAGGTCGGGGATTATTACAACTTGAGGATGGAAGACTTCAAAGCCCGCAAACGGACCAAAGCTATTGCATTCCCAAGGCAGATTGCGATGTATTTATCCCGGGAGCTAACAGATTATTCTCTTCCCAAGATTGGAGAAGCATTCGGGGGACGGGACCATACAACCGTGATCCATGCTCACGAGAAGATCACCCAGCATTTGAAGGTCGATCAGGATCTGTACAAAGTCATTAATACCTTAACGGAGAAAATTAAAAATTCCTCCTAACCATATGGAATGAACTAAAGAAATGAGCACATGGATCAAGGCTAACACTGGTTATGCAAAGGAATCGATCACGCAGTCTATAGTTCAATCCATACATGTCGTTTTAAGTCGGTCAAATAAAGCATAAAAATTCAGCAAAAAACCACAAAAGCCTATGCACAATTTATACACATGTGAATAGGCTTCGTTTTATGTCTTTAGCCTGGTTATCCACATATTCAGGCCCCCTACTACTTCTATAATTAATTAAAAGATATACTTCTTCATAAAAAGTGCGGATAAAATATCCCCAAACCATACTAAAACGGCAACCCCAAAAATCAGCTTTACAAAAGCTTATGCCATAGATTTCAAACTTATGCTTCATAACACTTTTAGGAGTTGAAAACATGAAAATTCGCATCTTAAAAATTGATCTTAATGAATCCATCCAGCATGTATCCAAAGCTATTTCCAGCCGGACAACCATCCCTATTCTTACCGGTATTAAGCTGGAAGTGAATTTTCAAGGGGTTATTCTGACCGCAAGTGATACGGATATTTCTATCCAGGCTTTTATTCCCGCTGAAGACGACAAGAAAGCCATCGTTCAGGTGGAGCGTCCGGGCAGTGTGGTGCTTCCGGCCAAGTTTTTTGTGGAAATTATTAAGAAGCTGCCATCGCAAGAGATCGAAATGGAGGTTAAGGACGGATTCCAGACCTTTATCCGCTCAGGCTCTACCGATATTCAACTGGTCGGTTTGGATCCGGAAGAATTCCCTGTTCTGCCAAGCATTGAAGAAGATCAGGTTATTTCCATACCCGGCGATCTTCTTCGTAATATGATTAAGCAGACCGTGTTCTCCATTTCAACTCAAGAGACAACGCCTATTCTTACCGGGGTTCTCTGGAATCTGAGCGATAGTCTGTTCAAATTCGTCGCTACAGACCGCCACCGCCTGGCAAGCAGGACTGCACCGCTTGACGATGCTGATAATGTTAAATTCAGCAATATTGTTATTTCAGGTAAGACGCTGAACGAGCTTAGCAAGATCATTCCAGATCAGAATACACGCGTTGATATCGTCGTAGCCGATAATCAAGTGTTGTTCAAAATTGACCGTGTATTGTTCTATTCACGTATATTAGACGGGACCTATCCCGATACTTCTAAAATTATTCCGACCAACTACAAGACAGAGCTTGTGCTCGATACCAAGAAATTGAGCGAATCCATTGACCGTGCGTACCTCCTCTCTCGTGAAGAGAAGACAAATATTGTCCGCCTTCAGACGCTAGAAGATGGTACAATAGAAATTTCCTCTAGTTCATCGGAGCTGGGTAAAGTTACAGAGCAGCTGGAGGTTGCTGAATTTAATGGTGATCCGCTGCGAATTTCTTTTAACTCCAAGTATATGCTTGATGTTCTTAAGGTCGTAGAGAGCGAGCAGCTCCATATTGGCTTTACCGGTCCAATGAGTCCGATTATTGTAAAGCCGGTGGATGAGAGTCGCAGCCTATATTTGATTCTTCCTTACCGCACGACCAACTAAAAAAAGTTATGCACCTGTTGATAACTGCAGGAGAAAGGGGGATTTGGCATGAAGGAGATACTTATCCACAGTGAGTTTATCAAGCTGGATCAATTTTTGAAGCTGGCTGATTGTGTGCCGACAGGCGGAATGGCTAAAGCCCTGCTGCAGGACGGTGCAGTTAAGGTGAATCAGGAATTAGAGGAACGCCGGGGGCGTAAGCTGTATCCGGGAGATCTTGTCGAGGTGGAAGGCTGCGGGACTTTTCAGGTTGCTGCTAAGTAACAATCCCTGATAATCGGAGCAACTGCCTTAAGCAAGGCAGCGTAAGATGAGGGGGTAACCGTTCAATGTTCGTCAAAAATTTAAGCTTACAGCATTTCCGTAACTATAATGAGCTGACTCTCGATTCCTTCGGAAGTGTCAACTTAATGATTGGCCGCAACGCCCAAGGCAAGACGAATCTGCTGGAGGCCATATTCGTTCTCGCATTAACCAAGTCACATCGGACCTCTAAGGATAAAGAGCTGATTGGGTTCCAGCAGAATGCCGCCTTGCTTGGAGCAGAGGTGGATAAGAAGTATGGAATTGTCAATCTGGAGCTTAGATTGTCCGCTCAGGGCAAGAAGGCGAAGATTAACGGCCTCGAGCAGCGTAAGCTGAGTGATTTCATCGGGGCTCTCAATGTGGTGATGTTCGCGCCTGAGGACCTTGAAATTGTAAAAGGCACACCAGGAATCAGAAGGCGATTCCTCGACATGGAGATCGGCCAGGTCACGCCCAGCTACTTATATCACCTGCAGCAGTATCAGAAGGTCCTGATTCAGCGCAACAATATGCTCAAGCAGTCCTGGAGCGGTGGCGGTGATATGTCGACCATGCTTGAAATATGGAACGAGCAGCTCGCGGAACATGGTGTTAAAATAATAAAGAAACGGAAACAATTCATAAGAAAACTGCAAAAGTGGGCTTCAGATATTCATCAGGGAATTACGAACGGAGCCGAGAGGCTGGAGCTTATCTATTTGCCTTCCTTCGGAGAGGCTGAGGAAGAAGATGAAGCTGTCTTATTGCAGCAGTTTATGATAAAGTTATCACAAATGAAGGATCAGGAGATAAGGAGGGGCATGACTCTTGCGGGACCACACCGGGATGATCTAGCCTTCTATATCAACGGCAAAGAAGCACAAGTATATGGATCGCAAGGCCAACAGAGAACAACGGCGCTTTCTCTTAAGCTAGCAGAGATTGAGCTGATCCATGAGGAGATCGGTGAGTACCCGGTTCTTCTGCTCGATGACGTTCTCTCTGAGCTCGATCCTTATCGTCAGACTCAATTGATCGAGACCTTTCAAAGCAAAGTACAGACGTTCATTACCGCAACTGGCATCGAGACGATTAATGCCGGTAAGCTGAAGGACGCCAGTATTTATCATGTCCAAGAGGGACAAGTAAATAGCTAGGATGGAGGCGCGTAATGTACATTCATTTAGGCGGAGAGAAGATTATTTCATCTGCTGAGCTTGTCGCTATTTTTGATATTTCAATCGAGAAATCTTCGAAGATATCCAAGCAGTTCGTGACCCATGCTCAGAAGCAGAAGCAGGTGGTTCACATCAGTGAGGAAGAACCGAAGTCCATTGTGGTGACTAAGCAAACGGTGTACTATTCCCCCATTTCCTCAGCAACGCTGAAGAAGCGCGCGCACCAATTTTTTGCAAATGCGTGAGGTAGGAACTGAATCTCAATAAAAGAAGCAGGTGAAGGCATGTCGATGAATGAACAATCCTATGATGAAAATCAGATACAGGTGCTCGAGGGCCTTGAGGCCGTACGGAAACGCCCAGGTATGTATATAGGTTCAACCAGCTCCAGAGGTCTGCATCATTTGGTATGGGAGATCGTAGACAATAGTATCGACGAAGCATTGGGAGGCTATGCTGACCATATCGACGTAATCGTGCATCAGGATAATAGTGTAACGGTCATTGATAACGGCCGCGGCATCCCTGTCGGTGAACATCCCAAGCTGAAGCGTTCAACCTTGGAAGTTGTAATGACCGTCCTGCATGCCGGAGGTAAGTTTGGCGGTGGAGGGTACAAAGTATCCGGTGGTCTGCACGGTGTGGGCGTGTCCGTAGTGAATGCTCTTTCCGAGAAGGTTGTTGTCGAGGTTAAGCGTGACGGGCATATTTATCAGCAGGAATACCGCCGCGGGGCACCACAATATGATATCCGTATTATAGGGGAATCTGAGGAGACGGGCACGAAGACTACGTTTACACCAGATCCAGAGGTTTTTACCGAAACTACGGTATTTGACTATGATATTCTCCTTACTCGTATCCGTGAGCTGGCATTCCTGAATAAGGGGATCTCTATCTCGCTTCACGACGAACGTACCGGGCAATCCAATGCGTTCAAATACGAGGGCGGAATCAGTGAATACGTCCAGTTCCTGAATCAGAACAAAGAGGCTCTTCATGAGACACCGATCTACGTTGAAGGCGCAAGAGATATGATTCAAGTTGAAGTTGCTTTGCAGTACAATGACAGCTATACGGAGAATATCTATTCTTTTGCAAATAATATTAATACCCACGAGGGCGGAACTCATGAGTCTGGATTTAAGAGTGCGCTCACCCGGATTATTAACGATTATGCCCGTAAATATAATCTAATCAAGGACAGTGACTCCAACCTCACCGGTGATGACGTGCGGGAAGGCCTGACTGCCATCATTTCCGTCAAGATCCCTGAACCGCAGTTTGAAGGACAGACCAAGACCAAGCTGGGTAACAGTGAAGTCCGCGGGATTGTCGAGTCCTTATTTGCCGAGAAGCTACAGGAGTTTATGGAGGAGAATCCATCCGTAGCCAAGCGCATTCTGGAGAAAGCTCTTCAAGCATCCCGCGCGCGCGAGGCGGCTCGTAAAGCTCGTGAATTGACACGGCGCAAGAGTGCGCTGGAAGTCAGCTCACTTCCGGGTAAGCTTGCTGACTGTTCATCCAAGGATGCTGCAATCAGTGAACTCTACATTGTTGAGGGAGACTCTGCCGGTGGTTCAGCTAAGCAGGGACGTGATCGTCACTTCCAGGCCATTCTTCCGCTGCGGGGTAAGATCTTGAATGTGGAGAAGGCCCGCCTTGACCGGATCCTTGGCAATGCTGAGATTAGAGCGATTATAACAGCCCTGGGTACAGGCATTGGCGACGACTTTGATCTTGCCAAGGCCCGCTATCACAAAGTTATTATTATGACGGACGCGGATGTCGATGGAGCTCATATTCGGACCTTGATGCTTACATTCTTTTATCGTTATATGCGCAAAATTATCGATGCGGGTTATGTCTACATTGCCCAGCCGCCGCTGTTCAAAATTGAACGTAACAAAGTGGTGCGCTATGCTGGCTCCGAGAAGGAACGCGACGAGATTATTGCCGAGTTCGGCGAGAACGCCAAATTCAACATCCAGCGTTATAAAGGTCTGGGTGAGATGAATGCTACTCAGCTCTGGGAGACAACTATGGATCCGGAGAGCCGTACCATGCAGCAGGTATCTATTGCTGATGCGATTCAGGCTGACGCGATTTTTGATACACTGATGGGCGATAATGTTGAGCCTCGGCGTGATTTCATTCAGGAACATGCCAAGTACGTGACCAATCTAGATTTCTAAATTGTTGAAACTGCAGCCTAAGCTGCAGTTTTCTGGTTTTGTTATTTTCATAAAAGCTGCAGCTTAAGCTGCAGTTTTTTGTTTTTTGGTAGTTAGTGACCGTTAGAACGCGCCCTTGTTCTCTTTAACCTGCCGTAATGGATTGCGTACCGTCTAATCCGTTTATAAATCCTCTTATCTTTGAGCCATTTAAAAGGGAAGAGCGCAGGCATCGTGTTCACCTCAAGAATCCATGCTTTAAAATTGTTGTCTACGGCTATATCGAGGCCAAGCTCTTTAAGCTTAGGGTAAGCGTGCTGCAGCTGATGGCCAACCTGTGTACCTACTAGCCGAAGCTCAGATAGTAATAATTCAAGCTGTCTCTCGTCCATATGGTGGCTTAGGAGCCGCTCAACCGGACAGGCGGTACCACCGCCATGATGGTTGGTTATAATCTTCTGGAGGGCACCTAGGCGCGCGATATAACCTGTGGTCTCCCACTCCCGCTTTAAATTTTTCTGAACGAGTACCCGGATGTCGAACTTCCGCCTATGATAAGTAAGCAGGTGAATACCCTGCTGGATCAGATAATCGCGCCTTTTAATTTTGACCATGAGCGCAGAGTATAGCTCCTCAAAGGTTAAATAGGTTTGAGTTTGGATTCCAAAGCGTAATTTATACTGAAAATCAGGGACCTCTTTTACTGGATTCTCTTTGTTTTCTATTTCCCCATCTTCTTCCGGCGCCGCTTGATAGTACTCCGCGCTCATGACTCCATTTCCGTAGGTCCCTATGTCTGGCTTAATGTATATAAGTCCATATTGATGAATCATAGCTCTCAGGTCCTCTACCGAGAACATTCGAGTTTCAGGAATATAAGGCTGCAGATTTGGCTGCTGCAGGAGAATCTGCGTTTTTTGCATTTTGCTCGCTATTCTTTGAATACCCAATGTCAGCTTCCTTCCTTTCATTTCTAGGAGAATGGTCATCCGCTGGAGATGAAAAACATAGGACAGAAGAGAAAAACAATGATATAATTATAGGATATGGGGATTTTTCAGGTTTTTTAGGAGAATGAGGAAATGCCTATATCCTAGTGTATGTGAAAGGTGAACAATGGGAGTGGACACATCCCCATTTCTCATCAAACGTGGGGAAGAAGAAAGCTGCTGGCTATCAACGTTTAATTGTGCTTGATTTGTGAAAGTAATATAATAAATGTTGGAGATTTCCTGCGTTTCAGGCTCTTTTGAGCTTTTTCTATACATAGGAGAGAATGAATATATGCGGTTTTATGGATCGTAATTTATTTTTTTAATTGGAGTGAACAGTAAGCCCTTAGTCCTCACTCACTCCATACCATATAGAGTTAATTAGGCATGGGTAAGACATTTAAGGAGGTCCAGCATGGCGGAAGAGAATAACTCGCAAATTATAGATCGGGATATTGGTGTGGAGATGCGGGAATCCTTTATGGATTACGCAATGAGCATCATTGTTAGCCGTGCCCTGCCGGATGTGCGTGATGGGCTTAAGCCGGTGCATCGCCGTATTCTATACGCAATGAGTGATCTTGGCATGTCGCCGGACAAGCCATATAAGAAGTCAGCCAGAATCGTAGGGGAAGTTATAGGTAAATATCACCCTCACGGTGATAGTGCGGTTTATGAATCCATGGTACGTATGGCACAGGACTTTGCAATGCGCAATATGCTCGTCGATGGTCATGGTAACTTTGGTTCGATTGACGGTGACATGGCGGCAGCTATGCGTTATACAGAGGCGCGTCTCTCTAAGATCGCAATGGAGATGCTTCGTGATATCAATAAAGAAACTATTGATTTCATGCCGAACTATGATGGGGAAGAGAATGAACCTGTGGTACTTCCAGCCCGTTTCCCTAACCTTTTGGTTAACGGGGTTACAGGGATTGCAGTCGGTATGGCTACGAATATACCGCCTCATAACCTTGGAGAGGTTATTGATGGTGTGCAGGCGCTTATTAAGAATCCAGAGATTACCTCACTTGAATTGATGGATTATATCAGCGGACCGGATTTCCCGACGGCCGGATTCATTCTCGGACGTTCCGGAATACGTCAAGCATATACAACAGGCCGCGGCTCAGTAACAATGCGAGCCAACGCAACGATAGAAGAGAACAACAACAAGGCAAGAATCATCGTGCATGAGATTCCTTACCAGGTTAACAAGGCGCGTTTGGTTGAGAAAATTGCTGAACTTGTTCGTGAGAAGAGAATTGAGGGAATAACAGATCTCAGAGATGAGTCTGACCGTAATGGAATGCGTATTGTGATTGAGCTGCGCAGAGATGTCAATCCGAATGTAGTACTCAATAATCTGTACAAGCATACGTCTATGCAGTCCACTTTCGGGATTAACATGCTTGCAATTGTTAACAAAGAACCAAAGATTCTGACGCTGCGTGAAGTGCTCCATTACTATTTGCAGCACCAGATCGAAGTTATTCGCCGCCGGACTGAGTTTGACTTGAAGAAGGCGGAAGCTCGAGCGCACATTCTCGAAGGATTGCGGATTGCTCTTGACCACTTGGATGAAGTCATCAAGCTGATCAGAAGCTCTCAGACTGGCGAGATTGCCCGTGAAGGCTTGATTGAACGCTTTGGACTGAGCTTTGAGCAAGCTCAAGCAATCCTGGATATGCGTCTGCAGCGCTTGACAGGACTAGAGCGTGAGAAGATCGAGAATGAATACAATGAACTTCTCCAGAAAATTGCGGAATACCGTGAGATCCTTGCAAATGAGTCTCTTGTTCTGGAGATCATTGACGGAGAACTTCAAGAGATTAAAGACAAGTATGCTGATGAGCGCCGCACGGTAATTACGATTGGCGAAGAGAGCATATTGGATGAGGATCTAATTCCACGTGAAGAAGTGGTAATCACGATTACCCATACGGGTTACATCAAGCGTCTGCCTGTATCGACCTACCGGAGTCAGAAGCGGGGCGGCCGTGGAGTCATTGGTATGGATACCAAGGACAGCGACTTCGTTGAACACTTGTTTGTCACGAACTCTCACCATTATCTAATGTTCTTTACGGACAAAGGTAAGGCTTACCGAATTAAAGCATACGAAATTCCAGAGTTGGGACGAACAGCTCGTGGAACACCAATCATTAACCTGATTCAAATTGAGCAGGGTGAGACGGTGAATGCGGTTATTCCTGTGGAGAAATTTGAAGAGGATAAGCACCTGTTCTTTGCCACAAGACAAGGTATTGTCAAGAAGACACCGCTAGATGATTATGTGAACATTCGTAAAGGTGGACTTATAGCCATCAACCTTCGGGAAGATGATGATCTCATCGAGGTGAAGCTGACACATTCCGGGCAGGAGTTAATTATGGGTACAGCTCAAGGTATGTCTATCCGCTTCTCTGAGAGTGATGTTCGTTCTATGGGAAGAAGTGCGACTGGGGTTAAAGGGATTACTCTAGATG
>NZ_CP194782.1:15000-77500 GCF_050995535.1 Paenibacillus sp. SN-8-1
AAGTGGGAAAGGATGTGGAGTTGCACAGACAACCAGGATGTTGGCTTAGAAGCAGCCACCATTTAAAGAGTGCGTAATAGCTCACTGGTCGAGTGACTCTGCGCCGAAAATGTAACGGGGCTAAACACACCACCGAAGCTATGGCTTGATGCTTTGCATCAGGGGTAGGGGAGCGTTGTATGTAGGTTGAAGGTGTACCGTAAGGAGCGCTGGACAGCATACAAGTGAGAATGCCGGTATGAGTAACGAAAAGATCAGTGAGAATCTGATCCGCCGAAAGCCTAAGGGTTCCTGAGGAAGGTTCGTCCGCTCAGGGTAAGTCGGGACCTAAGGCGAGGCCGAAAGGCGTAGTCGAAGGACAACAGGCCCTAATTCCTGTACCACCGTAATCCGTTATGAGCGATGGGGTGACGCAGCAGGGTAGTGACGCAGACTGATGGATGTCTGTCCAAGCAGTGAGGCTGGTGTGTAGGCAAATCCGCACACCGTTAAGGCTGGGCTGTGATGGGGAGTGAAAATTACAGTAGCGAAGGTCATGATCTCACACTGCCAAGAAAAGCCTCTAGTCAGGAGAAGGTGCCCGTACCGCAAACCGACACAGGTAGGCGAGAAGAGAATTCTAAGGCGCGCGGAAGAACTCTCGTTAAGGAACTCGGCAAAATGACCCCGTAACTTCGGGAGAAGGGGTGCCCCGGTAGTGTGAATAGCACGAGGGGGCCGCAGTGAAAAGGCCCAAGCGACTGTTTAGCAAAAACACAGGTCTGTGCGAAGCCGCAAGGCGAAGTATACGGGCTGACGCCTGCCCGGTGCTGGAAGGTTAAGGGGAGTGGTTAGGGAGTAATCCCGAAGCTATGAACCGAAGCCCCAGTAAACGGCGGCCGTAACTATAACGGTCCTAAGGTAGCGAAATTCCTTGTCAGGTAAATTCTGACCCGCACGAATGGCGTAACGACTTGGGCGCTGTCTCAACGAGAGATCCGGTGAAATTTTAATACCTGTGAAGATGCAGGTTACCCGCGACAAGACGGAAAGACCCCATGGAGCTTTACTGCAGCTTGATATTGGACTTTGATACGATTTGTACAGGATAGGTGGGAGCCTAAGAAGCAGGAGCGCCAGCTTCTGTGGAGGCAACGTTGGGATACCACCCTGATCGTATCGGAGTTCTAACCTGGTACCGTAAACCGGTATGGGGACAGTGTCAGGTGGGCAGTTTGACTGGGGCGGTCGCCTCCTAAAGAGTAACGGAGGCGCCCCAAGGTTCCCTCAGAATGGTTGGAAATCATTCGAAGAGTGCAAAGGCATAAGGGAGCTTGACTGCGAGACTGACAAGTCGAGCAGGGACGAAAGTCGGGCTTAGTGATCCGGTGGTACCGCATGGAAGGGCCATCGCTCAACGGATAAAAGCTACCCTGGGGATAACAGGCTTATCTCCCCCAAGAGTCCACATCGACGGGGAGGTTTGGCACCTCGATGTCGGCTCATCGCATCCTGGGGCTGAAGTAGGTCCCAAGGGTTGGGCTGTTCGCCCATTAAAGCGGTACGCGAGCTGGGTTCAGAACGTCGTGAGACAGTTCGGTCCCTATCTGTCGTGGGCGTAGGAAATTTGAGAGGAGCTGTCCTTAGTACGAGAGGACCGGGATGGACGCACCGCTGGTGCACCAGTTGTTCCGCCAGGAGCACAGCTGGGTAGCTAAGTGCGGAAGGGATAAGCGCTGAAAGCATCTAAGCGTGAAGCCCCCCTCAAGATGAGATTTCCCAGTATGTAAGACCCCTTGAAGACGACGAGGTAGATAGGCTGGAGGTGGAAGTGCAGCAATGCATGGAGCTGACCAGTACTAATCGGTCGAGGGCTTATCCTCAAAGTTTCACGAAGTGAAACTACTTCGGAAGCATATTCTAAGAACCCCGAGAACAATGGGGCACACGCAAATTCGTTTCGTATCTAGTTTTCAGGCGATCAAGCCTGAAGAGAAGATGTGGGCTTTTATTAAGGTCTGATATTTTCTCGCAGCGATGAGTTTTCTAAAGTCGGATATTTTCCTGAAGTGATTCAGGGAGTATTGACCCGGAAAAATCCCGTTTGGTAGCGATGGCGGAGGGGTTCCACACGTACCCATCCCGAACACGACCGTTAAGCCCTCCAGCGCCGATGGTACTTGGACCGCAGGGTCCTGGGAGAGTAGGACGCCGCCAAGCGAAGAACCACTGCCGATTATCGGTGGTGGTTTTTATTTTTTTATAAAGCGGATCTTTAACTAATCCATATATGAGAACAACCCGTCTCTCTAAAGCGAGAAACGGGTTGTTTGCTTATGTGCTGTAGTTTTAAGGCATATAATAGGAGATATCTTGCTCATTGAGCTTGATCACGCCGCCCTTGGGTTGTCTGCGAAGTGAGAGGAAACCATAGTAACGAGGAAGTATAATCCAAATATGCCAGAACATCATTGAAATTACAAAGGATATGGGTGACCATGGCAGGAGAATTGCAATCAAGCACAAACCTATCCAAGTCGTATGTAACTGAACTTTGCGAAATGTCCGGTAGCTAACATGCTGATCTGGCATATAACCGATCCAGGGAAGCTTGTAGCTGACTCTCCAGCGCTTACTATAGGAGTGAAGGACAATGATAAGTACCGAGCGGGAAATAGCCAGTTGAAACCATAGGATTATAGGTAATGAGAAAATAAATGAAAATACGCTTGTCCAAAAGATTAAAATAATTTCTGCCAGTACACAGACAAGGGGCAACAACAGGAAACTAACAACGAGAGGCCTGGGGAATGTAACTTTCTTAAGAAGCCTGTACTGGTAGAAGGTTGCCTGGCTGGTATTTTCAAGGGACATGGAGTAGCAAGTCCTCCTTTAGAAATCACTTAAATTGTAAACATGTATGTATGCGCATGTCTTATTAATATATCGGATGTAAAAAAGAATATTTAAGGTTTGCCCCGTACAAACACCTAAAGAAAGCCCACTGCATACATATATAGAAACAATTGAAAGGGCTATGAAATAGGTTTAAAATAATAGAAACTGTGCCATACTGATAGTAAAAAGATAAGGTGGGATCTTTAATGGACGGGCAGAGTGAAGGAAAGTGCATCATTTGCGGCGAGCACAAACAAGAGGGTATTGTCATTGTCTCTGAGTTTATCTGTGACGCATGTGAGTCGGAAATGGTTCATACAGATGTTAAGGATGATAAATACCACTTTTTCATTCACCGAATGAAGCAGATCTGGTTACAAAATAATGCTTAGGCTTTGACGAAAGGATCCACTTAGGTAGAAGGGGGTCCTTTTTTGTTTGGCTTTTTGGGGATAGCAGAGTCATGAAATATATAGGACACAGGGCTATTATACGCTAAAATATAGATAAACTGCAGGGAAGGATTCCATATCATATGTCTAAACAGAACGACAATATAAATGCTCCTTTAGCAGAGGCACTTGTGAGATATGCTGAGAGGAAGGATGCTTCTTTTCATGTTCCCGGGCATAAGAATGGGCGTGTGTTTCAGAGGCAGGCTGAGGAATATAAGCCTTTTCGTGAAATAGCGAGTATAGATGCTACAGAGATTTCCGGGTTGGATGATCTTCATCATCCGGAGGGGGCAATAGCTGAGGCTCAGGAAAAGGCAGCCCGCTTCTTCGGAGCCGAAGCGACTTATTTCCTGGTTGCCGGAAGTACTGCCGGCAACCTAGCCTTGATTCTCTCGGTGTGTACATCACCGGGAGATGTGCTGCTTGTTCAGCGCAATGTGCACAAATCCGTGATTCACGGACTTATGCTGGCTGGCGCGAACGCGGTGTTCTTAGGGCCGCAGGCTGATGCCGCCAGCGGCCTGACGACCATCCCGTCTGTAGAGACGGTGCGTGAGGCCCTCCGCCGGTATCCCGGCGCCAAGGGGCTGTTAGTAACGCATCCGAATTACTACGGGATGGGGGGCAGCCTTGCTCCGCTTGCCGAGCTGTGCCACAGCAGCGGAATTCCGCTGCTTGTTGATGAGGCACACGGTGCCCACTTCGGGCTGCATCCTGCGCTGCCAAGAAGCGCGCTCAGCGACGGTGCGGATGGCGTCGTACAATCGACGCACAAGATGCTGTCGGGGCTGACCATGAGCGCCATGCTGCACGTGCAGGGGAGCCTGATTGACCGCCAGCTGCTCCGTCAGCGGCTGACTATGATCCAAAGCTCAAGCCCTTCCTATCCTATCATGGCGTCCCTCGATCTTAGCCGGGGCCATCTGGAGGCAGAAGGGCCCTCCATTTTTGAAGAAGGTCTTAGGTACGCCGTCAAGCTCCGTAAGGAGATTCAGAAATTAAAGCGATTCGGTATAGTTGATATAACACCAGTTGCAGACTGTATAGATCCCGGCGAAATAAATGGAGCTCTGAATGGATACACCTTTCAGGATCCTTTTAAAGTGGTGATCTATGATAAATATGGCTGGTTAAGCGGGTATCAGCTGCAGGAACGTCTGGAACAGGCGGGCTGCATTCCTGAAATGAGTGATCCCCAGTACGTAGTCTTGGCACTTAGCCTAGGGACAAGCTTTGAGGATGTAGAGAGGCTATTATCGGTTCTCGTTAATCTTGATGAAGAGAGCCAGGGGGCAGGGATATCATCGGAGGGGCAGGCTCTGAGCAGAGAAAGTTATTCCGAAACTCTAGGTAGACAAGATACCTCCTCCGACTCGGAGACTTCATGGGGGCTTAACCATAGTAAGGCAGAGGGAAATCCGGCGAATAATAATCAAAAATTTTCCACGTGGAACATTCACAGCGATTCGGATATTAGCACCATGGTACCCTTTCGAATGACTCCGGTAAGGGAAGAGGAGATTGAGAGGGTGTCTATTTATCATACAGAAGGACGGGTGGCAGCAGAAATGGTGATCCCTTATCCACCTGGGATTCCCTTGCTACACCCTGGTGAACTGATTACTCCAGAGATATCCCAGCTGCTTACGAAATTGCACCAAGCAGGTGCAAAGTGTCAAGGAACAGCGGATTCAACAATGAGCACCCTACGTGTATATAAAAATCAGAAAGTTGGAGCAGAACATGAACGGTAATTTGGGGAAATTTATTACTTTTGAGGGAGGAGAGGGGTCTGGGAAGACAACAGTCCTAAGCAGGCTTTCAGATATGATGAAGGAACAGGGTTCTTCATTCATGATCACCCGGGAGCCAGGTGGCATCGAAATTGCTGAGAAGATCAGAACCATCATTCTTGATCCAGTGAATACAGCGATGGATGGACGAACCGAGGCACTGCTCTACGCGGCAGCAAGGCGGCAGCATTTAGTTGAGAAGGTTATCCCTGCACTGCAGCAAGGGATACATGTCTTCTGTGACCGTTTTATTGACAGCAGTCTGGCTTATCAAGGACACGCACGTGGGCTAGGCATCCAGCATATTTTATCGGTAAATTCCTTTGCTACGGAAGGGACAATGCCTGATCAAACGTTTTACCTGGATATCGAACCGGAGAAGGGGCTTGCAAGAATAGAAGCCAATCAAGGCCGAGAGGTGA
The DNA here is from genome assembly GCF_050995535.1 of Paenibacillus sp. SN-8-1. Lineage (NCBI taxonomy): Bacteria > Bacillati > Bacillota > Bacilli > Caryophanales > Paenibacillaceae > Paenibacillus > Paenibacillus sp. SN-8-1. The sequence goes on from NZ_CP194782.1 coordinate 20,548, forward strand.
ATCGCCTCGATCTTGAAGGATTAGCCTTCCACCACAAGGTAAGAGAGGGATATCACTTGATAGCGGAGTCTTTTCCTGAACGGATTGTCATAATTGATGCAGACAGAGATATAGAAACTGTGGTTAATGATATAAAAGGCCACCTCAGCTTGACTTTAAAGGGTTTTCGCGGGTAATTGTTGAGTGGTATAATATTTTCTAAGAGGAGCTATGCTTTTCTTAAAAAGTGTAGGGAAGCTGCCGGAAGCAGATGCCTACACCACGAATTCAAGGGGGACTGTGAAGATGAAGCTGATTGTTGCAATCATCCAAGACAAGGACAGTAATCGTCTATCGGCCGCGCTAGTGAAATCCAACTTCCGTGCAACCAAGTTGGCCAGTACGGGCGGCTTTCTTCGTGCCGGGAACACGACGTTTATGATCGGGGTAGACGACAATCAGGTAGAGACCGTGCTGGGTGTCATTCGAAGCAGTTGTAAGGTTCGTGAGCAGCTAGTCACTCCGGTTACTCCGATGAGCGGAACTACAGATTCATATCTGCCTCTGCCTGTTGAGGTACAGGTTGGCGGGGCCACCGTGTTCGTTCTTCCAGTTGATCGGTTTGAACATTTCTAATCGGTTAGAGTATAACCAAGGTTAAGCTAATGATTAAATGAGGAATGGCGTGATATAGATTGAAAATTGAACCGGGATACAGACCGCTTACTAGTGGTAGAGGGATTACAGACGGATCGAATAAGCCTGTAGCAGCCAAAAACTTCTCAGATGCGATGCAGCAGCAAGGAGAGCAGGCGTCTCAGCAGGAACTGAACCGCCGGGTGAAGGAAATTCAGCTGCAGGGCGACCGTCTGGCACATTCCATGACGGTTCGGGAACTTAAAGCTTACCGGCTTCTGGTCAAACGCTTTCTGGAGGACACCGTTCGGCGCGGTGTCCGAATGAAGGAAGTGAAGGGCTGGGATCGGCGAGGAAGAGGTAAAAAGTATAACCTGATTGATGAGATTGACTCAGCTCTGCTTAGTATGGCGGATGAGCTGCTTGAAAGTGAGCAGGGTAAGATTGAACTGCTCCAGAAGATTGGTGAAATACGCGGAATGCTGATTAATTTAAGTTTTTAAGTTGACCTTTTGCGTAGAGGAAGAGAGGAACTATGTCTTTTAAGGAAATTGCCGGGCAGGAAGCGGCCAAGAAGCTGCTGCAGAATGGGCTTCGCCAGAACAAGATATCTCATGCTTATTTGTTCAGCGGCCCTGCTGGAAGCGGACAGAAAGAAATGGCTTTATCCTTCGTACAAGCTCTATTCTGTACGGAAGGTGGAGATGATGCCTGCGGGGAATGCCTTGAATGCCGCAAGCTGCTCCATGGCAATCATCCGGATCTGCATCTGATAGAACCTGAAGGGAACTCCATAAAAATTGACCAAATCCGCGATCTGCAGCGGATTTTCTCTTATCGCTCAGAAAGTGGAAATTTGAAGGCTTATATTATTCAAGACGCAGAGAAAATGACCGTACAGGCAGCAAACAGCCTGCTGAAATTCCTGGAGGAGCCCCCTTCTCCAGCGGTTGCAATTCTGCTGTCTGATAATGGACGAGCCTTGCTTCCAACTATTCAATCCAGGTCACAGCTGGTTCCCTTTACGGCCCTTAGCCCGGGACTGATGATGCAGGTTTTGTCGAATGAGGATTATCCGGCTGCTTTAGTTCGTGCAGCGGTTCATTTGGCGGCAGGTCTTGGGGCTTGCCGGGATCTACTGCAGCAGAATTGGTTTGCAGAAATCAGAAATGTAGTGGTACAATTGGGAAAGGAATCGACGAGCAGAGCGGGTTCTACTCTAATTACAGCTCAGCAGGGCGTAATCAAAGCAGGACTCGGTGATCACTTGGATGTCCTATTCGACCTGTTTCATTTGTGGTTTAAAGATATGATTCATGCCAGTTATCAAAAGCACGATAGTATCGTTTTCATAGATGAGTGGGAGTTTATCTCCAATCATGCCAGAACACGAAGCGCCGAAGAATGGATCTCCTATATGGCGCTGGCCGCAGACAGCAAGAAGAAGCTGCGGTATAATATGAACGGCCAGCTATGCCTGGAGCAGTTCCTGATTACTTTGATGGAACAGAAATGAAGCCGGTGCTTTATGGACGGGCTAGTAGGACAAACTTTCTCCCACATATATGGATTGAAGCCTTGGATTCAATTTGTATAGGTTTAGAATTTAGTTACCAGGCGGGTAATTCCGCTGGATTAGCACAAGCTATACGAGGGGGTTAGTTTTTGTACACTGTAGTGGGTGTCCGTTTCAAAAAAGCGGGCAAAATATATTACTTCGATCCACTCGAGCTTACGGTGGAGAAAGAGAATTGTGTCATCGTAGAGACAGCCCGAGGGATTGAATACGGTAAAGTGGTCGTCGGCAAAAAGTTGGTGGACGAGTCGGATGTGGTGCTTCCACTGAAGAAGGTCATCCGGGTTGCAGATGGATCAGATGCCAAGGTTGTTGAGGAGAATAAGCTTGCGGCAAAGAATGCTTTTGCCACATGTTTAAATAAAATTAAAGATCATGATTTAAAAATGAAGCTGGTCGATGTGGAATTTACCTTTGATCGTAATAAGATTATTTTTTATTTTACGGCTGAGGGTAGGGTGGATTTCCGGGAGCTTGTTAAGGATTTAGCAAGTATATTCCGAACAAGAATTGAACTCCGCCAAATTGGTGTCAGAGATGAGGCGAAGATGCTGGGCGGAATCGGACCGTGTGGCCGGGTGCTGTGCTGTTCATCATGGCTTGGTGATTTCGAGCCCGTATCTATTAAGATGGCTAAGGATCAAAGCTTGTCCTTAAATCCTACCAAGATCTCCGGTCTGTGCGGCCGGTTGATGTGCTGCCTTAAGTTTGAACATGATAATTATGAAAGTACAAAAGAAGAGCTGCCTTCCGTAGGTAAATTGGTCATCACTTCCCTGGGTGAAGGGAAAGTGGTAGGAATTAATGCCGGTTCACGGACAGTGCATGTACAGCTTTTCGAAATCGGCAAGGTTAAAGAACTTCCATTGGATGACGTGGTCATCAAGTAAACCATAGAGATGACTCTTGGGGTGGGAACTTGGACAAAAAAGATATTTATACAAACCTGCTTGATTTGGAAACCAAAATGGAAAATTTGCATAGTGAACTTGGAATTCTCAAGCTCGAAGTGAAGAAATTGCTGGAGGAGAACCAGCGTTATTCTCTTGAGAATGAACAGCTGCGCAAAGTATTGAAGCGAGAAGCGGAAGCTAGTGGGTCTGCGTCTGTGATATCTGATTATCCTGCCGACCTCCATCTCCATGAGGACGGGGAGAATATTGATATTGTTGGCGAGGGCTATGATAATCTGGCTCGCCTGTATCATGAAGGCTTCCACATTTGTAATGTGTATTATGGACATCTGCGTACAGAGGGCGACTGCCTTTTCTGCCTGTCTTTTCTTAATAAATAACAAGCCGTAGGAGGTTATTCCTACGGTTTTTTTCAAATTCAAATGAAATGGAAGTAATAGATGAATGCAAACCGTACCAATTTATGATCAAGAGCGGGTAGATGATTTGCTTACTCATAACCTGCACATTATACAAAGTGATGAGGTATTCAGCTTCTCTATGGATGCTGTCCTGCTTGCACGGTTCGCCTCTGTGCCGAAGCATGGCAAGATATTGGATCTCTGCACTGGGAATGGGGTCGTCCCACTTCTGCTAACGACAAGAACAGAAGCGCAGATTGAAGGGATTGAGATTCAGGAAAGGCTGGCAGATATGGCGCAGCGAAGCATCCGGATGAATGGACTGGAGGACCGTATTAAGATTAGACTCGGAGATCTGAGAGATCTGGTGAGCGAGACCGGGCATGGGGCCTATGATGCGATTACGGTGAATCCTCCTTATATGCCGCTTAGAGCAGGGGAAACCAAGCTAAATACACACCAAGCTATCGCGCGCCATGAGATTCACTGCAGCCTGGAAGAGGTTATACAAGCCTCAATGCGACTTCTACGCAATGGGGGGAAAGTTACCATGGTACATAAGCCACAGCGGCTGGGTGAGATCATCTCGCTGCTCAGGCAGTATCGGCTTGAACCCAAGCTAATCCGGTTCGTACACCCACGCAAGCATATGGAGGCTAATATTGTGCTAATTGAAGCGTTAAGAGACGGGAAGCCGGATATGCGTATTCTCCCGCCCCTTATCGTGTACCAAGAGGACGGCCAATATTGCCCGGAGATTATGGATATCTATTACGGATCAAATGAGGGAACTGAATGAATATACACGTACAGAAAAGCTTTCAATTAGATGGGGAGCGGCAGATCGGAAGACTGTTCCTTGTAGCTACACCCATCGGCAATCTGGAGGACATGACCTACCGGGCAGTACGTACGCTGCAAGAGGCTGATATTATCGCTGCTGAGGATACCAGGCAGACTCGCAAGCTGCTATCACACTTTGAAATCTCACCTAAGCGGCTGCTCAGTTATCATGAACACAACAAGGTGGCAAGCGGTCCTGAACTTGTTAGACTTATAATAGAAGGAAATGATCTTGCACTCGTCAGCGATGCTGGTCTTCCCGCTATTTCCGACCCTGGCCATGACCTGGTTAAGCTAGCACTTGAAGAGGGCATTTCCGTCATTCCGGTTCCTGGAGCCAACGCCGCACTTTCCGCGTTGATTATATCCGGGCTTCCAACCGAACGGTTCCAGTTCGCCGGATTTCTGCCCAGAGATAAGAAGGACAGGGAACGTCATCTTAGCTCACTACGAGATTATGAAGGAACCATCCTGCTCTATGAGTCGCCTCACCGGATTATCAAGACATTACAGCATATTCTAGATGTGTGCGGGGACCGGAATATTGCGATGGCCAGGGAGCTGACAAAGAGGTATGAAGAGGTGGCAAGGGGACCGATTAGTGATTGTCTGAGCTGGCTCGAGGAGCATCCGCCTCTTGGGGAGTACTGCATTGCGATTGAGGGTGCCCAGGAAGATGAGGTCCAGGAGCGTAAAGGGTTATGGTGGCAGCCGCTAACTATTGAGGATCATGTCACACACTATGAGCAGGAGGAGGGCCTTGGCAGGAAGGATGCCATGAAGAAGGTGGCGATTGACCGGGGGGTATCCAAAAGGGATATCTACAATGCCTTGCTATAAAGACAAAATTCAGGTTAATAAAAGAGTACACAAAAAAATGACCTTCTTCAGGCGTATACAGGGCCTGGAGAAGGTACCAAGGAGATATGAAAAAGGTTAGAATTAACAGTTTAAGTAAATCTATTATATACTAATTTTCTTAATTTGTCACAGGTGCAGGAATCTCGGAAAGACACTCGTGACATACAATTTTGCCTTTAAAGTAAGTAACATTCTCGGCATTACCACAGAAAATGCAAGCGGGCTCGTATTTCTTAAGCATGATGCGTTCTCCATCTACATAAATTTCGAGCGCATCTTTCTCGCCAATACCCAGAGTACGGCGTAATTCAATAGGAATAACCACCCGTCCCAGCTCGTCTACTTTTCTTACAATACCTGTTGATTTCATCATAACCGATGATTGCCCCTCTCGCTATAATTTAAAAATGTCATAATTCGACACGGTTCTCTGTTTTATGATAATTATAATACCAACGATTGCCAAAACAGTCAACCTATTTAATGCTAACATGCTATTTTTTTCTTATAGCTATAGTCTATAATCCCAAACAGAGCTTTACATCTTCCGGATATATTATTCCGATGCATTATTCGACATTTGGAAATTGGTACATTTGATTATACGACAACATTCGACAAAAATTGTGGTTAATTTCTAAAATATATAAAAAAACATTTTGGATAAGGAGCTAGAGATCATGAACCATCCACTTTCTGAAGAAAAAGTATTCAAAGATCCGGTACATAATTATGTTCATGTACAGGATGACTTGATCTGGTCGCTCATTAATACCCCGGAATTCCAGCGCTTAAGAAGGATCCGGCAGCTGGGGACTTCTTATCTGACCTTTCATGGGGCAGAACACAGCCGGTTCTCCCATTCACTAGGGGTCTATGAAATTACACGTAGAATCATCTCCCAATTTGAGAGGTCATCATATTCAGATTGGCCGCTGGAGGAGAAGCAGGTCGCCTTATGCGCGGCCCTTCTTCACGACCTTGGACATGGCCCCTTCTCCCATTCTATTGAAGAAGCCTTCAATATGAATCACGAGGACTGGACATGCCGGATTGTACTCGGGAATACCGAGGTCAATAAAGTGCTGAGAAGAGAAGGCGATGATTTCCCGAACAAGGTCGCCTCGGTTATACGCAAAGACTACGATAAAGCTATTGTGGTTAATCTGGTGTCAAGCCCGCTTGATGCGGATCGTATGGATTATCTGCTTCGGGATGCCTACTTCACGGGTGTTAACTATGGAACGATAGATATCGACCGAATTTTGAGGATGCTTCGTCCTTTCCAGGGCAGAGTGGTTGTTAAGGAGTCAGGGATGCACGCTGTGGAAGATTACCTGATGTCGAGATATCAAATGTATTGGCAGGTGTACTTCCACCCGGTTACCCGGAGCTCGGAAATTATATTGCGTCAGATCTTTCGCAGAGCGAAGGAGCTTCATCAGGATGGGTTCCGGTTCTCCTTCTTGCCAGATCCTCTGCCGGGCCTCTTTAACCGTGATCTGACTGTGGAAGAATATCTACTGCTTGATGAAGCGTTGGTGCAGACCACATTCGTACAATGGAGAAGAGAAGGCGATCCGCTATTGGCAGATCTATGCTCCCGCTTTATCGACAGGAGACTGTATAAATATACTGAACTGGAAATGCTGGATATGGAAATAATTGATGAAATCCGTCGTGCTTTCCGAGAGTTGGGACTAGATCCTAATTACGACCTCGAAATTGACTTTCCGACTGATCTTCCTTATGATGTGTTCCGCCCTGAGGATGACGCTAGGAAAAAACAAATTTTGCTGCTCGACCGCCAAGACAGGCTGCGTGAAATTTCGGAGGTATCTGACATTGTTCGTTCCATCAGCGGGATTCACCGCGGTAAGTATCATATGTACTATCCGGAAGATAAGCTGCGTGCAGTAGCTCATCTGCTGCCTGTAGAAACAGCTAAATTATTCAATTTGTAGTCATTACTTAAGGAGGTAAATGCACAATGCTATTTGACACACATACCCATTTGGATGCCCCGCAATTTGACGAGGACCGGGAACAGGTCATTGCCCGGGCGGTTGAGCAAGGGGTGACCCGGATGATTAATGTCGGATTCAATCGAGAGACGATTCCTTCCACCATGAAGCTCGCTGAAACTTATGATTTCATATACGCTGCTGTAGGATGGCATCCACAGGATGCGATTACGATGAAAGATGGGGACCTGGAATGGATAGCCGAGCTCTGCGGGCATAAGAAGGTCGTAGCCATCGGAGAGATTGGACTCGATTATTATTGGGATACCTCACCAAAAGATGTCCAGCATGCCGTATTCCGCAAGCAAATTGGACTGGCCCGCAGTCTGAATATGCCAATCGTGATTCACAACCGGGATGCACACGAGGATGTGATTCGAATTCTCAGGGAGGAGAAGGCCAGTGAGGTTGGAGGAGTTATGCACTCATTCTCGGGCAGCTGGGAGACCGCTAGGATGTGCCTGGATTTGGGATTCCATATTTCCTTCGGAGGTCCTATTACCTTCAAGAATGCTAAGCAACCGAAAGAAGTATTAAAGCAGGTTCCGAATGACCGTTTACTGATCGAAACAGATTCCCCTTATTTAACTCCACATCCATTTCGTGGCAAGAGAAATGAGTCGGCGCATGTGCGGCTTGTAGCCGAAATGGCAGCTGAGCTGAAGGGCATTTCTCTGGAGGAATTGGCCGACATTACAACCAAAAATTCACTGGAACGATTTGGAATTAGGTGAAATCGGGAGCAAAAGCGGTGAAATAAAGAGTATTTTGAAAAGATTAATTGTTTTTAATCAATAAAAGGATGATTATTACAAAAAATTAACCAAATATTTAAAAAAACTAGTTGATTCCCGCTTTACAACATGCATACAAACAGGATAGAATCTTTTCAGTAATTGATTTGTTAGTTTTGTAAAGCGGCATGATTTTGCTAGCTATGTGAGTTGAACTAAGTTTTGGTTTGATTTACAAAGCTTAAGTTCATTCACGCGATCAATTACAAGGTTCCAAGAACCAGTCTCGCTGAATCTCCCTCACCGGAGAACGGGGGAACCAATACGGATATTTGAACATGAATATTCCGTATTTGATTTCTTTACGGGTCTTTGGGGTGAATTCAAGGTCATTGCGCCATGAGCGGATGAACTAAGATAGGGCAGCTCTCTACGCCCGAACCCGACAGCTAACCTCGTAAGCGTATGAAGAGAGAGGCATACTCGTGCATCCTACATTCCTTTAGTCAGCCGGAAGCCACGAAAGAGATCCTCTTAAACTCTTTCTCTAGGCTTCTTTTTGTTTTGAATAAAGGTGATAGGATCGTCATACAGTGGTATGACAGGAGGAGACGCCTAACAGGCTGGAGCAGGATGCGAAATGCGGTTAACTTGGCATTTCGTAAAAAACGGTATATAGTCGCGTCAAATTCTATATGAGTCGATCTTAGACGGCGGGGCTATGAAGGAGGACGGAAGAAGTGGGCGTTTTCGGACCTAAAGAAACAACCCATGGTTCACGATCATCCAGCATGTCTTACGCGTTGCGATGGAAGCAAGAGAACAAGCGTCAAATTATAGTTGGAGGAATTATCACCGTCGCATTGCTTGTCAGCGTAATGGCTTGGTTCTACACCCAGGCTGACAAGAACATTTACTTGGTTGCAGATGGCAAAACGCAGTCTGCCGGCACGCCGGAGACGAAGCCAGATCAAGTGCTGGAACAGCAAGAGGCTAACCTGAATTCTGGAGAGAAGGGTTCTCCATCCCTCGGCAGCACTTTTCAAGATGGGAATCAGCTCTTCATCGACCGTGTGGTTCCGGTTAAGGTCACGGCGGATGGCGTGACTAATCAGCACCTTACTACCGCGGATAATGTTCAGGAAGCTATATCCAAGCTGGGCGTATCTGTATCAAGCGAAGACAAAGTGTATCCTTCCTTGAACAGTCCGATTCAATCGGATCTGCATATTCGTATCGTTCGGGTTGATAAGCGTACTCTAAAGAGAACAGAGAGTATTCCTTACACCTTCGTTAAGACTTCGGATCCTTCCTTGGAGAAAGGCAAGACCAAGCTGGTTCAGAAGGGCCACGCCGGTGTCGTGGTTCATGAAATCGAGAAGGTGTATCAAGATGGCCAGTTGGTGTCGAAACGGTTAGTTAATAAGTCCGTGGAGAAGCAGCCATCAACGAAGGTATTGGCTGTAGGCACGAAGCCAAAGACCCAAGTCCTAGCAGCGAGCATTGACCGTTCCAGCCAGGCTGTGAAGATCAGTCAGAATAACAGCGTCAAAAAGGGCGGCGTGCAGTTTAAATATAAAAAGTTGCTGAAGAACGTATCCTTAACTGCCTACTCTGCCGAAGAGGGCGGTATTGGTACCAAGACAGCTTCAGGAGCCCGCGTAAGCGAAGGAAGAACCATTGCGGTAGATACCGATGTGATTCCGATGGGCTGGTGGGTCTATATTGAAGGTGTGGGCTTCCGCAGAGCGGAGGATACCGGCAGCGCGATTAAAGGCAACAAAATCGATGTGTATTATGATAGTTTGAAGGATGCCAATAACTTTGGACGCAAAAAGGGACGTACGGTCTACGTGATTGGTCCCGTCAAACCGGAATTGAACTAATCCATTCTGTACTGACATTTACTTTGAGTGTGGAATAAGGTACCATTACAGATGGTGAATATGTATATGATAAGAAGAGGAGCTATCCTCTTCTTTTTGTTATTCTGGATGGATTGAACGAGAGAAGCGAGTCCTAAAGTACCCATTCTTATGCACTTCGCCTAAGTGTAGAAATGTATAAGACTTAAGAGAAGCTGAATACTTTATATATCGTAATAAGGGCTTTGTTTTTTAAGGAATTTGACGAAATTAACGAGAACAGGCGCCGAAGGGTGCTTTCTTTTATGATAAGCTGCTGTAGAAAGGATGGCGTCCAATGATTAAGGAGGTCATTGTAGTAGAAGGAAGGGACGATACCGTTGCCGTCAAGAGAGCGGTTGAGGCGGACACAATTGAGACTGGAGGGTCCGCAATTGGTCCGGCTGTTATAAGGAAGATCAAGCTGGCACAAGAACGGAGAGGGGTTATTATTTTTACAGACCCTGATCATGCCGGAGAACGGATACGCAAGATTGTGGCTGCGAAGGTGCCTGGATGCAAGCATGCCTTTCTGACGGAGGCGGAAGCTACCCACCGGGGGGATATCGGGGTCGAGAACGCCTCACCTGAGACGATCCGAGAGGCGCTGTCCCGGGTCCGCAGTGAGTATACGGGGGAAGAGACGCTTATCGACTTTAATGACCTCATCGAGGCGGGGCTGATTGTGCATCCTAATGCTGCCGCAAGACGTCACTTCATGGGTGAATTGCTTGGAATAGGATACTGCAATGGGAAGCAGTTCTTTAAGCGCCTGCGTATCTTCCACATCAGCAGGGAGGAATTCGCTGCAGCCCTTCATCAATTAGAGGAAAAAGGAGTATAACACGAATGAGCAGGATGGAAGATATATCAACCCCGAAGCGGACTAAGGAAATTATTCAGCGGCACGGATTCTCATTCAAGAAAAGTCTGGGTCAGAACTTTCTTATAGATCAGAATATCCTGTCCAAGATTGTGGGAGCTGCTGAACTGGATGAAACGAAGGGTGCCCTTGAGATCGGGCCTGGTATAGGTGCATTGACTCAGAAGCTTGCTGAAACCGCAGGCAAGGTCACTGCCGTAGAAATTGATCAGAGGCTGATCCCGATTCTGGAAGAAGTACTTGAGCCCTACTCTCATATCAAAGTCGTTCATGGGGATGTTCTGAAGCTGGACCTGCGGTCATTAATCGAGACGGAATATGCCGGACTAACTGGGGTCAGTGTAGTGGCTAACCTTCCCTACTACGTAACGACACCGATTATTATGAAGCTGCTGGAAGAACATCTGCCGCTTGAGAACATTGTGGTGATGATTCAGAAGGAAGTGGCAGAACGTATGGCCGCGGCACCAGGAGGCAAGGAATACGGAAGCCTAAGTATTGCAGTCCAATATTATTGTGAGCCCGAACTTGTATGTATCGTTCCGCATACCGTCTTTATACCGCAGCCGAATGTGGATTCCGCTGTCATCCGTCTCAAGGTCCGCAAGGAGCCGCCAGTTCAGGTGGATGATGAGGGGTTCTTCTTTGGGGTAGTCCAAGCCTCATTCGCGCAGCGGAGAAAGACGATCTCCAATAATCTCAAAACCCGCTTCTTCGCAAACGAAGGCCGTGAAGAGCTGGAGAGACTGCTTCAGGAAGCGGAGATTGTTCCGTCTAGACGGGCGGAGACCTTGAGTCTTGATGAATTCGCAAAGCTAAGTAATGTGTTGATGCGAGCTGGGCTGAAATAGCTTGTTCCATAGGAACCAAAGATCACATTCGCCCATACGATGAGTCTAGAGGTGATGGACTTGACGAATTTGGGAGACTTGGTTGTACGCAAATCTTACGGAGGAGACGTTACCTTCCGTGTGGAATCCATGACACGCAGCCAAGCAATCATTAAAGGTACTGAATTTCGGTTATTGGCGGATGCCCCGCTTATGGATTTGGTTAAAGTGGATCGTCCCGTTACATCCGAGAAGTCCCAGCGGGCCAGAGTGAAGGCCACGGAATCACTGGAGCGGCTGCAGCAGGACCAAAAGGACCAGGATGAACGGAATCAGGCCGAGCTGATGCATGGGCTGCATTCGCTGAGTGGACCCGCCTATTTTGAAGTGCCAGGGAAGGTGCTTCATTTGGACGGCGACCCCGCTTATTTGAAGAAGAGTCTTGATCTCTATGAAAGGCTGCGTGTTCCTGCAGATGGTTACTATGTCCAGGAGCCAGCGATGGCGGATGCATTGCGGAGCCTGCTGCCAAGGGTGCAGCCGGATATTCTGGTCATTACGGGGCATGATGGAGTGCTTAAGAGCATGATTAACCATGACCTGTACAATTTGAACAGTTATAAAAACTCACGCAGCTTCGTAGAGGCGGTGCAAGTAGCCCGTCAGTATGAGCGCGGATTTGATGCGTTGACGATTGTCGCAGGGGCCTGTCAGTCTCACTTTGAGGCCCTGCTGCAGGCAGGAGCTAATTTTGCAAGCTCACCAGCCCGCATTCTCATTCATGCGCTGGACCCTGTATATGTGGCTGCCAAAGCCTCCTTTACCCCGGTTCGGAGCACAATTCATATTACCGATGTGCTGAATCATACAATCAGCGGTATTCAAGGGGTAGGAGGGATTGAAACCCGAGGTAGCTACCGAATTGGTCTACCCAGGTTTCGGGACCTTTCGACTTTAAAGGTAGTTCCATCAGCTAATTAACATATATTTAGGTTAATCATATTTAGGTCCCGGATTCGGGGCCTATTTTGTTATGGCTTTAGCCGGTTGAGTGCGTGAAACGCGCGAAACAAAAAACCACCCGCTATGCGGGTGGAGGGATCAGCGGTTTGACCACTAAGACCATTCCGATAAAATTGAGATGTTCAGGCTCAAAGAAAGGAATGGTCTTAAATGGCAAACAAGAGCTATAGTCTAGCTCACACAAAGTGGATGTGCAAATACCACATTGTCTTCACCCCGAAGTATAGACGGAAAGAGATCTATAATCAAGTAAGAAGAGATTTAATAGAAATTTTCAAACGCTTATGTAAGTACAAGGGAGTAGAAATTATAGAAGGTCACATGATGCCTGATCATGTCCATATGTTGGTCGCTATCCCACCGAAAATTTCAGTCTCATCATTCATGGGATATCTAAAGGGAAAAAGTTCGTTAATGATCTTCGAGAAGCACGCACAACTAAAGTATAAATACGGGAATCGAAAATTCTGGGCAGAAGGATATTATGTGAGTACGGTAGGTTTGAATGAAGCAACCGTAGCGAAGTACATTCGTGAACAAGAGGCACATGACCAAGCTGTAGATAAGCTGAGCGTAAAAGAGTACGAAGATCCATTCAGCAGCAACAGGGGCAAAAAGAAATAAACCAGTTTAACTGGTAAGTGAAAGTGACAATTAACACTGAGCCTGAACAGATTTGTGGTCAGGCTAGCGTCTTTAGGCGCAGTTTGGCAACAGGGGGTTATACCCCAAGAGCAAACCACCCGTTGGACGGGTGGTCATGATTGTGTTCAAAAGTCATCCTAAATTCCCGGTATTCTGCATAAGCTAATTAGGTCACCTAGGTTTAATTTTTCCCGGCACAACAGGGGTTCGGCAGGGATTGCAAAAAAAATCGTTGACAACAGAATTTGACCCTTGATATAATTATTTATTTTGATTTGACAAGTTATGTGTTTGGGAGTATAATGGACAAGAAAGAGGTGGTCATAGGTAATGGCGAAAAATGCGCTGTCGGAAATTAAGAACAATCTCGAAGCTCACGTTGGACAGAAGATTCTGCTGCGTGCGAATGGAGGTCGCCGTAAGACCGTTGAACGCACGGGTGTTCTAGAGGAGACCTATCCCTCTGTCTTTATTGTCAAGCTCGACCAAGAGCAGCAGACTTTCAAACGCGTATCCTACAGTTATGCCGATATACTAACCGAATCCGTTGAAGTCACGATCTGTGATGATAATGCAGACAGCGAGATGAGGATTTCGTATATTAAACCTTAGAACATCATGTTATACAGTTTATAAGCGGTCTTGACGCTCACGTCAGGCCGCTTTTTTATTGGCAGGGCATCCTGTGCCAAATTGGCAGCAGATTATGTGAATGAGATCCGGCAGGCGCGATATACTAACAAGGTTCCTTACTCATAGATCTTAAAGGAGGGCCTCTCATGTCGCGCAGAAGACGCAGTGTCATGTCCGAAGACCTGAAAGTGGAACTTGCCAAGGATCTGGGCTTCTACGATACCGTGCAAAAAGAGGGATGGGGCGGGATTAAGGCCAAGGACGCAGGTAATATGATCAAAAGGGCCATACAATTGGCGGAACAGTCCGCATCCCGCAATTCCTAAACGGTAAAGGCTCCTCCACACTGATGGAGGGGTCTTTTGTCTCTATTCCACTGCATAAATAAGACTTCATATAAAGTTTTTGTTATAATGAACAAAATAACCATGTAAGGCATATGGAATGAGCTCGGGATTACCGGGCTCAAGCCATCCTAGACGGAAACTTAAGAGTAGGTGAACGCCTTGAAGATTTACGAAAAAGCACCGGCCAAGATTAATCTTATGCTGGATGTCCTACATAAACGGCCTGACGGCTATCACGAAGTGGAAATGATTATGACCATGGTCGATTTGGCTGATCGACTAGAAATGTATGAGCTGCCAAGAGATACGATTATTATCTCCAGCCAGGTTGGTTACATCCCGCTTGACGAGAAGAACCTGGCGTTCCAGGCAGCCAAGCTCATTAAAGAGCGGTATCATGTAACCAAAGGGGTATACATTCATCTGGACAAGAAGATTCCGGTAGCCGCAGGTCTAGCAGGAGGCAGCAGTGATGCGGCTGCTACGCTTAGAGGCCTCAACCGCTTATGGAATCTGAACATCCCGCTAGAAGAGCTGCAGACACTTGGAGCCGAGCTTGGCTCTGATGTTCCCTTCTGTGTAACTGGAGGAACCGCGCTGGCTACAGGACGCGGGGAGCAGCTTACCCCGCTGCCAGGTCCACCGCAGTGCTGGGTGATTCTCGCCAAGCTGCCGATTAATGTATCGACTGCTGAGGTATATGGACGGCTGCGGAGCGATAAGCTCCAGAAGCATCCTTCTGCTCAGCGGATGCAGGAGGCTATTATGCAGGGTTCTTTCCCTGCGGTATGCAGCGAGCTTGGCAATGTGCTTGAGGATGTAACGCTGCAAATGCACCCCGAGGTAGCTCAGCTCAGAGAGACGATGATACGTCTTGGCGCAGACGGTGTGCTAATGTCGGGCAGCGGACCTACCGTATTCGGCCTGGTGTCCAAGGAATCTAAGGTGGCCCGGATATATAACGGTCTTCGGGGTTTCTGTAAAGAAGTGTATGCTGTGCGTCTGCTTACCTGATTCAGGACGAATCCGGCAACATTTTTTGGACAATTCCGTACAAAGATGGTATATTTTCATTAAAATATTCGGATTTTATATAGTAGGAACTCGGGGCTAGACTTAATCCGGGTTCTATCTATTTAGCGAGGGGTCTTTCGTGAAAAAATTAAAAAGAAGCGCCAGATTAGTGGAAATGACCCAGTATCTGTTACTCCGCCCACACCACCTAATTCCACTAACCACATTTGCTGAACGATATGGAGCGGCCAAGTCATCCATTAGTGAGGATTTGTCAATTATTAAAGAAGTTTTTGAAGAAGAAGGTATGGGGGATCTGCTGACCCTTGCCGGTGCGGCCGGAGGCGTGAAATTCATTCCTAAAGTCGGAGAGACGCAAGCACGGGAGTTCATTGATCAGCTGTGCGGGATGCTGTCTGACCGGAATCGTATTCTTCCAGGCGGCTATCTGTATATGTCAGACTTACTGGGTCTTCCGAATTTGATGAACGAAGCCGGGAAGCTATTCGCTACCGTATTCGCCAACCAGAATATCGATGTTATTATGACCGTGGAGACGAAGGGTATTCCGCTTGCTTATGCTACCGGGGCTCAGCTCAATCTTCCGGTTGTGCTGGTACGAAGGGACCATCAGGTAACAGAAGGCTCCGCCGTAAGTATTAACTATGTTTCTGGCTCGCATAAGAGCCTTCACACGATGACGTTATCGCGGCGGGCACTGAAGGAGAATTCCCGTGTCCTGATCGTAGATGACTTCATGAAAGCAGGAGGCACGATTCAAGGCATGGTAGATCTGCTGGCTGAATTTAACGCCACCGTGGCCGGTGTAGGAGTGCTTGTAGAGTCCGGAGAGGTCGAATCCGAGCAGCGACTTCTCCATGACTATGTATCCTTAGCCACGTTAACGGCCGTGGACCCTAAGGAGAAAGAAATTGTAGTTCAACCTGGCAACTATTTCAGCAGAATTGAAGACCAATAAATTTTGTCGAAAAATCTAAGGTTATAGCGGATTATCACGAATTCAGTCGAAAAGGTAGTCTTATAAAAAAAAATTCCTTAATTTAGGGCTTTTTGTTCGCAAAAAAAAGAGGATTTCCGTTTGCAATGTGGAATATTACACCAAGTCTCTGATGGAAAAAGGTGGTGAACACATATGCAAATTACGGATGTAAGACTTCGCCGTGTAAGCTCAGAAGGCAGAATGAAAGCAATCGCATCCATTACCATCGATAACGAATTCGTTGTTCATGATATTCGCGTCATCGACGGGAACAATGGAATGTTTGTTGCAATGCCTAGTAAGCGTACACCTGATGGTGAATTCCGAGATATCGCTCATCCGATTTCTTCCGGTACCCGCGAGAAGATTCAAGCTGCGGTCCTGGCTGAGTATGATCGTGCTGCGGTTGAAGAAGAGGAAGCCATTGTTGAAGGGGCTTAAGGTTCAATCTGTATAGGAGTTATGTCTTATCTTATTGGGGTTCAAGAAAAGAGGGCCATGTACTGTGGCTCTCTTTTCTTTTTGCGCAGAATAAGATATATTCAGTAATGAGTTCAAGAGAAGGAGGCCGTGGCCTTGAAAAGATTAGCAATTGTTCTGGCTGCAGGACAGGGAAAACGCATGAAATCAAAGCTATACAAAGTGCTGCATCCCGTATGTGGCAAACCGATGGTTGGACATGTTCTAGACACCGTGAAAAAAGTCAATTGTGAACGTAGTATCGTGGTCGTAGGTCATGGTGCAGAAGCCGTCCAGTCTTATCTTGGAACATCAGCTGAGTACGTACTGCAGGCACAGCAGCTCGGTACGGGTCATGCTGTGAAGCAGGCCAAGGAACTGCTGGGGAGTGAAGAGGGAACAACGATTGTGATTTGCGGAGATACTCCTCTTGTCACACCAGAGACGCTGGAAGAGCTGATGAAGCTTCACCAAAGTAAGGGCGCAGCCGCAACGGTGCTATCCGCTGTGATGGACAATCCTAAGGGGTATGGCCGTGTCATTAGACGAGAAGACGGAGCTGTTGTTCAGATCGTCGAACAGAAAGACTGCACGCCAGAGCAGGATGCCGTAAAGGAAATCAATACAGGCACTTATTGTTTTGATAATGCAAAATTATTTGCCGCGCTGGAGAAGGTTACGAATAATAATGCACAGCAGGAATATTATTTAACGGATGTAATCGGCATTTTCGTACAGGAAGGCGAAGTTGTTAGCGCTTACGTAACGGATGACCATGCGGAATCCATTGGCGTAAATGACCGTGTTGCTTTGTCAGAGGCTGAAGGCTTCATGCGTCAGCGGATTGTTAAAAAGCATATGTTAAACGGAGTTACTATTATTGATCCAAGCTCGACTTATATCGGAGCAGATGTTGTTATCGGGTCAGATACCGTGATTTACCCGGGAACTACAATTTCCGGAAATACTATAATCGGGGAACAATGCGTAATAGGGCCTTCTACAGAGATTGCAGACAGCAATCTTCAGGATGGGGTTACTATTAAACATTCCGTACTCCATCAGGCGGAAGCCGGCAGTGGAACAACGGTCGGACCTTTCGCTTATTTGCGTCCAGGAACTAAACTTGGACAAAAGGTGAAAGTGGGCGATTTCGTAGAAATCAAGAATGCCTCACTGGATGACGGTTCCAAGGTATCTCATTTGAGCTACATTGGGGACGCTAAGGTCGGTAAGAATGTAAATATCGGCTGCGGGGCGATTACGGTAAATTATGATGGTTATAATAAGTCAATCACCGAAATCGAAGACGATGCCTTTATTGGCAGCAATGTCAATTTGATTGCACCTGTCAAAGTAGGTAAAGGAGCATACGTAGTTGCGGGCTCCACTATTACGCAATCTGTGTCAGATAATGATCTGGCTATTGCAAGACAGCGCCAGGAGAACAAATCCGGTTATGCGGAGAAGATTCGGGCCCGTGCACAAGCGAAGAAACAAAGAGAACAGGATTAGACCAAGCATCAAGATCTGCACGAATATTTCAATGACCATACTAGTATGGAATGAACTAAATTTAGTGATCAATCCGTATGGATTGAGCTAAAGCCTGGTCATCGATATTCTTTAGTTCAATCTATTTAGCACGGAGGGTTTTAATTTTATGACTTATTGCGATTCCAAACTAAAGATTTTCACATGTAACTCCAACCCTAAGCTTGCCCATCAAATTGCAGATTACATCGGTATTCCTATGGGTGATTCGGAGACAACAAGCTTTAGTGATGGGGAAATTCAAGTGAAGCTGTCGGAAAGTGTTCGCGGTTCTCACGTATATGTTGTTCAATCCACATGCGGACCTGTTAACGATAACCTGATGGAGCTTTTGGTCATGGTAGATGCTCTCAAACGGGCTTCTGCAAAAAGCATCAACGTCGTTATCCCTTACTACGGATATGCGCGCCAGGATCGTAAGGCACGTTCCCGTGACCCGATTACAGCCAAGCTTGTAGCGAACCTAATCGAGAAAGCAGGAGCTCACCGCGTTATTACGATGGACCTTCATGCTATGCAGATTCAGGGATTCTTCGATATCCCTGTGGATCACATGCTCGGAGTTCCGATCCTGGCTCAATACTTCCGTTCTAAGCAAATTGAGAATCCGGTCGTTGTCTCACCTGACCACGGGGGTGTCGTTAGAGCCCGTAAATTGGCTGACTTCCTGAATGCGCCGCTTGCCATTATCGACAAACGTCGTCCGGAGCCCAATGTCAGTGAAGTGATGAATATCATCGGAAATATTGAGGGTAAAACCGCCATTCTGGTGGACGATATCATCGATACGGCCGGAACTATCGTGTTGGGTGCGAACGCCCTTAAAGAAGGCGGAGTTAAGGAAGTGTATGCGTGCTGTACACATCCGGTTCTGTCTGGTCCAGCTATGGAACGGCTTGAGAACTCCCCGCTTAAGGAAGTTATCGTGACCGATACGATTCCGATTACGCATCCGAATCCTACAAGCAAGCTTAAGGTGTTATCGGTGGCTCCCCTCATGGGCGAAGCGATTATCCGTGTACACGAGGAGTTATCGATCAGCAAACTGTTTGAAATCGAGTAATAACGGACTTCTAGAAATGCAGAGGGGTTACCGCTCCCGTTGGGGAGAGGTAACCCCTATCGGCGTATAACGCTAGGGTGGGAATACGGGGTACCCGGACGGCAAGCTAATAACCGGGCCGGGATATGAAGATGTAAGCCGTTCTTTTGTACAGCGTGTCACCTACCAGAACCGCATGTTCATCAAAGTCTCTGATCCAGCCAATATCGACATGAATGCCGTGGCGGTAGATTTGAACGGGAATGGCATGTTCTAAGTGGTCTTGGAAGTGGGAATCTTGGTTAAGTTCTGAGCCAAATGCATGCAAAGATGTCTCACCTTCTAACGAGATAATGGTTAGTGGTTGTAATAATATGAGGGTAATAGAGACTCATGTCATTTATTTTAATCAAAAATGGCCAAAATGAGAACGATTACTTTTTACAAAGGATACAAACCCTTGATTTTAGAGAAAAAAGAAGGGGTATGATGATAGAAAAGGGGTAAGCGCAGAGTATGAAATGGATTGTAGGGCTCGGCAACCCAGGCCCAAACTATGAGAAGACAAGACATAATATCGGGTTCATGGCACTGGATGCGCTCGCGGCCAGACACGGAATCGCAATCAAGCAAAGCAAATGTAAGGCAGTCATAGGCGAAGGGAATATCTCTGGAACCAAGGTTGCTTTAATTAAACCGATGACTTATATGAATCTGTCAGGCGAGTCGGTTCGGGCATTCATGGATTATTATAAAGTGTCTTTAGAAGACCTGATTGTGGTGTGCGATGACCTGGATACGGAGATTGGACGGAATCGTCTGCGCTATCAAGGCAGTGCGGGGGGGCATAATGGAATTAAGTCCATTATTCAGTCTACAGGAACCCAGGTGTTTAACCGGATAAGAATGGGGATTTCACGTCCTCAGCCCGGATATCCCATTGTGGATTATGTGCTTGCGCCTTTTCCAAAGAAAGAGGCAGAGCTGCTTCAGCAATCAATAGACGAAGCGGGGGATGCGATTGAATTCGCATTGACCCATACGTTTGAGCAGACGATGGCCAAGTTTAACAAGTAAATATAGGCTTCAAAACATCGGGAAGGGCTAAGAATGGTGGGCTCGGGGCATACTGAAAGGTATAATTCACCTTCTGGAGGCATAACAATGGCAGTAAACTATGTATGCCGGCACTGCCGGACTTTTATTGGAAGAATCGATTCCGAACTTGTGACCGAATCTAGGCTCGGCTTCCATTTCTTGACCCCCGATGAGCGGAGAGATATAATAGCGTATGATTCGAACGGGGAAATGACCGTAAGGGTTACCTGTGATTACTGCAGGGAAGCACTAGAGAATCATCCGGAGTTAACTCTTCTTTCGAACCCGCTTCAATAGTAGGCGGTAGTGTAATTTCGGTGGTTCTACCGAAGACGTACTGTAGAGCCTTGGCACGAATGCTGAGGCTTATTTCTGGTTATTTACAGCCTGCGTCCGTCTATTTATAAGGCGGGCAAGGATTAGTAAGCATAAGAGAGGTGCAACTCTTGTTACAAGCACTTATAGAAGCATTTTCTAAAGATCCGGATTTCGAGTCTCTAAGCACCGGTGTGACAGCCGGTATGAAGGAGCAGCTCATCTCCGGTCTCTCAGGTTCCTCCAGACAGGTGATGCTCGCAGCTCTGCATGAACAGATTCAGCGGCCGCTTCTGGTTGTGACACATAATATGTTCTCCGCCCAAAAGATTGCCGAAGATCTGCAAGAAGCTCTATCACCAGATCAGGTTCTCTTATACCCGGCGAATGAACTTGTGGCCGCTGAAGCCGCGGTATCTAGTCCCGAGACTCTAGCTCAGAGAATAGAAGTACTACTCAAATGCTCGCAGGGGTTCCGCGGGATTGTTGTCGTGCCTTTCTCCGGGGTTCGCAGGTACGTACCCATACCTGAAGTGCTTGCCAAAGCAGAGCTGAAGCTTGAGCTTGGCGGCACGATTGGGTTGGACTCTTTCTTGACGCAATTGGTCGAACTTGGTTACGAACGGGTTCAACGTGTCGAGAACCGGGGGGAGATGAGCGTTCGCGGAGGAATTATAGATATTTACCCGCTTACGTCGAAGCTTGCCTACCGAATTGAATTGTTCGATGACGAAATTGACTCCATCCGTACGTTCGATCCTGTCGATCAAAGGTCTGTGGATCAGGTCAAACAGGTGTCTCTTCCCCCAAGCAAGGAGCTTATCGCTTCCGGGGAGCGTCTTGATCGTGCAGCTGAGGCCGTAAGCGCGAGGCTTGCGGATCAAATGGAGAAGATGACCGACCGTCAGGCGAAGATTAAGCTTAAGGAAGAAGTCTCCCGCGAGATCGAGCTTCTGAAGGAACATGTTAATTTTCCGGAAATCTATAAATATATTTCTCTGATTTATCCCGAGAATAAGACTTTGTACGATTACATGCCTAAGGATACACTGCTTATTATTGATGAACCGGCAAGGCTGGTGGAGACCGGCAAGCAGCTTGAACGGGATGAGGCGGAGTGGCATCTTCATTTGTTCCAGAATGGGAAGACTCTTCCGGAGCTCCCTTTATCGGTGGATAGTGACAAAGTCATCTATGAGCGTCCATTCCAGACTCTCTTCATGTCGTTATTCCTGCGTCAGGTTCCTCACATCCAGCCTCAGAACATCCTGAACTTCACAAGCAGGGCTATGCAGGACTTCCACGGGCAGATGAACGTGCTGAAATCTGAGATGGACCGCTGGAAGAAGAGCGGTGCACAGGTGCTTATGCTCGCCAGCAATGAGGAACGGGTTGAACGTATGCGGCGCGTTCTTCAGGATTACAATATTGACGAGCCGACCTTGCTGCAGGGCAATCTGCAGACAGGGTTTGAGCTGCCTTCCATTCACCTGGTTGTAATTACTGAAGGAGAGATGTTCTCGCAGAAGCAGCGTAAAGCCCGCAAGGTTGGACGCAGCATGGATAATGCGGAGCGCATCAAGAGCTATACGGAACTGAAGATCGGTGATTATGTCGTTCACCAGAATCACGGAATCGGGAAATACATTGGCATAGGAACCCTTGAGGTTGGCGGAATCCACAAGGATTATCTGCACATCATGTATGCCGGCGGTGACAAGCTGTCCGTACCGATAGATCAAATTGACCTAATCCAGAAGTATGTGGGTTCTGAAGACAAGGAGCCGAAGGTCTATAAGTTGGGCGGCACGGAATGGACCCGGGTTAAGAGCAAGGTCCAATCTTCGGTTCAGGATATTGCGGATGAATTGATCAAGCTGTACGCAGACCGTCAGGCTTCACCGGGTTACGGATTTGAGAAGGATACACCGGAGCAGCAGGAATTCGAAGCGATGTTCCCCTATGATGAGACCCGCGACCAGATGCGGGCGATTGAAGAGATCAAGAAGGACATGGAGCAGAATCGCCCGATGGATCGTCTGCTCTGCGGCGACGTGGGATACGGGAAGACCGAGGTCGCTATCCGGGCAGCATTTAAGTGTGCGATTGAAGGCAAACAGGTGGCCGTACTTGTGCCGACTACGATTTTGGCTCAGCAGCATTATGAGACCTTCCGTGAACGGTTCTCAGGCTATCCAATCAATATTCAGGTGCTCAGCCGCTTCCGCAGCCGGAAGGAACAGAATGAGACTACTAAAGGAATCAAGTCGGGAACTGTGGATATTGTGATCGGAACCCATCGTCTGCTCTCGCAAGACTTGGTATTCAAGGATCTTGGACTGTTGATTGTGGACGAGGAGCAGCGGTTTGGTGTCACGCACAAAGAGAAGCTTAAGCGGCTCAAAGTGAATGTCGATGTTCTGACGCTGACGGCGACACCTATTCCGCGGACACTTCATATGTCGATGCTGGGTGTAAGGGACTTATCGGTCATTGAGACACCTCCGGAGAATCGATTCCCGGTACAGACGTATGTGGTGGAGCACAGTCAGGCGCTCGTTCGTGAAGCAATCGAAAGAGAACTGGCCCGCGGAGGTCAGGTATACTATCTGTATAACCGAGTCCAAGGTATTCAGGAGATGGCGGCTCAAATCTCGATGCTTGTGCCGGAGGCCAAGGTGGGGATTGGGCATGGTCAGATGTCGGAGCAAGAGCTCGAGAAGACGATCTTGGACTTCCTGGATGGTGAATATGACGTCCTTGTAAGTACAAGCATCATTGAGACCGGCGTCGATATTCCGAACGTGAATACCCTGATTGTGCATGATGCGGACAAAATGGGCCTCTCCCAGCTGTATCAGCTGCGGGGACGGGTGGGACGTTCCAACCGGATAGCTTACGCCTATTTCACCTATCAACGCGATAAGTCACTTACTGAAGTGGCGGAGAAGCGGCTGCAGTCTATCAAGGAGTTCACAGAGCTTGGCTCTGGCTTCAAGATTGCGATGCGGGACTTGTCGATCCGCGGGGCCGGCAACCTGCTTGGCGCGGAGCAGCATGGGTTCATCGCTTCGGTCGGCTTCGATCTGTATTCCCAGATGCTTGCGGAAGAGATTCAGAAGCGCAAGGTGACTCTCCTCGGAGAAGAGCCGCCGGAGAAGCACGAGTGGAATACTGTGCTTGATTTGAGCATTGATGCCTATTTACCGCCTGAATATATCTATGATAGTATTCAAAAAATTGAGATCTATAAGAAGGCAGCCACGCTTACGACACTTGAAGAGGTATCCGAGCTTGGAGACGAGCTTCTGGACCGTTTCGGAGAACCGCCTGAGGCTGTGGAGAATCTGCTTGCTGCGGCCAGGCTGAAGATTTATGCAAAGCAGTATGGAATTGAGTCGGTTACACGTCGTGGTGATGAAGTCCTGCTGAAGTTCCACGAAGGCCGGGAGAAGGCTCTAATCCCGGCTAAATTTGCCGAAGTTGGAAATCAATTCGGAAGACGTGTACAATTTAATCAAGGGACGGGCATCCTGATTCAGATTAAAATTAAAGGTTTGAGTGACAAAGAGATGATGGGTCTGCTGGAACAGTTCCTTGAATCCCTTAAGGATGCATTCAAATCGAAGGGAGAACTACATGATGTTGCGAAATAATAGCAGGTCCTGGAAGACGCTGCTGGTAGCTTTGATAGCGGTGCTGACCTTCTCCATACTGGCCGGTTGCGGGAAGAAATCAGAGACAACCCCGGCGGATAACACCAAGAACACAGCCGCGGAGACCAAGAAGGATACAAGCAAGGTCGTGGCTACCTATGAAGGCGGCGAGATTACAGCGAATGAGTTCGATCTGGAGCAGCGTATTATGCTGCTGCTGCAGCCGGAGATGGAACAGCTTGCACAAATGGACGAGTTCCGTGATTATTTGGTCAAGCAGGAAATTGCCTATGCTTACTTGAGCTCCAAAGCGGATGACAAGTCTAAGGATGAGGGTAAGAAGAAAGCGGACGAGAATGTCAACCAGATGAAGAAACAGCTGGGGGACGAGGGGTTTAAGAAGCTGCTGGATAGCAAAAAGGTAACCGAGGCTGACCTCAAGAATTATATGGTTAAAGTCTTCACGGTCATTGAAAGTGAGACTTCCAAAGTAACTGAGGATGAGATCAAGAAGGAGTTTGAGACCAAGAAGGGTGACTTTACCGTTGCTACTGTTCGTCACATTCTCATTGGTCTAACCGATGCTAACGGCAAGGAACGCAAGCAGGCGGATGCCCTCAAGCTGGCGAAGGAAGTTAAGGCCAAGCTGGATAAAGGCGCTGACTTTGCAGAGCTTGCTAAGAAATACTCCGAAGACGAAGGCTCCAAGGATCAGGGTGGTCTCTACAAAGACAAAAATGCGGGCGAGTGGGTTCCACAATTCAAGGAGAAGGCAGTGACACTGCCGCTGAACAAGATCAGTGATCCGGTCGAGACCGATTATGGATACCATATCATGCGTGTAGAGGCTCGTACGGAGAAGGCCCTTAACGATCTGACACAGGAACAGAAGGATTCTCTGAAGATGAACGTGGCTTCAACCAAGCTGGATGATTTCATGCAGAATGGCCTTACCAAGATCATCAAGAAGATCGAGCTGCCTAAGGTGGAGACCAAGAAGGAAGATGCTGCGGGTTCTTCCAAGAGTGGATCAGCAACGACACCATCCGGTACCACAGATAAGGGGACTCCAACTAACGAAGCAACAACACCTGGTACAGACACAGGTGAATAGCAGTAATTTTATTGGTTCGGGCAGCGCGGGATCCTCGCGCTGCTTTTTGTCCCCCGTCCTGGTGCGAAAGTTAAAGGATAAGGTTAATGTATAAGGAATTGGGAGCAGCCTAATACTATGGTCAAGAACTAAGTGATATGGATTTAACTGAATCAGTCCATATGGATTGGACCCTTCTCTATTCATAATAAAAAGCTACAGTAGTTCAATAACTTCTTTAGAAAGCGGGGCAACATGTGAAATGAAAGCTACTGGAATTGTACGTCGTATTGATGATTTGGGCAGGGTTGTAATCCCTAAAGAAATCCGCCGGACTTTGCGTATTCGCGAAGGGGATCCGCTTGAGATCTTTGTGGATCGTGACGGGGAAGTTATATTGAAGAAGTACTCACCAATCGGGGAGCTTGGCGATTTCGCCAAAGAATATGCGGAATCCTTATATGAGAGTACAGGACATATTACGCTGATCTCAGACCGTGATACCATAATTGCGGTGGCGGGAGCCTCCAAGAAAGAGTATTTGGACAAGCAGGTAAGTATGCTGCTTGAGAACAGCATGGACAACCGCAAAATTATTGTTGAAGCGAATACCGGGACCTATGAACTTATTAAGGATCATGCGGAAACGATTTCGACCTTCGTTATCGCTCCTATTATTGCGGGTGGCGATCCAATCGGCTCAGTGACCCTTGTGAACAAAGATGAATCGGTAAAGATGTCCCAGCTCGAATCCAAGATGGCCGAGACGGCTGCGGGATTCCTTGGCAAACAAATGGAGCAATAAGCCTAAATAAATTTATTTACTTGCAAGTAAAACTCCCACTGCCTACTCTTTGGCCTACACAGCCGGCAAGCAGAGGGGGTTTTTTTGTGATCATTTCCATGAGGGGAGGACAAGGATTATAATAGTTAGGATTAAGTATTGTTAATGTAAAGTGGGGAACCTCATGAAAGAAACCACAGCAGCCGGAAAAATGCTTAGAGGAGCATTGCTGCTAAGTCTGGCGGCAATTGTGACCAAGCTGCTAGGGACACTGCAGAAGATCCCTCTGCAAAATATCGGGGGAGACGGAGTCTTCGGCATTTATAATACTGTCTACCCCTTTTATACACTGCTGCTGACGCTCGCTACTGCGGGCTTCCCGGTGGCTGTATCCAGGTTCGTAGCTGAGCGTGAAGCCGCGGGCAACCGGGCGGGGGCCGCCGAGGTGCTTCGGCTGTCAGGCATGGTCATGCTGGCCTTAGGCTGTGCAGGGGGCCTCGGAATGTACTTCGGGGCGCCGCTGCTAGCGCATTGGATTGGCAATCAGCAGCTTGTACCCGCCCTACGGTGTGCGGCGCCGGCGCTCTTCTTCGTACCGGCTTCGGCAGCGCTGCGCGGTTATTTCCAAGGCTTGCAGGATATGCTGCCGACCGCGGTGTCACAGGTTATGGAGCAGGCCATAAGAGTTGGCGTTATGATTGTGCTGCTGCTTACTTATACGGCTGCAGGCGCTTCTGACAGTACCGTGGCTGCGGGAGCGATGATCGGATCGGCAGCCGGGGGCCTCGCGGGACTTGGGGTCATGCTGCTGTACTGGCAGAAGCACCGCAGAAGCACTGAGGTCATCTCTTGGGAGAGAGACCGAAGCGGGTGGAAGGATAGTCATGAGGATACGCTGTCTAAGCCCATAGCCGGAGGGCGAAGGCATGGAGAAGGAGAACCGCGGGATGTGGAAGCGCGTGGGGGCAGGCTGCTGAAGCAGCTGCTGGCCTATGCCATTCCGATCTGTCTGGCTGCCTTGGCTGTGCCTCTGATGGGCCTAGTGGATACCTTCACGCTGCCCCGTCTATTGAAGCAGGGAGGATGGGATGAGCTCGGTTCCATGATTCAGGTGGGCATCTATAACCGGGGAATCCCGCTTGTCCAGCTTGTGACGATGCTGGCGTCCTCCCTATCCGTTCTGTTCATTCCCGCCATGGCGGAATTCAAATTTCGGGGAGACCAGGGAAACATTGAATCTCACTCGCGCCTCGCCCTGCGCTGGTTCTGGCTGATCGGTCTTGCGGCGTCCGCCGGGCTTGCCGTGTTGGCGGAGCCTATCAACATCATGCTCTACAAGGATACTGCCGGAACAGACGCGATGCAGTGGATCGCCCTCACAGCAGCACCGGGCACGATGCTGGCTTTGACGGCCGCCCTGCTGCAAGGGCTGGGCACCGTCCGGGCACCGGCCCTGTACCTGGCAGGGGCCGCGGCACTCAAGATCGTGCTCAATCTGCTGCTCGTACCGCAGCTTGGCATCACCGGGGCCGCCATCGCAGGCGTGGCGGCCTACAGCTTTGCCGCAGCGCTCAGCCTCGCGCTGCTGGTGAAGACCACAGCGCTGCGGCTGCGCCTGGCAGACGCTGTGCTGAAGCCAGCGCTGCTGGTAGCCGCGCTGGCCCTGGCCGTGCTCGCCCTGCGCTGGCTCGCGGACGCAGCCGGCCTAGGGCCGGGCCGCGCCATCGCTGCCGCCGAGAGTCTGCTCGGCGTCTTCCTGGGCGCGGCGGTCTTCGCGGCCGGCGTAGTGTGGCTGCGCCTGATGACAGGGCCGAAGATTGAGGCCCTGCCTAAGATCGGGCCGAAGCTCGCCAGGCTGCTTCGGCGGGTTCGTCTGCTGCCTCCGCAGGAGTAGACTGATTAGAGACCTGATTGGGCCGGATAGTTGAGAACTCATTCGAGAAATATAGAACGGCTATGATTACGGTCATTGGGTTTAGTGAGCTATTATAACCCCGCCGAGAAGCGGGATTTCGGGAGTGTGATACAGGTGAGTGCTGCAATTACTGTTATGGGTCTCGGATCAGGAGATCCGGACAAGCTGACCATGGGGAGCCTGAAGAAGCTTCAGCAGGCGGAGCTCCGTTATGTGCGGACTCTGGATCATCCGGTCATCAACTGGTTGGAGGAGACCGGAATAACCTTTAGATCATTCGACGAGGTGTATGAAGAGAAGGATGATTTCCCGTCCGTATATGAAGAGATTGTAAGTCAACTTCTTGCTGCCGCGTCAGAACTGCCGCCAGAACGTGAAATTATCTATGCGGTCCCCGGGCACCCTATGGTGGCCGAGTCAACCGTCAAGCTGCTGCGGGAACGCTGCGCAGACCTGGGGATTCGTCTTGAGATAACAGGTGGGGAGAGCTTTCTGGACGTGGCCTTTACCCGCCTCGGTTTTGATCCGATTGAAGGATTCCAGCTGCTGGATGCGTCTGAGCTTGCATCATCGTTAGTTGAGCCAAGGGTACATACGTTGATTGGACAGGTCTATGACAGCTTTACGGCTTCTGATGTGAAGCTGAGCCTGATGGAGACCTACCCGGATGATTATCCGGTTACGGTAGGGCACGCTCTCGGTGTAGCTGGTCAGGAGGAGATCAAGGTGATCCCCCTGCATGAGCTCGACCGTGTAGAAGGATACGGCAACCTGTCGCTAATCTATATTCCACGGGACGATAATGAGATGCTGCGTCAGCGCAGCTTCGAGAGGCTACATGAGATTGTAACGATCCTTCGTAGTCCTGAAGGCTGCCCATGGGACCGGGAACAGACCCACCAGTCCATCCGCAAGAACTTGATCGAGGAGACCTATGAAGTTATCGAGACCATTGATGAAGATGATCCGGGTCATATGCAGGAAGAGCTTGGGGACCTGCTGCTTCAGATCATGCTGCATTCCCAGATGGAAGAAGAGACAGGCATGTTCACGGTCTATGATGTTATCGGCAGTCTGAACGACAAGCTGATCTTCCGCCATCCGCATGTATTCGGAGATTTATCCGCCGAGGATGCGGAAGAAGCCCTGAACAACTGGGAGGGTATGAAGGCTGAAGAGAAGAGAAAGAAGGGAATTCTGCCTGAGAAGCAATCTGCACTGAGCGGAGTTCCACGTGATCTTCCGGCGCTGATGAAGGCCTACAAGCTCCAGAAGAAGGCCTCCAAGGTAGGGTTTGACTGGGAGGATGTCGAAGGGGCCCTTGGCAAGATTGATGAGGAATTGGCCGAACTTAAGCAGGCCGTAAGAGAGGGACACGCGGCATCAGAGCAGGCATTGGAGCTGGGTGATGTTCTATTTACTGTGGTGAATGTAGCCAGATTCATCGGGGTAGATCCCGAGGAGGCGTTAAGCCTGGTCAACCGCAAATTCACTTCCCGCTTCCAGTACGTGGAGAGCAAGCTGCAAGAAGCCGGCAGAACGTTACCTGAGAGCAGCCTGGAAGAGATGGACCGCTTATGGGATGAAGCCAAGGAAGTAGAGCGCTCCGGCCGTAATCTTTGATGGAGCCAGGGGCGATTTTGTCTAAATCGAGGTTTTTTTTGATGAATCAAAGAATTTAATAAAGTTTAAGCAGGAATTTGTTAATGAAGCAAGAATAACCATAAGGATTACTTTGCGGTTGAACTTTGGCTTATCCAGCCTGTTCACCACCGCATATACTTTATTTTTTTGAATATTGGGAGGCTTTTAATTTATGAACAAGACAGATCTGATCAACAATATCTCGAGCAAAAGCGGTTTGACTAAAAGAGACGTTGAAGTCGTGCTTAACGGTTTTCTTGGCGAAATCACGGATGCTCTTTCCAGCGGAGACAAAGTTCAATTGATCGGCTTCGGTACTTTCGAGACCCGCAAGCGTTCCGGACGTACAGGCCGCAACCCACAGACAGGGATGACTATTGAAATTCCAGAATCCAACGTTCCTGCATTCAAAGCGGGCAACAAGCTTAAAGAAGCTGTAAAATAATGCGTCTTGATAAATTCCTGAAGGTCTCAAGGTTGATTAAACGGCGCACCGTGGCGAAAGACGTCTCCGAACAAGGCAGAGTGCTGATTAATGACCGGGAAGCCAAGCCGAGCAGTTCCGTTAAAGTGGGCGATGAAATCACCGTTCAATTTGGACAGAAGCTGGTTACGGTTAGGGTGGAACGGCTTGCCGAGAACACCCGCAAGGAAGAAGCATCAAGCCTATATACATTAGTGAAAGAAGAGCCAATAGCAAAGGACCAGGGTCTAGACTGGACCTAATACCTAAGCTTATCTTCTTAATAGGGCTGTTCCCTGGCAGAATTTCTGACCGTGGGAGCAGCCCTTTAGATTTTTATGAAATTGAAAGGACATCCAGTTCTAAAGGCTGTATTCCGCCCATAAGATGGTTACTGTAAAGGGAGGGGTACATGCCATGAATGATCAAGGAAGAGGAAAGCTGCAGGAAGTGCACATGCATAACCGCAAGCTGCTTGAAATATCCGGCGTGAACAATGTGGAGAGCTTTGACAGCGAGGAATTTCTGCTCAAGACGGAACTCGGGCATCTTACCATCCGCGGGCAGAACCTGCATATCAAAAATCTTAACCTGGAGCAGGGACTCGTCGCTATTGAGGGTGTTGTGAATTCCTTATCGTATTTAAACCCCGGATCACAGCCTAAAACCAAGGGCTTCATCGGGAAGCTGTTTAAATGAATCTGCATGTGCAGTGGGTGACCCTGCTATGGATGTTTTTTTCCGGGGGAATACTGGGGGTCGCCTTTGATAGTTACCGTGTTGTATCGGGGCAGCTGCGATTTCCGCGGTGGACGGTTCACGCCCTTGATCTGCTCTACTGGGCAGCTGCTTCGGTCTTCGTATTTCGGATGCTGTATCATAGCAATCAAGGCCAACTCCGATTCTATGTGTTCCTAGGATTGTTTGTAGGAGTTTGGATTTATTTTTTATTCTTAAGTGTTATAACCGAGCGTTTTGTGGTAATGTTAATGGTGGTAATCAAACGGATTTATGCTTTGGTGGTGCGATTAATAGAGCTATTTATCATCGCTCCTATTCGTATTTTGCTGAAAGGCACCAAGCTTGCGCTCGGCTTTGTGTGGATCGTCGTGCTTTTTCTGGGACGTATCTCTCTATTGCCAATATGGAGAATTCTAAGGTGGATGTCCAGGCCTTTGCTAAGGCGCTTCCATATTCCTGAGCGGGCTGACAAGCTTAAATCATGGACGGTTCAACTCTGGAACCGTTGGTTCACCAAGAATTAAAGGTTTTGGGGGTGGGACATTTTGCGCGTTGTATCCGGGAATGCGGCTAAGAATAGTGAACCTGCTGCTGTCAAGAATGCAGGTGCTCGCAGGCGTTACAGGCTGTGGCTTGCTTTCATTGTCATTTTTATAGGGTGGGCAGGGTATACATTCATCTCCCAGGCCAGTCAGATAGGAGCCGGCTCGCGTGAACTCTCAGAGAAGCAAGACTCCAAAGCCAAGAGTGACCAAGCTTTAAATCAGCTCAAAAATGAAATAGAACGTCTGAAGGATCCTGAGTACATTGGGCAAATCGCAATGAAGAAATACGGGCTCTACAGACCCGGAGAAGTGCCGATCCGTGTACCGTCTTCCGATGACGAGAAATAGATAAACTCATACAGGATATACGTCTGTTGACCTTGTATGAGTCATTCGGTATAATCAAATCACCGAAGCCAAGATCATG
Source organism: Paenibacillus sp. SN-8-1 (assembly GCF_050995535.1). Lineage (NCBI taxonomy): Bacteria > Bacillati > Bacillota > Bacilli > Caryophanales > Paenibacillaceae > Paenibacillus > Paenibacillus sp. SN-8-1. Next base: position 52,531 of record NZ_CP194782.1, read on the forward strand.
ATGTCTTGGTGACATTTTTAAGGGAGGATCATTTTATTTTATGGCAATAGAAGTGGGCACCAAGTTAGAAGGCAAGGTGACAGGCATCACGCACTTTGGAGCATTTGTGGATCTATCAGGAGGTGTCACCGGTCTCGTACACATCTCGGAGATCGCCGATAACTACGTCAAGGATGTTAACGATCATCTTAAGATCAACGATGTTGTGACGGTTAAAGTCATTAACGTTGATAAGGACGGTAAGATCGGGCTTTCGATTAAGCAGACTGTAGATAAGCCTGTGGAAGCACCAAGACCTCCACGTGCACCAAGACCAGATCGTCCAAGTGGCGGCAGAGACGGAGATCGTCCTGGTGGTGGCGGAGGCGGTTTCAATCGGGATCGCGGAGGGCGTTCATTCAAACCTCCAGTGGGCAAAGCTTCTTTTGAAGATAAAATGTCACGCTTCCTCAAAGATAGTGAAGAGCGTATTTCGTCGCTGAAGAAGAACACCGAGGGCAAACGCGGTGGACGCGGCGCGAAACGAGTATAATCCATCTTTAATATTTGAATACAACAAACCGTAAGCCTAGCGCTTGCGGTTTTTTTGTCGTCCTGATTTGTCGCCAGGAAACGCATTCCATTTTTTTACCGACAGCATCCAACGGTTTTCCGTAAGTCTCAGGGCAAATCGCTAAGAACGCGGGGCGAACGTAACGAAAAAGTAGTACTGCTAGGGGCGAACATAGATTTGGCTAACGGGCTCTGTTCCGAGTACTGGCAAGGGGTCAAGGGCGGAGTGTAAGCCCTCTCAATTTGTCGGAAACTTTTTTGTGGCTTACCCCGCCTTCTGACAAACTTTCCAAAGACACGCTCCTATAATGGGACATACCTCACTATGCAGGTTGAGCTAAAGACAGCGGGGCCGAATACTCCAGGTGGACATGAATACATAGGGAAGAACTACGTTCAATACCTACCCGATTGGCATTCATCTCTTTAGCTCAATCTGTATAAAATCCATAGAAGGTGGTGCCATGATGGAGAAATGGAATGTGATTGCTTTTCCGGGAATGAAGAAGGCGAAGGAGCAGGACGGGGAGAAGTGGTGGCTTAAATGGAGACAGACCCCGGCCGCTTTGAGGACAAGCCGTTTTGTGGCTGCGAACAAATGGGCTTTTCTTTTGACGATGATGGGTTTTCTGCTGGGTAAGGCCACGATTCTAAATGAATTGTCCCCTTTTGCTGTTGCTTATTTTGCCGTTATTGCTTTCATGCGCAGGGACCTTCTGCTTCCCGTTTTTGCCTCCGTTGTAGCGGGTGCCCTATTTGCGCCTCACCATCACTTTCTCTCGGTAGTCTGGGAGCTGATTATCATCTTCCTGATGCAAAAAGGCCTTGAATCGTTCGAGAAGGCGGAAATTTCTTATGCTCCAATTATGGTCTTCACCTCCGCCTTCCTGGTTAACTTTTTTGTAGCCCTTATTGGACCTTCTCTATCCTGGTACACCTTGACCATGGCCGTGATGGATGCGGTGCTCAGCTTCGTTCTTACACTGGTATTTCTGCAGGCTGTACCTATCTTCACATATAGAAAGAAGAATTATAATCTGCGTAATGAGGAAATTCTGTGCCTGATCATCCTGCTGGCTTCTGTGATGACGGGTGCCGTCGGATGGGTGATTAAGGGACTGTCTTTGGAGCATATTTTGTCCAGATATCTCATTCTTCTGTTCGCATTGGTAGGCGGGGCGCCGCTCGGGGCTTCGGTAGGTGTAATCACCGGGCTTATCTTAAGCTTGGCCGATATGTCTGCCATCTATCAAATGAGCCTGCTGGCGTTCTCAGGTATGCTTGCCGGTATGCTGCGTGAAGGCCGAAAGTGGTCAGTAGGGCTTGGCATGCTGCTGGGTTCATCGATTCTATCAATTTATCTGACGGGTCCTGGCGATGTGATGTCCTCCACCTGGGAGACCTGCGCAGCCGTTGTGTTATTTATGCTTACCCCAAAGACCGTAATCGGGTATATAGCCAAATATGTGCCTGGAACCAAGGACTACACGGAATCGCAGCATGAATATGCCAAGCGGATCCGGGATATTACAGCAGAGCGGGTCACGCAGTTCTCACATGTCTTCAAGCAGCTGTCCCGCAGCTTTGGACAAGTATCCAGCTCAGGGGAAATTACAAGGCGCGGCGAGGAAATGGATCATTTCATGAATGCGGCCACCGAGGGGGCCTGCGGCACCTGTTTTCGCAAAAATCACTGCTGGGACGGGAACTTCTATCAGACTTATAAGTTTATGACCGAAATGATGACTACTATAGAAGAGAACCCGGAGGTTAGGCATGACGAGCTTCCGGTCAAGTGGAATAAGGTATGTAAGAAGACGGAGCAGGTCCTGAATATTATGAAGCGGGAATATGACCTTTATCAGAATGATATGCACTGGAAACGGCAAATATACGACAGCCGTCAGCTGGTAGCCGAGCAGCTTTCCGGGGTGTCTCAGGTTATGGAAGACTTGGCCAAGGAGATTAAAAGAGAGAGTCAGACAATGTACCGTCAGGAGGAGCAGATTAGAGAGGCTCTGGAGATTATGGGTTTATCCATCCACAGCGTGGATATCATTTGTCTGGACCACGGTAATGTTGAAATTGAGATCACCCATGCGTATACCCGTGGTTATGATGAGTGCCGCAAGATTATAGCGCCATTATTATCGGATATCCTGGATGAGCATATCGCGGTTATGAATGAGTCCGTTCCGTCCGGCAAGGAGGGCTTGGTGAATGTAACCTTCGGTTCAGCCAAGTCCTATGAGATATCCACCGGGGTAGCCGGTACCGCCAAAGGGGGCGACCTGCTATCCGGGGACAGCTTCAGTGCAGCGGAGCTTGGCAACGGGACTTTTGCGGTAGCCTTGAGTGACGGCATGGGGAATGGAGAGCGGGCGAGACTGGAGAGCAGCACGGCTCTGAACATTTTGGAGCAGCTGCTTCAATCGGGAATGGATGAGACCTTGGCTATTAAATCCGTCAATTCTGTTCTAATGCTCAGATCACCTGACGAAATTTATGCAACGGTTGATATGGCTCTCATCGATGAGCATTCGGCACGAACGACGTTTATGAAGATCGGCTCTTCACCCAGCTTTATTAAGAGAGGGAATGAGGTGATCTCCGTCTCTGCCAGCAACCTTCCTATCGGAATTATCCAGGATATTGAGGTAGACTTGGTTACTTTACAGCTGCTCCCAGGTGATATATTGATTATGATGACCGACGGGATTTATGATGCACCGGGATATGCGGTGAACAAGGAGCTGTGGATCAAGCGTCTCATTCAGGAGATTACTACAGAAGAACCTCAGGCTATTGCCGATTGTCTTCTAGATGCAGTCATCCGTTATCAAGGGAACCAGATTAATGATGACATGACCGTGGCTGTAGCCAAGGTGAATCATCGCAGTCCGGAGTGGTCCACGCTGCATATTCCTGGAGTAGACCGTCTAGAGCGGCCAAGAACGGTTAGCTGATCTGCTGCGTATCACTTGGAATAGCTTAGCTTGTTATCAAGTTAATATGCATTGCCCGGGAAATGGAGGCTGCTGGGCTGGGCTTCCATTTTCCTTTCTTTCGGATACGATATGGATCGGTCTAAAGATGGCACTCACTCATTGCAGATTCGCCATGTAAAAGTAATACAAGCTCGTTAACCCTTTTGTTCATTCCATATGATTCTTTCAATCTCTTAGGTTTGAACCTGTAACAGGTTGGAGATAACTAGAGACAAGGAATCTGGAATCCGGAAGGGACGGCGAATACAAATGAAGCAAATTCTATTAATTACAGATGGCTGCTCTAATGTGGGGCAGAGCCCGGTTATGACTGCGTCATTGGCACGTCAGGAAGGAATTACAGTGAATGTGATCGGAATCGTGGATTATGGAACGATTGGAGAGCTTGGCAGCTTGGAGATTAAGGAGATTGCCAAAGCGGGTGGTGGGATGAGCCGGTTATCTGGAACCGAGCAGCTTGCCCAAACGATGCAAATGATGACAAGGAAGACCGTGGTTCAGACGATTCAGCAGGCGGTTAATAAAGAATTGAGACAAATTTTAGGAAAAACATCGGTTGAGGAGCTTCCTCCTGACAAGCGTTCTGAAGTCGTCGAGGTGGTTGATGAGCTAACCGAGACAACGCCTCTAGAAGTAGTGCTGTTGATTGACGCCAGTGCAAGCATGAAGCCAAAGCTTGCCGCGGTGGAGGAAGCGATTCGGGATTTAATGATCAGCTTGAGCGCACGAGAAGGGATGAGCCGGATAGCGGTCTTTCATTTTCCAGGCCGCCATGGGGGAGAAGATGCAGTGATGGATCAGGGCTGGACCTCGGATCTTAGCGGGGTGCGGAGCTTGTTTCAACGTTTGGTGATGCGAGGAGCTACTCCAACGGGACCTGCGATCCTCAAGGTGATTGATTTCTTCCGATATGGTACAATAAATGGAAATCAGACTAGGCCGGAGGACAATGATGAAAGAGAAGGGATGCTCGGTGACTACGTCGTATAGAACGGGCATCCCGGCCGGGACGCTTGTGACGGGCCGCTGGCGCGGAGGACGTTATGTGGTTCAGCGGCTTCTCGGCCAGGGGTCGAATGGGATTGTATATCTTGTTCAGCAAGCTGGAACTCGCAATCTGTATGCGCTGAAGATGGGGTATGACGCCATGGATCTTCAATCAGAGATCAATGTGCTGAAGGCGCTGCAGCGGCAGAGTCAGCATAACGCAGAGGAACGGGATCTTTCTTATCTGGTGGAGGTGGATGATTACACCTTGGGGGATAGAGAGATTCCTTTCTATGTTATGCGGTATGTGAAGGGTGAGCCGCTGAGTAAATTCCTTACCCGCAGAGGAGCACAGTGGCTGGATCTGGCCGGTCTTAATCTGCTCAAGCAGCTGGCAGCTCTTCATAATGGGGGCTGGGTATTCGGTGACTTGAAGCCCGATAATGTACTGGTATCCGCGTATGGAGATGTTGAGCTTATTGACTATGGGGGCGTAAGCCAGAACGGACGAAGTGTGAAGCAGTTCACCGAGTGGTATGACCGCGGATTCTGGAATGCAGGGGGCCGGACGGCTGATGCGGCTTATGATTGGTTTTCTTTTGCCGTGGTATGTATCCATATGCTGGCGGAGGGCCGCCTCAAGAGTGCGGCGAATCAGCTACCGCAGACCCGAAGTACTGCCGATCTGGTTCAGATCATGAATCAGGAGCCGCGTCTTCGTCCTTATTCCAATTGGCTGAAGAAGGCAATCAGCGGCGGGTTCGAGCACACGGATGAGGCTTATAATGCCTGGAAAAGAATGATCACGCGGAAGCCGACCCGGCAATCTGTCCGCAGAACACCAGGCTGGCTCAAGAGCGCATTTGCCATTTCATTGTTTCTGCTTGTCTGCGCCATTTATTTAACACTTCGTTAGCAAGTACTTTTGGTGATTTGGCAGACGTAGCAAGGGGAGAACTGCATGGAAGACATGAATCAGCTTGTAACTTATGTGCGCGGCATAGCGCGGAAATATGACTTATGGTCTGCTCATGACTGTATTGTAGTCGCAGTATCCGGCGGTCCGGACTCTGTGGCTCTTTTGCATGCACTTCATCATTTAGCCGGGGAGCCGGGCTCTTCCCTCCGCTTGGTGTGCGCGCATGTGAACCACGGGTTTCGCGGCGCGGAGTCCGATGCGGAAGCTGAATTTGTAAGGGAGACTGCGGACAGGCTCGGTATTCCCTTCGAACTTGGCAATTACGACGTACCGGCTTTTATTGAAGAGACTGGGATGAGCCTGCAGACAGCAGCCAGAGAGAAGCGGTATGAATTTCTGCACAGGATTGCGGATCAATACGGCGCTTCGGCTATCGCTTTAGCCCATCACGGGGATGATCAAGCTGAGACGGTCATGCTGCGATTGCTTAGGGGGACAGGGATGACAGGACTTGCCGGCATGAGGATCAAGCGGCGTGAAAAAAATGTGGAACTTATCAGACCCCTGCTGCGTATATACAAGACGGACTTGATCCGGGTGTGTCATAACTGTGATCTGGCGTATGTGATAGACAGCAGTAATTTGAGTAATAAATATGCCCGTAATGCCGTCCGATTGGATGTATTGCCCTTTTTGGGGCAATATAATGGTCAGTTGGCTGAATCGCTGAATCGCCTGGCTGAAGTTGCCGGTGAGGAAGATGATTATATGCATCAAGCTGCCGAGGAGGCATATGGCCGTCTTGCCAGGTCAATAGGAGAGGGAATTGCCTTCTCTGCAGAAGATTTCGGCCATTTACATGTCGCTTTACAACGGAGGTTGATTAAACTAATATTAAATTATCTGCCTTTGAATACGGATGACGTTGATTTTCTTAAAATCGAGCTCATACGAGAACGTGTTCTGCAGGACTTTCCCTCCAACTGGAGTCTTGATTTAGGCGGGGGCCTGCGATGCAAAAGGGAGTATGATGAAGTATCTGTTTCACCGGACAATACGGATAAGGTTAAGCTGGAATATACATACCGTCTGGAGGAAGTTCCCGCAAGATTACCGATACCCGAAACCGGAAGAGAATTAAGATTTACTTTACGGCCGATTGGCACACAGTCAGACTGGAAGGCATCCGGTAACGATGAAGCCTTATTTGATGCGGATAAGATTAACTATCCGCTAATCGTACGTTCCCGCCAGCCGGGAGATATCATGAAAGTCATGGGATTAAACGGAAGCAAAAAGGTTAAAGATATTTTCATTGATCAGAAAATACCTCCATCTGTCCGTTCAGCCATCCCCGTTGTAACGGATGCAACTGGCCGCATATTATGGCTGCCCGGTGTCCGCAGATCCGCATACGCGGCAATAGGGAGTCATACCTCGACCGTTCTGCGCATGCAGATCGATCATGAGGGCGGAAGGTAACCGGTTATCGCCATAGTCAGGCTTTCATAGTATAACTTAGGAGGTTCTTGCATTGCAGAACGATATCAAAGAAGTCCTTATTAGCCGGGAACAGATTCAAGACAAAATAGTGGAGCTCGGCCAGATTCTCAGTAAGGAATACGAGGGCCGTAATCCACTCGTTATTTGTATTCTCAAAGGAGCCTTTATTTTTATGGCCGATTTGGTTAAAGAGATAACAGTACCTTTGGAGCTGGACTTTATGGCTGTCTCCAGCTACGGGGCATCCACGAAGTCTTCGGGGGTTGTGAAGATTATCAAAGATCTTGACACTTCTGTAGAAGGACGTGATGTACTCATCGTCGAAGATATTATTGATAGCGGGCTCACGCTAAGCTACTTGATCGACGTGCTGCAGCGCCGTAATGCAAAGTCCACAACAGTAGTAACGCTGTTCGATAAGCCGGCTCGCCGGACGGTGGACCTGGAAGCGGATTACACGGGGTTTGTCCTTCCTGACGAGTTCGTTGTCGGGTATGGCCTAGACTATGCCGAGAAGTACCGCAACCTCCCTTACATCGGGATTTTGAAGCCTGAGATTTACACCAGCTAAGACAGCACTCCGCAAGTGCCTAGTGCCTCCTCTGCGCCATTGTTGAGATGGCGAGACAGGCTATGGTAAAATAACTTAAGTGTTTTGAGAGGAGGTAGGGGATGAATCGGTTCATCCGGAATTCTGGTTTTTATTTAATTCTTTTCTTAGTCGTGGTGGGCATCGTCCAATTCCTCAGCGGCGGGGGCGAAGCGGCCGACACCCCTAGATATGACCAATTGCGCCAGCAGCTGCAGGCGAACAATGTCAAGGAAATGACAGGTCAATTTGACGGTTACGCGTATCTGGTGACCGGTAAATACAGGGCAAAGGTTGACAATAAAGAAAACTTTCAGACCTATGTCCCATATGATACAAACGTAGTTGCTGAGCTTACCGCTTACAGCCAGAAGAATAGCATAAGTTACAGCTGGAAGAAGATGGAGGGCGACAGCATTTGGCTTACGCTCCTGACATCCATTGTTCCACTCGCGATTATGTTCATTCTGTTCTTCTTCCTCTTTAACCAGGCTCAAGGCGGCGGCGGCAAAGTGATGAATTTCGGCAAGAGCCGGGCTCGGTTATATAATGAAGAGAAGAAGAAGGTTACTTTTGAAGACGTAGCCGGAGCGGATGAAGAGAAGCAGGAGCTCGTTGAAGTCGTTGAGTTCTTGAAAGATCCTCGCAAATTCGCCGCCGTAGGTGCACGTATTCCTAAAGGGGTGCTCCTAGTGGGCCCTCCAGGTACAGGTAAAACCTTGCTTGCCCGTGCAGTAGCCGGTGAAGCAGGCGTTCCTTTCTTCAGTATTTCAGGTTCGGACTTCGTGGAAATGTTCGTCGGTGTCGGCGCATCCCGTGTTCGTGACTTGTTCGAGAATGCGAAGAAGAATGCTCCTTGTATCATCTTCATTGATGAGATTGATGCAGTGGGTCGTCAGCGCGGTGCCGGACTTGGCGGCGGACATGACGAACGTGAGCAGACGCTCAACCAATTGCTCGTAGAAATGGACGGCTTCGGAGGCAACGAGGGGATTATTATCGTAGCCGCAACGAACCGTGCGGATATTCTAGATCCTGCACTTCTTCGTCCGGGACGTTTCGACCGTCAAATCACGGTGGACCGCCCAGATGTGAAGGGCCGTGAAGCTGTACTTAAAGTACATGCGCGTAACAAACCTTTGACCAAAGATGTTCGTCTGGATGTCATCGCCAAACGCACAACAGGATTCACAGGTGCAGACCTGGAGAACCTTCTTAACGAAGCGGCCCTGCTTGCAGCGCGCCGTAACCGCAAGGATATCTCCATGCGCGAAGTAGATGAAGCCATCGACCGTGTTATCGTAGGTACTGAGAAGCGCAGCCGTGTGGTCAGCGAACGTGAGAAGCGCATTGTGGCCTTCCACGAAGCGGGTCATACGATCGTGGGTTACTTCCTTGAACATGCGGACATGGTTCACAAGGTTACTATTATTCCACGTGGTCGTGCCGGCGGGTATGTAATTATGATGCCTAAGGAAGACCGCATGCTGGTTACAAAGCAGGAGCTGCTTGATAAAGTTACCGGTCTCCTCGGAGGACGTGTATCAGAGGAACTGTTCATCGGTGAAATCGGAACCGGGGCTTACAGTGACTTCCAGCAAGCTACCAGCATTGTTCGCAGTATGATTGTCGAGTATGGTATGAGTGAGAAGCTGGGCCCAATGCAGTTCGGAACTTCTCAAGGCCAAGTGTTCCTGGGCCGCGATATTGGGCACGAGCAGAATTATAGTGATGCAATTGCCTATGAGATCGATCAGGAAATGCAGCGGTTCATTAATGAAAGCTATGAACGTTGTAAGCAGCTGTTGATGAAGTATTCCAAAGAGGTTCACCTCATTGCAGAAACACTCCTTGAGGTGGAGACACTCGAACTGGATCAAATCAAACAGTTGATCGAGACAGGTAAGCTTACCCCGGATCCTGATGGTGACGGAAGCAGCTCTTCTGAATCTGGCGCACCGATTGTCGACACAATTGGGGATGTGAACGTTCGCATTCAAGCAAGAGATGAGGAAGCTCAGCCTACTATTCCGGGTGGTGACATCCCTAATGATGTTCCAGGAAGCTCGGCGAATGATATCCGCGGAGATCATCCGGTGGATACACCCGAAGGAACCGTGAAGGATGCCCCAGTACCTCCGCAGCCGAAGGATCAAGATGGAAGCGGAAATGGCGGCAGCACACCGCTTTAAATTAGCGATTCATGTGCTGACCAACAAAGGTATATAGGAAGCAATCATTGAAGCAAACCGGAAAACACTTGGTGTTTTCCGGTTTTTTTGCGGATTGCGGCTGATTGACAGCAGAACTCTCGTTGTGTAAATTAATTGTTAAACAATGCACAAAGTTTTTAATGGATCCGGATAGAGAAAGAGACCGGGCTTTAGAGGCTTAGTTAAATCCATATTGCTGTAAGATACAGGGGAGGATGTCTGGTGGAGGCACTAGCTTTGGAACGCAAAGCGCAGCAGAACCGCGAACTACGGGAGAGGCTGGCACAGCTTAAGAAGGAAAGAAACGCCATCATTTTAGCACATTACTATCAAAGAGATGAGATTCAGGAAGTTGCCGATTTTCGCGGAGACTCTTTTTTGCTTGCACAGAAAGCAGCAGAGACCGATGCTGAGGTAATTGTATTCTGCGGGGTTCATTTTATGGGGGAAAGCGCCAAGATCCTGGCTCCGAACAAGACAGTCCTTATTCCTGACGAGCGGGCAGGCTGCCCGATGGCGGATATGGTTAACGTGGACGGACTGAGAAAGGTGAAGGCCGAGCATCCGAATGCCAAGGTCGTTACTTATATTAATTCATCAGCCGAGATCAAGGCTGAGACTGATATTTGCTGTACGTCTTCAAACGCCGTTAAGGTAATTAATTCTGTAGATGCAGATGAGATCATCTGGGTACCAGATAAGAACCTGGGTGCCTATGTACAGCAGCATACCGATAAGAAAATGATTATCTGGGAAGGGTACTGCAACACCCACGATATGCTAACGGTTAAAGACGTGGTTGAGATGAAAGCCAAATATCCGGAAGCCCAGTTTGTGGTTCATCCTGAGTGCCGCCCTGAGGTCGTTGAGATGGGTGACTTTGTAGGAAGCACCACAGCGATTTTGGATTACTGCAAGCAATCCGACTGCAAGCAATTCATCGTTGGGACAGAAGACGGTACAGGCTATCAGCTTAGGCTGGATAGTCCGGATAAAGAGTTCTATTTTGCTACCAAATTCCTGGTATGTCCGAATATGAAAGTAAATAATCTGAAGAAGCTGGTCAAATGTCTGGAGACTATGCAGCCACAAGTGTACGTACCGCCGGCTGTTGCAGACAAAGCCAGAGCATCCCTAGAGCGCATGTTACAAGTTAAGTAGCATGCGCTACTCTCTTGCCCTAAAGACAGGTGAACGAAATGATACCTAAATACTTAGTGGATTTTGATCTGGGAGAAATTCCGGTGCGTGAGACAGAAGTAATTGTTATTGGTACGGGGATCGCGGGTCTGTTCACAGCGATTAAAGCAAGTGAAGACCGCCGTGTCGTTATGATTACGAAGAATGGGTTAATGGAAAGTAATACACGCTACGCACAGGGTGGAATTGCGGCTGTGATCTCGGAGGAGGACTCACCTGAGTCCCATCGGGATGATACCCTTTTTGCAGGTGCTGATTTCTGTCTGCGTTCCGCGGTGGATGTGCTTGTGCATGAAGGCTCCGAGGGAGTAAGAGATCTCATACGGATGGGTGCTGCTTTTGACCAGGAGAACGGCGAATTAGCACTGACTCAGGAAGCTGCCCACAGCCACCGGCGTATTCTTCATGCGAATGGAGATGCTACCGGATATGAGATTGTGCGCGCACTGTCCCAAAAGGTTCGTGAGACTGAGAATATTGAGATACTGGAACACCATTATGTCATTGATCTCATCACGGAAAATGAGGAATGCCTGGGTGCGTTGCTGCAAGGGCCTGATGGTGAGCGTTTCTTCTTGCGTGCGGATGCAACGATTTTGTGCAGCGGAGGAGCCGGGCAGCTGTATCGTTACACGACGAACCCTGAAGTAGCCACCGGGGACGGAGTAGCGATTGCTTACCGGGCGGGTGCTCTAATTCGGGATATGGAGTTTATTCAGTTCCATCCTACTGCTCTAAGTTATTCGGGTGCACCGCGGTTTCTGATTTCGGAGGCGGTAAGAGGAGAAGGCGCAATTCTTCGTAATATTCATGGTGACCGATTCATGGAGAAATATCATCCTCAGCTGGAGCTTGCTCCGCGGGATATTGTGGCCCGGGCGATTGTTAGTGAAATGGAAGCCACAAAGACTACTTTTGTATATTTGGATATCACGCACGAGCTCCCCGAGATGGTGAGGAATCGTTTTCCTACCATATATGAGACTTGTATTCGGTACGGGCTCGATATCACGAGCGACTGGATTCCAGTCGCCCCTGCTGCGCATTATATGATGGGCGGGGTACTGACCAACCTGCAGGGAGAGACTTCGGTTGCCCGGCTGTATGCTTGTGGCGAGGTATCCTCAACGGGAATTCATGGAGCTAACCGGCTGGCCAGCAACTCATTGACGGAAGCGATTGTATTCGGTCGCCGAATTGTGGAACAGATCCGAGAGCTTGTTCCCCTGAAGACGGCCTGGGAGAATATCTCTTACCGGGAAGAACGAACAGGCTTGGCCAACTTCAAGATTAGTGAGCGAAGGCTGAAGCTTCAGAAGACGATGGTTCGGCATGTGGGAGTCAGACGGAGTGAGGAGTCGCTTAGGAAGGGACTTGGAGAGCTGAAGCAGCAGACGGATATCTTCGGGTATGAACTGCGGCAAAGTGAAGAACTGGAGTATGCCAATATGCTCACTTGCGCGCTTCTCATTACGGAATCTGCGCTCGCTCGTCAAGAAAGCCGGGGTGGGCATTGCCGGGAGGATTATCCGGAACGTAGAGATCTGGACTGGCTGAAGCGAATTGTTCACCATCGTGAAAAAGGAATGTTGGAGGCTGGGATCGATGATATTTAATGGATATAATGAAGGCCTTATAGAGTCTATACGTGGTTGGCTTAGAGAAGATGTTGGTTCTGGAGATGTGACCACATCGGTTACTATTCCATTCGGGCATGAATCCAAAGGAATAATCCATGCTAAAGACGATGGGATTATCGCGGGAATCCCTGTCGCCCAGCTTGTATTTGAAGTAGTGGACCCTACGCTTTCATTCAAGGCACATGCCGAGGAAGGGCAGTATGCTGCCAAGGGAAGTGTCTTAATTGAAGTGGAGGGCAGCACACACAGTATTCTCACCGGGGAGCGTCTGGCGCTGAACCTGCTGCAGCGCTTATCGGGGATTGCTACACGTACGCGTACATATGTAGATGCTTTGGAAGGACTTGAGGTGAGACTGGTCGATACTCGCAAGACAACCCCAGGCCACCGGATGCTGGAGAAGTATGCCGTACGCATGGGCGGGGGCGCAAATCATCGGTTTGGACTGTATGATGCCGTCATGATTAAAGATAATCATATCAAGGGTGCCGGCGGTATCGCTCAGGCTGTTAGCCGGGCACGGGCGAATATCCCGCACACGATGACAATCGAAGTCGAGACAGAGAATATGGAGCAGGTGGAAGAGGCGCTTGCAGCCGGAGCGGATATCATTATGCTGGATAATATGCAGCCGGAATTAATGAAGCAAGCGGTTCAGCGAATCAAATCGGCTGCTCCCCATGTTACGGTGGAGGCTTCAGGAAATGTGTCGCTGGCTACCATAAGAGGAATTGCCGAAAGTGGAGTAGACGTAATATCTGTAGGAAGACTAACCTACTCCTTTGAAAGTCTGGACATCAGTCTGGATCTGAATGACAAGAAAGTGAGGTGAGAGCCATGATCCTTGTGGTTGACGTGGGCAATACGAACATTGTGCTCGGGATCTACAAGAACCGTGAGCTGCTGCACCATTTCCGGTTGGGAACCAATCGGCAGTCTACGGGGGATGAATACGGCGTATTGATACATAATCTGTTTCAAATGTCGCATATTGATGTACGGGATATAGAAGGTGTTATTATATCCTCCGTCGTTCCTCCGCTGATGCATGTGCTGGAGCAAATGTGTGAGACGTATTTGAAGAAAGCCCCTCTGATCGTGGGTCCGGGGATCAAGACAGGACTCAATCTGCGATATGAGAATCCTCGTGAGGTCGGTGCTGACCGGATTGTCAATGCGGTGGCTGCTGTGGAGCTTTATGGCGGCGGGCCTCTGGTTGTGGTTGATTTTGGAACAGCGACTACTTTTGATTGTATAGATGAAAAAGGCAATTATTTGGGCGGCGCTATTGTGCCGGGCATTGGAATTGCAACCGAAGCGCTCTATCAGCGCGCATCGAAGCTGCCGCGCATCGAGCTGGAGAAGCCGAAGAAGGTAATCGGGCGCAATACGATTCATGCTATGCAGGCAGGTATTATTTTTGGATATGCGGGTCAAGTTGATGGAATTGTAGGAAGAATTCGCAGCGAGATGAACGCGAAGCCCAAAGTGGTGGCCACGGGTGGCCTTGCAGGACTTATTGCTAGCGAGACAACCAGTATCGAAGAGGTTAATCCGCTGCTCACACTTGAGGGGCTAAGACTGATTTACGAGCGGAATTGTTAATACGGAGCATATACCTCCAAGACATGAAGCGGGGCTTTATCCATATACTAAGCTGGAACATCTGAGAACTTAGAGGAGGCGTAACGGAATATGAGCCAAGAGAAGGATCGATTAATAAGAGGAACAGCAATGGACGGGAAAGTACGCGCCTTCGCTGTAAGAACAACTCAGCTCGTAGACGAGCTGCGCCGCCGGCATGACACCTATCCGACCGCAACGGCCGCCCTTGGGCGTACACTTACGGCCGCAGCTATGATGGGTTCGATGATGAAGGGCAATGAGAAATTAACGGTTCAGGTTAAGGGTGATGGTCCAATCGGGCAAATTGTCGTCGATGCGAATGCAAATGGGCAAGTCCGTGGTTATGTGAATGATCCGCATGTCCATCTTCCGAGCAATAGCCTTGGTAAGCTGGATGTGGCTGGAGCCGTAGGAACAAGCGGCTTTATCCATGTGATCAAGGATCTTGGACTCAAGGAGCCGTATCGCGGGAGTGTGCCGATTATCTCTGGAGAGCTCGGGGAAGATTTCACGTATTATTTCGCTGTATCCGAACAGACGCCATCCGCTGTGGGACTGGGCGTGCTTGTAGATAGTGATTCGTCGGTCATCGTGGCGGGTGGATTTATCATTCAGCTGCTTCCGGGCCTTGATGATAAAGAAATTGCGGCAATCGAACAGGCGATCGGACAGCTTCCGCCGGTTACTTCTCTGCTTGACCAAGGCTTGGAGCTTGAAGAAATGCTGAAGTGGATTGTTCCGGACATCCGGGTCCTGGATGAAATGGATATCACCTTCGCCTGCTCCTGTTCCCGGGAACGAGTTGAGAAGACTTTGATCAGCCTTGGGGAAAGTGAACTTACTCAACTAATGGAAGAAGATGAACAGACCGAGGTAGTATGCGACTTCTGCCGTGAAGCTTACGTGTTCAAGCGTGAGGAACTGCGAGAGCTGCTGGAACAGGCAAAAAGTGAATAGAACGTGATCAAGATACTTTGCTGTGCGGGTTCGGACTTTTGACACGAATAGCAAAGTATTTTTGGCGTCTATTATTGACAACCCAAGTAGGTATTGATAAGATAAGACTAGTGGAAAACCTACTTATTTACTCGGATATCATAACAGCCAGGATATAGGATGTGTAGAAAGATTCCTCTCCTGCGCTTGTTCTATATACAGCCTAAGTTTCTTCATACGTTTTTTTGATATGAAATGGCTTACTATTCAGGGGAGGGTTTATATCATGGCTAAAGTCGTAAATAATGTAACAGAACTGATTGGTGGAACACCTTTGGTGCGTCTGCAGCGCATTGTACCGGAAGACAGCGCGGAGATCTATGCAAAACTTGAGTATCAGAACCCGGGCTCAAGCGTGAAAGACCGTATTGCGATCAGTATTGTTGAAGAAGCTGAGAAGCAAGGACTTCTTAAGCCAGGCGGTACAATCATTGAAGCTACAAGTGGTAACACAGGGATCGGTCTTGCTCTGGTAGCGGCTGCTAAAGGATACAAAGCGGTTATCGTAATGCCTGAGACGATGAGCATTGAGCGTCGTAACCTGCTTCGCGCATATGGAGCTGAGCTGGTATTGACTCCTGGAGCAGAGGGCATGAACGGAGCTGTTAAGAAGGCGGAAGAGATTCTTGCCGCTAACCCTGACTATTTCCTCGCTGATCAGTTCAGAAACCAAGCTAACGTGAAGATTCACCGTGAGACTACAGGTCCTGAGATCGTGGAAGCGATTGAGTCCTTGGACGGCAAGCTGGATGCTTTCGTAGCTGGTATCGGTACAGGCGGAACTATCTCCGGTGCAGGTGAAGTGCTGAAGAAGCGTTTCCCTGATATCAAAATTGTGGCTGTTGAGCCAGCGGCCTCCCCGATCTTGGCAGGCGGTAAGCCAGGACCTCACAAAATCCAGGGTCTGGGTGCGAACTTTATCCCGGAAATTCTGAATCGTGATATTTATGATGAAATCATTCATATTGAGAACGAAGAAGCTTTCGAGCAGGCTCGTAAAGTAGCCAAAGAAGAAGGTATCCTTTCTGGTATTTCCTCTGGCGCGGCTGTACTGGCAGCTCTAAAGGTAGCCAAAGAGCTTGGCAAGGGCAAACGCGTAGTTGTAGTCATTCCAAGTAATGGCGAGCGTTACCTGAGCACACCTCTTTATAATTTTGAAGGTTAATACGAAGCTCGGACTTTGAATATAACAAGATGATACGGCCCCTATGAATTCCTAAGCGGAGTTTATGGGGGCTGCTTCTCTATGTTCAGCAATCACCAGGCGAAGAAAGATTGGGGCTTTCATCGGAACAGAACCTTTAGTATACTAGCAAACAATAGACAGGCTTTTGAGCAGGAGGCTGAAGGTGGATGAAAGTATTAACTTCATTAGAGCAGTGGCAGCAGTGGGCGAGTGAAGAGTATACCCTGCTTCCGCTGGCTATGCGTATCAGTGAGGGGAATAATCTGCCCCTTTCATGGCAGCAGGCATGGGAATACGCCTCACCTTACTCCTTTGTGCTGGAAAGCGGTAAGGACGGTAGATATACTTTTCTTGGATTGAGCCCTGTTTCTGTAATTCGAGGTAAAGGAAGCCGGGCGGAGGTCAGTGACCTATCGACAGGAGAGCGCAGCCGTCTCCAGGGAACTCCTCTGGAATTGATCAGACAGTGGATGGAACCGTACACAGCGCCTTCTGTTGAAGGTCTCCCCAAATTTAGCGGAGGCTGTGTCGGGTTTCTGGGCTATGATGTTGCCCGTTCTCTGGAGAATCTGCCCGAGAAGGCGGCAGATGATCTGAAGCTGGACGATTATGTATGGATGCGGATGGAAGAGATGTGGATTGTGGATCAGGCGGAGCAGGCGGTCTACGCCATTGTTCATCTTCCGCTTGAAGGGGCCAAGACAACCGATGGTGACGTTGATCAGGACCAGCTAACCGCCTTATACGAGGATGCCTATCAGCGTGCGGAGAAGATGATAGAGCAGTGGAAGAACATGATGAGCTGGGGAAGATCAGGTGAATCGGCCCAAGAGGTCCAGCGGAGAAGGTCGAGAGCCCAGGAGATCCAAGAGGCAGGGCAATGGCCGGAGAGCGGACTTACCACTTCTTTTGGGCAAAAAGACTTCGAGAACGCCGTTACCCGAATCCAGCAGTACATCTCGGCAGGTGACGTGTTCCAGGTGAATCTGTCGTTACGTCAGCAGCGGAATCTCCGCTCCACACCGGAAGAAATCTACGAATGGCTGCGCTATTTGAATCCTTCACCCTACATGGGTCTGCTCAGGTTCCCGGAATACCAGCTCGTGTCAGGCTCCCCCGAGCTGCTGGTAAAGCTGGAGGAGGGAGAGATCAGCGCAAGACCCATCGCCGGGACAAGGCGGCGGGGAAGAACGGCCGAGGAAGATAGGCGGATGGCGGAAGAGCTCCGAAGCAGCGAGAAGGAGCGGGCCGAACATATTATGCTGGTTGATCTGGAACGCAACGATCTTGGCCGGGTCGCGGCCTATGGATCAGTGAAGGTGAGCGAGCTGCTTGCCGTTGAGTATTACTCGCATGTTATGCATTTGGTCTCCGAGGTGAAGGGTCAGCTTGCCGCGGGGCGAACCTTATATGAAGTTATCGCCGCCAAGTTCCCCGGGGGAACTATTACAGGTGCTCCCAAAGTAAGGACGATGGAGATTATTGAAGAGCTTGAGCCAGTAACCAGGGGACCATACACCGGGTCCATGGGCTGGATTGACTATCGTGGTAATATGGAATTGAACATCATTATCAGAACGTTAGTGGTTAAGGACGAAGTCGGATATATTCAGACCGGCGCAGGAATTGTAATCGATTCGGAGCCATACCGCGAATATAGGGAATGTCATAACAAGGCCCGGGCGATGGCGCTCGCGGTGGAGCTTAGTGAAGAAGCAGTCCAAATTAACCGAGGACAGGAGATGTTGACATGATTTTAGTTATAGATAACTATGACTCGTTCACTTATAACCTAGTACAGTATCTTGGCGAGCTTGGAGAGAAGGTTACTGTTCGGCGGAATGATGAGATTGATATTGATGGAATTAAGCAGCTTGCTCCAAACCATATTTTGATCTCGCCAGGTCCGTGCACCCCAAATGAGGCAGGCATCAGCCTGGAGGTTATCGAGAACTTCAAAGGAGTTATTCCGATCTTTGGCGTATGTCTGGGTCACCAGGCTATTGGCCAGTCTTTTGGAGGCAATGTGATACGGGCAGAGCGTCTGATGCACGGTAAAACCTCTCCGATTCTCCATCAAGGAGCCTCGGTGTTTGAAGGACTTCCGACACCATTCACCGCGACCCGGTATCACTCGCTCCTTGTTGAGCGGGAGACCTTGCCAGATTGTCTTGAGATTACAGCCGAGACGGAAGAAGGCGAAATTATGGGACTTCGCCATAAAGAGTACGAAGTTGAAGGAGTACAATTCCACCCCGAGTCCATTATTACCGATCATGGCCACCAAATTCTACGTAATTTTCTCAGCCGTAAAGCGGGAGCCAGAGCTTGAATTTCATCGGAATAGGTGGAAGGGTTGTACCTGCAGATAAAGCCGTGATATCCGTTATGGATCACGGCTTTATGTACGGACTCGGTCTTTTTGAGACATTTCGGACCTATAATGGGGTTCCATCCATGCTTCTCCGCCATTTGGATCGGTTGGCTCAAGGCTGTGAGTCACTGGGGTTTCATTATAAACCCGACATTTATAAGCTGCAGAACCATATATCCGAATTGCTTGCCGCATCTAATCTGGCTGAAGCCTATATTCGCTATACCCTTACGGCAGGGGAAGGCGATTTGGGCCTTCCTTCGGGCGATTACGAATCGCCTCAGGAGATTATTTACGTTAAGTCGCTACCGGAGATGCCTGATTCGCTCTATACCGGAGGAAGGCCGCTTAGATTGTTGAACACAAGGCGTAATACGCCTGAAGGGAGCATCCGTTTAAAATCACTGCATTATATGAATAATATATTAGCTAAGAGAGAGCTAGCAGGCTGCTGGAAGCCGGGGGCAGGGGCGGTAGAAGGGCTTTTGTTGACGGCTGAGGGATATATTTCAGAAGGAATTGTGAGCAATCTGTTTTTTGTGAAAGATGGCTTGCTCTATACCCCTGCTATCCAGACCGGTATTCTGCCCGGGATTACAAGAAGCTGTGTCCTTGAAGCTGCGGGTGAGCTAGGGCTGACCTGTGAGGAAGGCTTGTACACCTGGGAGCAGCTTTTGCAGGCGGATGAGATTTTCACGACGAATTCCATTCAGGAACTGGTGCCGGTCAATGCTCTATATGATACGGATAATAAGCCGAAGATAGTTGGAACCGGGAAATGCGGCGATCTAACAGCCATGCTATTGCAAGCCTACCGGGAGAAAGCGAGGAATTTGGCGTGAGACCAAAATTCTATGAGCGCAGCTATCGCTGCGGAGAGACTGACCTGACACTTGGCCACAGAACCTTGATCATGGGCATTCTGAATGTCACCCCCGATTCGTTCTCGGATGGTGGGAGATTTATAGATCCGGACGTGGCAGTCAAGCATGCACTGCAGATGGTCGCGGATGGCGCGGATATCATTGATATTGGCGGGGAATCGACCCGACCAGGACACGAGCCGGTGAGCCAGGATGAAGAACTGCGCCGGGTTATACCTGTGATTGAAGCTATTCACCAGGCCGCACCACACATCGTAATCTCTATAGATACCTATAAAGCTGAGGTGGCAAGACAAGCTCTCCTGGCTGGGGCGCATATCATCAATGATGTATGGGGAGCCAAGGCCGACCCGCAGATGGCTGCCGTTGCCGCCGAATTCGGCTGTCCAATTATTCTTATGCATAACCGTCATGATCGGAATTACAAGAGCTTTATCGAGGATATTATAGCTGATCTGCAGGAAAGCATCGACATAGCGGTCCGCGCCGGGGTTGCCAGAGAGAATATAATTTTGGATCCAGGTGTTGGCTTTGCGAAGGACCATGACGAGAATTTGCGTGTGATGCGTTCGCTGGATCGTCTTACTGAGCTTGGATTTCCCGTGCTGCTTGCAACCTCCCGCAAAAAGTTCATTCGAACCACGCTGGATCTGCCGGCTAATGATGTAATTGAGGGGACGGCCGCTACAGCCGCGCTGGGTATCGCCCAGGGCTGTCAGATTATACGGGTGCACGATATCGTGCCCCTGAAACGTACGATAGACATGTGCGATGCTGTAATGTACAGCCCTAAGCACATCACTGAACTTGATGGAGAGGCGTGAAATATATGGATAAAATGACACTAACGCGTATGGAATATTACGGTTACCATGGTGTGTTCGAAGAAGAGCGCAAGCTTGGTCAGCGCTTCTATATAGATCTTGAGCTGAAGCTGGATCTTCGTCAGGCGGGCATCCATGATGATTTGACCCAAACGGTAAATTACGCCGAAGTCCATGAACTTGTTAAAAAAATCGTAGAAGGACGGAGCTTCAAATTAATCGAAGCTCTGGCTGAGTGTATTGCATCCGAGATACTCGGCACTTATACTGTTATAGATGAATTGACAGTTAAGGTTACCAAGCCTCATCCGCCTTTTGATATTCATTTCGGGGGCGTTACGGTGGAGTTGTTAAGATCAAGAAAGTGAGAACTTACTATGAATTCACATTCTACCTCTGAAGGATCAGAGGCTTATATTGCTTTGGGGGCTAATTTGGGTGAGCGGGAAGCGACTCTGCTTGAAGCTATTAACCGCCTGAATCAGCATCCGCTTATTACAGTGCTTCGCTGTTCCAGTCTTTATGAGACTGATCCGGTCGGCTATGTGGATCAGCCTAATTTTATTAATATGGCCCTTGCCCTGCGTACCACACTGGAACCAGAGGAGCTGCTATCCGCCATGCTACAGATCGAACTCGAGCTTGGACGTGAGCGGCATATCCACTGGGGACCGCGGACAGTTGATTTGGATTTGCTCTGGATGGAAGGAAGAACCTTAGATACGCCCCAGCTGACCCTTCCCCATCCCCGAATGCAGGAACGTGCCTTTGTGCTAGTTCCGCTCTCTGAGATCGTTCCGGAGAATGACCGTACGGAATTGTATTCATTTGTTCAGTCAGCATTAGACACAGGGGGCGGGAAAGAAGGCGTCCGCTTTTGGAAGAAATGCAGTTGGCACACCGCATCCGGGCATTCCGCAAGCTGAAGGGGTATACCCAGCAGCAGCTAGCTGAAGAGACCGGCATATCCCTTGCCGTCCTTGGAGCTATTGAGCGGGGGAACCGCCGTGCCGAAGACAAAGTCATTGATAAGATTGCTAGCGTTCTGGGCATTTCGGTGTCCGAGCTTAAGCCTCCGAGATAAAGACTATTACAAGGGAGTGAACCTGACGTGCTTAAAATTGGCGATATCGAAATGAAGAATCAAGTCGTGCTTGCCCCGATGGCAGGCGTGTGCAACCCGGCTTTTCGGCTGATTGCCAAGGAGTTCGGGACAGGCCTTGTGTGCGCGGAGATGGTTAGCGACAAAGCAATCCTTAACGGGAATAAGCGTACCAAAGAAATGCTGTTTGTCGATGAGCGGGAGAAACCTCTAAGTTTGCAGATTTTTGGCGGTGATCGTGCTTCTCTTGTTGAAGCCGCCAAGGTCGTCGATCAAGACACCAACGCAGATATTATTGACATTAATATGGGCTGCCCCGTACCGAAGGTAACGAAGTGTGATGCCGGGGCCCGCTGGCTGCTTGAGCCTAACAAGATTTTTGAGATGGTATCCGCGGTTGTGGATGCGGTAAGCAAGCCGGTAACGGTCAAAATGAGAATTGGGTGGGATTCTGATCACATATTTGTGGTGGAGAATGCCAAAGCGGTAGAAGCTGCCGGAGGCAAGGCCATCAGCGTCCATGGGCGTACCCGTGAGCAGCTGTATACCGGTCATGCGGACTGGAGTTATATTAAGATGGCGAAGGAAGCTGTCGCCATTCCCGTTATTGGGAATGGGGATGTGAATACGCCTGAGGATGCCCGCCGCATGCTCGATGAGACTGGCTGTGACGGTGTCATGATCGGCCGTGGTGCACTCGGTAGTCCATGGATGCTGTACCGGACAATTGAGTATCTGAAGAGCGGAGAGCTTGCCCCTGAACCGGCACCTGAAGAGAAGATTCGCATTGCGATGCTTCATATGGACCGCCTGGTCGCGCTTAAGGGTGAGAATACGGCGGTGAGGGAGATGCGCAGGCACCTGGCCTGGTACCTCAAAGGCATGAAAGACGGCGGACGCGTCAAAGACATGATCATGGAAGAGACGAAGCGTGATGAAGTAGCGCGAATCCTTGAGGATTATGTTGCGGGTCTTGCTGCAGAGCCTTCCAATTCGGTGGTAACCGTCTAATAAAACGTTTACATTTCATGACTTGCATGTCATTGACATTTTGCGGTGCTTACCCTATAATTTCTCAGTATAAATTCGCCTCAGGAGATAACTTCCCCAGCACAGAGGTGTTCTCATCTTTGTGAGATTGCATATGATATTCTCTAAATGATGCGTGAAATTATATGGATTGAATGTTCCATATTGTGAAATTTATTTCCATGACAGGAGAATCGGTTGATGAGCGATAAAGAAGTTATTCTTACCCAAGACGGTCTGAAACGACTTGAAGAAGAACTGGAGAACCTCAAATCCGTGAAACGCCGTGAAGTTGCCGAACGGATTAAAGTGGCTATCGGATATGGTGATATTAGTGAGAACTCGGAATACGAGGACGCGAAGAATGAACAGGCCTTTATTGAGGGTCGTATTATAACACTAGAGAAAATGCTGCGTAACGCCCGTATTATCAACAACGATGAGATTGATACAGATACAGTAAGCATCGGCTCGATTGTTATTGTGGAAGATCTGGAGTTTGGCGATACAATGGAATACGCGATTGTAGGTTCGGCTGAATCCGATCCGCTTCAGAACAAAATTTCTAATGAAAGTCCAGTGGGTAGAGCCATTCTGGGCAAGCAAATTGGAACAGTAGTGGATGTAACGGTTCCTGCGGGCGTTATTCAATATAAAATTTTGGAAATTAAGAAATAAGGCGAAGGAGCTTCCCTAAGGAAGCTTCTTTCACTGTATTTAAGCAGTTAGCCGTACATACGGCATCAAAGTCTGTAAGGGAGTTGAACGACGAATGAGCGAGGAAATTTCAAATCAAGAAGTGGAAGTCAGCGAGCTGCTGCAAATTCGACGGGACAAATTGGACGAGCTTCGTGCTTTAGGGATCGATCCATTTGGCCAAAAGTTTGATCGTACCCATAACGCGGGTGACATTTTACAGAAGTATGATGCTCTTAGCAAGGAAGAGCTTGAGGAGCAAGCGGTGGAAGTCCGTATTGCGGGTCGGATTATGGCCAAGCGGGGAATGGGAAAAGCCAGCTTCGCCCATATCCAGGACCTCAGTGGCAAGATTCAGATTTACGTCCGCAAAGATACTGTGCCTGAAGTGAAATATGATGCCTTCGATCTGCTTGATCTGGGTGACATTGTAGGTGTAAGCGGAGAGGTCTTCAAGACCAAAACCGGGGAGACCTCGATTAAAGTCAAGGATCTTGAGGTGCTAAGCAAATCCCTATATCCGCTTCCGGATAAATATCACGGCTTGAAAGACGTTGAGCTTCGCTATCGTCAGCGCTATGTGGACCTGATCATCAATCCTGAAGTTCAACAGACATTCATTCTGCGTTCACGCATTATCCAGTCGATGCGCCGTTATCTGGATTCCCTCGGCTATTTGGAAGTGGAGACACCAACCCTTCACAGTATTGCCGGCGGAGCTGCGGCGCGTCCATTTATCACGCATCATAATGCTCTTGATATGGAACTGTATATGCGGATCGCTATTGAACTTCACTTGAAGCGTCTGATTGTAGGCGGACTTGAGAAGGTATATGAGATCGGCCGGGTATATCGTAATGAAGGGATCTCCACAAGACATAACCCTGAATTTACAATGATCGAGCTTTATGAAGCTTATGCGGATTACAAAGATATTATGGTCCTAACAGAGAATCTTGTGGCTCACATTGCTCAAGAGGTCCTTGGAACACAGACCATTCAATATCAAGGTCAGGAAGTTGACCTTCGCCCAGCATGGCGCCGGGTATCCATGGTTGATGCGGTTAAAGAAGTGACAGGCGTGGACTTCGGTGTCCAAATGACCAACGAAGAAGCGCACCGTCTAGCGCAGGAGCACAAAGTTCCGGTTGAGAAGCATATGACCTTTGGTCATATCCTGAATGCCTTCTTTGAGCATTTTGTGGAAGAGACGCTGATTCAGCCGACCTTTATTACAGGTCATCCTGTTGAGATCTCTCCTTTGGCGAAGAAGAGTGAAGCTGATCCCCGCTTTACGGACCGATTCGAATTGTTCATTGTTGCGCGTGAACATGCTAATGCGTTTACAGAGCTTAACGATCCAATTGACCAACGTCAGCGGTTTGAAGATCAGCTCAAAGAGCGTGAGCAAGGAAATGATGAAGCCCATGAGATGGACGATGACTTCATCCGTGCCCTTGAATACGGTATGCCGCCTACAGGAGGCCTAGGTATTGGGATTGACCGTTTGGTTATGCTGCTCACGGACTCAGCTTCCATTCGTGATGTGCTGCTGTTCCCTCATATGCGCGCGCGTTCAGCCGAGTAATACGAGATAAGATTCAAGTCTTTCAATATAATGACCAAGAACAGCCCATGAGTT
>NZ_CP194782.1:82500-170000 GCF_050995535.1 Paenibacillus sp. SN-8-1
AGGCCGAAAGGCGTAGTCGAAGGACAACAGGCCCTAATTCCTGTACCACCGTAATCCGTTATGAGCGATGGGGTGACGCAGCAGGGTAGTGACGCAGACTGATGGATGTCTGTCCAAGCAGTGAGGCTGGTGTGTAGGCAAATCCGCACACCGTTAAGGCTGGGCTGTGATGGGGAGTGAAAATTACAGTAGCGAAGGTCATGATCTCACACTGCCAAGAAAAGCCTCTAGTCAGGAGAAGGTGCCCGTACCGCAAACCGACACAGGTAGGCGAGAAGAGAATTCTAAGGCGCGCGGAAGAACTCTCGTTAAGGAACTCGGCAAAATGACCCCGTAACTTCGGGAGAAGGGGTGCCCCGGTAGTGTGAATAGCACGAGGGGGCCGCAGTGAAAAGGCCCAAGCGACTGTTTAGCAAAAACACAGGTCTGTGCGAAGCCGCAAGGCGAAGTATACGGGCTGACGCCTGCCCGGTGCTGGAAGGTTAAGGGGAGTGGTTAGGGAGTAATCCCGAAGCTATGAACCGAAGCCCCAGTAAACGGCGGCCGTAACTATAACGGTCCTAAGGTAGCGAAATTCCTTGTCAGGTAAATTCTGACCCGCACGAATGGCGTAACGACTTGGGCGCTGTCTCAACGAGAGATCCGGTGAAATTTTAATACCTGTGAAGATGCAGGTTACCCGCGACAAGACGGAAAGACCCCATGGAGCTTTACTGCAGCTTGATATTGGACTTTGATACGATTTGTACAGGATAGGTGGGAGCCTAAGAAGCAGGAGCGCCAGCTTCTGTGGAGGCAACGTTGGGATACCACCCTGATCGTATCGGAGTTCTAACCTGGTACCGTAATCCGGTATGGGGACAGTGTCAGGTGGGCAGTTTGACTGGGGCGGTCGCCTCCTAAAGAGTAACGGAGGCGCCCCAAGGTTCCCTCAGAATGGTTGGAAATCATTCGAAGAGTGCAAAGGCATAAGGGAGCTTGACTGCGAGACTGACAAGTCGAGCAGGGACGAAAGTCGGGCTTAGTGATCCGGTGGTACCGCATGGAAGGGCCATCGCTCAACGGATAAAAGCTACCCTGGGGATAACAGGCTTATCTCCCCCAAGAGTCCACATCGACGGGGAGGTTTGGCACCTCGATGTCGGCTCATCGCATCCTGGGGCTGAAGTAGGTCCCAAGGGTTGGGCTGTTCGCCCATTAAAGCGGTACGCGAGCTGGGTTCAGAACGTCGTGAGACAGTTCGGTCCCTATCTGTCGTGGGCGTAGGAAATTTGAGAGGAGCTGTCCTTAGTACGAGAGGACCGGGATGGACGCACCGCTGGTGCACCAGTTGTTCCGCCAGGAGCACAGCTGGGTAGCTAAGTGCGGAAGGGATAAGCGCTGAAAGCATCTAAGCGTGAAGCCCCCCTCAAGATGAGATTTCCCAGTATGTAAGACCCCTTGAAGACGACGAGGTAGATAGGCTGGGGGTGGAAGTGCAGCAATGCATGGAGCTGACCAGTACTAATCGGTCGAGGGCTTATCCAACAAAGCTCGGAAGGACGCAGTCCAAGAAGAGCAATCGCAAGTTCGTTTCGTATCTAGTTTTCAGGTGATCAAGCCTGAACCGATTTTAAGCTGCAAGCCTTGATAAGGTCTGATATTTTCTCGCAGCGATGAGTTTTCTAAAGTCGGATATTTTCCTGAAGTGATTCAGGGAGTATTGACCCGGAAAAATCCCGTTTGGTAGCGATGGCGGAGGGGTTCCACACGTACCCATCCCGAACACGACCGTTAAGCCCTCCAGCGCCGATGGTACTTGGACCGCAGGGTCCTGGGAGAGTAGGACGCCGCCAAGCACAAGAGTAAGAGCACTACCTTATGGTAGTGCTCTTTTTGTTTATAATACGGTCTTAATGCAGATATTAGCTATGTTCGAGCTGGATAGCTTTATTTTTAAGGAGAAAAGGATATTGGTGGCAGCATGAAGAAGTACGAGTCTCTTCTCGGATGTTCTCATTACGTGTTGACAGCCTATATCCCCTTTGCTAAGATAGTACAAATATATTCCCGTGAGATGAGATCTACGGCCGTCAAGACTATAGAGATGCAGGCCGATGGGACAATAGAGCTGAGGAGGGATACCCTGGTGTGGGAAAGTAAATTTACCAAAGAAGGTCTTACTTTTGATGATGTGCTCCTGATTCCTAGAAAGTCTAATGTTTTGCCAAAAGAAGTGGATGTATCCACAAGATTGAGCGATAAGGTCAAGCTTAACATTCCATTGATTAGCGCAGGCATGGATACAGTTACTGAAGCGGCTCTTGCTATCGCAATTGCTCGTGAAGGTGGGATCGGGATTATCCATAAGAATATGCCAATTGAGCAGCAAGCGGAAGAGGTAGACCGTGTTAAACGTTCAGAGAGCGGAGTTATTACGAATCCTTTCTCGCTTACGCCGAATCATTTGGTGACGGATGCTGAGCAGGTTATGGGCAAATTCCGTATCTCTGGTGTACCTATCGTTGATGAGGATCAGAAGCTGGTAGGTATTCTCACTAACCGCGACCTCCGGTTCATTCACGATTATAACATCGAAATCAAACAGGTCATGACTCATGAGAATCTTGTTACTGCACCTGTAGGAACCACTCTTCAGCAAGCAGAGGTTATTCTACAGCAGCATAAGATTGAGAAGCTTCCGCTGGTCGATGAGAATAATGTCCTCAAGGGTCTGATTACGATCAAGGATATTGAGAAGGCTATTCAGTTCCCAAATGCAGCGAAAGACGCTCAGGGACGCCTGTTGGTAGGAGCGGCTGTTGGGATCTCCAAGGATACTTTTGATCGGACGGACGCCTTGGTTAAAGCCGGAGTGGATGTAATTACCGTAGACTCGGCACACGGTCACCATATCAACATTGTGGATGCGGTTCGCGAGCTGCGTACTCGTTATCCTGAACTGACTATTATTGCAGGGAATGTAGCGACTGGGCACGCTACCCGTGATCTGATTGAAGCTGGCGCCAGTGTAGTGAAGGTCGGAATTGGACCTGGATCAATTTGTACAACACGTGTTGTATCCGGTATCGGTGTACCGCAAGTCACGGCTATCTACGATTGTGCTACGGTTGCACGCGAGTATGGTATTCCAATTATTGCAGACGGAGGTATCAAGTACTCCGGTGAAATACCTAAGGCTATCGCCGCAGGTGCTCATGCGGTAATGCTTGGAAGCTTGTTCGCAGGAACAGAAGAGAGCCCGGGTGAGTCTGAGATTTATCAAGGACGCCGCTTTAAAGTATACCGCGGTATGGGTTCATTAGCGGCCATGAAGCAAGGCAGTAAGGACCGTTACTTCCAAGATGATGACAAGAAGCTTGTGCCTGAGGGTATTGAAGGACGGGTAGCTTACAAAGGGCCGCTATCCGACACGATTCATCAGCTTATCGGCGGCCTGCGTTCAGGTATGGGCTATTGTGGAACGGCTAATCTGGACGAGCTTCGTGATGAGACGGAATTTGTTCGTATAACGGGTGCGGGTCTGCGTGAGAGCCATCCTCATGATGTGCAAATCACGAAGGAAGCACCGAACTATTCGCTATAATTTTCGGAAATGGTTGGTAATCAAGGTCAGGCAGGACGAATTTCGTTCTGCCTGTCTTTTTTTTGCTGCATACCCTGTGTTAGAATGGAACAAGTAATTGATTGAGATCATGAGGGGAGCTTAAAGGTAACTTGAAACCGATAGAAATGAACACGAAGCCTAAACGGCGTATCCTTCGCAAGAGTGTAACGTCGCTTTTGATGGTTAATATGTTGTGCTTATCCATTATTCCCGCACTAACTCTGGCTGAAGGACAGGCCATAGCTGCACCAAGCAGTAAGTCAACGGCAAAGTCAACAGCATCAACAGATAAATTAGGACTTAATGTAAGGTCAGCGATTCTGATTGAGGCAACTACCGGGCAGGTTCTGTACTCCGTCAATGGGGACGAGGCTATGCCGCCGGCCAGTATGACCAAGATGATGACGGAATATATTGTTGCCGAGCAGGTTAAACAGGGCAAACTTAAATGGAGCGATGTTGTAACGGTTAAAGAGAACGCCGCGAAGCAGATCGGTTCTCGTGTCTTCCTTGCAGAGGGAGATCAGCACACTGTGGAAGAGCTGTATATCGCAATGGCTATCGCTTCTGCAAATGATGCAACTGTAGCCCTGGCAGAGCGTGTAGGGGGTACAGAGCAGGAATTCGTTAAGATGATGAATGCGGAAGCGAAGCGTATGGGCATGAAGACAGCTTATTTTGCCAATTCCACAGGTCTTAATGTCGGAGATATGCCGGAGGGCTACCGCCCAGAGAACCCGAAAGAAACAGTTATGTCTGCAGAGGACGCCGCTACGCTGGCTAAATACATTGTAACGGATCACCCGGACTTCACTCGTTTTACTACGATGCAATCATACAAATTCCGCGATCGCGATAAAACTCCATTGGTGAACCTCGACTGGATGCTAGAAGCAAATAAGTCGAATATTAACTTCAAGCAGTACGCCTATCCTGGATTGGATGGTCTAAAAACAGGGCATACCGAGAATGCGGGGAACTGCTTCACAGGTACAGCGGTACGTAACGGCGTTCGTCTCATTAGTGTAGTTATGGGAACTGATGCGAACTCACAGAAGTCCCGTTTTGTCGAGACCAAGAAGCTGCTTGATTATGGCTTTGATAACTTTGAGGTCAAACAAGTTGTTGCTCCAAAAACTACAGTTAAAGGTGCAGAGCAGGTTAGTGTGAAGAAAGCAACCAATACCGATGTTCCTGTAGTTACGGACCAGGCCGTAAGCTTTGTGGTGCAAAAGGGTGCCGATCTTAAAGGAATCAAGTCCACCGTGAAATGGCTGGATAAGGATAAGCTGACGGCTCCGCTGCCAAAAGGCACCAAAGTCGGAACCATAACTTATACCTACAAATCGGATAGCTCTTCGGCTCCGGCAGAGAAGACCGTTAATTTGATCACGGCTGAGGAAGCGGAGAAAGCCGGCTGGTTCAAGCTCTTGCTTCGTGCAATTGGTCAATTCTTTGTAGACTTGTTCAATGCGATCAAGAATTTATTCTAATTCTAGGGTCTATATATTTTGAACTAGAGACTGCATGAGTGATTACCTGGCACCAGCCGGTAGTCCTGCGTATTTAGTTCATGCCATAAGGTTGTGTAATTTAAGCTAATCTTGTAAAATAACAAGTTAGATCAAAGCACGATTTTTGAGTGATATGGATTAGAAATTTGTTTATATATTCGGGAGGTATGGAACAATGGAAACTGGAACATCTCGTGTAAAAAGAGGTATGGCTGAAATGCAAAAAGGCGGCGTCATTATGGACGTCATGAATGCTGAGCAAGCTAAGATTGCTGAGGCAGCTGGTGCAACGGCTGTTATGGCGCTTGAGCGTGTACCCTCTGATATTCGCGCTGCTGGCGGGGTAGCCCGTATGGCTGATCCTACCATTGTGGAAGAAGTTATGAAAGTGGTAACTATTCCAGTAATGGCTAAAGCCCGTATCGGACATTTTGTTGAAGCTAAGGTACTCGAATCTCTCGGCGTTGACTATCTCGATGAGAGTGAAGTACTGACACCTGCTGATGAAGTGTATCACATCGACAAACGTGAATTTACCGTTCCATTTGTATGTGGAGCCAAAGACCTTGGCGAGGCTCTTCGCCGTATCGGTGAAGGCGCGTCCATGATCCGTACTAAAGGTGAACCAGGAACGGGCAACATTGTAGAAGCGGTACGTCACATGCGTCTGATTAACAGCCAAATCCGTAAGATCACTAACATGTCGAAGGACGAGCTGTATGCAGAAGCCAAGAACCTTGGTGTAGCTTATGATCTGCTGCTTGAAGTCCATCAGAACGGCAAGCTTCCAGTCGTTAACTTTGCCGCGGGTGGCGTAGCTACTCCGGCAGATGCTGCCTTGATGATGCATTTGGGCGCAGACGGCGTATTCGTAGGTTCAGGTATTTTCAAATCAGAGTATCCTGAGAAATTCGCACGCGCTATTGTAGAAGCAACCACTCACTACACAGACTATAAATTGATTGCTGAAGTCTCCAAGAACATCGGTACACCGATGAAAGGTATCGAAATCTCTAAATTGACTGCTGCTGAGCGTATGAGTGACCGGGGCTGGTAAGCCCTGGTTCTTCGGCAAATCCAATACTTGGCTTGATATAGAAGGATGATGAGCGTTATGAAAATAGGAGTATTGGCGCTGCAAGGTGCCGTTGCCGAGCATATCAGAAGCATTGAACGTACTGGGGCCGAGGGCGTCGCTGTTAAGCACACGCATCAGCTCAAGGAGATTCAAGGCCTGATTATTCCCGGCGGAGAGAGTACGACAATCGGTAAGCTGATGAGAAGATATGAGTTCATAGATGCGATTCGTGACTTCTCAGCTGAAGGTAAGCCGCTCTTCGGAACATGTGCGGGGCTAATCGTGCTTGCTAAAGAGATCGAGGGTGGAGAAGAAGCTCACCTTGGTCTGATGGATATTCGTGTCTCAAGGAATGCATTCGGACGCCAGCGTGAGAGTTTTGAGACCGATCTGGATGTAAAAGGGATTGATAATCCCGTTCGGGCTGTGTTCATTCGTGCGCCTCTGATTACTTCAGTTGGTAAAGGTGTGGATGTTCTTTCTACCTATAAAGACGAAATAGTCACTGCACGGGAAGGGCATATGCTTGTTAGTTCCTACCATCCAGAGCTTACAGAAGACTTTTCACTTCATCAATATTTCGCCGATATGGTAAGGCAGTATAATTAAAGATTTGAAACTAACTACATCTGGTCAGGAATACGCTAATTCCGTCCGGGTGTAGTTCAATTTTAGCCGATAATCGGAGTCCTGCGCGGACTGAACTGAAGAATTGTACGCTCATTTGTGCTATGTTCCTATTGGGAGCATGCGGTGAGGGTCCTCATCTTGTTCATTCTGTACAGTCAAGGCTGCTGCCCTAGGAGGGACTAGTTATGTTAGATGTAAAGATATTAAGAAATGAATATAGTCGGGTTGAAGAAGCCCTTCAGAAGCGTGGCAAGTCACTTGATCTGATCTCAGGCTTCCCGCAGCTGGATGAGAAACGCCGTGAACTTCTTCAAGAAAGCGAACAGCTGAAGAACCGCCGTAATGTAGTGTCAGCGGAGGTAGCTAAGCGTAAGAAGAATCGGGAAGATGCGGATGAGCTCATTACGGAGATGCGTGAGGTGGGTGACCGGATCAAGGCTCTGGACGATGAGGTACGGGAGCTTGAAGCTAGAATCGATGAGCTTACCATGGCTATCCCGAACATTCCAAATGAAAGCGTACCTGTTGGTTCCTCTGAAGAGGATAATGTAGAGATCCGCCGCTGGAGTGAACCGCGCAAGTTTGATTTTACGCCTAAGGCCCACTGGGAACTGGGTGTGGATTTAAATATCCTTGATTTCGAAGCGGCCGCTAAAGTAACGGGTTCCCGGTTCACCTTCTACAAGGGCCTCGGTGCCCGCTTGGAGCGTGCTCTGATCAGTTTTATGATGGATCTTCACAGCAATGAGCATGGCTATGAGGAGATGCTTCCTCCGTATATTGTGAATCGCGACAGCTTATATGGCACGGGGCAGCTGCCGAAATTTGAAGAAGACCTGTTTAAGCTTCGGGATACCGAATACTACCTGATTCCAACAGCTGAAGTGCCGGTTACCAACTATCACCGTGATGAAATTCTGAATGTTGAGGATCTTCCCCGCAATTATGTTGCGTACAGCTCTTGCTTCCGCTCTGAGGCGGGTGCATCCGGACGTGACACCAGAGGATTAATTCGCCAGCACCAATTTAATAAGGTTGAGATGATTAAAATCGTCCATCCTGAGACATCCTATGAAGAGCTTGAGAAGATGACTCAGAACGCAGAGCGTGTACTCCAGCTTCTTAACCTGCCTTACCGTGTTCTTGCGCTCTGTACAGGCGATATGGGCTTTACTGCGGCCAAGACGTATGACCTTGAGGTATGGCTGCCTGAGAGCGGGATGTACCGTGAAATTTCCTCCTGCTCGAATGTTGAGGACTTCCAAGCGCGCCGAGCGAATATCAGATTCCGTCCTGAAGCAAAAGCCAAACCGGAATTTGTGCATACGCTGAATGGATCAGGGCTTGCCGTGGGCCGTACGGTTGCGGCTATTCTTGAGAATTATCAGCAAGAGGACGGCAGTATCGAGATTCCCGAGGTTCTTCGTCCTTACATGGGAAATATAAATTATATTTCTCCAAAGAAATAGTTGCTTAGTAAGACAACTCATGATATAATCTAATTTGTCACGTGTTAAGCGTGAGAAATTAGATTGACTTGGAGAGGTACCGAAGCGGTCATAACGGGGCGGTCTTGAAAACCGTTAGGGTGCAAGCCCACGTGGGTTCGAATCCCACCCTCTCCGCCATATTACTTTCAACTTAACTACAGTGATTAGACAGGGCTTATTCCTTAGGGAATAGGCCCTTTTAGTTGTTCGATTTCAGCGCTAGGACTGAATAATAAAGGCAGGATCTCGGTAAATTAAATGTGGGCATGAGATTGAACTACACAAGCCTAGGAGGGACAACAATGAGCAAACCGAAATCCATGGCTGTGCCAGGAGTGCAGCCGAACACAGGTAGACGTCGCAAGGAGGAAGGAGCGGGTGGACCCGAGCCCCTCTCCGGATCGAAGAAAGTGAAGAACCGTAATCACGTTGACCATCATAACCGTCAAGGGGGCTAACCCTCTAATTTGCCCGATTTCGGGCAAATTAAGTCTATTTTGCAAGAATATTGGGTTTAAACAAGACATTAGGCTAAATTAATGGCATAATAAAGATAGGGTTACTGCGAACCTGGTGGATAGTATTCTAGGAAATGGAGAGATGAGACAAAAGATAATCGAAAGGAAAGTGATGCAATGAATGAACTCACAAAAGATTTAATGCATGACCAATCCCTTGGAATGATGCCGCGGCCGGCTCGGCAGCATAGTAAGCGTTCTTTGGGGAGTATCCTACTTAGGTGTATGTTTATAATTATAGGGGCTGTGTGCTACGCCGTCGCACTTGAGCTGTTTTTGGTTCCTAACAACATTACGGACGGTGGGGTCACCGGGATATCCGTTATCGCCTCGCATTTCACAAGTTTGCCACTGGGCATTTTCTTATTTCTGCTTAACCTCCCCTTTCTCATCGTAGGATACAAACAAATCGGAAAGACCTTTGCCTTCTCCACTCTTCTAGGTATCATTGTTATGTCCGTCTCTACCCTACTTCTTCATTCTGTACAGGCCGTTAGTCAGGAAACCACGTTAGCCTTTGTGTTTGGCGGTATGCTTCTCGGTTTGGGCACGGGTATCGTTATACGTGCGGGTGGATCACTGGACGGAACTGAAATCATTGCTATTCTCATTTCTCGTAAGACCCCATTCTCTGTAGGCGAGATCATTATGATTCTCAACGTATTCATTCTTGGCGGTGCAGGCTTTGTATTTGGCTGGGATTCGGCTTTATTCTCCATTCTTGCTTACTATATTGCTTTTAAAGTCATCGATATTACGATTGACGGGCTTAATGAGTCAAAATCGGTGTGGATCATTAGTAATAATATTGATGAGATCGGCGACGCCATTATCAGCCGTCTAGGGCGCGGTGTTACATATCTGTCCGGTGAGGGCGGGTTCTCGGGTGATCCGAAGAAAGTTATTTTTTGTGTAGTTACACGTTTGGAAGAAGCTAAGCTCAAAGAGATTGTGAATCACTTTGACGAACGAGCTTTTCTTGCAGTTGGAAACATTCATGACGTGAAGGGCGGCCGTTTCAAGAAAAAAGATATTCATTAATTCTAGAAAAGGGTTTCTCTTCCAGCGGAAATGGTTTATCATATTAAATGTATTTGTCACAATTTAGGGGAATAAAGAGGGGAGAACTTCATGCGTAAGATTATGGGATTGACCCTGACGTTGCTGTTGTCAGTGGTCCTAGTTTTGTCAGGTTGCAGCAGTAAGAAAGATCCAAAAGAGGCTCTACAAGGAGCTGCTACAAATGCACTAAAAATGGATTCTTATGTTCTTAAGAACGAAATTAAAATTAAGGATCTTTCCGTGAATATGGCTCAAAGTAACGAACAGGTTGGATCTGTCGTTAATATGTTGAAGGATGCTGAGATCAATGTCAGCCAAATTTACCAAAAGGATCCTATGCAAACCGAAGCTACACTTGAAGTTAAGCTTAAAGGTGACGTAGCCACTACAATTACAATTCCTTTTGTAACAACAAAAGAGAAGATGTATGTGAAAATTCCTAAAGTACCGTTTTTCCCGATTCCAGACAGCGTAGTGGGTAAATTCCTGGTGCTTGATTACAAAGAACTGGCTGCTCAAAGCGGTAATGAAGTTAAGCTCGATACGATTGACCTTAACAAATCACAAAAGCTGGTTTCTGAAATAGCTAATGCGGTATTCGCTGAATATGATTCTGCTAAATACTTTAAAGATGTAGATTCTAAAGATGCAGCTCTTCCGAATGGATTTAGCGCGAAGCAAGTGGTTCAGTTCAATGTTACGAACGACAATGTTAAAGATGCGGTAACCATCTTCGTGAATAAAGCTCTTCCTAAGATCTTGGACATCATTAGCAAAGATGAATATCGTGAAATGTTACAAGTAACGAAAGAGGATATCGATCAGGCTAAGAAGGAAATTCAATCCGGCAGCCAAGCTGAACTGAGCAAAGCGCTTGATGAAATGAAGAACCATTTGAAGATCAACCAATTTACTGTGAACACAGCGATCGATAAGAACGATTTCCCGGCATACCAGAACGTGAATGCCAATGTTGAGATCAACGATCCGGATACTAAAGACAATGTGAAAATTGCAGTTGAGGCAAAAAGCACATTTACAAACATCAATGAGAAACAAAAATTTGTAATTGGGATTCCGACAAATACAATTACTATGGATGAGCTGCAGCAGGAGTTTGGAGCTGCTGGTCTAGAATAAGAATTTAGACCTTTTCTAAATAAAGAACCCGTGCCATTAGGCACGGGTTCTTTATTGTTCAGTTTTAGGGGGCTTCGCGCGAAGCTTGCGGAAGAATTGAGTCAGCAGGCTTGCGCATTCGGTCTGGAGAATACCGTTAGTCACTTCTGTCTGATGATTAAATCTTGATTCCTGCAGCAGATTCATTAGAGTTCCGGCACAGCCGGCTTTCGGGTCCGTAGTGCCATATAGCACATGTGGAATACGGGCTTGTACAATAGCTCCTGCACACATAGGGCAGGGCTCCAAAGTGACATACAATCTGCAATTTAGAAGTCTCCACGATCCAAGGTGATTGCTTGCCTCACGAATGGCAATAATCTCGGCGTGAGCGGTAGGGTCATAAGCCGTCTCCCGAAGATTATGTCCACGACCTATGATCTCCTGATCACGGACTACAATAGCTCCTATAGGTACTTCTCCAATAGCCTCTGCTTTGAGAGCTTCAGCAATGGCTTCTTTCATCCAGTATTCATCGGTAAACATGGTTAAATGACTCCCTTTTTCATCCTATGATCTGATGGTTATTCTGCGAACAGGCATTCGTTGTGAACAGCCTGTGCGTAAGTATGTGCATAAGTCTTATGTTATCAACAGAGTTATACACAGGTTAATAATTTTTGTGTGTAACTAAGGGCAAACTGTGGGTAACTATAAATGAACAAGGATTGAAACTTGATCCATATTCAATTCGGAATGTCTTTGCAAAAAGTGTCGTTAAAGGTATTATGATAGGAGAGTTATTCCAAATTTCGGCAGGCAATTAGGCCGAGGAGTGAGCAGCGAATTGTCCATAAAAACCAAACTATCCATTATCATTTCTTTTCTGGCCGTGGTTCTTCTGTCTTTGAATATTATTCTCAGCTACTTTACCACGCAAGAAAACCTGCGTAAAGACAGTGAGAACAAAATCATGCTTACTGCCAAGCAAATCGCAATTGCTGTCGAACAAAGCGGCTTTGGTTCTGAATATGTCGAAAGACAAATCACCCAGAAGCTGAAGCTGGCTTCTCTTTTGGCTGTCAAAGAGCTGAATCCCGATATTAATCAGGTGACCAGTCAGCAGCTGGCTAATTTGGCAAAGAAAGCTGGCGTAACAGGTATATCCTTATTTGTAAAAACCACGGATGACATCGTGGCGGCCAAGTCATCGGAGCCCCAGGAAATCGGGTTATCCACGAACAAATGGGGTTATTGGTATGCTGCATTAAATCAGCTGTTCAGTCTACAACCTGTTAAGGTAGAGCAAGGGCAGAAATCCGAGCATTTCTGGTCGGGTCCGTTCGAATATTCATCCACGGCGCCAGATAGTATTGTAAAGTGGGGCTATTATTATGACGGAACGAGCAATTATATTATAGATCCTTATATTCGCAATTTGGACATGGATAGCTTCTTTGAGGTCCTGAATCCGGAGAGGATTATAGCCAAGACCCAGGATGCCAATACGAACGTACTAGATATTACGGGTATAAATTTAACCCGATTTGAAGAGGCTGTTACGCAGGGAATTCCACTTCAAAGAGGCCTCTCGGTAGAAATGAAGGACAAGCCTCTTGTATTCGGTAAGTATAAATACCCGAGTCCCGAGGCGGACCTGAAGGTTCTGAAGGAAGCTATCCATAACGGGCAGAGTGCCCAGTACGACGTTAAGATTGATGGGAAAAGGGTAATTAAGAGCTTTATTCCAATTAAGGATAACTCCAATTATACGTATGTAATCCGGATTATCTCCAGCTATGATCCTATTTATTCTGTCATTTCCAAGCAGATGATTAGCCAAATCTCTATTTCACTGGTTCTTTTGGAGATTGTGATTTTTGCAAGTTATATTCTTGCCGGTCTGCTGATTAGGCCAATTCAAGACATTCTGCTAAAAGTGAATGGGATGGCAGATGGGGACTTCGAGACTCAGCTTGAGGTTTCACGCAAGGATGAGCTTGGGCTGCTTGCAGCCAGGATTAATGCCATGGGTGGGAACCTTGCCCGGTATACACAAGATCTAAATGAAATGAACGATGAGAACCGCTCTGTCAAGGAGCACCTGGAGTCCATTATTCGTCAAACGGCGGATGCCATTCATCTGACTGATCCTGAGGGCAAGATTATACGTGTAAATAAGGCATTTGAACAGCTTTATGGCTGGACAAGTGAGGAGGTTCAGGGAGTCTGCCTGTTCAATATTCCTGAATCGCTTCGTCAGGAGGAGTCGCTCTGGAAGAAGAAGCTGAGTGAAGGAATACCAGTCTACTCAGCAGAGACTGTCCGTCTGACGAAGGAAGGAGCGGAGGTCCGGGTCAGCATCAGTGAATCCCCGATCTTTGACGAAGAGGGGCGGATCACCGCATATGTAATCATTTCCAGAGATATGACGGAACGTAATAAGATGGAGGAGCTTCTGCGCCGCTCTGAGAAGCTGACTACAGTAGGTCAGCTCGCCGCAGGGGTGGCCCATGAAATACGAAATCCATTGACGACGCTGAAGGGATTCTTGCAGCTGCAGCTGCAGACGAAGAAGCTTAATTCCCAGCATACAGATCTAATGTTGTCGGAGCTGGATCGAATCAACCTAATCGTTAGTGAGTTTCTGATTCTGGCTAAGCCTCAGGCTGTTCACTTCCAGGTGAAGGATATTCGTTATATTCTGGGTGACGTTATTTCTCTTCTCGATAGTCAGGCGCACCTTCATAGTATAGAATTCTCCATGAACTTTTCGGTGGAGGCTCTGCTTGTTCATTGCGAAGAGAATCAGCTGAAGCAAGTATTCATTAATCTGCTCAAAAATGCGATGGAGGCCATGCCAGATGGCGGGACAATTCATATGGAGACGTGGCGGAGGGAGCCGGATAGCGTCATGATTCGTATCATTGATGAAGGAGAAGGCATCTCCAAAGAGGCCTTGGCCAAGCTCGGGGAGCCCTTCTTTACGAATAAGGAGTCTGGCACGGGGCTTGGGCTTATGATTAGCCAGCGGATTATTGAGAGTCACAAGGGCACAATGGATATTGAAAGCGAGCTGGGCCGGGGGACGACGGTGACAGTAGCCTTGCCGAGTGGTGAGCAACCAAGGTAACATGTAGGAATAGTGCAGCCAGATGAGTAAAGAAAAGGTGTGAATTTTGTGCGGATTAATAAATTTATTAGCGAGTCAGGGTATTGTTCCCGGCGAGAGGCTGACAAGCTGGTGGAAGCAGGGAAGGTTACGATCAATGGTGTAGTTGCTCTTCTGGGGAGTCAGGCCGAAGAGGGCGATGATGTCCGTGTGAACGGACAGCCTTTGACGGACAAGGAGAAGCATGTGTATTTAGCCCTTTATAAGCCAGTCGGCATTACAAGCACAACTGAGCGTCATGTACAAGGCAACATTGTGGACTTCGTGGGACACGAGAAAAGGATCTTTCCGATTGGCCGTCTCGACAAAGATTCTGAAGGGCTCATTCTTATGACGAATGATGGGGATATCGTTAATCGTATTCTTCGGGCTGAAGGAAAGCATGAGAAGGAATACATCGTAACGGTGGATAAGGCTATTAGCCCATACTTCGTAAGGGCCATGTCGGAAGGGGTAAGAATTCTTGGAGAAATGACGCTCCCATGTACAGTTACCCGAATGTCAGACCGGGTGTTTCGAATTATATTAACCGAAGGCAAGAACAGGCAGATCCGGCGAATGTGCAGCGCTTTGGGATATGAGGTAAGGCGCCTGCAGCGGATCCGGATTATGAATATTCACCTGGGTACCCAAAAAAGCGGCACATGGCGGGAGTTGACCGCTCAAGAGAAGCAGGACTTGGGACGCCAGCTGAACTATACCCTTACCTGATTCACGACTTATCTGAAGATTACCTAGCCCTTTCTGCACTAAAGGCCCCAACAGTTCAAGATGAGCTGTTGGGGCCTTTGGTTAAGGTGTAGAGGTAACGCCCTGCTGGGCATTATTTTGATACTTACGAAGAATCGAGACTTCCACGCGGCGGTTCTTAGCCCGTCCTTCCTCCGTGCTATTCGAGGCGACCGGATGATACTCGCCATATCCTGTGCTGACAAACTTCCTTGGATCCAGCTTACTGTTGAGAAGCAGAATTTTCATAAAGTTAAGCGCTCTTCCCGAACTGAGATCCCAGTTCGAGTCAAATTGTTGGTTAGAGATTGGAACATTATCCGTGTGACCGGACACGATAATGTCATAGTCCGGGAAGCCTTCTAGCATGACAGAGATGGCTTTAGCCAGCTGCTTGGATTCAGGCTTGACCGTGTCATCCCCGGAAGCGAACAGAGCCTTGTCGCTAATGGTAATCGTTAACTGGGACTGATTCAGCTTCGTATCCAGCTGGGATGACAGTCCGTTGACTTTGATGTAGCTGTCCATTTGCTTCTTCAGCTTCTCCAGATCTTCTTGCTCCTGACGCATAAGCTCGCTTCGCTTCTTGCTCATCGACATACTCTGGGTGCTCTGCTGAGCTGAACTTTCCTGTGGTGTATTCGTATCTGTTCCTTCACTTGAGCTCTTATCCATTACGCCTACACCGCCATTCAAAGCGATGCTAAAGGCCTTGCTCATCTGTTCAAACTTCTTGGCGTCCGTGGAGCTCATTCCATACAGTACAATAAACAGGGCGAGCAGCAGGGTGAGAAGGTCGGCATAAGGAATCAGCCAGGATTCGTCGGCATGTTCCTCATGCGGTTCATGTCTATTCTTTTTGCTCACCGGTCGTCTCCTCCTTATCCTGAAGCTTGGCACGTTCAGTTGGAGTTAGGAAGACCGCCAGCTTCTGCTGAATGGCAATAGTGGAGACACCAGATTGGATGGAGAGGAGTCCCTCGACCATCATAAGACGGATTTCAATTTCACGTTTGGAGATACGTTTGAGCTTATTGGATATAGGATGCCATAAGACGTAACCTGAGAATATCCCGAGCATGGTGGCTACGAAGGCTCCGGCGATCGCATGTCCCAGCTTCTCCATATCAGTCATATCAGCCAACGCCGCGATCAGACCGATAACGGCACCGAGTACCCCGAGCGTAGGAGCATACATCCCGGCTTGGGAGAAAATTAAGGCACCGGCGCGGTGGCGTTCTTCGGTAGCAGCGATGTCCTCGGCAAGCACATCACTGACAAATTCTTGATCATTACCGTCGATGATCATCCGCATTCCACCCCGGAGAAAGTCGTCATCGATCTCTTCAACCTTGCTCTCTAGAGCAAGAAGTCCTTCACGGCGGGTAATGGAAGCCCATTCCATGAACAGCGTAATCAATTCAGGTTTGGTGATCATTTTGGGCTTAACAAATAGTAATTTAAGAAGCTTCGGAAACTTCTTCAGTTCTGAAGCCGGGAAACCGACAAAGAGTGATGCTGCGGTACCTACAAAAATGATGATATAAGCCGCCGGGTTATTTACCAGGTTGATGATGGGTGCGCCTTTGAGTATCATACCCACGACAATTGCCACAAGACCCAGTACTAGTCCTATAAGTGTTGATATTTCCATTAATACACCTCGTCCATGAGATAGAATTGAATCCTTTCAGTCTTTCCGGCATCCTTCCGTCAAGACAGTTTCTAGACAGAAACCACAGGAACTTGCAGCCTTCTTTCTGTAAGAAACGGTTTACCTACTTTATCGACAGATTTCCTTTTTTTTTTAAGATGAATTTTCAGTTATAATGAAAAGAGTGGTTCTTAAGTAGAGATCTAGGAAGGCGGAGAGCATAGATGGGCGTAAAACACGCAAGAGATTACGGAGATATTCTGGCAGAATTAACAGCTGCGGTAGGATTGATTGAGGATAGTTATGTTTTCTTTGAAA
This sequence comes from Paenibacillus sp. SN-8-1, assembly GCF_050995535.1. Classification (NCBI taxonomy): domain Bacteria; kingdom Bacillati; phylum Bacillota; class Bacilli; order Caryophanales; family Paenibacillaceae; genus Paenibacillus; species Paenibacillus sp. SN-8-1. The sequence goes on from NZ_CP194782.1 coordinate 99,392, forward strand.
TGGAGGCTGACGATTGGGAAAGACTGTCTGAGGAGGACAGACGCGAGGTCCACGAGGCTTTAGCTGAGGACCTGTTCTATGGTCTGGGGACAGAGCCGGTTATCACGGTAGGCAGTGGTGTGATTATGCTTGATTCCAGCCTGCACCGGATCAACATCCTGGTTGGGGATACGGAGCTTGCTACCGTTCTTCTGGTGTAGACATACACATTAACCTGGATGTGGATTTAAGCCTTATGTCGTGTTAATATATCGTGAGAAGCGTTATCGTTTAGGTCCTTAAGTTCTGTTCTGGGTATTTAGTGGGAAGAGGGATCTGCGATACAGGCGGGTACACGGGTCATAAGAAGATGTGAAGGACAGCCGGTTCTTAAGTCAATCCAGGACAGTTCGGACGTTGTATAGAATAGGGAGGAAATAGGATGCCATTTACACCTCAAGAAGTGGAAGCGCACTTAATTAATCTGGAAGGATGGGAGATGGAAGAGGAAAGATGGATTGTGCGTAAATATGTATTCTCAAACTTCATGAAGGGCATTGCCTTTGTAGACGAAGTTGCGGCTATCTCGGAGGCTTTCAATCATCATCCATTTATCACTATAGACCATAAGACCGTGACGCTCCGTCTAACCTCTTGGGAAGCTGGCGGGATTACTGCAGTGGATATCAAGGAAGCCCAGCAGTATAACGAGGCTTTTGAGAAGGCACGCTCGGCTGAGTAAATAACGCAATAGGAAGATGAATTACTGCGTGGGGCTTACACCGCCATACAGAGCGGTTAAAGGGCACCAGATTTGGATTCCAAACTTAAGTCATATTGCGGACCTCATGCCGTGTGTTGCGATGGAACAGCAGAGGTTCTTACATATTTCAGGGGCAGATTCCCTCAGAATAGCAGAGAAGCGCATATCCAATAAAAAACACGCCCTCCGGAATACGCTTACAGCGTAAAAGAGGGCGCGCTTTGATTTAGTTATTTTTTTGCGGCAAGCCATTCCGCTACATTGGCAATCTCTTCGGGCTTCAATTTGTCTTTGAATGACGGCATGGCGTCTTTACCCTTGGTAACTGTGGTAAAAATTTGCTCATTGGTCAACTGCGCACCGACCTTTTGCAGACTAGGTCCAACCTTACCCTCAAGCTGATCACCGTGACAGCTGATACAGTTGGCTTTGACAGTAGCTTCTGCCTTGGCTGCATCCAACGTGACCTTCGGCATAGTAGGCTTATTCTCCTGTGCTACTTGTTCTTTACCCGGCAGGTTGAACATGAGCACGATGGCCAAAGCGCACGCGATAAAGAACAAACCGCTCATGATCCACTTTTGCATTCCAATCGTCCCTCCTATGTATGATACCTTCTCTCATTATAACGGAACATCCTGTTTGATCATAGCATTTGTGACAAAAAAACAAACAAGTTGTTCACTTTGACTTATTTCATCAGCCGGAGTGCGATTGGTCATTGTGATATACCATGCAGTAGAAAGGCTTCATTCCATCCGGAGTCCGCCGCTCATATTGGTCCGTGATTTGGAACCCCGCCTTCTCATAGGTACGAATGGCCCGCTCATTCCATGTAAGGACTTCCAGATCCACCTCATGATGCGGATAGCGGCGCAGGGCCTCATGGACGACAGCCTGTACGAACGACTTACCCCGTCCCTGCCCACACCAATCAGGCCGCATTCCAATCCCTAAGCGGGAGACACCCACCATGGGAAAGATCTGCGCAAATCCGGCTAACTCCCCTGTATTCGCAAGAACAGACACGTACTGCTCCCGGCGAAGCTGCGGGTCCCCAAATTCAATCTCAAGCGATTTCATTTGTTCCCAGGAGTCAAAGCTGTAGATATCATAAGGCGGGTCGTAGACCCAGGAGCAGATGTCTTGTGCGTGGGATTCTTCCATAGGAATAACCTTGAAGTACGAAGAGCTATTCATCAAAAGGAGTACCTCATTTCGTTCTGATCTAATTCATTTAGAATATGAATATTCAATTGTGTTTTATATAGAGAAAATTTCGAAAAAAAAAGAACTAAATATGTGTTTTCACACGTTTAACCCCTATGGCAGTGGGTAAATATAGAATAAGCAAATATATGGAATAAAATTATTTATTCATTCGAAATGTCTGAAACCTTTTACAGTTAACACACGTTTTAGAAGTAGGTACTAAGGAAGCAAAAAGACCGCAGGCGATTCCGGCAAGAATCGTGCGGTCCACGCGGATGTAAATTCCATTTGAGGGAATGGAGTTTACAGGTTCACAGCATATTTAGTGTATTTGGCTTGGCTGAGAACACGTTTAGCTCCAACGTAGCGTTTGCTGTAGTAGCTGCTGCTGAGACGGTCAATATGGATGCCTTTTGAGGAAGAGGCGTGTGCGAATTGGCCGTTTCCAATGAATACTCCGACATGAGATACACCGGTACCGAACGTATTAAAGAAGACAAGATCTCCTGCTTTCAACTGGCTCTTCGCCATAACTGGAGAACCTTGATGAAATTGAGCTTTGGATTGACGGGCAAGTGTTACACCCATCTTCTTGAACACAAAAGATGTAAATCCGGAACAATCGAAACCACTTGAAGTTACGCCACCCCATTTATACGGAGTACCGTATACACTCTTCACCGTATGAGTTAGTGTGGAATCTGCGAAAGCGCTACCTGTTCCAAGTGTGAACAATAATGCCAAGCTCGTTGCCGCTGCTGCTAGTTTCTTTCTCAAGTTGTTAAACTCCTTCCAAGGCCTGCGAGGTTAGCTTGAGGATTCGGTTGAAGGTTCCCTATGACCCCTTTAATGCAAGATCAATTCACCCATAACTGGTTCCCCCGTTTCCCAGGTGCGTGGGAATTCGGCTGATTTGTTGGTTTAGTGCACCTGAACTGAAAATCCTCGAGATAACGAGATTTCAGGACCCAGCGTTCACGGGAAGTGCTTGTATGACTCTTGTAATGAACATCAAGACAGCCTTCAGAACGCTCCGACATATGACAGTAATAATTACAAAGTTGTTACTAATTCCTTGACTATTGTACCAAAGGCCCCAAGCTTTGGCAAGTTGGATCTCACTTTTTATGTCAAAAAAACATATGATTACGATTTATTTGTCGAAAAATTGGTTAATACTAACTAAAATCCCTAGTTTTGGGCAAACAAAAACCCGCAAGATTCCGGCAAGAATCACTGCGGGCGGGCCAAGGGAACTGCTTATTCTACATCGTCGTTGTCTTTAGAGGAATCGGCAACAGATTGAAATACTTCGTTGCTCATAATACGCTTAGCTCCAACGTAGCGGTTGGTGTAGTAGCTATCACTCAGCTTGCTGATGGTAACGCCCTTTGAGGAAGAGGCGTGTGCGAATTTGCCATTACCGACATATACACCCACATGTGACACACCATTACCAAAAGTATTGAAGAATACCAGATCTCCGGCTTTCAATTCATCTTTCGATACGGCCTTGCCCATTTTGAATTGGGAGCCAGATTGGTGAGGAAGGTTTATTCCCAGTTTGTCAAATACATACATCGTAAAGCCTGAGCAATCGAAGCCGCTAGTGGTAGTTCCACCTGACTTATACTCCGTGCCAATTACTTTGTCCACGACTTTGTCCAGCTTGGAGTCTGCGAAAACGCTTCCAGTCCCAAGTGTGAACAAAATGGACATAGATACTGCTGCAACTACAAGTTTCTTCTTCAAAAGCGGTTAAACTCCTTCCAATGCCTGCGAGGTTAGCTTAAGGATTCGGTTGAAGGTCCCCTATGATCCCTCCGTTGCGAGATCAATTCACCCAAAATTGGTTCCCCCGTTTCCCGGTGCCCGGGAATTCGGCTTGATATCTGTGCACCTATAACAAGAATACGACATGGAAGTCGAATATCCTGCTGTGACAAAAAAATAATTACAATGTTGTTACTGTCTGTTCATAATTCACATTGTAGCAAGGGAGGTATCTTTTGGCAATGGTTACTTGCGAGATTTCCCGGAGGGTTGAAAGAAAAAGGGCCTCCGCAGAGAAGCGGAAGCCTTGGTGGACGCGGGTTTAAGGAAGATGGAGGTAGTTCTCAATTCTTCTCATTCCAAAGGTGATATTGCGAGGCTATGTGCCAAATACTGAGAGTCGTGCGAATGAAAGGATAGGTTTGCTGAAGGATAAGGGCGAGAAATCCGGTCCAGATCCAGGATGCTGTACTGAAAGCACCGAATAGAAGCAGGGCTGTTCCGCCTAGGAACAGAGATATTCCCGTAACGATAAGCAGTCGCCGCAAGCAGCTTAGGATAGAGGAGAACATTCCCCGCCCGAAGATATAACCGAACTGTGCATATAGAAGAAGCTGATGGATGAGATAGCCATAAATCAGCCAACCCAGAATATATATAGCAGTATAGAGGAGCGGATAGCCGCCAGTCTGTATACCCTGTACAAGAAGATCCAGCACCTTCGGTCCGATCCAGTAAGCAGGACCTAGAACAAGGATGAGCTCTATGAGGTAAAAGATGGTGACCGGCTTCCACAGCCGGCCAATCCCTTGGAAGAACACCAGACCGGCTCCGTCCGGGGTTAGCGGACGAAGTCCATACAGAATTCCTGCCTGAATGAGCGGCGTAAGCAGTATTCGCAGGATGAACATGCCGGCAAGAAGCCAGAAGTACAGATGCACCTCTGAGCTGTATTTCAGCTCCAGCTGGCCTTCAATAAGAAATAGAATGCGGCTCAGGTCGCTCGGCGCTGGATCGGGGTAGCGCTGCAGAAGCGGAATAATGGCAGAATTGATCAGCCTATAGAGAAATACACCCCACAGCAGCTGATATAGAAATAGGATAATGACGACCGGAAACTGTTCCTTGGTACTTTGCCATCCGTTACGAATGTATCTCATTCTACTATTGGTCACCTCACCATGAGAGCAATCCAAGTAGGGACTCCACTACTTTGGTTATGCCCAGATTCCACCGCGTGCCTGTCTTCTCTTCCACTTCTGCCTTCAGATAGTTATTGATATGCTTGTTCTCCAGCACCAGGGTATAGCCGGGATCAATCATAGCCCAGGCCAGAGGCTGTTTGTACCGCAGCTTGTAGACAATCTGACTCTCATCGCCCTTCCAGGTCTTGCGCACGATTTGTCCATCTTTAAAGCTGAATAGAATGGGGACCTCCGGATAGCTTCCGCCGAGTCTGCTGATCTTCACGACAGACTCATATAGCGGGCCAGCGCTGGTCTGTACGGGGTTCACTGTAATGGAATCAACCGAGTAGTTCGTCATTTGTCCGCTGTATACATATTGATTGAAGTAATCTTTCCATGACCGCCCGGTAACCTGTTCAACGATTCTCTGAAAATCAGAGGTTGTGGGATGCTTGAAGCGGTACTTGGCACTGTAGCGGGCCATGATCTTGTTCATGGTGCTGGTTCCAACCTGACGTTCAATGCCGAGCAGCACGAGCTTGCCGCGGGTATATACATTTTGGGCATAGGTGTCAGAAGATGCGTATTTCCATGCTTCCAGGGGCAGTGCGGCTGGCTGATTCACGAAGCTTGCCTGCACAGGCAGATTAGGCTTAATCCCATAGGCGCTCTCCATGAGTTTGTCCTCGGCATAAGAGGTGAATCCCTCATCGAGCCATGCTTCCTCAAATTCGTTACTGGCGATCATACCGTAGAAATACTGGTGGCCGATTTCATGCACCACGGTTCTCTCCAGCTCATACCCGGGCGATTCCGAGGTGGCTCCGAAGGCGGTAACGAGGGTCGGATATTCCATTCCACCCGCACCATTGCCGCTTGCCGGGGGTACAACGATGGATAAAGTCGAATAGGGATAACGGCCATACCAATTGCTGTAGGAAGACAGAGCGGCCTTAGCCGCATAGAAGTAACGGTCCTTCAGGTCCTTGTGAAGCGGGTCGAGATACAGCTTGATCCGTACACCGGGAACCTCGGCTGAAGAGAAAGGCTCCTCTGCATAGACAAAGTTCGGGGAAGCAGCCCAGGCAAAGTCATGTACATCGTCAGCATAGAACTGATAAATCTTGCGATTCTGCTTGACGACTGCGGTCTTGGTGGGAAAGCCGGTCGCTGCGACGATATAGGAGCTTGGCACATTGATCCGTACGCTGAAGATACCGAAATCGGAATAGAATTCCGAGCTTCCGTGATATTGATGAAGGTTCCAGCCTTCGGAGGTACGGCCTCTTGTTCCTGCTGGCTCATACACACTTAATTTAGGGAACCACTGACCGGCCATCACGAAGTTATCTGCTGTACCCATGCGGGCGAATACTTTAGGGAGCTGGACCTCAAAGTTAATGAGGAGGGTGATGCTCTCTCCACCTTGAACCGGACGGGGAAGGCGAACCTTAACCAGGGTCTGGTCCTTCGTATTCCCATCATCAGGCTGAACATACTGAAGACGGTGAATCAAGGAGATGCCGTCGGTGGTCCGGATTCCGGTCAGCTTCATGGAGCCCCATCCATCCTTCGGCATGGTGTCCCCTCGAAGCTTGCCTCCGGATTCTTTCATGAAGGTCGTATCCTTGGAAGCGAAGGCGTTCGGATACAGGTGAAAGTAGAGCTCGCTCACGGGTTGTCTACCCGGGTGCTTCCAAGTCACACTTTCAGTGCCGATTAAGGTGCGTTCCTTCTCATCCAGATTCACATCGATGTGATATTCGGCAACGCGGTCACTAAGCTGCTCCGTACCTGGAGTGCCGATACTCTCTGGTGCCTTGGGCTGATCTTGCGGGAGCTTGCCCATTTCTGGTGCAAATGAGGGCTGGGCAGGGGCGGGTGTCAGACTGAGCCATACAGCGCCGCCGATAACAATAAAGCTGAGAATGGAAATGAGTATAATTTTGATCCGTGGTGGGGTCATTCTTGGATACCTCCCGTTGACAAGCATCTAAGGCATGTATATGTTTGCATCTGGAGGATTATTAGTTAAAATTAAAATATATAGAGCCTATTGTTATCGAGGAAGTCTGAATCTTCAGCAAGGCTGCGGCTCACTAATGGAGGGGAATATGGATAATCTGAATAAGACCGGCAAGAAGCAAATTGCCTTAAATATTATCAGCGGCAACGAGAAGAGTAATAAACACAAGGGCTTTGGCGCGGGTTCGATTGACCTGAACAGCGTATCGCCGATCATTATCGATGGCGGTGAAGCGAAGATTGACATCGGAGCTATGCACGCGAAGAGTAAGGTCGAGCGGGGAATCAAATTCTCCGCGAATAAAGAGGACGTGCCGAACGGACGTCAAGTTTGGTTGGTATGGGTTGCGGTGGACCGCACGCCGGAAGGGCAGCTGTATGGCGGAGCAACGGCGTGTGAGATGCTGATCGATACCGAGGCGAAGCGCGGATGGAAGATTCTCGCCGACCACGTAAATAAGCTGGATTATGCGATCAAACGCCGTATTATGCTGGATGAGCTGGGCCCGGTAGAAAAGCAGGCGCTGCGTACGCTGCTAATCACACATAATGAAGATTGGTGGAATCGTTCCTCCAGCGAGCTGAAGAGTGCACTTGAGGGATAATTAAGAGGGATCACATAAGGATCCTCTTTGATGTTTTATTATTGATTAGCCCAATATAAATTTAACCGATAAAATAAGCGATTAAATACCACGCTTGGACATTTTGTTGGTGAAAATAGGAATGGATAGAGTTTTCAGATGAGTTCTGAGCTCTATCCATTTCTTTTGGTTAATTACAATAACATTGTTGATCAGTAAATTGAGCCCTCGATCATTGAACTGTCGTTCCCGGTTAGCTTAATCCCCTGGCAATATGTATGGAAGAAATTCAAGAATATCTATCGGGGAGTGAGCAAATTTGGATGGAAACGTTGATTCCAGCACACCCGCTTCTCCATCTCCCCAAAGTGCGGCGACACTCTTCATCCGAGCTGCGTCAGCAGCACGAATGTCTGAAGGTTGGTCACCGATATATACACAACAATCATGAGATACATTTAACTGTCTCATCGCAAGCTCCAGGGGATCGGGGAAAGGTTTATGCCTTATCGTATCTTCTTGCGTTACAATAGCGTCAAATAAGGCATCCAAGCCTTTTGATTGAAGTTCATTCATGACATGAATACGCCGTTTTGAAGAAACAATGCCCATACGGTAACCTCTCCGCTTCAACTCAATCAATAACTCCGGTATTTCAGAGTAACAAGGGATTTGGTCGGCCCTTTCATGGTAGTAACTTGTCCCACATTCAAGAATTTGCCTTGCCAAATCCTCATCAAACCACTCCTTGTAGACAACTGGAACAGGTCTTCCAACTAGTTGAGAAAATTCTTCTTCTGTTGGATCTCTTCCGAGTATTTGTTGGAATCCAAAACGTGTTCCTTCTTTTGCTAAAAACTCACTATCTAATAGGGTCCCATCAAGGTCCCAAAGAACAACTTTAATCAAAGTGAATCCTCCTCAGCTCAGAAGTTCTCTTGCCTATTTAGACTGAAGTTGGAGATAAAAGCTAGAGACAGAAGATAAAATAGAGATTACAGATTGGAGCTTGGGGATCGGCCCGCTAGAGCGTCATTCCTGTTCGGCTGCGGGTTGCTCGCCCTGAAATAGAAGCAATCTGGATGCCTTAGGCATCTTGGCAACGACCAGCTGGTAGGATTCCTGCAGCATGGCAGTAATGACCTCGTCCGGTACCTGCCCGTTCAGCAGGACAGTATTCCAATGGCGCTTATTCATATGGTAGCCAGGGATAACGGCGCCCGGATAACTCTCGCGCTGAATCCAGGCTTCATCAGGGGAGGTCTTGAGATTAACGGACTCCACTTCAAGATGATTTCCGAGGAGGGCGAACATTTTGCTGCCAACATAGAGTACCGGGAGGCCGGGGTCAAAAGGATAACGAAGGCTGGTTCCCGGGTAACCGAGGCCCAGCTCGATGAGCTCCTGATGATTCATATAGGGATCATACTCCTTTCGTGAAAGATGCTGTTCTTATGGGGATATGGATTATTAGGTATGTATAGGCTCTTTCTCCATAGTGTATCTGGACCCCATTCATAATTCAATGGATGCCGGGGCTGTTATAACCGGTCCTGAGAGGGAAAGCATAGAAGCATAGAGGTAAAAGAGTAAAGAGGCAGAGCAGAAGAGCCGCAGAGTGTAATCCACAAGCAGCTATTCCTCAGGCAAAAGTGGCAGTCCAGACCCTCGCAAGAGGTTTGAACTGCCACTTTTGTTTTTGTATGAAAAGAATACAGCTGGCGGACGTGAGCTTATGCTTCCTTGTCTTTGCCAAGCAGGACGGTTAGTCCAAGCAAGGTGACCAGAATAGTCGCGCCCATATCGGACATGACGGCGATCCAGAGCGTAAGCAGGCCTGGAATCGTCAGCAGCAGGGCGATCAGCTTCAGACCGAGGCTGATGCCAATGTTCCAGCGGATAATCCGGTTCGAGAGACGGGCGACCTTGATCGCCGTCGGCAGCTTGCCGAGATGATCCTGCATCAGGACGATGTCAGCCGTCTCAACGGCACTGTCGGTGCCCTTGCCCATCGCAATCCCCAGCTGTGCCGTGGCGAGTGCTGGCGCGTCATTAATGCCATCACCAACCATGGCGATGCTTCCTCTAGCTGCCAGCTCCTTGATCTTGTCGACCTTCTGCTCCGGCAGGAGACCGGCGTACCAATCCGTGACGCCAGTCGCCTGTGCAACCGCCTCAGCTGTACCTGCGTGGTCACCGGTCAGCATGACCGTATGTTCAATCCCGGCCTGGTGCAGCCGCTTGATCACGTCCCGGCTCTCGGCGCGAATCTGGTCCGCGAGCCCGGCAATGCCCAGAACATGCTTTGCATCAGCTACAAGGACAATAGTTAGACCCGCCTTTTTCATTCGGCTAAGGTCGTCTTGTACCCGCTCTCTATCCGAAGAGGACAGGGAGACGTGCTGGAGCAGCTGCTCATTCCCGGCCCAGTAACGAGCTCCCTCAATATCCCCCTGAATCCCTTGGCCAGGCAGGGTAATCAGGTCATTAACCGGGGCAAAATGGGTGATCCCCGACTCTTCGGCCTTGCGGACCACCGCCTCGGCTAGCGGGTGAAGAGAGGATTGCTCCATGGCTCCGGCTACGGCGTAGAAGTGCTCCGGGTCGTATACTGCTTCCTGAATTACAGCAGGACGGCCCTCGGTGAGCGTTCCGGTCTTGTCGAAGGCGATCATGTTGATTTTGCCAAGCTGCTCCAGATGGATGCCGCCTTTGATCAACACGCCGCTGCGGGCACTGCGGGTCATTCCGCTAACGAGTGCAATCGGTGAGGAAAGCACCAGCGCACACGGACAGCCAACGATCAGGATGGCCAGCCCTTCATATACCCATTTCATCCAGGGTGCTCCAAAGAGCAGGGGCGGGACCAGAACAACAAGTGCTGCAATAATCATAATGGCTGGAGTGTAATATCTCGCAAATTTATCAATGAAAAGTTCAGTCGGCGTCTTGGTGTCTTGCGCTTCCTGTACCAGATGCATGATCTTCGAAAGGGAAGAGTCCTGGTAAGCCTTCTCGATTCTCACCTTCAGAAGCCCCTCGGTATTCACGCTGCCGCCAAAAACAGGATCTCCGGCACTCTTCGAGACAGGGATGGATTCCCCCGTAATAGCTGCTTCATTTACCGCACTGTTCCCTTCGGTAATGATTCCGTCTGAGGGAATCTTCTCTCCGGCACGAACGATAACGATATCGTTCACCTGAAGCCCCTCGATTGCAATGGTCTCCGTCCGGTCTCCGGCCCGGAGAACAACGGCCTGCTTAGGGGCTGCGCTGAGCAGCGCCTCCATCGATTTGCGGGCCCGGCTCATGCCGTAGCCTTCAAGCAGTTCGTTAAGACCGAACAAGATCGCCACCAGAGTGGCTTCCTTCCATTCCCCGATTACTACGGCACCTGCCAAAGCCACGGTCATCAGCGTATCCATATTGAACTTCAATTTAAGCAGATTCTTCAGACCCCGCCAAAAGGTAGAGTAGCCGCTTAACACGATGGCCGCAGCGTAGAAGATAATCAGTGCGGCTGGCGGAAGCACATTTCCAAGTGCAAAGGTGGCAATATACAGGACCGCGGCTGTACTGAGCAGCCATTTGATCAGCTGGCCTTCGTGCCCGCCGTGATCATGGCCGTGGCCATGGGAGTGGCTGTCCGAATGACTGTGGGCGTGCCCGTGATCATCGTGATGGTGGTCAAGTCCACCGTGATCGTGGCCATGCGAGTGTTCGGGCGAATGATCATGTGCGTGACCGTGATGATCGCGATTATGCCCGCTTTGCTGATCGTGCGATTGGGAATGACTGCGGGCGGCATAGTCACGATCGGCCGGTCTGCTGTTAGCAGATGCGGTTGAATCCGCTGAATTCCCCGCATGGGAGTTGGCGCGGCCGGATTTTGCAGCGGATGCTTCACCAGTGGATCGTGAGTCACCTGAATGTGTGCCTTCAGGAAGGACCAAGGTGGCACCGTCGCTCTTGAGAATTTTGCTGACACGGGAGAGGTCTACGTTAGGATTCACAATCAGCCGGCTGCTGTTATAGTGAAGCGCGGCGTCCTCGCCATGCGCAAGCTTGCGAATCTCGTCCTGCAGCTCCCGGGCACAATTCGCGCAGGATAGCCCTTGTACTCTGAATTCAGCTTTGGAACTTGCGGATGAGTTACTCATGGTCGCTCTTCTCCCTTTGGTGCTCCAGCGTCATGGCGATTAGCGTCTGGATATGATGGTCCTTCAGCGAATAATAGACGTTCTTGCCTTCCTTGCGTGACTTCGTAATATGTGAGGACTTCAGCTGCCTTAGATGATGGGAGGCGGTGGCTACGGAACAATCCAGCAATGCCGCAATGTCGCATACACACAGCTCTTTGCCTTGATCGAGCAGAAAAGCGATTTTTACACGGTTAGGATCAGATAACGATTTGAAGATTTGGGCCATGCCCACGATCTCCTCTTCCTGCAGCAGGTTCCGCAGCTTGGAGGTGATTTCTTCATGCTCACAGGTCATTTCACATACTTCAAGTTGGGTACGGGACTCAGTTGCCATGGCCTATCGCTTCCTTTCGGGTCATCATTCAAACGTTCATTTGATTGTTATGAGGTTACTATAACTCATTTCTATAAGATATTCAAATCTTTGTTTGAATGTTAGGGCTTTTCTCCTAGCGGTTGTGAATTTAGAGGCAAAGGGGTGGGGTAAGATGGCCCGGGAATTAAGTTGCGAGGGTTAGGTGAGGATTTTGCGGGGCTTAAAGATCCGTAAGGGGATTGCAAGGGGTTCGTAAAAGTTCTGCAAAATCTCTGCAAAATCTCTGTAAGTGCTCCGTGAAAAGCTCTGTAGATACTCCGTATAAGCACCGTAAAAGCACCGTAAAAGCACCGTGTTGTTATCCGGCAGCTGTCTGAGTTGGGGGAGTATACTATCTACCCGCTAACCCTCTTTCATCGGTGTAACAAGGCGGATTAAAAGCCCGGAAGATTCGTTCATAGAAAAGTGAACTTTCTACCAGGCTTTGCTGCTGTTAGCGTAGCTTAACCCTTTTGGGTTGGCCCATTTCAATAGGATACAGTTCTCTAGAGCTACATGTTAGCGTAGCTGTAACCATTCTAGATGGGGTCCATATCAATAGGATACCGGTCACTCGGGCTTTGCTATAACTGCTAGCTTGGACGTAACCCCTGAAATGTCCCGAATATCCGGCCGTCTTTGGCTTTGACCGATACATAGGGATGGTCCTTGATGTTGAACCGCCAAGGCTTGGCCGCATACTCCTCGGCATAATCGATGTTGATGCGCGGAGACTCCACGATATCAAATTCCTGATCCTCGTCTCCGGCTTCAAGCCAGATCGGTCCGCCGGGAGTGCGCAGGTCCAGCCCGTTCAGCGACCTGTCAATACGCAGGGCACGGCACAGCTTGCCGGGGCCATTGCTCAGATCCGCAGGCTTGCGGGACTTGATATCCCGGTATTTGGACATGACCAGTCTGTCCAATTCCGTCAGCGGCTCGGTTGCCCGGATGAGCACGGCTTGCGGATCATCCTCTTGGCCTGTCACGACGTTCAGACAGCTGTACATCCCGTAGATCAAATACACATACGCGGGGCCTCCTTCGCCGAACATGACCCTGGTTCTGTCGGTGCGGCGGCCTCCAAAAGCGTGGCTGCCCTTGTCCTCCACGCCTCCGTAAGCTTCGGTCTCGATAATTCGAGAGCGGATCTCCCCGTCTTCCGTACGACGGACAAGGGTATGTCCGAGCAGGCGGGGGGCTGCCTCAAGCGCGGTCATCTGGTAGATCGAAGCCGGAAGTCTATCTTTATCACTCATGGTACTGTCTCCTTCGCGAGAGCCGGATATATTTACTTTCATGTTATATAACCCGGCTCACGGAGGCAAATCAGGAATAGGATGACCCCATTATTTGTTCATCCACCAGCGCTTGAGGTCGCCCCACCACGAGCTGTCTTTGGACTTTCCGTCCTTGGCCTCCGCCGGTGCGGGGGTGCCTTTGCCGCCATGATCACTGCAATACTCCTTCGGCTCGGTTCCCTTGATGAACATCTCAAGGCGCTGATTCGCCGCACACTCGGCTGTGGCCAGCTTGCCGGACTGAGGATCAACGTACACATTGACCACCCCATCCGGGATAGGGAAAATCTTCGGCGGCACCTTCTCCAGCGCCTTCTCCGTGAACTGGGCGAAGATCGGCGCGGCTTTGCGCGACTCTGCGGTCTCTAGGATCTTGCCCTTGTCATAGCCGACCCAGACGGCGGTGGACAGCTCGGGGGTGAAGCCGACGAGCCAGGCGTCGGTGTGGGTCGTGCCGGTCTTGCCGGCGACAGGGCGTTTCATTACCGCGGATACACGGTTGCCTGTGCCCCCGGTCTCGAACACGCTCTCCATCAGATGCGTCATCACATACGCGGCGGCGGGCTCGACAATCTGCTCCTGCGGCGGAGGCGTGTTCTCGTAGAGGACTTCGCCGCTGCTGTCGGTGATTTTCACGATGGCCGTGGGCTTAACGCTCTTGCCCTGGTTGCTGATCACGGCGAAGGCCGAGGCCATCTCAAAAGGACTCACCGGCGAGGTCCCGAGCGCAAGCGAAGGAACGGGCTCCATCGGGCTGTCAATGCCCATGCGGCGGGCCATGTCGATGACATGGTTCGCCCCAACGGTCAGGATCGTATTGACCGCGTAAATATTGTCGGAGGCGGCGATCGCTTGCCGCATGTCGATCTCGCCGAGGTATTTTTCCCCGAAATTGCGCGGGCTGTACGTCTTGCGGTTCCCGTCGTAGTGGAACATGGTCGGCTCGCTGTTGAACATGCTGGCTTCGGTCATTTTGCGGGAAGATAGGGCAGTCAGGTACATAATCGGCTTGAACGACGAGCCGGGTTGCCGCGTCTTGGCCAGGACATGATTGTACTGGTTCTGTGTGTAATTCGTTCCACCGACGAAGGCCTTGATATACCCATTTCGCGGGTCAATTGACACCAATGCGGCCTGCAGGTCCGGGCTTCCGCTTGTGCCGCTTGAGACTGCGGTCTCGGCTGCTTTTTGAGCCTGCATATCCAGAGTGGAGTAGATCGTCAAGCCCCCGTGTTCCAGCAGACTCTCGTCGATGCCAAGCTGATTCACCACAATATTCCGTACATAATCACGGAAATAGGGAGCATCATCCCCGGTGGTGCGCTGGGAAGGCGACTTGAAATTAAGCAGCTGTGCATAGGCATCATCAGCCTGCTGCTGGGTAATCGCGCCAGTCTCAACCATCGTCTTCAGTACGATGCGCTGGCGGTCCTTGGCGTTCTTCATGGAGTTATACGGCGAATAGTAGGTCGGCCCTTTCGGAATTCCGGCGAGCATGGCGCTCTCTCCAAGCGTTAACGCCTTGGCCGGCTTGCCAAAATACATCTCGGACGCCGCCTCCACCCCATACGCTCCGTGCCCGTAATACACTTCATTTAAATACATTTGCAGGATCTCGTCCTTGCTGTATTTCATCTCAAGCTGGGCTGTATACATGGCCTCCTTCGCCTTGCGGGTCCAGGTGCGCTCATGAGACAGATACAGGTTGCGGGCAAGCTGCTGGGTCAGGGTGCTGGCCCCCTGAACGGTGCTGAGGTGCTCAATATTTACAAGCACAGCGCGGGCCATGCCTTTCACGTCAAATCCGATATGGTTATAAAAATTACGGTCTTCCACAGCCAATGTAGCGTGTATGAGATCTGGCGCAATCTGATCCAGCTTCACGCTGATCCGGTTCTTGGCCCCGGAGGAAAAGGTCGCAATCGTCTCACCGCTTATATCCACGAGCCGGGAGTTACGGTCGGAATCTGCCGTCGGCAGCGGCGTATTGGCGAGATAGATCAAGATTCCCCCAATCGTACAGATGCCGAGAATGGCGGTGATCAGGGCAATTCTAAAGAACAGCCGTAAGCCCCGGCGGGGTCTGCGGCCGCTTCGTGATAGTCGCTGCATCGTAAGTAGGTGCCTCCTTCTCCTTCTGGCTTGGTGCGTGATGCGGGACGTGGGTTGTTGGGTTGTTAATTAATTGTTGATGGCAACTGGCTGTTGGTTAATAGCTAAAGGCTAGAAGCTAAAGGCACATGAAAATGACTAATCGGAGATAGCAAATCGCAGCTACGTTACTGCTGGATGCTAGTTACTAATTGCTAGTTGGTGACTGGCACCTGGCCAGGCCTATTTTTCAGTATGGGAAAGTTTGGGGCAGTTATTCACTTGGAGAGGTAAAGGGACGGGGAAGGCAGAGAAACTTTTTTGAAGCAAAGGGCGATAAAGACTTAATTGCGGAAGGTTTTTCCTGGGAAGATATAGAAGATTAACAAGAGGAATGCAGCTAAGACTTGAGGGGTTGAACGAATGAGTGATCGATTAAGCAAAGCTAAGCGCAGACTGATCCTGACGGCCAAGTGGGTGCTGAATTATTGGTATACTCTGCTCATACCTTATGTAGGGGCGGGGTATGGGCTGTATTATTGGGCCAACAACTACCTGGATGTGATCGTGTGGGTATCCGGGCCAGATGCGAGCGGGGGATGGAAGCATTTTATGCTATCTTTTGTGGGGATTCCTGTCCTGCTGCTGGCAGTCGCATACTGGTTCGTGCCTCTGGTGGCTGTGGTCATCATGTATGCAGCATGGCTAATCTCTGGAAAAAGGTCTGGAAGCCCGAGTATGAAAGGGTACCTGGAGGAGCTGTCTCAATAAGCCGCGTACACATGGATACGAATAGGGGGATGTTCGGATGGAAAAGAACGAATTTGTTGAATTCACAGCCCTGACTAACTATCTTAAAGAACTTGGCCTCAATCCAGCAGAGTATTTGAGCAGAGAAGAATTGAAGAGATATACAGAGGTTGGAGAAGCATATGTAGGCATGTCGAGTGAAACCTTCAGGGATGAGCTGAAAGCCGTGATTATGGCGATGGTGGAGCGGCATTTGAGGTAATGAGTGTAGTTTGTTTTATGGGTGAAACGGAGAGGAGCGGTTGATATGAGTAATCAGCATCCTGCGGAGACCAACAATACACCTAAAATTAAATTGGGGCGGGCCATCCAAGTCAGGCTTGTCTCTGATCTGAAGAAATCACAGGAGTATTACAGCCATGTACTTGGTTGTACAATCGACGGCTGGGGCCATGCTGAGAGAGATGATATGGTGTTCCTTTTGCAGCAGGCTTCTTCTATAAATGATGTAAGACCGAACGCAGTCGCGCAAAAGCGCTCCGATTACCCAACCGAATGGGAAGGTCCGGACTATGCGTGGGACTCTTTTATAAGCATATCATGGGAAGGGTTGGACGCTTTCGTAGAGGAAGTACGGGACAAAGGTGGAATGATATCCACCGAGCCATTCACTGGCTCACATGGAGGCTGGGAGTTCAAGAACGCATGTATTCAGGATCCGGACGGATATAACCTGGTGTTGGGCGCTATGCGTGTGATCAATGCGGATAGTAGCAAGTAAGGAATATTGCTGAATTAGACGTGAGATTAAGGGTATTGGGACAGATCCTCCGAGGGAGGGCTGTCTCTTTTTTGTACGTCTGCGTGGTAGGTTACACAGTGTGATGCCGCGTACTCTCCTGTAGAAACATGGAAGGTATGGGGTTGAGGTACATAGAATTATATAAAGGGAGTATGGTTTGAATGCTGAGGTTAGTAGATTTCAAGTTAGTTTATTGGTGTAAAAATCCGATACCTTAAGGGATGCGGGAAAAGTGGAGATTAAAAAAGCAATTAGAAGAGACTTGAAATATTATGTGAATTCACATAACAACAGGCATAACCAACAATTGCACTATTTTGCATTCCTATTTGCACTTCTTGGTTGGATTTTTCTTTTTATTAATCTCTGGGCTACCTTAATATTTGCACTACTGCATTACATCTTATCATGGGTAGGCCATTTTTACTTTGAGGGAAATAAACCAGCATCATTTAGATATCCATGGGTCGGGTTTTACGCTGGGTTTATCTGGTTTTTCGTAAGGACTTTTGAATTGATCACGAATAGAGAAGTGCTAGTAAGATGGGTTGAGGATTGAGATATGAATTTGAGGAAGATTCGAGGAAGGGCTCGGCCTCGTATAACAGCGCAGCCTGAGGCTGAGTGGCGTGGCCACCCGGCCCTGGCGGGGCTTAAGCCTCTCGGGTTTGTGGATACAAGAACTTACACGAAGTTATTGATGAGCTATAAAAAATTATTACTAAGGTTACAATCATGGAGGTAAGACAGACAAATATGAGGGAAATAAATTGGAGAAGAATGAAAGAAAAAAGATATAGAGGGATATTTGTGTTATTCAGTATGGTTTATTTCTATTTACATATTAATTTGTTTAATCAAGATGTTAAATCTGTAATTATCTATATTATTCTATTGTTCTCATATAACTATATAGCCAGAAAGAAACGGGAAAGGAGTTTTAGTTCGCAGGTTCTTTTTGACGTGTTAAGTACTTGGAAATATTCATTATATTGTATTGTGGCTTTTGGAATGATTATAGATAATGTCTTTAAAGTAAAACTTGAGAATGAACATTTTTTAATTAGTTTTTTTGTCATATTGATCTCATTATTGGAAGCAATAACTGGCTTTAGATCATTAAGAGAAAACAGGCATTAGGTTCTTGTAAATGTAGGTGCCACCGAGAAAATAATGATTCGTGTAATAATGTATTCACGCTGCAGGTCTATCGCCCTTTGGTTGACAGATGTATAGTCATGGAAGAAGCTCAGTCAACGCCCCAACCCAACCCAAGATAAGGGTTGGGTTGGGGCGTATCGTTAATACAATAAGCATTGC
The DNA here is from genome assembly GCF_050995535.1 of Paenibacillus sp. SN-8-1. NCBI lineage: Bacteria > Bacillati > Bacillota > Bacilli > Caryophanales > Paenibacillaceae > Paenibacillus > Paenibacillus sp. SN-8-1. The sequence goes on from NZ_CP194782.1 coordinate 117,736, forward strand.
ACTACTAGCAAGGAGGACTTATCCAATGTCTTGGCTGCAGTTTAGTTTATTTATTACAATCTACTTATTTTTAGTTTCAGCCAGTTTTATAAGTTATTTTAAAGTAAAGAAAAAAATCCTTTATTATACAGCATCACCAGTAAACTGAATATTACAAATGGTAATTTTATTGTTTGGTTTGAATGCAAAGTCTGACTTTATTGAAAGAAACGAAGTTGTACTTATTCTAATTTTTACAGCGATGGTTGTTTTATTAACTGCACAAATCTTATTTTTTGTTGTTGTATGTATGATAGAGCTTACGAAATTTATAAATAATGATTCTGACTTTAACAGTTCCATGCCTAAATATCAGGGCGGTGCACTAATTGTTTTACTGATTTTGATGCTTATAGTTCCTAGTATCATTTATGGGATGTTTTATGAGTTATGGGTGGATTATGTGAGTGTGGTTAATCAAAGTGAACTAAAAATGGGAATGTATGATTTCATATATTTTGCTTTCGGTATAAATTATTCACTTCCAATGTCAGGAACACTGATAAAATTGCAAGATCTTATAAACGTGAACTATTACTTAAGAACCGTACAAATAATCCATATACTCTCGGCGAAACTACTAGAACTGATTTTAATTGGCTTTATTATTTCGAAGATAACAAAACTATTAGAAAAAAATAGAGAGGACTTTTATGTATCTGAAGAAATAAAGCGACTATATAAACTAAGAAATCAAAAAATAATAACAAATGAACAATATGAACAAATAAAGCAGTCCATAATCAATAGAATTTCTTAAAGTGTTTATTTGGAGGGCAATACCCTCGTCTAACAGCGTATCCGAGGCTAAGTCTTCGACCTGGGGGCGCAAGCGTCCTTAAGCCTCTCAGTTCTGTGCACACAGAAGCGTTAAGTAAAATTGCTGCAAAATTTTTTATGTGAGGTGTACCAATGAAGTCAGTTTCTTCGCTAGATGCTTACCTTAAGGCATCTGAATATATTGATTATTTTGATGATCAAATTCAAGCTCTTATTCGGTCATTTAATCAAAATAATGAAATTGAAAAAATTATAGAAGTATTTCAATTTGTACGAGACAAGATTCATCATTCTTATGACATTAATTCTACGAACGTAACTAGGAAAGCTTCTGAAGTTCTACAACAAGGGCATGGGATCTGTTATGCTAAATCGCATTTGTTTGCGGCCATTTTACGAGGGATGGACATACCATCCGGTATTTGTTATCAGAGACTGACACTTTATGATCAACCAGAAGACGGTCACTGCATACATGCGTTAAACACTGTATATATAAGGCATTTAAACAAGTGGATAAGACTTGATGCAAGGGGTAACAAGAAAGGTATAGATGCTCAATTTTCTATTGAAGAAGAGAAGTTAGCTTTTCCCATAAGGGAAGAATACGGCGAGAGAGACTATCTGATCAATTATTCCGAACCGCATCCGGAAATAATCAAGACATTAGAAACTTACTCAGATTGTATGGAGTTGTATCAACAAGGATTACCGGATCAGTTGTAAGAGTGATGTATAGAAAAACATTTGTACCATCCAACATCGCGGCCGCACTCCTTTCGCTGAAGGTGGTGGGACGTTGTGAATACGGGAACGTTAGGTGAGGTTGTGAACCCAATAACTACTTATGAAATATAGCAAGATCAATAAATTCAGAGGTGTCATCATGATAATAGGATTGGTAAGACATTATAAAGTGCTTATTAATACACCGGGTTACTGGATGACACCAGTTGAATTCCGTGAGTGGATTGATCTGTACAACAACTCAAGTATTGATCGTACAAATCTTACAAATACGGATGTGAACTGGGATGCTTGTTATTCGAGTAATATGTCAAGGGCAATACATACGGCGGGTACTATTCACCAAGGTGAAATCATAATAACCGAAGATCTTAGGGAAATAGATATTAGCCCTTTTTTTAATCTAAACCTAAAGCTGCATCTAAATATGTGGTTGATTTTAGGAAGAGTAGGTTGGATACTTAAGCATCGCTCTCAGGAAGATAAGACACAAACAATGGAGAGAGCAAAGAAAATAATTACTATGATAGAAGATAGCCACGAAAAGTATGAGAATGTGTTAATTGTAACCCATGGTGCCTTTATGACGGTGCTCAGGCGTGAACTTATGAATAGGGGATACAAGGGTAGTAACTTCACAAAACCGAAGAATGGTAAGATATATAAATTTTCAAAGAACTATTGAGACTAACTTAAGGATGCCGCCATACTTCATATAACACAGCATTTACGCATCGGGCTTATGCTCTAGGTCACAGATGTGACTCGAAGAAGAAAATTGTTCTGACCAAACCCCTTATAGCAAGGAGACTTCGGAAATGGATACTTCTCCAAAGCATATAGTGACCGCCGCTGCGGTTGTTTTAAATGATAATAACTAAATTCTACTCATTAATGGACCAAAGAGAGGATGGGAGATACCCGGGGTTGAGGAAGGTGAATCCATTCATTCGGCAAGGAAGGTTAGGAGAAATTTATAAATAATAGGAGGGCTTAGCTTTGCATGTAACCTTTAAGTACTCTGAAAGAGAATTCATCTCGGCAATGAAGCAGATTCATAATTCAAAAAGAATAGTTTTTGATTTTGTACTCGCAATTGCTTTATTTTCTTATGGAGTCTATTCGCTAATGAGTGACTCTAATGATATTCTAGATACGATTTTAGTCGTGATTTCTTTAATTTTTCTTTTTATTTCGGTGGCAAAATTGTTCATTGTTCCAAGAATGGCCTTTCGAAGAGAACCCAAGTTCAAGGAAGAATACCATTTGTTATTTAATGATGATGGAATCTTATTTAAAGCTGGGGGAATCAACTCGAATATAACATGGGACTACTATAATGGCATCAAAGAAACCAAAGATTTCATTTATTTATATTATGGGAAAAGGGGCTATTCCATTATCCCCAAAAGAGCTTTTGAAAATAATGAGGAAGTAAACAAGTTCTTAACCATGTTAAGATCCAAAATAACAACTTAGTATGATAGTGACGACTTGTGAAAAACCACATTATTTAAGAATTAAATAAAAAGACTTAAACTCTTAAAACAGGTGATAATTGAATGATCAGAGGAATTAGTTTTGAAATCCCTAATGAATACGGTAGATTTCTCGGACAAATACTGAAGCCATTTAAAGTAGAAGAATATCATTGGTGGGTTGGAGGAGAAGAGTCGTATGCTCTAGCCAATGGAGAACTAGTGGAGCTTTTTCCGGGGTTAATAGAAGATATGTAAGGAAGGACCCTAAAAGATATTATCGAAAATAATGAATATTATTTGATATTTCAAAATATAAAAGCTTTTCCCCTAAAAAGTAAAACATACGAAATTAAGACTTACGACGGCTTTCTAAATAGCAGTTGTGTACTCGCATTGTTAGTAATAGATAGTTCTTATATTGCCGTCTATTGCAAAGATCCTGGATTGATAGAGGGATTATATAATAACGCCAAAGAGCAGGGATATCTAAATCTAAATTACATAACTAATGAAAATGACTTTAGAACTCGGTTGTCTGTCTGGTAGTGATTTATGATAGTTAATCAATAAAGGCAAAGATATCGGATAACAAAAATAGTGAGGCTACGTCTTTGTCCCGGTGCTGTGCTACCTTAAGCCTCTCGGTTCACTAAATACCAGAATGTAAGGTGAAACCACCCAAAAGTTCGCAGGGTCTAAATTCTCAACTTATTCTATTTAATGTATAATGTTGGGAGATTGTATCAAACCCTAAAGCATAGGGTAATCAGGGAGATTTGACTATGAAGAAAATAACTGTATTTCTATTAGCTGTTGTTGTGTTGGTTGGAGCTTCTTCATCCGCTTATGCACACTCTGGACGAACGGATAAGAATGGCGGACATAATTGCTCGGCTAAATCAATACAAAAAGGGCTTTGTAAGGGATATCATTATCATAACAAGAAAAGATAATATCACATTTTCGATCATGAAAAGTTGAAAGTACATTAATTAAACCCAGCTTAGTCTTCAAGCTGGGTTTAATTAATAAGATCTTTTGCGTCCTGTGGAGGTTTTCAGCTCCTTGGTTCGCAAGGCGATCGGCAGAGGACTGGACTCAGGCGAACACGTTATGAGGTAAAGATCTAACAGACCTCGGAACTGCGCCTGCCTTAAGCCTCTCGGGATCTTAGATACAAGAACGTTAATGTGAACTTTAGCAATGAACTTTGTAAGCGAGGTCTGCAGAAATGAATGTTCTCGGTTTTAGCCATATAACATTGAATGTGAGTAATTTGGAAAGATCACTGAGTTTTTATTGTAACTCATTGAAAATGAAGCTCAGGCATAAAGGGAATACGGATGCATGCCTGGAATGGGGAACAGCTTGGATATGCCTGATACAAGGGAACAACTTAGGAAGCCTTGAACAGGGAAATGTCGGAGTAGATCATGTGGCATTTTATATAGGTGAGGAGGACTTTCAAGAAGCGGTAGAGCAAATTAAGAAGTTGAACATAACCATAGTAAGAGGGCCGGTACAAAGAGGAAGAGGATGGAGTATAAACTTTTTAGACCCGGATGGTATCGAATTGGAACTGCATACTTCGAGTTTAGATGAACGGATGAAAGTCTGGATATAGGCGGACACTTAGGAGTGAGATCATGAACATTATAATTAAAGAAACAAAAGAAATTGATAAACAAGCCATTCAAGAATTGTTTCACTCTGTGGAGTGGAAATCAGGGGACTTTCCAGATGAACTTAAACAGGCCATAACGAACTCACATTCAGTTATTACTGCGTGGGATAACACCAAATTAGTTGGTTTAATTAATGCTCTGTCTGACGGAGTGATGACGGTATACTTCCATTACATGTTAGTTCATGGAGAATATCAATCATTAGGGATTGGAAAAAGGATGATGAAAGAAATGCTTCGCCGATATACCAATATCAAGACAAAAGTGCTTATTTCTTATGAAAGTGCGGAAGAATTCTATAGAATATTTGGATTTAAGCCAGAAGAAGGAACAAAGGCTATGTTTATTTCGGATGTGGTGTAGGATTGGGGTGTCTTGAACAAGATTCTTTTACAAAAAGAAGGTTGTAAGTAGGCAGCTAAGGATGATAACGCGTGTAAGGCTATAAAAGAAAGAAGGCGAGTTTAGTGAATTCTTCTCCGGAATTATATGAATTCGAATATTTATTTGAGTGTGACGCTAAGCTCGTTGAACCCGATATACCATGGTTCTACTCCGGTGCTACATTTTCAATAAGGAGAGATGAACTTGAAATTGAATTTAGTTTAGTTCCCGAGATCAGCAATGGAGAGATAAAATTATTACATAATAATGGGTTTCAGAACGATCTGGAGGATATTATGTCAAATCAAATAATACATGAAGCAATAAATCTAGTGCAGAGAATTAAAGATACATATCCTGCATTTCAAGGAAGAACAGCAAAAAAAGAAGACATTCTTCAGCTTCAAGACCAATTAAAATTGAAATTACCTACATGGTTTTTAGAACTTTATTCTTCAATACCTATAATAGATGCTGAGTTTAGCTTTCAAGAAGATGAAGCAGATGAAGATTACGATGGCAGGTCATCTGTAATGATCGGTGATATTCAATCAGTATTGGATGAGGGGACAAGGTTTGCTCCGGGAATGTTTTTACAGAAAGAAGAGTTTATATATTTTGCAACGTGTTCTCATGGAAGCGGAGATCCCATATTTTTGAAGTTAAATTCTATTGATGAGCCTGCGGTATATCGGGTATATCATGATGATATTTCAAAGGTCAAAGTTTCGGAGAAATTATCTGAATTCTTGAAGAATGCAACACCTTAATTTATAAGTAACTTGAGGAAGGCCTCAACATCCGATAACACCACGTTCACACATCGGGCATTCGCCGGTCCGCCCGAGGCATTTCGATGAAGTTTATCCAGGCGGACAACCCTGCGAGGCTAAGTCCTCGATCCGGAGCTGACGCGCCTTAAGCCTCTTCACGCTGCGGGACTTTCGCCCCTTGGTTTCAGGTGTATAATTATGGAAGAAGCTCAGACAACAAACGACCCAGCCTAAGATAAGAGCTATCTAAGGCTGGGTCGTTTCGTGAATACAAGAACGTTATCGGAAATCAATGCAAATCTGAAATTCTTAAAATAAAAATATCTACTAGGAGAAGGTGGCTTCATGGACAAGAATTCATTAGAAAGAACAAGCATTATTGATAATGGGGAAAATGGTGTCGTTATCTCGAACGACATAAATAAGAATGTTGTTCATAAAACAAACAGCCTATATTGGGATACAAAAGGCAATGACTTCTTAAAAGCAATCGTGCTCCCTTATTATGGGCCGTTTATCTCAGAAGAAAAATGTCAGCTCTTTGGTGATGTTTCAGGAAAGAAGCTGCTGGAAATTGGCTGCGGAAACGGTCAATCCTTGCAATATCAAGGAGAACGAAAAGCATCTGAACTTTGGGCTGTAGATATCTCTGAAAGACAAATTGAAAAGGCAACGCAACATTTGAAGTCATGCGGAATAACAGCAAAATTGATATGTTCTCCCATGGAAAAAGAATGCGGCATCCGGACCGATTATTTTGACTATGTTTATTCAATTTATGCTATAGGTTGGACCACCGATCTTGAAGGTACTTTTCAACGGATATCTTCTTACCTTAAAAAGGACGGGCTGTTTATTTTTAGCTGGTCTCACCCTATACACAGATGTGTTGCTTCAGAGAATGATATTTTTACTATTAAAAAGAGCTACTTTGATGAATCTTGGTATCCGGTAGCTGTTGATGAAGGTGAGCTATTATTAGCGGATCGTAAATTATCAACCTATGTGAACGCACTGGCAAAAGCGGGATTTGTAATTGAGCAAATGATTGAGCAAACTGATGAAGAGATTATGCAATCGCGGGCCGATAACAGCGATATGGCAAAGAGAGCAAAGATGTTTCCTGTAACTTTTGTGATTAAGGCAAGAAAACTATAAGGTCTCGTGAGAAGGAGAATCATACATCAAGGACATTAGGTGAATCGAGGAAGGCATTGACATCCGATAACACCACATTCACGCTGCGGGACTTTCGACCCTCCATCTGCCGGGGGAATCTCAAAGAAGTGTGTCCAGGCAGACAACTCCATCGACCCCGGGGCTGATGCCCTTAAGCCAGTAAGGTTCGTGAATACTAGAACGTTATACGAAAGTCGGGATGAAATATTATCAGATTGAAGGTGAATTCATTGGAGATAAAGAAACTAGAGAGATTTACAATTGATGACCAAAAGTTACTTGGAAGATTCGGCTATTCATCTGCCTATAAATATAAGGTTACAAGGGACCTGAGTGATCAAAAGACTATAATCAGTATTGAGCTTGTTCGTTTAGAAACCGAGTATGTTAAAGTCTATCCAGAGGAAATGGATGATTTTGAGAGATATAAAAAGTTAATATCACATGATTTATCACTTGGAATATTCAGAAATCGTGAATTAATTGGGGTAGCTATATGTGAACCATATTATTGGAATAAGACACTTTTTATATGGAATTTTCACGTGTCAGAGAGATATCAACGTTGTGGAGTTGGAGTAAGTTTAATGCAAGGTTTAGAAGAACTAGCCAGACTTAAAGGGTTTCGAGCTGTTGGGCTAGAAACGCAAAATACAAATGTCCCAGCAGTTAATTTTTATAAGAAATGTGGATTTGAAATAGAGGGAATAGACTTGTCATATTATACTAATGATGATGTTGAAGACGGTGAAGTGGCTTTTTTTATGAGGAAGAAAATTATCTAAAGAGTGAAAAGATTAAAGGCTATATATAACGAAAGTTTAATAAAAGTATTACAGGAGTTGAACTTAGCATAGCCGGGGAGGCAGTTGCTTCTAATAATACGCCTGGTAGATGGACTGCCTGAGGGATTTCGGAGAAGCGGAATCAGGCGAACAACCCTGAAAACCTTAATAAAGTAATGTGAGGGGGAGGGGAATCAATGCGGTATACTAGAAAACCCTTTAAATTTATCGCCATCGCTTTTTTGGGGCTAATAGGAACATATTTTATATTAAATGAGTTTATAATTTTAGATCGAACAAACCAAGAGTTGGCAATATACGACTACATCCCAATTTCAGCTGATGTTGAAGCGTTAGTAGAAGGGACTGGTGAGCAAATCATAAAAGGAGATGGAACTTCAACTAAGATTAAAATCTTGAACATTAAATGGAACAAGATTAATAACTATTTAGTTGCGGGCACTGAAGTTGAAGTGAATGAATATTTTGTCGTATCTAGGAACAAGCAAGTGAGTGGGTTGACGTTAATTCCCGGAAGAAGCATTTACAGTATGGGGACAAGCTACAAAAGGTTGAAAAAAGGCGAACAAAAAATAGTACATCTAAAAATGGACGGTAAAACAAATCGGTTTTGGATAATGCCAGAAGAACTGGTTAAACAATGAGAATGTAACTTTGAAGAAACCGGTGCGGTTCATGAATATAAGAACGCTAGGCTAAATTTATTGCAACTATGAAACAAACTCAGCAATGAACAATATAATAATGATGATGGGAGGTTAACTTTATTTATTTCAGCCATGCTTTGGAATGCGATATACCCCAAACTGAGAGAGGGTGTTATCAGGGCAAGTGAATTAGTAATAAAGTAATTGAGGAGAGCTTCTCCGTTATTTTGATACAGATGGGTCAGTGGAGGTGCTTCAAAGATGGAGAATCAAACTCTTTTTGAATTTATAACAATATCAAGACATCGTATGGTCAGTCATTATCTTCCTAAGTTCATTCGCTGTTTGGAAGAGATGACTGATTTTTTTATATGGGAGAGTCCGGATGGAACGAATAGTATTGGAGGTATAACTTTACACGTCGTAGAACATATAGAAAGAAATAGGAATAGATATATTAACCCTGAATGTATGTACAGGGACGGGATTGAAAAAACATTTCCAAAAACGAATGAAACTCAAAACCAATTAATAAATAGAGTTCGTGAAGTATTTCAGAATTGGGATGAGACACTTAAAAAGATGGAGCCTAAAAACATAGGGATGTACGATTTATATCATCTTGTAGAACATACGGGATACCATTTAGGTCAAATTGTTGATCGGACACAAAGGATAACGGGAAAGAGATTCTCATTCGTAGATCATGGAATAAATGAAAAGAACTTAAAGCTAGAAGTAGAACGTGAACTCGAAAAAGGCACCGGCATCCCATAAAGCAACGCATTCACGCGGGTTCAGCAGGCCGTCCCTTGGATAGACCGAGGGATTTTGGAGGAACTGAATCAGGAGAACAACCCTAGGAGGGTTAGTATCAGACCCGGCGCTTCGCCACATAACAAAATATAATTTCATTTCAAGGAGATTAATATGTGGGAGTATCTAACTGCAAGATTATTAGTTCTAATAGTTATCTGCTTTGCTACATTACTAATTGTAATTTACCCTCTGGTTAATAAGTACAGCAAAGTTTTCTCTAAATTGAGTTTTGCAATAGGAATATTTGTTTTGGCTATTCTGCTATATTTTCTATTTGGTAACCCAGTGATTAGAGATCAAATATTAACATATGGGTTTAATTGAATGAACTGAAGGATAGAGAAGATAAATATTCAAATCTTTGATGCGCTGATAATTATTCGTCGTTGTTAATTAAAAGATTGATTTAAGTTTAAGAGCTATTGAAAGCTCGTTAAGGAGTGATCTAATGAAGATATTTAGCTTCGATAAGGAAACTGGTAGAGAAGTAACTAATTTTAATAGCAAACAAGCAACTTTCTCTAAAATTGTTCAACATAACAACAAAGTACATATAGGCTGCTTTCATATAGGGGCAGAAGGAGTTGTAGGATAGGGGGGAAAGGTGATTCAATGAAGTATAAATACAGTATTTTACTACCCATTATTCAATGTTGTTTAGTCACAGCAGCTGTGATTACTGACCTTAGTATAGATACTGGAACGGGAGAGGGACGCAATCAAATAATATCAAATCTACTTACTAATGTAGAATACTATATTAAAGGTTTTTTTGGGTATGGCGACATAGTAAATTATAACTTTAGGATTGTAACCACAGTTTTAGGGATATTCGTTTGGCTTTTAATCGGATGTTTAATTGACTTTTTCCGTCGCTCAAGAAATAAAAGATTTTATAAATGAAACTAGCTAAAAATTGTATGAATAATATGATTCTTATGATCAATGGTGCATTTGGTTCAGGCAAAACTTCGGCAGCTAACATGCTCCAACCTCTAGTTCCCAATAGTATGATTTTTGACCCCGAGGGAGTTGGATTCATGGTTCGGAAAATCATTTCAGAAGATATTAGACTCGAATCAGAGCGGACAGAGGATTTTCAGCTATATATAAGATTGAGAATTTTAACTACATACATAGTGGCTTTATAGATATCGATAGGAATGTAAAACAATTCTGTCTGGAGGCATCGGAGGAATCATTAAGGAACAGGTTGTCGATACGAGGGGATACTCAGGAGGGCTGGACATACCAGCAAATTTCAAAGTGTGTTCAGGGATTGAGTAATGAACGGTTTGAGAAGCACATAAATACGAGCAATAAAGATACGAATGAAGTCGTTGAAGAGATTTTATTAGATATTAGTAAAGAGGATTTGTAAGTAAATTGAGGAGGGGGGTGACTTCACCTAACAATGTATTCAGGCTTTGGAACTGACGATCCCTGGGACGTTAGACGACGTGAACTCAACTGAAGTATCTGATAGTGGTAAAACCTAAATTCCATTATTTTAGCGTAGGAGAATTATGAAACAAAATTATAGTATTGAGTGCTGGATAACTTTCAATAATAAGGTATTGCTACTTGAAGTTGATAAGGGAGAAGACCACCTAAGTTTTTTACAACCAGTTACTGGGGGAATTGAAGCAGGGGAAAGCAGTACTTATGCTTGTTGTAGGGAAATCTTTGAAGAGACAGGGTTACAAGTTAAACCGGACCAATTGGAACTAATTATCAAGAATTATGAAGTATACATTCCAAGAGAAGAATTGAAAATTATAAAGGATGTATTTCTTTTAAGATTAGACAGGAAGTTAGAGATATGTTTATCTGATGAGCATATAGGATGCTGTTGGATTCATTTCACTGAAGTAAAGAAGCGATTATTTTGGGATAGCAATAAAGAGACATATAAATTAATTGAAAAATATATGTAGAACATTCAGGAAGGGCACATTAGACCGTAGAGGGGTGAAGGTATGGAAGAAAGGGAATTTATTAGGAGTTACAATGTAGATTCTGCAGAGAAGCTCTCATTTATGTGGAACGGAAAGCATTCCGAAGGTTTTGAGGATAGTAATCAGGCATTTCGGCGAAGAATAGTTGACTTCATAACTTCAAGTGATTTGACTGTTCCAGATGAATTACTAATAGACATCTTGATTGCTGAATCGAAATGGGCTGAGCAAGCATGGTGTGTTTATATGAAGTACCAGTTGATAGCTGAAAGAATAATCAAACAGAGCGGTCCCAAGTACATAGACGAATTTTTAGACTCAGTTTTTACGTGTTTTGATACTTATTGTGCAAGTCTTACTATGAACCTTTCTGGAGTTAATATAAATGACATTGTCAGAACTACTGAGCAAAGGAAAGAACAAACGAGAGACAATCAGATGAAGAAGTTATACGAATCCGGCGTGGAGTTATTTAAGCAGCATTTATCTGGCGATCCTGCAAAGGGTCTAATTGCACTCACTGGGGAAGTTAAGGTTAATAATGTGAAGGTGATTCAACCGAAACTATACCATCGGATTTTTCGAGGTATTAAGGAAAAGATGAAACGTTTATTTAGCAAATTCTGGGGACAATGACATTATGTAACACTTTTATGCCGCCCTTATTAAACATCTTCATTCCAGCTAAGCTCGAATAAAGCCCAACTAATAATAACAGAAAATTATCATTAGAGAACAGAGAGAAGAGGATAGAAAATGAGGGCAACATACAAAACAATTAGTACTTTAGTATGTACAATCTTAATACTTGCAGGAATAGTGTGGGCTTCAAAGACTGAGTACTCAAGTGAGCCAGTTAGGATCCTTGATATCGGTAAGGATAACTTAGTAGTCAGAATTCAAAGCGGAGAAACAATGACAATTGAATTGAAAGAGGCTCTTGATAAAACCATAGTAAAAGGACAAGATTATCAAATTGAGTATTATAAGAAAAGATGGGGAGGGCCGACCCTGGAAAGGATAAAACCTGAACCGAAATAAGCCTTGTGATAAGAACTTTATACAAAAACAAATAAAGTAGGTAGATCAGTGTTCAAGAATACTTTTTTTCATAATAAGTTTCTAAATATATTGATCCTTGCAGGAAGCATGATCTACGCATTGATCATGATTAAATTACTATTTTTACGTGGAGGAGCCTCTCATTGGAGCACCTACAATTATAACCTGATTCCTTTTAAAACTATTAAGCAGTATGCGCTTCACCGAGAGCATTACAATCTGGATACGTGGGTAAAGAATCTTTTTGGAAACATTATTTTATTCATTCCAATATGGAGTGATATTTCCTCTTCTAAACCGACGGCTTTTTAGGATACTACAATTTCTGCTGGTTGTCATATTGGTCTTGTTAGCGGTTGAATTGATACAGTTATTTACCAAGGTCGGATGTTTTGATGTGGATGATATTATTCTGAACACACTTGGTGCGATTGGATTTGCAGGAACCGTTGCAACGGTAAGATCCTTATCAAAGAGAGGTCTACTTTAGAACTGTAGGTCAATGTAAGTCGTGAATACAAGAAGGTTAAGTATAATTCGCTCAATCAGAGTAAACGGAGATGTGAATCTATGGTGCAGACAAGCATGAATTCGTTAATATGGATGTTCTTGGCTGTGTTTATCATTCATGATTTTGAAGAAATTATCACTGTTGAACCTTGGATGAAGAAGAATTACTCACAAATCAGCGCACTCATTCCAAAACCACTAGAAAATGTATTAAAGAAATTCTCCACAATTAAATCATCACAATTTGCAATAGCAGTCTTAATCGAATTTGTTGTGTTTGTACCGACTACATACATGGCAGCAGAGTATAGGGAATACGGCCTTTTCTTGGGGTTCAATGTAATTCTCTTTATACATGTATTTACTCATCTGCTTCAAAGTATCTTCTTGAGAAGATACACACCCGGAGTAGTGACAGCCATTTTCTTGATACTACCCTATACCGTTTATCTATTTTATAGATTCGTAGATGATGGGCTAGTAAGTCTAAGCGGAATTTGGGAAAGTGGGCTAGCGGGATTAATAATTCTACCCATTGTATTTTTGGGTCACTTAATTGCGGGAAAGATCATAAGAGTTTAATAAATGGATTAATGGTTCAAAAAAGAGGCGAACATTACATAACATCAAATTTACGCATAGCAGCCTTACGGGCTTAGGAGGTGGACGATCATGGATAAATTAATTTCCCTATTAGAAAGTGAGCACGTGGTGGATTATGAGGTCTTTGAACATACTAAGCCACTTCAAAGTGCGCGCGAAGGTGCTGAATATTTTGGTATACATATTGGACAAGCAGCTCCAACGCTAATTTTGAAGACAGACAAGGGTTATTTCTCCTTAATCATATCAGGCGATTACGGGCATGTTGATTTTAGTTTGTTAAAGGATTTAATACAGGTAGAAGAGATTAAGTTAGCTAGGCCTCAAGAGGTTGAGAAAATCACGGGGAGTAAGGTTGGTAGTGTATCTTTGATAAATCCAGGCATACCAACCATTCTCGATAGGGAATTATTTAGGTTTCCATATGTTTTTGGAGGAACGGGAGTATCCAACACGACACTAAAGATCTCGCCAAAGGACATAGAAAAGTTAAACAGAGTGATTGGATACATAAGATAGGATTTGGATCAGCTAAACCTGTTTTGGAGGGAAAGTATGAAGGAAACAAGGATCTATAAGCAATTAGAGAATTGCTCTATTGGTGCGGACATCTATTACCAAGGTGCTGGGACTCCTGTAATTATATATATTCATAGCGGTGCTTTAATTTTTGGAACAAGAGAGTGGCTGCCTAGTGAGCAAATTGATTATCTAACTAAATCCGGGTTTAGCGTGGTTAATATAGATTATCGTCTTGCACCAGAAACTAATCTAGAATTTATTGTTGAAGATATAAGAGATGCTATGAATTGGGTAAGAACTGAGGCTGTAGAGTGGTATGACTTTGATATTGATAAAATTGCAGTGGTGGGTGGGTCAGCAGGTGGATACCTGGGTTTATTGAGCGGGACAATGGATTACAGACCCAATGCGATCGTTTCCCTTTATGGATATGGGGATATCCTGGGAAGCTGGATTACTCAGCCAAGCGAGTACTACTGTCAGAAGCCGATGATCGATAAGATAAGTGCTGTAAGCCGAACTGGTCATATTGAAGTTACGAATGGTAAATGGGATAGATTTGATTACTATCTCTATTGTCGCCAACAAGGAATCTGGATACAAGAAGTAACAAAGATGGATCCTCATCTGGATAAGGATAAAATAAAACGATATAATCCAATCGACAACATCACCAAGGAATTTCCACCTGCTTTATTTCTGCATGGCAACCAGGACACGGATGTACCTTATGAACAGTCTGTAATTATGCATGAAAAACTCAAGAGTGAGGGGATATATTCAAAGTTAATCACTATTGAAGGGGCGGACCATGTTTTCGATCAGAATTTCAATGATGGAGAGGTTCAATCCGCATTTACAGAGTTAATTAACTTCTTGAAAGTTCACTTGTATAAGTGATGCATAGCTAATAAATGTACATAACTAACGCATTTCCTGCATAGGGGCTATCGCCTACGGTTGCCCTAATGTATAATCATGGAAGCAAGCTCAGACAGAAACGACCCAGCCTAAGATAAGAGCTATCTAAGGTTGGGTCGTTTTGTGTATAAAATATGTGGGAGGAACACCATCGTGACTAATATTGGGAAAATCATCTATTCCTTAGCTGTTTTTATTGTTCTATTAATTATAATTCAAGCTGTTGTAAAGGCGATACTAACTTCAGTGATTTCTGATAGATACCTAGGAAACCTTCTAACCCTTTTAATTTCAATTGGCCTTTCATTTATTTGGACCAGAAAGATTACAAATAGAAACACTCGTAAAAAATTGTACTAATGAATGGTGAGCAACGAGGAGAGCGGATTAAGGGGAGGGGATTGAAATTATTACCTTTTTAACATTCGTGGTTGGTATTGGATTAGCTGGGGTAATTGGAAATCAATATTCAGGACTGCGAAGAATGGATGATATTCAAAGATCGTTAGATGACATCAATCAGAAACTTAGGGATATGAATTCAAAAAATACATAGCTGAAAAAGAGGTAGACCACATGAGGAAGAAATGTTTTAGCTTACTGATTATTATGACCCTAATTGCGTTTGTGAGTGGATGTACAAATCAAAAAACCTTTGACGATTTCAGTATCGGGATGACCCTGAATGAGGGTAAAGACAAACTTGCCCAGTATCCATTTGTTATCCGAGATAATTTGGACATTAAAACGTTGGAAATTGATAACTATACGAAATTATACGGAAAAGATGTTGAGCTGAGAGTGAATTTTACCAACAGCATTGCTATTGATCAACAAATGGATGAGAAGCAGCTAGATGATTTTAGATTAATTTTATATAACTATTCAGTAGAAAATGTCGATGAGGCTTATGCTAGGAAAGTACTGGATGGCTTGATTCAGGACTATGGGGAGCCCAAGAGGAATGATTTCCTGAGCAAGGAAAATGATGATAAAGTCTATAAGGATGTGAAATGGGATTTAGAGGATTATGAGTTGCTGTTAGATTACGAGTATCCTAAGAATGGGAAGAACTTCTTGTACATCAGATTTGGAATTAATGATCATGGGAGACAACAGTTTAAGAAATATGTGACTGGTTAAGGAGGGAATTATGAGACAAACACGGATATTACTATTCATGGCTCTCCTGATCAGTGTAATAACTGCATGCTCCAATAAAGCTCAAGTCCAGAATAATGAACTTTTCAAACACTTTTCTGGAGAGTTATTGAGCGTAGTCAATCAAAAAGATAGCAAATATAGTCATAATCTTGGAATTCTCTATACCGTCACAATTATAAATACGTCTCCATCAATGAAAGAAGAATATAAGGAATATAATGAGTCAAATCAGACGGATGCAGAGTTTGTCGTTATTACAGATAGAACCAGAATATTTAGAAAAATTAAAGATAGTACCAAACAACTAATTACTCCAGAAGAGTTGGAATTAGCCAAAGGGAATGAAATGTTATCTAAAGGTCCGAAAATCGAGTATTGGATAAGACCTATGAACAAACATCTTAATGATCTGGAGGCCATTGAAATTACAGTAATGAACTGAAGTGGATTAGATACTTTTTAAGCATACACAGCATATCTGCACGGATTGCCTTAGACGTAAGTAATCAAAAACATTTTTATATAAGCGGGGTATCATAGATGCCAACTAATATGCCAGGGAGCCTAGAAAGGCTTGTTCAACTGGATAAGAAATTACGAAAGGACTTTGGTCGGACACTCGATGATTACATAGGTTTTCATATCAGTTTTAATGACGATAAAGATAGGTACTACTGTACTCCTGATGACGCGGTCGTGTTTGGAAGAACAGGAGTAGATGGCGACCATTTTGCTTACTATACCTTCAATGGCCGTATAAGAGATTTAGAGAAAGCTCCCATTATTTTCATACAGCATTGGCTTTTGGTAATGAAGTTAGTTTAGTTGCAAGAAATTTTAAAGACTTCTTATCTTTATTCATCAACTTAAGAGAACTTTATATCCTCGAACGCTTCAGGCTGTATAGTAGCAGAGTTGATTTTGTTAAGGACTATGACAAGCACTATTCGGAGGGCATAAGCTCAAGAGAAAGCGAACATGATTTTTTCATTAAGCTATTACGGGAGAATGTTGAAGGAATTATAGATATAAACGATGTATATCAATATATTAATGATCTAAGAGAGCAAGTCGTACTAGAGATTGATAGAGAATGGGACATATAAAAGATCCTAATAAGTGAATTGAAAGATAATTTAATAGTGAAAGGTGTGTATCCCATGAAATCAATAAAAATTATGATTTTCGGTCTCGCAATAATCCTGATAAGCCTTTTCATACAAGGAGAGCCTGGCATTAAATTTTATGGAAACGAAATTTTTATTGGGGGATTGGGATTTATTTTAATTTGTATTGGATTCTTTATGAAAGATAGGGACTAGAAGGGTGATAGACTAATGGGCAACTCTGATGGGCCTTCAGACGGGGAAATGCAACTTCAAGCAACACAAAGCAGGACTTACAAGTTTTAAAAAAAGTAAACGAGTATAGGAGGATCAAGGTTTTTACAGTTAAGATATACATAGTAATGGAATATAACTCGACAACCAACGCCCCAACCTAAGATAAGAGCTATCTAAGGCTGGGGCGTTTCGTGAATACAAGTACGTTATGAGTATTTAAAGTGAATGGTTTTCTGAACATCCAGGAAGGGAGGGGAGCACAGTGCGTAAATACATCTTATTATCTTCCGTTGTCGTACTTATCGTGGTCATGTTATTCTACTTCGGAATAGCCACCAATCATAAGAACTTAAATGAAGTTAAATTAGTAATGGTGGAACATTTAATCAAGAAGGGCTATTCAAAAGGCGCATTTGATGTTGAGGTTAAATATCACTGGGAGAATAAGCTGTTTGGATATAATCCTTATAATATTAGTGTTACATATAAAGATGAGCAAGACGTTAAATATTTCTATGACTACAATGACAAAAGTAATACAGTAAGGCCTGACGGAATTGGACCGATAAGGGGCAAGGAAGATAAGAACTTTAAACATGCAGAATAATTGATACTGTACTATCCGAACGTGAACCAGCCCAGAATTAGAACATCCAGGGCTGGTTTTTTGCCATAAATGCACCACGGGTAGCCAAGTAAAGCAGGATTAACTGCACAAGCAGAGCGAATTTAAAGGGAGGACTTATGAAATTCATTATTATATTCGGACCACAGGCAGTTGGCAAAATGACCGTTGGGCACGAGCTGGAGAAAATAACGGGGCTGAAGCTTTTTCACAATCATATGACAATTGAATTGGTTACCCCTTTCTTTGATTATAGTA
This sequence comes from Paenibacillus sp. SN-8-1, assembly GCF_050995535.1. Taxonomy (NCBI): domain Bacteria; kingdom Bacillati; phylum Bacillota; class Bacilli; order Caryophanales; family Paenibacillaceae; genus Paenibacillus; species Paenibacillus sp. SN-8-1. The sequence continues at coordinate 136,042 of NZ_CP194782.1, forward strand.
CGGATGCGGGGAAGCGTCTGGTCAGCTTGTTCCGCCTATGTATGGGCATTTGATCTGCAATCGGACTGGGATTATGTTGAGGAGATTAGTCATGTATTTGAATCCAGGGGCGGCACCGTGTATTTGGTCGAGCTTGAAGCCGATCTGGAGGAAAGGCTTGAGCGTAACCAAAGCCCGCACCGATTGTTGCATAAGCCTACCAAGCGGAATTTCGAGCGATCTGAACGGGATTTAATAGAAACAGCTGAGAGATACAGACTTAACTCCCGCGAAGGGGAGATTGATAAGAAGAATTACATCAGAATCAACAACACGAGCATTAGCCCTGCAGAGGCAGCTCAGATGATCAAGGACAAGTTCCAATTATAGTAAAGAAGCCGGGAGCAGAAGGGGATGAGCATGTGATCGTAATAAAGACAGACTTAGAAATTAATGCTCCCATAGAGGTTTGTTTTGACCTCGCCAGAGACATCCAGCTCCATACAGTCACAGTCTGGAGACACACTAAGGAACGCGCTGTGGAGGGAACTTGCGTTGGCCGAATTAACCGGGGCGAAACGGTTACTTTTGAAGCGACCCATTTTCTTATCAGGCAAAGACTTACATCACGAATTACTGAATTCGAACGGCCTTATATTTTCGTTGATCAGATGGTGAGCGGAGCCTTTAAGAGCATGAAGCACACCCATGAATTTAAGGAACGTAATGGTGCGACGCTGATGACGGACACTCTTCAGTTCGAAGCCCCATTTGGATTCTTAGGTTGGATCGTGGAGCGGCTGCTTCTGCGTTATTATATGAAGCGATTTATTGAGTATAGAAATAATGAGCTTAAGAAGATTGCGGAAGGTAGACAGGCCCGAGTATAGGATTCTGTTATCACAGGCAGTTATCTTGTTAACGAGGATGCAAGGGAATATGGAGTGTAGGGTCACTATATGGATTGAACTAAATACTGCGTGATCGATTCCTTTACTAACAGGTGTTAGCCTTAATCCATACGCTCATCTCTTTAGTTCATTCCATATAGCTAAACAATTAATGCATACAAGAGCATCGGAGGGCGTTATGAGTAGTTACACCAACATATGGTTAAGTTCCGTGGACCATCTTAATCAATTTGCGAGTATCGTAAGCACAAAGGATAAGCAGGTGTGGAAGGCTTCCCAGGTACCCAAGGTGAGGGCCTTGTTCGATTATGCCCCGGTTGTCTTTTATTCTAAGGGAAGGTTGGAGATTGGAGATTCAGATCTTCATTATTTCGCGGAAGAACCGAAGAGAAATATCATAAAGAGTTATATGTACCTGCAAAATGACCTGAATATTGTCCTTCCTTACGGAGAAGTTGAAGAGATCAGCAGATATAAGCACTCTAACCCGTTATTCAATTATTACAATACGAACTGGATAAGCATAAAATATAGTCAGGGAGAATTGCTGCTAGCCCAAGGTGGAAATGGCCCATCTATGAGAAGAATAGTGGATGGAACAAATAAGATCTATGATGAATTAAGTGCACAACTTAAGGTAGCCAGCAAGGAACTGAATTAGAAAAGATGAAGCCGTGCTTTAACCATGAAGGATTTGAAGTAAAGAAGATCAAGCATAATAAGAGCTAACTAGATTACCACACAATTATCGGAGGTGGGTCCATGAATAGAATCGCAATCATATCCGACATTCACGGGAATGTTCCAGCCCTTCAGGCTGTTCTTGAAGATATTAATAAGCGCGGCGTCAGCGCGATTTACTGCCTTGGCGATCTAATTGGGAAGGGCCCGAGCGGTGATGTCGCGGTGGACTTGATTAAGGCGAACTGTGAACGGGTGGTTCGGGGGAACTGGGATGATTTTATTGGAAAAGAGACCACGAATGGCGCGCTCAAGTGGCATCAGGATCGATTGGGACCGGAACGTCTGGATTATCTGGGCTCGCTCCCCTTTTCCATCGAATTCCTGATGAGCGGCCGATACATTCGGCTGTTTCACGCCTCCCCAAGAAGTCTGTACGAGCGCATCCAGCCGTGGGATAGCCACGAAAGTCGGCTCTCTCTGTGCGAAGGATCTGAGCTGTGCAAGGACCCAAGAGATGCCGATGTGATTGGTTACGGAGACATTCATAATGCCTATCTTCAACACCTGGATGGGAAGACGCTGTTCAACACGGGGAGTGTCGGGAATCCGCTGGACCTGACTAGCGCCTCCTATGTGATTCTGGAAGGAGAGTACGGCAGCCAGGATACGGCCGATTTGAATATTCAGTTTCTGAGGGTAACTTACGATATTGAGGCGGCTATTCAAGAGGCTGTTGATGCGGGAATGCCACAACTGAATGAATATATACAGGAGCTCAGAACAGCGAAATACAGAGGGATTACAACCTGATAGAGCATAAGTATGAGACATAAATGAGATCCGCCCCCTACTGGGATACCATGAATGAAGAGGTGGTTAACCTGTATCGATGGCCCCGAACAACTCTGTTCATTCTGCTGATATATGTTATGTCGGCGACAGCGGCTTCGGCTAGCTGGGCTTTTGCCTTTGTTGTTCATGATGGGAAGACCTATGCTCTCTCGAATGACACCGTGAGCAAGTCCCTGCTTGGGGGCAAGATTGGGCAGGTATCTTACTACTCGGATGAGGAAGGGTCTTACGGAGGTAACTTTTCCAATGCACTGCCAAAAGGCACACCGTACTTCCGCATACAGGGAACCCCGGTGGAGCAGGCGATTACCGTGCAGAATAGGGATGGTACTTATGTAAAGGCTTATTACCAGGGACAACATTCGGCCGGTGGGGACAATACGGAAGACGAGAGGAATAGCCCTGCCGGAACCTCGTATTCGGGGGAGAACTTCATCCTTCCCATCATCCTTTTTGTGCTAGTCGGCACAGCGGTGGCCATTGTATTTCATAACAAATTGGGCAAAGGAAAATAGCAATCTACCTATCTATATTGGAGGTGTAATCGTGAATAGTCCGAAACCAGTAGGCCAGACGGTGGCAACAGGTTTTCAAGCTGGAGTTAGAAGAACCTTTCACATTCCTGTTCAAGAAGCGTGGAACATGATTACGTCCACTGAGGGCATAAATATTTGGTTGGGTGAGGCGGGTTCCGTGGATGTGCGAGCAGGACAATTATATCAGACCGAGGAAGGGATCACAGGGGAATTCAGAGTGGTGAATGAGTTGGAGAACATAAGACTGTCATGGACCAAAGAGCATTGGGCGAAGCCCTCGACGCTTCAGATCCGGACTATACCTGCCGGTGACTATAAGACCACAATCAGCTTCCATCAGGAGAAGTTATCCGGACCGGAAGTTCGTGAAGAGATGAAGAGACGGTGGGAGGATGTGCTCGGCAGGCTGCAAGGGATCTGTAAGGAGGAATAGCCTATGGAGTATGCTTGGCTGGGGAGTAACCAACCGGGATTGGACGAGATCAGGGTTACGTGTCACAGCAATATAATTGTGGGCAGATATGGTGGGAATGTCAGCAGTGGAGCCACGTTAACTACTCATAAGGTAAGTCTCATTAATTTACTTGATAGCGAAAATGTGTTTACGGGGTTAGAAGCTTACTTCGTAGACCTTTTTACAAGTGAAGACTTTAAAAAAGCATGCAGAGAGACAACGGGCGAAGCATCCTGCCTCATTGTTTTTCAGAAGAATCAATATATTTGGTGGTTCTCTGTAGGAGATTGCATGGCCTTGTTACTGCATCCTGAACTAGCGAGATTAGGTCAGTATGGCCTGAACCAGAGACAATTCTATGAATGGATTGGACAGGTGAATACCTTCGAATTGCCTGTTCCGGGTTATACTGTGGGCAGGAGGCAGTTAAGGCCGGGCAGTAATTATATTGTATTAATGACAGATGGGGTCCTGGATTCTGTGGGCCAGTTCTATCAGAACCCGGCTAATTTATATTCGTCTCTAGTAAATGACAGAGAATTGAAAGAGAATATGAATTTCATTTTTGAACATCTACATGAGCATAAGACTAAGGATAGCGCTACTATGATCTGCTGGACTTATCATAATACAGCCAAAGGATCGATTCCCTCGGATCAATTCAATCTCTGAACTAACAATAGGAGTGCCGCCAATGACTACCGAAATGTTTGATATTTTCGATAAGGATATGAACCACCTGGGGACTGCCAGTCGGCAGGAAGCGCACGCGCAAGGGTTGTGGCATCAGACTTTCCATTGCTGGGTTCTGAATCCATCAGCCGAGCGGGGACCGAGTCTTCTTCTGCAGCTGCGCCACAGGAACAAAGATACGTTCCCCGGCATGTTCGATACATCCTGCGCCGGACATCTTATGGCCGGAGAGACTGTTCAGGATGGGGTGCGCGAGCTGGAGGAGGAACTTGGGCTGTCTGCTGCCATAAGCGAGCTTATTTACTGCGGCAGGGTGGCCGAGGAGTATGTACTCTCAGAGCAGCTCATTGACCGCGAGTTTAATCATATTTTCGTATATGAATGCGAGAAGCCGGTAGAGGAGTATCATTTTCAGCTGAGTGAAATTTCGGGCTTGTTCATGGTGGGTCTTCAGGAATTTGAACAGCTTCTGGCTGGTGGGCGCAAGTCCATTCCGGCAGTAGGTGTGCTTCACGATGAACAAGAGGGAGTGACGAACCCGGCTGTCCGGGAGATAAGCAGGGAAGATATTGCCCTGAATTCGCCGGAGTATTTTGAACTGCTTTTTAACACGATTCATGAGCGGATTGATAGTTAATAGAGGACTGTAGACTTTAAGAAATAAGGTGGAACCATGGGGATTTCCAAGCTAACAGAAGAACAAGTCTATGAATATGATGTGAACGTCAAGTTCTACAACAACACACGGGTTGTCGTAGATACCGAGATAACTCCCGTATACTGCATGGCGTGCAGCAATCAGACGGGCGGGCTGTACCATTACGATGGATCGCGGTATGGGCAGGTCGGGACGGTAATCTGTGATGTCTGCCATGCTGAAGTTTTTTGCACGGATGACGACAATTACAGGTATCAAATTCATATGAGTACCAAGGAATACTACAACAGATTTCTGTATACGGATGAAGAGTTTGATAACAAGTATCGCAGGATCACGCTCGATTTCTCCAAGCTGTATCTGCTAAGCGAGTCCATATTTGAGGCTCTGACTCAAAAAGGATTCGATCTCTCTGAACTTGGGGCTTACACGCAGTTAAGCTCGATCAACCAATTGATCCGGGAGCAATATGCTCACCCGATTCCCGAACTAAATCTGTACCTGGATTCAAAGATCAGACGGGTACCTCCGGTTGTTCTAGAGTGGTATCAGATTCTGAATGAGCTGGAGATCGCCGAGTTTAGAGGCTGAATGCATAACCGAAGGAGCAGCTGGACATGGATCAGTGGAGAATAGCACCTTATGAGCCTCAGTGGCCGGGATTGTTTGTTGATTTGGGAACCAGGCTTAGAGCCTCTCTGGGAAGTACCGCACTACGAATAGATCATGTCGGATCTACATCCGTGGTAGGCTTAGACGCGAAGCCGATCATAGATATTCAAATCTCGGTGGGGAATTTTGACATCGATACAGATTATAAGTCTGCTATCGAAAGCTTAGGCTTTGAGCTTCGTAAGGAGAATCCGGATAAGACCAAGAGATATTTCCGGGAAATACCTGGTCACAGAAGGACACATATCCATGTAAGGCAAGCAGGCAGTTTCTCGGAGCAGATAACCCTGCTTTTCCGCGATTACTTAAGAGTGCACCCGGAGGATTGCGCCAGGTACGCCCAGGAGAAGCATCGTCTGATGGGATTGTACAAGAATGAACGACCCAAGTATGTGGAAGGAAAGGGCCCTATCGTCTGGGATATTCTAGGAAAAGCTCATATATGGTCACAGGAAATCGGCTGGAGACCCGGTAGATCGGATGCATGAACAAAAGTGGGAGATGGATTGCAGTGGAAACAAAGACTTTTGAATAGAAAATGCCTAATAGATTTGTTAATCCACAGACCCGGTCTAAGAAAGGAGCCCCTTATGAAGCTAATGCCTGAATATGCGCAAGTTCTGATCGTTGGCGTTGTCTTTCGGGGAACCTGGAATTGGTATATCACCGAGAGAGAATACTGGTTCCTCAATACGGAGATGGAGGACCGGTTCGGCATCGCAGTACTGGATGAGACTACGGCGGAGGTCTTTTTAGAGCGAATCGATGATCTTAGGGTATCTACGAATGAGCTGGCACAGACTTTGGAGGACCTGAGGGAAGCGTTCGAAAGCTATGACGAGGTGCTGGAATTCATCCCTACGATTTATGTGAATTTTGATGAGAGAATCCTCTACTCCCTGTTCCCTGAGCCGATGTCATTGGAGCATTATGTTCCAGATGGGTGGACGGGGCTGTACAAGGATTTTCTTGATGAAGTGCCTAAGCAGGAACAGTACTGGATAGCCGGGGAACAGCATTTCTTCAACCAAATGTGGGACAAGTTTAAGTAAAGACCGTAACTAGGAGTGATTTCAATCAAATTGCTGTTCATCTGCAGCCGGAATAAATGGAGAAGCCTAACGGCGGAGAAGATCTTTGAGCAATACAGCATGTACCAGGTGAGATCGGCCGGCACCGAAGAGAACGCAAGAATTAAAGTGACGGCAGGCCACATTGGATGGGCTGACCTTATTTTTGTGATGGAGACCAAGCACACGCGCAGACTCAAGGAGAAGTTCGGCTCCAGCCTCACCGGCAAAAGGATCATCCGGCTGGATATCCCTGATGATTATCCCTTTATGGATGAGGAACTGATAGAAATATTGAAAGCAAGGGTGTCGGAGTATATTGAAGTTCCGGATTGAGACCCCTTGCTTGGAAATAGCTATTTGGTATATAAGCAGATTAATACTACCAGTAGATAAGAAGCAATACCGGCTATTTTTACAGGGCTAGACCATTTATATTCATGTAAAGGCACAACCCTGTTAGCAATCTCGCCAAATAGGGCGGTTCCAAGTACAAATACAGCGCCTTTAGCCAGGAAATGGTCCCACATCCGGGTTAACTCCGTAATGTCCCTCAAGAACAGCACCCAGAGATAACCCAGAAACCCATTAAGCACGATGGACCAAAAAAGATCTTTTGGCTTCACTCTTCCACCTCCTGTAATTTACTGTAAGTCTTAGTATATGAACGTCTGGAAGCGAAGTTTCGTTATTATATTTTAAAATCTAGGGCACCTGGTGTCTGTTAAAATTACCTCTTCCAATCGCTGTGATGTATAATATTGGAAGGGGTTTTCCCTTTTCAGGAGCGCCCGCTCCTGCTGTAAGACAGGTTCTAATCGCAGTTGAACCTCTCTATAAATGAATAGAAATGACCACCCTAACTTGGAAGGAGAAATGCATGAAGTTCGTCCCGAAAAATGAACGTGCCACGTCTTATCTGGAATTATCTATGGCGATTGTTTTCTTGATTCTAGCGTTTCTTTTCAAAGATAACTTTGCAGTTGCTTTTATATGTGGTGTGGCCTTCGTCCTGATGCTTTTGAGAATGATAGACCTAGAGAAGCACGTTATTCTAAGGAGAGCGCTGATGGCTTGCTCCGCGCTGCTGTTAGTCTCTTTTGTGATTGTGGAGTTCTTTGTGTTGTCAGGCTTCCGCACAGATGACCATGCAGTAACCGATGCTGATTATGTTGTGATACTTGGCTCCGGCCTTAAGGGGACACGACTGTCGTTCACCTTGAAGCAGCGATTGGATGCAAGCTTGCCTTATGCGAACCAGCACCCGGAGATCCCGATTATCGTATCCGGAGGCCAAGGGGCGGGTGAAGACATAACTGAAGCGGCAGCGATGAAGAAGTATCTTATAAGTCAGGGGATCGCCGAAGGCCGAATCAGGCTAGAGGATAGATCGACAAGCACGAAGGAGAATTTAACTTTCTCCAAAGCGCTAATGCAGGACAGAGGGGACAGCCATCCCAAAATCATGATAGTCACCAGTGACTACCATATGTTCAGGGCGAAGTATATTGCAGGGACTCTGGGTTATGAAGCCTATGGCATATCCGGAGATTCACCTCTATACCTTAAGCCAATTAATATGATTAGAGAGTATTTAGCGGTTATTAAGGCCTTGTTGTAGGGAAGGGGCTGGGTAACCTTTATATTCATAACCCCGCTAATTGGGAAAAGAAAGAGGAGGAGCTACAGGGGCCAAAGTAATCCTGGAAGGTATGCCGCTGAAATCGAGGGGCCGTTCGTTGTGTTTGTAATTGGGATGCGAATCAATCGGATCTGGGCCGTTCATAAATGGTGGCCTGTAGCCGCTGCCATGGGTCCTATGCTGAAAGAGCTGTATCAGAATCCCGAGATCAGGTTCATTAGCTCTGAGTTCTTCCTGAGTTCAAGAGGCGTCACCGTTCTTCAATATTGGAAAAGCTACGAGCAGCTGGAGAAGTACGCCCGCGGGGGAATTCATCTCAAAGCATGGAGAAAGTTCAATCAATCCGTGGGTACGGATGGAACCGTAGGAATATACCATGAGACCTACAAGATCGAGCCAGGACAGTATGAATGCATCTATGGGAACATGCCCGTATTTGGCCTGGCGAAAGCGGGAAGTCATGTGCCAGCCACGGGCAGAATGGAGACATCAAGGCGAAGAATGGGAGGAGAGGGTGATCCGGCCGTGCCGACGCCGGGCAATCCTTATAATCATGGCACATGAGTGAACTAGAACAAAGCCACTGACTAAGATATCTGATTACCTTTATGGAGGCGGTGATTACACATGGACTCGCTAGTTAAGGAGGAGAGAGCCAAGGTCTTATATAAGCTGACGCTGATACTCAGCGGATTCAGCAGCATTCTAATCGTCTTCCTACATACTCTCAAGTGGTTCTTCCATGACGAATTGACACTGTTTATGACTGTGCCTCTCTTGTTGATGGGCTACGCCTTCTTCTACGGGTCGCTTTTGTTCTCCCTGTTATATTTCATATTCAGCAGATATCAACATTCCCTTCTGTTAAGGGCTTTACCGTTATTACTTGGCTTACTGGCCTTAGCCATAATCCGGATTATTTCTTACGCTCCTTATCCACTCTAGGGAGCCATTATTTTTACGAACCAGAGGTGTCAAAAAATGAAGATTGTAGAACTCCATACCTTAGAGCCTGCAGCCTTAGAGCAGCTGTCCGAATTGCTGGTTCGTGTCGTGGAGGGAGGCGCCTCCATTGGCTTCCTCCCTCCGCTTGAGGTAGAGGAAGCAGATGCATACTGGAAGCAGGTGGTTGGGCCGGAGGTGAAGCTGTGGATCGCGGTCCACAGTGATCAGATTATTGGTACTGTTCAGCTTCATTTAGCTGGGAAAAAGAACGCTTCTCATAGGGCTGAGGTTGCCAAATTAATGGTTCATCCGGACAGCCGGAGAAGCGGCGTTGCCCGCCTGCTTATGAAGACCCTGGAGGAGACAGCACAGAAAGAGGGAAGGTCTCTGCTGGTGCTCGACACCAGAGAGGGGGACCCTTCTAATGACCTCTATAAGTCATTAGGCTATATTGAAGCAGGCCGTATCCCGGAGTTCGCGCAGTCGGCTGGGGGAGCCTTGGATGCTACAGTTTTTTACTACAAAAGGATTTAAGAGGAACGAACTAAAGAAATGGACGTTTGGATTAGGGCTAACGCTTGAAATAGAATGGATCACCCAAATCCTTTAGTTCAATCCATAGAGGTGAAGAAATTGAAGCATATCTATCTCATCCGTCACGCCGCTGCAGCAGGCCAGGAACCTGAAGCTCCACTCATTGAGGCAGGCGAGGTTCAGGCTGAGCAGCTGGCGAGCTGCCTTAAAGATAGAGGAATCGAGTACATTGTCTCAAGTCCTTACGTTAGGGCAATCGATACAATACGCCCGTTAAGTGAGCTTGCCCATATTAAGATACGTACGGATGAACGACTAAAGGAGAGAGTGTTAAGTCCGGTGCCGCTTGAGAATTGGATGGAGCTGCTTGAGCGATCTTACGCTGAAGAGAGCTTCGCTCTTGAAGGCGGTGAATCCATCGCGGAGGCTGCGAGCAGAGGGATAGCTGTTCTTCAGGAACTGCTGGCAAGGCCCGAGAGGACATTTGCCGTAGTCACGCATGGTGGGCTGTTATCCTTGTTAATCAGACACTATCAACCGGATTTTGGCTTTGAACAATGGAAGAGACTATCCAATCCTGACGTGTATTTACTTGAAATAAGCGGAAGCCAAGTGCTCTTGCAGCGGATATGGGAGTAATAATCTAACTGCACTGAGATCCAATGCACATGGCCCTAACAACTAACGAGGGGATACATATATGTCATCAAAACTATTGAGAATTATTGGGTTGTTAGTTGTTATAGGATTCGTCATGTGGTTAGGTTATCAAACTTTCCATAACTTCGTTGACAGTTTAGGAACCGCCAATAATCAAATGGGATAACAAAGTGAGCTGCATTTAGCAGCTCATTTTTATTTGGAGCTATCTTTTACAGAAGGAGAAGCGGCTAAGCCATAGAAGTATATACAGCACATCTATATTAATCTTTTGAGGGAGGCACTCTCAGGTGAATAAAGCCAAAGATCTGTACAAAGCAATATGTCTAGCAATTCTTGTGTTTGTATTAACGGTTCAGCCATTATCCGCCGCCGCAGCCAGCAAGACCATCAAGGTCAAGGTAAGGCTTGTAAGTGTAGAATTGGTAGAGAATAATCATGTCGGTAACGAATGGTATACGGAGAGTTTTATCAACGGAAAGCGAATTGAAGAAGGAGAGTCAGTTACGCTTAATTTAAAATCAACTGGCAGTGTTACACTGAAAGCGGCAGCAGAGGAACAAGATAGCATTCCTGACGAAGGAAGCAACAGCTCTACCATTAAGGCATCCTCAATCAGCAAAAGTATAACTAAGTCATTAGATGTCGTGGTTGAAGAGAACCGGGGCAGATACTCAGGAAATACGGCAAAATGGAAATTCGTATACCAAATTCAAAAGCTATAGGAAGAGAGCTAACTCTCCTAACTGGCCCGGTCCGCAGCATGCTGTGAACCGGGTTATTTGCGTACTGGAAATAAGAATGGGGTTAAAAAACTGGAGGCGATTTACATTCCAATCTACACCGCCATGACATAGGTCGCATCCAAGTTCATCTTGTGTTATTATACAATTTGTTTGGTACAATATAGGAAGTGAAGCTTTCGCGAGAAGTGTAACTGGAGAACCCGTTTTGGTTAGGGGCTTTATATGGCGGCTAAACACTATTCTGACGGAAAGAAGGTATATACGATGGAATTGTGGTTTACTGAGAAACAGACTCCGGCGTTCGGCATTACAGCGAAAATCCGGGAAACGTTTGTAACGGAGAAGACGGACTTTCAAGATTTGGCGATGATTGACACTGAGGAATTTGGACGCATGCTCGTCCTGGACGGCATGGTCATGACTACGATCAAAGATGAATTCGTCTATCATGAAATGGTCGCGCATCCGGCGCTGTTCACCCATCCTAATCCAAAGCACGTGCTCGTTGTGGGCGGTGGAGATGGCGGGGTTATCCGTGAAGTTCTCAAGCACCCTGGTGTAGAGAAAGCGGTACTCGTTGAGATCGACGGCAAGGTTATCGAATATTCGAAGCAATACCTGCCTGAAATCGCCGGTGAGCTGGACAACCCTCGTGTAGAGGTTCTGGTGAATGACGGATATATGCATATTATCGAAAATAAAAATAAATACGATGTCATCATGGTCGATTCCACGGAACCTGTGGGCCCTGCGGCTCCGCTGTTCGAGCGTGGCTTCTACCAAGGCATTCATGAAGCCCTGAAGGACGACGGGATCTTCGTCGCTCAGACGGACAATCCATGGTTCAAGGCTGACCTGATCCAAAAGGTCAATAAGGACGTTAAGGAAATCTTCCCGATCGTTCGTGTGTACGGTGCAAACATTCCTACTTACCCAAGCGGTCTGTGGACCTTCACAATGGGGAGCAAAACACATGATCCGCTGCAAGTAGATGAGACTCAAATTCCTGAGATCGATACGAAATATTACACACCTCGCCTGCACAAAGCAGCGTTCGTGCTCCCTAAATTCGTTGAAGATCTGGTGAAATAGGAGGCTGTTCATATGAAACTGGATCAAGCCTATTCCGGCAACGTATTCATCTGCAGCTCCGACAATTACGAAGAGTCCAAAGCGGTCATCTACGGGATGCCGATGGACTTCACGGTCAGCTACCGTCCGGGTTCCCGGTTCGGTCCTGCCCGTATCCGCCAGGCTTCGGTAGGGCTGGAAGAATACAGCCCGTACCTGGATAAAAGCATCGTCGATATGACCTACTTCGATGCAGGCGATCTGCTGCTGCCATTCGGCAACGCAGCCCGCAGCCTTGAGGTCATTGGGGAATATGTGCGCGGCCTGCTGGCCGACGGCAAATTCCCGATCGGTCTCGGCGGCGAGCATCTCGTCTCTTGGCCGATCTTCCAGGAAGTGTACGCCAAGTATCCAGACCTGGCGCTCATTCATATCGATGCGCATGCAGACCTGCGCGAGAACTATGAAGGCGAGCCTCTGTCCCACTCGACGCCGGTTCGCAAAGCCGCGGAACTTATGGGCGGGAAGAATATCTACCAATTCGGAATTCGTTCCGGATCGAAGGAAGAATTCCTGTATGCGCGCGAGAACATCAACTTCTATCCGTTTGAAGTTGCGGCTCCGCTCAAGCAGGCCCTGCCGAAGATTGGCCGTCGTCCTGTCTATGTAACCATCGATATCGACGTGCTCGATCCTTCTGCCGCACCGGGTACCGGTACTGCGGAAGCTGGCGGGATCACATCCAAAGAGCTTCTCGAAGCCGTGCATTTGATTGCTGGCTCCGATGTGAACGTGGTGGGCTGTGACCTGGTAGAGGTTGCACCGATCTACGACCCAACAGAGCAGACTCAGATTGTCGCAGCCAAGCTGATCCGTGAAATGCTGCTTGGATTTGTGAAATAGTTTGAGTAATCAAGATAAATAAGAGAGCACCCCCTTCTAAGCCAGGAATACGGCTCAGGAGGGGGTGCTTTTGTGTAACAGCAATGGGGATGCCTCTTAAATGCGCTGGATAAGATGAATATATCTGCATGCGGGATCAGCATAGAGAATAAGCGGCATGTCTACAATCGAAAGGTTTAATCAAAAGTTATATAGAACCCCAATAGAAATAGCTGACCAGCCATCCAAGCTTGTCCGGACCACGCACCGATCATTACTCCAAAGCAGGGGGCCTTATGTTACCTTATTCTTGTCTAGAACGAGAAGGACAGCTGCTCCACCTCAAGCTGAATCTCATCCTTCGTAACGGTAGCTGCGGGAGCCGGGAATCTGCCTGTCTTCACGGCAGAAGGCAGAGAGGTCGCATTTACTTGCTTAAGTTCGCTCTTATCCCTTGCTCCCGACCCTCCAGGCACCCCGGATAACCCATATTTACGAAGCAGACGACTCGACAGTTCTTTGAAGCTGTCGATATACTGACGATCAGCATAATGCCCCTGCCGGTACAGCTCGCCATAGGCGGCGACGAGCTCTGGATAGTGGGCGCGGAGCGTGCTCATATACCAAGCCTTCACGTCCCTGGATAGGCGCAGCAGCGAGATCATCGCGAATTCAGCCCCATGATTCTTGGCCGCAGAGAGGAGTGATTCCAGGCTTTCCTCGGAATCGGTCAGCAGCGGAAGAACAGGAGCTGCGAAGATTCCAACCTGTACACCGCTCTCGGCTAGTCTCTGCACGGTCTCAAGCCTCATCTGAGGATGCGGCGAAGCAGGCTCGATGCGGCGGATAAGCCCGGCGTCCAGCGAATTGATGCTGATGTTCACGGATATATCGCTCATTTGGGTCAGAATATCCAGATCCCTTGTCACAAGCGGTGATCGGGTAGTGATGCTGGTGCTTATCCGGTACTTGGCCAGCAGCTTCAGGCAATCACGGGTCAGCTGGGCTTTCGCCTCGATCGGCTGGTATGGATCCGTGGCTGTTCCGATCGTAACCTGACCGATATATTTTCGCATCGCTTCGATATCATAACCGAACCTTTCCGCCAGTCGGGACAGCTGTCTCTCCAACGCTTCGGGAGCATTTTGCTTCAGAACAATATGGTGCTGGAACTCATCCTCAGCACCACGGCCGATGAATGACTGAAATGCCCGGGCGTAGCAGAAGCTGCAACCGTGGGCGCAGCCCCGGTAAGGGTTGATCGACCAATCGAAGGGCATCCTTTCTTCTTTTACCCGATTAAGTGTCTGCTTAGTATCAACATGCTCATATGTGGTCTCAGGCATGGTTACGAATACCCTCCTCGGGGTTAGAAATTAAATATTACTGATAACTGGCAACGAGATAGCGAAAATGGGAATGACATATTACATACATCATACCAAACATATGTTCTCATTTAAAGTCATTCATCTCTCCCTCGTCAACTGTTCAACTCACATCCTACTCACCAGAGTTATCAAGCTTACCAGTTCAATCTATTGTTGATTCACTTCAAGAATGGGTAAATTTATATGTAGTACTTTATAACTTCAACATTCTTGATCGCACGGTAAGATGTATATAGCTTCTACAAGGGAGGTATCAACCTGTGGTGAAACGATATTTCAAATCCGCATTACTCACAGCCGCTGCCCTTTGCGTATCCATCGGGATCGGCAGCAGTAGTACTGTAATCCAGAGAACTGAGGCAGCCGCTGCATCGGCACCTTGCACAAGCGGCGATCATGGATTGCTTCAGAGTCTTCAGAAGAAGCACGCGTCAGCGGACCAAGACCCGCTTCATATAACGGATGTTGCTTTTCTGAGTGATACAACGGGACGAGCCGCGGGGAATGGTTTCCTTATTGGTACATCTGATGGGGGCTGTAACTGGCAGGAGATCTATACGGGACAGTGGCAGTTCGATCAAATTGTGTTTCCGGACAACATCAAAGGATGGGCACTGGCCAGAACAGCTTCCGAAGGTCCGGTTAGGCTTATCGCAACCAAGGATGGGGGCTCTCATTGGAGCATTCTCGGCACCTCGGGCCAGCAGTTTAAGAAGATCGATGTGCTGGGAGCGGATAGTATTGTGGGATATACCTCGAATGGCGCCTACAAATCCTTGAATGGGGGTACAACATGGGTGAAGATCAAGACGCCGGTGAATACCCGGGCTGCTGTCTTTACAGATCAAGCTGCCCGCACGGGGTGGTCGCTAACGGTTCACCCAGGCATCGGCTACAAGCTGTATAAGACAACTAGCGGCGGCGCCAGCTGGAGCCCGGTTCTGACGATTCCATTCGGGACTGCCTACGGCGGTGAACTGTACAGCAAAGGAAGCCAGGTATGGGCTCTTGTCTACGGAGAATCCGGCATGTCTCAGGTATCCTACTCTTTGTATGCCAGCCATGACAGCGGCTCACACTGGAATCGTGTTATTGCCCAGAGCACTGCTGGCGGGGGACCTGCCCCTGGTAGTGGACCTGCACTCGCTAGCAAGGGGCCCGCTAGCCCGGGTGGGCATCCCGGGAATATGCAGCTGATCGGGAGCAGTACGGCTTACCTGGCCGGAGGTTCTCCGGCTGGAGGTAAGGTAGGGGTTGGGCGTTCTTTTGACGGTGGCCGCTCGTGGAGCAATGTTCCCGCTGTACTAAGCGGGTTCGATGCCCGGATCTCATTCCCTTCACAGAAGACGGGCTGGCTGGCGGTTACAAGTCCGACGCAGACGGCGGTCTATGTGACGCATGATGGCGGGATTTCGTGGAATAAGAGGTTCTCGCTGCCTGACTCTGTCTCACCCAAGCCCCAAGAGTAACCGGAACCACAACTTATATTCATAGAAGTGAAAAACCCTCCTTGGCTGACTAAGGAGGGTTTTCTGTACTATTAACCTTTGCAAATCATACAAATTCCCCATCTTCCATTGAACTGTGCGGGCGAACTGGATATAGTATATGGAATGAACGTTGAACGTTGGCAAGGGGCTAAAGTGAAGTTGTGAAGTACTCATTTCTTTAGCTGAGGCCATATAGTACAATAGATAGAACAGATTGGAGTAGTGACCATGCCGGACCACACACCCGCATCCATTACATTGACAAGCCTGCAGGATGGGGCCAAGACGGTTCAGAGCTACCGGGGCCAGGTATTCAGCGCAGGAGGAGCGATCTATCTCAAGTATGAGGAACACGGTCAAGGGCCTACAGGCGAAGAAGTCACTCGGGCTACCGTCAAAATAACGCCCGGCGAGCTGAAGCTCATTCGGCACGGAACGGTCGAATCATCGCAGACCTTTCAGGAGGGACGAAGGCTTCCGGGTTATTACCGGGCGGCGTACGCATCCTTTAACTTGTCCACGCAGACTCACAGTCTCACCATGAATCTGGATGGATTATCGGGGACCGCCAGGTGGAAATATGATTTATACGTCTATGATGAATTAGCTGGACAGTTCGATATCAGTTTACATATACAGGAGGAAGCTTGAAATGACACACAATCCATTAGAGGAAATTAACCAGAAGGTAGTGGAAGCGATCACGGCGGCGATCTTGGCTGCGGGACTCGTAACCAAGGAAGAGCTTCCGGCGATTAAGCTCGAAGTGCCGAAGGAGAAGACTCATGGCGATCTGGCCACCAATGCGGCGATGCAGCTGACCAAGATTGCTAAGAAGAACCCCCGTCAGATTGCCGAAGCCATTCTTGAGAATCTGGACTACAGCAGCGCTTCTATTGAAAAGGCGGAGATCGCAGGTCCGGGGTTCATTAACTTCACCCTGACCAAGAGCTACCTGTATCCTGTCCTCGAGCAGGTCTATACGCAGGGAGATGATTATGGCCGGATTAATCTTGGCCAAGGTCAGAAGATTCAGGTCGAATTCGTCAGTGCGAATCCGACAGGCAGCCTGCACCTAGGACATGCACGCGGCGCAGCCGTAGGGGATGCCCTATGCAACCTGCTGGACCATGCCGGATATGATGTAACCCGCGAATATTATATTAACGATGCTGGTAATCAGGTTGTTAACCTGGCGAAGTCCATTGAAGCCCGCTATCTGCAGGAGCTTGGACAGCCTGCCGAGATGCCTGAAGATGGCTATCATGGCGAAGATATTAAAGGCTTTGCCAAAGAGCTTGTGGCAGAGCAAGGGGATGCCCTTCTCTCCCGCACACCAGGTGAACGGGCGGCATTCCTCCGCAAGTATGGCCTGGACAAAGAGCTGGCTAAGATCAAGCGTGACCTGAGCCGATTCCGGGTTCATTTTGACAGCTGGTTCAGCGAGACCTCCCTTTACGAGAACGGCCAGGTGGAGGCTTCGCTTCAGGAGCTTAAGGACAAAGGCCAGACTTATGAGCTTGATGGAGCTACCTGGCTGAGAACGACCGATTACGGCGATGATAAAGACCGTGTCCTTGTTAAGAATGACGGCACGTATACTTACCTTACGCCGGATATCTCTTATCACCGCAACAAGTTCAATCGCGGCTATGACCGCATGATCAATATTTTTGGAGCCGATCATCACGGCTATATCCCGCGTCTTAAAGCTGCCATGGCAGGACTGGGCAACGACCCGGACAAGCTGACAGTTCTGATTGCCCAAATGGTCAGCCTGTTCCAGGATGGCGAGAAAGTGAAGATGTCCAAACGGACAGGTAAAGCCGTTACAATGGTCGACCTTATGGACGAAGTAGGCGTTGATGCCATTCGCTACTTCTTCACGATGCGCAGTATGGACTCGCACCTGGACTTTGATATGGACCTTGCCGTATCCACATCGAACGAGAACCCGGTCTATTATGTACAGTATGCACATGCGCGGATCTGCAGCGTCTTCCGTCAGGCTGAAGAGCAGGGAATCGCGATTCCAACTCCGGCGAATGCCGACCTGACCAAGCTGACCGCCGAGCATGAATATGCCCTGCTCCGCAAGATCGGCGAGCTGCCTGAGGAGATTGAGACAGCGGCGAATAACTTTGCGCCGCACCGTCTTGTTCGCTATGTGTATGAACTTGCATCCTTGTTCCACAGCTACTACAGAGCCGAGCGCGTCATCACCGAAGACGCGCAGCAGACCGCCGCGCGCCTCGTGCTGCTCGGCGCTACCCGCCGTGTGATCGCGCGCGTACTCGCGCTCATCGGCGTAGAAGCCCCGGACCGCATGTAGCGATACCACCGGCTCATGCGGCAAATCCCGCCAAGCCGGCACGACGCCGGCTTAGGCGCAAGCCCCGCCCTAGCGGCTTCGCCCGCTAGGCGCATGGCGCTGCGGCGGCCCGACCTGCCGCCGCCGCTGCAACAACAAGGCCCCGCCCCGGAATTCCCGGGCGGGGCCTTGTTGCCTCTAGCAATGGAGCCGAGCTTAGCGCCGGCTCCATTCTCACGGTCCGAGCGGCCTGCGGCTGACCGCTGACCGCCATACATGGCTGCGCCGCGCCAGAAACCTCGCGTGATGCAGCTGCTCATCCACGGAGTGCATCCGCATCCGCCGCACGGACCGCGCATCCACGCAGCGCAGCAGCATTCACCGCACTGGCGCATCCACGCAGTGCGCCATACATCCACCGCATCCGCCGCGGCCTTTGAAGCGGGGCTCTAAGGAGCCCCCCGCTTGAACAGCCGCAGCGCATTCACTTCCGCGGGGGAGACGCCCCCGCGGGCAGAGCGCTTCCTGGCCGAGAGCACCGGCCGGGCGCTCTTACGCAGCAGCTGCTTGATCTCGGCCGGTGCAAGGCCCGGCCGGAGAGCGAGCAGCAGTGCAATGGAGCCGCTGACATGCGACGTGGCCATTGAGGTGCCGTTCATCTCTCTATGCTTGCCCCCGATCCAGGAAGAGTAGATCTTCTCGCCTGGAGCGTAAATATCAACATGGGGCCCGCTGTTGCTGAAGCGGGCAATCCTGCGGCTGCGGTCTGTGGCTCCAACGGAGATCGTCTGCGGATAACGGGCAGGGTAATCCACGCTGCGGCTCTTATTATCATTTCCGGCAGAGGCGACAACGACCACTCCGGCCTGAAGTGCTTTATTAACTACATTGAATAGAGACTTGTTCTTGGATTTCATGCCGAAGCTCATATTAATAATATCTACTTGATTTCGGACACACCAATCAATACCCAGGATAATGTCCGACACATAGGCGGCTCCATTGTGATCAAAGGCTTTGACCGGATAGATCGTGGCCCGCGGGGCAACCCCGAGAATCCCCTGTATGCTTCCCGCGCCTGCGATTGTCCCTGTAATATGAGTGCCATGGCCGTTATCATCATGGGGAAGCATGTTCGGGTTTAAGAGATTAACGCCTCTGGCCAGAGAGTGGCGCAGATCGGGATGGCTGAAGTCAGCACCCGTATCAATGACGGCGATACGAACCTGGTAGCCGGTTGAGGAAGACCAGACGTCAGGAGCCTGAATATGACGGACTCCCCAAGGAATCTCGGGAGTATTCACCATTCCGCTGGCGGGCACAGCATGGACGCTGATCAGGGCATCCGGCTCAAGAATGAGGCCTTTGCGGCAGCTCTGAGGCAAGTCGGTGAGGGAGAATGGACAGATGAAGGCTTGCAGCAGGGAAGAGCTGCGGATGAGGCGCATTTGAGGGAGAGAACGCTTCATCCGGTTAAGCTGCTTAAGGCATTCCTGATATGCTGCCGGGCGGGCAAATCGGATAATGGTCCGTTGTTCCTTTTGTGCGGCGCTCCCGGTTTTCTCCTGGATAAAATTAAGGAATCGGGCATAGTCCATTGCGAGCAGCCCCTTCTGACAAAAGCGAGTTGTAGAAGTATTGTATGAACGCTCCAGCGGACAGGAGTGGGTAACATGCCCTATACGCCAGGAAATAGGCGGGGGCATATTTTATTTGAAGATAGGGGAATTCATCCGTGTCAAAAGCAGGAATAGCACATAGGATGTGAAGAGAGCCTGAACGGGCTTTCAGCTTGCGATTTCTGAAGATCGCGACTTACTCTTCAGAGAGCGGATACAGTCAAAAAGGCGGGGGGCGCTGCTCCCCGTCTTTTCTTTGAGCATAAATCCACAGATTTGCGGGGGCGCTCCATTCCTCCGGGACTTTGGTATAGGAATTCGCCTAAATAAACTTGCATTTTGCTGCCAAATAGGTTTTACTTATGTGTGATAAAGAACAGAATGGATGAATGGGGGTTCCCCTCAACTTCTGCTTGAAACATTGTGTGAGAGGACGTGTGTAAGTGAGTACACCGCTCAATTTGAAGTTTGATCCGGAGAAAGTGCACGAAATTCCGATGGTCGACTTGGCCTTTATGATTTTGAAAGCGGCGAATACGCCATATTACTACCGTGATTTGATGAATGAGGTAGCTAAGCTTCGCGGCATGTCGGAAGCTGAGATTAATGATGCCATTGCCCAGTTATATACGGAGATTAATATCGACGGCCGTTTTGCCTGTGTAGGTACAAATCTTTGGGGACTCAAGCGCTGGTATCCAATCGAACGTTCCGAAGATCCAGTGGCTAATGCCAAGCGTCCGCGCATTATTAACGATGAAGATGATGATGAGGATGACTTCGTTGAAGAGGAAGAGACATACGCATCCGACGATGATGATGATTACGATGCCGTTGACGAAGACGGTGAGGATGAGCTGTTCCCGGATGAAGACGATGACGCCGATGTGGAAGACGAAGAGATTCTGGATGACGAAGAATTGGACGAAGATGAGGACGATTCCGAAGATTCCGATGATGAAGATGTAGAGGATGACCTCGAAGATAGATAGTCTCCCTAGGCCGTAATCCTGTCCGAATGGTTCCCATAATCGCTCTGTTACCTTACTTGACAGGGGGGGCGGTTACAGGTAAACTATTGCTTGGGCTTATGATTCAGACCTATAAATATGATCAATTTTAAAAAGTGCCCCGTCTTGTTCGGGTGTCACTTTTTTTGTTTTTTATGTGCCTTTTTGAGGGTGATTTCTATCTCATTGGGTTACGCTATATTGGAATACTGATCGTTTTTCTGTACAAGCTTCAAAGGATTTCTGGACTACTTACTGGACTACTTATAGGAGGTTTTAAGACTGTGACAAAATATATTTTCGTAACCGGGGGTGTGGTCTCTTCCCTGGGTAAAGGGATTACTGCCGCATCCCTCGGGAGACTGCTCAAGAATAGAGGTTTGAAGGTTACAATCCAGAAATTCGATCCTTATATTAACGTAGACCCGGGGACAATGAGTCCTTACCAGCACGGTGAGGTTTTCGTTACCGATGATGGAGCCGAGACGGACCTTGACCTTGGTCACTATGAACGTTTCATTGATATTAACCTATCTAAGAACAGCAACGTAACGACCGGTAAGGTGTATTCCTCGGTCATCAGCAAAGAGCGCCGTGGTGAATATCTCGGGGGGACCGTTCAGGTTATTCCTCATATTACGAATGAGATCAAAGAACGTGTATACCGTGCTGGCCGCGAGGCTGGCTCGGATGTCGTGATTACAGAGATCGGCGGTACCGTTGGGGATATCGAAAGTCTGCCGTTCCTGGAAGCCATCCGCCAGATCAAGAGTGATATTGGACGCGAGAACGTAATGTATATTCACGTTACTCTGATTCCTTATATCAAGGCTGCCGGTGAAGTGAAGACCAAGCCGACTCAGCACAGTGTCAAAGAGCTACGCAGTATCGGGATTCAGCCAAATGTCATCGTTTGCCGTACAGAGCATGAGCTGTCTGCTGACATGAAAGCCAAAATCGCCCTCTTCTGTGATATCGATGCGAGTGCGGTTGTAGAGTGCCGCGATGCGGATACACTGTATCAAGTGCCTTTGAACCTTCGTGAAGAAGGACTTGATGAGATCGTAGTCAACCACTTGAAGCTGACTACCCCGGCCCCGGATATGACGGAGTGGGAAGGCCTGGTTAACCGGATCAACAAGCTTGAGAAGACAGTAGAGATCGCTATTGTCGGTAAATACGTGGCCCTGCATGATGCCTACCTCAGCGTGGTTGAGTCTCTTTCCCATGCGGGATTTGACTCCAATGCGGACGTGAAGATCCGCTGGGTGCATGCGGAAGAGGTAACAGACGAGAACGTGGAAGAAATGCTGGGCGGAGTTGGCGGTATCCTGGTTCCTGGCGGCTTCGGCGACCGGGGAATTGAAGGTAAAGTCAGCACAATCCGTTATGCCCGTGAGAAGAAAATTCCATTCTTCGGCATCTGCCTCGGAATGCAGGTCGCAGTCATTGAGCATGCCCGTTCGTTGGCAGGTCTGACAGGCGCGAACAGCTCGGAGATTAATCCGGCTACAGAATATCCGGTTATCGATCTGCTCCCAGAACAGAAGGATATCGAAGACTTGGGCGGAACGATGCGTCTGGGTCTGTACCCTTGTAAGCTGACACCGGGCTCTCTTGCAGAGCAGTGCTACAACGATGAACTTGTGTATGAGAGACACCGTCACCGGTACGAATTCAACAACGCTTATCGTGAAGTGATCGAGAAGGCGGGTCTGCGGATTTCGGGAACCTCTCCGGATGGCCGTTTGGTTGAGATTGTGGAGTGCCCGGATCATCCTTGGTTCCTAGCTGTACAGTTCCATCCGGAATTTACGTCTCGTCCGAATCGTCCACAGCCTTTGTTCCGTGAGTTTGTTAAGGCTTCTATTACCCATAATTCATAATCCTGTATCAATAGTTTTCGTAAAATGAAAATTGATCCCAGAAATTAGCAGGAATTTTAAACTTTCAGGCGAATATCTAACACATCAGACTGCCTGCGGCGGCGGTATTATCAAGATGATTAGAGGATTTCGGGAGGGTTGTGTTGTAATGGACAAGAAGCTTCTGATCGTTGACGACCAGAATGGCATCCGGATTTTGCTGATGGAAGTGTTCAGCAGCGAGGGTTATACCACGTATCAAGCAGCAAATGGCAAGCTCGCTTTAGAGATCGTGCGCAGTGAATCACCGGATCTGGTACTGCTGGATATGAAGATCCCGGGGATGGACGGATTGGAGATTTTGAAGCATATCAAAGCCGTGAATCCAGACATTAAGGTCATTATGATGACGGCCTATGGCGAGCTTGATATTATCAAGGAAGCGACAGAACTCGGCGCTTTAATGCATTTCACGAAGCCGTTTGATATCGATGAGATGCGTATTGCAGTCAATATGCAGCTGAAAGGCGGCGCAATGATTTAGGACTCCGGAAGCGGAGTCCTTTTTTTTGTCAAGAATGAGATCCAAAGGTTGTTTAGTATTTTGTCGATTATGTGGTATAATATGTAGGTGTGAGAATCGGGTAGTAACATATATTAGCCAACTTTTAGGAGGACGAACCATGCCATTAGTATCCATGAAAGAAATGTTGAACAAAGCACTTGAGGGGAAATATGCTGTAGGTCAATACAACATCAACAACCTTGAGTGGACCCAAGCGATCCTGGCTGCCGCAGAAGAAGAGAAGTCACCAGTTATCCTTGGCGTATCCGAAGGCGCTGCACGCCACATGAGCGGTTTCTACACCGTTGTTAAGATTGTAGAAGGACTTATTCAAGATATGAAAATTACAGTTCCTGTAGCTATCCATCTTGACCATGGATCAAGCTTCGACAAATGTAAAGAAGCGATCGACGCTGGCTTCACTTCCGTAATGATCGATGCTTCCCATGGTTCGATCGAACATAACATCGAGACAACTAAGAAAGTTGTCGAATATGCACACTCCAAAGGAGTTTCCGTTGAGGCTGAGGTTGGCCTTGTGGGTGGACAAGAAGACGATGTTGTAGCTGATGTAATGTATGCGAAGCTTGACGACTGCGTACGTATCGTTAAAGAGACTGGCATCGACACACTGGCTCCAGCACTCGGATCTGTACACGGACCATACAAAGGTGAACCAAACCTTGGTTTTGCTGAGATGGAAGAAATTCGTGATGCCGTTAAGGTTCCACTCGTTCTTCATGGTGGTACAGGTATCCCGACTCATGACATCAAGAAAGCTATCTCCTTGGGTACTTCCAAGATTAACGTAAATACCGAGAACCAAATTGAATTTACTAAAGCAGTTCGCGAAGTGCTTGCGGCTAAGCCGGAAGCTTATGACCCGCGTTCATACATCGTACCGGGCCGCGAAGCGATCAAACAAACCGTAATCGGCAAGATCCGCGAGTTCGGATCCAACAACAAAGCCTAATATATGCTTTGAATACAGAAGAGGGATTCCGCCCTGGGCGGAGTTCCTCTTTTTTATGTGGGATTTAGACAAAGGTGCTTTTATGAGGCAGAAGTGGTATTATGGAAAGGAATTGTCAGAATTATTTTGCCTGCAGGAGGAACCTCACTTTGATGGAAAAATTAATGATCAGCGGCGGACGCCCGCTTAAGGGAACCGTTCAGATCAGCGGGGCCAAGAACAGTGCGATTGCGCTTCTGCCAGCAGCTATTTTAGCTGAGTCGGAAGTCGTTCTGGACAATTTGCCAGAACTTAGCGATGTAGCTGTATATACTGAAATTCTTGAAGATTTGGGTGCGAGCGTAACTTGGTCCGGGAATCAGATCAAGATTGATCCAAGCACAATTAAATCTATTCCTATGCCGAATGGGCCTGTGAAGAAACTCCGGGCTTCGTACTATATGATGGGTGCCCTACTTGGCCGGTTTGGTGAAGCGACGATTGGACTTCCAGGAGGGTGCAACTTTGAACCCCGTCCGATTGATCAGCATATCAAAGGCTTTGAAGCGCTCGGCGCCACAGTAACCAATGAACATGGAGCCATTCATCTTTACGCGAAGGAACTGCTTGGTGCGAAGATCTACTTGGATGTGTCCAGTGTGGGCGCAACTATCAATATTATGCTGGCTGCGGCCAGAGCTAAGGGCTCCACTATTATTGAGAATGCCGCCAAAGAACCTGAAATTATAGATGTAGCCACACTCTTGAATTCCATGGGTGCGATTATTAAAGGAGCGGGAACCGAGACGATCCGCATTGAAGGAGTCCGGGAGATGCACGGATGCCGACATTCGATCATACCTGACCGGATTCAGGCGGGGACTTATATGATTGCCGCAGCGGCAACCCGCGGTAATGTTCTTATTGATAATGTTATTCCCAAGCATTTAGAGGCACTAACTGCTAAACTGATTGAGATGGGCGTTACTGTTGAGGAGCTGGATGAATCTATCCGTGTTATTGGCGCGGCTTCTTACGGGCATGCTGATGTAAAAGCACTGGTATACCCTGGCTTTCCTACGGACATGCAGTCTCCTATGACAAGTCTTTTGACACAGACGGAAGGGGTTAGTGTGCTTAGCGACTTCGTATACAGCAACCGCTTTAAGCACGTTCCTGAGCTTGTGCGCATGGGCGCCAAGATCCGAGTGGAGGGCCGGTCTGCGATAATTGAAGGCGGTAAGCTTAATGCAGCCAAGGTGAAGGCGGCTGACCTGAGAGCAGGCGCAGCGCTCGTTATTGCCGGGCTTACGGTGGAGGAAGGTATTACCGAAGTCTCCGGTGTCGAATTAATTGATCGAGGATATGATCATCTTGTCACGAATCTGCGTGATCTTGGCGCGGATGTTTGGCGGCAGACAGAATAGTTCTCGGAATAGTTCTAAGGGATCGCCAGGGGCGGCTGCTTGATGGACGGGCTGCTCCTGGAGGATTACCTCAGTTATAACCCCTCTATGGAAGATTTTTGTTCTTGTCCGCATAACTCCCCCCACTACGGGTATAACTATTCTATAACTCTTAAGATGTCATCATAGATTTCTGGCTTTCATAGAATCATGCTCCATCTCTTCGGATTGGAACTTCTCATCATCCTCGTGCGTTTACTCAGGCTAGCATTTTCTTATCTTTCACTCCCGACATTGCATTACAATGAATTATAAATTGAATAGGTGGTTAATTACATGGATCTTCAAATTGCTGATTTGGAAGAAAAAAAGCTGACCGATTTGTACAAGCTTGCCAAGCAGTACCAAATCCCGTATTACGGACAGCTGAAGAAGAAAGAATTGATTTTTGCTATATTACGCGCTCAAGCTGAACAAAGCGGACTTATGTTTATGGAGGGCGTGCTCGAGATTCTGCCGGAAGGTTACGGGTTTCTGCGACCGATCAACTATTTGCCAAGTACGGAGGATATCTATATATCCGCTTCCCAAATTCGTAAGTTTGACCTGCGGACCGGTGATTTGGTATCTGGTAAATGCCGTACACCTAAGGAGAATGAGCGTTATTTCGGCTTGCTTCAAGTCAATGCCGTAAATGGTGAGGACCCGGCTCAGGCCTCAGAACGTCTTCACTTTCCAGCATTAACGCCATTATACCCTCAGAAGAAGCTTTCGCTTGAGACCTCGCCCACATCATTGTCTACCCGGATTATGGATCTGCTGGCTCCGGTCGGACTTGGTCAGCGTGGGCTTATTGTAGCGCCTCCAAAAGCGGGTAAGACGCTGCTGCTTAAAGAGATTGCCAACAGTATCTCTACGAATAACCCGGACATTTCCTTGTTTGTTCTGCTTATTGATGAACGTCCGGAGGAAGTAACGGATATGCAGCGTTCGGTAAAAGGAGAGGTCATCGCCTCCACCTTCGACGAACTCCCGGAGAACCATATCAAGGTCGCTGAGCTGGTGCTGCAGCGCGCACTGCGTCTAGTCGAGCACAAGAAGGACGTTGTCATTCTTATGGATAGTATTACCCGGCTCGCCCGTGCGTACAATCTCGTCGTTCCACCATCCGGGCGGACACTCAGCGGAGGTATTGATCCGGCTGCGTTCCATCGGCCGAAGCGGTTCTTTGGATCGGCGCGGAATGTGGAGGAGGGCGGCAGCCTGACGATCCTGGCTACTGCGCTCGTTGATACCGGCTCGCGGATGGACGATATTATTTATGAAGAGTTCAAAGGCACGGGGAACATGGAGCTTCATCTGGATCGGAAGCTGGCAGAACGGCGTATCTTCCCGGCGATCGATATCCGCCGCTCGGGTACCCGCCGCGAGGAAGTGCTCCTTACGAAGGAAGAGCTGGATACAATCTGGTCTATTCGTAAGAATATGAATGAGAGCTATGATTTCGTAGAGGGCTTCCTCAAGAAGCTGCGTGACTCCAAGACGAATGCCGAGTTCCTGGCCTCGTTTGATGCGGCTGGAAGCGCCCCGGCACAGGCAGCATCCGGCAGCACCAGCCCGCGCCGTCCCAGTCGTCAAGCGCCATCCACTTTAAGTACCTAACAAACAGCTTAGCGGCTTGTCCTAAGACTACTAAGCAAAGAGGAGAACAACATGTATTTGGTATACGCTGATGAACAAGGAAATGTATTCGATCATCCATCTCTTTATGGGCTTGCCCGTAGCGGGGATATGATCGTTGAGATAATGGAAGATGAGTTAATCCCCCTGCCTGATGGGGCAACCTTGGTCGGTCTGCCAAGCACCCGCCCGGTAGGCCTTGATCCGGAGAGTGGGGAGATGCAGGCTCTTCCCGGCAATGTTCAGGCTGTAGGAGCGCTGCTCCCGCAGGGCTTCACACGTCTGTGCTTGCCTGGTTATGTGAAGACAGACAAGGAATACAAGCTGCCTTTGTTCGGGTATTCTGCTGTAGTATGGAATGAAGGCAAATTCTATGTAACGGCACGTCTAACTGACGATCCTGAGAAATGGAATCCTCTGAACTGCGATCCGCTGGAGCTTAAGAACCAAGTGAAGCGGATGAGGGAAGAATATCCGGAGAATCGGCTTTATGAGCACTTATCCAACTGCGCCCTGGGCTACGAGTGTCTAACGGCCTCCAATACATTCCTGAACCGCTGGGAAGGTGCGGTACCGGTGTCGTATTCCTGCAATGCGGGTTGTTTTGGCTGTATTTCCGAGCAGCCGGATGACAGCGGGTTTGTCTCGCCGCAGACACGGATGAACTTCCGGCCTCGGACCGAAGAGATCGTAGAGGTAATGCTTGAGCATCTGAAGACGCCAGAATCCATCATCAGCTTCGGTCAGGGGTGTGAGGGTGAACCCTCCACACAGGCCAAATTGATTATTGATGCGATCCGTCAGGTCCGCCAGATCACAGATATGGGCTATATTAATATCAACACGAATGCAGGTCTGAGCGATCACATCCGGGGCATTGTGGATGCGGGGCTTGATCTAATGCGTGTCAGCACCATTAGTGCTTTGGATGACCACTATAACGCGTACTATAAGCCAAGAGGATATACTCTTGCGAATGTGGAGAAGTCCCTTCGCTATGCTTCGGAACAAGGAGTCTACACTTCGATTAACTATCTAATATTCCCGGGGGTTACAGATCGTGAAGAAGAGATTGAAGCGATGATCGAGTTTGCTAGACGCACCAAGCTTCGGTTAATCCAGTGGCGCAACCTGAATATTGATCCGGAGAGTTATCTAGGGCTGATTCCCAAGGCTAAGGGAGATATTCTTGGCATGAAGCAGGCGATCGAGATATTCCAGGAAGAACTGCCGGATGTCGTGATGGGGTCTTACTCCCACGTGCCGCCAGCTGAGCTTAAACGATTCAAGAATGGCGTCCGTAACGCTTAATAAGCGATTGCAATTTGTGTTATGACTATGATACAATCATAGTTGGTTATTATAACTCTGGGTACGCATGAGACTCAGGGCGGAAAGAGGTGAAAGTCATGAATCAAGCTATTCAACCGAAATATCACGTGACTACTGTTACTTGCGCATGCGGTAATAAGTTCGAAACTGGATCTGTTCAAGAGGATCTTCGCGTGGAGATTTGCTCCGCTTGCCACCCGTTCTTCACAGGCAAACAGAAATTCCTGGATGCTGGCGGCCGCGTTGATAAATTTAAGAAGAAATACGGAATCTAATACGATCTGCTGCTCTGCAGCCTGATCGATATATGCAAATCCCCTCTGATTCGTCAGAGGGGATTTTTCTTTGTGTATAAGGGATAAGTAATTCAATTATCGGCATAATAGGCGTTGAATAGGAACTCTCTATTGATCTCAATCGGGGTTAGTTTCCTTTAAGCTCAATCGTTTCGTTAATTTTGCTCCATACGTTCTGTTTGCCGAATCCAAGTCTCCAAAGGGCAATTCCCTTCAGACCGTATCGTTTGGCAAGGCCGATCTTGGCATTGACAGTATTCTCGTTCTCGCTGTACAAGTTCACACCCAGTACAAGCTTATCCTTGGACACGGATTTGAGCGCAAGCTTGATGGCATTATCTACTTTATCCGTCGGTTGGGGAAGCTTCTCATCCGTGTAAGCATAGGCCATAATAATCAATTCGTCCGCCAGCTCGCCAAGCTTCTTATAGTCATAACCATGATAAGATCCATTAAGTGGTGGTAATGCTAGGGATAGCTTTAGACCGGCGGCATGTGCGGCGTCAGCGGCCTCTTTGACCAGGTTGCTGTATGCAGCCTGAACGGTCTTGGCGTCGCCTGTCAGGCCCAGCCCTTCCAGGTCAAGGAGAACGCCTTTAAATTGATTTTTGACTGCGGTGTCTATAATTTGACGGAGCGCATTTTCCCGGGCGGTTTCGTCTTCTACTACTTTCGTTAGTTCTCCTTTGGTGTCACCGGAATAGACTAGCAGGTAAGGAGATGTTCCTGCCGCAGAAGAGTCTGTAACCAGACTTTCAGGTGTGACCTCGCCAGCTGGCTTAGGCCATTTGAAGTCTGTTCCTGAAGTGGTGAACGCTCCAGTGGCATCGATTCGGCTCCATCCGAATCCTACAGCATCAAAGTCAGGAATCAATACGGATTCGCTAAATGAGTTAATTGCGTAGAAAGCTAATGTATAAAGCTTCTCGCGGGGCGATACGATGCTTACCGTATTCGAGGGCCCGTCCCATTTAACCGCGGCTCCGAATTGCTGGCTGAAGAAGCTGAGCGGGATCATTGTGGTACCGCCAATCGTCTGCGGTGGCAGGGCGATAGCAATCTTTTGTCCATTAACCGAAGCGTTCTTGCTTCCGAGTGTTAAGGTTACTTTTTTGGCATCACCACCCGTTCCCTTGGTAGCTGTAATAGATTTCGATTTCTCATCCCAATTCACCGTTACTCCAAGTGCCTCGGAGATTGCGCGAAATGGAACAAGGGTTGTTCCTTTCACAATAGTCGGCTGGGTTGGAAACGGAAGTGGGTAGCCATCTAGTATGATACTAACTTTGCCGGCCGCGCTGGCCGTGCTTGTGCCAAGTCCCCCGAATGCTGAAATAGCCAGGGTCAGGCCAAGAATAGCTTTTGATCTTTTTAATGGATTCATAATATGAAATAAGCCACCTTCCTTGTACTAACTTGAACATCAGACTTCCAGCTTACATTACCGTCATTGCTGCTTCTTACTAGCTGCTGGGCGAGAGAATATAAGTCTATTATTCAGTGCCTCTATCAAATTATATCAATAGTCTTGTATAAATTGGAATATATAGTTAAATACAGAGTCAGAAATGCATTGGTTCATCTGTTAACTTTTTCTAACCGTTTGCATTTTGTACAAGCTTGAGATATACTTATTTTCACCGTGCTAGATGGGGAGGTAGCGGTGCCCTGTAACTCGCAATCCGCTGTAGCGAGGTTGAATTCCTATTAGAGGTCTTGTCGATGTGAGGTTTGGTCCTTGCAGTCAATGTTGACGGCTGGGTCCTCCGCAATGAGTAACTGTGAACCTGGTCAGGTCCGGAAGGAAGCAGCCATAAGCAGTCCCACTCTTGTGCCGGAGGGTGGCCTAGCCCGAGTTGATCTGCAAGGGTGCCACTTGGATCGCAATGATCGATAATAGGTGCACGGTACACCAATAACTAACACGAACATCTTTGCCTTAGCAGGCGGAGATGTTTTTTTGTACGCTTTTACCTGTCATCCATGGATTAAAAAGTTTTTCTCGTCCAAGGAGTATAGTATAATAAAGGTATGCGATAAATGTAATTAACGGGAAGTCTGAAAGAAGGTGCCGCAAGTGGAACATATCGCGCTGTACCGCGCTTGGCGGCCGCAGTCGTTTCAAGATATGGTAGGTCAGCAGCATATTATCCGGACGCTTCAGAATGCGATTCGGGAGAACCGGCTGTCTCATGCTTACTTGTTCAGTGGGCCTAGAGGAACCGGGAAGACAAGTGCTGCGAAGATATTAGCTAAGGCTGTGAACTGTGAGAATGGACCTGCAGCCGAGCCTTGTAATGAATGTGAATCCTGCAGACGCATTACGGCGGGAGCCGTAATGGATGTGCTCGAGATAGATGCGGCCTCCAACCGGGGGGTTGAAGAGATAAGGGACCTGCGCGAGAAGGTGAAATATGCGCCAACAGAGGTCCGGCACAAGGTATATATCATAGATGAGGTTCACATGCTGACGACAGAAGCCTTCAATGCGCTGCTGAAGACACTGGAGGAGCCGCCTCCGCATGTGATGTTTATTCTGGCAACAACGGAGCCTCACCGGCTTCCGGCCACGGTGATCTCACGCTGTCAGCGCTTCGACTTCCGCAGGGTATCCCTGGAGGAACAAAGCGACAGGCTGAAGCTGATTTGCGATCAGGAGAATATCACTGCCGATGACGAGGCCATACAGTATATTGCCCGGCTATCGGATGGCGGGATGCGGGATGCACTAAGCATACTGGATCAAATATCCTCCTTTACCGATGGGCATGTCTCTTACGAACAAGTACTGGCCATGACTGGAGGTATTCCGTCACGTCAGTTCGCCGAACTTGCAGAGGCGCTGTCGCGAGGGGATATCGGCGGGATGCTGCAGATGATCGAAGCGTTTATGCAGGAAGGCAAGAGCGCGGATAAATGCATGGAGAATCTACTCTACTATTTCCGTGATCTGCTGATGATTAAGATGGTGCCTAAGGCTGGGCATATGACTGAGCGGGTTCTGGATGCGCGGGATTTTGAAGAAATGGCGAAAGCCTTTACAAAGCCGCAGCTGTTCGGTATTATCGACACGTTGAACCATTATCAGACCGAGATGAAGTATGCGGCACAGCCGCAAATGCTTTTTGAGGTTGCTCTGCTCAAGCTGTGCAGTATCACCCAGGAAGAGTCGCTATGTTTATCGACCCAGGCCTCAGCTCCTGCCAAGAGTGCGGATGCTTCCGAGGTTCAGCAGCTTAAACGCCAGCTGTCTGAGCTTGAGAAGAAGCTGGATCAGGCGCTGAAGAACGGTGTTTCGTCTGGTGCAGGCGGTTCCGATTCTTCGGGCCCGTCCCGCTCACAAGCCAGCAGATCTCCCTCGCCCAGGATCTCATCGCTTGCCAAGATTCCATCGAATATTGACCAGTATATTGCACAGCGCAGTTCACCGGAATTTATTGCGATTCAGAATAAATGGAATCAGATCCTGCAGCGTGTGAAGGAGGAGAAGGTTACGATTCATGCCTGGTTCATGAATGGAGAACCTGTCTCTGTACTGGATAACAACGTACTCGTAGCTTTCAAGAACGACATTCACCGGGAGACAACCGAGAAACCGGCCAACAAAGAAGTTATTGAGCGTATATTAGAGCAGCAGCTCGGGAGCCCCTTCCGTCTTGTCAGTATGATGCTGAAGGATTGGAATGAGGCCATCAAGGGTGCGGGGACTCCGTCACCAGAACCTTTTGAGCTTGAGCCGGGTCCTGATGAAGGCGGGGCAAGCAAGGAACCGTGGGTGGATGAGGCGCTCCAAATGTTTGGAGATGACCTTGTAGTTATAAAAGAATAACTTTGTATACCAATCTAAAGGAGTGTTTAGAGTGAACAATATGAACCAAATGATGAAGCAAGTGAAGAAAATGCAAGAGCAAATGCTTAAAGCTCAGGAGGAGCTCGGAGATAAAGTGATGGAGGGCACCTCCGGTGGCGGCGTTGTAAATGTTAAAGTAAATGGCCATAAGAAAGTTCTATCTATCGATATTAAGCCAGAGGCAGTGGATCCGGACGATGTAGAAATGCTGCAGGATTTGATTTTGACTGCGGTAAATGATGCTCTGACCAAAGCTGAAGAATTGGCTAACCAAGATATGGGTAAATTCACAGGCGGTATGAAAATTCCAGGATTGTTCTAATCATAATACTGAAGGAGCACGCTTAATTTGTATTATCCCGAACCGATCGCTAAGCTGATCGATGCATTTACGCACCTGCCGGGAATTGGGCCCAAGACAGCGGCCCGGCTTGCTTTCCATGTGCTGCGTATGAAAGACGATGATGTTGTCGATTTCGCCAAAGCACTGGTCAGTGTGAAGCGGAATCTTCACTATTGTTCTATCTGCTGTAACATTACCGATACCGATCCGTGCCGAATTTGTCAGGATAAGAGCCGGGATGCTTCTGTAATCTGCGTTGTTCAGGAGTCGAGAGACTTGGTGGCTATGGAGAGAACGAAGGAATTTGACGGGTATTATCATGTCCTGCAAGGCGCGATTTCTCCTATGGAGGGGATTGGTCCGGACGAGATTCGTCTTAAAGAGTTGCTCGGACGCCTGAGTGATGAGCGAGTGCAGGAATTGATTTTGGCGACCAATCCGAATATCGAGGGAGAAGCTACGGCGATGTATATTTCACGCCTGGTTAAGCCTTTCGGCATTCGTGTCACAAGAATTGCTCATGGGCTGCCCGTGGGCGGCGATCTGGAATATGCGGATGAGATTACACTGTCCAAAGCCCTTGAAGGACGCCGTGAGCTTAGCTGAAGCCAGTTAATCAACGCTTAATAGTTTATACAATTTGAAGAAGCCTCCTTGGAGGCTTCTTTTTGTGTTCTAAGTTTGTCCCTATCCCGATATGTATGGAATAGATGAACGTGAAGAGGTGGAAGGAAAGCTTGAGCCTGTGATAAGGCCTGGGGCCACCTGTTTTCGCTTAGGGGGTAGGAGAATGGGGATTTTGAGCAAATGGACGGACAAAATTAAGCGGCAGCAAGAAGTGAACTCAGACTTTCAGCGCA
>NZ_CP194782.1:172500-760000 GCF_050995535.1 Paenibacillus sp. SN-8-1
AGCCTCTTTCACAAAGCGTTTGGTGATGATGGCGGAGGGGTTCCACACGTACCCATCCCGAACACGACCGTTAAGCCCTCCAGCGCCAATGGTACTTGGACCGCAGGGTCCTGGGAGAGTAGGACGTCGCCAAGCGCAACCCGCTACGGGTTACAATTTAAGAATAAGGGCCTTTAGCTCAGCTGGTTAGAGCGCACCCCTGATAAGGGTGAGGTCGGTGGTTCGAGTCCACTAAGGCCCACCATTCAAATTTAA
Source organism: Paenibacillus sp. SN-8-1 (assembly GCF_050995535.1). Lineage (NCBI taxonomy): Bacteria > Bacillati > Bacillota > Bacilli > Caryophanales > Paenibacillaceae > Paenibacillus > Paenibacillus sp. SN-8-1. Next base: position 172,756 of record NZ_CP194782.1, read on the forward strand.
TATCCCTATATGGGGCCATAGCTCAGCTGGGAGAGCGCCTGCCTTGCAAGCAGGAGGTCAGCGGTTCGATCCCGCTTGGCTCCACCATAATTACATCTATTAGTTATGTTTGATCCTTGAAAACTAGATAACGAAACGAATTTGCGTAAATTAGAATTCCTTTAAGCCAATCTTGTGTAAGCAAGATTGAAATCAAAGGTAGCGCGAAGGGGTTTCGTTTTTGGGATCCTTTGCGATCTGTGCAACAGAACTCAAAAACGAAACCCCGGAGCATTTGGTTAAGCTACTAAGAGCACACGGAGGATGCCTAGGCGCTAGGAGCCGAAGAAGGACGTGGCGAACAACGAAACGGCCTCGGGGAGCTGTAAGCAAGCTTTGATCCGGGGATGTCCGAATGGGGAAACCCGACTGTGGTAATTCGCAGTCACTCGTAACTGAATACATAGGTTGCGAAGAGGCAGACCAGGGGAACTGAAACATCTAAGTACCCTGAGGAAGAGAAAACAAGAGTGATTCCGTCAGTAGCGGCGAGCGAACGCGGAACAGCCTAAACCAAGGGGCTTGCCCCTTGGGGTTGTGGGACGTCTCACATGGAGTTACAAAGGATTAGGGTAGGCGAAGAGGTCTGGAAAGGCCCGCTAGAAGAGGTAAAAGCCCTGTAACCGAAATTCTGATCCCTCCGAGACGGATCCCGAGTAGTGCGGGGCACGTGAAACCCCGTATGAATCCAGCAGGACCATCTGCTAAGGCTAAATACTCCCTAGCGACCGATAGTGAAGCAGTACCGTGAGGGAAAGGTGAAAAGCACCCCGGAAGGGGAGTGAAAGAGATCCTGAAACCGTGTGCTTACAAGAAGTCAGAGCCCTCTATATGGGTGATGGCGTGCCTTTTGTAGAATGAACCGGCGAGTTACGTTCCCGTGCAAGGTTAAGGTGAAGAGCCGTAGCCGCAGCGAAAGCGAGTCTGAATAGGGCGACTTATAGTACGTGGACGTAGACCCGAAACCGTGTGATCTACCCCTGTCCAGGGTGAAGGTGCGGTAACACGCACTGGAGGCCCGAACCCACGTATGTTGAAAAATGCGGGGATGAGGTGGGGGTAGCGGAGAAATTCCAATCGAACTCGGAGATAGCTGGTTCTCCCCGAAATAGCTTTAGGGCTAGCCTCGGAATAACGAGTTGTGGAGGTAGAGCACTGATTGGGTGCGGGGCCCGCCAAGGGTTACCAAGCTCAGTCAAACTCCGAATGCCATAAACTTAGATCCGGGAGTCAGACAGTGAGTGCTAAGATCCATTGTCAAAAGGGAAACAGCCCAGACCATCAGCTAAGGTCCCCAAGTGTGTGTTAAGTGGGAAAGGATGTGGAGTTGCACAGACAACCAGGATGTTGGCTTAGAAGCAGCCACCATTTAAAGAGTGCGTAATAGCTCACTGGTCGAGTGACTCTGCGCCGAAAATGTAACGGGGCTAAACACACCACCGAAGCTATGGCTTGGATCGACTTCACTGCTTCTTTGAGGCGGTGTTTAATAAGTGACATTTTTGCCGAAGGCAAACCTCCTAGAGGTTTCGGCCAAATGGTTCACAGGGGTTAAACACATGGCTTCGAAGCTGGAGTGAAGTCGATCCAGGGGTAGGGGAGCGTTGTGTATACATTGAAGGTGTACCGTAAGGAGCGCTGGAGCGTACACAAGTGAGAATGCCGGTATGAGTAACGAAAAGATCAGTGAGAATCTGATCCGCCGAAAGCCTAAGGGTTCCTGAGGAAGGTTCGTCCGCTCAGGGTAAGTCGGGACCTAAGGCGAGGCCGAAAGGCGTAGTCGAAGGACAACAGGCCCTAATTCCTGTACCACCGTAATCCGTTATGAGCGATGGGGTGACGCAGCAGGGTAGTGACGCAGACTGATGGATGTCTGTCCAAGCAGTGAGGCTGGTGTGTAGGCAAATCCGCACACCGTTAAGGCTGGGCTGTGATGGGGAGTGAAAATTACAGTAGCGAAGGTCATGATCTCACACTGCCAAGAAAAGCCTCTAGTCAGGAGAAGGTGCCCGTACCGCAAACCGACACAGGTAGGCGAGAAGAGAATTCTAAGGCGCGCGGAAGAACTCTCGTTAAGGAACTCGGCAAAATGACCCCGTAACTTCGGGAGAAGGGGTGCCCCGGTAGTGTGAATAGCACGAGGGGGCCGCAGTGAAAAGGCCCAAGCGACTGTTTAGCAAAAACACAGGTCTGTGCGAAGCCGCAAGGCGAAGTATACGGGCTGACGCCTGCCCGGTGCTGGAAGGTTAAGGGGAGTGGTTAGGGGTAACCCGAAGCTATGAACCGAAGCCCCAGTAAACGGCGGCCGTAACTATAACGGTCCTAAGGTAGCGAAATTCCTTGTCAGGTAAATTCTGACCCGCACGAATGGCGTAACGACTTGGGCGCTGTCTCAACGAGAGATCCGGTGAAATTTTAATACCTGTGAAGATGCAGGTTACCCGCGACAAGACGGAAAGACCCCATGGAGCTTTACTGCAGCTTGATATTGGACTTTGATACGATTTGTACAGGATAGGTGGGAGCCTAAGAAGCAGGAGCGCCAGCTTCTGTGGAGGCAACGTTGGGATACCACCCTGATCGTATCGGAGTTCTAACCTGGTACCGTAATCCGGTATGGGGACAGTGTCAGGTGGGCAGTTTGACTGGGGCGGTCGCCTCCTAAAGAGTAACGGAGGCGCCCCAAGGTTCCCTCAGAATGGTTGGAAATCATTCGAAGAGTGCAAAGGCATAAGGGAGCTTGACTGCGAGACTGACAAGTCGAGCAGGGACGAAAGTCGGGCTTAGTGATCCGGTGGTACCGCATGGAAGGGCCATCGCTCAACGGATAAAAGCTACCCTGGGGATAACAGGCTTATCTCCCCCAAGAGTCCACATCGACGGGGAGGTTTGGCACCTCGATGTCGGCTCATCGCATCCTGGGGCTGAAGTAGGTCCCAAGGGTTGGGCTGTTCGCCCATTAAAGCGGTACGCGAGCTGGGTTCAGAACGTCGTGAGACAGTTCGGTCCCTATCTGTCGTGGGCGTAGGAAATTTGAGAGGAGCTGTCCTTAGTACGAGAGGACCGGGATGGACGCACCGCTGGTGCACCAGTTGTTCCGCCAGGAGCACAGCTGGGTAGCTAAGTGCGGAAGGGATAAGCGCTGAAAGCATCTAAGCGTGAAGCCCCCCTCAAGATGAGATTTCCCAATTAGTAAGACCCCTTGAAGACGACGAGGTAGATAGGCTGGGGGTGGAAGTGCAGCAATGCATGGAGCTGACCAGTACTAATCGGTCGAGGGCTTATCCAACACAGCTCGGAAGGACGTAGTCCAAGAAGAGCAATCGCAAATTCGTTTCGTATCTAGTTTTCAAGGATTAACACCTTGATAATGCTTTTGGAGAGATACCCAAGTGGCTATAAGGGGACCCTCTGCTAAGGGGTTAGACTGCGTAAGTGGTGCGAGGGTTCGAATCCCTCTCTCTCCGCCATTCTCATTCTTTGGAACTGCATTTTCCAAAAGAGAACTGGACAAGCATTAAGGAACATTTATTATGGCGGCGTAGCTCAGCTGGCTAGAGCGTACGGTTCATACCCGTGAGGTCGGGGGTTCGATCCCCTCCGCCGCTATTATACTTACATATGGAGGCTTAGCTCAGCTGGGAGAGCATCTGCCTTACAAGCAGAGGGTCGGGGGTTCGATCCCCTCAGCCTCCACCATATGTGCCGGTGTAGCTCAACTGGTAGAGCAACTGACTTGTAATCAGTAGGTTGGGGGTTCAAGTCCTCTCGCCGGCACCATTTTTATGAATATTGCGGAACTGTGGTGTAGAGGCCTAACATGCCTGCCTGTCACGCAGGAGACCGCGGGTTCGAATCCCGTCAGTTCCGCCATTTATTTAAAATGGATATTTCCACAGTAAAGTGGGAAGGAATAATGACCACTTTATTTTTTATGAACAAATTGTATGGCTCGGTAGCTCAGTCGGTAGAGCAGAGGACTGAAAATCCTCGTGTCGGCGGTTCGATTCCGTCCCGAGCCACTTTACTTTTTTTAAAAGTTAATTTGGAGGCTTAGTGAAGTGGCTAAACACGGCAGACTGTAAATCTGCTCTCTACGAGTTCGGTGGTTCGAATCCATCAGCCTCCACCAGTTAAGAGCCATTAGCTCAGTTGGTAGAGCACCTGACTTTTAATCAGGGTGTCGAAGGTTCGAGTCCTTCATGGCTCATCATACAAAACCGTCAATCTTAGGATTGGCGGTTTTTTGTGTATACAAACTGGTATATGCGAATATATACGTAGTGGCATATGCGAGCTGGTTTACTTATAACGTTATTCTGTGACTGATTCTTGAGGAAATTTAGAAGAACCTATATTTAATGTAAGAAGTATCAGGAGGTAATGGCTAGACTTCGCACAGTGAGGATAGTTTCTTGAAGGCTTGAAATGAAGTAGGAGCAGTCCTGCGGGAGTGTAGATGAATCAGGTAGTTTGATTATGCTACAATGGAACTAATAATTAGAGTTTTTATTCTCATAATGACATAGCTTAGAAAGGCGCCTTAATCATGGATATACAAGTAGTGAGAGAGAAGCTGGAGAGAGTTGTCGGAGAACCTTTAAAGCAGAAGGAACTATCTTTAGATGAATGGAACACGATACAGAAGTCCAGTCAGGTGACTGCTCAGAGTGGGCCACATAGCCCTATATTGATGGGCAACGAATTGTTGTTTCCCTGGAATCAGACGGAATCTAAGGTCATTTGTCTTGTCGTGAATGCTGCTGATGTCTCTGAGTCAGAGGGGAGACTCATTGAGCTGGTCATTGAGGCCGCACAAGAGGCTGAGGACAATCATGCCCTGCCATCCAAAGGGGATGAGGAGGAGCTGAATGTCCAGCTTGGCATTTGGCTTCAATCCCAACTGGAGCAGGGAATCTTAAATGAAGAGCTCCCGGATCAAATTATACTGAAAACACGTTTGGCCGGGACTATGGTACCTTTTCTGCTCAGTTACGAGAATCGATCCCATGATGAAATATCCTACCTCCAGTTAAATAAGCTGCTTCGCAGTTATTTTGACGGAGATATTACTTTGATTCCTTTGCAGAATAAAGAGTGGTTGATCTTGGTCGGAGAATCTCTCTTAAGTGGATTCCGTGAGGAAAGTGATGAGGGGCAGAATGCAGAGCGCACTATGCTGTATGATCTGTGCCAGGGGATATACGAGCTAGTCTCTAATGAGTGGGGAGGAACCTTACATTTATCTGTATTGGAGCCCATAGTACCTGCTCAGGCATTGGCATTCTCGTTGTCTCTCTTAAGGGAGACTTTGCAGCTTGGGCGGTTGTTCCATTTTACAGAGCATATCCATCTTCCTTGGTCCTTATATCTGGAGCGTCTAGTCTACAGTATCCCGGATGAACAGAGACGGCAGTTTCTTGAACAGACTGTGCCGCATAGCAGTACAACTGTATTTGCAGATAATGAGACATTATCAACGTTGGAGACCTTTTTCCAGCTGGATTGCAATGTAAGTGAGACTGCCAAGCGGCTCTACATTCACCGTAATACCCTGCTCTATCGTATGGACAAGATCAAACAAGAGACGGGTCTTGATGTAAGGAGCTTCCGCGACGCCGTTCTGGTGAAGCTTACTCTATTATTGTGTAAAGTGACGAAAAGAAAATAGGTTTTTTGTGCAGTTTGTGTATAGCGGTCTATAGCCCTATAGTTTAATATAAGAATATAAATGTATCCGATTACATTACTACTAATTATAAATTTTGCTTAGGGGGCAATTACTCATGGCTGGTGTACGCTTAGAACATATTTATAAGAAATATCCTGGATCTGACAAGGCAACTGTTGTTGACGTTAATTTGGATATCAAGGACAAGGAATTCCTTGTACTGGTTGGTCCTTCCGGTTGCGGTAAATCCACAACACTACGTATGATTGCAGGCCTTGAAGAAATCTCTGAAGGTAAATTGTACATTGGCGACCGCGTTGTGAACGATGTAGCACCTAAAGACCGTGACATCGCGATGGTATTCCAATCCTACGCATTGTATCCACATATGAACGTGTATCAAAATATGGCGTTCGGTTTGAAACTTCGCAAAGTGAAGAAAGAAGAAATCGACCAACGTGTGCGTGAAGCAGCAAAAATTCTTGATATTACACACCTTCTTGAGCGCAAACCAAAAGCGTTGTCCGGTGGTCAGCGTCAACGTGTGGCCTTGGGTCGTGCGATTGTCCGTGATCCACAAGTCTTCCTTATGGATGAGCCTCTCTCCAACTTGGATGCTAAACTTCGTGGTCAAATGCGCGCGGAGATCACTAAGCTCGTTAAACGTCTTGAAACCACTTGTATCTACGTAACGCATGACCAGATCGAAGCGATGACGATGGGTGACCGTATCGTAGTTATGCAAGATGGTATCATTCAACAAGCTGCTTCTCCTGAAGAATTGTATAACCAACCGCGCAACATCTTTGTTGCAGGTTTCATTGGTTCACCAACCATGAACTTTGTTACAGGTACTCTTGCTGAATCCAACGGATCCGTTCGTTTCAAGGCTCCTGGTCTTGACGTTGAATTCCCGCAAGGCAAAGCAGCGATCCTTAAAGAAAAAGGATATTTCGGCAAAGAAGTTATCATGGGTATTCGTCCAGAAGACATTCATGAAGAGCCTGTATTCCTTGAAGCTTCACCAAACACAATCTTCAATGCAAGTGTGTTCCTGACTGAGAACATCGGTCACGAAATGCAATTGCACTTGAACGGTATTGGTAACGACTCCGTAATCGCACGTGTTGATGGACGTTCCAGAACACGCGAGGGAGACCAAGTTAAGCTGGCTATCGATATGAACAAAATTCATATCTTTGATAAAGAATCGGAATTGAACGTATTCTTCTCCTAAGAAGTATGATCAAGCCGAAACCGCCCTTCGGGGCGGTTTTTTTAGTATCTCGCTGAGTATTAGGTACATCGTTCAGAGTATTAAGTAAACTGGGCTGAGTATTAGGTATATCGTGCAGAGTATTAAGTAAACTGGGCTGAGTATGAGATATATTGAGCAGAGTATTAAGTAAATCAGGGCTGGGTAATAAGTATATCGAGCGGAGTATTAGGCACATCGGGTTTATAGGTAGGTGTATCAAGCTTTTGGAAGTACGAATATGAGTTTATAAGTTGGGGCATGTTGAATTTCTGGCAATAGCTCATTTTTATAGACAAGGAGAGTTATACCAGTACGGGCAGGCATTTATCTCTCGTTAGGATTAAGGAGATAAAGTGTGCTGTAAAGGACTTGCTCCGTATCTTCAGATAGGGAGTGCAGGAATTATTGGAGGATTAGGTACCGGGCGTTAAGTCTCCTGACAGAGTTTCCACAGATGTCTTGAGAATCAAGCTGAAGCCTTCTTCAAGGAAGGGGGCGGTGATTGATTTACCGGGCGATATCCATTACGATAAATACAATGTATAAGTATTTGTATGTGTAAGATTAAGAGGTATGAGCAAGAGTATGAGTGGGGAATTAAAGATCTGCAGTGAATGGCCGACAGGTAGAAAGGGAGAGCACGTATGGCTAAAAAAGTAAAAGTATCGGAGCTCGTGAACCAATTTGGGTTGGAAGTTCTTTCCGGGGAACAAGGCTTAAAACGCACGATCACTGTGGATGATTTATACCGTCCCGGCCTGGAGCTGGCTGGATACTTCGAATATCATCCTTCAGAGCGGGTACAGATTCTGGGTAAGACGGAGCTGGCCTTTTATAACATGCTTCCAGAAAAGGAACGCAGGGACCGGATGGAGAAGTTGTGCCTGAGTCCGATAACGCCTTGCATTATTATCACCCGGGGACTTGATGTGCCGGAGGAGATGGTGAAGATTGGCGAAGAAAAGGAGATTCCAGTTCTTCGCAGCAATATGGCAACAACAATCCTTTCCAGCCGGATCACAGGGTTTCTTGAGCGTAAGCTTGCCCCTACAGCGACGATTCATGGCGTATTGGTTGATGTATATGGGGTGGGAATGCTCATCACGGGTTCTAGCGGAATTGGTAAGAGTGAGACAGCGCTTGAGCTTGTTAAACGCGGACACCGCCTGATTGCTGATGATGCTGTTGAGATCCGTCAGACTTCAGATAACCAGCTTCATGGAACAGCTCCTGAGTTGATCCGTCATTTGCTTGAAATCCGCGGAGTCGGGATTATCAATGTGATGACCTTGTTCGGTGCGGGCGCAATCCGGAACAATAAGAGAATCACGCTCGTGGTGCGTTTGGAGGCTTGGCAGCAGGAGAAGCAGTATGACCGCCTTGGACTGGATGAAGAGACTACCCGGATTATTGATACGGATGTGCCTCTTGCGACGATTCCGGTTAGACCGGGCCGAAATTTGGCCGTTATTATTGAGGTTGCGGCCATGAACTTCAGATTGAAGCGGATGGGTTATAATGCAGCATTGCAGTTCACCACGAAGCTCACCGAGACCATCGCTGAAGATGTAGATGATTTGGACTAGGAGCGTGTAAGGATGGAGACGTTGTTATTAAATCCGGTCGCTTTTTCCATTTTGGGGCTTCCTATCCACTGGTACGGCCTGATACTGGGCACGGCGGCCCTAATTGGCATGCTGCTGGCGATTCGGGAAGGAAAGCGGTTTGGCATTTCGCCCGATTTCTTCATGGATCTCGTGTTGTTCGGGGTTCCTTCCGCAATTATCGGAGCACGGATTTATTTTGTGGCCTTCAAATGGGAAGATTACAAGAATAACCTGCTGGATGTGTTCAAAATCTGGGAAGGCGGTATAGCCATATATGGGGCCTTGATCGGTGCCATTATATGTGCTGTCATCTACGTCCGGCGTAAAGGGTACAATTTCTGGCGGATTGCGGATATCTGTGCGCCAGGTCTGATCGTAGGCCAGTTGATTGGCCGCTGGGGGAACTACGTGAACCAGGAAGCCTATGGCGGACCTACAACGGAGACGTTCCTGCGGGATCACCTGCACCTTCCTTCTTTTATCGTGGATCAAATGAATGTTCAAGGTGTCTACCATCATCCTACATTCTTATACGAGTCGCTATGGAATCTGGTGGGCCTTGTTCTATTGCTTGTGCTGCGTCGTCAGAAGTTCCTTCGTGCAGGTGAGCTGTTCATGTCCTATTTCATTTGGTATTCGATCGGCCGTTTCTTCATAGAACGGGTAAGGACGGACAGCTTGGCCTTCAAGGGTCCAGATTGGTTAGCTTCGTTCATGGATGCGCTATGGGCACCGATGAGGGCCATGGGATTCGAACCCGGCGCGCTTGATCCAGAGTATGGGAACATACGGATTTCGCAGCTGCTGGCTATTCTTATTATTGTGGCTGCCATCATTTTGATCATTTACCGTCGCAGAACTGGCTTAGCCGCAGCACACTATAGTGATCCTATTACTTCTACAAAGGCTACGGCTGAAGATCACCTTCCGGAGGCGCCGCCTGTGGCAGATTCTGGGGCGCGTAGTGAATCATTTACGCCGGATACGCCTGATAGAAGGGCAGACTCAAGTCTAGACAGAGATACAGAGGATAGAATCAAGACGGAGAAGGAGTAGCGAGCAAATGATTGAAACTGTACTGTTCGATTTGGATGGAACGATCGTGAATACGAATGAGTTGATCATCACTTCATTCCTTCACGTTATGGATAAGCATTACCCTGAACCTCCCTTCACCCGGGAGCAAATTATTCCCCATATGGGGCTGACGCTGGAGCAGCAGCTTCGGCAGTTCACGGGTAGAGAAGATGTGACTGAGCTTGTAACTGACTATAGAGCCTATAATATGCTTCACCATGATGCGCTGGTCAGAGAGTTCCCTAATGTGCACAAGGTCATCTCGAGGCTCCATGAGAAGGGGATTACACTCGGGGTAGTGACTACCAAGATGAGACCGTCAACGATTCTGGCCCTGGAGACTTTCGATCTAATGAGATTTATGAAAGAGATCGTAACTCTGAATGATGTGGAGAATCCGAAGCCGCATCCTGAACCCGTGCTAACGGCCATTCAGCGTCTTGGTGCTGATCCGAAGACGACTCTCATGGTCGGGGACAGCCCCGCTGACTTGCAATCTGCACGCGCTGCCGGAGTTCGGTCCGCGGCGGTTGCTTGGTCGCTCAAGGGTGCCGAAGTGCTGAAGAAGTATGATCCTGACTATATACTTAATGACATGACCGACTTATACGGTGTGCTCGGAATGGAGTCTGAAGGATAGTGAGAAAGGTAACCCGTTATCCGGTAGAGGGGCCGAATGCGCTTTGGCAGCTGTACCGTACGGTAAGTCCTTGGAAAGGCGTCTGGAATTTCATTGTGATTCAGCTGGCCCGCTATTGCCCGATCCTGCCGATGAAGAATTGGATGTATCGCCGGCTGCTGCGGATGCGGGTGGGTGAGCATACGGCCTTTGGGCTGATGGTCATGGTGGATGTTTTTTTTCCGGAGAAAATTACGATCGGCCGTAATTCAGTAATTGGTTATAATACAACCATTCTGGCCCACGAGTATTTAATAAAGGAGTACCGCCTGGGTGAGGTCATCATCGGGGATGAGGTACTGATTGGAGCCAACTCCACAATTCTGCCTGGTGTTACGATAGGCGATGGAGCGGTGGTGGCCGCCGGATCGGTCGTACATAAGGATGTTGCAGCAGGCACCTTCGTGGGCGGGAATCCGCTGCGGGTGCTGAAGCGTAACAATCCGGAGGGTGACTGAGGTTGAAGAGATGAGGGTACTGTCCTGAAGCGGACAGTACCCTCTTTTGGCATGTATGAACTCGTGTGGTGTAATGAAGATTATTGGATTGGAATCGTGATGGGCTGGCGAATCTCATTTCCCGGATAACTGGTGATAGGAATGGTGAGCGGCTGCGGATAGGATTTCGTATCGATAAAGTAATGATACACATCGAAAGCGTCATTACTGGAATGAGAGGCATAGGGACCGGTTAGCCGGCTCTCCGAACTTGTATTCATAAGATTATGGGTTTTGCCGCTGCCATCGGTAAACTTAGTATCTAGTCCAAGGCTGCTAAGAGAGTCGAGAGTCGAAGGATCGCGTCTAACTTGAAGCTGGATCTCTGTAGAACCCGAATTCATAATGACATCATGCAGCGTAACTCTGTTATCTGGGGCATCAATCACCTCTTTCTTACCTGTATCGACTACGATACTTAAATGATCACCGATAGATTCCTCAATGCCATCAGAACGGAACTGCAGATTTGTGAAATCTGTATAATACAAGCTGTTAAAGTACATATGCTCAGGCCCTATTCTATTCTCCTTAGAAATTGAGCCTTGGAAACCGTACTCGTGTACCCTGCCATTTACTTTCAGGCTTAACCTGGGCTTTAGAAACTGCTGGATCTTACGACGATTCTTAGTGTCATAGCTGAAACCAAGCTCGGTAGACAATGGATAAAGTGTGGCATAATCCACGGCTGCTTTCAGACCATGGATGGTCATATCCTGATGAACCGGAATGCTCTTCTCCAAGCTTATGAATTTGCTTCGGTTCAGCTCTACCGGGATCTCTATCTGTTGTCTCTTGGCATCTGACGCTTGCACAGGTCCCCAATTTCCAGAAAAGGTGAACTTTTCTGGTGTAGTATCATTGCCGTAGAAGTCAAGGACGAAATGATCTTGGATCATATTCATAATTCCGGTATGACTGAAAGATCCATACTCAATCGATGCGGACAGACTCTTTCCGTCCTTACCTAGAAACATAGGACTATTCACTGTTGGAGTGGAGCTTCCATTCATATTCTCCGCGGTATAGAAGAAAATCATGGTCCGCTTGTCGGCGAGCACCCCATCGACCGTAACTCTATAACCGCCTTGCTCTCGTGTCTGATTAATAGGCTGGTACAGTCCGTGATTGGCAGCCACCAGCCAGGCTGGATTGTCTTTGATCTGGTACTTGACATATTCAGGAGCGGTGAAGTCAACCTTGTCCGCAGCAGGCGAAGGGCCCTCATAGATATGGGGCCATAATAAGATAAACAGACCGATACACAAGGCAAGCGTTCCTGCCATAATTCCAGCGCGGTATCTGAACATGAAGCTGCGGCGTTTACGGCTGCCAAGTTGAATGCCTTGTACAACCGCCTTGTCCAGAAGAGTCTCTTCCACGGATTGCTCAGCTATGTGACTGGATTGGAAGTAGTCGATTAATCGTTGCTCTTCGCGTTTATTCATGGTCCCATCCCCCTCCTTGTTCGATCTGACCCCGTAGCTGCTTCAAGCCTTGGTGAATCCAAGTCTTGATGGTGCCTTCAGGCTTCTCCAGTATTCTTGCTATTTCCGGTACGGTCATGTCTTGGTAATATTTCAGCATCAAGACATGGCGATATTTTGGCTTCATCCGGTTCATTGCCCTCTCTATATCCAGCTTGTGTACATCGACCATTTCCATGGTGCCTTGCTGAGGTTCCTGGGAGATTACCTCTACCCTTCTTCGTCGTCTCAGCTCATCGATACAACAGTTCATGAGAATTCGATACAGCCAAGGGATGAAGGTATCTGGATCTTTTAACTTACTGCATTTCACCCAAGCACGGCATACCGTCTCTTGTATCATTTCAAGGGCATCTGCTTCATTACGCAGGTAGCTGTAGGCTATGCCGTATAACTTTCTTTTCTGACTGTCGATGAGTTCGTGAAATGCGATCTCGTCCCCCTTGCATGCATCAGCGGCCCACTGTCTCTCCTGCACTTTAAGGCCCCCTTCCCCGATATCTTCATATATAAAGACGTGCAAGCAGTCGAATTCGTTTTTATCGAAAAATAATAGCAAATAGCAACACGGCCAATTGCTAAGCAAAGCGCTTTGTCGGTATACTCAAAAGGGAACTTCTGGGACGGCTACTACGTTGACGCTCTATGTTAAAGTATGATAAACTATCCCATATTCTTTAATTTGGTAGCATGGTAGCACTGTACCATGATAAAGTATACATTAAGAAAGCTGATATGAGGTGAACGGGTTGTCCAAACCGAAGGGATTTGAAAAACCAGCCGGTGTTCGGGACTATCTGCCATACGCGGTAGAGCGTCTTCGTGCCATAGAACGCAGTGTACTGGACTGCATGACGGGCTGGGGATATCGTCAGATTATGACTCCTACTATGGAATATTACGATACGGTGGGTGTGGCCAGCTCCACATCGGATCAGAAGCTGTTCAAGCTGCTAAATAACCGGGGAACCACAATGGTGCTCCGGTCCGATATGACGGCGCCGATTGCGCGAGTGGTGTCCTCCTTATTAAAGGAAGAGCCGCTGCCGATTCGCCTGTCCTATCATGCGAATGTGTACCGGGCGATTGAAGAAGAAGCTGGACGGGAGTCGGAATTCTTCCAGACTGGTGTAGAGCTTGTGGGTGATGACTCGCCTGAGGCGGATGCTGAGGTAGTCGCTCTTGCGGTAGCTTCCTTGCAGGCAGCTGGCGTATCTACCTTCAAGATTGCCCTTGGGCATGTAGGCTTCCTAAATGGGCTGCTGGAAGAAGCGGTGCCTGGGGATGAAGAAGCCCGCGAGGGCCTGAAGCAGGGGCTTCTCCGGCGAGATTATGTCGGCTATCGTGAGGCTTTAACGAAGCTTGCGGTCTCTGATGCGCAGAAGGAAGAACTGAAAGGCATACTGCGTCTTCGCGGAGGCAAAGAGGTGTGCAGTGAGGCACGCGGGCTCAGCCAAAGTCAGCTGGCACAAGACTCGATCGACCATCTGTGCAAGGTATGGGAAGCACTGGAGGATTACGGTGTAGCCGAGCATGTTCTAATTGATCTTACGATGATCGGGGACTTTTCTTACTACACAGGATTAATCTTTGAAGGATATGCGGCTGAGCTTGGATTCCCGGTATGCAGCGGCGGACGTTATAACAATCTGCTTCAGCAGTTTGGGCGTCCTGTTCCGGCAACGGGCTTTGCGCTTAAGACGAACCGGATTCTCGATGGTGTGGACGGCATCAAGGCTGTACAGAAGCTGCCTGTTCTGGTGCAGTATACCGCGCAAGGACGGAAGTCGGCGCTTCAGGAAGCGGCACGGCTGCGCAGTGAAGGCAAGGTTGTGGTGACGCAGCATGTCGATACGGAAGGCGAATTGCGCATGGTAGAGGACACTGCCGGGAAGTACGCGGATGTCGTAAGTTTTGTGAAATAACAAAAGGTTAGGATTGTTGGAGAGAGGCGGGCTGATCTCAATTGGCTGAAATTATAAAAGTAGCGATGCCGAAAGGCCGTATTTATAAAAAAGCATCTGCATTATTCCGGGAAGCGGGCCTGAACATCCCGCTGGACGTGGATGACACGCGCAAGCTGGTTATCCCCCTGCCGGAGGTAGGTATGGAGTTCATCCTGGCCAAGCCAGTCGATGTACCGACTTATGTAGAGTATGGCGTAGCCGACATCGGAATCGTCGGCAAGGACGTGCTTATGGAAGAGAAGCGGGATGTGTATGAGCTGCTGGATCTCGGGATTGCCCGCTGCCGGATGTCGGTCATTGCCCTTCCGGATTGGAAGCCAGGCATTCAGCAGCGCGTAGCAACCAAGTATCCGAATGTGGCATCCCAATATTTCAGGGAGCAGGGTCAGCAGGTGGAAGTCATCAAGCTGAACGGTTCCATCGAGCTGGCGCCTTTGATCGGACTAGCGGATCGGATTGTGGATATGGTGGAGACCGGACAGACGCTGCGGGAGAACGGACTTGTGGAGATGGAGAGTATCTTCGAAATCACCAGCCGCCTTGTTGCGAACCGGGTTAGCTACCGGATGAAGAATGCTGAAATTCAGCAGGTGTGTGATGCCCTGCAAAAGGTTATTGGTGTGTAGGTTCCAAGGCGAGGAGTAACGAGGAGGAGTAGCTGATGAGAATATTACCGGCACAGGAATTTGATCTGCGGCGTGAAGTGGAGTACGGTTCACCTGAGCAGAATGAAGCCGTGAAGCAAATTGTATCTGATATCAAAAAAGAGGGCGATAACGCGCTCCTGCGTTATACCGAGCGGTTTGACGGCATGAAGCTTAACCCTGCGGATCTCAGAGTCACGCAGGACGAGCTGAAGGCGGCTTACGAGAAGGTAGAGCCTTCTTTCGTTGAGGCAATAGCCGCTGCTGCGGCCAACATCCGCGCCTTCCATCAGAAGGAGAAACGGAATTCCTGGATGGATCTGCAGCCGGACGGAAGCATCCTGGGTCAAATTATCCGCCCGCTGAAGCGTGTGGGTGTGTATGTCCCTGGCGGTAAGGCAGCATACCCTTCCTCGGTACTTATGAATGTCATCCCTGCCCAGGTTGCGGGCGTGCCGGAGATCGTGATGGTCACGCCACCGGCTACTGGCGGTAAGGCAGGTATTGACCCGTATATTCTCGTCGCCGCTGCGGAAGCCGGCGTAAGCGAGATCTACCGGGTCGGCGGAGCCCAGGCGATCGCAGCCTTGGCCTATGGCACCGATACGATCGAGCCGGTAGACAAGATCTGCGGCCCGGGCAACATCTTCGTCGCGCTGGCGAAGCGCGAGGTGTACGGCGCTGTCGATATCGACAGCATCGCCGGGCCGAGCGAGATCGCCGTGCTGGCGGATGACAGCGCGAATGCGGCCTATGTGGCTGCCGACCTGCTGTCCCAAGCCGAGCATGACGAGATGGCCTCGGCCATTCTCGTGACGACTTCGGCGGACTTCGCAGAGGCGTGCGCAGCTGAAGTGCAGCGCCAGCTTGCGGAGCTGCCGCGGCGGGAGATTGCAGCGGCTTCCATTGAGCGCTATGGCGTGATCCTGGTGGTGGATTCCATTCAGGAAGGAATCCAGGTCATTAACCGGCTCGCTCCAGAGCATTTGGAGCTGATGATCGAGGAGCCGATGGCTTACCTGGGACTAGTGGAGAATGCCGGGGCGATCTTCCTCGGTCCGTACAGCTCGGAGCCGGTAGGGGATTATTTTGCGGGACCAAATCATATTATTCCGACCAACGGCACAGCGAGATTCTCCTCGCCGGTGGATGTGGATGACTTCATTAAGAAATCCAGCATGATTTACTATAGCAAGCAGGCGCTCTTAGAGAATGGTGAGACCATTATGGAGCTTGCGAGACGGGAAGGGCTCGAAGGCCATGCCCGGGCAATTGAAATCCGGCTTCAGCAGGAAGCCAAGGCAGATAGAAAGGCAGGCGAATAGACGATGACAACAGCTAACGGGGCTAACGGTGCACGCCAGGCGAGCATCAGCCGGAAGACGAATGAGACCGATATTAAACTTAATTTTAATGTGGATGGAACCGGGGATTCCCGCTTGGAGACAGATGTGCCGTTCCTTAACCACATGCTTGATTTGTTCACGAAGCACGGACAATTCGATCTGGCGGTCGATGCGAAGGGCGATATCGAAATTGACGATCACCATACGGTGGAGGATATCGGGATCTGTCTGGGTCATACGATTCGTGAAGCCTTGGGCGACAAAAAAGGAATCAAGCGCTATGCCAGCGTGTTCGTTCCGATGGACGAAGCGCTCGCACAGGTTGTTATCGATATCAGCAACCGTCCGCATTTCGAGTACCGTGCGCAGTATCCTTCGGCACAGGTAGGAAGCTTCAGCGTGGAGCTGGTACAGGAATTCCTATGGAAGCTTGCGCTTGAGGCGCGGATTACGCTGCATGTCATTGTCCACTACGGACAGAACACACACCATATGATTGAAGCGGTGTTCAAGGCGCTCGGACGCGCCCTAGATGAAGCGACCAGTCTGGATCCACGTGTGACGGGCGTGCCGTCAACGAAAGGGGTGCTGTAACCTGTGACCATCGCTATTGTCGATTACGGAATGGGCAATCTGCACAGTGTGAGCAAAGCCTGTGAACGCCTAGGCTTTGATACGGTGGTTACCGGGGATCCTTCGGTCATCCTGAATGCCAGCGGCGTGCTATTGCCGGGCGTTGGCGCCTTCGGCGATGCGATGGACAATCTTCGCGAGAGCGGGCTGGATGCTGTGGTGCGCGAGGTGGCTGCCGGCGGCAAGCCGCTGCTCGGCATCTGCCTCGGCATGCAGCTCCTCTTCGACACGAGCGAGGAGCACGGCGATCACCAAGGCCTTGGCATTCTGCCGGGCCGGGTAGTCCGGTTCGAAGGCGGCACCTATAAAGTGCCGCATATGGGCTGGAACAAGCTCGAGTATGTGAATGCCTCGAGCCCAATTTTTGAGGGGCTGGAAGAGGGGCACGTCTATTTCGTGCACTCTTATCATGTTCTCCCGGCACGCAAGGAGGATCTGCTTGCGGTGACGGACTATGGGCAGCCGGTGACCGCGATCGTGGGTCGCGGGAATGTATACGGCATGCAGTTCCACCCGGAGAAGAGCGGGGAGATGGGCATGTCGCTGCTCCGCAATTTCATGGAGCTGGCCGAGGGAGCGAAGCGGGTCTAAACTGCAAATGGAGCTCTGTAGTCCAGCATGAAGCGGCGGTGAGCAACAAAGGGCCGCAGAGAGCAGCATGAAACAGCATGGTTTGGTATGAAGCAGCAAGACGCAATATGGAGCAGCATGAGGCGGCTTGGCCGATTTAGACCTGAGAGGAACCGACAGCTTAGGTGCTTCCAGGAATGGAAGTGAAGCAGGCTCAGCCGCCTGAGAGCGGCTTGCTGCTAAGGCCCAGAGATTACGGACTGACAGGCTGTAATCCATGTGGGCGTACAGCCTTCTAACAATCTGAGGTAGAGTCTGAGATCGAGTAGGAGCCCAAAGTCCTTTGGAGAACCTTGAGGGGCTTTAAGGGACTTGAAGTGCTCAAAGTGCTCAAAGTGCTCAAAGTGCTCAAAGTGCTCAAAGTGCTCAAAGTACCTCAAAGTACGGAAGGACTTCTGTAAGCGCACCGCAAGGTGCTTTTCTTTTACTGAATTAAGGCCGATGGTTAACTATATAGAGCAGGGGGAGAAAGGATGTCTTCTTTTATCATTTATCCGGCGATTGATATCCGGGATGGCAAGTGTGTACGTCTGGTGCAGGGGGATTATGCCCGCGAAACGATCTATAACGACAATCCGGTGGAGGTTGCTAAGTCTTGGGAGGCTCAAGGCGGCGAGTTCATCCATCTGGTGGACCTTGACGGGGCAAAGGCTGGACACCCGGTTAATGATGCGCTGATTGGCGAGATTGCGCGCAGTGTGCAGGTGCCCGTTCAGGTAGGCGGCGGTATTCGGACGGTCAATGATGTGGAGCGTCTGCTCGGTCTTGGCGTAAGCCGCCTGATTATTGGAACTGCGGCGATTGAAGACCGCGAGTTCACGGAAAGCGTCCTCGGACAATATGGCGATAAGGTTGCCATCGGCATTGACGCACGTAATGGCTTGGTCGCTACCCGCGGCTGGCTTGAGACCTCCGAAGTCCAGGCCGAAGTACTTGCGAAGGAACTGGCTGCGAAGGGCGCGGAGACGTTCATTTTCACAGATATCTCGCGTGATGGCATGATGCAGGGGCCGAATGTTGAAGCAATTCGTGCGCTTGCCGAGGCTTCCGGCAAGACGGTCATTGCATCGGGCGGAGTCACCGTTCAGGAAGACCTGATTAAGCTGGCTGCGCATGCTGGCCAGGGAGTGGGCGGAGCGATTGTAGGCAAGGCCTTGTACACGGGCAGCGTGGATCTGGCTAAGGCTATTCAGGCACTGAAGGCTTAATTATAAATATGATGATACCTAAGGAGCCTGCCCTATAAGGCTCCAGAGGAAAGGAAGAGAAGTAATGCTTACAAAGCGGATTATTCCTTGTCTGGATGTGAAGGACGGGCGGGTAGTGAAGGGCGTTAATTTTGTAAATCTCCGGGATGCTGGAGATCCGGTAGAACTCGCGGCGCTATATGACCGTGAGGGAGCCGATGAGCTTGTGTTTCTGGACATCTCCGCCTCTAATGAAGGCCGTGCCACGATGATTGAAGTCGTTCGGCAGACCGCTGGCGAGATTTCCATTCCTTTTACCGTAGGCGGAGGAATCTCCCACGTGGATGACATGAAGCGTCTCCTTCGTGCTGGCGCGGACAAGATTGGCATTAATACGGCAGCGATTGTGAATCCGGATCTGATATCGGAAGGAGCGCGCCGTTTCGGCTCCCAGTGTATTGTTGTGGCTGTAGATGCCAAATTCAACGAGGCCTGGGGAGAATGGGAAGTGTATACGCATGGCGGACGTAAGCCAACGGGTATCCGGGCTCTAGAATGGGTAAAGGATGCGGAATCGCGCGGAGCTGGTGAAATTCTGCTGACCAGTATGGATGCGGATGGGACAAAGGATGGATTCGACCTGCCGCTGACCAAGGCTGTAAGCAGCCTGGTTGGAATACCGGTGATTGCCTCAGGCGGAGCCGGAAACAAAGCGCATTTCTATGATGTATTTACAGAGGGCCAGGCGGATGCTGCGCTTGCGGCTACGATTTTTCACTATAAGGAAATTGCTGTTCCGGATTTGAAGAAGGATTTGAAAGCCAGAGGAGTGGAAATACGATGAGTCAATCTTTAGAACAACGGCTTCCTCTTGCGAAGCTTCAGGAAATTATTAAATGGGACGTCCAAGGCCTCGTACCTGCTGTAGTACAGGATGCAGACAGCAAGGACGTGCTGATGGTAGCGTATATGAACAGTGAATCATTACAGAAGTCGATTGTGACCGGAGATACCTGGTTCTGGAGCCGCTCCCGCGAGGAATTGTGGCACAAGGGCGCAACTTCGGGTAACACCCAGCGCATTACGGACCTTCGCTATGACTGTGACGGAGATACTCTGCTGGTTCTGGTGAAACGCAGCGGACCGGCTTGCCATACCGGGGAGGATAACTGCTTCTATCGTTCGGCGGCTGGTGTACAAAGCGCTGATTCCGTGACTGCCTCTTCCACTTCATCCGCCAGCCGCTTCGAAGTGCTTGGGGAACTGGAGCAGATTATCAAGGAACGTTATGAGGAACGCCCGGAAGGTGCCTATACTACGTATTTGTTCGAGAAGGGAATCGATAAGATTCTGAAAAAAGTCGGCGAAGAGACCGCCGAATCCATCATTGCCGCCAAGAACGGCGATAACGATGAGCTTCGTCTTGAAGTCAGCGATCTAATCTATCATCTGCTCGTGCTGCTGCGGGAGCGGAACCTTCCACTGGACGATATCATGAGCGAGCTGGATCGCCGTCATGAGCGTCCACGTCGCGACTAGGGGCGGAGGGAAATCGCCATGCTGATCGATTACCATACCCACCATGTCCGCTGCGGACATGCCGTGGGCGAGCTTGAGGAGTACGTACAGCGGGGCATAGAGATTGGCTTGTCCCATATTGGACTATCCGATCATATGCCGCTTCTTCATGTGAATCCTGCGGAATATTATCCTGAGATGGCCATGGCTATGGAGGAGCTTCCCCGTTATGTGGAGGAATGCTTCTCTCTGAAGGAGAAGTACCGGGGGCAAATTGAGGTGCGTGTCGGCCTGGAAGGCGACTATATCGAGGGCTGGGAAGCCGAGATTCAGCGGATTATAAGTGCTTATCCGTGGGATTATGTGATCGGCTCGGTTCATTTTCTCGGGGAATGGGATATTTCGGACTTCCGTCAGACACACAACTGGGAAGGTAAGGACATTCTGTCTGTGTACAGGCAGTATTATAATGCTGTGCAGAAGGCCGCACGAACCGGGTTCTACGACATCATGGGTCACCTGGATGTGATCAAGCGCTTCGACTACAAGCCGGCACCGGAGCTTGCGGGTGAAGTGATTCAGCTGGAGAATGCAGCACTTGAGGCTGTTCGTGAATCCGGCGTAGTCATGGAGCTTAATGCTTCCGGACTGGCTAAAGCCTGTGCCGAGATGTTCCCTAGCCGCCGAATGCTGGAACGCGCTTTTGAACTAGGCATTCCGCTGACTGTGGGCTCGGACGCCCATGATCCGAAGAAGCTGAGCGAGAATCTGGATCAGGCCCGTAGAACGCTGTATGAAGTTGGTTTCCGTGAGCTGGCGACCTTTGAGGGCCGCCGTAGGACGATGGTTCCGCTGGAAATAGAATAGTACAAGGTGAATGGTCATAACGCCGCACTGGAGAGAAGGAGACACCTGGAACAGGGAGTTTCGCGCCAGATGCGGTTTTTTTGCACTAGGAAGAATAGAATTTTCTAAACTCAATGAATTGGACTAACGCGCAGGTTGGTTCGGACTGTCCGGCTGATCTTGGAGAGATGTGTATTGGTGAAACCCTCAAGTGAGTCTAATATGATTTGAGCGTGATCAGGATGATTATAGCGAATTGAGGTCTTAAAACAATGTCAGATAGAACTATTAGGGAGATCAGGGTAACCGATTATCATGATATTTATGAGTTGAACCAAATCTTTAATCCCAATCTAGCTGCTTTTTCTGAAGAGAAAGTAAAAGAGAAAATTGAAAAAATTATAAAGAATACAAAAGATATAATCTTAGTGTGTGAAGAGAACAACGAAGTGATTGGATATATTCATGGCAGCCCATATGAATTGCTTTTTGCTGATCCATTGGTGAACGTCCTTGGATTTGTGGTTAGAGAGAAGGTTAGAAATCAAGGAATAGGCAGCATGCTGATGGAGCAACTTGAGCAGAGGGCGCGGAATAATGGATCTTCTGGAATCAAGCTGTTATCCCATCCCAGCCGAATTCAGGCTCATAGGTTCTACGAACGACATGGCTTTATTTTTACTAAGGACCAGAAAAATTTCATTAAATATTTCAACTAAAGAGTGCTACACCGAAGTCCCAATCCACACAAGCACAGATACGATGGATAAGCCAATCCATCCTGGATGCTTCCCTTTGGTGCCGATCAAGACCAAAGCCGCACATACGAGCATAGAGGCTGCAATGGTGTGCTCAAGAACTATGTATTTACCTTCAGGTAATGACTGCTGCGAAAGCCAGAATAGGAGAAAAGCTATGGCCCATCCAAAGACCGTCAGCGCATGCCAGCTGGCCCACAGGATGCGAACATTAGATTCGCGCAGCAGGTTTCCGCCATTTGTCGGTATAAAGCTTTCATGCCTCAATTTGCGGAAGATTAGAACCTCGCCTAATACTGTGTGAACAAGTCCGACGACAAAGGCTAGCAATGAAGCGCCAAGAAAGTATCCGTTCATAGTTAAGCCCCCCTTATCAACCCATGTTATGGTCCTTTATTCCAACATACATCATTTCACTTCTCATGAATATAGGAACTGGAACGTAAGCAGACCGCAATTTACTCCTTCCAATCTCTGCCTGTAATCATGTAAAATAGTCCCACAAGGGAGTGGATTCAAGGTGAAGATCAAGGTGTTGATTGCGGACGATAACTCGTTCATCCGAGAGGGCATGCGGATTATACTGACTACGTTCGGTGACTTTGAAGTCGTTGCCACAGTTGGGGACGGTCAGGAGGCCGTTGATTACTGCAAGGCCCATGATGTGGATATTGCGCTGCTGGATGTCCGAATGCCCAACATGAATGGGGTCGAGGCTACACGCAAGTTGACAGAGGAGACGAAGACCCGTCCGCTGATCTTAACTACATTTGATGATGATGAATACATACTGGATGCCATTCGCTATGGAGCGAAAGGATATCTGCTCAAGAATAATGACCCCGAGCGAATTCGGGATGCGATCAAGAGTGTGCATAGCGGTAATAATGTGCTGCAGGATGTGGTGCTCGACAAGTTGAAGTCGTCGATGGACCTGCTGCTGCGGCCAACTAAGCAGCCCGAAGGCAATCTCTCGCCTGGAAATGAGGCAGCCATGGGACGGGGGACCGCTTCCCCGGCAGTACAGCAAGCTTCTACAGCTGAACCGGAATCACAGTCGGGTGATGGGCTGCCGTTCGATCGCAGTCCTTTTACCGATAGAGAGCTTGATGTGATGTCCAAGGTAGCCCAGGGCCTATCAAACAAGGAGATATCCAAGGAGCTGTTCATCTCCGAGGGGACAACGGCGAATTATATCACTTCGATTCTCAACAAAACCGCCCTGGAGCATCGAACCCAAATTGCAATCTATTACTTAACGGGCAGGGTCCGCTAGGCCGGGAAGGTTGTGAATCATGATGGAGCAATGGACCGTCGGCAACAAGACGATCGTCCTGTTCTTTGTTATTTATGTATCGTATTTCGGAGCCCCGGCCCCCTCTCTCTGGCTCATTCTGTATTTCTCGCTGTACCTGTCTATGAATCTGCTGCTGCACACCGTCAGAAATATGAGGCTTAAGCAGGGAATTATTCTGGTGATTCTGGCTGGTATAATCTGGTGCTCTGTACACGCGGATATGCATTTCCTGTTGCTGCTTCCTTTCAGCATATATGAACTGGCCTCGTTCTACGTGCGGCGAAATATGTACGTGCTTCCCGTAGTCCTGCTTCCCGCCGTATTCCTGAGAGATTACGTCCTTATTGGTCTGTATTTGTTCGTCGCGGTGCTAAGCTGCTTCAACTTTATACGTATCCGTTATTATATGAATCTGGTGAATCAGCATGAGGATCAGGCAGAGCTGCAGCGGACGGACCGTCAGCGCCTGGCAAGGATGCTAAGTGAGAATCAGGAGTTCCTCCGTACGTCGGAGTACACGACCAAGCTGGAGGAGAGGAACCGGCTCTCGCAGACGATCCACGACGGGATTGGACATGCCATGACCGGGGCGCTCATTCAGATGGAAGCGGCCAAGCGGCTGATCCGCTGCGATCCGGACAAGGCGGAGGAGCTGATACAGAATGCGATCGGTATTTCGAAGGAAGGAATCGAGGAGATTCGGCTCACCCTCAAAAATATAAAGCCGCCCACCGAACAGCTGGGATTCAGCAGACTTAAGACAGTCGTCGAGAGCTTTAGCAGCCGTTCGGACCTTCATATCTCTCTGGTTCATGAGGGGAATATGGAAGTGATTACCCCGCTGCAGTGGCGGATTATACAAGGTAATGTCACGGAGGCGCTCACCAATACGGCCAAATACGCCCAAGCTACAGCAGTACATGTTGAGGTTCGGGTTCTGAATCAGCTGATTAAAGTGGTGGTCTCGGATAATGGACGGGGCAACCCGAAGATTGTAAAAGGGCTGGGACTTATCGGGATGGAGGAGCGGACAGCCGCCGTCCAGGGCACAATCATTGCCGACGGAACCAAAGGCTTCAGTGTAACCACGTTAATGCCTTTTGAACAGGCGGGTCCTGTTTCATGAGATGTTGGCGCATGAGGAACCAACACGGCACATGAGAAATCTCATGTTTAAGCTCGTTCAATCCAACTTCTATAAACATGAAATTTCTCATATCTAAAGGATGAACTTATGCACTGACATAAGGGCATCCTTTTTCTTTATGATAGAGCCAGGAAGAACAAGAAGAGACACCTTCAAATTCTAAGGAGTGAACGGAAATGAACGTATTGGATATTCGTGGGCTTACCAAGAAATTTGGCAATTTCATCGCGGTGGATAATATCTCCCTGAGTATTAGGGAGGGGGAGATTTTTGGCTTCCTGGGTGCCAATGGAGCAGGGAAAAGCACCACGATTAATATGATCGCTTCGCTGCTGCGTCCCTCAAGCGGGGAAATCCTCATACTGGATCGGGATATCGCGAAGCAGAGTCGATTCGCCAAGATGAACTTGGGCATTGTCCCGCAGGATTTGGCGATCTACGAGGATATGACCTCTTATGAGAATGTAAGCTTTTTTGCCGGGCTGTATGGACTAAGAGGGACGGAGCTGAAGGACAGAACAGAAGAAGCGCTGCAGTTCGTGGGCCTTGCCGATAAGGCCAAGAGTTACCCGAAGGATTTCTCGGGCGGTATGAAGCGGCGCCTGAATATTGCTTGCGCTCTGGCGCATAAGCCCAAGCTGATCATTATGGATGAACCTACGGTGGGTATCGATCCCCAGTCCCGTAACTATATTCTGAACTCCGTCCGTAAGCTCAATGAGGATGGATGCACAATCATATATACGAGTCACTACATGGAAGAAGTAGAGGAGATCTGCTCACGCATAGCCATTGTGGACCATGGAAAGATCATTGCCGAGGGGACCAAAGAACAGCTTACCGCGACCATTACGGACGTGAAGGATATCCGGATTGAAGTGAAGTCACTGAGCGATGTACCGGCGGATCAGCTCCGGTCGATCCCAGGTGTCCGTACCGTCCATCTTGATGAGCATGAGCCCGTAATTAGAATTCATAGCGACGCGGCTGTAGATAACTTGAACCGGATTCTGAAGGAACTGATTGAAAGCGGAGCGGAGATCCGTTCGGTTGAAGAGCAGGAGCCGAATCTGGAGACCGTGTTCCTGACATTGACCGGACGCAATCTGCGGGACTAATAGGCGCGAAAAGGAGGCTGTGATCATCTAATGAATAATATAGTGGCCATTGCGATAAAGGAAATCAAGCACGATTTCCGGGATAGACGTACACTGCTGTTTATGCTGGCTTTTCCCATTGTGCTGATGCTGATTCTGGGGCTGGCGCTGACGAATGCTTTCGTAAGTACCGTGAGTCTTGGTGAGATGAAGGTGCTTGTTAAGGACAGCAGTCACGGCGGGCCCTTGGCTGAGGCGTTCAGTACCTTCACGAAGGAGCTGAAGAAGTCAGACATTCATTTCGAGACCCTTAAAAAGGGTGTGAACGGGATGGAAGAGATCAAGCAGAACCAGTATGACGGGTACATGGAGCTTACCGACTCAGGAATTTCGCTTTACAGCAATAATCAAAGTGCTATAGAAGGCAATGTGATTGAGGGCATGCTGAAGGCCTTCACCGATAAGTATAATGCGGTCTCTGCAGTTGCCAAGGTCGATCCAGCCAAGATCAATCAGCTGTACGTACCTGGCGCTTCCGCGAGTGGAAGCTACATCAAAGAGACCTCCGTAGCTGCGGATCGGCAGCCGGGTTCCATGGACTATTATGCTGTAGCGATGTCGGTCATGGTTGGCCTATGGGGAGCGATGTCGGCTGGCCGTCTGATCCGAAGTGAGATTGTGCAGGGCACGGCTCCGCGTCTTGTCGCCTCTCCTGTACGGCGAGGTCAGCTGTTCGCAGGCAAGGTACTGGGGAGCATTGTACAGAACTTTTTATGCGTGCTTGTTGTGGTACTGTTCAGTAAATTCGCTTTTGGAGCCTATTGGGGAGAGCATCTGGGCATTGCATTGCTCATCCTATTATCCGAAGTGATCATGTCAGTCAGTCTGGGGCTCGGAGTGAGTTACTTGTTCAAGGGCAAGGCCTCAAGCGGGATCTTGATGCTGTTCGTGCAGCTGGCTGCCTTTTTCGGTGGTGCTTACTTCCCGGTCAGCGCCTCCGGTACGGATGTGGCAAGTTATTTTGTTAACCTATCTCCAATCCGTTGGTCTAATCATGCTTTGACAGAATTGATATACGGTCAGGGCTCGGTCTTCTCGGCTGTAGGGCCAGCTATTAGTCTTAATATCGGCCTGGCAGTTCTGCTGCTGGCGGTATCAGCAGTACTTATGCGGCGTAAGGAGGGATTGTAAGATGTGGGGAGATATTGTCTGGCTAATGTTAAGCACCCTGAAGAGAACTTTCCGCAAACGCTCGAATTGGCTGTTGTTCTTCGGGCTTCCGGTGGCGGGGATTCTGATCTCGACTGTGCTCTACGGGGGATCGGGTCAGAATGTGCTCCGGGTTGGTATTGTTAATGAAGACAGCGGGCAGCGTATTGCAGCGGATACGATCCAAATGGTACAGGGGCTGAAAAATATCAAGGTGGTGCAGGTGAGCGAGAGCCAGCTTAGAAGCGAGCTTGCAGCCAGCAATCTGGATACAGGAATTATACTGGGCGCCGGCTATTCGCAAAGTATACGTGGCGGCAATCCGGATCATATCACGATCCAGTCGGTTAAAGGAGCCACAGTGACGACTTATATCAAAGCTATGCTGAATCAATATATCGATAATATATCTTCGATCAGCAGAATAGCGGGCAATGATTCCGGGAAATTCGACCAGCTGTATGCCGCATTTCAGTCCAAGGAATTTAAGCTTACGGTCAGCACGGTTCAGGATACTTCAAGTACAAAGCGAATGTCCTATCAATCGATTGGATTTCTCATTATGTTCATGATGACCTCAGCGGTCAATTTATCGGAACTCATTCTGATCAATCGCGAGAATCGCACCTATTTCCGTATACTGTCTTCTCCGATCAGTTCAAGAACCTATGTGATTTCAAATATTCTGGTAAATCTATGCGTCATGCTGGCCCAGATCGTTGTAGCTTTGTTCTTCCTTACGTATGTATTTAAGCTGAGTACCGGCATGAGTATGGGGCCGCTGCTGCTCATTCTGGGGTTGTTCTCCCTGACCTCAGTAGGAATCTCACTGGTGGTTGTGGCATTCTCCAAGAACAGCGCCTCGGCTGGCGCGCTTCAGAATTTCATTGTGACCCCGAGCTGTCTGCTCTCCGGCTGCTTCATCCCGCTAGAGATTATGCCGAATGCAGTTCGCCGGATCGCGGACTTCCTGCCTCAGAACTGGGTGCTTGAATCGTTCGAGAAGCTTCAAACCGGTGCGGCCATAAGCAGCATTTGGTTCAATATGGTCCTCCTCCTGGCTTTCGCGGTGCTGTTCTTCTTGATTGCCAGCTACAAGTTTGGGCGGAATAATGACACCCGGAACTTTGTATAGGAATTGAACGGGAATCTACTTAGATAAAAAGTATTCTATGCTATAACCTCAGGCTCATCGCGGCTTGAGGTTATTTCCATTTACCTGGGGCCGTGAAATTCCTTCTGTGGTAGTGAAGGGAGCGGCACTATAAATTACGCGGAAAGTGACTTTGGTACGTGGCAATTTTATTGTATAATTGCTTAAAGAAAGCGAATACACGTAACTGGCATCTTAGACAGCTGCAAAGTTAAAGAGGAGGTTCTTATGCAAACCAGGCTGCAAATTTTTAGCGGATCATCCAATCCGAAGCTGGCGGCACAGATTTGTGAGCGGCTTGGCGTACAATTAGGCAAAATCAAGCTCTCCCGGTTCAAAAGTGGTGAGGTCTATGTTCACTATGAGGAGAGCATCCGTAATTCGGATGTCTTCATTGTACAATCGCTGTCCCATCCGATTAACGAGCTGTTCGTAGAGCTGCTGGTCATGATAGATGCAGCCAAACGGGCGTCTGCCCGGACGGTCAACATTATTATGCCTTACTACGGATATGCCCGTCAGGAGCGGAAGTCAGCGCCCAGAGAACCCATCTCGGCCAAAATGGTAGCGGATGTGCTGACGACCGCGGGTGCCACCCGTGTTGTGACGATTGACCTGCATGCCCCTGCCATTCAAGGATTCTTCAATATTCCGGTGGATCACCTGACTACCCTGGATATTATGACCTCCTATCTGAAGTCCAAATCGATCACGAATCCTGTCGTGGTCTCGCCTGATGCTGGACGGGCTTCCATGGCAGAGAAGCTGGCAAGCGGGCTGGATGCTCCTTTTGCCATGATGATCAAGAAGAGACCCGCCCATAATCAGTCGGTTATCACCCATGTCATCGGGGACGTCAAAGGCTTCACACCGATCATTATCGAGGATCTGATCGATACGGGATCGACAATTGTGAATGTGGTGGAAGGTCTGAAGGAGCGCGGGGCCGAGGATGCGTTCATCTGTGCCAGCCATGGGCTGTTCTCCGATAACGGGATGAAGCGTCTTGAGCATCCGAATATTCGGGAAGTGGTCATCACGGATTCTATTGCTCTGCCGGAGGTACATCCTGAGGTATTCAAAGTGCTGTCCGTAGCACCTATGCTGTCACAAGCCATTCAAATTATAGTTGATGGTGGTTCCATTGCCACTTTATTCAAGGATCGCGGGATATAATATATCCCGCTTTTTCTTTTACCGTGGGACGAAAGGCCTCTCTATGGTATAATACCTGAGAGACTTTTAGGGATATAAGAAGGAGGTGCCTTGCTTGAAAGAGAAAAAACAGCATAATGGCGGTGTACCCCGTAAAGTGGTGCCCATCCGCATGGATGCGGGCTTTTTCTTTGAGAGAGCCGTCTCTTCACTGGACCGCTATCATTACGACAAGGCATTGAAATATTTTCGCAAGGCTGTCGAATATGAGCCGGAGAATCCGGTGAATCATTGCAATATGGCGGGTATATTATCCGAAATGGGGGATTATGAAGGCTCCAATGCCGTTCTTTCTTCGATTCTGGAGAAGGTAGATCCCACCATGACAGAATGTTATTTCTATCTGGCGAACAATTACGCCAATATGGAGCAGTTCGAAGCGGCTGAAGAAGCGCTTGTCACATATTTAGAGCAGGACGTCAGCGGTCAGTTCCTGACTGAGGCAGAAGAAATGATGGAGCTGCTGCATTATGAACTGGAACGGCCGATGAAGCTGAGTTCCATAAAGTCACGAGAAGGCATGGTTGAGCACGAAAGTGCGCGTGCCCTGCTTGAAGAAGGGAAGTTCTCCCAGGCTGTGAAGCTGCTGGAGGATATTCTGAGCAAGAATCCTGATTTCCTGGCTGCGCGCAATAATCTGGCTCTGGCGTACTATTACCTTGGATTATTTAATAAGGCGCAGGGCACAATCGGTGATGTTTTAGAACGTGAGCCGGGCAATCTGCATGGTCTGTGCAATCTGGCCATCTTCTATCAGCATCAGGGGGATGAGAAGGTTCTGGCTGAGCTGACCAGCCAGCTGCGCAACATTGTGCCTTTTCATCAGGAGCATGTATTCAAGCTTGCAACTACGATGGGTATTCTGGGGGAGCATGAATCGGCTTACGGTCATTTCAAGCGGCTGATCAAGGACGACGAACTGAACTTCGATCCTTGCCTGTTCCATTATGCCGCGGTAGCTTCATATAATACGGGGCGCTATGCCGAGGCGAGGAAGTATTGGCAGCAGGTACAGAAGCTGGACCCGGCAACCGAGATTCCCCGCTTCTATCTGAACCGCCTTGATGCTCTCCGTGAGAATGGGGAGCACTTCCAGGCCAGCTATCATTATCATCTTCCTTTCGAAGAGCAGTTCAAGCTGTGGGAGAAACAGGATGCGGGGATACCTTCAGGGATGAAAGAAGATCCGCTGATCCGGTCGTCATTCTTCTGGGCACTCCGGCACGGGGATGCCAGAACCAAGCTGCAGGTCATCCAGGCCTTTGGCAGTATTGGAGACGTGGAAGTTATTGAAGCCCTGCGAGCTTTTCTAATGGAGCCTGAGGAAGAGAAGTACTTGAAGAACATTGCGCTATTCGTACTACGAAGTCTGGGTGTGAAAGAGAGCATTCCTGTTCGCGATCAGGATGGAACAAGAATGGCTGATCCGCAGGTGATCTCCTCCGAGCTCCCGGTCTGGGAGGATCGGTGGCAGGCTGTTATCGATACAGCGGCGCAGAACATGGATAAGCGCTACAACCTGCTCCAGCGGTATGATCTTGAGATTCTATGGGTTGATTTCCTGACTCGCCAATATCCGAAGACACCAGTTATCACTACGGCAGCTGGCTGGGCTGCGGCGCTTGAATATCTGACTGCCAAGATGCACCGCCGGCCGATCACTTATGAAGAGGTCGCGCGCCGCTATGGAGTGTCGGTGTCTACAGCGAGTAAGTATGCGCGCCGCGTTGATGAAGTATGCGGCATCAAAGAGAAGATGGATGTTATTTTTCCTTCGGTCTAATCCGTTTAAATATACTTTTTATAGAACAAAGTTAGAAAATTGAATTCGTGAAAGAAGTAATGGAGGGAAAGCTTGGAACTGTAGGGGCGTCAGCGACCGCCTACAAGCTTTCTGAAAGAAAGCTACATCGGAAGCATATGCTTGTCTCCGGATTTCCACCGCCTAGGGCGGTAGAAGTCAAGAAATCTGGAGGTGGGCAGGGGACGAAAGTCCAAGCATTCGCCGTAATTACGACCGTACTGTGGATGTGCATATTTTAACGGTGTTATTATAATTACACTTTGAATAACGGCACGTGGAATAAGGTCTTATGTTTATGCTATATATGCAAAAGGGTATAAGATTATCTGAAGCAGGAGAAACCAATTCCAAGGAGGTTATCCATAATGTATAAATCTATCGTGATCGGAACCGGGCCCTCCGGCTTAACGGCAGCCATCTATTTGGCCCGTGCCAACTTGAGCCCGCTGGTCATTGAAGGCCTTGAGCCAGGCGGTCAGCTCACAACGACCACCGAAGTAGAGAACTTTCCAGGATTTCCGCAAGGAATTCTGGGACCTGAGCTTATGGACAACATGCGTAAGCAGGCGGAACGCTTCGGCGCTGAATTCAGGAACGGCTGGGTAGAGGAAGTGGATTTCTCCAAGCGGCCATTCACGATTAAGATCGCGGGCCAGACTGGCACGCTTGAAGCGGAGACGGTGATTATCTCAACAGGGGCATCCGCGAGATACCTCGGGATTCCGGGGGAACAGGAGAATGTTGGACGCGGAGTAAGCACCTGTGCAACCTGCGATGGCTTCTTCTTCCGCGGGAAGAAGATTATCGTGGTCGGCGGCGGTGATTCCGCTATGGAGGAAGCGAGCTTCCTGACCCGTTTTGCCTCGGAAGTTACACTGGTGCACCGCCGCGATGAGCTTCGTGCATCGAAGATCATGCAGGACCGGGCCCGGGATAATGAGAAGGTGAAATGGGCGCTGAACCGCACCCCGCTTGAAGTGGTTACGGACGAGAAGGGCGTTAAAGGGCTGAAGGTTCGCAACAATGAGGCCGGCCAGGAAGAAATCGTGGAAGCGGATGGCGTGTTCGTTGCGATCGGACACACCCCGAATACGAAGTTCCTAGGTGGTCAGATTGAGACTGACGAGCATGGCTACATTGTGGTTAAGCCGGGCACAACCGAGACTAACATTCCGGGCGTGTTCGCCTGTGGGGATGTTCAGGATACGAAGTACCGCCAGGCGATTACAGCCGCGGGCTCGGGCTGTATGGCTGCGATGGATTGCGAGAAGTTCCTTGAGGGCGCAATGGTGCACGACTGGAGCGAGACACTCGATCTATAAGCATTTCAATGTGAAGGACCCTATACCTTTTGGTATAGGGTCTTTTTGCTATTAGGCCCGATGACGCCCTTGGCTTCCGTTAGGCAGGCCAGGCTTATATGTGAGGCACGGATGCCAGTATGCATCGGGTAGCGGAGGCTGCTGAGTTAGTCCGTGTGAGCGGACAGCGCTGCCTTCAACCTACTCGATCTTGGCTGTATCCACTGAATCAGAGTCAGTCTGGGCATGAACAGACATGGACGTCAGGCTCACTGTAATAATCAGTAGGGCATAAGCAGCCGTAGCAGCTGCCTATAGACCATTGTGAATATGGATCTCATTCCGAGTGCACCCCTTAAATTTCTTGCCTGTTGAAATAGACAAGTCCTGCAGCCAGGAACACAATGAAACTTCCAACAACCGTGATCATCAGGCTTTCAAAGGGGAGGTTCATTCCCAGCGGGCCGGAAGCTGCCGTATTTGGAGGCATCATAGCCTGGATAGGCTGTGCCCAAGGGTAGTAGGGACGGATTCTGTCCGAATTCACAACCAGAATGTTAGGCACGGTAAAAATCACATTGACCACCAGCGGTGCCGCAAAGCTGACCCAGCGCAGCGATACGCCGAGCTGAAGCGCGGCCAGCGGCAGGCAGGCAACCCAGCCCCCAACGATGCTGCGGGTGATCATCGCCCAAGGGAAGGGCTCAGTTACACCGTGGTAAAGGGCCGTGCCCACGAAGCTGCCCAGGAATAGCAGCTGGGTGAAAGCCAGCATCGCTGCCACGATCAGGAACTTGGCGATGAACACAGAGGTGCGTGATACCGGCAGGGCAAGCAGAGCTTTCCAGCCGCCGCCCATATGCTCGTAGCGGCATATAAACGAAGCGAATACTCCAGTTAGAATCGGCAAGAACAGCAGGGAGTGGAACAGGCACATCGTTGACAGGAGCAGGGGATATGCCGGCATGTCCGGCTCAATCGTTGTCATAATTCCAACGAGCAGGGCCAGTGCAGGACTGGCCAGAGCCAGCAGCCATAGATGAGATTTAGACATCTTGAGCCGTTCGGACGAGAGGACTCTAAGGAATGTATTCAATTTAGTTCACGTCCTTCCGGTTAAAGTGCAGTAATGCAAAGATAAGAATCAGCAGCCCAAGAGCAAACCCTGCGCCAAGAAATGGGAGCTGGTTGTCCGCTCTGTAAGCCAGCGCTGGCCAGTTCAGCGGGAACAACTCAGATAGACTGCCTGTAAATAAGGAGCAGATCGCAAGGGCTAACCCGAGGGTAACAGGTAGTGCCTGATTCTTGTAAGTTAATGACAGATAGAGCTGCAGGGCTAGCAAAGGCAGTGAGCCTATGAATGGATAGAAACTGATCTTCGCCAGATCTGACCATGGTAGAGCGGAGCCGAATCCAAGGCATAGGCCGAGTACAGCGGTTCCGATCGATAGCAGCAGGCAGGCAACCGCCATAAGAATGAGACTCAGCAGGAACTTGGAAGTGAATACGGCCGTGCGCGATATGGGCAGGGCGAGCAGCTGCTTCCAGGAGCTAAGCTGATGCTCGACTCCGGCCAGCATGGAGCTGACGAGAGTGCTTCCCATGAACAACGCCAAGGGCACAAAGGCCATCATATTAGTGATAAGCCCTTCCCACAAATGTCCGTGGTATTGCTTGACCAAGTAGTCATAACGCAGCCCGAAGTTTAGCGCCTGCATTACGACAAGTCCGATAGGAGCGATGAAGATCAGGAACCAGATTCCCTTGCCGCGGATCTTGAGGAAGTCTGATGATAATGCGCGGCCAATCATAAGGACTTCACCTCCCCGATCACTTCCATGAAGATGTCCTCCAGTGATTTGTTCTTCTCCTCCACCCGGTAGATCAGGTGTCCATTCTCCACAAGATGCTTGACGAGTCCGGCTACCTGTTTATCGTTAATTCCGTTAAAATAAAGCCTTCCATCCTGCATCGTCCCGGCAAGTCCGTTGTCCTTGGCCAGCCAGAGTGCTGACTCAGGCTCGGACAGGGAGATGTTGATGCCCCCGGCCGCCTTCTGCCTCAGGTTAGAAATGGTGTCCTGGAACACCATACGGCCTTCGCGGATGATGCCAACGGTTCCCGCCATCTGCTCCACCTCGCCAAGCAAGTGGCTGGAGACGAGGACGGTGATGCCGTGCTCCTGGGGCATGCGCTTGATCAGTTCCCGGATTTCATGGATACCTGACGGGTCAAGTCCGTTCGTAGGCTCATCAAGAATAAGCAGCTCAGGTGAACCGAGCAGAGCGGAGGCAATCCCGAGACGCTGCTTCATACCAAGGGAATAACCCTTCACCGCACGCTTCGCTTCTTTGGTCAGGGATACGATGTCGAGGACCTCGTCAATACGGGACTTCGGCACATTCAGAATGCGGCGGATCGCCTCCAGATTCTCTACAGCTGTCAGATGACCGTAGTAAGATGGATACTCAACGAGAGATCCGACCCGGCGCAAAATATTAATTTTGTCCCGTCTTAGATCTTTTCCGAGAATTTCGACCGTTCCCTTCGTAGGGCGGATAAGCCCAAGCAGCATACGGATCGTTGTAGTCTTACCGGCGCCATTGGGGCCGAGAAACCCATAAATTTCGCCTTTTTTAATTTCAAGATTCAGACCGTCAACGGCGGCGCGTCCACGGTAGCTTTTCGTTAATCCGCTAGTTTTGATCACATAATTGTTCATTTCTCTCACCTCGATAACCAGCATAGTCCTGCCAGTTTAAATGCCGGTCCATCCGAAGTTTAAAATTAGGTTAAAAAATAACAAAACCAGAACGTGCGGCTACACGTCCTGGTTCAAATGAATATATATTATTGGGTTAAAGGCGCTATTCGCATAAGCGTTCCGCTGCCATTGCTCTCGATCTCTAGCCCCAGGTCCATTTCCTTAAGCAGCAGCTGAACGATGGACAGCCCAAGTCCGGCCCCTTTGCCACTGCTGTCAGAGAGCATGCCGGGACCGCGGTCCGTAATGATCAGAGTGGGGCGGCCGTGATGGATCTCGGTATCCAGGCCGATATAACCGCCTGATCTGGCATGGCGGACGATATTCTGGAAGAGGTTATCGAGTACTCGCCGGAAGGCCTGTTCATCCACATTCCAGATCAGCGGGTCTCCCTCCAGGTTGATATCGGGGGAGAGCCCTTCCTTCTCCCATAAGGGATACCAGGCCGCCGCGCTCTCCCGAACGATACGCAGCACATCCTGGGGCTTTCGGTGAATGGCATATTTGCCGCTGGTTAAGAGGTTATAAGAGAGCAGATGATCGATCAGGTGATCCAGGTCGCTCATCTTATCCTGCATTAAGGAAAGGGACTGCTTCCCTTGATCGGTAAGCTGCTCCTTCTTCAGCGAATACAGATGGCTGCCAATAACGGTGAGCGGGGTCCTCAGATCATGGGACAAGTTGCTGATCAGACGCTTGCGCAGCAGCTCCTCTTCTTGCTCCCGCCTGCGGCTGTCGCCAAGCTGGTCGATCATGGAATTGAACGATTGCTCAAGCAACCCAATCTCATCAGCCCGGCCGGTATGGATCTTCATAGGAAGCCCATCTTCTCCGGGGGAATGCATAGCCGATTCGAGCGTAAGCAGCCGTGTTCGGATCCCCCGGAAGAATAAATACGAGATTCCGGCGAAGAAGGCGAACAGAAGGAGCAGCGTGATGGCGAATAAGCTTGGATCAGAAGCAACACCATTTTGCTGAAAATAGCTCTGGGGAATTTCGATGACCATAAAGCCCTGCTTCTTCGTGGGCGTATCCCCTATAAAAGCCAGAACGGCGAAGAGCTCACTGTTCCCGGTGCTTGCCTTCATGTACTGGATGGCATCCTCATTTGACCATTTGACCGGACGTGACCCGGGGGGCAGCTGGAGGCGCGTTATTCCGCTATGATCGACCCAG
The DNA here is from genome assembly GCF_050995535.1 of Paenibacillus sp. SN-8-1. NCBI lineage: Bacteria > Bacillati > Bacillota > Bacilli > Caryophanales > Paenibacillaceae > Paenibacillus > Paenibacillus sp. SN-8-1. Next base: position 208,763 of record NZ_CP194782.1, read on the forward strand.
AAAATGGAGGCGAAGGGATATTTCTGTTTGAATAGCTTCAGCCTCTGATCAATCTGATCGGGAGTAGCATCCGCAAGCTGCTTGGCGGCAGTATGCCAGTTATCGGTCAGATACTCCCTCCGTATGAAATGCTTATTCTCCTTCGGCTCATTCTCGCTTATAACGGCACTCTTAACGAGCCAGGACGCAAAGAAGCTTAACGGAATCACCACCGGAACGAACATGAGTGCCGCGAGGACAATTAGCAAATACCGTGACAATAATGAACTTCGGAATTTGGGGAATCTCTGGAACCTCATGCCTTCACCCTGTACCCAATCCCGCGGATCGTTTCGAGGATTTGTGGTGCGGCAGGATCAAGCTCAATCTTTTCTCTCAGATAACGGATATGCACCATCAGCGTCTTGTCCCCATCGAGATAGGGATCTCCCCATACCGCTTCATAGATTTGTTCCTTGGTCATCACTTGGCCCAGATGCCGGATGAGGTACATGAAGATCTGGAACTGCTTGCCGGTCAGGATAATCTCGCTGCCTGTCTCCTTGTTCTCCAGCCGGTTCTCCCGCTCGAATACCCGTAAATGTCCAATCTCTAAAGGCTTACCACTCAAGGAGCCGCTGCGGCGCACCAACACTTCAATTCGCGCCGCAAGTTCATCCGGGTGGAACGGCTTCGTCAGATAGTCATCGGCGAATTGCAGCCCCTGCAGCTTGTCATCGATGGAGGAACGTGCCGAGAGCATAAGGATGGGCAGCTCCGGGTGGTTCCTCTTCAGACGCTGTCCAACGGTGAAGCCGTCAAGACCAGGCAGCATCACATCCAGAATGACCAGATGACAGTCGGCTGCCGCTTCCACGGCGCCTTCGCCGCTCTTAAGCCATACCACCTCGTATCCCCTTTCCTTCAAGTCCTTGCTCACCCAACTTCCGATCTCCGTATCATCTTCTATGTAAAGTATATGGATTGCCACGTTTAGTTTCCTTTCCGGCCGTGCCCTAATTTTGAGTGCATTATACCACGAACTGCCAAGCTGCAAGAAATAGAACCAAGGCCCGTCACGAGAGTTGGGGCATCCGATATGAGATGCGTTAAAGTTGTTAATAGAAAGGTACTATAGTAACTCCTTGGGGAGTTGCACGGCCTTTCGGCCGCTCGTGTATCAATTTTATCTTTACTTGTGACTTTAATCACAATGCGCCTCTGTAGGGCGTGTTACTTTTAAGTTGAGAAAAGTTCTCATCCAGGGACACACCAAGAGGCGGTGACGATCGCCCCCGGTTTCCCAGCATGGAGGTTATTCCTATGAGCAGAAAATCCGTTAACTTTCAATCGAATTTATATGATCTGTGCACAGCAGATCCAGAGATTATAGACATCATGATCAGCCTTGGCTTCGGGCATATTGCCAAGCCCGGTATGCTGCAAAGTGCGGGAAGATTCATGACCATCCCCAAAGGCGCGGCAATGCGGAAGATCCCTATTGAGGAGATCGTGCAGGCCTTTAAGGATAGGGGATACGAAGTTATAGCCTAGGTAAAACGAACTTAAAAAGATGACATGTGAGGGAGGAGTAACGGAGGGGAAGCTTGGAACTGTAGGAGCGAAAGCGCTCGCCTACAAGCTTTCTGAAAGAAAGCTGCATCGGAAGCATATTCTTTGTCTCCGGATTTCAACCGTACAATACGGTATTAATCAGGAAATCTGGAGGCGGGCAGCGGCCGAAAGTCCAAGCATTCTCCGTAGTTACGGCTGCCCCCAATGTGAACATTTTACTGCGTCTTAGCTAGATATGAACGAGGAGGAGAATCATCATGAGCGAGCTTATCAACAATCGGGAGACACAAATTGCAGGGCAGTCCATGCGTCAGAATATGCTTAAGGAGATTATCAAGGAGCTGCACCAGGGGAAGAGCGTAGATGAGGTTAAGGCCCGGTTCGCTGAGGCCGTAGGGGACGTAACCGTTGAGGAAATTTCCGCGATGGAGCATTCCCTGATGGAAGAGGAAGGTATTCCTGTCACTGAGGTTCAGCGGTTGTGTTCAGTGCATACTGCTATTTTCAAGGGTTCTATAGAAGAAATTCACCGCTCCTCGAAGCCCGAAGAACAACCAGGGCATCCCGTGCACACGTTCAAGCTGGAGAACCGGGAGATTGAACGGCTGGTGAATTTCAAGCTTCAGCTGCATACGGATCGGTACCGCAAAGAGGCGAGTTCAGAAATCACGCTTAAGCTGCTCGAAGACCTCAGCCTGCTGCTGGACCTCGATAAGCATTACAGCCGGAAGGAGAATCTGCTCTTCCCTTACCTCGAGAAATACGGGATTTTTGGGCCGACCAAAGTGATGTGGGGTGTAGATGACGGCATCCGCCTTATGATCAAAGAGACAAAGGCGATGCTGAGTGCGAACAGAGAGAAACCTGTGAATGCCCAGATCGTGGAGAGTCTGGAACGGATTATTTCTGAGGTAAATGAAATGATTTTTAAGGAAGAGAATATTCTGATGCCGATGGCGCTGGAGAAGCTGACCGAGGACGAGTGGGTGAAGATCGCCCGTGAGAGTGAGCAGATTGGCTTCTGCTTAACAACTCCCGATCAGGAGTGGAAGCCAGAGCGTGCAGCCGATCCTGGTGAGGTAGAAGGAGAAGCCGCCGGTACCCGGGACGGATTCGTCCGCTTTGAGACAGGCATCCTGTCTGTGCAACAGCTTGAAGCTGTCATGAACCACCTTCCGGTTGATCTTACGTTTATCGACGAGAACGATGTGGTCCGGTATTTCTCTCACGGCAAGGAGCGGATCTTCGCCCGGACCAAGGCCGTCATCGGCCGTACCGTTCAGAACTGCCATCCACCGCAAAGTGTACATGTCGTTAATGAGCTGCTGGCCGACTTTAAGGCCGGACGCAAGGATGCGGAGGACTTCTGGATTCCGGTCAAAGACAAGTTTGTCTACATCCGCTATTTTGCCGTAAGAAGTGAGACCGGGCAGTATCTTGGCACACTGGAATTTACGCAGAATATTGCACCGATCCGCGCACTCGAAGGACAGAAACGGATTCTGTCATAAATTTGTTAGATATGGTCCATGGATAGGACTCTTTAGTTCATATCAACTACTTGTATAAATGCGAAAGAGCGCTCTGTGTATCCCTAGGGAGAAGGAGCGTTTTTTGCAGTTCCTTTTCCAGGTAAAAGGGGGTCCCCGCACAGCCATCATTTACCGTAAAAGCCTTGCTGACAAGGGGTTTGAGAAACCCTACCTTCTCTTGACCGATGGGGAGGGTTCGCTTATAGTTGGTACGTAGGAGCAAACTATTTTAAAGAGAAAAAGGTGGCTTGTAAAATGTCTGAACAAATCTACATTGGTGTCGATCTGGGCGGAACAGCAATTAAAGTCGGCATCTGTAATGAGGAAGGCCAGCTTCTTCATACGTATGAAGGGCCGACAGAAGTTGAGAAGGGAGCGGATGCCGTAGTTAATAATATCGAACGGTATGTACGTCTTATTCTCGAACAGTCGCCGTATGAATGGGATCAGCTGGCGGGTGTTGGCGCAGGGGTTGCCGGCTTTACGAATGTCCGTGACGGGATCATTATTCTTGCACCAAATATAGGTTTGAAGGATGTTCATATCCGCAGCATTCTGGAGCAGCGGCTTGGCAAGCCTGTCCGCATAGATAACGATGCTAACGTGGCTGCGCTCGGGGAAGCCTGGGCCGGCGCTGGCAAAGGAGTAGGGAACTGTGTCTGCTACACCCTCGGTACGGGCGTTGGCGGCGGTATTATTATTAATGGGGCTATATATCAAGGCTTCTCAGGCATGGCCGGCGAGCTGGGCCATATGTCTGTAGTTCCTGATTTGGAAGCGATTCAGTGCGGCTGCGGCAAGATCGGCTGCCTGGAGACCGTATCCTCAGCTACCGGTGTCATTCGTATGGCGAAGGATGCTGTAGAGCGCGGGGATCGTACATCCTTGTCCCAAGTGGAGAATATTATGGCTAAGGACGTCTTCGATGCAGCCAAAGCCGGGGATGAGGCGGCCATTCGTATCGTCAACCGCGCAGCTTTTTACCTGGGCAAATCCCTTGCTCAAGTGAGCGCGGTGCTTAATCCGCAGCGCTTTATTATTGGTGGAGGCGTGTCCAAGGCAGGCGATATTCTGTTCAATGAAGTACGCAGCGTATACGCCAAGTTAACACCGGAGCCTCTTCAAGAGGGTGTTGATATCGTACCGGCTATTCTCGGCAATGATGCGGGAATGATCGGGGCTGCAGGTCTGTTCTTGCACTAAGTCGATGGGTTAAAGACTTAATATATAGAGAAGATTGTGAGGGAGGGAAATCAGATGACGGACAAGGAACAAACATCAGTTGCGAATTTGATCATTATTACAGGCATGTCGGGTGCGGGGAAGTCGCTCGCTGTACGGAGCCTGGAGGACCTCGGTTTTTTCTGTGTAGATAACTTACCTCCGGTGCTTATTCCCAAATTTGCCGAGCTTATTGAACAGTCTAACGGGAAAATCGCCAAGGTCGCGCTCGTCATTGATTTACGGGGACGGGAGTTCTTCACGGCATTATCTGAGTCTCTCAATTATATCAAAGATCATTTTACAATTAAGTGTGAAATCCTGTTCCTTGACGCCACCGATTCCGTACTGGTACAGCGTTACAAGGAAAGCCGCCGAAGGCACCCACTTGCTCCCGAAGGCATGCCGCTGGATGGCATCAGGCTGGAGCGCAAGATGCTGGAAGAGCTGAAGACATCAGCCACTCAGGTGATTGATACGAGCAACATGAGACCTTCTGTGCTGAAAGACAAGATTATTGCCGGGTTCTCCCACCTTGAGAGCAGTAACTTATCTGTAAATATTACTTCATTTGGATTTAAATACGGAATTCCAATCGATGCCGATTTGGTATTCGATGTGCGCTTTCTTCCGAATCCGCATTATATTGAACAGCTCCGCCCACACACCGGGCAGGATAGCGACGTATATGAATATGTAATGAAGTGGCCTGAGACGCAAGTATTTCTGACCAAGCTGCTGGATATGCTTCATTTCCTGCTTCCACAGTATCATAAGGAAGGGAAGAGCCAGGTGATTATCGGTATCGGCTGTACGGGCGGCAAACACCGCTCAGTAGCCATTTCCGAATATTTGGGCCGTATGCTCGGTACGAGTGAAACGGAGACGGTCCGCGTCAGCCACCGGGATTCCGATCGAGATCGGCATTAAGAGGTGAATAGAAGTGAAAGATCGGTCTACAAGTGAAAGAGTGCCGCGAATCGTCGTAATGGGCGGGGGGACCGGCCTGTCGGTCATGCTGCGCGGCCTGAAAGAGAAGCCTCTAGATATAACAGCGATTGTGACCGTAGCCGACGACGGAGGCAGCTCAGGTATACTGAGAAGTGAGCTTCAGATGCCGCCTCCGGGAGACATCCGGAACGTGCTGACTGCGCTTGCTGACGTAGAGCCGCTGTTATACGATATGCTCAATTATCGTTTTACCGCAGGCTCGGGACTTGCCGGACACAGCCTCGGGAATCTAATTCTTGCGGCGATGACCGATATTTCAGGCGATTTCGTAACCGCCGTGCGTGAACTCAGTCGTGTATTTGCGGTCAGGGGCAGGGTACTGCCTGCGGCTCAGCATGCGGTCATCCTGCATGCTGAGATGGAGGATGGCGCTATCATCACCGGGGAATCGAAGATTCCTGAGGCTGGCGGGAAGATCAAGCGGATCTTCCTTGAGCCGGAGGAGGTTGAGCCGCTTCCTGAAGCGGTGGAAGCCATTCTTGAAGCCGATGCGATTCTAATCGGGCCCGGCAGCCTGTACACCAGTATCATTCCGAACCTGCTTGTGCCCAAGTTAGCCGAAGCTATTCTGGCTAATCATGAGGCCATCAAGATCTTTGTCTGCAACGTAATGACCCAGCCCGGGGAGACGGACGGTTATGCCGTCAGTGATCACCTTAAGGCTGTATATGAGCATGTAGGGCATCATTTATTCGATTATGTCATTGTGAACGATGGCGAGATTCCGGCACAAGTGCAGGATTTCTACGCTGAGAAAGGGTCCAAACCCGTTAAGGTCGACTGGGATGTCGTAACGGGCCGAGGCTACAAAATGATCGCGGACACCTTGGTGCTGTTCCGCAGATATTTGCGCCATGATGCTGATAAGCTCAGTCATCATATTTACCAGCTGGTGCAAAACTGGAGTATAAGAAAGAGGTGAGTCCCTTGTCCTTTGCGGCACAAACCAAAAAAGAACTGACCATGATCGAAGCCGAGCCTTGCTGCGAGCAGGCCGAATTATCCGCGTTAATCCGGATGAACGGTTCCGTCTCGGTGTCGAACAAAAAAGTCATTTTGGATATTTCCACCGAAAACGCCGCGATAGCAAGACGGATTTATTCTTTGATCAAAAAGTATTTCGACGTCCATACGGAGCTGCTCGTACGCAAGAAGATGCGTCTGAAGAAGAATAACGTATATATCGTGCGGATTCCCACACATGTACAGGAGATTCTGAATAAGCTTAAGATCGTATCGGAAGGGTTCATTTTCACGCCGGGGATTAATCCGGAGCTGACCCGGAAAAACTGTTGTAAGCGGGCTTATTTGAGAGGAGCCTTTATGGCTGGAGGTTCGGTGAACAACCCCGAAGGTTCCTCCTACCACTTGGAGATTGCCTCCATGTATGAGGAACACTGTCAGGCCTTGGTGGATCTGGCCAACCAGTTTCACTTGAACGCACGCTGTATTGAGCGCAAGAAGGGCTTCATTTTCTATATCAAAGAAGGCGAGAAGATTATCGAACTCCTGAGCATTATCGGCGCTCACCAGGCCTTGTTCAAGTTCGAGGATGTGCGCATCATGCGCGACATGCGGAATTCCGTTAATCGGATCGTCAATTGTGAAACGGCGAATCTCAATAAAACCATAGGCGCGGCCATCCGCCAGATCGATAATATCAAGCTGCTTCAGAAGGAAATTGGCCTGGAGTCGCTGCCGGATAAGCTGAGAGAAGTGGCCGAGATCCGGCTTGCTCATCCGGATATGAACCTGAAGGAAGTCGGCGAGATGCTTAAAGGCACGGTCAGCAAGTCGGGTGTGAACCATCGTCTGCGCAAAATAGACGAGCTTGCCGAAAAAATTCGGGGAGTCTGAAGCGGTACACCTAGTGTGAGACCTAGCGCCTATGGTATACTGATTAAAATATATTTCCAAAATGGAATGAACCTGAGAGCTGAGGTTCGAAATCTAGTTCAATCCAAATCAAAAATGTGCAGAATTTTGCATGTTGATTATGTATAGGGGGTTAGGATTCATGGTCAAACATCCGGTAACCGTCCGTTTGAAAACGGGTCTTCACGCCAGACCTGCAGCGCTTTTTGTACAAGAAGCGAATAAATACTCGTCTGAATTGTTCGTGGAGAAGGATGACAAGAAGGTTAACGCGAAGAGCATCATGGGAATCATGAGCCTTGCCATCAGCACTGGAACGGAAATTTACATCAGCGCCGAGGGTGCGGACGCCGAGCAGGCTGCAAACGCTTTAGTCAGTCTGGTTAGCAAGGAAGAGCTTGAGAACCAATAATTTGTTGTAGGACAAGCATGAAGAGAGGGTGTCTGCCTGGTTAAGGCGGAGTGCCTTCTCTTTTTTGTATAGGAGAAAATATATTTCAAATTGTCCCACCGCTTCTGCAACCTTGGAAGCCTTGGCTTCGTTTAGTAGTTAAATTTACCAATTTGTATGCGATGAACTAGAGACCTTACTTCTTTAGTTCATTCCATACGGGAAACTATAAAAATTATTGGAGGCGGGTTAAACATGAAAATTTGGGTCAAATCGTTAGGTTCGGTACTTATCGCAGGGACATTGCTTGCTGGAGGGACTGCGGCAGGAGGGCTGTTAACCGAAGCGCCACATGCCTATGCGGACGACGCCGTGCAGCGCAATGTGATTAATGTGGTTGGAAATGGAGAGATCTCGATCAAGCCGGATATTGCTTATCTAACGATTGGCGTGGAAGCCCAGGCGGCGACAGCTCAGGAGGCCCAGAAGGCTACAGCGGCCCAAATTACAAAGTTGACTAACCTGCTGAAGAACACCTGGAAGATTGATGCGGCAGACATCCAGACTGCCAGCTTCTATGTTCAGCCTAATTATACTTACAATGACAAAGAAGGGCAGAAGCTCAAGGGCTATAACGCATCCCATGCCCTTCAGATTAAATACCGCCAGCTTGATAAGGTTGGTCAATTGCTCGATGATGCTTCCAAGAACGGGGCTAATCGCATTGACAATGTACGGTTCACCGTAGAGAATCCGGATCAGTATCAGGAGCAGGTGATCAACAAAGCGCTTGCGAATGCGGAGCTTAAGGCTGGAATTATCGCCAAAGGTGTGAAGCGTGGACTCGGCATTGTTCTTAGTGTCAGCCAAGGAGGCGTGAACACCGCACCTGTATATGAGCAGAACTACCTGACTATGGAAAAATCAGCGAGTGATTCAGCGGCTGGAAGCTCGGTAGAACCTGGAGAGATTAAAGTGACTACATCGCTAAGCGTACAATACGAGCTTAAGTAGAAATATAGCAAGACAAGCGCTTTTCTCCTGACTTTGGAGAACAGCGCTTTTTTTTGACACAGATCATGACTATTCCGGCCTTTAGCCCCACAAAGTTGTTGTACTAGGGGGTAAAACAAGGTATATTGAATATGCAAAAATTGATTGAGTTATAAGAGCCGTCCCTTGGGATATGGCTTTTTTTTCAGATTGTAGATGCCCTGACGGATGAATATACATAAATACTGATGATGATCTAGGAGTTGATGCACATGATTGAGCTAGTAGAAGTTCAGAAGAATTTCGCCGGACAGGTTGTAGTGCATCCGCTGAACCTGACGATTAAGGAAGGTGAATTCCTGACCTTGCTCGGGCCAAGCGGCTGTGGGAAGACAACAATTCTGCGCATGATTGCAGGCTTTGAACATCCTACTGAGGGACGAATTGTTCTGGACGGTGCAGATTTGACCGCACTTCCGCCGAACCGCCGTGACCTCAATCTCGTATTCCAGCACTATGCGTTGTTCCCTCATATGACTGTAGAGGACAACATTGCCTTTGGTCTGAAAATGAAAAAGCTGCCGCAGGCCGAGATCAAGCAGCGGATTGAAGAAGCTGTGGCGATGACTCAGCTTACCCCGCTGGTTAAGCGTTATCCCCACCAGCTATCAGGGGGGCAGCAGCAGCGGGTTGCCATAGCGCGGGCGATCGCGAACAAGCCCAAGGTGTTGCTGCTTGATGAGCCGCTGGGGGCTCTTGATCTTCAGCTGCGCAAAAATCTTCAATCCGAGCTGAAGCAGCTTCAGCGCAGTCTTGGTATTACCTTCGTATACGTCACACACGATCAGGAAGAAGCCATGATGCTCTCCGACCGGATCGTTATTATGAATAACGGGCAAGTAGAACAGATCGGAACTCCAAGGGAGATTTACGCCACTCCTGCTACCTTGTTTGCCGCAACCTTCGTGGGAGAGAACAATATATTCTCTCAAGATGGGCGGCTGTTCGCCGTTCGTCCGGAGAAGTTAAGGGCAACCCGGGATGCTAATGCAGCGAAGCGGACAGGGGTTGTTCAGGATGTACTGTATCTGGGCAGCATTCATAAGATCGTGGTTCAATTGGATAATGATCCGATGACAGTAACCATTGCGCTGGACTTCACGGATGAGCGTCCTTGGGAGATCGGTGAAAGACTTGGGGTGGATTGGGGTCCTCAAGACGAGGTGAACATCGGAGCATGAAGAAATCAGGGTTCGCTTTAATTCCTGTAGTATTATGGTTAGGTCTCTTTCTGGTTATTCCTATGCTCATTGTAGTCGGCATTTCCTTTATGCAGCGGGATACGGATGGAAATCTAATCTATACCTTCTCCCTAGACGCTTACAAAATATTTTTCGATTCACTGTACCTGGGAATCTATTGGGACACGATTGTGTTATCTGTGGCCACCACTGCGATTTGCCTCCTGCTCAGTTATCCGCTGGCTTATTATATTGCCAGATCGGGGCCGAGAAGGCAGACTTGGGGACTTGCGCTTATTACAATCCCTTTTTGGATTAATTTCTTGATTCGTACTTATGCCTGGGTACTCTTGCTTCGGACGCAGGGTGTCGTTAACAGTTTATTCATGAATCTCGGGTGGATTTCGGAGCCTATGCAGATGCTGTATACCAAAGGAGCCGTTCTGCTGGGTATGGTATATACCTTTATTCCTTTCATGGTACTGCCTATTTATGTGGCTATTGAACAAATGGACCGGAGATTGCTGGAGGCGGCGAGTGACCTGGGTGCATCACCTTGGCGGTCCTTCTGGCATATTACTCTGCCCCAGACCAAATCAGGCATCACTACAGGTGCGGTGCTTGTCTATGTCTCCACAACAGGGATGTTTGTTGTGACAGATATTCTGGGCGGTGCCAAGTCATCCATGATCAGTAACATTATTCAGACCCAGTTCCTGGGGGCCCGTAACTGGCCGTTTGGTGCTGCGTTATCCGTTATTTTTGTTATAACGTCATTAATTTTAATTGCTCTCTTTAATAAGGCTATGACCTCCAGATATGAGACAGTGAAGGAGGGACGGGTATGAGAACCAAGCGGAGCCCGTGGCTCGGACTGCACTCCTTGCTGATGATCATCTTTATCTATGTGCCTATCCTGTTTATCATTCTTTTCTCCTTCAATGATTCGCGCTTGTCCGCAGAGTGGCGAGGGTTCACACTGGATTGGTACGTATCGCTATTCGATAACGACCATGTCATGGATGCTCTGCAGAACAGCTTGATTGTGGCCGTCATATCTACCATTGCGGCTACGCTGCTTGGGACAATGGCAGCCATTGCTGTCCGTAGAGTAACCCGGAGGCTAAAGCTTGGCATGAGCGGGCTGTTGTATTTGCCGATCGTGATTCCGGATATCATTATGGGTCTGTCCCTGCTTGTGCTGTTCAGGCTGCTTGGCGTCGATACAGGCAAGACAACGATTATCATTGCCCATATTACTTTCAGTATGTCCTATGTATATGTTGTGGTATCCTCGCGGCTCGCGGGAATGGGCAAGCAGCTGGAAGAGGCGGCGCAGGATCTTGGAGCAAGCTCCTGGCAGACTTTCCGGCACGTGACCTTGCCGCAGATCACTCCCGGCATTATCTCCGGCGCATTGATTGCTTTTACGATGTCGCTGGATGATTTCATGGTCAGCTTCTTCGTATCAGGCCCAAGCTCGACAACGCTACCTATTTATATTTATGGACAGGTGAAGAGAGGTATTTCCCCGGAAATTAACGCGTTATGTACGATATTAATTTTGGTAAGTGTAACACTGATCTTCTTGGCCCAGTATATGCTGAACAGAGGCAAAGGACAGAAGAAGCAGAAGATGCTGCCATTCTAAATGAATGGTGAAGTGAACAGAGAGGAGAATTATGAATTGAATAAAAAGTTGAAGCTGGTAACGCTGCTCCTGACCGCGATGCTTGTCGCTTTATCGCTGTCTGGATGCGGATCCAAGAAAGAGACACTGAACATCTACAGCTGGGCCGATAACTTCGACCCGCAGGTGCTCAAAGACTTCGAAGACAAATATAATGTGAAGATTAACTATGATAACTTTGCCAATAACGAGGATCTGCTGGCTAAGATTAAAGCGGGCGGGGGCGGATATGACCTGATTCAGCCGTCGGACTACATGGTTGCGACCATGATTAAGGAGAACCTTCTTGCACCGCTGAATATGGCGAATATCCCGAACTTCGCGAATCTTACCGAGACGCTGAAGAACCCTCCCTTTGATCCGGGTAACAAGTATTCAATCGCTTATATGTCCGGGGTGACCGGTATTGCTTACAACAAGAAGTATGTGAAGGAGTCTATTACCAGCTGGGCGGATCTGTGGAACCCGAAATATAAAGGCAAGGTTCTTCTGCTGGATGACAACCGTGAAGTGATCGGAATGTCACTTAAGAAGAACGGATGGTCCAATAGCTCCACTGACGAGACTCAGATTAAGACCGCGGTAGATGACCTGAAGAAGCTGCTGCCAAGCGTGCTTGCCTTCGATACCGACACCATCAAGCAGAAGATGATCCAGGAAGAAGGCTGGATCGGAACCATGTGGTCCGGCGACGCTTCCTTTGTAGCGAAGGAGAATCCGGATATTGCTTATGTGGTTCCTAAGGAAGGCGGCACCATCTTCGCCGATAACTATGCGATTCCCAAAGACTCCAAGAATCAGGAGCTGGCGGAGAAGTTCATCAACTATATGATGGACCCGAAAGTCAGTGCGAAGAACTACGAGTCCATTGGCTATAGTGACCCGAACGCGAAGGCTATGGAATTCCACAGCCAGGAATACCGGAATGACAAAATGATCAACCTGTCCGAGGATGAAATGAAGCGGACGGAATGGCTGAAGGATGTGGGAGACACCCTTCAGGTGTATGATCGTTATTGGACAGAGCTTAAGAGCGGCCGTGAATAGAAGATAAGCAAGATTTCTCTAAACAGCATAAATGGCGTCATGGATATTATATCCGTGGCGCCATTTCTCGTCTTTGGCCCACTGCAGCATTCTTCAGAGGCTTATCTCTTGGCTTCTCGTCCTATTTGGCTTTGAGTTGCTTGAGCGATTAACGATTCATTGATGATACGGGCGGGTGACTTCCGAGGGATGTCGTTCTGCAAGTTATACTGGCAAGGATAGTTAGTCCATTCTTACTTTCTGGCACATAAAGAGCTTCGCTTTATTTTTAAGGAGGTTGGTACTGCTATCCTTTTAACAAGGCGGGGCTTCTTTTGATTTTTATTTTGAAGGTTAAACCGTAACGGAGCAGGTCGAATGATTCTGGAGAAGCGTCAGCGGCCGCCTTTGTTCGGGGATTCCCACCTTGGCAGGTTCTATTCAAGGAATCCACGAACAACAGCGGGCGGAAGAACATTCGAATGCGCAGTGCACAGGTTGCCTAGATTAAAATGAGGTGTTACCCTATCGTGGCTTTAATGACTTATGTGACAGCCCCTTTTTGTAATCTCCGCAAATGTTACTAGAGGACATCTCTCCGTTGCCCGCCATAGCCTTGATACATAAGATAAAGCATATCTATGGGAGGGGATTCGGATGAGCTATATATACACGGCGATAGGGGATTCCTTGACGACGGGATTTGGGGCTTTTCCGGGACACGGCTTTGTTCCTGTCTATCGGAGAATGGCGGAAGATCGGCTAAGGGCACCAATTCAACTGAAGAATCTGGGTGTAAATGGACTCGATTCCGAAGGACTTGAACAGCGTGTTCGATACAACTCGATATACCGGCAGTCGCTTAGGGAAGCGGATATCATTACGGTGTCGGTTGGGGGGAATGACTTAATCCACGCGGCCAAAGAGATTTTGAGGAATCCAGCTCAGGAATCGCAGATTCTGAACCATTCATTGGCTGAATGTAAGAGCAATTTTGGAAGTATTGTGCGTACGATTTATGACATTAAGGAAAGCAGCCGAAGTCCTTATATTCTAAGGGTAGTCGGTCTCTATAACCCTTTTCCCCAGATAAGTGAGGGCAACTCTTGGGTAAGTTCATTTAACCGATATGCGGCTCAATATTCGAACCGGGTGTATGGATTCGCGGATATCTTTCCGGTTTTTGCCGTTCGTGGTCGTGAACTGCTCTCCATCGATCAAGTCCATCCGAATAGCAGGGGTTACAGGATTATGGCGGAGCAGTTGAACGGATTGGGATATGGCGTCCTGTGAGTGGAGACGAAGACGAAGATGTAAATGTAAATGTAAATGTAAATGAACAAGTCGTAAGGCATCCAATACCTATATACGGTGGAAGATGCCTTGCTCCTCTGCGTCCAGGAACCTGCTTGAAAAATTACATAGAGTTTAAGGAAATGTTACAGGGTATGACGGAAAGAAAAGAAAGTGTAATAGGCGTTGTTACCCTTTGCTCTACGGGTGTATCTATAATTAGAAAAGTATGGTTTGCCTGAATTTTCTTAGTTTGGAAAGGAGCATTTATATGAATCGTAGTATGAAATGGAGTGCCGGCCTCTTGGCTGGAGCCCTGTTGTTTGGAGGAGCTGCGCTTCCGGCTGGAACTGGATATGCTGCTGGAACCGGCCCGGTAGCCAAGAAGGCAGAGGCGGCGCAGGTACAGGTAGGTGTGAAATGGAAGGGAGCATTATCGGCACAGCAGGGAATCCTCAGCGGCGGACGGGTGTATGTTCCGGTAACATTCCTCCGTGACGTAGTCGGACTTGGGCTTTCTTATGATTCGGCTTCGCACATCTACAGCCTTGGAGACGGTTACCGGAAATTGAATCTGGCGGTCTCCGAGTACGGGGTTGATCCGAGTGTTAACGGGTACTATTTGAGTGAAGGATATCGCGGTAAATTAATAAAGGGCCATATTTATGTCCCTTATAAATTACTTAATGATTATCTTGGATACCAGTCGGCCTGGGACGCCAAAGCCAAGCGGCTGTCCATAGATCCGCGTACAGAGAATTCGATCACCATCAAGAATGTTAGCCTGGACAAGACCCTTAAGGGTGCCTCAACCAAGCTAATCTACCCTCAGGTCAGCGGCCTGGCTGACGAAGCTGCACAGAAGTCGATCAACGCCGCGCTTCAATCATCGATGGACCGTTTCGTTGCCCAAGCGGAAAAGGATCTGAAGGAGCGTTCCGCCCAGGACCGTGAGTATGAGTATGACAGCACCTATGTGGTTACTTTTAACGAGAAGGGCGTTCTAAGCCTGGTTCTGGCTCAAAGTTCTTACACGGGCGGAGCACATGGCTTTACTTTAACAGAAGGCCACACCTTCTCGCTGAAGAACGGCAAGGAGCTTGGATTCAGTGATCTGCTCAAAAGCAACCCCGGCTATAAGAAACAGCTTAATGCCGATCTGGCCAAGAAGCTGAAGGCGCATCCGGGTTATCTCGGCGGGTTCAAAGGTCTAACCTCGGACCGGAATTTCTATGTAAAGCCGAATACCTTGACGATCTACTTCCAGCCTTATGAATATACCGCTTATGCCGCCGGCACGATTGAATATGATTACGGATTTGATCAACTGCTGCCTAAGGGCGCGAATCCATTTAAATAATCAAGTTGATGAGAAGTCCCGCTATTATAACCAGTGGGGCTTCTTTCGCTTGTCCATACTTTGTTGAAGAACGCAAAAATGGCGCCACAGGAGTAGAATCCTGTGACGCCATGATTCAAATCTTATACGCCTTGTGGACCGGTCTTCTCGATAACCTTATCGACAATACCGTAATCCTTGGCTTCAGAAGCGCTCATAAAGTAGTCGCGGTCCGTATCCTTCTCGATACGCTCGAGTGGCTGTCCTGTGCGTTCAGCCAGAATTTTGTTCAAGGAATCACGCATCTTCAGAATACGGCGGGCACGGATCTCGATATCCGTTGCTTGGCCTTCAGCTCCACCGAGCGGTTGGTGGATCATAATTTCACTGTTAGGCAGTGCAAAGCGCTTGCCTTTCTCTCCCGCATTCAGCAGGAACGCACCCATCGAAGCGGCCATACCTACACAGATGGTAGATACATCGGATTTGATGAATTGCATGGTATCATAAATGGCCATACCGGCAGTAATCGATCCGCCTGGGCTGTTGATGTATAAATGAATATCTTTACCCGGGTCTTCGGCATCAAGGAACAGCATCTGCGCAATAATGGAGTTGGCAACCACATCATTTACCTGCGTACCGAGGAAAATAATACGGTCTTTAAGAAGTCTCGAGTAGATGTCATAAGCACGCTCACCGCGATTGCTTTGTTCGACAACCATAGGGATATAACTCATTAGAAAACCCTCCTTAAATGTTTGTTGTGACACAATAATCAGAAACATGATTTCCGTCCCTTGCATCATGGACCGCCATCTCAATCTCTTGGTCAAATCAGGGGAAGACAAGTCGTCTTGACCTATGTAAGAAAGGTGTCCGGGAAACGTTTCTATTATGAATGAACTAATGAGATCGTCCTAACTAGAAAACAGAATACTTCTGTTAGTTCTATCCATAATAACCACATCATAAACAATTTCAAACATAAAGTCAAAGAAAGTCAAACTAATTATAAAAAAAAGGCCCACTTTAAAGCGGCTTTGGTTAAAGCTAATAATAGGTGCTTGTAAGAATGGCGCGCCCGCGAGGAATTGAACCTCGATCTCAGGCTTCGGAGGCCTACGTCATATCCATTGGACCACGGGCGCAAAATCAGAGTAGCAAAAATGATTATATGTTATCCCATGTTAAATTGCAAGCTTAACTTAGGATAACAAATACTTACTATAATAGGCCATACCGGGTGAAATGATAATTATTGAGGGCTATCGATAAAGAATAGACAGATTTTTGTATAAAGAGGACAAGCACAGTAAATTATACGTTCGTCAGACTTGCAACATGCGGTAGAATTAGGTAGAATGTTAGTGGGACTTAAAAAGTTAACCCGGGACGTTTTAAGGCCAACAACGTTTGATGAAGATGAGATAGATGAATGCCAAGCAGGAGTGAAAGCATGCGAAACATATTGGAAATCCAAAAGCAGCTTCTGCCTGATCTCATGGATATTCTCAAGAAAAGATACACCATTCTTCATCAGATCAAGCTTGCTGGAGTGATTGGCCGCAGAACATTAGCCGCATCTCTGGATATGACAGAACGTGTGCTGCGCGCCGAGACAGACCTTTTGAAAGCACAAGGGCTGATTGAAATCGAGAATATGGGGATGACAATCAGTGAAGCAGGTGCTCACCTGCTTGAGCGTTTGGAGCCGCTTGTCAAAGAGCTGCTTGGTCTGGCCGCTTTGGAGGAGAAGATCCGCAAGGGTTATGGACTCCGCAAAGTGATTGTTGTGCCGGGGGATTGGGACGTATCTTCGGATACCAAGCAGGAGCTTGGGCGTGCCGGGGCTAAAGCGCTCCTCAGCGTAATGGAAGAGAGAGATGTAGTTGCTGTCACAGGCGGAACAACACTCGCTTCAATTGCGGAGAAGCTAACAATGCCGATGAATGCCCAGCTTAAGGACAGCTGGTTCGTGCCAGCACGGGGAGGACTCGGCGAAAGCCTGGAGATCCAGGCCAACACGATCGCTTCCGGAATGGCTAAGCGCGTGGGTGCGGGTTATCGGCTGCTGCATGTACCTGATCTGCTTGGTGAAGAGGCTTATCACTCACTTGTAAATGACCCGAATACTCAAGAAATTGTAACCTTGATTCGTAAAGCAAGGATTGTCATTCATGGCATCGGAGATGCTATGGAAATGGCACGTCGGCGCAAGCTGGACCCTGAGATGCTCCAAGAGCTTCGAAGTGAAGGTGCCCTGGCGGAATCATTTGGCTACTATTTTGATCAAGATGGCAGGGTTGTTCACAAAATGCTGACGCTCGGACTGCGACTTGAGGACATCATCTCAACTGAAGTGGTAATTGGAGTCGCGGGCGGCAAGAGCAAAGCCAAGGCCATCCATGCTGTGCTGCGGTTCGGGCATGAGGATATTCTGGTGACAGACGAGGCAGCGGCGAATGAGATTGTTGCTTTACTGGAGCAGGAGAAGGCCGAATTAAGCTAATTCAAGAACTAACATGTGTTACTCACGGCGGTTACTCACCGTCTTGAATAAATAAAAAAACGAATTTTGGGAGGAACTATTCAATGAGTGTAAAAGTTGGTATTAATGGATTTGGTCGTATCGGACGTCTTGCTTTCCGTCGTATTCAAAACGTGGAAGGTATTGAAGTAGTTGCTATCAACGACCTTACAGATGCTAAAATGTTGGCTCATTTGTTGAAATATGATACAACTCAAGGCAGATTCGATGGCGATGTTGAAGTTCATGACGGTTTCTTCAAAGTTAACGGCAAAGAAGTCAAAGTTCTTGCTAACCGTAACCCTGAAGAATTGCCATGGGGCGAGCTTGGCGTTGATATCGTTCTTGAATGTACTGGTTTCTTCACTTCTAAAGAGAAAGCAGAACTTCACCTTAAAGGCGGCGCTAAGAAAGTAGTTATCTCCGCTCCAGCTACAGGCGACATGAAGACTATCGTATACAACGTTAACCACGAAACTCTTGATGGTTCCGAAACTGTAATCTCCGGTGCATCTTGCACAACGAACTGCTTGGCTCCTATGGCTAAGACTTTGAACGACAAGTTCGGTATCGTTGAAGGCTTGATGACTACGATCCATGCTTACACTGGCGACCAAAACACTTTGGATGCTCCACATGCGAAAGGTGACTTCAGACGCGCTCGTGCAGCTGCTGAGAACATCATTCCTAACACAACTGGTGCTGCTAAAGCAATCGGCTTGGTAATTCCAGAGCTTAACGGTAAATTGGATGGTGCGGCACAACGTGTTCCAGTTGCAACTGGTTCCCTGACTGAGCTTGTAACTGTTCTTGACAAAAAAGTAACTGTAGACGAAGTTAACGCAGCTATGAAAGCAGCTTCCGATCCAGAAACTTACGGATACACTGAAGATGAGATCGTATCTTCCGATATCCAAGGTATCACTTTCGGTTCCCTCTTCGATGCTACTCAAACTAAAGTATTGACAGTTGGCGACAAGCAATTGGTTAAAACTGTAGCTTGGTATGACAACGAAATGTCCTACACTGCACAATTGGTTCGTACTTTGGAGTTCTTTGCTAAGAAATCTCAATAATATCCACACAATTCAAATGTAATTCCAAAGAGGAGCAACCTGAACCTAAGGACTCCTCTTTGGTTCATGCTAATTTATTCCATACTTAATACTGGCTTTAGATATATAGAGAAGACCTTTGCTTAAGAGACACATAACCCTTTGAACGGGTAGATATACAGCAACGATCATTTAGGAGGAACGTGGAGATGACCAAGAAAAGTGTACGTGACATAGAAGTAACTGGAAAACGCGTGTTTGTGCGTGTGGATTTCAACGTGCCGCTCGAAAACGGCAAAATCACTGATGATACCCGTATCCGGGAGACTCTTCCAACGATCAAGTATTTGATCGAGAACGGAGCTAAAGTAATTCTGGCGAGCCACCTTGGACGTCCAAAGGGTGAATTCGTTGATTCCCTTCGCCTTACTCCTGCAGCAGAGCGTTTGTCCGAACTGCTTGGGAAGCCTGTAGCCAAAGCTGATGAAGCTGTAGGTGAAGCCGTTAAAGCCAAAGTGGATGCTTTGAACAATGGCGACGTGCTTGTACTGGAGAACGTTCGTTTTTACCCTGGTGAAGAAAAGAACGATCCTGAACTTGCCAAACAGTTCGCTGAGCTGGCAGACCTGTTCGTGAACGACGCATTTGGCGCGGCTCACCGTGCGCATGCTTCTACTGAAGGTATCGCTCATCTAATCCCGGCCGTATCCGGTCTTTTGATGGAGAAAGAATTGGCTGTATTGGGCAAAGCACTTTCTAACCCAGAGCGTCCTTTCACGGCTATCATCGGCGGATCCAAAGTTAAGGACAAGATCGATGTTATCGATAACCTTCTTAACATTGCGGACAATGTATTGATCGGTGGCGGGTTGACCTACACCTTCTTCAAGGCGCAAGGTTATGAAATTGGACAATCGCTTCTGGATAAAGATAAACTTGAGGTAGCTCTTGGTTTCATCGAGAAAGCAAAGAAGCTTGGCAAGAACTTCATGCTTCCAGTGGATATTGTTGTCTCTGATGACTTCAGTGCAGATGCTAATACCAAAATTGTCAACATTGACGAGATTCCTGCAGATTGGGAAGGTATTGACATCGGACCGAAGACTCGCGAGCTTTATGCTGACGTGATCAAGAAGTCCAAGCTGGTAGTATGGAACGGACCTATGGGCGTGTTCGAAATCGAGCCATTCTCCCATGGTACACGTCAAGTGGCTGAAGCTTGTGCAGCTACAGAAGGCTACACCATTATCGGTGGTGGCGACTCTGCAGCAGCTGCTGAGAAATTCCACCTGGCTGACAAAATGGATCATATCTCTACAGGCGGCGGCGCTTCCCTTGAGTTCATGGAAGGTAAAAAGCTTCCAGGCGTCGAAGCATTGAACGATAAGTAATACGTAATACCACATGGAATGAACTAAAGAACTGAATGTAAGAATCAGGCCTAACAATTGCTCAGCAAAGGTATGGATCACATAGTCTTTAGTTCAATCCGTACAACAAAGGAGTGAGCCTTTTGAGAACACCGATTATTGCAGGGAACTGGAAAATGTTCAAAACCGTTTCCGAAGCAAAAACTTTCTTCGAAGATATCAAAGGTAAAGCGGAAGTAGAAGGTGTGGAAAGCGTGATCTGCGCACCTTTCACCAACCTTCCGGCATTGGTGGAAGCAGCGAAGGGCACTTCAATCAAGATTGGCGCTCAGAACCTTCATTTCGAAGATGAAGGAGCCTTCACAGGAGAAATCAGTGGGGGAATGCTGAAAGAGCTTGGCGTGGATTATGTAATTATCGGCCATTCCGAGCGCCGTGCTTACTTCGGTGAGACCGATGAGATCGTGAACAAGAAAGTCCATGCCGCATTCAAACACGGCATTACCCCGATCCCTTGCGTAGGCGAGAAGCTTGAAGAACGTGAAGCGGGACAGACTAAAGACGTTGTGAAGGTTCAGACCGAAGCAGCTCTTAAAGATCTTAGCGCAGAGCAAGCAGCGCAAGTAGTGATTGCATACGAGCCAATCTGGGCCATCGGAACAGGTAAATCCTCTACATCTCAAGACGCGAATGAAGTGACTTCTTACATTCGCTCTATTGTTGCGGATCTGTATGATGAGTCTGTGGCTTCCAAAGTGCGTATTCAATACGGCGGCAGCGTGAAGCCTGAGAACGTTAAGGAATATCTTGGACAAAGTGATATCGACGGAGCGCTCGTGGGCGGTGCAAGCTTGCAGCCTGCTTCTTATATCGCACTTGTCGAGGGGGCAAAGTAAGATGTCAGCACCCAGACCTGTAGCACTGATCATCATGGACGGATTCGGTCTTCGCGGCACAGATGAAGGCAACGCGGTTGCACAGGCGAACAAACCGAATTATGACAGATACCTTAAGATGTACCCTAACACCACGCTGACCGCTTGCGGTGAGGCTGTGGGTCTTCCTGAAGGACAAATGGGGAACTCTGAAGTAGGTCACCTCAATATCGGTGCAGGCCGGATCGTATACCAGGATCTGACCCGTATCGACAAGTCGATCCGTGAAGGTGATTTCTTTACGAACAAGACCTTGGTTGAAGCTGTACAATACGCGAAGACCAACGGCAAGAAGCTGCATTTGTACGGCTTGTTGTCCGATGGCGGCGTACATAGCCACATTAACCATATGCTAGCTATGCTTGATCTTGCGAAGAAGGAAGATCTGCATGAAGTGTATATCCATGCGTTCCTGGATGGCCGCGATGTGGCTCCAGACAGCGCCAAAGGATTCCTGCAGCGGTTAATCGCCAAGATTGAAGAAATAGGCATAGGTAAAATCGCAACGGTCCAAGGCCGCTATTATGCGATGGACCGCGATAAGCGCTGGGAACGGGTGGAGAAATCTTACCGTGCTATCGTGTATGGCGATGGCCCTAAGTATACAGACCCGATTCAAGCAGTAACTGAATCCTATGAGAAGTCCGTATTTGACGAGTTTGTTGAGCCTACTGTCATTGTGGATGGAGCTGGTAAGCCTGTTGGGCTGGTTGAATCCGGAGACTCCGTAGTCTTCCTGAACTTCCGTCCTGACCGTGCGATTCAGCTGTCTCAAGTGTTCACGAACCTGGACTTCCAGGGCTTCGACCGTGGACCTAACTTCCCGATCGGCCTGCACTTTGTATGTCTGACCCTATTCAGTGAGACGGTTGGCGGATACGTAGCCTATGAACCGAAGAATCTGGATAACACGTTAGGCGAGGTGCTGGTGCAGCAAGGTAAGACTCAGCTTCGTATTGCCGAGACCGAGAAGTATCCGCACGTAACCTTCTTCTTCAGCGGCGGACGCGATGTTCAGCTTGAGGGCGAGACTCGCGTATTGATCAATTCCCCTAAGGTTGCTACCTATGACCTGAAGCCGGAAATGAGCGCTTATGAAGTGGCGGAAGCTGCCGTGAAGGAGATCGAATCGGATAAGCATGATGCGATTATTTTGAACTTTGCCAACCCGGATATGGTGGGTCACTCGGGTATGCTTGAGCCGACAATCAAAGCGGTTGAAGTTACAGATGAGTGTGTAGGCAAAGTCGTTGACGCTGTACTCGCCAAAGGCGGGGTCACGATTATTATTGCTGACCACGGTAATGCGGATATGGTATATGATGAGAATGGGCGTCCATTCACCGCGCACACAACTAACCCGGTTCCGTTCATCGTAACCTCGGAAGATGTGATTCTGCGTGAAAGCGGCATTCTTGCCGATGTAGCTCCGACAATTCTGGATCTGATGGGACTTCCGCAGCCTGCGGAGATGACCGGACAATCCATGATTGCCAGCCGTAAGAACAAATAATAATTCATAAAACAAAGGAGACTTTAACATGACAATTATTTCTGACGTATATGCACGCGAAGTCCTTGACTCCCGCGGTAACCCGACGGTAGAAGTTGAAGTATATCTTGAATCCGGCGCTATTGGCCGTGCGATCGTACCTTCCGGTGCTTCCACAGGTGCTCACGAAGCTGTAGAGCTTCGCGATGGCGACAAATCCCGTTACCTGGGTAAAGGCGTTCTGAAAGCTGTTGAGAACGTGAACGAGATCATCGCTCCAGAAGTCATCGGTATGGACGCTTTGGACCAACTGGGTATCGACAAATTGATGATCAGCCTTGATGGTACTGAGAACAAAGGCAAGCTCGGTGCGAATGCAATCCTGGCCGTATCCATGGCTGTTGCTCGCGCTGCTGCTGATGCTCTTGATCTGCCGCTGTATGTATACCTTGGCGGATTCAACGCGAAACAGCTTCCAGTTCCTATGATGAACATCGTTAACGGTGGTGCCCATGCGGACAACAACGTTGACGTACAAGAGTTCATGGTTCTTCCAGTAGGCGCGCCTACTTTCAAAGAAGCTCTTCGTACAGGTGCTGAAATCTTCCACAGCCTGAAATCTGTTCTTGGCAGCAAAGGCCTGAGCACAGCTGTAGGCGACGAAGGCGGATTTGCTCCTAACTTCTCTTCTAACGAAGAAGCACTTGCTACAATCATCGAAGCGATCGAAAAAGCGGGTTACAAACCAGGTGTAGACGTATTCCTTGGTATGGACGTAGCTTCCACTGAGTTCTTCAAGAACGGTAAATATGAGCTTGAAGGCGAAGGCAAATCTTACACTTCCGCTGAGTTCGTAGATCTTCTTGCTTCTTGGGTAGATAAATACCCAATCATCACCATCGAAGATGGCTGCTCTGAAGACGACTGGGAAGGTTGGAAGCTTCTTACCCAGAAACTCGGCGACAAAATCCAATTGGTTGGTGACGACTTGTTCGTAACGAACACTGAGCGTCTGGCTAAAGGGATCGAAGAGAACATCGGTAACTCCATCCTGATCAAAGTGAACCAAATCGGTACTTTGACAGAAACTTTCGATGCGATCGAGCTTGCAAAACGTAACGGCTACACAGCTGTAATCTCCCACCGTTCCGGTGAGTCCGAAGACAGCACAATCGCAGATATCGCCGTAGCTACCAATGCCGGCCAAATCAAAACAGGTGCGCCTTCCCGTACTGACCGTATTGCGAAATACAACCAATTGCTTCGCATTGAAGACCAATTGGGCGAACTTGCTCAATACAACGGCTTGAAATCTTTCTACAACTTGAAAAATAAATAAGAAGTAAGATCACCTCTTACTTCCGAACATCAAAAGACCTCAGGGCCGATTCCGGCCGACTGAGGTCTTTTGTCTGTATAACCTTGTATAATTTATGTAATGGAGCATGCTGTTAATTGGTTGAGTATCTTGAATTCCTGAATAAGCTCGCGCTGCGTGCTCTTAGGCAGCAGGTGCGAGCGTACTCCTTGAACTGCCCCCTCAAGAGCATAGAGCGTATGAAGACAAGCTGAGCTGTCCTGCTTGCGGATACGGGCGTAAGCTTCCCGGCTGCCTAGTTCCATAAGCTGAAGAGGGCTCTTGATCCCGCTGGCAATCAGCTTGGCTTCAAGGACATGACCGATATTGGGCAGATCAGATAATTTGGACATGGCTCTAGATTCTGTTAAGGGAATAGCTTTGAAATTACTCATTAAATCACCTCCTGAAATACACTAACAATTTCCATATCATTATAGTGGAATACCAAAGGGCTTGAGGTGACATGATTCACAGCGAACCAGGTCAATTCACGAGAGCAGACACCTATAGAGGAGGAGATCATATGAAGCATACGTTTCAACTGAACGGGATATGGAACGGTGGACGGAATAGTGAGGGAGTTATTGAAGCAGGGAATTTGAAGACGGTGATCTCCATCCCGGAGGGAATGGGTGGACCAGGCGTGGGCACCAACCCGGATGAGATGCTGCTGGGGGCGGCAGCCACCTGTTATCTGATTACACTCGCTGCCATGCTGGAAAGATCAGGAATTGAGACTGAAAGCCTAACTCAGACCTCGGAAGGGATTGTGGATGTCACGAACAATATTTTCACTTATGAGAGTATTGTTCACAGACCCCGGGTAATTCTCAAGGCTGGAAGCGGAGAAAGAGAAGTAGAGAAGGCACGCAGGCTGGCTGAGATGGCTGAAGGCTCCTGTATGATCTCCCGTGCGGTAGCGGGTAATGTGAAGCTATCGACAGTACCGGAAATCCACGTGGCAGCTATATAAGCCGCAGTTAAAATGTTCACATTTGTGTGCACAGTCGTAACTACGGGGAATGCTTGGACTTTCGGCCGCTGTTGTCTCCAGATTTCTTGATTTATACCGCAAGGTGGATGAAATCCGGAGACAAAGGCGATCGCTATCGCTCCTACAGTTCCAAGCTTCCCCTCCGTTACGCCGTAACCTTAAGTTAAATTTTTAACTGCGTCTTGTATAACTAAAGATAAGGTTAGTTATTGATCCGTAGTTGTCTTCCAGATTAAGCTATGGTACACTATAAATGCTGTTTATGTGTACATATTAATCAATTCTCATAGATGGTGATCACGCTTAGGAGGTGGATTGAATGGATATCTTATTGAAAGTGCTGCTCATTATTTTTTCCATCGGTTTGATTACAGTTGTTCTTTTGCAAAAGGGAAAGAGCGCGGGTCTTTCCGGTGCCATCTCCGGGGGCGCTGAGCACCTTTTCGGTAAAGCAAAGGCACGCGGTATGGAACTCGTTCTTGAACGTCTGACTGTGGTTATGGCTGCCGGATTCTTTATTTTATCGGTCGTCGTTGCCGTTATCCTTAAGTAGGATTAGCTTGAATGTATTAGCAATGATAAGGCTCTCGTTTTCTTTAACGGAAACGGGGGCTTTTTTGTGTATATCGGCGGGTTCAGGGTAATCTAAGAGTATATTCGTCCTCTTGACGCGAGGAGGAATGAGCGTTTTTGTGGGAAACGGATGCAGTCGGTTGATTTCGTGTATACTAGGGTATATACAAGAAGGGTAATTTAGGAAGATTACGACAGCTTGTGTACAAGCCATCCCGAGGTGAAACGATGATAACGGAATCAGATTTATTAAATTTTATGCGGGAGACCGCCTATAAACCCATGACCTATCAGGAACTGGAGAAGCATTTCGGCATTGAGAGTGCTGCAGATTTCAAGGAGTTCCTCAAGCTTCTGAATCATTTGGAGGGAGAAGGGAAGATACTCCTGACCGAGACCAACCGCTATGGTGTACCGGAGCGGATGAGTCTGCTGCGCGGCCGACTTCAGGTGCATGCCAAAGGGTTCGCCTTTCTGATTCCCGAGAACCGGGAGCATCCCGATGTATATATACATGCCAACGATCTGAAGAGCGCGATGAATGGAGATATCGTTCTTGGCCGAGTCACCTCCAAGAGCAGCGGAGGCGGCAAGCTCGAGGGTGAGGTTGTCCGCATTGTTCAGCGTGCCGTGACCCAAGTCGTCGGTGTATTTCAGAACAATGAAGTATACGGTTTTGTTATTGCGGATGATAAGCGGATTAATAAAGATATTTTCATTCCTAAAGGTGCGTTCAATGGGGCGGCGGACGGCGAGAAGGTCGTAGTTCGCATCGTTCGTTATCCAGAAGGACGCTCCGCGGCAGAAGGCGAAATTATTGAAATACTGGGTCATAAGGACGACCCTGGTGTGGATATTCTGTCGATTATCCGCAAGCATCAGCTGCCGGAGACTTTCCCTGAGGAAGTGCTGGCAGAGGCGCTGGATGCTCCAGATGTCATCGAAGAGGATGAGATTCGGGGGCAGAACCGGCGTGATCTGCGCGATAAGATTATCGTGACGATTGACGGGGAAGATGCGAAGGATCTGGATGATGCGGTGAACGTGGAGAAGCTCCCTAACGGACATTTTCGTCTGGGGGTTCATATCGCGGATGTAGGCTATTATGTGAGAGAGAACTCCAAGCTGGATCAGGAGGCCTATAATCGGGGCTGCAGCGTCTATTTGGTGGACCGTGTAATTCCGATGCTTCCGCATCGGCTGTCTAACGGAATATGCAGCTTGAACCCGAAGGTGGACCGGTTCACGCTCTCGTGCGAGATGGAATTCAACGAACAGATGAAGGTCGTCAAGCACGATATCTTCACCAGTGTGATTCGTACGAAAGAGCGGATGACCTACACCAATGTACGCAAAATTCTGCAAAATGAAGACCCTGAGGTTACGGAACGATACAGCGATCTGGTGCAGACCTTCAAGGACATGCAGGAGCTGGCGCTGAGACTTCGCGCGAACCGGATCCGGCGCGGAGCTGTGGATTTTGACTTCGAGGAGTCCAAAGTTATCGTGGATGAGAACGGGAAAGCGGTGGACATCGTCAAGCGGGAACGCTCGATTGCGGAGCAGATTATCGAGGAATTCATGCTTGCCGCGAATGAGACGGTGGCTGAGCATTTCCACTGGCTGAAGGTTCCGTTCCTCTACCGGATTCATGAGGACCCGGATCAGGAGAAGCTGCATAACTTCATGGCGTTCATTGCGAATTTCGGATACTCGGTTAAGGGCAAAGGCAACACGGTTCATCCGCGTGCCCTGCAGACCCTGCTGGAGGATATTAAGGGAACGAAGGAACAGACGGTCATCAGTACGATGATGCTCCGTTCCATGAAGCAGGCGAAGTATGACTCGGAGAGCACCGGACACTTTGGGCTCGCTGCCGAGTTCTACTCCCACTTCACCTCACCCATCCGCCGATACCCTGACCTTGTCATTCACCGGATTATTCGGGAAGTGGCTGAGGGCGGCGGAGCCCTTACACCGGCCCGCCAAGAGTATCTGGCCAGCCGGATGCAGGACATTGCCCAGCAGTCCTCCGAGCGTGAGCGGGTCGCGGTTGAGGCCGAGCGGGATACCGAGGCGCTGAAGAAAGCAGAATTTATGCAAGACAAGGTAGGCGAAGAGTTCCCTGGTATTATCAGCAGTGTGACCAGCTTTGGTATGTTCATTGAGCTGGAGAACACGGTAGAAGGTCTGATCCGTCTGAGTGCGATGACGGATGATTATTATAACTTCCACGAGCAGCATATGGCGCTGATCGGGGAGCGCACCTCGAAGATCTACCGCATCGGGGATGAGGTGAAGATCCGCGTGGTGCGGGTCAACATGGACGACCATACCATCGACTTCGAGATGGTCGACATGAAGCCGCGCCGCGAAGGTGGACCGCGCGGCGAGGGCTTTGGCGGCGGCCGCGGTGGCAGGGAAGACCGCGGCGGCGGCTTCGGTGGCCGCGGGGGTAAGGGCCGCGGCAAGGATAAGAGCCGCGGCGGGGATGCGGCTTCCGCGCAAGGCGGGAAGCCGGGCAAGCAGGGCGCGTCCGGCGCACGGACGGACGCGAACGCCGCCCCGGCCCGGAGCTTCAGCTTCGGCTCCGGCAAGGGCGGCTACAGCGGCGGCTCGTCTGCGGGAGCGACGGGCCAAGGCGGCTCGCGGCGGAAGCATACGACCGCGAGCGGGATCTTCACCCCCGGCGGCAGTGAGGCCGGGGGCGAGGGCGGCGCACCTAAGCGCAAGAAGCGCAAAGGTGGCGGCAAGAAGAACGGCAAGAGCAAAGGCGATGCGAACAATGCGACGGCCGCTTTTGTAAGAAAGAAGAAGTAATAAGATTTAGTTAGGTCTTGACCGTCAGGGTTGCTTGTTAAGCTCTGGCGGTTTTGATATTTTATGATAGGCATTTACTTAAGGGTTCTTTTTGTATGATAAGGGCAGCATCAACTCAGTGTGGAGAAGGGAGTGATCAAGCATGAACAATCTAACCAAAATGAAAATAGCCAAGCCTGTCCAGGAGGTATTTGAAGCCTTTGTGGATCCATCAAAGATCGGGCAATTCTGGTTCTCCTCCAGTTCTGAGCGGTGGGAGCAAGGCAGAACAGTCACCTTGAGATATGATGAGTATGATGCTCAAGGGGATATCGTTGTGAAGGAGATTGAGTTGAATAGGAAGATTGTGTTTAATTGGGGCGCTAATGGAGAAGGGCATGTGGTGACGATTACCCTGAGTCCAACTGATCAAGATGAGTGTATTATTGAAATTATTGAAGAAGGTTTTGACGTTAATGATCAGGATGTGATCCCCCAAATTCTAGACAATAAAGAGGGCTGGGTTTATATGCTGACTTGCTTGAAGGGATATTTGGAATACGGTGTTAATTTGAGAGCGGCATTGGTGAAATAAGTAGAGTATGCTGTGGAATACTGCGCTGGCACATGG
This sequence comes from Paenibacillus sp. SN-8-1, assembly GCF_050995535.1. Lineage (NCBI taxonomy): Bacteria > Bacillati > Bacillota > Bacilli > Caryophanales > Paenibacillaceae > Paenibacillus > Paenibacillus sp. SN-8-1. The sequence continues at coordinate 237,668 of NZ_CP194782.1, forward strand.
CGGCTTGATTTTGGCGGGGCAGATTTGATACAATGATTTAACCTGTAAGTATTCTGCAAGAGAGCAGTTATGTGGCTCTGCAGTGCGTTAAGGGATTCTGAGTAACGTTTGAAGGAGTGAGAACATGGGTAAGAAAAGTGACGGGAAAGTTCTGGCCCAGAACAAGAAAGCTTCCCATGACTACTTCATTGAAGACACGTTTGAAGCAGGCATGGTGCTGACGGGAACGGAGATCAAATCCATCCGGAATGCCCGCGTCAACATCGGGGATGCTTTCGCCACCATACGGAACGGTGAAATCCATATCCACAACATGCATATCAGCCCGTTCGAGCAGGGCAACCGCAGCAATCCGTCGGACCCGACGCGGACGCGCAAGCTGCTGATGCACAAAGCCCAAATCCATAAGCTGCTAGGCCTGTCCAAGCAGGAAGGTTATTCGATCGTGCCGCTGAAGATCTATATTCGCAACGGTTACGCGAAGCTGCTGATCGGCCTTGGTAAAGGTAAGAAGCAGTACGACAAGCGCGATACTGCGGCTAAGAAGGATGCTCAGCGCGATATCCAGCGCGCGCTTCGCGAGAGACAGAAAGTGGCTCGCTAAGCCATCTGTAGATCAGATTGGATTATACCAGTTAGGATGCGGTTCGAGTAAACCTAATCTGGCATAATACCTCGTTGAATCGATGGATGAATTACCGGGAATTGACTTGGCTTGGTGAAGCTGCACGCTTTTCCAACAAGTCCATATGCAATTCAGAATGAAGTTATGCTATACTAATTCATGTAACACAGGATTACAGCACTTGTGCTTGCTAATCCGTTAATCCATTTGGATCGAACTAAAGCCGCGTTCTTCTTGCTTTGTTCCTTTCAAGCAAACCCTTTTCTTATTGAGGGGGCGTTTATGGATTCGACGGGGGTAGATCGAGCATGGGTAGCGGGTAGTGGGGACGCGTCCACTTCATCAACGCTAAAGCCAATTAAACGGCAAACAAACAACTAACTACGCTGTAGCAGCTTAATAACCTGCTCACGTGCTCCTCTCCTGCATCGCCCATGTGCCGGATGTAGGGGCTAACTCTTAGTGGGATACGCTGTCACATCTCCGCCTGGGGTGTGCTGAAGAAGACAATCAGGCTGACCCAACGTATAGCCGGTTACGGGGCGATACTCGGGTGACATCAAAACTGTGACTACACCCGTAGAAGCTTATGTGGCGTTGCCTTCGGACAGGGGTTCGACTCCCCTCGCCTCCATACTGAAAACCCGCTCTTGGAGCGGGTTTTCGCCTTTTCTGGGATGAAATTATAGTCAAATGTAGCCCAAACTTTTTTGGTCCCCTCATCTTTGAGATATTTTGTAGTCCACCGGGCTACAAGCAGTTCACTAATTTTGAGGTAAATGTCCGTGAACAGTTTTTGCAGAGGTGCTTCAGCATGAAATTGATGCTGGAGCAGATTTTCAGCTAGGTGTACAAGTTGCCCGGCGACCTTTCGCTTTTGCCTCCTTACGCGGCATTGAAGCCCCTCACGCTGCATAATCCGCTACTCGTTTGTGATTTATGCATTGTTCTTTCCGCAGTAGTACTGTGATTTTTCGATAACCGTACAGTTCACTTGAAGGACACCTTCATTAGAATAACCCTATCTTTTGACTTTCAGGTATTCTAATGAAGGTGTTTTGATCGTTCTGAAAATTACTACATATCAATCAGCTTTAAAACAACACCTAACATTCGCTCATATTTATATTCGTCAACTAGATATATTGAGCTTGATTGTAACAATTGATTATCTTTACCTCGCTTTAAATAGATAAGAGTATTTTTGTTCTTCTCTCTGTTTTGTTCATATGACTTTTGATTAAAGAAAATTTGATCTATCATTTTTGTATTGTTCGCTCTGTCGAAGAAAACATATTTTCCTTTTAAAGCAGCAACCTTTTTAATATCACTTGTATTAATACTAGCAATCATATCATTATCAATGATAATAATATCACTTTGATCAATATTGCTAGTGTCTGTCTGTCGAGTTATCTTAGCACCATGCATCTTTAAATTCTCTAATAGAGCTTGATCTGTCCCGATATAAACGATGGTATATTGGCTTAATTTCGTTTTATCCAGTGATACAGAACCAGAATTAGAATCAGGATTTTGTTTTCCACAAGCCGACAATAAAAACAGCCCTATTAGAAGGATTGCAGGTAGCCATCTAAGGTTTTTCACTTTTAACACCTTCTATTATTATTTATAGAGTTTCAAAACCGTACTATAAGAAGCGCTTTTGGACCCTGTATCCGCTTTCCAAGTTCCATAGAAATAATTTTCAGTTTCACTATCCTAACTTTTACTTTCTACATCACAATATGCTGAAATTACAAATTCCTGTCCATTTCCTGTGCGATCATAGAAAGTAACTTGATCAATATTGTCTAATTTTCCTTGGTAAATCTCTGAAAACCCTATGTTTTCATTATTGTTCATCGAAAACCCACTTCTAATCAGCATAATAATTATAAATGAAAAAATAATTGCTTCATATAAACTCCTTTCCTAAAGTGAAAATGCAATACTATATTGAGATAAGATCGAATCTAATTATAGAATATAAACCATATATTTACATATTAGCAACAACGCTCCGCCATCGCGAAGCGTTCATCATGAATCCCGGTACCAAGGATGACAAGTTAATCGCGGACATTCATTTGACATTAAGGGGCAAAACGTTGCGGTCGAACACGGAGAAGAAGGGTGAGGGTTGGAGAAAAAGGGAATGGAACTAGGAAGCTAACGCTTCATTCGTAATTTTTTCGATATCGATTGGAGATCTGGATCCTTCGCTGACTAAGTCGGGTAAAATATTTCGGAGAAAATACTCCACGCAATGAAGCTTGATTTGTTTTATTTTGATCAGGGCATTTCGGTACATGACGATAAATTCTTTCTCCGTATTCCCGCGCTGGAGCTCTGCGAAGGCTTCGTAGATTTGATCCATTTTATCGGCGACTTCTAATATTTTCCCTTCAACCGAATCATCCTTGCCTTCGCGCAGTTGTCTGCGGAAGATGATCTTGAAGTCCTCAGGAATATGCTCATCGATGAAGTGCTCGACCATACCTTCTTCTACTTTCTGCAGCATGGCTCGGAGTTCTAGCGAATAGTGCTTAACGGGCGTTTTAATATCCCCGATAAAGATTTCGCCGTAATCATGACTGCTTGTAATTTCGTACAGCTTTTTCCAATCCACAGTGACTCCGTTGCTTTCTTCAATATCGGCCAACGTCTTCGCGTATTGGATGACCTTCCAAGAATGAGCCGAAACGCTATGCTCCTGAAATTTGAATTTACCTGGGCAGCGAATGATTCTCTCTAAATCAGTTAAGGATTGAAAATACGTATGGATACCCATGCGGTGGATTCCTTTCTTCGAAAAAGAGATGATTTGTTGTGCTACGTACAGTATAAATTTGATTTGTTAATAGGCGATTAACTCACACAGGGAAGTTGTCCATTGAGTATTAGTTTAATTACAAATTTGATACAAAGCCACTAGTATGTTTACTGGTGGCTTTTGTTCTTATATGATTAGACTGAAATATCCAATTTTGCCCAAACGTTGAACCTCCTAGTCAGTCAAGGCATGTAGAGTTCGATTATTAACTTGGCGGCAGAATGAACTGTTGCTGATTACGTACCACCGAGAGAAATCGCATGAAGTCGCCCCCTGGATTTCATTTAAGGTGAAGTGATCCAAATTCAACAGATTCTCTGGAGGTTGAAAACCATGAAATCAAACCAAAGTCAGCGAATAACTTATGCGATTTTCGAAAATGATATTCAATTGCCGATCCTGGATATTACGCATCCCCTTTTCAACGCAAGTATTGATGAACAGGCGTATCATTTAAACTGCCTCAAGACAGCTCGTAGTATTGAGACCTTAAAGAAGATGCCGGGTTTTATCCGGAACATCTTTGTGAAAATGTCGAATGTGGATGATTCCTATCTTAGCGGCATGCGTACTTTGCTGTACAAACTTGGCCCCGGGTTAAGCAGGGGGATAAAGTCAGGTCTCCGCGACAAATGGGCGGTGAAGCAGACCTCATTCATGGGTCTGCGAATCAGGCTGAGGGATCTTTGCCGAAGCCAGTCGAACATTTTGCTGCCTCAGCTCAAGCAATTCCCCGAACGGTAACCTTTGCTTCTTCAATATCGCCGGGGGAGCCGCTACCGACAGCATCAACACCTTGTTTCTTATTCAGGAATCGGACCCGGAATTACTCAAGGGGCGGAAGATTGAGATCAATATTTTAGATATCGATACCTACGGCCCTCAATTCGCAAAACGGTGTATCGATGTTTTGAGGCAGCCTGGGGAACGTTTCCATGGTCTGGACATTACCCTCAATACGATTCATTATGATTGGAGTCAACCGGAGGCATTACAAAAGATGAGTTTGGAGCGTTCCGGCTGGATTCAGCTCTGTTCATCGGAAGGTGGGCTTTTTGAGTACGGTTCGGATTCAGCTATCACTGAAAATTTGAACCATTTCTTTGCGAACTCTCCGCCGGATGCCCGGGTCACTGGATCATTAATTTTCGACCGGGCGCATGTGAGTCCGGGATACTTGGGATTTACAGAGTTTATTGGCGTGCAAATTCAGTACCTTGGGCTTGAAGGGTTGCGGCGAATTTTATCCCACACCTCTTGGGTTTTGGAAGAGGCCCATGAAATTGAATCGATTTATCTTTTGTTTTCATTGAAGAAAGCGTAACTTAAGTCAAACTATGCTATATGGAAAGACGACCAGAAACCCGCTCCCGAGCGGGTTCTCACCATTTCATAGGCAGCTTTGCAGAGGATTGTGAGGCTTGAGCACGAAATATACCAGGCTCAGGATAGGATATAACTGCTGCTTTTAGTCAAATAAAAAAATGCCACCTTGGAAGTGTGGCATTTGTTACGGGATTATATTTTATCCATCAGATGGGCAATTTTATTTATAAACTCTTTGTAATTCATGGATATGGTTAGTTCCTTTATGTTTTCCCATTCTGAGAGAATGTTAATAAGGCTCTCGAATACATGGCTGAATAACTTTCTTTCTGTTTTGTTAAAGGCAATCATGATGATGATTTGAACCTTCTCTTCTCCCCACCTCACAGGTCTATCATTGATAATGATACAGATCCCGGTTCTATTGGCATCCATCTTCATAGAGTGGGGCACCGCCACATTGTTGTTGAAGGCCGTTGATGACATCTTCTCCCGTTCCAGGACGGAGTCGCAATAATCTTCTTTTACATACTGTTTTTCATAAAGCTTCTGGGACATGAATTTTATATACTCTTCGGCGTTATCCAAATAGATATTTTTCAGGAATAATCCCTCATCAAAAAACATCTCAAGGTAATTCTTCACGTTTAAAATATTTTTTCGTTCGCTTAGCTTAACGATCAGATTCTGAATTTGTTCGTAATCTTCTTTAGTGATGAACGGATGAACAAACAGTGTAGGGATTTGCAGCAGCTTAACGGGAAGCGTTGTAATGATAAAATCAATCTTATTAATATTTTGCAGATTATCAATTTCTGAAGCGACCTGCATAATCTCAATGACATCCTTGAACTTCGCATCGATTTTTTGAACTAGATTCAATTGCATGCCGTAGTAGTTGGGGCAGACTACAGCACATAACAGCTTGTTTTCCAATTCTTTTTGCCGCTCGAAGAATGATCCGATATGAAAAGAAATAAAAGTGATCTCATCCTCGACAATCGAAATATTCTCCAGTTTCTGTAACTCATTAGATATAAACACGGATATTTCATGAATCAACGGGTAGCTATCTTTAAAGTTATAGGTTAAAGGGTTCTTTGACCACTGATGGTTTCTCGCTCTGAAAACCAAATTTCGGATATGCAGTGTGAATTTGACGATGAACTCATCTTCGGAAAGATCGATAAAATAAGATTCATGTACTTTCTTCAGCAGAGTCTGGACAAGATCGATATAGTGTTTATCCAAAAAGTTGGTTAAATTGTCAGGAGTAAGAGCCTGATAATTCAAAAGGGTCGTTTTGCTTGAAAGCAGAATCATTAAGTAATCTCTTTCGGCTTCATTGAAACGAATTCCATACTGGGTCTCAATCAATTTGGCAATATCTATGGCCGCCTTCATTTCCAAATTGCTTTTCAGGCTTTGGGCATGCAGACTGTGCTCAATCAATTTGTTGTTTTTGATTCGATCCATGGTGATAACCAGATGCAACAGGATGCTGTTAATCGTATATTCATTGATTAAAAGGTTATACTTCTCCAAAACACTCAAAACGTATTGCTTTAATTCGGCGATATTGTACCCCTCAAATATCTCCTGTACATTAACCGTACTTAAAAAATGTGGCGAGGCCTCCTGAGTAATGATGTGGCTCATTAGCTTTCGCTTGTCGGATTCCTCTCCTACCAGGATCAGCTTATCTCCCTTATGTTTCACCTTTAAATGAAAGGGCACAATTAAGTTATTGGTGATGATAATATCATTTTCAATGGTGGAAGTGCTTACAAAAATCTTTTCGGACAAATCGTAAATATCCAGCCCTTCGGTGTTCACAATTAACTCTTTCAGAATCATGTTCATCCGTTTGGCCGGAGTATCTTCGGACGGAAGAGAAGCTGCCCCTTTCCGATTTTGCTGTGTCATTAGCTTATATCCGTTTGGATTGGAAGCAATAATTGGAGTTTCGCTGTTGATCGCACTTACATAATTGCGGATCGTTCTTGTTGAGACTTTAAAATAGTTGGCTAAGGCAGCGGCAGTAACCCAGTCATTCTGAGCCTCAAGATAGTTTAGAAAAGTTGTTAATTTGGCTCTTTTCAACGCTGTCCCTCCCTTAATCCGGTTGCATCTATCAAAGTATTAGTATAACCCAGACTCAAGAATTACGAATTTTTATAAATTTCCTACCCATAGGAAATTTATTTGTTTTGTAAATACATTCGTTATAGTAGTAACCCGCATTGGGCGAGATCATTCCAACTTTCCGGGGGGGTAGGAAAGTTAATTATTAGTTTAGCTTCTTGGAACATGACATACTGGGTTTGTAAAACAAAAGGAGGTCAAACATCATGACAAAAAAAGTTTTGTTGGTTTGCGGGGCTGGAGCATCATCCGGTTTTATGGCGGCAGCTGCACGGAAGGCCGTTAAGAAGACTGGTGAAGATATTGAGTTTAAAGCCAAAAGTGAATCGGAACTTATGGAGAACTTGAACAGTATTGATTTGCTGCTGGTTGCACCGCATTTGAAATATATGATTGAAGATGTAAAAGGCGCATGTGAAGAAGCGGGCGTTAAATACGGCCTGATTCCGCAAAAAGTATACGGAGCGCTGGATGGACAAGGCTTGGTTAAGACGGCCAAGGAACTTTTGGAAGGTGGCAATGCATAATGGAAAAAGTAAATCTCGAGGAACTCGCCTTGGTATCCATGAATGTGATCCTGCATGCCGGAAAGGCACGGGATTATGTCTTTCAAGCCGTAGACAAAGCATCCAAAAGGGAGTTTGACGAAGCTGACCAATTAATGAATGAAGCCAATAACGAAATTGTCACGGCCCATAAAGCTCAAACCAAGACCTTACAAAAAGAGGCTGAAGGTGTCGAATTCCCATTCTCGCCGTTATTCGCTCATGCTCAAGATACGATGATGACTGTGAAATCAGAAATGAACATCATGCGAGAAATAATAAAGCTGTATAAGAGACTATAAGGAGGAGCAAAGATGTTCGAGAAGATGATGTCTTGGATGACAGATGTTTTTGCGCCCAAGGTGAATAAGATGGCAAAGAACCCTTGGGTTGCTTCTGTTCAAAGCTCCATATTAACGGCAATGCCGATGATCTTTATCGGCTCGTTCGCAACAATATTGTCTATTGTTAAAGATTATTGGAAGGGCTTTCCTGACCTTTCGCTGCTTAGTACATTCTCATTCGGACTATTCTCATTATTTCTGGCGTATTTGATCCCTGAAGCTGTCATGAACAACAAGGGTCATAAAGGAATATCCAAACAAGCCGGTCTTGCCGGATTAGCATTCTTTCTAATTCTGGTATTTCCTTCGATTACCGCAGAAGGTCGGATCAGCTTTGATCTCAACACATTCGGTACAGCAGGCATGATTGCCGCTTTGATTGCGGGACTGTTCGTGGGCGTGATCATGAATCTGTTCTCGAAATGGAAATTTATCGGTGAGGACTCTCCGATTCCGGATTTTGTTGCTACTTGGTTTAATACACTAATTCCTATTACATTAATTTTGTTGGTTGGCTGGCTGTTCACATTTGAATTAAATATCAATTTATATGATGTGGTCAATTCTCTCTTTGCGCCGCTCATTCATTTGGGACAAGGTTTCTGGGGATTTGTACTCATCAACTTCCTGGGGTTTGCTTTCTTGTATACGTTCGGGATTTCAAGTTGGGTTCTGTACCCAGTCACAAGTGCCATCGCATTACCTGCCATTGCCCAGAATCAGGCCAACTTTGAGGCAGGCAGGGCCGTTACCAGCATTTTCACGAATGAGGCGGGAGCGCTGTTCCTGATCGGCGGTGGCGGTGCGACACTAGCTCTGGTCATCATGCTTTCATTTATGGCTAAATCACAGCGGTTAAAAATGATAGGTAAAGCTTCCCTGATCCCGGCTATCTTCAATATTAATGAACCGGTCGTGTTTGGTGCACCAATTGTCTTTAATCCAATTTTGATGGTCCCTATGTGGATCAATGGTATCGTAGGGCCGGCGTTAACTTGGCTTGTCATGAAAATCGGGTTCGTGCCGATCCCATATAAGCCGTTTCAACTCTGGTACTTGCCTACGGTGATCCAAGGCTGGATTGTAACTGAATCTGTTCGTGGAATATTGTTCGTCGTTATTTTGTTTGTCATCAGTTGGTTGATTTATTATCCATTCTTCAAGATCTATGATAAGCAGGCAGTTAAGCAGGATATGGAATTATTAGAGGAGGAATAGAACTCATGCGCAAAAATAACTATTCGGCTTTTCCAAAAGACTTCTTATGGGGCGGCGCAGTTGCGGCCAGCCAAGCAGATGGTGCATATACGGAAGATGGTAAGCTGCCCAATTCATCTGATGTCCAGCCCTACCTAAAAGGTTTATCAAATATGGAAATTCAGCAGTTAGAGATGCAGGGTATGACGCTGGAACAAGTGCGAAATAACCTGAAGGATACCACACACTACTATCCTAAACGCTTCGGCATTGATTTCTACCACACTTATGAAAGCGATTTAGAGCTGCTGGCCGAAATGGGCTTCAAGACGTTTAGAACCTCAATTGATTGGTCGAGGGTGTTCCCTAAGGGAGACGAAACCGAGCCTAATGAAGCGGCCTTGGCGCATTATGACAAGATGATTAATAAAATGAAGTCACTTGGAATTGAGCCTATCATCAGCATGCTGCATTACGAGACTCCAATTCACATCACCCTACAGTATGGCGGGTGGAAGAATAAAGCCGTTATCGATATGTTTGAACGTTATGGTAATGTGCTTTTGGACCGTTTTGGAGATCGCGTGAAGTATTGGATCGTTGTAAATCAAATAAATATGATACAAATTGAGCCATTCTTGTCTCTGGGGATTTGCAGTGATCAATATGATTCTACTGACGAAGCGTTATATCAAGCTGTTCATAACCAAATGGTAGCCTCGGCTAAAATTCGCCAGTATGCCAAGACGCTGAAGTATGATCTGCAAATTGGGACGATGATTGCTGACGGAACGGTATATCCTTACACATGCAAGCCTGATGATGTGGTGTTGGCGATGCAGCATAACCGGATGCAGTATCTATTTACAGATGTGCAGCTTCGCGGTGAGTATCCGAAATATGCGCTGAATTACTTCGAGGAACACGGATATCAGTTGGAGATTACGGAAGAAGAACGGCAGCTGTTGAAAGCGAATACAATGGATTATCTGGCGATTTCCTACTACTTCTCTCAAATGGTTGATTCCACTAAGAATGTGAACAAGCCCGATTCTACCAGCGTAAATCCTTATCTAGAAGCTAATCCATGGGGTTGGAACGTTGATCCGCAAGGATTGTATAATACACTTTCTCAATATTGGGACCGCTATCAGAAGCCAATCTTAATTGCTGAAAATGGATTTGGGATGTATGACAAGCTTGAAGACGGCACAGTTCATGATGATTATCGGATATCCTATCTGGGAAGTCATATCGAGCAGGTTGGACGTGCAATTCATGATGGCGCCGATGTGATAGCCTTCTGTGCCTGGGGACCGATCGATATTGTTAGCTGTTCTTCACAGCAAATGTCCAAGCGGTACGGATTCATATATGTCGATCTAGATGATGAAGGCAAGGGGACTGGAGAACGCATCAGAAAAGATAGCTTTTACTGGTATAAACAAGTCATTGCAACCAATGGATCTGAAATTTAAAAGTTTTATAAGTTAAACTTAAGAAGAATTACCAATAGGCAAGAGTGTGAAATGATTCTGAAGAAGCGAAGCGCTCGCCTTTGTGACCGGAGGAACATTTCACACGGCTGCCTTACTTGTAAAACCAATAGTTCAACTTATATAGATAGATTCGTCGTAAGGAGTGAAGTTCTATGCAAAAAACTTACAAGATCACGGACAAAGACGGTATTCACGCCCGTCCGGCCACAGCTCTGGTGAGCACGGTAAATAAGTTCAAATCAGAGGTGTTCGCAGAGTCAAATGGACGTAAAGTCACGATGAAATCGATCCTTGGCGTTCTTTCCTTGGGGCTGGAGCCTGGCGACCTTATCACCATCATTGCGGATGGAGAAGATGCATCCGAGGTAGTGGAGACTTTGGACGAAGTTTTCGCCGCGGAAGGGCTTGGAATCGTTCATGGTTAAATTCAAGGGGGCGGGGGGACGCCCCCGTTTTTTTATTTAGGCTATGTTATATCTTAATGTTGATTTTCAGCCAAAAGAAAAACCGCCCTTTAAGGCGGTTTATTCAGCTAAAGTTCCCCGTTAGAGTTCCATAAAATCGGATGAGTGTCGCATGGTGCTTACTGATGGTGAAGCTCAGAGCTTTTCGGCAGATATAATTAAAAACATGGGTCTTCGCAATTCATCCTTCATTTCAGGAATGTTTTGCAGCATTTCCTCGGAAGGAATTGGTTCTTTCACCGCTCTAATACTGAAACCAGCTTTAATTAAGTTATTCATATAAGTTGAAAACGTTCGGTGATATTTTATCACGTTATCAGTTAGAAAAGATGTATCACGAACCCCCTCATTTTGGTAGGTATCGACCGCCCAATGCATACGATTTCTTTGGTCATCATAGTACCAATCTTGTTCGGCTCGGGAAGTAAAAATTGGATGTTCAACGGAAAATATAAATGCACCTTTAGCTTTTAGGCAACTATATACCTTGTTGCAGATAGCTTCAAAAGACTCAATATAGTGAAAGGCTAATGAACTGATAACCACGTCAAATTGTGCTTCTGAAAAATTGATGTCTTCAATCGGCAATTTGATAAACGTAATCAAAGGGTCATTCGTCAGTTCACGGGCTTTTTGAAGCATTTTCTCGGATATGTCTACTCCGACCACTGAACTTGCTTGCTGCTCACGAGCATATCGGCAATGCCACCCAAAACCGCAACCCAAATCCAGGACACTCTTATTTCGCAAATCTGGTAATAAGGCTTGCAATACATGCCATTCCCCTGCGCCTTCTAGACCTTTCACTGAACGCGGCATTTTTTCATACGACGAATAAAAATTCACATCATCATACTTGTTTTGCTTCATCATTCAGACACCCCTTACATGGTTCGTATTCGATGATAATTATGACACACACTAAATGCAGTTACCAGGTGAAACACTTGTATAATCAAATTCAACCAGCAAAATTAATGCACGAACAATTCAACTAACCTTCCCCGATAGTTCAACAGTAAGCCATCTGTCGAAGTCTGGTGTTCGTATCCTTCACAGAAAACAGGCACGAACATACCAACATATTCTTCTTATTCGCGGTTGTGTTTTCATATTCCTTACTGTCGAGATAGCGGAACCACGCCAGGTAATGCTCCAAATATTTAGTGGCAACCCCATTGAAGCGGTCCATCCATTTTTTAGTCGGCTATGGTAACTGTTAACGTTCTGGATATGGTAAACGCCTTTAACTCGCTGTTTTCCATCGGACTTGAAGCGGTAATGTGCTAATCCCTTTTGATTCGCATAGGAACTGAACGCGCGCCAAGAATCCGTGCAAAGCACGTTGGAACTAGACAGGTGAGAGCCGATTAATTCATCAAGTTTCGTTGTACGATGCGTCCACGTCCAAGGACGCCCGAGAAGGTCATCTTCTGACGGTCTCGGGCTACTAGTACGCAAACTTGGTCGTTGCTGATACCACGGTTCTTAGTTTTACCGCCGCGCTTACGCGGCTTGCGTTCGGTAATATTCCGCTTGCCCTTTTCCGAGTATAGGAAGTAGGTCTCGTCCATTTCGACAATACCTTGGAATGCTTCAGTCGGAACCTGTTTCAACGCAGCGAGAATCTTATGTCGCCAGTAAAACAAGGTCACATACGAAACCTCTTCGTACATCAGTTCGGCGCATTTACGAAGCGAAAATCCTTCAATCATGAGTTCGATAAATCGAACCCACAAATGAGGTCGCCGTGTCCGCTGGAGAGGACTATTCGTAAGGTCATTGAACGTTTGGAGGCATGTTTTGCAACGGTAACGCTGGCGTTTGACCGCTCCCGCGCGTGTATTAATAACGTACTTACCGAAGCGCACGATGGCTCTATTATGACAATACGGGCAGACCAATCCCTCTTTATGCTTTTGCTCTTGAATTTCATCAATCACTCGAATAGGTGCCATACTACCCTTGGTTCCTGACTGCAAAAAGATAATAAGCTGTTGCTTATCCTTATTGTCCAAGCCCTTAGAACGAGTGTTCGAAAACTTCAAATATCAACATTAAGATTTAACATAGCCTTTATTTAAAGACGAGCTCAGCTATTCTCCCAATGTCAAAAAAAACATCGTTCAAGAAGGGTTCTTAAACGATGCTTTGTTAAATAGAGTTCGACGATTTAAATTAAATCATTATTGTGCAAAACGTCTAAATAAAATTCATATGAGGGATTTCCTATGTAACCCTTTTCTGGTGGAACTCCCTTTAGTATGACCAATTCATGCAGTACCTTTTCGCTTAAACCTTGTAAAGTAAATGAAGAAATATACTTCCCATCTGCACTCTCCAGTACTATTTGGAGGAGCCCTCCCTCTTGAATGTCTCTCCAGAGCAACTCAGATTCCGTAATTTCAGAATTTGATATTGGCTCTTTAGCATAATATTGCCGACACTCAGCGTGCATACTCCGTTCATCTTCATTAAAGAGAGTGGAAAGAACTTTGCTATCATTTATCCCATAACACCTTACAATGTTATCAAAGTTAACAAGGGGATCTTTCTTCAAATCGTCAATTACTTCATTATCGATCTCGATGACGTTATATTTGTCTCTAAGTATGGTGTCTGCTTCTTCTAATGAATACCTGAACGGCAGTTTAGATTTCTTAAAAAGTTTATCAAGTTCTTTTCTTTGCATAGGACCCCCTAAGTAAAAAAGTGTCCACCCACTCTGTACTATGTATGATGGGACTTGGATTGATTTTACATCAATTATCCAGATCTTCAAATATTGTACCCTGCAGAATCTCCTCCCACTTCTCCTTCAAAGCTTTCAAATCTTCTACGAAGAACTTAAGTAGATTAGGTCTTCTTCTTACGGCAAGTGGGTGATAGGTGAAGCTTATGGGCGTACTCTGATACTCATACCAGCTGCCTCGTAATTTCTTGACACGGGCATTCTCCTTATCCGGGAATATGGCTTCCACTACGACATTACCAAATCCAAATAATACAAGGGGCTGCTTCTGAAGGAGCTGCAGCAGTAGATGAGGGAGACACGCCGCTCTAGCCTCGGGTTTATTGTAGGCACGCATGGGCCTGCATTTTAGCAAATAGGTGACATAAACATCGTTCTCAACAATCCCGGCCTCTCTCATACCGAATTGGAGTGTCTCGCGGGTACCGCATAGAAAGGAGTTTCCTTCTGGGTCCTCACGAGCTCCGGGATTATCCAGAATCATCATTAGCGGGGCTTTCGGATTTCCTTCTCCCCAGATAACACGATTCCGCTGCTTGGATAGTTCGCAAATTTCACAATGCTCAATACCACCAGGCGCTTGTTCTTCAGGCAAGATTACATAGGGATGCCCCATTGTCTTGTTCGTACAGCTCCTTACTTTCACACATAATGAATCTATTATGCTCACCCCGTACAAAAACTTGCCTTTAAACAAAGTATAAGCGATGGTAACAAAGGCCAATATAGAACCATCTGTTATTCAAGGAGTTCGGCATATGACGTATGGGGAAATTTTATTTCGCACGGCAATGTCTTTCATTGCTCTGCTTGTTCTGACGCGTCTACTCGGTAAAAAACAAGTCGGGCATCTAACATTTTTCAACTATGTTACAGGGATCACCTTCGGCTCTACTACTGCCGAGATTATCGTCACCAGAGAAATTACGCTGCTGCAAGGAATATCCAGCTTGGTCCTATGGTCGCTCATGGCGTTCATCATTGCATGGATCGGATTGCGCTCCGTCAAAGCGCGCGAGATTCTCGACGGCCAGCCTACGATTCTCGTCAAACAAGGAATGATTCTGGAAAAGGCTTTGGCTAAGCAGCATCTCAACATCGACGATTTAAGCATGCTGCTTCGGAACAAGGATATCTTCTCACCGGAAGAAGTTGAGTTCGCAATTCTTGAACCTGACGGTAGGCTCAGTGTGTTGAAGAAAGAGGAACTACTTCCTGCCACAAAGAAAGATATAAAAGCAGCCACTATGCCTGTTCACAAAATCCCGACTGAGCTTATCGTTGATGGCACAATCGTGGAGAAAAATCTCGCGAAAATGGATGTTTCCGCTGTCTGGCTGGGCAAACAATTAAAGAAAGAGGGCATTGATTCTGTAGACCAAGTGTTCTACGCAGAGCTCCAATTGGATGGGACGTTGTATATCGACAAGTACCGGGATTCGATCCAATAAAATAGTTCCCAATAGACCCGGTTTCTGTTGAAGAGACCCTTGGAGCTATTGCCAAAGGAGAAGACATGATCCCATTAATCGGGGCCAGTGGCAGGCTCCTATTTGTATTTCACCGCATGACTGTGTTCAGAAAAAATATAAGTATAGGCATTTGGAGCAGTAACAAGAGCGGAGCCCAATTCATATGTTGGCATAAAGTGACATTGGGGGGAAGATGATGAACGATTTCAAAAATGATTTGGCGAAATTGAATGTTTCCAACATTAAGGCGAGTGAGATGACTCCTTGGAACGCTCAAAACGATCAATCTGCCCGGTTATGTATCTTCAGTTGTTTCAGATGCTTTAATTGTTTTAATTGCTTCAACTGCTTCAACTGTTTTAACTGCTCAAATTGTTTCAACTGCTCCAATTGCTCCAATTGCCATAACTGTCACAACTGTCATAACTGTCATCGTGGAGGACGGTAGGCCTACGGACACCGTGGCTGCCTAAGAGGAACGACCATTTTGATTTTCATGAGCACCCCTAAATAGATTAGAAGAGCCTTGGGTAAATCTAATCTAATTTAAGGGTGTTTTGTGTTGGAAACGACATGGCAGAGCTAGACGCTACAGTCATGAGGGACAAATAGCGGTACATAAGATGATTTGTGAAGTATTGGGGCAGATGAAGAGCAGCTTGCTTACGAGGAGGAATAGAATGACCAATTTGAATCCTTCCATGCGTCTAAAGGTGAAGAGAGATACATTTGTTCTCCCTGATCAGGACGGTGTGTATTTTCGAAACAATGTAAGCTCGTTCCACATGGAGGGTGAGGCGATCGATCGGTGGATTGAAATGCTGATACCCATATTCAATGGGGAGCACAGATTGGGGGATTTGACAGACGGATTGCCGGACCAGCACCGGAACCAGGTGTATGAAATTGCGGCAGTGTTGTATCGTAACGGCTTTGCCCGGGATGTGAGCCGCGATGCTCCACATCAATTGCCGGAAGAAGTGCTCACCAAGTATGCTTCTCAAATTGAATTTTTGGATCATTTCGGTGATTCGGGTGCGTATCGGTTTCAGTCCTATCGCCAGACCAAAGTATTGGTGGTCGGTTCGGGTCCATTCTTGATTTCTGCGATTTCTGCACTGCTTGACTCCGGATTGCCCAAGTTTCATGTACTGGTCTCGGGTACAGATGCGACGGATCGTCAGCGGTTGGCGGAACTGGTGGCACATGCGCGTATAGCGGATTCCGAGGTGGCAGTAGAGGAGGTTGCCTTGCAGCAGGAGGGAGAGGGCTGCTGGCAGGAGGCTGTGAGACCATTTGATTCGATTATATTTGTGTCACGGGAGGGTGAGACCAAGGAACTTCGGGTTCTTCATGCGGCTTGCCAGGAGGAGCGGAAATTGTTTCTTTCTGCTATATGCTTGCAACAAGCTGGTCTGGCAGGCCCCCTAGTGTATCCAGATGCTGAAGGGTGCTGGGAGTCAGCATGGCGCCGTATACACCAATCTGAGATTACTAAAGACCCGCAAGTGCACACCTTTTCTTCTACAGCGGGAGCGATGCTCTCCAATGTGATGGTGTTTGAATTATTTAAAAAGATTACGGGAGCGGACGATTCGGAACAGAATCATCGGTTTTTCCTGCTAAATCTGGAGACTTTGGAAGGAGAGTGGCATTCGTTCCTGCCTCATCCGCTTGTGACCGGACTTCGCGCACCTGAATGGATTCATGATTTTGATCCTCAGCTCGAACAGAGACCAAGCATTAGCGAGGACGGGTTAATTCCTTATTTCAGCCGATTGACCTCGGCGGAGTCAGGGATTTTTCATGTTTGGGAGGAGGGCGATTTAACGCAGCTGCCTCTCTCTCAGTGTCGTGTTCAGGCTACTGATCCGCTATCGGAGGGGCCCGCTGGGCTGCTGCCGGATATGATTTGTACCGATCTGACGCATGAGCAGGCGCGGCGGGAAGCAGGGCTGGCCGGGATTGAAGCCTATGTGTCGCGAATGGCCGGTTTGCTTGTGCCGATGCTTCCTCCCCATCCAGGGGAAGAGGCTGGCAGGATAGAACCGGAGGAATTCATCGGGATTGGAGCGGGAGAGACGGCCTCGGAAGGCATTTGCCGAGGGCTGCAAAGGTGTTTGGAGGAAGTATTACTCAAGCAACAGGCGTCTCAGTTGCCGCTCATCTCTCGGGTACAGTTAGGTACGGTAGAAGATGAACACTGCCTTTTTTATACGCAGGCGTTGACGACAATGAAGGGAGAGCCGGTAATCGCCTTGGGAGAGGAAGTATATGGATTTCCGGTGGTGTGGGTCCGAACGAGTGATTGCTGGTATTGCAGTATAGGCTTAAATGAGACTATGGCTTTGCGAAAGGCATTACAACAGGCTCTTCAGGATGCACAAAACCAACCAGTTGGCTTCGTATCGCAACAAGCATGGGCGTTCTCATCCGTGCGTTTGGAGAATCAGGAGCCTTTAATTCTCGAGATCCCAGCATGCGAAGCAGCGTCACAACCAGAGGTTCTACAATCCGCCTTGCAAATTTTGAATCGAAGCCATAAGAGGCTCTTGGTGCTCGATATGGCGGTAGAACCGTTCTTGAAAGAGGAATTGGCAGGGGTATTTGGTGTAGTGCTGCGAGAGGAGGGATCCCGGTGAGCGCTACCGTTGGGATTGTTGGAGAAGGGGTGCTGGCGGACTGTGTGAGTGGAGAACTATCCACCCAATTTGAGGTGGTTCGTCAGAGCGATTTCGAGGCAGGAGTACCGGGAGCGGTGGATTTGGTTCTGTTGTTGGACGATGCGTGGAACCCTTATATTCATCAACAGGCCGAAGAGCTGCTGAGGCCAGTCGGCATCCCCTGGCTGCGTGGCTTCGTCTCATTTGGCGAGGGTGTGATCGGACCTCTGGTTCGTCCGGGCACACAAGGGTGCTCCCAGTGTGCGGACACGCGGCGCCTCATGGCGGGACGTGATCGCAAAGAGATGCGGGAGCTGCAGATGAGACTGGTGACAAGAGGGGGGGTAGAGCGTGATGCATGGGCATCACGTACAGGACTTTTGCAGGTCGCTCATTTGCTGGTAGAAGAGACACGAATAGAGTTGCAAGGCCAGCGGGTTCAATCGGCAGGGAAGATGTTTTTGATTAACTTGAAGACCCTGGAGAGCACACTTCATCTTATTCTTCCTGACCCGCTCTGTCCGGTGTGTAGTCAATTGGTTGACGATTCATCGACAGCAGCCCATATCTCGCTGCAACCAAGTCCGAAGATTAGCGCAGACAGCTACCGCTGCCGCCGGGTCGATGAGCTCAGTGAATTTCTGACCCGAGACTATATGGATTTCCGGACTGGCTTTGTGAATGGAAAGATGGTTAACCTTAAGTCAACATTTGCTGACGTGAGTGTGAATCTGCCGTTGTTCTCAGAGGACGTGGGAACGGCAGGCCGGACTCATTCCTATGCGGTGAGTGAATTGACCGCTATATTGGAAGGGCTGGAGCGGTACTGTGGTTTGGCACCCCGAAGCAGACGGACGGTAGTCCGTGATAGCTTCCGCAACCTGAAAGATCAAGCACTTAACCCAGTTAAAGTAGGAGTGCATACCGAGGAACAATATGCCCAGCCGGGGGCCCCGTTCACAACGTTTGATCCCGATCAATCGATCAATTGGGTATGGGGCTATTCGTTTTTACAAGAGCGTCCGATTCTAGTTCCGGAGCAGCTCGCCTATTACAGCATGGGCTGTGGGCACAACTTTGTGTTTGAGACTTCCAACGGGTGCGCATTGGGCGGAAGTTTGGAGGAAGCTATTTTTTACGGCATATTGGAAGTGGTGGAGCGAGATTCGTTCTTGATGACTTGGTATGCGCAGCTGTCTCTCCCGCGCCTTGACCTCCAATCCGCTAATGACCAGGAATTGCGATTGATGATCGACCGCTTACAAGCAGTGGCGGGGTTTGATGTGCATTTTTTTAACTCGACGATGGAGAATGGGATTCCAAGTGTATGGGGGATCGCGAAGAACAGGAAGCAGACAGGAGTGAATCTCATCTGTACGGCTGGAGCTCATCCAGACCCGGTAAGGGCCGTGAAAAGTGCAGTACACGAGTTAGCCGGCATGGTGCAGTCGCTTGACGATAAATTGGATGCGAACCGGGAGACGTATGTTCGAATGTTCCATGATTCATCCCTGGTGCAGCAGATGGAGGATCATTCACTGCTTTACGGATTGCCGCAAGCAGAGGAGCGCCTGCAATTTCTGCTGGATGACAATCGCCCGCTGCGAACGTTTGAAGAGGAATTCAAGCGGGGGGCGAGGCATGCCGATTTAACGGATGATCTGAGGGACATTCTTAAGGCATTCCAACGACTGAATCTCGATGTGATCGTAGTGGATGTGACAGCGCCGGAAATCATGCGAAATGGACTGCACTGCGTGAAGGTGCTGATCCCCGGGATGCTGCCGATGACATTCGGACATCAATTTACCCGTCTAGCAGGGCTGGAGCGGGTGCTCCGGGTACCTGTGGAACTCGGGTATGCGGAGAAGCCGCTAAGAATGGAGGATCTCAATCCATATCCGCACCCATTTCCATAAGTATGCAAGCGAGGCGTGGTGGACCACTCCCGTTCATATAAGGAGGGCCAAGGATGAGTCTGGAAGCGTTTCTGCATAATCTGCATTTTGACATTGATAAGACCAAACCGCCGGACTTGGTGGTGGATTGGGAGGATGGACCCCTAGCATATAAGCTCTATCGCGGTGTGCCTGTGGTTCCGTTATCCTCGGAAATACCGCTGACGCTTGAAGGTGTTGAAGCTCCAGTGAAGCCTGACCTTCTCCGAGTAGGGCATTTCCTCTGGTACGTATTCGGGCTCACTCAACTGTCCCAGGCCGTTCTTGCCTCGAATTCCATGGTGCCAACCATGGGCCTGCTGCAGCTGTACCGGCGGTTTGCTCCCTCGGGGGGAGCGTTATATCCGAATGAATTATACGTGTATCTGAAAATAGAGGATTTGCCCGCAGGGGTCTATCATTATGATGTGGCACACCACCGTTTAGCGCTGCTGCGTGAAGGCAATTTTGATTCATATTTAGCCAGGGCTCTGGGTAATCGCTGTGACACTTCGGCATGCTTTGGTATTGTTTTTGTATCGACTATGTTCTGGAAGAACTTCTTTAAATACAATAACTTCTCCTATCGCCTGCAAGGGCTGGATGCCGGTGCACTGATTGGGCAGCTCTTGGAAGTGGCGAAGCGGTTTGGCTTTGCATCGGGGGTGTACTTCCAGTTTCTTGATCGGGCCGTGAATGGTCTTCTTGGGATATCCGAACAAGAGGAGAGTGTGTATGCGGTGATTCCGTTGTCGGTGGAGCCAGAGGTCTCTTGGCGTGACTATAGGAATGAGGGAGGCGGGAGTATCTCCGCTGCCGAATTATGCCGGGAGCTGCCGGCGGTTCAGCATAATCATTACGTCCGGTCCCGGAGGGTTAAGGAATTTCCGCTGTTAATCAGAATGAACGAGGTTTCCCTACTCGAAACACTTCCGTCGGCAGCACCAATTAGGAAAGAGAAGATGGTTCATTACGAGGGTCAGGTGGTGGCTCTTCCCTATGTGAAGCATTTATCGTATGATCTTGCGTTCGTAAGCCGAAGACGGTATTCCCCGGACAGTGATTTTAGGATGAGCAAGGTAAGCCAAGAGCAGCTGGCCTTACTACTGTGGGAGACTACGGCTTCCTTCAGGTATTGGAGTGATCTGGATGCAGACCATGAGAACTCTGATTCTCGCGTCTCCCTGTACGTATGTCTGTATAACGTTGAGGGTATTCCAGAAGGTGCTTACTATTATGACAGTGCTGCTCATGCGTTACGATTGATACGTCTCGGGGATCACCGCCTGCAGCTGCAGCAAGGAATGCCTTCCGATAATGTGAACCTGTTCCAAGTACCGCTAATCTTTCATATTACGGGGGACAAGGATCATCTTGTAACAGCGATGGGGTATAGGGGATACCGTATTCAACAAATGGAAGCAGGGATGCTTGTACAGCGTTTGCTGCTAGCTGCATCAGCGATTGGACTTGGGGGGCATCCGCTCCTCGGATTTGATGCGAGGTTATGTGATGAGATCTACAAGATGACTTCGCAAGGATTAACGAGCCTGATCCAAGTCCCGGTAGGGCCCTATCGTCATAGCCCCCGTTTAACGGGGGGATTGCATGGCTAGAAGAGCATGGCTAGATAAGTATCGGTAAAGCTTCTGTGAGCGGGTTTTGCATTGTACGTATGAGATTCGGAGTTCACCTATTCCAGTCTCGAGCACCTGTATTTCACTAATTAAGCAGCCAGTCACCGATTGATTAGCGGCGACTGGCTGCTTAAACGTTCTTATTGAAGAGTTACATTGTGCGTTTCCTATTTAAATGAGTTGTTTTCGAAATGCTATACAGAGTGAGACCACTTGATGCGACACGTCTAATTATCCATTCAGCGAATATCAGATTGGGAATCCAGCATAGCCAAGCAATGGCACGGTAATATACATAGAAATCATCGAATCCAAATAGGAGCATGCATACTGGCAAGTAGATGCGAAGTGTTACGGCTGCAAGCGTTAGGGCATAGTTGCGGAGCATCCAGTTCTTATGGTTATGCAGATCTTGCTCAACGACAATTGCGCGAAGACCCTTGATCACAGTATAGAGCCAGGATAGGGAAAGAAGTAGAAATCCAACGGTAGAGATCCATCCTCCGGTAGCGTTGAACGCAATAAATAGTCCGGCTCCACCAGAAAAAATTACGCAGCCACTATAGATCTTGCCGAGTGTTCGGTGCAGGCTGCTGTATTTCTTTCGGATGGATTCGATAAATTGGATCCAACCGATAGAAATGGCGATGATCCCTGTTGCAATGTGAAGGTAAAGAACGAAGTAATAGAGATCAGATAATTTTAGATGCTGGGTATTGACTTTGTCCTGAATAAGGCCTGATGAGGTTACCCCGAATACAAAGTATTGCACACCTAAATATATGGCTACCCCTAAGGCAAGAAACGCGATAACTCCGCCCCATACCCGTTTTGTGCGCTGCTGGAACATGAATTCCCTCCTAATCATGAGAAAAATGGATACCCTGTTATTCTACATAAATTTGCTAATGAATCAGTTGGGCTGTAGATGGATTTATGGATCGGTCGGAGGGCTGACTAGGGCGTTCTCTAATGGGATCTTGAGTATACAACCTTGCCTGGGTTCTTCCTTTTTTTGAAGCAGCACATGCCTTCCAGCCTTCAACAAATTACAACAAGAGTAGCTTAGATGCGTTAGGATGGTAATCAAACAAACCCAAGGAAGGCGGGCTTCCTTGGGTTTGTTATATATAAGTTATATTTTTGTTATGTCGGTTCCTTTTTGTCAATAGTTCCCTTTTCTTTAAGTGCTTCTGTAATCCATAATTCAAACTCCGTTTGTTCTGAACGGGTTTCGAACTTCTGAAAAAAATATGGAATATCAAGCTCCTCATAATACATAAGCAGCATCCGATAACCCCACTCGCGGGATTCGCCTGAACTCCAATGGACAGCAGCTCTTAAACGATCTAATATGATATCTTCAATGCCGATAACAAATACTTTTCTCTCACCAATAGGAACCTCAGTTACTTTCTCGTAGTCTCCAGCCAAGAAGTTTGATGGGATTTCAATTGAAACCCCTAGAGCCGCATGGACCCAATCCTTGCCTACTTTAGTAAATCCGATCTGATTCAGCAGATCGTTAGCTAATTCATAACCATCCATGACAAGATCAATATCTTGTGTTGTATATCCACTTAAAGTGTAAATTTCCACAGAAAGGCCACCCACGATAATGGGCCTGACGCCGTGGGGTAATAAGAGTTCGGTTAAAATTGCTGCCGTATGGAGCATCCTATCAAACTTATCTTTCTGAAAGAGCTGCTCAAGTGCTTGTTTAGCGTCTTGAATATTGTTCAACAAGCAGCACCCTGCTTTCTTTGTTGTACTGAATGATGCCTGACTTCATAGCACTGCGCAGGGTGGAACGGGCAATATAATTTAGTGCCTTTTGTTCGTCAGCTGATCTGTTCTGAATTCGTGACATCTCCCATCCGGTCTCCCTGGAATGATCACGAAACTTGGCGACGGCAAGATGAATGAATGCTCCGTTCGCTGATACTTTGGATTGAACATCTTGAAGTGTCATTTTTCTCATCGTCTTTGCCCTCCCTTTATGACTATAATATCCATTATATACGGGAGAAACTTATTTAACCATAGACATCGGGGTGTGGAAACACCAGTGAGAGGGCTCCATCTGCAAGACACGTTGATCCTAAAATATGTTTATCATGTTGATCTTTACTACATATTGATATGTGGCATAATGATTGAATTACCAATAGGCAATTTAACTACAGTAAGGATGATTTAAAGATGAGAATTTTGTTAGTTGAAGATGATAGAACAATCGCGTCCGGTTTGGAATATTCACTTCAGCAGGATCATTTCTCTACCGTTCTCTGTTATAATGCTGCTTCTGCCAGTAAAGTGCTGGCTGACGGGATAGATCAATTCGATTTATGTCTATTTGATTTATCGCTTCCGGATGGAAGCGGTTATGATCTGTGCCGAATGGTCAAGGAGCGGAGCGATATTCCAGTCATTTTCTTAACGGCAATCGATGATGAGGTTAACGTGGTGATGGGGCTTGATATGGGAGCTGACGATTATATTACCAAGCCATTCCGGATACGGGAGCTTCTATCGCGGATTAAGTCTGTCTTGCGGAGATACCATAAGCCGTCCCAGACCAAAGCAATCATTGAGATGGACAATGTCCGCATTCATACGCTGGAAGGAAAGGTCTATAAGAACGGCGCTGAAATTGCGTTGACCGCTCTGGAGTACCGCTTATTATTGATCTTTGGCAGTCATATGGGGCAGGTTCTCACGCGAAATCAGCTGTTGGAGCAGATTTGGGATGTGGCAGGCGACTTCGTGAACGACAACACATTAACGGTCTATATCAAGCGGCTTAGGGACAAGCTGGAGGATGATCCGCAGCAGCCCGCAATGATCAAGACGGTACGGGGTTTAGGATATAAGGTGGGTGATTAGATGCTGCGCAATCGGGAGATTCGGATTTTATTGTTCGTTCTAGGCTCGATCAGCTTGGCGGCGGTTGCTGCGGCTTCCTGCATTTCGCTTGCTGCTGCGGGGCTTGTGCTTGTGATGTCTCTTCTGCTTATTGGCAGCTTTCTGATATTCACAGGCTGGAGATACCGCGAGCTGGAGAAGCTGTCCGACTATTTGCGGCAAATTAGCCGCGGCAACTATTCCCTGGACGTTCGTGATAATCAAGAAGGCGAGCTTAGTATCCTGAAGAATGATATTTATAAAATGACGCTCATGCTGTCGGAGCAGCGTTCGCTTCTGCAGCGGGACAAAATTAAACTGACCGATGCCGTCTCGGACATCTCTCATCAACTCAAAACTCCGCTAACCTCGATGACGGTCATGGCGGATTTGCTTAGCAGCCCTGATCTGCCGCCAGTCAAAAGAACGGAGTTCACTCATAATCTGCGTATCCAGCTTGAGCGCATCGACTGGCTGGTCTCCTCCTTGTTAAAGCTCTCCAAAATCGACGCTCAGACCATCCAATTCAAGCGAGATCACATTCCCGTGAAGAGGCTTATCCATAAGGCTTTGGAGCCGGTTCTAATTCCGATGGACATTAAGGAACAGACGGTTTCGGTTACGGGCGATGACTATGCCTCTTTTGTGGGCGACTTCAATTGGACGGCTGAAGCGGTGATCAATATTTTGAAGAATGCTGTGGAGCACACAGATCAAGGCGGGACCATAGCCATTACTTTCTCGGAAAATGCGCTATACACGGAAATTGTGATCGCCGACAACGGAAAAGGCATTCCAAAGGAGGACCTGCCTTATATTTTCAAACGTTTCTACAAGGGCAAGAACGCTGGCGAGGGGAGCATCGGCATTGGTCTTGCGATGGCCCACAGCATTATTGCAGGTCAGAACGGCGTCATCGATGTGACGAGCAGCAGCGAACAGGGGACGGAGTTCCGGATTAAGCTGTATAAACAAGTCATTTAACCAACCGTAAGTGACTAAACTGTCACCTTCAGAGTCACCTGAGAGTCATGTTAGACAGATACAATGATATTCATCAGATGAACGATGGAGGTTTAAGACTATGGAAATTTTAAGAATAGAGCATCTATCTAAAATATACGGAAAAGGCGAATCCGCGGTAAAAGCGCTTGACGATGTTTCCTTTTCCGTGCACAAGGGTGAATTTGTTGCGATTATTGGCCCGTCCGGCTCGGGCAAATCGACACTTCTGCATATGCTGGGAGGTGTGGACCGGCCAACGGGCGGCAAAGTCTTTGTTGAGGATACGGATATGTATGATCTGGACGAAACCCAGCTGGCTATTTTCCGGCGCAGACAAATCGGTCTGGTCTACCAATTCTACAACTTGATTCCGGTCCTGACGGCAGAAGAGAATATTACACTTCCGCTCCTGCTTGATAAGCAAAAGGTGGATAGGCAGCTGCTGGACAACTTGGTGAAGACGTTGAACCTGCAGCATCATATGAATCATCTGCCGAACCAGCTATCCGGCGGGCAGCAGCAGAGGGTCTCGATCGGCCGAGCGGTGATTGCCAATCCAGCAATCATGCTGGCGGACGAGCCGACAGGGAACCTGGACAGCAAGAACAGCAGTGAGATCATTGATCTATTGAAAATGCTGAACAAAACCTTTCAACGTACGCTGATCGTAATTACTCATGACGAACGGATCGCTTTGCAAGCCGACAGAGTCATCTCTATTGAAGATGGAAGGATTGCCAAGGACGAGGTGATTCGTCCATGAATATTGTCAACAAGCTGACGATTCGGCATCTGAAGCAGAATAAGCGACGTACACTTGTAACGATCATCGGGGTCATTATCTCGGTGGCGATGGTGACGGCTGTGGCAACTCTGGGGTTTTCCTTTCAGGATCTGATGAAAAGACAGTCCATTGCAGATAACGGGGAATGGCATGTCCTATATATGGATGTCAACAAGGAACAGCTTGCAGCGATCCAGAATGATGAAGCAACCGGAGAGGTTGCCATCTCAAAGGATCTTGGTTATGCCCCTATTGAGGGGGAACAAAACAGCAGCAGGCCGTATTTGTTCGTTAAGGAGTATAATGACCAAGGCTTCAAGCAATTTGGAGTTGAGCTGAGCAAGGGGCGTCTTCCTAGGACGGACAAGGAAATCCTCCTCTCGGATGCTCTTGCAGAGTATGCCAAGGTGAAGTACGAAATCGGGGATCACCTAACCCTGCCTATCGGCGAGCGAATAGAGGAAGGCGGCAATCATTCTCCAATGGGTCAGACGGAAGCGGTTCGTATGATCGACGGCAAAATGACAGAAACCCTCCAAAATATAAAGATAAGAGAGTACACCGTGGTAGGCTTTATCAAGCGCCCTGAGTGGGAACCGGGGTGGGCTCCGGGATACACCCTGCTTAGTTATGTCAATGAGAATACTATAGGGGCGAACGACCAAGTAAACGCGGCGGTTGCTCTGCGGACAGTAAACCGTTCCTTGTTCACTCACGCGGAGAACCTGGCAGAGCACAATAAGATCAAATCCGTGCAATTTAATAACGATTTACTTCATTATTATGGGGTGTCTAAGAACAAGGCTACGAACAGTATGCTGATCTCCCTAACAGCCATCATTATGGGAGTTATTATTGTGGGCTCGGTTTCATTAATCTATAATGCTTTTGCGATTTCCGTCTCCGAGCGTTCCCGCCATTTAGGGATGCTTGCCAGCGTGGGGGCCACAAGGAGACAGAAGAGAAACTCCGTGTTTTTTGAAGGGTTCGTCATTGGCCTGATCAGCATACCCATTGGAGTAATCTGTGGACTTGCCGGGATTGGAGTTACTTTTATATTCATCAACTCGATCATTCAAGGGGCATTAGGAATGACGCAAAGGCTGACACTGATCGTCACGCCATTATCCCTTCTGATTGCCTGTGCGGTTTCGATGCTGACGATATTTATTTCGACCTATCTCCCGGCTAGGAAAGCATCCAGGATCTCCGCCATGGATGCGATCCGCCAGACAGACGATATCAAGCTTACGGGCAGAGCCGTAAGGACGTCAAAGCTCATTCGCAGACTCTTCGGGATCGAAGGGGAGATGGGGCTGAAGAACCTAAAGCGAAACAAACGCAGATATCATGCTACGGTCTTTTCGCTTGTTATCAGCATCGTTCTGTTTTTGACCATATCGTTCTTCACCAATAGCTTAAAGCAATCGCTGGATATATCACTAGAGGATACTAATTACGATATTCAAGTATGGTACGGCAATGGCGAGAGAATAGACGACCGGTTGGTACAGTCGATTAGATCCTTAAAGGATGTAACGGAGTACAATACGATCCACGAGTTGAATATGGAGGCGTTGATCGAGGAAGCGTCCATTGCGGATGAATTGAAAGAGACGATTAAACAAGATAAGAGTATGCTTAGGAACGGGAAATACCCGTACAATATAAGGATCAGTGCCTTGGATGATTCCAGTCTGCGCGTCTATGCCAAAGCGGTTGGCGCCGATTACGAGCAGCTGACTGACCCGAGCCATCCCACAGCTATCGTGCTGGAAAACGTAAATTACCAAGACTTTAACACAGGAAAATATGTTCAAACGAAGGCCATCCATACGAAAGTCGGCGAAGGCCTCGATTTGGTTCAAACCGATGTGAACACGGGAAAAGAGAGGAAGGCAGGCAAAGTGACCTTTGCTGCTTTGACGGATCAAGCTCCTATGGGGATGAGCCAAGTAGGATTAGGCGGATTAAATCTCGTTGTCTCGGAACGGGTGATGAATCAGTGGGCACAAGATAAGAATCCGGATTCTGTACAGACCACTCTCTATCTGAAGAGTACGGATCCTTTGAAGACGCAGCAGGAAATCGAAGAAATGAGAGAGAACGGACTTCAGGTCTATAACGTATTTCAGTCCAGAGCAAGAAGTGAACAGAGTGTCTTATTAATGTCCGTCTTCTCTTATGGCTTTATCGTGTTAATTTCAGCGATTTCGATTGCGAACATCTTCAATACCATTTCAACGGGCGTCTCCCTCCGCAAGCGGGAGTTCGCGATGCTGAGATCCGTCGGAATGACGCCAAAGGGCTTTACGAAAATGATGAACTACGAAAGTATATTTTATGGGGCCAAGTCCCTGCTGTTCGGGCTTCCTCTCAGCGTCGTAGTCATGTATTTCGTCTATAAGGCACTTGGGAATAGGTTCAGCTACGCATTTACCCTGCCTTGGATGAGCATCATCACTGTCATTGCGGCGGTATTTCTCATTGTTGGCTCCGCTATGTTATATTCCAGCGCCAAGGTCAAGAAGGAGAACATTATCCATGCGCTGAAGCAGGAGAGTATCTAAAGAAGAACCGGCTCTGACTTGATTAAGTCAGGGCCGGTTTTTTGCCTATACGAATCCATCCGTCTGTCCCTAGAGATCAGCAGCCTGGGGCTGGGGATGAACCTCCGCCCGGTAATGCTTGGGGGAGATTCCCTTCAGCTTTTTGAAGACCTTGGAGAAGAGAAGCGGGTCGCTGTAGCCGACTGAACGGGAGATATCGCCGATCGAGAGCTCGGCATTTCTCATCATTTCACATGCTTTATTGATCCTATAGCGCACCAGGTATTCCTGAATGCTTGTGTTCATTCGCTGCTTGAACAAAGAGCCCAAATAGCTTCGATTCAAGCCAATAAAATGGGCAATATCCTCAATCGTAATTTTCTGAGCATAGTTCATCTCAATGAAATCGGTCACTTTCTCGACGTAAACCTCCGCTTGGCTTTCCCTTTCACTGGGAGGAGCTGCCGGCCCGGACTCTTCAATGAGCGATAACATCAAGTACAGCAGTCCGGTCAGCCTGACTTCTTGAGCTTTAGGGTTAGCTTTCGCCTCGGCCATTGATTGCATGTATTGATGGAGTATGTCGTCTCGCTCATAGATGAAGATTGGGGACGCCATCGTCAGACCCGCTTGCTTGAGAAGCCATTCAGCCAAGCTCCCGTGAAAACCGACCCAGCAATATGACCAGGGCTTATCTGTATCGGCTTGATAATATGTGATCACATTGGGGCAGATGAGGAACCCTTGTCCCTTCCCCAGGTGATATCTCTTCCCACCCACCTCGAAGATTCCCTCACCGTCCATAATATAATGCAGCAGAAAATAATCCCTTACAGCCGGCCCGAAGAAATGACCCGGTATGCAATTCTCCACACCAAATTGAGTCAAATATAGCTCCGAGAGATTCTTGCTGCGCGGCAGATACTCAATCACGGCAAATCCCGCCTTTTAATTTATAACTTTGTATTATCTATATAAAATGAACTTATGAAAGTTACCCTATTCGGGCGCTGCGATGCCGAGTGTTCTTACGACCACTGTTGTCTCCGAAATGCTTGAACTAGATATCAGTGGGGCATTTCGGAGACAAAGGCGGACGCTCCGCTTCTTCAGAATCACTCGGCCTCTCCGCTGGGATCGGTTAATTCTAAAGTTCATTTTATCTAGCATTATACCATGTTTAGTAAGCACCATGCCATGTACTACATACTCAAAGTATTATATATTGTAACCGGAGACAAAACCATCATGCTGTAATGAGATAATCAAGCTTTAAACCATGTTTTGCTTAGTGGGAGTTAATTTTGGGAAAGTCATATCCGCCTGGGATATCACTTCTAGAGAGGATGTTAACTAGTGGGCATAATTGTTCAAGAGCACACCGGGCTGTTTCATCTGCAGTCGCCCGGCATGAGTTATATGATTCAGATCGTGGACGGGTATCCTCTGCACGTCTACTGGGGAGGCAAGCTGAGGCACCGGGAATCCATGGATGATCTGCTGATTCATACCCCGGCGAACGCTGGACTCGACCGGCTGCCTCAAGAATATCCGCAGTACGGGAGCGGAGACTTCCGTAATCCGGCGTACCAAGCGGAGCTTGAGGATGGAACCCGTGTTACGGAGCTGAGATATGAGGGATACCGGATCATAAAGGGGAAGCCATCCTTATCCGGGCTTCCGGCTGTATATACTGAGGGTGATGCTGAAGCCGAGACGCTGGAGCTGGATTTGAAGGATGCCTATTCAGGCCTCAAGGTCGTTCTTAGCTATACGATCTTTGCGGATCGAAATGTAATCACTCGTTCAGCCCGTCTGAGTAATGAGGGGGACAAGAGCCTTCGTCTTCGCCGTGCTCTAAGCGCCAGTGTCGATTTCTCGGGCAAGAGCGATCTGGAGATGATGTACTTGTCGGGAGCATGGGCTCGGGAAGCGAACATTGTTCGGAGGCCAATTCAACAGGGTGAAACCCGGATCGATAGCAAAAGAGGCATGAGCAGTCATCAGTTCAATCCTTTTACCGCAGTGGTCACTCCGGAGACAACGGAGAACCATGGTGAGGCATACGGCTTCAGCCTTGTGTACAGCGGCAGCTTTGAGGCCGGGGCAGAAGTGGACTCTTTCGGTTCCACACGAGTAAATATCGGTCTTAACTCCTTCGACTTCGCCTGGCTGCTCAGCCCGGAAGAGAGCTTCCAGACGCCGGAGGCGGTCATGGTCTACTCCGGTCAGGGACTCGGAGATATGTCGCGGACGTATCACCGCTTGTACCGGACCCGGCTGTGCCGTGGGAAATATCGGGACGAAGAGCGACCTATCCTGGTCAACAACTGGGAAGCCACTTATTTCGACTTTAATGCGGATAAGCTGGTATCCATCGCGGAAGAGGGCGCAAGGCTTGGAATCGAGCTGTTTGTCCTGGATGACGGCTGGTTCGGCAAAAGGGATTCCGACAATTCCTCCCTTGGCGATTGGTACGAGGATCGCCGGAAGCTGCCGGGCGGGCTTGCGGATGTCGCGCAGCGCGTCAACGAGCAGGGCCTGAAGTTCGGTCTCTGGTTCGAGCCCGAGATGATCTCGCCGGACAGCGAGCTGTACCGCAAGCATCCGGACTGGTGCCTTCATGTTCCGGGGAGAAGACGCAGTGAAGCCAGATGGCAGCTGGTGCTCGATTACACCCGCAAGGAAGTGCGTGATTACATCTATGACTCGCTGTCTGCTATTTTCACAAGTGTGCCGGTCGCTTACGTGAAATGGGACATGAACCGCGCCCTGACGGAGATCGGTTCCGCCGCTCTGCCGCCGGAGCGCCAAGCAGAGACCGCGCATCGCTATGTGCTTGGATTGTATGAACTGCTGGAGCGCATCACTACTTCATTCCCGAATATTCTGTTCGAGAGCTGTTCAAGTGGCGGCGGACGCTTTGATCCCGGTATGCTGCACTACATGCCGCAGACCTGGACCAGTGATAATACGGATGGGGTGGAGCGTCTGAAGATTCAATACGGCACCAGCCTGGTGTATCCGGTTAGCGCCATCGGGGCGCACGTGTCGGCCGTACCGAACCATCAGGTTGGACGGATGACACCACTGGAATTCCGCGGGGATGTCGCTATGTCCGGGAACTTCGGCTATGAGCTGGATCTGACGAAATTCACCGATGAGGAGAAAGAGATCGTGGGGCGCCAAGTCTCAGCTTACAAGGAGATTCGCGGTTTGGTTCAGAAGGGAGACTTGTACCGGCTTAAGAGTCCGTTTGAGGGGAACGAGTCGGCTTGGATGATTGTGTCGGAGGACCAACAGGAGGCCATCGCCTACTATTTCCAAGTGATGGCCGTGCCGAACCCGTCTAAGCGCAGCCTGCGTCTTGACGGACTCAATCCGGAACTTGAATATGAGGTTCAGTCGGGACATAGTGGAGAGACGTCAATCCATGGAGGAGACAGGCTCATGCAGCTAGGGCTGGCCCTTGCCTACGAGCAGAAGGACTATCAAAGCGGGTGGTTCAGACTCCGGGCCGTAACGCGCTAAAGTGCAAGAAGTCCAGGAACAGGAACAGGAACAGGCGGTTCCTGGACATCCAATTGATTGAGTTAAGTTAAGCTAAGCCCCTTTTTATTCAAAAGGGGCTTTTGCGCGTAGCTGCAGACCGGGGGGAGTCCACCATGTTTTTTATCGACCTTCCGACAGAATACCCCTTCCTCAAGGAATGTGGAGGGCGAAGCCTAATGATTAGGGAGGGGATGAATGTCGTTGGCGATAGCCGAAAATTCCCTCCATATGGTATAATAGGAACATAGGTTCTGGTAATAGTGAGGTGAAAAGTAATGTTAGTCAACAAAGCATACAAATTTCGTATCTATCCAACGAAAGAACAGGAAATCCTGATTGCTAAAACATTTGGGTGTAGTCGTTTTGTATTCAATCGTTTTTTAGCACGATGGACGGATATCTTCAAAGAAACAGGCAAAGGATTAACTTACCATTCATGTTCTGCTGAATTGACACAGTTAAAGAAAGAATTAGTCTGGCTAAAAGAAGTGGATAGCATTGCCCTTCAATCCTCACTGAAAAACCTTGCCGATTCGTATACACGATTCTTTAAAAATCAGAACCATGCACCTCGCTTCAAGTCTAAGAAAAATCCAGTACAGTCGTACACAACAAAGGAAACAAACGGAAATATTGCCGTTGTAGGCAACAAAATCAAATTGCCTAAATTGGGTCTTGTTCGCTTTGCCAAAAGTCGTGAAGTAGACGGGTGTATTCTTAACGCAACCGTTAGGCGTAATCCCAGCGGAAAGTACTTCATTTCTATTCTTGCAGAAACACAAGTGCAATCATTAGAAAAGACAGGTTCTTCTGTTGGCGTTGACGTTGGGCTGAAGGATTTTGCTATTTTGAGTACAGCAGAGGTATTCTCTAACCCGAAATGGTTTCGTACACTCGAAGGGAAACTAGCAAAAGCACAACGTATTCTTTCTAGACGTACGAAGGGGGGTTCAAATTGGAACAAACAGCGGATCAAGGTTGCAAGACTCCACGAATGGATCACCCATACAAGAACAGACTACTTGCAAAAAATCTCTACGGATATCATCAAAAACCACGATGTCATTGGTATTGAGACTTTGCAAGTCACGAACATGTTAAAGAATCATAAATTAGCCAAAGCCATTAGTGAAGTGTCATGGTCACAATTCCACAAGATGTTAGAATACAAGGCAAAATGGTATGGTAAGCAAGTGATTGCTGTATCTAAAACCTTCGCTAGTTCTCAATTGTGTTCGTGCTGCGGCTATAAAAACAAAGACGTTAAACATCGAAACCTTCGTGAATGGGATTGCCCTTCTTGTGGAGCACATCACGACAGGGATATTAACGCAGGACAGAATCTTAAAAATGAAGCTATAAGACTTCTAACCGTAGGGACTACGGGGATAGCCTAATCAAATTAAAAGCCGATAGGCTTTCGTACTTAGGAATCTCCCACTTCAAACGACCCGTAGGGTGTTAAGTGGAGAGTAGTTCAACCGAATGATGAATGACATGAAAATGAAGAAGAAGCTTGTTGAATCGATAACGAAATTAGGCCTTCCGGAGATTGTTCTGGAAGGCCGTCATTTTTGGAGGGCTTGCATATGAGGTGGCGCATATTTTGCAGTACGATTCCCAGCCGCGGCTAATGAATGGTCATTCCAATCCGTTCATCTGCTCGCTCGATGGGGAAGGTGAGGGTGACCGATGTGCCGACGTTGACGGTGCTGGTGACCGAGAAGGTGCCGCCGTGGCTTTCGATAATGCGGCGGCTGACCATAAGCCCGAGTCCGGTGCCTTTTTCCTTCGTGGTATAAAACGGCTCGCCGAGCCTTGCCAGCCGGTCCTTTGAGATCCCGCACCCCGTATCGCGAATCACGATCTCGATTGCCGCAGGGTTTAATCTGCGGACGCTGACTTCAATGACGCCTCCGCTGGCGGTCGCTTCGAGCGCATTTTTAATAAAATTGATGAGCACTTGCTTGATTTGATTCTCGTCACACACGAGCAGCGGCAGTTCGTCGTCAATCGAAACTTTGACCTCAATGCTCTTCAAAATCGCCTGCGTACTGAGTAGAGTGACGGTTTGCTGGATTAATTGCCCGATATCTTTCGGCATGCGCTTCGAAATTTGCGGTTTAGCGAGCACAAGCAGCTCGGATAAAATACCTTCGATTCGGCTCATTTCTTCCGAAATAATTTCGAGATACTCCTGCTTGGTCGGCTGCCCGGACCTCATGAGCTGCAAAAATCCCTTGATCGCGGCGAGCGGATTGCGGATCTCATGTGCGATCCCGGCGGCGAGCTGGCCCGAAACGGACAACTTCTCCGAGTTGATCAGCAGATCCTGCGTCTTTTTCCGCTCCGTTATATCGCGTATGACCGTGTAAACGGCAGCTTCCCCTTTAAAAACGGTCGGCATCGATTTCGATTCGACATGGATGATTGACCCGTCCGCACGAATCAGCTTATGCTCAATCAACTCAACAGTTTGGCCGTCGGCCACCTCAAGCAGCCTCGCTTCGATCAGATCCCGATACTTCGGGGCGATGTATTGGATAAATGGTTTTTGCATGACCTCAGACTTATCGTTGCAGCCGATCAGCGCTGTACCGGCTTCATTAATGAACAGCCATTGCTGCCCGCGGGTTATGATGACCATATCCGGGGAGTCTTCGACAATTCGCCGGTATCCTTCTTCTGCTGCAAGCCGCTCTGTAATATCGCGGGCGATCGCAAGAAATTGGACGATTTCCCCCTGCTCATCGCAGATCGCTCGTATTTTGTTCTCCATATACACGATATGACCGTCTTTGTGCAAGTTCGGGGCGGTTACGAGCACCTCAAGCGAGTCATTGAAAGGTGACGAATTTTCAAATTCCCGTACTTCGTTCTGCTCCCATTGATTGCCGCCATAATGCCCGATCACTTCTTCCGGCTTGTATCCAAGCACTCTTGTAATCGCAGGCGATGTGTATTGGACGATTCCGGACTTATCGGTAATTGTAATAATATCTTGCGAGTTCTCCGAAATCAGATGATACAAATTTTCTGCCCGTTCCAGCTGTTCGCTCTTCAGCTTTTCGTTCGTAATGTCTTTCACGATACAGAACAAGGATTCAATCTTGCCGCCACACATAATCGGAACAGATGTGACATTAACGTACAACGTACGCTCATCTCTGTGAAGATAAGACATTTCGAAGCTGAGCGGTTCCCCTCGTAATGCCCATTCAAACTGCTGTTCAATTGAAGGTAAGTTGTGCATCTGGATCACGTAAGGATTCGAGAGCAGTTCGTCCGCCGTATATCCGGTTAATCTCTCACATGCCGGACTGATATAAACGAGCCCGTCCGATTCAGAGTATAGGAGGACGAGTTCGGGGTGGTTCTCTAAGATCGAATGGAATCGTTCTTCATATTCCCGCAGCTGCTGCTCCAGCCGTTTTTGTTCCGAAATTTCGTGCATCTCAACGAGAAAATGCTGCATAACGCTGTCCGAGATCGTGATATGCAGCTGCATCCATACCACTCGGCCATCTTTGCGGACGAACGCCTGCTCCAGGCGCTGCGGCTGCCGTCTGTCTTGTTTGATCTGCTCAAGCAGCTCGCTGGTTGCGGCCGCTTCGCCGAATCGCATAATCTCATGAAAAGACAGCCGCTGCAGTTCATGCTCCGCATAACCGAGCATCCGGCAAAACGATTCGTTAACCATTAAAAAAGCGCATTCGTTGGTAACGACCGCCAAGCCGGCCCCGGCATGACGGAACCAATGGGCGAATACGACTTCACTCTGTATCTTTTGGTCTAAGGACATGACGTTCGCGACCCCTCTCCACTTAAGTTTCATCTTGAGGCCCATCGGCACTTCGGAACGGCAATCATCGATTCTCTGGCGGCTAAACGATGTGGGATCAAGATGTGCTGCTGCGAGAACGGTTCATTTTTGATCAAGCGGATGAGCGACTGCGATGCAGTGCAGCCCATCTGATTATAAGCCGAGATCGACTGAACACAGAGGAGGAGACGTAAGTTCCGAAGAATGATGTTATTAAAGCCGATTACGGCAAGATCGTCTGGAATACGGCAGCCGAGCTCGGCCATTCGGCTACTTGGGGCAAACAATTGCACGATACTGCCGAACGAATCGAAAAAGGAAGTTGCAAGGACTTTTTTTTTATAGTATCCCATTCCGAAAATATAGGCAATCTTTACAATTTTCGGGAGGGAGACATGTACCCGAATGGACAAGCTTGTTCAATTTAATTGATGATTTATTATCTGAATTTAGAAGCAGGCACTTCTCCTATTCAAGGGAAGTGCCTGTTTATTTGCAGTAATCCAGCTATTTCGCATTCTTATCCGGCTGATGAATACCGAAGGTATTCCCTTCGGGATCTACATAATACCCCTGCCACGCCATACCGGGCAGAGCGTATTTTGGCTGTGCAAGCTTGCCTCCGTGCTCAATGATTTTTGCCTCAGTGGAGTCGTAATCTTCTACTCCCATCGTGCAGGCATAGCCATTCAAAGCCTGCCCAGGCTGTGGAGATGCGCCCCGGCGCTGCATTAGAGCTCCGTTAATTCCGAGCTCGGCGGCCTCGTCGGTCACGGCACCGAAGTAGGGCATTCCGGCATAGTCGCTCCAATCCTCAAAGGTCCACCCAAATACATCTCCGTAAAACTTTTTGGCACGCTCCATGTCATCCACATGAATTTCAAAATGAACTAATCTGCCCATGATTTCCCTCCCTAATTTTTACAATATAGATCTTATATCATTTGTTCTGTTTATAGTTTTGATTCTCCTTCTTCAGTATTGAGAAAAATAGAGAAACTATTCAGCCGGCACTTGTTTGTACAGGCTTATGAACGTCTTGTTCTGATAGATCTGGTATTCCTGAATGACCCACATTAAAAGTTACATAGCTTACCGGATAAGTCCCTGTTAAGAGGTTTTTCTCTTTCATGGAGATCTAGTTATAATGATAAGACTGGAAGTGCTAATCGCAGGAAGGAATGAACTCATCATGAAAGTCATTGTTATTGGTGCCGGAATTGCCGGCGCATCCACGGCATATCATCTGGCTAAGCTGGGAGCGGATGTCCTCATGATCGATCGGCAGGATCAAGGGCAGGCTACGGATGCGGCGGCAGGTATTATCTGCCCATGGCTGTCGCAGAGACGGAATCAGGCTTGGTACAGGCTTGCGAAGGCAGGCGCGCGTTATTACCCGGCTCTGATTGAAGAGCTTGAACGAGAAGGGGAGACCGAGACCGGTTATGCCAGGGTAGGGGCTCTTAACATACATATGGATCCGGAGAAAATCGGCAAAATGGAAGAACGGGCATACCAGCGTCTCGAAGACGCGCCGGAGATCGGTGAGATTACCCGGGTGGATGAGCATGCAACCCGCGAGCGGTTTCCCCTGCTCGTGGAAGGATACGCTTCCCTTCATATTAGCGGGGCCGCCCGGGTCGATGGCCGTGCGCTGCGTGATGCTTTGCTCCGAGCTGCCGTAAGGAATGGGGCTGAGCTAATCCACGAGGACGCTAGGATTGAATATCATGCAGGCCGTGTAACGGGTGTAACATGCGGGGCAGCCAGCTACCCTGCTGACAAGGTTATCGTATGTGCGGGGGCATGGGCGGGACAGGTGCTGAAGCCCTTGAGTGTTGATTTTCAGGTAAGGTATCAGAAAGCGCAGATCATGCATCTACAGCTTCCAGACGAGAAGTTAAGTACAGGCGATTGGCCGGTAGTGATGCCACCTTCAGATCAATATCTGCTTGCCTTTGAGCAGCGGAAGATTGTGGTGGGGGCGACGCATGAGAATGACGTTGAAGGCTATGATACGCGAATCACGCCAGGCGGCATGCACGAAATTATCAGCAAATGCCTAACTTGGGCACCGGGCCTAGCAGACAGTACCTTTCAGGAGGTAAGAGTGGGATTTCGCCCATTTACAGCCGACTTTCTGCCGGTAATTGGAGTGGTTCCGGGCTGGGAGGGACTTCTGGCGGTCAATGGTCTTGGCGCCTCTGGATTGACAATGGGCCCCTTCATCGGAAGCCAAATGGCCAAATTAGCGCTGGACATGCAGCCGGATATCGATCTAACGGATTATGACGTCAGCAAGGCGATTCAGAATAACACAGGGCAGTGAATAATCGGACATTATTCGGACAACTGCCTCTATAGAGAGAACCCGGCCGAGTGAGGCCGGGTTTTATTTTGCTGCAAGAGGAACGTTAAGGCCGCATAGCTAAGGTTAAGCAGTCCCTGCGAAAAGCTAACAAAAACAGCTTGGTGTGCCATTGGCAGGAGGCTCCTGGGATCTTTCCTGACCGCCCGAACGATCCTCGTCAAAGGCAAGCAGGGAATGAGTGGCATGGCTCAGAACCGCCCCGGCCCGGGTGGAGGTCGCTACGAGTACGGCTTCAAACATCTCTTCGCGCGTCCCGCCAAGCGATTTGAATTTTTGGGTGTGAACATCAATGCAATAAGGACAGCCTGTCACGTGAGCAACGGCCAGCGCGATGAGCTCCTTAGTCTTTACAGGAATGCTATGGAGCTCATGATAGACTTCATTCTCGAATGCCAAGAAGGTCTGGGCGGCCTGTGGAGCAAGCCGAATGAGCTCGGGCACCTTCTTGAGGTTAGAGCTGTCGTAATAATTCGTACGTTGATCGCCTGGGTTCTTCATACAAGTTCACCTCTATATTGAATTTGTATTTAGCTTAGCAGCCACCCAGTACATCCAACCGTGACAAAGTCACATTGAACTGTTATGTATGAGCTCAAGCAATAGATTGCGGTCCACAATTTGAATACAGCCTCTGCGGGCCGCAATGATATTTTTAAGGGCAAGCTCCTTCAGGGAACGGCTGATCACCTCTCTGGCTGTCCCCAGTTCAACAGCTAACTGCTCGTGGGTTATTTGTAGAGTCGCATGGTTGTTATTATCCATCTGCTTCAGCAAGAATTCTGCAATGCGGTATGGAATCGATTGGAAAGCAATGTTCTCCACGAGCTGGGTGACAGACGTGATTCTTTCGATAATTTGCTGAAAGACATGCTGTTTGAGCGGCAGATATAAGTCTATCCATGTCCTGAACAAGTGGATTGGAATTAAGAGAACCTCAGTGTCAGCTTCAACAGAAGCCGAGGCTTCATAAGGTGTCTCTCCTAAAATACTGGCCATCATAAGCACACAGCTTTGTCCATTCTGCACACGGTAAAGGGTAATTTCTCTTCCTTGCGGGGTGATTTTATAGATGCGGACAGTTCCTTGCAGAATGAACATGGCATGCTGCAGGATGTGCCCTTCCCGTATGAAATGAGGGGTCGCAGGAGTAACCTTCCTGATCTCGGCCTGAGCCCAATCCTCTTCAGGGATCAGGGATAAGCAGGGGAGCAAAAGGGAGATTCGCCTAATATCAGGCTGGAGCAACTTTACAGCCTCCTTGTTATAGGTTCTAGGATCATTAGCGCCGCAAGTAATAATAGCCACGCCCATTACCTCAATGACCCGCAGGTCGTGAAACGTAGAAGAACAATTTCCATATGAAGAAGCTCCTGAGAGCCTAGATGAAACCTTTTCCAGATTAAGTTGTCTATTGTTATATATATGAAGAAGAGGTGATTAGTAATGAAATCTCTGTCAAAAATCGCGCTATGTACTGCCCTCGGGGCGATGGTTGTTGCAGGTTCCGTGTATGCGGAATCCAAATTGAATTTGTTTATCAATGGTCAGGGTGTTGTGACGAGCCATCTGGACCTTCAAGTTCAGGACGGCAAGGTGCTTGCTCCAATCGATCGTCTTGCTGAGGAATTTAAAGGTAAAGCGGTCTACGATGCCGATAAGAATGAAGTTCAAGTGACACTGCCGGATTCCGCTCAACAAGCGGTTCAGATTAATCGTTTGGAATCAGCGATGGTCCCTTCAACACCTAAAGAAGCCCTGGATACTTGGGTCAAAGGCATTCAGACTCGCAATGGAGCGTTGCAATTCGCTGTCTTCTCACCTGAACTACGTACCAAAACCAAGAAGGAATTCGAAGATAATTACTGGGGCACGGGCGGCTCCAGTCCGCATATGTCTACGATAAGAAAGCTCAAAACCAAGTCGCTGAACAAAACAACGGTTCAGTTCTCTTTCGATTATGACCTTGTCGCTTCCAATTGGAAAGGCAAGGGCTCCGCGGTGGTCACTGTAGGGAAAATGAAGTCTAATGGCTATGAAGGCTGGTTTGTTAAGAATATTAAAATGAAGGACCCAGGCGATACAGGTACCACGATCGGTGTCGAACCGTTAAAAAAATAAGTAATCCCCAAATGGTATGACGAACTAAAACCGCCATTTGGATAGTCTTGAGTGTTGAGAGAAATTTGTGAGCTGCCGAATCCAATTCCGGTCAAGGGACAGCAAGGACTTTAAGAATCCGAACTCGTCCGGATTGACCGGGAAAGGGAGGGCAATCACTCACTCAGTAAATCAGCTTTGGCAGCAGCCCCTTTTGAGGTTAGCCGGTACGTGCCCAAAACAACGGGGGTAGTTTGAACCAGACCTTCAGACAGTAATTCCTTTAGGGGCTGATTTACTTCGGATGGATCTGTCGAAAGCAGGGCGGCAATCTGTATTGGAGTCTGCCAATCAGTGGTTAGTGATAGTAGCACTGAACGTTGAACTGGGGTCAAAGTCATTGGTTCTATTCCTCCTCGTTATCTTGGGCTATCTGTCAAGAAATGATAGATTATTCCTCTCAACATTGTAGCATTCTTGCTCCCAAATATACGAATTTGCTCACTCTATGAGCGACTCCGAGGGTGCTGCAATAATGGCGTTGCTGGACATGGCGAACACATTATCTGAATGAGCAGGAGGGGGGGGGACCATGTTGGATTCCAAAGCCAAGAAAATATTAATGAACACCCATTGGAGCTCCGGCTGGAGAGGGGAATTCTCTTGCTCGGACGAAGATTTCCAATATGCAAAGGGCAAGGGCCTGATGTTCGATCCTGTGACTATATCCCATGACGAGTGCGTTCGAAGATTGAGAGAGCTGCACGAGATGAGCATCACGAAAGAAAAGGTGACCCACCCATTCCTTCATAGTCTCTCTACACGCAAAGTTCATTGGCGGAGCGCCTTGTCCAGCTATGCGCTTACGCATGACTTATCTATACATACTTATGCGTATCGGCAGCCCGCGGGGCCTTCTTACTCTGCTTGTGGTGAGTGCAATGAGAGTAGGCTGATGGCCGATGAACAATACACCCGCGAAGATTGGAACGTCCTTAATTTCGAGCGCGTGAAATGGGGAGGCGTTCGCCTTAACTATTTGATCTATTGCTTAATGGATCTTCAAATTCTCGCCAGAGAAGTAGAGTTCGAGGTTAACCAGGAGGACATCGCCATTCTGCGGCGGATGCTTGAGGCCATTGAGGCCTGTGGCAATCAAGAGGCAGCCCGGCAGCTGGAGAAGCGCTGGAAGGATATTTTGCCGTCCAATCAATATGAGCGGGATACCGTGATGGAGATTTGGGGGTTCGCCGGGCTGCTGCAATCCAAAGATGATGATCGCCCGGAGCGCGGGCGGGGGACGGATTTTGTGTCGATGGCTACCTGGAGGGGAGAGGACGGCTTCTCCGCTGAGAAAGTGCAGTTCTATTTCGGGGAGTACTTATAGCGGAGTAGAGTGAAAGTGCGGAGGAGAGAGCAAATTGGCACTCCATAGACTGCAAGAAATGCGGAGAGAGTATGAATCAGGCTAAATTAGAAAATAACGTACCCGTTCATTTAGATTGCCCGGAGTGTAACCAAGGGCCGTTAGCAATCACCTTCTATATGGATTGGGATTAGGATTAGCATGAGGTCAAGTTAAGTAAGAGGATGATGAAAATATACGGTTTCTGCCTGCCTAGACCAACTGCACATGCAGAAATCATTAAACGGGGGGAACACTTGATGAGCCAATATGTGGAATCATTCTTGAATGAAGTATGGAACGAAGTGATGGCGATTTACGCCAGAGAGAGCCGTAATATGGGGCAGGGCAAGAATCGGAGCAGACTTCAGGCCGGTATGAAGGATTACCTGCGGGTGGCCTGGAGAAAGGGCAAATTTAGTTGGGCTGAGGGGCACATCCACATTGACGTGTATGAACCCTTCTCCTGGAACGACAGCTCCTATCAGATCGAAGCGGGTCCTTATATCACAGAATTGACCGATGAACAGCTCACGAGGGAGTTTTTCCCCGCTTTGTGCGAACGTATGGATCAGCTGTTCCAATCGCAGGAGTTCGGCCCTCAGTTCTTTGATTACCAGTTCAGCGTAGTGTTTGAATTCGAACGGGAAAATTTAAATATTACGCTTCAGCACAGGCTGGTGAATGAGTCCAAGCTGACTGAGCTTCGGAAGTCGCTGGAGCATTTTATTCAGACTAAAATCATGTCCGAATTGCCCGTGCTGCCGGGTGAGCATGATTTGTTCTTCTTCGCCAATCTTTTGGTCAATCCGGACCTGATGAAGCAGGAGGAGCAGGAGATTGACCCGTTGATTCGCCAGCTGTCGGACAAGCTGCGTAAATTCCCTAAACGCAGAGATGAGTGGGTCCGGCACTATACCTCAGCATTTAAGCACTGGGCACAGAAGCAATTTCTCCCGCGGTATTTTGACCCTGTCGGTGATTATGGACAGGAGTGGGTGATGAAAGAGAGAACGGATCTCACCGCTGTAGATTCCGGTGAACTCAATTTCTTTCTGTATGCGGCACTTCAGATCGGCTCCTCCGATCCGAATACCCGGCAGGTATACCTGGAGCTTGCGGTACAATTGGGCTCTGAGCAGGCTCTGGCTTATCTGAACACAGGCAGCGGACAATTCTCCAGCGCTTATCGCGGGGAGAGGATGGAAGGCAAGAACAATGATGTGACGAAGATGATAGAGATACGCATTCTGTCCGAAGAGGAGCAGGCTTACGGTGAGGCGCTGAATTATATCATCGGCTTGCTGCGGCAGGGGTTCCCCAAGAGCTATCGACTGAAGCTGAAGAGCAGCCAAAAGCATTTCTTGCCCGTCAAAAAGCTTGCGAAGTCCAAGCTGCACCAGTTTTTTGCCAATGCGCTCAGCTATCCGTCACTCTATCCAAAGCTTGCGGAATATGCAGACACTGCGATGGAGGAGTTCGCATGGTACGAAGACGTAGAGCCGGGTGAGAAATCAGTCATGCCGGGCACATATGCCGTGATGGGTCTCGGCTTATACAGCGAAGCTTATTTCCCATTGGTCTGCCGCTATATGGAACTAGTCGATACAGAGCATCAGATGGTGCAGGACGGCTATGCGGAGGCTTTTGTTGCGACTCATGGCGTTAAAGTGGAACACATGCCGGTGATCGTGTCGATCTTACTCGGCGGCAATGAGGAAGGACGACCGGTCAAGAACATCACTATCGACCGTCCTGAGCTCGCGGAGGCGCTGATCCAGGCGCTGAAAGGCAGGGAGAATCATGAAGTGGAGCTGGTGCTCTGCCGGATTTTCGGGAGTCCGAAGAAGCTCTCCGGAGCCGTTCGCCAAGCTCAGCCGCCGCTCAGGGATGGACTGGAGCAGTTGCTTACCCTTTGGGGATAAGTTAGAGGAATCCGTATGGGCACTAGAGAAAAGCCCGCCTACCACGCGCGGGCTTTCTCCACATTCAGTCTGCTCCGGCAGAATATGTGGCACAGGACGAAATCAGGCCGTCTCCAGTTGCTGGATCAATTCGGCTGTGGCCTGATCTGTGAAGCGAAGCCGCCCATGGTCCTGCACGATGCGTCCTTCACCTATACGCTGATCCAGCCAGTCAGTAATCCACCCGGGCGCATAACCGCCTTGGCTGAACTCACCGCCGAAGGCAATCATTTTCGGATAGATATCCAGGTACTGCTGGCGTCCGGTATCCGGGTAGGACTTCGTATAGAGCCAGAACTGCACGTCGTACATCAGATAAGACAGCGGATCGGCATGGAAAGAAAAGTGACCTTTCTCTTCGACGATCTGGGTACAGATGTGGCGGATCTTTTGCGGGAGCTGATCCACCTCCGTGACCTGGGCACACAACTCCTTCAGCAAGGGGGAGAACTCCCCGGTGGCCACCCTGTGAAGATCGGCTTCTTTATCTTCTTCGGAGGTATCGAACTCTTCCTCGCTGACCAGGCCTCTGATAAATGTCTCGAAATCATCAGCCAGGAACGTGATTTCATAGTCGCTCTCCTGGTCCACGTGGATCACTTCGGGTTCTCCGTCTGGTCCGCAGGCCCGGTAGTCCAGCATGACCACGTCATGGCCGGCAGATGGACAGTCGCAGATGACGACCCCAATGTCAGGATATCCCCATTCATCGATCATGAACTGGC
The DNA here is from genome assembly GCF_050995535.1 of Paenibacillus sp. SN-8-1. Taxonomy (NCBI): domain Bacteria; kingdom Bacillati; phylum Bacillota; class Bacilli; order Caryophanales; family Paenibacillaceae; genus Paenibacillus; species Paenibacillus sp. SN-8-1. The sequence continues at coordinate 282,289 of NZ_CP194782.1, forward strand.
TGCCGGTGTCTCCGCATAGAGAGTAGCTTTTCTCCCGGCCAATGCCCATGATGCTCGTTATAGCGATATGATCCTCGGCCCAGGAGGTCGCTTCCTCGGTCGGAAAGCAGGTATTCTTCGGAGCCCCGCCGTTCTGCTGCCTCATCAAGGCGATATAGGATGCGGGAAGCTTGTATCCCAGTTCTTCTTCGATCGAGGCGATCAATTCATCAGTGGGTGGATCGTTAACATATTCCTCCCTGGCATAATAGCTGTCTTCCCAGAAATCGCTTAGGGACATGCCTGAGAAGGGAACCTTGTCTTCGTCCGGGCCCTGATTCTTGAGCGCAGCTGCCCGCTTAGCGGCTATTCGCCGCTCGTGCTTCCGCTGCTTCTCCGCTCTCCGTAGGCTGGATTTCAGCAGCCATAAGGTGTCCGAATCGCCGGGCTCCAGCTTATCCGCAACGCCAAAGGCCTTCACCGCCTCTTCATACCTGCCCATATAATACAGGGCGTAGCCCACCCGGTAGTGCCACAGGGGGTCCTGCTGCCCGGGTTCGGCTATGAATGCAAATTGTGCAAGCGCTTCTTCATAGCGCTCCAGGTTGTTATAAGCCCTTGCCAACCGGCTGACCGCATCATAGTTCCGTTCTTCCTCGGGAATGGTCAGTAGAGTATCGACGATTCGCTGATGCTCATCTGCCTCGTGCCATTCGCTTAATTGATCGATTAGTGTCTGGTCCATTGGTTAGCCTCCGAATATAGATTTGCCTGTCATGTTACTTACGGATATCGCTTCTATATGTAGTTCCATGGTGTCCATATGTAAATGCTAGCGGCGCTTGGCCTCGAGCACACGGGCATGATCCAGAAGCACCCACTGATTCAGTTCGTCGTAGTCTTTCACGGTCGCAGCGAGCTTAAATCCGGAATACATCCGTTCCACGGGAGTGGTGTGGTCCAGGGCAGTGGTATCCGCCAATCCTATAGCCTGATCCTGAAGTAGATTTACCAACGTGCCTTGCGGAAAAAAGGCTTCAATTGCCCCTTCCACCTCCATACCGACGGGCAGGGCCAGCTTAACTTGGTTCCATTCCTCCATAGTGGTCTCGAGGGAACGGGTCCAGAGCTCTTCAAAAAGGCTCTTGGGGATGGGTTCATAGTAAGGATCGGTGACATCGATGGGATGCTCGGCCAACATGAAATGAAACTGCTCATGCTTCCGGTTGGAGACGACCAGACTCCCATCCTCTTCAATAACCATTTGTCTAAAGGCGGTTCCGCCTGGGTCAACTTCGAAATAATAGGTTCCCATTCCGGGCTCCAGGCAAGCACTGAAAATGTTCACATTTGTGGGTACAGTCGTAACTACGGGGAATGCTTGGACTTTCGGCCGCTGTTGTCTCCAGATTTCTTGATTTATACCGCAAGGCGGATGAAATCTGGAGACAAAGGCGGGCGCTTTCGCTCCTACAGTTCCAAGCTTCCCCTCCGTTACGCTTACCCTCAAGTCAATTTTTAACTGCGGCTTATTTAGAAGAATATGCTTATTTTATATGCCGCAGCTATACGGATGTCAACCGTATTGGATTTCTTCACAACTATTCTCTTAGAGACGGAGCTTCTTCTTTGGGTATAAGTATAGTAAAACTTATATAAACATATATGGGAAAAGGAGGAATCATAATGAATCCGCATATGCAGGAAGAATTCCGTTTTCAAGTTGATCTCAGCGGAATGATTAATATATTATCCAATCATCTATACAGCAGTCCCAAGGTGTTCTTGCGGGAGCTGCTGCAGAACGCGGTTGACGCCATTACCGCCATGCGGGAGAGGGATGCCTCTTATCCAGGGCAGGTAAGGGCGGAGGTCATCGGAACAGGCAGCAGTGCGACGCTGGCTGTGGAGGATAACGGGATCGGCCTTACTGAGGAGGACATTCACGAGTTTCTAGCGATGATCGGGCAATCCTCCAAGCGAAAAGACGGGAAGCTGGTGGGGGAGACCTCATTTATCGGCAGGTTCGGCATCGGCTTGCTGTCCTGCTTCATGGTTAGTGATGAGATTGTGCTTCTAACTCGGTCGGCCAAGGGAGGACCTTCACTGGAATGGCGGGGGAAGCCGGATGGTACATACAGTATACGTAAATTGGAGAACGAGCTGTCGTTCGGAACGAAGGTCTACCTGAGATGCAAGCCGGGTTGCGAGCTCTACTTCGATCCGGCCAATCTCGAAGAATGGCTTAGTGATTATGGGGCCCTGCTCCCTTACCCCGTTGTGCTCGAGTCGGAGGGAGTCAGCAAAACGATCAATATCCCGCATCCGGACTGGATGAACGACTTGTCTCTTGTCCGGAGAAGACGCGAGGAGGTTCAGAAATTCGGAGAGCAGCTGCTTGGGGAGCCGGTTCATGATTTTATTCCTTTATCCTCATCCTCCGGCCGGACCTCTGGAATTGCCTACATTCTACCTTACTCCGTTAATCTGAGCGCCAAGCGTTCACACCGCGTATACCTGAAGCATATGCTTGTCTCCGAATCGGCGGAGAACATTCTTCCGGACTGGGCCTTTTTTGTCAAATGCGTTATCTGGACGGATGAGCTGCAGCCGACGGCTTCGCGAGAGCATTTCTATGAGAATGAGAAGCTGGAGACGGTCCGTACAGAGCTAGGGGAATCGCTGCGCCGTGAACTGATGAATCTGGCGGATCAGGACCCCGAGAGGCTCAAGGGGATCATCCAGCTGCACGCCTTGTCGATGAAGGCCTTGGCAGTAGAGGATGAGACGTTCTTCCGAATGATCCACCGCTGGCTGCCTTTCGAAAGCAGTTATGGCCGCAGGGATCTTGGGGAGCTGCTGGATGAGAATGATGAGCTGTATTTTACACTTACGCTGGATGAGTACAGGCAGATTATGCATGTCGCCGCCGCACAGTCGCTGCCGGTGATCAACGGGGGATATGTATATGATGCCGGGCTGCTCGAAGGGGTGCAGAGGCTGTACCCGCGGAAAAAGATCGAGCGACTGCTGCCGGAGGATGTCTCCTTCTCCTTTACCGACCTTACGCCGGAGGAGCGGAGGCAGTACTACGAGCTGATCCGGGAGGGCGATATCGCGCTGCAGCCATTCCGCTGCAGGGTTCAGCTTCAGCGGTTCAAGCCGGCCGCGCTTCCTTCTCTGTTCACCCTGTCGAAGGAATCCTCCGATCTGCGGAGCCTGATTGCTGCTGAAGAAGTGAGCACCACGGAGCTGTCGTCGATTTTAAACAGCCTGGGCGCCTCCCATCAGGAGCAGGTGTATTCCACGCTGTATCTGAATTTGGACAATGAGGTCATCGCGCGGGTCTTCGGCTCTAATCATCACGGCATACTTAGGGCGGCGATCGAAATGCTGTACGTGAATGCGCTGATGATGGGGCATTATCCGCTGAACCGCAAAGAAATGCAGGTATTGAATGAGGGCATATTGAGGTTTATTGATCTGGGATTGTCGCAGGCTGACAAGGGAGGAGACAACGAATGAGTATGGAGCTTGAGTTTGAGGATTTGCTGGGTGAAGCCATGGACCTGCCGGATTCCGCGGCCAAGATTGATTTGTTAGAGCAGGCTATCCGGTTAGCCGATTCCGCGGGGGACATTGAACAGGGATATGAAGCGCGCAGCATGCTGGTGAATACGGCTTCTTTTAGCGGCTATCCGATGAAGGCACTGGTTGCCTTCTCTTGGCAGCTGGGGCAATACGATAAACACCCTGAGCTGTTCGAGCATGATCTGCATAGCCTGCTATGGTCATACAAATGGATTCTGGACGATCTTCCTTCGTTCCCGGACATTCAGCTTGGCCAGATTTATAATTTGCTGGAGGATTTCAAACTCCGAATCAAGAAGGCCGGCCATACCGAGAGAACGTATGATTATTATCATTTTCGTGTGGCGCTGTTGACGGGAGAGCTCGAGAAGTCCGGGGAATATATGGACAAGTGGCGAACGGTAGACCGCGATTCCCTGAGCAACTGTCAGGCCTGTGAGCAGGATGTGCTCGTTGAATATTATTTCATGTCGGGTGATGATGAGCGGGCACTGGCTGAGGCGAAGCCAATCATGAACGGCCGAATGTCATGTGCGGAAGTACCCCATGTGACCTACCCTAAGCTGCTGATGCCGCTGTACCGTACCGGGCGGCGGGAAGAGGCGGCCAAGCTGGAACGCGAGAGCTTCCGGCTGATTAAAGGCAACCGCGACTTCATCAAAGCCGCTGGGCAGCAGATCATTTACCTGACCCATGCGGATCCCTTCCGGGGGCTCGAGGTCTATGAAGCGTTCGCACCGCTGACCCATAATCATGAGAGCCCGATGTTCCGCATGGCCTTTGATATTGCGGCGGCTGTCCTGTTCAAGCGCCTTGCCCGGGAACAGGTGAAGTTCAACGTCCGCCTGCCCGCGTATATTACGGAGGCCGGGGCGGCAAGCGATGTGTCGTGCCTGTCGGAAATCTACGCCGATCTGGCCTTTGATGCCGCTGGGAAATTCGATAAGCGCAACGGCAACCGCTTCTACACCGATGAGGTGGAGCGCTTGTTGGCCCAAAACTAGGGTGTGAAGGTGGAGGTCGATGAAGAATGAGCTGCTCCATATTGGTCCATTGACCATTTATGGCTATGGCTTGATGATTGGGATCGGTATTATAGCGGGCTATCAGGTTCTGGTCAGACCGGCAGAGAGAAGGCTGGTTGAACAGCGCCATATTTTCTCGATCTACACGGCTGTAGTGAAGGTCGTTCGCGGTTTGTACCAGTCCCGCAGCAGCTGGACAGTGAGCGCATTCAAGCATTCTAAATTTGTAACGATTAGATAGGCAGAACCACAACTTTAATGGTTGTGGTTTTTTGTTTTTGAGGAAGGTTCGAAGAGCTTGGTGGTTATTGCTGTATGCAACAAACTTGCGGAATTATGCAAGAAAACAAATATAAGTGGTAGTGGCACTATTTTGCCTATAGTATGGGTGGTGAGAGGAGGGAGCAGTGCTTGAAGATTATTTTTGAAGCGGACTCAACAATCAATAGGAACATTGCAAAAGTCACTACCCACCCCGAGGAAAAGGGAACTTGGAGCAGCATGAAAGAAGCTCTCCGTGGCTGTGACAAGCAGATCATTGTCATTAACGCTAAAAATGACCGGAATGTTCAAATTCCGTTAAACTCCATTGCGGCAATTCAATCCGAGGATCGGATGTGCTGTGTACATCTACATAACGGAGAAAAGTATCTGCTAAGCAAGAGGTTAAAGGTCGTAGAAGAAGAGCTGGGCGCATCTGACTTCTTAAAGATAAACAACCAGACCATCATTAACACGAAGTATATCAAGGAATTCTTCTCAACAGAGCATGCCAGGATAAAAGCCGTATTAACCGACAATACCAGCTATTTGGTAAGCCGTCATTACATCAAACAATTCAGGGGGAAATTTAAATGATCAACCAATTAAAACAAACCTTTTTCCAAGTATTCACGATTACATCACTATGGGTGACCTTGCTTATGACTCTCTTTCTGAAGGACCAGACAATCAGCATGCTGTATCTGTGGAATGTTGCAGGTATCTCTGTGATATCGGCCGGAATATTTGGAGTAATGTATAGTGCGCTTTGGAACTACTACTCTCTTAAGCCGGTGTGGAACATTCTTATCTCTTCTGTTCTTAATATGCTGGGTGGACTTGCCGCTGTCTGGTTGTTCTCCAACGAGATGTTTGAGCTGATCCTGCCTTGGGTGCCGGGAATGGTTGTATTATCTGTAGTTCTACATACAATTGCATTTTATTACTACGCCAAAATGGAAAGCAGGAAGACGGCGGAAGAATTGAACAAGATTCTGAAGTAGAATTCATTGTAGTACGTTGAAGTGGCTGCCTCCCAGAGGCAGTCCCTTTTTGTTTGAGAGGAAGCTCGCCGAAAGAAAATATATAAGGGATGTGATAGGTTTATGCCTTTTCACTCGTATTAGATAATAGGTACCGGGAACAAAGTGAGGGAGGGCAGCTTTTCTTGAATACAATATCTGAGGACGACCTTGTAGAGCGAATCAAGAACCGCGATGAGAGAGCGATTGCTTCTATTATACAAACTTATGGAGGGCTGCTATCGGCCATTATCAGGCGCTATGTCCACTACAATCAGCAGGAGTACGAGGAATGCCTGGACGATGTGCTGCTGGCGGCGTGGCAGAATATTAGCTCTTTTGACCCTGAGAAGAATACGTTCAAGCAGTGGATTGCGGCGATTGCCAAATACCGTGCTATAGATTATCAGCGCAAAATAATAAGAAACCAGAGCCAAATCACCCATACTGAAATAACGGATGATTTATTTAAAGCAGAGCCGGTGATGCCTCATCAGGATGTGGATGAAGTGCTGCGTCACCTATCTCAAGTAGAACGGGAGATTTTCGTGAAATATTACTTGGAGGGCGTACCTTCCCGCGAAATGGCAACCGAGATGAAAGTACAAGAATCCTGGATCCATAACAAGCTTTCGCGCGGACGGAAGAAGCTGAGACAGCTGTTCATTCCAAATAAAGAGGTGTAGTAGATGTCCTTATATGATGAGTTAAATAATGTACGGATCGATGTATCGGCGTATGAGGAAGAGATGCTGACCGAGATGGAGCGGAAAAGATGGGAAAAGCGCGTGCTCCGCAAGCTTCCTAAGCGTAAGTCTCATTCTATGATCAAGTGGGCCGGACTGGCAGGCGCCATTGTCTTAACAGCAAGTCTAGTAATCCCGATTGGTGGTACAGCGCTGGCCAAAATGCCACTAATCTACCGATTAATCGAGAGCTTCATCCAAGTGGATAACCCGCCCGATTTATCCAATTACAAGACCGCCGTCGGTGAGACGGCCGAGAATGCCTATGGCAGGATGACCTTGAACGAGGTGTTGGTCGATACGGATCGCGTATTGATTAGTGCCACATTGGAGCCTGCTAAAAGTTTGAACATGGATGAGGTGTCAACCTTGTCTCCCAGCATCTTGGTTAACGGAGAGGAGGCTCCCCATCCTTTTTCTAGCCAATCATTTGGAGAAGAGAACAATGGGACCTACACAATAACCGGGGATGTTCCACTAAATACCTTGCCTCATACTCCCAAGGGTAATCAACTTCAGATTAAGATTTCCTATACAATAGACAACAAAAGGGTTGTTCTAGATAAACCCTGGGTGTTCGATGTCCGTGTCTCCACCAAGCAGATGCAGAAGGATACGGTTATCTATGAAATCAATAAGCCTCTTCCTCTCAAGCATGGAGGGACGGTTACAATTACTAAGGTCGTGAGTTCCCCTGTCTCGACCATACTCTATTACGATGTGAGCCAAGCTCAGCTCGGAACCTTTTGGATCAGACTAGTATCCAAGGGAGGAAAGATAAAATTAATTCAAGGTTACGAATCCATATTTAGCGGAGAACGCACGTATCAGCGTTATGGCCCCCTGGATTTTAAGAAAGACACCTATTGGATCGTGGCCGAAGACAAGAACGGCAAGGAAATCAGTCCGCGTGTTCCAATTAAATAAGATCAAAGTGAACCCGCTCATGCCCAAAGTGATCGTTAACATAATATTGATTGAACGATCAATTGATGAGGTTTTATAGTATAAAGATCCACAATCCAGGTGATTGTGGATCTTTATACTTTCTACCACCCAGCTGGGTGGACTTTCTCAAGGGCTCCTTTTTAGAATGATCAACTTATGTTATTATGTACTTACGTAATAAAGTTATAACTTTATATAAGTTGTATTACTTGTTATTTCCAGAACATACTATTGGAGGAGATAATCAATGAATGGTGTGATTAAAATGAATGAGAATAATCCGAAAAGGGTTCGCATTGCTCGAAAAGTCGGAAAAATGGGAAATAGCCTCGGAATCAGCCTACCTAAGAAGCTAGCAGACAAATTGAATATTGTGCATGGGGACGAGATCGAATTCATTGAGAATGATCAAGGGGATATTTTAATTAAAAAGGTTCGACAAATAAAGCTCCCCGAGAATGTTAGACCCGAAGTGCTTGAAGCTTTTTACGATGTTTTCGAAGAGGATCAAGGGATACTTACTGATCTGAGGGATCGCTGGCTATGATAACTTTTCTGTCGATAGAAGAGGTGGTCTCCGCACATCACTTTATGATGAAGAGAATGAATGACGAAGCGCAAGCAGGGGTGAAGGATTATTCATTACTCGCCTCTGCGGTACATAGACCCCAGCAAAGTCTGTTTGGAGAAGATGCGTATCCCTCCTTGTTCGATAAGGGGGCAGCCTTATTGGAATTTCTAGTCAAAAATCATTGTTTTCACAATGGGAATAAACGAACAGCTTATTTGGTAACCAAGTCATTTTTAATGGTGAACGGCTGGCATTTACGCCTCGAACGTACGTATGCGGTAGAGTTTGTTGTCGATATTGCAAAAGGGATGTACTCATTGAATGCTATAAGCGAAATTTTAAAAGAACATTCTGAGAAAAAGGATAATTAGATATCTCACTTAGTGAATACATACCTTCAAATCCTGGAACAAGATTACTTTAAGGAGAACTAATATGGCCAAACGCCTCATGATCTCTATTGCAGCAGCGTTTATACTTTTACTCGTGCTGGACTATTCCAATAGGGTGTTATTTCGTTCCAGCTCCTTAAGCCGCAATTGAATGAACTTCATATGACGATCTCACCCGCTACAAATCATCAGCAAGCGTTCAATGAGTTGAAGAATCAGGTCAAAGATCCACCACCCCATGAGCTTATTGTGCTGCAGGACGCCAGAGAGCTCGGTGATTCTTCAGGATACACCTATGTAACCCTGACCCTGACAGTAAGAAATACGGATTATATTACGATGAAGAATCTGTATCTCGATCTTGAGCCGGTCGCAGCTAATAAAGATCAGATCATTCTGTATTTCAGAGATCCGCAATATATTGAAATACCTCCCTTTCAGGCATCCTCGGTCGCCCTCACAGCGCTGGTTAAGACAAATAATTCAAGTAACAATGAGATCAATCGAATATTGAATCACAGCCATGTACATATCAAGTGGGGCAGCGATAACAACACAACAATAGACTTGCCCTGGTCAAGCTAGCACCTGCGATTATGAAAGGAGTAAGGTTATGGAGATTCTAAGCTGGGCTATTGGCGTGATTCTATTTATATTAAGCGCGCTTCATATCTATTGGATATTTGGAGGGCGGTGGGGAACGACCGCCGCGATTCCCAGCAGTGGAGGGAAGCCGCTGTTTCGTCCATCCGCAATGAGTACGGGCGTGGTAGCCCTCCTGCTGGCTCTGGCGGCCTGGCTGGTGCTGGAGCTAGGGGCGATTAAGCCTGTCTTGTTCTCCGGGGCTTTGCTGCGGATCGGAGGATGGCTGCTGGGAGCGGTGTTCATCCTGCGGTCCATCGGGGATTTCCGCTGGGTCGGCTTCTTCAAGAAGACGAAAGGGACTGTCTTTGCCCGCATGGATAGCCTTTTCTTTTCCCCGCTGTGCTTGATTCTGGGTGTGTCTATTCTATTGATTGCGGTATGGCGGTAACCGGTGTTCTTCTGAGTAAAATCCGCTTACAAGCGACCTTACCAGGCAGCACAGTCCGCACTATATTTGGTACGTATAGTCCTCTGGCAGCACTCTCCTCAGGAACTGACGGGTACGCTCTTCCTTAGGCTGCGTGAAGATTTCTTTAGGCGTTCCTTGCTCCACGACGGTCCCGCCATCCATGAAGATCACACGGCTCGCGACATCTCTGGCAAAAGACATCTCGTGCGTCACCACGAGCATCGTCGTCCCTTCAGAGGCAATTTGCTTCATTACCGTCAACACTTCCCCGACCCATTCAGGGTCCAGGGCGGAAGTCGGCTCATCGAACAGAATGATGTCTGGATTCAGGGCAACCGCTCTTGCAATCCCCACCCGCTGCTGCTGTCCGCCGGACAGCTGGCTGGGGTAAGCGTTGTATTTGTCCGACAGGCCGACTTTGTCCAGTGCAGCCCTGCCGATCTCGCTCGCCTGCGCCTTCGGGATCTTCCTGCCTGTAATCAGCCCCTCCGTTACATTCTCAAGAGCCGTCTTGTTATTGAACAAATTATAGTTCTGGAACACGAAGGCCACTCTCTGCCTGATGCCATGGATCTGTCTCTTGGTCGCGGTCTTCAGATTGACATCTGTATCCCCGAACAAGGCATGGCCCTTGTCGGCCCGCTCCAGGAAATTAATGCACCGGAGCAGGGTCGTCTTACCCGACCCGCTGGGACCCAGGATGACGACAACGTCACCCTTGTCGATGGTCAGGTCGATGCCCTTCAATATTTCAAGATTGCCAAATGATTTGTGAATATCTCTAATCTCCAACATGAACCCATGCCCCCTCGCTTATTGTTAGGCAGATGCTATTTTGTAGGTGCGAAGCCTCTTCTCATACCACTTAAATCCGTATTCTACGAGACTGCAAATGATCAGATACACCAGGAAGATATCGATATACGCCTCCACGTAATTGTAGCCAACATTGGCGGCCACTTTGGCCTTGAGCGTAATCTCCGGCAGCGACATCGCATAACCAAGCGAGGTGGCCTTGATCAGGTTGGTGGTCGCTGTGCATATATTAGGCAGTGCCGCAACCAACGCCTGCGGAATAATAATTCTGCGGTAGGCCTGAGCGCCGGTTAACCCAGCCGACAGGGCCGCCTCCAGCTGCCCCTTGGATACCGTGCCCAGCGCGGACCGGAACACTTCGATCAGCGTGGCTGTGGTATATAAGGAGAAGACGATGAAGGCGTACCAGATCGGATTGATCTCATAGACATTGGCCTGGATATGGAATTTCTCGAATAGAGCGGTTAGCAGCAAGGGGACGCTGCTGTATACAATGAAGATTTGAACAATGATCGGCGTTCCCCTTATGAATGAGACATAGACCTGGGCGATCCGCCTCAACACTCTAATTTGATAGATTCGCGTCAAAGCCCCGAAGAAACCTAGTGGGATTGCGACGAGTAAAGCCACGAGCGTAATGATGAAGGCGACCGGTGCGCCGGATAATGCCACGAAAAAGGTTTTGAACAAAAATTCATAATTAAAGCTTTCCGACATGCTGCCGCCCCCTTATGCGGTGTTTAAGGCTTGCTTTCCTTTGCTGAATGCCTTCTCTAATCGTAAAAAGACCTGTTCGATCACAATCGATAATACCCAGTAGATGATGGATAATGCCAGATAGGTCTCCAGCGCATGGGCGTTATAGTTGCCCGCAATGATCAGACTGGCTTTGCCGATGATGTCAATCAGTCCAATCGTATAGGCGAGCGCGCCCTCTTTGATGAGGGCGATTAAGCTGTTGCCGAAGTTAGGCAGGGCCACGACGAAGGACTGGGGAACGATGATTCTCCAAAGGGCCTGCACGGGACTTAGTCCCACGCTCACGGCGGCCTCGAACTGCCCCCGGTCGATGGCCTCATACGAGGTCCGAATGACCTCCGACATTGCTGCCGCGAATTGCAGCGAGAAGGTGATCACCACGAACACGGATTTATCAATGTCGTTCAGATCGATGCCAAATGAACCGGCAAGTGCCGGAATCCCATAGTAAGTCAGGAACAGCAGCACGATGGAAGGCGTGCATCTGAGCGTGGTCGTATAGACGCTGGCGGCTCTGCGTGCAATTCCGCTCCTGCTCATCTTGGCCGCCGCAATGATCATCCCGAGCAGGGTCCCGAACAGGACAGACAGACTGGTAACGATAAAGGTTACTTTCAGAAAAGGAATCAGCATCGGTATCGCGTCCAGCATGTATTTCACATCAAAATATTTGTCCATGGGCCACCTCTATTTATCTCTTAACCGTATCCAGCACCTCAAATAAATCGCGTCCATAGAACTGCTTGCTCAGTTCGTTCGGTTTCTTCGCTTCCTTCAGCTTCTTGATGGCTTGATCATAAGCGTCCGCGAACGCCTGCTCTTTCTTATTGAAGAGAGGCCACGTCTTGATGACGGCGAATTCGTTATAGACGACATCGTTCGCAAATTTATGATAAGGACCATCCTCGGCAATAACCTGCTTCTGGAAAGGACCTTCAATCATAACGCCTCCGTCAACGCGGCCTTCATTGACCCATTGAACCACATCGACGCCGAACGTATCGCCCGCTTTCAGCTTGATTTTATTATTCGGATTAGCCTGATTGTATTCATCAATAATGGTGTACTGGGCATTGTTCGCGGCAATAGGGGCCAACGTGAGTCCCGCGGTAGCGAAGTCCGCCAGGGTCTTCACCTGCTCATTCTTCTTCTTGAGGACAAGACCAGCGCTGCTGAGGCCAAGGAATTCTTTAGGGAAAATAAACTTCTTCGTTCTCTCCTGGGTCCAGAACGCATTCTTGACTCCAACCTGGTACTTCCCTTGCTCAACGCCGAGCAGCAGGTCATCGCTTGTGGTTCCGATGAACTCGAATTTGTAATCAGGAAGCAGTTCATCTACTGCTTTCATCAATTCGACATCGTAGCCTGTCGGATTCCCTTGATCATCCAACCAGGAGATGGGCTTGGAAGCCTGGTCATAGGCGACCTTGATAGTTCTTACTTTCCCCCCGCCGCTGCCATCCACGGCTGCGGTTGTGGCACTTGAACCGCATCCGGACAACACCAGGATGAATACCAAACTGAGAATGAGAACACTAACTATTTTTTTATTGTGTACCATATGAATCCCCCTCACCAAATTCTGGATCTAAAATTATTCAAATATTAACGCCATTATTCCTACCTGTAAAGTATGTATTTAAATTTACAGGTGCTTAATGGCATGGCATAATAACTCCTTGACAATGCTGCTCAAGAGAAATAACATCTAATTCATAAAATCTATCGGATTTATCGGCTAATAGACAAAGTTAATAAGGGGGGCGAACCTATGTTGAATTTATTCATAAGAACAGACTCTCAGCGTGAATGGCTAGAGAAGCTGCATCAGAAGGAAGCCGCGTTTAAGGAGAGAGCGGACCGGATTGACAAGCTGGGTATTTTCCCTGAGGACAATATTCAAGAACTAATCGAGCTGGGTTATACACGATCCACCCTTCCCGCTTCCTATGGGGGTTACGGGCTGCGGGTATATGATATGATTCTTCTCCAGGAGACGCTGGCGAGCTTCGATGCCTCCACCGCGTTATCTCTTGGTTGGCACCTGTCGGTTGTGGGGGAATTATTCGAGAAGGGGCTCTGGACACAGGATAAGCTGGAATTTATCGCGAAGGAAGTTCAGAAGGGGGCCTTGCTTAACCGCGCAGCCAGTGAGGCACAGACAGGAAGTCCGACAAGAGGCGGCCGCCCGGGAACAACCGCGGTGAAGGAAGGCGACAGCTGGGTGATCTCAGGACGTAAAATTTTCACGACCTTGTCGCCGGTTCTATCTTATTTCATCGTATCTGCCTGGATCGAGGAGGAGCAGACGATCGGACAGTTCCTGCTGCACAGAGATCTGGAAGGGCTGCGTATTGAGGAGACCTGGGATACGATCTCGCTCCGGGGAACGGGGAGTCATGATCTTGTTCTTGAGCGGGTCACCGTTGGCGCGGATCAGCTTGTCGAACTTGGCAGCAAGCCTGCAGGCCCGGGAGGGCAGCTGAATGCTTGGCTGCTTCATATTCCGGCGTGCTATCTGGGCATTGCCCAGGCGGCCCGGGACTATGCTCTGAATTTCGCTAACGAGTATACGCCGAACAGCATCAGCGGACCGATCAGCCAGCTTCCGAACGTTCAGCATCTGCTTGGAGAGATTGAGCTGGAGTTAATGAAAGCAAGGCATTTCTTATATAGCGTGGCCGCGGCTTATGACGATGAATCGCGTAGAGGTTATCTGAGTACGGAGCTTGGCGCGGCCAAGCATATCGTTACCAATTCGGCGATCTCCATCGTGGATAAGGCGATGCGGGTTGTTGGTATTCGCAGCCTGCAGAATGATAATCCTCTCCAGCGCTACTACCGGGATGTAAGAGCCGGGCTGCATAACCCGCCTATGGACGATGCCACGCTGAACAAAATCGCATTATCCGCCATCGAGCAGGCGAAGAGATAAGCTTGGGGGTTGGTATATTAAACGCAGTTAGAAAAATAACATGGGGGAGGCGTAATGGAGGGGAAGCTTGGAACTGTAGGAGCGAAAGCGCCCGCCTACAAGCTTTCTGAAAGAAAGCTACATCGGAAGCAGATGCTTTGTCTCCGGATTTGGACCACTGCGGAATAGATTTAGAAATCTGGAGGCGGGCAGCGGCCGAAAGTCCAAGCATTCCCCGTAGTTACGACCGTACCCATAATGTTATATATTTTAATTAAGATTAATGTAAGAGTGGGGACAGATGCAGGAAAGGGAGATTCCATATACTGATCATAAGAAGAGCAAGCTGACAACTTAGTGAGAACTTCTTTATTTTACCGAAGGGGGATCACTTGGCAATGAAATGGATTTGGCTTGGCATCCTGTTTATGGTCAGTGGCTTTATCGCTGATACGGTATTTCACAGCATCTACGGATTCCCGGAGCATCTGGGTATTCCGCTGGTGCATTACCCGATGCTGATTGGGGCTTGCATGGGAGGGATCGCCGCTTACCGTCTGTATAAGAGAGGGGAGACAACCCTTAACAAGCGATGGTTCATCCTGATGCTGATGCTCGCTGTGGTCAGCTGCGCCGGATGGCTGCTTGATAATCTTATCTACCACACCAGGGATATTTATGAAGGGGGACCGATTCAGGAAGTCTTTCATACTATGGAAAGCCTGGGCGCGCTGTTGTTTTTTGCGGTGAGTTTAGTCATCTCCCTTCTCTTGACGATCAGGAGAAAGACAGCGGGTGGCTTAAGAGAAAGCGAATCCCACTCTAGGCTTTGAACATCATAAGGGGTTCTGCAGGAACCCTCAAAGGGGCTGTCCCCAATGGGGTCGCAAGGATTTGGAAGCCTGGGGGTACCTCTAAACAGTATAAATGGCGTCACGGATCTCATATCTGTGGCGCCATTTCCCGTTGTTAATTCACTACAGCTCTCTTCAGCAGATTATGCCGGCGAAAGCCACCTTACCTCGCAGAACGAGCCTTCCCGCATTTGAGAGGATAACTCCTTCCGTAAGCTTCCCCGTAAGCGACAATCCGCTTGATCAACGACTGGTCAGGCAGCAGGGTGAAGGGGCAAGGGTCAGGCCGGGTGTTGACTTCGAGAATCCACGGTTTCAGCTTGGAATCCACCGCAATATCCAGTCCCAGCTCGTTCATGAAAGGATACCGTTTGGCCATCTTCGCCGAAGTTAGCAGGGCCATGCGATCCATCCGCCGGAGCAGTCTCTTTGCCTTACGCTTGCCCGCCGGGCGGCGCAGCAGATCTAAAGGGTCATAGATCGTGCCTCCTTGGCTGCCGTTCGTCACGGCTTTGCGGGGATGGGCGAGCCTTGCGGCTATTCCGGTGGGCTCCCAGATGCGGTCAGGTCTGCGCTGAATCATTACGCGGAAGTCATAAGGCCTTCCCTTATGGCGAAGCGCATGAATCCCCTTCTGAATCAGGTACCGTCTATGCCGGGTAATCGTCCGAAGACGAGCGGCGAGTGTTCTGAATGAACGGCATTTTACAGGCCGGATACCTTGATGATAGGTGTAATAGCCTTTGTGGGCTTCAACCCGGATCACACCCCTGCCCATGGAACCGTTGTCCGGCTTCACATAGACCATTCCATAGCGGTGAAGCATGTACAGCAGTGCCCTCTGTGAATAACGGCGGACCGCCGGAAGATGACGAGCAAGCCTGCGGCTGGAGAGTAGAATATGGTGCTTAAGCAGCTTACTCTTTACACGTCTTTTTGATTTGCTCAATATTGTCAGATCCTTTCCTGATCATAACTAGATGGACTGGATTTCTGGTCATTGTTCATCTTATGGGGGCGGCAGCTCGTATGTGTTAGACCAGAACCTAGCGCGTAGGACCTGCATACGCTACAAAGTGAACGAAAGTGAGTCGTAAGGAGTGTGCAGGAATGAATATGCCCGCCTGGGTGGTGGAGACATGGAACAGGATGAACAAGTTGTTCCCCTGGATTCAGGCGCGTTCGGGGAACTCTGATCCGGAATCCAGTCCATTTAGTGAATGTAATCAGCCGCTTCTGGTGACGGCGGAAGATCTGGAGATGTACTATTATGGCCCGGAATTTCCATTCCCGGAGCAGAAGCAGCTGCACATGTACCAGACGTCCGGCACTAGCTCCGGACGGCGTAAGCGGATTTATTATTCCGAAGCTGATGAAGCGGCCTATCTATCCATCAAGGAGGAGGTATTCCGGGCTATTTTGCGGGAAACAGGATTTCGAAGCGCCCTGTCGGATATGGGGACAGGTCATGCCGAAGCCACGGCCCTCGCTGTCTTCAGGGGACTTGGCATGGAGGCCGATTCGATCTCCTTCCGGCTGCCTGTAGAACAGCATCTTGAGAAGCTCTCGGCTATGAAGCCTGAGGTCCTGTACACGATGCCGTCCATTCTTGACCGCATTCTGGGGGCATCAGGGGACCCCGGCTCCTATGGAATTCGCCAGGTTATCCTGGTCGGGGAGATTGCCTCGCCGGGCTGGATTCGAAGAACCGCGCAGCAGCTCCGAATTCCGGAAGGCCGCATCATCGATACGTACGGCTCCATTGAAGTCGGGACCATCGCTTATTACTCCTATGCCCATAATCGTTACATCGTGACAGAGGGGCTATGGGCGGAGGGAATCGGTACGGAAGAGCTGGGTGAAGATCTTGACCCACTGCCAGACGGCGAACAGGTACTGGTCCTGACTTCTTCGGTGCGGGAGGCCTTCCCCGCTGTGCGGTATGTAACCTATGATGTGGTCCGGGATCTGCGTCCTATTCTGGTGGACGGGCGCCTTAGGCAGAGCTTTAAGAGCCTGGTCCGGCGAATTGGTCCGGATCTGAAGCATGGGGAGAAGATCAGCATCTACGATATTGAGAACGTCGTGTTCGCGCATGCGGATAAAGCGGGGCTAGTCGTGGAGGTCGCGGGAAATTCCCTCCGCCTTCACATCGATAGTGATGAGCTTAGCCCGGCGCTTATGGAGCAAATCCGACTTGAAATTGAAGGCCGTATTCCGGAGCTTGGACAGATGATCAGATCGGGTATTTTAGGCGAAATTGAGGTCCTTCGCGGCAAGGGACCAAGCGACAGCGGCAACAGTGCGGTGAAAAGCAAGCGAATCTGGTACAGCTAAAAGGGGGCTTTGCATCATGAAGCTAAGTGGAGGGATTGCCGATATCATTGGCGGCACACCACTGATTCATATGGATAGGCTGTTCAAAAATGAGCCTTACACGGTTTTTGGCAAGCTGGAGTGGATGAATCCGGGCGGAAGTGCCAAGGATCGCCCTGCTCTGTTCATGCTGAGAGAGGCTATTCTCCGCGGGGACATCACCAAGGAGAGCGTAGTTGTTGAATCGAGCTCGGGTAATCTTGCCATTAGTCTGGCCCAGCTGTGTGGTTACCTGGGGATTAGGTTCATCTGTGTGGTGGACCCGAGAACGACGGAGCAGCATAAGAAGATTATTCGCGCGCTGGGCGGTGAGATTGATCTTGTTACTCAGCCCGACCCGGCTACGGGGGAATATCTGCCGGCAAGACTCCAGCGGGTACAGGAGCTGCTTACACAGATTCCCCATGCGTACTGGACCAATCAATATGCGAACCCGGACAACGCGCTGGCCCACAACAGGACCACAATGAAGGAGATTGCGGATCGGGTTGGACCTATCGATTATCTCTTCTGCGGAGTGAGCTCCTGTGGGACACTTCATGGATGTGCCGACTACATCCGTGAACAGGGATGGTCGACCAAGATTATAGGGGTGGACACGCTGGGCAGTATCATTTTTGGCGGGGACAAAGCTCCCCGGAAATTCCCGGGCCTTGGATCGGGCATTGTACCGGGTCTGTACCGTAGTGATCTGGCGGACGAAGTCGTGTACGTGTCGGATCAGGACTGTGTTCAAGGCTGCCGGGAGCTGGTGAGCTCGGAGGCCATATTGGCCGGGGCTTCATCAGGGGGCGTAATCTCTGCTGTCCGGAAGCTGAGGGCATCGATTCCTGCCGGCGCAATCTGTGTGTGCATTCTCCCTGACCGGGGAGAGCGTTATTTGGATACCGTATTCAATGAGGAGTGGGTACAGCAGGAGCTTGGTATGCCTCCGGCTGACCCCGGGAGGCATACGGCTCATGCTGTATCTGAATGATGAACATATTCGGGAGATTGGATGGGATTGGTTCCGGTTAACAGATATTATTCGTCAGGTGATTGCCATACAGGATAAAGGGGAGACCGTTCATCCCCTGAAGCCGTACCTTCGGTTCGGCGATCCGAGTAACCGTATTATCGCCATGCCAGCTTATGTCGGGGGAGATCTTCAGCTAGCCGGGATCAAATGGATCGCCAGCTTCCCTAAGAATCGCAAGGCTGGCCTGCCTCGTGCCCATAATACGATCATCCTGAACGATACAGGTACCGGCAAGCCGAAGGGGTTCTTGAGAAGCAGTCTGCTGAACGGGACCCGCACCGCCGCCGTCAGTGGGGTGATGCTTCAGAGTTATCTGGAAGCGCGGGATCCCTCAAGTGTCAGCGTCGGGATTGTAGGATGGGGGCCCGTGGGACGGCTTCATCTGGAGATGAGCGCGGCCCTGCTTGGCAGCCGATTGAAGCAGGTCTATCTGTATGATCTGGAGCGGGTCCAGCTGGACACGGTACCTGAGGCCTTGCGTTCAAGAGTGGTGATTGAACAAGATTGGCGCCAGGTCTACCGGCAGTCCGATGTGTTCATCACATGTACCGTGTCTGAGCAGCGCTATATTGATGAGCGGCCGAGGGAAGGTGCGCTGCTGCTTCATGTATCACTCAGAGACTACCTGACAGAGAGTATTCAGCATCTTAAGGCTCTGGTTGTGGACGATTGGCAGGAGGTGTGCCGGGAGAATACCGATATAGAGCAGCTTCATCTGCACTGCGGTCTGCGGCAGCAGGACACGGTGACCCTGGCAGATGTGATCCTTCGTCAAGGCCTCAGCAGTTACAGCGCAAGTGAGCCGATATTATTCAGCCCTATGGGGCTTGGGATATTCGATATCGGAGTAGCGGGCTATTATTTGGAGCAGGCAAGGCATTTGAGGCTCGGCACCGTGCTTGAAGAGTAGCTCAGTTATGGATTGATGAAATTGCTATAAAAAACGGGATAATAGGATGGCATTGCAAAGAATGAGACTCCAAAGGGCTCATTCTTATTTTTTTTTAAAAAGTATGAAAAATGTCGAAACGTGTAATATATTGTAATATAATAGCTTGATATTGAATAAGAATATAAGACGCGGTTAAAATGTTCACATTTGTGGGTACAGTCGTAACAACGGTGAATGTTTGGACTTTCGGCCGCTGCCCGCCTCCAGATTTCTTGATGTATACCGAAGTAGGGATCATGTCATCTTTTAACTGCGTCTTATCTAGATTCTTTTGGTATAAACACTTTCTATTAAACTAGGAAATCAGATCGGGGGGATGATAGGCAGATGCGCTTGAAGAGAAAGGCACGGAAAGACCGTCGTCCAAGAAGGTATATTTCCGTACAAAAGAAGTTTTATTTCAGTCATATTCTGGCCCTGGTGTGGATGGTGATCTCCATTGTGCTATCTATTCCTTGGGTGCAGGATCTGGGATGGTTATTCACTCTGCCCGTTGCCTTATTCATCGTAATTGGTATCTCCTACATTCCCGGATATATGAATGCCTTTATGATATCAAGCCTCTTGTTTGACAAGCAGCCGAAAATGAAAGATATGAATCCCGCGGAGCCCATCACTATTCTGGTGGCTTGCTATAACGAGGAGGCGGGTGTCGGTGATACCCTGCGCTACATTGCGGCCCAGGATTATCAAGGTGAGCTTCTTGTCATTGTCATTGACAATAACTCTTCCGACCATACCGCGGCGGTTGCCGAGGAGACGGGCGAGAGCTTGGGGCTTCGCCTGAGGGTAATCCATGAAAGCACGCCTGGGAAGAATCATGCTCTTAATTCGGCATTAGCTCACGTTCATACTGAACTGATGATTACGCTCGATGCGGATACTCTGCTGCATAAATCAGCCATCAGGTATCTGGTTGCCAGGTACGTATCGTCTCCAAGCGATGTCTGCGCGGTTGCAGGGGCTGTTCTTGTCCGTAACAGCAGGGGTAAGTTTCTGGCAAGAATTCAGGAATGGGACTACTTCCTCGGGATCGCCAGCATTAAACGCCTGCAGGGATTGTTTCAAGGGACTCTTGTTGCACAAGGAGCCTTCTCGCTATATAGAACCCAAAGCGTTATTGAAGTGGAGGGCTGGCCGGATGCGATTGGAGAAGATATTGTACTGACCTGGCGCTTTCTGGGCAGGGGCTGGAAGGTGTACTTTGAACCTCTCGCCGTAGCCTTCACGGATGTACCGGAGAGTCTGCATCACTTCTTCAGGCAGCGAAGCCGCTGGGCCAGGGGGATGATTGAGGCTCTAAAAGTGGTCAAGCCTTGGCAGCAGCCATCTCCTTATACCCGGTATTTGACCTTTTGCAATCTATTCATGCCTTATCTGGATGTGGTCTATACTCTGATATGGCTGCCGGGTCTGATCCTGGCGTTCTGCGGGTACTATTGGATTGTCGGGATTGCGACCCTGCTTGTGCTTCCCCTTACCTTCTGCGTGAACTTCATCCTCTATGTGTACCAGCGGCGTGTGTTCAAGAGGCTGAATTTGAGGATACGTAAAAATGCGCTCGGCTTCTTCGCCTACGTGCTTCTGTACCAGGTCATCATGAGCCCTGTCTCGGTGTGGGGATATCTGCAGGAAGCGTTCAAATTGAACCGGGTATGGAAGTGAACACGTTATACATGTTTAACAGCCAAGCGAGGCACCTGAGAAGGTGTCTTTTTGTTATGTCTGTTATGTTTTCCGAACATTTCCTGATTGATTCTTTCCAATTTCGGTTATTCTCTTCTTAATACTGTGTTAACATTTGTAACAGATGAGATAAGTAGACAGGGGGAAAGATTGAGTTGGAGTTAAAGAAGTGGATTGAGCAGGGGGTGCTGGGTGTATTATGCCTGGCTCTTATGTGCGGGGCATTTGTGGGGGTGGGTACGAAGCCGGCCCTTGCAGCAGACCCATATAGTACGTTCAAGAACTCAGCGGTAAAAGGACCGCCGATCCCGGGGCTTGAAGCTGGGAGTACATGGGTGCCGCAGGGCCTTGCTCTGGTACCGTCGAAGGACTGGGTGATCACCTCCCACTACCGCGGTCAAGAGAACAGCTGGCAGGTCTCTGGTATTGTGATTACGAATACCAAGACGAATAAGCGGATTAAGACGCTGTACCTCTATGACAATCTCATTATTCCCCATATGGGGAATGTTGGTGGCCTCGCCGTAAGCCAGAACTATTTGTGGATTGCCTCAGGTTACACTATATATAAGATTCCACTCAGTACGCTTTCAGAGAAACAGGACATGAGCCGTGTAATTATGACCGGCTACCAAGTGAACCATAAAGCTTCTTATGCCGCCTTTTCGGACGGGGTATTGTGGGTAGGCGAGTATATGGATGGCAAGGATAGCGGGAAAACAACGTGTGACGCCGGACCGAACGGCAGAGTATACGGTTACAAGCTGAATTCCGCCGATGACCTTCCAGTTGACCTCAAGGCTGCGTACTCCCGGACCACCCCGGATCGAATTCAAGGCCTTGCCATATCGAAGGATTACACCGTCTACAGCCAATCCTGCGGCAGGGATGTATCCAGCAAGCTGCTGTTCTACTCGGGGAAAGTTCCCACTAAGAAACTCCGCTCCGTAACATTGCCTCCCATGGCCGAGGGAATCGCGTTCTCGGGCAGCGAGCTCTATACTCTATTTGAATCAGGGTCATCCAAGTATATAGGAAGCCCGTATCCGCTCAAAAACATATATTTGATCAAAATGAAGAAGTTAAAAATATAGACTTAAGCTTGTGTTCAGAAAGGTGTTCCAAGAGCCATGTCATGGCTCTTGGGGCACCTCTTTTCTTTTTTAGAAGGGGGAGACTTTGGGCTTGTTGTGAAGGGATTTTCGTATTATCCAGGCGATTGAACCTTTCACGCTTTCAGATAATCGATCATCATGTTCTTCAGAATTGCAAGCTGACGGGATGATTCCAGGTCGGAATCCAGAAGGAGGAAGCTGGCTTTGAGTGAGAGCTTCTTAGAGAACAAGCCGAAGGCGTTAATAACGGTAAGAAGGGTCTCCTCGATTGAAAGATCGGAACGGATAGAGCCGTCTTCCATTCCAGCTTGAATTATCGTAGAGAATTGATCCGCAATTCTTTGGTGAAGCGCCTTGAATTCATCCATACCTTCAAGCGGATCGCTGGTGTGGGCGGCATAGTTTTCAAAATCACTCATCAATTTCGTGCTGGGATTATGGTGATCTTCGATAAAGTAATCGAATAAATGGCTTAGCTTGTCCAGGCAAGACAAGGGCAGGTCGGCAATCTCTGTGAAACGTTGAAGAGTCGGTTCAAGCAGCTTGGTGGCCACGGCGACAATAAGCTTCTCTTTTTTGGGGAAATACCGGAACAGGGTGGCAATCCCGATATTCGCTTCCATAGCGATGTCCTGCATGGTAGTCTTGTCGATTCCTTTGAGGGTAAAAACCCGCTCGGCAGTCTCCAAAATAACGGCAGTGCGGTTCTGCCTGCTGATCGTGCGTTCCTTCGCATATCTGGCTTTGGGATCCATTTCGTTGGCGCCTCCGTTCATTCTTATAGACCCCTTATTATATCGATCCATTAATTCACATACAAGAGCAAATTGAGTTTCAAATCGATTAGTGATATGATGTGTATCATATTGATAGTAATACTATCATTATAATAAATTTCCATCAAAGGGGATATGAATATGGGTCGTCTTACGAATAAAGTAACGATTGTAACTGGAGCTGGAAGCGGAATGGGCCGCGAGGAGGCCCTGCTCCTTGCTACGGAGGGAGCCACAGTTGTTGCTACAGATATCAATGAAGCCGCGGTGCAGGCTGTTGTGAAGGAAATTAGGGAGAACGGCGGGAAGGCTGCCGCTTATGCCCACAATGTTACACTTGAAGAGGACTGGAGACATGTAGTAGAAGATGCAATCAAGTCTTTTGGGAAGGTGGATGTTCTTGTAAATAATGCGGGGGTGTCCCTTGCTGTGGGTCTGCTCGATACGACCATGGAGCAGTGGAACAAAGTTATTAGCATTAACCTTACGAGCACCTTCCTCGGCATGAAATATGTGGTCCCTCACATGATTGAGAACAACGGGGGATCGATTATCAACATTTCCTCGATTGCAGGCCTTACGGGCAGCAGTGGAGCCGGGGCTTATACAGCTTCTAAGGGCGGCGTCCGGATGCTTAGCAAAGCGGCGGCTGTTGACTTTGGTAAGCACAATATCCGGGTTAACTCCGTTCATCCGGGCTTTATCGAGACGCCTATGAGCTCTGACTTCGTTCATAACGAACAGATGCTGAAATGGTTTCTGTCACAGACTGCGCTGCCTCGCGTGGGCCAAGCCTCGGAAGTAGCTCAGGCGGTACTGTTCCTGGCCTCCGATGAATCGGCTTATATTACAGGCATTGAACTTCCTGTTGATGGCGGTGTAACTGCGAAGTAATTCTCGGCCGGGCCGGGGCCCTCTAGAGCTGGCAGAACAAAGAATATAGACAAGCCCGGTATTTGGCAGGTGACCAAGTACCGGGCTTGTCTCGTCTTACTGTATATTAGATTACATAAGGAGTAGCTTCCATCATCTCGGCCTTGGCCACAGCTTCCTCAAGAGTCATGCCGGTAAAATTCTGCGCGTGCAGGAATCGCCCGCTCTTCTTGTCATCGACAAAGGCGCCTACAGCGATACCGGGGATAACGGTATCCACGGAGTTCGGGGCCTGCGGCCCTCCGAGATCGGTTCTGCACCAGCCTGGATCAGTCAGGCTGATAACGATATCGGTTTCGTCAAGACGCGAAGCCAGATCCTTCGTGAATTTATCCAGCGCCGCCTTGCTTGCTGCATAACCGGCCTGCTCAGGCTCATTCTTGATTCCGCTGGTCGTAATAAGATTACAGCCCTGCTTGGCCATGAATAGGGCGGTCTGATAACCTACACCCCTGCTTGCACCTGTAATTAGAGCCCATTTACCCGATACATTTACCATCATTAAGATCTCCTTTGATATGGACTGAACAAGTAATTCTTAAGTTCATTCCAATTGTTAGTATGGTTCCTGGCAGTCTAGATCTTTTTAGATATTAGAGCAGAAAGTAAGCACTTACATTTCAATGGTATTGTAGCATACCTAAGCATGGCTAACCATGTCATGAGTATTGATTACAACAGGCATACATGAGAAAAGGGACGTCATCATGACGTCCCTTTGATTGTTCTGCATCAGATGCCAGAACGGTCTGGCTTATGGAAGCCGCTAGCTGGCTGAGCTTGAGTTATTCCTTAAGCCTCGCCCCAGGTCCGGTCTCCCGTAAGATATTTCTCGGTCAATACAGACAGCAGCTGAATGCCGACTTCGTTCTCCCCGCCTTCAGGGATGATCAGATCGGCGTATTTCTTGGAAGGCTCGATAAAAGCCTCATGCATGGGCTTGACCGTAGCCAGATACTGCTGGTGGATCGATTGAATCGTTCTGCCGCGCTCCTCGATATCCCGCAGGACCCGGCGCAGAATGCGCACATCGGGATCGGTATCGACGAAGACTTTAATATCAAGCTGCTCGCGGAGCTTCTCATCAGACAGCACATGAAGGCCCTCAAGAATGATGATATGATTCGGCTTGAGTTCCACAGATTCCACAGTGGAGCGGGCATGAATGGTGAAGTCATATACCGGAGCCTGAGCGGCCTGGCCTTCCTTCAGAAGAAGGAGATGCTGGATAAGCAGCTCATTATCGAAGGCGAAAGGGTGATCATAATTGATCGCTTCCCGTTCGCTCATACTGAGGTGAGAATGGTCCTTATAGTAGTTATCCTGAGATATAAACGTGACTTTATCTGAGCCAAGACGGTCAATGACAGAGCGGGCAACGGTTGATTTGCCAGAGCCGGTGCCGCCGGCGATACCAATGATAAGCATGGTGTTGGATTACCCTCCCTAAGATGTTGCAATTTCAGTATTGTAGCACACCGCTAAACTTTTTTCATCTCGTTAGGGGAGGGGGCGCGTGGCAGTTTTTTGAAAATTGTAAGGCCCTGCAAAACTATCGTAGGAGGCCGTGCCAATTTGACCACCGTTTTGCTTATCGGCATAAGGTGATTTACGATGGATAATGAAGAAAAGGCACGAGAGTAATGGATATATTCGAGAGGGGCTATTAATCATGAGCAGCATAACCTTAGCAGAAGCCTTTGCGAGAACGCCCTATCCGGTGCCCGGGCATGGGCTGCGTAACGTTGACGTGCTGAAAGAGGCACTCGCCCATATGGATGGAGACCTGGACAGCGATGTGTATGGTACAGGTGCAATTATAGAAGATTTTCAGAACAAAATAGCGTCTTATCTTGGCAAAGATACCGCCGTATTCTTTCCAAGCGGAACCATGGCCCAGCAGATTGCCCTGCGGATCTGGTGCGATCAGAAGGGGCTGCGGCGTGTGGCCTATCATCCGCTTTGTCACCTCGAGATTCACGAGCAGGATGGTATGAGGGAGCTTCACCATATTGAACCGGTGCTGCTGGCAGATAAGGACAGACTGATTAAGCTCGAAGATCTCCGGAATATGCAGGAGGACATTGCCTGCCTCCTGCTTGAGCTGCCTCAGCGTGAGATTGGCGGGGAGCTGCCGGAGTATGAGGAGTTAGAAGCGATCGCTGCTTACTGCAAGGAGAAAGGGATCAAGCTGCATCTGGACGGAGCAAGGCTGTTCGAAATCGTGCCTTACTATCAGCGGTCCGCGGCCGAGATCTGCTCGCTGTTCGACAGTGTGTATGTGTCTTTCTACAAAGGCATTGGCGGCATCGCCGGAGCTATCTTAGCGGGAGATCAAGCATTCACAGAGCGATCCAAGGTATGGAAAAGACGCCACGGCGGCGATCTGATCAGCCTGTATCCGTATATCCTCAGCTCCGAATATTACTTCGACCAGCGCATTGACCGCATGCAGCAGTATTATGAGGAGGCCAAGGAACTTGCAGCCCTGTATAACCAGTGCCGCGGCGTCAAAACCCGTCCCTTAATGCCTGTCTCGAATATGTTCCATGTTCATGTTGAGCTGGAGAAGGAACAGCTTGAGCCTCTGCTGATTAGCCTTTATGAGGAGACCGGGATCGGACTGACGGCGAATCTCCGGACTCTAGGTGAGAAGAGCTGTTACTTTGAGATCAGTCTCGGTGAACGGTACGCGGGGATGCCGAGGGACAGGCTGCGGGAAGCTTTTCAGCTGTTGGATGAGAAGCTAAAGGAGCTTGCACAGGCTCAGTAGCCCGATTATCGCTTGTGCTGAGCGACAGCTCAGGTTTTTTGCAATTCCCCTATTATCCTGACTATACTATTTATACCAAGTCTTAACAGACTTGGGCTTTAGTAAATAAATCGTGTGCGGGAGGGGAATGAGCGTTGAGTTCAAAAGAATCCGTAACCAGTTCTCTATTTGCGAAAGAATTTACGAAGAATCCTTATCCGGTCTATGCCCAGCTGAGGGAGATGGACCCTATTTACAAATGTGTTTTTCCACAAGGCAGTGAAGGCTGGATGATCACGAGATACGAGGATGCCGTAGAGGCCTTCAAGGACCCGAGACTCAGCAAGGATGTGGTCAAGCACGGTGGGCAGAATGGAGAGCAAAGTGTCTTCTCCCGAAGTATGCTGTTCTCTGATCCTCCGGATCATAAGAGGCTGCGGGGGCTTGTGCAGCAATCCTTCACCCCCGTCTTGATCGAGGGTATGAGAGGGCGGATACAGGAGATTACGGATGAGCTTCTGGATGGGTTTAGGGGTAGAGATGAGATCCATCTCATTGATGAATTTGCCTTCCCTCTCCCGATTATTGTGATATGTGAAATGCTGGGGATTCCAGCCGAGGACCGCGACAAATTCCGCCTCTGGTCCAATACCTTGATCGAAGGCTACACGGAAGAGAATGCCGGCAAGATGAAACTGCACACAGAGGAGTTTGTTCAGTATTTGAGGCAGATGTTCGATCGGCTGAGGGCAGAACCGGGGCAGGATATGGTCAGTCAGCTTATTGCAGCCGAAGAGGAAGGCGACAAGCTGACTGAGCAAGAGCTGTACGGCGTTGTCGCACTGCTCATTATTGCTGGACACGAGACGACGGTGAATCTGATCGGCAACAGCATCCTCTCCTTGCTTCAGTACCCGGATCAGCTTGAGCTTCTTATACGTCAGCCCGAGCTTATTCATACCGCAATTGAAGAATCCCTTAGATTCAATGGTCCGGTTGAATTTAGCACAGGGCGATGGGCAAGGGAGGACTTTAATTTCAACGGGAAGGAATTCAAGAAAGGTGACCTCGTTATCCTTGCGCTGAATTCAGCCAATCATGACCCAAGTCAGTTTGAATCCCCGGAAGTATTTGATATCACCAGGGAGAAGAGTCCTCATCTGGCGTTTGGGAAAGGGATCCACCTCTGTCTTGGAGCCCCGCTGGCCCGGCTTGAGGGAGAAATTGCGATTAACAGCCTATTGAAGCGCTATCCTAATATTAAGCTGAATGCCGAGCCTGGTGAACTGGAGTGGAGACCGGGTATGATCGTAAGAGGGGTAAAAGAAATCCCGCTGTCATTATAATTCTGACACACTTGTCTATTCCCGCCATAATAACTTTAAGCTCCTGCTGAAGTGAAACTTCCTTAATTATGGGATGTTGCCATGGTTTTTCCCCTCGGTTTCAATGTAGAATGGTAATGGTGTTGGGATAGCAAAACTGGTAATGCCATGCATGCGGGCCACTATCTCAGCCGGGGGATACCTGGATGTAGGGGAGGACGTTCGCGCGTCCTCCTTATAATTATTTTGCAGGATCAAACGGGAAATAAGGAGCGTTTTAATAACAAGTTAATCATCTAAGTCGACAACGAATACAGCAGCCAAACCTTGTTGTTGAAACTCATTTACCAATATCTTGTATATCTGATGCCCGCCGACCATGTTACAGCTTTGCTCGTTCCAGATGATCGGATCCACATAGTGAAAACGATCTCTTCTTATGTTGAGTTGGTTTCACTTATGTACATAAAAATAGAGCCGTACAACGAAGCTACGGCTCTTCAAGCATTTTATGTTAGTATAATTACCGTCCGAAATCAGCTGTATTATCTGTTGCAAAACCTTTATACGATGCATTTACTGGTTTGGTTCCGTCACCGCCACCTCTAAAGGTCACTTCATATTGCCCAGCTCGCACACCTTGAGGATTATCATCAGTACTATACCAAGTGTACGATCCTCCTCCGGAAATTTTTTTATTTACATATACTTTTTTAGTGTCATAATGTGTTACAACTACTGATACAGGAGAACTAGAATTGTTTTTAAAATATATTTTAACATATCCATATCCACCAGGCACTACAAAGTTAGAAGTAGCAGTACCATCAGGATCGGTTTCTGTTTCCCCGAAATTCCCACCAATAGCTTGAGGGGTAATAATACCATTATCGTTGTTACCCTCATTTGAGCTTCCATTTAATGATGTAATTAATGATGGACTAGGGGAAACTCCATTGTTTACTTCTGTTGACGGGGCCGCGGCCGATACTTGCGTTGCTATTGCTAAGAACAATGCTGTAAATAGTAATGCTTTTGCTTTCACCAGTCATTCCCTCTTTCCTATTGTATATTTTTTACAGCACAATTCTAACAACAAGCGATACTATTTTCAAGATTTTATTCAATAATTTTACAAAAAATATAATAAACGGACGATTTTATTGCCATTAATACATACTATTCTTCCACAAAACTGCTTTGCCCCTGTCTAGTCGCCCTGCTATCTCTTCTTATTCGGGCGTAGCATTGGTAAACGTAACTTTGGATTTCATAGAGATAACTGACGGGGCTGGCTTCTCTTAAATTGATTTATTGAATAAACTTGGGGACGGAAGCGCCGTAACAAGGTTTCCGTCCCTATTTAGTTCCTTTTGGTCTGTTTAAATTTTCCTCTTTCGTATTAAATATAATAGGAAAGGGGAGAGGATTGTTGACAACTAAGAAATGGGTAAGACAACAACTGGCCGCTCTGCTGTGCATCGCCTTGATCCTGGGGGCATTCAGCGCTTGGCCGAACACTCAGGCGGAAGCTGCGAGCAAATACAGCACCTTCGATAAGGTGTCAGTGAAGGGCCCGGCGATTCCCGGATTATCAGGGGATAAGGAATGGGTGCCGCAAGGGCTTGCCGTGGTACCGAGCAAGAACTGGGTGATTACGTCTCATTACTGGGGTGGCAGTGGAAGTACAGCTACTGCGATTGCGATTACCAGTACTACAACCAAGAAGCGGATCAAGACTTTGTACCTCTACGAGTCCAGCACCAAGAAGCATACCGGACATGCCGGCGGGCTTGCAGTGAGCAAGAGCAATCTGTGGATCGCATCCGGCAAGACGGTATATAAAATTCCGCTAAGTACCTTGTCCAGCAAGAAGGATTACAGCAATGTGGTCATGAAGGGATATCCGCTGGGACACAAAGCCTCCTATGCGACCTATGCGGAAGGTGTTCTATGGGTGGGTGAATACATGGACGGCGAGGATGTCGGCAAAAAAATGTGTGATCCCGGCCCCAAAGGCCATGCTTATGCTTATAAGCTGAACAGCAAGGACGATCTGCCTTCGAAACCGAAGGCCGCCTATTCGTGGGTCACGCCTGACCGTGTACAGGGCATGGCAATCACGAAGAGCCGTGCACTTTACAGCCAATCCTGCGGACGCAATAACTCAAGTAAGCTGCTCATCTACACGCGGGGAGCATGGGGCAAGCAGGTCAGTTCTCTGACCATGCCGCCGATGTCCGAAGGGATCGCCCTTTACGGAAGCCAGTTGTACACGAACTTTGAGTCAGGCGCTCGCAAATATTCGAATGGAAGCATGCCGCTCAAAAATATGTACATCATCAACACAACCAAGTTAAAGATGTGAGCAGAAGCATTATTATCTTTAACAATGAGTATTTTTAAGTAAAATATACAGTTCGAAGAAGAAGCTCCAGACCTGAATGTCTTGGGCTTCTTTCTATTAATGAATATACGCCGATCCAATCCCTTAAATAGGGCAAATGAGCAGGCGATTCCCGAATTAACCCCGGGATCGCCTGCTCATTTGGTTACAATTTAACAATTTTCCCTGTTGCTTGAGACTCGAATGCTGCCAGAATAACCTTGAGTGAACGAAGGCCCTCTTCTCCTGAAATGCTGGGAGGAGTCTGGCTTTGGATCGATTCGACGAAAGCGTCGATGACTCCGCTAGGGACCTGCTTCTCGTTGGTCGCCATGGCGCCAACTTTGTAAGTCTCCACCGTGCCATTGGTCAGCTCCACGATCACCTCGTCCCCATCCACGGTGCCGATCTTCATAACCCCGTTCTCACACCAGAGCACGGTACTGTTATCCCCGCCCCGATATTGTGTCCAGCTGGCTACCAGCGTACCGATCGCGCCGCTCTTCATGCGAAGAAGGCAGGCCGCATTGTCATCCACCTCGGTACCTTCATTATCCAGGGTACTGATGAACGAAGCTACTTCCGCTACCTCGTCACCGAGCAGGTAGCGGATAAAGTCGGACTTATGGACGCCGAGGTCACCCATAGCCCCAAGGATCGCTTGATCCTTCTCAAAGAACCAGCTGTCCCGGCCGTCTACGCTCCACGCGTCCGGGCCTGGGTGGCCGAACGCCGTGCGGAAAGTCAGCACTCTACCCAGTCTGCCTGAATCCAGAATTTCCTTGGCTTTCACGTGCGGGGGCATAAGACGCTGATTGTGTCCAACCATCAGGTAGACCCCGTTCCTCCGTGCGGCTTCAATCATCTGCTGTCCTTCTTCTTCCGATACAGCCATAGGCTTCTCTACCAGTACATGCACCCCGGCGTTCGCAAAAGCAATCGTCATTGGGGCATGCAGGTAATTGGGTGTACAAATACTGACAGCATCGATCTTCTCGTTAGCGAGAATTTCTTCATAGCTTGCGTAGGCTGTGCCACCATGCTTTGCAGCCATTTCCTGCGCCCGCTCAATCTTGGGATCCGCGAAGGCGATAAGCTCTACCTGCTCATTGTTCGCATATTCGGGTACATGACGCCGCTGGGCGATGGCTCCGCAGCCGATAACGGCTACTTTAATTTTGCTCATATTCAGAAGTCTCCTTTGCCCTTGATTAGAATTGATTAAGATAATTATGCTTCAGCCAATTTAAGCTGTTCTCTATGCTCTGAAGCGGTGAAATCTGGCAGAAGTCCTGCTCGACGATCAACCATTTCACTCCCGCATCCGTGGCTGTGTCAATGACGGCTGGAAGATCTACTGAGCCTTTGCTAAGCTCCAGAGTAACCATTTGGCCCTGTTCATCCTTGCTGAAGTCCTTCAAATGAAGCAGCGGCAGGCGGCCTGCGTATTTACGGATATAGGCAATTGGATCATGTCCTGCAAATTGAACCCAGCATACATCGAGCTCCACTTGAACAGCTTCCGGGGTAGTCCCTTCGAACATCGCATCAAATGCAGTCAGACCGCCAACTTGATCCTGGAATTCGAAATCATGATTATGATAGCCGAAGATCAGTCCCTGCTTGCGGGCCTCAGTCCCTGCCTCCTGAAGGAAGGAGAACAGTTCCTTCCAGCCCTCTCCTTGCGGACGGTCTTCAGGTGCCAGGTAAGGACAAATCATATATTCGGCGCCGATGGTTTTGAGATAGTCAATTTCCTTCTGAAGGTCTGTGCGCATCGCTTGAAGCGGGACATGGCTGCTAATTGCCTTGAGTCCAAGTTCATCTAAAAGCGCTTTCATTTCATTGGCAGGAATGTCGCCGTAACCCGCAAATTCCACCCCTTCATAACCAAGCTCAGCTACCTTGCGGAGAGTGCCTCGGAAATCCTCAGCGGTCTCATCGCGAAGCGTATACAGCTGCAAGCCAATACCTAATTTTCTCATTTAACACACCTCATTCTATGGAAATATAATAAGTGCCCTATCTGATTCCAGAATAAATGAAATTAAGCTAAAATGAACATACACAATCTTCGCACAACCTGAACTATTTGATTACATTTTATTTAGCAGTTCATTTTATAGGGGGACCGGGGCCATATGGAGACAAGCCTGCTCATCTGCGATTATTCTTATCATTCAAAGCCTTTTGTCCAGAACTACCGGAGTGGATTAACCAACTATTTGTTCAGACTGCAGACGGAAGGCTCCTGCAAGGTATATTTACGCGGACAGGAGTATAATGTGCAAGCAGGTGATCTGATTCTGCTCAAGCCCGGTGAGGATTATGCCCTTGAGGTGAACGACTCGGATCATAGCGGCCGTGTGTCCAGCGGGGATTATTATATTTTTTGTGAGGGGACATGGATAGATGAGTGGTGGAATCGGACCGCAAGACCGGTGATGCACCATATCGGAGTCGATGAGAAGCTGCTTCGGCTGTGGCAGAATCTGCTGATTGAGAAACGCCGGGGGCCGCTGGAGGAGAATGCCGAAATCATGGGTTATCTGCTGAAGGGACTATGTCTGTATATTGACCGGGCGATTGCAGAGAATACGCATTCCAACCGGACGGTATTCGCTGCCTTAAGGCTGAAAAGGTTCATCGAAGAGCACGCGACAGTGACCTTCAAGCTGGAAGAGGCGGCTAAATATGCCGGACTGAGTCTGTCCAGATCCGTCCGACTGTTCAAGGACTCCTACGGAATGACCATGATTGGATATGCGACCCAGATTAGGCTCAATGCGGCTCTGGAACGGATGAAATACAGCTCAATGACACTGGAGCACATTGCGGAGACCTGTGGTTTCTCCAGCTATTCGTATTTCCACCGCGTATTTCGTGCAAATTTCGGGGTGTCCCCCAATGTGTACCGATCGAAGGAAGGGGAAAGTTAGGGGCTGGCTTTGGAGCGGCGACCCTGAAGAACAATTATTACGGCTGCACAACCGCAATAGAATGGAAGCTCCTTTTCGTATTGACAAAATCAACCATTAATATTATCATTATCGATAATGATAATAAAATAAAGGAGGTTCTGATATGGCGAACTCAAAAATGGACCTGATCATGCATCCGATCCGGATGCGGATCATCCAGGCTCTCATAGCCGGCAAGCCTATGACGACCCAGCAGCTGTCCGAAATGCTGAAGGACGTGCCGCAGGCGACTATGTATCGGCATCTTAATAAGCTGAGTCAGGCCAAGCTGATTCACGTGGTAGAGGAGAAGCAGGTTCGGGGAACCACCGAGAAGGTATATGCTCTGGCGGCGGACGGTGCGGATGCGACCCCTCAGGATGTAACGAAGATGTCCGCTGACGAACATAGGCAGCTGTTCATGAAATTCGTGATGGGTCTGGTCGGAGACTTTGACGAATATTTGCAGCAGGATCATTATGATCTCGTCAAGGATGGGATAACGTTTCGTCAGACTCAGTTCTATCTGACCGATGAGGAGTACAAGCAGATGCTGGTTGACGTACGCGAGCAAATGGCCCGGTATATGGGGAACAAGCCGGGCCATGGGCGGCGCAGACGCATGATGTCAACCATCGTTATCCCTGAAAAGAACAATGCAGACAGTAATAAATTGGAGGGATGAGAATCATGACAACCCAAATTAATCCGGCGAAAGAACCTATGGAGAAGTTAATGAAGAAAGGAATACCCTTGCTGCCGGTGTATGTGCTGATTCCGGTATTGTTCTGGCTTGGATTCAGCAGCTTTGGCACGGAGATGATCTGGAAGGCTTTTGGCCTGGGGGCATTAGGCTGGGTAATTGCTTTATTTCTACGCGGGCCAATTAGCGTGTTAGGGCTTAAGCTGCCGAAGGAACGGGCACAAAATATTATCGTTGGCTCATCGGGTCCTCTGGAGGAAGGCGTTCGCCTTGGCTTGCTTCTTCTAACTAGCAGTGGCTTCTCCTGGGCGCTCTCTCTGGGACAGGGCTGGGCCGCTGTTGAAGTGCTGTATACCATGATTCAGGTTATAGCGATTGCGTCATTGGCCCATCGTACGGATGACAAGGCTATGCAAGCTAAGGCGATGCTGGAAGCACAAGGAACGGTTACGGCAAGCCCGTTATGGGGCATAGTCGAAAGAGTATTTGCCAGTGCCCTTCATATCGGCTTCACCCTGCTTGTTGCAAGGTATCACTGGCTGGTGATTGCTTTGATTCCTTTGCACAGTGCGGTCAATCTGTTCGCGATCCGGCTGGCCAAGAATTCCATTGCGCTCTTTGAGCTAAGTATGGCTGTGGTTGGCACCGCGGCACTTGTGGCGGGCATTCTTGTGTTTCAGCTTTAAAGTCATGGCGGACAGAAGGCGGCTGCTAACTTTAGGTTTGAGCGAAGACACCTTTCAGGGTGTCTTTTTGCTTTATGATAAGATATAGGAAGTAACGGGGACAATTCTGGTCCTAGCCAAGAGGGACCCTTGGATGTGTAACTCCAATAACAATATGAAATGGACTAAAGAAGCAAAATCTATGTAGGAGGGGTCGACATGTCTTTTAATCCAACAATGCCTTTGGAGACGGCGACACTTGGCATGGGCTGTTTCTGGAGCCCGGATGCGTTATTCGGCAGCTTGCCAGGCGTTATTAGAACCCAAACCGGGTATGCCGGGGGAACAACAGACCAGCCTTCTTACCGGGAGATGGGCGATCATTCCGAGATGGTTCAATTGGATTTTGACCCGGAGATCCTCAGCTTTGAAGACATCCTGCGCATCTTTTGGAACAATCATAATCCGGTCAATATTAACGATTATAAAGGGCGGCAATACAGATCTATGGTGCTGTATCACAATGAGCTGCAGAAGGATAAGGCCGAGCGGGTAATTCGGCAATGTGAAGGAGAGGGAAAAGCGAAGCCTGAAACGGAGTTTTCACCCTGTGCCTTATTCTACCCAGCTGAGGAACGGCACCAGAAATACTACCTTCACCGATATCCGAATGCGGTGGAGAAGCTCAGCTCCATCTACCCGTCCCATCAGGAGCTGGTGAACTCGACCCTTGCAGCCCGCTTGAATGGATTGGCGAAGGGGTACACGAATCTATCTCAAATTAAGCAGGAAATTGCCGGGTGGAAGGCGGATAAGGAACAGAAAAAAAGGTTGATTGATCTGATCTCAGGAATCAGATGGTAAGAAAAAATGTGATTTCAATCATATTGTGAAATAAATCACAATATAGAGATGGGAGGTGTGATATATTTAACTCGTAAAGAAGATAAGGAGTGATTAAGATGAGAACAGTCAACCAGGAAGACGTAACCAGAAACCTTTTGCAGTTCTGTTATACCTGTGAGGACGCGCATTTGTGTACGACCGAAGCTGCTTGTCAGGAATGTTGGGCAGACAAAGGAATGCTTAACTTCGAAGAAGGGGACGGCGCCGAAGAGACTCTCGCACTGCTTCAAGAATACTATGCTTGATCCGTTATCATCCTCACAGTCCACGAACAGACAAACCTGATCCTATCCCGGTAGAGGGAGAGATCGGGTTTGTTTTTTTTATGTCGCATGGGGACTTCGAGAGGCATTTTTTACAAAAATTTAAGAGAATTTTGTGCATTGCATGAATATTCTACCGCCTTATTTTGTGGTAAACTGAAGTAACTTGAGGCTAATTACCTATTTGCCTGTATTGAAGGGGATATTTTAGATGAAAAAGCGTGATGTTGTCGGCCCGATAATGGCTGTGATTGTGCCGTTTGTACTATTTGAACTTCTCAAGGCACACCCTTCATGGGATGTCTCATTTGTTGCACTCAAGGGGCATTTCTATGTTGTCAGCTCGGTCGCTATGCTGTCCATGATGGTAGCCATCGCCGTAGGCATCGCGGGGCATCGCGTAAGAAATATAAAGGTAAGCTTCCTGGCACTGGCATTTATCTCATTAGGTGAAACGTTTACGGTTCATGGGCTGTCCACACCTAATCTTATGATGCATGCTTCACACCTGCCCGCAGTTGCGGCTCAGGCGAGCACGCTGCTTGCGACTTTCTGGTTGTGGCTGTCTTCGATGTCTTCCGACTCGGCGCTTATTGTGAGGCTGTCCGGACTTCGGGGGAGGTTGATTCCGATATGGTTGATTATTATTGTATTTCTCAGTATCGTTAGCTTCGTGAATCCTCACCTGATGAATTTAATCCCGCTGGATCGGAACCCTTTGAAGTGGCCGGTTACCTGCCTTGTGGCGGTTATGAACCTGATTACAATATATCGCTATTTTCAATCTTACCGTTATTCCCGGTTCCCGCTCCAGAAAGCGATCATCTACAGCTGCTGCTGGCTAATGGCGGCTCAGTATATTATGGCTGCAGGAGAATTATGGCGCGTTAGCTGGTGGATGTACCACTTCCTGCTGCTGGCTTCGATGATTGTGATGATTACGGGTCTAATTAGACAGTATGCATCCACTCCGTCATGGAATATGACCTTTAAGGGACTCTATTCCACAAATCCGATGGAGCGGATTACCAGCTGCCTGTCTCCCAGTGTGAGGAACTTGATTCAAGCAACCGAGGAGAAGGACCTGTATACGGCTGGACATAACTTCAGAGTTACGATGTATGCGATGAAGCTTGGCGAGGAGATGAAGCTGTCACCCGAGGAGCTCCGGGCGATCTCTCAAGGGACTATTATTCATGATGTCGGCAAGATTCATGTTCCAAATGAGGTCCTGAACAAGCCGGGGCGCTTGACGCCTGAGGAAAGAGATATTATTGAGCTTCATCCCGTCAAAGGTTATGAGATGTGCCGAACGCTTGGATTCATGAAGGATGAGCTGGATATTATCCGATCTCATCATGAGAAGTGGGATGGCACTGGATATCCGGACCAGTTAAAGGGGGAGCAGATTCCCTTGCTGGCCAGAATCGTGGCTGTCGCGGATGTGTATGATGCGCTAACTTCAACCCGAGCTTACCGGAAGGCCTGGACCCACGAAGAAGCGATGAAGCTGATTACCGAGAATCAGGGGACTCATTTCGATGCGGAATGTGTTAAGGCTTGGATTCGGGTATGCGAGCAGAACCCTGAGGTCTATGAGTATCCGGCGCATGTGATGGAAGAGTGGGATCAAAGACGAATGCTCCACCCTGGGGGAGAGCCCAAGGGGGCTGGGGTCATCGGCTAGAGTTAGAACGTAGGGGCACATGAAGTGCCTCTTTTTTATTTGCTATTATTGATCAATTTACAGATGCAGATGCTATTATGCGACATCACTATTATATTAGTAATAAGGTGGGAGTTACGGAAGGAGGAACGAGGGGATGGAAGTTAGAGATCAGGAAGTAGTCTTGATCCACGCACAGGCTAATTACTATAAGAGTGCGCAAGAACAATTAATTGGAGACCTGATCGTGACAAGCCAGAGGACGATTTTCGAATCAAAGAAAGTGAGTATATTTGCGGAAGACATGGAGATCTCTCACGATCAGATTAAATATATTGAGAAGTTCAACTTTTTATCTTTAATCCCTAGTGGACTAAAGATTGTAACTGTTACAGGAGAGCAATTTAAGTTTAGAACGGCAAATCGGGATGGGCTTATTAAGGCGTACATACAGACACAAGTTACAGTACTTTGAATCATTCCGCTTGTGGAGCGGCCGTGAAATAAAAGGGGGAAGTCCCGCTAGCCATAATGGCTGATGCGGCTTCCCCTTTTTTGAGTTTACTTTGTTAAATGATAAGGAACCGTTGTAACAATAACTTTTCTCCGGTACAGCAGCTTGGTACGAATCACAAGACCCGACTGATTATGGAGGATGTTATGCCAGCCCTTCTTGGGAATGAACTGGGGAATCACCACGGTGACCTGATAATTCGATTCACTTGCCTTGCGCTGGACGGTATCTACGAATTTGAGAAGCGGCTGGATGATGCTGCGGTAAGGCGAGTGCAAGGTGACCAGTCTGACATCAGGCTGCCACTTCATCCATTTGGCCTCAAATTCGTTCTCATCCTGCTTTTCAAAAGACACATACACCGCAATGACCTGATGCGCGTTAAGCGACTTGGCATAGTTCAGTGAATTCTCAACCACATGAGTAATCCCCGCAACAGGAACAATGATCACGTTCCCTTCGATTGGTATGGAGGGCTCACAGGTCGTAAGCCGCAGCTGATCCCCGACCGCCAGATAGTGCTTCTTGATCCGGTAAAAGATATAGATGATAATCGGCAAGAAAATCAATACGGGCCATACCTGCGCGAATTTGGTTAAGAAGAACATAATCGTAACGATCAAGCTGATCAGGGCACCGATGCTGTTAATAATGAGTTTGGACATCCAGCCGCTCGGCTTCTCCCGAACCCATTTGAAGATCATGCCTGTTTGGGACAGGGTAAACGGGATGAACACGCCCACAGCATACAGCGGAATCAGGTGCTCAGTCTGTCCTTTGAACATAAGGATCAACAGAATGGAGCAGACTCCGAGAATAATAATACCGTTAGAGTACCCTAATCGGTCTCCGCGAACCGTGAACATTCTGGGAATGAACTTATCCTTAGCCAGATTGACGGCCAGTAGCGGGAATGCGGAATACCCCGTGTTGGCAGCGAGAATCAAGATTAAAGCGGTCGTCCCTTGAATAAAGTAGTACATGAAATTCCGTCCAAAGGTCTGTTCAGCAATTTGTGAGACGACAGTGACCTCAGCTCTCGGCGCAACTCCGTAATAGTAAGCCAGGAACACGATGCCAGTGAACAGTAAGGCCAAGAGTGTTCCCATCGCCATTAAGGTTTTGGAGGCATTATTGGGAGCCGGGTCTTTGAAGTTAGGAATCGCATTTGAGATAGCTTCTACACCGGTTAGCGCCGAACTGCCGGAAGCGAACGCCTTGAGAAGCAGGAACAAGCTTATACCCGCTACGGGAGTGCCCACCGGAGTATGGAGCTCAGGGGATACGTGCCCGGTCAGAATATTGTAAATGCCCACCGCGATAAGGATGAACAGAGCCAGAACGAACAAATACACAGGATAAGCGAGAATGGAAGCGGACTCCGTTACCCCTCTCAGATTCAAGGTGGTAATGAAGAGTACGAATACGATCGCAATAATCACTGTAAAAGGGTGCAGACTCGGAAACGCAGAGGTTATTGCATCCGTACCGGCCGATACACTCACCGCAACTGTGAGAATGTAATCGACCAGCAAGGAGCCTCCGGCCACCAAGCCGTAATTCATTCCAAGGTTCTCCTTGGATACAACATAAGCCCCGCCGCCATGCGGATAAGCAAAAATAATCTGCCGATAAGATAAAATAAGAGCCGCGAGCAATACCAGCACACCTACCGCAATCGGGATGGAATACCAGAAGGCTGCCGCACTAAGAGTAAATAGTACAATCAGGATTTGTTCAGGACCATAAGCTACGGATGATAGCGCATCGGATGAAAGGATTGCTAAGGCTTTGGTTTTGTTGAGCTTTTGCTCACCCAGTTCATTTGACTTGAGTGGGCGCCCAATTAGGATTCTCTTTAGAGCTGACAATCTTTTCACCACCATTTAAGTCAATAAATTTAACAACTTCAGTTACGCCTACGAAGTGTAAAATGCCCACTAGTCTAATCTAAAATACTGTGGACACGGATATTTTACTTAAACGAGCTCCACCTTCCTTCTCAAATAACGCTTACGGAGTTAGCTGTCGGATTCGGGCCCTTGAGTAGCCCTACCTTGAAAGGATTCACCCCTGGATTGCTGCGGCAATCCGTTTGAACGGTTCCCCCGTACTCATACGAGTTTCAGCGATATGGAAATCGAAACCGATGCTTATGATACTCTCCTCCACCATCCTTGTAAACACTTTTTCATCCACATTAAACGGCTCGTCCAAATGTAGAATAAGCACTTATTTAAAGGAAGCGATTACATTTAGACAAAGAGGTATTCCTTTGTCCCATGAGCTTCTTAACGTCGGTTTCCCAGCGTTCTATCGCCTTTTCGAGCGATCAGGAAAAGCCCCCTCCGAAGGCTGGAGAGGGCTCGCTTATAAATATAAAATTAGTTTCTTATCCTTGCTCTGTCTTTTCCTTGTCACCGCCGAATTGAACGCCCAGGTGGCCGTTATGACTACCCAAGTTTCCTCCTATGTCAAAGCCCACACCTTTGCCGCCGCCCAAATGGGCGTCGCTGTGGATGCCTACGCCATGCTTGCCGCCCACTTTGCCGCCCACGTCATAGCCGACACCCTTGCCGATGCCAAGGTGTCCGCCGGCGTGTGCGCCGATTCCGTGCTTGCCGCCCACATTGGCTCCGGCATCAAAGGCTAAGCCCTGCTTCAGGTTCAAGTCCGCGCCGGCATGGGCGCTGGCGCCATAGGTGCTTCCGCCGAGCTGTCCGGCAGCAGAGGCGCCGATTCCTTGAAGGCCGAGATGGCCTTCGCCCTGAAGACCGAGCCCGTGCTTGCCGCCGATTTTGGCTCCGGTATCGACTTGAAGTCCCTTCCCGCCGCCGAGGCTGGCATCGGCATGAGCACCTACCCCATAACCGCTGCCGCCCAAGTGGCCGCCAGCCTGGAACCCTGCTCCTTGCCCGCCGCCGAGATGCCCGGCGGTCTGTATTCCTACGCCATGCTCACCGCCAAGGCTTCCGGCCGCATCGAAGGCAAGCCCTTGCCCGCCACCGATCTGGGCATCAGCATGGGCATCAAGCCCGTACTTTCCGCCATACTGGGCTTTGGATTGAAGGTTCAGCTCGAAATCCCTTGGTTTGGTCTCCTGATCTTCATTTCTGCCGTAGTACTGTCCGTCCCTATGATGGTGATGGTGCTCACCTCCGTGATCATGTCCAAATCCGCCTTCATGGTGATAACCGGGGTATCCTCCGCCTGGGAAATACCCGGGATATGGATAGACGTAATAGGGAGGATACGAATAAGGGTAGGGATATACATATGGGTAATGATAAAGGTAAGGATACAGATAAGGAGTAGGGTAGGAATAGGAATTCGGATAAATGGAGCGGTAATTCGGATATCTATTAGGGAAGTACGGCGGATACGTCATCTGAGCATTTAGGTCGGTACTCACATTACTTGTCATACAGGAACCCTCCAATAATATTGATGATGTAGCCTATTCACAAATGAGCTGAAATGACACCCGCCCAGGAATTGAATGATGATCCCAAATCAGATACCATGCTGTATAGGACTAAATCAGTTAAGGAGCTGGAGAAGCGAGTGGAAGTCACAGAGCAGCAGGTTGCACAGTGGATGGTCCAGGAGATCAGACACAGGGGCATCCTGCACCAGGAAGAAGCGATCCAATACGTCAGAAGCCATTTCGGAGAACAGTATGTATTTATAAATGAGAACGGTAATGCCTCGCTGTCCAAGGAAGTGAAGAAGGCGTTCCGCAAGCTGCATGGCGGCCGGGTAGCCTGGGACCGGGACGGGTTCTTCTGGGCATGGACCTAAATCTTAAGGGACGGACAGCACCTAGTGAAGGAGAGAAAAGAAGCTATGGCAAGTCAGAAATATTATGTGGTGTGGGAAGGCAGCACCCCTGGGGTGTATGCAACGTGGGCGGAGTGTAAAGCTCAGGTTGATGCCTACAAGGATGCCAAGTACAAATCCTATCCTTCCAAGGCCGAAGCCGAGAAGGCTTACCAGGAAGGCTGGAAGAAGCATTGGGGCAAGTCCGCGGCGTCTGCGGGAGGAACACAAAGCCGGGGCACGCAGAAGGCTGAAGGTTCGGCAGGTGTGTCGGCAGCCCGGGGACACATTGACTATGACAGCATATCTGTCGATGTGGGAACCAAGGGGAATCCCGGGCCGATCGAGTATCGGGGCGTGAGCACACGAACAGGAGAAGTGATCTTTGAACGGGGTCCCATTCCAAATGGGACGAACAATCTGGGAGAGTTTCTTGCGATAGTTCATTCCCTGGCCTATTTGAAGCAGAAGGGCAGCAAGATGACAGTGTATAGCGACTCGAGAACGGCTCTCAAATGGGTCCGCGAGAAGCAAGTGGCTACGACACTTGCGCGAAACGAATCCACCCGCGAAGTCTGGGATCTTGTGGACCGCGCGGTGGCTTGGCTGAAATCGAACAGCTATGACAACAAGCTGCTCAAGTGGGAGACCCAGGAGTGGGGCGAGATTAAAGCGGATTACGGGCGCAAATAAGGCTTGGCGGGGCTTGAAGGGGAGCATATCTGAACCGGTAGCCTATTCCAACAGCGAGGTTACGAACTTCACCTCCGGAAAGCGGCTATCCGGTCCTTTCATCAAGATTCCGCCTTGATTTTTCAGATACTTATCGAAGAAATCCAGCATGTAGGCATTGATAACGGTGTTCGCTCTTTCGGGCGCGATTTTTCCTGTAATGCCCAACAATTTGAAAATCGGAGAGATGAACTGCACGTCGGCAAAATTTAAATGCTCCGTTTTGTCGATATAGAGGAATTGTCCCCCTGCGGCAACCGTGTCGCGCATCCGTTCAAGCTCTAACTTCTTGTCTTCCGTTACTTGATCCTCCCACTCTCTTGTTGAGCCCATCCGCTTAAGCTCTGCCTCCGTGTAGGTGTGGTTATCCATCACCATCTTTAAATTTTCGAATTCGCTTTCCGAGTTGATGAACAAGAACGGCTTTCGCAGACCCTCTCTGTCACGCAGTCGATATAGTCCTCCATCAAGGTCGATCCCGGCCGCGATTCGCGGATCATAAGAAGCGTCATAGGCCGTCGCGCCGCCGATGGAATGACCGAATATCCCGACATGACCAAGATCAATCCTCCCTTTTAGATGACTTGGAATCTGCCCCGATTGGATGAGCTCAAATTGGTCCAGCACGAAAGACACATCGTCAGTCAAAACTTTTCCCAACTTGTCGCGATTTCCTCTACTTGTCCTGTAATCATCGCCCGGCGAGAATAAGTCGTCAGTTGTGCTGGTCGTAATCAGGCCGTCCGGAAATTCGGTTGCAAATGTATTGTAGGTATGGTCGATCACCGCCACGATATATCCGTGACTCGCGAGGTTTTCGGCTTGCGACGTATGGAGGAACCTGGAAGAGCCATTGCCGGGATTCGCAAGAATCAGAGGGTATGAAGCCTGTGCCGAGGAGACTTCGGACCCCGAATAAGTATGACTGGATACGTACTTCAAGTGTTGAAAAGTAAACCCGGGAAGCCCATATTGCGCAGCCATATAAGGCAAAATCTGAATATCGGGAATAAAGGCTTCATAATTACCGGTGCCAGCTTGAGCCGGATACCATACCTGGACCATGAAGTCTCTCTTTCCATCTGCTCCTGCGCCAAAAATCTCTTTCCTATTTGAATCTACGAGATGTAGAGTTTGCGTACCTACCTTAAATTTGCCAGTCGGTTCAGGTAGTTGAAAAACAGGAAAAGCATACATAAGACCTGCCGTTACGACTAGCATGATCGCTATAGCGGCATAGGCTGAGCCCAACATAAATCGTGGGAGTTTTTTTTGGCAAGTTTTTTTGAAATAGCAATAACCTGAAATGGCTAAAAAAATGATTGTTATGCAATAAGGGAAAATCATTTGAATTCGGTATCCTTCCACCGTCCAATGCATGACCAGGAACAATGTGGCGATCCCGCTTGCGGCGAATACTGGATTTCTACGCCGTCCTTTTTGTAATAGAACTGTTAAAGCAAACAAGCCGATGTCTGACAAAAAAAGCAACAGTTCAAACAGCCTCATCTCGATTCTCCTTTTAAAAAATCTCGATTTCCTTTCGTTCCAATCTTATCCCGCCAGGCTGGTCTGAGCTATCGATTTGCCTTTCATCTACCTTACAATGTTGTAACTCGGGTCTTGCAGCATTGGAGGACTCGTAAAACTAGGCATATAATTTTGGGTATACAAAAAGCTGTCCCTTGTGGGACAGCTCTTTCCTTAGATTCTACTTAAATTTATTCACATAAGTTGAGAACTCTGTGCTGAACTGGGAGATTAACTTGCGTCCCGAGGCCAGCTTGTCATTAGCCTGCTTGATCAGCTTGGAGTCGACTTTGGTAGAATAGAGGGCCTTCTTCACAATGGTCATTCCTTCGAGTTGAAGGGATGCGCCTTTAATGTAAAGTCCATTCAGTCTTGCCAGTTCCTTGTTCGGCGTCTTGATGGCTTTAAGTCCGGAGATGAACTTTGTATAGTTTGGAATAACCGTATTGGCAAAGGCTAGATAAGCCTCCTTGCGGTTCTTGCTTGTGAAGTAGCTGTATTTGTTAGACGTATTAATGGCTTTGTCCTCATATTGAACAAGCTTCTCCAGGGCAGCGGCATAATCTTTGATTTGCTGGATAGCCGGGTCGACTGGAGGCTCTGTCACATTGAATGGAATACTAATTGGCTCATATCCATATACAGTGATAATTACATTAGCAGTGCCTGGACCTTCCGCATATACATCAATAATACCGAACCCGTCCTCGGTGCTTACTAC
Source organism: Paenibacillus sp. SN-8-1 (assembly GCF_050995535.1). NCBI lineage: Bacteria > Bacillati > Bacillota > Bacilli > Caryophanales > Paenibacillaceae > Paenibacillus > Paenibacillus sp. SN-8-1. The sequence goes on from NZ_CP194782.1 coordinate 327,019, forward strand.
CGACGGGTTATCTGAGGTAGAGTCAACATCAATGGATAGAATGCCGTCTGCGCATTTGTAACGGATGGTTGTGCCCACTTTATAAGGATCATTGGATACAACCAGGTCATGGGTATCTACCTGGAACGTGCACACATCGTCAGTCAGCGGCTTAACTTCAGCAGCAGCACTTACCGACGGGAACGCCAGCACGGCAATCAGAATGGTGGCGAACAGCCACTTGGTGAATCGATAGGTCTTCATTTTAATAAAATCCTCCATACCTTGTAATGATTTTTTATGTACATTGTTATTATCGGGAAATTAGTCAGGCCTTTCCAGGCAAAAATTTACTTTAATCTACATAAAGTATTCTATAATTTAAAGAGCGGCAAAAAATTTCCCTTCAGAGGAAACTTTTAACATGGATGCTGCGTCCAATATATGCAAACAAGCAATTATAGGTTTGATAGAGGAGGATACTATGAAAAGAGTCATTTCCCTGCTTACGATAATCACTTTAGTTGCTTCATTATCGTGGCAGACGCAGGCTAGTGCCGCTTCACCCATCCGCATCTATATGAATGGGATCAAATTAGCCGCAGACCAGGCGCCCATTGAGAAACAGGGACGCGTTCTGCTTCCGCTCCGGGCTATTTTTGAGGCGCTCGATGCGACAGTGGACTGGAATGCCAAGACGAGCATGATCACAGCCAAGAAAGGGGGCACAACGGTTACCCTCAAGATGGGCTCCAATTCGGCAACCATTAATAACCAGAGGGTCACCTTGGATGTTCCAGCCCAGGAGATAAAGGGACGCACGCTGGTACCGGTAAGGTTTGTCAGCACGGCACTGGGAGCCGATGTGAATTGGAATGCCTCTACCCGCAGCGTGTATATTAACAATTCGGATACCACACCTGAGCCTGAACCGTCCGGTCTGAGTTCGGTATCTTACGTCACTCCGCGGATTATAAGTCAATATGGGGATGGCCGGGATTTGAACGTCAGCTTCTCCAAATCGGCCAATGAAGCTTTGGTGAATCAGTATCGTGTTCTCGTTGTCAAAACAAGCAGAACAAGTGGATTCAGCGAAACTGCGGCAGGGCAAGTATCTTCAGCGAACTATACAGTTGTAGGGCTTCAAGGATCAGAACGCTCTGTGAATCTATCCTCGCAGACCCGGGATACGGACGGAGAACTGCTTCGCTCGGGTATATCTTATAACGTGTATGTTCTAACGGTCGGCAGAAATGGCCAAATCGCTCTCTCTAACGCATCTACGGCTGTAACGTTAGGGTCTAGTGCAGCGGCGACCTCTGTTAAGGGTACGGACATTGCCGATTACGGGGATGGCCGGGATTTGTCTGTCAGCTTCACCAAAGCACAGAATGAGTCCTACATTGCGAATTACCGGATCTTTGTCGTGAAGACCAAGGACGCAAGCAACTTCAGTCTGTCCGCGGCAAGCAGCGCGGCGGCATCGAATTATACAACCGTGTACAAGACGGGGGCTTCGACTCTTAGCGCGACGCTAGGCTCCTCGGCCAGAGATACCTCCGGCGAGTATATCAAGAATGACGTCTCTTATACGATCTATGTATTATCGGTAAGCAGCAACTTAAATATCGCATCCAATCAGTTATCTGTGGGCTCGTCAGCGATCACTTTAAACGGCAGCACAGTTACAGCCCCGTATATTACAGCTGTTAGTGACGTCAGTGACTATAGCGATGGGCGTGACGTGAAGATCAGTTTCAACAAGGTCTCCGATGAATCCCGTATTAGTGGATACCGGGTATTTGCGGTTAGGGAGCAGAACGCTTCCAACTTCACATTATCCTCTGCAAATGCGCTGTCCAGCAGCTATTACACTACAATTAACAAGAATGGATACAATATCAGCCAACAGCTGAATTCAAATTCCAGAGATGTGAATGGGTCCCTTCTCACGACGGGAATAGCCTACCGTTTCTTCGTTATGGCCGTAGGCACTGGCAGTTACTCGGGTACGAATACTCTGTCTTCGATGTCCTCATCTCTGACCTTGTGGAACAACACTAACGTGAACGCCGTGACCAATGTGGGTGTTAGTGATGTAACGGATTATAATGATGGCCGTGATCTGAGAGTAACCTTTACCCGGGCGAGCAATGAATCTAATATCAGCCATTATCGTATCTTTGTCGTCAGAACGGGTAGTGCAGGCAGCTTCGGTCTTTCCACGGCGAATAATTTGTCCAGCAGCTATTACACGTATGTAAGCAAGACCGGCTATAACATCAGCCAGGTGCTGCCATATGATGCTAGAGATACTGACGGGTATCCGATTCGTAACGGCGTAAGCTACCGCGTCTTTGTCCTTTCAGTGGGAAGCGGCGGGTATGCGGGCAGTAACGCTCTATCCGGTTATTCTTCTGCCATTACCTTGAATGACAATACTAATGTCAGCGCCGTCACAGGTGTCAGCGCAGCAGATGTGAATAATAACAATAACGGCACGGATTTAAAGGTGAGCTTTAATAGAATCAGTGATGAATCTACAATTTCACAGTATCGTGTCTTTGTCGTGAACAATGCCAATGCAGGCAGCTTTAACCTGTCTAGTGCACTGTCCAGCAGCTACTACACATTGGTGAACAAGACAGGGTCTAACCTTAGCCAGGTTCTGGCTTCCGGGGCCCGTGATACGAACGGGAATTTGATTCAAAATGGTGTGGCTTACCGGATATTTGTACTTTCGGTGGGCGGAGGCTACTATGCTGGCAGTAACGCTCTGTCCTCGGCTTCAGCTGTAATTACGCTGGTTAACACAAGCAGTGTTGGGGCGGCAATAGACGTTACCGCAACGGATATCAAGGATTACGGGGATGCTCGTGATCTAAGGGTTACTTTCAACAGAGCACCGGATGAGACAGCAATCACGGAATACCGCATTTTTGTGGTTAAGAGCCAGTATGCCGGGAACTTTACGAAAGCGGAGGCGAATTCGAATGGTAACTACACTTCTGTGAGCAAGACAGGAGCAGCTATTACCAAGGATCTTGCTTCCGGTGCCAAGGACACGGACGGGAATACGATTCGCAGCGGTGTAAGCTACAAAGTATTCGTCCTTTCAGTTGGAAATGGATCGAGCGCGCTCTCTGCCAGCTCCCCGTCTGTCACACTTACGGATACCTCCAAGGTTGAACCAGCAACCAACGTCATGGCTGCCGTGAACAAAGACGGAGCGGGTAAGGCCACGGGGATTGGGGTAACCTTCGATCTCTCTGCGACGCCATCGAATGTCAAGGAGTACAGGGTATTTGTAGTTCCTTCTGGATCAGGGACGTTCGACTTGGCAAAAGCGGGTGACAATATAAACTTTACGAAGAGCAGCAGCGGGCAATTAACGATTCCGGTCTCTTCTAGTGATACTTCAGACCAACCTATCTCTAGCGGGAAATATAAGGTGTATGTTCTGGCTGTTTCCTCAATTAAAGGTATTCCTAATGCCTTATCGGCATCATCAAATGAGATAACCATTGAGGATCCTCCGACTGCGGCGCCAGTATCCGTTAAGGCCGTAACCAGCGTCACGGCTGTCTTGGACTCGGCGAATCCCAAGCAGATTGATGTGTCCTATGCGGAGCCTAACGATAATAATATTGCATCGTATACAGTTGCCCTTGTCCCTGATAGCGAGACTAATGTGACGGCAGCCAACGTGGCATCAAAATCCATAGTCAGCCAGAGCGTGAACAAGGGAGCCGAAGCTGTTCTGGATACGACTACAGTCTCGGCAGGAACCTACAAAGTGTATGTCCTATCCAAGGCGAATGGGACGACGGCTACAGTAGACACCCTCGCAGCGCCTTCTTCCAGCATTTCGATTGGACAGTAATTCATTAACAGGCTGCCTTAGCATTCGTGCTGGGCAGCCTTTTGTATTTGCTGTGTCTATGCGTGATCTGAGGCCGGAGTCTAGCTAGACGAGCGGCCCTCAGGTGTTACTTGCTTTCGAGACCTAGACTTTGGTCTAGGAACAATCTTCCCTTCAGATGGAGGTTAAAAATTTCCAATCGTGTTATCCTGATAACAGATTATAACGGTTAGAGGAGTGTTACATACATGAATACAAAGTCGATTTTCGGACCTGTCTTTATTCTTCTGGGAACGTACTTATTTCTAAATAAGACGGGTTCAATGGGGCCGGGAACTATTTTTGAATACTTTTGGCCTACCCTGTTTGTCATTCCACTTGGCCTCTTGATGCACTGGCTGTACTTCTCCATGACGGGCCGCAAAGGCGTAGGCCTGCTCGTTCCTGGAGGTGTTCTGTTCACGGTGGGACTGGTGTGCCAGATAGCTACGCTGTTTGACAGCTGGGGGACGATGTGGCCGGGCTTCATTCTGGCTCCCGCGGTGGGCTTGTTCGAGCTATACTGGTTCGGCAGCCGCAACAAATGGCTGCTCATTCCGATTAACATTCTTACCGTAATTTCGATTCTGTTCTTCGCAGTATTCTCTATCGGCTCTATGCTGAGCCATATGGTGCTCGGGCAGCCGCTGATGGCTTTTGTGCTTATCTTGGCTGGAGCTGTTCTGATGCTGTCTCCGAAGAGGAGGAAGGATTTTTAAATCAAGGTTAATAACGCCCGGATCTCAATCGAGACCCGGGCGTTATTTTTGTGAGGAGAGCGGTATCGGATTATCTTAGAGTTTCCTAGCAGAGAGGCTACGCCACTTATATAGGGCATTCGGATTAGGTGAACCATGTGCTTGCTGCTATCGGACTATACTCATAAGGCAGTGAATCAGGTATGCTGAATACAAATTGCCAAAATTGGCATATTTCCTCAAAAAGGAGTGTTCCCATGAAGAAGAAGTGGATTACAGCCGGTGCCGCTGCTGCATTATTAATGAGCACCTCGGCCGGTGTATATGCGGGCGCCAATCTGCAGCAGATCAAAGCTTTCCTCGATCCATCCATCAAATTTCAGGTGAATGGAAAGCCATTTCAACCTCAGAACGATAAAGGTGCGGCTTTGGCACCCATCACGTATAACGGAAGTACATACCTGCCTGTACGTGCTATTTCTAATGCACTGGGCGTAGCGATTGATTATAATGGCCAGTCCAATACGATCTTCCTGGGCGAGAAGCTGGAAGGTGTGCCGATTGCCGATAGTGCTGGCGGAGATTTCCGGACGAAGGATCCCCAGTTAACAACGTATAACGGCAAGGATTATAAATATGTTTACTTCGATAACGCACCAAGCCGGCGTGCCAGCGGATTTATGCTGTATCCAAAAGGAAAATACCAGAAGCTGTACCTGCAGACCGCGGCAGTCGGCAAGGATATTGAGGAGTTCTTTGTTAGTGACAGCGATACAGATGCAAAGCTGAAGATCGATAAGATTAATGTCGCTGATGGGCTCAAGACGTACGAGATCGATATCAGCGGGGTTCAAAGCCTATTTGTGCACGCAGACCTGGAGGAAGGCGGGAACTGGTTCGTTCCGCTGACAACCTCCTACTATAAGTAAGCAGAACACCAAACAAGCTGAGGCCGGAATTTGCGGGCTTCAGCTTGTTTTAGTAGGGGCGGTAGAATGCTATATACTGAATCTAGGAATTAGCTATATGTATCCATAGGCAGAATTATAGTGCAAACGATTCTTCGTATCTTTTTCTACCTAAATCCAAAAAAAACAAACCTTTTTTCTTTAAATTCCTAACTTGTTGGAAACGCTGTTATCCCTAATAATGAACGTATACTCTCCAAATAACAGGGGGCGGCAAACGTGCAAGGACTGTTAAGAAGGACGCTTTCTGTTCTTATGGCTGGCGTGCTGATGCTCAGCCTGGCCTCATGCGGAGGCGGGACGGAGTCTGGCACAGGTATAGATCGTAACGATATATCCTCAGGCAAAGGCAAGCCGAGCGACAAAAAGATCACGATCACCTTTCAGAACATTTACCCAGACCCGACAACTCCAACATATAAGACGGTCCATACTCTCGCAGAACAATACGAGAAGGTGAACCCGAACGTTCATATCGAGCTCGATACCTTGAACACAGACCAGCAGAAGATGAAGCTGAAGACACAAGCGGCCTCCAAGGAAATCCCGGACATTACGATTGTTAACCCGTCCGCCCAGATGAAGCCGTTCGTGGACGCCAAGCTGCTGGCCCCGCTGAATGATGTGATTGACAAGAATGGGCTCAAGGCTACCTACCTGCCAGAACTCCTGGACAATTACAGCTTCGGCGGCAAACTGTACGCGCTGCCTGACGGATACAATATTGAGGTGGTGTTCTATAACAAGGAGCTGTTCAGGCAAGCAGGCATCGAGAGCGTTCCTACCTCATTTAAGGAGCTCCTGGCTGACGTGAAAGCGCTGAGGGCCAAAGGAATTACACCGATCGCAATCGGAGAAAAGGACTCCTGGACCGGGTCCTTCCTGTTCATGAATATGCTGCTTCGCACAAATGAAGGCCCCGGCTTCCTGAAGGATGTCGTGGCTGGCAAGAGGAAGTTTGATGATCCAGCCTTTATTGAGGCGGTGGACCGTTTCCAGGATCTGGTCGAGGCCGGTGCGTTCCCGGAGGGGGCTACCTCCATTGATGCGAACGCCAGCGGGAATATTTTCAAATCCGGCAAAGCTGCAATGTGGGTGATCGGTACATGGGAGACGGGCGCGGTGGACGCCTCCTCTGTAGCCGGCCATGCAGGAGCGTTCCGGTTCCCGACGGTTGATGGCAAAGGGGACCTCAATGATTTCATGGTTGCACCAGGCAGCGGCTTTGCCATCTCTGCGAACAGCGAGCATTTGCAGGAGACCAAGGATTTCCTGAATTACTTCGCGCTTAACTTCCCCAAGAAGCAGTTTGAATACAAGAATGCCGTAGGTCTGGGGCAGACGATAGACGGGAACCTGAAGACGGCAGGCTACTCCGATCTTGCGATAGAAGTGGCGGGGCTGTTCAGGAACATTAAGGGCGGCGATCTGTCTTTTGACAACACGATGAATCCAGCCACCGCCCAGGCCCATCTTAGCAGCATCCAGAACCTGTTCGTTCAAAGGGCGGATTCCAAGCTGGTCGCGCAGCAGCACCAGGCTGCATTTGAGGCGAACCGATAATATGCAGATGACTTTACAATTGCTGGGTCCTCTTCCGGGGCGCTATAATAGAGTAAGACGAACAGCAGGACTACGGGATGGGAGGGGGATAATCCTTTGAGAAGAGGTTTTCATTCCATTAACCACCGGTTATTCCTGCTGTTCCTTGTGTGTATGTCGGGAATTGTACTGGTGGTAAGCCTGCTCTATTACAACCGCAACACGGAGCAGTTCCATGACAAAATTAGTGACCTGGCGCAGAAAAACGTATCACAGACGGTCGGGCTCTTCGATCTGCTGTACAAAGGCTATGACAGCTTGTCGAAGACACTCAGCAACAATTTCGATATGGTCCGTAAGCTGAATGAGACCTATACTGAACCGGCTATGGCTTATAACACGGAACAATCGATCACCAATATGATTGGAGCGATCTTTTTCTCCCGGGACGACCTGGTTGGGATTCACGTCATTACAGATAAAGGCAAGATTTATAACTATGGCAACTATATCAATGTGATAGATCCCCATTATAGAGAGCGGGAATGGTACCGCCAAATTCAGCAAGCCTCGGGAAAAATGGCCTGGCTCGGCGTATTTCCACACTCACTGATCGATCAGAATCAGAGACAGCCGGTATTCGCTTTTGGACGTCAGATTTTTGATCTGGATGAGCATAAGCCGATTGGTATGGTACTGTATGAGACCAATCCCAAACCGATTATTGAAGCTTTGGATAATCTCAAGCTGGGCCAGCACTCCAGCGTGTACGTCGTCTCCAAGGGAGGGCGGATGGTCTCTACGTCAGTTACCGCGCAGCCTGATCCCGAGGTGCCGATACCGGAATATGGCGATGAGGAGAATGTGGTGGTGCGGCAGGATAACGGTCACCTGCTGATTGCCTCCCGGCTTCCTTTTACCGATTGGTCTGTCGTGAGTATTACACCGGATAAGGATCTGAATGTCGAGCTTGTTCAGATGAAGCGGTATCTGCTGATTGTGGTCTCGATTCTGATTATCGTGTCGGCCTTGATTGCTTCCATCGTCTCCAAGACGTTCTCATCCCCGCTAAAGCGGCTGATCCGCGAAATGAAGCAGGTCGAGAGAGGGAATTTCCGGGGTGAGCTTAATGTAACCTCCTATCAGGAGATTAACATTCTGGTGGCCTCTTTTAACCGGATGGTGAGACGGATTGAAGAGCTCATTGAGCGGGTGAAGATCTCGTCAGTCAGCGAGAAGAATGCGGAGCTGCATGCCCTGCAGTCTCAGGTTAACCCGCACTTCCTCTACAATACGCTCGATATGATCTACTGGATGCTGGATGAGAAGGGTGACGGGGATGAGCAGCTGGGCGAGATCATTCTGTCGCTTTCCCATATGTTCCGCTACAGCAGTCATTGGAAGGAAGGGGCCGATGTCACCCTGCGGGAGGAGTTCGAGCAGATTAACCATTACCTGAACATTATTCTGTTCCGGCTGGATGGAAGGCTGAAGGTGGAGACCGAGACCGATGAGCAGTGGATGAATATTCGGATCCCGAAGATGACGCTTCAGCCGGTCATCGAGAATGCGGTGAAGCATGGGCTGGAGTCGCTTGGCGGCAGGCAGGGTGTGCTCCGGATAACCGCCAGGGAAGACGGTCAGAATCTGAAGATTATGATTGCTGATAATGGCTGCGGGATGGAGCCCGCTGTCCTGGAGAGACTTGTGGCCTCATTGGATGAGCGAAAGCCCTCAGGCAAGGGACCAGGTGGAATCGGGCTGCAGAATCTTCATCTGCGGCTGAAGATCATGTTCGGCGAGGCGTACGGTCTGGGAATTTACAGTATACCGGGCGAAGGAACCACGGTGACCCTTGTGATTCGACTGCCGCAGAACCAAGGAGGAGAAGAGTATGAACAACCTGAATATCCTGATCGCGGATGACGAGCGTGCCATTCGGGAGGGGATCAGACGGACGATCGAGCAGATCTGCCCCGATTATACGGTTCATTTAGCCGCCTCAACCGCAGAGGCTGTTCAGATTATGGGGGGCCACCGGATTGATATTGTGCTTACCGATATCCTGATGCCTGGAATGAATGGACTTGAATTCATGAAGATCTCGAAGCACCGATATCCGCTTGTGAAGTGGGTTGTCATCTCTGCTCACTCCGAGTTCTCCTATGCCCAAGAGGCGGTAAGATTAGGTGCCCGGGATTATCTGCTTAAGCCCATAGGCAAGAAACGGCTCGTTGAATTGATAGAGAATCTGCAGACTGAAATCCGTCAGGATAGTGAGCGGCTGAGAGAAGAAGAGAAGCTTCGGAGGAATCTCAAATTTCTGCATGAAGGGATTCTTCGCCGAATGGCGTCGAGCCTGGATACGGGGAATCTGGATGTGCAGTCGTTTAAGCTGGAGTATCCGGAATTCTATTTGGTAATGGTACAGCTCCAAGGGGCAGAGAGCCATCACGCCCTGGAACATTTCATCGTCGAGAATGTGCTGTCTGAGCTGATTGATACCAGCGGCAAAGGGTTCGTCATCAGCCTGGATTCCAACTGCCTGCTGGGCCTTGTCGTACTTAACGAGGACCTTGATGTATTCAATGGTCTAATCAAGGGACACTTAACCCATTATTTGAAGATCCCTTTTCATATCGCGGTCTCTGGTCTGAATAAGGAATTCGGTACGATTCCGCAAATGATAGTGCAGATGAAACAAGCATCGGCCGTACAATCGATTAAGCCTGTCAAGGGCAGCGGGGAAAAGTCGATAGACGAGGCGCTTGAATATATTCGGGAGCATTATAACGAAGAGCTCTCGCTTGAGCGCGTGGCTTCCGTCGTCTACCTGAATCCCGCCTACTTCAGTCAGCTGTTCAAGCTGAAGACGGGACAGGGCTACAAGGACTACGTCATCTCCCTGCGCCTTGAGCAGGCGAAGAAGCTGCTGCTGAACCCGAATCTGCGGCTGGCCGAGATTGCCCAGCGGATTGGATACCAGGACATGCGGCATTTCACCCAGGTATTCCGCCGGAAATTCGGCCTAACTCCAACCGAGTTCCGGCATAAGCAGAATGTGAATGTAATCTAGCTGGATCAGGAAAACACCACCCTCTAAGTTATCGAGAGTGGTGTTTTTGCGTTCAATATAGGATTTCAGTTATTCTGACCAGCATGGCCTGACAAGCTGCGCAACCGGACCGATGAGGTCGATCAGGTCGATGAGACGATTAACAGTCTGATCTCCATGCTGTAGAGTACACTTGGATCCACGGAGGATCTTGTATCGGTAGAGCAGGAGATTGAGACGCTGAAGCACTATGTGTATGTTAAGCAGATCCGGTATGGCGATCAGATCAGTGTCCATTATGAAATCGAAGAGAACTGCTTACAGCTGCTGGTTCCGAAGCTCATCCTTCAGCCTTTCGTGGAGAACGCCTTCTTCCATGCATTTCCGGGATATCCAAGCGGCAATATTCAAATCTTCATCCGCAGGCAGGAAGACCACGTCATCATTGAAGTGATTGATGATGGAGTCGGCATGTCTCATATTGAGGATCAGGTAAATGAACGTAAACAACAGCACTTATCGGGAATTGGCATCAAAAATGTTCATGGCCGTATCCAATTATTATTCGGCGCTCCCTACGGCGTTCGCATCGAAAGCGAGCCAGGTTATGGTACAGCCATTCGGATTACGCTGCCGATTATGGAGAAGCAGCAGGAGAGTTAAACAGCTAAATGTTACTTTGCAGGAATCTGGGCTTTCGCCTTGGCAATGATTCCGCTGATCTTCAGCTCCAAAGTGTGAATGCCCTTCTTCTGGTCTATAGCCTGGCGGGTTAGCGAGACTAGGGCAGACAGGGAATCTGCGGTTCGTTTGGCTTCCTTCTTCTTCAGCAGCTGCTTGAAGTCACTCCATTCAGCGGAGTAGCGCTTCTTGGGGATATCTGCGGAACTCTTGGCAGCTTTGATCTGTACTTTGACAGAATCTATGCCGGAGAGAATAGCGCGGATATCCTTGATCTTCTTGGCCTTCTCATCTTTGGCTGCTTTCAGCTGCCTCTCCTTAAGCTTGATATCCTCTCTGGCCAGCTGTACTGCAAGCCGTATCTCGGCTGTTGCAGATTTGGTGCCGCTGACGGAGCTGTAGAGGACGAACAACGGCTTGTATTTGTCCTTGGTCTGCTGAAGCTTCTTCTCCAGCTGAGCGACTTTGTCCGCATCAATCGTTGTGATCCGCTTGCGAACGGCGCTCGCCGCTTCTTCGTTCCCATAATGTACGTTCTTGATAGTTCCATCGAGTGCGGATTCCTGTGCAAGGAGTGAGGATAATTCACTGAAAGACGCTGTAATCTGGCTCTTGAGCGGCGCATCTGCTAAGGACGCGGCCTTCTCCACAGATAGCTTAAGCGAATCGGTAAGCTGGCTGGTTGATCCCATTACAGATGAGGGTACGGAAGCGGCAAGTACAGCAGCCAGGACAATGGCAGCCATTGATTTGTTCAGGTTCATAAGTGAGTCCTCCTTTAGATTGATGTACCTAAGCGGCGGGGCATGATGGAGGGCCTCTGTTCTGCGGTGGGAAGTGCTGCCTCCTGATGCAGAGCTGCGGCTCTGGGGTACAAAGCCGTTGTTGCACAGAGCCTGATCACGCCAAAAAGCACCCGTAAGAAAAGGCATATCGCCTCATCCTACGGGTGCTTCCACGTAAGTACATATGTTTGCATTGAATATACAAGAGACCTTAATTGGTGTCAAGTAGAAATTAACAGTTTAATATTGTGCTGCCTCGCTATATTCGCCTGCTGTACTGTAAATCTTCCAGCCATCCTGGGTTTTGCGCAGATAGTACGTATCATCCCCGGCCGTGGATGTAGTATAAGAAGTTGATCCCTGTGAAAGTTTGACTTCGATCGTACCGCCAGTCATTTTGACAACCGCGTACCGGTCCGATTTGAAGATGACTTGTCCGTTCATTTCACCATTCATGGTAACTTCCATAGTCAGCCCCATGTCTTTATAACCTCTCAACTGTTCCACAGATAGCAGCTCGAGATCTTTGGCGAAGCCGACTTCATTTCTCTCAATGCTGCTCTGCATCTGGTCGAATGACCCGTTCTTGAAGGTATCATATTGTTCCTGAGTGTACTGTTTCACCAGGTCGATTAAGACACTATCCTCCGGGGTATTCATGGACTCCAGATGAAGGGAACGATTCAGAAATGTAGCAGCTTCTGCCCGGGTAGCTGTAGCCTTCGGGTGGAACCCGCCGTCCTTATAGCCGCTAGCAATTCCGGCCTTACTCAGCTTCTCAATATCCCCCTGTGCCCAGTATCCGGAAATATCATTAAAAGCGGCCGCAGATCCATTAAATTGAACCGTAGCATCGAAGAATCTGGACAGGATAGCACTGATTTCGGCTCTGGTGATCTTTCCATTCGGTGCAAAGTGAGCTGCATCTACCCCGTTTACAATGCCAAGCGAGTTCGCTTGGGTCACGGCGGAGTAGTACCAGTCACTCTTTTTTACATCCGTAAAGGAATTGTCCTTAGTTGTCTCAGGTGCGGCAGGATCAACCGCTCTCAGTAAAATAGTAACGAACTCCCCGCGTGTTACCGCATCATTCGGCTTCAAATACACCTCACCATAAACATCGTAACCTTTTAGCACACCTGCTTGAACGAAGTCATTTAGCACATCAGAAGCCCAATGTCCCTCTACGTCAACAGGAAAGTACTGGTCTATGGTGCTGCCCTCTGCAGATTCCTCAGCAAATGCAGATGGAATAGCCGCCGTCATAAGAATAACGATCAGACAAATAGATAGCCATTTTTTCAAAATAAGTTCCCCCTTAAGAAGTATGTAGTATGCAGCTGAATGGCCTTTACTAATATAAGTCCTTATAAAAGAAGGAACAACTGGTAATGAAAGGCAGATTAAAGAAAAAGAATAGCCGTCCCCACGTGAGTTACATGGGTGACGGCTGTCCTGTTAAGCTGCTATTGAGCTAGTTCTTGCTGAATTATCTTAGCTGTTATGGGTAATATTGCGGTTCTGCTCGGCGATAATTTCGTTATCTTCGCTGTTATCTCTGGTTACTTTCTGAGTCAGAATAGCACCAACGGCTACCAGAATCATAACTGCGATATAATATCCCTTTTCGTTCAGCTGCATATCGGCATTGTAAATCCCGATCAAGAATAAAGCGACACCTGCGAATAATGTGAAATAAGCTAAAAACGTGAATGCAGGTGTATTTCTCCTTCTGTACTTTTGCACCATGACTACCCCTCTGTTTTTAAATTTGATTTATATCCTAATGCTGTAGTTACTCTATGGTGTAAGTCAGATATGGATATATTTTACTATGAGGAGCGGTGCTTTTCTACTAGTTTTTTAATGAACAGGGTAACACCAGGTAGGGGTGCCCATCAGACTCTATAAGTGGTTCGGTATGAAATCAATTGTTGTCCTTCATCAGCTTGCTGAGCTTGGTCTCCGTGTTGGAATCCTGGACCGGCGTATAGACGCTGCATCTTAGATCGGTGGCGCCCTGAACCTGAAGGGAGGTCAGGTTGAACAACATTTTACCGGCACGGGCATGCCGGAACTCAATCATAACCTCGGGTGCGGAGCTGACATCACTATCATTCCAGAGCTCCAGGAAGTCCGGGTACTGATGGGTCATTTTATCAATAAATTCAGAATACCAGGGATCGGCTACATACTGTCCGTAGTATGCGCGGAAGATGGACAGGAATCCCCGGACAAAGTGCTCCCAGTTCACGGCCAGACTGCGGAGCTCTTTCTTATTGAACAACAGCTCGATCATATTCCGCTCGGGTGTGGGGATTAAGTCGAAATTCAGGAATACGTGCGAGGCCGCTGCATTCCAGCCTACAATTTGGCATTTACGGTCAGAAATAATGGTCGGACAGTATTTAAGCTCCTCCAGAATTCTGCGCAGCGAAGGGCTGATGACCGTGCCAGCTTCCCTCTCAGCAGGCTTCGTATGAGAGCCGGATTCCAGGGCTAGTGCATATAGATATTTCCGCTCATCGGTGTTCAGCTGAAGTGCTCCGGCAATGGCATCCAGGACGGAGGGTGACACCTTGATATCCCGGCCCTGCTCCAGCCACGTATACCAGGTCGTGCTAACCCCGGCGAGAGCGGCCACTTCTTCCCGGCGGAGTCCGGGAGTTCTTCGCCGGGTGCCGGGGGGAAGGCCTACAGTATGAGGATGAAGCTTCGAGCGCTGGGCTTTGAGGAATTCGGACAGGGCTTCAAGTCTTGCTTCCGGTTTCATGGCAATCGTCCTTTACGAATTTATTATAGTGTTAATTATACTAGGATAAATACAAACTTGTAATAGGATAATGGGCGGTTAAAATATAGACAAGATAAAATTAGATCGCAAGGGAGAGTTGTCAAGATGGAAAGAGTAGTGATTACAGGAATGGGGATTATGTCGCCCCTTGGAAATGAGCTGGATACATTCTGGAACGGGCTCAAGGAAGGAAAGTCAGGCATTAGCACCATAGATACCTTTGATGTGTCGGGATATAAGACCCGGATTGCGGGTCTGGTTAGAGGACTTGACCCCGAAGGCAGATGGGGACGCAAGGAAGCCCGGAAGATGGACAGGTTCAGCCAGCTCGGGCTGGCGGCAGCAGAGCAGGCGCTTGAGCATTCCGGATTGAAGCTGGATCAGATCGACCGTGAGCGTCTCGGGGTATATGTAGGCTCAGGTATTGGCGGGATTGAGACCCTGGTGAACAATGTGGATCTGCTGCGGGATCGCGGCCCGGGCAGAGTCAGCCCCAGCTTGGTCCCGATGATGATCTCCAATATGGCTGCCGCGCTCATCAGCATTCGCTTCGGCGCGATGGGGCCAACGCTATCGCCGGTCACCGCTTGTTCGATCGGAAATACGGCGATTGGCGAGGCTTGGCGTGTGATTCGCAGCGGGGAAGCAGATGTGATTTTTGCCGGGGGAACCGAGGCTGCCGCGCATCCGATTGCCTTAGCCGGATTCGGGAATGCAACAGCACTTTCAGTCCGAAATGATGAGCCTACCAAGGCCAGCCGGCCGTTCGATGCGGACCGGGATGGGTTCGTGATGGGAGAGGGTGCAGGCATCCTTGTGCTGGAATCCCTGACCCATGCTCTGAAGCGCGGCGCGCAAATCTATGGGGAAGTGATCGGCTACGGAGCAAGCTCGGATGCCTACCACATGGTGGCTTCTCACCCGGAGGGCATTGGCGGTTATCTGGCGATGAAGAGTGCCGTCAAGTCGGCGGGTCTTACCCCGCAGGATATCGATGTAATCAGCGCCCATGCGACCAGCACGGAGGTGGGCGACATCGCGGAGACGATGGCAATCAAGAAGCTGCTGGGCGAGGCAGCTTACCAGGTTCCGGTCACGGCCAACAAATCGATGCTGGGCCACATGTTCGGAGCTGCGGGCGGAGCCGAAGCGGTCGCTCTAGTACAGACCCTGCGCGAAGGCATTGTACCGCCGACGATCAACCTGGACCAGCCGGGTGAAGGCTGCGATCTTGATTATGTGCCGAACACGGCCCGGACGGGCAGGTTCGAGGTTGGATTGTCGAATTCCTTTGGCTTCGGCGGGCATAATGCGGTGATTGTGCTGAGGAAGTATGTGGGGTGACATGGAGGAAAAAGTAAAGTTCTGAACCAAGCAGTTCATATGTAGCAAACAGGAGCAGGATGCCGCTGGCATTCTGCTCCTGATTCGTTTGGCTACTCCCCCCAGTTCATAACCCTACTTGGGACTATGAATTCCCCTTCGCTATTTGAAGAGCATGCAGTCCATTATCGTAAGCGTTCATTAACTTTGATCAATATTTCCTTTAGGATTTGCTCTTCTTCCTCAGTAAGGACCTGCACGATTTCTTCCTCCACCTTTTGGAACGAGTCTTGAAAGTCCTCGATCAGTTCAATTGCTTTTGGCAAAGCATATATATTTTTTTGCCGTTCATTATTGGGCGGGATTTTGCGCTCGATGAACCCTTTCTGTTCTAGACCTTGAAGCATGCTTGTAATGCTGGCTCCACGTAAGTGAAATCGATCTGCAATATCCTTTTGAATAATATGATTATCTTGGTTCTGGTAAATATATTCGATTACTTTTCCTTGTTGAGCGTTTAAACCCAGCTCTTTTATACTCTGGTCCGCTCTTTTCTTTAACTTAAGACCGATAAGCTGAAACAGATCCAGATAAGGCGTACTCTTTCGGGATTGCATAACTATTCCTCCTGTGATTGTTAGGAATCTAACTGTAAGCAACAAAACTATACAGTGATCTTAGCAGCTTGTCAAACGATTGTTAGTTTGTTGACAGTTAGGGAACTAACGATTATACTTCGGATTGTTGGTCCACACACACTTAGGAGGAATTCAAATGGAAAAGGCATCTCAAAACACGGCTCTAGAACAAGTTACGGCGATTACAAATGTACGTATCTTCGATGGAGATCAGATTATTGCATCTAGACATGTTGTCATACAAGGGGAATCCATTATTTCAGTGGGCGGAGAAATTCCGGCAGATGCAACGATTATCGATGGAGGAAATGCCACTCTTATGCCTGGTCTGATTGATGCGCATGTCCACACCTCAATCGGCGGATTACGAGATGCCTTGAAATTCGGGGTTACAACAGAACTTGAAATGAACGGCGATTTTACTAAAAGAGGGCGCGAGATTCAGTTGAAAAATGTGAATGACGCCGCCGACGTCCGTTCTGCTGGCACAGCGATCACTGCTCCAGGTGGACACCCGGATGAATTACTGCCGGATGGAGATGAAATACCGGAATTCGTATTAAAGGAACTAGAGAAGTTATCGGAAGAAGACCGGGAAGCGATGCTGGCTGCATATGCGCACGATCACGAGGAAATACCGCAAGTGACAACGGTGGAAGAAGCGATTAAACATGTGCATACTCAAGTGGAGAATGGAGCCGACTATATTAAGATCATGATTGAAGAAGGAACGGTTATGGGTGCACCTGGCCTGCCTTTACTTAGCGACGAGATTTTAAAAACAGCCGTGACAGAAGCACACAAGTTCGATAAGCTGGTCATCGCCCATGTTCTGACAGCTCTTTCATCGCAAGAAGCCATCGAATTTGGAGTCGACGGTTTGGGGCACTTGTTTATCGACAGACCTGAGAACACGCCCGAATTAGTGAAGTCCATAGCAGAATCAGGTGCCTTTGTTACACCGTGCTTGGTGTTGAATTCATCGATTATTGGAAATCCGGCATCGGAATTGGCAAATGATCCACGTGTTCATTCCAAGTTAAGTCCGGAGTGGATCGATATTTTGAACTCAAGCTTCAATACGTTCCCGCAAGGCAATATGGAGAACAGCTTTAAGAATGTGATGGACCTTCACCGTGCCGGGGTTGATATTCTGGTAGGAACCGATGTTGCGCCGGTTCCCGTTCCGAACCTTGGCGGTCTTGCTCATGGTGCCAGCGTACATCATGAATTGCAATTGCTGGTTACAGCCGGGTTCACTCCGATTGAGGCGCTTCAGTCGGCTACCTCGAAACCGGCTCGTCGGTTCGGTCTACATGATCGTGGCCGTATTACCGAAGGTACGCGTGCTGACCTTGTACTGGTCCATGGCGATCCGACAACCCATATCTCGGATACCCTGTCCATTAAAGCCGTATGGTTCAAAGGTGTACAAAAACTGAACTAATCAATTTACTCTTGTAATAATATGTTATTTGCAAAAAAGATCCACTTTTGTGGCAGGTACTTTACTTCTTGAACTAATCTGCTGTTCGTCTTTGTAATGAAACTGCCCTATAGTTGAACAGGATGCGTGTATAGGTAACAGCCCTCTAAGTATGGACATCATTCATGTCCGTACTTAGAGAGCTGCTCGGTCTACTATGTTAGTCTGTCTACGAAGTGGCCGGAAGCGGCGTAGCCTTCCGGCAAGGCAAGCGTGGACGTGCCGCGGTCAGACCGGCACGTCCTTGCGTCCCCTGTGCATGGGCTTCCCGCACAGGGGGCAGGCCTTCGCGGCGAGGCCATGGTCCCTCGCCGCAACCCGGGTCCAGGCGATACAGCCTGGACCTTGGCACAGCCAGGCGGCGACGCTCTCCGTTCGCTTCGCCGCCGCTGAACTGCCGCTTCGGGCGTGCGAAGCGCCCGAAGATCGGCTCCCGCTGCGGGCGTAGCCCGAGCCCGCAGCCACTTCACTTCGAGCCCGCGAAGCGCTCGAAGTGGTGACCGTGCCTTCGGCTGCCTCTCCGCCGAAGGCCGAGAGCAGAAAGCGGGAGACGGCCGCTTTCTTGCCGCGGTACCTTGCGGGGGAGCTGATGATCAGCTCCTCCTTGGCGCGGGTGATCGCGACGTAGGCAAGCCGCCGCTCCTCTTCCAGGGCGGCGGTGCCTTTGGAAGCACCGCCCGCTTCGGGATAAGCGGTGTCCTTCATGCGGTCGGCCTCGATCGCCGAGCTGTGCGGCAGACTGCCTTCAATGGCGCCGATCAGCATGACGACCGGGAACTCCAGACCCTTGGACCGGTGAATGGTCATCAGAGCAACACGGTCCCCTTGTTCCCGGGATTTGTCGCTGCTCTGCTCCCGGCTCTTCTGGATCACATCACTGATGAATCCAAGGAAGCCTGCCACCGTATCAAAGCGTTCAGCCGAGGCCTCCAGCTCGTCCAGCATTTCCTTAATCATTTCCTTGTGCTGGGTCAGCAGCTTCCGCTCATCCGCCTCGACATAAGCATTGTAGAATTTCTCCCTCATTAGGGAGATGGCCGCCGCAGGCCTCATGGACGATAGGCTGCGGATCAGCTCCAGCCTGTCCTGGATCTTGGCTAACTGGAAGTCCTTCAGCCCGGACAAGGTCAGCAGATGAACTAGCGGGCCTTTCTTGGCACGAATCGATTCCTGCTGGACAATATGGGACATTCCCCGTTCCCGGTTAATATAGAGGGTCGGCAGCACACTCTCCATGGCGGTGAAGTCGCGCCGGTTGAGGCCAAGTCTTAAGTGGTCCACCATCGGAAGAACAAGGGCATTCTCATAGAGAAGTTGTCCATCTCCATACTCAATATAAGGGATTTCACGGATCATAAGCTGTTCCAGAATGGCCCGGTTGTTGCTGGTTGCCCGGTAGAGAACGGCGTAGTCCCCGTAAGTTCGCTTACCGGCCCGGACCTCATGCTCGATACGGTCCAAGGCTAGCCGCGCTTCCTCGTCACTGGAGAGCGGGCGCGTGTACATCGGCCCTGACGCACCTGATCTTACAGCCTCCAGTGTCTTACTTCTGCGGTGCTTATTGTGCCGGATCACTTCATTGCCCAGACCGACAATCCGTGTGCCGGAGCGATAATTGATATTAAGCGTGATGACTTTGGCCTTAGGGTAAGTCTTCTCGAATTCCAAAATATACTCGCTGCGGGCCCCATTAAATGAATAGATCGTCTGATCATCATCGCCAACCACCATGAGGTGATCCTGCGGGGCTGCAATCATTTTGACCAGCTCATACTGGAGATGATTCGTATCCTGAAATTCATCCACCATAATATAACGGAAGCGGTCCTGAATGGTGCGCAGCAGGGCAGGACTTCCCTTCAGCAATCGGTAGGCCAGGATCAGAACATCGTCGAAATCCATCTTCTCGTGATCGAGCTTCCACTGTTCATACTGCATAAGAATCCGCTTGGTCTCCCGCTCGGTCACACTATCTTCGGGTATGTAGGAGATATCAATCAGATTGGTCTTATACGATGAGAGCATAGACAGCAGGGTCTCTGGCTGATAAGCATCCTGGAGGCCCATCTCCCGCATCATCTGCTTGAGCAGGATGTGCTGTCTGCGGGTCTCGCTCCAGATCTCCAGTTCATTGCCCTGCCTGCGTATCAGCTGCAGGAAGTAGGAGTGGAACGTCCGTGCCTGCAGGAGGCGGATATCCTGTGGATGAATGCCGGGCAGAACGGCAATCCGGTCCCGCATCTCCTGAGCGGCTTTGCTGGAGAAGGTGAGCAGCAGGATTTCCCGCGGGTCTACACGTCTTACCGAAAGCAGGTAGCCAGTGCGGCAGATCAAGACTGAAGTTTTGCCGGACCCGGCTCCGGCCAGGGTAAGCAGCGGCCCCTTGAAATGACGTACCGCTGCAATCTGCGAGGTGTTCAGCAGAATACCGCTGGCTTCCAGCGTACGGAAATAACCCGCATCCGGATCGCTTGTGCCGACAATTTCGCGGCTGGTCCTGGCAGCGGCCATTCTGGCTTCGGGAACGCGCTGCTGAGCCGCGCCCGAGGGTATTTTATTGAAAATGGATTCTCCCATCAAATTCACCTTCATTATTCGTTAACGTAATCGAATACATATTTTAATTCAGCTTAATAGCATACCTCTATTCTTCCAAACATACAATAAGTAGAGCACTGGGAAGTGTGGCAAAAACGGAGGTTAGCCGACCAGGGTTCTGGAAAATTCAGCATTTTCGGTATATGATTGTAAATCTAGCATGGTTAAGTTAAGATGGTATATAAGTTGAATTAAGAATTACTTATAGGCAAGAGTGTGAAATGATTCTGGAGAAGCATAGCGTTCGCCTTTGCTCTCGGACTTCTACCTTTATAACCTCTATTAAGAAGTCTGAGAGCAACAGCGATCGTAAGAACATTTCACACGGCTGACTAACATGTAAATCAATAGTTCAACTTCTATACCGACAACTGCATATCAAGCGGGAGCTCAAGGTTTTGGGCTGAGAGGGTAGGAATTCCACTATCGACCGTTATACCTGATCTGGGTAATGCCAGCGGAGGAATTGAAATGGACGAAGTCTGTCTAATTCAAGAGACCTTTTATGTTAATAAAGAGGTCTTGTTATGTCCATTTACACGCTCGGCCTTTCTCGGATAAATCACAGAGGAGGCTTTTTTTGTTATGACCAAAGAGACAATTCAGCTTCAAACTTCTGCCCTGCCGGGCAGCCGCAAGGTGTATGTGGAAGGCTCGCGCCCGGATATCCGCGTGCCTATGCGCGAGATTGCACTCAGCCCCACTTCAGACAGCTATGGCAGTCATGAGAATGCGCCGGTCCGCGTGTATGATACGAGCGGCCTGTATTCCGATGCCGAGGCACAGACGGATATTAAGAAGGGGCTTCCTGAGAACCGCCGGGCCTGGATTAGGGAGCGCGGGGATGTGGAGGAGTATGAAGGAAGACAGATCAAGCCGGAGGATAACGGCTATCTAACCGACGATC
The DNA here is from genome assembly GCF_050995535.1 of Paenibacillus sp. SN-8-1. Classification (NCBI taxonomy): domain Bacteria; kingdom Bacillati; phylum Bacillota; class Bacilli; order Caryophanales; family Paenibacillaceae; genus Paenibacillus; species Paenibacillus sp. SN-8-1. The sequence continues at coordinate 348,374 of NZ_CP194782.1, forward strand.
CAAGGGCGAATACACAGCAGTTCCCGGATTCAGGCAGACGTCCGCTTCGGGCGAAGCCGGGCCATAATGTAACTCAGATGCACTATGCACGTAAGGGGATCATCACACCGGAGATGGAGTACATTGCGATCCGCGAGAATGTGTCAGCCGAGTTCGTGCGTGACGAAGTAGCGCGCGGCAGGGCTATCATTCCTAACAATATCAATCACCCGGAGAGCGAGCCGATGATTATCGGCCGGAATTTCCTTGTTAAGATTAATGCCAATATCGGGAACTCGGCTGTGGGCTCTTCTATTGAAGAGGAAGTGGAGAAGATGACCTGGGCGACCCGCTGGGGCGCGGACACGATTATGGACCTATCTACGGGCAAGAACATTCATACCACCCGGGAGTGGATTGTCCGCAACTCTCCTGTACCGATTGGAACCGTACCGATTTATCAAGCCTTGGAGAAGGTGAATGGCAAAGCCGAGGACCTGAGCTGGGAAGTATACCGCGATACGCTTATCGAGCAGGCCGAGCAGGGGGTAGATTACTTCACGATTCATGCTGGTGTGCTGCTGCGCTATGTCCCGCTTACGGCGAAGCGCCTGACCGGAATTGTCTCCCGCGGCGGCTCGATTATGGCGGCCTGGTGTCTGGCGCACCATCAGGAGAACTTCCTGTATACGCATTTTGAGGAAATCTGCGAGATTATGAAGGCCTATGATATCGCCTTCTCGCTTGGCGACGGCCTTCGCCCGGGCAGCATTGCGGATGCGAATGATGAAGCGCAATTTGCGGAGCTTGAGACGCTTGGGGAACTCACGAAGATTGCCTGGAAGCATGATGTGCAGGTGATGATTGAAGGACCGGGCCATGTGCCGATGCACCTGATCAAGGAGAACATGGATAAGCAGCTGGAAATTTGTGATGAGGCTCCCTTCTACACGCTCGGCCCGCTGACGACTGATATTGCGCCGGGGTATGATCACATTACTTCAGCCATCGGCGCCGCCATGATCGGGTGGTTCGGAACTGCCATGCTGTGCTATGTAACCCCGAAAGAACACCTCGGTCTGCCGAATAAAGAGGATGTAAGAGAAGGCGTTGTCACTTACAAAATAGCTGCTCACGCCGCTGATCTGGCTAAAGGCCACCCTGGCGCGCAGGACCGGGATAATGCGCTCTCCAAAGCGCGCTTTGAGTTCCGCTGGAGAGATCAGTTCCACCTCTCGCTCGATCCGGAGCGGGCGATGGAATATCATGACGAGACCCTTCCTGCAGAGGGAGCCAAGACGGCTCACTTCTGCTCCATGTGCGGCCCGAAATTCTGCAGTATGCGGATTACGCAGGATATTCGCCAGTATGCGAAGGAGAATGGACTAGATAGCGAAGCGGCAATCCAGGAGGGAATGGAAGCCAAGTCGAAGGAGTTCAAGGAGACAGGCAGCGTAATCTATAAATAAATTCAATTCATAGAAGAGCCCGAGGGGATAGTGATCCCGAGGGCTCTTTTGCTTTTTATCGTGTCGAAATATTTGATAACATCGAAGAATCCTATAAAAAGTGGCTGCAAATTCGATATAATAGATAAATAGGTTAAGAGAATAGGATTTCTGGTTCATTTCGTGACGACGGGATTGAAATAGAGTAAGGAGAGCTTCTAATGCATCCGTCTAGTCGTCTATATAAAACGCAGTTAAGATCTTTACATTTTGGGGTACGCCGTAACTACAGGAAATGCTTGGACTTTCGGCCGCTGTTGTCTCCAGATTTTTTGATTTATACCGCTTTGCGGATAAAATCCGGAGACAAAGGCGATCGCATTCGCTCCTACAGTTCCAAGCTTTCCCTCCATTACGTCTCTCCTGCATGTCACTTTTCTAACTGCGTTTTATATAGATCAATAGTCTACTAAAATATAGCAGGGAACGAGGAGGTAGCGCGGCCTTGAAGAGCAACAAATTCACTAGGATGATCATGGTGATGCTATCCGTAGTCTGCATCTCGAATGGAGCTTGGGGGATAGGCACTGCTCAGGCATCTGCCGGGGATGAGCAGATTGTCTTGCAGAAGAGTACGAATGAAGGGCAGCAGGCTGAGGACAAATCCCGTTTTTACAAAGATATAACATCGCCAAGTCTGTCAAGCGACAGCTCGGTAATGAACTTTTTGAAGGAGAATAAGGAGCTTACGGGATTAACGGATCCGCAGATGAATCTGAAGCTTATTGATAAGAGACAGGATGATGGTACCGACCAGACCCATCTTCTGTATCAGCAGCAGTATCAAGGGATTCCGGTATACGGCAAGTATATGCGGGTTCACCTTGACGAGAACAAGCAGGTCGAGGAGGTTGCGAGCCGTACTGAGCCAGAAGCGGCGGTTATGCCGGACCATCTCACAGCATCCATCAGCGCAAGTCAAGCTGTAGCGATCCTCAAGCAGTGGATTGAAGATCAGGAGGGGACGAAGATTAGCTGGAGTCCTGTGAATCTTGGTCAGAAGGCGCTTAATACCTCGGCACCCACGGCCAAGCTAATTATCTATCCAGCCGAACAAGGATACCGTCTCGCTTACGAGGTAGACGTGAACTACCTTATGCCCCATCCCGGTAAATGGACAGCCTATGTCGATGCCGAGAACGGCACTATTCTTAATGAATACAGCACTTCCTATCAGGCAAGAAGCATGAATCCGTCCAATATGACGACGGGTGTCAGTACAGGATTCAACGGGGATACGAAATCGCTAAATATTTATAAAGAGCCTTCCACGAGCAGATATCAGCTGCTGGATATCACCAAGCCAATGTGGCAGATGTACACGGATACCGATCGTGGTGTATTCACCTTTGCTTATAACGGAACGGATAGCTCTGGCAGCATTTACTATAAGAATGTTGAAAGTTCTACTACGACTTTTACGGATCGTCAGGCTGTAGACGCTCACTTTAACGCGGGCAAGGTCTATGACTATTATTACAACAAGTTTGGGAGAAACAGCATAAGTGCTCAAGGCAATTCTATTATCTCGATTGTCCATATTCCTGATCTATGGAGCACTACCAATCAAGGCGGAGCCTGGGATAATGCCGCGTGGTTCGGGGGGTACATGCTGTACGGGGATGGAAGCGGGTCCTCTAGAGGAGGATTTGACTGCTTGTCCTGCGGACTGGATGTTGTTGCCCATGAAATGACGCATGGCGTGACTGAGAAGACGGCGAATCTGGAATATCAGAATCAATCCGGCGCGCTCAATGAGTCCTTTTCCGATCTGCTGGGCGCATTAATTGAATCAAATTATGATCCCGGCGATACCAAGTGGTGGTTAATCGGCGAAGACTTAAGGCTGGATCACCGGGCACTGCGGAATATGAAGACTCCGGGGGATCCGGCCGTTCTCTCACCCCAGCCGGATCAAATGAGCAAGTATGTGTACCTCCCCAATGACAGTACCCATGATAATGGGGGCGTGCATACGAACAGCGGGATCCCCAATCGTGCCGGTTACCTCATGGTGGCCAATCTGGAGCCGCTTCTGGGTACAGCTGGCGCCAAGGATGCAGTTGCTTCCATGGCTTATGACGTATTAACGAATTATCTTGTGCCTAACTCGAATTTCGTGGATGCGGCGAACGGGTATGAAAGTGCCGCACAGAATTATGTGAAGGCTCATCCTGAATATCAGTATACTAGACAACAGATTATCCAGGCGGTGACAAGCGCCTGGAATTCGGTAGGCATTCAGGCTGCGGATACCGCGGCCCCTGCCTTTGCCCAGGGATATCCGCGTATAGGAACGGTGACCGATGTGTCGGCTGAAGTGGTTCTGAATGTGGATGAAGCGTCCAAGGTATATGCCAAGGTTCAGCCGGCTTCTGATCCCGCACCAACCCTAGTGGATCTCAAGAAGTCCGCTTCCCAGTACATTGCCGCCTACCAGGATCTTACGCTGACCTTCGGCAATCTGAATCCCCAGACGTCCTATGCTGTCTATCTGGCAGCCTACGATACGACGGGGAACGTAAGCAGCGTTCCGGTGAAGGTGTCGTTTGTGACTAAGCAGCAGGTTAAGCCTGTAGATACGACAGCGCCAGTATTTGCGAGTGGTTATCCAAAAGCAGGCGTCGTAACGGACAACTCTCTTCATATGTTGGTGAAGACGGATGAGAACGCGTCTGTATATGCCCTGCCTGTTCCGGCAGGTCAGTCCAAGCCGACCCTTGAAGCACTGCAGCAGCTTGCGCCTTCGAATGTATCAGCGGGTCAGGAGGCGGATCTGTATTTCGATAAGCTCAGTCCGGATCAGGATTACATGATTTATTTCCTGGCCAAGGATACGGCTGGTAATGTTCAGGCAAGTGTTACTGGAGTACCTGTTCATACGGCGGCTCAGTATGCGGGACAGCCCGTCCTCACTGTGCTGAATCCTGTCATTCAGGAGGATTTGAGCAATGACGGTACCGTATCCACAGCACAGTCCCTGTATGTAGACCACGGAACATTTGTTCAGGATATGACAGGAGGGATCGTGCTCCAGGGACTTCCAGCAGGTCTCGGTTATGAAGTTATGAGAAGCAGTGATCAGCTGGTGCTGATTCGCTTCACGGGCAAGGCCCTTCGCCATACGAATGCAGACGATGCTGTAGTTACAGTGAAGGTCAAGCCTGGATACATTACGGGTGTGGCTGCGGAGATGACAGCAGGCGTCTTCACCCTCGACTTCATTGATCCGGTATCTGTTCCAACAGACCCCGCAGGTGGATCTGGCGGGTCAGGCTCTGGTGACGCTGGGAGTGGAGGTTCCGGTGGAGGCAGTACCTCCGGCGGAAGCTCTGGTGGTGGAAGCTCTGGAGGCGGAGATAGCGGCTCAGGCGGAGGATCCTCAGGCAGCAGCGGCGGAAGCTCGGGAGGCAGTTCCGGCGGAGGCGGCGGTGCGCCCGAAGCTCCAGAGCAGCCGGGGACTTCAGCAGGAAACGGTTCTTTCAAGGATACAGCATCAGGTTTTGAATATGTACCTGCTTCGGATGAAGTGAAGAGCACGCAGCAGGGAGGACAGCGGGAAGCGGTGCTGAACGTGACTGCTGATACAGTCAATAGTGCAATGGGGCGGATGTCTTCAGCAGATAAAGTCTGGTTGATTAGGCTTGATAACGAAGCTGACTCATGGAAAGTGACCTATCCTCTTAATGAGCTGAAAAATGCCCCAGCTATACCAGGTGCAGGTATTGAGCTAAGATCAAGTGCGGGAAGCTTTACGCTGCCGTTATCAGTACTTAAGCAGGGCGTGGTAACTGCTCGGACGGGAAGCTCGGCCGAAGGCTGGAGAGTTGAGGTTACAGTCAAGCGGGCCGATTCAGCCGGGAACGCCCAGTGGAGCCAGGCAATCTCCAAATCAGCAGCAGGTAACCTGATTCAGCCGGCCCAATTCGAGGTAGCCCTGACAAACAATGTCCAGAAAGTGATGCTGCAAGATTTTGGCCGGGAGTATGCCGCTCGAACGCTAAGGCTTCCTGCAGGTATTACGCAGAACTGGACCGCGGTTACCCTCGGCGCGGATGGGGAGCTTCTCTTTGTCCCAGCTGTAAAGGTAAAGGAAGACGGCTATGACGCCGTTCAAATTCTAACTACGCATACCAGCCTGTATGGTATTGTTGCAGCCAGCAAAAGCTTCAGTGATCTTACAGGCCACTGGGCAAGAGCGGATGTTGAGCTGCTCGCTTCCAAGCTTCTGGTAAAAGGCGTATCTGCAAGCAAGTTCGAGCCGAACCGTCAGATTACACGGGCAGAATTTGCAACGTTAATGGTACGTGCACTCGGACTGAGCTTGACACAGAATCAGTCGAGCTTCGTGGATGTTAAACCTGGGGCTTGGTACGCAGCTCCAATTGAATCGGCTTATCAAGCTGATCTGATCAAAGGAACAGGTGCTAATCGGTTCAATCCCAATGCCCCGGTTACCCGGCAGGAAATGGCCGCGATGCTCGGATCTGCAATGAATTTGCTGGGCAGGCAGGCGGCAGATGGCGGAAAGGGAATTGAAATCTTTAAGGACCGGGGTACTGTAGCTGCCTGGGCAGTGTCGTCGGTGGATACGGCTGTCCGCGCGGGATTACTTCAGGGAAGCGGTGGTCTGTTCAGACCGGGAGCGGCGTCTACCCGGGCAGAAGCAACGGTGGTTCTGAAGCGCCTGCTGGTGTTTGGACAGCTCATGGAGTGATTTAGAGTAGTCCTTTAATATAAAATAGATACTAAATTTATAAAACGGCAGGTCCCCGGATTATCGGTGGCCTGCCGTTTTGGCGTACTTAGAGGTGGTACTTCAATTTTCGTACGTAAAAGGATGACTTCCTTGAACTACACAAGTAAGATGTCTGTTCATGCTGCATCCCAGCGGAGTGAACGGAACGATTGCGGAAAAGCGCCAGCGGTCGCCTTTGTTTCCAGATTTACACCACCAAATAACTTCCAATAAATCTGGAAACAACAGCGATGAGAGCAACGATCCGTTCGCGGAGCGCCGCGCATAACTCCATAGTGTCATATAAATGAGTCTTAGTTGGAATGAGTTGACATTAATCAAACATAATTATAAAATGTCTATAAATAAGCAAACGATGGGAAGTGATTAAACCGTGGTTGATTCAGAATTGATTTGGAACTCGTCTTTATTGGAGCTTGAACGCGGCTATATGGAGAAGGATGACTTTTATATATGTATTTGCTGCGGCAAAAGCTTTGAGAAGGGGATCATCTACCCCGAAGATGATGTGCTGTATGAGACCGAGAAATATGTTCGTCTGCATATTGAGAAGAAGCATGGCTCCGCCTTTGAATATCTCATTAGTCTGGACAAAAGCTTTAGCGGGTTATCCGAAATTCAAAGCAATTTGCTGAAGCTATTCTACCAAGGCAAGAGTGACAAGGAAGTGCAGCAGGAGCTGGGGGTTGGAAGCACCTCGACCATACGTAACCACAGGTTCGTGCTTAAGGAGAAGGAGCGGCAGGCTAGGGTATTCCTCGCCATTATGGAGCTTCTAAGAACGAAGGATAAGCACGCGCCTGCTGTGCTGAGGGTTCAGGCAGGCGGCAGTAAGGATGATCGCTACCGGATTACAGAGACTGAGAAGGAGAAGGTCCTCGCCAAGTATTTCCCGTCGGGAACGAATGGCCCGCTGAAGAGCTTCGCCATGCGGGAGAAGCAGAAGCTGATCATCCTGAATGAATTGTCCAAGCGGTTTGAACCGGAGCGGATCTATACGGAGAAGGAAGTTAACGAGATTCTGAGTGAAGCTTTTGAGGATTATGCATTACTGCGTCGTTATTTGATTGAGTATGGATTCATGAACAGACAGCCGGACGGAAGTGAGTATTGGCTTGGCGGGCCGGCGACAGAGCAGGAGGAGAATGCGGTGGACCGAAGACAAGAACTGAAGCTGATGGCGAAGGAAATCAAGACTCAAGCAGGCGTGTTCCAGATTAAGAATAAGAAGAACGGTAAGATTTTTGTGGAAAGTACGCCGAATCTCAAATCCATTAATGGCCAGGAGTTCTCACTCAATATGGGTTCTCATATGTGCAAGAAGCTCCAGCAGGAATGGAGCGAGATGGGCAAGGAGAATTTTGTGATCGAGGTGCTTGAGACGGTGAAGGAGAAGGAAGGCGTGCGCCTGGATATGAAGGATACGCTGAAGAAGATGAAGGAGAAGTGGATTAATGAGCTCCAGCCTTTTGGAGACAGAGGTTATCATAATTAAGGAGGGGACCTGAATGAATCAACAACAGAGTGCGCTGCTTATCGTGGATGTGCAGGTAGCTCCTTTCATATGGGCTCAGTATGGGGGAAAAGAGCTGTACCAGGGTGAGGAGCTGCTTCACAAGATTCAGTCACTTATTCAGAAAGCTCGCTTAGCCGCAGCGCCGATTATATATATGCAGCATACTGAAGAGGGAGAGTCTCCCCACGCATTGGGACAACCCTTGTGGCAAATCCATCCCGAGATTGCTCCGAAGGAAGGGGATCTGACTATGGTTAAGTACCATGCGGATCCCTTTATGGGAACTGAGCTTCATGTGAAGTTACAAGAGCTTGGTATCACACGTCTGATCATTACGGGAGTACAAACGGAGTACTGTGTGGAATCCGCGTGCCGATCTGCTTACGGTCTTGGTTACGCTAACGTTCTAGTCTCGGACGGACACAGCACCTTTGATTCCGAGAATCTAACAGCACAGCAGATCATTGAACATCATAATATAGTTCTTGGCAGCCAGTTCGCTGAGCTCAGTTGTGCGAAAGAGGTTGTGTTCTAAATCGTCTTTAACAGTTACACTATAGATACAGAAATTGTCCGGGAGACAGGAGGACAGGCGATGTATCAATATATCGATCAACAGTTTAACGAAGTAGACTTCAGCCGGACGGATCAAAGAGACGGGGAACTGACCCGCTGTACGTTCGTGCGCTGCCGGTTCATCGGAACCTCGCTGGAGGAGATTACCACGGCGGGATGCCGTTTCATAGAATGTGACTTCACTGCCGCGCATCTGAATGCGTCGACCCATACGGAGTCGGCCTTTGAGAACTGCATCTTCCATGATGCCAATCTGTTCGTATCGAAATTCACCGAGTGTAAAATGACGGGCTCCGACTTCACCAAAGCCCAGCTGGATGGAATCACGATCAATAAAGGAGACTGGTCCTATACCAATCTCCGATTCGCGGGTCTGGCCAAGCAGGACCTGCGGGGCATTCGTCTGATCGAAGCCGACCTCACAGGTGCCAATTTGGAGAAAGCGGATCTTAGGAATGCGGAGCTGACACGGACGCAATTCGCCAAGGCGAAGCTGAAGGGAGCCGATCTGCGCGGGGCGGAGATGGATGGGGTCGATTTCCGGTCGTTCTCTGTTGAGGGGACCCGAATGGATGGGAATCAGGCCGTATCCTTCATGCGGGCTTTCGGGGCGAAGGTGGATTAGCGTGATGAATGTCGACTAGAGTAAAGCCGCTGAACTAGACTATGCTTGCTAGAAAGAAGCTTGACAGGGTGAATTCCTCAGTACAACAACGCCTAACACGCACTAGCTATATTCCTGAGAAGTCAGGGCGTCTGGAACGGATCCGGTCTCCTTACCCCGTTAACTTCCAAGGAAATAATGAGTTATGAGTTTTGCTCGTCACAAATAAAGCACCACCTCTCGGGAGTGAAATGACTCCTTAGATGGTGGTGCTTTTGTTTAATTTATCACACATTGCGGCCCGAAATCCGGAGAACAAAACCGGCTTAGATTACAGCTCTATATTTAGAATCTCGCGAATATCCTGCTCGGAGAGGGAAGATAACGATTCCTGTCCCGGCTGAATGACTTCCTCAATCAGATTCTTCTTCCTCTGCTGAAGCTCGTACATCTTATCCTCTACCGTACCTTCGGAGACAAGGCGGATGACCTGCACGACATTCTTCTGTCCGATCCGGTGTGCCCGATCGGCAGCCTGCTGCTCGACCGCGGGATTCCACCAGAGGTCGTACAGAATGACCGTGTCCGCACCGGTCAGGTTCAGACCGGTTCCACCGGCCTTGAGGGAGATCAGGAACAGGTCGCCTTCTCCTTCGTTGAACCGGCTGCATAGCTCAACCCGCTCCGCGCCAGGGGTCTGACCGTCCAGGTAAAAATGCGGTACACCCTGGTATCCGAGTTCCCTCCGGATGAGGCCGAGCATCTGGGTGAACTGCGAGAAGATCAGCATTCGCTTGCCTGCACTGCGGCAGTCATCGATGATCTCCAGCAGCTGTTCGAACTTGGCGGAGCTCCCGTTATACCCTTCGACGAACAGGGCGGGGTGGCAGCAGAGCTGGCGAAGCCGGGTTAACCCGGCCAGGATCTTGATCCGGTGCTTCTGCAGATCATCCTCCTTGAGGTGCTTGAGGGTCTCCGCCTGCAGCTCGGCGAGGTAAGCCGCATACAGCTTCTTCTGTTCAGGCAGCAGTTCAGAGGCCTGTACGGTCTCGATTTTCTCAGGCAGCTCCTTCAGGACATCCGACTTCAGACGTCTCAGCAGAAAAGGGCGAACCCGTCTGGCTATGGTCTCCCGAGGGAAGTCGTTAAATGCCTGACGATTCGGGAACAAGGCCGGGAACACGGCGCTGAAGATGGACCATAGCTCTTCAAGCCCATTCTCGACTGGGGTCCCGGTAAGGGCGAAGCGGTACTTGGCCTCGATCGATTTAACAGACTGCGCGGTCAGCGTACCGTGATTCTTGAATGCTTGGGCCTCGTCCATAATCAAGGTATGGAAAGGCTCAGCCGCATACAGGTCCTTATCCTTCCGAAGAAGCGGATAGGAGGTAATGATGACCTCCGCCCCAGAGCTTCGGCGGAGCAATCGGCTTCGCTCGCTTGGGCTTCCATCGGCAATGACCGCCCGCACCTCGGGTGCGAATCTTCTCAGCTCATTCCGCCAGTTATAGACAAGCGAGGCCGGAGCAACGACCAGGATCGGCAGCTCTTGGCTTCTGGCCTCGGGCAGCACCGAGACGATAAAGGCAATCGCCTGCAGCGTCTTGCCGAGTCCCATATCATCGGCAAGAATTCCGCCGAAATGATAATGGGCGAGCGTCTTCATCCACTGGTAACCATATTTCTGGTAATCCCTAAGAACCTTATCCAGCGTGGCTGGAACAGGGAACTCCAGATTGTCGGGACTACGCATATTCTCTAGTAGGCGCCGGAAGGATTTGCCCAGGATTAGCGAGCTGCGCTGCTCCTGAGCATCCAGCAGATGGAGGCCCCGGACAACAGGCACACGAACCTGGGACCCCTCGACATCGCTAAGACGAATGCCAACTTCATTGATCAGCCTTACAATTTGTTGGAACTCCTCACTTTCGAGCGGCATCAGGGAGCCGTTAGACATCCGGTAATATTTGCGTTTCTCGCCCAGCGTCTTCAGCAGATTCCGTATTTCAGACTCCGGAATTCCTTCCATATCGAAGCGGAACTCCAGCCAATCGGTACGCTCATCGATATCGGCACGAATTTTGGGCGGGGTGGAAGGTGCCATGATTCTGACTTTGACTGCAGAAGTGGCGAATACCTCCACGAGCTTCTCCAGCTGCGGCACAATATGATACAGGAATTCATACTCCCCGTCCTCGTCCTCCATGAAGTAGCCGCTCTCGCTCATCGCGAAGGCACTCTGCTCCATGAGATCAAGAATCTGCCGTTCCTTCTCGCCATCGCGCATAAGAATTCGGCCTTCCCCGCGCTGTGAGCCCCCAGTCTCCAGTGGATTAATGACAATGTCGCCATACTGGAATTCAAGACCTGCGAGCAACTTGTCTCTAATCCGGTCAAGATAGAGCCTCGCTTTGAGTGCGGTCTTCATGATCCGATCCGACACTGCTTCGGCGATATGAACCTCACCGAGCTTCATCAGTCCAGGAACGACCCTCTCCATGAAAGGTTCCATTTGCTGCGCGGAGATCAGAATTCGGGAGTCGCGCGAGGTATCCAGCATCATCTTCAGTTCAAGGAGCCGCTTGCAGCGTCCGGCAGGCAGCTTGAGCAGTCTGCCTTCAGAGAGGACAATGCCATAGGATTCAAGCACAGTAAGCTCTTCCAGACCCTGAATGTCCAATTGATAGCCTTCGCGGACAGCTTGATCGAATTCGAACCGCAGTGGCAGCCCCTCTTCCGACAGATGAATCCCTTCGTATATTCGTTCCTCCTGAATCAGCTTCACTGAAGGAGCTGCCGTAAGCAGGGGATACAAGGCCTCCCAGAAGGAAGGTGGAACGGGCAGCATGCGGTCGCCGCTGGACTTGTTCGTATAGGCCGAGTAGGTGCTTAGAGTCTCTCGGTACATTTTCTCATGCTGGTATATGTTAATGAGCTGCTGGATCACGGCATCATTCTCGGGACCGAAGCTGTGCAGCTCGGGGACGTAGCTGAAATGCTTGGAGAACATCATCGAGTCTCGCCGCTCGATTCGGTCCAGGAAATCCCGGATTTTCTGAACAATATAGAGCCTCTTCGAGCCGACCTTCATCTCGACCCCGAACATAAATTTATTATGGCCATAGGCAAAAGGCCTGCAGATGAACTCCACATCCAGCTGCTCTCTTGGATCGAACAGACGGGTGGCGCTTGGACGCGCAGGCTTATCCCGGAATAATCCAAGCAGCTCCCCGGCAAGTCGGGAATCACCGTTGGAACCCTTGGGCGGTTCAAGATGCTCCGAGCCCTCGAAATGGTACACGCGCAGGGGCTTTCTCTTCCCGGATTCCTCTGCCATGCTGGGATTCATACTTCCGCCGGACAGAATGGGGCGAACCGGGGAGTAACCACCATGCTCGGTCTGATGGATGCTGAGCAGGACAGCCGCAATATGCTTGCAGTACTGGAAGCTGGAATAATAAGCAGGGCAGGTGCATTTAGCATCCACATCACTGTTACTGTCGATTTCGACCTGAACGTTATAGCTGTGTTTACCGCGGACAGCCGCCTCGAAGATTCCGGAACCGGGATCATAATTTTCGAATTTGACCCGTCCCTCCTCGTAATAGGCCTCTCCCCGCTCAAAGGATTTCGGCCCGCATAGCAATTTAATTATTCGCTGTGTCAGCTGAAAATTCATTGTGCTGGTCCTTTCTATTAGGTAAGGAAATGATGCTGCAAAAGCTTATATAGATGATCCACGGACTGCATCGCGTACTCGAACCTGACAGGCTCACCATCTCCAAGCAGAACCAGACAAGGCACACTGGAAATTCTCCATTGTTCGCGCAGCACCGGGGCGTAATTAATGTTGATTTTACTAATCTGGATAGACGGATCAGCAGCCTGCACAATCTCCAGCATCCGTTCGCCTAGCTGGCAGGTGCCGCATAGAGCGGTATAGAAGAAGACAGCTTCCCTGCCGTTTGTAGTATGGGTCCCGCGGACAAGCTCCTGTTCCTTTACTTCTAGAAGTGGCATCGCCGCACTCCCTTTCCTGGCGTTATATAGGCTTAATTACAATACTACCAGTATAGGCCTGAACGGGAGTAATTACGAGTCTTGACTCAGAGGGGGCGCAGAGGCTTGCGGATGTGATGAACGTAGGGGATTAGGCGGATGGTAGATGGTGAACCGGGCCAATCGGGGGTTTATTTGCGATACTTGTTAATCCAGCTCGGTGATTGGTTTTTAGGCTCTGTTGCACAGAACGCAAAGGATCCTAAAAACCAGTCACTCTCGCTAACTTGATTTCAATCTTATATAACACAAGATTGGCTTAAGCCCGTTAACTTGAATTTCTCCACATATACACATCAGTCAGCTTTGTTAAGTAGTTTTCAAGTCTATGAACTCTTTGTTCATATCACTAAGCTCCCTTCGCTTTGCAGGAATTGCAGCCGCATCCTGTTGTTTTGCAAGACGATCCGTTTGTTTTTCGTCTTTGATAAATAACGATCCCTACTATCACGAATATAAGCGCGATACCCGCCAAAATAAGCGGATTCAAGAAGAAAGAGGATACCCCCAAAACTGTCAGTCCCCCAAGCAGCGGCAATGCGCAGCATAAAGCACAAGCTCCTAATAATCCTAGACCAGCCAGCCAACTCCCTTTTTTCATTTACATCACCTTTCAATTGAAGTTATGATATGAATCATTATGAATCCATTGGGCTGCTTCCTGCCCCAGAGCGTGCGAATGGCCAGCGCCGATATGACGAGCGGCTTCTGGATCGCATCCATTTTATTAAAGTTGCACAACAAACAGGGTTTAGTATTCAGGAAATTGCTGTTTTGCTAGAAGGCTTTGAACCAGGCGATGCGCTTTCAGATCGATGGGAGCAGATGGCACGGCAGAAACGCTCTGAGCTAGAAGAACGAAAGAAACAGCTGAATTCGATGATTCAGATTTTAGATAGCGGGTTAAGCTGCAAATGCCTTACTTGGTCGGAATGCAAGGATAAAATAGAAAATGAAGGCTCGTGTTAGAGGCAAGAGTTGAAGGAGAAGGTAACGGAATGACAGCTCGGGAAAAGCTTGAACAAAAGCAGATTTGGCTTTATGTCGCTGTATTGGTGCTGGCAGCCGGGCTTGGCTTATTAGCGCCTACACGAATGACGATATTAGATAATCACATCCTTATTTCTATCGTCATCGCTGGTTTAATGTTTGGAATGTTTACACAGATTCCATTTACATCTATTAAGGAATCACTTGGAAATCGACGGTTTATCCTGGCCATTCTAACCGCCAATTATATTGCGGTACCGATTGTCGTCTGGTTTTTATCTCGGTTTTTGCCGGATCAATCTCCTGTATTATTGGGTGTGTATCTTGTTCTACTTGCACCCTGCATAGACTATGTCATCGTATTTACCCATTTAGGCCGTGGAAATGAAAAGGCAATGCTCTTATCAACACCGATACTTTTTGTGACGCAAATGTTGTTATTACCCTTGTATCTATGGGTTTTCATGGGCAAAAAGACATCTGAAGTTGTGAAGCCAGGCCCCTTTATCGAAGCGTTTCTTATTATCATCGTGTTACCGCTTCTGCTGGCAATAATCATGCAACTGTTCTCTAAAAAAACTCGAAGCGGTGGTCAACTCCTGATAGATGTGTCCGCATGGCTTCCTGTCCCACTGATGGCTCTTACACTGTTTATGGTTGTATCCACGCAAATTAGTAAGCTGTCCATCTACTGGGATCTGATTATCAAGGTGATTCCGATCTATATTGCATTCATGTTCATAATGCCGATCATTACCCGGTTTATCGTAAAATGGTTTCGCCTGGACATCAGATCAGGGCGGGCTGTTATTTTTAGTGCGGGAACCCGTAATTCTCTTGTAGTTCTTCCACTTGCTCTGGCCTTACCTGAAAAATGGAGCACGCTAGTAGCAGCAATTATTGTAACACAGACTATTGTCGAGCTTGCAGGCGAGCTTATCTATGTTCGTGTTGTTCCTAATTTGGTGCTCCGTGATAATGTTGATTGGAATGAAAATGATACCGAGTAACGTGTGTGCTCCAGTTGCATCTTTTACCACCAGAGATTCGTTCTTTCAAATGGCTTAAGGATTACAAAATTAGCAAGGTGGTGAATGGCTTGCCAATATCTGAATATTATTTAAATTTGCGTAAGAAGATAGGATCCGAATTAATCTTTAATCCAAGTGTAGCAGCTATTATTCGCAATCGAAGAGGGGAGATACTGTTTCAACGACCATCGCTTAATAGTGACATTTGGAGTTTGCCGGCAGGTGCTATTGAAATTGGAGAAACACCTGCTGAGGCTGTCGTTCGAGAAGTTTGGGAAGAAACAGGGTTGAAGGTTAGCCCTACGAAAGTGATTGGTATTTTTGGCGGGAAAGACTTTAGATTTACTTATCCTGACGGCAATCAGGTAGAATACATCATTGTCATGTTTGAATGCACTATTAATAGTGGGAATTTAGAAGCAGTTGATGGGGAATCCGCGGAGCTACAATTTTTTAATGTTGACTCAATACCCAAGCTAGCTATCCCTTATCCAAGAGAGGTCTTTTACCCGAGCAGCTCCGAGAGGACACTTTTTTAGGAACGACTTCGAGTACGACAGTTCGTAGACCGAGCAAGACCAGCTATTTGTTGGTTGAGTCTGCTCGGATTTTTAAAATTCAGATAGCAACATTACTTTAGTAAATAGCCTGAAAAATTAAGCCGCCGATCATATCGGCGGCAGAGAGAGCCCGTTCCAATCCTCCAGTCAAAGCAGCGCAGCTGCTCCGGCTGGTATGAATGCTGCCTAATAAGCCTCTAGCAGCGTGCAATCGGCTGCCTTGAATGTAGTCCAGGCTCGTTACGCCTATCACTTACACCAGGAACATGGCCACCACCGTTGTGACAGCCAGGCCGATCAGCACCGGCTTCAAGTTACGCCGGGCCAGCTCGAACGGGCTCACGCCGCAGATCGCCGCGGCTGGAATCAGCGCCCAGGGAATCAGCGTACCGCCGCCGACCCAAATGGCGGCTACCTGCCCGAGGGCGGTCAGGGTTGCAGCACCGGAGCCGATGGCTGTAGCGAACAGGTGGGCGATGGACCCGGCCAGTGAGATCCCGGAGAAGCCGGAGCCATCGAGACCCGTAATGGCTCCCGTGATGGTAAGTGTGACGGAGCCGACCACACCGTTCAGCGGCACCGATGCGGCCAAGGCTACGCCCAGGTCGTTCACAATACCGTGTGAGGCCTCGGGCAGAACTTTGCCGAACAGCTCGGTAAATGCCGCATCTCCCAGATAGAAGAAGGCCGCAATCGGAATGACAGGGCCGAATACTTTGAATCCGAAGACGAAGCCGTCGATAAGATATGACGTGACTTGTTCAAGGCCTTGACTCTTATGGGCAAGCAGAGTAACCGCGATCAGAATGAACACTGCTGTGCCACCCACCAGCGCCGTGGCATCTCCGCCCTGCAGCTTGAGCAGGAACATCACCGTAACGTCCAAGATAAATAATAGCGGGATGAGGATGGCTAGAGTTTTTCTGAGTGTGGGGGAGAGCTTAAGAGATTCCTTATCAATTCCATGTACGGTCTGAGCCCGCTGCTCCTCATTCTCAGCGGTTAGACCCGCAGGGGTGCCTGCTCCGGATACAAGTCCGTCCCTCCAGGTTCCTTTTCTCAGATCCCTACGCATCATCCAGAAAGCGGCCACCGTTGTCACAACACCCATGACAATAACCAGCGGAACGCTGGCCTCCATTACACTTGACACTGGAAGGCCCGCAGCATCTGCGGTCAGCTTGGGCGCTCCTTGAATGATATAATCTCCTGACAAGGCAATTCCGTGACCGAACAAATTCATCGCCATGGCCGCGCCAAGGGCCGGCAATCCGACGCGGAGCGCTACCGGCAGAAGGACTGCTCCGATCAGAGCCACGGCAGGCGAGGGCCAGAAGAAGAACGAGGTTACCAGCATAATGAGGCCGATTCCCCAGTAAGCCATGGCCGGAGTCCGCAGAAAACGGGTCAGAGGGGCCACCATGGTCTCATTGATACCCGTACGAATGAGTACCCGGCTCATCGCCACAATAATGGAGATGATCATGATGGTTCCCATGAGCTCTTTGGTCGCATAAATGAAGGAGCTGAATATCCCCGATACCGAACCATGAAGCGTCTCGGTAGCAAGCAACCCCAGCGCGAAGATTCCCACCACACAAATCATCGTCGTATCGCGCCGCCGGATCAGCAGTCCCATAATAAACACAATAAAAGCCAGATACACCCAGTGAATTGCGGTTAACTGAATGCCCATACCAGCCACGCACCCTTTCTTCGCCTCTAATAACAGGTGCTATACAGTATGCAGGGGCCTGGGCAAATGTTCACCCGACCGGATCGTGCGTGAAATATCGGGTAGCACCGAATTAGACCTGATATTCTGATGCTGAAAGGAGCAAATAGGATGCTTGAACGACTGAATAGCGCACTTGCTTATATTGAGGAACACCTTGCAGGCGAGATCGATATGAAAGAAGCAGCGAGGCGGGCTTGTTGTTCGGAGTACCATTTTACCCGGATGTTCTCATTCCTGGCCGGGATTCCGCTATCCGAGTACATTCGCCGCAGGCGCCTGACTCTGTCCGCATTTGATCTCATTCATAGCAGCATGAAGGTTATCGATGTGGCTGTCAAATATGGATACAGCTCGCCGGACTCTTTTGCCAGAGCTTTTCAGAGCTTACATGGGGTGAGGCCTTCAGAAGCCAGACAGCAAAGCCACTTTCTTAAGTCGTATCCTCCTATGACCTTTCAAATCGTGATCCAAGGAGGCAGCGAAATGAACTACCGTATTGTTGAGAAAGAGGCATTTCGTATTGTAGGAATTAAGAGAAGGGTGCCTATGCAATTTGAGGGAGTGAATCCGGAGATCGCCTCCATGTATGAGAGCCTGGATATGGAGACGATTACCGCCATCAAGGAGCTATCCAATGTGGAGCCTACAGGGATAATTAGCTCATCCACGAACTTTTCCGAGGGACGGATGGAGGAAAGAGGAGAGCTCGATCATTATATTGGTGCCGCAACGACAAAAGATTGCCCAGCCCATCTGGCACAGCTTGAAGTTCGTTCAGGTACGTGGGCCGTATTTGAATCGGTTGGTCCCTTCCCGGCAACTCTGCAAAATATATGGGGGCGTATCTATGCCGAATGGTTCCCGTCCTCAAGCTATGAACTTGCGGAAGGTCCGGAGATCCTGTGGAATGAGCACAAGGATACCAGTTCTCCCACGTACAGAAGCGAAATATGGATTCCTGTCATCGCAAGGGACAGAGGTACCGAATGATCTGTATTTAAATAGGGGAATATAGATCGTACAGGTTGGTATAATCTAGAGTAAGTAACTGTGCCTGTTGATTCTAAAAAAGACGCCACAACACAAAGACACCCCATCGGGTGTCTTTGGTTCGTTGCAATGTATTCCCTCTCTAACGTTTATAGTCTCGAACGAGACTTCGCATCAGAACCTCCGGCTCGCGCCCCCGCCTCCGGAGGAACCGCCTCCGCCGCCGCGGAAGCCGCCGCCTCCACTACCACCACGACCTCCGCCGCCCCATCCACCGCCGCCGCGTCCCATCATGGAGAGCAGAGTCAGGGTGATGGCGCCGCGGAAAAAGATAAAATCCACGGCGAGCAGACCGATAATCACGATGATCCAAACGATGGATATCCCACCACCGGTGTCCTGGCCGGCGGCCGTGCCGGATTCCGGCAGAACGACGGACTCGGGATTCAGCTTGTCCTGGACTCCATATTCCGCGGCCACTTCGTTGTACAGAGCTTTGTAGGTTTGGACGATCGCCTGGTCCGGCTTATTCTCCTTCAGATATGGAATGGCGGTCGTATCGAGGATCCGTCCGGCCTTGCCGTCAGGGATGGCTCCTTCCAGACCGTAGCCGACCTCAATCCTTGCCTGGCGCTCGCCCATGGAGAGCAGCAGCATCACTCCGTTGTTCAGCTCCTTGTTCCCGAGCGCATACTTGCGAAAAGCCTGGTTCCCGTACTGCTCAATATCGGCTCCGCCGAGAGTGGGTACGGTAAGCACAGCCACCTGGGCCTTCGTCGCATCCTCGAGCGCGCGGCCAAGCTTGGTCAGCTCCGCCTTCTGATCGGCGGAGAGCAGCCCCTCAAAGTCCTGGACATAGATATCGCCTACCGGCGCAGGAATGTCCAGAGCTGCAGAGACGGAAGCCGCGCTTCCAAGCAGCAGGAGCAGCAGGAGCAGCAGGAGCAGAGCGGCGGTCAGCGCGGTCGGCAAGCGGAAGCGGCCCCGGGGACCGGGGGCCGCCTGGCGGTTAGCCTGCCGAGCGGCCTGGGGATCAGCCCCCAGCCCATCCCGGCTCCCGGACAATTGCTGGCAGACGGGCCGCTTCACCGGCCCATTCATGCCCGCGTACCTGCAGCCGTCACGCTATACTGGCTGCCCCCAAAGAGGAATGAGGTTGATCCATTAGTACTGAAATCTACCTGCGGGTTCTGTCTGGATTCGGTTGTTGTCTTGAAGTATTCCTTCGCATCAAAGCCCATCACTCCGGCGATTAGACGGCCGGGGAATCGCTTGATCATCGTATTATACTGGGCGACAGAATCGTTGTAGTCTGCCCGTGCCACAGCAATCCGGTTCTCGGTTCCGGCAAGCTCGTCCATCAGCTGAGTGAAATGAGCATCGGATTTGAGGGTTGGATAGTTCTCCACCACAACAAGCAGGCGGCCCAAAGCACCCTGAAGCTGATCATTCGCAGCAGCCTTTTCCTCCGTTGTACGTGCACTGCCGAGCGCGGCCCGGGCATCGGTGACCTGCTTGATCACATCCTTCTCATGCTGGGCAAACCCTTTTACTGTATTCACCAGGTTCGGAATGAGATCATATCTGCGCTGAAGTGCTGATTCGATCCGGCTCCATTTCTGGTCGACATTCTCTTCGGCAGTCACATATTTATTGTAATTGCTGATCATAAAGATCACGATAATCACTAGAACCGCAGCGACCACGATGATCGGTATCAGACACCCTTTTCCTTTGAAATTCATCCTGTAACCTCCTTGATCGTATTCACATATTCATAAGGTAAGCTCTTATGCATTCTTATACCCCGTGGGCTTCGCCGAGAATCTTGTACCTGGTGAGTGTACAAGCGCAGCAAGCTTTGAGATAATATTGTATTAATAACCAAACTCCCTGGGTATTCACAGAATGACCGGGTGATATAGAGGGAATCTATGGACAATTTAATGAAATGGGTCACGCCTGACGGATGGTTGGATGAACGTAACCATCATATCTTTGCACGTGAAGCTTTATATAAAGGAAGGAACGGCAGATTCGTAGAACGGTTCTATGTCTCCCAGCAGCAAAGTTATATCTTCAAGCCGGTAACCCATGCGGGTCAGGCAGGGCGCGAGGGCTGGGTGTATGAGCATATTCTGCCATTAATTCCGGACATTTATCCGAAGATGCTGGCAAGGTCCGATGCAAGCGATGAGACAAGCTGGGCGATCTTCGAAGATTTGGGCAAGCTAAAGCATGCATTTGAATGGGATACGCTCCTCGAGGTTACAAAAGCCATGGCACGATGGCACGCTCTTCCCGGGGATCAGTTACCTGTAGAGACACCGGTTAACGGACACAAACCGCGGATAGAGCTCGCTGCTGCCGAGATTACTCTGCAAGCAGAAGCAGCGGCATCCCTGCTTGCGGAGCTGCATATTTCCGCCAGTGCCGCAGCCCGGCTGCTTGCGGCAATCCGGGATCTGGCGGCCATGGGAGATCGCTCACCTTATGCCGCTTCCCAGGTGCTCACGCACGGGGACCTGCACTTGGGGAACTATGCTATGGCCGGGGAGAAGCTGTATATTTTGGATTGGGAGCATGCCCATCTAAATACGATGCACTGGGACCTGTATCACTTATTAGACATGTCCCATCCGCTGTTTCCGAAGCAGATCACCTCTTCCACTCGGGAGCGTGTTCTTAACGTGTATGCAGCCGAATCGGCTGCCAACGGCAGAATTCTGGACAGAGACCAGTTGGGAGAAGAATATGCCTTCTTCGCGGCAGTATACTCTGTTTGGATGCTGCTGTTGATCCGCAAGGACCTTGAGCAGAAGGAGGCCGTATGGCCAGCCAGCCAATTGCAGGCACAGTGGAGAGAGACAGCGGATAGTCTGATGCAGTGTATGAGCCTGCTTGGGTTCATAGATGGCAGGAGCGATAAGGACATCGGCAATCATATAGAGAAGGCGGTGGGAGAATGAAGAAGGTAGGACTTGTTATGCGCAAAATCCAATTCTCCGAAGCCCAGGGGCCGCGCGTATTTGCGGAACGGCTTCAGAGAATTGGCAGGGAGATCGGTGTGGATATCGTCTTTATCTCTCCAGAGCGTCATGTCAGCGGTCATGATTGGCTGCCGGGTTATGAGCATGAGAAGGGCGATCTGGTTAACTATGATATTGTTCTGGACAAGCTCTATGAACATAACATTGACCATGTGATCTACACGGTGTCGGGATTCACCTTCCTGAAGATGTTCCTCAAGAACAGCGTCCTGTTCCCGCACAGCTTCCCGGACCCGGCCCTAACCGGATATGAAATGATGAAGCCGTTCTACTCCATTGTGGACAAGGCCATCGTTCAGACGGAATTTCTGAAGCGTGAGATGGGACGGAATTTCGGGATTACGGACGTCACGGTGATTCCGATCGGCTTCAACGAAGCCTTGGCCGAGAAGCACTATGACCCTTCCCAGATTGTAAATAACCGAATCATGTGGATCGGAAGGGACGAAGAGAACAGGCGGCCTGATCTTGTAGTTGAATACGCTCGGCGCAATCCGGATAAGGAAGTATTCATGGTGTTCGGCGGGGAGCGGTACCGGGAGAGTATGAAGAAATATGACCTTCCCTCCAACATCAAGCTGCAGTTCGCATTGTCCCAGGACGAGGTTTTCGCCCTGATGAACTCCTCCAAGGTGTATTGGAGCAGTTCCAAATTCGATACGTTCGCAATGCCGCTGACGGAAGCTATGGCCATGGGCAAAATTGTCGTCAAACCGGAGCATCCCTGCTACGGTCACATTAGCTCCCGTCATGCTTTTGCCGGAAATGAGGAGAATTGGTTCGAGCTCGTCAACATGGCGGCGGCCGCGCCTTATCAAGTCTCTGAGGAGAATCGGAGCTACGCTTTCGAGAAGTTCTCGAGCCGGGTAATGAAGCAGGGATATCAGGACTTCTTCGACAAGTGGCTTAGAAGCTAATCTGCCAGAATTACTGGTTAGGCCAAATTAACAGCCGGGAGCACCTTCTAGATGAAGATGCTCCCGGCTGTTGCTGTCTGTGGACATGTTGCACTTTTCCGATCTTGAGTAAGTACGGAGCCTGCGTGCGCAAGCCCGTATTTGCACAGCTCCGCTGCTGTGCATCGTTAGAGAGGCGGCCAATAGCGGCAGCAGCAACCAGTACACCTGAGCAGCACACAGCAGCACAGACAGCATGAAAAAAAACCGCCTCCGGGTAAAATACCGGACAGCGGTGTGCAGGCCAATTCTGTATCGTCTGATGAGTGCTTATCTATTGTTCTCTCTTGGATTCGTATATATATGAAAGCTTGCGGATAATTTCTTTCTGCCATTTCTGATCCCCCAGGCTGGTCGCCAAATTAAGAAGATCCAGGTATTCATCAATCCGCTGGGTGTTCTGTGCTGCCGCTGTTCTCATGGACTTTACCCCTTTGTATGAAAATAGATCAGTAGATAATAATGAGAATCATTATCATGTATTCTTATACTTATATTATGCACGACGGATATGAAAATGCAAGATGAAAAATGCTATTTTTCAAGAAAATCTAACGGGTTTCAAAATCAACAACTTGTGTTATAGTACGGGAAACGGGTGATCTGGAATATTCATCCTTTAGTATGGGAGGTAATCAATCTTGGAAACGGAATCCTTATTGAAAGTGGAAGAGCTGGCGCTCAAAAAGTACAAGATTTTCAAGCAAAGCTGGATTCGTTATATCGCTAGAGCGATGCTGGCCAGCATGTTCATTGGCTTTGGGGTTATAGTGGCCTTTAAGACAGGCAACTTCTTCTACATGGAGAAATCCCCGCTGACTTATCCGATGGCGGCCATTACGTTTCCAGCTGCGATCATCTTAATCGCTTATGGCGGCGGTGATCTGTTCACGGGCAACACGTTCTATTATACATATGGAGCGCTGCGCAAGAAGCTGAGATGGACTCAGGTGCTCAAGCTTTGGGGGTCCAGCTACCTTGGCAATATACTCGGAGCCTGCGCCTTTGCCCTGTTGATCCATCTTACCGGTCTATTCGATAGTTCTTCGGTGAACGGATTTCTATTAAGTGTAGTTGAGCATAAAATGCAGGCTCCGACGATGGAGCTCTTCTTTCGGGCTATTCTGTGTAACTGGCTGGTCTGTCTGGCATTCTTCATTCCGATGTCGCTCAGCAGTGACGGAGCCAAAATGTTCGCCATGGTCCTGTTTGTATTCTGTTTCTTCATCTCAGGGTATGAGCACAGCATTGCCAATATGTGTACGTTCGCAATCGCTCTTGTGCTGAATCACCCTGGAACGATTTCATTTGCGGGAGTGGTCAGCAACCTGATTCCGGTTACGCTGGGTAATCTGGTCGGCGGCGTTCTGCTCATGGGCTTTATGTATTATTTTGTGAACAAGCCGTTTATGGAAGATGGCAGTGGTACTCATTAAAAGCGAATCAAAAAGACATGCCTAAGGAAACTTGAGCATGTCTTCATTGTTTGTGAGGGTTATTTCAGAGCCTTCTCTTTGAGGGCCGCATGTTTAGCGGCATAGAAACCTGTCAAACCGGCTACCAAGCTTGGGGGCAGGCTGAACAGAAGAAATCCCCAGCGATCGGTAATCAGACTAATTATTGCGAAAAAAGCAGGTATACCGAACATGATCCCCAGGGCCAGCTTTTGATACTTGCTCACATTCATCGCTCCAATCGTGGACTGTATTAAATAAATTTTACCAGTTCATGAAACGATTATAAACCGTAGATTGAGGAGAAGGGAAATGACAAACCAAGAACTTGCACCGGAATTGTACGAGCTGCTGAATGGGCAGGACTTAAGCAGCAAGCAGCAGGAGGCCCTTGTGCTGATGACAGTAAGTGAAGACGGCTGGCCTCATACCGCCATGATCAGTGTGGGTGAAATTGTTGCAGTCTCGCGAGGCTTGCTGAGGCTTGGATTATGGCCGGGGACGGTCACAACCGGCAATATTCTGCGCACAGGCAAGGCTACTTTAGTTGCATTTTATGAAGGCAAGGCCTTCTACACCCGGCTGCAGCTCCGCCCGCTGTCTGAGCTGACCGGGGCGAAGCATCCCCGACAGCGCTTTGAGGCGGAGGTTATCTCCTGTAAGGCGGACATTGCGAAATACGCCGATATTGTAAGCGGCGTTCAGATTGTCCTCCATGACCCGGAAGCGGTGGTCACCCGCTGGGAGGAGACGGTGGAGGAGCTGCTGAGGTAGCCGGTGGAGCAGCCGCGGCGTTACACGCACAGAGACACCCGCCTGGCGACAACAGACCGGGGACCATCGCACAGAGGAAACTGACCAGAGATAGTGGACCGGGGACCACGGCAGAGTTAAAGTCGCATAGGGATAACGGCACAGAGACCGCGATACAGTGAAAGCAGCACAGGGCCAGCCGCCCGGGAAAAGTCTCCGGGAAAGGGGCGGCATGAGATGTGATATGCCACTGCTTTAGTTGATGATGTATGTATAATATGCTTGGTATACAAGGCAATGTATAGCGTGCTAGTTATAAACCCGGCATGAACAAATTTATAGGCATAAGGTAATCGCTAGGGCTGGCTCAGACATTGAGCCAGTCTTTTCTGCTTTCCTTTCCCACCCAAACAACCCCGTCCGGATATGTTCTGGATGGGCTTGTTTAGGATGGCAGGGGCTTACTGGTGATTCGAACCAGGCTAGTAGGAGATAGTTGTCCAAAAGGAATTGGACCAAAGCGTGCAGGGAAAGGGTTGCCTAATCGCAAAGAAAGCTACATCGAAAGCATATTCTTTGTCTCCGAATTTCCACTGCATACTGCGGTTAAAATCCAAAAATTTGGAAGCGGGCAGCGACCGAAAGTCCAAGCATTCCCCGGAGTTATGACTTGTACCCATAATGTGTGCTTTCTAACTGGTCTTTATAGTCTAGTCCTCTAGTCCAGCCATAGGAGGGCAAGAAGCGGCCACATATGGACAATCGTTGCCCCTCACTGTTTTGGTGTGCATTCCTGCCCCCTCCCAAGCTGCCCCCTCACACCCATTTCCGGCGGTTTTGTTTCTTCTATATCCTTATAGAAAAACCCTATTATCCGAAGCATTGACGATCTCTATTTACGAGTGTAAAGTAATCCTCAACATAAATCACACTAACTTAATAGGAATTGTGTGAATAGAGAAAAAAACAACATATTCGGAGGGTGAACGATGAAGAAGAAATTAGCTTTTTTGACGGCGTTAGGATTATTGGTTGCTGTGATTGCGGGCTGCGGCACCGCCAAGGAGGACACTACAAGCGGAACAGCTAAAGCCGCGAACGGGACAGCAGTGAAGAAGATTATTGTCGGAACAGGAACACAATTCCCTAACGTGTGCTTCATTGATGAGAACGGGAAGCTGACTGGATATGATGTGGAGCTGGTGAAAGAGCTGGATAAGCGTCTACCGGATTATGAATTTGAGTTCCAGACCATGGATTTCTCCAGTCTGCTGCTGAGTCTTGAGACGAAGAAGATTGACTTTGTTGCCCATCAAATGGAGAAGAATCCAGAGCGTGAGGCGAAATATCTGTTCAACAAGGAGCCTTACAGCATCTTCCTCAATAAAGTCGTTGTTCCGAAGACCAATACAGATATCAATTCCATTGATGACCTGAAAGGCAAAAAAGTCATTACGTCAGCGACAAGCAATGAAGCCTATATTTTGCAGGAATACAACAAGAAGAACAAGGATGCCATCAACATCGTCTACTCCAACTCACCTTCCAATGACAGAACGAATCAGATTCTGACAGGCCGGGTGGACGCCACGATCAGCACGGATTTCGCTCTTAGGTCTTTGCCGAACGGTGACAAGTTGAAGACCGTAGGTGATGCGTTAACTCAATCAGATGTACTCTTCGTGCTTCGTAAGGATGAGCAGGATCTGGCGGATAAGCTGGATGAGGCGATCAAAGAGGTGAAGGCGGACGGAACGTTAGCCAAACTGAGTATTAAATGGCTGGGACAAGATTTTACGAAGGATAAATAGCTAGGAAAAAGTGATATGCAGGAGGGCATAACGGAGGGGAAGCTTGGAACTGTAGGAGCTAAAAGCTTTCTGAAAGAAAGCTGCTTCGAAAGCATACGCTCAAGCTTTCTGAAAGAAAGCTGCATCGAAAGCATACGCTTAAGCTTTCTGAAAGAAAGCTGCATCGAAAGCATATTCTTTGTCTCCGGATTTCTACCGCGCAGGTGCGGTAATTAATCGAGAAATCTGGTAACAACAGCGACCGAAAGTCCAAGCATTTCCCGAGAGTTATGACCGCTCCCAAATATGAACATTTAAATTGCGCCAAATATACTTGAAAAATGAATAGATAAGTTGAACTTAAGAATTGCTCATGGGCAAGAGTGTGAAATGATTCTGGAGAAGCGAAGCGTTCGCCTTTGTGACCGGATTTCTACCTAATAAATCAAACAAGAAATCTGGAAGCAACAGCGATCGGAGGAACATTTCACACGGCTGCCTGGCAGTAAATCAATAGTTCAACTTATATAGAAAGGGGCGGTCGTACACTTGGAGACCACGTTCGATATTTCATATGTCTTTGATTTTCTTCCCAAGCTTGCGGCGTACATTCAGATTACCTTGTTCATCGTGATCTGTTCTGTAGTTCTGGGGCTTGCCGTAGGTCTCCTATGGGCCCTGCCCCGCATGTACAACGTACCGGTATTGAAGAATCTGTCGGCGATACTGGTTTCTTTTTTTCGCGGGACCCCGGTACTTATTCTGTTATTCCTGATTTACTACGGCGTGCCTGAGGTACTCAAGCTGGTATCCATTGATGTGACGAGGACTTCCGTTCTCGTCTTCGTCATTCTGACGTATACGCTGAACAGTGGAGCCTATATGTGTGAGATCATCCGGGCTGCCGTAGCCGCGGTAGACCGGGGTCAGGTAGAGGCCGCCTACTCGATAGGCATGACGAAATACCAGGCTTTCACCCGGATCATGCTGCCTCAGGCGCTCGCCGTATCCATGCCGAACTTCGCGAACAAGGTGCTTGCCAATCTGAAAGAGACTTCCCTGGCTTACACACTGGGGACGATGGATATCAGCGGCAAAGCACAGACACTTGGCAGCTCGACCATGCATTTCTTTGAGACATATATAGCTTTATCGCTGATCTATTTCGTCATTTCCATGATCCTGGAGCAGCTGTTCCTCCTCGCAGAGAGAAGGCTCCATAGACATGAAAGACATTATAAGGTCCGAACAGGCTCCAAGCGGAGCCTTCGTTCCAGACAGACAGGTAAGGAGGATGAGGGCTTATTCAGCTCGACCCGCAGTTTATCCTGACAGCATTCTTGGACCTGTTCAAGGCCCTGCCCATGACCCTGCTCATCACCGTAGTGTCTCTGATAGGGGGATTCATTATCGCTGTTCCTGCAGCCCTCGTCCGGATCAACCGGGTGCCGGTACTGAGTCAGATCGCTTCGGTCTATGTCACTGTCATCCGTGGGACACCCATGCTGATGCATCTGTTCCTGATCTATTACGGTCTGCCGATCCTGATTGACAGTGTGTCCCACAAGCTGAATCTTGGCTTCACCTCCGTGTCCATTCCCATTGTGTATTTCGTCTTTATTGCCTTCTCGCTTACGGCAGGGGCTTACATGACAGAAGTGATCCGGGCGGGCATTCAGGCGGTTGACCGGGGCCAGGTTGAAGCGGCTTATTCGGTGGGCATGACGCCTGTACAGACGTTCAAACGTATCGTTCTGCCGCAGGCGCTTGCGGTGAGCCTGCTCAACCTCTCCAGTGAGGTGATCGGCATGCTGCACGGAACGACACTGGCCTTCACCGTATCGATTACGGAGATTAATGGCAGAGCCAATATTGTGGCGTCGACCAACTGGAAGTTTTTTGAGGCGTATATTGCAGCTGCCCTGATGTTCTGGGGCTTAACGGTATTGATCGAACGGGTTACGGCCCGCATTGAGAAGAAGATAAATACGTTCAACCGAGGCGGTGTCGCATGATTGAGATCCGAAACATTACGAAGACATTTGGCAGACAGGAAGTGCTAAAGGGAATCGACCTGACTGTGCATAAAGGCGAAGTTGTGGTCATTCTGGGGCCCAGCGGCTCCGGCAAAACAACACTGCTGCGCTGCCTCAATTTTCTGGAGAAGCCAGATAGCGGCACCGTGGCCATCTCCGGGGATCAGGTCAACTGCAAGCGTCCCACTAAGCAAGAGGTCCATTCCCTGCGCAAAAAAACGGCGATGGTGTTCCAGCACTACAACCTGTTCAAGCATAAGACGGTTCTGGAGAACGTGATGGAGGGACTTGTCATCGTACGCAAGCTGGACAGAGTGGAAGCCAGGGTGAAAAGTATTGAGGTTCTGGAGAAAGTCGGTCTCAGAGACAAGCTGGATATGTATCCGAGCCAGCTCTCAGGGGGACAGCAGCAGCGGGTGGGCATCGCCAGGGCTCTTGCCCTTGAACCTGAAGTTATTCTGTTCGACGAGCCGACCTCCGCGCTGGATCCCGAACTGGTTGGGGAAGTGCTGTCGGTGATTCGCAAAATCGCGGCTGAGGGCATCACCATGATCGTGGTGACCCATGAAATGGGGTTCGCTAGGGATGTATCGAATCATGTAGTCTTCATGGATGACGGGGTAATCGTTGAAGAGGGAAAGCCAAACGAGATCTTCCGATCACCGAAGGAGGAGCGCACGAAACAGTTCCTGAAGCGGATCACGCCGGAACTCACTTATGATATCTAGGACAAAGGGGGAGATTCCTCATGGGAATCCAATTAAGCATTCTGGATCAAAGTCCTATCTTCGGAGATGAGACTCCGGAAGAGGCATTCCAGCATACGGTGGAACTGGCTCAGATCGCTGAGCGGCTGGGGTATTCGAGGTTCTGGGTGTCTGAGCATCATGACGGAGATCGGGTTGCGGGATCATCACCCGAGGTGCTGATCGCTTATTTGCTGGCCAAGACGAACCGGATTCGAATCGGTTCCGGCGGGGTGATGCTGCAGCATTACAGTCCGTATAAAGTCGCGGAGAACTTCAATGTGCTGTCCTCTCTGGCACCCGGCAGAGTGGACCTTGGAATCGGGCGGGCTCCTGGCGGACTGCCAAGGTCAACCCGTGCGCTTCAGCAGGGAGCGGCGGATGGAGGGGACCTAACCGGCAAGCTCAAGGAGCTTAGCGAGTATGTGCACAACCGCCTCAATGAGGATCACCCGCTTGCCGGCCTGCGGGCTACGCCTCTGCCGGGGCAGCCGGCTGAGATCTATCTGCTTGGCGCAAGTTTATCCAGTGCGGAGCTAGCCGCCGAGCTTGGCCTGCCTTATGTGTTTGCCCTGTTCATCAACAGCGATCCTGTGGTGGCTGAGGACGCTTTTGCCGCGTATCATCAGTCCTTCAACTATGCGAACGGCACCAAGCCGCAGCCTATTCTCGCCCTCTCTGTCCTTGTGGCCGAGACAGATGCTGAGGCAGATGAACTGGCCAGCCAGCAGAAGCTGTACCGGGTGTATCTGGACAGCGGCAAGAAGGTTACCGTGGGAAGCCTGGAGCAGGCGGAGGAATTCGGCAGGCAGGCGAATGAGAATTACAGAATAGAAGAACAGCAGGCCGAGATCACCAAGGGCTCGAAAGAGACTGTCCGCCGGAAACTACTAGAGGTAGGAGAACGGTACGGTGTGGTAGAATACATCGTAATTACGGCATTGCAGGATTTCGGCAAGCGGGTGCGCTCATATGAGCTGCTGAAAGAAGCTTTTACCGAGGCTGCGGTCGTACATACGGAGGGTTCTTTCAAGGAGGAGTAAGCATGTCACTAACAGATCAGCTTGTTGCGATACGCCGTGAGCTTCATCAATACCCGGAAGTCGCTCATGAGGAATTCAAGACTACAGAGTCGATCCGCAGATGGCTGACGGAAGCGGGTATCCGAATTCTGGATTTTGGCCTGAAGACCGGGGTGGTTGCCGAGGTAGGTGAAGCTGAAGGGGGGCCGATTATTGCGCTGCGGGCGGATATCGATGCTCTTCCGATCGAGGAGGAGACCGGGCTTGAGTTCGCCTCCAAGATCCCTGGCCGGATGCATGCCTGCGGACATGATTTCCATACAGCTTCGGTACTCGGCGCCGCATACCTGCTCAAGCAGCAGGAGGCTGAGCTTACCGGCCGGGTCCGCTTCATCTTCCAGCCCGCGGAGGAGAAGGCCGAAGGGGCTGAAATTGTGCTGCAGAGCGGTGCGCTTGATGGGGTCAGCGCGATCTTTGGCATGCATAACAAGCCGGATCTGCCGGTGGGCACAGTAGGGATACGTCCAGGGCCGCTGATGGCTGGCGCAGATGGATTCATCATCGAAGTGGAGGGGCTCGGAACACATGCCGCGGTGCCGGAGAACGGGAACGATCCGATTCTGGCCGCTTCCCATATCGTTACAGCACTCCAGTCCATCGTCAGCCGTAATGTAAGCTCCCTGCAAAGTGCGGTAGTTAGCGTAACTCGCTTCCACAGCGGCACGGCTTGGAATGTCGTTCCGGACAAAGCTGTGCTGGACGGCACGATCCGTACGTTTGAACAGGGTGTTCGGACTCGGGTTTTGGCCCGCTTTGAGGAAGTGGTTCACGGTGTGGCGGCCGCCTTTGGCGCCAAGGCAGAGCTGACGTGGGTAAAAGGACCGCCAGCGGTTCACAATGATCCTGCGCTTGAGGAGCTTACCGTGCAGGCTGCGAAGAACGCAGGGCTTCAGGTTGTTCTGACCGATCCGTCTTCAGCTGGAGAGGATTTCGCCTATTATCAGAAGCAGATTCCGGGCTTCTTCGTATTTATGGGGACTTCCGGCAGCCGGGAGTGGCATCATCCGGCCTTTGACCTCGATGAAGCGGCACTGCCGCTGAGCGCCAAGCTTTTCGCGGAGTGGGCGAAGCTCGCTGTCAGCCGCTTCAGCCATACCGCCGTAGGGGAGGGCTAGGCGATTCGCACTTCATACGATGTCATTGTCGTAGGGGCGGGATCCATGGGGATGAGCGCAGGGGCCCATTTGGCCAAACGAGGCGTGAATACTCTCCTTATTGATGCCTTCGATCCTCCTCATCAGGAGGGAAGTCATCACGGGGATACCCGCCTGATCCGGCATGCTTACCATGGAGGCCCTGCTTATATTAACATGGCGATCCGGGCCCATCAGCTGTGGAATGAGCTGGAGGAGGAGACGGATGAGACGCTGCTCGTCCAATCGGGCGTGCTGAACATGTCCTCCCCGGCTGTCTATTCTTATAAGACACGGCTGGAAGAGTCCATAAGTTTAGGGCTGCCGGTTGAGTATCTGGATGCGGATGAAATTCGTAAGCGGTGGCCAGGGATCGTTGTTCCCGAGGACTACATGGCTCTGTATGAACCTCAGGCAGGCTATTTGTATAGTGAGCGCTGTATATCCGCTTATCGCAGATCAGCGGCGGAGGCTGGAGCAGAGCTGCTTGCGAATACCCGGGTAGAGCGATTGGAGGCGAGCCCGCAAGGTGTAACGGTGTATACGTCCAAGGGAATCTTCCATGCGGGTCAGGTCATCCTCAGCGCGGGGGCGTGGTTCAAGACGCTGGAGCCATTTTTGTCCTTGAAAATAAAGCCAGTGCGCAAGGTGGTCGGCTGGTTTCAGCCTTCTAATGCCCAGTTTGATGCGGGCAGATTCCCGGGATTCACGTTGAATACACCGGAAGGGGGATTCTACGGCTTCCCTAGCCTGGATGGAGCTGGTCTCAAGATTGGCCGGCATGACGGAGGATTACCGTGGAATCCGGGTGAGCCGATTGCCCCGTTCGGCAGCTGTGAAGAGGACGAGAGGGATCTGCGCAGAGCACTGGAGAATTATATGCCTGAGGCGGCAGGCGCGCTGAACCGCGGCTTGGTCTGTAAATATGAATTAACTCCGGATGAGGATTTTATTATCGATCGTCATCCTGTTCATTCCAATGTGCTGATCGCCGGAGGCTTCTCGGGGCATGGCTTCAAATTCGCAAGTGTAGTCGGCGAAATTCTCGCTGATCTTGTGACTAGGGGAGCTGCGTCGTTGGATATCGGGCTATTCTCTATTAGCAGATTCGAATAGGAACCGTTTAGCGGATTTATTAGAAGCATGTAGCGGATTCAATAGAAAATACAAAAGACGTGAAGCAGCGAGCCGTGAGGCTCGTTTTTTTGTTGTGCTAAGGCTTGGTGGCGCGAAACAGAGGACTTTTGATCCGATTATCTGGATATGTGCTAAAAATTAGCATTTTTGAGCCGATATTAAATAATAGACTGTGCTTTGTGTCAGACCTTCTTATGACAATAAGCTCGTAGGAAAACAGACTTAGAATGCCATGGAAGAAGGAACAGGAATGGACAGGATCAATCTCATTGTATTATTTAATATTGTATTTGTGCTGGTTACAGCATCAGGTTTTCTAGTACTGAGATATCATATTAAGCGGCTTCGTATGAGTGAAGAACGTTTTCAGGTCTCTACGAAGGGCTCTGGTGCCGTGATCTGGGATACGGTTTTTCCAGGCGGAGTGTATTATGTCTCCGAGAGATGGTACGAGATTATGGGGTATGGCTTCGGAGAAGTGGACGGGAGACTGGAGGTCTGGGAGCAGCTTGTTCATCCGGACGATATAGCTGTGGTTCGGCGTGCCAGGCAGGAGCATCTGGAAGGCAAGACCCCTGTCTATAATACGGAATACCGGATGCGGAAGAAGGATGGGGGCTACCTGTGGTTCTCTGTGCGCGGTCAAGCGACATGGAGGGCCAATGGACGTCAGATCCGGTTCGCAGGCTCAATGATTGATGTTACGGAGAAAAAGCTCTATGAACTGCGTCTCCAGCAAAGCTATAACGAGCTCAAAACCAGTGAGGAGAATTATCGCCTTCTTGTCGACGCGGTGAACGACGGGATCTGGGAGATGGACTATGAGAAGAAGGAGCTGCACTTGTCTCCCCGGCTTATAGACATGCTTGGATGTGCGGATCAGCCGAATTTCAACATGCGCCGTCTGTTCCAGCGGATTCATCCAGATGACCGGGGAAGGCTTAAATTGGCTGCGTTAAGACACATCAAGCAGAAGACGGATTACTTCCAGGCTGAATACCGTTTAAGACAGGACAGCGGCAGATACAACTGGTACATGGGACGGGGGAAGGCGCTGTTCAATGAACGAGGTGAGGTATATAGGCTTGCCGGCTCTAATACGGATATTCACAAAATGAAGCAGGTGCAGGAGGAGCTGCACAAGCTGGCGTATTATGATTCGCTCAGTGGACTGCCGAACCGGCTGTATATGCTTGAGGACCTGGACCTTTTCTTCAGAGAACCGGAAGGTCTGGCCGCTATATTCTTCATTGATATGGATAACTTTAAGTTCATCAATGATACACTGGGGCACAAGTCCGGAGACATGCTGATTCGCCAGGTGAGTCAGAAGCTGGCTACGCTGCTGCCCCTTGAAGGAATGCTGTACCGCCTGGCCGGGGACGAATTCGTCTACTTTATCAAGAATATGGAGAACAAGGAAGCTGTACTGTCGATTGCAGATAAGCTGATCGACAAATTCAAGCAGCCTATCCGGATTAACTCAAGCAATATATACGCCACCATAAGTATCGGGGTCGCCTGTTACCCTGAAGACGGCGAAGACACGGAAGAGCTGCTTAAGAATGCCGATGTGGCTATGTACAGATCGAAGAAGGCAGGGAAAGGCGTCTTCACAATGTATAACAAGACGATGCACTCGGCCCTCGCCGAGCGGATGATTATAGACAAGCATCTCAGGAACGCGCTTGCCCAGGACGAATTCCAGCTGCAATATCAGCCGCAGATGAATGTACAGACAGGCCGGATTGTTGGCTTTGAAGCTCTGCTGCGCTGGCATAATCCAGAGCTTGGAATGGTCTCCCCTATGCTGTTCATCCCGGTGGCAGAGGATAGCCGTACCATCATTTCCATTGGACAATGGGTGATGATGACAGCGTGTACATTCATGCGCCGAATCCATGAGATGGGACACCCGGATTGCAGGATTTCCGTCAATATTTCCGTGATTCAGATGGTTCAAGAGGATTTCGTAACGATGGTGCTTGATATTCTGGAAGATACGGGACTTACTCCGCAGTATCTGGAGCTGGAGATTACCGAATCCATCTTCATGGAATCCTATGAGCCGATTATTCATAAGCTGGAAATTCTGCGCTCACTTGGAGTTCGCATTGCACTGGATGATTTCGGGACCGGATACTCTTCCCTAAGCTATCTGAAGCAGCTGCCGATCTCCACACTCAAGATTGATAAGGGATTTATAGACAACCTGCCCGAAGAGGACAAGAATCGTTCCCTGACTGAGGCAATGATTGAGATTGGACACAAGATGGGTCTGGAAGTCGTTGCCGAAGGCGTAGAGAGTCACGAGCAGCTCGCTTACCTGAAGGAGCACGGATGTGATCTCATTCAGGGGTATTTCCTAAGTAAGCCTGTTGATGAGGATAAGGTTGAGGGACTGCTTGTGCGGTATTAGCGGTAATGTAGTAAACGTTACAGCAGTATTATTAAAAGGTAGTTCTAGAAGACTACTATTCTTCGAAGAGCGACTTTGTTCGTTAAGGATATACAGTATAAGCTCAGAGAAAGAGACTGCTCCAGTTGGTAAGCTTCCCATATAGCCAGGTGAATAATAGAAGCCTGTTGCTGTGTGGCGAACATATCAAACTACTGGGGTCAGTCTCTTTTGCTTGGTCTTATTGTCACGAGATCAGAAGAAAGAGATATAATAAAGTGGCAGTTGACTCTACTCCGCCTGAGGCAAAGGAGGGGACACTTCATGCAACAACGCAATGAAGCGGCCATGGAATACTTGAAGACAGCTGCTGTCTCTGAAAGAAATGTACAGTTCAGAGAAGCAATAAACGCTCTGGATTATCGCTATATAAAAGCCGGGGATGTTCATGTTCTGGCAGACATCTACTTTAAGCTAAAAGACATGGCTCTACGAAATAAACTACTTGGCTGTTTCATGCATTTATCGTATCCTGAGCTGGGGCTTAAGCCATTTTTCCAGGATGCCTATAAAAAAGAACGATATCTCGACATGAAGCCCAAAGCTGTTCGTGGTCTCGCGAATTATGCCACAGAGCCTGAAATTGAGCGGACTATGAAGCACTTCATGAAGCTGTTGATGAAAAGACCGGAACATACCCCCTACAACTATCAGGAATATGAATTTTTGCATTCTGCCAGCGGACTTCCGTATCTGATCAAGAAGTACGGTTATGCATGCTTTGAGCAGGCTCTTAGGCAGGAGGAGCAGCAGTATAATGAAATGCCCGACGCATTCAAGGGACATCATACCTATGATGAAGATGGCAATTTCATAGTTCTGAGAAGTGCAGATGAAGTTCAGACAATGCTGAATAAGTTCTCTTCATCAAATACGATCTGATGGATTAGTTCTTTACATATGAGATTGTGTGCATGTAATAAGGGTCATCCTCTTCGTCTGAGTTCAGATTCGTCAAGTTGATTGAAACTGAGAATGAGGTGGACTTATACGTGGCCTCGAGGTTGAGGTCGCCATTAGTAAGCGAGGTTGCCAGTAAATCATAGTCGTACTTGGAGAACTCCTCAGCATGTTGCGTTTGAACATCCTCTTCAGAATACCAGACAACGTCATTGGCCTCGGAGCCTTTATTGTATACCTTATCGAGGTAGACTTTATCCTGCTTATAAGCAGCCAAAGCTGCATCGAAATCAGAGGAGTAGTTATCGAACATGAACATAACATCGTTCAGCTTCCCGTTCTTGAAGCCATAGCTGATGCTGCCTCTCGTACCGTTCGGGAGTGTGACGTCATAATAGGTCAGATTGTCATTGCCGTCCCCGTCTTTGCCTGCTTCTGACAGCTTATTCTTCTCAAGCTTTTTCACTTGATCGGGTGTCAATCCAAAGTTCAGCTGGAAAAAGTGATCCACTACAGCAGCTTTACCTATTTGAACAATATTGTTCACCTTGTCGTCAACCGTGGGCATCTTAATCGTTTCGGTCATAAATATCAACGGTATGTACACTGTGCTGCCGATCAATTTTGGAGAAAGGGTCAAGACCTTTTTCTGCCCGTTCACGATGGCGCTTTTACCGCCGACTGTGAATTTGATCGTGGTACTTGCTCTCTTGAGAATATGCATCTTTGCCTTAGCGTCGTAAGAGGCCGTGTATCCCAGGGCTCCGAATACTGCTTTGTAAGGCACATAAACGCCGGTTTTGTCCACGGCAGGGGTAATGTCTGCCATCATACGCTGACCGTTGACAAACAAAACAGGCTTTGCATTTCCAGTTCCAGTGGCGGCTGCCGGAAGTACGAAGGTGACCAATAGAATTAGGGATAGCATGTAGGATACAACTTTCTTCATTAACTAAACGACCTCCCAAAGAGAAAAACGGATCTTTTAAAAGATGATAACGAGCAGGTACTATTATCGTCACTCATCATACTATGTAAATCTAAGGTGAGTCATCAGCTTTATGGGCTGATAACATCATTCATCGATTAAGAGGAATATTTTTTGTATCATCCACAATAACATTTACATACTCGCCAAATTTCTGTTTGATGTCAGCAGCTTGCTTGTCTGACAACTGACCCCTGACCATGATCTGCTCTCTTGACATGTCTAAAGATATGGTATATGAAGAGTTCTTGTTTGAAATAGAGCTAACATAGTTAGCCACTTTTGGATACTAGGTTTGGTTTATTAGCATATTCCTGCTTAATTGCTGACTCTACTATGGGATGACTTCCTTTTGGAAATTAACTATCTTCTGAGCCTCATTTATTACGTGATTTTTAACGGCTCTATCGTTTTGGGCGAAGCGTCAACCAGGCAATACCGAGTAGTAGGGCAATGAAGGTGGATTTAGCAGCGTTGTTATAATTCTTATACTTCATTGATGAGGGTTCGGTATCCCTTGTAGGATAGTCCGCATAGAGTTATTCATCGTTTCATCGCATGATGGATACATCCTCATCATCGGAGATGGTTTTCTCCTGAGGTGGACAAGCGGTACACGTTGCTTCGG
Source organism: Paenibacillus sp. SN-8-1 (assembly GCF_050995535.1). NCBI lineage: Bacteria > Bacillati > Bacillota > Bacilli > Caryophanales > Paenibacillaceae > Paenibacillus > Paenibacillus sp. SN-8-1. The sequence goes on from NZ_CP194782.1 coordinate 385,795, forward strand.
TTAATGCTGAGCAGATCCGTCTGCCGGGTCATTCTGAAAATTAGATCTTGCAAGCCAACTTGGCATGTTCTTCTTCCGAGTCCAAGGATATTTGTAGATTTTGGTTCATTTTTTACTATTTGTGGTAATTGTGGTAAGTTATATAAATTAAAATTCTTTTTCTGGATATGAATTGAGAGGTGATTGACTAGAGACTTGTGTACTATCTCTTTATAGTTGAAATGATCTTAATACTCTAATTATCTAAATTTGAGGAGGAAGACAACAAATGAAACGAATCCTTACTTTGCTAACAACTTCAGTTCTAGTACTATCTTTTAATACGGCTACTATATTTGCTGCTGAAAACTTATCAAGTAAACCAAGCGACAACATTACTCAAGAAAGCATGCAACTTACTTCAGATACTGAAGTAAGCCAACTGTTTTTGAACTACATCAATAGTGCACTTGAGAATCAAAGTGAATTAGTCGTAACAGATCCAAGCGGATTAGATATAACAAGAGGGTTTATTGAAATTGCTAATGAAGACATTAAAAATAATGATTATAAGCATATTAGAAAAGTCATTCAAGAACAAAATTTGTCTATTGCATATAGTGAAACTAGTAAGAATGAGCAACTTAATATTCAAAATAAGAGTTCCCTGGCTAGCGTGAGTGGTGAGAGCGTGTCAAAGAAATTTTATCATATAGCAACAGATACCTCAGGGAAGTGGAGAAAAGAATGGGTCACCACAGTTTCAGGGACTTTTTCATATGGGAGTACATTTAAGATTAACTCTACAAGTAATGCAGCTATTAATCTAACTACTGCAAACTTTGGTGCTGGATTTTCTGCATCTCTTAACAATGTTAGTACTTCAAGTTCTTATTCTGGATACGTAGCAACATTTAAAGCTAGTTATAAAATGAAAGCAAGCTTGAGCATACCTATTGGAAATGTCAATGGAATCGTAACTTATGATTTTGGGGACTATATAGATGCCTTTAACGCTTCTCCTTCAGCAATGCAAAATTGAACCTCTGTATGCTAAAATATAGTAGAAAGTATATTTTAGCTATAAGGAGTGAATTACTTATTTTCAAGCCAACGATTAATAGAACGTTTAAAACGGTAAAACTCGCATATATTAATTTAATGCTCTTATTGTATTACAGTTATGTACTTTTGGACCATCAAAGAATAAACAAGTCTCAATATTGGTCTTCAAAAAGTAATATAACTGAAGAAGATATTTATAACATTAGCCAAATGGGTGAATGGGTGTCTAATTTTGAAATGGTATTTTTAGCTTTGTTTATCATCTCCTTTATTGCTGTCTATATTTTCACGCGAAAAAACAAAAAAGCAATAACCAACTTTGCAATACTAAACACTGTACTATTTATTGGGATTGCAATTATAAATATTGTTGTTTATTTTATGGATTTATTACCAATTGGTAACCTCATGCAACCATTAATAATCCCATCTATAATACTTTCACTTCTGTTTGTGTACATTTTTTGGATTAGTTTCCAAGGATGGAGAAAACATGGATAAGCGGAAACCGGCCGATCCCATTCATTTTAAAATGACAGGGTCGGCCTCTTTCCTTGGTCTTCTTTTAGCCAGTAAATCACCCGGCCTATCGCTCGAAATGGATCTATTAAGATTTCAATTTACATCAAACCTCGTTCCAGATCCGCGTCACATTTTCAAAAGCAATCCGGGTTCCTGTCCGGCAATCCTCCATGCCTTCGTATTCTATCGAAATGTAGCCGTCGTAGCCGGAGCTCTTAACGATCCGAAGTATCTCGTACAGATCCAGATCCCCTTGACCGGCAATCGCCCCGCGCAGGTAAGCTCCCCCGGCGCTTTGGAACCAGCCTTCGCCCGGGTTCCGGGAACCGGGGCGAATATAGAAGTCCTTCACGTGAACCATAGAGGCGTAAGGGATGTTGCTGCGAACCGCTGTAACCGGATTCTCGTCCACACACACGAAATTGCCCACATCCAGCGTAGTCTTGAAGTTCAAACGATCCACGGCGTGAATGAGCGCCTGTATACGGTCACTGGCCTGCACGTAATATCCATGGTTCTCGGCACTGGTGGTAATGTCATACTGCTTCGCGTAATCCGCAATCCGCTGGCAGGCACGGGAGATCCGCTCCAGGTCTTCATTAAATCTAGCAATTGACGTGTCCGTCCTTGAAGCCACATCGTGGCGCATTAACTTGGCACCCAGTCGATGGGCACGGTCCACTTCGGAGATAACCCGCTGAATCTCTGCCTCATACTCTTCCTCGGTAGCTGTGATGAAGTTGGCTCCAATGGCATAGTTGGAAATGTCCAGCTTCAGAGCCGAAGCCTTCTCACGGATCTGATCTTCCAGCTCAGGATTCTCGTTAAAGTCATACCCAATCGGAACAATCTCGAAGTGCTCCGCGCCAATACCACGGGTCCACTCCATAACTTCAAGGATGTCCATCTCCCCCGCGGCAAGTGCCTGATACAAGCTGTACGAACTAATCCCCAGTTTCATGACAGTTGCTCCTTATATGACTTGATAAAAGCTACCGCCTGACGGATATCTTCCTCAGGATTCGCTCCAACTTCCCGTTCAATCGTCAGATATCCGGTATAGCCAATCTCCTGTAGTGCCGCGAAATAAGCGGGAAAGTCCACTTGGCCCTGACCAAGCGGAACCTCTTCAAAGGCCGCACCGGAGGCCGCCATTTCGGCGATTCGCTCATGATCCATCGCTCCGTAGCCCAGATAGCCGTACACATCTCTGGGGTCCACCGGACGCAGACGCTTCCCGTCCTTCACATGGGTGTGAACGAGATAATCTCCAAGCAGCTTCACGCCTGCTACTGGATCGTCTCCGGTAACCATGACCATGTTCGCCGGGTCGAAATTCACGGACACGCCGTTGGTGCTGAGCGTATCCAGGAAGCTTTTCAGGTGGGCCGCCCGCTCAGGTCCGGTCTCGATTGCAAAATAAGCGTTCATGCTCTTGGCATACACCCCAAGCTCCTCACAAGCCCGCTGCATCGAGTCATAGATACGGCTGCTTGTATCGTCAGGGACGATGCCGATGTGTGTCGTCACTACATTGGTTCCCAGCTCAGCGGCAAGATCCAGAATCCGCTTGGACTTCTCGATCTTCGCGGGGTTCGCCTCGGCATCCTGGAAGCCGTGACCCGCCAGGTCCCCGCATAGAGCGGAGACTTCAAGTCCGAGGCCCTCAATATAGCTGCGCAGCTCTCTGCGCTGCGCTCCGGTTAAGCGGGCAGGGTCCATCTCGCCGGATACGGCATAGATCTGGACGCCGTCAGCGCCCACTTCCTTGGCTTTTACCAAGCCTTCTCTAACCCCTACGCCAAAGCTGTCAACAATCACGCCGATTTTATTGGTAAGCTTCATCTCTACAGAGCCTCCTTGTTATTCGAAATGAATCTCCCGGCCTTCCTCTGCCGATTGATAGATTGCGTTCAGGATTTTGATCATCTGAACCCCATCTTCCACAGGGCTGTTCGTCTGGATGAGGCCAAGGCAGGCATCGACAAAATGATTGATCTCGTTATCGAAGGCCTCCTGGAAGTTAAAGCCGGGCTCGCTGATCTGCGGCTCAATATTGATGATGGTGTTATGCTTCTCCGTCACAATGGACAGCGCAGGTTCTATTTCCGCCCCGCCTTTATCTCCGTAAATATTCACTTGGGCTGAGTTCTGCTTGGCATGCAGCGAGAAGCTGACATCCACGAGCAGGGAGGCGCCGTTCTCGAACCTGACAAGGGCGTTCGCCATATCCTCAACCGTGTTCAAGGAAGCGTCGTAGTCCGCCGCCTGATAGAAGTTGTAGTTCTCAATGTGGGAGCGGTTGCCCAGCTTGCTGTACGTATTTCCACTGACGGACTTTACTTTGGGTCTACCCATAAGGTACCAGCATAGATCAATGACATGGACGCCGATATCGATCAGAGGCCCGCCGCCAGAGCGGTCCTTGTCCGCGAACCATCCGCCTGGATTACCAAGCCGCCGGATGATGCTCGCTTTGGCAAAGTAAATCTCACCGAGATCGCCGGCATCCATGAACTTCTTGAGTACCCCGATGTTGGAAGCATGACGGCGGACATAGCCGACCTGGAGCAGTCTTCCAGTACGCTGAACCGCTTCTTCGATCTTGAGAGCTTCGTCCACTGTCTTGCACAGCGGCTTCTCGCAGAGCACATCCTTGCCGGCTTCCAGAGCGGCGATGCTGATCTCTGCATGGGTGTTGTTCCAGGTGCAGATGCTGACGGCATTAATCTCCGTGTTCGCAAGCAGGTCATTGTAATTCGTATATACATGAGGGATGCCGTACTTCTTCGCTGTCTCCTGGGCTCTGGCTTGATTCAGATCGCTGATTGCCCACAGCTTGACTTTCGGATTGGCCTGATAAGCTGACAGATGACTCTCGGAAATGGACCCGTTACCGATAAGACCGATCTTGAGTTCGCTCATTGTGTGCGCTTCCATCCTTTCATGATCCGTGGGATGTTTGATACAATACGGTTATAATCAGCTGCACGGATATGTTATATATGTTCATTAATTTAAATTTATCATAGCCGTCATACAGGGGTGAATGTGCAGGGTGACAAAATACCTGGATTATATGATCAGTTCTGATCCGATACGGATCTTCAATCCGGCTGTTGAAGCAAGCAAACGGAAGCTGAAGTCCATTGCTGTAGTCAATGCCGGACATCTTCCCGGCAGAACGCTCCAGCGGAGGGAGGCGGGGTTCAATTATTGGGCCTTCGCCATGATTACGAAAGGTCGTGGATTTTATCAGGTGGATGGCGGCCCAATACAGCAGGTTGAGGCTGGAAGCTGGTTCTGTCTGTACCCGGGAGTCGTGTTTAATTATGGTCCTGATCAGGATGGGTTCTGGGATGAGTATTATTTTACGGTGGAGGGCAGCCGGGTTGCGGAGTGGCTTGAAAGTTGGCTTCCTGATCCATCCCTGGTGAAGAAAGCGGTCATGGATGAGAAGTTCATTCACAAGATGGAAATGACGTTCATGCTCATTGACAGCGGAGTTCCGAGCAATCTCGACCGCGCCGCGATGATGATCGAGGCGTTCATGTATGAGCTCGTCACCCAGCCGGATCGTATTCAGGAGAGCGGCCGGGGAGGGCTGGTGCTCAAGGTGATTGAGGACCTGACGGGGATGCTGCACACTACACCAGAGCCGGCGGAACTGGCTGCCCGGCACCACATTTCCGTTTCGACCCTGCGTAGAATCATCCATGAATACACAGGCTTTCCCTTTAATGAATACATACACCAGCTCAAGGTTGGGGAAGCAAAGAATATCCTGCTCAATACAGACCTCTCAGTCAAGGAGATTGGCGAAGCACTCGGTTACAAAGATACGTTCTACTTCTCCCGAGTATTCAAAAGAATTACCGGCATCTCGCCGAGAAGTTACCGCAGCAGGGGTGGGCAGTGACCCGCTGGAAGATTTATTCAAATTAGGCGTTCAACCAGACTTGCTGCCACGCATAACCTAGAGTGTAAGCATTTTCTTCTGACATTCAAAGGAGCGTGTTAACGATCATGGCGGAACGGGAAAAGCACTATTTTGCGCGCGGCAATACGGCTGCTGGATTATATACGTTGTTCGACTCGGTACTGGCCGGGCTTGATACGGTATTCGTGCTGGGTGGACGTGCGGGGGCTGGGAATGCAAGGGTGCTGCAGGAGCTGGCGGCTGCCTGGAGCAACAGGGGCTGGAGCGTGCATTATATCCATCAGCCCCTGGACAGCCGGCTGCTGGAGGCCGTTATTCTGGAAGATGCGCGAATCGGAGTCGTGGACGGAAATGCATGGGGAGCCGATCCGGTGCTGGAGGGGACGGAGATTCGGTATGTCGATATGGAGAAGGCGCTGGATAAGGAAATCCTGGAGGCTTCCGCTGACGAGCTTGAACAGTTGGATCATCAGATCAGTGCTATCTATAACGAGGCCTACGCTACTTTCCATAAGACCCTGCTGATTCACGATGAATGGGAGAAGTTCTATATCGACAATTTGGACCGGGCAGCTGCGGATCAGATCGCAGCTCAGCTCACCGAAGAATATCTTATTCCAAGTGTGCGGAGTGATGGCGATACGCATCAGGTACAGGTGGTTCATCGATTCCTGGGCGCGGCGACCTGGCAGGGAGCTATCGATTATGTCCCGAACCTGACGAAGGACTTGAATACCCGTATCTTTGTAAAAGGACGCCCGGGCTCCGGCAAATCCACTCTGTTCAAAAAGCTTGCCGCAGAGGCCCAAAGCTGCGGTATCCGGGTTGAAATTTATCACTGCGGCTTCGATCCGAACAGCCTGGATATGCTGATCTTCCCGGACCTCAGCTTAGGCTTATTCGACAGTACCGCGCCCCATGAGCATTTCCCTACCCGCAAGGGGGATTCTATCCTCGATGTCTACAAGCTTGCCATAGCAGACGGAACGGATGAGAAGTACGCGGACGAAATTGCCGGGATCAAGAACCGGTACACAAGCTCGATGAAAGAGGGCATCGCTCTCCTGGAGAGCGCTAAGGACACCCGGGACCTGATTACCGCGATCTATAATGACGCGCTGGATATTCATGCCCTTCATGAATTATCCGCGGAGCTGCTGCGGGAAGTGGATCAGCTGCTCGATCCGTCAGTTCTTCATTGAGATATAACAAGCGGCCTCCTATATGGGGGTCGCTTTTAAGTTTGGTGAAATTACCAATTTGTTCTATAGTAGATTTAGATATGTATGGGGAGGAGTTCTTCTAAATGATGCCCAAGCTTTTTAGGAATAATATGAGTTATTTTATTGGTGTTAGCTTATTTATCATCCTTTTTGACCTCGTTGTTGTTAAGTCTCTATTAGCTAAAAAAGATGACCAACTGCTGTCTATCGCGGTTACGTTAGATTTTGTAGTTGTAATTCCCTTATTACTTTACTTCCTTGTCTATCGAAAACGAAATAAAAAATTCATAGCGGTTCTTCCCTACGCTCTTATAGGTTATATCGCTTTGGCGCTGACGCTGCCGGGCACAAGTCAAGGAACACTTGAGATTGTAAAGTATACCCTCATACCCATAGAGCTTATGTTTCTTTGTTATGAGATATATAAAGTCTACCAAATCGCAGTTAATTTCAGACGAAATTTTACCGCGGGTTCCCATCCGATAGAAACGTTGCGGAGAAGTCTTGAAGCCACATTCAAGGGCCCCAAAATAACATCCTTGCTGGTTCATGATGCCTCTGTCTTTTACTACGCTCTTTTGTCTTGGAGAAAAAAGCCGTATTTACGAAATGGTTCATCTTCATTCAGTTACCATACAAAGTCAAGCTGGCTTATAACTATATTGATGTTATCCAAGGTCTTGATAATTGAAGGCGTTTGTGTTCATCTACTCCTTATGCAGTGGTCACATATCGCCGCATGGGTGCTTTCACTAGGAAATATATATATCATTGTCTTATTCATTGCGGATTACCGGGCTATGCGTTTAAATCCGATTTTAGTTTCACAACAAGACATAAGAATTCAGTACGGCATTCAAATGTCATCGTATATGGATATAGATAATATTGAATCTGTCTCCGTGATTAAATCTGGGGAATTGGCGCAAAAAGACCTGAAAGCATCCATCATGCCCCTTATCATAGAACCCAATGTACTTATACGTTTGAAAAGCAAGATTACGGTTATCCATTTATTTGGAAAAAGGCAAATTGTTGATCAGGTATATCTATTCTTGGATAACCCCCATGAATTCCAAGTGGAATGCCAGAAATTAATGGATCAATCACATCATATTTAATTGCAATGCCAAAAGGACAGCCAACTAAAGGCTGTCCTTTTGGTTAAGTTGTCTACTTTCCTGCAAGGACCCAAGGTCTTACTTCAAGACATAAGGAAGTTCAAAGGTCCATAAGTCCGTCCCGTTCTCCTTGGAATCCGGACGGTCAACACCGAAGTCATTGTCGTTGACGATCACCAGGGTATGACCATTTACCAAGGTGATGCCTTCGATCTTCTCGTTCGGATACTTCAGCTCCACCACGTCCAAAATGGTCCTTTTGCTTGGAGGGACAATACCTGCCTTATCGAGCTCCGCAATGCTGAGCTGCTCCAGCGTTTTCCCGGCCTTGGCGGTATCGTCATACTGCCCGAGGATATTCGTTGCCTTGGACAGGTCGATCTGGTAAATACGCTTAAGCTGGGCTTTGTCGCCCGCGTTCTTGTCACGCTCGTCAATCAGCAGCGTGTTCTCATTAATCACGTTCAGGTCGGAGATGACAATGTCCGACTGCTTCAAATCCTTGAACTGCTTGGCGTCTTCAGCCATGTAAGCATATTCGGCAACTGGCTGCAGCGTAGCCAGGTCGAGCTTGAGAATTCGAAGCGCGCGTGAATTATCAACATTCTTGTCTGGATTCCGAAGCGGGCTCTGCATCGCCATGAACAGCCATTTTCCGTCAGGGGTGATGCCTACGGCTTCCGCTCCCCGGTTTTGGCGGCGGGTGAGGTAAGCGGCTGGAAGCACATCCTTCAGCGGGAGTTCAGGCGTATTCAGCTCGGAGCTGATGCCTTTGGGAGCCAGGCGCTGCAGCAGGGTGCCATCCCTTTTGACCTGTACGAGATAAGGGCCGTACTCATCGGAGATCCAGAATGTATCATCCTTCGGATTGTAGGCGAGACCTTCCACATCAAGTCCATAAGGATCGTAAGAAATGACATTTGCTGCGGCTTTGTCGTAAGGAACTTCATCCCGTGACTTGAGGTTTGGCAGCCCTGTAATGAGGTTCGATCCGGTCACCGGATCTTTGCCGTTAATCTTCAGCGGGATGGTCTCCAGAACCTTGATCTGGCCTTGAACGAGCTGGATTTTGTAAATGGTAGGCGTGTAGTTCGGCAGCGGGAAAGTGCGGCGTGTCGTGCCGTTCACATCAACTTCCCCATTAGGGCCGCGGTCTGCCGTTGTGTAGAAAATATCGTCCGGATCACCCGGAATATGGGCAAGAGAGGAGCCGATCCCGAATTTGATTCCTGGAGCAAGGTCTGGCTGGTTCAGCGTGTATTTGCCAGTAAGCTTGGGCTTAATGGTCAAGGTAACGCTCGTGTGAGCGGTATTCCAGTCTTCATATGTACTGATTGTTGTGTTCTGTCCATTCAGCATATACGAAAGCTCCGCAGCCTGAGCTGTGGAGGACAGAACGGAGGCGCCTCCGACCGAGAGGGCGGCTATTGCGGCGATGATCCATTTTTTTGACGAAGACATAAGTGAAGAAACCCCTTCCAGAATAAAGTAATCGGCATCAGCCGACTGATCAGGTCTATTCTAGTTTTGATTTATTAGTGGAATGTATGTAGATCGTCTAAGTTATGTAAAAACGTAAAAAGAGTATGAAGAGACACGTCTCTTCGTGCTCTCCGAATCTAGAAGTTAAGCGGGCTCTTGGCTGACTCCGCATGCTTCCAGGATGTATTTACTTGCAATGTGCAAATAAATAAGCTATAACTATATCCAAGAGGTGACATACTTTGGAGAACGCGCGCGAACTGTTTCAAATTATGACTCGTCGCTTCGGATTGCTCAATAAGAATTGCTGCAGTGTAGGGGGTTGTGATATCTCCCCTGTTCAAAGCCATATTTTGTATGAGGTTGATCGCCAGCATCATCCTTCTATGCAGCAAGTCGCTGACATTCTTGGGGCGGATATTACAACATTTAGCCGCCAGGTTCAGTCTTTAGTTCGAATGAACTTGATTAAGAAAACAATGGAACCATCCGATCGTCGTGTATATACCTTATCCCTAACAACTGAAGGGAAATATGTAGCAACCACCATTGATCAGCAAATGCAAGCTTACTTGGATGAAGTCTTCTCTTATATGAGTGAAGAGGAACATCAAATGGTCCTTAAGTCCATTAGGCTGATGAATGAAGCGATGGCGAAGTCAGGTAACTGCTGCCGCCCCATCAAGGGGTGATAGCTTTTGTCCAATACTTGCAAAATGCAACTAAATCTAAAATTTGGAGGGGATCAAATATGAACAGACAATTACCTGTAGCCATTGTTGGTGGTGGACCTTTAGCCCTTGCTGCTGCAGCACAGCTTGTAAGAAGAAAGTTGCCTTTTGTTTTATTTGAAAAGGGATCGGACGTTGGAGCCTCTGTCTTAAGCTGGAAGCATGTTCGCATGTTCTCCGCCTGGGAGTTTAATATAGATTCAGCTGCCAGGGAACTGCTTCTACAAAGCGGCTGGCTGGAACCTAATCCAACCGATTTACCGAAGGGATATGATTTGGTGGAGCTCTATTTGAAGCCCCTATCTCAATTAGACTCCATTAAGCCTAATCTATATTTGAACGCTGAAGTCACGGCCGTGTACCGGAAAGACATGGATAGAATGAAGACACTCGGCAGAGAAAAGGCTCCTTTTATTCTGGAATATAATCAAGATGGCCTCACTGGAAAAGTTGAAGCTTCAGCGGTCATTGACGCCACCGGCACCTGGTTATCTCCAAATCCCATGACAGCGAGCGGGAGGATTTCCGTCGGGGAACTTAAATATTCGGAACATATTCGCTATGGCATACCGGATATCTTGGATACGGATTCTAGGAAATATGCCGGCAAAAATGTGGCTGTCATCGGCAGTGGTCATTCCGCAATCCAATCCCTTACTCTTCTTCACCAGTTGCAGCAGCGTGAGGAACAAACCCAAATCCATTGGGTCTTAAGAAAGCAGCAAGTGAGTGAAGCCTTTGGAGGAGGCGAAAATGACGGTCTGCTGGCACGCGGAGAACTCGGATTGAAGGCCAATAGGTTTGTTCAAGAGGGAAAGGTGAAAGTGCATACCCCTTTTCTTGTTCAGGAAGTTAGAGAAGATCATGGCACCCGGAAGCTCACTCTTATAGGACGACAAAGCGGAGAGCAATCTGAGATTCCTCACCTGGACGAAATTATTGTGGCTACCGGCTCGCGGCCAGACTTCTCCTTCCTAAGTGAGCTTAGATATACCACGGATTCAGCGATTGAATGTGTTGCACAGTTAGCGAATCTCATTGACCCTAACATTCATAGCTGTGGGACGGTTCGGCCACATGGTGAAGCAGAATTGCGGCAACCTGAGAAGAATCTGTACATTGTAGGCGCTAAAAGTTATGGGCGTGCTCCAACCTTTCTGCTTGCCACGGGTTATGAACAGGTTAGAAGCGTTGTAGCTGCTCTTGCTGGAGACTTCGTGGCTGCCCGCAAGGTCAAGCTGAAGCTTCCTCAGACTGGGGTTTGTTCGGTCTCCAAGCGAAATATTTCAGTTCAAGCAGAAACAGGGTGCTGTGGTTCAATAGTACCGGATTCTGAATGTGGGCCGAAGAGCTGCTAGTTATTTCCCGAATTCAACAAACTGGGCAATCCGGTTCTTAATGGCATCACGAACTTGATTAAATTGAGCCGTAATTTCTTCATCGGTTCCCGTGGCTTTGGCCGGATCATCAAAACCCCAATGCCATTTGGTGACGTTAGGATTGGAAATCACAGGGCAATGTTCATCCGCGTGGCCGCAAAGCGTAATCACATAATCCGCACGATTCAGAATTTCCGGATCGATAACATCCGAGGTATGGCTGCTGATATCAATGCCCGCCTCTTTCATAGCTTGCACGGCCCGTGGATTTAATCCGTGGGCTTCCAGACCAGCACTTTTCACCTCATATTTATCTCCACCAAGTGCTTTCAGGAAGCCGTCTGCGATCTGACTCCGGCAAGAATTACCCGTGCACAAGAAATATACAAGTTGTTTTTCTTTCATGATTTAAATCTCCTTTAATTGTTTTTGGATGGGTGGGTATAGGATTTGCTGGTACCCCGTTGGCTTTTTCTATCCAGAAGCTTCTTTATCCCCCACCAGACGGCTAAGAGACAAACAAAAATTCCCGCGATGGCAATCCATAGATTGACCGAAGTGGCTTGGATAAAAGACAGCCATAAGTAAAGACCGGTCAAAGTGATGACAAGTGTTGGAACGGTTAAAATGAAGCCAATTTTGAAATAGGTTCCCCAACCAATTTTAACGCCTTTCTGTGCCAAAACATGCAGCCACAGCAATGTAGCTAATGAACCAATCGGGGTGATTTTAGGTCCTAAATCTGATCCGATCACATTAGCATAGATAAGTGATTCGCGAATAAGGCCCTCCGCTGAGGTTGCTTTGATCGCAAGCGCGTCAATCATAACCGTAGGCATGTTGTTCATAATGGACGACAAAATGGCTGCAATAAATCCTGAGCCCACCGTGGAGATAAATAACCCCTGGTGGCTAACCGCTTCAAATAGTCTGCCTAATTCATCTGTCAGGCCCACATTTCGCAATCCATACACGACAATATACATGCCGATGGAGAAGACTACGACAGCCCAAGGAGCTCCTTTAATAAGTGTCCAAGTGTGGATCCGAGGACTCCTCTTAGCACAAAGGATAAAGACGATAGCGGCAATTCCAGCGATTGCGGAAACAGGAATATTTATAAACTGACTGCACATGTATGCGGCCAGCAAAACACCAAGAATTATCCAAGCTAAGCGAAACAAACGCCGATCCTTGATTGCTTTTGAAGGAATCTTTAGCTGCTGGACTTCATAGTGGACGGGTATACTTCTTCTGAACATTAGCAACAGCATGATCAGGCTTCCTGCGATCGAGAACAAGGTGGGTATAATCATCCTGCTGGCGTATTCCATAAAGGAAATGCCGAAAAAGTCGGACGAAACAATGTTCACCAAATTACTGATTACGAGCGGCAAGGAGGCTGTGTCTGAGATGAAACCGCTTGCCATGATAAAAGGCAGGATCATCCGCTCATTAAAATTAAGTCCTCGCACCATTGCCAGTACAATAGGAGTCAGAATCAAGGCAGCCCCATCGTTGGCAAATAGCGCGGATACGGCAGCTCCGAGCAAGATGACATAGACAAACATTAGCCGCCCATTTCCCCTGGCGAATCTGGCCACATGTAAAGCTGCCCATTCAAAGAAACCAATTTCATCTAGAATGAGAGAAATCAAAATAATAGCCACGAAGGTTAGAGTTGCGTTCCACACAATAAGGGTTACATCCCAAGCGTCAGAAAACTGAACAACTCCGCAGCATAGAGCCAGAACGGCTCCCCCTGCGGCGGACCACCCAATGCTTAAGCCTTTTGGCTGCCAAATAACGAAGGTTAATGTAACAAGAAAAATAGCAACAGCGATGATTAACATAAGACCTCCGTAGATTAGTTACATGATAAGCCGGTATGGCCCTCGAGCTTAGATTTCATACAGGGCAGCTGGTTAATCACACTTTCCAGATATGGTTTATCCTCTACATTCAAGGAATAATAAACCCACTGGCTTCGTTTAGTCTCATTAACCAAACCACCTAATTTTAATTTTTTTAAATGCTGACTTACGTTAGGCTGGCTTGTCTCCAATATATCCACGATGTCACAGACGCACATCTCTCGTTCCTTTAATAGAGCCATAATGGTCAGTCTTGTTTTATCAGCGAGCAATTTCATATGATCTGACATTTCATCAATGGTGCTCACTACCATTAACATCTCTCCTTAATGGGAATCTTAATCTAGTCCATATATACGGACTGAATTATATAATCATTAAAGAATATAATCAACCAGTTATATTGTTTATATTAAGATTAGCTTCTGATGCCAGAAGTAGAGTATAGTAGGAGTATCTGAGAATATATTCCAGGGGGGGCTATAGCTATGTCACAGGAGATCTGGATTAACCTGCCGGTCAAAGATGTTGAGCGGTCAACCGCTTTTTTCAATGAGATTGGATTCCAAGCGGAGAGTGTGGGTAACGAGAGAGCCAAGCTTGCCATAGGCGGGACAACGATTCTGCTGTTCCCGGATGCGGCGTTTGAGAAATTCACAGGTTCAAAAATCGCGGATACTTCCCACAGCGCTGAGGTGATATTCTCCATTGGCGCTGACAGCAGAGAAGATGTAGATGCCTTTATTCAAAAAGTAGAGTTAGCCGGAGGGCACATCTTTGGCAAGCCGAGTGAAATTGACGGCTGGATGTACGGCACGGGATTTGCCGACCTGGACGGTCACCGCTGGAACCTGCTGTACATGGATGAGAGCAAAATGCCGAAACGCTAAAATGGAAACACCGGTCACCTGCTTAAGGTGACCGGTGTTTTTTACACCCCTATAATCTCATATTTATAAGTCGGCGATTCGGATAAAATGGCGCAGCAGATCCGTTGTGTCGATCAGGGAGAGGAGGCTACCGATTGATCGCCGCGGCAGCCTCATGGTTGTTTTGCTGAGCATTTGTATCCGCTCAAAAATTAAAATATTGTCGGTACCATTCCTCCATCCATGCGGATCGGGGAGCCTTTGAAGGCGGAGGCCATCGGACTGCAGATGAAAGCAGTCAATCGGCCGATCTCCGCAGGTCTGATAAACCTTTGGATTTCTGATTGAGGCAGGTTCTTCGTCATAAAGTCCTTCTCTTTAGCCTCGAAGGTCATCTCTTCGTCCGAATAAATGCTCTCGATGATCTGCTGCACGTTCTCGGAGAGGGTCGGTCCAGGCAGGATTGTATTCACAGTAACCTCGGTGCAGCGGGTCAGCTTGGACAAGCTCTTGGACAATGACAACAGCATGGATTTGGTCACGCCATATTGAGGCATCTGTCCCGAAGGCATGACGGCTTCCTCGCTCGCGATGAAGAGGATGCGGCCGTATTCGCGGCTCAGCATGGAGGGTAAATAAAACTTGGTTAAGTCGTTGGCTGCGAGAAAGTTCGTACGGAAGTATTTCTCCCATACGTCATCGTCTACATCGTCATAGGACATGATCTCATAGATGCCCATGCTGTTGACGAGAATATCAACGTGGGGGAAATTTGCGAGTAAAGCATCTCTTTGCCTTGAATCGACGAGGTCGGCCGCTGCATTTCGAGGTTCCGTCTCCGGAACGCCGCTTGGATCTCCGCGACCGTGCGCTCTACGTCATCGTTGTTCCGACCATTTATGAGAACATGAACGCCTTCCCTGGCAAGTTCGAGGGCAATCGCTTTTCCTATGCCTCTGGTTGATCCCGTTACTAAAGCCGTCTTATTCTTCAATCCCATATCCATCTGCCTGCACTCCCTATGTCTAGTATAGGGATAATGGTACTTCATTTCGCCTACTCGGTAACTAGCGCCGAACGCCATTGCTCTTGCGCAATGCGCCAATTGGCGGGAGTCTCCCCTTCCCATGACCGGAATGCGCGATAGAACGAATTCTGGTCCTCGTAGCCGACGAGAAAAGCGACCTCTTTGATGTCCAGCGACGGGTCTGCCAAGTAAGCGACAGCTTTCTCGCGCCTGGTTTGCGACAGCAGCTGCTTGAAGCTTGTGCCTTCGTCCGTCAGCCTGCGCTGCAAGGTGCGATCGCTCATCCCCAGTTCGAAGGCTACGGTCTGAATGTCGATCCGCCCTCGAGTTAGGGATCGCGACAAGATCCACTTCACTTTAGCGCTCACAGTGAGCTGGCTCTGTCGTTCGTCCAGCGAACGATCCAAGGCGGGGGTCAGAATCTCGAGAAGCTCTTCGTTGTACGACGCGAAGGGACGGTCCAGATCATCGCGATTCAGCATTAGCCGATTGCGGTCCATCCCTATCTGAACGCGGCAGCCGAAATAACCTTCAAGGGCTTGAACGTCGCCCATAGGGTGTATGAATTCGACGGAACGAGCCGTCAGATGACGGCCGGTTCCCCGGCGCCCGAGCTCAAGCAGATAGGCTAGCGTGATGCCGACAAGCACCGGCGGTCCGGGTTGCTCGGCATCCTGCCACTCCAATTCAATCGAGCATTGCTCGCCTTCTTCCTGGATGCGCAAATTTTCCGGAGGGCACATTTGCTTATAGCGCGCCATTCGGTTCAACGCGTCCCTGTAGTCTTGAGCGTGGAAGGTCGCCAAAGCGGCTGGCGGATACTGAGCCGTCTCGTAGGCGGTCGCAAGCTTAACGATTCCCATAGCGGTGTCTCCGACTAGTTCGGAATAGGCTTGCCAAATTGAATAATATTGTGCTGTCGTGACTAACGGCTCGTTGATAATGGTTAGCGGTAGACGGGCTTGACGCGCTACGTCAATAGGTTCTACCCCTATTCCTCTCAGGTTAGTCCAGAAGCCTGGCGTGATCTTGATACGGTCTGCGGAAGAAGAGTTCATGGCTGTCGGCCTCCAAGGTTAAAATCCAATTGCAAATGGTCCACGGAGCCCGTGGACCATTGATTTATTTGATTATAGCCTATCCGGACGAGGTAAGGCCACCGGTTAATTAGTTCGCGGTGCCCTCTGGAGTTTTCTAGCCTAGCGTTGCCGTTTTAATCGAATTAAACTCATCACAAAGAATATGACGACTAAGAGTAAGATGAATATTCTATCTAGATTCGGAAGAACCCGCTCATATGCGATTATTCTTTGCTCATTAAAAAAAGTGAATTTCTCATAAAAAAGATGATATCGAACATAGTGATCTCTGCCGGAAGCATCTAGAATAGCGATATCCTTTACTTCGTTTGTAATCCAGCAAGAAAAAAGGTACAGGAGTAGAAGAACAAATATTGTTGTGAATTTTCTCATGCTAACCTACCTTGGCTTGTCATATATTGTGTGAGGGTTCTTTTCATGGGTGTTCCTCCTTTGGTTCGGGATCTACTAATTTAAACAGCTAGAAATCAATATAGTTTTTTGCAAATCAGTAAAAGCAGGCGGAACGGGTTATCATAACATGAATCGCATTCATTTTTTTGCTACAATAGAGTTCGAGTGATTAATATCACACTGCAGGCTAAGACATAACAAGATAAAGATGATTACATATCAGAAATGGGAGGATTTAAGCATGAACGTATCAGAAGCGATTCGGAATAGAAGAAGTATCGGGAAAGTGAAGCAGAATGAAATCCCTGCCCAGTCCATAGAACGCATTCTGGAAGCAGGGACATGGGCGCCGAACCACCGCCTGACTGAGCCATGGCGTTTCTTCGTACTTAGAGGTGAGGGCCGCGGATTGCTTGGAAACGCCCTGGCGGAAATTGCGCTGGAGAAGTTCGAAGACTCGAATTCACCAGAAGCCCTGAAGGCCGTAGAATCAGCCAAGAACCAGCCGCTTCGCGCGCCAGTCATCATAACCGTGGCTGTAGCACCGGTGGATAAGGCAGGAGTCATTGAGCTTGAGGAATATGGCGCCGTCTTCGCCGCCATTCAGAACATGCTGCTTGAGATTCACAGTCTAGGTCTAGGAGCCGTGTGGAGAACCGGGGCTCCATGCTTTAGTCCGAAGATGAACGAGCACTTCGGTCTTCGTCCGCAGGATAAAATGCTTGGGTTCATCTACCTTGGAGAGCCCGATGTGACGGACCTGCAGGGTAAGCGCACTCCATTCCAGGAGAAGACGGTGTGGGTCGATACTCCAGAGAAGCTTGAGGCTCAGGAGTAGACAAGAATACATCCAGAGGATCACCTGATAATGAGAAGGGGGTATCCCATAAGCCATGCACATGGCTACGGGATGCCCCCTTCAATCATTAACATGCACTTACTCGTCCCTGCATCTGGGCCTGATCAGCATTCATTGCTGTATGCCCGATATATTCTGAATGGATCGCCGTTCTGGCGATCTATTACCATGACTTAAGTTCTGTTCTTTTCCAAGTGTCCTTGGCGACACAAATGTAAATATAATTGTCATCCCATACAATATCTCCAACATTCCCTGAGGCGTGTGCGGATTCTGGTGTGCTGGATTTCCGAATACGAATGCGATCACCGTTGACATCAAGCTTACTTTCCGGCTGGGTAGTTCCAATTCCAACATCGCCTTTTTGTCTGCTTATGGTCACAGCACTATCCATGGCTTTGCCTTGATCATCATAGCGGATAATGTTGAAGTCCGCTCCGGCATTCCCGCCCTTTTCTCCGCTGCTTGCCCGAAGTGTCCAGAGCGGAGTCGTTACGTTGTTCGTATCATTTTTGGCGAATTGGATATCTTTATCTTCTTTTGAAGCTACCCGGAGAATGCCGTCCATCACGTTAAAATTGGAGGAATGGGTTCGAATATCCGCCACGTCGGTGTCATAAGGAATCTCGAATCGGGTGAACAACTCATCCTTATGCTGGCCTGTAGGCGACATCGTTGTCTCAATTGAAATGTGCTTGTGATCGTGCTGCTCAGGATTATTCGCTTTATCGTGAGATATGATGGCCGTCTTGTCAACGCCCTTCTCGTCAGCCCAGGAAATTGCGGGTTTAGCTTGAGCTGCGGTCCATTGCAACCGGATCAAATCCGACAAATGCCCATCAGCAGCGATCCATTGTTTATTTGTAGACAGGTGAATCCGTTCATTCTCTGGCAAAGCTAATCCTCCCCCAGGCAAGGAGGACTCCGTAAAAGAGGAACTTGCTGAGGAGCTCTGAGCCGCGCCAAATAATTGGCAGCCTCCCAGGATACTAAGGCTTGCCGCTAGAAGGGTCAGGGAAATCCATTTTACTAGCTTCATTTCATAATTCTCCTTTTTCTAACATTTTTGGGCTTTACAATAGAAATGATTCTATTATTCTACATAAAAGGCAATAGGGAATAGGGATCAGTTATGTATTTATCCATATTATGTAAGCGTTAGCAGCAAGAATATTTTTAGGGAATAAGCCTTATAAGAAATCATTAAATTGATAGCTGGCGGGCGGCTACTCGCTCACAATCAATGGAAGCCGGGTGCATGGATTGTAAAAGACAAACAGCAAGTCTCGGGGGTAACCGGGAGACTTGCTGTTTGTCTTGGTTTCTATTGTTGGATCAGGGATTACAGGCTGTCTCCATTTCAGAGAAAGACGCTTGTGGAACAGCTCCGTTAGGCTTCGTTCCGGTCCGTTACCCTGCCCTCAAGCAGCAGAAATCCTACTCCTCCACCAACGTTACTTCAAATACTGGCAGAGATAGGGCCGTCTGACCTACAACAACTTCTTCATTTTGGCTGGCAAGAGTACCGGATACCGTTACTTGGCCTACCGACAGCAGGCTGCCTGACTTAAGCAGAACGTAGCTGTCGCCCAGCTGGGCAAGCGGCCCGCTATCCGTGATGCTCACGATGCTGCAGGTGAACCTCACCTTCTCACCCTGATGCTGGAGCAGATCATCTATAGCAATATCAGCATATTCGGGTGCAGTCTTAATCTCCTGATATTCATATCCGCTGCCCGTCCATACATATCTGGCACTTTGACCAGCTCCGGCCCCTTCGGGGTTCTGGACGAGAAGATTCCCCTCCTTATCCACCTGATAGCCATCCGCTTCCAGCTCAAACAGCTTGTTCAGGCTTCCCGCCTCGACCGCATAAGCCGCATATGTCGCTGATCGGGTCTGAGAATCACCCTCCACCAGCACAACAGGTCTGCTGCTTGTACTAAGCTTGTTCTCCATGGAGATGTGAAGAATCTTCCGGCCCTGCGGGAAATCAGCAGTAGATACCAGCTTGATCTGGCCCGTGGCATCCATCGCCGCGTAGTAGATGTGATTGGTGTCGTCTGAAGCGGCCGCATAAATCTTGGCCCCGTACAGGTTGCCTCCGCCAACTACATTGGTATAGTTCTTGCTGCTGTCCGCGGCCTGAAGCAGGCGGATCGGATCAGCCTTGGTCCAGGCCAGCTTGGCAGCGGCAACTTCTTTGGACGTGTCCCGGTACACGGCGACTGCTTCATACAGGGCAATCGCCTGCTGAAATTCCCCGCGTGCGACCATCCGCTTCGCTTTCTTGATCAGTCTGCTGTATTGCGTAGAAATATAGCCTGTTAGCGGCGATCTCATCTTGGCGGACTGTACGAAGTTAACAAAGTCGCGGGCATGGGAGGCGAAGGCCGTATAATTCTCTGTCTTTAGGTCTGAACGCAGCATTTGATCGGCCAGGGACTCGGCTGTCTTTTTGATCCAGGGTGCCTCGATGCCTGCTTCCTTATAGATATTCTTCATGGACAACGCCTCGTTCAGCATGCTCGTGAACATGCCGCTAGCAGATAGTTGCGTAAGCTTTCTGTTATCGTACTTCTTGAATGCTGCTGACAGGCTGGTCAGACGCTTATCCTTGCTCCCGTAGTAAGCCACAGGAATCTGCAGGAGCTGTCCCCTGAAAGACTCGTCCTGGTAGGTACGCTTCTCCAGATTATCGTTCATCTGGGTGAAGAAGCGCTGCTCATATTGCTTGAATTTATCCAGAAAATGATCCGTAACCTTGTAGGCTGAGGAGATTTGCTTGTAATAACTGCTATATTGCCCGCCTGTCTTCATATACTTATCACGTAGGGCAGACAGGTCCGCATAGGACTGAACCAGCATCGCAAAGTCATGATCGGAGCTCGGATTGGCGGACTGGGCGGCTTCATCGAGTCCGGCAAGCCGGCTTTTAATGTCGGTGATTGGCGCGAGTATGCCTAAGCGTGCGTGGATCTCATCCTCTTTGTACTCGATCCAGCGGTTGTTCCGGGCTTTCTGGTACCACGTCTCCGCCTGGATAAGGTCTTTCTTCGTGTAGGCACGCTCTGCTTCGGTGATCCAGGTCATCTTCTGCTGGATGTAATAACACTTGATAGCAATAAGTACGAGTAGGGCGGAGCATAGCACTATGAAAAGATTACGCAGGGTTAACCAATTTTTGATCGTCATTAAATATAGCCTCATAGCTGTTGACCATTTGTTTGGGTAGATTTGTGAAATTCAGGGTCCCACTGATACTTCGCATTATAAATCTCAGCCACTTCCGTGGCGAGATTACTGAACTGCAGATGTGGAACCCCCGTAACAATTCGGAACAGACGCAGGAACCGGTCTCTTGGCAAAAAGCGGGCGTATCTGCGAATGAACTCGGGATAAAGAGTTACGTATCTCTTCATCCGTACGATGGCGCCTACCGTTGCCGCAAGAATATCTCGTCCGTTCTCCATACTGAGGAACTCAGGCTCGTGGTCGAGGACATACAGCAGGGTTCGCTCCTTGATGAGCTCGGGCTTAATCCTCGCAATCTCGCCGATATATTCAGCCAGTCCCTCATCGAAGTCGAAGAGCAGAAGAGACTCGAGCTGCAGATCCATATCTCTGCGGAGAACAAAAGAACGAAGCAGCGAAATTTGCTGCAGGCGGTTACGGTCACTGTTCACAAGGGTTCCAATTTCACGCAGCATCTCGTATGCAAGCCGCTCATCCTGCTGCCGTATGCCGATTGCGGCTTCGATGTTCAGGCGCAGGCCGTCAATCAGCCGCTGCTGCTCCTGCCCGAACCACTTATGCAGCCTGCGCGGAGCTTCGGTGAGCGTCATCTGTCTCTGTACGAGCCACAGCAGCAGGGTTAACACGATTCCAGAACCGAGGCAGATCGCAATCTCCTCAAAAGTTGAGCTGAATAAAACCCCTGCCAGCGTCAGGAAAAGCGCGATTAACCGCTCGGTCTGCATAGAGCGTTTGGCCAGCCGAAGGGCCATTTTATCCACAGGCATGAAGGACGACTTCCCGCAATGCAGACACTCCTTCTCCCATAGAACTGTAAAGTTGTGACAGCTGCGGCACACCCTAAGCCGCTGATAGGCATAACGCGTTCGCCTTAAGGGAGTTATTTGTACAGGGATCTTCTTCATGAACGTTCCCGCCTGTCATTGATGATAGACAGCACCTGCCGGTCAATTTCCTCCTGAGGAAAGGGATGCTTGCGGTGATAATAATAGAGAATCGTGCGAATGAGTACAAAAAGAAACAAAATTCCAATACATCCGTATGCAATCATAATAAGGATCCTTTCTATCCTGGATGAGAGCTGTTTCTCGTCATTATAAAAGGGTTGGAGCGCGACTTCAAATAAGTAGCATCATAAGCTTTAGCGCCGCGTAACCGTGACATCCCGGTTTGAACTTTGCGGTGGTTAATTATATCATAATGTCATAGAGATGGTAGAATTAGTAAGAGATGTGTCGTATTATAGTAGGTTTCCGTCATTTTAACGCTATCTTAATATCTTCTTAATAAAAACTTAAGACCTGTTCCATAGAGTAGTATTATTCCGATTTTAAGTGAAGGGGTATCCTTATGCTTCCAAGAAAAAAAATAACGCTAACGCTGCTGCTCGCGCTCTCCCTGCTGCTTCCTTTCACAGGCAATCTTCAGGTCGCTGAAGCCGCACAGCAGTCTTCACAGATCGATGCCGTTCTGGTCGTGGACGACAGCAACTCGATGAATAAGAGTGACCGGAACAAAATCAGTAATGAAGCAATGAAGATGTTCATCGATATGCTCTCTGCCAAGGGAGATAAAGTAGGGGTTGTCGCCTATACGGACCGGATTCAGCGGGAGAAGGCGCTGCTGGAAATCCAGTCCGCTTCGGATAAAGAGGATTTGAAGCAATTCATTGATGGGCTTGACCGGGGCTCCTATACGGACATTGCTGTTGGTGTCAAAGAGGCCGTCAAGGTGCTGCAAAATGGCGCCGATCCGTCCCACGAACCGATGATTGTTCTGCTGGCCGACGGAAATAACGATTTCAACAAGGCTTCTGGAAGAACCCAGCAGCAATCTGATCAGGAGCTGAATCAGGCCCTTACTGAAGCGAAGAAAGACGGAGTTCCCGTCTATACCATCGGTCTTAACGCGGACGGCAAGCTGAACAAGGCTGCGCTTGGGGAGATTGCCCAGAAGACCGGCGGGAAATCTTTTGTTACCGATACAGCGGATGATCTGCCTCAGATTCTGAGTGAAATCTTCGCCAGCCACCTAAAGCTGAAGATCGTTCCGATCCAGTCGATTACGGCGAATGGGAGCTACCAGGATGTAACGGTGAACGTGCCAAACGCGAGTGTGCTGGAAGCCAATATTTCGATTATGTCTAGTAAGCCAGTCGAGGCGAAGCTGTATGATCCATCAGGGAAGGAAGTAGCTATTCCATCGAGTGATGTGCTGGTATCGAAGTCAAAGACCTATTCCCTGATCAAGCTGCTGAAGCCGGCTCAAGGGGACTGGAAGCTGAAGGTCAAAGGCGTAGCGAAGGACAAGATCGATATCAACCTGGTCTTCAACTATGATATGGAGCTGGCCATGGATCAAATCCCGGCCAAGACCTACAGCAAGGGCGATAAGATCGACATTAACTCGTACCTGATCAGCAATGGGAAGAAAATTCAGAATACAAGTCTGTATCAAGATATGAACGCGGTGCTGGTTGCGAAGGACCTGGACACTGGCAAGACCACAGAGACGAAGCTGGGGAATACCGGGGACCATTTCAAGGGCACTTTCGAAATCCCGGATAAACACGCTTATGAGATTAAAGTAAGAGCGGAGGAGAAGAGCTTCTACCGTGAGACTCCTCCCGTGAAGATCAGCGCCAAGCCGGGCGGGGCGGGCACAGGTGCCGCAGCAAGTGCGAATGATGCGGACAAGAAACCTTTTCCTACCCTAGCCGTTATTCTAGGTGTAATCGGTCTTGCTGCGGTCCTGGCTGCGCTCTACTTCCTGCTTCGGATGTGGAAGAAAGCGAACCAAGGCTTTGTCGGCCAGATCGTCATCGAGATTCGGGACGAGAACACGGGCGAGAAGACTTATCCGCAGTATAAGAAGCTTGCAGCCTTCAAAGGCAAGTTCAATCTCCACCAGCTGCTGCAGCTGGCTCCGGAGCTTCGGGAGACGGAGAAGATCATCTTCACGCCCGGTGCGAACGACCGGATCGTGCTGAAGAATACCAGCCCGAGCACCCTCGAGAAATCGGGCCGTGCGATCGACGCCACCAAAGGCCTCGAACTCAAAGGCGGCGACCGCCTGACCATCCCGTTGATCGGGGTGGATAAGACGATCTTCCTCGAGTATTTGGTGTGAAGGGTTAAGTTGGGCTGTTGAAGGATTCCTGCATTGGAGCCCGCTGCGCGGCCGGATCGTTCTTCCGATCGTTGTTGTCTCCCGATTTCCTGATTTTATTATCCCGCAAGGGGTAGAAATCGGGAGACAAAGACGAACGCTGTCGCTTCTACAGAACGATTCCGGCCACTCCGCTGGTTGCGTGGTGGCAGCTCCTTCAAAGGCTCGATTTAACATATGGAGAATGTGAAATTAGATCTGTTGAAGGTGCTGTAATGGAGCCCGCTGCGCGGCCGGATCGTTCTTCCGATCGTTGTTGTCTCCCGATTTCTTGATTTTATTATCCCGCAAGGGGTAGAAATCGGGAGACAAAGACGAACGCTGGCGCTTCTACAGAACGATTCCGGCCACTCCGCTGGGTGCGTGGTAGTAGCTCCTTCAAAGGCTCGATTTAACATATGGGGAATGTGAAATTAGATCTGTTGAAGGTGCTGCAATGGAGCCCGCTGCGCGGCCGGATCGTTCTTCCGATCGTTGTTGTCTCCCGATTTCTTGATTTTATTATCCCGCAAGGGGTAGAAATCGGGAGACAAAGACGAACGCTGGCGCTTCTATAGAACGATTCCGGCCACTCCGCTGGGTGCGTGGTAGTAGCTCCTTCAAAGGCTCAATTTAACAATTTTGTTGTTGGGCAGGGGGTGGTGCTGTAGGGAACGAGCCCTACAGCACGTAGTAGAAGGGCGAAGCATACATTAAAGACTTTATTGGTCTATGGTGATGCTCAGCTGGAGCAATTACTTCCCTCCGTACCTATAGTGCAATTTCGGTCTATGATTAAGATTTTGAGAGGAACGCAGGTGGCTTCTACAATTTCGGGTCACTTTGAAGAGTCAATGGGAGAAGGACGACGATCAGCTTCCTTTCAGGTTCGTTTGGTAGTCTTAGGGATAACCAAGCCCCATGTGAAAGGAGAGCTGGGTTATCAGTTGAGATCTCATAACTCGATTTAAATAAGTCTGTCGCTATATAAATTGGATTTAGAAGTGTAATTACGATTTTAGTACAGTTCCTTGTCAAATAAGCACTTCCGATATACAGTCTTAAGTTCGTTTTAATTTAGTTGCTATGCAATGTATCCTGCTCCAGCATGAACATAAATCGCACAAGCCCAGCGGAGCGGATGGAATCGTTCTGAAGAAGCGAAGCGGTCGCCTTTGTCTCTTGATTTCTACCCTATGGTTAGTCAAATCAGGAAATCGGGGGACAACAGCGATCGTAAGAATGATCCATCCGCGCAGCGGTCTTAGCACGAAATGGCTAGTTATATCAGAAAATCGCTGAAAACAGATCGTAAGAATGATCCATCCGCGGAGCGGTCTTTACCACACGAAGAAAGATTTTTACCAAACTAGATGCTTAAACAGCACATTTCAATATCGCTACTTAACGAACTCAATTTCGGAGCAAGCAGAAGAACAGATGAGCCTGCTCCGACCACTTAGGGGGTCAACATATGAAACCGGTAGTAAGAGAACATATTCAGCAGCTCGACGTATCACTGGGCGGAGGTATCGTCAGTGAGAAGATTCGCGTAGATACCATCGACAATCCGATCCTCATCATCGGCCTTGGCGGAACGGGGATTGATGCCCTGCTGCGTCTGAAATATCAGATTAACCGCAGATTCAAGCTGCCGGAGGACCCGATCTCAAAGAAAAGACAGGAGAAGCCGAACAATGTCGAGTTCCTTGCTTTTGAGACGAACGAGCAAGACCGCGGCAAGCGGTACAAAGGCATCGGCCTCGATCCGATTAACGAGTTCGTCCTTCTGTCCAATGCCGAGATCGGCGGGTTGCTGCAGAACCGCAGCATTCTTGAGCCTTACATTACAGACTGGCTGTCGCCAGAGCTGAGCATCACCGACGGCATGAACGGTGCCGCAGGGGTGCGTCAGGCGGGGAGACTGCTGCTTTTTACGAAGATTAATCAGGTGGTTCAGGCGATTGACAAGAAGATCAAGACGCTGTCCGTCGGCACCAACAAGAAGCTGATGGTGTTCCTGCTCACGGGATTGTCCGGGGGTACAGGCAGCGGGACGTTCCTGGACATTGCCTACATCGTCCGCGGCATTATCGAGAGGGATCACGGCTCGGCGGGGATTGACCGCGTCAATACGCTCGGTTACTTGTTCACGCCCGATATTAATCTGGCGAGCAAGTCCTTAAGTGAGCATACACGTGAATATATTAAAAAGAACGGTTATGCCGCGCTCAAAGAACTTGATTACTGGATGAACGTGGACAGCCGCGGCGAGCGGTTCCGTCAGCAGTACGGGAATATTCTGAACGTGAATTCCCCGCTGCCGCCGTTCAATCTGTGCCATCTGATCTCGGCCACGAATACCGAAGGCAAGCTGCTGGAGAACGCCTATGACTACTGCATGAACGTAACGGCTGAGAATATTACGAACTTTATGGCCAGCGAGGAGAAGCAGTCCGGCGAGGAATTCGCCATCCATGACTACATCAGCAACATCCGCACGAATATTGCGCAGATGAACAAGCTGTATCCGGCCAACTATGAATACAACATCATCGGGGCCTCTTCCGCAGTCCTGCCGATTGAGGAGATGACCACTTACCTGGCTTTCCGCCTGTTCGGCAAAATGGAGAAAATGTTCGAGAAGGCACCGACCCAAGACGACGTGGAAAAGTTCGCGCGCAAGCTTGGCATCGACCTGGATACGATGGTTAAGACGTTTGAGTCCCGCGTACCTGAGCCGCTTCCCGGCTACCAGAACAGCGAACGCCTGAGCTATAACAACGTGGTCAAGCAGCAGGTTGTCAACATGGATACCGAGCTGGAGCAGAATTTCCTTACCCGGGCCCGCGAGGAATACATTAAGGCGAAGAAACAGCTGCCGGGTGAAATTGTCGGACAGTTTACAGATCAGATACGCAGATTGTTCCTGCATCCGGAACAGGGTCCGTTCTATGTCTCCCGTCTGATTTATACGGAAAAGGGCTTCAGCCTGCTCAAGATGCTGCTGTCCTACATCGAGACGCTTCGTGAGAACCTTACTCGGATTCCGCGCGACATTGAAGCGGCCAGAGACCAGTCGGACGAGAAGCTTGGCGATGCCAAGAGCGCCTTCGTGTCCAAGGATAAGAAGAAGAACGCTTATATTGAAGCGAAGATCAATGAATATTGGCTGCATGCCGATGTGGAACGCACGGAGCAGATGATTGAATTTTACGAAGACCTGTACGACCTGCTGAACAAGGAAAATACCCGGATTTACAATGTGTTCACGGAAATTCTGAACGCGCTGAATTCGATTTTTGCCAAGAATGGGGACATTCTTCTGAACGGGGAAGAGCAGGAGGACCACAAAGGGAACAAGACGTATTACTGGAATATCGTCAGTGTTCCTGACATCTCTCAAGTGGTAGGCAGCCTCATGGAATCCAAGGACGTGGATGATCTGATCCGCGACTTCTCGCAGGAGCTGTTGGATCACTCCAATCAGTGGATCAAGGAGCAGGAGATTGACATTGTCAGCTCGATCAGCGAGTTCCTGACGGATAAATTCGGTGATCTGATCACGAAGTCGATGGAGGATTTCCTGCTGATGAAATACGGCCAGGATGAATCGATTGAGAAGTTCGTAGAGCGCAATATCGCCAGTAAGCTGGATGACGAGGCGGTTCCAGTCTTCCATTTGAGCAATAGCGCGGGCAATTTGTACTTCCCATCCTGGGGCTTCGTGTCGGTGCCGGTTCAGGCGCCAAGCATCCTCAAGGGGATTAAGAATTACCAGAACAATGCAGTGGGCAAGTCCCATTTCACCGTAAAAGAAAGCGAAGTCAAGAACCGCATCTTCTGGCTGAATACGAAGAACGGGGTACCGCTCTTCGTCTACACGCCGCTGAAGGTATATGAAGAGAGTTATGAACGCACGATTCTTGACAAGGAAGGCATCGGTCGTCACCTGGTGCAGACCGACAAGACGAACTGGACGTACCTGCCATCTCCGATTCCGGAGAAATCCTGGGGCGATGTGTATGCCAATCCGCGGGTTCAGGCCTACAACGCCCGGGTACGCCACGAATTTGATGAGGCGCTTGAGCTGAAGGTCATTGCGGAGAAAGGGATTGACCAGAACACCAGCAACCGGTATGAGGTTGTTCTAACCAAGCCGTTCAACCTGTCTGATGTGCTGCGGGCGTATGACATGCAGGTCTCTTCCAACAAGCCGAATCTCGGTGAGGTGAAGCGGGCGCTGAGTGAACTGAAGCGGCTGCTGTCACAGGGGCTGGAGCGCGAGGGCAACAGAGATATTTTTGGCAGCATTAATGAGGAAATGGCCAAGGAGAACCTGATCCGCTCACCGGAGCTCATCACCCGCGTCCGCGAGGAGCTTGCGAAGTACAAGGCTATTCAGGAGCAGGCGGCTGCTCTGGAAGCCTTGCTCGGACAGCATCAGGATGAAGAAAAGTGGCTGGATCAATTCATTGAAGCCTTATATACAAGCACGATTACGAAGAAGGGCGCGTTATACGTGTATGATCGTGACGAGGAGGAAGAAGCCTGGGAGCCGTTCGCGAATCTGATGAAAAGCCGGAATTTTGCCGAGTTCGAAGTGTATGGCAGCTTCCGCGCTCTGGATGAGAAAAGCCGCAGTACCCTGCTGCGCAAGGCGTCCCGCAGAGATGCGGAGCTGACAGCTTCCGAGGATATTACTCCGCTCTTGTCCAAGCTGGATGAGCTGTATGAAGCGTTCCTGGATGCAAGAGACCGGCTGGAATATGAGCGGGTGGAGCTGGCGAACGGAGAGGAAGCTTACCAGTTTTACAAGCAGATGACCACCAAGCTCAGCGATATTCGCAGAAGGTTGAAATAGCCTATGAGACAGCTACTGGAGCAGTATGCGGCGGATTACGCGGCGGCTGAGGAAGGTCTGACCGGCAAGCAGGATGACCAGAGCAGCATTCATTATCCTGCAGTCTATCTGTTCATTGGCGATAAGGTGGCGGAAGCCATTGAACCGATCATTCGGATTCACGATAAAAAATGGGATAACAGTGCAGGAGTCATGTATTTCCATCTGACTTCACAGGAGGGAGCGGCGGCAGGGGTTACGGCCGCCTTTTCCCCTTCTTATGGGGAGCAGAGGCCAGCGAGCGGGGAACGCGATAGAGATGGCGAACGAGATGGAGTAAGAGAGCGAGATAGAGTAAGAGAACTAGGTGGATTAAGAGGAGTAGATGGTGTAAGAGGGCTAGATGATGTAAGAGGGCTAGATGATGTAAGGGAACGAGAAGGAGCGCGGAAGCGGGAACGGGAGCATCCCCGGGTTGTCCGTTACTGCGTACCTCGGATCAAGACCGGGGATCCAGAGATGAAGGTGAAGACCCTTCGGCCGGATACGTACCGGGCATTTTATCAGGAGCCGGGCTCCGTGCTGGAACTGAACAGGGCGCTGCGCCGGGTCAGTCAGCGGATTGCTGACTATGGGCGCTTGTACTCTTCATTCGATCGTATTCATCTGTCTGTCATTACGCAGGCGGGAGATCCACTGAACGTGTTCGTGCCAGAGGTTACAGTGCTGGCGAATACGATCTTCGGCCAGTCCTTCAAGTCGGTGCAGACCGACTTGTTCACTCTGATTAGCGAACGCGAGGATGCGGAGGCATTCGGATACAGCGGAGCTGCGGGGATTGCTTTTCTGCGGGAGCTGGATATGATGCAGCAGTCCGATTATACCTTCTCGGCGCCGCTGCTCATGACGGAGGATGGACTTTCCATCCCGGTTACACATCCGGCTTCTCCGCTATTTGATCTGGTCTACGTGCTGTCTGACAAGAATGAGCGCGGGGTCAGCTCGCCCGGCGGGCTGCGGGATAATGACGAGATCATCTCCCAGATCAGCCTGCTGAAGAACCGTCAGAAGAAAGACTCGCTGTATGACTCGGTCTCGGGCGCATCCTACAATAACATGAGCTTCAAAAATAACATCATGACCGAATCCGGCCGCCAAGGCTACGTCTCCGCCGGCTTCTCCAAGGTGAAGCGTCCGAATGAGTCCATTGCCCTGACTGTGCTATACCACTTCTACCGGCAGCTTATCCAACGGATGAACGGCCCGCTGGAGTGGAAGAACAGTGACAAGCTGAGCTTCTTCGGTCTGGACCCGGATTCGCTCGCCGAGCAGGCGCGGCGGATCGTCCCGGACGAGACGCGGCTGGCCGATATGAATGGCATGATGACCCATGGGGTCAGCTATTCTTCGTTGAAGTCGATGACGCTGCGGGAAGCGGAAGCTGCGCTGTTCGGGGATGGCGGCGAGCTGTATTTCCAGGGCAACTATGTTCGTGAATCGGATAGAGCGCTCGCCGCGCTCCGGCTGGATGAGGAACTGGAAGTCACGGTCCGCAGGCGCCGTGCTCTTCACCCGCAGGTGGGTCTGTTCCACCTGGCGGAGTGGACAGATGAAGCAGGCGGTTCAGGCAGTCTGCGCGAGGCTTACCGCTCACGGATTCGTGAGCTGGCGGGGCAAGTGGAATCCGCGAAGGCGGAGCTGAGCCAGACCTATCAGGGTCTGGTGCAGGATCAGCCCTTTCAGCGGCTGCCGATGATGGATAAGCACAATGTGCGCAGCTTCATCAGGTATTTTATCGACCATGTCTATGCGCTTAAACTGTATATACTTCGCCTTGAAATAGAGCTCAAGCTAGCCCGTCAATATGAAGCCGTGCTCGATCTTCTTCATGAACGCTTGAGGAAGATGACACAGCAGCTTGAGGAACTCGAAGATACACTGCGCAGCAGCGCGCTTCAGAGCATTCGGCTGGCTGACGACTACATTGGCCAGAACATCATGGAGTATTACGAGCGAGTCACCGCAGAAGTCCTGGCTGAGCTGGAGGCGCGCCGGGGAGCGGACATTCTGTTCCAGGACCGTTATATGGGCAGTCCCGCCGAGATGCTGAGCGGGGGTATTCAGGGCTTAACGGAGCGGATGATCGCGGTATGCCGTAGAGATATCCTTACCAGTGAGCCGTTCTCGCAGACGTTCGAAGAGGAGCTGCTGCGGCGGGCCAATGTGACGATAGAGTACAACAATAAGCAGGTGCTCTCCAAGGATGAACTGTTCAAAAAGCTGTATCGTACCCTTGAAGAGCATGCCGTGATTCATGTGCGGCTGTTCGATTACACGCATGAGCACCGCTATGAGGAGAAATATTTCTTCGGGGATGCGGGCAGTGAATTCATGCGGTACGCACTGGGCGCGGATGAGACTTCCCGGATCTACAAGCTCGGCATGGTGCACGAGAACCGGAGCAGCGGGGTCGAGAAGCTGTGCCTGATGGGCGGCTTTCACCTAGAGGATCTGATGTTCTACAGGAACGGAAAAGTCTACTACGAGACCTATCTCCAGAACGGATATGAGTTCCATAGCACCGATCCAGAGCTGCTGCCGGAGCTGCGGTGAAACTACTAGTTATCCAAGGATGAAAAACAGCGGAGATAACGCTTGGTTATTCATCCAGGGATGGATACGCATCGGGAGACAACGTTGATTATTCATCTAGGATGAACAAGAGGTGAAGGTAGTTACTATGTTTTCATCCAGGAATGAAAAACAGCAGAAGGGGATCGCTAGACTTTCAGGGATGGAAAATAGCGGAGGGCAGTGCTATATAATTTGGGCTTAAGAATTGCTCCTGGGCAAGAGTGTGAAATGATTCTGGAGAAGCGGAGCGCTCGCCTACAAGCTTTCTGAAAGAAAGCTGCATCGGAAGCGTATTCTGTGTGCCCGGATTCTTACCTTTTATAAATTTAATAAAGGAATCTGGGCGCAACAGCGATCGGAAGAACATTTTACACGGCTCCCTGACGGCTGCCTGACAAGTGCATTCACGGGTTTTTCCCGATTAGCCGCTAAGTTTTTCACGAACCGGATGTTATATAGAAAGGGTGCATGCCTACAATGCAGCGTAAATTCAATCTGCTCTTAACGTTGTTCAGTCTGATCGGAGGGGTAATCGGCTTCGCCATCGGGGAGTGGCTGCTCGCTGAATTGGGCGGGAAGTGGCCTAATCTGCTGATCATAGGTCTATATTTCGGGGTCCTTGCCCTGTCGGTGGGGCTTTCTTGCCTGATTGCTGAGATGATCCTGCCGCGGCTGAACGGAACCTCATGGCGCCAGCGCTATGTAGATGCCTCATGGAAGCTGCTGGCGCCTGCCACACTGGTGATGCTGTTCGTGGTCTCCCTTGCGCTGGAGTTCGTCTATGAACTGAACGGGGGAGGCGTAAAACAGGTCAAGGACATCGCGATAGTGATCGACAGCTCCGGAAGCATGAACCAGAACGATCCGAAGAATGACCGTTATGAGGCAGCCAAGAAGCTCGTGGACAAGATGGACGGGGACAAAAGAGTCGCTATCATCACGTTCAACGATGGAGCTAATATCATACAGCCTTTCGTTCGCCTGAGTGATCTGGCTGCGAGAACAGGGGTCAAGTCCGCCATTGATTCCATCCCTTCAACGAACGGGGGAACCAACATCGGGCTGGCCTTGACTGAGACGATGAAGCATATCACAGATCAGAGCCAGGGCGGTCAAGGCACGATGGTTATTTTGCTGTCTGACGGTGTAAGCAACGTGGATCTGGACAGTACCTTGGCTGAATATAAGAGCCGTCATATTGCGGTGAATACGGTAGGGCTGAATCTGGTGGATTCCAGCGGCTCCAATCTGCTCCAGGCGATTGCTTCACAGACAGGGGGAAGCTACAGCAATGTGTCCAATGCGGGGAATCTCTCCTTCGTATTCCAGCAGATTTACGATACCCTTGGCGATCGCACTTTGGTCACCGAGCGTACAGGTCCTGCCGCGGATAGTGCCTATTATTCCATTGTGCGAATTGCAGCCCTGCTGATTATAGGCGTGGCGCTGGGGATTGCGCTGGGCCTCATGTTCGACAACCGGTATCTGGCGCGCAGCTTTGGAATTGGCGGCGCAGTCTCCGGACTGCTGGCCGGGCTTATCCTTGAGCTGGGCCTCAGCGGCCACGAGCATGCCGATGTACTCTGCCGTCTGACAGCGGATGTGGTGCTTGCCGCTGTCATCACGCTGTTCGCCTGGATCGTGCCGATCAAGGAGCATTACCGCTCTTCCGGAGGGAGTGCGCATGCCGGACGGAACCGGGGCGCAGGAAGCTTCGCCGGGAGGCCGAACGATACGCGCAGCAAGGGATTTTAATCAACCTGAGTAAGAACATTGTACGGCATAATTATTTATCTTGAGTTCACTCCAATATGAAAAAACAAGACAGAAGGCAAGAGCCACAGGAGGCGAAGAGCATGCGGTTTATCGATGGGGATGAACCATCCGCCCCGGTAATCACCGAACTGACCCACCGGGTTGATGAAGACAGGTGCACCCTGCGCTGGCGCTGGCCTGAAGGTCTTCAGTCCGTCTATATTCACAAGACACCCGTGGGGTCTGACGCAGGACTTTCCGAAGAGCTTCCGCCGCTAAGCGCACTACGGCTGTACACTCGCGACGAGTACAAGGCCAACAATGGTTACCATGACCGGATCCAGGAGATCGGTCAGCTTGAATATACGGTTTTTGCCGGATGGTCCGAGCAGGGAGAAGCTGTCTTGGTCAGACAGCGTGAAGGCAATAACCGGACTATAGCCAGCACGGGCAAGGCAAGAATCTACTATTCGGTCCGCGAGAAGAGCGGGCTGTTCAGCAAATACAAGACGGTACAAATTACGGTGACTTCCGAGGTCCCGATTGCTAAGGATGTGCTCTGTTATGTGAAGAAGCAGGGCGGCTACCCGGCCAGCAAGGAGGATGGAACGGTCTACCCGTTCGTCACTGCGTTTGCCGCAGGCAGAAATGTACTGCCTGTTATTGAAGTCGGCAAGCAGGATCATGTCCGGCTGTTCTTCACGGATGGACCCAGATACGGCCATACGTATGTACTGATTCCGGAATAACAGGCATGGAAGGAGGAACGAAGCTATGAGTTTTTTCAATATGTTCAAAAAGAAACCCCAGCCGGCTCCGCGCCCGCTCTACTACGATATCGTCTGCCCTTACTGCTTTAGTAAATTTTCGCCGGAGGAAGTGGTGTTCCGGGCGGCCCATCACCGGGAGGATGATGAGGATTACGCCCTTGGCGAGGATTACGAGCTGAACAAATACCGCGAGCGATTCGGGCTGGATACGGTCTATGATATTGAAGCGATTCTGCACCCCCGGGATATCCACGAGGAGCACCACATGTATTCGGACAATGTGCTGATTGGCCTCAGCGACCGGTACGGCGTGGTCACCCGCCGCAGGCTCTGCCCGAGGTGCCATAACGAGCTGCCGGTGACGGCAGGGAAGGTGCCAAGCAATATTATCTCGATTATCGGAGCCTCGCAGGCAGGTAAATCCGTGTATATGACCTCGCTCATTCATACGCTCCAGCATGAGACCGCCGATCACTTTGGCGCGGCTTGTATGCCGCTGAATGCCGAGATCAGCCGGAAGTTCCGCTCCTCCTATGAGGAGCCGCTGTTCGAGCGGGGAGACCTGCTCGCTTCCACGCAGAAGGAGAAGATGCAGGAGCCGTTTATTTTCCAATTCGTATTTAAGGATGAGTCCAAGCCGCCGCTGACGCTGGTGTTCTTCGATGTGGCGGGCGAGGGCATGGTGGATCAGGATTACCTCGGTCTGCACGGCCAGCATATCAAGAATTCCGCTGGCATTCTGTTCATGGTCGACCCCCTCCAGATCCGCTCAATCCGCGAGAAGATTCGCATCAAGCATGGCGACAAGCCGGGCGAGTGGGTGTCACAGTATGACGAACCGCGCGATGTGGTGCTGACTTTATTCGGGGATTTTATCGCCTATGAGGATAAAGGGAAGACCGACATTCCAACAGCAGTCGTGCTGACAAAAAGTGATATGCTGCATGCCCTGGCGGATGAGGAAGGCGAGTATATCAAGAAGAACAGCAATATCTTCAACAATGCCGTCCACCGCCGGACGCTGAATTTGACGGAGTTCGAGAACATTGACGGTGAGGTTCGCCACTTGATCGAGAAGGTCGATCGTCCATTCAAAGGGACGATGGATGTGTATTTCAAAGACACCGCCTATTTCGCGGTATCCGCACTGGGCAGCAACCCTGTCGACCAGAAGCTGCAGGGGGTCGTCAGCCCGATCCGGGTCGATGAGCCGTTCATCTGGCTCCTGTACAAGCTGAATTACATCGAGGGGAGTGAAGCGTAGTGAATCCCTTCGCTCCGATCCAGCAGCAGATCTATACACGCGCACGGCGCGGGATCTTTCGTCAGACCGAAGGATTCGACACGGTCGCAAGGTCTGCGGGTCTTGAGACGTCTTTTATCAAAAAGGTGCTGCATCCATTCTGTGTCTACGATGCACCCGCAGAGCTTACCTCACGCGGTGAGAAGGATAGCTCGGCTTATCCCGGCGCTATTCACCTGTTCCACGCGGAGAATGGGGACACGGTACTGGGCCGCAGCATCTATCAATCTGCCGATTTTACGGGTCTGCGCAGCGCCTTCTTCAGTCATAATTATGTCATTCCTTTTTCCAGATCAGAGGAGCTTGTCCAGAACTATTCATCCTATCTCCATGCCGATTTCTTAGAACGTTATGATATTGAGCAGGGCGAGCAGGTTCCTGCCTTGGACCAGATCCCTGTCGACCAAGCAGCCTTAAAAGCTGGCAGGGTGAACCCTGTACAGCTGCTGGAGGAGCTGCGCATCCCGGAGGCTATGTTCAAACAGCTGTTATCCGCGGTCATGTCCTCGGCAGTCAGTGGGCGCAAAGTCTATGTAGCGCTGGACGTTCCGGCTTCCTATGTATCGGATGCGGCAGTCCCCCTGCTTGAGCTGCTGTATGCGGTCCTCCCGCATACGTATCGCAGGAAGCTCGGCTTCCTTACGTATGCCAAAGAGCCGCAGAGCCGGAAGGGTATCCATATTTCTTTTGTTGAACGCGGCAGTCTGCGTCATGGGGACCGTAGTATCGAGAAGGACTATACCTTTGATCTCGCCTCTGGGCGGGTGACAAATATGGAGCTGGACTGGGCGAAGCAGCCGTATCTGGATCTGGTCTGGTCCCGGATTGGAAGGCTGGATCAGCTGGAGGATTTCCACCGGTTCGCGGATATTATGCTGAAGGATATGGGTTCTGAGAAGGCGCTGTCGATCTCCGCCTATCATGAGCTCAGTGTGCTGTACCAGATTGAAGGGGGCGATGAAGCCCTCTATGAAAAACATAAAATTGCCGCCCTCAGCGGGATGCTGGAGTATCTGCGCCCAGCCGGTGCGCTCCCGGCCAAGGAGCGTCTGAATGATCTGTTCCTGGCACGGTTTGATCGGGAATTTGATCATGTCAAATCCGGTAAGATTCCTGATCCCGCGGTGGCAGAATGCATCAAGGATTATTACCGGATCGATCCGAGGAGCAATGAACGTAAGATTGTGGAGTATTTCATTCGGGCGGCGGTCAACGCTATCAAGGATAAGACCGCATTTGCGAGAATCTATGCCCTAATCGAGAATCACCCTTCTCTGCGCAAAGCCTACTTCGACCAAGTGCTGAAGGATGATCAGCTGTCAGCGCTTCTTCTCGAGCCCTACCTTCAGGGCAGGCTCCAAGCTGCCGAAAGGGCCCGCGAAGTGGTGAGTTTTGTACAGGAATGGGACCGGCTTTATCCGGGGATATGGGATAGGCCTGCTCTGAAGGAACTCGCCCGGTCGGAGATGACTGGGAAGCTTAAGGCAGAACAGGATCTTGTTGCGGCCGTAAATGAGGTGCTTCTCATGCTCGGCGCGCACCGGGAGCTGTCCGAAGAGAGAGGCCAGTACGATGAATGGCAGGAGCAGAAGAGACAGTTGAAGATGAGGCAGCAAGGGGGAGAGCATGCGGCCTCGGGAAGACAGGATAGTGACCCCTGGAGTATGCTGTCCAAGCCTGCGAGGGGGCTGGCCCAAGAAGGCTTGGGATCCAGGGAGTCCCGCAAGTCGCAGGAAGCCAAAGGCCTGTTCGGCCTTGGAGGAACGGGGATCTATGCCGTCCTTGCTGAGACGGCCCGGCGTGTGCTGCTGATCGAGCTGGATCTGGATAAACTCACCAAAGAGAAGCTCTTGAGCCTGAACTGGGTGGTGGATACAGGCAGGGATTATGGCTCGCAGCGCCTCGATGGGCGTCTAAGATCCAAGCTGGCTAAGCTGCAATCCTTATATGCCTGGTTCAGTGAGGTTGAACCGGATGTGCCTGTGTTCGACGGATTAAAGCCAGCCGAGATGGATGAGGTCCAGCAGGTTGGCCGTAGATGGCTGAGGGATGAAGTGAAGGCTGAACGGTTCGACCGGCTTACCTTGGCGTACTACCGGGGAGGAGCTGACGACTCCCTGGATTATGCCCCGCTGGTAGATGCACTGCGGAATTATGCTGGGAGCCCGGGTACGGTGTACCGGTTCTTCCACTGGTCGGCAGGGCAGCCGTTGTATTTGCGGGGAAGCAAGCTTGCTCCGGCTTATGAGGCCGCCATCCTGGCGTATTTCCGGAGGCATGACCGGGATGCGTTCAAGAAGCGGGCCAACTGGAAAGAGCACTTCGATAAGGCAGGTAGGGCGCTGAAGCCGGTATATGAGAAAGCAAGGCAGGAGCTGGCCTCTCCTTTGGCGAGAATGTTCGGCAGAGGCAGGAAGCCGATCCTGTTCAGTGTAATAATCCTGCTGCTTCTCGCTGCAGGAACCTTAGGTATACTCCAGCTGTCAGGTGCCTTCGATAAGAAGGAGCCTGTGGCTGTAGTTCCTCCGGCCGCGGACAAGCCGGATGTAACAGAGCCGGAGCCTACTGTCCCAATCCCAGACCGGGCCGTTTATACCGAACAGGTTAAGGACAAAAGCGGCAAGGATGTTACAAGACTGGTGTTTCTATTTAAGACGAGCTCGGAGTGCAAGGCTTTCAATCCCAAGTTGGTTACTGTAACCACGCCAGGGACCGAGGCGAAGAGTCAGGACTTGAAGATCTCCAATCTGACTCACGATTGCGCCAGCGGAAATGCTGATACGTCAGCCGGGGGGAGTGGCGGTTCATCCTCGCGGGATGGAACCTCAAGCGCCGGGACCCAAGCGGGTGGATCATCTGCGAAGACAGATACACAGAGCGCGGGTGCTTCGTCGGAGGGGAATGCATCTGTTAATCCGGACGCTTACCCTAACAGGGTGACGGCAACGCTTGGCAAAGCGTACAGCATTCCGGAAGGCAGCGAGATTAACGCTGCCAGTCTGGCTTTTGTACGAATCAGCAAGTCTGCAACTGATCGGGAGCAGTAATCGCAGCGCGTTAAAGGTCTAAATCCATACAGGGTTTGTCATTGCTCCTTGTAATCCGTTCAAATAATAAATTACACGAAGGAGACCGTTCATTGTGAACGGTCTCCTTCGTTAATTTATATTAAAAGAATAATGGGAATGTAAGAATGAGTAATAAGCTTAAAATTAAAGAAATAATCGCCCAAATATTTTTAGTTTGCATATTCCTGCTTCTTACAAACAAAAATGATGATATCAAAAACGCTACTATCCAATAATACATAAGAATAACTCCGAATCCGGGAAAGTCGATAACATTATAATGTACTGAAATCCCAACTATAACAGAAACTAGTGACAGAATAATTAGAACCTTTTCAATAATAAAAGATTTATTTCTCAAAAAATCACCCTCATTTTTAATCCATTTTTAAATTCACCAACCTACTATCTAATTAATTTTAAAAAGGTATATTTTTACACATACCCATATTTCTGGGATTCAAGCATGCATTTACTTTTGTTTCACCATATTCACTTTGTTAATAAAATAATCTGCTCTTGCTGCCTTGGTTTGTAGCTTATGAAATTAGTTTCTTTTCAGTACATAGCTTATTTTACGTACTGAAAAAACCGTCTCCTGAATTAAGACGGGAATTAAGGTTTAAGCAATTTAATCTTAATAAATCTAAACAAAAAATTGATAAGTATCGGAAGAGAAAGAAAAACCAAAGCAAATATTTTAACATCCCACTCCTTAATTGTACCCGAAAAAATTACATAGCCTATCGCTCCATAAATTGAAACCCTAACGATCAGCCCTAACAAATTTCTCATTGAATATAAAAAGCTGGTAACGACCACAACAATTAAAAAGTCCTGTAAATTATTATTCAATAAAAATCCTCCCTTCAGAACGATCCTACAACATAATTTATCCCTAATTATAACAGTAATTACTAAATAACCCCATATAATACAAAAAAAAGTTGTTGCTCCTCAGGTGCGGTACAGCAAGTTACAGATAGGTCTTCTTGATGAAACGAGTCTTTTTATAATCACCAATCAATCGTTCGTGTTTATCGGATTAACAATCAAACTTGGCCTCTGCTGAATAAAGTAAATGCAATAAATACGAACATTATCTAAATATATTGTTGACACATTCGTATTTGTTCGTTATGATTCTACATGTCATCTGACTTTGGTGGCACTTACAACATTAAATTAGACCATTCGTATATCCTCAATAATATGGGTTGAGGGTTTCTACAAGGGACCATAAATTCCTGGCTACGAATAGGGTGCCGCTGCATACCTATTCACATATATGGATTGAACTACAGAGCGTGGTGCTCATTAGTCCATGACATATCGCCAGGAATTTTTTTGCGTCTTGATCAGGAGACTCATAACACTAAACCGTATACTTCAGGAGGAACTATGAGTAAATATGATGTAATTGTCGTTGGTGCCGGTCCGGCAGGGATATTCGCATGTTATGAACTGAGCCTCAAGGCACCGCATTGGAAGGTGCTGCTGGTAGACAAGGGTCATGATATCTATAAGCGGCGCTGTCCGATCCTCGAAGAGAAGATCAAGCTGTGTCCACCAGCTGCCGGCAAGAAGGAATTCGCAGGCTGTCTGCCTGCCTGCTCTATAACTGCAGGCTTCGGGGGAGCAGGCGCATATAGTGATGGAAAGTTCAACATTACCACTGAGTTTGGCGGATGGATGACCGATTATATTGCTCCATCCAAGGTACTTGAACTAATTAAATATGTAGACAGCATCAATCTGGGGCACGGTGCTACAACGAACGTGACCGATCCGATGACGGATGTGATTAAGGGGATTGAGCAGCGCGGCTATGCCGCCGGACTCAAGCTGCTGCGGGCACAGGTAAGGCATCTGGGTACGGAGCAGAATCTGGAGATTCTGAAGTCCATTTATGAGTATTTGAGAACACGTATTGATATGTCTTTCAAGACCGAAGTTGAAGATATTATTACGACCAAAAATGAAGCAGGCGAGCTGCGTATTGGTGGAATTACTCTAAGGGGCGGCGAGACTCATGAAGCCGACCTGGTTATGATTGCTCCGGGCCGCGATGGATCAGCCTGGCTCACCGAGATTTTGAAGAAACGCCGCCTCAAAATGTATAACAATCAGGTCGATGTAGGGGTTCGTGTAGAGACGTCTGACGTGGTCATGAGAGAGATTAACGAACACTTGTATGAAGGCAAGTTCATCTATAACACGTCGGTGGGTACGCAGGTCCGGACGTTCTGCAGCAATCCTTCAGGTCACGTGGTGGTCGAGAACCATAGCGGCGTAATGGCCGCCAACGGCCATTCCTACAAAGACCCGGCATTGGGTTCTTCCAATACCAACTTTGCACTGCTTGTATCACATAAATTCACGGAGCCCTTCGACAAGCCAAATGAATATGCACGGGAAATCTGTCAGCGGGCGAACGACTTGTCGAACGGAGGCGTTATTGTACAAAAGTACGGTGACATTATTCGCGGACGCCGCTCCACCGAGAGTCGAATCTCGGAAGGATTTCTTGAGCCGACCTTGAAAGAAGCGGTACCGGGCGATCTTGGCCTTGTGCTTCCGTATAATACAATGAAGAGTCTGATTGAAATGGTCGAAGCGCTGGATAAAGTAACACCTGGTATCGCCTCGGAGCACACCCTGTTCTATGGGGTAGAAGCCAAATTCTACTCTGCCCGTCCGAAGCTGGACGCTGCGCTTGAGACCGAGATCAAAGGTCTGTACTGCGGCGGAGACGGCGCGGGAATTACTCGCGGGCTGGCCCAGGCTGGGGCGGCAGGAGTCTGGATTGCACGAGGTATGATGGAGAAGGTCGGAATATAGAATATATCTAGAATAGTATATAGAGTATAAGAGAGCACTGCCTTACAGCTGCGTGATGCAGCGGGGCTGTGCTTTTTTCTTATGGATTACATGCTGGGTGCAAGGTCTGAATGTACTTCGGGCGCGAAGACTACAGAGTCTGCCCGTCATTTTACCCCAGGGGATACAAAAAGGAACCTTCAATACTGTGTAAAGTGAACACAGTATCGAAGGTTCCTATTCCAGTTGTGTCAAACAGAGCTGCCGAGACAGTACTGCTGAATTGGATGAGCCTTATCTAATTCTCACTAATCGAGAATTTATTCGTTCAGAATGTACTCGAATCTGTACAGACCCAAACAGATTAAGTCAGATCAAACGCAGATTTTAATTCAAATTAACTTAGTTGATCTGATTAGAACATTATAAACTCGCCCAATTCTTTTCTTTCATTAGGCCTGCTGAAGGGTAAATACCGGCTCGATTCGGCCAACAGCTTCCCCAAGATGATTTTTAATGACCGGAGTTCGGTAGGCTTCGAGCTGGCCCAGCTCTTCCGAAGACAGAACTCCAAGCTGGCGCAGCACTTCAAGTGCCGCGGGATAAGCCGCGCGGCTGTTGCCGTCATCAATCTTCAGTGCAATGCCGATGCCTTTGCCAAGGAGCGCTGTACAGTGTACCCCCTCAGCTCCAACCTTGGTGATCACCTTGCCGCCAAGGACCCGGATAACCTCGGTGTCATACTCATCGGTCCCGCTAATCATCTCCGGGTGCGATATCATAGCACCAGTAATCCGGCGGATCGCTGAGGCTGTTCCCGAAGGAAGCCCCGAGAGGTCTGCAAGCTTGGCATAGGCGGCGGCCAGCTTGTCCAGCGGAAGCATAACCGTGGGTATCCCGCATCCATCAACAGCCCACTTGAGCTCATGATCATCTGTTCCGGCCAGCTGCTTCAGCATGTCCTTCACCTGAGCCTGAACAGGATGGTCTGGTTCACGATAGTGATGCGGGTCACTGCCCAGATGCTTCGCCAGGGCCAGCAGGCCGGCATGATTGCCCGAGCAGTTGTTGTGAACAGGGGAGTAATGTCCCCCGCTCCGAAGCAGCTCCTCATAAGCGGGCTTGTAATATGGAGGATGGGCTCCGCAGGTGAGAGCCTCCTCGGTGAAGCCCAGCTTATTCAGCACACTGAGGACGGCTTCGGTATGCATGCTCTCTCCATTATGCGAGCCACAGCAGACAGCGAGTTCCTTGTCATTCAGTCCATAACGGTCAGCAGCCCCGGATTCCACGAGCGGAATCGCCTGTATCGGCTTGAACGCGGAACGGGAGAATGCAGGTCTGAAGGGCTCACCTATGTGATACATCCGCTTTCCATCCGGGCCTACTACGACTATGGAGCCGCTGTGCATGCTTTCAATCTGATCTCCACGTGTAACTTTAACCAGTATCTCTCCCATGATTAGACCCCCCGCTTGGTTGGAGAGTAGGTACTCTCCCCATGAACGGGACGGAACCGCTGATTCTTATTCCGGAATCTGGGGGATGTTCTAACCTTTCCGCCTGAGGGCTGCCGGCTAATCCCCGACAGGAATTGCTCCACATGATCGAAATTATCATGTAGGAGAAGCAGAAGATCGCCGGGCTGGGTTAACTGCCAAGCCGCATGATAGGCTTCCTTCTCATCCAGGACGATATGGACATCCGCCGGGTCAAGTCCGCTCTTCAGTGCCGAATCCTTCAGCAGCTGCGCGGCCTCCATCGGTTCTCTGCCTCGAAGGTTCTCATCCTCCTTAACTACAAAGAGATCGGAATGCGAGGCGATAATCGAGCCCATCTCACGGATAGCCTCATCTGGACGGTCACCTGCTGCGGAAGCGGCGGTAATCAGACGGTTCATGCGCATCTGTGACAAAGTATCGTAAATGGCACGAACTCCCGCCGGATTATGGGCATAATCCGCAATGATGCAGCGATCTGCGATACGGGTAAGATTGAAGCGGCCGCGGTTCTGCTTCATATCCGGGAAGAAGGTGATAATGCTGCTGCGCAGCTCCGTGATGGACTTCCCAAGCGAATGAGCTGCCGCCAAGGCAGCCAGAGCATTGGCAATATTATGGCGGGCGAATCCGTTAATGGTTATTGGGATATCCCGGATCGGAAGGAATCTCCATGTATGTCCCTCTGAGGCGCATACGATCCAATCATGATCGGCGTACCATGCGGTTCCGCCCCGCTTGACCGCCTGCTGAACAACAGGATTGTTGGCTTGCAAAGAGAAGTAGACAATTTGCCCATCGGTATATTCCGCCATAGCAACACAGCCCTCATCATCTGCATTAAGTATGCAGGTTCCCTCAGGCAGTACGACTTCAGGAATAAGCCGCTTCACCTTGCGCAGATCGTCCAGCGTCTCAATGCCATCAAGTCCGAGATGGTCCTCTGTAACATTCGTTACGATCCCGACATC
Organism: Paenibacillus sp. SN-8-1; assembly: GCF_050995535.1. NCBI lineage: Bacteria > Bacillati > Bacillota > Bacilli > Caryophanales > Paenibacillaceae > Paenibacillus > Paenibacillus sp. SN-8-1. The sequence continues at coordinate 429,424 of NZ_CP194782.1, forward strand.
ACAGTACCGGAAGGCCAGGCCTTCACGCAGAATTCCGCCGCGGGCGGTCTCAAGGACGGCCAGATCCACCTCAGGATCAGATAGCCCTTTCGGGCGCTTCCGGGGCCACTGCAATCTCCGGTATCAATGCAGGTATCGTCAATCCAGACACCATCTGAATGGGTGAGACCGATTCGGCGGTTCTCCTGCTTAAGCAGGTGGGCTGTTAGGCGTGCCGTTGTCGTCTTCCCGTTGGTGCCGGTCACCGCCACAATAGGAATGGCCGATTCCTCCCGTGTAGGAAAGAGGTAGTCGACGATAGCACCGCCGGCATCCCGGCTGACTCCTTCGGATGGATACAGGTGCATACGGATGCCCGGAGCGGCATTTACCTCCAAGATAACCGCTGCTCCTTCCTGATAGGGAACGGAGACATCCGGACTGATGATGTCGATCCCGGCAATATCCAGTCCAATAGTCTGAGCGGCAAGCACTGCCAGATGAGTGTATGACGGATGAACCTGATCGGTCACATCGATAGCCGATCCTCCTGTGGATAGATTAGCATTGCCTATAACCCGAATGACTTCGCCATTAGCGGGGATTTCATCCAGGCTGCGTTCCCGCTTCGCAAGGCAGCATTCAGCAAGCTCCATAGGAATTTTGCTCATCGGTTTCTCGTGATCTTCCCCGCGGAGCGGGTTCTCGTTCTCGGCTTCAATCAGCTGGCGGATGGTCAGCACTCCGTCCCCGATAACGCTGGGCGGCAGGCGCAGACTGGCGGCAACGAGCTTTCCATCCACGATAAGCATCCGGTAATCTTCTCCGGCATAATAACGTTCGATAATAAACTCTGAGTACCCGCTATGCTCCTGGGTCACATAATCATAGGCCGCCTCCAGATGCTCGAGGTTCTGCAGGTTGGTGACAACCCCTTTACCTTGTCTACCGTCTACGGGCTTGATCACAACCGGGTAGCCGATCTGTTCTCCGGCCATCTTAAGCTCTTCACGCTTCTCAATCACGATACCGCTTGGAACGGGCAGCCTTGCGCCTTCAAGGAGACTCTTCGTCATTTCTTTATCACACGCATTCTCCACAGCTAAATAAGAAGTCTGACTGGATACGGTTGCTTGAACCGACTTCTGTTTTCTTCCCGTGCCAAGGCGCAGGAAGCTGTCTTTGCCCACGCGTTCTACAGGAATCTTGCGGGCGAGAGCTGCTTGATAGATCGATTCTGTGCTCGGGCCCAGCTTATTGTCGTAATACAGCTCTGCGGTTCGAGCGATGAGCGGTTCAGCATCTATATGCTTATTGCCGCTTAGAATCCCTTCAACAATTTGCATTGCAGAGTGAAAGGCATGTATACCGGATTCCTTCTCTCTATAATCATAGGTGACATAGTAGATGCCCGGACGAGTCTCGCTGGTAATGGTCTTGCCCCGCTTCACCTGGATACCCGCCAGGTACTGAATCTCAAGAGCAATATGCTCCAGAATATGCCCCATCCAAGTACCTTCCTCCAGACGTTCCACAAATCCGCCGGCATAGCCCTTGGAGCATGTATGCGTTTTCAAACTTGGGATAATAGATAGCAGCTGTTCTGTGAAGCCCGGAATCAGATTGGAAGGCTTATGTTCAAGATCCTCAAGATCAAGTTCAATCCAGATTGTCGGTTTGAAGCTGTGGAGGTTGGGACCTGAGAGAAATTTGATTTTATTGATCTTCATGATGTTCTCCTCCTGGAGCTTTGATAAGCTCACGTGTAATCAAGTCAAAGGTATAACCTCTAGCCAGAGAGTGAAGTCTTACACCCGATATGGTGATATCGTGATTGTCGCCATGTGAGGTGGTATCCACAAAGGTCAGCTTCTTGCCATCAAATAGAGTGACGGAGTGTTCACCCAGTACCTCGAATAGCCTGCCTTCTTCCTTGACCCAAATCGCGGTATTCTCGTCAATGCCGATCCCCATGATTTGCGGGTTGTGGGCAATCGCATTCATCAGCCTTCCGAATCTGGCACGCTGGGAGAAATGCTGGTCAATAATGGCGTCATCCATAAAGTCGAATCCCGCACCCATCTCCACAATGGTCTCATCCTCGATGTCTACCGAAGACATAATCATATGGCGGCTCATGACCGAGGCCCCCGCACTGGTTCCGGCAATAATGAAATCCTCATTCAGCCATAGCTCCTTCAGTGCCGTATAGAACATGGTTCCTCCAAGAATACTTGTCAGTCTAACCTGGTCTCCACCTGTGATGAATAAGGCATTACAACTTTGGAGCTGCTTGATTTTCTTGGGGTCCTCAGCCTTCTCGCGGGTATCTATATGAAAAAGTATCGTTTCAGATGAACCCAATTTTTCAAAAATGGAACGATACGTCTCCCCGAGTTCTTCCGGATATTCAGTAGCTGTTGTAAGGATGCCGATGTGGCCATTCTTTTCCCGGGAAATATCGACAAACTTCCTCAGAATTTCACGGTCATTCTCCTTATCCTCATTACCGCCAATGATCAATAGATCTCCCTTGGACATCCAGTACACCAACCTTTATATGATAGTAATAATCGCTCAGCATAATCTTCATTACCCCCGGTCAATTTTAAATGAACCAAATCTGTCATTTCATGTCTAGTTTACAAAGATAGCCCCTTCACATCTTAGTTATCTATTACAATAGAGTAGTTTCGTATTTTCCATATTAAGGGAGGAATTAATAACGTATGAGCACGACATGGAGACAGAGGCTGCTGGGGACGATCTTGGCCGGGACACTTGCTTTGGGTGGCTTGACTGGTCTGCTGCCGCAGACCGTAAGCGCAGAGCAGATAGCTGGCAGTAGTGTTCAACAGGCGCAGCAGTTGCAAGAGGCCGGGCAGAGCCAGCAAGCAGAGGAGGCATTACTGCCCCAACTGAACCAACAGGCACAGCAGGCCCAACCGGTTCAACGATCCAATCAAAAGCAGCTTATACAGCAGGAACAACAGACCTCACGGACTCAGCAGACCGCACAGACCCAGCAGACTCAAGAGGTACAAACCCCGCAGCAGGCATTGGCATCCTCCGCTGCGCTCCCGAATGGCCAAGGCAAGAAGGTGCTGTTCGATAACGCACATGCCCAGACAGCCGGGGCGGCAGATTGGGTGATTGACGGGGCATTCTCCGATTTCGCGAATGGGCTTAAGAATGACGGATTCACCGTAGACTCTCTGGAACGGCAAATTCCTTATACTTTTGGGGAACAGGCAGTGACCTATGATAAATTGAAGAATTATGATGTTTTCGTAATTGGGGAGGCGAATATTCCTTACAAAAAGTCTGAGCAGGATGCCTTGATCCAGTTCGTGCGCGGGGGCGGGGGTGTATTCTTCATCGCCGATCATTATAACGCGGACCGGAATAAGAACCGCTGGGATTCCTCCGAGGTGTTCAACGGCTACCGCCGCGGCGCGTGGGATAATCCGGCCAAAGGCATGAGTGCCGAAGAAGCAGCTTCACCTGCGATGCAGGGGCTTGCCAGCTCCGACTGGCTGGCAGATAATTTCGGGCTCCGCTTCCGCTACAATGCGCTGGGTGATGTTAATGCCAACGATATTGTAAGTTCCGAGCAGTCGTTCGGGATTACAGCCGGAGTCAGCAGTGTCGCGGTCCATGCAGGTTCCACGCTTGCGATCCTTGATCCGCAGAGGGCAAAGGGCCTGGTCTATGTGCCAACCGGCGTTCCCGCTTGGGGGAATGCGGTAGACAGCGGCGTATATAACGGGGGCGGACGTGCTGAGGGACCTTTTGCGGCAATCTCGAAGTTGGGTCTTGGCAAGGCCGCATTCATCGGGGACTCCTCGCCGGTAGAGGATGCCACGCCGAAGTACGTACGCGAAGAGAATGGCAAATCCAAGACTACTTATGATGGATTCAAAGAAGTGAATGACGCGGCTTTCCTTATTCAAACCGTGGAATGGCTGGCGAATAAGGAAAGTTACACCCGCCTGAGCGAGGTGCCGGGCCTTACGCTCGATTCACCGACAGCATTGCTGCCATCCGAGCAGCCGGCGAACTCGGTAGAACCGCAGGCTGAACCGTGGGCGGCTCCGGAAGCAGGCTACAAATGGTATGATCCGACAACCTTTAAGCCGGGCTCGTATGGATCAAGCAAGCTTCCCGATGCCAAGCCGGTCTACGGATTCGTCAAGCAGCAGCAGCTGCCAAGTGAGCAGGAGTTCCAGATTCGTCTCACTGCGGATGGTTTGACTCCAGGACAGACGCTGTCTGATCTGAAGGTAGGGATCTATCTTGCCGGAGGCACGCAGATTGCCAGATTCAAGAGTGGGGATGGAACCTGGTCCGATTATGGATACAGCCCAGCGTTCAGCGTGACGGCGAATGCGGCCGGACATGCCGCTGCGGACCTTACCGTACAGCTGAAGCCAGGCTCCTCCGGTGCAGCGAGTCTTAGACTTAAGCAGGGCAGCAGCAATGTAATTACAGAGAGTGTTACGATTGCGAATGTTCCGGCCGAGCCGCTACCTACGGATGGACCGGCCGTGCCGGCGGTGACATCGATTGCGGCCGCAAGACAGGCGGCTGACGGTACCGCGGTTACCGTTCAGGGCACAATTACGACAGAGCCCGGCCTATTCGGCGGCCAGGGGTTCTATCTGCAGGACAACAGCGCCGGTATTTACGTATTTCAAAATGCGGCCGGATACCATGCCGGTGATCAGATCATGATCAGCGCGGCCAAGATGACCTATAATGGCGAGATCGAACTGGAAAGTCCGGTCAAAATCGAGAAGAAGGGGACTGCCGATTTGCCGGCTCCGGTCATCCAGTCCTCCCTGACGGACAGCAGCCAAGGACAGCGGGTGACTCTACAGAACGTAAGCATTCAGAATTATAAGACGGCCGCCCCGGCCGGATCATTCGAGTTCGATGCAGTTCCAGCGTCCGGTGATGCGGCCGCCACACACGTGCGTGTGGACGGCAGAACCGGGGTGGACGCTGCGGTATTTCAGCAGCGTTATCCAGCGGGAACCACGGTGAATATTACAGGCATTGCTTCTATATTCAAGGGTACTTATCAGCTGAAAGCCATCTCCGAAGCTGATGTTCAGCTGGCAGATACGGCTGCGCCTGTGACTCAAGTTGAGGTGGACGGCAAGATTGGTGAAGCCGAGTACAATGTAAAGGCTGTAACGCTGACGTTCTCGGCAACCGATGAAGGTACTGGAGTCGCACGCAGTGAATACCGCGTTAACAACGGAGATTGGATGGCTGCTTCCTCGCCTGTAACCCTATCGGATGAGGGGAGATTTGTAGTGGAATACCGCTCTGTCGACAAGGCGGGGAATATGGAGGCGCCCCAGACAATTGTGGTCCGTATCGATACGCAGGGCCCAGTCATTGCCCTCCCGGCTGGGGCCAAGTTCTATCAGACCGATGCAGCCCTTCCTGCGGTAAAGGTAGAAGACATCGGTAGTTCAGTGAAGAAGACGGTGTATACCCTGGATGGCAGAGCGATTGAAAGCACTGGCGCCGTTGCTATCTGGACCCTAAGCCTTGGCAAGCATACGCTGAAGGTGACGGCAACCGATGCGGCAGGCAACAGCACATCAGCTCTTTTTACCCTAGAAGAGACGATGGACATCGAGCATTTGGATGAGCTGGTGAGTCTGGGTGAAGCCAAGCAGTGGATCACGAAGCCAGCCGAAGTGAAGAAGCTTCAGAGCACGGTCTCGGCCATTCAATCGGCAAAAAGCAAGCAGGAGCAGCTTGTTCGGCTTACGGCACTCGGTACACAGGTGGCCGCTCAGACAGGCAAGTCCATTACGATCCCTTACTCAGCCATGTTCCTGGCCGATTTGATCTATATTGGCAAGCAGGCTATTTAGATAAGAGATACTCCAGGAGGCGGCTCCCGAATTAAGTAGATTAGAGCATAGAGGGAGATTTTTCTCCAAGAACTAAGTAAAAGTGGCAGGTAAGGGGATCCCCGGCCTGCCACTTTTGCTGTTCGGCAACTATGGCTGAGTGGCAGGCTTGGTGGGAAGCTAGTAGAACTGAACCATGAGTGAAGGGCTATCTTCAAATGGGGCAATCCAATCCTCTTCTGTAATTGATCAACTGAAAGTCCTGCTCTGCTGGAATAGAGCTGCTTCATTCTTCTGCGCGAACGCTATTCCTTAATTGTAATGCCGGACGGCGTGGGATAAGGCCTGTAAACGGTTTGGGATGCTTTTTAATTTACACAGCAAGCAAAACGAATGTTTCTGGTACTTACGTACCAAAATTTACCATATTTAGCGAGCAAGCAGATGCTGGCGAATGAATTAAGGGCAATCCCGCGCGGGGCGCGGGTGTGTCTAGATTTATGTGCAATATGTAAATTAGGACATAAGCTGCAAGATAGGGTTTTTAAAAATGGAATTTAAATGGAAACTGGGACGATGTAAGCATTTACATAGATTTATTCTATAAGCTAGTATGGCCTTAAGATACGAATTAGAAAAATTTGTATCTAAAAAACAATGAAAGCAGGGATTATTTATGAAAATGGCCATGCTTAAAAACCCGGTTCTGAGAAACAAAGTTGGGTATGAAGGTGAGAATCCTTCAGGTAACGTACTGGAAGAAATCAAGGATCATGACGTTGTAGGTGCGATTAGCTGGGGAACTGTTCTGACTTCCTTGGCATGTCTGGGCGCGAGCTATGCTCTGGGTGACAAAGGTCAAGTATGTACGGCTACTGTGGAGTGCATCAATAACTGCCGGAAATAATCATTAATCTTACTTACGTATAAGTCGTTGGCATAGGGCAGTGAACTGCTGAACTGCCTTATGCCAGCGGCACAATATAGGGGTGAAAAGGGAGGCGTTAGCATGGAACTCGCAGCTGAATCCGTACAGATTACCGGTAAAGACATTGTGGATTATTGGCTTCACCTGTTTCCCGAAATCGAGAATGAAGAGAAGTTATATGAGTTATTACATACGATTCAGGCTCTCACTCCGGAAGGCCTGATTGAACGAAGCTTGGATAGAATGTACCGGTCAGAGATGACCGTAAGCGCGGAGAATGCCGAGCTTGCTGAGCTTTTACACCTGGAACTTAGCCCCTATCTGAGAGAAAATACAGCCTTAACGCATTACGTCCCTTTTGCCCACTTTGTGCTTCCGGTTGTGAATGCGGGTCTGGACTCTTTTATCGCTGAACTTGGCAAGATGGATGTGACCCAGGATCAGAATTCTTTCATAGAGAATACAGTGAAGCACATGTTGGACAGTCTGTTCGAGCTGTCGTACAGGGTGATTGTCCTTGAAGTGAACGCCGCCCGCATGAACGGGCAGCTTAAGGGAGGGAGCTCGCAGGAGCGTCTATCTTATTTCTCGGAACAGCTGTTAACAGATAAGGAGTATCTATTAAGTCTATATAAGGAATACCCGGCACTCATTGAGGTCTTAAATATAACCAAGAACAACTATTACAATTTCACACTAGAAATTATACGGAATACGGCAGAACATCTGCCTGATCTCGCGGACAGGCTGAATCATGGGGAGCCGCTGGGAAGCTTGACGAAGATGGAGACCGGAGCCGGTGACGGCCATAAAGGCGGTAAGGCTGTATCCATCCTGGAATTTTCGTGCGGCCGGAAGCTGGTATACAAGCCGCGGAGCTTGGAACTTGAGCGCGGGTTCAACGAACTGCTGGATTGGCTGAACGAGCAGGACATCGATCAGGTACTGGATTTTCGGACAAGCAAGGTATTCACGGTGGACGATTATGGCTGGATGGAATTCATCGAGAATGAGGAATGCGAAGACCGACTCGCTCTGGAGAGATTCTATCACAGATCAGGGCAAATCTTGTGTCTGCTGTACGTCCTGAATTCGGTGGACTTCCATTTCGAGAACCTGATTGCTTCTGGAGAATACCCGATGCTGATTGATATGGAGTCAATCTTCCATGCTGTGGTCAAGGGTGAGAAGAAGGAAGTGAACAGCGGTTATATCAAGGCAAGGGAAGTGATTAATGCTTCCGTGAATATGATCAGCCTGCTGCCTACCCAGCTCAGCAAGCGCAGCGGTGCGGATGAAATCAGCTTTGATCTGGGTGGACTCAGTGTCAAAGAAGAGCAGATCATACCGATTAAGTCCTTGTTCATTGATGGAATTGAGACAGATTCAGTCAAGGTGCTGCGCAAGGACAGTGTCATTACCCCGAAATCGAACAATCCGGTATTCGAAGGACAGATCGCCAGCTCTGAAGATTACGTCCCGTATTTGAAGTACGGTTTTGAACAGCTGTACCGATGGATAATGAGTCGTAAGGCTATGGTCTCCGGCACAGTGGAGAGGATCTTCTCCTCCATGCGAAGCCGCTTGATCGTGAAGGCTACCGCCTCTTATGGCCAGCTGCTGAAGATCGCGTCACATCCGGACTTCATGCGAAGCCAGGATGACCGGAAGATGATTCTGCACCGCGTTGCCATTAAGGCTCCTGAAGTGCAGCGCTGGATTGTGCAGTCTGAATATGAGGATTTGTATCAGAATGACATTCCCTATTTCACCGTATGGATTAACGATACCAAGATTATCAATTCCCGCAACGAGGAATGCAGCGATCTGCTGGAGACAAGCTCCATGACCGCAGTTCAGAAGAAGCTAGCCGGGCTCTCCGAGGATGATCTGAACAGGCAGCTGGAATTTATCGAGATGTCCTACTTCAATAAACGCACGGATGAAGCGGATCTGACCGGCGTGGAGATTGGGGTACAAGTGAACAAGCTCACCCCGGAGCGGTGGCTGAAGACAGCCGAAGAGATCGGGGAGCACATCCTGAAGAGCAGCCTCAGCGGGATTAACGATGCCGGGAACCGGGATAAGTTCTGGATCAGCACGAGTCTGCAGGGCTTTGAGGAGAATATTTGGAAGCCGGACGTGCTGGGCTTCGATATGTATAACGGCAACGCAGGGATTGCCCTGTTCCTCGGCTATCTCGGGAAGATCACAGGCCGGGAGGATTTCAAGGAAGCTTCCTTCGAGGCTATGGAGATGCCGCGCAGTATTATGCAGAATCTGGAGAAGGACCAGCCTTATTCGATGGGGGCTTTTACCGGGCTGCCCGGCATTATGTACACCCTGCACAAGCTTGCCGAGCTGTACAAGGATGAAGACAGCATTGATTTCATCAATGCTCATATGGATACACTTCTCGCCATGCTCGCTACAGACGAGATTCATGATGTGATTGGAGGCGCAGCCGGAGCCTTGGGAGTAGCGCTATCCCTTTCGCAATCCTCAAATACGAGACTCAGGGAATCTTCCCTGCGTCTGGCCAAGGCCAGCTATGAGCAGCTCATGAAATCCCGCAGGGAAGAGGAAGGTATGATCTACTGGCCGTCGGTTGGAGATAAATCCTACTCTGGCTTCTCCCATGGCAATGCCGGAATTATCGCCTATATGCATAAGCTGTACACCCTTACTGGTGACCAGGATATCCTGTCCAATATAAGCAAGGCTCTCAGGTTTGAGCGCAATCTCTACTCCGCCAAAGACCATAACTGGTTCGTCTCGGACCGGCGGGACAAGGTGAGCAACGGCTGGTGTCACGGTGCCCCCGGGATGCTGCTCAGCAAACTGATGCTGAAGGAGCAAGGATATATAGATGCGCTTCTGGAGCTGGAGATGGATACAGCGATCCGAACTACCGCACAGCATGGAATTGGCAATAATCCAACTTATTGCCACGGGGATCTTGGCAATCTGGCTGTTCTCCGCTATGCCGCTCAGATGAGAGGCGATAACCAGCTGCTGGACAGGGCGGTCAGCGCTTATCAGTATCTTTTTGACGAGGTGCTGTCCAGAGAGTGGAACCAGAAGAACATGAAGAGTGGATGGTCCCTCAGCCTGATGATCGGCATTACGGGGTTCGGCTACTCGATGCTGAAGAATTATGCGCCTGACGAGGTTCCCGAGTTTCTCTGGCTCCAGTGAAGAAGGATATATCGGCGGTTCACCCCGCCTTTATATAAAATTAAAAGAACTGAGAGGAGAATGAATGATGAAAGCAGAACTGAATCAAATTTCCGGTATGATCGAGGAGAACGAGCTTGAACTGTTGGCAGGCAATGAGGATGTAAAAGGCGGCTGGACGCCTGTAGCTACCGTCGTTATTTCCGTTATCGGTATCACTTTGAATGCAACTCCTTGCCCTACATCAGCTTGCACTAAATCATGTTAATTCCGTAAACATACATTAGGCAGGGGATGCGCGCTTCCCCTGCCTAATACCCTATTCAAGCACCTATCCATTACCCCTGAGGAGGATCTGTATGTCTATTGAGATGAAGGACAATGAGTGGATTAGAGAGATGAGGGACTTCGAAGATCTTGAATATTATCTTTCAGATCAGAATAAGGACACACATGCCTTCCATTTATTTTTCGTCAGATTTCTGGATGGTTTCAGAGCGGAGCTTGAGCGGCTGCTGAGCGGCTTTGAGCAGGAAAGTCAGCTGAAGGTACATAAGGAGCACATCATAGCCGATATTGCGGAAGCCATGCTTAATGAGCTGTCTTCATTCAGTATCCGGACTTTAATCTATGAGATTAATGAGAAGCGGATTCTAGGTCTGCTGCAGGGACAGACACCCGAAGAGCGGTACACCTATTATAATGAACAGTTCAAGAAGAGAGAGCCTTTCTATGAACTGCTGAACAAATATCCGGTCCTGTATACCCTGATGCAGCACATGATCCAAGCCAGACTTGGATTAATTAAGGAAGCGCTCGAACATCTATCCCGCGATGCCGCGCAGATTGCAAGTGAATTTGATCAGCCTTTTAGGGAAATAACCGAGATCCGGGTTACCTCCGGAGATACGCATAACAATGGCAAAAAAGTCCTCGGGATCACCACAGATACGGGGAAATTTATATATAAACCGCACAGTCTCTCTACAGACAGTCTGTATAACCATCTGGTCGATTTCATGAATCAGCAGGGGACGCTAAAGATGAAGATCGAATACGTCCCAAGTATCGATAAAGCGGATTACGGCTGGCAGAAATATGTGGAGCCGGGAACATGCACCTCGGAAGAGGAAGTCTGCAGCTATTATTACCGGTTAGGGGCCAATCTGTCCCTGCTTCATATGATTGGAGCGACAGATATTCACTTCGAGAATCTGATTAGTGCGGGAGAGCATCCATATATTATCGATCTTGAGACTCTGGTCGAGAACAAGACGATGGAGATGGAGCGCAGCGGGGGGCTGGTGGAAGAATTCAACCGCAGCATTAATGATTCCGTGCTCGGCACGGCGGTGCTGCCGCTTAATTTCAAGAACAGCATCTTCGACTTCGATATGAGCGCGATGTCCAATTTCGAGGAACAGAAATCTGATTTCTGGAAAATGTTCGTCGTGCTTAATAATTACACCGATGAAATCAAGCTCGAACGCATGCCGGGCAGCATAGGGAAGGCTTCCAACTTTGTCATTCTGAATGGCGAGAAGATCGAGCCGTATCTGTATATCGAGGACCTGCTCGAAGGCTTCGAACAGGGTTACCGCCTGATCTGTGAACATAAGCAGCAGTTCATGGACACGCTGTCCAGCTACTGCGATCGTTTTGAGGTTGTCGTCAGACAAGTGCTGAAGCCTACCAGCATCTATGCCAAGTTTCTGGAAGCTTCTACGCATCCGAATTATCTAAAATCCCAGGCTGACCGGCTGACGCTGCTGTCCAAGCTCAAGACGAAGAAGGATCTGGCGAGTGACAAGATTATGGCCCAAAGGGATTTTGAAATCGCGGCTCTGTTCCAGTGTGATATTCCGTACTTTACCACCACGATGAATTCGAAGGATATTATCTGCAACAACAATGGGGTCATCCCAGATTACTTTCAGTTAACGCTGATGGATATCATCCTGAAGCGGGTAAGCCGCATTACGCTTGAACAGCTGGAGCACCAGCTGTATCTGATCCGGCTGTCCATCTCGACCTCAGTGAACAACAACTGGCTTAAGGAAGCGGGTCGAAGCTTTCCGAGGCTGAACGGGCAGATTCCGTATTTCAAGAGCAGCCAGGACTATGTCGGCGGCGCGCGAGAGATCGGGGATTTCATGGACCGGACAGCCGTCTGGAATGAGGAGCATACCGCCTGCACCTGGCTGACACAGCTCATTGATGGGGAACGGCTGAAGCTGGGCGCCCTGAATTATATGCTTTATGAGGGCGGAGGCGCCATTCTATTCTTGTATACCCTCGCGAAAGAGACGGGTGAGGACAAGTATTACCGTCTGGCCGAGGCGGGGCTAAGAGGAATTGAGGAGCAGATGAGCGGAGCGGACATGAAGCCGGCGCTGTCTTCTTTTAATGGAGTAGGGTCCCTGATCTATATCTATTACACCTTGTATAAAATGTACGGGGATGACTCCGCATACGCCAAATATGAGAGCTATCTCGGTCAGCTCCGCGAAGCCGAAGTAGAAGGAGATCACGAGATTGACTACGTGTCCGGGATCGCAGGATTGATCACGCTGCTATTAAATATTTATGAAGCGGAACAGGACCCAAGGCTGCTCGAAATCAGTAGTAAACTTGGAGAATACGTATATAGCGGGATTAACGGCAACCCAGAGACGGTCCTTACAGGGATGTCGCACGGCTTCTCGGGCATAGCCCTTGCGCTGGTGAAGCTCGGAGCACACCTGAAGGAAGACCGTTATCTCTCACTGTCCCGTCATCTGCTGGAGCAGGAAAATAAAAACTACAGCAGTGAGAGGATGAATTGGCTTGATCTTAGGGACGGGGAGCAGCAGGCCGATCCGGTGTATTGGTGTCATGGGGCTCCCGGCATTACGCTTGCCAGAACTCAGCTCCTTCCATACATTCATGAGCTTAATTCGTTCCCGCTGGAATCGGATATTTATCGGGGCGTTGGCAAGCTGATGCAGGATGGCTTCTCGGAGAAGCTTGATCACAGTCTGTGCCACGGCGTATTCGGCAATATCGATATCCTGCTTACGGCGGGGAGCGTGATGAACGAGGGCGGATGGCTGGATCAGGCACATGCCGAGGCGCGGCAGGTCCTTCAGCGAATCCGGGATACCCGGGTGATCTGCGGCTTGAACAATGCCTTTGACCTGATGTCCTTCATGGTGGGATTAACCGGTATGGGTTACGCTCTCCTGCGATTGAACAATCCTGATCTTCCTTCTGTGTTAGCTATGGAGATCTATCACTAACTCTATCAGATTGGTAAGAAAGGAAGATACTATGCGAATCGCTAGGAGAAGGCATGTCCCTTATATTAGCCAAATGGTTCAAACGGAGTGCGGGCTCTGCTGCTGCGCGATGATCCTGAGATATTACAAGAGCAATGAAAGTCTGCTGGATCTCAGGGAATACATCGAGGTTGGCCGCGATGGGCTGTCCATGAAGCAGCTTCAGAGCCTGCTCGTGGAGCGCGGCTTCGACTCCAAGATGTACCGGGCGAGCGTGGAGCAGCTGAAGAAATTCAAGATGCCGGTGATCGTGCACTGGAATAACGAGCATTTTCTCATTGTTGAGAAATTCACGAGCTCAGGCGTCCTGATTGTCGATCCTGCGACGGGCAGCCGGAAGATTACCGAAGCGGAGTTCGCGGAGAAATTCAGCAATTATGTGCTGACCGCGATTCCGACTGAGCAGTATACACCGCGCAAGAAGACGAGAAGAAGCCCGTGGTTCCACGTCATGAAGATGATTTGGGAGAAAAAACGGCTGATGTTCCTCGCCCTGGTCGTCTCGGTAGTCAGTTATCTCATCATGCTGCAGATTCCGAATCTGGTGGAGTCGGTTATCGATCAAGCGGCCAAGTCATCGGATGTAGGATGGCTGAACAAGTATTTGATCGGCATCGCCGCGATCACCCTGCTGTATTTGTTCGTCCTGCTGGCCAGGGGACTGAGCTATATTGTCCTGAATGTAGCGGTAAGCCGGGAGCTGGTCTCGAAGACGTTCCTGCATCTACTTAAGCTGCCTTTCAAATTCTTCGATGTCCGCACTTCAGGAGACCTGATCTACAGGCTGGGCAGCATTAATGGGCTCAGGGAACTCTTGACTACACAGTTGATCGGCGGGTTCGTTGACCTCGGCGCCATGGCCTTCATTCTGTATTACATGCTCAGCAAGTCGGTGCTGCTGACTCTTACTGCGATTGGAATTTGTGCACTCAACGTGCTGTTCATGGCACTCACAAGAAAGTCTATTGCCGATTCGATTAATAATGAAATTGTGATGCAGACGAAGTCCCAGTCTATCCAGGTGGAATCGCTGTTCTCCATCTCCTCGATCAAGATGTCGGGAATGGAGGATCAGGTCTATAACAACTGGGATGACAGCTTTGAGCAGGTGCTGGATAAGTACAAGAAGAGATCGGTGATCCAGAATATCTATAACTCGGTCAACGGCACGTTCCAGACGATTGGGCCCATTATCATTCTGATCATCGGGATGTACCTGACGTTCAGCAAGCAGCTGACGATTGGGGAAGTGATCGCTTTTCAGGCCTTGTCCGTGACCTTTTTTGGCCTAAGCACCTCCCTCTTCGGGGTATATACACAGTATTTGCTCGCTACGACCTATCTGGACCGGGCTCACGATATTTGGGAGCAGACACCGGAAGAAACTCCCGAGAATCCGATCTCGCATGATTTGAAGGGACAAGTGGAACTGAAGAATGTCAGCTTCTCCTATACGGCTCATTCCGATAAAGTGCTGAAGGACATCAATCTGCGCATCGAAGCTGGTCAGAAAGTCGCGATTGTGGGCTCCTCCGGTTCAGGCAAAAGCACCCTGGGGAAAGTATTGGTAGGGCTCTATTCACCGACAAGCGGTGAGGTCTTCTATGATGACATTCCGATGAAATCGCTTGACCGCAAAGAGCTGTGCAGACAGATGGGGATTGTTCCCCAGGATATTACGTTATTCAACAAGACGATCTATGAGAACATTGTCATGAACAAGCCGGTTGAGCTTGAAGAGGTGATGGAAGCGGCCAAGATTGCCCAGATTCACGATGAAATTATGGCGATGCCGATGGGCTACAGAACCGTGATTTCGGAAATGGGGATGAACCTGTCCGGGGGACAGCGGCAAAGAGTCGCCTTGGCGAAAGCCCTGCTTAACCAGCCCAAGCTGATCATTCTTGACGAAGCTACAAGCTCCCTGGATGTAATAAACGAATCCCGCATTTCATATTATCTGAAATCGGCGGGCTGTACACGAATTGTCATTGCCCACCGTCTTTCAACGATCAAGGATTCGGATGTCATCATCGTGATGAAGCATGGCGAGATTGTCGAGCAGGGGACTCATGAAGAGTTGATTGAACTAGGAAAAGTCTACAGTGAGCTGTATAGTGCTCAGGTCGGTTCGGAGGATCAAGCCTTGATGCTAACTTAGATGGAGTGACCGAAGTCCGGTTCATTCCATACAGAACTGGAGGAATTGTGATGAGAACCAAAAAAGGCATGTATATGGCGGTATGTGTTGCGCTTGGACTCGTAATAGGGATTATGATGAACCAGCTGTTATGGGGTCTGCTTGGAGGACTTGTGATTGGTGTGATTCTAGAATTCGGAACGAATAAGAAAGCATAACATTATTTCAAAGCTGAATAGGGGTGTGATAACGAATGCCCGAGTATATTTTGAGAACCCGGCAGCTCAGCAAATTTTACAAACAAGACAAGGTTCTGGATAACGTCAATATGGGTATCCGCAAGGGAGATATATACGGCCTCATCGGAATGAACGGGGCAGGCAAAACCACCTTAATCCGCATTCTAGCCGGCCTCACCCCGAGCTCGGGGGGATCAATCGAGCTGTTTGGCAGTACGGAGGAAAGTCAGATTGAGCAGCTTCGCAGGAAGGTGGGCTGGTTGATCGAGACGCCAGCGCTGTATCTGAATCATACGGCCTATGAGAACCTGGAGCTGGAGAGAATCCACAAGGGTATTGAGGATAAGCAGGCCATTGAGAGAGTACTTCAGATTGTGGGGCTTGAAGATGCCGGAGACAAGAAGACCGCGAATTTCTCTCTGGGGATGAAGCAGCGTCTCGGCATCGCGATGGCTTTACTCGGAGAGCCTGAGTTATTGGTACTGGATGAGCCGATTAACGGACTTGATCCGGTGGGGATTGTCGATATGAGAGAGCTCCTGATGGAGCTTAACCAGAAGTACGGAATCACCATTCTGATCTCCAGCCATATTCTCACGGAGCTGGCACAGATCGCAACCCGTTACGGCATCATCAATCATCATACCTTGGTTCGGGAGATCTCGGCCGATGAGTTAAGCCAGAGAAGTAAGCCTTACATTTCCATTAAGTCGAAGCCTGTGGAAAATACGATTCAAGTCCTTGCCTCCAAGCTGAACACGGATCGGTTCGAGGTGGTGGGAAATACCGTCCGGTTGTACGATTACTATACAGAATCCGGCCGCGTAGCCTCGCTTCTCCATGAGAATGGAGTTGCCGTCGAGGAGATCTCTTGTAAAGGACAAGATCTGGAGCAATATTATATGACGCTGCTCGAAAGGAACTAACGCAATGGGAAACCTAATTAGAGCCGAAGTATATAAGCTGAAGTCTTCCAAAGTCATTTACATCCTGGCCGTCCTGCTTATCATGTTATCCTTGTTCATCTCTTTCTGGTTCAGAACTTATTCCGGTCAGCGGATCATGCTGCTGGTGTTTGAAATCCAGCTGATGTTCCCGTTAATTATCGTCATTGGCCTGCTCGGAGCCAGCTTTATCTCGAATGAATACAAGTCGGGCGGGTTCAAAAAGTACATTTATTACGGGCATAACCGGCGCCGAATTCTGTTATCCAAAGGCATTGTGTTCACAATCGTCATCTCGCTCCTAAGCTTAATTATGCCTACTGTAACGACACTTGTTAATTCGGTGATGAACGGGTTCGGCGAGAGCGGCGGGGGGAGTCCGGGGGCGTTAGTCTTTAGAGCCTTTGCCCTGAATCTGCTTGTGTATGTGGGGATCGCCTCAGCGGCTTTCTTCATCTCCATGCTGTTCAAGAACAGCCTGGCTACACTAGGCATCTTCTTTGGGCTGTACAACCTGTACGTCATTCTTCAGGCCCTGGCCATGAATAATGAGACGTTCCGGTTCATATATCAGAAGACGATTCTGGGACAGATTGCAATTGCCTCCGCTCTGCATATTACAGCGCCGCAAATCTGGCAGCTAATTACTGTGGCATTGGTGACAACAGGGATATTCATGTATTTAAGTGTGTTTTCATTCCGGCGTATGGAGATCAAATGAAATTAATTGCGCTTTGGGAACTGAGTTAGGCAGCTGGGTACGGATCACACACGAATCTGGCATGTACAGTAGATAAACTATAAAATAGACCTCCAATCCTTCCTGTTGCTATGGAGAGGTTGGGGGTCTACTCTATTTGATAGAGAACAGGGACAATATGCAGGCTATGACAAAAAACATTATAGAGCAGTATTGTTAGGGGAATTGGCGTGAATAGAACTGGTAAAACGACAATGATTAAGGGACCCGAATTACTGGAAATAACCAACTCGAATACCGATCTTTTGGTTATTGAAATACGTTGAGCATGTGTCATATCTTCGGAATCTCAAATCTTCAATGTATAGGAAGATTGAGATTTTTTTTGTTCTTTCGTTTAGTTCGGAGGGGGGCTCATCATACCATGTAGTCTGTAAAATGAATTTTGTTATTATAGTACTTATAACTTTGTTAGTTTTTTAGTTGCGATAGGAGGCTAATTTTGTGATAATAGGAAAAGTAATTTGGGTGTGAAGCGAAAACACAAGAATAGGTGATCGGATGAAGGGCAAAGTTACTGTTCAAGAGATTGCGGACTTTGTAGGTGTATCCAAATTCGCGGTCTCCCGTGCGCTTGCCGGGAAGTCGGGAGTCAGTGAGAAGACAAGAGAGAAGATACTAAAGGCAGCCAGCGACCTTGGATATTTAAAAAATGGATCTAAGCGTGTCCTGCCTGAGCCCGCGTTAGAAGCCGCAAATAAGTGGAAGGGGAACATTGTGGTTCTGTTCCCGAATATTAGATACCAGAATCGGGACTCCTTGTATTGGGGGCCAATCTTTGATGGTGTCTCTGCGAGGCTGAATGAGAAAGGAATCGATATTATTACGCTGACTGAGCCTTCGACCGAAGATATTTTCTCGCTGATCAATCCAGATGCGGTAAGTGGAATTATTACAGTTGGAACCGTCTCCTCTTCCATTCTGGCCGAGATCGACCGCTTGAGAATTCCAGCGGTTATGATCGACCACATGGACCCGGCTCTGACTTGTGATACGGTCTTCACGGATAACTTTATGTCCATCAACGAGATTATGAACTTTCTTCTAAATAGAGGATACAAGAGCTTTCAGTTCGTGGGATACCCTGGTTACGCGCCGAGCTTTCGGGAGAGATGGACAGCCTACCGGGCATTCCTTGAAGAGAAGGGAATTGAGGGCAATCAGGCCCAAGGCTTGATATCTCCAGCAAGAGAGGATCTTGCGAAGACCATTATGGAGATGAATGCCCGGGATCTTCCTGAGGTGTTCCTGTGTGCGAATGACAAAATGGCTTCATTTACCGTTGAGGCTCTTACGGCTAAAGGAATTAAAATTCCTGGGCGCTGCGCCGTAACCGGCTTTGACAATCTCAATGTGGAGCTTCCGCTACTCGCCACAGCCGAGGTGAACAAGGAGCAGCTGGGAATGCGTGCCGTTGACCAGATTCTGTGGCGGATTCAGAATCCTGACTATGCGTATGAGCGCAAAATGGTCTCAACAGATATTATCATTCGTGAAGAGAATGGTATGAAGCATTAGGGGTATCAAAATAGGACAAAGACAGCAGATCCTAACGGAAAAGCTGTCTTTTTTTGTTATTGTTATGTAATTTGTTAGCTAAATGCATAACAAAATAGATAACAACTTTTAAAGCATGTGATGAGCAGCAATGGCTTCCAGCAGTAGTGCCTGGATGTGTGCATACAGATTTATTACGCAACGGATTAATTCCTGATCCATTCTATGGAACGAATGAGCATAATCTGCAGTGGATTGATAAGAAGGACTGGGAGTACCGGTCAGAATTTGAAGTTGGGCCTGAGATGGCGCAGTTATCCCGTATTGACCTGGTATTTGAAGGTCTTGATACTTATGCGGATGTCTATCTGAACGAGCAGCCTATTCTGGCGGCAGATAATATGTTCAGGATCTGGAAGGTCGACGTTAAGGAGCAGCTTAAGCCAGGAATCAATACGCTACGGATTCGCTTCCGTTCGCCGATTCATGAGGATCTTCCGAAGCTTGAGAAGCTGGGGTATGCCTTGCCAGCTCCAAATGATCAGTCTGAGCTTGGCGGGCTTGAGGACAAGAGGGTGAGTGTTTTTGCGAGAAAGGCGCCTTACCATTATGGATGGGACTGGGGACCTCGCTTTGTAACTAGTGGAATCTGGCGTGAGGCTCGGCTTGAAGGGTGGTCACAGCTTCAAATTAGCGATTTGTATATCCGTCAGGACGAAGTTACTCCGAATGCGGCCAAGCTGACGGTCGTGGCGGAAGTGAACTCCGAGGCCAACTGGGCCGGGACGCTTCGCATTGCAGCTGACGGTAAGCAGTGGGAACAACAGGTTCAAGTGACAGCGGGGCAATCTACGGTGTCTATAAATGTAGAGATTGCGAACCCGGACCTGTGGCGGTGCCAAGGCCTGGGCGAAGCGAATCTGTATACGTTCCAGGCGGAGCTGCTGTTCGAAGAGGAGTCTATTGCGAAGAGGTCCGTTCGGACAGGTCTGAGAGACCTGAAGCTTATTCGTGAGAAGGATGAGGCGGGCGTGTCCTTCCACTTTCAGCTGAATGGGGTACCTGTCTATATGAAGGGTGCGAACCATATACCAAATGACAGCTTTATAACAGAGGTCACTCGTGAGCGATATCTGCATGAAATTGTGACTGCGGTGGAGTCGAACATGAATATGCTTCGTGTATGGGGCGGCGGATTCTATGAAGAGGATGTCTTCTATGAATTATGTGATGAGCACGGCATTTTGGTATGGCAGGACTTCATGTTCGCCTGCAGCATGTATCCAGGAGATGAAGCATTCTTAAGCAGTGTTCGCGCAGAGGCTGTAGACAATGTAAAACGACTTCGTAACCATCCTTCCATTGCGCTGTGGTGCGGAAATAATGAGATTGACTCGGCTTGGGCGCACTTTGTTGAGGATGCGGGCTGGGGCTGGAAGAAGGACTACAGTCCGGAGATTCGGGAGAAGCTGTGGGCGGATTATGAAGCGATCTTCCACAAGCTGCTGCCTGAGGTCATCTCTGAGCTGTCCCAGAACATCGCATACTGGCCTTCTTCTCCACTTCGTAATCTGACCGGAGATCAGGAGCAGCACGCATATAAGACAACGGGGGATGGAGACATTCACTATTGGGGCGTGTGGCATGCGATCGAACCCTTTGAAAACTACAATAAGAATGTAGGGCGCTTCATGAGCGAGTATGGATTCCAGTCCTTCCCTGAGCTGAAGTCGGTTCTTGAATATGCGCCGGAGGAAGCTCTAGAGCTCGAGTCCGAGATTATGCTGGCCCACCAGAAGAACGGCCGGGGGAACCAGCTGATCAAGGAATACATGGATATGTACCTTCCTGAGCCCAAAGACTTTAAGTCATTTCTCTACATGAGCCAGGTTCTGCAGGCCGAGGCGATTACCATGGCTATTGAGGCGCACCGACGCAGCAAGCCTTACTGTATGGGGACTCTGTACTGGCAGATGAATGACTGCTGGCCGGTAGCTTCATGGGCGGGAATGGATTATCAAGGGCGCTGGAAGGCGCTGCAGTATGCGGTGAAGAGAAGCTTCGCCCCTGCGGTGCTCATTATACAATCAACCGAGGATAACATTACCTTCCATGCCGTATCGGATCTGGAAACGGCAATTCAGGCCGAGTTTGTTACTGAGCTTCGCATGATTTCCGGAGAATTGGTTGCACAGAAGTCACATTCAGTGACTCTGAGTGCGAACGAGTCGGCAGAAGTGTTCCAAATTTCCAGAGATGAGCTCCTTGGGGACCATGATCCACATGGCGTGATTCTGATGGCAGCTCTGAAGCAGGGAAGGGACGTAATTGCGGCAAGAGAGCATTACCTGGCACCGGAGAAGGAGCTCAAGCTCGTTAAGCCAAATATCAAGGTGACCGAAGCTCAAGGTAAAAACGGCGCTACAGTCTATACGCTGAAGACGGATACCTTGGCCAGACAGGTCTGGCTGTCCACGCCGGAGGAAGGGATTTTCACTGACAACTTCTTCGATTTGATTCCGGGTCAGCCAAGAACCGTGGAGTTCAAGCTTCGATCCGGAGCAGGCTCATTTGTACCGGCTGCGGCATCAGCGCTGGAAGTTAGATCAATGGCGGACTTTGTAGGCGTTGAATCACTGATCCAGCTAAAGTGAAGTGGATTCTCCAGGCAGCTGCCCGACAAGGTATTCGCTGATAGATTTATTAACTCATTCCCCGGATATTCGGGGGATGAGTTTTTGCTTTGGCGCCTCTTTTTCGCGGCTAACTCCTGAACAAGATATGAGTCATCATGTATTATCCCAGTTTCCAAACATATACATAAATAAATACTTAAATTAATCCTATAAATTTAGTAGACATTGTGTTACAATAGTCGAGCACATCATCTTTCCGGTACGCTACGGGTTCTTCCTGTACCAGATCAGGGTAATAATTCATACTTAGTGCGATTAGAGGGGGATATTTATTATGACTACATTTTGGGTAGTACTCAACGTAGTTGTTATGCTGGTTCTTGTGGGCTTCTTGCTGTGGCTGCAGAAGAAGCATATATCATTTACCAAGCGTGTATTTGCCGGACTCGGCCTGGGAATCGTGTTCGGGGTTATTCTGCAGCTTGTATCCAAGCCGGATTCGGATGTGGTCACCAAATCAACAGACTGGTTCAACCTGATCGGTTACGGTTATGTGGGGCTTCTTCAGATGATTGTTGTGCCGCTGATTATGGTGTCGATCATTTCGGCTATTATGAACTTGAAGGGTAGGCAGAACCTCGGTAAGATCAGTGCTTCGATCATTGCCGTGCTGCTGATTACCACCGCAATTGCGGCATCTGTGAGTATTGTAACCAGCCTTAGCTTTAACTTGAAGGCTATTGAGATTCAGAGCGGGGATAAAGAGCAGCAGCAAGGAGCGAAGCTGGAAGAACGCCTTGGTGATGTGAAGGATCAGACGATCCCGCAGCAAATCCTTGAATTTATTCCTACCAATCCGTTCGCGGATATGACCGGAGCCCGTCGTTCTTCTACGCTGGCTGTCGTTATTTTCTCCGCATTTATCGGGATTGCTGTATTGGGTCTGGATAAGAAGAAGCCGGAACAAGCAGATACTTTCCGCAAAATGATAGATGCCGTATACGCGGTAGTTATGCGTATCGTAACACTGGTGCTCAGGCTGACCCCTTACGGGATTCTCGCCCTGATGGCCAAGACGATTGCCACGACGAATGCGGATTCAATCGTGAAGCTGATCAAGTTCGTAGGTGCTTCTTATGTAGCACTTATCGTAATGTTTATTATCCACCTGATTCTGCTGGCATTGTTCGGCTACAATCCAGCCAAATATGTACGCAAAGTGCTGCCTACGCTCGTGTTCGCATTCACTTCACGTTCAAGTGCGGCAACCATTCCGCTCAATGTGGAGACACAGACGAAAAAGCTTGGCGTTCCAACAGGTATCGCCAACCTGGCAGCGACCTTTGGCGCTACGATTGGTCAGAACGGGTGTGCAGGGATCTATCCTGCGATGCTGGCTGTCATGATCGCGCCAACTGTCGGAATAGATCCTTTTAGCTGGGATTTCATTCTGACCTTGATTCTTGTTGTAACCATCAGCTCATTCGGTGTGGCCGGAGTCGGCGGCGGAGCTACCTTCGCTTCCCTGATCGTACTCTCCACCATGAACTTGCCGGTTGCGCTGGCGGGTCTGCTGATCTCGGTTGAGCCGTTGATTGATATGGGTCGTACTGCCCTGAACGTTAACGATTCGATTACGGCTGGTGTGATTACAGGTAAGATCCTTGGTGAGAATGACAAAGAAGTGTTCAACAAGGATGTAGATCTTGACGTGGCTACGGCTTAAGATGAAGTCGTGCTGAGTTTGACTGAGTAATATGGAAATCCCGGACTGCTGAGGCGGTCCGGGATTTTTGTGTTATATCATAGGAACGCTGGGGCACTGGGAGACTGCGCCTGCAGCTCGGCAGGCCGCTCCAAGGCATCAAGCGCAGGCAGCTCTACACGGCGCAGCGACATTTGTCTTGCCAGCAGAGCCCGGTTCAGGGCGCGGGGACTGAGGATGGAGTTTTTCATTTGGCTAGAGATGCCCGGCGGGGCTGTATAATCAGAACTCATTTTCCAGTACCTCCTGTTAATTTATTTGCTGGAGGCCAGCCAATGTTCGGGATGAACGAGTAAGGAGGGCAGCTTTGTGGCTGCATCGCCTTTGGCTGCGTTAACTTGGGCTTGCGTAAGGAAAATACTGTCCATTAGATTAGCTCCCCTGAGATCGGTATCCCGGAGGTCAGCCCCGATCAGATCCGCTCCTCTCAGGTCGGCCCCTCTCAGATCCGCGGCAATAAGGTAGGCACCCCTCAGGTTGGCTCCCCTCAGATCGGCTCCTTTGAGCTTGGCTGCGATGAGGTCCGCTCCTCGGTCAAAGCTCTTTGTCTTACGTCCTTGAGGAGTCTGAATCTTGCGCCGGGCATCTTCTCGTACGAGCTCACTTGTCCTGAGCAGCAGAATATTAACCTTGGCCCGGTGTGCTGCCACATCCAGCTGAATAATAGAATCCGGGGTGAGCTGAGTTAGGTGTTCCGTCTCGGCGAGGGCGGATTCGAGATCACCCCATATTTCGCGGGCAGGCTCCAGGGTTAACGCTTCG
Organism: Paenibacillus sp. SN-8-1; assembly: GCF_050995535.1. NCBI lineage: Bacteria > Bacillati > Bacillota > Bacilli > Caryophanales > Paenibacillaceae > Paenibacillus > Paenibacillus sp. SN-8-1. The sequence goes on from NZ_CP194782.1 coordinate 453,441, forward strand.
TTCAGATACCAGAGCAGCTCATGAATCTGCCACATTACAGGGAATACCTCGTACATCATCTTGGCCGATTCTGGATATGCACGCCAGTCACGTCCTTCAAAGGTAATCTGGGATACCTGTTGTCCTGCTCCAAAGCAGTCATATACTGTGCACCCCCGAAAGCCTAACGGTCTGAGCTTATTATGAACGCCGCACCGGAAATCCGGCTGCAGATGCTGACAGGGCTGCCCGGCATTCTTGTCCACGGCGAAGTCCACGGATGCCGCGAAGGGCAGGGACACACAGCAGAGGCCGAAGCAGTTCTCGCAGTCTGCTTGCAGATGGCGGCGGCTTCTGACTGGTGAAGAATCTGAGTGATGATGACTCTCTAACATGAAATACTTAATCTCCTTTTTACGGCATTGTATTCGAACTTATGAATATTTTAATTTTAAGGCAAGAATTGGGAAGATCATAGAGGGATTTTTAAATATAATGGAAATTTACAGATTATGGGTTATCATTAGGTTATGTATTCTGTGTGTTCCCACTGGATATGGAATTACAATAGAAGAACCGCCCTAGTATAAGGGCGATTCTCCAAGCTTATAGCCTTAAAAAACGATAAATCTTCCTGGCAGATGTCCAGTACGCCGAATTCGTCTTATCTCTTCTAACGTTAACCGGGTGCTTGACATGATAATGGAGTTAACCTCGAAGCCTATTGTTTTCTCTAAATCAGCAATATTTCTGCTTATCCGTATGACGCGAAATCTGCCTTTGAAATTGCTGCGTGAGAACAGTACCAAGGTAGCGCCTCTGCTGTTGGACCGAAATCTTAAACTTTCAGGCTCGCCAAAGATTCTCTCAATATTACGAACAGCTATGTTGCCTCTAAAGACTAATCTTCTTCCGAAAAAATTTTCTTCACTGAAAAGTTCTAACCTTGGCAGCACACACCGCCCTTGACTTATTATACCCATAAATACACTCCCTTTCATTTCGAAGCTTCTACAATATATGCTAGAAATGAAAGGTTGCTTGTGTATTGTGGAATATACTATGAATCAGGAGGAATTTTGGATGAGTAGCCCTATCTTGCTTTCATTTCCCGAAGAGTTCGAGACAGAGCGCCTGACTATACGGGCACCCCGGTTTGGGGAGGGCGCATTAATCAATGAAGCTATATGCGAGAGTGTAAATGAGCTGAAGCCGTGGCTGCCTTTTGCCAGAGTTCTTCCTACTGTGGATGAATCTGAGGCTTATGTACGCCGGGCGAGGCTTAACTTTCTGGAACGGACGGATTTGGTTCTTCATCTGTTTGATAAGCATACGAACCAGTTCGTTGGCAGCAGCGGACTGCATCGGTTCGATTGGGATATTCGCAATTTCGAGATTGGATATTGGCTCAGAACCTCGCGTACAGGCCAGGGTCTGGCGTTGGAAGCCGTACATGGAATAACTGCCTTTGCGGTTAATTACTTGGATGCGAAGCGGCTGGAGATCCGATGCAGTCCGGCCAATCAGCCGAGCCGCCGGGTTGCCGAGCGGGCGGGATTCACACAGGAAGGCATACTGCGGAATGCCAATCTGGATGAACGTGGCGCGCAAGCAGACATCATGATTTTTGCAAAAGCCAAAGGATATGAGTACTAATTGGGATTTCTTGCTGTATACCACATTACGGTTGAAATCCAGAGATAAAGAATATGCGGCATTGTTATCTAGCAGCATGTATACACTCGCTTATGACCCTCTTCACAAGCTCCGGCTCGGAGAACTGGGGGAAATGTCCGCTGCTAGCCGCGAGAATATGTCTCCCTTGATGGCTTAACCTTACTAAATCCAGCTGGTTCTTTTGGCGAATTTCAAAGACGCTCGCGGGCATCATCGGCGGCTTTTTGCCCCCGGAGACCACGAATAATGGAATCTTAGGAAAAGGACCCGCCTCCGCGATCTGCCGCGCTGTCTCCTCTACATAATTGACCTCATTCCATTTACGGTGTGCCGAGAAAGAGTCGAAGATTCCGAGCAGCCGGTTTAGGCCTCTAATGAACGGCCCCTGGGTCTGGTTGATGGCCAGATCCAGCTCGTGGCTGGATTCAAGCAGTACGACCCCGGCAACCTCCTCCGCATACTGCCGGGCGAACAGATTGGCATACAATCCTCCCAGAGAATGCCCAACCAGAATGTAGGGAGGGCACACCCCGATCTCTTGAAGCAGCTGTCTGAGTGAGGCCACAATAGCTTGCCCGTGCTGGGGAGTGGACGGCTTGTCGCTGCCGCCTATCCCGAACCGGTTATAGGCCACCACACGGGTCTGATCGGCAAGGTCATGGAACACTTTCAGCCATCCCTCGATAGGTCCACCTCCTCCATTAATGAGAATGACAGAAGGTGTTCCTTCGCCAGATTGGGCATATTCCATAGTTCCATAGGAGGTTTGAAGCTTGTCTTTGGAAATAGATTTCATAAGTCCACCTCGTTATTTATTTGGGCTCGTTCCAGTCACAACATCAGCGCGAATCGGCTTCCTGCCATCCTTGAAGGAGATCGGTATCGTGGTCATGGCCTTATTCATTTGTGCAGATACTTGAAAATGGATATGCGGCTCTGAAGAGTTCCCCGAGTTGCCACATTTGCCCAGGAGCTGGCCTGCAGTTACCACGTCGCCTTTCTTCACTTGAATCGAGCCCTTCTTGAAATGAGCGAGGGTACTGTATTCCCCATTGTTATGCTGAATGGTAACCACATTGCCTGCGGGCTGTTCTTCATTCATTTTCCCTACAGGCTCATTATCCGGAATGCCATCAGTAGCTGCAACCACAACCCCGTCTGCCGGAGCCAGAACAGGCTGATCGAAGGCGAAATAGCTCTGGTTAAGCTTTGGATCGCCCTCATAGGAGTAACCGTCCTTCACTTTCAGGAAATCGTAGGCATAGCGCTCTTGTTCATATTCGTAGTGATAGTTGAGAAATCGATTGTTGCCTCCCCAATATACCAGCCAATCCCCCTGAAAAGGATAGTTGAATGTCGTTTTGGAATAGGCATGATCGGTCGCGGGATATGAGGGATGATCCAGAATCTGAATTCCAGTTATCGTTCCTTTCCCATCCGTAGATGCGGTCAGGCCCTTGCTGCCAGAAGGCTCGTTCCATACCAGAGATTCGTAGCCGTTTAACCGCAGGCTGGACAACAACTTGAATGAGGGAATACCTGAGGTAAAAGATTGACCCATTGCACGGAAATCCTTGAGGGTAACAATGGACTTCATAGAGTCGCTAAACTGGGCGTATAGACGCTCGTATTTACCAGCAAGCAATTGATCCGCAATTTCTTTTCCTCCGATTCTGCCCGTAGTATGGTTGTCTGCCTCATTGTGCTGGTTCACAGTCTGTACCTCCTTATCTCCTCCCTTATCCGTACCGCAGCCGCCCAGAGCCAGAACAGCTATAAGCAGGGGAGCAGCAAGGATTCTTGTACGCATGAACTTCTCTGCAAGGTTCCTCTTCATGGACTGATCCTCCTAATCTTCTTAATTAGGCTCAGTATAGCGCACCAGACTTACAGCAGCTCGAACGGGGCATAAATTGTTCCTTAACAATTGTCCTAACTAAGCTTGATAATTAAGGTTCCGTTAAGATTCCCGTACCCAGCAAGTAAGATGAGCATGATACAATGAAGACATCTTCCGGATAAGGTGATGAAGAATGAATGATGCCAAGATTCTGATCGTGGATGATGAACGGTCAATTGCAGAAATGATGGCTACCGTGCTTCGCAAGGAAGGCTTCTCTTATATTGATCTAGTATTTGATGGGGAAGCCGCACTAGCCGCTTGCGAGCAGCAGCGGTATGAGATGATCCTGCTCGATGTCATGATGCCGGGCCTGAGCGGGCTTGAAGTCTGCCCTTTTATTCGCCGAACAACAGACGCGCCGATCCTGTTCCTGACGGCGAGAACCTCTGACTTCGATAAACTATCAGGATTTGCCGTCGGCGGAGATGATTACATAACCAAGCCTTTCAACCCGCTTGAAGTCGTGGCCCGAATCCGGGCACAGCTGCGGAGATACTTACAGACGAAGCCGCAGAGTAGTCCGCCGGCTTGCATCTATGATTTTGGCCGCTTTCAGGTAGATGAATCGGAAGCGACGCTGACCGTGGAGGGGAATATCTCGCCATGTCCGGCTCTTGTGTTCCAGCTTCTGCTGTTCTTTTGTAAGAACCCCAATCGGTTATTCAGTAAAAGCGAACTGTACCGGCGTGTATGGGGAGAGGAGGTATATCATGATGACAACACCGTTATGGTCCATATTCACCGTATTCGCGAGAAGATTGAGAAGGATCCATCGAAGCCTGAATACTTGGTGAATATCAGAGGCATGGGATATAAGCTGATTCTTCCAAAAGGAGTAACCTAGCATGATACGCAGACGATTGACCATTCGGTTCGCTGTTCAGCTTGTTGTGGCTGGCTCTCTGTTGGCGATTCTGGCGATCCTTATCGTAATCTGGATGCTGGCCCGATTCCAAGACATTGAATTCAATCGGAACTTCGCGCCCATGGGGATATCTAAGCTAATTGAGGAATCCAGGGTAGATTCGAAGGGGCTCATCGCAGATCCTGCTTTATTGCAGAGACTGCGAAAAGATGGGGGGTGGCTGCAGAGTCTGGATGCAGCGGGAAATGTAATACAGTCCTTTAATGCTCCCGATGATCTGCCCGCGCGCTATGTTCCCGGACAGCTGATAGACTACTGGATCGGGGGCGAGCCGTTTCCTTATAAGCTGGGATTATGGATTCAAGAAAAGGATGGGCACTTATATACTCTGTTATATGGCGCGCGATCCCCAACTGAGGATTTGCTAGTGCGTCTAATCGATGATGGGGAACTCAAGGATCATAGTCTATCTTTCTCCGAAAGCAGCAGCTCGCTGTTAACTCAAAGAAAGGCCTGGGTTCAGGTGCTGAGCCGCGAAGGTGAAGAGATAGCAGCCTGGAGAAAGCCGAAAGATACACCAGCTTCTTATACCGTACAGGAATTGGCTATGAGATCAGTTAATCAAGCCTTGTACGGTACAGTCATGGATTCAAGATATGATAAGAGGACTGGCCTTACCTGGGTGATCCAATATCCGATGGAGAGCTCTGAAGTACAATCCCTTCCAATTCTGAACATACAGCCGGAAGCGCAGGTTATGCTTATCGGGATTGCGGCATTTCTGGTATCTTCCCTACTTGTCTTTTTTCTTCTGTCCGTGTGGTATGCCAGGTGGTTCGGAGCACCGATACTTCATATTCTAGGGTCGATTGAGCGGCTAGGTACGGGTGACTATACTGATCCCGCTCGATTGAAAGAGGGTGAAGGCAGACGTAAAGGCAAGCGGCTCCGGAGCCGCGGATACCGTGTCTTTAGTGAAGTGATGGAATCGATCGGTCAACTTACCGCCGCACTCCGTACTGGGCGGGATGCAGCAGAACAGACCCAGCTGCACAGAGAAGAGTGGATCGCCGGGGTTACACATGATCTGAAGACGCCGCTGTCCTCCGTTCAAGGCTACGCTCATATGCTGGCCGCCGAGCAGTACAGCTGGTCTGAGGAAGAAATGCGGAAGTTCGCAGCCATCATTCTGGAGAAGACGTCCTATATGGACAAGCTCATCAATGACCTTGGTTTGACCTATCGGCTTAGGAACGGGGATATACCTGTAGCATTCGAGGAGAAGGATATAGGTATTCTGTTAACGAACTGTGTATCTCGCGCTTCGGAGCATCCGGTCTATGACCACAGCCGGGTTCGCTGCACCGTACCTGCCGAGCCGATTGTGAGGGCTGTCCACCCGCCGTGGCTGGAGCGCATAATCGAGAATATTGTAGCGAACTCGCTTAATCATAATCCTCTTGATACAACCATGCATATTGAGCTGTCCGGTAATAGTGCGCAAGAAGGTGTACGCATTGATTTTACGGACAATGGACAAGGAATGGATCAGCAGACCATGGAGCGTTTGTTTGAACGTTATTACCGGGGATTGAATACGGATAGCGAGACGGAAGGCAGCGGACTGGGTATGGCTGTGACGAAGGAATTGGTTCAAGCTATGGGCGGGCGGATCGAGGTGCATTCAAGACCAGGGCAGGGCACGAAGGTAAGTCTGATTTGGGATAGATGAATTCCCAGTATGAACAATAAGAAGCGGTCAACCTAAAGGTTGACCGCTTTATTTAAGTAGGGGAACCCGCCACGATTGTCCGGTTCTTGCCGGACTTCTTCGCTTCGTACAGGGCCATATCTGCCTGGTGGAAAAGGTTCTCCTTATCCATACCTGGCAGAAGCTGCTGAACTCCAATACTTATCGTGACGGATAATCCGTCCATCTTATCAAAATGCTTCTTAGAGATGGCCAGGCGGATGGCCTCCAGCTGCTCTACGAACTGGGCCGTGTCCTTATCGACACTCAGGATAGCGAATTACTCGCCTCCGTATCTTGAGGCAAAATCATTCTGATCCAGAATTTCGTTCAATTGAGTGGCCACATAGCTAATGACAGAGTCACCCACGGCGTGGCCGAAGGTATCATTCACCTTCTTGAAATTATCGATGTCCAGAATGGCCAGATGAACATGAAGTGAATAAGCCTCCGACACATCTATAACATTAACCAAATGCTCATGAAAAGAACGGTGGTTATACAGACCTGTAGCCGAGTCAACCCGATTGAGTCTTTCCATAAGGGTGTTTCGAGTCTGCAGATCCTGCTTCTCCTGGGTCACCTTTACCAGCTCCTGGGTCAGAGCAAAGGCGTGCTTTCGGAGGCTGTTAATAATTAAGGCAGTCGCGGTGAACATCGAGAACAGCAAAATGAGCTCTGAAGCTCCCAACGAATTCCTGATCGCAGGCGAAAATGTACAGATGATGATGACGGTTAGAATGGCTTGAACTAAGGCGAATACAATCAAGCGCTTGTTATAGATTAACCCCGGCTATTAGCAAGTATTCGGTCCAGCGGGTTACTTTTCGAAATATAACTCCCATGATCAGGTTCATTAGGGACATTTCAAGTGTAGGAACAAATACGGTATGCCAGAAAAAGTCGTTATGATTATGAATGGTGAAGAAGAGCTGCACCAGGGTGCCAACTGCGTATATACAAATAATCAGCCAACAGCTATGTAGAATATCTTTATATAAGTTTCTTGTATTCACACGGAGGTCATTCAAATTCATCGGTTCAGCCTGCTTTCTATGTCTCTTCATGCTATAAGGCCGCTTCTCTATAGATTTTATCATAATATTTGTGGGCCCACACTTAATAATCATAGCTATCAGGAAGGGAAAAGAATGCTATAATATACCAAAAAATGGTTCGGCTGTGAGAGGAGTAGACGATGAGACGTGAGTTATATGGCTTTGCTGCGGGATTGGTGGCTGCATTAATCCTTGGTGCTCTAGCATGGGTTAAGGGTAGCGAGGTATTCTTCTTACAGACTGCGGGCTGGATCGGCTCCGCTGCCTTGATCATTGGGGCCTTAATTTCAGGTAACTTCTTAACTGGAGATAGAATAAGACAGCACCAAGCTAATGAATCCAAGCAGGACCGGAATAACAGAAGGATTGCAGCGGGTATCCTGATTTTATTTAGCCTGCCTGTTCTGGCGGCCTATGTCCTTGTGTCGTTATTTTAAGAATGAGTCTTATACAACTTACAATAAAAAAATGAGCTCCCCGATTCTTTGTCGGAGGCTCATCTTCTCAGGCCCTGCTTGGCTGCTGGATACAAGTCTTGATGAAGAACAGCGGATAGATCATTAAATACAAATTAAATAACCACCATGTAATATCAAAATCGTTACTGATCAGCCAAAATGCAATGGCTTGCAGACCTGAGCAAAATGTTAGCACAAGAGAGATTAATGCAACGCTTCTCCAGGCAGCCCGTTGTTTGCGATATAAATATAAGCTGGAAAGGCCTGTTATCGAGATCAGTATATCTAGCGGCAGGAAAGACCAGTTCCAGGCAATAATAATGGGATTATTGTAGTCTTTGAAGGCCCAGCTTGTTGGAATTACGTGCAGATAAGTTACGATCCAATAGATGATAAACCCAATATCCGTAATAAGAAAAAATGGCTTTAGTAGTTTCATTACTTTCCTCCATTAAAATTCAAGGGATACTATTTTATTTATTTGATCGACTCACTGTTGGCGCTTGATGAGCTTGTTCTGACGTAAGGTTGAGTGTAATGACACCAATAATTATAAGAATTATGGATAGAGCTTTAGATATATTGACCTTCTCGGAGAAGAAAAAGAAGCCAATAAGAGTGATCATTACAATGCCCATACCTGACCAGATTGCATAGGCTACGGATACCTGAATCGATTTCAAGGTCAAAGTTAGAAATACCAGACTGCAAATATAAAATATTACGAGGAGAACGCTAGGCTGCCATTTGGTAAATCCAGCTGACAGCTTCATACTTATCGTCCCGGCCACTTCGAACAGAATGGCTAGTGATAAATAGATCCATTGCAGGTACATCTCTCAATCACCCTCCATCTATATTTGGCACCACAATACCTTCCAGCAGAATATCTACAACCGAATTAAGAATTTCTCCCATCGTTAATAAATTTCGTAGAGGAGAAGATACATCATAGATCTGATTGATCGCGCCCAAGTATAACTCGATGAATAAGAGAGGATGGATGTTCTTGATGATTCCCTTCTCGGTACCCTTGTTCAATAGTTCCTGGACGACACTCCATTCATCCTTCAAGAAAGTATCTAGTATCCTCCATTGGTTGAAATGATACTGCTTCAGCTCCACCAGCATGTTCGAGTCCATGATGGCGAATTCCTCAGGTACACAAATCAAAATATGCTTGATTTTTTGAAATTCATTTAGTTGCTTGTCTTCAGCAATTTGCCGTTCCCTTGTCTTGATTTTGCTAATAAGCTGGTTAATGACTTCCTCGACAATGTCGTCTTTAGAAGAGAAGTTGTCATAGATCGTACGTTTACTGATTGATAACTGCTTGGCCAGGTCACTAATAGTAAAGTTAAAACCCTTTCGCTGAATTAATGAAATCGTCTCATCAATGATTCTTTGCTTCAAAGTTGTCCCTCCAAATTGGTACCAATAATAACGTTTCAGTACCATTGGTATTTTATAGTAAATAATGCGAAATGTAAATCGCTAATTTGTAAATATATATCATTACTGTATAAGGGGCCCACAAAGGCTCGGATTGGCTATAATATTATGTACAATTGTCACCGGATAGTTAGGCAAGTCCAACTTTAGACTACAACCCAAAAATCCAAAAAAAACCTGCTGGCGATCCAGCAGGTTCCTTGTACACAATTAGTAATCCCCGAATGATACTCCACTGAAAGATACAGGTCCTGTAATACTTGCTGTATTGAGCAATACATTTGTGCTGTTGTTCGTGACGACCAACAAATAAGAATGGTATCCTTGAGGTGCGTTATCAAGAAATGAGATGTTGACTGGTGTTATTGCCTGAACGGCTAAACCTGAGGCTCCTACATTGAAGATAGGTTGGCCGTCCCGATAGATTGTGAAGACTACATTAGGAATTCCCAAAGTGGTCTGAAAACCTACAGTCGCATTCAGTAACGCACTTCCTCCGTCCGGAGTGTAAAGTCCAAAATTAGCAAGTCCCACGGGATCAGCTGGACTTAGAATAGGAATACTCAATGTCTCGGTACCGGTTGACGCAACTGAACTACCCCGATCAATTACATATGCCATATCTAATTACCTCCCTTCTATAATTTACATAGTATGAGAGGCATCATATGAATGATTGGACTTAAACCAGCCTTCTTAATCAATATTATCTCTATAGACTCTCACTATACTTTTTAAAATTGTCTAGAATCGCCTGCCAGCCAGCTTGCTGCATCTCGGTAGGATTGGTAGTTTCTGCTTCGAAAGTTTCAATTACCTTAGTGTCATTTCCTTGGCTGCTAAAAGTAATCGTGACTTTTCTTCCATCACCAATTGTATAGGAGATATACTCATTTATCCTTACGTCATCATACACTCCGCTAAAATCAAAACCAAAGCTTCCATCCTTAGCTTCCATTCTTGTAAGAAACGTTCCGCCAACTCGTAAATCATTTTCAGCAGTTGGCACATGCCAATCATCGGAGGCGTTATTCCATTTTTTTATGTGCTGTGGCTCTGTCCAATATTCCCATACCTTTTCAATTGGTGAATGAACTGTGGTCTCAATGGTGATGATTGGTTTGTTAGTTGACTCCATAATAATTACCACCTCAACATAAATTATAATTCTGGGCAATTATACCATTAGTTAAGCAAACAATCTAAATTTAATTTACAACCCTTTATATTCCATTAATGTTATAATTATATAGATCTGAAAGGAGAGAGTATAGTGAAAAAGCTGCTGTATACCTTTATCCTCATGGGTGTATTCTCTTTCAATGCTTCGGCGTTTGCTGCCGGAGACATAGGCATTACGGTGAAGGACAAACCGCTGAAATCGGATAGATATCCTATTCTCGTTCAAGGGAGAGTATTGGTTCCACTTCGTGCAGTTTCTGAATCGCTTGGTGCTTCAGTAAGCTGGAATCCACACACCAAAACTGTGACCGTTAGCAAGTGGTCGGAGAGTATGTCGTTGACGCCTGGCAGCAAGAAAGCCCGGATTGAAGGGGGATTGAGAGGAGCTGTGACAATTCCACTAGATGTACCGGTCAGAACGGTTAATAATCGAGTCTACGTACCTCTGCGATTGATATCGGAGCAATATGGCTACAGGGTGGATTGGAGTAATAACACAGTCTCTATTCAATCACCGCTGACGCCAAGCGGGCGAGCCAAGCTCTATAAGGGTGATCTATCAACAAGCAGATCCATTGCAATGGATACAGCATTATATAACGGAGCTCATTACGAGCATCGACCTTTAGCAACCTCGCATGAACAGGAGGATTACAGCACCGCGTTCCTCTTTCCCGAGGGAGAGGCCCTGCGATTCTTCATGATCACAGGCAGCGAGACGATAACCTTGTTTGAATACAAGGATGACTTTCTCGTAGCCACCTGGCAGGCTCATGTCCAGAAGATCGGTCAGGATCCCGTGCAGCAGCTTTTTGAGAACAAACTCAAGGACCGGACAGGACCGACACCAACAATCAAGAAGCCATTTATGTATTACAACTCCGGCTATTTCGGAGATACCTCCTATGAGGAATATGGCCGATATGATAAGGATGCGAAATATACCAAAACCGGATCTCTAAGAAAAATGGGCAGATTTGTGACGGAGTCTACTGGAACGTTCTCGTTAATACTTCCTGACGAGAAACGGAAGGAAGTTATTACTATTCCGCGGGATTAACGATAGGAGTTGAAGAGGATGAAGCTCCATGAAACAGAAAAGCAACCCATGCACAATGATGTAGCAGTCTTTAATCGTGAACCTATGGCGAACCTCCAGTATATTGAAGGCGGTGGCCCGCCAAAAAAAGTGGGTCTGAAAGAAATGCCGAAGTGGATCCGGTATTTCGGATACTTCTTCGTCTATATAATTCCCGTGGTATTAATAGGCTTAATTATACTAAGTTTTTTTCGTTAGGAGAGAGCGGATATTATTATTCTGATTATTTTCTTTTTACAGAAGATGATGAGAAAAAAGTAGGCAGCTAGAACTCTCCTCAAGCCCGCTTCCTCTTACCGAGCCAGCGCACATATACCAAGGTATGGGCGATAAAGAAGAAGGCAAGAGCGATATACACTGTCAGGATCGTGGGGAGCAGCAGCAGGATAGCACCGCACAGGACAAGAGCGGCCAGGTAACAGCCAAGCAATCTATAGGTCTGTGCACCATTCTTATTCACAAAGGGACCAAAAATAAGCGCCATGGAGAGGAGATACATGGCCAATCCCGTTAAGGCAAGCCAGGCAAAGGGACCAAGGTCCAGCTCATGGCTCATTGCATACCGGATTACATTGGAGATGATCCCAAGCGACATATACGTGAACAAATGCCCATAGATGACCTTATGGCCGGCACCGTCTCCGGTCTGTTCCACTTTCTCTGAGGACTCGAAGTAATGCCACCAGATTGACGCGGTAATAATGAACCCGAGCAGGAGTTCAAAGCCGGACTGAAGCGTAATGGGATGATGGCGGATTGTATCCACGATCACAAGAATAAGTTCACCTAGTAAAATAATGGTGGCGAGCCCATACCGCTCCACCAGATGATAATAATGAACCGGCATCTGCCGCAGGATATGCCGTCCAGCAAGAGGGAGGACGATCTCCAGGAATATGCCGAGATACAGGATGTAGAATTTCGTAAGCTCCGGAAATAGAACCGAGCTAAAGCTGATGAGCGTTCCTATCAAAAAGCTTAAGGCTAAATAACGCGCAACCCTTCGCTGGGCACCCTTGTGCATAAGCCAGGTCCGCACATACATGAAGACCGTAGACAGGCGGATGCCAACATAACCAAGCATGAACAAGAGATAATGGGACTCAAAGTCGATGTTGATGTTAGCAGCCATGATAATGACGAACAGCATTTGTATGAAATACACAATTCGCTGGGCGGTGCTATCTTGACCAAAGCGATTTACATACACGGTAAAACCTGTCCAGGCCCACCACAAAGGGATGAAAATCAGGGGATATTTCAGGATGGCGTCTTCTGATATAAGGCCGTCATGAGGCTCTGAGAGCACGTGTGTCGTGATAGAAATGGCGGTAACATAGATAAGATCGTAAAAGAGTTCCAGCCACGTGACCTTCTTGGGAATGATAGGCTTCAGCCTCCGATCCTGTTTTCTTTCCAGTATACACCAGCCGTTCCTGACTGGGCTCTAGATTTTTACTTCCTTAAGGTTAAGAAGACCACAGGCCGCTGCAGGGCTCGTGGTCTTCTTCATGAATTTTTAATTAAAAAGAGAAATTGATCAGCCTCATGACATGAACAATTTCATCAAAGGGGAACGTCACCATGCCGGATTCATCCAAGATCTTGACACGGTTCTCCTGCCGGGAAATTTGAGGCAGCCCAATCAGTATTCTTCCATCCTGAATTTTGACACTCACCATTTGTTGCTTCTCTGCGGCCAATTGCAGAACATCGGCGAACATTAATATCCCACCAATCTTATTCATCTCTATGTATGTAAATACGTATATTGTTTATGTCGGATGATCTTTCTAATTATTTCATAGTTAGAAAGCCCCAACTCTCTAACTGTGTCAGCCTAAAACGACAAAAAAGCGCCCGGGAGCCAGTTGGCCCCCGGGCGCTTCAATATTACCCCCATTGTGCATGGGTAGACATGCACAATGGGGGTAAAGGCTCCGCTGAGAAAGCGGAGAGGACGGGAACGATTCCGGAGAAGCGAAGCGTTCGCCTTTGCTCGCGATTTCCTACAAAATCAAATCAATCAGGGAATTCGCGAGCAGGCAGCGATCGCAGGAACGTTCCGTCATCGGAGTGCCCTCAAGTGGCACCCTTCCTTTACTAATTAAGCATTTACTACTGCATTCTCAACTTGGATCATGCCAAGCGGGCTAACGGTGTAGTCACGGTCGAAGATACGGATCGCTGCAGGCGTCTCAGTCTCGTTGGATACTGTGATGTCCTTGTCAGATACGCTGACTTTCAGACGGGACCCGCGGAACATCACTTTGAACGAGAATGATTTCCAGTGACCTGGGATGAACGGTTTCAATACAAGCTCATCATTCTCTACACGAAGGCCGCCGAAGCCGTGAACGACAGACATCCAGGTTCCCGCCATACTTGTAGTGTGGCAGCCGTCTTCGGTGTCATTGTTGTAGTTATCGAGATCCAGTCTTGCAGTGCGCAGGTACATCTCGTATGCCTTCTCCTGATATCCAAGCTCACAAGCCAGGATGGAGTGCAGGCACGGAGACAGGGAGGACTCATGAACGGTCAATGGCTCGTAGAAGTCGAAGTTCCGTTTCTTGGTCTCCAGGTCATATTTGTGGCTGAGGAAGTACAGACCTTGAATGACATCACCCTGTTTGATGAAGCAAGAACGAAGGATACGGTCCCAAGACCAGTTCTGGTTGATCGGGAGGTTCTCAGGCTTCAGGTCTTTAACTTGGATAATCTCTTTGTCCAAGAAGCCGTCCTGCTGCAGGAAGATTCCAAGCTCTTCGTCCGCAGGGTAGTACATTTTGGCGATAATATCTTTCCATTTATCAGTCTCTTCCGGCTTAAGCTTCAGAGTCTCAACCAGCTCGTTGTAACGGGATGGCTCGTTCTCTTTCAGATAGTCCAGAACCTCAAGTGTATACTCCAGCGTCCATACAGCGATACGGTTGGTGTACCAGTTGTTGTTCACGTTGTTCTCATATTCGTTCGGGCCGGTTACGCCGAGCATCACGTATTGATCTTTGCGTGGTGCGTAGTTCACGCGCTCTTCCCAGAAGCGGGAGATTTCAGCCAGAACCTCAAGGCCGTATTGACCGAGGTAAGATTTATCACCTGTATAATTAACATAGTTATAGATCGCATAAGCAATCGCGCCGTTACGGTGGATCTCTTCAAAAGTGATCTCCCACTCGTTGTGACACTCTTCACCGTTCATAGTTACCATTGGATAGAGGGCGCCTTTGGTGAAGCCGAGCTTACGGGCATTCTCTTTAGCCTTCTCCAGGTGCTTATAACGGTAGATAAGCAGGTTCCGTGCGATAGAAGAATCTGCTGTACTCAGGTAGAACGGTACGCAGTAAGCTTCGGTATCCCAGTAAGTGCTGCCGCCATATTTCTCGCCAGTGAAGCCCTTCGGTCCGATGTTGAGGCGATCGTCTTCACCGCTGTAAGTCTGATTCAATTGGAAAATGTTAAAGCGGATCGCCTGCTGTGCAGACTCATCACCCTCGATGATAATGTCACTTTCTTTCCATTTCTCAGCCCAGCCTGCAACCTGCTCGCTAAGAAGCACATCAAAACCTGCAGTTCTTGCTTCCTCAAGCGCCTTGGAACCGACTTCAACCAATTGTCCCAGGCCATGGTTACGGGAGGTCACATTAGCCACATATTTATAGATAACGATTTCTTCGTTTTGTTCAGCTTGAATCGTAACATCATTGCCGACGTATTTTTCTTTTTCAACTGTGGAAGGAGTCAGGTCCAGCTTCTTGCCGTTCTTGAATACATCGTAAGTCATGACAGAAGTCACATGGAAGTCCAGCTTCTTCGTCTTCAATGTCAGGTTCGCGGAACCAGCGGACACCTCTTTGCTTACTTCGTTCCAGAACTTCTCTTCATAGTTGGAGTCCTTGTTCTTCACGTCGCCGTCCAGGTAGACAGTCAGACGGATAGGAGCGGAGAAATTCAGCGGAGTTACCGCATAGCGAATCGCGCCGATCTCATGACGGGCAATGCTCACGAAGCGAGTGGACTCGATCTTGATCTGTTTGCCATCTTCCATTTCGGCAACAGCGCTGCGGATCAGAACGCCTTCCTTCATGTTAAGCTCGCGGCGGAACTCAGTTACCTTGCATTTCGCGAGGTCGAGCGCAGTGCCGCCCACATACACATCAATCCCGATCCAGTTGGTTGAGTTCAGTACCTTGGCGAAATACTCAGGGTAACCGTTCTTCCACCAGCCAACACGGGTTTTGTCCGGATAATACACGCCAGCCATGTAGCTGCCTTGAAGAGAAGGACCGCTGTACTGCTCTTCAAAGTTGGCGCGCTGCCCCATAAATCCATTCCCGATACTGAAAATACTTTCTGAAATTTCATGATTGATAGGGTCAAAGCTTTCTTCGATAATAGACCATTCGTCAACTTTCAAATACTGTTTCACACTTATCGGCTCCTTTTAGATCGAAGTATATATAGTTACACTTGAAATTAACTCAATAATATCAGATCAGTGATTAAGTATTATAGTTCAGCTAACCGGCTTACAGACATTTGCTGAAGTGAAGGAATAACCAGATTGGCACGGCTGAGGGTATCCGGACTTCCGATACCTACACTGCGCATCCCTGCGCGCACCGCAGCTTCAATACCTGCTTCCGCATCTTCGAACACAACACAGTGCTCAGCGGGAATTCCAACCTCTTTGGCTCCCAGTACGAACACTTCAGGGTCTGGCTTGGCAGCAGCTGTCTTGGTACCATCAATGATGGCATCGAAGTAAGGGGTGAGGCCCGTATTATTCAGAATCAGCATGGCGTTCTTACTCGCAGAGCCGAGAGCCACCTTCAGACCGTTAGCACGGCATTCCTTCAGGAACTCAAGAGCTCCGGGAAGAATCTCGGTTTCGTCCATACTTGTAATGGATTCTACATACCAGTTGTTCTTGCGTTCAGCAAGCTCCAGCTTGGCAGCGTCATCCAGCTTGATTCCGCCAATTTCAAGCAGAATCTCAAGAGATGCAGTCCGGGATACCCCTTTAAGACGCTCATTGTCTTGTTCCGTAAATACAAACCCAAGCTCTTCAGCAAGACGTTTCCAAGCCAGGTAGTGATACTTAGCAGTGTCGACTAGAACACCATCGAGGTCGAATAAACAAGCTTGAATAGATGCCATTAATGATTCCTCCTCTAAATAGCGCAAACGTTTGTACAAATTGTTAAAAATAAATGAAGCATTTCAGCTTCAGTTATTTGTGTGCCCCGCAAGTCACCTCTTCGGCAGTGACAGCATAGAAGATTCCCGTATCATCAAGCGATGCGGAATAATCTGACGAGTCTGATAAGTTATATCTTCACCGTTCTGGATGTTCTGAATTAGCATTTGAGACGCGGTGTAGCCTAGATGATAGATACCGATGTCAATACTGCTGATAGGCGGCGTGGACAACTCCGATAACGTAATGTTATTAAAGCTGACCAGGCAAATATCATCAGGTACTTTGAAGTTAAGCTCGTGTAGACCCCGCAGAACTCCGAATGACACCATATCATCGACGACAACAAGAGCGGTCGGGCGATTCGGAAGGCTCATAATGAAGGACATGGCCCTATAGCCACTGTCTTGCAAGAATTCACCTTCAACAATCCACTCGGGACGCATCTCAAGGCCCGCATCAATCAGTGCATTCTGATAGCCCTTCATCCGGTCTTGCGAGACTGTCAAATTCGGCGGACCGCTTACGAAGCCGATGCGTTCATGGCCCATAGAGATTAGATGCTTCGTCGCATCATACGCGGCTTGAACATTGTCTGTATCTACAGACAAGGCATCAGGATGGTCATTGCTTCTGCCGACGATCACAAATGGATAATTGTTCGCATGCAGAAATTCAATCACCGGATCATCGTTACGGGAATATAGAAGAATGGCTCCGTCTACACGGCGCCCCTTTAAGAGCCGGGCTACAGCTTCGACTTCTTCCTTCTCATTCGCGCCTGAACTGATCAGTACGTCATATCCGGAACGGTTAGCTTGAGTGACAATACCGCGAATCAACTCCATAAAGAACAGGTTGGAGAACAACTCCTCTGCCGGTTTGGGGAGAATAATGCAGATGCTTTCGGTTGTCTTCGACACCAGGCTCTTAGCCATAATGTTAGGGTGATAACCTAGCTGCTCCATAATCTCCTTCACTTTATTGGAGGTTTGAGTACTGATTCGAGGGTGATTGGATAATACCCGGGACACGGTGGAGGGTGAAACTCCGGCCTTCTTGGCAACATCCTTGATGGTTACAGCCATGGCAACCTCCTTTGTGGAACCGTTTGCTTTTACATTGTAATCTTAATCGAAAGACATTGTAAAGTAAATAGAGACCTATGCCAGCAAGAATTTTTTAGCGTTCAAAAGGGAAGAGGGAACCAAGCGTGGCGCTGATTCATACACTATGGGAGCCGCAGATTTCACGTCTGGTATGAGGCGTGCATCCGTAGGGAGGCACGTACATTTCTTCCGGCGAGGAGATCCTATACGGGAAGCACTCCAGTCTCGGAAAGCGCATACAGCAAGCCCTCGCGGAACTGACAGGATGTGATTGCAACGTGGAATGGGTGACAGGTGCAGTGCAGCCCGGAACCGGGTTGAGGTATAAGTATACGATTCATTATTACCGTTATGATCAGCAGTTTGCAGGCTGGAACATGTGGATATGGTATGACCATAAGGAAGGGTGCAGTTACGCTTTCCATGCTGTGGATGAGAGAGGATTCGCAGTGGCTACAATAGAGCTTCCCGTAACCCGGATAGAAATCATAACGAGATGGAGCATGAACGGTAATGATTGGGCGGATCAGGAGGTTGCGAGGCGAGTTGTTATACCGGAAGGCGGCCGGGAGGTCGATGTCTGGCTCGTCCAAGATGACAAACAGGTGATCTATGACCCTGCTAAAGCTGATGTGTCTCCTAGATTCCGTTCAGCTCTTGCGGATGCTGCGGACACGTTAATCGCTGTAACAAGCGAATATATTGCGGATGAAGATATACAGACTACTCAATTAATCGATGCGGTGACGCAGGAGACCCTGCCTGTATCTGTGGTGAGGTCAGGAGACTGCCATCTCATCATAAAGCTTCTTAATGTTGAGCAATTCGACGTGACAAGGATTTATCTGTTAAAGAGCCGCCATTTCTCGGCAGCCAAGGTGACCATGCGCCATATTTTGGATCAACCTAAATTTTATTATGAACACCAGGATCTTGGCGTAACTTATACGCGGGCCGGCAGCAGCTTCAAGGTATGGGCCCCTACGGCAGCCAAGGTAAGTCTCTTATTGTATGACGGTGCCGGAGTTTATAATACCGAAGGACTTGTCATCGATCAAAGTGACGTGCGGAATACCGTGCCCATGAAGCGGATTTCCTGCGGGGTATGGTCAACCGTGATTAGCGGCAATTTGGCAGGTCAATGTTATATGTATCTGGTGGAATTTGCGGACGGAACCTCGCATGTGGCCATCGACCCCTATGCCAAAGCCGTAACCGCCAATGGGCAGAGAGCTGTGGTCATGGATCTGGCCGCGTCGAATCCGTCCGGATGGGCTGCCGGGGAGAAGCCACCGATGAAGCAGTCTACAGATGCGGTGATTTATGAGCTTCATGTTCGTGATTTCTCGGTTGATGAGAACTCTGGTATGGTGCACAAGGGGACATTCAAGGCGTTTACCGAGTTAGGTGCCTCCACACCAGATGGGCTTAAGAGCGGGATAGAGCATCTGAAAGAGCTGGGCATCACCCATGTACAGCTGCTTCCCTGCAGCGATTATGCTACGGTTAATGAACTGCCTACCGTGGGTGGTAAGGGGCTAAAGTCCTTGTACAACTGGGGATATGACCCGCAGAATTACAATGTTCCTGAGGGCTCCTACTCGACGAATCCGTGTGATCCGGTGGTTCGGGTCCTGGAGTTCAAGGAGCTGGTGCAGGCGCTTCATGACCAGGGACTCCGGGTTGTGCTCGACGTGGTATATAACCATACTTATTCCACGGAGGAGGGCCCCTTTGACAGGATTGTACCCGGATATTACTACAGGACAACGAGTACGGGCAGGTATACCAATGCTAGCGGAGTGGGGAACGAGCTGGCTTCGGAACGCCCCATGGTAAGAAAGTACATTCTGGATTCGGTCCGGTACTGGGCGGAGGAATTCCAGGTCGATGGCTTCCGTTTTGATCTTATGGGCCTGATTGACATAGGCACAATGAACGAAGTGACCCGGATGCTGCGTGGGATTAACCCCGATATTCTAATCTACGGCGAGCCTTGGGATATGGCGGGAACGACCCTGCCGCAGGAGAATAAGACCTTGAAAGGCTCCCAGCGGAACCGGGGGTTTGGCGTATTTAACGATAGCTTCCGCATAGCAATCAAAGGGGACAGTGATGGAGGGCAACGGGGATTTGCTACGGGTGAGCCGGGGAGGGAAGGAGATATCGCCGCCGGGGTAAAAGGATCAATCGATACGTTTACCGAGGTCCCTGCTGAGTCTATCAATTATGTAACTGCTCATGATAACTACATTCTCTGGGATAAAGTGATTGCAGCTCGGGGACTCGCACACGATATGGGTATGCTTGATATGCGAGATGGTGCGCTTCGCGGCGGTGGTTCTGTTGAAGCTGCCGTGAACCAGGTAGATCCTTATAAAGGAGTAGGAGAGGGGCCTCGCGTACTGCTTAACGAGTTAGTAAGGCGGACGCTGCTTGCTAATGCCATCATACTAACCTCGCAGGGAATTCCTATGATTCACGCCGGAGATGAAATGCTCAGGACCAAGTATGGGGACCATAACAGCTACAAGAGCCCGGATGTCATAAATAAGATACGCTGGCGGAATAAGCTGACATTCCGTCATGTATTTGATTATTATAAAGGGCTTATCAGACTGCGAAGGGCGCACCCCGCCTTCCGAATGAGTACTAAGGAGGCCGTGACAGAGCATTTGCAGATTCTGCGTGCGGAAGGGAACGTAGTTTCTTTTCAGATCGCGAATCACGCCTGCGGGGATACCTGGAATAGTATTGTTGTGATTTATAATGCGAATGAAGAGGCCTGCGACGTAAGTCTGCCTCCGAATACCGGTCGCTGGCATATCGTTGTTAACGACACCGCTGCCGGAACAGCCGTCCTTGAAGAAATTGATGGGGCCAGGGGAAGCGTTCGAGTTCCAGGAATTTCAGTCATGGTGATGTATGATCGGGAGAAGTGAAGAAGCCAGATACGCAGGTGCATATATAAAAGGCCCTACCAGGAATCAGATGATCCAGGTAGGGCCTGTCCGCTTGCTTGTAGTAGGCTTTGACGGCTAGGGTGCTACGACTTCAACCTTAATCCGGTCAGGGTCCTCGAAATATACGGCATAATGGCTGGAACCACCAGCGTAGGGATGCTTATTCTCATAAAGAATGGGGATACTCTTCTCCCGTAGCTGGCGGGTAAGACCATTAACTTGTTCTTTTGAAGTCGCTCGGAATGCCAGATGGTTCAGACCTACCCGAGAGCGGTGGTAGGGAATATCCAGAAATCGCTCTTCGGTCTGAACGAACACAAGGTAGGTATCCTGGCTCTTCCAGCTGAACCCGCCTTCCCACTGCTGATATGGGGTGTAACCAAGCTCATTCAGAAGCCAGCCCCAGAATTCCGAGCTCTTACCGAGATCGGACACATACAGCTCGATGTGGTGCAGCATTTAGAATATCAGGTGAGGTGCCGTATCTACTCTCCAGTAATCGCCAACCTTCTCGAACTTCACAACGATATACTTGGAGCTTTCCTTGATCTCTTTGGGGAAGGGAACATTGATCTTGTAGACCCGCTTGGTCGGGGTCATGCTGATCATCTTGGCCGTGGCTCTCTCGAACTCAAGCAGGTTGCCGGTATCGGCATTCAGCTGAGCAAGACGTCCTTCGTGAACGATGATGAATTTCTTGATAAAAAATTCACTGGCCTGCTTGGTATAGCTTTTCATCAGGTATTTCAGCAGCTCGTCCTTCGTATCGATATCCGCGGATAAGTAGCGGTATTCCTTCCCATTCTCGGTAAAGGTCTCGAGCTCCCCTGTTCCTGTTCCGCCGCTAAGCGCGTAGAAATATCTCTTCTCTGCTTCGACAAGAAGTGGAACCGCGGTCTCGTGGTTCAAGCTCTTAATTAGGGTAGGGTCTGTGACTTTCTGAGCTGGAGCAGTCTTTTTGTCTGCCTTAGTTGCAGGAGCTGCCTGTGTTTTTGCAGCGGACTGAGCTCCAGTAGCAGCAGGTGCAGCCATGGCCATGCCAGCTGAGGTTAAGCCCATTGCGAGTGTAAGTATACCTGCAGTAATTTGTTTAGATTTCATGTTGATCGCCTCCACCTAGTTAAACGCACTCAAGATGGTAAAAGTTTCATATTCTGCGGCAATCGACAAAATGGTGAAAGTGAATTATCGATCTTTAATCACAGAGTTAGCAACAAACATTAATCCAGTAATTACAGCTGCAGCTAACCAAGATATTTCCGTATCAAAAAGGCGTGGAACGAAAAGGAAAAGTATGGTCATTTTAAATCACCTATATTAAAGGAAGAGATTGGGTTTGTATGTTACAAAGATCATAGCAAATAGTGACTCTAATTCTGACCGTCGGCAGTATTAGAGTCAAGACTACGGATTCCCCAAAAGTGAATAATATGATGAACGGAAGAAAGTGATCCGACAAAAGTTGTTTTCTTGCTACTCTTTATTCTAATCAAGCAAGAGCAGATAAGAAGCGGCTGAAGATGGACAAGTCTCCCCAAGAATTATTCCAACTTCAGCCCCGCTTGGGCCACAAAAACAAAAAAGCCGCCTTTCGGCGGCTTTCTACACTATTTCGCGGACAAAATAGCGAATCCATAAGCTGGAAGGCGCACGGACAGCTTGCCGCGCTCGGCGTTCCATTCTTGGCCTGTGAATTCATCTTTCCAAGAATTCTCGTAGACATCGACTTCAATGGACTGAATTGTACTGTCATTGTTCAGCATGACAATCACGGTCTCGTCGCCAAGGCGGCGTTCGTAAGCCAGCTTCGTTTCTCCTTTACCGGCCGAGAGGAACTTGATTGTACCCGTACGCAGCGCAGGATGATCCTTTCTAATCTGAATCAACCGCTGATAAAAGGCGAACAATTCACGGTCCTGCTGCTCAGGCTCCCAAATCATGCATTTACGGCAGTCAGGGTCGAATCCTCCATCCATCCCGATTTCATCCCCGTAATAAATACACGGAGTACCCATATAAGTGAAGAGGGAGACGGCGGCCATTTTCAGCTTGTCCTTGTTCCCTTCGCACAGGGTCAACAGGCGGGCAGTATCGTGACTGTCGATTAGATTGAAGGCAACCTCGCTGGCCTGCTGAGGGTATCTCGACAGCTGAACGGCGATGGCGCTGGCGAAACCGCTCGCATCCTGGGTGCCATTTACGATGAAGTCAGTCAGCGCGAATGTGAATGGATAGTTCATTACGGCATCGAACTGGTCACCCTGAAGCCATGGGGACGATTCGTGCCAGATTTCGCCTAGAATATAGGCATCCGGGTTCACCTTTTTCACCACTTTACGGAATTCGCGCCAGAAGTTCTGATCTACTTCATTGGCTACATCCAGGCGCCAGCCATCAATGCCGACTTCCTTGATCCAGTATTCAGCTACCTTGAGCAGATACTCCTTGACCTCAGGATGCCCCGTATTCAGCTTAGGCATATGTGGCTCAAAGGCAAAAGCATCATAACTAGGAATACCATCCTTGATTTCAAGCGGGAAGCTGTTCACATGGAACCAGTCTTTATATTTCGACGCTTCGCCTTTCTCCTTCACGTCGAGGAATGGAGCAAAGGTGCCTCCCGAATGGTTGAACACAGCATCCAGCAGAATGCGAATACCCCGGTCGTGACAGAGCTTAACGAGCTTCTTGAGCGTTTCAGCGTCACCGAACTGTGGATCGATCTTCAAATAGTCCTCGGTATCATACTTGTGGTTCGTAGTGGCTGCAAATAGCGGCGTGAAGTAAATGGCGGTAATGCCAAGCTCGCTCAAATGATCCAAATGATCGATTACCCCTTGCAGGTCTCCCCCAAAGAAGTTATCCCGCTCAGGCTTTCCTCCCCATGGAAGCGTTCCTTCGGGATCATTGCTAGGATCCCCATTCGCAAAGCGTTCAGGGAAGATTTGATAGAACACGGCATCCTTCACCCAGGCTGGCGGCGTGTACACATCAACTGGATTTATGTAAGGAATCTCGAACAAGCGGTCTGGATTGGGTGGCATGTTCGGGGTGAATTCATACTCGGTCATCCAGAGCTTCTCGCTGCCGCTTTGCAGCAGAAATCCATATTTAAGCCGGCGGTAAGGAGGCTTCACACTGCATTCCCAGTAATCAAACATTTCATCCGATGCCATCACGCGCATAGGTACAAGCTCTCTTGTATGATCCCATGCATATTTATCACCAGTCCAAGCATACACGTTAGACAGGTCATCTTTTTTGGTCCGGATTCGGAGGTGAATGGTCTCCTTGTCGTAGGCGTAAGCCCAGTTCAGCTTTGGTCGATGATAGACAGCTTCTAATAGCATTCTGATTCCCCCTGAGATATGGTGTGTAGATACAAAAAAGGCACATCCTGTCTCTATAATCCGAGCGAGGATGTACCTTGTTGGTAACATTGCCTTTTTGTTTTGAAAGAGTACCAAAGTATCCCTCCAAAAAGGATCAATCTTTCGTTGCTCAGGATTATATCATGCCCATATTAATTTAAACAATAGGATTTAAGAAAAAACATTCAAGCCAAAAATCCGAAAAATTTTCATGGTTGCAATGCTTCTAATAATGGGTCAATTTATAGGCAAAATGCACCAAAAATAAGAGATATATTGCGATATAGGGAGGAAAACGAAGCGTAAATCAGTAAACAAAGGGTAAATGGGCTAAAATGACGAATGCAAACGTTTTTGCAATGCCAGAGATGTGATGTATGATGTCCCTAGGAATTAAGCGCTTCCAATCCGAAAGCTTGCTAAATCAGAGATAGAAACAGGCGAAGAAAATAGCTTGCTTCAAGTTTTGAGGAAACGTTTGCGCTGATCATTTCCTGTAAACTGTTCGCTAAAAATGGGAGGGTTATTCAATGAAAATCAAGAAATTAGCGGTTTTGCTTGCAGCGTTCTCGATGGCTGTATCCATCACGGCATGCGGACCTAAGAAAGCTTCCGAGCAGGTACAAACGCCGGCTGACTCCAGTACAACCACAGAGACAACTACCGCTACTACGGAAGTGAAGCCTGAAGACGGCGCCAAGCTGGTTATTTGGGAAAGTAAGGATGAAAGATCATTTACAGATGAGATTGCAAAGCAATTTACTGCTAAATACAACGTTCCAGTCAAAGTTGAAGAAGTAGCTCCGGTTGACCAAGTAACCAAATTGACTCAGGACGGTCCTTCAGGACTTGCCGCTGACGTAGTCATCTTCCCGCACGATGCCCTCGGTAGAGCAGCAAGTGCTAACCTGGTACTGCCAAACGATTTGTTTGCAGAAGAGACAACCAAGAACAACACAGAAAGCTCCATCAAAGGTGTTACTTATAACGATGTCCTCTACGGATACCCTAGAGCGGCTGAGACTTACGCACTCTACTACAATAAATCCGAGGTAAAAGAAGCTCCTAAAACTTTTGAAGATGTTCTAGCATTTGGTAAAACGTTTACTGATAAAGCGAAGAAGAAATACGGAATTATGTGGGAGACAGGCAACATGTACTTCAACTATCCGTTCATCGCAACTACTGGCGGATACATCTTCGGTAAAGACGGTACAGATAAAGACGACATTGGTATCAACAATGCAGGTGCAATCGAAGGTCTGAAAGTATACCAAAGCCTGAAAGAAGTGCTCCCAGTGAAGAGCGGTGACATTACGCCGGATATCAAACGCAGCTTGTTCGGCTCTGGTGATGTGGCTATGGATCTTAATGGACCTTGGGAACTTGCGGGATATAAAGCAGCTCTTGGCGATAAACTGGGTGTAGCTCCAATCCCAACTATTGGCGGCAAAACGGCGATTTCCTTGGCGGGGATCAAAGCCTGGTACGTAAATGCTTACACGAAATATCCGAATGCAGCTAAACTGTTCGCTGAATTTGCTTCTACCAAAGACGCACAGCTGCTTCTGAACGAAAAAGTAGGTTCGATCCCAACTAACAATGAAGCTCTTGAATCCGATCAAATTAAGAGCGATCCATATCTGTCCGCTTTCGCAGAACAAACCAAGAACTCTCAGCCTATGCCATCCATCCCTGAAATGGGTAACGTATGGAGCCCAGTGAACGCTGCTCTTCCAGAGATTTGGGACAACGGCAAAGATCCTAAAGCTACCATGGACAAAGCGGCACAACAAATCAAAGATTTGAACAATGGTGCTAAGAAATAATTAGATTGTGAATTGGGGATAGATGCATTATGAGGCCCGCCGCATAAGCGGCGGGTCATTCCCCGATCGCCGGGAGAGGAGAAGAGAAGGCACATGGATCGTCACCGCACAAGAGCCACGATACTGTCGATACTTAGCTTGGGACTAGGACAAATATATAACCGCCAATATATTAAAGGCGCCATCTTCTTGCTGGTTGAGGTTTTAGGGATTGCTTATTTTATTAACTATTTGGGTTTTGCAATTTGGGGAATTACGACATTAGGGGATACACCTACTGGATTCGTGAAAGTTAAGTCTGCTTCGGGCATGATGGTCTCCAAGCTGGTGCAAGGTGACCACTCGATTATTATTATGATTCAAAGCTTGATAACTTTGCTCTTCCTGGTTCTATTTATCATTGCGTACATTATGAACATCAAGGATGCCAATCGTATTGGCAGCTTAAGAGACCATGGACATAAACCGAACAACTTCAAACAATCGGTTCGATATATTCTGGACTACAAATTCGCGCAGGTATTTCTGGTACTGCCGGCCATCGGTATTCTGTTCTTCACCATTATGCCGATTGTCTTCATGATCATGCTGGCATTTACCAATTACGCCGCACCCGATCATATTCCGCCCGCGAAGCTCGTTAACTGGGTTGGATTTGAGACGTTCACCAATTTAGTCTCTCTGGGTACCTGGAGCCATACATTCTATGGGGTACTTACCTGGACCATTATTTGGGCGATCCTATCCACCATTACAACGTATTTCGGCGGTATGCTGGTAGCTCTGCTGATTAGCCAGCAGGGGATTAAATTCAAGGGAATGTGGAGAACGCTGCTTATTATTCCTTACGCGATTCCACAGCTTATTTCCTTGCTTGTTATGAAGAATCTGTTCAACGGCCAATTCGGCCCAATCAACCAATACTTTGGTTACTTTGGACTTAGCGGTCTGCCTTGGCTAACCGATCCATTCTGGGCGAAGGTAACTGTTATCTTGGTTAATATGTGGGTGGGAATTCCGGTATCCATGCTGCTCATTATGGGCGTGCTTACGACGATTCCGAAGGATATGTATGAAGCAGCTGAAGTTGACGGGGCGACAGGCTTCCAGAAGTTCAAGATTGTTACGCTGCCTATGATTCTCTTTACTACAGCGCCAACCCTGATTACCCAGTTCGCCGGTAATATCAACAACTTTAATGCGATCTACCTTCTGACTGCGGGGAATCCGGTGAACGGGGACTACCAATACGCAGGTTCAACCGACTTGCTCGTAACCTGGCTGTATAAGCTTACCCTGGATCAGAACAAGAACAACATGGCCTCTGCGGTCGGCATTATTATATTCGTGATTGTCGCATCCTTCTCGATTTATAACTACCGCCGGACGAGATCATTCAAAGAGGAGGATATGATCCAATGATCGGACGCAAACTTGCTAACAGACTGCGCTTGACCATCAGCTATATCATATTGCTAATTCTAGCTGTGTGTGCGCTGTATCCTGCTTTGTGGGTGGTGCTGGCTTCTTTTAGACCAGGTAAGTCGCTTTACAGTAAGACCTTAATTCCTGAAAGTTTTACCTTGGATCATTACAAGGAATTATTCACTTCTAACACATTTATGTTCACGCATTGGTATATGAATACGCTTAAGATTGCCATATTCTCTATGATCTTTGGCGTACTTTTGACCTTGCTCACGAGTTATGCCGTATCCCGGTTTCGCTTCCGGGCACGGAAGACTGCCTTGTCTATCGTTCTTGTGCTTGGGATGTTCCCGGGATTCATGAGTATGATCGCAATCTTCCTGCTGCTCAAAGAGCTCAATCTATTGGATACGCATGCGGCACTGATTATCGTCTATGCCTGTGGTGCTCCGCTCATGGGCACATTCATTGCCAAAGGCTTCTTCGATACCATCCCGAGATCTCTGGATGAAGCGGCCCGGATTGACGGAGCCAGCAACTTTATGATCTTTCGCCGGATTATTCTACCGCTGTCGCGTCCGATGCTGACGTATATGGCTCTGACTCAATTCGTCGGGCCTTGGGTAGACTTCATTTTTGCAAGATTGATTCTGCGGACCAAGGAGAACTGGACTCTGGCTGTTGGACTCTGGGATATTGTAAATACGAGCCAGAACAGTAACTTTACCCTGTTCGCCGCGGCTGCCGTATTCATTGCCATTCCGATTATTATTTTGTTCATCTTCCTGCAGCGCCTGCTTGTAGACGGATTGACCTCTGGAGCAAGTAAGGGATAATTGACGCTGGATGGTGGGGTTTTGGCTCCATATGGAAATATTACAATTGAAGAAGCACAGTCTGTTATGGGACTGTGCTTTTTCTATAACCAATTTCTTACACGAATTGTAAATTCATATCTATTAATGCAGAAAATTCATTAGGGTGGGATTATCTTGAAGTTGGGTTCGAAGATAGGTTGGAAGTCGGTAGGGACGAAGCTTTTCCTGGTAGTATTCATTACTATTGTTGTGTTATCGGCGGGACTTGGGCTGGTCTCCTATCAGGTGTCCAAAGGAATTATTCAGGAGCAGGTGTCTTCAGCGTCATCCGAGGCCATTAAGCAGGCGGCTGATAAGCTGGACTTTCTCTTCAGCCAATACGAATCCCAGTCACGGCAGCTCGCAGTGGATCCTATTCTCAGAGCTGATCTGGTGACGGTCAACTTACCGGATCTCGGTACTGTAGAGAGAACACAGACGGAAGATCGTATCAAACGAAGACTTGATGCTCTCACAGGCTCTGACGATCGGCTAACCAGTGTGAAGCTGGTTTCGAATGTTGATGGCAATATATCCTCCATTCAGTCCGGATCTGCTGGAGTCAGAACGGATGAATCTATCCAGGCCAGACTGAAGCAGATTAAGGAAGCAGATGGGGAACCGGTATGGATCCCTACCCTGAACAAGGGATTCTTTGGTGCCACCAGTGTTCCGGAGTTCACCATGGGTAGACTGCTCAAGAATATGCAGCATCCGGAAGCAGAGTATATCTTGTTAATGGAGATTAAAGAATCCTCGCTTGGAACGATTCTTTCCAACCTGAAGATTGGTAATTCAGGTGAGGTGAGACTGGTCACCGCGGGCAACCAGATTGTGCATGCGAAGGACAGCAAGCTGCTGGAGAAGGAGTCTTTTATCAAAGTAAGTCCGGCTCAGACCAAAGGGAAAGACAGGTCATTCACGACTAACAATGAGCAAAATGTAGAGAATCTCGTTGTGTTCCAGCCGCTTGCGACTTCGGGATGGACACTTCTGGGATATGCTCCAACCAGCGACTTCCTAAGTGCGGCTGACCGACTGCTGACCATTACCCTTATCGTTATTGTGGTGGCCATTATCCTCGCGCTATTAATCGGATATTACATGATTCGGATGGTAGGGAAGCCGCTTAGTAAATTGTCCAAACTCATGGAAGAAGGGGAGAACGGGAACCTTCAGGTACGTGCCGCATTCAAGAGCAATGATGAAATTGGCCGCGTGGGACAAGCCTTTAACCGCATGATGACCCGAATTTCGAATTTGGTCGAACAGACGAATGCGACTGCTCTTAAAGTGCTGGGCACAGCCGAGGAACTGGCTTTGGCATCGAAGAGCACCTCTCAGGCCGCTGGAGAAATTGCCGCGGCGACCCAGGAAATTGCTCAGGGTGCTTCAAGCCTTGCCGTAGAGGCCGACAGGGAAACTCAAATCGCCGAGGATATCGGAGTCAAGATGGACAAGGTGAATGTGGCCAATACTTCGATGGGCGAGTCTGCGGACCGGGCAATTGCGGTTAGTGTTCAGGGAACTGAATATATGAAGGAACTGGTTGATAAGACGGGGGCCGCCTCCGAGATGACGGAATTGATCCAGGAGAATTCAGCCAAGCTGACGAGAAGCACCGCCTCTATCCAGAGTATTCTGGCTCCTATGATTGAAATGACCAAGCAGACGAATATTCTGTCGCTGAATGCATCTATTGAAGCAGCAAGAGCAGGTGCGGCAGGCCGTGGATTCAGCATCATTGCTGATGAGATCCGCAGTCTGGCCCAGCAGTCGAATGAATCTATTCAGTCTGTATCGAATATTACCGAGCAGATTCAGCAGGATATTGAGAATACCGTTGAGGTGCTGAATAAAGTATCCCCGTTGTTCGATGAACAGCTGGAATCGGTACGCGAAGCATCAACCTTCTTCACAAGTGTGCGGAAGGAAATGGAGCAGTTCTACCAGCATATTGAGAATTCTTCGGAATCGGTGAAGGAACTGAGTGAATCGCAGTATATCCTGGGTGATTCCATATCCAGTGTCAGCGCAGTAGTCGAAGAGACTAGCGCCTCGACCCAGCAGGTGGCCTCTATGTCCTCTGAGCAGTTCAAGGTCAGCGAGCAGCTGGTCGCGCTCTCAGTCCAATTGGAGCGCTTGGCAGAGGATTTGAAGAAATCCCTGACAGGATTTAATACTTAAGTAGCCGCGCTTTGAACATAAGACCGACCTTTCTGCCGAAAGGTCGGTTTTTGTCATATTTTGAACCTATAAACGGTGTACAAAGCATTGCTGCAAGGGAATGCGATGATATAATGGAAATATGAGATATTCTAGGAGTTTTATAGTAAGATATAGGACTTTAGGAGAAGGTGGGGATCGTGATGAAGCAGCTGGGGAGTAAGGATCAGGGATTTTCACTAGGCTTATCTGAAAGCGAACCATCGCTTCCTGAATTACTTCTAGCTGCTACGCGGCGTGTGGGAATAGAAAGAAGCGTTCACGACTTGGTATGACTGCTCGCCGAGTTATGCCGTTGCCAAGCTGGGATTTGAGCGCTGGTGCAAGCAAGGCGATCAGATCGAACACGTTGCCGTCCAAAGTGCGCTAAAGACCATGCGCAATTGGCAAGAGGAGATCGTGAATTACCATTAATGCCGATGAACAAACGCCACCGTAGAAGCCGCCATAATCGCATTACAGCCTTTCAACGCTGCAAGAACCGATTTTGAGGTTGAGCCTGAGAAACAAGGACAGTGTGTAGTAGAATAAGTGGTAGTCGTATAGTCATATATTGCGGCATAACACGGTAAGAAGGTGATGAAATGGATAGCAGTAACAAGAAAAATGGGGACCTTGGATATAGTCTTGTCGAAGTATTGGCAGCTCTAGTTATTCTATCGATTGTTACATTGGCAATGACCGCATTCTTTACCAGTTCCTTGTCATTTACGAAAGGGAATCAGAGCAAGACGGTAATGGTAAATCTAGCGCGAAATGCCTTGGTCTATTTAGAGAAGCAACCGTTCGATCCCATCAAAAAGTACTATATTACCGATAACAATAACGAAATTGCATGTGATCCAGATCCCTTGGGTTGCAACACTATGATAAGCGGGCTGGTTGACGATCCTCACATCCTATACCAAGTATTGAATCCAACGATCAACAAAGTGCAGTATAAGCTTACCATTGAATACCAACGGGACATACATAACAAGATGTTAAAGGAACAGAAAAGTATGGCTGAATTGTTGATTCCGATCCAGGTGAAGGTAGAGAGAGCAGATGGCAGGGGCGGTAATCGCAATATCACTGGAGTAGAGGGGTATATTTCTAGTGAAAAAATTCGTTAGTATCCTTCGATCGAAGCGGGGATTCACATTAGTTGAGCTTCTCGCAAGCGTAGTACTAGCATCTCTCCTCGCCAGCATCATATTCTCAATCATTATGTTCGGGATTAATTCTTATCAGAAAATACAAGTAGAGAATGAGCTTCGGGATGAAGCAGATCTCTTAATGTCTTCTATTATTACCGATATGTATACATTTGGGCCCGATTCCGTAAAAGAAATAAGTGGTGGAATTCTGTTTGAGAAGACAGAGATGGATGCGGACAATAACATGGTGACTGTATCCAGAGAAATGCATATTAATTCTGATGGTAAACTTGTATTCAGTAGTTCGGGCACAGAACGTGTATTGGAATCGCGATCAAAGATTGTCCTGCCTGACACTAAAATTAAATTGAAATGCAGCAGACCAGATCTGGAACGTTGCAGAAGCGGTATGATTGAAATTATGTTAGTTATTGCACAAGAACATAATGGACTTACACAACAGCTTAAACTTGAAAGCAAATTCGGGTTTTAGGAGGATCAGCATATGGTACGTAATGAACGCGGTTATGCCCTTATCCTCGTTTTGTTTATGATCATCATATTTATGGTGCTCGGAACGGCGGTGTTAAGCGCAAGCATCGGCGGTGCTACTCGAACAGAGACTAGAGAAGATGACATCCAGAGTCTTCACCTTGCTGACAAAACCCTAAATGAAGCCGTTGCCTATCTAGTCTCTCAATTCGATGAGAGAGAAGATATTTCTCCTGATGAATTAAAGCTTAAAATGAGCCAAACCGCACTTAACGATATGAAGAGTAAAATGAAGACGAATACCGATCTTGCTAACGCTAGCGCTGAAATTACAGATATAACACTTAAGCAGCCTACATGTGTTACGAACTGTACCGTAGTGTTAACTGCAGAGGCCACAGTTAACACTACGAAACGTACCTTGAGGCAAGAAGTATCGATTCATTCCTTTCCTGAATTCTTGAAATATGCATTCGGTTCTGAGAATAACGTTATTCTAAACGGAGGAGTGCAGGGGATGGGAGGGAGTGTATATGCTGGAAAAGAATTGCTTATTAACAATTATGCCAGGTATATATACAAATCATCACCAGAGGTGCGCTCGTATAGATCAATCTATCCTCAACTTGGATTGGATGAGGAAGATAAGATTTATGTTCAATCGCTAGATAGCATTAAATATGATATTGGAGGCACCTATCTCAAGTTTATGAACAATAAAGGGATAGATGAGTTGCTTGGTGACGAGGTTACGAATGACAAGATTCAATTACGCAATAAGAAGAAGTTTGTTTCTATTAATGTGGACGAGACTTTTCTGGATAAGACGACAGAGGCCGTGGGTGAAGATAAGAGAAGTGCGATTAAGAATGCAATAGAGAATCGGAACTTTCATTCATTTGAACTGGCCCTCGGGCCTATCGCGACGATGCTTCCTCCTCCCGTGGAACCGAAAGATTTTAGCAATATTGTAGATATTGAGAACTACGAGCTTGCCAAAGATGCCTATGCCAATCAATTTATTGATATGAGAGATTCTACCCTGCACAATGGAGATCTAGACGTGAATGGCATCGATTTGAAGAAGATCACCTACGCAGGCGATGAGAACACGCGCCAAGGGAAATGGCTCATTGTGAATGGGGATTTGAATATTGTAAATGAGAATCCTGATGATTCAAAAATAGTGATCAGTGCGAATATGCTCGTAACGGGTGACGTAACAATCCGGGGTAAAGTGGACGTAGACGCCGCTATATATACGTTGGGTAGAACAACGATTGAGGATGCCACAATCCGAGGATTAAGTAACGGATCAGGCGGACGCAAGCAATTGATTATGATTTCTAAAGGGGAAATACTCATTAATCGTGTTGATGCGTTGGAGAATGACAGGGGGAATTATTCCGAGGATGGTAAAAATACTTTGGATGCTTTCTTCTATACCGATGCTTCAGGAGAACTGTATGGGGTCGGTTCAATCTTCTGGCTTCATGGCGGGTTCTTTGCAAAGGGAGATTTAACGATTAATGCGGTGCGGGGAGATGTGGGGGATGATAGTAGTGACTTTGTGTTTGGATTACAGGATAAATCGAAAGTTCCCCGCTTCGTCATCGACTACTATGATCAGTTCTATGAGTATCAATATTCAGGCCTGCCCCGTGTTAAACAGCTAAGCGTAGAGGCAGGGGCAAGAAGATTAGTTCCGAATTAACATAATGTTTTAGCAAAACATAATACGAGCATGACACTAAGCGTATTACACGCTTGTCATGCTCGTATTATTGTTTTCTACGTCTAATATTTGCCCTGACCATCGTAGTGCTTCTTTACGGTAATTTCCGTTCCAGTGAATACGTTGGATTTATCATGAATCGAGAATACTTTTACGCTAGCCTTACCTGGTTTCATTGTCCTTACTACACCGTTAGAATCAACAGTTAGGACATCAGGGTCGGAACTTTCCCACCTCAGAAAATCGTAAATGTTACCTTTTCCATCTGTTGGATCAGAAGCGAGCAAGTTATTGAATTCTTTTGTAATGCCAGTGTCTAGTGTCATCGTACTTGGAAGTTGCAGTTTAACTGGGGCTATGGAGACCGTATTCACGAATGATTCAGTATAGCCTAACGATGTCGTAATCGTTAGCTTAATATCGACATTCCCATGCTTGAGAGCTCGATAGGTTACGGTGTCGGTCGTATCTCCGCCTCTGAGCTCTATCTCGCCGGCAGAAGCATCATCGGCAATCGTCACATCACTCCAGCTATAGCTTTTAATGGAGTCCCCCTCGGCTAGTGTTATCGAATTGGGTGTAAGCGTGAACTTTTTGCCAAGTGCAACACCTGTAGTATTAAAAGTAAGTTCTGGTGCAATGACGCTCACTGTCGCACTAGCCGAGATACTTTTATTTTCCTGTGATGTAATTGTAATGACAGTAGTGCCTTTAGTTATACCGGTTATCTTACCGTCCTGGGTTACGATGGCAACGTTAGGATCACTGGAAGCCCAGGTAATAGGCACGTTGGTAACATTAGCCGGTACAAACTGCGCTGTTAGTTGTTTGCTCTGATTCACATATAAAGTAGTGCCCGTGAGATTTAATCCGGTTAGCTTACTTTTGACTGTTACATTGGCTGTTTTCGAATACGTGTGTCCTTGATTTGTCTTTACTTCTAGGCGAACGACTGAGCCCCCAGCTTGCGCCCCTCGAACTATAATAGACGCTTGATTCGCAGGAGCTTTGAAGGAGATGAATTCGCTGCCTGAATCTATAGTCCACGTATAGGAGGTAATATACTCATAATCTGCGGTTAGCAGCTTGGAGTTAAGTGTAATTTCGTCACCGACAAGAACTTCGCCAGGACCCTCAATATACAGTCCAGGGTCAACTACCTTGATCTTGGCTGTGGCCACTAATCCGCTGCCATCTAAAGCAGTGAGCTTGACAACGGCGGTGCCCAGCGCTTTACCCGTCACGACCCCGTCACTTGTAAGTCCAGCAATCCCGGGTTGGTCGATTTCCCATTTGAAGGGTACATTCGTTAAATCACTTGGTGTGTACTGGGGCAGCAATTTCACACTGTCACCAACGAGGAGCGTTTGATCACTTAGGTTCAGTGATGTAAGCTTGGTTACGGCCTCTAAGGTCACACTAGGAAATGACAGCTTAGTTTTTGTTGACTGGTTGATATCACTAAACGTAAGAGATCCACTGTTCAAGGGATAGAAGCCGTTCTTCGTGGGAATCACTTTGATCGAGAAGCTTACCGGGTCAGCTGTGAACAAAGTGTCGGTACCCTTTTTCGTATAATGAACGTTGCTTAGTGTACCTGAAATTTGATACCCATTTGCCAGGCTTCCCTTCTTGTCGAACCCTGGCGGGAGGGATACAACCTCCATATTAGCAGGAAGCTGCTCATTGAACCCGACACTGGTCACGTCCATGGATGTGCCTACACCTGTGATTGGCTTAGGTGTGATGGTATAATTCATCGTTACTGTACTTCCGGTGTCTACTTTATTATCAACTGGTTTAACGTTATTTGAATTTAAGAAAGTACGTGACAATTCAAGGCTGGCGTTAACTTTAGCAACCTTCACTTTAATCTGTTTCTTGGATTCGGCGCCTCTACTATCCTTGGCGATAATCTCAACAGTTAGGTCGCCCCCGTTAGGGAGCGGATTGTCGAAGGATTCGTTAATAGTAGTACCTGAAATGATAGGTCGATTATCAATCTTTGTAACTCTTCTTTCGACATTACCATCTTGGTAAATGAAATTCACTGTTGTCTTCAGTGCGGTATCCCCAATATCCAGATCCTCTACTAAATAATGTACCGGGATAGCTTCATATGTAGGTATGAAGTTATTCAATGTCGGATTGTATTCAACTGGTGAGAATACAGTAATGACAGGTCCGTGGTTTGCCATTGTAAAAGCACGGTACATCGTATTTAGGAATAATTGTCGTTCTCCGACTGTATAACCCGTCTTTGTCTGTCCAGTATGACCGGAGTTTGTAAACGTCACATTTCCTTTGGAATACGTATAGTAGTGGTTCCAGCTGTCACTTGCTGTTCTGCCGCCTGATAGATTGTACCAGGGAATGACTTCCGGATCATTAAGATCTAGTGTGTAATACTGACCGTGGGTGCTTCCCACTGAAATATCTGATGGTAAAGCAAAGGGGAAATCTGTTAATAAACCGGTGTTTACTTTCTTGGTATCTGTAGTAAAGCTGTTATCGATATTTCCTGTATTATTTACCGGCGTAATCATACCTGCAATGCCCCTGAAGTTGTTCCAATATGCGCTTCGATTTCCTTCTCTGCTGTAAGGGTTGAATGTGTCATGGGTGAACATGACGCTCTTACCTGAATCTATATATTTCTGCAATGCATCCCTTGCTGCCTGAACTTCAATGAATGCAAATTCTTTGTACTCATGTGCAAATCCGAAGATGAGCATGTCATAGTCTTGCAGGTTGTTATACCAGGTTGGACCGGCGAAGTCGTTAATACTCCTGGCTGTGAACTTGATCTCATAATCGCCATCTAAATAGAGATAGCTGCTATCGAAATTGTAATCCTTATCTAGTCCAGCGTCGTCCCCACTGTTATTTCCTCTAAATTGAAGTACATTGATTCTCTTCATTTCATCTTTAAACCGGAAGTTTCCAGCTTTCACATCATTAAGCGTTGTGTTGTTATCAATTAGCTCTAATCGCCAATATATAGGACCAGAATAACCTCTCGGCAGGGTGTAGGATAATGTGGCGCTTGCTGCTGTAACCTGGGCGCTTTTTACCAGTTGTTTCTCGGTAAAAGGAACAGCGCCATCCGTTCCAAGATACAGGTTCACAGTCATGTGGCTGAGATCGACTGCATTCTCAACGGTGTAGTCGAAAGCAATTTTCTCGCCTCTTGTATATATTTTGGTCGTTCCGACATATTCTAGCGGCTTGCTAGTAATTTTCAGTTTGGGACGTAGATTGCCTTTCGTACCGAGTGAAGTTTTGCTGGCAAAGCTGGCTCCGTTGCCAAGATCAGCAGGGCCAACGAACAGAACGTTACTCTTGCCAGTTATAGATGTAATAAATTTATACAGTTCGCCTGTTGTTTTCTGCTTCATGTAACCGCTGTTAGAATCTTGGTACACAATAAACGGAAGTCCCTTGTTTACAAAGTACTTCTTAAGCTCATTCACTTTAAGTGGAGTAATGTCATTCTGTTTGGAGCTTGTGTCTAACATCATGTAGGCTGGATCAGGGTCATAGATTCCTTTACCTATATATACAGCATCATATTTCCCATCCAAATAGTCCCTGGATCCTACGAATTGCTTCATACTGTAAGTACTTAATTCCAGCTTGAAATCATTAAAACTAAGCGATGATAAATCTGACTGTCCATTATCTGTAATTTCCAGCACCTTGATCACCAGTGTACCAGAAGCTTCAACTTTGGATGAAGAGCCGTTCATCGAGTTGAACAAACCGACCATAAGTAATATAACAAGCATGACTGACAGTGAAGTATGCCAACGTTTCATGGATTTGACCGACCTCCTAATTAGTGAATTTTCAAGTTATCCACCTGATTTTACATTTTACAATAAAAAAATGGTGCTTTAAGACTATTAGTTTAAATAAATATATTGTTTTAATTCCCACTAAGTTTATAATTAGTGTAAAATAGGGAACCAATAGTTGCAATAGTGTGTATGGAATTATTACTTATTACCCAGATGTTAGATATTTTGTAATAAATGACAGTCGCTCTTATATTATCAAAATGTAAATGGGGTATTAGTATGGTTGCTGGTAAGAAGAAGTTAGGGGATTTGTTAGTAGAAAACGCTATCATTACTCAGGAGCAGCTACAGACTGCTCTGCATGAACAGCATAATACGAAGCAGAAGCTGGGAGATTGGCTCATATCCCAAGGTTATATTACCGAGCAACAACTGCTCGAAGTGCTGGAGCTGCAGTTTGGTATTCCTCAAGTGAATCTTTTTAAATATCAGATTGATCCGGCTATCACCCAGATAATCCCTGAAAGTATGGCAAGACGCTACTTAGTCATTCCTTTCTATAAAGATGGTGACCGGCTCATGGTCGCTATGGCAGATCCATTGGATTATTTCGCAATCGAAGAATTAAGAATGAGTACAGGTTTCCGAATCGAACCGGCTATTTCCAGCAAGGACGATCTGCAGCGTGCATTGGCTCGTTATTATGGTCTTCAGGATTCCATGACCCAAATGATGGTTGATCTATCTGCGGTTGAGGAAATTACTGAGTTGGAAATTACTGATGAAGATGCTCCGGTAGTTCGATTGGTGAATCAGATGATTC
The DNA here is from genome assembly GCF_050995535.1 of Paenibacillus sp. SN-8-1. Classification (NCBI taxonomy): domain Bacteria; kingdom Bacillati; phylum Bacillota; class Bacilli; order Caryophanales; family Paenibacillaceae; genus Paenibacillus; species Paenibacillus sp. SN-8-1. The sequence goes on from NZ_CP194782.1 coordinate 491,833, forward strand.
AACAAGCCGTACAGCTCCGGGCATCAGACATTCATGTAGATCCGGGTGAGAACGGTGTAACGATTCGTTATCGTATTGATGGCGTACTTCGGAAGGAACGGGCGATTCCAAAACAAATGCAAGGCTATATTATTGCGAGACTGAAGATTATGGCACAGCTTAATATAGCAGAGCGTAGATTACCGCAGGACGGAAGAATGAAGTTCCAATATGATTTTAAAATGATTGATATCCGTGTATCTTCATTACCTACGGTTGACGGCGAGAAGATTGTACTCCGGCTGCTGGATCTTACATCTGGAATTAAAGCAATTCAAAATTTAGGATTTAACGACCACAACCAGAGGACATTCCAAGAAATGATTGAGAAGCCCTACGGAATTCTGTTAATTACAGGCCCTACGGGAAGCGGTAAAACGACAACCCTGTATTCCGCCCTTAATCAATTAAATACGGATGAGAGGAACATTATTACCGTTGAAGATCCTGTTGAATATCAATTGGAGGGCATTAATCAGGTACATGTGAATCCTAATATTGGCCTTACCTTTGCTGCTGGTCTTCGCTCTATTTTAAGACAGGACCCGAATATCATTATGGTCGGCGAAATTCGGGACAGCGAGACAGCCCAAATTGCTATACGGGCATCATTAACAGGTCATTTGGTGCTCTCAACATTGCATACCAATGATTCTGTCAGCTCGATTACTCGATTCAGGGATATGGGTGTGGAGTCATACTTGATCGCCTCATCGCTCATCGGTATTGTTGCTCAGCGTTTGGTTAGACGAATTTGCAGTGACTGTAAGGAAATGGTTGCTGTGTCTCAAGAAGAGTCTTTCTTCCTAAGAAGCAGAGGGATTTATGCAGAGCAAGTACACAGGGGGAGAGGCTGCGGAAGTTGCAATATGACCGGTTACCGAGGACGGGTCGCCATTCATGAGGTACTCTATGTGAATAATGAAGTTAGAGAACTTATTAACTCTTCTGCTACCTTGAATGAGCTGCGTGAAGCTGCAGTCAAGCAGGGGATGATTCAACTGATGGAAGACGGTCTGGATAAGGTACTACTAGGCGTTACTACGCTGCAGGAAGTACTTCGAGAGACGGCTGTAACTTAGGTAGGAGGAATCATGGATTATAGAAATGAGATGCTTACATTATTGAGCATAGCCCACGCAAGAAATGCGTCTGACTTACATCTATGTACCGGCTTGCCTCCGACGCTAAGGATTCACGGTCAATTAACAGTAATTAGTGGATCACCTATTGCGGCCGAACAGTTAGAGGGGATGGCCCTAAGCTTAATGGATGAAATACAGGCAAGTAGATTTAAGGTCATAGGGGAGATTGACTTCCTATATGAATTGCCGGAGGTCTGTCGGTTTCGGATCAATATATTTAAGCAAAGGGGCCGCATCAGCGTCGTTGTGCGAACGATTGCACTGGAAGTCCCGGATATACGGGAACTTCAGTTGCCTCCTGCTATTGTTGGATTGGCTGACAAACGGCAAGGATTAATTGTTGTAACCGGTCCGACAGGGAGCGGTAAATCAACAACGGTAGCCGCTCTCATCGGACATATTAATCGTACACAGAATAAGCACATCATAACTCTTGAAGACCCTATCGAGTATGTACATACACATCACTGTTCCATTATTAATCAACGAGAAATTGGGACCGATACGAAATCATTCGCAACGGGACTAAGGGCAGCCTTAAGACAGGACCCTGATGTGATCTTCGTAGGAGAAATGAGAGACTTGGAGACGATCTCCGCTGCTTTGACGGCGGCCGAGACAGGACATTTAGTTCTGGCGACCTTGCATACTGTTGATGCTCCTCAGACGATCGATCGGATTATTGATGCCTTTCCTGGAGATCAGCAGAATCAGATTCGAATGCAGTTAGCTTCCGTATTAATTGCCGTGATTGCTCAGCGCCTCATACCGATGGTACAAGGCTCCAGTAGAATATGTGCAACTGAAATTTTGCTGAACATCCCTGCTGTAGGTAATCTTATTCGCTCAGAGAAAGTGCACCAGCTCAGAAATGTGCTGCAGACAAGCGCTAATACAGGAATGCACACCATGGAGATGTCTATTCAGGACTTGATCCAGCAGGGGCTAGTCGAGTACTATGTTGGCCAATCATATTTGACAGAAGGAGGCGCTTGAAATGCCTCAATACTTATACCATGTGAAGAATAAATCAGGTAAGCACCTGAAGGGAAAGTTTTCTGCGATGGACAAGTCCTCCGCAGTGGAGGAGCTTCGCAAGCGGGGATTAATTGTCCTTGACGTTTCTGAAGTCCGCAACTCGGTTCTTTCGATGGATATATATATTGGCCAGCCGGTGAAGAATATTGACTTTGTTATATTTTGCCGACAATTTGCGACCCTGATCCGGGCTGGTGTTCCTTTAGTAGAGACGGTGAATGTCCTTGCTCAGCAAACGAATAGCAAGCCGTTAAGGAAGGCCTTATTGGATGTTGCAGCCGGATTGACCAAAGGAATGTCCTTCTCGCAGGCAGCACAGGAGCATAAGAAGATATTGCCATCCTTGTTCATTAGCATGGTTCGATCAGGCGAAGAATCTGGCAATTTAGATGGTACGCTGGATCGAATGGCCCATTATTACGAGAAGGCGCATACAACTCGGGAGAAAATCAAGTCAGCCATGACTTATCCGATCGTGGTTGCGGTTTTGTCTATTGTGGCCGTCATTTACTTGCTTCAGGGTGTTGTTCCTCAATTTGTAACCATGTTTGATTCTTTTGATGCTAAACTCCCTTTGATTACCAAAATAGTCCTTGCAGTAAGTGATAGTATATCACAGCAATGGTATATATGGTCAGCCGCTGTAATAACGCTTGTTATTGCCTTATTATTCATGAGGCGTAACGAACGAGGCCGTTACTATATGGATTATGCGAAGCTGAAGGCCCCTATATTTGGCAAGCTGAATCAAAAAGGGGCGATCGCACAAATGACGAGGACTCTCTCCTCGTTATATGCGAGCTCAGTCCCCGTACTGCAGGCATTGAATATTGTTGAGGAGGTGGTGGGAAATAGGGTAATTGGCAAATATATTCGTCAATCCAGTGAGTCTCTTAGACAAGGGAAATCGCTGTCTGAGCCGTTCAAGAAGGCGTGGGTCTTTCCTCCCTTAGTTACACAGATGATTTCTATCGGTGAAGAGACGGGCTCTTTAGACGAGATGCTTGCTAAAGTTGCAGACTTCTATGAAATGGATGTAGACAACACAGTCGATCGTCTTAAGTCGTTGATTGAGCCGCTCTTGATTGTATTCTTGGCCGGAGTCGTCGGATTGATCGTCATGGCGATCATCCTTCCGATGTTCACGTTGTATTCCAGCGTAAGCTAGGAGATGTCAATCCTTAACTCGAAGATTGAAGGGGTAGTCAGTCTTATTCGCAAATCACAATATTCTTTTAGGAGGAATAAACGTATGCAAATGTTATTGAAAAGAATGAAGAAAGAAGAAAAAGGTTTTACATTGATTGAACTGTTGGCAGTTATCGTTATTTTAGCGGTTATTGCAATTATTGCAATTCCTTTGATTGGGAATATTATCGACAATAGTAAAACAAAGTCAGACCTAGCAACAGCCCGTCAAATTTATGATGCTGCACGTATTTATGCAACGGATGTGAATAATGGTACAATGACTGACCCTATTACTCTCAAAGTATTGCAAACAAACAAATACTTGGATACTGGCATCACTTTACCAAGTACAAAGAAAGCTCTGGATCCGGATAATACTATTCTTACGCCTACTGCAACAGATGATACGTTTCTTGTCATAAAAGACACTTCAGGCACTGTAGTTACGAAGAAATATACAAAAGCGGAAGTAATGTCCCAATAGAATCAGCGGGGATCAGATCCACTCTGATCCCCAATTATACCAATGAAAGAGACCCAACCCATGACTCTATACATATCAATCTATTTATTCGCTCTAGGCTTAATACTTGGATCATTCTATAATGTAGTTGGACTTCGGGTACCTGTAGGGGAGTCTATCGTTCGTCCGCCTTCAAGTTGTCCTAAGTGTGGGACAAGGCTGAAAGTGCGGGATCTCATTCCGGTTGTTAGTTATGTATTGTCGCTAGGAAAATGCAGACATTGCGGCTCGCACGTCTCCCCCTTATATCCACTAGGGGAACTTGTTACAGGAATATTGTTTGTACTTGTTTATTTATCTTACGGAATCACTCTGGAAACGGTCATCGGGCTAGTGCTTGTGAGTGCAGCCGTAGTGATTTCGGTTTCTGATTTACGATATATGCTCATTCCTAATCGGATATTGGTTGCATTGGCCCCAGTATTCCTCCTCTTACGGTTACTGAATCCTGTTGATTCCGTATGGATGCATTTGTGGGGGGCCCTTGCCGGCGGTGGTATACTCCTCCTCATTGTTATTTTGAGCCGGGGCGGTATGGGAATGGGAGATGTTAAATTAATGATTTTGCTAGGATGGGTTCTAGGTCTGTATCCGATGATCCCTACCTTTATTCTAGCTTGCTTGATGGGAAGTATCGTTGGCGGCGTTCTCCTCTTAAGTCGGGTTATCAAGCCGAAACAACCGATTCCTTTCGGACCGTTCCTGCTTGCTGGTGCGATAATATCGTATTTATATGGTTCTGAGATGATTCATTTCTACGTTTCAATAATTATCTAGCGGGATGTGGTCGATAATGATGTCAGGTAATAAACATATAGGCTTGACGGTAGATCCTGGCGGAATTCGTTATGTTATCGTAGCGAAGAAAAATATATGGGAAGTTGAACGTTGCGGTCACTTTCCTTTTCCCAAAGGGGTCGTTAATGGGGAAGGTTTCCATGCTACAGATGACCTGCACGAGCAACTCAAGTTTTGGGTGAAGCAAGAGAAACTTCAGGGCAGCACGGCTACGATATCTATTCCGACATCTCATATGATTATCCGAAAACTTTCCGTAGAGACAGGAAATCCGAAAGAAATCACCCAGCTTGTCGGTCTTGAAGTAGAAACTACATTACACCTGCCATTCACTGATCCGGTATATGACTTCATTCCCGTTGAATCGACCGACAGCTCAACAGAAGTGCTTGTATACGCTTCTCGTCCTGGTTGGGTCGTGGAATGTAACGAGCTGCTAAATGATATTGGCATTAAAGTGAAGCATGCTGAAGTGTCTTCTACGGCACTTGCCAGAACGATTCAGAATGTTCAGGATATACCGTTCCAGGACACATTGCTGCTGTATTTTGGCAAGGAAGGCACGGAAGTCTATCTGTTCCATAATAATCACCCCGTATTTATGCGTGTTATTAATGAATATCAGCACGAAGAACTGAAGGAACAGGGACTTACACCCGAAATTATAAGCGATATTAATGCGGAGATTTCCAGATTACTAAATTTCTATCAATATAGTATTCAAAATGGCGGGTCTAGAATAACTGAGGTTATCGTGTCTGGTGAAGTACAAGGACGAGAGCAGTTTGTTTCTCTTTTACAGTTAGAGCAGCCTGATATTCAAGTGAATGTGTTTGATTTCGAGGCAACGGATTATATTATTCCTTTCGGTCTTGCAGTTAGGGAAAACAAAGACAAATATATTAATCTGTTGCGGCAGACAAAGTTTAGCTATAGAAGAATTCCGACCTATTTGCTCATGGTGGGGATAGCTTGGATCATAGGGCTTAGTATAATTTTAACCTTAATCCTGGTGAATAAGAGTGCGATTAGCGAGAATCAAGCAACAATTAAGGAACTGGAGATACAATCTTCAAAACTTGAACAAGAGCTTGTAAAGCTGGAAAATGGAAGCAATAGCGTGACTGATCCTAATAAAGTACTTGAGTATATTAAGGAAAATAAGCAATATTCTTATAAGGTTTGGGATGAGCTCCAGTTGCTTCTACCAGAAGGTTCATCGATAAAGCAAGTGGATTATAGCAAGCCGGGGACATTAGCGGTTTCCATCCAAACGGCGGATATGAAGGGAATTTCAGATTATTTAGTGAGTTTACGGGCGGCATCTTTTGTAAATGATGTGAGGCTTCAGAATTTTACGAACAATTCGGGGTTAGACTGGTCGGCTAATTACAGCATTCAATGGAAGTCGAGTCCCCGCGATGAGGCGGCTCAACAGGAAGGGGGGAGATAATTCGAATGGATAGCATCAATAAACGTTCACTTACCCTATTGATTGTTGCGGCTACAGTTCTCATTTTGTTAGCGCTGGTAATTCTATTCTACTGGCCATTGACCCAGCAGCTAGCTTCCACCAAATCGGAGAAGGCAGAGCTCGCCAGCAAAATCAAAATAATGCAAAAAGTATACAAACAGAAGATGGACAGTAAAGTCGAGCTTGATGAGGCGGTTGTTCAGGCGGCTCTGCCATTATGGGACAACTCAGAACAGTTCATTGTACAGTTGCAGGAAGTAGGCGAGAAGTCAGGGGCCAATCTTAAAAATGGCAGTCTTAATTTTAAGGAATCTAATGAGCTTCACCTTCAGAGTAACCTTAAGGAGCAGATCTATAAGAATGTTCAGGAGCTAAGCGTAAACATGACAGTAGCAGGCACCAAACAACAGGTCCACGATTGGATTCAAAAATTAGAGGAACTGCCTAGATTAACCATTGTGAACAATCTGCAGTTGAGTAGTGTCGGAGCTAGCGATTCATACACAGCGAATATATCTGTATCCATATATTTCGATAAATCCTATATCCAAATGTTACACGCCCCCATCCTCCCCAATTCAAGTGAATAGTGACCTGTTTTTTGTATTTAGGGGCCTTTTTAGCGAAACCGTATGAGTTTCAAGATCCTGAGAGTTTGTTGACCACGAGCATTACCTTCACGGCTTATTATGATCCTTCATAATTTAAAGATATAACATAAAGAGTAATATAACTTGAATACCTTTTACCAGTTGGACCGTATATATAGTTATATCGCGGAAAGGTGGTGCATAGTCCAGATGCACACATGTGTGTTTTGGCTGATTGTTGCCGGAATTCTGCTTGTATCAGAAATGATGACGTTGACGTTTTATCTCTTGTGGCTCAGTATAGGAGCAGGGGCGGCGGCACTGGTGGCTTGGATTGCACCGGATAACATTTTGATGCAGGTGCTTGTCGGCTGCGCAGTCGCGCTTGTACTAACACTATTTACCAAACCGCTGGTCAGAAGATTTCGCGCATCCAGAGGGTTCCAAGACATCGGTACCGAGCTTATCGGTAAACAGGGGGTTGTTGTCGAGCCGATCGACAAAGCGAAGAATGGGATCGTGAAGATCGGGGGAGACACGTGGACCGCGATGTCCGATCAGTTCATTGATGTAGGTGAACGGGTCATCGTCGTGAAGCGGGGCAATGCCATACTTGAAGTAGAACGATGGGAGGGTACACATTAATGACTTGGGCTGTAATTGGTATTATTCTGGTTGTCGTAGTTATATTCATCGCATTAACTGTCAAAATCGTACCGCAGCAGCGGGTAGGTGTCGTTGAGCGCCTGGGGAGATTTCACCGTCTGCTCACACCGGGGCTGAACATTCTGATTCCTGTGATCGATCAGGTTCGCATCTATCATGACTTGCGGATTCAACAAGCGAACGTTCCGCCGCAGACGGTTATCACCAAAGATAACGTGCAGGTCCAGATCGACACGATTATTTTCTATCAGGTGGTAGGACCGGAAGAAGCAACCTACGGGATTTCGGATTATGTGTATGGGGTGCGTAACATCTCCACGGCTACGATGCGTCAGATCATCGGTAAGCTGGAACTCGACGAAACCTTGTCCGGACGGGAGAAAATTTCTACTGAAATTCGTCTCGCCCTTGATGAGGCAACCGAGAAATGGGGCGTACGCATTGAACGGGTAGAGGTTATCGATATTAAGCCTCCGCTCGATATTCAGGAAGCGATGGACAAACAAATGAAGGCCGAGCGCAGCAAGCGGGCAATCGTGCTTGAAGCGGAAGCGGCTAAGCAGGACATGATTCTTCGCGCTGAAGGGGATAAGCAGAGCAAGATCCTTAAGGCCGAAGGGGATAAGGAAGCGCGTATCCGCGAGGCGGAAGGTCTTGGGCAAGCACAGGAGCTCGAAGCACTGGGTCAGGCGAAGGCTATTCTGGCTGTGGCAGAAGCCGAGAAGAACCGGATTGCCCTGTTGCAGGGAGCTGGACTGGATGAGAACGTACTCGCTTACTATTCTTTTGAAGCCTTGACTGAGGTAGCCAAAGGTCCTGCGAACAAAGTATTCCTGCCGACCTCTACAGTAGATGCGCTTGGCAGTATTGGTGCAATTGGTGAGGTATTCAAAGCAGGCAAGAGCAACAAATAGCATAAGGTAGCATAACAAGGCCCGGAGCAGATGCTCCGGGCCTTGTCTTATTTTTCGCCAGCTCTCTTGCTTTGCAAACGTTGGAGTTCTTCTTCAACAGCCGTGGAATAAGCTGACTTCACTTCAGTGTTCGGTATGCTAGCGGGAGGCGCAGAGTACGTACGACCCGCGGCATCAAGATTAGCTTCCCACTGCATAATTTTCTCTTCCATTCGCTCAAAGCCCCGGGCAGCAGATCCGCTCTCAATACCGTAGCTGAAGCTTGGGCGGATGCTCTGGGATCTTTCTTCCGCCTTCTGAGCGCGAGCGGCCAGCTCGGTACGTTTCTCTTTGAGACGTTCATATTCTTCTTTGGCATTCTGAATCTGGAATTCAAGCTCTTGTATGCGTACGCCAGCTTCTTGAAGCTGGGCGGTATGCACTTCAGCTTGCTCTGCGAACTGCAGCTTGGCTGAGAGGGCTTCTCTTGCAGCAGCTTCATTTCCTCCGGAAAGGGCCTGAGATGCAGCCTGTTCGGACTGCTCCGCAGAACGAAGAGCTTCTTCCTTGCGCCAAGCGAGAACTTTTAATGCACCTTGCTGCTCTGTTAGCTTGCGCTCAGCAATCCGAATGTCCTCCTCCAGGTTACGAAGATACTGGTTCATCAGCAGGACCGGGTTCTCCAGCTTATTCAAGGCTTCGTGGGCTACGGCTTTGGTCATATTGGCAAGTCTTTCGAAAATACTCATGGTTCATCTCTCCTTATAATTTGGATTAGTAAGTGTGGTGATAAGAGTCATGGAAGTCAAAGCCGCCTGCAGGCTCTTTCGGAACTAGGAGGCTGGCAATCAGATAGATCGCAACAAAGGTCCCGAAACTGAATATGGCTCCAACAACAGTGACTAGACGAATAAGGGTTGAATCAACGCGAAAGTACTGCGCAAGGCCTCCGCAAAGTCCGCTGATTTTGCTATCGGTTCTAGATCTGTACAATTTATTCATATTAATAATCTCCTTCTTGATTCTAAATTGGTTAGTTGTTAGTTCGTGTGTCGTACGCTGCACCGTTACTGTAACTTATGTCTATATCTTACCTTGCGGGGAATTCATTCAAAACGGCCCTCAGACGGTTTTTGATCTGGACTTAGGTCGGGGAAGGAGTTCATCACAAAGACCAGTAGCGGCGCGTATATATAGATTTAGCGGAGTAACGAGGCAGAATGTTATTGTGCCAAAGCGCATAACATCATAGTATGTCTTTGAGGACGCAGCATTTAGCATTTTATGAGAGGAGATTGGCCATGAGGATTGCAGTATTGCTCGGGAGTACGCGTCCCGGTGGAAATACTGAGCAGCTGGCGGATCAAGTGATTGAAGGGATCAGCCATAGCAAATTTGTACTACATGAGAAGAAAATTAATACGATTATTGATCAGCGCCATGTTCCTGAGGGATTTCAGCCCGTAGAGGACGAATATGATGACTTGATTCAGCGTGTTCTGGAGCACGATATTCTGATCTTTGCAACCCCGGTCTATTGGTATGGAGTCTCAAGTCCGCTTAAGACGTTCATTGATCGGTGGTCTCAGAGCTTAAGGAGTACAGACTATAACTTCAAGGAGCTTATCTCGCAAAAGAAAGCCTATATCGTCGCCGTTGGCGGGGACGACCCGCATATTAAGGCATTGCCGCTGATTCAGCAGCTCAAATATACCTTCGACTTCGTAGGATTGCCGCTGGGAGGCTATATCATCGGCAAAGGCAGCAAGCCGGGCGATATCTTGACTGATTCCCGCGCCCTGCTGAATGCGAAGTGGCTGAATGGCCAGCTCAAAGAGCAGATGGTCTGATGTCCGCTTCCAACTCTGCGCCCAATTCGGGCTCACTTAGGTAAGCGATACGAATAAGTCGGCAGGACAATATAGAAATAGTAGATAAGGTCCTTATTAATAACAAAGAGGTTATCCAAGGCAGCACTTGCCAGGGATAACCTCTTTGTTATTATAAGCGTTCAGCGGGTTAGCGTATGATTCTCCGTACGAACAGAATGGAAATCCACAGCGCTGCCAGCGAAGCGACCAGTGCGGCAGCAGACAGCACAATCGAGACGGTCTGCGCCGTGGAGGACTCACTGCTCGTCTGTACAGCTGTGCTCGTGGCAGGCGCAGCAGCAGTCTCTGTGCTCGCTGCCTGATCTGCGGTGGACGCACTGGCGTGATTGTCTGAAGCTGCTGCGGCATGGTCATCATGGCCGCTGTCCGAAGCCGGGACAGCATCGCCAGATGCGCTGACGGTGGTCACGGAGTGGGGGGAATCTCCGCCATCCCCAGTCCATTCAACAATACTGCCATCCTTGTAGTATTGATAGGCATCCCACGCGATAGTGGTATCCTTATCCGGGTTCTTTGCTACAAAGTTGAACTGCTGGAACTGACCCGGTTCAATCCCGTTATCTCCTTCAGCGGCCCAGGTTACCGTGGTGATCCTGCCAGCGTTGTCTTTGGCAGTCTCCACTTTCCAGCCGGGAACAGGCTGGTAATTCTTGAAGTCAACCCCTGCCGGGACCTTGATGGCAACTTTGACCGTCGGGATATCTTTTTCCACGGGGATCTTGATTGTATAGGTCTCATAGGCACTAGGCTTTGATGTAGAGGGCTTCACGGTAACATGCGCGCTGGCAAGGCCAGCGAACAATAACGTGCCGGCAATGGCTGCCGAGAATACAGCTGTTAATTTGGAGAGTGCTTGTCTCATTTCGATTTAAGCTCCTTTTGTACAGGTTGTTTTCAACCATTTATTTTGGATTACCCACGGTAAAATCAACAATTCCATCAAGCGAATCCAGCGATTTCAGAAGGACGTGATACTTGATCTCCCAGCGGCCTGCCATCGTAATCAAGTCTTCCTTGGTAACGGGAGATGTGTTCCCAGGCATGTTAATCTCCAGAGTTCCCATCGCCATCTCTCGAGAGGTCAGCTTCAGGGAGGTCTGCTCAATGGCTGTGACCGGCTTGCCCTCAGGGTCCTTGACTGAGACCTTGAACTCATTCTTACCCATGATATTGGGTGAGATGTCGATCATGACCGTGTAGCCGCTCCGGGTCGTATCCTCAAGATGAGCGGGACCTGGATTGGAAAGAGCAGTAGGCAAGTTGGACAGAATAGCTGCCAGAACGAGCACCACAATACCCACGGAGAATTCGATCCATACCGCCGGGCCAAGTTCCCGGTTCTGTCGTCTTCCCCGGAGGAAGCCGGTAAGTGCGAAGACGAGCATGATCACGAACAAGGCGATTTTGCCAAGCAGCACCTGTCCGTAGATGGAGGTGAACAGCGAGCCCAGCGTTGGGGTGAAGATTTTGATGCCGTAGAGCCCGCTCCCGAGCAACAGTAGAACGCATACCGCTCCAGTTAGCGAGAACCGCTGAATCGTCCCCCAGTAGAGCTGCTTGCGCTCCGCGGGATCAGCCTTCCCTCGGCTGTAGGCCGGCAGCAAGAAAGCTAAGGCAAGCAGGCTGCCCAGCCACAGGGACGCGGCAGTCAGATGCACAAAGTCGTTGCCGATGGCCAAGCCTTCAATTTCCGCCGTAGCGGCATGCCCCATAAAGGCCTTCGCCCCAAACATGGCAAGGATCGTACCGACGGCCATTCCCGCGAAGATGGGCTTCTCACCTTGACTCCACTTAGGAATGAGTGCATAGGTCAGACCTGCCAGAATCAGCAGAAGCAGCACCTGGGTCCACCAGATTGAGCCAAACGAAGAGTATCTCAGCGTCTCGCCGAGCACATTCTTGCCCCACGCTTCACTCCAAGGCACTCCAGCATCAAGCCGGGCATGCAGAGGCAGACTTAGCAGGACACCCACTGCAGTAAGCACGAAGGAGATGATCAGGATCCATTGACTGCGGCCCAGCTTATACGATTCTCTCCGCTCTGCCTTGGGAAGCAGGAACAAGTGGAAGAAGAGTGTGCCCAGATACAGGGATAGGCCCGTATACTGCAGCCAGCGGATCAGCGTTGCGTCCCAATCGGGAAGCGTCTTGGCCTCGGCAGCCGTCTCCGAGGCAGGCGCGGATTCGCCGCTGCCAACGATGAATGGGATAACCCCCGTAATCGGGTGTCCATCAGCAGAGACCACACGCCAGCTGACGGTGTAGATTCCATCCGGCAGATCCTTCTTGAGACCCGCAGTAAGCTTCGCCGGATTCTTCTCATCGATGTGAGAATTATCAAGATCTACGCGTGTCCCACTGGTGTTCGTTACGGTCAGGGAATGGAATACTTTCTCAATCGGTTCGTTGTACACAATCGTGATCTCCTCTGGAGACTTGTCCAGGGCCTCATTGGCGGCAGGAGTTGACTTCACGATATAGGCGTGTGCCGAGGCTAGTCCTGGACACATGAGGAGGAGCATGCAGAGGATCATAGCTCCGCTAATCCATTTATGACTTGACTTGTTATTCAACGCATCTTCACCTTCTCTAGTAAATATCAGTATGATTGTATCTTAGTATTGCCAGATTAACATGACTACAACGGGCTATATATATGATGCGGTCCATGCAGGTTTATGTCCAATCTGTGAAAAAGATCACTCTGAGGAGCCTAACTATAAGTATACCCGTTTAGAGCGCTCCGAATTTTGATATCGTGCCTTCAAATGTTACTATTTAGGAACAATCGGAGCCGAACAAATAGGATCAAGAACATGCTTGAATACCCCCTTGGGGTATACTATAATAAAAGTGTATAGAATGTACTATATAAGCTGAACTATCGATTTACACGTAAGGCAGCCGTGTGGAACGTTCCTCCAATCGCTGTTATTCCCAGACTTCTTAATTGATTATATAAGGTAGAAGTCCGGTCACAAAGAATATGCTTCCGATGTAGCTTTCTGTCAGAAAGCTTGTAGGCGAACGCTTCGCTTCTCCAGAATCATTTCACACTCTTGCCGTTTGTAATTCTTAAGATCAGCCTATATAGCGAATAATAGTGAAGTAATAAGGGAGGCGGGGGACAATGTCAGAAGAGAATCAAGTGCAGGAGGCAAATGCCGACTGCTGTACTACAGGGGATCATGCCCGTCAGAGCCACCATTCCGAGAAAACGAAGAGTAACCTGATCACCCGCTTGAATCGTATTGAAGGTCAGATTCGCGGGGTCAAAGGCATGATTGAGAGGGATACGTACTGTGACGATGTGCTCAATCAGATTGCCGCGATTCAATCGGCACTGAACAGTGTTGGCAAGCTCTTGCTGGAAGGACATATGAAGAGCTGTGTCATTGAACGAATTCAGGCCGGAGAGATGGAAGTTATGGATGAACTGCTGGTTACTGTTAATAAATTGATGAAATAATAATCCCTGGGAGGCAGCGAGTTATGGCAGAAATAACATTGAACGTACAGGGCATGTCCTGTCAGCACTGCGTTAAGGCAGTGGAAGGTGCCCTTAGTGAAGCTGGAGCAGTTGGTACAGTAGATCTGGCGTCCGGCACTGTGGCCGTCAAGTATGATGAGAGCAAAATAACGGTCGAAGCATTGAAAGAAGCGATTGAGGAGCAGGGTTACGACGTTGTCTAATTGAACCAGCGTTGCCTTATCACCTTGAATATTTAGGATAGAACAGCAAAAAGGAGCCCGGTTATGGGCTCCTTTTTGCTGTTCTAATTGCCGGGGCTTAAGGTTCAATAGCCAGAGCACTGAATGTGATAGGTCCAATAACAGTAGCAGCAGTGCCTGGAGTAAGAAGCTCTACGGAAAGGGTGTAGTCATGGGTACCTGCCGCAACGCCAGTGTCAATAGCTTGAAGGGTGGTGAGATAAAATTTCTCAAAACTAGACTCAAAGCCTTGGCGTGCATAGTAAATCTCATGACCGTCACGGAAAATACGGAAGAGGATGCTTCCTGTTCCAAGGTCGCCACGGTAACCAACGGTAGCCACCAGTTCCACTCGATTGTTTGCCACTGGAGGAACAACAATTCTTACTTGGGAGATCCCTTGACCTGCTGGGGTCAATGGGACTGTAATTGCTGCTCCATCAGTAATTGGAGTAGGAACGTTAGTGCCATATGCCAATATCTGTGCCATTAATCTATCATCTCCTTTTTGGAATATACTGTATAGTACGCTGGAAGATAGATTCGGACTGGACGACTACTGTGCTATAAAAGCTGATTTTTGATAGAGCGTTATATACGGATCTGAGGCCGATCTCTTAAGGTGCGGGGGGGCACGGCAGACCAATATCGTTTAAAAGAGTTCTTCGGTAAATATAATATGAAAATGGATAGCTGTACTTTAGAACGCCAACGTTACCGATACTAAGATTGCGGGAAGACGTTAACTGATGTTACGAATACCCCTCTTCATCGTACTTATCTTCTACACAAATGGATGGAGTTCGTTCGATGTATAATAGAAGGTTTTTCCCTCCGTAAGTCTTCATAACTTTTAGAAGTTCACTATGTAACTTTGTTCTATTGGATGACATATTCGAAAGTTGTTGGTCAGGGTCGGATTGTAAAAACTCGATTGGAAGAAGCTATCGGTTCTAAACTCTCTCTAATCAATATTCTTTGTACGATCGTGCGGGCATTATTTATGACTTACGCAAAAGAAAAAGGACTTGAGCATTATAGATTTAAATCAGATGGTAAAGAACGTGTTAGAGGGGGTTATCATATCCAAAATGTGAATAGTTATCACAGTCGCTTGAAGGGCTGGTTAAATCGATTTAATGGCGTGGCTACAAAATACCTCGACTATTATTTGAGTTGGTTTCAATTTTTCGACCAAATCAGACATCGCAATGACGACACAACGGTTTGCCAGATGATTGTTGAAAGTTGCCTGTTCTCAACGGATATGACCTATGATAAACTCAGGTTATTAAAATTTTCCAATTAAGC
The DNA here is from genome assembly GCF_050995535.1 of Paenibacillus sp. SN-8-1. Taxonomy (NCBI): domain Bacteria; kingdom Bacillati; phylum Bacillota; class Bacilli; order Caryophanales; family Paenibacillaceae; genus Paenibacillus; species Paenibacillus sp. SN-8-1. The sequence continues at coordinate 507,104 of NZ_CP194782.1, forward strand.
ATTAAATTTTATAAACATTTATTTCTATAAGCATAGGAGAGGGATGCCTTTTGGGGAAAGGAACCATTTATAAAAGTGAAGGGAAAACGCTTATTAATCAACATTATGATAATTATCTAAAGTCGTTTGATTTTGATGTCGAGCAGATATTTGTTGATACAAATTATGGTAAAACACATATTCTTGTAGCAGGACCACCAGAAGGAAAACCTATTTTTATATTTCAGGGTGGTAATTGTATAAATCCAATGACGTTATCTTGGTTTTCGCCACTCGTAGATAAATACAGAGTTTATGCACCAGATACAATTGGACATCCAGGATACAGTGATGAAAGTAGGATTTCAGCGAAGGACAATAGTTTTGCCCAGTGGATAAAGGAACTAATGGATTATTTTAATATAGATAGTAGTGCATTTGTTGGTCCGTCCTACGGTGCAGGTATTATTCTGAGATTAGCCACATTTATGCCAGATAAAATTGCTTGTTCTGTATTGGTATCACCAGCAGGAATAAGATTAGGTTCTAAGATTAGGATGATTAAAGATATCTTACTTCCTTTGGTCTTATATAAGGGCACTTCATCACAAAAACATCTCAATAAAATTACTGATACTATGTCAGATAATAGTATGAAAGAAATTGATAAAAAAGTTATTGGAGATGTATTTAAATATATTAGACTTGAACAAGAGATGCCCAAATTAACTACGAAGGAAGAATTGTTACATTATAGCTCACCCACTTTAATCATAGCAGGGAAAAAGGATATCTTTTTTCCTGAAAGTAGAATAAATAAAGTTGCTAGAGAAATCATTTCGAATTTAATAGCATTTAAAACCTATGATATGGGACATTTCCCATCTGAAGAACATCTGATGAAAATTAACAATGATATTGTAGAGTTTTTATATGATTATTACTAACCCTGTCCCTGTATCTTTATTAAACTTATGGGAGCTTTAAACAAGTGAACTCCAAACCAATACGGGGTTCCCTTTAATGTTTTAAAAAATCAACACTATTCTTTAACATAGCTTATATGAAAGAAAGAAGAAAGAAGTCTCATAGCAACCGATTATTGAAACACAGAGCCAAGTTAGTGGTGAATATCCTGTCAAACCTTTTAAAAAAGAAGAACAAATTCGCTTGACAGACCGACGGTCGGTATAATATTATAAGTGTACATAAACCGACCGTCGGTCTCTGGGTTTGATTAGAAGCATTGTACGCGCTTGATCTCGTATAACCCGGTTGGTCAATTAAAGAAAACCTAAATGATTGGAAAATAGGAGGCTTACATATGAACACTTTAGGACCCAGACGTTTGAACAGTCCGCTCAGGCTTCTGGTCGCTGTAGCATTTAACTTTGCAGTGATGTATACATTTCTCGGTGTCCTGGTCTGGCTTGGTGTCATTGACCGGGTCAGAACGGATTATGGCTTTCTGGCCTGGATGAATATCCTGGTTGGTGTTCTTCTGTCAGGAGGTACATTCCTTGTCTACCGGTTCATTGATCGTGGAAGCCCGATGGCCTTCGGATTCCGGATGACTAGGCGGGATGGCGCCTTTGCAGGAGTGACACTGCTGCTGTCAGTCATCTTTGCCATCGCTTGTATAGCCATCATCGGCCGGGATCAAGCTCTTGGAGCAGAATTTCAACTCTACAAGCTGGCCAGACCGTCTATGATAGGACTCATGATACTTGGTGCTGTAGGCTGGATCATAGCTGTTACCCAGGAAGAAGTTCTGTACAGAGGATACTTCTATGCGAATCTTCAGCGGCTTCATCCGCTGGTTCTCATCCTTGTATCGGCGTTCTTCTTCAGCCTGACACATATCCCAACGAAAGGGATCGCGCTTATCCCACTGATCATTCACTTTGTTGGGGGCATAGGTTATGGATATGTTTATTACAAGAGCGGTTCACTCTTGCTATCCACACTGCTTCACGGCATGCACAATTTCCTGCTTGATATTCTGTTCAACAATGATTACAGCGTGACTCTGGTAACCTTGGCTCATCCACTGGACGATTCGGTGAAGCTGGCGCAGCAGTTAATGCTGCTGGCTGCAGTAGTGCTAATTACGCACGTATTTTATGGCCGAAATGGCGCTTTCACTCCAGCTGAAAATCTTCAGAAGTTGTGGAACACCAAACACGAACACATATATCTGCTTCAACAACAGCCCTCTCAGGCTAAGTAGGATGCTGATTTAAGAGTTTGTTTGCATACCGTCAGTCGGTATAATATGCGATTTAACAATTTATCTATTAAAAAGGAGAATGATAACGATGACACAGCAGCAATGGGATTTAATCGGTTATGGAGTATGGGCATTAATTATATGGATGACCTTGAAGCAATTCCGGCAGACCAGAAGGCCGGTACAGGGCAAAGGGCTCAAGCTCCTGCTGGGAGATTGGCTCTTGTTCGCACCGCTTCCGTGGATTGTCTACCGTATGATTGAGCGCGGAACCTGGGAGCAGCTGGCATGGACACTGGGGATGGGCGTTCTGCTTGCGCTGCCTTATATCCTGACTACGAGATTTACAGCTGCGGCCGACGGGACAATTAAGTTCAAGTCCAATGTATGGTTCTACATTATTTTGTTCGGATTCCCTTACCTTCGTTATACGATCCGTGACCGGATTTTTCACAGTCACCCGATCCTGACTGCCCAGCACCGCCCGGATATCGAATTGATGCTTGCCGAGTATATTGCTGTACTGGTGTTGTTAACCTTTCTTTGGCGTTTGTTCATGTATATAAGCTATAGAAGAACGCTTCGGGGCCTGGCTTCTAAGCAGCAAGCTGCAGCAGAACAATCCAATCTGAGCTCGTTACTTTAAGCAGACCGACGGTTGGTATATAATAAGGAGGATATAAACCTATGAACTATATTTGGATGGCACTCTTGATCTTGATTGTTATGGCCAAAAGGCAGCTTACTCCCCGTCCCATTTCCGCAGGACTGGTGACTTTCCCGCTAATCCTGATCTGCTTCGGAGGGTATATCACCACTCAGCTGTCCCTGGGCGGTGGGGAGATCACATCACTCGTCCTGAGTCTCGTCATGGGCGCGGCTGTTGGACTGTATGAAGGAAGGTTCGTCCGCGTGTTCGAACAAGGAGGCATCTGGATGAGGCAGGGTTCCATAGTAACTCTGGGGATCTGGCTGCTGTCGATCCCAGTTCGCTTCATCGTCAAGTATGGTTTTATACAGCTGTGTCATATTCCGGTTCAACTCACAGGCTCTTATGCCTATGTTCCATATCTGTTCTCGCTCGCAGGTATCATGCTAGGCAGAGCGGGCTATCTAATCGTAAAATATCCGGGCGAATTTCAGAAATCAGCCGCTGCTAACCAGTGAGAACATAAAGAATGTCTCTTCTGGGAGCATGATGAGCATCTGATCGCCTTCAAACTTAGGGGAGGTGCCCATGAACGAATCTACACCGCACAATGCGAGCTTTCAGCTTATACTTACTTCTTCCGAAGAGTTGATCCGGGAGAAAGGCTGCCGTAAGACAACGCTTCAAGACATTATTGAACGATCAGGACTTTCTAAAGGGGCCATCTACCACTATGTATCGGGCAAGGATGAGCTGTTCGGGCTCATTCTGAAATCCAAGATTGAATCCATGAACCTTCGGTTCAAAGAAGCTGTATCTTCTGCTGCAGAGCGGGATGCCAAGACGCCGATACTTTCTATTACCTCAGGACTGATGAACACGATGGATAAAGAGAATGTAACCAACACGATTTTTACCTACCTGCTGAGTCAGGCGGATAACCCCAAAGTGGCTGCAATTCTGCGTGATGTATATCAATACACCCATACGACAGCGGAACGCTGGATTCTAACCGGTCAGCAGGCCGGTGCAATTCCGGCAGAGATTAATGCTGCGAAGATGGCAGGGATGTTCATGATTTTTACCTACGGACTGCGGGTTCAGAATGTAGTCGCAGGTGAAGGGGCATTAACTCTAGATGCCCAGGATGTGTTTGCTCTTCTTTTTAAATCTCTGCAATAAGACAGTAGGCGAGCATAGGTACAGACGGTATAATGGCAGGAGAAAGATTTCTAATGAATCGGGTGAATCCATATCCATGAAATCGGCTCTGCCCTGGCGTGCATGGCTCCCGCAGATTATTGTTACTGTGCTGCTGAATGCACTCCTTCCCTGGCTCGTCTACCTTATACTAATCCGCCATTTCTCAAGCTTCACGGCTTTGTCGGCGGCAGCTTTTCTTCCCTTAATCGAGAATATCGTGTATCTCATTCGCTACCGGCGGCTCGATACGTTCGGCTCACTCATGCTGGGTTCCTTCGTCCTTGCAGCGCTGCTGGCATTCATGGGCGGCGATGAACGGGTGCTTCTTGTTCGGGGCTCCATTGTAACGGGGGCGGTGGGAGCGGCCTTTCTGCTGTCACTCCTGCTGAACAGACCTTTGATCTATGGGCTTGCCAAGCGGTTCGTATCTCCCGAGACCGCTGCGAGATATGAGGAGGGCTGGCACAAGCCTCAGGTACGGCGGGTATTCCGAATTATGACCGCTGTATGGGGGGCTGCACTGCTGCTTGAAGCAGCTGTTCGAACCCTTCTGGTGTATACCCTGCCTATAGCCGTGTTCCTCGGAGTCTCTAACCTGGTATTCTATGGATTCATTGGAGCGGCAGCGGTATGGACTTGGGTGTACAGGAGACGAAGCGCCACTGCAATGAACCCTCGACTATAAAAGAAGCTGCAGAGCTCGGTGGGCTTAGACAGCACTAAGGTAACGTCCTAATAGAGAGGCTGTATTGGACTTTTAATTTTGAGTGTCGTATGGGGACAAGATCCTAATCATACGATTGCAAATCCTGTTATGGTCGGCGGCAGGAAGGACATGAGTTTAACGTGTAAATAATAGGGACCTTTGCTGAATTCGCCCTGTGTCAGGATACTCCTGACACAGGGCGAACTTCATAGCAAGGTCCCTTGGGTTAATTTAATAAACATTTACGAGTGCAGAAACGGTCTTATCCCCGTATTTGGCTGTAATAACAGCCGTTCCCCGGTTGATAGCGGTAATATTGCCTTGTGCGTCAATGGTCAGAACATCAGGACGGCTTGAGCTGTAGGTAGCGCTGGAACTTACATTGACAGCTTGTCCATTCTGGTCATACCAGGTTACGACCGTGTCAAAGGTGTCTCCCCGGCTGATACTGTACTCCTCGGAGTCAAATTTGAGGCTGGATGCCGGATTTCCCGGATTGTCCGATCCGCCTGAATTAGCAGCGGCCAGCTTCACCAGCTTATTGCCCGCCAGCGCATAGATATCCTGGTCACCGATTTGGATGGCTTCCGCAACTTTTTTATCTAGGTCCTTCGACCAAAGCAGCTTGCCGTTCACAGCTGGAAATGGTGAATGATGAGAGGGGCATTGATAACGTTAAATACAAACGTAAAAGGGACGGGTATGCTCCCCGTCCCTTTACAATTCAATTAATCAGCTATAGATAATAATTGCTTAATTATTTTTTTGTACAGTCCTTGATCGTACATTGCTTTAAGTATATCCGTTGTACGATGTTCACCGCATATACCTAATAGCTTGTAGATGCCTTGGACTTCTTCTAATGTTGGAAGTTCATTGTTAAAGAGAACCTTGGGATATTTCAACGCCTTCTGGAAAGAAACAATCCTATCTTCTGAGTCCACATCGAAAGGAAGATCGTCCTGTTCATCGGAAGAGTTCACGACAATATTTATGCCATTAAGCCTGTCCGACATAATAGAAAGTACAAATTCTAAATCCAATCTTTGCAATTCAGAAAATTGATATTGAACAAGCCTATGCCAATACGGGTACTTTTCATCGACTTTTGAAATCATCGCTAGTCGTTGCAAGTTACTATTTAAGCTTGCAACTTGTGTTTCCAACTCATCAATGCGTTTCTGTTGCGCTAGTAATTCGTTTTCCAACATATATCCCCCTATTTTAGAGTAAAAAGAAGATAATAGCCGTTACTGCATCGGCAATTTGAAAGGAAACAGACTTTTCGCCCGTAATTTCCTCCAACCCTTCCCAAAGTATTCTTTTTACGTAGCTTTCCGCAAAGTTTCCAGCTGCAACTATTTCGTCGAGCATATCGGCGATGCCACTTAAATTATTCCTGAAAACTTTTGCGGAACCAGCATCAAGGTAGTCTACAATAATTTTTTGTACCCATTCATTTCTCGCGCCTGCTCTTAGTGCTGATGCCACGCCTTGAAGAGCTTTTTTTGTAATCCATGATTTGATTCCGTTTGTTTCAAATTGTCCGTTACCGTTACTGGGCGCAGGTTGGATACTTGTTATTAGATCACTTGATGGTACAACAGATGGGACAACAGAAGGTATAACAATAGTTTTTTGTACAGGCGTTGAGGAAGTAGTAGCATTGTCCGCGAATGCGCTAGTGGCTCCTGTAAGAAGTATGACACAAGACAATGTACCTGCAAATAGCTTCTTCCCTAACTTGTTCATTTTTAGCATTTGATTACCTCCAAAAATTGGTTTTCTTAATAGTAACTTACAATAGGACTATAACAAACCATTTTTGTCTAAGTAAGGTGAAAGGTGTAATTGATAGAAAAATAGTCGAAAAGGAATAATATCTGCAATTCGTAAAACTTGAAATAATGCTACTAATTCGTACATACCGTGATTCTTTGCTATTCTTCTGCGTATAAAATTCGATATGCGATTTAAAGAAGAAGTATTTTTCCAAGTTTACTGTCGTGGACTTCCGAGAATTGCCTATATGGGGAATATATAAGTACAAGAGTATAAATGCGTTAATAAATAAAATGATGGAAGAACTAGATTTAAAAGAGTATCTGTTGGTTGAGTTAGAGGAACAAGCTTTAAAGTTAAATTTCCAACAGCTGTTTAATAAATATTTTTAAAGTCATTCGCAAATCACGAGTGGCTCTTTTGTTGTGTCTAGAAGACCACTGAAAGGAGAACAATTATGAAACAACAAGGTCACTTTCTCTTATTGGAACGTTCCGAGTTTAGGGACTGGCTTAAAAAACAGGCTGTAACTCGAAAGATTAATCAACTACATGTACACCATACAGCTTCTCCAAATTACTCAACTAGAAGAATCATTAACGGTGTAGCCCAACAAGATCATTTTGTATGTCTTGAGGGAATGAGAAATTTTCACGTTAATCCTGAAGGTTGGTCTGCAACTGGACAGAACATCACGATATTTGAGGACGGGAAAATTGCTATCTCACTTGATCGGGATTTGAAGATTATTTGTCGGAAGTAGTTAAATGTCTGATTATCGCCGCTAACCGTGAAATTCCCCGTTCTAGCTCATCCATCCGCGCGTAGGCATAGGACAGGCGCAGGCAATCTACCGCTTCAGGATCATATAGATGACCCGGATTCAGCAGGATACCCTCCTTAAGCGCAGTTTCAAATAGCAGCCGGGGAGCGGGGGCGTTATGCAGCTTCAGCCAAATATAGAATCCTCCCTGTGGCAGCTGCCACTCGGCCAAGTCCCGAAAGTGCTTGTCCAGCATAGCTGCGGCCGCATCCCGGCGGGCCCTCAGCTTGTCTCTGAGCGAATCCATATGCTCTTCATGCATACTGCTGGAGAGCCATTCCCTCGCGGCCCATTGGGACAGCTGGCTGGAGCCGTAATCCGTCTGCATTTTGAGATCGGCAAGCCTGTCAATTACGGGCTCTGGCCCTGCAATCCAGCCAATACGCAAGCCGGGACTTACCACCTTGGACAAGCTGCCCATGTAGACGACCATCCCTTTCTTGTCAAGGGATTTCAGCGGCAGCGGAGGCGGTGTTTCCAGCCATAGCTCCCGGTATACGTCATCCTCCAGCACCGGCAGGCTGACTTCCGAACAAGCATCCAGCAGCCGGTTCCGCCGTTCCTCGCTCATAAGGATGCCAGTTGGATTATGGAAGGAAGGGATCGTGTAGAGCAGCGCACCACTGGACTGGCGGGCATAGGACGTGATCATTTGGTCCCGGATTCCTTCAGCATCCATGGGAATGCCCCGGAGTTTCATGCCCGCGGACTGAAAGACGGGGACAGAATACAGATAGGAAGGCCGCTCCAGAAGCACGGAAGAGCCCGGCTGCATCAGCCCGAGGGATACAAGCTGAAGCGCCTGTAGTGCCCCGGAGACGATAAGGATCGACCGGGGCGAAGCCGTGATGCCGAGCGCGCGTAGACGCTCTGCGATCAGCTCCCGCAGGCGCGGGTCGCCGCCGGGCTCGCCGTAGCCGAGGTCCGGCGCACGGTGCTGCGCCATTGTCCGCAGCAGGCGCTGCATTCCGGCCTGCGGCAGCAGCTCCGGCGATAGCTCGCCGGTGCCGAGGCGAATGATACCGGGCTGGAATTCGGCCCGGTTGATCTCCTGCACCGCCGGCAGGTTCGGGCGGTGGATGCTGGCGCTGACGTAGGCATTCCAGTCCGGCGGCTTCGATGCCGCGAGAATGCCCCACGTCCCGCTTACCACCCGCGTGCCGCCGCCACGGTTGCCTTCAAGCAGCCCGGCGGCAGTCAGCTCATCCAGCGCCGTGACCACGGTGCTGCGGTTGACGCCGAAGGAGGCTGCCAGGCTGCGCTGGGACGGCAGCCGGGTGCCAACCGGCCACTCGCTGCTCGCGATTCGCTCCTTGATATGCTGTTCGATCTGAAGATGGAGCGGCAGATCGGACTGCCGGTTCGGCTTCCACGAGCCTTGCTGCATAAGTTGTTGTTCCTTCTTTCCTTGTACAAGATAGTAGGTAGTGTTTTAACCCTTGATTATATAACCAAGTATACAACTTGGTTGGGTTATTAACCATCCAAATGGATGGAGCCAAAATGGTGAAATGGAAGGTACACTAAATATAGACAGAAGCACAGTCTTGTACGAAAGGCGTTTATTTAGATGGGCAGTTACGGTTAGTCCTACCAAGAAGCCTGCAGGGCAGCTTGAAAAGGATTTGTGGAATTTGGAGGTCGCTAATATGTTAGAAGCTGTTATGCATGGGTTGATCTTAGCTCTAGGGCTTATTTTGCCGCTGGGGGTACAGAATGTATTTGTATTTAATCAGGGCGCCAGCGCATCCAGATGGACAGGAGCCCTTCCGGTGGTTGTGGCAGCCTCCTTGTGTGATTCACTGTTAATTTTGATGGCGGTGTATGGAGTATCTCTGCTGCTATTGTCTATGGGTTGGCTGAAGATGATCCTGTTCGCTGCTGGAGTCCTGTTCCTGCTCTATATGGGCTGGTCCATCTGGACAAGTGCCCCGAGGCCAGCCTCGTCTGATAAAGTGAGGCTGCCTGCACGCAAGCAGATTCTGTTCGCCATTTCGGTGTCACTGCTTAACCCCCATGCGATTATGGATACTGTAGGCGTGATCGGAACAAGTGCTTTACGTTATGAAGGAAATGATAGATGGGGATTTACCGTGGCAACCATGGCCGTGTCCTGGCTCTGGTTCATGTCGCTCGCTACTGCTGGAAGATGGGTGGGCAGTCTGGACCGGGCCGGAGGAATTCTTAATCTGATAAACAAAATTTCTGCCATCGTCATCTGGGTCGTTGCGATCTACATGTTGGTTCAGCTTATGATCTCATCTTAAATTTAAAATGACAGTTACTGAGCAGCACTTTAAAGGGGGACCTAGACGTGAAAAGAATGCTGTGTCTTACTGCGGGAACTTTGATTATTGTTATCACGTATTTCCTAAGTCAAATAAGTAAAGACCTTGCGCATATCTCAAAAACCGATGGTCCATCTGATTACTTAACAGCAATATTTTATATTATTGCAGTTATTTTTATTGTGTATGGTTGGATAAACAGAAATAGAAATGATGCAGACTAATTTACTCTATGGGATGTAGGCGGCTCTAATCGTCGATGAATGGCTTTAGAACCTTTATGCTCCTATTCAGTCTATTGATCGTCTCGCAGTTAAACTGCATACGGTAAATAGAGTACAGGCCCCCTGTACTCTATTTTTTGTGATCAAACGCACACTTTTTTTCATGTAATGGTTGACAGGAAGATTCAGCCAGAGTATATTTTAAACAAATGTTTTAAATGACTGTTTAAAACTTAGAGAAAAGACAAAGAGGAGAGATAAGTTACATGCTGGATACTTTTAAAGGACTGATCAGGAAGCCGCAGACGATTGTTGGGGTGGTAATGGCTCTGGCGTTCCAGGTCATCTTCTGCCTGGTATGGATGACTGGATACAATGGAGTCAATGACCGGGTGAAGGAATTCAAGATCGCGGTTGTGAATGAGGATGGGAAGTTTGGGGAGTCCCTGAGTAAGCAGCTTGAGGGGAAGCTTCCTTTCCAGGTCGTATCGATGAGTGCGGCTGAGGCGAGTGAAGGCCTGAACAGCCGGGAAGTTCAAATGATCGTTACGGTGCCGCAGCAGTTCAGCGAGAACCTAAAGACTCCCGGGAAGCAGGCTGAGCTTAAATATACGATTAACGAATCGAACCCTGTTACCGTCAAGAGCGCGATGCAGAGTGCGGCGAATTCAATAACCGCCTCCGTGAATGCGGGTGCGGCGGCTCAGGGAACCCAGGCTGTTCTCGAACAGCTTAAAGTGCCTGCCGCACAGGCGGGAGCAACCTCCGCTGCGCTGACTGCGCGGGTGAATTCCGAATTTACTTTTACGAACAAGATCGATGGCATGAACAATCAGATGGTGCCGATGATGCTGGTGCTTGCCTCCTTCGTCGGAGCTATGATTATGGGTATGAACGTCCAGCAGGGCGCTATGATGATGAAGCCGGGTACCTCGAAATGGCAGCTGTTTGGAGCCCGTATTCTACTGAATGTGCTGTCCGCTGTAATCGTATCGCTGGTGGGCTCATCCCTTGTGATGGCGCTTGGCGGCCAGGCTGCGCATGGATTTATAAGCCTGTGGATGTTCCTTGGATTGTTCGTCCTGACCTTTATGCTATTCTCGCAAATGTTCCTCTTTCTGTTCGGAATGGCTGGAATGCTGGTCAATGTAACGATGCTGTCCCTGCAGCTTGTAAGCTCAGGTGCCATGGTGCCGCGCCAGCTGCTAAGCGATGCTTACCAATCCATTGGTGAATTCCTGCCGGCTTCTTATGCGGTCGAGGGTCTGATGAATCTTCAGTTCGGCGGACCCGCAATTGGACCGAAAGCTGTAGCTCTACTGCTCATTAGCTTGATAAGCATTGGAGTCAGCCTGCTAAGAGTTGCCTTGAAGCGGGAGCCGAAGTCAGATAAGACCAAGGAGCTATCCACAGATCCGGTTGCAACTGCGGTGTAAGCTTAAGGAAGATATTATATAAGACGCAGTCAAAGTCAAACAAGACATGTAGGTAAGGAGTAACTGCGTCTTATATAGGTGATAGATGCCTGCCATCCGGGATTGACCCTGCCGGAGGCAGGCTTTTTCACCTTGGCCAGCCTTGCGTATGCGGTTTCAAAGTCGCATAATGGGACTAGAATTATTAGAGAGGATCTAAGGGAATGAATCATAACGATTGCGACATCAAGATGCGTATTCTGCTGTCCGCCAGGAAGCTTTTTGCCAAACAGGGGTATGAAGGCACGAGTGTAAGGCAGATCTGTGAGGAAGCAGGGGCCAATGTGGCGCTTATTTCTTATCATTTCGGGGGAAAAGAAAAGGTGTACACCGCTTTGTTCGAGAAGTTCTTCCCTGGAAGGTTAATGAGCGACTACAGCGAGCAGCTGAGCGACCCGATTTCGGGTCTTCGCCTGCTCATCTCGGAGATTATCCATTTCACCTTTCAGGATAGAGAGCTCAGCAGTATCGTTCAGCAGGAAGTGATGATGGATTCCCCCCGCAGGGATATTGTGATGGAATTCTTATATCCCGTATGGAGCAAGGTAAGAGAGCTGCTGCTCAAGGGAAAAGAAGACGGCATATTCGAGTTCGACTCGCTTAGTAATACGCTGCTTATGGTCATAGGGGCAGCACTTGCCCACAAACGGGTATATGATTTTGAACGCTTAATTGCAGATGAAGAGATGAACCCGGAACAAATCCCGGACCAAACGGTGAAATTTATTCTTAGAGGGTTAGGAGTGAAAGAGGCATGAACGACACAATCGCATTGCTCAAAAAGCATCGGTCTATCCGGAAATTCAAAGATAAGCCGCTGGGTAAGAGTATGGTGGAGCAGATCATCAGCGCCGGCCAGGCTGCCTCGACCTCCAGTAATGTGCAAGCCTTTAGCGTTGTTGCCATAACAGATACGGAGCGAAAAGGAATCCTGTCCGAGCTCGCAGGAAATCAGGCTTATATTCGGGAATGCCCAGTCTTTCTGGTATGGTGTGCGGACCTGCACCGCTTGAAATATTCGGCTGAAAGGCACCGTCCTGGTCAGGATTCCTATGAGGATGTAACCGAGAACTTCATTATCGCCACGGTGGATACCGCGCTGGCCGCGCAGAATGCCGCTGTGGCCGCCGAGTCGCTAGGTCTTGGAATTGTATACATCGGCGGAATTCGGAACCGGATTGCCGAGGTGGCCGAGCTGCTGGAGCTGCCGGATCTGGTCTATCCCGTGTTTGGGATGTGCCTGGGGTACCCGGATCAGGAGCCGGGTCTTCGTCCGCGATTACCGGTATCGGCGGTACTACATTGGGACGAATATGATACGGACAAGACAGAAGCGCAAGTGGAGATCTATGACAAGACGATGACCGAGTATCTGCGAGAACGTACTGGAGGGCAGAAGGACACGCCTTGGTCGGAGCTGATGGCCGAGAAGCTGACTCAGCCAGCGCGCCTGCATATGCGGGAGTTCTTGCAGAAGAGAGGCTTTGAATTAAAGTGAATGACAGAGCGGCACCTCACCGGGCCGCTTTTTAATTTACAATATTCTTGAATCCCTCATATAAATATGAGACAGAAGGAAATATTCCAATCTACGGATGTCTGAAACGGGCACATTGTATATGAGGCGCAGGAGGGCTTTATTCATGGTGGACTCCAGACTCTGGCGATGAGAGATAACTCCGCTCCAATTGAATAGAGCTGCGATAGGAAGTGCGGCTTCTTATATGGTATAATCTTATTATCCTAAGAAAAGCCCTTCTATATGGATTAGGGTTGTAGAGATTAAGGAGTCTGCCATGAACAAGAAACACTCGAACAAGAAGCAATTTCTCAATAAAATATACCGTGCCTTCAAACTGAATTTCCTTAAGCTGCTGCGTACACCGGGCGGTGTGAAGAAGGTATCCCTCGGCTTCTCGATCGGATTCGCCCTGGAGATGATCGTTATCTCGTCGGCGTGCCTGGTCTACTTAATTTTTTATCCTGTCGTTAAGCTGTCCGGTGGTTCAGTACCAGCTGCCATTATCGGGAATGTTATTGGCAAGCTGACGTTTCTTCCGATTCTGTTGATGCCATTTGCAAGGAAGCTCGGTTCCTGGATCTATCCGCTGCATGGAAGCCGACATAAGGGCATGATTCATGAGGCCTCGATTATGGATATCTTCAAAGGGGACTTCTCCGCTATCCGAGATGTGCTTCACGGCGGACTGCATATCCTGATCGGGATGAGCATCTTCGGCGCTGTGCTGGGTGTAATCTCTTATTATGTCATTCAGTTTTTGTATAACAAAACAGCCAAACGTCGAATGGAGAAACGGCGAAGCCGAATTCTTGTATATGAACAAATAGGATCGTGAGCGAATAGCTCCGGTCCTTTTTTGTGTCATATGGGATATAATGTAAATTGGAGATTGGCCGAGTGGGATTAATTATTTGAGATAGAACGGAGTGATCTTCTGGATGAGCATTTATGAGGTGGATGCGTACGTGAGGAGCATTGAGCTTGATAGGAGCCGGATTCCCTCTTACCAGCAGTATCCTTTCAATCTGGGCGCGGTACGGAATTTGCACAGTCTGAAGCTTCACCCCAAGGTAACGTATATCGTCGGGGAGAACGGAATGGGCAAGTCTACTTTGATGGAGGCTATGGCTGTTGCCTGGGGCTTCAATCCTGAAGGAGGAACGAAGAACTTCAATTTCTCAACACGAGCGACGCACTCTCCGCTGCATGAGCATATCCGGCTGGTTCGCGGGAGGAACCGGCCCCGGGACGGGTTCTTCTTTCGGGCGGAGAGCTATTATAATCTAGCGACGAATATAGGTGTGCTGGACCGAGAGTTCTCTGATGCTCCACCAATTATAGACTCCTATGGCGGGAAATCGCTGCACGAGCAGTCGCATGGGGAATCCTTCTTTGCCGCCTTCATCCACCGGTTCGGAGGGCGGGGTCTCTACATACTGGACGAGCCGGAGGCCGCGCTGTCCCCACTGCGGCAGATGGCCATGCTGGCGCGGATTCATGAGCTGGTAGGGCGGAATTCCCAGTTCATTATCTCCACGCATTCCCCGATTCTTATGGCTTATCCGGATTCCATTATGTATAACCTGACGGCTGAAGGAATGGAGGTCACCTCATTAGAGAAGACGGATCACTACATCATTATGAAGGAATTTCTGAGTAATAAGGATAAAATGCTTCGTGAGCTGTTCGATTAATGAAGAGCAGGCTCAGCTGAGAATGGGGTGCTCCCAAAGTCCAAGCTGTCCCTTCGCTGGAATGAACTCAGGGAGCAGGGTCATATCCTCAACTTCCCAAGCGAAATGATCCACCCTGTAATCACCGAGCAGGTAGTCATTACCTTTAACCTCTTGACCCTCCTCCAATACTGCGGATTCCCCGCTATTCTTGGTAACCCGGTAACAATTTACAAGACGGCAAGTTGCCAGGATTACGCCAGTCGGCAGCTTCGTCTCGGTATATCCATGCTTGGCAAGGACTGAGAATACAGGTTCATCACGGCAAGCTGCCTTGTCCGTTCTTAAGCTGGCGTGAATTGCAAGCGGTCCGCGGTAACGTGTTCTCCACGATCTTGTCTCATATTTGATTTCCCCGAAAACAAAGAGACTTGCCCAAGGCTGAATCATCGACAGTACCTTCAAGAAATGCTCCCCTCTCATTTTAGCTTTTTGTTTAGATTACCCTACAGTTAGTGAAGTACACCTATCGTCAATTATGAAATTGATAGCGGAAAAAAATATAGGATGAAGCATTAATGATATGAATGAGAAAAAGCCCTCGATTAGAGGGCTTTTTCTCATAAGCAGGGATGTAAGACAAAGGACAAGGGCATAGCAGCTAATGTTCACATTTAATAGTAAAATCGTTTCGTATTCGCGTACAGCATCGTCTCCGCCTGCTGGGGTGTGATTCCATGAATCGCCCCGTAAGCTGCGATGACTTCTCTTACCATCCCTGGGTGGGTCATCTGACCCTCGAATGGTCCTTCAAAAGGCCACGGCCCATCCGTCTCAGCCATCACGAGATGCTTCGGATAACGATGTGCCAGCTCTATAATTTCCGGCTCATAGAGAAGGTCCGGGGTGAACGAGATATAGTAGCCCTGGCTTGCCATACGTTTAATCGTGTGCGGGGCACCCTTGAACCAGTGGAAGTGAGCCCGGGTAATCCGGTGCTTCTCCAGCAGGTCGCAGACGATATCCGCATCCTCATAGACGGCGTGCAGGACGACTGGCTTACCCAGCCGGGCAGCCAGGGCGAGAAGCCTGTCCAATAGATGAAGATATGGGGCCGCGTCAAATTCTTCACCGCGTTCCGCCGCCTCAAGCCGGGAGTAATAGGGGAGGCCAATCTCGCCCACAGCCACCATCTGATCGGCATGCTGCTCCATCCACTGCATCAGCTTGCCTATTTCGTTCCCAGATGGTATCTCCTGCTCAGGGTGAAAACCATATGCAGGCCGAACAATGCCGGGGTATTGCAGCGCCAGCTTCTGGTTCATCTGAGAGGATTCCAGGTTCATTGAAACAGCAATTAACGACTCTACACCGCTGGCTGCAAGCTCACTCAGCAGCTTTGTGCGGTCCTGCTCTTCATATGAATCAAGATGAATATGAGCATCGATTACCTTATTCACTATGATCACCGGCTTCCTTCAAGCATTTTCTTTTGTTCTTCCCGCATGTACTGTGTCAGTTCTCTCTTCAGGGCAAGGAAGGAGGCGTCCTCGGCGATCTCCTCCCGGCGCGGCCTTGGGAAGGGAACTTTAACTTTGTGCAGCACCGTTGCCGGACGGCTGGAGAACAGATATACGGTGTCCGACAGCAGTAAGGCTTCCTCAATATTATGCGTAATGAACAGGACGGAGCGCTTATTCTCTTCCCAAATATTCAAAAGCCAGTGCTGCATGTCACTGCGAGTCAGTGCATCGAGCGCACTGAAGGGCTCGTCCAGGCACATAACCTCCTGCCTGCCCAGCAGCCCGCGAAGGAAGGAGGCGCGCTGCTGCATTCCGCCGGACAGCTTATGCGGATAGGAGTTCTCAAATCCGCCAAGTCCTGCGCGATGCATCCATTTGCGCGCTTCCTCCCGGACTTCCCTAACTGGAACACCGAATACTTCCATCGCAAGGATGACATTGTCTTCAATGGTCCGCCAAGGAAATAAAGCCGGCTGCTGGGGAACATAGCTGATATGCCCCTTCTTCCCGGTGATATCTTGGCCTTGCAGCAGAATTTGGCCTTGATCCGGCTCGGTCAGGCCGCCGATAAGATGGAACAAGGTGCTCTTGCCGCTGCCTGAAGGACCGACGATGGATACGAACTCACCCGGGGCTACGGAGAGAGAGACGTCCTTCAGAACGGGCAGCTCCCGCCGTTTCTCCCGATAGCTCTTGCTGATTCCCCGAACCTCCAATGCAGGAACCTGAATAGAGGGTTCTTGTACAGCTTGTGTCTTGTCCATGTTCTTCCCTCCTCAATGCTTCTCCCGCTCAGGCTTATAGCGGATTAACCACTTCTCCAGCAGTACAATAAGTGTGAACAGCAGCAGGCTCATGACAACAATAATCATAATGGCGACAAAGATCCGGTCTGTCCGAAAGGAAGACTTCTGCATCATCATATACTGGCCGATGCCGGTTCCGCTTCCCATCCATTCCGCAATAATGGCTCCCATCACGCTGTAGGTTGATGCAATCTTCACGCCAGATAGGATGGAAGGAAGCGCATAGGGAAGCTCCAGCTTTCTGAAAATTTGACCTTTGCTGGCTCCAATCATCCTCATGTAGTTCAGCATCACATGATCGGTCCGGGACAGTCCGTCAAGAGTTGCGACAGCAACCGGGAAGAAGCAGACCAGCGTGATAATGATCAGCTTCGGCGTCAGATCAAAGCCGAACCAGACTACCAGTAGAGGAGCCAGCGCAATCGTGGGAATGTTCTGACTTAGAATGATCAGCGGATACAGGGCTGATTTCAATATAGGTATGAAATGAAGTGCAATTGCAATGATAAGTCCTACAGCAAGGCCAATAACGAGACCGAGTAGGGTGAGCTGAAGAGTGGATAGGGTCTTGGCCCATAGATTTGCCGGATCAGCGGCTGCTTCCTTTCCAATATCGGTAGGACTCGGAAGCACCCATTTATCAATAGCGAATACGGAAGTCGCGATCTGCCAGACGAGAATAAACAAGATGACCGCCACAAGGGGCGGCCATACCATTTTGAACCAGGATCTCATGGACGGTATTTCTCCGTCAGCTTATCCATACTCGCACCTTCCGGTGTGTACAGAATTTTAATCTGCGAAATAATGCTTGGGCTTCCGAACTCTATTACGGCTTCATTCATCTTCTTCACAATATCCAGGAGTTCGCTCAGTTCACCTTCCATCGTAGTCTCAAGCGCGTTCACTTGATGCTTCACACCGGAAGCCTGAATGATCTCGATGGCCCGGTCAACATAAGGGATAACGTCTTCGCCGCCCGGGGTCTTCGGAATGATTTGTATACTTAGCAGAGTATTGGCCATGGTTGATCTTCCTTCCTATTTAACTGGATAAGTGCTTAGGCGATGAGCCTATCTTTAACTGCCCGTCTTACTTAGCTTCAGGCAGGTAATCATTGGTGAATGCTTTGCTTACATCCAGCGGCTTATCCAGCAGCTTGCGTTCATACATCCAATCGGAATAGTTCTTCCATACGGACTCTTTCTGTTCTCCCCAACGCGGCGCGTCATCCTTGTACCGGGGGCTCAGCCACTTCTGGCTGGCAACAACCAGCTTCTCGTCCAGGTCCGGTGCGGCCTTGAGCAGTATCTTGGCTGCTTCTTCGGGGTGGTCAATCGCATATTCATAACCTTTGGAGGTCGCGCTCATGAAGGCTTTGACCATTTCCGGGTCGCTGGCGATGACCTTCTCGCTGGAAGCGATGACCGGTGTGTAATAATCAAGCTTGTCTGAATAGTCTTTGACATAGAGCATATCAAGCGGTTGTCCGCGGAGCTGTGCCTCAATGCCGGTCCAGCCGTAATAGATCCAGGCGAAGTCAACATCCCGCTTCACGGCTGTGAAATAATCGGCGTCCCCAATATTGATATTGGTAACCTTGGAGACATCAGCACCCTGGAGCTCCATGATGGAT
The DNA here is from genome assembly GCF_050995535.1 of Paenibacillus sp. SN-8-1. NCBI lineage: Bacteria > Bacillati > Bacillota > Bacilli > Caryophanales > Paenibacillaceae > Paenibacillus > Paenibacillus sp. SN-8-1. The sequence continues at coordinate 525,623 of NZ_CP194782.1, forward strand.
TTCATCACAGCTTCCTCGACAGGAGAGCCCCAACCGCCATATTTCTTTCCTTCAAAGTCTTTTGGAGATTTGATCTTGCGGTCGACAGGCGCAGCAAAACCTGAGGTATTATGCTGGATAACTGCCGCAAGGGATACCAGCGGCACGTTCTGTGTACGGCCTTGGGTAATGCTCTCCTGATAGCTGACACCGAACTGGGCTGCACCGGAAGCTATCATCGTATCGGCCGACCCGCTTCCGGGCTGAATAATATCCACATTCAGTCCAGCATCTTTATAGTAACCAAGCTCCTTGGCAGCAAAAAGGCCGGTATGATTCGTATTTGGAGTCCAGTCGAGCACGACCTTGATATCCTTCAGTTCCTTTGGCTTCTCGGCAGTCGGAGTTGACTCGGTGCCGGTTGCAGTGCTTCCGCTGCCTTGCTTTGAAGTTCCGCAGCCTGCAGCTGTAAGTACGATCACACAGCATAGCAGAAGCAGACTCCATGTTCTCTTCTTCATTTGTATTCGCCCCTTCTTCTTTGAAATTCTACCCTGGTTCCTGACCGTTCAACCCGGATTGTTAAATGGAATGAACTATAGTTCACTCCATATTAATGGTGTAATGCAAAGGAAAAAAGGCGTCCTGGACAGGACGCCTTCGCGCGCATGAAAGAATGGAATTACCAAACATTTCTCGTTCCTACGCTGGCATTATCCAGATCAGGTATACGGGTTAGCATCTTGGGGATGCACTCTCAGCCGGCCGAATTCCAGCTCCCCGGGTGTTTGAAGTTATTACTAGAAGTATTATAGTCCCACCCTATGACCTTGTCCAGTAAATGGGGGAATGAACGGTTCATCTTACTTGCCTGTGGGTACACTAACGATGAGCGCCATTTTTTGAATCAGGAAGGAGCAATTGACATGGACCGTCAGCAATTGGAATCGCAAATAGAGCAAGCCTTGAAGGCAAATAAGTTTGGTTCCTTTGGAACCGTCGAGAACGGTGGCCCCAAGGTGCGTTACATGGCCATTTACCACGAGGGACTAACTGTATACCTGGCTACCGACCGGAAGACGCATAAGGTGGAAGAGCTTCAGAACAACCCCAAGGCCGCGCTTCTGCTTGGTTTTGAGCAGGGAGGAACGGGAGATATTGTTGAGATCGAGGGCGAGGCGACTGTCAGCAGTGAGGAGAGCCTGAAATCTAAAGTCTGGAGAGATGACTTCAAGCAGTATCTGGACGGACCGAATGATCCTGATTATGTAGTGATCAAGCTGACGCCTACGCGAATCGAGTTCGTATCCAAGGGCTCCGATCGTCAGGTCTGGACCGCATAATAACTCAAGTATTAATCCACAGACCCGGGGAAGTGCACCGGGTTTTGTGCGCGAATCAAGGCAGGCGATTTGGCATCCCAAATGGCCGCCTTTTTTATTCCATTTTTTCCAGACCATGTTGGTTCGTATTTGCTTTTTGCTGGAAACAGGTTTATAATTAAATTAATTGACTCCCAGAGCGATATTCTCATATTGAAAAGAGTGTCACTTACAAGCTGGAACTTTTTTCAATGTGTGAATTTTTTTATGGAAAAAAGGAGCATATTAATTTTTTTTACTTTTAGGGAGGCTACCCCAAATGGAAACAGGAACAGTTAAATGGTTTAACGCTGAGAAAGGCTTTGGCTTCATCGAAGTTGAAGGCGGCAACGATGTATTCGTGCATTTCAGCGCAATCACTGGCGAAGGTTTCAAAACTCTTGACGAAGGACAGCGCGTACAATTCAACGTTGTTCAAGGCAACCGCGGACCGCAAGCTGAAAACGTTGTAAAACTGTAACGCAAACCATACTGCCCTTAACGTGTGCGTTAGGGGCAGTTTTTTCTTTTAGAGGTAGGAACAGAAGGAGGATAATCATGAATTATCGAAAAAAAACGTTAGAAGAAATTCCTGAGGAGATCACACCGATTTGGTCGTGCACCAATGACAGTTGTAACGGATGGATGAGGGATAATTTTGCGTTTGACTACACTCCTGCTTGCCCTCTATGTTCTTCTGAGATGGAGAAGAGTTCAAAGATGCTTCCCTTGCTCGTTAATAACAACGCCGATATGAAGTCCCTCAAGAAGGGTGTTCAGATCGATCAGTAAATCTGATACCAACTAAGGCCGCCGTATCTTCATACGGTGGCCTTTTATGTTGGGATACAAGCCAGCCTTGTTCATTGCATAGATAGATCTTAAGCTTAGCGCTGGAACAGCTCAATCCATTCCTTCTCCGGGCCATAGATGAAGAAATAACGGTAACCGTTAGGCAGTGTGGTAATTTCTGAATCAATGAATTGTACATGATCGAACGATTTAATACGCTTAAACTCCTCTTCAATATCCGGAACGGTAATAGCGAAGTGATGCACGGTCGCTTCGGAAGGCAGCTTATCGCTGTAGCCTTGAATCAGCTCAATCTCCGTTTCATCGCTGCCTCCAAACCCAAGGAAAGCCAGCTTAAAGATCCCGTTGGAATGAAGAAGGGTCCCCTTTAGCTCAAGTCCGAGAACCTCGGTATAAAAATGGATCGATGCCTCAATATCCCGAACCACTACTCCGACATGATCAACCTTCCGTTGCGTCATACGTACCATGCTCCTTCTTATAATAAATTTATAACGATTATGCGAGTGGAAAACCTACTTGTCAAGTGGGATTAATGTTGCTAATTCTAAAGGTGGAAAAACTAAAAAAGGCTACCCATTAAGGATAGCCTCGTGTCTCAATGATTTACTGGAGATTGTGTCTTAAGAATAGTCTGGTAATGCTTCCACATGAATAACCGCCAACGGAGGATCATTCCGTAAGCCAGCAGGAAGAACAGGGCGCCTGTCTGCGGTACGGAGACATATTGTTCGATAAATTCATGAAGCAGCATCCGAACGGCGAGCAGTCCGAGCAGAACTACAATAAAGCTGCGGGAACGCTGTGCGAATACCTGACCCTCGGTGACTTCGAACTTGGTACTGCGGATCAGCGGGTAAGAGAATAACAACCATCCGACAGCAAAAGCGGCAATTCCCCATAACCAGGGAATCCGAACGGCAGGCACGATGAACATGAAGAACCCGGTCGTCATACCCACCGGGGGCATAATAATCTTCTTGATCGTTATGGGCTTTTTGCTCGCTTTGAGACGAATGAATATAGTTAGCAGGGCCATAATCAAAGTGCCCGCTGTGGCGGCGATTTGTAGATACGTAGGACTGAGCTGCATAAATTCAGGCCCCTTTCAATAGATGAACAATTCTGTTTTTTATTATATCACAATAACGCTTCAGGGTTGAATAAAAGAAAGGAATACCGAGATGACGCTGCTCTATTCGGGTATATAGAATTGGACACCTTCCTATATCATGTAGAGTGAACTAGTAGGGAACGAAGTATGAATATAGAAGTCTAATTATATATGAACAAAAGGAGACCTGTGGAATATGACGAACAGAAACCAGGACAACGAAACTTTGTTATATGTGGGCAGTTATGCTTCGGCTGAGGAGAGTGGAATTCATCTTGCTGCCTTAAATAAGGAGACTGGGGAGCTTCGTTTACTTCAAAGCACCTCCGGGATCGAGAATCCCTCTTTTGTTATTGTTAACGAAGAGGGAACGAGGCTGTATTCCGTTGCTGAGCTGGAGGATGGACAAGTTGCCGCGTATGAAATTAACCAGGAAGATGGAAGCCTACGGGAACTGAGCCGTGAGTCCACAGGCGGATTTGCGCCCTGCTACATATCTTATACTTCAGGGCCGGAAGGGCAGTTATTCGTTGTTAACTATATGAGCGCAGAGGTAAGCAGCTATAACCTGGATGAGAACGGGGCGATTAAGGAGCTAGCCTCCCGGGTCAAGCATGTGGGCAAGGGACAGCGTGAAGACCGACAGGAAGCCGCCCACACGCACTCCATTGTGCCGGACCGCAACGGGAAGTTCGCTTACGTATCGGACCTGGGCATGGATCAGATCGTTATCTACCGTATCGAGGACGGCAAGCTTGTGACACATAAGGAGATCAAATTGCCGCCAGGCTCAGGTCCAAGACACTTCAAAATTCATCCTTCAGGTCAGTGGGCTTACGGAATTAATGAGCTGAACAATACGGTGACCGCTTATTCTATGGATGAGCCCCGGGGGGACTTGGGGATTCTCCAGCATATATCAACGATCCCGGAAGACTTCACGGCAGAGACCACCAGTGCGGAAGTGGCTGTGTCCCCATGTGGACGCTTCCTGTATGGCTCGAACCGCGGTCATGACAGCATTGTGCGTTACTGTATTGACCAAGAGAGCGGTAAGCTATCTGATCCTCATTGGGTATCCAGCGGTGGCGAAGGACCGCGCCATTTCCTGATTGTTCCCGGCGGCTATCTGCTGGCGGCCCATCAATACAGCGATAACCTGGTCAGCTTTCGTCTCGATGCCGAGACAGGCATCCCGCGGGAGACCGGGCATGAGCTAAGCCTTAGCAAGCCAGTCTGCATCGCGCTGGCCAGGCCAGCTCAAAGCTAATCGGACTTCTACCCGATAGTAGAGCTGTCTGATTTTCGCTTGGCGCTCCTGTAATTGTCTACACTGACGCTTGCTCGGTGGGTCCATGATAGCGAAAGATCTTGAACTTTGCTAGGCGGGCAAGTAGACCGCGTGTTTCAGATTCTGTAGTTCGAGCCCGCGTTAGACAGATGAAATTATAACTATAAATTCGCACGCAAAAAACCAGAGCAGGGTTTTCCCTGCTCTGGTTTTTTGCTGTGTGTTTGGACGGTGAAATATTTTAGCGAAGTGACGCAAAAAAGGTTTGACAATATACGCGGCATACAATTAAAATAACAAACATAACTTACTAAACAGGTAGGATTAATTTTAAATTTAGCTTCCAGGTAGTTAAAGATGGAGAAACGCTCTAGAGGACTTGGCAGGCACGAGCAGCCGCTCGGTTTGACACGGGGCACTACAGCGTTTCTTTGTCGTTCACAGAAACTTCTATGAATGAGCAGATGACGCATGAACGGGATCATTTTCAGAGATAAGAATTCAATTAAAGGGGAGTGATAGGAATGAGGAGAGGTTTGAAAAAGGGGATTGTTGTCAGTCTGGTGTTGGCTATGTCTATGGTGACGGCCGCATGCGGATCAAGCTCAGGGAAAAGCGATAATAGCGTGGAGCTGCTGAATGTATCCTATGATCCAACCCGTGAACTCTATGAAAATTACAACAAGGCATTCTCCGCCTACTGGGAGAAAGAGAAAGGCCAGAAGGTTACGATCAAGCAATCTCATGGGGGCTCAGGCAAGCAGGGACGGGCGGTTATCGATGGTTTGAAAGCCGACGTAGTCACCTTGGCGCTGGGTTACGACATTGATGCTATTGAGAAGAAAGGTCTCATTAATAAAGGTTGGCAGAGCAAGTTTGAAAAGAACAGCTCGCCTTATACGTCAACTATTGTCTTTCTGGTGCGCAAAGGCAATCCGAAAGGAATCAAGGACTGGGATGACCTGATTAAAGGGGATATCAAAGTCATTACACCGAATCCTAAGACTTCTGGTGGAGCGCGCTGGAACTATCTGGCCGCTTGGGGTTATGCCCTCCATCATAACAATAATGATCAGAACAAAGCGAAGGAATTTGTTCAGAAGCTGTATCAGCATGTACCTGTCCTGGATACGGGAGCTCGTGGTGCAACAACAACCTTTGTGGAACGTGAGATCGGCGACGTACTCATTGCTTGGGAGAACGAAGCCCTGCTGTCCATGAAGGAGCTAGGTCCTGGCAAACTGGATATTGTATATCCATCCGAAAGTATTCTGGCAGAGCCGCCTGTAGCTGTAGTTGATAAAAATGTAGACAAGAAGGGTACACGTGAAGTGGCAGAGGCTTACTTGAAGTACCTGTACTCTGAAGAAGGCCAGAAGATCGCAGCCGAAAATTTCTACCGTCCGACGTTGGACAGTGTGAAGGAGAAGTATAAGGACACCTTCAAGGATCTTAAGCTGTTCACGATTGATGAGTTTGGCGGATGGGCCAAAGCTCAAGCCGAGCATTTCAGCGATGGGGGCGTATTTGACCAAATCTACGTACCCGGCAAATAATACCGACCGGACAGACGGAGGGGAGAAGTAATCATGAAGACAATAGCTACCAAGCGGGGAGTGCTTCCCGGCTTCGGGCTGACTATGGGCTATAGTGTGCTCTATCTCAGTTTAGTGGTTTTGATTCCACTTTCAGCACTTCTGCTGAACTCTACAGGACTAACCTGGGGGAAGTTCTGGGATATTGCAACGGATGCGAGGGTTCTGGCATCCTTTAAAGTCAGCTTCCTGACAGCTGCGGCTGCAGGTCTGATCGATGCGGTGCTTGGCCTGCTTCTTGCGTGGGTTCTTGTAAGATACGATTTTCCCGGTAAAAGCATATTTGATGCCATGATAGATCTTCCTTTTGCGCTTCCAACGGCCGTTGCCGGGGTATCGCTTACCGCGATCTACTCCGATAAGGGCTGGATCGGCTCCCTGCTGGAGCCGCTGGGTATCCAGGTGGCCTATACGCCGATTGGAATTACGCTGGCGCTTATGTTCATTGGAATTCCATTTGTGGTGAGAACAGTTCAACCTGTTCTTCAGGAACTGGAATCAGAGGTAGAGGAAGCGGCAGCTACGCTGGGCTCGGGTAGAGTCAGAACGTTCTTGGTCGTGGTTCTTCCCCAGCTCTATCCGGCTCTACTGACCGGGTTCGCCCTGGCCTTCTCGCGGGGGATTGGGGAATACGGTTCAGTGGTCTTTATTTCGGGCAACATGCCGATGAAGACGGAGATTGCCCCGCTGCTCATTATGTCGAAGCTGGAACAGTTCGACTATGCGGGTGCCACCGCGGTGGCCCTCCTTCTGCTGATGATTTCGTTCCTGCTGATGCTTGTTATTAATACTCTTCAGCACAGACTACGTAAAACAGCCCGTTAAGGGCCGTAAATTCCAGTATGAGAGGCGGACCTTGCAAGGTTGTAAGGGGCAGCTCAGATGAACATGATTGAAGAAGGAGGAGATAAATATGGCCGGTTCTGTACCTATGACTCCCGGGAGTTCAGTGAACGTAAGAACCAGATCATTAAAGGAGACAGGCTGGGTGAAGTGGACACTTATTGGCCTGGCGTCGCTAGTGCTGTTGTGGCTGATCGTTCTTCCCCTCATTGTTGTGATAACAGAAGCACTGAAGCAGGGCTGGGACGTATATCTAGCGGCTATTGTGGACCCTGATGCGCTGTCCGCGCTGAAGCTGACCCTGCTGGTTGCCGTGATCACGGTACCTTTAAATACGATTTTTGGAGTGGCCGCAGCCTGGGCAATTACCAAGTTCCGCTTCCGCGGCAAGCAGTTCCTGATCACCCTGATTGATCTGCCCTTTGCGGTATCTCCGGTTATTGGCGGTTTGATCTATGTACTCGTGTATGGTGAACATGGATGGTTAGGCGGATGGCTGGACAGCCATGATATACAGGTTGTTTTTGCCCTGCCTGGGATTATACTGGCTACCTTGTTCATCACCTTCCCGTTTGTCGCCAGGGAGCTAATTCCGCTCATGGAGGATCAGGGACAGCAGGAAGAAGAAGCTGCTGTTACACTTGGGGCTAAAGGGTGGACGGTATTCTGGAAAATTACGCTGCCGAATATCAAATGGGGCTTGCTCTATGGCGTTATTCTGTGTAATGCGAGAGCCATGGGTGAGTTCGGTGCCGTGTCTGTCGTATCCGGACATATCCGCGGGGAGACGAACACGCTGCCATTGCATGTTGAAATTCTCTATAATGAGTACCAGTTCTCGGCATCGTTCGCTGTAGCTTCTCTGCTGCTTATACTCGCTTTGGTGACACTGGTGTTAAAAGGCTGGTTTACACGCAAAAATGCGCATTGACGGCAATTTCCATCCTATGGTAACATTAAACAAAGTTAATTGGTCGGAATAGACTGAATAACTAATCGCAGTAAAAGTCCATCGGGAAGAAGGAGGCGCGGACTATGGCCAAACCATTAAAAGTTGACGGCGAGTGGTTGGATCGGATTGCGGGATTACTAAGCGACATGGAGTTTGGTTCTCTGAATATTGTGGTTCATGAGGGACAGATTGTACAGATGGAACGCACGGAACGCAAGCGGTATGAGTCAGGTGCCTCCGGTGGAGCCAGGGTGTCAACAGGCTCCAAGCATTCGCCCAGAGCTTTACGTGAGTCGGGTCGCGGTAGATAGCTTTAGATAAAATAAGCGGAGTATCACTCTGCGAGATATGAAAAAGGTATACAAAAGCCCCGTACTCCGGGCCCCTGAACTTCAAGTCAGGGAATCCGGAGTACGGGGCTTTGTTCGTAAGAACGGGCCGAGACCGTCTCATTTAATTCTTGCTCGCGGCCTCTGTGTCTGCCGGACTTGAGGCTTCGGATTCGTTCAAGGGGCGAGCCTCATTGTCCGCAGCCCCACCGGGAGTATCCAGATGCAGCGTCTGTATGGCCGCGTCATCATAATGGCCGGCGAATGGACGAGCCTTGCGGGGCTTCGTGCCGGTGAGGCTGAAGCCCAGTACGAACAGCAGGAGCTGGACGGCAAGCACGTACAGCGAGGTCTCCAGGCCTGCGAGATGAATCAGCGCCAGCAGGGCGATGAAGATGGAGAGCAGGCGCAGCAGTACGATGCTGCCCCCGGGGCGGCGGTTCTCAAGCAGCACCGGGTAGAGCAGCAGCAGCGAGAGCAGGATGGAGGCGAAGCGCGCCCAGATCGCCGCGCGGGTCCAAGCGGCATCGCTGCCGCCGGCAGCGGCTGCGTCTCCGAGAGCCTGCAGCAGCCAGGCGGTCAGCAGGACCGCGGCTGCCGCGAAGGCGAACGGCAGCAGGGCTCGAAGCTGCAGCCACAGCGAGAGGCCCCAGCCGGGCTGCTCAGCTCTTGAGAGCAGCTTCGCCCGCTCTTCCATGAGCCGGACAGCTTCGCGGTCCAAGGCTCTATGGAGCAGCGGTAGACGGGCTTCGTCCCCGTCTGCCAGATAAGCGCCGATCTGGCCCTGCAGATCGGCGGTCAGGTAAGGCGCGGCTTTGCACGCCTGCAGCCGGTCCATGAGCAGCGCTGACGCATCGGTGTCCGCGCCGCGCTGCTCTAGTGTACGCTGCAGCGGGCCGGCTGCGGCGCTGTAGAGCTCGAGGCTGTGGCGAAGCCGCTCCAGCCGGGCCTGCTCTACCCGCCAGGCGCTGCTCCGCGCCGCGGCATAGAGAGCTATGAAAGTAAGGGCGGTCACGGCAGCCAGATAAGGCCCCGCGGGATGCTGGATCAGCCATGACCAGACTTGCGTAAGAGACACCGGGATATCACTCCTTCGATCAATAGGTAGAAGCCATCCTTGTTAGTCCGTATAGCTTTCTCTACCTCCACTATTGCACAGGAGCGGGATATAATACAAGCGGTCCTTTGATCTCCAGTGGGTATATATATAGCAAGTGCCGGCTGAGCCGGATACCTTGCTCTTATAAATCAGTTATAATGGAGGTTAGAACTGTGGGCTTTGAACAAATTACTTTTAAGCTGCTGATCGGTTTTGTCGGTCTTTGGGCGATGACACGGCTGCTGGGCAAGAAGGAGATCTCCCAGCTCACTCCGTTCGACTTCATCTCTTCCCTTATGTTAAGCGAGCTTGTAGGGAATACCGTCTATCAGGAGGATGTAAAGTTCTCTCATTTACTGTATGCCCTGCTGCTCTGGGCGGTCCTGTCGTTTGTCTTCGAGAAGGTCACCCAATATTTCAAACGGACGCGAGGCTTCCTGGATGGGAAAGCTTCTATTCTGATTCGTCATGGGGAAGTGGACCTGAAGGAGCTGCGCAAGAACAGCCTGGATTTTGATCAGCTGCGAATGCTGCTGCGTCAGCATGATGTGTTCTTTATGCGGGAAGTGGCCTATGCGATCTTTGAAGCTAACGGCACTCTCAGCATTATGAAGAAGTCTGAATATGAGCCGGTGACCCGCGAGGATCTGAACCTGCCAAAGCAGGAGGCCTACTTCTCTTACAGTCTGGTTGAGGATGGGAAGCCGGATTACGAGAGTCTGAAGCTGCTCGGTAAGGATGAGTCCTGGCTTACAGCCGAGCTGCGTAAGTGCGGGTTTGATAAGCTTAGCGAAGTGGCCTATGCCGAATGGACCCAAGATGAGGGGATATATGTGCTGGAGCATCGCAGTGAATCTTTCGTGCTTCCAAAAGATGAGGTGAATTAAATTAAGGGGATGAGTAAAACCATGGATTTAGGACAGCTCGAAGTATACGAACAACCGCCCAAGGTTGCTGAATATCTTGCGCTGCGTTCCCAGGCAGGAATGAACCCAAGAAGCGAAGCAGGTGCTGAGATCGCACTCCGGAATTCTTATTATGCTGTTACGGTCTACTTACAGGGCGAGCTGATTGGGATGGGAAGAGTGATCGGGGACGGCGGCTGTCATATGCAGGTGGTCGATATGGCAGTCAGGCCGGACCTTCAGAGGCAGGGGATCGGCAAAATGATCTTTGGGCGGATTGTTGATTACCTGAAGCGTGAGGCACCGGATAAAACCTTCGTCAGCCTGATCGCGGACGGTCCGGCTGACAAGCTGTACCGGAAGTTCGGATTTGATTACACACAGCCCGAAGGCCAAGGCATGTATATGAGAATCCAATCTGACCGGCTTGTGCCTTAGCAAGGTCCGTAGGGACATTATACATATAAAGGAGCTGCAGACTTGACGAATACAGTCATCGAAATCTTTTTCATTGCTATTCTGGCAGGGGTAGTCGGTTCTGTCCTGGGTCTTGGGGGCGGGATTGTAGTTACACCTGCCTTAACCTTGCTGTTCGGGGTGGATATCAACCATGCGATTGGAGCCAGTATCATCTCCGTTATTGCCACCTCCAGCGGCTCGGCGGTCGCTTATATCAGGGATCGCATCACCAATCTTCGGGTAGGTATGTTTCTGGAGATCGCCACGACAGTGGGAGCTATAACCGGAGCCTTTCTTGGGGCCATCATAGCTCCTAAATTCTTATATGTCATCTTCGCCGTGCTTCTCTTGTATTCGGCTTATGCCATGATTAAGAAAGGCAAACAGGAAATCCCGAGCGGCGTGCCGCTTCATCCTGTAGCCGAGAAGCTTGGACTGCAGGGGGAGTATTACGACAAGGCCATCAAAAAGACGGTGGCTTACAACGTAGACAAAGTACCTCAGGGGTTCAGCGTCATGTACGGGGCCGGGGTGATCTCGGGACTACTCGGAATCGGGAGTGGAAGCTTTAAAGTTATGGCTATGGATGTGTTCATGAAGATGCCGCTTAAAGTTTCAACGGCGACAAGCAATTTCATGATGGGAGTCACCGCGGCGGCCAGCGCCGGGATCTATCTGTTGCGGGGGGATATTAATCCGGTCATCTCAGCCCCGGTTGCACTCGGTGTGCTCATTGGAGCCACAATCGGCTCACGCTTGATGCAGCGGATGAAGAGCAAGACGATCCGCAAGCTGTTCATCCCGGTCATGATCTACGTTGCCGGACAAATGCTGTACCAGGGATGGAGGGGTTAATATGGCGAATCAGACGAAATCAAAAGGAGATGTGCCCAGCCGAATTGCGGATGTAGAGCTGGCCATTAGCAAAATGCTGCGGATCGGAGTAATCGCGGCAGCCGCGGTCATTATTATCGGACTGGTGCAATTCCTGGTCACCGGCGTCAGCGGATATCCGGATGAGACGTATCCACTCGGATTTCGGGCCATCTGGGAAGGGCTTCTGGCTATGAAATCGGTAGCGGTCATTGAGACAGGGCTGCTGATTCTGATTTTGACACCGGTTCTCCGGGTGTTTGTCTCTTTATTTGTATTTTGGCAGGAGAAGGACTACCGGTTCGTTGCCATCACGGCCACAGTCTTTATCATTCTTATCATCAGCTTTATGCTGGGTAAGGCGGGTTAGTTGAGCTGAGCCGGCATTTCCATGAGAGCAAAGTGCATTCCACATGGCTATAAAATCCACTCGAATGCGTTTTGGATTTATCGGTTGGGATAATTATATATATAAGTTGGGTTATTTACATTACCATTCCATTTAAATAGAGAAGGAGCGATACATATTATGAAAATTGCGCTGTATGGAGCTACAGGTACGATCGGTAAAAGCATTCTGGAGGAGGCGCTGCGCAGGGGCCACGAGGTAACTGCCGTGCTCAGAGATATCTCCAAGCTTGAGGGCTTGGATCAGCATGAAAAGCTTCAAGTGAAGACAGGGGATATTCTTATCCCGGATTCCGTGGCCGAGGCGGCCGCTGGTAAGGATGTCGTGATCAGCGCCTTCGGCCCTAAATTTGGCCAGGAGGATGAGCTGTCCGAAGTCGCGCGGACACTCGTTGAAGGTGTGAAGCGCGGGGGAGCAGGACGCCTGATTGTCGTTGGCGGTGCCGGCAGTCTTGAGGTGGCTCCCGGGGTAGCCCTTATGGATACGCCGGCATTTCCAGAAGAGTGGCGCCCGCTTGCACGGGCCCATGCGGAAGCTTACGAGATCTTTCGGGGCTCCGACATCGACTGGACCTATTTTAGCCCGGCAGCCGTGATTGAACCGGGTGAGCGCACCGGGAACTTCCGAATTGGAACGAATCAGCTCGTAACCGATGAGCTGGATAACAGCCGGATATCGGTAGAAGATTACGCGGTAGCCCTGCTTGATGAAGTGGACGAGGGACATTTTGTACGAGGACGATTCACCGTCGCTTATTAATTTCCTGAAGCTCAGCACATTGGGAACTCACTGCATGATCATTGAGGATTGAACCAAGCGGCAGGAACGGGAGAACTCTTACGGTTAGGCTCGAACCTGTGTTAGGGAGTCCCTCATATAATCTCGGGCAATAGAATGACAGACAAGGGCAGGGGCTTTGGCTTCCTGCTCTTTGCTTTGTGCTCCTGGCCTCAGACTGAGGCCTGCTTGCTTCTTGCTTTGTTATACTTATCGGGTAGAGCCTTGAAGGGCGAAATGGAAGTAAGGTACGCTTGTACCGGTGGCCCTTGCAGTCGGGCGGGAGTTGATTAGTGCGGCGAATTGATTATAGCCGATCAGACATCCATGCATGCCCTGGACCACTCATCGTGGGTACAGGGAGCAGTGCAGATGATGTACAAAAAGACGGAAGGCCTCCCTGCTGTGAATGCTCAGGTTCTAAGAAGTATTCAGCTACAATTGGGTAATGTGGAGTAGGGGAAGAATTGATTAATAAGAATAGTTCAATAAGAATAGTTCAATAAGAATAGTTCAATAAGATTTGTAAATAAGTAGTAATAATCAGTAATCAGTAATCAGTAATCAGTAATCAGTAATCAGTAATCAGTAATCAGTAATCTATCACTTGGAGACAGCAAGGAGGCCTACGGATATGCGGCTTGTGGATGCCAGGCAGATGAGGGAACTGGATAACCGGGCAATACAGGAGATTGGAATTCCGGCTGTCGTCCTGATGGAAAATGCCGGAGTTGCGATCGCGGAGGAAGTGGTAAGGTGGTGTGTGCTCCGTGCGGAACAGCAAGTGCCGGATGAGGCGGAAGGCCTTATAGAGGAAGCCCTGCTGGGAATAGGGCGAAGAGCCGTCCAGAATAGCCCTACCGAAGTTAGGCGGATACTTGAGCAGGAGCACTGGCTTATTCTAATCGGCAAGGGCAACAATGGCGGTGACGGACTGGTTGCCGCACGGCACTTAATGAACGCGGGGATGTCTGTCACCTTGCTCTATGTAACTCCGCACGAACAACTGACAGGGGCAGCAGCAGGGCAAGCGCAGATTGCTGCCGCGTTAAATATTCCGTTAATCGTGTTTGGAGAGCAGCAGCTGAACTATGGAGAATATACAGGCGCCATAGATGCGCTGCTCGGGACCGGTACGTCAGGAGCTCCCAGGGGGAACTATGCGGCAGCCATTGAACAGGTAAATGCGAGTGGGCTGCCGATCGTATCGGCCGATCTTCCGAGCGGGGTGAATGCCGATACGGGCGAGACCTACGAGCCCTGTATCCAGGCCCGGATCACCGTGTGTCTGGCCTTCTTAAAGGCCGGACTTACCCAGTATCCGGGGGCGAGGGCAGCAGGCGATGTCATCGTGAGGGACATCGGTATCCCTGTTAGTCTGGCCAAGACAGGGAGGCCAGGCAGCTTCTTGCTTACGGAAGAGGTGCTGATCCGTGAGCTTGGGGTACAGCCTTCACGCCGGCGTGATCCGGACGGTCACAAAGGCACTTATGGGCACGTGCTGCTGGCCGCAGGCAGCGCGGAGATGAGCGGCGCGGGGCTGCTCGCGTCCAAGGCCGCGCTGCGGGCCGGATGCGGGTTAGCCACTTGGGCGCTGCCCGCCGCCCTGGCACCGCACGTGCTGGGCGCGGTGCCGGAGCTGATGCTGGCACCGGTCGGTGACAGTGCCAGCAAGGGGTGGAGCGAAGCCGCAGCGGGCGAAGTGCTGCGGCTGCTGGAGACGCGCGGCGTGCTCGCGGCAGGGCCGGGGCTTGGCCGCTTCGAGGGCGAGGGCGCATTCCTGCGCGCCCTCTGGGAAGGCGCCCGGCGTCCGCTGGTGCTGGACGCCGATGCGCTGAACATTCTCGCTGCGGCCGGTGGCCCCGCAGCGTGGAAGCGCCGGGATGCGGCGGTGGTGCTTACGCCGCATCCCGGCGAGATGGCGCGCCTTGCGGGCGTCTCTACGGCCGAGGTCCAGCGGGACCGGATCGGCCTTGCCCGCAGGTTCGCCCTTGAGCACGGCGTGACACTCGTGCTCAAGGGCGCGCGCACTGTCATCGCGGCTGAGGATGGCCGCATCTTCGTAGGCACTACAGGCAACCCGGGCATGGCCACCGGGGGTGCCGGAGATGTGCTGACCGGCATGATCGCCGGTCTGCTGGCAGAGGGCCTTACCGCCGTGCAGGCAGCGGCGTTCGGCGTGCATCTGCACGGCCTTGCCGGGGATCGGGCCGCGGCGGCACGGCACAACCCGGCATCTCTGCTCGCCGGGGATATCATTGAACATCTATAGGCTGCTCTAAGCTCAGTTCTTGCAGGAAAAAAACCTATCCGCATACGACCGGATAGGTTTTTTCCTTGCAGACGATATGTCGCTGCCGTCACAAAACAGATTACCTTTCGCATAGAGGATGACCACAGATTAACCGCAATTGTTCCACGAGCAACAATTAATTAACATAATTAACTATTTAGTTCGCCTGCATAAAGTGGTATACATCCAGAAATATAGAGGGGATTATAACCGAGAGTCCAAGTATGATCTTTTACATGAAAGTTGGATATTCTGACTGTATCGATATAAGTTGAGCTTAAGAATTACCCATTGGCAAGAGTGTGAAATGATTCCTTTATATAATTCAATTTTATTGCTGCGAGCATACAATTTGAATTCAGTCATGAGAAAGCACATATCCTTAAATTGAATCAGGTGGTCACCATATCCCCGCCGTTCACATGCATCGTCTCTCCCGTCACATAAGAGGAGTCGTTGCTCGCCAGGTATACATAAGCCGGAGCAAGCTCGTAGGGCTGACCGGCCCGATTCATCGGTGTCTCGGTACCGAAGGTGCTGACTTCCTCAGCCGTGAAGCTGGAAGGAATGAGCGGGGTCCAGATCGGGCCTGGAGCCACCGCGTTGACCCGGATTCCCTGTTCAACGAGTGACAGTGCGAGGGAACGTGTGAAGGACACAATTGCCCCTTTGGTTGAGGAATAGTCAATCAGGTTCTTCCTGCCCTTGTAAGCGGTAATGGAAGCCGTGTTGATGATCGCCGAGCCCCTGCGCATGTAAGGCAGAGCAGCCTGCACCAGAAAGAAGAAGGGAAAGATATTCGTCTGGAACGTATGATAGAGCTGCTGCTCCGTAATATCGAGAATGCTGTTCTGAGGATACTGAACGCCATGATTATTGACGAGAATGTCCAGCTGGCCAAAATGCAGAATTGTCCCGTCAATGACCGAGGAACAGTTCTTCTTGAATCTCAGATCGGTCTCGATAAGAAGACAGCGTCTTCCAAGCTGCTCGATCCGGTTCTTTGTCTCGATGGCATCGGATGTTTCATTCAGATAGGCAATGACAATGTCAGCGCCTTCCTTGGCAAAGGCGTAAGCCACCGCGCGTCCGATTCCGCTGTCTCCGCCGGTAATGACGGCTACCTTGTCTTTTAGCTTACCGCTTCCGCAGTATTCGGGGTTCTCTGATATGGGCCTTGGATTCATTAAGCTTTCAATACCGGGCTGTTTGGGCTGATGCTGGGGAGGGAAGGATAGCTTCTGTTCTATACACACGGTCTTTTTTCCGTAATAAGGATATACAGGGTTAGTCATACAGATAGTCTCCTCTACTGATCTTTGTTTCCTTGCTCATCCATATGCATTCGCCCAGGGGTTGGTTCCTTGGAAAAGGTAAATGGAAAGGGTAGAATGAAAAAGTATAGTCTAAATTGGTTGACAAGCCGCTTACGAATTGGTAGCATTCTTTTTAAAGTATAGTAAGTACATCGGAATTATAAAATTTAAATAGGCAGGTGTATGTAAAATGGCAAAAGTAACGATTATTAACGGTAATCCCTCTTTGACATCCCGTCTCTCCGCGATTATCGGACTAACCGAGGAGCTTCTTAAGAAGGAGAATATTGAGGTGCATCACGTCAATGTGGCCGAGCTTCCGCCAGAGGACCTGATTCATACGAAGTTCGAGAGTGAGGCCATCGTGAAGGCCAATGCGCTTGTGGCTCAGGCGGATGCCGTGATTGTAGCGAGTCCGGTGTACAAAGCTTCTTATACCGGTGTTCTCAAAACCTTCCTGGATCTCATTCCGCAAAAGGGTCTGGCAGGAAAGATCATTCTTCCGCTGTTCATCGGCGGCAGTCTTGCGCACCTTCTGTCGATCGATTATTCCTTGAAGCCGGTATTATCCGCTCTGGGCGCGCGTCATATTCTAGGCGGTGTCTACACCGTGGATACCCAGGTTGCCCGGACCGAAGCCGGGGGCTTTGAGATCGCGGAGGAGCTGCGTACCCGTCTGGAGGAGAACGTGGCTGAACTTGTAAAGGAAACCAACCTTCGTCTGCAGCACAGCGAGCTTCCTCAGGGTCTCTCTTAATCGGCGGCTACCCGTTATTGAGTGAGAGGAAGACAACTCTGTAGAATTCATAAACAGTTACGTATGGTGCCTGATCTTTCTTCGCCGGTGCCCGCGCAAAGACATAAGCTCCTGCCTTCCTGAGAAAGGCTTCGAGCTTATGTCTTTTGTTTATGGATTGAACTAAAGTTTGTGTGATCGATTCTTTTGTATAACAAGTGTCAGCCTTGATCCATGCACTCAATTCTTTAGTTCATTCCATATAGGTTAGGTGTTTTGCTAACTTTGTTGTTTATCGACCTTCCGACAGAATACCCCTTCCTCAAGGAATGTGGAGGGCGAAGCCTAATGAGTAGGGAGGGGATGAATGTCGGTTGGTAATAGCCAAAAATTACCTGAACATGGTATAATGAGAACGTAGGTTCTGGTGATAGTGAGGTGAAACGTATTGTTAGTCAACAAAGCATACAAATTTCGTATCTATCCAACGAAAGAACAGGAACTCCTAATTGCTAAAACATTTGGGTGTAGTCGTTTTGTATTTAATCGTTTTTTAGCACAATGGACGGATATCTTCAAAGAAACAGGAAAAGGATTAACTTACCATTCATGTTCTGTTGAATTGACACAGTTAAAGAAAGAATTAGTCTGGCTAAAAGAAGTGGACAGCATTGCCCTTCAATCCTCACTGAAAAACCTTGCCGATTCGTATACACGATTCTTTAAAAAGCAGAACCATGCACCTCGCTTCAAGTCTAAAAAAAATCCAGTGCAGTCATACACAACAAAGGAAACAAACGGAAATATTGCCGTTGTAGGCAACAAAATTAAATTGCCTAAACTGGGTCTTGTTCGCTTTGCTAAAAGTCGTGAAGTAGAAGGGCGTATTCTTAACGCAACCGTTAGGCGTAATCCCAGCGGAAAGTACTTCATTTCTATTCTTGCAGAAACAAAAGTGCAATCATTAGAAAAAACAGGTTCTTCTGTTGGTGTTGACGTTGGGCTGAAGGACTTTGCTATCCTGAGTACAGCAGAGGTATTCTCTAACCCGAAATGGTTTCGTACACTCGAAGGGAAACTAGCAAAAGCACAACGTATTCTTTCCAGACGTACGAAGGGTGGTTCAAATTGGAACAAACAGCGGATCAAGGTTGCAAGACTCCACGAATGGATCACCCATACAAGAACAGACTACTTGCAAAAAATCTCTACGGATATCATCAAAAACCACGATGTCATTGGCATTGAGACATTGCAAGTCACGAACATGTTGAAGAATCCTAAGTTAGCCAAAGCCATTAGTGAGGTGTCATGGTCGCAATTCCACAAGATGTTAGAATACAAGGCAAAATGGTATGGTAAGCAAGTGATTGCTGTATCTAAAACCTTCGCTAGTTCTCAATTGTGTTCGTGCTGCGGCTATAAAAACAAAGACGTTAAACATCGAAACCTTCGTGAATGGGATTGCCCTTCTTGTAGAGCACATCACGACAGGGATATTAACGCAGGACAGAATCTTAAAAATGAAGCTATAAGACTTCTAACCGTAGGGACTACGGGGATAGCCTAATCAATTAAAAGCCGATAGGCTTTCGTACTTAGGAATCTCCCACTTCAAACGACCCGTAGGATGTTAAGTGGTGAGTAGTTCAACTGATATTGCTATTGAAAACAATATGGAATGAGGTTAGAAGTCAGGCAGAGGAAGCGGGTACTGATCTCCATGTTTACAGCTGCGGCGATCTCATCAGCTAGCCTATTACATTGATTTTTGGGAGAAGAAGTGTTGAGTTTTAGAAGTGGAAGTGCTCCTATGACCTGTTTTCCTCTTACGAATGGAAGGCGTGAAGGCAGGAGGGGGGTTAATTCCTTGAATAAGTGAAACAACGCAAGCGTCCTGAATACGGCAGAGCCACTTGTCTGGCACTCGCTTGCTTTGATGTGTTAAAATGTACAAATGAACATATCAGAACTGGAGGCTTTATGATGCAAAAACTGGTATTCTTTGTAGGAGTGGCGGGAACAGGCAAAACCACGGTGGCCCGCAAGTTGTCGGCGCGAATTCAAGCAGCATTTTTGGATAGAGATACAGTAGGCGGCAGATTTGTAGAGAAGATTCTCGAAATGAACAATTTGGATAAGAACGACCGGGATTCGGAGTTCTACAAGAAGCACCTTCGTGATCTCGAATATGATACCACGAAGGATATTTGCGTGGATAACCTGGCTGCGGGACAGAGCGTATTCATGATCTCACCGTTCACCTCCGAGCTTAAGAATGCCGCCTGGATTGAAGAGGTTGTAGGCGCGGCAGGCCTAACCTTGAGTGAGGTTGACGTTAAGGTTGTCGTGGTTACGCTCAGCGATATGGACGTTCAGAAGGAACGCATTATCGAAAGAAAGACCGAGCGGGATACCTGGAAGCTGAATCATTGGGATAACTTCAAACAACGGGTTGAATTTGTTCCTGAAGTGAACTGGAATATTCCGGCTTCTTCCGTCACTGTCTTTGATAACAGTGGAGAGCTGACCGATGCGAAGATCGAAGGTCTGTACCAATTCATCACGGCTGATCCGCAAAAGAACTAAGCGGGATCTTGCAGGGGTTCTTACCCGCTGATCTACACTATTGGCCCTTAATACGGTGTCTGTAAGTTTTATGATTTCCTCGTAAAAAGAGTTCAAATGGCCTCGCCCTTTCTAACCAGGGACGAGGCCATTTTGTTGTTATGGGTGGGAGATAGGATTTGGGATTGAATGCATCCGGCCTTACGATTCCGAAAGGATTTGAAGGGCCAGATGAGAGGAAATGGCTAAAAATCCGTAAAGATGATTCACCCGATTACGATCTCCTTGCCGATCTTCTGGCTCAGGCTTCTAGTACTCTATAACAAAGTACGGAAATAGTCTTAAAACAAGGAGGACTTTCATGGATCACAATCAGGAACAGTCGTGTGATATTGCATTTACGCGCGTATTCGATGCTCCTCGTGAACTCGTATTTAAAGTATGGACGGAGCGCGGGCATTTCGCGAAATGGTGGGGACCAAAGGGCTTCTCCCTCAAAGTTGTTAAAATGGACGCTCGACCAGGCGGCGAGTTCTTAGGTTTTCAGACATCTCCTGATGGAAATCACGTTATGTGGGGAAAATTTGCATATCAAGAGGTTGTAGAACCTAAGAAAATAGCTTTTATCCAATCCTTTTCCGATGAGCAAGGCAATACGACCCGGGCACCATTTATCGAGAACTGGCCTCTTGAAATTTTGAATATCATCACGCTAGAAGAAGATGAAGGTAAAACTGTATTAACAATGAAAGGTGGCCCTGTGAACGCATCCACTGAGGAACAAGAAGTCTATAATGGTATGGCTGCAATGCTTCAACAAGGACTTGAGGGTACTTTCGATCAACTTGCCGACTATCTTATATCTCTGAGGTAGAATGCGATAACCGAGCTAATCGGTCAAATGGAATCTTAATTTTGAATATGTCGCCAGTCTGAGACTTTATTTACTCAGATTATCACCTGTAACACCAACAGGGTCAGTCCTATAAGGACTGACCCTGTTTAATATTTCTTAAAGTTGGTCTGACAACTTACAAATCGTCAAAACCGTTATCGTCGCCGACTTTACCGTAGTTACGGGATTTTGCTTCGAAGAAGTCAGTCTTCGTTGCATTTAGCGCTTCATCGGAGAAAGGCTTGATCCACGGCATGCAGTTCACATCCACGCCTTCATAAGCTTTTTCCAGACCCATCAGGGTCAAGCGTTTGTTAGCAATGTATTTGATGTAATCGGATAGTTCATTGAGATCGATACCGCGCACTTCTTTCAGTGTGTAGAAAGCCCAGTTCGTCTCGAGCTCTACGGCACGGTTGATGGTGCTGTACGCCCAGTCCATATTGGCTTTAGTATTCAGCTCCGGATAGTCTGCGAGCAGCTGCTTGAATACTTCAGCGAAGAAGTAGCAGTGCTGATTCTCATCACGCTGGATGTAAGAGATCATTTGGCTCGTACCCATCATTTTCTGATCGCGTGCCAGGTTATAGAAGAAGGCAAATGTGCTGTAGAAGAAGATCCCTTCCAGAATCAAGTCAGCCACAAGTGCTTCGAAGAACGTCTGCGGTGTAGCATCATCACGGAAGTTCTGATAAATATCGGAGATGAACTTGTTGCGCTCCAGCAGAACCGGATCATGCTTCCAATATTC
The DNA here is from genome assembly GCF_050995535.1 of Paenibacillus sp. SN-8-1. Taxonomy (NCBI): domain Bacteria; kingdom Bacillati; phylum Bacillota; class Bacilli; order Caryophanales; family Paenibacillaceae; genus Paenibacillus; species Paenibacillus sp. SN-8-1. The sequence continues at coordinate 546,981 of NZ_CP194782.1, forward strand.
AAAAATTTCTTTCTGCTCCTGCTCGGATACGATGGAGGACAGTACATAAGAATAAGACTGGTTATGGACAACCTCCTGCTGACCGATAATCGCGGAGATCGCTTCCAGCGAGGAGTCGGTGAAGTAGCGCTTCACATCGCCCACGAACATGGTCTGCATGGAGTCGAGCACCGCCAGCAGGGAGATGTTGATCTTGAACGTCCGCTGCTCCTCGCTATCCAGACGCGCGAATTGCTGTGCATCCTTGGACATTGGGATCTCATCCGCGATCCAGTGGTTCAGAAGAAGCACTTTATATAGCTTATACATATGAGGCATCCGGATGTCGTTCCAGTTCAGAATCCCTGAACACTCTCCGCCAATAATCCGTGTGGATTGGTTAGGCGCCTCTGTATTAAAAATCGTTTGTAATTGCATAAGATCATCTCCTTAAAATAATGCGAGAGGTGCTCCGAGAACGAAACGATCAGCATTGCGCGTAGAGGCGCTCCGAGAACGAAACGATCAGCATTGCGCGTAGAGACGCTCCGAGTACGAAACGATCCTACGACCGCTGTTATCTCCAAGTTTCTTGATTCTAACCGCCATAGCGGTCGAAACTCGGAGATAAAGGCGGACGCTTCGCTTCTACGGATTCGTTTCGTTCTCTCCGCTCCCGCAGCAGCAGAACTGATAAAGACCTTCTCAGGCCCACGCTACCAAAGGGAGAGCGCCACCCAGCAGCCCAGAAGAACAAAACGCACTAAGCACCGCCCACGCCTGCTCTATACCAAGCCCGAGCGTATCCCAAAGGGAGAGCGCCTCCCAGCAGAGCCAAACAACAAAACGTTCGAAGTCCCGCCCACGCTGCTTTGCACCAAGCCTGAGCGTATCCCAAAGGGAGAGCGCCTCCCAGCAGAGCCAAACAACAAAACGGCCGAAGTCGCACCCACGCTGCTTTGCACCAGTCCGAGCGTATCCCAAAGGGAGAGCGCCTCTCAGCAGAGCCAAACAACAAAACGGCCGAAGTCCCGCCCACGCTGCCCTGCACCAAGCCTGAGCGTATCCCAAAGGGAGAGCGCCTCCCAGCAGAGCCAAACAACAAAACGTTCGAAGTCCCGCCCACGCTGCCCTGCACCAAGCCTGAGCGTATCCCAAAGGGAGAGCGCCTCCCAGCAGAGCCAAACAACAAAACGTTCGAAGTCCCGCCCACGCTGCCCTGCACCAAGCCTGAGCGTATCCCAAAGGGAGAGCGCCTCACAGCACGAAGTCCCTAACAACGAACAACCTAACTCAACACGCCAGCCGCAGGAGCTCCTCAAGTAGAGCGTGCCCCAACGGGGCGACAAGCGGCTCATATATCTAAAGTCACCCGGGTGCGCCACCCAGCAGCTCCCAAGCGACTGAAACAGGTAACTAAACACTGCCAAACTGTAAGCGGGTCCCGAAGGGACGGCAAGCGATCCCAACGCCTACCTTACACACACCCGCCTCTGTAACTCTCTCGTTCCCCAATAGGGTGTCCAGAGGGCAGAGCCCTTGGGGCCCTCCCTTAAGGAAGGGAGGGTTTGGGAGGGTTGGAAAATCCTTAAAAGGACTCAGGATTAAGACGCACACGACTCGCATTCCTCGATCGTCAGCGCGCGGCTGCGAACATAGTACGTGGATTTGATGCCGGCTTTCCAGGCATGCAAATGCAGGTTCAGGAACTCGGTAGCCTTGATGTCAGGGCGCACGTACAGGTTGAAGCTTTGCGCCTGGTCGACGTGACGCTGACGGGCGGAAGCCATTTTGATGGACCAGTTCTGGTCGATCAGGAAGGCCGTTTTATAGTACCAAATCGTCTTCTCGGACAGGTCCGGAGCCGGATTGGCGATTTTATAAGTCGTCTTCTCTTCATAAGACAGCAGTTCATACAGTGGATCGATACTTGCGGTAGAACCGGCAATAATCGAAGTTGAACCGTTCGGCGCGATGGCGAACATCCAAGCGTTACGAACGCCGTTCTCATGAACTTCCTTCTGAAGCGCACGCCATTCTTCCGTGGTTACATATTTACCTTCACGGGTTCCGTCGGTGTAATGACGGTAGGTGAAGTAATGGCCTGTATCCCAGTCAGAGCCTTCGAATTTCGCATAGCGGCCTTTTTCCTTAGCCAGCTCCATGCTGGAACGGACAAGCAGGTAGTTGATCTTCTCATACAGCGCATCATTGTAAGCGACAGCCTCGTCGGATTCCCAGCGGATGCCTTCGAGGGCAAGCAGGTGATGCAGACCGAATGTGCCGAGTCCGATCGCACGGTACTGACTGTTCGTGTATTGAGCTTGCAGCACTTCAATATTGTTGATGTCGATTACGTTGTCGAGCATACGCACCTGGATTGGAACAAGGCGCTCAAGCACTCCGGCTGGAACAGCACGTGCCAGGTGAATGGAGTTCAGGTTGCAGACGACGAAATCGCCAGGAATCTTGGAAATGACGATACGTGTCTGTCCATCCTTGGTTACGAGCTCTTCTTGCTCAACCACGGTTGCCGACTGGTTCTGCATGATTTCGGTACACAGGTTGGACGAGTAGACCATACCATGTGCGCGGTTCGGATTGGCACGGTTCACGGTATCCCGGTAGAACATGTAAGGAGTCCCGGTCTCCAGCTGGGATTTCATAATCCGTTTCATGATGTCGATAGCCTGTACCGTAATCCGGGAAAGTGTAGGATGCGCCACGGCTTCCTCGTACTTCTCGCGGAAAGCGCCTTTGCCAAATTCCTCATCATAAAAGTCTTCCAGACCCAGTGGACGGCCATTCGCGTCTTTCCAGCCCATCGTCTTCTTCACTTCGTGCGGACAGAACAGGTTCCATTCGTCACGGTTCTCAACAGCTTCCATGAACAGATCGGGAAGGCAGACCCCGTGGAATACGTCATGCGCTCTCATGCGCTCGTCCCCGTTATTCAGCTTCAGATCCAGGAAGGCGAGAATATCTTTATGGAAAACGTCGAGGTATACAGCAATGGCACCTTTACGTGTGCCCAGCTGATCGACGCTGACAGCAGTGTTATTCAGCTGGCGAATCCATGGGATAACGCCAGAGCTGGTATTCTTGTGGCCGCGGATATCTGAACCGCGCGCCCGTACTTTGCCGAGGTAGACCCCGATACCGCCACCCATTTTGCTCAGACGGGCTACATCGGTATTGGAATCGAAGATGCCTTCAAGGGAGTCATCCACGGTATCAATGAAGCAGCTGGAGAGCTGTCCGGCTACCTTTTTGCCCGCGTTGGACATGGTTGGTGTAGCGGCGGTCATGTAGATATTGCTCATTGCCCAGTAAGCTTCCTTCACTAGGTGCATACGAGTCTCGGCAGGCTCTTTGTGCATCAGGAACATGGCGATCACCATGTAACGCTCTTGTGGGAGTTCCATCACACGGCCATCGAAGTCGTTAGCGAGGTAACGCTCAGCCAAGGTAAGCAGTCCGATATAGTCAAACAGCAGATCGCGCGAAGGGTCGATCATTTCGCCGAGTTCTTCAATCTGCTCTTTGGTATAAACTTCGAGCAGGTCCTCTTTGTATATGCCGGCTTTGGTCAAATCGACAATCAGATGATAGAACGATCCGTAAGGCTCTTCCGGATAAGCTTTGTAGCGGCGGTTATTGGCTGCTTTCTTATACAGCGTGGTAAGCAGGGCACGTGCGGCTGCGAACTTCCAGTCCGGCTCTTCTTTCGTTACAAGCTCAAGGGCGGACATGGTAAAAGCATTGCTGATTTCTTCCCCTGTTACTTCATCACGACGAAGCTTGGAGACGACGCCGCGAAGCAGACGCTCTTTATCCAGAGAAGGCAGGCCTTCGAGAATACGGTCGGCATAAATACCCAGACGGTTATTGTCGAAAGCGAGTTGACGGTTGTTCGGTTTATTGACGAAGGATGGCATAGAAAAGAATCCCTACTTTCTAATGAAATAAAATGTATGCTTTGGTAAAATTACAGCTCGGTAAATGTTAGAAACTGTAATGAATAATCTGATTCTGGCAAAAATAACGCGCCCCCAGGAAAAAAGGACCACAAGAAGCAATTATACTAGAAAGATGGTTGACGATAAAGAAAGAATTAAAGACTTTGCTGCCGTTATTTGTATTCAGGCAGTCTGCCGGATTCTAATTATGTGTTCCAACGAACTTACTCGTTATGTGTTCCAACGAACTTACTTGGTGAATACCGATTGCCACAGTATGGCTTCTCCATGCTCAAGACTTTGCTTAATGTCGATAAGCCGCTGATTGGAGCTTCCCCGGTATAGAAGGGAAGGGTCGCGGAGGGCTTCTACATAACGTCCATCAACCAGTACATCACAGCGGCCAAGAAGCGCATATTCATCTGAATCCGACGCAGCGCTTAATTCTTCATAGGTATACCCGCTGTAGATCCATACCGGAACCGGGCCTGCCTCTAGATGAAGCAGATCAATGAATCCGCTGACCTCCCGGGCGGAGAAGAAAGGATCCCCGCCAAGAATCGTCAGCCCGTCCAGCAGGGGATTGCCCGCAATGTCCCGAATAATCTCCTGCTGTCTGGCTGGAGTGAACGGCTCGCCGTACTCGAAGTTCCAGGTCCTCGGGCTGAAGCAGCCCGGGCAATAATGCTTGCAGCCGCTGATGAATATCGCCGCCCGCAGCCCTTCGCCCTCATTGATCGATTCCGGGGAGTATCCGCAAATATTCATGTGGTGTGCTTCACCCGGTCCCTGACCTCAGCCTGCTTGGCACTGTTGAACCGGGTCTGGAAGTCCCCGGTCAGATAACCGGTGACCCGGCGCAGCCTGCGGATATGAACTTCGTTCTCATGTCTTCCGCAGGAAGGGCAGGTAGCTCCGATGATTCCTTCGTGCCCACAGGCGGAGCAGCGGTCGATCGGATGATTAATACTGAAATAGCTGATCTGCTGATCCAGGGCATACTGAATAATTTTCAAGAATGCAGCCGGGTTAGCCCGGGCGTTGCCATTAAGTTCAATGTAGGAGATCGCACCGGCATTGCACAGAGCATGGAAGGGAGCCTCAAGCTTGATCTTGACGGCCGCGGTAACAGGATAATACACAGGAACATGGAAGGAGTTCGTGTAATATTCCCGGTCGGTTACGCCGCTTAGAGTTCCGTAGTGGGCACGGTCGCGTTTCGTGAATTTCCCGGACAGCCCTTCTGCCGGTGTAGCGAACAGCGTCACGTTGAGGTTCAGCTTCTCGCTCTGACGGTCACAGAAGCTGCGCAGGTAGCGAATCAGCTTGGCAGCCTTCTGATAGACTTCCTCATCCTCGGCATGGTGCTTGCCGTACATTGCTTTCATGCACTCGGCGAGGCCGATGAACCCGATCGACAGGCTGCCGTGCTTCAGGAGCTCTCCCACCGGCTCCTCAGGATCGAGCTGCTCACCGCCTTCCCATACGCCTTCGCGCATCATGAAGTCGGAGGCTTTGGCTTTCTGGGCAGACTGGATACGGAAGCGGTGGAGTAGTCCCTCCATGGCAATGTTCAGGTAATGATCCAGCTCCCGGTAAAAGCTTGCTTCATCAGCTTCCTTGCGACGTCCAAGGACGATGCCATGCTCGATTCCAAGCTTCACCAGATTCAAGGTGTTGAAGCTCAGGTTCCCCTTGCCGGACAGATGATTCCGGCCGAACCGGTCAGCCAGGACGCGCGTACGGCAGCCCATCGTTGCAAATTCGGTATCCGGATCACTCGGATCGTAATGAGCAAGGTTCAAGGGAGCGTCCAGATTGGCGAAATTCGGATAGAGCCTGCGCGCCGAGCACTCGGCTGCCTTCAGGAACAAGTCATAGTTCGGCTCTCCGGGCGCCTGGTTGATTCCCTTCTTGCATTTGAAGATCTGGATCGGGAAGATGGGTGTCTCGCCGCTGCCTAGTCCCTTCATGGTGGCTTCCAGAATCGAATCGATTACTAGCTTGCCTTCTGGTGAGGTGCACGTTCCGTAGTTGATGCTGGTAAAAGGAATCTGACCACCGGCCCGGCTCGACATGGTGTTCAGATTGTGGATAAGGCTCTCTGCGCCCTGCAGCGTCTCACTCTCGGTCTCCTGCATAGCATAGCGGAAGGACCGTGGATAACGCTCCTCTAGATCACGGCGGCTCATCGAGATCTCCCCAAGGTCCGTGATCCCATCCCGCTCTTCAAAGTAATCCAGCCCTTTAATGAAGGATTTGGTGAAGGATTTGGCGACATATGGAGCCAGATCATGATCCAGCTTGTTGCCGGATACCCCGCCATACTGGGAATTTTGCTGAGATTGAAAGATGATGGCGACAAGGGCCATAGCCGTCATGATCGAATTTGGCGGCCGGACGCTGCCATTACCTGTATTAAATCCTTGGCGAAGCAGCCTGCCAAACGGAATGAAGATACAATTCGTAGTTCCGATCGCATATTGATCCAAATCGTGAACGTACACGATATTATCCCGGATTGCCTGCACGAGCTGGCTGGGCATGATAAAGTGGTCCGCGTACCATTTCGCATATTCACTGCCGAATTTACTCATTTTCCCCGAGAAGCTTTCCCCGTTCAGGTTGGCGTTCTCACGCAGCATCTCAAGATCGCGACTGGCGACGATATTCTCACCCAGCCGGATAACCTCATCCAGGATGTGATCCTGCTTGCTGAAAGCTTTGGTTACCAAGGACATTACTAACTACTCCCCTCGATTTACTTGTATATACGGATGCAAAAGGAACTCCCTTGCCGGCAGGGTACTCCTGTCGTTAATGCGAGGTAGTGCAGCTGTCTTAAAGTATGTAAATTCGCACCCGGACACCCCAGTGCATTTTGCAGAGGTTGGTGTCGTGAAACAGGCACAGGGATGTGTCTTGGCGATCCTCTCAGGAAAGGCTTGAGATGCTTGAAACCAGTAAAATCGTAGTCTTTGTAAGGGAAATCGCGCTTAGGGTTATTTAATCATGAGAAGGCCTGTTTACACTATATTTTGTTTCTGTTTAAATACATTAACACAATATCTAGTGGTTAAACAAGGTTTGAAAATCCAAATGCACCTATAAAAAGCACTTGACATGTCCACTTCCCGCATCCCGCTTGGCCCCGGGCCATTCAAATAAATTTCACAAAAATATTTTGTTGAAATTTGAAGGAAATTGTATGTATGGGGGCTTGAAAATTTCATAATTTTCAGACCAAGTTTTGGTTTTTAAGCAGCAAACTGTTAAAATAGAGGGAAAGATTTGCGGTGGAAGATGCTGAACAACCAGGGAGGAATTTGATCATGGCAATCGCAGAGGTAACCATTATTCCTGTGGGGACGGGGTCAACGAGCCTTAGCAGGTATGTCGCGGATATGCAGCGTGTTCTGGAGCGGCAAGAAGGAGTCCAGTTTGAGCTGACCTCCATGAGTACCATTATCGAGGGGCCGCTTGAGAAGGTGTTCGCGGCTATTGCCGCGCTGCATGAGGCGCCTTTCCAGGCCGGAGCTGGACGTGTCTCCACCTCCATTAAGATCGATGACCGCCGGGATAAGCCGTCTTCTTCGGAGCAGAAGCTCCGGTCGGTGAGAGAGAAGCTGTAACCGCAGCGTTCTCTCTTACCGGAGGGTGTTAGCTATCTCTAAATGAACAACAATGACGAATAGGCGAGAGTGTGTATTAATCCTTTAACAGACCTTTAAAGCGAAACTTTATATATAGGGCAGAGCCGATGAGATACAAGAGAAGCTCTGCTATTATGCTGTAAGGCTGATAGTTCAGCATCATGTTGGAACACCATGTGCACACAATAATAAGGAGCTCAAAGTATAACAGATCGAGCAGAAACAACACGATACGGGATTTGAAATATTGAAACAGCCGCAGTACCTTGAAGTTGCAAAGGGTGGCAATCAGCTCCATGGCTATGACCCCCAGAGACATGCTTAAGTATCCTAGTCCAGGCTGAGCAGCCACAACATATAGAATTGAAAAGTTCGTCATGATGCCGAATGCCAGTCCTATCAAAGGGGCTCTTTTTTGATTTTGGGCCCACAATAGGCTGGTTGTTATTTCCCGAAATCCTACGATAAGCGGGAGCAGGGACAAGAGCTTGATCGACGTCTCCGCGCTGGGAACTCGAAATAAAAACTGGGCTATCTCAGGAGAAAAGTTAAAAATAAACCAGCTTGAGACCCAGCCCCACACCCAGGTGAGGTTGATGGCCTTGTTTCTTTTTTCATAGAAGTGTTGAAATCTCTCATTAATCCAGTCCGATGAGATTCTCATCGTAAGCGTATGTGTAAGCGCAGCGGTAAATAACGTAGGCATGTAGGCCACAACTAATGCAATACCGGAGAAAACACCGAGCATTTGCACGGCCTCCCCGGAAGAAAGTCCGGAAGCCTGCAGTCTTTGGGGAATAATCATCGCATCCACAAAGTCAGAGGCTGGAACAAGCAGGCGGGTAAGGGTAATCATCAGAGATACTTTGGCTACGGTCAGGAAGCCGGAGTTCATATCCGGGAGGGCGGCGGAGAGGGAGCCGCCGTGCTGCTTGTACTTCATCATGACAATGATAAAAGCGAATGCCAGTATAGCTGCAAGCGAGGTTCCAAGGATGGCCGCACCTACAGCCACCTGGAGCCCGGAACTTATAAAGATAGGGATAAGAATAACTAATGAGCCTATACGAACCAACTGTTCAACAAGCTCGGACAAGGCAATAATTCCATATTTCTCGAGGCCCTGTAAGTATCCTCTAAGCAAGCTGAGCAGGGGAACAGCAAAGATAGCCGGTGCAAGGCACTGTATGGCAAAATCAAGCTGGGGATAATGAAGCAGGGAGGCAATCCTGGAGGACAAGGAATAGGTCAGTAAACTGCATATCGCTCCGATCAATAGCACGATGACGGAGAATTTCTTGAATAATGCCCAGCCCCTGGAGGGATGGCTCGAGATATACATAGCTAGAGCGGTGGGTAGTCCTCCGGAAATAATCATAAGAACCAGGGCATAAAAGAAATAGGTGAGCTGATACAGTCCCATTCCTTCTACTCCCATGGTTCTTGTGATAAATACTTTACCGAATAGCCCAACCGATTTCACGACAATCATCGTATTGGCTCTCAGAAGAGTTTGCTTGACTAGCAGAGGTAGCTTCAATTTCGGTCCTCCCCGTTAGACGGCTGTCCAATAAATCTTATGACAGTAGTCTTTGGGTTATGAACGAAGAGAAGCTATTCAATCCCGAATGTGAATAATCTGGTACTTGGTATATTTATCCCAGCCTAAATCAAAGGGAACCTGAAAACGGTCTGCTGTGTGCGAGTTGACTAACGGATACCCGCTTTGATCAAAGCCCACAATAATCGAGAAGTGGTCAATGTCCCCCTTGATTTCGTAAGCGACTAGATCCCCCGCCTGAAGCTTGTGTAGCTGGGACTCGTCCTGCTGGACATGATTCGCGAATTTTACGATTTTTGCAAAGTCCCCATGTGCGACCACGGTTCCATAGCCGGAATGAACCAGAAAGCTCTTAAAGCTGTCCGTTCTCACCCAGGACCCGGTTCCGCCATTTTTATAGTAATAGCGCCAACTCCCTCTCATTCGAAGCCCGCCGCCCTCTTCATCACCGATGACTTGGGATGAAAAGTTAGTACAGTCTCCTCCTTGGGAATTGTAATCTTTATACTTCGGATTATAGCGGTGCTTGTTCCCGGCACCCCAAGCGCTTCCGGCATATTTGTTGGCGTATTCTACCGCGCGCAGGCGGTTATACTTGGAATTTTCTTTAGGATGCATAGGAGTCTTTACGGGTATGAAGTTCAGATCGCATTTCTGGATCAATTTCGGATTCTCCTCAAGAGGGTCCAGATACCACTCGCGTTCCAAATACCAGACGTTATTATGTTTGTGCAGCTTGATCGCATGCCGGGTTCCAATTCCAAAGTCATGGTGGCCGGGATACTTATCTATATACTCATAGCCTAATTTTAAAGACTGCACCAGAGACACCTTGGCGGTCTCGCCCTCAACCTTCAAACGGACAATTCGGATGGAGCTCTCGGCATTTACAAATTTCGCTCTTCGCTCCTTGGCCCAAACCTGAATATACTCTGCCCGCTCCATTTCATGGCTCAAGGCATGACGGCTATAGGGGTTATCCCGTAGGTAATGATCCTCTATAAGGGCCTTATTATGATCGAGAAGCAGTTTGGTGCGGTCTTCAAACAGCTCCTGCAGAAACTTGGTAATACCTTCACGCTCAGAGGATTCAGCATATGCCCGCGACGGCGAACCGATTCCAGCAAGCTGCGACAGGACAAAGAAGACAATAAGATGAGCCTTTAGAATTCGTTGCACGGTTGTGTACTCCCTAAGTGTGTTTAGTCATGTCCGGTATGCTTGCTGCTATACAACCTGGTATACACAACAAGCCTTCCTTCATCCTCACGACGGCTTCTGCTGTAACGGCCTGCGCAAGTAATCAGATTAAGCCCATGATTGGAAGACGGACCGAAGATCGCTTCCGCTGGTGCGTCTTCAGTTAGGTAATAATTAACGGATTGTACAATGAAGCGAAGCTTATCCCCATTGTCATTGGAGATGTAGACGGAATCCCCTTTTTTAAGTTTTTTCAACGGATAGAAGACGGCTGGACCCGTATAGGTATCGACATGGCCATCCATAATAGCATTCCCTGCTGCGCCCGGGAATACTCCGGAGGCTAAATAGCCTACACGATCCGTTCTATTGGGGACGTCCATTTGTCCATTTTCCAAAAATCCGACAGGTTCGATTCTAGCCTCTATATGAACAGCAGGGATGCTGATGTGAGAAGGGGTAATTCCTTTGAAGCGGCTGATCCAGCTGCTTACTGCGAGTTCTGGCTGCTTTTTAACCTTTTGTACAGGTTGTTTAATTTCGGATGTTAGAATTCTTGGCTTAGAGTGAGCTTCCGGCTTGGCCGGAGAGGAGCAGCCTGCACAGGACACAAGAAAAAATACACCTACGATGATGAGGACCACACGGATATTGTTCATTTTAAAAAAGAGAGGATAAAAAACCTCCTCTCTTGTCCTCCCTATTCCATTTGTTCGCTGGCACCGCCGAAGCCTGTTTTAGGCATTTGGTTTGTTGCTTTTGTCTTCAGGCTTTTAGCACCGATGCTCTTCGCATGAAGCTTTTTGGCATGGCTTTTGCTTTTTGCATGAATTTTTGAAGCTTTGTGTGCAGCATGCGCTTTGTGCTTAGCAGGAGCTTTGTGTTTGTGGGTGCTTTGGGTATGGACTTTCGTCTGGCTCTTCTTGTGTCCGGTTTCCTCTGCAGCTGAGGCGGAAGTTACTGCCATACCTGCATTTAGAAGCACTGCCAGCGATGCGATAGTTGCAATAAGCTTTTTCATGTTTGTGTAGCCTCCTTGGGTGTATTGGAAGCTTTTATATTGTTCAATCTGTAGGTTTTTATTTTACACAATTCTTGCCATCAGGCTGGTCCAAGTGACTTCAGGCGCGTCGATGTTACAACCTTAAGTTTAGCTCCATGGAGGCTGGTTAAATACATTACAAATACTTGCGAGCCTTACTTAAATAGAGGCACATCTGGAGGTTAATAACATGACCGAGAAAATTGTAGGTGTATTTCAGACCGAGGATGAGGCAACAAGTGCAATACAGGAGTTAAAGGATCAGGGGTTTGGAGCGGAGGACATCTCGATTGTAGCCAAAGACAGACGTCATGTGAGTTCAATTAACAAAGAGACGGGAACCAAATCACCCGAAGGCATAGCCACTGGCGCCGCAGCAGGCGGTGTACTCGGTGGCGTGACGGGACTGCTAGCTGGACTTGGAGCTCTGGCGATTCCAGGGATAGGGCCAATTCTTGCAGCGGGCCCTATTGGAGCTGCTCTAACAGGGGCGGCTCTTGGGGCTGGTGCAGGTGGACTGGCAGGCGGACTTATCGGCCTCGGGGTTCCAGAGGAACAAGCTCATGAATATGATGCCAGAGTCAACGAGGGGCGTATTCTAGTTATTATTGAGGCCGAGCCTTACCAAATGAACGGGATTTATCAGGTGTTCAGGGACAATAATTCATTGAACTCCGAGTATTATAGTAACAACAATTCGTCTGATAGGACCGAGGAGCAGGAAGTAGTCGGAACCCATGTTAGTAGGGCGGATCAGGAGAACATGCCCTGGTACAATGAAAAGGATGTGCCAGCAGACCCTGAGGCCGTTGTGTCGATTGCGGAGAACAAGGAGAAGGAGCTTCACCGGCTTCATGAGGAGCAGGTCAGGAAGCACCGCTGAACCAGCAGTAACTGGGCAAATAAGCCGCCTTACAAGCGGCTTATTTGTGCTCCGGCCGAATTTCTCCAATGTCTATTTGATAACCGAGGGGAAGGAAGAAGCTTAAGCCGGATAAGGGAATGAACATTGTCCAGTTTCTAGTTCAATCCATATAGAAGTGCGAATCTCATGTTTAGCTCCCCGGGTAGTGGTTAATTACATGTTACGCCTGGCGAATTACCTATATGGAATGTACTAAGCTATCACTGCTTAGCTCTTTCCTTATACCGGATTCGTCATAGCGGAGCCAACTACAAAATTACGAACAACCTGGAGGTAACCAACATGACTAAGAAAATTGTAGGCGTATTTAGAAACGACAATGAGGCAACGAATGCGATTGAGGAACTAAAACGTCAAGGTTTCAAGGCAGAAGATATCTCCATCGTAGCCAAAGATAAGCGTGATATATCCGCAATCAGTGATGAGACAGGTACCAAAGCGCCTGAAGGTGTAGCGACAGGTGCTGCTACAGGCGGGATTCTCGGAGGCGTTACCGGCCTGCTTGCGGGTCTGGGCGCACTCGCCATTCCCGGCATCGGACCGATCGTAGCTGCCGGTCCAATTGCAGCGGCATTAACTGGTGCGGCTGTAGGTGCTGGAGCAGGCGGCCTTGTAGGCGGTCTGGTCGGACTGGGCATTCCAGAGGAGGAAGCGAAGGAATACGACACTATGGTTAATGATGGCCGTATTCTGGTTATGGTTGACGCTCATCCTACCCAGGAGGGGAAAGTATATCAGATCTTCCGTGATAACAACTCCCTAAATGCTCATTATTATAATAAATATCAAGATAGCACTAATGTTACTACCCAAGATGTGGTTGGGACGCATCTGAGTGCTACAGACACAGGCACCCAGCCTGTATACAACGAAGTGGATACTACGGGAACTTCCTCGGCAGCAGATCGTCTATCTGCTGAGCGGGAGTCCGACAAGCTGCAGCTTCATGAGGAACAACTGAAGGTAGACAAAAACCGTGTTCAGACAGGCGAGGTTCAGATCCACAAGGAAGTTGTTGAGGAGCAGAAGACCATCAATGTTCCTGTTACTCATGAAGAGGTTGTGATCGAGCGCAGAGCGGTAAAGGATGGGGTAACCGACCAACCGATCGGCAAGGATGAGACGATCCGCATTCCGGTTAGTGAAGAGAAGGTAGAAGTGAACAAACAAAATGTGGTAACTGGTGAGATCGAAGCCCGCAAGCGCGAGGTTCAAGACACCGAGCAGGTGCAGGATGTAATCCGCAAGGAAGAAGCGCGTGTAGAACGCAGCGGATCGCCAGAAGTGAGAGAAGAGCAGCTGAATAGCCGTCGCTAATAGCCATATTATTAGATACATGACCGCCCGCCTATGAAGGGCGGTCTTTTTTACTCCTTGAAGGTTAATACAAAAGAGACCCCGCGGGGTCTCTTTTGTGCGATCTAATATTAGTTCGTGCTTGACGGATAATTAAGCAATTTGTAGAGCATTTTGGCAAGCTCAGCCCGGGTTACCTGATCCTTCGGATCAAAACGGTTTCCTCCCTTGCCATTGATCAGGCCTAGCGCTTGAGCTTGGCCCACGGCTGATTTCGCCCAGCCGGAGATCTGAGCTGCATCGGCAAAAGTAGTCGGGATCTCATTCGTCTGTAGCGTTATCTTCATATTTCCAGCCAGATTAATGAGAACAACGGCCGCCTCTTCACGGGTAATCGGGTCCATGGGTCGGAATTTCCCGCCGCTTCCCTGCATAATCCCCAGGTCCGCCGCCTTAGCCACATATCCTGAGAAGTAAGCATTCGAGGTTACATCTTCAAAAAAGGTATTGGGTTCTGAAGCTTGCTTCGTTAATGATCGTACCGCAAGAATCGCAAAATCCGCACGGGTTATATCTTGCTGAGGTCCGAATCGTGACTCGTCTATTCCTGTAATGATATGTTTAGCTGCCAGCTTGGTGATAAACTCATCGGCCCATCCACCTGTGAGATCTATGAACTTTTTATGATATTCCATTACGGCGAATTCGGCGAGTTGATCGGTTGTGAAGCTTACTATTGATCCGCTAAACTGACCGCCGATGTATTGTGCTTTTCCGGTATTTAACTTATATACGCCGGCATAATCCGGATCAAGTTGTCTTTTCTGCTCATCTGTCAGCGTCCGAGTGATCGTAACAGGGCCGCTCAATTGATGGATTGCTGCCTCGGATTGCCCCTTGATAAGAGTCATCCCCAGCGTAAAGACCAATCCTTTCGAAGTGAACTCCCCAAGGCCACCGGAGGCCATCGCCAGACTAGCTTTTATACTTGAATTCACGGTCGTGTCGATATCTACAACCAGCTTATCGGCTTTCGTGATGCCCTCAGGCAGGGATGATCCAGGCAATGTTATAGTAGCTGATGGTGAGATGATCTCAATGGTCAACTTACGGTCTGTGACACTCTGTAGAGCAGCGGTATTCATAACTAGTCTCGAGCTCATCTGCCCACCAGCTGAACCTTTCAGCTCAATTTGAACTTTTCCGTCTGTGGCCTCCGATGCGGCTTTCTTCATAGCCTCGTCGGTGATTGGGTAAGTCCCGTCCCCTGATGCCTTCACCTCAATAACGCCTCCCTTAGCTCCCGGCAAGGTTGGCTGTACAGGGGGGACAGGAGTCGGTGACTTGCCTTCGGACGAGCTGTTCCCCGGATTGCTCGGCAATCCTCCACCTTCAGTTTCCGTACCACTGTAGAATCCCCAGATGTCAGACAGTGTACTGCCGCTGAAGTCGTCTTCCGCTTTCACATACCACTGGGAATAACTGTTTGGTTGAAGGGTGTTCCAATTGGCTGAAGTCTTGCTGCCGCTCTCAACATTCTGGTTGCTTCCAATCAGCTGATCCGTGTAAACTCTTACGCCGAAATAATCGGTGGCCACACGTTTGGTGCTCGGCTGAAGATCCAGATCAAGAGAGAATTCGTCCTTGCCCTGATACTTCGGATTTTCGGCCGGATCATAGAAGTTGTATTTATCCAAGTAAGGAGAATATGTCTTGATGTGAAGCTTGTTATTCTTCATGTCGAACTGCATCAGGCGAATATACCCAAGTCCGCCTTCTGGTGCGCCTTGGTAATCGGCCAGCATTTGATAGACTTTGCGGTCAGGTACTTTGTCGCCGTTATCATCAATCTCATCCACTTTTAACTGAGCATCATGGTAATGGCCCGAGAGCGTGGCGAACACATTCTTGTTCGGGATAACCACTTTCTCATAGATCTTATCCGCAATGGGTGCCCGGTTGTTCGATACCAGCATGTATTCGTGCAGACAGAGAATCGCCTTCCGCTCCGGATATTTGGATACGACTTCATTCATCCATTCGATTTCCTTATCTCCGAGTCCCCAGCCCATATAGACAATAATAAAGTCATTTCCTCCGGCGGACACGAGATCGTAATGTCCACGGTTGTTCTCATAAGAGCCGGCGAAAGTAGGCATATTCTTGAACCGGGATTCACCGAAATACTCCCAATATTTCGAATAGTCGTTCTCCTGATGATTCACATCATGATTCCCCGCAAGAACCCCGTAAGGAATACTGGCATCTTCAAGCACCTTCATGTCCTTATCGGCTTCCTGCCATTGATATTCCTGATACGATTTATCTACAATATCTCCCGTATGGATCACATACTTCAGGTTGATCTTGTCCTTGTTGTCCGCAATCCACTTCACATTCTTCTGATAAATGTAGGGGAAGCTTTGTGAATAATACTGTGTATCGGACATCCATACGAATGAGAAATCATACGGATCTTCACTAATCGGCCCTGATTTAGCAGAGGAGGGAGAGGCGATTTCGTCCTGCACCAACACTTGAATAACCTGACCATCCGCATACTCTCCAGCGGTAACCATGGCTTTTAATTCGAAATCCTCACTTCCGGCAATCACATGATCAAGCTGCTCCCATTTGTCCGAAGACTTGCTCCAGGCGTACAGGCTCACTTTCCGACCTTCGAGCGACTTTCCTTTCCATTCGATTTCCACTTGATCTTTAGACTTCACGGTAGGGTCAAGCTTAACTTCAAACCGTTGATATGGAAACTTCTCGTCAGAATCATTAATCAAATATTTGCCGTCTACCTTGCTGATTTGGGCATATTCTTCGCCCGTCAAGGCTTGCTCGCCACCAGGAACTTTCTCCTTCGGAGGTTCGGTTACAGACGCATTCTTATACCCTGTGAATCCTTCAGTACGGTTGCCATCATACTTGAATCCTTTATAAAAACTAACCTTAAGACGGTCATTTGTAGGATCTTGCACCTTAACAGTTAGTTTGGCGTACGTCCCAAGACTGCTCTGCCCTTGAGCCGGTGCAACCAGTTCAGGAGCCAGAGGATTCTCATTCGGAACCTTGAATGTCACCTTCTTCTGTGTGGTGTTGCCAATTTCATCTGCGGCCTGAATGGATAATTCATGAGATCCCGGCTTCATGGTCCCTGACGTTGTTGCATATGGCAGGTGAATGACCTGGCCGTCAAGCTTTACTTCCACTTGATCCACACCGGCAAATTTATCTTCGATTTCGGCATTGATCGTAAATGCTCCACGGTACTCCTTGCCCTCTTCCATGTTTGGTTTAATGGATGGAGGCGTATTATCCACAGTGACCTTGGCTGCTAATGACATACCCTGATTCTCAACCTGTACTTGATGCATACCATCCGCATAGTCTTTGGTATCCCAGCGATATGCTTTGGCTTGGAACATGGGTGGTGTCAGGTTAAATCGGAAGCCAATGGATTCCGACTTCCCGGAGCTGTCACCCATTTTAATTTCCTTGTCAGGTGTGCTGTACGCAGGATCCCATATCTCCGTACCGTCGGCTAATAGGAGATGCACATTTCTGATCTCGAAGTCATCTTTATTCTCATCCGGCCTTGGATCAAATGGGGAGGATTTCGACCCAGCCCGGATATATATGACATTGTCAGCTCCGAGCTTCAACCGGTCGGCATCAATCGGATAGGAGAGGGTTGTATAAGCTGGGATAGGATCCATAAAAGTGTACAGGATTGTCTTATCTTCACTACCCGGAACAGGTTCACCCATCGTCACCGCATTCTTAAAATAATAATCAACATTCTTGGCATCAAAGACGAAATACGCATCATGCTCAAGAGCCGCATGTGTTCCCGTAGACATTTCCTTGCCATCAATGCTGAGCTTCAATGTATCCGGAGCTGTCTCCTGGGCAGCCCCTTTCAACGTAAGGATGTCTTTAACCAAATCTCCATCCTTGAGGTTCAAGCGAAGAGCCTCATGGCTTGGTCCCCCGGTTATGGACACGGCCTTGATCTCCGAATCCGTAACATGGGTCCCGTCTGAAGCGGTGAAATAGTACTTAAGAGACTTTCTGCCGATCAAATCCGCAGAGGATAATTTGTAATGGTACAGACGGTCTCCATAGTCCTCTGCCAGATTGTGTTCCACATAATCCTGCTGTTTATCGGATTTAATGTAAATTTTAACGGAGACGACCTGCTTGTCATCCCTTACATCCACCTTGAGATCAATGCCCTTGGATTGATCAATGGCTGTTATTCCGGTTAAGTCCTTCACAGTAGGTGCTTGAAGATCTGGTTCAACATGTACGGGAGTGGAGGGTACAGCCTCGCTGTCCACACCAGGAACAGCTTTAACCAGCCCTGAGCTCATCTTGATCATCGTGGTACCGATGACCGGATATTTATACAGAAGCGCGGTGTTTCCTTTGGTTTCGTCACCTTTGGTGCCGCCCTCATACACTGTATCCGCATCATAATAAGCGGCAGAGACTTCCTTCTCCGTGTTCGTCTTGATCACAATGGCCCGGCGGCCGGAGTTGGCCATTCCTCCACTCTCAATGGTGAACAGGTTACTGTCCTGTACGAGGGAGGTTTGGTAAAATGTGTTGAAATCATCGGCCGTATAACCGCCATTTGCCCCATTCTTAATCCAGAAAACAACCGACTTCCCGGCAGGAATCAGAAATTGCTCCTTATTGGAAGGCCACTTCACATCGGCTTGAATTCCCGAGTCCGGGTACCTGTAGTAGACCTTATAGTTATTAAAATCTAACGGCTGGTCCGTATTATTGTAAACCTCAATAAATTCATACGCATCCGTTGATGTCCCAGGCACATCGGTGGTATTAGGAACCACCTTCGTAACAAGCAGGGCCGGAGCTTTGGATGGGTCGAACGCAGGCAGGTTCACATCGACTGAGTATGCCTGTTCAGATGAATTCACCCGAATCTTATAATCCAGCTTGGATTCAGACAATGCAGCACCCGGAATGATTGCCGAGTATTCATTTCCGCCTTTTCGGGGGAATGGAATAACCGTATACCGCGCCTGTGAAGGAGTCTTATACAGCAGCTGAGCTGACAATGCGCTTCCAGACGGATCATCCTGGTTTAGGATTTGGGCCGTTATGGGCAGATCCTTCAGGCCCTCTGTACTGGCTGAAGGCACATGCGTGATCTGAACTTTGCCAGTGCCCGGCTCTTCCGGGGTAGAAGGCAGTGTTGGAATTTGAGATTCAAGCAGCTGACCCGGAGTGGCGGGCAAGGATTCAGGCTGAGACTCCATGTTCATATTGATGCTGCCATTCACAGGATAACCGAACCTAATTCCATAATTGGCTTTAGACTTAGTGATCGTATACTCGGCCTTGACCACATCGGTACCCTGCTTGTTCCGTATGATCAAGGAACGGGTTCCTGTATTAGCCATGCCATTGCCGCCTTGCAGGCGGAATAGATTCTTGCCCTCCACCAGAGAGGAGGTATAATCCGCCCGGGTATAATTCGTATTGAAGGAATCCTCTGGCAGTCCTTGGTTACTACTGTTCTGAACCCAGAAGACAACTGCCTCGCGGGGCGGGATTTTTACATCCGTACCTGGATTGACTGCCCATTTGGTCTCTGTAGAACCGTTAACATAGAAGAAATCATACTGCCCAAAATCTACTTCCTGGGTAGTACTGTTATATACCTCAATGGACTCATAACCGTCCACGGAGCTGCTGCTGGATGGGGTTCCGTCCGGCAGAAGTTCCGGAACATTGCTTGTATCCGGAACAACTTGCGTAATGAGTAGCGTCGGAGTTTTCACCTGCTCTGCAAGCAGCTTGGCAGTGCTGTTAATAGCCACCGTGTATGTAGGCGACACTACAGGCGCAGACTGTTCATCACTAGCTTCGATATGATAGGTCAGTATTTTTCCGTTCAATTTGTCTTGGCTGAGGCGGGCCGAGTAGACGCTCTCTCCTGTCCGTGTAAGGGTGACAGATTCCTCTGGCTTTCCGTCTACAGCAAAATGTACAGAAGCGGTTAACTGTTCCGCTCCCTCTGTAATAACAGCGCTTACGAGATAATCGGCATGCTGTTCAATCACTGCGGCAGGTGTATGCTCGATCTTCAGAGTTCCGAGCGGCTTTGCCGCTTGCTCTGAATTCTCTTTCACAGAAACATCTCCCCATGTTCCTGTGACTACTGCTTCATCCACTGGCCCGCTAGGTGCGATCACTGAGGACGGAATGGAACTTACCTCTTCTGCAGCCCCTGCCGCAGGCAAGGCTGAACCAAGCATCATGCTGCTGATCATCGCAATGGATAACCAGCGTCGTAACTTAAGATTACTGTTGTTCAAAGTAACTCTCCCTCTCTAAATAGATGCCTTTGTTAGTCCTTCGACAAAATATTCGCATGGACATTTCTTCATATTAGGCATTCCATGTTTCGAGAACATAAAGGTAAGGTTAACCGGAGGTTAATCTGTTACCCCAAGTTGCCTAAAGTTGACTTCAGGATAACAAATGCTTGCAAGCTCTGATAGCCGACAGTATTTAGAAGCTTCACTAATCCAGATTGTTTGTCTCTATCAGGCCCCAATCCGAAGTATTACTCAGCCGATTTCAATATTGCTTTAGATTCACCGCGATATGTCCATAGCACTCTCTTAAAATGCCATCTGTTCCGTGTGTTCATCGGATTTTATCGTGACCGAGTTAGTTTTGTTTTTCTATGAAGGGCGGTCTTTTTTTGCGATTCAAAACTGGATTCAAAAGGTAATAAAGTGAACAAAAGAGTACATAACGAGGGGTGAAACGCATGGATCAGAAGAAATCTTCAAGCTGGCTGTATCAGCTGATTTTTGTTGGACCGTCCGCAGTATTTTTTTTCCTGATCGTGGCAGTCCCGTTCTTTCTGGGATTGTATTATTCATTCACTAGCTGGAATGGAATCTCTAAGCATGTCACTTGGGTTGGACTGAACAACTATATTCATATCTTCACAAAAGACCCCGATTTCCTGAATTCCTTCTGGTTCACGGTCAAGTTCACGGTGCTTGGCGTAGTTCTGACCAATCTGGTGGGCTTTACGCTTGCTTATTTGCTGACCAAGCCGCTGGCCACAAGAAATGTTATGCGTACTGTGTTCTTCATGCCGCATGTCATTGGGGGGCTGCTGCTCGGGTTCATCTGGCAGTTCATCTTCGTTCGTGGATTCCAGTCGATAGGAGGACCCTTCTTCAGCCTTCCTTGGCTTGGAACGGAAGCAACTTCCTTCTGGGCCATTGTGATCGTCTTTATCTGGCAAAACTCAGGTTATCTGATGGTCATCTATATCTCCTCGCTCGGAGCGATCCCCCGTTCGCTGACCGAAGCCGCCAAGGTAGACGGGGCAGGCCGCAAGCAGGTGCTGCGCCATATTATTCTTCCGCTAGTCATGCCGGGGGTGACAGTCTGTCTCTTCCTGGCGATCTCCTGGTCGTTCAAGCTGTTCGACCTGAACCTGTCGCTAACCAAGGGTGGACCGTTCAAATCCACCGAATCGGTAGCGCTTAACATTTACAATGAAGCTTTTAACATCAGCCGATTTGGTATGGGCTCGGCGAAAGCGATTATTTTCTTCATTATAGTGGCTATTATTTCGATTCTTCAGGTCCGGGCGACCAAGAGCAGGGAGGTTGAGGTCTAATGGATACCATCAAAAAGTATCGTTCATCATATTTCCTGATTGAAATCATCCTTATTCTGCTCGGTCTGGTCTTTCTGATTCCGTTCTACTTCCTGCTGGTCAATTCGGTCAAAGAATTCGGCGAAATTCTGACGAACTCGGCAGGCTGGCCAGCCGCATACAAATGGAGCAACTATACCGAAGCCTGGACGAAGACGACGTTCCCGCAGGCGTTCGGCAATTCGCTGATTATTACCATTATCAGTAATGCCCTGCTGGTTCTGATGTGTTCAATGGCCGCTTACCGGATGGTGCGTCACGCCACGCTCTTTAACAAGCTGCTGTATGGAGCATTTGTTGCGGCTATGGTCATCCCGTTCCAGTCGCTGATGATTCCTCTGGTGAAGGTGGTCAGTATGCTTGGCGTTATGGATACGCGAACAGGCTTAGTTCTATGTTATCTGGGCTTCGGAGCCCCGATTACCGTCTTCCTGCTGCACGGATTTGTGAAGACGGTGCCTGTAGACATCGAGGAAGCGGGCCGGGTGGATGGAAGCTCGACTTTCGGCATCTTCTTCCGGATTGTACTTCCCTTAATGCAGCCGATCATCGTAACGGTAATTATTCTGAATACGCTGTGGATCTGGAACGACTATTTGATGCCGTCCCTCATTCTGCAAAGTCCAGAGATGCGAACGATCCCCATTGCGACCTACGCTTTCTTCGGGCAGTTCACGAAGCAGTGGGATCTGGCGCTGCCGGGACTCGTGCTGGGCATCGCGCCCGTGGTCATCTTCTTCCTGGCGATGCAGAAGTACATTATTGAAGGAATTGCTCAAGGCTCGGTAAAAGGGTAGGCGCAGCGGAGGGGAAGCTTGGAACTGTAGGAACGAAGTGATCGCCTTTGTCTCCAGATTTCATCCGTACTACGGTATGAATCAAGAAATCTGGTGACAACAGCGACCGAGAGTCCAAGCATTCCACGCAGTATATAGATTCGGGAAAAGGGGAGGTTGCATGATATGAAAGCTTGGGCGAGAGGACTCGCGCTTCTGGTCATAACCGCCTTGACCGCCACCGGTTGCGGTAAGGGCGGAAATGAGGACGGCGGCGGTACGAAGACCGTGCACATTTTTCAGTTCAAAGTTGAAATCTCCGAGGCGATGAGCCGCTTAAAGGTACAGTACGAGAAAGAGCATCCGGGAGTGAAGCTGGACATTCAGACCGTTGGAGGAGGCAGTGATTATGGGGCCTCGCTTCGGGCCAAGTTCTCTTCGGGCAAGGAACCGGATATTTTCAATATTGGGGGCTACCGGGAACTGGACATGTGGCAGGATTATCTGGAGGATCTGTCGGGTGAGCCCTGGGTGAAGGACGTCAAGACGATTGCGAAGGAGCCGATGACCAAGAACGGGCATCTGTATGGTCAGCCGATGAACCTTGAAGGTTATGGGTTTATCTATAACAAGGACTTGTTCAAGAAAGCGGGAATCGAACAAATCCCTGTGACACTGACAGAGCTTGAGGAGGCCGCGAAGAAGCTTAAGGCCGCAGGCATTGTCCCTTTTGCCAACGGGTATCAGGAATCCTTCGTCCTTGGGAACCACAATATCAATCTGGCCTTTGCTTACCAGAAGGACCCGGGAGCCTTCATTAAAGGGCTCAACAATGGCACCGAGAAATTCTCGGATAATGAGGTAGTCAAGGAATGGTCGAACCTCTTTGATCTTACCCTGAAGTACGGTAATGACAATCCGTTAACGACCGATTACAACACCCAGGTCACTATGGTGGCCAGCGGCAAGGCGGCTATGATGCAGCAGGGGAACTGGACCCAGGGTCAAATTGACGGCATTAATCCAAAGCTGAATCTCGGGATCCTGCCTATACCGATTAACAATGATCCGAAGAATGACAAGCTGTTCGTAGGTGTTCCGAACAACTGGGTCGTGAACAAGAACTCTCCGGTGAAGAAAGAAGCCAAGGAGTTCCTGAACTGGCTGGTTACCTCGGAGACAGGCAAAAGCTATATTACGAAGGAGTTCAAGTTCATTCCGGCGTTCGACAGTATTAAAGGCCGGGAGGAGGACCTCGGGCAGCTGGGTATGGAGGTGCTGAAATATACGGATGCTGGTAAGGCTTTGACGTGGAACTGGTTCCGCTTCCCGAACGGCATGTCGCCCGAGTTCGCAAGCAGCATGCAGGCCTATATTGGCGGTAAAATCAACAAGGAAGAGATGTACGAACAATTCCAGCGGAACTGGGATAATCTAAGTGCGCAGTAGTTCCCAGTCACTGAGTATTAAGAAGGGTGTCTCAAGGTCTAAGGACCTTTGGGGACACCCTTTATTTTATGCTGTTATGGGTAATTTTTCGGCGACTCAGTCAACAGTTGGTCATGAATCTATTGCCAAAACTAATGACATTAGTTACTATAAAACTAACAATATTAGTTTTGGGGGGCGGTTAGTATGGTGATCATCCAATCGTTGAATTTGGTCTTAAGATTTCTGCTGGAGCTGGCGGCATTAGCTGCATATGGGTATTGGGGTTTTCATACGGGAAATCACGCTGCTCTAAAGTTTCTGCTCGGTCTCGGAACGCCGATTGCGGCCGCTGTATTATGGGGCTTGTTCGGCTCTCCTAAAGCCAGCTATCCACTTGGTGGGGCAGCCTACTTTGTCCTCGAATTGGTTGTGTTCGGCTTGTCTGCTGCCGCGTTGTATGCAGTTGGAGCTCATAAAATGGCCCTTATACTAGCCATCCTCTTAATTGTGAACAAGATATTGATGCTGATATGGAACCAGTAATCCGAAGCTATATGAGATCTAGGTGATTTGGAGGGGGTGAATGAGTAAAAAGTGGGATATGGCGCCCCTGCGCTTAGTTGTGGATGTCTATTAAAATACCCTTATAAAAAAAGTGTTCTATTAAATCTCTAGCAGCGAATGTCGACTGTCTCAGAAGATTTCTTTTATTATAAATTCCTGTTATTCATATAGAATTTGTTACTTTTTAACTATTTACATAAAACCATGCTGGATTTACTGTAATTATAGGAAAAAATTTACTTCATGGAAATTACATCGCTTTTCATAGTTTTGTGAAAAGGAGGGATGGAAGAACACAATAAAGCATACGAATCTGTGACTTTTTTGTCGGCAGAGACTGTAGTACAACAATAATAAATTAGAGGAGTGAGAGTTGTGAAAGCAATGAAGAAACTGTTTGCTGGACTAATGATGTTTTCTCTGATTTTTGGTATAACGTTTACTGAATCGGCATTCGCTAGTGGTAATGAGGTTAAGCTTATTGACTCGGATGTCAGTGTAATTTATAAAAACGGATATGTTGGATTCAGCGGGGATATTGAGGTTGAGAATCTTGGACCCGTGAAGAATGTGACTGTTCATTACACAACAAATAATACAACTTGGTATGATACG
Organism: Paenibacillus sp. SN-8-1; assembly: GCF_050995535.1. Taxonomy (NCBI): domain Bacteria; kingdom Bacillati; phylum Bacillota; class Bacilli; order Caryophanales; family Paenibacillaceae; genus Paenibacillus; species Paenibacillus sp. SN-8-1. The sequence continues at coordinate 571,711 of NZ_CP194782.1, forward strand.
AGTGCGTCTTATGTAGGGCCGACAGATGCAAGCCATGAGAAATGGCATTTTGGCATTTTCACAAATGATGCCACCAACGCAGCGCATGCCGAGCTGAAGAATCTGTCCTTCATCAAGTTCGCGATTAAATACGACGTGAATGGCCAGACTTATTGGGATAACAACGGATCAGCGAATTATTACAATGAAGTGAATAATTCATACCCTTTAACATCCATCATTTTGGGGACACCAAATGTGCTTAATGCGAGCAGTACTCTGAGCAATGGTACATTCAGCGGTAATATCTATGTGAAAAACTTGGATCCAACAAAAACAGTAAAAGTACGTTACACCACGGACAACTGGGCAACGTCTCATGAGGGCAACGCTACTTATTATGGCCGCTTGAATAATTTCAATACAGTTGAAGGCTGGAAATATAGCTTCGATGTTCCAGGTGCCACAAATGTTAAGTATGCGATTTCGTATACAGTTGGTGGACAAACGTATTGGGATAACAACTATGGTCACAATTACGAGGTACAATAATCATTAACTTAAGACCGGGATGGCCCGGTTAAATAGACGCGAGCGCCTGACAGGGAATCCTGCGGCGCTCGCTTTTGTTTACATATTAATATTGTAATCCCTGTCTTCGTGTACACGTGCCGAAAACAAGGCGATGTTCCTGCTTCAGATCATAACTGACGTTTTTCTAAAACAACAAAAGCCCTACCTCTCTCTTGTCCTTGCGGCTCCAATGACCGCGCCAGTGTGAATCAGAATACTCCAAAATTCTTACTCTTAGGGTTAGTTCAAATAGGAATTTCTTGCAGATACTTAAGGAGAGTTATCATCTTTTGAGGAACTACATATATAAGGGTTTATAACCTAAAGATATACTATACAGTATATTCGGGGGGAATGCAACACAAATTATGAACAGCAGGATTTTAAGGTTAGAAATATACCAGGTGGGTTATTAAATCATACAGTGTTTTTTCGTGCTTTCTTCTTAAACTGGAAAGGGGAGTTCAAAAATGGGTTTTGGTTCTGCTGAAGATGTTTGGTACACGGTTGGTTTTTATGTTCTCTTGGCTGTAGGTATTATAGGTCTGGGTGGATGGCTGCTTTGGCTGAACAAGAAGGCTAAGAACAGCAGAAGGTAGGCGCGGATCTACTCGCCTTTCATTCACGTTTCAGCCCGGCGCAAGTTGTATGAACCTCAGAAGGCCCGTCAAAGTTGATCATCTTTGACGGGCCCTTTTGCCGGTCGGCTAAGAAGTCATGTTCTAGTGAGGGTCTTTCAGATCGGGCTCACTGGGCTGTGCGCTGTTGTTCAGATCAGGTTCACCTGGAATCAATTCAGGTTCGGGAGCCCTGGGGGCAAAGATGACCTCCTGAAAGCGGAAGACCTCCTTAATCCGCTGACGTTCAGACTTGGGACCGAGGATGTAGAGCGTGTCTCCTTCCTCAATAACTGTATCCCCAAGCGGAGTGACGATCTCTTCACCGCGAATGACTGCGGTCACCAGCACATCTGGGGGCAGCCCCAGATTGCGAATTTCCAGGCCGATGATCACCATACCTGCATGGATATGGATATGATTGATCTCCGACTTGGTCTTGCCCAGAGAGACCAGCTCCAGCAGGGAGTGAGAATGATTACTTGATGGTTCAACGAGACCTAGCTTAACCGCGAGCGGAGTAATGGTAGCTCCTTGAATCAGCGCAGAGGTCAGAATGACGAAGAAGACGACATTGAAGAACATTCTCCCGTCAGGCAGACCGTTAATCAAGGGGTAGGTGGCTAGCACGATAGGGACGGCGCCTCGTAGTCCGGCCCAGGAGAGTACAAGCTTTTCCTTGAAGCTGAACTTGGAGATCAGTGTGCTTGCGAATACACCAATAGGACGGGCAATCAACATGAGTATAAGGGACAATGCAAGACCTTGAAGCATGATTGCAGGCAGCTCTCCAGGGAAAACAAGCAGACCGAGCAGCGTGAACATGGTAATCTGCATAATCCAGCCGAAACCTTTGTTGAAGTGAAGAATGGACTGGCGATAGGTCAGATCGGAGTTGCCAAGCACAAGAGCCATGACATACACAGCGAGCAGGCCGCTGCCATGAAGTGCTGAAGTCAGGCCATAGGTCAAGACAGCAAAAGCAATTGCCAGAACAGGGTATAGCCCGGATGAGTCGAAGTTAATTTTGTTAATTACTTTCACGGCAATCCAGCCAAGGAGAAGGCCAAAGATAAGACCTAGCCCCATCTCCAGAATAAACGAGAAGATTAATTTAACAATGTTGTGGTCATTCGGGTGTTGAATCCATCCAATCAGGGTTACAGTCAGGAATACCGCCATAGGATCATTGCTCCCGGATTCGGCCTCCAGGGTGGAGGTTAGCCTTTCCTTGATATTCTTGCCGCCTAACACAGAGAATACAGCGGCAGCATCCGTGGATCCGACGATGGCACCGAACAGAAGACCGTCCACGAGGGGGACATCCAGAATCAGCATGGCGCATACTCCGATCACGACGGTGGTGAACACAACACCGACAGTAGCAAGCGAGAGGGCAGCGGGTAGAACGGGTCTTATGGTGAGGAACTTGGTCTGCATCCCTCCCTCGAACAGAATGACGATCAGGGCGAAGGTGCCGACGAGCTGGGTAATAAAGGCGTTATCGAAATAAAGGAAATTACTAAGTATCATCCCGGCTGCGATGAAGAACACAAGGGCGGGAAGACCGAATCGGCTTGAGAATTTGGTAGCAAAAACCCCAATTAGCAATAGGCTGGCCAGCAAAATGATGATCGAACTAGTTAAGGCTGTTAAGTCCATGGCCACCTCCAGGAATTATAAACTGCTGCTATAGTGTACTTCTTCTCTACTGAAATTATTAGACATGAATTATAAACCTTGAAACAACAAGCTGGCACAGTCTACTCAGATTCATTTCTTGCCGGAAGGTAATCCGGAAGAAATGCCGAATATAAATCTGTAGCTCTGTCAATTAAACGTTAGATAGTGCCGATAATGGCTAGTAGTGGTTTTTCAGCAAAGAGAAGGGGTGATACGCCTTATGATATACCGAACCTTTATCTCCCGGCTCCTGCTTAATTATTTCATTGGATCTATAACGGCAGTCGCCGGAGTAGGCGGCCTGATGATATTTACGACATTGGATATTTCCACTAGGGAGTATTTATGGCTTGTTCTTGTCCTGGCTATCTCCCTGTGCTTCATGGTGAGTCTGGAATGGACGGTCTTTCGTATCCATATTAAGCCGGTCAAGATGGCCTTTCAGCAGGACATTTGTGATTATCCGCAGCTGCAGAGAATCTATATTCGTCTTCATCAGCTTCCCTCTTTGGCGGTAAAAAGGATTCTGGGGCCGCATTTATTCGGTCTGTCCGTTCCGGCCGTCCTTCTGACGCAGTGGCTGATTCAATCGGGAAGACTGAGCTTCCCTCAGAGGTACGTTATCCTGGCGATCCTGGGTGCTCTGCTTGTCGCTGCCATGCATGCAATGATTGAATTCTTCTTGACCTCCTATGCGATCCGGCCAGTGCTGGAAGAGCTCCAGCGTATGAGCAGACGGAGGTTCAGCCGGGAGCTGTCGCTGGGCGGTCAGGTGCTTATTTCAATTAGGCAAAAGTTCAAATGGGGAGCCTTCCTGATCGGAGCCTTTCCACTGCTTCTGTATGGAATTGCTCTCCAGCTCCGAATCGGTGATCTTCAGAATGCCGGTGTGGAATATTGGAAATGGGCAGGTTATATTCTTATCGTTGCTCTGGGGTTCGCCTTCTTCGGGGCCTGGCTGCTGACCAGGGATGTGGAGATTCCAATCCAGCACCTGTACGAGTGTATGGCCGAGGTGAAAGAAGGCAACCTGAACGCACAGGCGAATGATATGTTCTCCGATGAATTCTCCAAGCTCGTGTCCGGATTCAACCACATGCTTAGCGGGATCAAAGCGCAGTCGAACCTCAATAATCAGTTGATTGAGAGTTACTTTGCCACCCTTGCAGCCGCATTGGATGCCCGTGATCCTTATACGGCCGGGCACTCACTGAGAGTAGCGGATTATGCGGTACAGATTGGATTGCTTGCAGGCCTCTCAAGTGAGAGGGTGGATGCGCTCCGCAAATCCGCGCTGCTGCATGACATTGGGAAGATTGGAACAAGAGATTCCGTTCTGCTCAAGGAAGGCCGTCTAACTGATGAGGAATTCGAACAGATCAAGCAGCACCCGGCAATGGGGGAGAGCATCCTGCGGCAGATTGAACCTGCTGATGCGATGGCCCCTTTTCTACCCGGGGTAAGGTCTCACCACGAACGATTTGACGGAAAGGGATATCCCGACCAGCTGAAGGGAGAGGATATTCCGTTGTTCGGACGCATTATCGCGGTGGCTGACGCATTTGACGCCATGACCTCCAACCGGCCTTACCGTAAGGGGCTTGATGCAGACCATGCGATTCGAATTCTGGAAGAAGGCCGGGGAACCCAATGGGACCCTTACTATGCCGGGTTGTTCGTAGAAGATTATCGAAAGCGCAAGAAACAAGGCGAATACGCAGGCTAACACCAAGAAGACTTTCCGTGAAGAACGGAGGGTCTTTTTTATTTTGTTATTGCATGAGGGTAGCTGTGCGGGGTAGTGGATTCATGCCGAGACCGCTTGGGTAATTTATGAGAGAGGACATCCTTTATCGTTACTTCGTGAACTACATCAATCATAGATTTCGAGGAGCTGATAATTATGGATAGCAGTGTATTCAAAGGGAAATGGAACCAACTCAAAGGTGAAGCCAAAGTACAGTGGGGTAAACTAACAGACGATGATCTTGATGTGATCAATGGCGAGAAGGATAAGCTTGTAGGTAAGCTTCAGGAACGTTATGGCCATACGAAGGATGATGCGGAACGAGAGTATCACGAGTGGGCCCGCAGCCGTCAGTAGCGCTGACGGAAATAGATGAATATTTAGACATAAAGGCGCAGATCTTCCCATAGGTCTGTGTCTTTATTGTCCTTCCGACAGAATACCCCTTCCTCAAGGAATGTGGAGGGCGAAGCCTAATGAGTAGGGAGGGGATGAATGTCGGTTGGCGATAGCCGAAAATTCCCTCCATATGGTATAATAGGAACATAGGTTCTGGTGATGGTGAGGTGAAAAGTAATGTTAGTCAACAAAGCATACAAATTTCGTATCTATCCAACGAAAGAACAGGAAATCCTGATTGCTAAAACATTTGGGTGTAGTCGTTTTGTATTCAATCGTTTTTTAGCACGATGGACGGATATCTTCAAAGAAACAGGCAAAGGATTAACTTACCATTCATGTTCTGCTGAATTGACACAGTTAAAGAAAGAATTAGTCTGGCTAAAAGAAGTGGATAGCATTGCCCTTCAATCCTCACTGAAAAACCTTGCCGATTCGTATACACGATTCTTTAAAAATCAGAACCATGCACCTCGCTTCAAGTCTAAGAAAAATCCAGTACAGTCGTACACAACAAAGGAAACAAACGGAAATATTGCCGTTGTAGGCAACAAAATCAAATTGCCTAAATTGGGTCTTGTTCGCTTTGCCAAAAGTCGTGAAGTAGACGGGTGTATTCTTAACGCAACCGTTAGGCGTAATCCCAGCGGAAAGTACTTCATTTCTATTCTTGCAGAAACACAAGTGCAATCATTAGAAAAGACAGGTTCTTCTGTTGGCGTTGACGTTGGGCTGAAGGATTTTGCTATTTTGAGTACAGCAGAGGTATTCTCTAACCCGAAATGGTTTCGTACACTCGAAGGGAAACTAGCAAAAGCACAACGTATTCTTTCTAGACGTACGAAGGGGGGTTCAAATTGGAACAAACAGCGGATCAAGGTTGCAAGACTCCACGAATGGATCACCCATACAAGAACAGACTACTTGCAAAAAATCTCTACGGATATCATCAAAAACCACGATGTCATTGGTATTGAGACTTTGCAAGTCACGAACATGTTAAAGAATCATAAATTAGCCAAAGCCATTAGTGAAGTGTCATGGTCACAATTCCACAAGATGTTAGAATACAAGGCAAAATGGTATGGTAAGCAAGTGATTGCTGTATCTAAAACCTTCGCTAGTTCTCAATTGTGTTCGTGCTGCGGCTATAAAAACAAAGACGTTAAACATCGAAACCTTCGTGAATGGGATTGCCCTTCTTGTGGACCACATCACGACAGGGATATTAACGCAGGACAGAATCTTATAAATGAAGCTATAAGACTTCTAACCGTAGGGACTACGGGGATAGCCTAATCAAATTAAAAGCCGATAGGCTTTCGTACTTAGGAATCTCCCACTTCAAACGATCCGTAGGGTGTTAAGTGGTGAGTAGTTCAATTGTCGTTGTCATGCTATCTCTATACTCTGCTTCATGCTATGATGAAAAGAGTGGAATATTTCTTGAATATTCCATCCATATGAATGGTTCCAACAACAGGAGTGAGCGAATGGGCTTTAGGGACATGTTCGTGATGAACTTGGGAATGTTGATAAGTGTGGCTTACTTGGCGAATATGTTATATAAGTACTTGTTCAATTTTACTTCGGGTAAGGTAAAGTATGTCTGTTCCGTATTATTGATGATTATTGCGGGTTGGATCTGCATGAAGTTCGGGTTCCGGCTTAGTGATAATGTGATCTTTGATCTGAGATTTGTTCCTGTGCTCATTTCGACAGTCGTGTATTCACAGCCGCTAACCATCCTGATTATCGGTGTGGGAATTGGGCTGGTGAGACTTACCTTCGGAATTAACGAAGCAGCCATGGCGGGATTATATAACCTTGCGATCCTGGGCGTCATATGCGCTGGGCTGAATGTATGGCTTCGGAGAAGTCAGCTTAGGCTTTTGGTGAAAGCGTGTATTACGATCCTGACCGTGAATGTCGTCAATACGATTAATATCAGTATCTTCGGGGTTATTCCTTTCAACAAGTATATGAGCGAGATAGCCCCGGTTGTCTTTCCTTTAGGAATAGGCTTAAGTGCAATATTTGCTTTGATCTTAAGAGACTTTCAAGTGGAAAAGAGCCTGAATCTGGAGCTGAAATATACAAATGAGCTCCTTAAGAAGCAGGCAGAGGAGCTCCAGAGGACTAAGATCAAACTGGAGGAGCGAGCTGAACAGCTGTTGCTGGCTTCACAATATAAGTCTGAGTTTCTGGCCAATATGTCTCATGAGCTGCGTACACCGCTCAACAGTATCCTGAATTTAGCCCAGATTATCGAAGAATCCGGCCCGAAAAGTGCGGATGATGAGAATCCGGTATACGGGGCGATCATTCATAAGTCGGGTCAGGACCTGCTCCAGTTGATTAACGACATCCTCGATCTCTCCAAGGTCGAAGCGGGCCGCCTGGAAATTGCAAGGGAAGAAATCAGCCTCAAGGAGCTTGGGGAAGTCATGGAGATGCAATTTAGACACTTGGCAGAACGTAAGGGACTTGAATTTGAGATCAGACAGGATGAAGACCTTCCGGATAGGATGTACTCGGATTCCCTGAGAATACAGCAGGTGCTTCGCAATTTGCTGGCTAATGCTTTAAAATTCACCGATGAGGGCAAAGTCAAGCTGGAGATCCGCAGGGAGAAGCCGGATGATCTTATCCCGGGGGAATGGGTTGTATTTGCTGTGACGGATACCGGAATCGGTATTGCAGAGGACAAGCATACACTCATTTTTGAAGCATTCCAGCAATCAGATGGTTCCATCAGCCGTAAATACGGAGGAACGGGACTCGGACTTTCGATTAGCCGGGATCTTGCGGGACTGCTTGGAGGCTTCATCCGTCTGCAGAGCAAGAAGGGGCTTGGGAGTACATTCTTATTCTTCGTCCCACTAAATAATCATACAGAAAAGGAAGGGATTTTACAGTGAGCAAAAACGCAATTTCAACAACTAAGGCGCCCGGCGCTATTGGACCTTACTCTCAAGGAGTAGAAATCGGGGACCTCATCTACACTTCTGGCCAGCTTGGACTCGATCCGGTAACTGGAGAGCTTGCTGAAGGAGTGGAGAAACAGACTGTACAGTCGCTTCAGAATGTTCAGGCGATTCTGGAAGAGGCGGGAAGCGGTATGGATAAAGTCATCAAGACCACAGTATTCTTGAAGGACCTGGCCGACTTCACCAAGGTTAACGAGATATACAGCACCTTCTTCACAGAGCCATACCCGGCTCGAAGTGCGGTTGAGGTAGCGAGACTGCCGAAGGATGGTCTGGTAGAAATAGAAGTGATCGCACTCAAGAAATAGAAATGAATTGAATTGTGGAAATAGAATCAAGCAGGAAGAGACAGCTCAAGGTGATATGCTCCCATCATAGTAGACAGTAGAAAAAACAAAAACTTCTACTGCTACAATGATGGGAGTTTTTCTAATGTCAAAAAGAAGTCCTATTTCTTTAGAAGTAAAATTACATGCCGTACAGCGGTGTCTTGAGCATAAGTCTAATCCAAACTATGAAGCGAAACAGCTTAGAGTTTGTAAGAGTACGGTTAAGGATTGGATAAGAAAGTATAAAGCAGATGGTTTGGATGGATTAAAGGAATCGAATACATGGAAATCATACTCAAAGGAATTGAAGCTTGCGGCTATTAAAGACGTGTTGTCTGGTCATTGCTCCGTAGAAGAGGCAACAAAGAAGCATCGTATTTCGAGTAGAAGTGTTTTGGGAAAATGGATTTCCAAGTATACTAATGAGATAGAATTGAAACCTACACCTAAGGGAAAAGGACTGTCTCATATGAACAAAGGACGTAAAACAACTTTCAAGGAACGCATTGAAATTGCACAATATACAATCGCTAATGGTTTGGATTATCAGAAGGCGATCGAAAAGTACGATGTATCCTATCAGCAGGTGTACGCATGGGTTCGGAAATACCGAGCTGGTAGTGAAGATGCCCTCAAGGACAACCGAGGTCGTAAAAAGCCTGCAGAGGAACTAGATGAGCATGAACGGCTTAAGCTACGGATCAAGGAATTAGAAGCTCGAAACGAATACCTGGAAATGGAGAATGCCCTCGCAAAAAAGTTGGCGGAGATCAAGCGACGAAATACACGCTAACCCTTGTTCGACAAGCAGACTTGTATCAAGCGATTCAAGAACTGAACAAAGAAAAAGGTTATGCAATTACGAAATTGTGTGCGTTAGCCGGAGTTGCTCGATCTGCCTATTATAAGGGGTTAAAATGGATGCCATCCGCCAGAGAACTTGAGAATTATACGCTAGCTAAAGAAGTGAAGCTTCGCTATGACAAGCGAAAGGGGATACTTGGCTATCGCCAAATGCGCACCCAATTAAACCGAAAGCTCAAGAAGAAGTACAATAAAAAGCGGTATTACCGAATTATGCGTGCTCTTGGATTAAAGGCGGTAATTCGTAGGAAACGGCCGAACTACGTGAAAGTCTCTGAGATGCATGTAGCTCAAAATGTAATGAACCGTGAATTTCAGGCAGTTGCTCCTAATATGAAGTGGTGTACAGACGTTACAGAATTGAAGTACGGAAACGGCCGTAAAGCCTACCTGAGTGCAATTCTTGATGTATACGATAACTCTATCGTTTCATGGGTGTTAAGCCCCTCCAACAACAATAAACTCGTCATGGATACGCTAAAGAAGGCTTATGAGAAGAACCCCGGTGTAACCCCGCTTATTCAAAGTGACAGAGGCTTCCAGTATACGTCTCATGAGTATAATCGACTCCATGTAAAATACGGATTTATGAAAAGCATGTCTCGTGTGAGCCGATGCTTGGACAACCAACCTATTGAACGATTTTGGGGCACTTACAAATCAGAGAGCTATTATCTTACAAAGTATGATACCTATGAAGATGTCCTCAAAGACGTTAGCGAATATATTCGTTATTACAACAACTACCGGTATACAGAGTGTTTGGATGGTTTGTCACCTAACGAATACCGAAGAGCTGCATAATGAAAAAATCTCAGCTCTGTTAAAACGAGCTGAGGAAAATAAACGAATCGTTTTTGTTTTATTCACTGTCCACTTGACAGGGAGCACTTCAAGGTGAGAGAGCTGTCTTTCTTTTTGTAATATAAATTTATTTATACCTGGTTACTGAGTATGCAGGCTCTTGGCGAAGCCTGTTCTCCAGGTGGGGTACAGGGGGTCCCACCCATATTCTTGGCGCGCTTTGAAGTTTAAGGCTCCCCGTTCCCACGGGATCGAGAGGCCAGGCTCATGGACCGGCTTGGGCGCGCCGATTGCTTCCGCATAGACTGGGAGCCAATCCCGTCCAGCCGCAGGCTCGTTATCCACAATGTTCACGGCCCCGGATGGCCAGTTCAAAGCTTGGACAGCGGCCCGGGCAGCGTCTTGTACATGAATGAAGGAAGTTATTCCATCGCCAGTTTGGACCAGGCCTTGAAGAACCTGCTCAGCCATCCAGCCCGAATTGTCGTACCAGGTGCCCGGTCCGTAGAACATCCCGTATCTAAGAATAACATGCTCCGAAATTTCGGCGGTGGCTTGCTCGAGAGAGGCTACACCATCAATGGTTAGCCGCCTTGGCATGGGAGCCTTGGTATCCAGAGGAACTTCTTCTCCAGCAGGCGTGGGGCCGGGTTCATAGGCCCAGGCGATGCTTTGGGCAATCATGCGTTTCACACCTGCTGCCTTGGCCGCATCAACTAGATTGCGCGTACCTTCTGTGCGTATCCGATTATTAGCGGAGAAGTCCCTTGCACTTAACGCGGTAAGCTGATGAATCAGCACCTCCGGTCTCAGTTCTTCGAGAACCGTCAAGATGTGTTCACGGTCATATACATCTGCAACTATTGGATGGGCTCCCAGGCTACGGATAACTTCGGCATTCTCTTCCTTGTGGGTCATACCGGTCACTTGGTGGCCTTCCTGAATCAACTGGGGGACCAGATAACGTCCAACGACACCAGCGGCTCCGGCTAGTAATATTCTCATTATAAATTGCCTCCTTCAGTTTAATAAGTTAAGAGGGGTTATATAAGTTGAACTTATATAGAATGGAATCTCTTCACTGTTATAGACAAGAAGGCGGTGGTGATTGTGACATCTAGGGCAGCGGTATTAGTCCCGTTCCCGAGTCCGAATGATCAGCAGCCAGATCGCATATACAAAGAGGATAAGAGCCATAAGGCCAGCTACCAAATATACATTTCGGGTATCCTCCTGCTTGATCGCGATGGCAATATAGGCCCAGACGAATACAAGCGGAAGCACACCATCACGAGCCGGATAGCTGATAAGCACGGCTAGAACGGCACCGATGGCCAACATAATAATAGCCCGCTGGGGACTTGAGAGCCCGAAGCCGTCCCATTCATTCTTGGAGAAGACTACAGCCACATTCACCAGGGCAGCCACACTGATCCAGCCGAGATAAATGCTAAATGGCAGGCGGACGAACCAAGTTTCTCCTAATGTAGGGAAAGTGATAGCGCGAGTCTTGCGGTAGATTACGATGAGACTGATAAATAGTGCAAGCATGACGATTAATGATAGCTCTATGTATAAATATTGCCACAAGATAATCCAGCCCATGTTGAGAATACAGGTGATCACGAACCAGAGTCCGATCAATTGTACTGAATCCCGGCCCTCATATGAGCGGTTCGCTTGATAGATGACAAAGCCGGCCAGCAGTAAATAGATGACGGACCAGATCGAGAAGGCATATCCCGCCGGGGTGATTGGAGTGGGATACATATCTGAAATTTCCCCTGTGGAATGTCCTCCGAGTGGTAGAACAATCGCAAGAGTATTCATGATAATAACGCCGATATAGAACAGAATATTCCACCATTTATAAGGATTTCGAGTATGCATGCAGGGTCCTCCCGTTAAGTGTTTAATATAATGAATATACCCAGAAGATGGATATTACAAGCGTACCGTGAAACAGGACGCGGTTACTCTTGTCCTCTCCTCTGATGCATATGCGGGGGCTGCGGCTTCAACGACTAAATGTGAAACATTTTTGCTGAAAAGGAACGGACCGTTTTTAAAACTGCACTTTTTCGTATAATATGTTAGTAATGTATGTGTACCCGGATATGCAATCGTGAATAGACAGGAGAAAGCAATGAATCAACATCTGTATGGAATTTGGCTCGGGGACGTATTCTTCTGCTTCTCGGGAGAAGCATCGGAATCTAAAGTGGATGCCTGGACCGCCTCACTGAGAAGGCTTGAACTCGCTTATGGGGCCCGCCCTTTTCAGCAAGCTGCACTGCGGCTGGCTGAACTGCGCTGGACAGCTCCCGCTCTTCGCGGCGCATCCCGCCGGGGTGAACGGAAGGGGATGCTGGGCAGAACGCTCGAAGGCTTGGCCTTATCTCCCGAGGAGGCTTGGCCTCTGCTGCTGAATTATGAGGAATCGGAACTGACAGCTAAAGGGATTACACCAGGTGCGGAGATGGAATATTGGAGCGGCGCGGCCAAATTTGCGCTGGAGCTGATGCTCCGCGGCGCAATTGCTCCGTCCGCGCGTCCGGCTGCGGTGCCTGGCGCCCGCAGAAGAAGCGGTCAATTGGCGCTTAGAGCGGTATGGGGACCACGTCTGGATGATATCCATGACGAGGAACGATTCCGCCAGCTTGCAAGTGCGATGCCGCCTATCGGTCTTGCGCCTGTGAAGCATATAGGTATAGAGGATGAGCTTTCTGTAGAAGCGCGTCAGCTCGGTGTGCTGCATTCTTTTCTAACTGCATTCATTGATCATGAGACTCGAAAGACAACCAAGGAGCTTGGCAAGGGGCTAAACTCCGTTAAAGGGAGATATCGCAGAGGCGTCTCGCCGCTAATTGAATTATGGTGGGAAGGGCTCCTCAGCGGAGATAGACCGCTTGATATACAAGGGACTGCCGCTGAAATTGAACAGCTGACCGAGGAAGTCTCCGTTCTGGGTGGAGAGCTGCCGAGTGCATCCGCTGAGGATGAACCGGCACCGGGTGGTGGATTCCGGCTCTGCTTAAGACTGGAGCCACCGGATGAAAGTGATACAGCAGAGCCCTCGACCCGCACCTGGGGTCTGTCGATCTGGGCCGAGGTGCCCGAGGACGCTTCACTGCTGCTTCCAGCGGCTCTGATCTGGAATCAGCCGAATCAGGAAATGCTGATCCGCGGCCGGAAATACAGCGGTGTCCAGGAGAATCTGCTGTTGCGGCTGGCTAAGGCTGCGGAGGTGTCTCCGGAAGTGGCCGCTGCGATGAATGTACCCCGGCCTGAATTTGCCAGGCTGAATCCTGAAGAGGTATATTCATTTCTTAGCAAATCGGTGCCCGTTCTGCGGAAGCATGGAGTCACGGTACAGATGCCCGTGCGGTGGACCAAGGAAGGTAAGCGCCGGGCCGGAGTCCGGATTAAGACTTCAAGCTGGGACCCGGTAGAGGCTGGCACAGGGGAGAAGCCGAAGCTTGGGGTTGAACAAGTCGTTCATTTCGAGATGGAGGCAGTGCTCAGCGGTCAGAAGCTTACCCAGGCGGAGCTTGCTGAGCTGGCTTCTGCCCGGGCACCCTTAGTGCTCTTCCGCGGTGAATGGATTGAGATCGATGTGAAGGAGATTCGTCAGGTTCTTCGCTATATGAAGAAGCATGAACAAGGCAGTATGACCTTTAAGGAGCTTATGCATCTGACGAATGACTCTCTGGAGGAAGGGCGCTATGAAGGCCTGTATGTCGAGGGGGTAGAGACCACTGGACTGATTGCCGCGCTGATGGAGGGGGGAGTGCTTAAGAATCTCAGACCCCTTCCAGTTCCAGTATCCCTTCAAGGGACACTCCGGCCGTATCAGGAGCGGGGCTATCAATGGCTCTCCACCATGAAGTCGCTTGGATTCGGTGCCTTGCTGGCAGACGATATGGGACTTGGTAAGACCGTTCAGGTTATAACCACCCTTCTAAGTGATCATGCAGAGGGGACGAGACTTATCGTATGCCCGACGTCTCTTCTGGGGAACTGGCAGAAGGAGCTGACCCGATTCGCTCCGGAGCTTAAGCTGTATATCCATCATGGAACGGACCGGCTTCATGGTGAGCCGTTCATGAAGGCCTGCCGGGAGCATGATATTGTCCTTACAACCTATCACCTAGCTGGACGGGACGCCAAAGAGCTGAAAGAGGCTCAGTGGGAGTCTATTATTCTGGATGAAGCGCAATATATCAAGAACTACAGCACCAAGCAGGCTCAAAGTGTAATGAAGCTGAGCGCTCCTCATCGTATTGCGATGACAGGAACGCCGGTAGAGAACCGGCTAAGTGAATTGTGGTCGATCTTTCAATTTCTGAATCCCGGGTATCTTGGCACATATGCTTCCTTTCGCAAGCAATATACGGGTGGCGGAGAAGAACAGTCGGTAGAGCTGCTTAGGCTGCGAAAGCTTGTGGCTCCGTTCCTGCTGCGCCGCCTGAAGAGTGATCCGGATATCCGCAAAGACCTGCCTGAGAAGATCGAGATTAAGTCGTACTGCTCACTAACGGTTGAGCAGGCAAGACTGTACCGGGTGGTCACCGATGATCTGATGTCCCGGATTCAGGAGAGTACCGGTATTGCACGTAAGGGATTAGTGTTATCCTCACTAACCCGGCTCAAGCAGATCTGCGATCATCCCTCGCTGTACGATCAGGCAAGACCGGAAGGGACATCCGGCAGGTCAGGCAAGACGGAGCGTCTGCTGGAGCTGCTTGATATGATTCGTGAGAACGGTGAAGCCGCGCTGATCTTCACCCAATATGTCCAGATGGGGGAACTGCTTGTGAAGCAGCTGGCGGAGCATTATGATACAGCGCCATTCTTCCTCCATGGCGGGGTGGCGAAGAATGACCGCGACCGAATGGTAACCCAGTTCCAGGAAGGCAAGGGTCCCTCCATATTCATCCTGTCCCTCAAAGCAGGGGGAGTAGGCCTTAATCTAACCCGCGCCAATCATGTCATTCACTTTGACCGCTGGTGGAACCCGGCTGTGGAGAATCAGGCTACCGACCGTGTATTCCGGATTGGACAGGAGAAGAACGTGGAGGTTCATAAATTGATCTGTCAAGGAACGCTGGAAGAGCGGATAGATGAGTTGATTGAACGGAAAAAGTCCTTGTCCGAGCAGGTGGTAGGCTCCGGCGAGCAGTGGCTGACGGAGATGTCGAGCGAGGAACTTCAAAGCCTGATTACCCTGCAGGCTGGCGATTGGAGCTAGGATGTAAGGAGTTAGGCAGCCCTCGCTTCTTGAAAAGCTTTATAAGGGATTGGATGAATGGATAGGTTCTGCTGTACGATTCTGAGTTCAAATGCAGCATGAAGTAATATAACGGATATGACAGATGAACGTGTGAGAGTTGGAGTTCGAGATAGCTGATCGGAGATATATGTGTTCAGTAGGCTAAACTGGCAGGAGATACTGCTGGTTAGGTTAGTTCAAATTCAGTTCAAATCGCAATTGAAATTGCAACCGAAATTGCAACCGAAATTGCAATCCAGAAGGAGGGGTCCAGGTGAAGAAGACGACTCAGCTGGAGGGCCAAGTGGCGGCTTCCGAAGGCGAGCTTAAGGTAGAGCTGAATGTGAAGCGGGCTCGGCAGGAGGAGATTACTGCGCTGGGCGAAGGAGGAGGCCTTGTCTGCACAGTAACCTTTCCTCTCGCTGTGCCAGACGCCGGGCTGCTGACTCGGCTTGTGAACCATCTCAGCACGCATCCCCTGGAGCTCGCCGAGCTGCTCCAAGGCGGGCAGCCTGCGGGCGCAGCGGCGCTGCTGCCCCCGCTGCCGCCTTGGGCGCAGGCGCCCGGCGCCGAAGGCGCCTGCAGCTGCGGCGCGGCCGGCTGCGCGCACATCGCCGCGGCTGCAGAGCTTGCCGCAGCGCAGTGGAAGGCCGCGCCGTCGCTGCGCTGGGCGGCGCTGGGCCTTACGCCGCAGCGCCTGCAGGGCGCCGTCTTCGCGGCTTGGGCAGCGGATGCCCCTGTGGGAGCATCCGAGCTGCCGGCCGCGGCTGCCCGCCGGGGCGATGCGGGCAGCCGCGCGGAGCGCCAAGGCCCGGCCCTGGCCGAATGGCTGGCCGAGGCGGCGGAGCAGGACCGGCTGCATGTGCCCGGTCCGCAGTTCCATGACGTCAAGTTAGACTTGACGTCTGAGAGAGAGCAGCCGGAGCCTGCTGCGGATGTGCAGGCCTGGGCGGAGCTGCTGCCGGGGGTTCCCGGCGCGGCAGACGGAGTTAGGCGCATCGAGGCCCGGCTGATGGAGCGGACCAGGGAGCAGGGAAGAAGACTGGCCGCTGTGCGGCAGTCCTCCTCATCTTAGAGGCGGGCGGCCTCCAGGGCTTCGAATCATACAACAAGGCTGGCTTCGCGAGAATTCTCGCAAGGCCAGCCTTGTTTTTTACCCCTATATAAGACGCAGTTAAAAATTGACTTGAGGGTAAGGCGTAACGGAGGGGAAGCTTGGAACTGTAGGAGCGAAAGTGATCGCCTTAAAGCTTTCTGAAAGAAAGCTGCATCGGAAGCATATACTTTGGCTTTCTGAAAGAAAGCTACATCGGAAGCATAAGCTTTGTCTCCGGATTTCTTCCGCCTTGCGGTATAAATCAAGAAATCTGGAGGCGGGCAGCGGCCGAAAAGTCCAAGCATTCCCCGTAGTTACGACTGTACACACAAATGTTACATTTTTTAACTGCGGCTTACATAGATTATTATTTATTCGTCGGCGAACCCTCGCCATATCCTTTGTGGTCATAATCCGAATGTTCCAGCTTGCCGAGTACCCCGAGGCTTTCAATGGCGCGCCTTGTCTTCTCGTCGCCGATCTGATGCAGATATTCATAGACATCGATAAGCTTGTCATTATAAGAGTCTGTGGCTTCGTCCTTGTCGGCCGATTTATACGGCACAGGTGCCCGTTTGAGGGTATACTCATCCTCTTTGGAGAGGTCATCCAGCTTATCCCGGAGCAACCCAAGCTCTTCATCATCCAGGTAGACTTCGTATTCAGCTGATTCGTTCTGTACGTCTTGAATGAGGTGATGTGTGACCGATACGTAATAACGCGTCTTCGCAGTACTCATCATAGGTTCACTCCCGGTACTTTTATACTTTTATACACGTGGTTTAGGCGGGTGAATCAGGGCATTTTCCCAGAAAGGTTGAAATCTGGTATGATATATGGGATGAATGATATACAGCATGAAATGGTTGCCTGGAATGATTGGAATCAATCATTTATGAGATGAAATATTAGGAATTTGACATGGATGTTGGTTTCAATTCATAGTGAAAGGTATAAGACAATTAAGAAACCAGATGCCGCCTTTCAATTCAGGGAAGGTTTTAGGGGAAATGGGAGGAGAACGTTTATGGATTTCTTGCAGCGAATTAAAAAAGGTGCAGGTAAGGCGACTGAGCGTGCGCAAAATGCGGTTGAAATTAGCAAGCTAAATAACCAAATTTCAAATATTGAACGTGAAATGGGGATTTACTTCCAGCGTATGGGGCAGGTCTTCTATGAAGGATACCGCGAATCGGATATGTCGAAGGCCGAGAAGGAAATGATGGATCTGGCCAAAACCTGTGATCTTCTGAACGAAGAGAAGGATGAGGTCAGACTCAAGATTGCTTCATTGCGCAATGAAAGATTGTGTGCTTGCGGCAAAGTGGTTCCTGAAGAAGCGATCTTCTGTCCTTATTGCGGCCGGAAGCTGGAGACTTATGACAGAGACGCTGCGGCAAGGAAAGCTCCAGAGGTGGAGCAGGATGCCGAGGCCCGGGAAGAAGCAGCCCCTACATATCAGGAGAAGAAATCCATTGACTTGGATCCAATTATTCTGGAACCGGAATTTGTCTCGCAGCGTGAACGTCTCAGCCCTGAGGAGGAAGAGCGCCGCCAGCGTGAGCTGGAGCGTGAACGGGAGCGGCAGCTCGAACTGGATCGGCGTATCCGTACTTGGAAAGAGAATGTGCTAAGCCCGGATCAGGAACGGGAACAGGAGAAGCAGGCGCATTCAGCATATCCTGCAGAAGAGAAGCGGTATGAAGATATTCCGGCTGAAACCACGAACTGCCAGATCTGTGCAGCGCCGATTGCTAAAGGGAGCAAGGGGTGCCCGAGCTGCGGATCAGAACAGATTTAGGCCGTTTGCAGTGAAGTAACGCACATCGCATTAATTTAATCTATATTAGGGTAGACTTCTAGAAACGACAAGGAGTGTTGATGATGGAGTGTATCGTACATTTTGATGTAGTTCATCCGAATCAAGTCAAGGAGCTGCGTGGATTAATTATGCTGGAGGCGGGCAAAGCACCTACGGAAGCTGACTTTCTCAGCATGTTCAAGGATATGGGATATGAACTGAGGCTGTCCGACAAGGAGAAGCTGGTATTTACTCCGCTGAATGCGAACGCAGATTATAAGGAGATTCGTATTCGAAAGCTGGATACCGGAGAAGACTCGTATGTAGAGGATCGCAATTTGAAGTCGGTCATCTCCAATCTGCTGCCTCCGCAGTCCAAGCCGCTTTAGAACAATAAGATTATGGCATTGCAAGGAGAAGACCAACCGAAATCGGCTGGTCTTCTTTAGTGTGCGCCCGGCATAGGCGATAACTTGGCGGTGAAAGTCCCTTTCCCCCATAAGCTTATTTATTAACCAAGCTCTGCTCCCTCGGCGTCCAGCATAGATGTACAGTGAGCGCACCGCGTCGCTTTGGCCGGAATATCGGACATGCAATAAGGGCATTCCTTGGTAGTCTTCTCTGGTTCCGGCTTCTTCTCTTCCGTACGGCGGATGAAGTTAATGCCTTTAACTAACATGAAGATACAGAAAGACACAATGAGGAAATCAATTAAAGTATTGACGAACTGGCCGTAAGCGATGACAGACTTGCCTTGTTCAGTAACCTTAGCCAGCGAAGGCCAAGGGGAACCGACATTATCCAGCGGATAGTACAGGTCCTTAAAGTTCACGTTACCGAGGATCTTGCCGATCGGAGGCATGATGATATCATTGACCAGTGAAGTGACGATCTTACCGAAAGCCGCCCCCACAATGACCCCGACTGCCAGATCAATCACATTCCCTTTAACCGCGAATTCTTTGAACTCTTTTATAAAACCCATTCTCGTATCTCTCCTTCAATCAAATGCAGCGGTCCAGGCCAGGTGGCCTTAAGACAAAGCTGCTTATTCTAATTTTCATAAGTTACAGTCCATGCAGTTAATTGTACATGAATGTTCTTCTTGGGCAATAGTGTCTTTTTCAGTAAAAATTTAGGATGAACAAAGTGCGAATTATGTCGTAATTTGCAAAAAAATCAAAAACTCCACGAAATTCCTCTTTATTTCTGGGCATTCCTTAAGTTATACTTCTAACATTGAATGAAACTTAAATTTATACTTTCATTTCTTTTTCATAGAGAAATGATTCATATCTTCTCGTATATGTGCAGGAATGGGCCTGCATGTTTCTACCAGATCACCGGAATGATCGGACTACGGGAAAAGGCTGATTGTGAATTCATGGTGTGCCAGAGTGAATCACTTTCGCCGTTTCTTAGCCCATTCTCTGAACTTTCGGAGGATGGGCTCTTGCAATCTATCAGGAACAAGTCGATCTGTAGTTCAGAAATTTGAGGGGGAAGAAGAAGTGAAGCTGTTAAGAGACAAGGTTATGCAGGAAGGGATCGTGCTGAGCGATCAAGTGCTGAAAGTCGATTCATTTCTGAATCATCAGATGGACCCGGTACTTATGAAGGAAGTGGGACGGGAATTCACCCGGCGTTTTGCCGGTGAGCAGATTACGAAAGTGCTGACCATCGAATCTTCAGGTATTGCTCCGGCTATTATGACGGCTCTGGAGCTTGATGTACCCATGATTTTTGCTCGTAAGCATAAATCGTTAACGCTCCGGGATAACATTCTGGTCGAGAAAGTATACTCCTTCACGAAGAAGGAGACGAACGAAATTACGGTATCGAAGAAGTTCCTGTGTCCGGAAGACCGGGTGCTGATTATTGACGATTTCCTGGCTAACGGTGAAGCCGCATTTGGACTGGCTCGTATTGTGGAACAGATCGGCGCCAAAGTGGCGGGGATCGGAATCGTGATCGAGAAGGCCTTCCAGCCTGGAGGCAGACTGCTGCAGGAGGCCGGTTATCAGGTGGAATCTCTGGTGCGCGTTGCCTCGCTGGAGAACGGAACAGTTACTTTTGCGGAAGAAGTTATTTACTAATTAAAGGGCAGGTGCAAGATGGCGAGAGAACGTATTTTTCAGAAGAACAGACATCCCATGCAGACTTTCTCACTCGGGATTCAGCATGTGCTGGCTATGTATGCCGGTGCGGTAATTGTCCCGCTGATTGTAGGCAATGCATTGAAATTGACCCAGGAGCAGCTGACATATCTGATTGCTATTGATCTGCTTGCTTGCGGTGTGGCATCCCTGCTTCAGGTATGGGGGAACAAATATTTCGGGATTGGGCTCCCAGTTATGCTTGGATGTGCTTTCCAATCCATATCTCCTATGATTGCGATTGGAACAGAGAAGGGGATGGGCGTCTCCGCCATATATGGTGCGATACTTGCATCGGGGCTATTCGTATTCCTGTTCGCGGGTGTGTTCAGCAAGCTGATCCGCTTCTTCCCGCCGGTTGTCACGGGTTCGGTGGTTACAATTATTGGTGTGACCTTGATTCCTACAGCCTTGGGGGATCTTGGTGGCGGGAATCCGGGCAGCAATCCGGAATTCGGCAGTCTGCTTAATTTAGCATTGGGATTTGGTGTTCTCCTGCTGGTTATTCTGCTTAATCGCTTCGCCAAAGGGTTCGTGCGTTCGATCTCCGTCCTGCTTGGCCTGATCCTTGGAACTGTGGTTGCCGCGCTTCTCGGCAAGGTGGATTTCACGCCTGTGATTAAAGCAAGCTGGTTCCATGCCGTTCAGCCGCTTTATTTCGGTGTACCGACGTTTCATCTATCCGCAATACTAACGATGATTCTGGTTGCAATTGTCAGTGTGGCTGAATCCACAGGCGTCTTCCTGGCACTCGGCAAGATCGTGGATAAAGAAGTGACTTCGAAAGACCTGGCTAAGGGATACCGGGCCGAGGGCCTCGCTATTATGCTGGGTGGACTCTTCAATTCATTCCCTTACACAACCTATTCGCAAAATGTCGGCCTTGTTCAGATGAGCCGCGTGAAGACTCGCGACGTCATTGTTGTAGCCGGCGGACTGCTTGTCCTCATTGGCTTCGTACCCAAGATCGCGGCACTCACTCAGATCATTCCAACGTCCGTGCTTGGTGGAGCGATGGTGTCCCTCTTCGGACTGGTTCTCTCCTCCGGTATCCGGATGCTCGGGGACCAGGTGAACCTGAACCGGTATGAGAATCTGCTGATCATTGCCTGCTCAGTGGGAATGGGGCTTGGAGTTACCACGGTGCCAACCCTGTTCGATCAGCTTCCAAGTTGGCTGCGCATTCTTGTAGATAACGGGATTGTGGCAGGCAGTGTAACAGCCATTATCATGAATTTGTTATTCAACGGGATGCGCGGTGCATCCAATGCATCCTCCGCAGCGTCTCCCGGCGAACCTTCGGGCGCTGCAAGTCAAGAATCTTCAATTGCCTAAGCTTACTACTCAAATCATAAGCCGCAAGATCCTTTAGTCGGGATCTTGCGGCTTTTTTTGTTGCATACAAACGAGATCTCAATTCATCTCCGTAGTCACAGTTTTCTTCAATATAAACATCTTAAATACTTTTATGCAGCCTTTTTGATGAGACGTGTTTATTCGCCAAGACAACAAGTCCTATTCTGACATACTTATGAATTATTACTTAATCGAGGTGAGTGGAAATGGTTCGATCCAGGGTGAAAACATATAAATACCGGGTAGGCAAGAAGAACTTTATTGTGATTAAGATATACCAATCAACCCACGCCAAAGCACATAGTGGTAATGTGCTCGCGAGTAATGCTGTAAATGTGAAGATATTCAAGAAAGCAAAACGAAGATAACGTGGTCGCTGGGACTTAAAGGAGGTGATGACGTTGTCCAAAGTGAAAAGAAGTGGCTTCAAGAATAAGAGAATAGCTGTTAGTGTCCGCCAATCCTCGTCCGCTACTACAGGGCAAGGAGGCAATCCGATTGCAATTAATGCCTCAGACGTAGGTGTCGTTAGGACAGATGTGCGTAACAACGGGCAATAGCTTTCATTGAGCTTTTATTAGACATCAAGCCGCAGCATCCTGGATGAGGATGCTGCGGCTTGATCCATTTCCATTGTTATTGATTGATAAGAACGAAGAGGAGAAAGGGGGATCAATCGGAGAGCGTAAGCGACCGCCTTTAAAATCGGGAAGCATCCTTATCCTATTCCATCAAGATTCCCGATTTTAACAGCGGTGAAGAGGGATACCCCTAACTCCTTAGAAGCTTCTTCTATCAGAAGACTAATGGAAGTGAAAAACCGCATTTACCTCTCCAAGAAATGCGGCTCCATTAGAGGCGCCTCATTTGATCCTCAGCAATATCACCGATATAAGGCACTTTATAGAATCTTCCCTGCAAGGCTGTCAGCATGAGGAGAACCCAGAAGACAGCGCCGGTAAGCTGGAGCAGCATGGCGGCAAGCACCCCGATCAGCGGGACAAACCCAGCCACCACATGGCCTACGATCAATAAGCCGAACAGGATAATGGATTGAAGAGCATGGAACATCACATACCGGCTGCGCTTCTCCAGAGCAAGCATAATTGCACCGCCTGCAAAAGGGACGAGATAACAGAGAAAGCCCGCCAGGTTCTCGGGCAGACCTGTAGAGGATCTAAAGGGCGACAAGGAGGAATCACCTTCTACACCTGCAGGATGAAGGGGCAGCCTGCGGCTGCATGTCCTTCTCTCTACATTCTATGCTTCACTGACCTGCGCAGAACCGCACGTATTCTCCTAGACAGCTCCTACAGGAAAGGCCAGATCAGCGTCAGCCAGAACGGAGGTCTCCTCTGTGTCCGCTGAGAACCATTGCTCTAGAATATCATTCACAATGACCTCGGCAGAATTGGGCCTCCGCAGCAGCTCGATCTTCTCTTGCCTGTCAGTGAGCTTGTCCTCGGCAGCGAACAGTTCCTTCACTTGCTGCACCAAGACGGAAGGCGTATAGGCAACGGAGGCGATGCCCTTGCTCTCAAGATATAGAGCGTTGTTAAGCTCTTGACCGGGTACAGGCCGGTAAAGGAACATAGGCAGGCGGCTGGCCAGCGATTCGGACAGGGTAATGCCCCCTGGCTTGGTAATGATGCAGTCACAAGTCTGCATCAGGCGGGCGACCTCGTTCACGAAGCCGAACACTTGAAAGTTCGGCCTGTCTCCATACTGCTCCTGAAGTATGCGCTGAAGCTCTATATTTTTGCCACAGGCGGCAATAACCTGGAACTCCCCGCTATCCAGCAGGGGCTGAATGATATCCCGAATTCCCTGCATCACGCCATAAGCACCCGCCATAAGCAGAACAGTCTTCTT
This sequence comes from Paenibacillus sp. SN-8-1, assembly GCF_050995535.1. NCBI lineage: Bacteria > Bacillati > Bacillota > Bacilli > Caryophanales > Paenibacillaceae > Paenibacillus > Paenibacillus sp. SN-8-1. The sequence continues at coordinate 595,249 of NZ_CP194782.1, forward strand.
CCCGGAATCCAGCTTTTCAGTGATTTGAGGATCAGGCTCATGCGTCCGCTCGAAGTCAGGCTTGATGGGAATTCCTGTGGCTAGAACACGGTGCTCTGGAATTCCGCGGCTGACGGCTTCGAGTCTTAGATCATCCGTGGCGACATAGTAGCGGTCCACCTCGGGGTGTATCCATCGTCCGTGCAGGTCGAAGTCAGTCACAATATTGACAAGCGGAAGAGAAAGGCCGGTCTTCTTCATAAGCTTTGGCATAACCAGTTGAGGGAAAGTATGAATGATAAGATCCGGCTCATGATCGGTAATCATCTGTGCAAGCTTACGCATCCCGAACGAATGAAGGATATTGGAGAAGGGAGTATCCGGCTGCATATCTTTGGTGACGTTGTACACCCAGCCATAGACGGCGGGAAGTGTTCTGAAGCTTTGCATGTATACGAATTTGGTTAGTCCGTTAATAACAGGGTGTGCCATGGCCATTAGATCGAGAAGGATCACATTATGAATACCCTTTTGATGAAAAGAAGCTTCGATTGCCTTGGATGCCTGATAATGACCATCTCCGTAGCTAGCGTAGAGCACCATAATTTTCGGTGAAATAGAATTCATAAAGATCAATTCCTCCTCCTGACATCTAGGGCTTGAATGTTAGCTTTTCATGTTCGCATAGCGGGGATTACACCATTCCTCAGCAGCTGATGTGGGTTTTTCCATCGGCTCACCGCACTGTCGGCCGTAAATACCACAACGGCTTCCAAGGAGGGGATCAGAATGATCTGCTGACCTCCGTGACCGTGGGCGTATGTAAAATGGATTCCATCTTCAGCGCCGCTCCACCACTGATAGCCATAGCGCCCATATCCGAAGTAGGGTTCAGACTGCGGGGCGAACGATTGCTGGAGCCAATCCTCGGATACGATCCGCGTCTCTTCCCATAAGCCTCCACTTAGGCACATCAAGCCAAATTTGGCCATATCCCGCGAGGTAAGAGAAAGTCCTATATGTCGCATAGTATGACCTTCAGCACTTGCTGACCACCCTGCATGATGAATGCCGAGGTGCCCAAATAAGTGCGATTGTGCATAACTAAATGCACTGGATCCGGTCATCTCTGTCAAAAGAATCGAGAGCATATGAGAATCTGTGCTTCTGTACTGAAATGTTCCAAGCCTCTCCTCCTGAACGGGGAGTCTTAGAATGAACCGGGCCAAGCTTCGGCTCTTGTGGAATCGGTGAATGAACCTTTCCCCAAGTTTTGAGCCGGTCTCCCAGTACAGTCCAGTGGTCATGGTCAAAAGATGCCTCAGCGTTATTGTACCCCATAGCGGGTCAGGACGATGAGGAGCATACTTGCTTACTAGCTTCCATACAGGGCTATCCAAATCCTGCATCTCGCCCCGCTCTATGGCGATACCAATCAGGACAGACATGAAGCTTTTGGTTGCAGACCTAAGATCGTTCAGCGAGGTAATCTGATGACCGTTGTAATATTTCTCATAGATAAGCTTGCCGCGCCTGACGACGAGGAAGCTGTGCATTCTGGGATACCTGCGCAAGATTGCTTCATCCGCTGCATCCAGCAATGCGGGATCTGTGTCCAGCTCTTCCGGCTGCGCGGTTGGGAAAGATGGAATGGAGGCAGTGGATGAGACAAGTATTGGTGTGAGTGGATTCATTAAATTCTGATCCTCCTGCCGGAATTTTTGCTTCTAATCTTATTTTAACCATCTGCTTGCCCGATAAATAAACTATATTCAAATTCTTTCCCTTATCGCCTAACAAAAATGTGCGAATTGAAGAAAGCTGAAACCGTTTGGTGAATATGATACAATGGAAAAGGATAGGAGGTCGTTCCAATACCCGGGTCCATACTAGAGAGACCGGTCTGTGCGACAAGAGTGACTTACCAGGCTTGTTTCAGTAAGACTTGATTAGGGTATTTAAATTGTCAGATGCCTGCCGGAAGGCAGAGTTATGTTCCTGTGAACCGCTGCCGGCTTGGTCATTTTTTTTCGGCGAAGCTTGCCGGGTGGCTGTGAGGGCTTTGCTTGTCCTACTTCACTCAATAGCGGCACTAAACCACCATATGATAGTACTTGCAGATCTTTTCGGCATTCTCGAAATCGGAGCATTAACTACAAGCGTTCTGGGAGGGAATTACTATGGCAACGAAAGGTCATAATGAAGTCAAAGAAAGTCTGCGGGAGATGACACGGATTTTCAGGCCAAAGGACCCCAAGAAATTTGTCAAGGAGTATGTCCGTAAATACCGCATTATGGGTGGCTATGAAGAAGAACTGACGCATCTGGTTGAGCATGAAATGGGCAAGTTGGACTCATCCGTTTCCTGATCATCTGGAACAACGAAGAAATAACGTAACACAACCATATATAGACGTATCCAAACCGCCTGCGGACAGGCGGTTTTTTTTGTTATCCGGCATATATATATTAAATCACTCTGTCAGGAGTGGAGATAAAGAGCAGGAGGGAGGGGACGCGCTTTGAAAGCAAGAATTAAATCAAAAGAAGAAATCAAGCGGATGCGGGAGGCGGGACGGATTCTTGCCGCGTGTCACCGGGAGATCCGGAAGCTGCTTGCCCCGGGAATATCCACGCTTGAAATTGATGCTTTTGTGGAGTCCTATCTGAGGAAGCATAAGGCAACGCCCGAACAGAAGGGCTATCGCGGCTTCCCGTATGCGACGTGTGCCTCTGTAAATGACGTGGTATGTCATGGGTTCCCCGATTCCCGGCCACTCGGGGAAGGAGACCTTGTAACCATTGATATCGTAGTGAACAAAGATGGCTGGTTGGCGGATTCGGGATGGTCCTATGCTGTTGGGGAAGCCAGCCCTGCCGCTCAATATTTGCTTGATAAGACGCATGAGGCGCTATATGCGGGGATTGGTATGGCTACCGCAGGAAAGAGAACAGGGGATATTGGCTATGCGGTGCAGACCGTGGTAGAGAATGCCGGGCTGGGCATCGTAACTCCTCTGGTAGGCCATGGAATCGGAAAGAATCTTCACGAGCCGCCCGATGTACCCAGTATCGGCAGTCCTCGAACAGGTGCTCTGCTAAAGCCGGGCATGGTCATTACAATTGAGCCTGTGGTTACGATTGGCGAGACCGGGGCCGTGTTCTGGGAAGATGACGGCTGGACCATACGGACAGCAGATGGCTCCTTGGGTGCCCAATTTGAACATACGGTGGCTATTCTGGAAGAGGGGCCATGTATACTGACTGAATGAGAAAAAGAGAGGAGACTCTCTTTTTTTATCTTTCAATTTAAAGAATATGGGAGGAAAGTTAAGAAAAATGTCATATTTTGAAGCTAGCATTTTTGGTCCTATGAGAGCTTGTCAAGACTGCTTCCAGGAAGGGGGTATGACCAGAAAAGGGTAGGTGTAATCGTTTGCAAACCCAGTGCTGGCGGGCTTTTTCGGAATTTTGAACAATTTGTGAACTACCCTTGAATCATTGACAAATTTGTGTACTAATCATATATTTAATTAGTGATTGTTGGAATTGACAGGATAGCAGTTTCCGTGATAGAGCAAGTCGATTGTTTCCTGATTATGGGGGAAGGGTACTTGTGAATATTGGCGGAAGACAAACGTTAAAAGTGGGGTAGATCAATGATGAAACGGTGGCAGGCTGTGAAACGGCTCCTTCCTTTATTTGTGGGGCTGGTGCTGTTATTGTCCGCTTGCGGTCGCGAGGATTTGTCCGCATTAAGACCTCAAGGACCTGTAGCACAAGGGCAATTTGATTTAATGAAGCTTTCCATTGCGATTATGATTGTCGTTCTGCTCATTGTATTCGGTATTGCGATTTATGTTTGGATACGTTTTCGTCGCAGACCGGGACAGACAGACATTCCTGAACAAGTGGAAGGTAACTTCAAGCTTGAAGTGCTCTGGACAGCAATTCCTCTAGTATTGGTACTTATTCTGGGAGTTGCAACGGTTCAAAAGGTATTCTCTTATGGTGAGAATTACTGGAATGACAAGAACGCGGTGAAAGTGAAAGTGACTTCGCACCAGTTCTGGTGGGAATTCAACTATCCTGATTACGGTGTAACTACAGCTCAGGATTTGGTTATCCCTACAGGTAAGAAGATTGCTTTCCAATTGAAGACAGCAGATGTTCTTCACTCATTCTGGGTACCTTCACTGGCGGGCAAGACGGATACAAATCCGGAGGGAGCCATCAATAATGCCTGGTTCACTGCAGATAAAGAAGGCGTTTACTTGGGTAAATGTGCTGAGCTTTGCGGTCAATCCCATGGTCTTATGGAATTTAAGGTCAAGGCGGTTAGTCAGGCTTCGTTCGACAGCTGGGTGAAGGCCATGAAGGAGCCTGTAGCCTTGCCGGCAGACCAAGCTACCGCGGAAGTCTTCAAGAGTCAGTGCTTGACCTGCCATGCGATTGGCAGCGAGGGCGGTCCGTCCGCACCGAACCTGACAGGAATCGGTGGACGTGAATCGGTAGCGAGTATCCTTATTAACGGCAAGGATGGTACTGCTAAGGAGAACATTAAGACCTGGCTTGAAGATCCTCAGGCGGTGAAGCCTGGCAACAAAATGCCGAATCCGAAGAAGGATCTGAAGCTAACGGATGAACAAATTGATGCCATTGCTGATTTCTTGGCAAATTCAAAATTAAAGACCCAATGATTCAACCGCACGGAGCAACTTTGGATAGGAATTTTTAAAGGGGGTACAAACCTTGGCTCACGCTCACAGTGTCAAGCGCCATACGGGGCTGATGGACTGGTTGACTACAGTTGACCATAAGAAAATCGGCATCCTGTACTTAATTGCCGGGGCTTTATTCTTCGGGATCGGCGGAATCGAAGCCTTGATGATCCGCTGGCAGCTTATTAAACCCATGAACGACTTTGTTTCGGCCCAGACTTTTAATGAACTTATAACGATGCATGGTACCACAATGATCTTCCTTGGCGTTATGCCTTTGATCTTTGCTTTGATGAATGCGGTTGTTCCGCTTCAGATCGGCGCGCGCGATGTCGCGTTTCCTTTTCTGAACTCACTTGGCTTCTGGACGTTCCTGTTCGGTGGAATTCTTCTGAACATCAGCTGGGTGATGGGCGGAGCACCGGATGCTGGCTGGACGGCATACACGCCGCTATCCACTACGGCATACAGCGGTACACACGGGGTTGACTTCTACACCGTGGGCCTTCAGATTGCCGGTCTCGGAACCCTGATCGGGGGCATCAACTTCCTGGCTACCGTCATTACGATGCGCGCGCCGGGAATGACCTTCATGCGGATGCCGATGTTCACATGGACCGCATTCATTACTTCAGCCATTATTCTGTTTGCTTTCCCTGCCATTACAGTAGGACTCGTCCTGCTAAGCTTTGACCGGATACTCGGAGCTAACTTCTTTGAAGTCAGCAATGGCGGTAACCCGGTTCTCTGGCAGCATATATTCTGGATCTTCGGACACCCTGAGGTTTACATACTTATCCTTCCGGCTTTTGGTGTCATTTCCGATGTTATTCCTACATTTGCTCGTAAGCGCCTGTTCGGATACAGTTCGATGGTGTTCGCTACCATCCTGATTGCCTTCCTCGGCTTCATGGTATGGGCTCACCATATGTTCACTACAGGTATGGGGCCGGTAGCGAATGCATTGTTCTCGATCTCTACCATGTTGATCGCGGTTCCTACGGGGATCAAGATCTTTAACTGGCTCTTCACCCTGTGGGGAGGCCAAATCCGGTTCACGGCAGCTAACCTCTACGCATCAGGCTTCATTCCTACCTTCGTTATGGGTGGGGTTACAGGGGTAATGCTTGCATCCGCACCAGCGGATTATCAGTTCCATGATACGTATTTCGTAGTAGCCCACTTCCACTATGTTATCGTCGGTGGATTGGTTCTCGGATTGTTCGCGGGTCTTCACTACTGGTGGCCTAAGATGTTCGGTCGTGTACTCGATGAGAAGCTTGGCAAGATCGGCTTCTGGTTCTTCATTATCGGCTTCCATCTGACCTTCTTCGTACAGCATTTCCTGGGTCTGATGGGTATGCAGCGCCGTATCTTTACGTATTTGCCTAATCAAGGCTTTGATACTTTGAACCTGGTAAGTACAGTGGGTGCCCTGATGATGGGAGTTGGCGTTCTCGTGTTCCTGCTCAACGTAGTGGTTACCACTAGAAGACCCGCAGATGCTCCTAACGATCCATGGGAAGATGGCCGTACACTGGAATGGTCGATTCCATCTCCTCCTCCAGAATATAACTTCAAGCAGACGCCGCTTGTGCGTGGGCTTGATGCTTATTGGAAAGAGAAGATGGCTGGACATACGGAAATGACTCCGGCAGAACCGGTAGGTCCAATTCATATGCCATCGGCATCCATTCTTCCATTTGTCATGTCAGTCGGCATCTTTGTTGCTGGACTTGGATTTATGTATCATCAATATATTGTAGTTGGCCTTGGTCTGGTAGTTACCTTCGCCTGTATGGCGATCCGCTCGCTGTATGATGATCACGGCTGGCATATCGATCCAGAGGAGACTACAGAGAAGGGGGTAAAAGCATGAGCGCACCCCATGCTGAACAAGTGACATCGGCTCTTCCCCATGAACCGGAGAAAGCCACACTTGAAGGCCGCAATAAAGTGCTTGCATTCTGGTTGTTCCTGGGCGGAGAATCCGTACTCTTCGGAACACTCTTTGCCACATTCCTGGCACTTCGGGAGCAGATTGCTGATGGCCCTAGCGCGGATGAGTTGTTCAAGCTGCCTACGGTTGCTGCTGCAACCTTCATTCTCTTGGTAAGTAGTTTGACGAGTGTATTTGCTATCCAGGCTATGCATAAAGGGAATCGAAAAGCATTATCCTTATGGTTGATCGTTACCGTTATCCTCGGACTTGGCTTCCTGGGACTTGAAATTTACGAGTTCGCCGAGTATGTGAATCATGAGAAATTCGGAATGACGACGAGTGCGTTCAGTTCGGCGTTCTATACGCTGGTCGGCTTCCACGGAGCTCACGTATTGTTCGGGGTTGTATGGATCTCGCTGCTTATAGGTCAGCTTGCGAAGAAAGGCCTGACCGTAGTTACAGCACCCAAGATATATGTATCCGCGATGTACTGGCACTTTATCGACGTTGTATGGGTGTTCATTTTCACAGTCGTATACCTCCTTGGGAAGGTGGGTTAAGACATGTCAGAGCATAATACGAATCAAGGCAGTGCGGTGAGACACAGACACCGTACGGAAGGACCTCAGAAACACGTAATTGCCTTTATCTTCTCCATCGTGCTTACCTTGATTGCCTTTGCGGCGGTAGCTGCAGGTGGAGTCAACGCCTCATTTACGATCATTCTATTGGTCGTCATGGCGATCCTGCAGGTGCTCGTTCAGTTAGGATACTGGATGCACCTCAAAGACAAGGGACACATGATCCCGATCCTGTTCATGGCCTTCGGATTCTTCGTAGCCGGGACAGCCGTGATTACAGCTTTATACTGGGTTTGGTGGTAAGATAGAGAGGAGGCTGGTTATACAGCCCCCTCTTTTTTGTACAATGAGACATTTGTCACACAATCGACAGTAAATCCATGCCAGCAGATAAGGAGGCTTTGGTATGCTGGGATTAGAATATTTCAGCTTTAGAGACTTATGGAGCCCTCTGTTTATGGCAGCGATGCTCCTGATTACCGCAGGCTATTTATTGCTTATGGGACCGCTAAGTGAGCGGTTTGCAAATGGCCAGCCTGTAAGTGCTGGAAGGAAAATGGCCTTTGTAGCCGGAATGCTTGTTATCTACTTGGCGCAAGGCGGACCGATTAGTCTGCTGGGTCACATTATGTTCAGCTTCCATATGCTTAGTATGGCACTGACTTATCTCGTAGCCCCACCGCTATTGATGCTGGGGATACCCGATTGGGCGTGGAGAGGAATGCTGAAGCATAATCCGCTGCGTGGGCTGTCTTTTCTGGCTCATCCGATCGTAGCGGCCGTGCTGTTCAACGGATTGTTCTCGTTCTACCATATACCTGTGATCCACGATTACGTCATGCTTCACTTCGGGATTCACCGGCTGTATTATTTGGTATTGTTCGCCTCTTCAATCCTCATGTGGTGGACACTGGTTAACCCGCTTCCGGAATATTCGGAGACCAAGGGTCTGAAGAAGATGGCCTATATCGCGATGAACATGGTGCTGCTTACTCCGGCATGCGGACTAATTATCTTCTCGTCAACCAGCCTCTATTCAACTTACAATGATCCGACCGTTTGGGCCAAGGCTATGGGCTACTGCATATCCGGTGATACTTCAGCCTTGCTTCGGACATATGGCGGGCCAGGGTACTTTGCCTATATGGACCCTCATGTAGATCAGCAGGTTGGCGGTATTGTGATGAAGTTTATACAGGAGATTATTTTTGCATCGATGCTTGCCGTAGTATTCAGGAATTGGTACAAGCAGGAGAACAAGGATGATGAAGTATATGGAAATGAGCTAAAGAACGCAACAGGAGGATGAAATTAAGATGGATGTGTACACACTGTTTCCCACAATCAGTACTTCCTTTATCGTAATTAGTGCGATTCTGGTTGCTATTGGTTGGGGACTCATTATTAAGGGAAGAAGAGAAGCGCATAAGAAAGTGATGCTTGCCGGAGCTGTAGCGGCTCTGATTTTCTTTATCATTTATGCGTCCCGGACCATATTAATCGGTAATACGAATTGGGGCGGTCCGGCTGATCTGGCGATTTATTATCAGATCTTCTTGATCTTCCACATTATTTTGGCCACGGTTGCCGCTGTGTTTGGATTAACGACGATCGTTCTTGCTTTCAAAGAAAGATTCGCCAAACACCGCAAATGGGGCCGGGTAACGGCAGTGATCTGGTTCTTCACCGCGATTACCGGTGTAGCTGTATATATTCTGCTGTATGTTCTGTATCCAGGTGGACACACCAAGTCGATGATTGATACGATTTTTGGATTATAAGGTAACCCTCACCAAAAGAGCAGAGGGTGTTGGGTAAAAGACCGGCGAGATGATCGCTGGTCTTTTTTTTGTAGAAATTTTACAAAAATCTAATTGACATGGTTAATTCTGGACATTATACTGTGTATAAAGATATACACACTAAGCACACAGTACGCACAGTAAACAGGTACAGCAAATGTACTTACACAACGTACCCTACAATACGAGTCTTTTACATCAAGACAAGAAAGGTTGATTTTCATTGGATACGTGGAGAGAAGGTTGGTTTATTTTTTGGAACAATTTAAGGAGTGCGCCACTCTATCTCTTATGGAATGTCGTCTTCATGCTCTATATGGGCCTGACAACCAGCTTTTTGTTCACTAGGGGGGACAGGGGCCCTATTGATCCCCTGCCTGATTTCATGCTTCTGCTGCTCGTTCCGTTTACTGGCTTCTTATTTTGCCGGAGAGGATTTCGTTATCTTAAAGATGATTCCTATACGAAGATGCTGTACTACTACCGGATTCTTCCTATCCCACTGAAATTCATTATGAGCAGTAGAATCATTCAGTTGTTATTCGCCTTGGTGTTCAATAATGTAATTTTCTTTGGTTTCATGCTGCTGATGTCCTATTCCTACTGGGTGGAGATGAACGCAGTCAGCTATATTGCTTTTGTGGTTACCTGGGTGGGTTATGGGCTGCTCATGACCGGCAGTTACATCTACTATGAATTCCTGAAGCGGGGCGTTATTTACATGTGGGCCAGCATTATCGTTAATTTCTTGGTCGCCTCCCTGGCTTTCGTTATTTATATGAACGGAGGCAATCTGGTTCGCTTTGTTATGGAATATTCGAATCAATATGGACTGCTCTCTCCACTAATGTGGGGAGCCTTGGTGGTAGGAGGACTGGTTCTAGCCCTGATGTGCCGGATTACACTCCGGAAGATGTCCCTCAGGGACTTGGCTTAAGCCTTCGGGTGACGATCATTTAGAGCCTTCAGTCCCGCTGCTCATATAACCAACATAATCGACTTAGAGAACTGAAGGTGAGGTGCGAAGGGTGTGGATTCCCATTCAAATTAATGAGAATAGCGCCGAGCCTTTGTATCACCAGATCAAGACACAGCTTCGCTCACTTATTGTCAGTGAGCAGATTGAGGAAGGGACGCTGCTTCCTTCCATCAGGGAGTTCGCAGGAAGTCTGAACTGCAGCGTGATTACAATTCGGCGCGTATATCAGGATCTGGAGAACGAAGGATTTTTACGAACAAGGCAGGGAACAGGCACGTTTGTAGCCAAGGTGGATCAGGGCGAACGAAGTGAGTACCGCAGGACTGTTGTACAGGAAGCGGTGGAAGCGGCTGTTGATGCAGGTCTTGCCGTTCAGTACGGAGAAGACGAGCTTAAGGAGCTATTTTTACAAATCCTGAAGAAGAAATATCATATATAAGACGCAGTTAAAAATTTGACTTGAGGGTAAGGCGTAACGGAGGGGAAGCTTGGAACTGTAGGAGCGAAAGCGATCGCCTTAAAGCTTTCTGAAAGAAAGCTGCATCGGAAGCATATACTTTGGCTTTCTGAAAGAAAGCTGCATCGGAAGCATATACTTTGGCTTTCTGAAAGAAAGCTGCATCGGAAGCATATTCTTTGTCTCCGGATTTCATCCGCCTTGCGGTATAAATCAAGAAATCTGGAGGCGGGCAGCGGCCGAAAGTCCAAGCATTCCCCGTAGTTACGACTGCACACAAATGTGAACATTTTAACTGCGGCTTATATAGCAATCAGAAGGAGGGAGATTCCAAGTGACAGAAGCATTGGCCATGCAGATGAATGGGGTTCGCAAGAGCGGTAGGCGGAAGCCGATAGGCCCGCTGAATCTGGAAATACCGTCTGGTTATGTGGTGGCATTGGTTGGGCCGAATGGTTCTGGGAAAAGCACGATCATGAACCTTATTCTGCAGACGCTTCAACCGGATGAGGGTGAGCTGAGCTGGTTCGGCAAGAAGACTGCCGGAGTGCTGCCAACAGAGCATAGACAGCTGATTGGTTATGTGCCTGAGGTTCCTCTGTTTGAAGAAAATTATAAGACGGCAGAGGAGGCAGCGGCGTTCAGAGCCCGCTGGTATCCGAGATGGGATCAGCAGAGGCTGGAGGAGCTGCTCATTCGCTTCGAGGTGCCAGGGAAGGTGAAGCTGAGCAAGATGTCCAAGGGGGAGCGGCGAAAGTTCGAGATTGCAGCAGCGTTAGCCTGCCGTCCCAAGCTGCTGCTGCTGGATGAGCCGTCATCGGGACTTGATCCTTTTGCCTGGAAGCATATGATTGAAGTGCTCCGCAGCTGCCTTGATGAAGAGGAGATCACGATTGTGCTCTCCACCCACATCGTGGACGAAGTAAAGCGCCTGGCTGACTATATCGCTTTAGTTCATCAAGGTGAGGTCAAGGGCATGGTGGAGAAGGATATGCTGATGGGCAATTGGAAAGAGCTTTGGGTTCGGGCAGATAGAGCCCAGCTTGAAGGGCTGCCAGATATTCTTGAAATTCACGAGGATGGTCCTTCAAAGTGGCGGCTTCTGGTACAGAATCTGGCAGAGCTTGAAGACATCTTCATGGACCGCGGTGTTAGTATTTTGAAGAGCCGGGGACTTGAGTTGGAGGACATCCTTACGCTGTGGATGAAGGGCAATTTGCCTGAAGAGATCAAATGGAAGAGGGGAGAATATTAATGACACAACCTTTGGTAATTGACAATCTGTTCAAGCAGTATGGGGAGAAGACGGCTGTTAATGGGGTCTCGCTAGACGTGAAAGAAGGAGAGATTTATGGACTCCTTGGCGGAAACGGGGCCGGGAAGACCACGACGATGCGGATGGTTCTGGGAATTATTTACCCGGATGGAGGACGCATTCAGTACCATGGTAAGGACTATAGCAGTGAGCTTCAGCACGGTATGGGTTATCTGCCAGAAGAGCGGGGCTTGTATCCGAAGGTGAAGGTCAGTGACCAGATTAACTATTTGGCCCGTCTGCGCGGGATGTCAGCCAAGGATGCCGACAAGAGTCTGAGATACTGGCTGGACCGGTTCGAAGTGCCGGAGTATTACGACAAGAAGATTGAAGAGCTCTCCAAAGGAAATCAGCAGAAAATGGGCTTTATTGCAGCAGTTGTTCATCGTCCAAAGATTCTAATTCTAGATGAGGCTTTTAGTGGTCTAGACCCGGTAAATGTGGAAATTCTTAAGTCCACCGTCAAGGAGCTTCGTGATAACGGCACAAGCATCCTGTTCTCCACCCACCGGATGGAGCATGTCGAGGAGCTGTGTCAGCGGATTACGATTCTTCACCGTTCCAATCCGGTCCTGCAGGGCAATATCCGGGAGATCAAGCAGCGTTATCCGAGAGAGCAGATTGTACTTAACACCACAGGCGAAGTAACAGGACTCGAGCAAATACAGGGCGTAAGAAGTGTAGAGAAGCGTGAACGCGGCTACCTGATACATATTACAAACGTTGCAGCCGCAAGAGAGATTTTGAATATGGCAATGCAGCAGAGTGAAGTTGAACATTTCGAGATTAAAGAACCGACGCTTAACCAAATCTTTATCCAAGAGGTGGGTGAATCCAATGAATAAGCTGGGTACGGTAATTGGCTTTACATTTTTGAATAAGGTGAAGACGAAGGCTTTTGTGGTTACGACGATTATATTCGCACTGCTTGTTACGATTGGGGTTAACGTTCCTTATCTGATCAATTTGTTCACCGGGGATGATGGCAATAAAGAGACGAAGATCGGACTGATCTATGGCAGTCAATCGGAGATTGCACTTCGTCTGGAGCAGTTCGCGGCGAATCAGCCGAAAGCCGGCTTTAAGCTGGTGAAATATGAGCAGGCCGATGAGAAGGTGCTCGCCAAAGATATTGAGGATAAGAAGATTGACGGTTATTTACAGTTCAAGGATGCTCCGGCAGGACAATTCCCGGAGGCTGTATATACCTCTAAGGACGGCAGTCTCGGCATGGGGCTTCAAAGTGCCCTGCAAAGCGGACTGCAAATTGTGAAGACACAGTATATTACCAAAGGGTCATTGAGCGATGCGCAGGTAGCGGCATTGAACCAGCCGGTTCAGATCGATGCTCAGCAGGTTAAGGGGCAGGGCGGTACGGAGGCTTCGAGCCAGGATAAGCAGACAGGGGCAAATTATATTTTTGTCTACATTATGATTGTGCTGTTCTGGATGACGACCATGATGACCGGGAATATGATTGCTTCGGAAGTAACATCCGAGAAGAGCTCGCGGATTATGGAAATTCTGATTACAAGCGTGTCTCCATTAACGCAAATGTTCGGTAAAATTGTAGGTATGTTCCTGATCGGTATTGTGCAAATTGCAATTTTTGGAGGTGTGCTCGCCCTCAATGTGATGCTGCCTCATAACCGGGATGCGTTCTCTGAGTTTAATATTGATCTCAATCAGCTTGATCTCAGCGTGCTGGTCTATGGATTAGTGTTCTATGTACTTGGATATATGCTGTTCTCGACCTTGTTCGCTGCAGTAGGCTCCATGGTCAGCAGAACCGAAGATCTTGGTCAAGCGGTTATGCCGATTACGATGATCAGCCTGGCTTCGTTCTACATTGGGACTTTCAGTGCCTCATCCCCTAACTCGATGATCCTTAAAGTCGCATCCTATATTCCATTTACATCGCCGGTATCGATGCTGATCCGTGTGGGCTTAGGGAATGTGGCGATGTGGGAGGTAGGCTTATCTGTCTTGGTCTTGATTGTCTCAATCCTCTTGTTCGGATGGATATCCGCCAAGATCTACCGCACCGGGGTGCTTATGTACGGCAAGCGTCCAACTTGGAAGGAAGTCCGCAAGGCTATGCAGGCTTATAAGATCTAAAGTATGTAGCTTCTAACTAACTACTAATAAGAAAGATTTAAGGGAGGAACTGAAATGACAAAGCAATTCTATCTGCTGCTCATGCTAATGTTCTGTCTCACTAATACATTGTTATTAACGAATCGCCTTGAGCTGCCCATTAATGATTTCTTTAAAGGGATTATGGCTGGAATCTCGATAGTAGGGAATATCTATATAATTGTCCAGTTGAGCAAGAGAATAGCTCTAAAGAAAGTATAGATTCCCGAAGCCAAGTAGCAGACTAACCGATAAAGTGAGGTGCTGCCAGCAATGAGAAAGAACAGCTTTGGAAACGGCTTGGCAATAGGAATTGCACTTGGAGCCGCACTCGGCTTAATTATGCATAATCTAGCTGTAGGAATTGCACTTGGAGTCGCCATTGGAGCCGCGTTTGGGGCTTCCTACGATAGAAGGAACCGGAATAAGTAATAGGATTATAAGTTAAAATGACCAGTAGGATCAGAATGTTGATCTTACTGGTCAATTTCTTTTCAATACCATACTAGCGTTGGCCTACCGGTTCCCTACTTAATAAATAGACCCAAATGTTAATCCTTTGAAAGATACAGGAGATGGACTTTAATATTTAACACCCTTTAATAAAGGCTCCAGAGCATTGTTACTCCCCCCTGGTATAGCCACCTAAAACATCTAAATTTAGATTTTCACCTACTATATATAATTTATAGCATAAATAAAGGATTTCTAATTGAGTATTTTGCAAAAGTTTGAAATTGCCACAACTATTAACCGCGCAAATTATTTCAAGTTATCAGCTGAAGTCTCGAATCTCTTTTTGGAATCAAACAACCTGATTTTCAACCCGATGCATACAGACGCAAGCACGAGAAACAAAACTCCACTCCAAGCAATCAGGTGTGTTCCCATCTGTGATAGAAACCATCCGCCTATGGTGGTGCCAATCGTAATCCCTAGGTTTCCAAAGGAGACAAACAGGCTATTAGCAAATTCAGTTGCTTCTGAGGCTTCAGAGGTTAACCAAGTTTGACTTACAATCAGGCCGCCGGTAAATACAGCCCCCCATATAATGATGAACATACTCATGGGAAAGGAATAGCTTCCGAGGTAGTAGATCAGACAATAGATAGCTCCGAGCACAAGGGGATAAGAAATAATGGTTTTTACCATGTTTCTGCTCACATATTTAGCGGCCTGCATATTGCCAATGATCCCGCTTGCGCCAAATAGAATTAACATCAAGCTTACCATTTTACCGCTCATCCCTGTCACTACCTTGAGATATTCTGCAAAATAGGCATAGACGGAGTATAAGGACGCCAGGATACAACAAGCGGCTGCAGTATTAAGCCACAATTGGGGCTTGGTCAGGACATTCAGTTGTTTTCCAAAGGATAACCGTCTATTGGCGGGCAGAGATGGAAGGAAGATCAGAATTCCAAGCAGTGAAATGGCATGGACGACGGAGGAAAAAAGAAACGCGGCTTCAAGTGAAAACTGATCTCCAATAAAGGATGTGATCGGAACGCCTAATACCATCCCCACCGTTAACCCGGTGAACACTTTAGCCACCGCTACGGCACTTTGTTCTTTTGGGACAGAGCTTGCCGCTGCCGCAAAGGCAACTGAGAAATAGACAGGATGGAGAAAAGCAGGGATTAGCCGAACCATCATTAAGACATTATAACTCGAGGCAAAGGCGGATAGAAGGTTAGAGATCGTAAAAACAACTAGCACGCCAGCCAAAATCTTTTTCCGATTTACTCCAGAGAATAATAAGGTCATGAATGGACCGGAAATGGCAATGATCAAGGCAAACATACTTACGAGCATACCCGCTTGGGATGCGCCTATATGGAATTTATCGGTTATGATGGGCAAAATGCCCACGATGCCAATCTCTGTATTTGTAATACCAAATACGCCGAGGGCAATAGCATAAGTGAGAAATGATTTTTTGGACTGCAAAAGAATTCACCCTTTCATTATACATATTAAGTTCATGTGTTTAGTTGGAATTGTGAGCAAAAACTCTCCAACACCAAATGAAGAATAGAATAAACTCATCCCACCTGATGTTTGTGAGTTTTGAATAGAGAAACTCGGTGCTGCCTACCCGGAAGATTCCTGCTTTAATCGGTAGTTGTCTTCCATCCCTTTATACGTCACGATTTTATCAGCGAGTAAATCTAGATTTCTCTGAAGTTCCATAATTCTGTTCTGAACCTCAGCATAGTGCTCCTCGAGAAGAATCCTCCTTGCCGTTAGAGTGGAATCGCCTTGCCTCCGGAGTTCAGCGATTTCCAGCATTTTGGTAATCGACATTCCAGTGGCTTTAAGGCGAGTTAGAAATTCAATCCAAGTAACGTCCGTTGAAGAATAACAACGATACCCATTTTCATCGCGATCAATGGAACAGAGAAGACCTATATTCTCATAATAGCGAAGGGTATGGACACTAAGACCTGTGACAGCTGCGACCTGACGAATGGTTAATAACTTTTCCATGAACTCAATATACACCTTCGAGCAAACTCTAAAGCAAGCTTTTTTTGTTATGAGAAAAAGCAGTATACAATAAAAGACCCGTAGGATCAGATTGCTGATCTTACGGGTCTATTTGAGATGTTGGTTGTTTTGTGAATTAACTTTAAGACTACTGAAACGAAGGCTTCTTAAGAGAACAGTTCATAGCAATCTCCCTTAACTCTGGAGCATAATCACTTAGAGATATAATGAAATAACAGGTCTCCGGGAAGTGATGCTCTAGGAAACGGAGGGTTGTTTTGTTCAGCACTTCTGTGTTCTGGTACCGCGTTACCACCATACTGATGAAGCTGTTCAGTTCAAGCACGGTTATGCCCACTTCATGGGCCAAAAGCTGCTGGCGTCTAAATCCGGGAGGAGAGAATCGCAAATATCCAAACATTGCCCGGTTCTGTACCATAAAACCTTGGATCTTGAGAGAGTAGGCATCTATACGATGAATAAGGTCAACTTCCATGGGATCAAGTGTGTTTCGAAGCAGAATAGCATGCCCCAGCTGGTCTTCCAGCCAGAGATCGAGCAGTTCCACTACAGAGAGCGCAGGTGCGGGCTGGCCCTGTATATAAAAAGACAGCTGGCGTAAGTACTCCTGGTTCTCATTAAGAGTCCCGTTGAAATAAGTGGGGGACAAGCTAATCTGAATCTCGTTGTTAATCCGGTGCCTCTGCACCGTTCCCTCAAACTCATAATATCCCTTGGCGACGGGCCAGATTTCCTTGGCTAGTTGGATCATTCTTTCCGAGCTTACATTCTCGTCCTTAGGCAGATTATTCAATTTGATCAGAATATCCCCAAAAGCTTGAATATATTGGTTCGCCGTAGATATCCACTGTTTCTCATAAGGAGCCAGACCTTCGAGTACGAATATAGCATGATCCTGCAAAATGGCAATCCAGAAGGCATGCTCCTCCCAAATTGTAATGCTTCTATTTACTGGCAACATCACTCACCCCGTTCTACCGTTATCTCCCTGAATTTCATGCATCTAATTATATGTGCCGGCAGGAGGGGAAATTCCTGATTACGGAACTAGGCTGCCCCGGAATTATTCTTTACATGATAAGCTGCTCCTTGTTATAATGACGCTAGAATTTGATATCGGAGATCACCGGAGGAGCCTGCCAACAGCGGGCTCTTTTTGTCTTTTTCTCATTGTGAAGCTTCAGGCAGCTTGGTTAATGCTTTAAACTCTACATACCTGGTTATGATGAGAAAAGAGAAAGTATGCTCCTCCGTCAGTATGTAGCGATGTGGAGTTCAGACAGAGAAATGAAGGAGGGTTAAATGCGTCATGCATCATTTTAATGAGATTTTCATTCAATTATTAATTCTTCTGGCGGTCTCCATGTTCGTAATTGCGATTGCCAAGAAATTGAACCAGCCTTACTCGATAGCGCTGGTGATCGTCGGTCTCCTGCTAGGTGTAACGCATGTTCCTTTCCTGGAGGAGGCTGAGGCGTACATTACGCAGTCGCATGTTTTTCAGGCAGTCATCATATCCCTGTTTCTGCCGATCCTGCTTGGAGACGCGACACTCAAGCTGCCCTTCTCCCATCTTAGGGAGCAGAGCAGACCCGTTCTGGCCTTGTCCCTGGGTGGAACGCTGCTATCTTTCCTGATTATTGCGCTCAGCAGTTATTATGTGATGGGTCTACCGCTTATTGTGGCCTTTACCTTCGCTTCCCTGATGAGTGCAACAGATCCGATTAGCGTAATCTCGATCTTCAAATCCTTGGGTGTGCCCAAGTCCGTGGTCACGATTATTGAAGGCGAGTCGTTGTTCAATGACGGCATTGCGGTGGTATTATTCCAGATTTCTTCTATTTACCTGCTATCTTATATGGAGATGGGCTGGGCTTTGGGAATCGGAAGCGGGGTGCTCCTGTTCCTAAAGTTTGCACTGGGCGGCATGGCCATTGGGGCGGTTATGGGCTACATTTTCTCGCAAATTATCCGATTCTACGATGATTATCCGCTGGAGATCGGGTTCTCCATGCTTCTGTTCTTCGGCAGCTACTTTATCGCAGAGCATTTCCACGTATCAGGCGTTATTGCGGTGGTGGTAAGCGGGCTGATCTTTGGCAGTTATGGCGCGAAGATCGGTATGTCGGAGACCACGGAAATGAATATTAACTCGTTCTGGGATGTCGTCACCTTGATCGCAAATTCACTGATTTTCCTAATGATTGGACTGGAGATCAAAAATATTGATTTTGCCCACAGGTGGCAGATGATCCTTCTGGCCATTGTCATTGTTCTCGTTGGACGGACGCTTGCGCTGTATGCCAGCGTATCAATGCTGCGGAATTTCCCAAGATCATGGAAGTCCGTTCTTAATTGGGGAGGCTTAAAAGGAAGTCTGTCCATTGCGCTGGCACTTAGTCTGCCGCAGTCGTTCGAAGGGCGTGAGGATGTGCTGGTGCTGACTTTTAGCGTAGTTCTGTTCTCGCTGCTGGTACAGGGATTAACGATAAAGCCGCTTGTAATGAGGCTTGGTCTCAGCGGTCAGAGTCAGAAGTCTGAGCACAATTAGCCTTTACATGTCCGGGTACCCCCTGATATAATAGCCTAGAATTTGATATCGGAGATCACCGGAGGAGCCTGCCAACAGCGGGCTCTTTTTGTCTTTTTCCGGGCATATTATCATCCACAGAGAAGCACAGAACAGGGACCACAAAGGGGAGGGACGTATGGAACAACAGGCTTATTGGGCAATTGGTATATTTCTTGTTATTTACGCACTGATTATTTCAGAAAAGATTCACCGGACCATTGTTGCCATGCTGGGCGGCATCCTGATGGTAGCGTTCGGAATCGTCAGCCAGGAGACGGCGCTGCATCACATTGACTTCAACACACTTGGTCTTCTGGTCGGGATGATGATCATCGTAAGCATTACCGCGGAGACAGGATTGTTCAAATATATTGCGATCTGGGCGGCTAAGAAGGTCAAAGGGGAACCTGTACGCATTCTGATTGTGCTCGGAATTATTACGGCCTTTGGCTCGGCGTTCCTCGATAATGTGACAACGGTACTGCTCATGGTACCTGTAACGTTCAGCATCACAAGGCAATTGAAAGTGAACCCGGTGCCATTCCTATTCACCGAGATTATCGCTTCCAATGTCGGGGGGACGGCCACACTGATTGGGGATCCGCCGAATATTATGATTGGCTCAGCAGTCAAGGAA
This sequence comes from Paenibacillus sp. SN-8-1, assembly GCF_050995535.1. Classification (NCBI taxonomy): domain Bacteria; kingdom Bacillati; phylum Bacillota; class Bacilli; order Caryophanales; family Paenibacillaceae; genus Paenibacillus; species Paenibacillus sp. SN-8-1. The sequence continues at coordinate 614,881 of NZ_CP194782.1, forward strand.
TTGATGTTCATGGCCTTCATTTCCAATCTGACGCCGATTATTATCATTATCATGCTGGCTTATATTCCTTTGCTCGTGTTGATGTTCAGGAAGAAGATCCAGACGACACCCGAGCTCAAAGCAAGCCTGATGAAGCTCGATAATTCGGAGTTGATCACCAATCATAAGCTGCTCCGCAAATGTCTGGTTATCCTAGGGTTAACCATCATAGGATTCTTCCTGCATCAGACGCTGCATCTGGAATCAGCAACAGTAGCCCTTGCTGGAGCATTTCTGCTCCTGTTATTGACCGGGGAGCATACGATGGAGAAGGCACTTTCCCGTGTAGAGTGGACGACGATCTTCTTCTTCGTCGGTCTGTTCGTCTTGGTATCCGGTCTTGTGGAGACCGGTGTGATCGCGGAACTTGCGGCAAAGGCCATCCAGTGGACAGGTGGCGATCCGCTGGCTACCTCGATGTTGATTCTGTGGCTCAGTGCTATTGCTTCAGCCTTTCTGGATAACATTCCTTTTGTAGCTACGATGATTCCTATGATTCAGGAAATGGGCCAAATGGGTATGCAAAATCTGGAGCCGCTTTGGTGGAGCCTTGCGCTTGGTGCCTGCCTGGGTGGTAACGGTACCTTGATCGGAGCGAGTGCGAACCTGATCGTGGCTGGCCTTGCCGGCAAGGAAGGTCACCCGATCCGCTTCGTAGATTACCTAAAGCTTGGATTTCCACTCATGCTGCTCTCCATTGCGCTGTCGAGTGTCTATATCTACCTGCGTTATTTGATGTGAGAAACGGAGGATGGTTATGTTAACCTATCAGATTGATTCCAGTGTGCTGGATCTCCAGGAGAGCCAGGATGGCACAGATATTGAGTTCAATATCAAGCTTCACCATGGAGGAGCTGTCGATGGGCTAAGGCTAGTTCAGCAAGTATTCGATAGTAATACGGATTATACGGATGCGCTGTTCTATGCGTACGCCAATCATGAATATAAGGTGATTGTACGGCAGGAGCACTACAATGATTTCTTAATTGAGTTATTTAAGGCCCGCTTGCTTCGAAGTCTTGAGTGGGCGGATTAGCTGGGAGCAACAGCGATCGGAATATTATTTCATACAGCTGCATTACGGATAACCAGTAGTTCAACTCATATAGAATAAAATTTAAATAGGTTGTACCCGGAGGAGCCTGTCACCAAGGGAGAGCTGTGTCTAATCACAGTTATCCCGTGGTGGCAGGCTCTTGTTGTCTATATAGCAAGGCTCTAGCTAATGCACATACAAAAGAAAGTGAAGGTGAAGCACATGCTGATTTTTGATATGGCAGTTATTTTATTGGCGTCCAAGCTTGCCGGGGATTTGAGCGTTAAATTGCGCCAGCCCGCGGTACTTGGCAAATTATTAATAGGGATTCTATTGGGACCGGCTATACTTGGACTTATCCAGGAGACGGATATCCTGAATGAGATCAGCCAGATCGGCGTCATTCTGCTAATGTTTATCGCGGGGCTTGAGACTGATACTGAAGAATTCAAACGTACGGGGAAAGCCTCGGTTTATGTTGGGCTGGCAGGTGTGATATTTCCGTTAGCCCTTGGTTACGGAGCTGGTATATGGCTGAATATGCCTCCGCTGCATGCCGTGTTCCTGGGACTGCTGCTGTCAGCCACAAGTGTAAGTATTTCGGTGCAATCCCTGAAGGAAATGGGGCAGTTGAAATCTAGGAAAGGCACAACCATACTGGGTGCTGCTGTTATTGATGATGTACTGGTCATTATCGCTCTTGCTTTCTTGATGAGCTTGTCTGGAGGAGATGTTAATCTGGGCCTGGTCATTCTCAAAAAAGTGGCTTTCTTCGCCATCGCGATCCTGTGCGGATGGAAGCTGGTTCCGTGGATGATGCGGAGGCTTGCCAAGCTGCGCGTCTCCGAGGCGGTTGTGTCCGCTGCGCTTATACTCTGTTTCGCATTAGCCTATTTGGCAGAATACGCCGGAGTCGCCGCGATCATTGGAGCGTACATTGCTGGAATCTCCATCAGCTTGACGGGATACAGACATGAAGTAACAGAGAAGGTGGAGACGATCAGCTACGCTTTCTTTGTCCCAGTCTTTTTCACAACCATAGGGGTGAAGGTGGATTTCTCAGGCATGTCAGCTCACCTCAGCCTGATTGTACTGCTGAGCCTGCTAGCCATCGCGACCAAGCTGTTCGGCTCGGCAATCGGTGCAAGAGTGGCAGGCTTTAGCTGGCGGAGCGCCATGGCTATTGGCGCAGCGATGGTGTCACGCGGGGAAGTTGCGCTCATTATTGCCGCAATCGGACTTGAATCGGGATTGTTAGCTTCAGAAATGATGACTGTATTGGTCATCGTTGTGCTCATTACCACGATTGTAACGCCGTTATTGATGAAGCTGTTCATCAAAGAACAGAGAGAAGATAATCTTCAGGGTATGACAGAGAGCAACTAAAAAACGAGGGCAAGAACGAAAGCAAAGACAAATCAAAACCTACGAATCAGCTGCCCTGTAAGATCGGCTGATTCGTGGGTTACTATTTTCTCAAAGATGTTCATTTCCGAATGAATAATGTAATCGATTGAAACATGAATTGTTAAACGGACGATGTTTCATTAAGCTACCGGTCAGTTAATCAAATCCCTTACATAAAATCCATCCAGACGTGGGAAAATACGGCCTGGGTGATAATGTGAGAAGAAAACTAATGTCCACTCTGGTCCTTTCCATTGCAATCATACTATCCACTTCGTCAATAAGTTTAGCTCAACCACATAATGAAACCATTAAGGAAGAGGATACGATTGAATGGGTTGCGTTATGGAGATTTCCTCCAACAAGAGAAGAACGACTTGAGCGTATGTTAACAACTGAATTACAAAGAAGGGCATTAGGGGCACTTCAAGAAAAGCGATATTTAAAGCCAGGGAAAGAAAATGTGTACTACTTGGATCCGTTTCAAGTAACCAGTATCAGGGAGATTAAGGGAGGTTTCTCTGAATTAGATATTTTGGCAAGTGTTCATAAGGTTAGAAATAACAAGATTGACAAGAATACAGACAAATATCAAATCACATTTCGTTACAACTATGATTTGGGGTTTGTAGTCACAAAAGTAGGCCAAAAATAATTTTTTACACGGGAGGTCGTCGCTACTTGAAATTTGAACTTGGACGCTGCTTGCTGAAAGAACGATTGATAGAATCCGGAAAGTCAGCGGAATGGCTGGCAAAAGACTTGCTTCTGAAGCCGGAACGACTGTACGACTTTATTGAAAACAAAAGAGTGATGCCGCTAAAAATCGCCATATCAATCGCCGATTCCATTGGTTGTGATGTACGCTCCTTGTATGAGTTAATTCCTAACGAATATGAAGTAAAGGGTGATTAACGGAATAAAGGGGAGGTGGTATTGACTAGGACATTATTTCTGCTGATACCTATTGACAGATCTGATGAAGCATATTATCTTTAATTCAAGATATTTAATTCAAAGATAAAGGTGGTGGCCATCATGGCAATGGTCAATATTCTCCTAAGCAATGACTTCGAAACGGCCTGTAAAGGCAATGCTTAGGAAGGGCTGGGAGGAGGTTGGTTAAACTCAGAGGTGAGCTAGAGAGATTGAAATAGGGGACAGGAAGAGGCTGATCGAAGTTTAGGAAGACCTTAGGAAGACCTTAGAAAGTTCTTAGGGAGAGCTTGAGGTTGAGCATTCTAAATGACGGGGAAGAGGTCAGTTGGCAGCTAATAGACAGTTCACTTTTTTTGGAGTGATATCTTAAACTAAAGATAAATTAAAACGAAAATTGGAGATGATTAATATGATGGAAGTAGGGTTATTGATTATTCGGTTGGTTATCGGGCTGTTGTTCATCGGTCACGGCGCACAGAAGCTGTTCGGGATGTTCGGGGGATATGGTCCAAAAGGAACTGGAGGCTGGATGGAGTCAGTAGGCATCAAACCGGGGGTAGCCATGGCCATCATCTCAGGCTTGATGGAATTGATCGGAGGGACTATGTTCGGTCTTGGACTGTTCACACCGGTTGCTGCAATCTTGATTGCGCTGACTATGGTAGGTGCCATTGTGAAGGTGCATGGACCGAACGGCCTGTGGGCAACAGCGAATGGTTATGAATATCCGCTGGTTGTGCTGGCTGTAGTCATTGGCGTTGCTCTTACCGGAGCTGGCGCTTACTCAATCGACGCAGTTCTGTTCTGATTACTATAAATTAAGGCTAGAGGAGTATGACTATGATATCCATAGACCCCGCAATGCAGGAAGACAGGGATAACTACAAACTACTAATTGGAAGTGTTGTCCCAAGGCCGATTGCTCTAGTCACTACACTTACCGAGGACGGAGTACTGAATGCGGCACCATTCAGCTATTTCTCCATCATTTCCAGCACCCCGCCTTTGTTGTCGGTATCAGTACAGCGCAAGAAAGGGCAAATGAAGGATACGGCCCGTAATGCAATCCGCCAGCGTGAGCTTGTCATTCACATTGTCGATGAGACCAATGTGGAGGCCGCGAATCAAGCGGCGGCCAGCTTGCCGCCTGGGGAGAGCGAAGTTACCGCGGCAGGGCTAACTCCCGTGGATAGTGAAGCAGTCCATGTACCAGGACTTGCTGAGGCTAAATTCAGAATGGAGTGTGTGCTTGAACATGCTTATGAGCTTGGAGGTACCGACGGAGAGCCAGGATGTGATCTACTCATTGCCCGTGTGGTACGATTTCAGGTTGCGGAAGAGATTATCCAGGGTGGAAGAATCGATGCCAAGAAGCTGGCACCAGTTAGTCGCATGGCGGGTGACTATTACTCCACATTAGGACAGCTATTCTCTCTGGAGCGGCCGCAATAAATAGGGCAACGAAAGAAAGCCATCATCTTGGTCATCCCCCTGTCAAGTAGAACATAACTAAAAAGACATATTTAAGCAGCAACCGCTTCTCGGCATTCAGCCGGGGAACGGTTGTTAAATTTTTTTCTGGAAAGTTTACTTGGATTAAGTGGCACACTAAGTTTTGCAGTTGGAGCAACTTACTTTTATATAAATAACGAGTTAATTTCATTAACAGAGAGCTACGGTAATCTTGGCGTTATAATGCCTGAACAATTCTAAAAAGCAATCAGTTTACTGAAATCAAAAAGCGATTTCCAAAGACTAAGATTTAATACATAACTCATGGGTAAATAGTTCATATCGCTCAATATGCTTTCAACTCTTACCGATATAGCATCAAACTCAATGGGAAAATGTGCAACTCTCCGTTGTACGTGTTACGTGTTACATGATACAATAGTTGTACATAGATGTGCATAACTATGTATAGTTGTATATAGATGTGTATGCAAACAACCTCAAACGGGCATTACTCTTACCAAGTAAATTTACTTGGAGGTGAGCGTCTTGGGAAAGAAGGAGGAGAAGAAAGTGCAAGCAACAGAATTAAAACCAATCAGATCGACTCATATCCATTTTAAAAACAACTCTGAAGAAATTGAATTTATAAATTATGCAACAAGTAATCAAAAGACAGACGATTCGGCATTGAATCGCTTAAGACAAGAACTCTTCTTTCATAAGCGTTCACCTAGAAGAAAGTAGGTAGGCATTAATTTGTTGAACTTTGATTACATTTCGCATAGTTATATTAAGGATATTCAAGAATTTGAATTATGCAATACCCCAGATGAACAGTCGGTTGAAATGTTCCTTAAAGAAAAAGCATTAAAATTACATGATCTGCAAACTGCAGTAACCCGACTTTATTTTTCTGATGAAAAATTAGTTGGGTTTTTTACTTTGCACAATGATTCTATCTCTCTGAGCGTAGCAGCAATAGAGCGACTTGAGTCAGAATACAAATGGACATTTCCAAAAGACGAAGACATTTATAACTTTCCTTCTATAAAACTTCATTATCTGGGTGTTGATTCAAAACATAGGAACCAAGGTTACGGAAAGTACTTAATTAATGAAGTTCTTCATATAGCATCGGAAATAGCCAGCATGACTGGCTGTTTATTTATTACAGTGGAGGCACTAAAAAGTTCAATAGACTTCTATCGAAAATTAGGATTTAAGTGGATTTCTGAGACACCCGAATTTGCAATAATGGTTTTTAAAATAAGTGAGCTAGATATTATTGCTGACGAGAAAATTGTTTACGATGAACAAACATTAAGAAAAATGGTTGAAAAAATTGTTAGAGTGAGAATAGAGAAGGGATATACTCATAGTGATCTAGCGTATAAGTGTAACTTGGATGAAAGTACAATAGAAGAACTTGAATTTAGCTCTAGTCTTCCTGATATTAATACTATAAGATTGATTGTTGCTGCATTGGAAATTCCCTTGGATATTTTATTTAAATAATTAACTTAAAGTCACTCTAAAATGGCATAACTCTGCCAAGTAGACATAACTAGAAAGACATGTTTAAGCAGCAACCGTTTCTCGGCATTCAGCCGGGGAAAGGTTGTTTAATTTTTTCTGGAATCTACTTTGGTTATAAAATGAAATATGCTCGCTTGCCTGTTGTTCTGCCTCTGCTGAGGTTCCAGGTTTGCTTAAATGATTTTTCCGTTTTAGATGAGAAAAGAAGGACTATGCAGGCATTGTCCAGACACGCCTGGAATGGCTTTCGAGGATCCCAAAGTCATTTAAGGTGAATACCTCTCTCATATTTCCTCGATGATTTCGAACCTGGTTGCTTTCTTCGTCACTCCTCAGATTTGGATACTGCCTTTTAAAATATTCAATCTTCGCTCGTATATACGCCAATTCTTATTTCCATACTGGAAAACTTCGTTTTCGGCCGTCCTCGTCTTGGGGAGTTGGCTCTAAAATCTCATCTGTTCTAAATTTTGTTGCCCAGGTTTGTACCTGAGATTTATTACGAACCCCCAACTGTTTCGTCACTTCACGAATACTCCTCCTCTGCTCCTCGTTCACCAACCGGACTGCCTCCATTTTTAATTCCAAGGAGTACTTCCGCAAGGTTTACCCCTTTTTGGCAAAAAAAACCCTTCGCTCAACAAGAATTAAATCCATCTTACCAGATGTCTTTTTTCTCTTGTCTACTAGAAGGGGGGAATACCATTTACGCTGGCTTTTTCTTGCGTTTACCGTTTCATGGTATTATTAACATATTCAAGGAAATGGAGAGTGATAGAGTGAGTCAAGCCATTAATTTCAGGGTGGGGTGTTCTTTGCCTGGAGGTTATTATTGGGTCAATGAGCCGGAGCTGGTCGAATGGAATGAGAGCCAAGGGCTGGTGATGAAGACAAAGCCAGATACGGATTTCTGGCAGAGAACACATTATGGCTTTGAGCGGGATAACGGGCATTGCCTATTCACCAAGGTGAAGGGAGATTTCGCTTTTACCGCGGAGGTCTCATTTGATCCCTTGACGCAGTATGATCAGTGCGGTGTTATGCTGCGTGCCGATAAGGATCATTGGATCAAAGCTTCGGTTGAATATGAGAATGAATCTTTTAGCCGGCTCGGTTCGGTAGTAACGAATATGGGTTACTCGGACTGGGCGACGACAGATATCTCGAATGAAATCAAGTCGATGTCCTACCGGATCAGCCGGCGGGGACATGATGTATTAATTGAATATAAATCTCCGGGGGCAGATTGGAAGCAGATGCGGATCGCTCATCTTCACAAGGTGATGGAGATTATGGAAGTAGGGGTCTATGCCTGCAGCCCGCGTGATCGTTCTTTCTCCTGCTCGGTAACAGAGGCGTCCATAGGTCCTAATCAATGGGAGCGGGAGGAGTAGAAGCTGGCAATTGGGCTGGAGGGAGGGGCTCTCTAAGTTGGATACTTACGAACTCCAGCTCGGCATCAGCTTCGATGCCGTAAGGAATGCCGGGTCTAATCTCAAAGACATCCCCGGATTTAACGGTTCTCGGGTGATCTTTAACTGTCACTTGTCCTGAGCCGGATAGAATCGTCCAGATCATCTTCCATCCCGGTCTGCCGAGCTCGTGAAATTGCTTGCCCTGGAGGACACGAACGACTGATATCAATTCATCAGGTGTCTTCGAAGGATCGGATCGGCGCAGAATCCTCGTACTGCCCCAGCTGTATTCAGTAGTTGAAGGCATTATAGACCGTCCCGGGTCCAATTCCTTGATCCGGCTGCTGTTTTCTTTGGAAGCGACCAGTATCCCGTCGGGATTAGCGGCGATAATCAGATTGGACACCCCGATCACATGAATCGGCTGATCCAGCTCGCTGACAAGATGCGTATTCTGGGAATCCCCAGAGATGCTTCCGGGTCCAATGGAGTCTGTACCCAGATGCTTGGTGAAGGTGTCCCAGCTGCCCAAGTCCTCCCAGGCCCCCTCATAAGGAACAACTACCGCATTTTTCGTATGCTCCACGATTTCCTTGTCAAAGCTTGCCTCAGACAATCCCTCGTATAATTGCACAAGCTGATCGTAATCTTCAGGTAGACCATATCCAAGAAGCGCTTCGGAAATGAACCTGAGTGAGAATGCAAAAACCCCACAGTTCCATAAGGCGCCCCTCTCCAGCAGGCTGCGTGCCTGAGTCAAGTCCGGCTTCTCCGCGAACTGGGCCACCCGCTGATATCCCTCAGCCTTACTTGATTTGGCTGCTTCAGGTACAATGTAGCCGTATTGGGTCGAAGGGAAAGTGGGCCGGGTTCCGATCAGGGCAATATTAGCCTTTGAGCTTAAGAGGACCGAGGGCAATCTACGAAGCAGCTCGAAGAAGCTAGTCTCCACATAAGGATCGACTGGCATGAAGATGAGAGACTCATTCGGATCCGCCTCTGGCTGAGCCTGAAGGTAGGTACATGCCAGAGCAATGGCGGTAAGAGTTCCCCGCTTATGGGATTCGGTAAGAATGGGAATGACGTTCCCAATCTGGCTGCGCATAAGCTCGAGCTGGCTGTGATGGGTAACAATGGTTGTGGAGCCAAGCAGGCCGGCCTCACCAAGCTGCCGGCATACCCTCTGAATCATGGATTCACGAGTCCCGTCAGGGGCCGGTAACAGCTTAAGAAAGGTTTTGGAGCGGACTTCACCTGATAGCGGCCACAGTCTTTTGCCGGAACCTCCGGACAGCAGGATGATTTTCATGTTGCACACCTCCTTGGGAACACAAAGTATGAAATCAGACTATGGTGCTATCCAGATTTCTTCTTGCGAAGGGAATAGCCGCCGCGCTTATGGAAGGACAAAGAGCGGAAGGAACGGGATAATTGCTGCCTTTCAGCGGCGGGAACCGCAAGGATAGATTTCTTGAATTCCTTGTTCAGTGTAGGTCTTAGAATGATTGTGCCCGGATAGTTGGTACGGACAAAGTTACCGTAAGTCTCAAATTCCGAGAAGCCGAACTGCTTCTTCCGGTTAAGCTGCTTCAGGATAGCGTTGTACCAACGGACACCGTGTCTCTGCTCCATCGTCTTCTTGAGCTGACCCAGCTTGACCGAATCATAGAGCATATAATGGTTGACGAAGGACTCAGGCGAACTGGCTTTCTGTCCAAGCAGACGGGCATGAATATGGAGGTATTCCGGATGCGTCCATTTCCGGTAAAAGAATACGGTCTTGCTGTTCTCCAGGAAAGTATGAGGCCGAATCAGCACGGTATCTGCATCAGTCACCAGAAAATGGCGGTTCTTGCAGACCTTATCACCATTTAGCTTGAGCAGCTGCTGATAAAGCCAGCCTGAACGGTCCCAGGTGCTTGACCGGTAGATAATATCTTTCTTGGTAATCGGCAGTACGGTTTTCTCGTACACAAAGGTACAGTTCTTCAAGCGGCATAAGCTTTTGATTCTGGCACTGTCTGGGGATACGATATAAATGGTGCCAATGGGGTGTTTGACGTATTTACGGATTCCGTTGATCACATAGGGCAGGGTGCTCAGGTCCTTCTCAATGGCAGGTATCAGCACATCAATCGGGGTTCGTGCGCTTAACGAAGCCTCAGCCACGATGTCGTTCATCTCCTCTAATGAATTCTATAAAACTCGCGCCATCTTAAATTCGCAAGGCTATAGTTACAAGATATGCCGGGGACCTGACGGCTGTTTGTGTATCTGTCTTCTGCTATGTAGGGTTACTCATCAAATTCTTATTTTTCTCTCATGCTGCTGTAATTTGGCTATGTTAAATTGTTGCTTACAAACGCAGAGAAAAAGGTGAATTTAAGCAATGTTAAGCAATATCGATTATGATATATTTCAAATGATCAATCACTTAGCCGCAAGCGCTTCGGTTCTGAACCCACTCATGAAGTTTCTTTCGAAAGACGCAGAATATCTGTTTTTTGTGGGTGTGCTCATCTATTGGTTCATCCGGACGGACCGCAACCGGAGAATGACGTTCGAGGCACTGGTAGCAGCTTGTATAGGCCTGGGGCTTAGCGGGTTAATTGGACATTTCCTGTACAGGGACCGTCCTTTTGTTACACATACTGTGATTCAGCTGATTGCCCATCCGGCGAATGCTTCTTTTCCAAGCGATCATGCCCTTGGGGCTTTTGTTATTGCGTCCTCGATTTGGTTATATCGTAAGAAGGAGGGCATTCTATGGATTATTCTGGCTGGATTGATCGCTGTATCCCGGGTCTGGACAGGGGTTCACTATCCATCGGATGTGATCGCAGGTGCGGTGATCGGTAATCTTATTGCGCTCATTGTTCATGGGGCATTCAAGTACTCGGCACGTCTTCGCAGAATCGAGACGACAATGATTCATGTATATGAGAAGATTGAACATAAGATATGGGCTAAGAAACCGGATATGAATTCTTCTCAGTAAATTCTTTCAAGTTAGGGTAGGAGGGAGGAAGCTGATATGAAAAATGCTCTGTTGGCGCTTCTTCTATCTGCCGCGCTGCTGTCAGGCTGTTTCGCTAATAGAGTAGCAACCTCGAATCCAGTGCCTGCGAAAGGCACCACTGGAACAGCTCCTGCGGTATCCGCTCGCACAGCCACGGCCGTGAAGAAGTACGACCATGTTGTCCTCGTTGTCGAGGAGAATCACTCGTACAACCAGATTGTGAATAGCAATCAGAATCCATTCATGCAATCCCTGATCAAGAAGGGCGCCTTATTCACCGACGCTCATGGCATCACTCATCCGAGCCAGCCGAATTATCTGGCGCTGTTCTCGGGCTCTACGCAGGGCGTCAAGAGCGATGCCTGCAAGGGTCCCTTTCAGGCACCCAATCTGGCGAGCCGCCTTGCCGCGGCTCATCTAAGCTTTGCGGGCTATTCCGAGGATATGCCGTCTGTCGGCTTCTCCAAGTGTTATTACAAGGGATATGCCCGGAAGCATAATCCCTGGGCCCAGTTCACGAATGTGCCGAAGGAAGCGAACCGGCCCATGACGGATTTCCCCACAGACTTCTCGAAGCTTCCTACGGTATCGTTCGTCATTCCAGCGCTTGAGAATGATATGCATGATGGAACTGTGAAGGAAGCCGATGATTGGCTTAAGAAGCACCTCGGTGCTTATGCGGCCTGGGCAGAGAGTCATAACAGTCTGCTTATCATAACCTGGGACGAAGACAATTTCGCTAAGCCGAATCATATTCCTCTGGTATTCGCCGGAGCAGGAATCAAGCCGGGCAAGTATACACAGACCGTGAATCATTATCATGTTCTGCGGACTATTGAAGCAATGTATGGACTAGACCCTCTGGGAGAAAGTAAGAACGTACAGCCAATAACCAATCTGTGGACGACATCCGCGGCTAAATAGTACATTTCGGACATCCTTCTGCAATAGCAGGAGGATATTTGTTCATTAAGATAGGCAAGAGATAACTTGAGTAAAGGGCTGGCTGATATGAGGGAGACAATACTAATTATCGAAGACGAGGATAAAATTGCCCGCCTGCTGGAGATGGAGCTCAGCTATGAGGGTTATGAAGTGGAGCGCGCTTCAACCGGACGCGAAGGGTTGTCGAAAGGGCAGACAGGGCAATGGAGTGTCATTTTGCTGGATATTATGCTGCCCGAGCTGAGTGGAACCGAGGTGCTCAGGCGTCTTAGGCAGACTGATCCGATTACCCCGGTTATTCTGCTCACAGCAAGGGATGCCGTACCCGATAAAGTAAGCGGGCTGGATTTGGGAGCTAACGATTATATAACGAAACCTTTTGAAATCGAAGAAGTTCTAGCCCGGATTCGGGCCTGTATCCGCAATCGGAGACCGGGCGACAATGGATATCTGGAGATGGAAGAGTTCCCAGAGCTTACACTGGGCGATCTTACCGTAGTTCCTTTAATGCGTAAAGTGACCCGGGGAGAGGATCTCATTGAACTGACACCCAAAGAGTACGAGCTATTGGTCTATCTGCTGGAGAACCGCAACCAGGTTCTGACGAGAGATCAGATCATCAGCCAGGTCTGGGGTTATGATTTCTCCGGGGACACGAATGTGGTGGATGTATATATCCGATATTTGCGCAAAAAAGTGGATTATCCCTATGAGCAGCAGCTTATTCATACCCATCGCGGTGTAGGCTACTCTATAAAGGGGACCTGATATGACGATCAAGAAAAAGGTAGTTCTCCTCACCACGTTATGGCTGATCGGTATATTGCTTGCCTTTAACATCACGGTCTTCTATGCCTTTCTTAAGATCACAACCCAGAATGAGAAGGATCTATTAATTGAACGGGTGGAAAGTATATTTGAGAAAGCCGGGCCTGAAGACCTTCTTGGAGGGAAGAAGGCGGAGCTGCTAACAAGCTTTTTGCCGGATAATGGTCTTATTCGGGTGCTTGATAAGCAGGGTAAGGAGCTTCAAATGCTTCAAAATGATGATGATATCATCCCTATGGAGCGTGAAGCTGTTAGGAAGCCTGAATCCGAATTATACTATCAAAGGAAAGGGACTGTACTTGTTGTCCGGGTTCCCATCCTCTTAAATGGCAGCGTGGCAGGAACGATTGAAATGGGCGAAAGCCTGAAATCGATTAAGAACAATATCAGCATTCTAATCTCGATTCTTGCCATTGCCAGCTTGGGCGCTATTGGACTGAGTCTGATCGGGGGAATCTATTTATCCAAATGGATATCACGCCCTATCTCGGGGATGGTCACGACAATGGAAGAGATTGAACAAAGCCTGGAATTTCGCAAAATTCCACTGAAGCCGGATGCAACGGATGAGCTGAGTATGATGGGCAGCACGTTCAACCGGATGATCGACCGACTTGAAGAGAACTTTGCGCGGCAGCAGCAGTTCGTATCCGATGCCTCGCATGAGCTCAAGACTCCGCTCACCAGCATTGAAGGGTACGCCAATATGCTTCGCAGGTGGGGGCTCAGGGATGAAGAGCGGGGAAGAGAAGCGGCCGAGAGCATCTACTCCGAAGCGGTGCGCATGAGGGAAATGACTCAGCAGCTGCTGGATCTGGCCTCCACGGAGAAGAAGGCCCGTTATGTGCCCGAGACTGTAGAGCTGGTTGAGCTCAGCAGGAAGACGGCAAAGCTGCTTGATAAGGTATACAGCAGACAAATTGAAATTCACGCGTCTGAGGATAAGCTGTATTTGGATGCGGATCCTTCGCGGATCAGCCAGCTGCTGCTAATTCTCCTGGATAATGCCCTCAAGTACAGTAAGGCCCCGGTGGAGCTGAGTTTATCAGTGCAGTCCGAACCGGCCACAGGCCGGCAAGGGGCCCAAATTAGAGTGAAGGATTCTGGAATTGGGATACCTCCCGAGGATCTGACCCGGGTATTTGAACGCTTTTACCGGGTAGATTCCTCCAGGCATCGCAAGACAGGCGGAACCGGACTCGGTCTGGCCATTGCCAAGAATCTGGTTGAGCTGCATCAGGGCAGCATCCGAATTGAGAGTGAAGAGAACGTGGGAACGGAAGTTATTGTATTCATTCCTATCCGTTAATCATAGAATACTTAGGACCCGCATTGTATTGACAATGGGGGTCTTTCTCATTATAATTACCCTAGTCAATAATGAGAATCATTATCATCGGTTCGGTGGATTTACAATCGCTCAAGAACGGGGAGTTGGGAATATGTCAGGCACGGGCTCGAAGCAGAGTCGGGTTCTTCTCATAGTGATGTTCTTGCTTATACTGATGGGAACTTCTATATCTCCCCTCGGTCTGGTTCCCTCTGCAGCGGCAGCCGCGGAGTCCAGTACAAAGGTTGATATAGAAGGTGTCCTGGAGAACTTAAGCAAGCTTAAGACTGCACTTGGTCAAGGTGATTATGACCAGGCGGCAGCGGCTTTCCGACCGATTAAGAAATGGTGGAATACGAACAAGAACGGGGTCAAGAAGAACTCGCTGACGATGTCTCTTGAGATTGAAGGCCAGATTGCCGGGATTTCGATGGCCCTGCTGAATAAGGAAGCCTCCCAGGCTTTGGATAAGGCAGGTACGCTGGAATTCTCTGTGATTAATTACCGGGATGGTGCGTATGTCGGCAACGATGGGAAGCAGCAAATGACCTTAAGTGTCTACATCATGAAGCTCCGGGAAGCCGCAGACCTGATCGGGAAGCAGCAGTGGACCGAAGCAGCAGCCGAAGTGAAGCATTTGCAGCAGCAGTGGCTAACCGTTGAGGGCGATATTGTCAGCAAATCAGCTGAAGTATACAGCAGCACAGAGAGAGATCTGGTACTGCTGGATGCTTACTTGGCAAGCCCTGAACAGAGAAGTCAGGCCAAGATGGTCATTGACCGGATGATCAGCGGCCTGGCTCCGCTCGCCGGCGCGGAATATACGTGGATCGATGCGGCACTTATTCCGATACGCGAAGGGCTTGAGGCATTGCTCGTGGTTGGAGCCCTGCTCATGTACGGGAAGAAGGCGGAATCCAGAAGAGCCAGCCGCTTTGTTGTCTTAGGTTCAGCAGCCGGGCTTCTTACCTGTGTAGCAGTGGGATTTGCGGTTGCTGTCTTCCTGTCTTCTAGCTCGTTCGGAATGAGCAACTCCTTGATCAATGGCTGGACTGGAGTTCTGGCCAGCTTCCTCCTTCTGTATGTCAGCTACTGGCTGCATCGCAATGCGGATGTGAAGCGCTGGAAGCAATTTGTGGAGAGCAAGAGCTCCAAGGCATTGTCAGGCGGGAAAATGTTCTCGCTCGCCTTGCTGGCTTTCTTTGCTATCGTACGTGAGGGACTTGAGACCGTCATCTTCCTCATCGGTATGGTGGGTAAGATGCCAGGTACGTCACTCGCAGGCGGCATCGCCGCGGGATTCGGTGTGCTTGCTTTAGGCGCGGTTATCCTGATTAAAGCGGGAACAAGACTGCCTGTAAGACCTGTGTTCCTGGTATCGAGCGTGATCGTATTTTATCTATGCTTCAAATTTATGGGTTCGGGAATTCACAGTCTGCAAATGGCCGGAGTACTCCCATCCACAGTGAAGGAATATCTGCCGGATTACGCAGCCATTAGTCTGTATCCTTCCTGGTACAGCACACTGCCGCAGCTGATCTTCCTGCTGACCGGAATTCTGGTGCTGGTATGGGGCAGAACATCCGGGAGACGCACAAAGACCAAGCTTCACACGATATCATCGGTGTAAGAAGACTTTTAATCATAACGGGGGAATATAGATAATGTTGTTCAAGAAGATAACGACCATTGCTTCAATTTCAGTTGCGAGTGTGCTGCTGCTGAGCGCATGCAACCAGGCAAGTCCCAAAGAGGCTGCACCTGCCGCGCAGGTGACCGATAGTAAGGCGCAGGCTGCTGCGGATACGAAGAATCCTGTCGCGCAGGATGCAGGCAAGCTGCAGGAAGAGGTTAAGAAGCTTCAGGATGCGATTAGCAAGAAAGATGTGGCTGAGGTTAAGAAACTGGGCAAGTCGGTTAACGATATCTGGCTTTCTTTTGAGAACACGGTACGGCAGGCATTTCCA
The DNA here is from genome assembly GCF_050995535.1 of Paenibacillus sp. SN-8-1. Taxonomy (NCBI): domain Bacteria; kingdom Bacillati; phylum Bacillota; class Bacilli; order Caryophanales; family Paenibacillaceae; genus Paenibacillus; species Paenibacillus sp. SN-8-1. Next base: position 630,797 of record NZ_CP194782.1, read on the forward strand.
CTAGAATATACGGAAGTTGAGAAGTATGAAATGCCAATCTTCTCGGCATCCGCGTATGACAAGGTTGATTTCGAGAGCCTGAAGTCAAATGCAGATAAGCTGTACGATGCTTTGGAACAGTTGAAGAATGCCAAGCCTAGTACGGCTAATACATCCGAGCTGCTAAATAAAGCTGTAGAGAACTACAAAGCATTTGTTGATGAACAGGCCGATAACCTGGCTGCGCAGACCAAAGCATTTGCCGCAGCTGTTAAAGCTGGCGATATTGAACTCGCGAAGCAGGAATATACGAAGGCCCGGGTATATTTTGAGATCATTGAACCGATTGCAGAGAGCTTCGGAGACCTTGATCCCAAGATTGATGCCCGCTTGGCTGATGTAGAGGACGAAAGCACATGGACCGGATACCACCGGATTGAGAAGGCGCTGTGGAAGGACAAATCATTAAAGGGCCAAGAGCCTTACGCCGACCAGCTTATCAAGGATACAGAAGAGCTGCAGAAGCAGATCAAAGGCCTTAAGCTTGAGCCTAAAGTTATGGTTGCAGGCGCAATTGAATTGTTGAATGAAGCAGCTACGTCCAAGATTACGGGTGAAGAGGAGATTTATTCCCGTACAGATCTCGTCGATCTTGCGGCTAACGTGAACGGGTCCAAGACCGTGTATCTTGCCATTATTCCTGCGCTAAATGAGAAGAACCCGCAGCTTGCCGATCAGTTGGATAAGCAGTTCCTTGCAACAGAAGAGCTCCTTCGCGGCCATCAGAAGGATGGACAGTATGTGACTTATGACAAGCTGTCGACAGAGCAAATCCGTAAGATCAGCGATCAACTCAGCCAGCTGTCCACGTTGATGACTCAGACGGCAAGCATTCTGTAGGGCTGGGGGAGAGAAGAATGGAACTCGAACCTAAGGAGAACCCGAAGCAGAGTGTATCGCGGCGTGACTTTCTCAAATTATCCGCGATAGCCGGAACAGGGATTACACTGGGCGCGGCAGGCATGGGGGCGATCATGGGGATCGTGAAGCCGGAGAACGGCAAGGTGGCAGCGCTGAGCGATGACCGGATATCTCTCTATGGGCAGCACCAGGCTGGAATTATTACCCCGCAGCAGACCTATATGTATTTAGCGAGCTTTCATCTTACTGGAAATGATCGTTCCTCAGTCATTCGCTTATTCCGGGACTGGACAAAGTTCTGTGATCTGAGCACGGCTGGCGGAACGATGAAGACCGGAGATAACACACTGCTTCCGCCCAATGATACGGGTGAGACACTGGACCTGCCTGCCGCAAGGCTGACCATTACCTTTGGATTCGGCCCTACCTTTTTCCGTGAAGAAGGTAAGGACCGCTTTGGCATTGCTGCGAAAGCCCCTCGTTATCTGAAGGATATTCCGCGCATGCCCCGTGAGAATTTGGACCCTTCGCTTTCCGGAGGAGATGTCTGTATCCAAGTGTGTGCAGAAGATCAGCAGGTGGCTTTCCATGCGGTGCGCAACCTGATCCGTCTGTCTACCGGTTATGCCACTGTGAACTGGCTGCAGGAAGGATTCATTAGTGCAACGCCGGGGAAGACGCCCCGGAATCTGTTCGGATTCAAGGATGGTACAGCGAATAGCGAGCATGATAACTCAGCCGGATATGACGATGTCGTCTGGGCAGGAGAAGGGGAACCCGATTGGATGAAGGGGGGCTCTTATCTGGCCTATCGCAAAATCCGCATGCTGCTTGAGGTCTGGGATCGTACTTCACTTAAGGACCAAGAGGATACGTTCGGAAGATATAAGGAATCCGGAGCTGCCTATGGAAGATCAGGTGAATTTGATGCTGTTGATATGTCTCAGCAGCCGGGTTCAGCTCACGTGAATTTAGCCAAGCAGACGGGACAGAGAATCCACCGAAGAGCCTATTCCTATACGAATGGGATAGACCCGCGTACAGGTAATGTGGATGCCGGACTTCTGTTCCTGAGTTATCAGAAGAACCCTGAGACACAGTTTATTCCTATGCTGAGAATGATGCAGTCCAAAGATAAGCTTAACGAGTATACCTCACACGTGGCCAGCGCGCTCTTCGCATGTCCAAGAGGACTTAAGGAAGGGCAGTATATTGGCCAAAACATTCTAGAAGGATAAATCCCAAGTCTCCTCTCCATATATTGGAGGGGGGATTTTTTTACTAAACTTATTGACAAGGAAAGGGGAGAGGATTATATTCTAAGTAAGCGTTTACGTTACCTTCCTAGGTTTACTGGATTGCACTAATAAAGTTGAGGGCTTATTTTTTTAAAACGAAAAGTAAACGCTTACTTTATGGGAGAAGGATGGTGTTAAGGGAGAGGCTTACTGCATAACTGAGCTGAGATTAAGGGTGCAGGCAAGGCTTATAATTTCCTGCAATTACTTGGTTACTTGGATTTGGGTTCATTCTTTTTGAATATAGAGTAAACGTTTTCCATCATGTCATTTATACAACTAAACCATATTCAGGGGGAAATAACGATGAAAATGAAAAAAGCCATCATGCCGCTTCTTGCAGGAGTGTTAGCTATGTCTATGTTAAGCGCATGCGGATCTAAGAGTGATGGGGGAGCAGCAGGCGGAACGGTCAAGATAGAGTTCTTCCAGAATAAGACCGAAGCCAAGGCTACCTTCGATAAGCTGATTGCCAAGTTCAATTCAGCTAATCCGAACATCAAGGTCACTCAGGTGAATCCGCCGGATGCGGAGACGGTGCTTAAGACACGTGTTGCCAAGAAGCAAATTCCAGATGTCATCGGGATTGGTGCGACAGACACCTACTCCACCTTATCCAAGAGCGGCCTGTTCGAGGATTTCTCGAATGATCCGCTGACCAAGAACATTCAGCCGGCCTACCTCGATATGTTGAAAGCCCAGACTGGACTCAGTGAGCTGAACGGGATCCCTTTCTCTACTAATGCCAATGGTGTGATTTATAACAAAGCCATGTTCAAAGAAATGGGCTTAGCTGTTCCAACAACATGGGATGAATTCATGGCCACAGCTCAGAAGATTAAAGATGCGGGCAAGGTTCCATTCTATCTGACCTTGAAGGATTCCTGGACTACACTCATCCCATTTAACGGCATGGAGCCAGGGATTGTAGGTATCGATTTCTTCAAACAGCGGAAGGAAGGCACAGTAACCTTCAAGGATAAATTCCGTGAAGTTGCTGACAAACAGCTGCAATTGCTGTCATTCGGACAGAAGGATATGTTCGGTAAAGGATATAACGATGGTAACGTAGCCTTCGCAAAAGGACAGTCCGTGATGTACCTTCAAGGCGTATGGGCGATTCCTGAAATTCAAAAGGCTAACCCTAGCATCGAGCTTGGTGTATTCCCATTCCCGGCAACCAACGACCCATCGAAGAACAAGCTGGTATCTGGGGTAGATACCCTGCTGACTGTCTCCAAGAGCTCTGAGCACAAAGCTGAAGCTAAGAAATTCATCGACTTCCTGCTGCAGTCTGACAACGTGAAGCAGTACATTACCGAACAGAAGGCGTTCCCTGCTGTACAAGGCGTAACTCAAGATGATCCAAGTGTAGCTGATCTGAAGCCTGCCTTCGAGCAAGGCAACCTGGTTGATTTCGCCGATCACTACATCCCGGGTGCAATGAAGGTCGATACGATCATCCAAGGCTTCTTGCAAAAGAAAGATGTGGATGCGTACTTGAACTCTCTGGATACGGAATGGGATAAAGTCGCTAACCGTAAATAATCAACTAAAAAGCGAGGGGAGAAAGGTGAGGTAATCCCCTTTCTCCTGCTTTTTTCAGGGAGGACTCAAGATGGCAAAGCGCCGAATCGCCTATTATCTGATGACTATACCAGCTCTTGTGCTGTTCTTTGCTTTTCATACGTTCCCGGCGATCAAAGGGATCTACTACTCCTTCACGAATTGGGATGGATTCAGTGACGTCAAAGATTTCATAGGCTTCAAGAATTACGTGAACATCTTCAAGGATGAGAACGTGCTTAACTCATATCTGTTCACATTCAAATACGCCATTGTGGTTACGATTCTGATCAATGTGCTCAGCCTGCTCATTGCTCTAGGTCTCAACGCAAAGATCAAATTCAAGAACTTCTTCCGCGGTGTGTATTTCCTGCCCAATATTCTAAGCATTCTTATTGTGGGCTATATCTTCAACTATATCTTTGCCAACGTGATCCCTGTATTCGGGGAGAAGATCGGCAGTGCATTTCTATCTGACAACATTCTTGGTAATGAGAACTGGGCCTGGATCGGAGTCGTCATTGTGGGCGTATGGCAGGGCATTGCCTTCAACACCATTCTGTATCTTGCAGGGCTTCAGACCATCTCCAAGGACTTGTATGAGGCTTCAAGCCTTGATGGAGCCAGCCGCTGGAGAGAATTCTGGAGCATCACGTTCCCGCTGCTTGCTTCATTCTTCACCATTAACATGGTGCTTGCGATGAAGGGGGCCTTGATGGTATTTGACCAGATTATGGCCTTAACTGGCGGCGGTCCGGGCCGGGCGACCCAATCGATCTCGCTGCTGATCTATACCGGGGGCTTCCAGGGCGGCGAATTCGCCTACCAATCAGCCAACGCAGTCATTTACTTCATCGTGATTATCGTGATCTCCGCGCTTCAGCTTAAATTTCTACAAAAACGGGAGATGGATATGTGATGAGAAAATCTACGAATTGGACGGTTACAACTCTCGTTGCGCTGGGATCTCTGCTCATTTTATTCCCGCTGTACTTAACTGTAAGCATCGCTTTGAAGAATCCGGAAGAGATGGCGCGTTCCATCTTCGCTCTGCCAACAGGGCTGCACTTTGAGAATTTCGCGAATGCGATTGCAGCTACTGATTTCTTCACGGCTTTCAAGAATAGCGCGCTTGTGACGGTCATATCAGTCCTGTTCATTCTGCTAACGAACTCGATGGTGTCTTATGCGATTGCGCGCAATATGAACAAGAAGTTCTTCAAAGGATTATATTTCTACTTCATTAGTGCCATGTTCATTCCGTTCCAGATCATTATGCTCCCGGTCGTCAACCAGACAACGACTTTCCATATGAATAACATCTTGGGGCTAATTATTCTGTATGTAGTATATGGACTGGCTTTTAATGTATTTGTATATGTAGGTTATATTCGTTCAATTCCTATTGAACTAGAAGAAGCGGCTACCGTGGACGGAGCAACGACTTGGGGAACGTTCTGGAGAATTATTTTCCCGCTGCTTGCGCCCATCAATGCCACAATCGGCATTCTGGCCTGCTTGTCGTCGTGGAATGACTTCCTTCTTCCATTGGTTCTCTTGGGAGACCCGGGATCGTATACACTTCCACTGGTTCAGTACGTATTCCAAGGACAATTCAGCACGGATTTCAACCTGGCGTTTGCGTCATATCTGCTTGCGCTCCTGCCTATGGTGATTGTATATCTGTTCGCCCAGAAATGGATTATTAACGGAATTACACAAGGAGCCGTCAAGTAAGAGAACTATAATAAATGGGATCAGAGGAGAAAAGACAATGGATAGACAGTGGTGGAAAGAAAGCGTAGTGTATCAAATCTACCCTCGCAGCTTCATGGACAGCAATGGGGACGGCATAGGGGATTTGCAGGGGATTATTTCAAAGCTTGATTACCTGAAGACTCTGGGGGTGGATGTAGTATGGCTCTCTCCAGTCTATGAGTCTCCGAATGATGACAATGGCTATGATATCAGTAACTATCAGGCGATTATGGATGATTTCGGAACGATTGAGGACTGGGAAGAACTGCTTAAAGGCCTTCATGACCGGGGGATGAAGCTTATTATGGATCTGGTGGTCAACCATTCCTCTGATGAGCATAAGTGGTTCGTAGAGTCTCGTAAATCCAAGGATAATCCATATCGTGATTATTATATTTGGCGTCCGGGCAAGGATGGCAAGGAGCCGAACAACTGGGGATCTTTCTTCAGCGGTTCAGCCTGGGAATATGACAAGAATACGGATGAGTATTTCCTTCATTTATTCTCCCGTAAGCAGCCGGATCTGAACTGGGAGAACCCGAAGGTCCGTCAGGAAGTGTACGATATGATGACTTGGTGGCTGGACAAAGGCATTGACGGGTTCCGAATGGATGTTATTAACCTGATCTCCAAGGAGCAGCAGCTGCTGGATGCGGAGGGACCTGAAGGCAAGTACCATTTTGGCGGCAAGAGCTTTGTGAATGGACCGCGGATTCATGAATTTTTGCAGGAAATGAACCGCGAAGTATTGTCCAAATATGACGTGATGACCGTGGGAGAGGCCATCGATGTTACGCCTGAAGATGCAGCGTTGTTCGTTGGTCAGGACCGCGGAGAATTGAACATGGTATTTCAGTTCGAGCTGATGGGCATTGATAGCGGCCCAAGCGGCAAGTGGGAGGTCACTCCATGGACACTTGCTGATTTCAAAAGGGTGATGAGCAAATGGCAGACTGCGCTCCAGGGTAAAGGTTGGAACAGTCTGTATCTGAGCAATCATGATCAGCCGCGGATGCTGTCCCGGTTCGGAAATGATACATCTCCAGAGCTTCATAATGTATCCGGCAAAATGCTGGCTACCCTGCTTCATACGCTGCAAGGGACGCCTTATATTTACCAGGGTGAAGAGCTTGGCATGACCAATGTGCGCTTTGAATCGATTGAAGATTACAAGGATATTGAAATCCTTAATATGCATAAGGAATACTTGGCTGCGGGTACGGATGAGAAGACGATCATGGAATCGATCTACAGCAAAGGCAGGGACAATGCCCGGACTCCAATGCAGTGGAACAGCGGCCCTCAGGCTGGATTCACCACTGGAACTCCGTGGCTTACAGTTAATCCTAATTACAAAGAGATTAATGCGGAGCAGGCGGTAGCTGATCCGAATTCCATATTCCATTATTACAGAAGACTGATTGAGCTGCGTAAGCAGCATGATATCATTGTATACGGCGACTATCAGATTCTTAGAGAAGAAGATGAGCAGGTCTATGCGTACTTGCGTTCATTAGGAGAAGAGAAGCTGCTGGTAGTGCTGAACTTCTTCGAAGCTCCGGCGGAATTCGTACTGCCGGATCAGGTAACCTTCTCCGGACAAGAGCTGCTGATTAGCAACTATGAAGTTCCAGCAGATAGCAATCTCGGCCACATGCACCTTCGTCCTTACGAGGCCAGAGTCTATAAGCTGCAAGGTTAATTACTATTATTGAACGCTGGCTTGGAAATTAAGATAGAGGAGATTTATAGCGGCCCGTGAACGAGAGTTTGCGGGCTTTTACAGCAAGCAGGTGACTAATGAGAACGTTTGGTCCGGGTCTATTCCCGACTCTGGAAAAATGAGGTATGCTATAAGGAAGAATGATTCACTTAAAGAGGAATGTGTAGCTATGAATCCAACAATTAAGGATGTGGCCAAGAAGGCCAATGTATCAATAGCAACGGTATCCCGGGTTCTTAATAACCTGACGGGATACTCGGACAAGACCAGGCAAAAGGTGCTGCGTACGATTGAAGAAATGGGCTATCAGCCCAATATGATCGCCCGGGGCTTGATTAGCAAACGCACACAAACAATAGGTGTACTATTCCCGAACGTATCCAGCTCTTTCTCATCGGCACTGCTTCATGGGATTGAAGAGTTCGCATATAACCATAACTACAGTGTTGTGGTGTGCAACACGGATGAGGACGGAAAGCGGACGCTCAAGTGTCTGCAGGTGCTGCGCGAGAAGCAGGTTGACGGCATTGTCTTCGCAAGTGAACAGCTTAAGGATGAGTATTATAAAGTTCTAGCAGCAACGGGTATTCCTGTGGTTCTCGTCTCCTCAGAGACGGATCATCCTGGTATTCCTTATGTCAAAGTGGATGATAGAGCGGCAGCTTATGATGCAACCGAGTATCTCATTCAAAAAGGTCATAGGCGAATTGCGATGATCGGGGGCACGGAGAGTGATCCGCTTGCCGGTGTGCCCAGAGTTGAAGGGTATATGAAGGCTCTTACAGATAACGGTATTCCTTTTCAAGAGGATTATGTTGTTTATGGGGATTTCGGTTTTGACAGCGGTTGCGCGGCGATGGAAGAGCTGCTCAGCCGTTCCCTGGATATCACAGCTATCTTCGCAGCCAGTGACGAAATGGCCATTGGAGTGCTCTCGGTGGCCGTGCGTCTAGGGATCCGAATTCCAGAGGATATATCCGTCATTGGCTATGATAACGTTAAGCTGGCGGAAATGGTTGCTCCTCCGCTGACTACGGTGAACCAGCCTCTAAGCGAAATGGGAAGTACCGCCTGTGAGAAGCTCATTGATATGATTGAGACGGGTCTGATCGCACAGCACACAATCGCTCCTCATCATATTGTAGAAAGACAGACCGTAAGAACACTTGATTGAGAGAGCAGCTCTGATATAATAGACAGCTTAGTGTAACTTTTATAAGTTGAGCTTAATAATTACTCATAGTCAAGAGTGTGGAATGATTCTGGTGAGGCGAAGCAGCAGCGATAGGAAGAACATTTCACACGGCTGCCTAATGTGTAATTCAATAGATCAGCTTATAGCAATCAGAGGTGTAGGTAAGAATGAATTTTTTGATAGGGTTATTGTGTCTGATCTGGGGATTTAACTGGGTATTCATGAAGCTTGCGAACGGCGTATTCCCACCCGTATTATTCGCGGGCTACCGGTTCGCCTTGGGCGCGTTGGTGCTCCTGGCGGTATGTTATTTCAGGAAGGTTCCATTTCCGCGCGGAAAAGATATGATCTGGTACGTTATCTGCGGGATTCTGCAGACCATGTACTTCAACCTGGCCATCCAGCTGTCGCTAGTGGATCTTAGTGCGGGTCTAACCTCTGTGTTAACTTATAGCATGCCGCTCTGGCTGTCTCTGATGGCCCACTACTGGCTTCCGGGCGAACAGCTCAGGGCCCGTAAGCTTATCGGGATTATTGTAGGGATTATTGGGCTGTTCATTGCTATGGATGCGCACTTTGGCGGAACTACAGGTGCTATGCTGCTCGCGCTGTCTTCAGGGTTGTCCTGGGCATTCTCGAATTTGATTATCAAGCGGAAGCTGGCTCACTGCGACATGCTTCAGTTCACAACCTGGCAGATGGTATTCGGGGCTGCGGGGCTGCTCCTGTATTCCTTCATCTTCGAGCATGGACAGAGCCACTGGGGCCTCATGCCCATTGTATACGTAGGTTTTGCGGGTGTGATCGGTTCAGCGCTGGCGTTCGTCATGTGGTCTTACATTTTATCTAAAGTGGAAGCAAGCAAAGCGTCCATCTCCTTGCTGCTAGTCCCTGTGGTTGGGGTGATCTCCGGCTGTCTGGTCTTGCATGAAAGTCTGACTGTATTCATGACCTTAGGGATTGTACTGGTGCTGCTTGGGATCTGGCTGGTAAATGGAACATCTAAAGCGTCTCGCTCGCCAGCGAATGAGGCGCTCGAATAGTGCTGGGAACAGGAACCTGACTTATGTCTGGTTCCTTTTTTATATATTCCATATTGTGGCATATGGCGCAGGGATGTTAAGGTTAAGTGAGTACGATTATTTTACAAGAGCAAGGCGGGACAGAGATTGCAGCAAAAAATATTGCTAATTGAAGATGATCAGTCCATAAGTGAGATGGTGCGGGACTATCTAACCAGAGAAGGCTATGAGGTCACCGCGGCATTCGATGGAATTGAAGCGGAGACGGCATTTACACAGGGCAGGTATGATTTGGTCCTGCTGGATCTGATGCTTCCGGGACGAAACGGAACAGATGTGCTTCAGTTGATCAGGCGGCAGAGTCTGGTGCCTGTTCTCATCATGTCTGCCAAGGATAGTGATGTCGATAAGGCGCTGGGTCTCGGCTTTGGTGCCGATGATTACATAACCAAGCCCTTCTCGATGATCGAGCTTGCTGCCAGGGTGAAGGCGGCGATACGCCGGGCAGGATATTCAGCTTCAGAGCAGCACACAGAGACTGCGGGCAAGCTTCTCCAGATTGGAGAACTGGCCATAGATCTGGATAACTTCTCCGTGATTAAGTCTGGGGAAGAAGTAAAGCTGACGGCCAAGGAGTTCCACATTCTGAAGCTCTTCGCAACCAATCCTACCCGGGTGTTCACGAAAGCCCAGGTATATGGGTTTGTCTGGAATGATGACTATTTCGGAGATGAGAACGTGATTAATGTACATATGCGCAGGCTGCGCGAGAAGATTGAAGATGATCCATCGCATCCGAAGTACATTCAGACCCTGTGGGGCATCGGCTACAAGTTGGGGGAGTTCTAACGTGATCCTGCTCTTATCCGTCATCGCCCTGATCTTGGCAGTATTTCTTACTTTGCAGCTTATGAAGAACAGGACCCGTTCCCGGCAGCTGGACGAGATTCATCAGGCTGTAAATGCGATTAAAGATGCTGGAAGCCTGGAAAGGGTGCTGCTGTTCACTGACGATGTGCAGCTCCAGCGTCTCTTGGTGGATATGAACCGTCTAATTGAAGATACGCATCAAATAGACGCAAAGCAGAGAGAGCTTGAGTCTTCCATGCGGAAGATGCTTTCCAACATCTCGCATGATCTCAAGACCCCTTTAACGGTAGTCCTGGGCTCCACCGAGACCCTCATTCAAGATCGCAGACTTTCTGGTGAAGAGAAGGATAAGCTCTTGCTTAAAGTTCACAGCAAGGCGGCTGAGGTTCTGGAGCTGATCAACAAGTTCTTCGACCTGGCCAAGCTGGAATCCGGGGATAAGCAGCTGCCGCTCACGCCTGTTAATGCTGGAGAAGTATGCCGCAGGAATATTCTCTCTTTCTATGACTTAATCGTCTCACAAGGGATGGAGGTCAGCATTGAGATTCCGGAGAGCCCTATCTTTCTTGTGTCCAATGAAGAGACGCTTGACCGAATTCTGAACAATCTGATCTCCAATGCGATTCGCTACGGAAGCGAAGGGAAGGTGCTGGGCCTTAGTCTGCGAGCCGAAGAATCGGAAGTAGTGATGGAGGTATGGGACCGGGGGAAGGGAATTCATGAGATCCATCAGGATAAAGTGTTCGAGAGAATGTACACTCTGGAGGATTCGAGGAACAAATTCTACCAGGGAAGCGGCCTTGGGTTGACCATTACCAAGCGGCTTGTAGAGCAGCTAAACGGCCGGATTACTTTGAGCAGCAAGCCCTTTGTACGCACGACGTTCGCGGTGAGATTTCCACGGATGAAGGTGTAGCTTCACCTGTTGGGGCAATTTTCCCTACTTAAGATTTAAGTAAGATTCAGTTAATAAAAAAGAGAACTCCTCTCCTTAATATAAAGATATACAGTTGAAGCAAAGGAGATAGGGATATGGGATATATACTTAAAACGAGTCATTTAACCAAAACGTTCGGTGGCCATGAGGTTGTTCAGGACGTGAGCATGAAGATAGCGCAAGGTGAAATCTACGGGTTCCTCGGACCCAACGGTGCCGGTAAGACTACGGTCATGAAGATGATTACCAATCTGGTTAAACCCACCGCTGGTGAAATTGAAATTTTTGGGGAGAAGCTGACAGAAAAGTCGTACAGCGTGCTTAAGCGGATGGGCAGCATTATCGAATATCCGGTATTTTATGATCGGTTGTCAGCCCGTGAGAATCTGGATCTGCACTGTGAATACATGGGCTACTATGACAAGAAAGCGATCAAGGATGCTCTGGAGCTTGTGAAATTACAGAACATTGAGAAAAAGGCGGTCAAGGACTTCTCCCTCGGAATGAAGCAGCGCTTGGGTATTGCGAGAGCCATTATCACCAAGCCAGAGTTTCTGATCCTGGATGAGCCCATTAACGGTCTTGACCCGGTTGGGATCAAGGAGCTTCGGGATATATTCAAAATGCTTAGCCAGCAGTTTGGAATTACGCTGCTTATTTCGAGTCATATTCTTGGGGAAATGGAGCAAATTGCCGATACTATAGGTGTGATCCGGGGAGGACGGCTTGTTGAAGAAGTGGCGATGAGCACGATCCGGGAGAAGAATACGGAATATATTGAGCTGGCGACGAGCGATTATAAGAAAGCAGCGTTTGTGCTGGAGAACAAGCTGAACATCCGTAACTATAAGGTGATTGACGACAAGTGTCTGAGAATATATTCGGATGGGATATCTCAGCGGGATTTAGCTAAAGCTCTGGTGAATGAGAATGTGGACATCGAATCGCTCAACCTTAAGCGGCATTCGCTTGAAGATCACTTCCTTAGCTTGATCGAGGGAGGTGAGGGCGTTGCTTAAGATGATGAGACTTGAGATGAAGAAGTATAAGCTTTGGGGGATGCTCAAAGGGGTAGTCATTTGTATCTTGGCGATTATGGCCTTATTGACCCTGATTTATTTTGCGGATAAGACAGAATCAGAAAATACTTTCGCCTCGTATCATACAATTTTTGATATTATTGGTTCACTTGTCCGGATTACCTTTGTCATTTATGCGTCTGCTATTATTGCAAGGATTATTATAGAAGAATATAAGAATAAGACGATTAACCTTATGTTTGTCTATCCGATCAGCCGTAAGCATATCATGGTTGCCAAGCTGAGCATTGTTTTCCTGTTCACTTTAATTACTGTGCTGCTGTCCAATGTATTTCTGGATGGTATGGTGATGCTGGCAGATCGGGCGTATGACATAGTTCCGGAAACTTTGACGATGGAAATGTTATGGAAGCAGGTATCCAGCGTACTGTTATCAGCTGTGTCGGCTGCGGGCATCAGTCTGATTCCTCTATACTTTGGAATGCGCAGACATTCAGTGCCGTTCACAATCGTATCCGCGGTGTTAATTGTTAGTCTGGTCTCTTCAAACACGAATGGCTTCACACTGAGCAGTATTATCGCCATACCTGTCGCACTATGCTTTATCGGAATAATAATCGCCTACATGACGATAAGGAATGTGGATACCAAAGACGTTGTATAAGAAAGGAATGCAAGGATGCCACACAAAATAAGCGGTTATAAGGGCATAATTATCTTATGTCTCATGAATCTGCTGCTGAGTTATCTTGTCCTCTATCCACTTGGATTGGGTCAGTATATAGGGCCGGAGCACCCTTACTTGTTCGGAATTATCAATCTGGGAACCGGCCTCATCATGCTCGCTGTAACAATTATATATATCCGAAGGGTCGACCGTATGAAGGTCGCCTCTCTCGGAATCAAGAGGGGCCGCAAGCATTTGATCTATTCGCTTGCGGCTATCACGATGACGATTGTGCTGCATCTCGTCTATCTGAAGAGCCTGGATGAGGCAGGGATTCTCAGAGCATACTTCAATGTCCACTATTTCGAGAACGTACAGATTGTTCCGATGCTCCTAGTCACGGGGGCAGGTTGGTTCGTCAATGCCTTTTATGAAGAGATGCTTCGTGCCTATATCGTGCTGAAGCTCAAGCATTGGGGTCCCCTGCTGATGTTCCTGTCCATTGGCCTGTTGTCTATCATCATGTCTATATTTAATGGTCTCGATCTGGTCTACTCGATTCTAATCTTTATCGTGAATACAACACTCTTGTATGTCTACCTCAAGAGTGGCTCTATCCTACCTGCTGTCTGCGCACATTTTATTTATAATTTTACTCTTGGACATCTCTTTGGAAGTGGAGCTGTGGCGTTTCTCAGAGTCGAGGGGGAGACAACCCTATGGTATGGACTCGCGCCATTTCTTCTATATGTCATCATCCTTCTAGTGATGGCCAAGCTGATTTATGGCGATGCTTCTCTGGAACAATGTCTGAAGAGAATAGATAAGAGCGGGCAGCAATCTGGAAGCAAATCACATTCACCAATGATGTAAAAGCCATATTTACCGGGTAGGCCCGGAATAATAAGCTGCCCAAGAATACATAGTCTGACCTAATAGCCCGTGATAAGGGCAGCCTTCAATAGATCATAGCCAAACAGGCCCTAAGAAGAATACCTTCTCCGGGGCCTGTTTTGGCTAGGTCATTCATGTCTGCTGCTGTGCCAAGTATGATATGCCTTGCTATGTGAAGAATTCCCCCATCTTGTCATGATCCGCCCTCAGTTAGGCCAATCTTACGTCCGAATAGCTGGCGAAGCGCAGGAGCATTAATGAGGATAAGTCCGGCGATAATGATCAGCACTCCGGCCAGTGTGTTCCAAGAGACGGGTTCATGGTACAGGATCATGCCTAACAGGAGCGCAATGACCGGGGAAATATACAGCCAGGTTGACGGAAAGAGCGGCGTGGTCTTGGCGACCAGCCAGTAGAAGATCGTATGGGCCACCATGGAGCCGATCACAATCAGATAGAGCATGGAGTAGATGGCATGGGGTTTGAGCAGGGAATGAAGATGAATATCCTCTGTGAAGAACGACATCACCAGCAGGCCCCCACCGCCGTACATCATCTGAACCGCATTTAATGCGACCGGAGAGATCCCTTTGAAGCGCGGCATAACGTGCTTCGAGTAGAGTGTTCCGCCGGCGTAGAAGATTTCGCCAATCAGGATCGTGACAGAGGCCAGAATCCAGAATGGACTGGTAGGGGCCGTAATTCCCGGGATCAGGAGCAGAACAACACCCGAGAATCCGATCAGACATCCAGCGATAGCGGTGATTCTTGTTCTCTGGCGAAGAAGGGTCATTTGAAGCAGCAGAATCATAATCGGTCCTGTTGCGGATAGAACCGCGGCGATACCTGAAGAGATGTACTGTTCGGCCCAGTATAGTGAAGCGAAGGTACCGAAGGTGAGACCCAGGCCCGTAAGCATCATCTCCTTGCGGAGCAGCAGGGAGAGCGGGGCCTGTCGCTTCCATACCATGAAGCTGAAGAGAATCAGTCCAGCCAGGAAGAAGCGGCATCCTCCTCCGAGGAATGGGGTAAGCCCCGCATCGATCCCCCATTTAATAGCCAGAAAGGTTGTACCAAAAATCAGACACATTACAGAGAAAGCCACATAAACCATACACGAATCCCCCTTTTGGCTCTATTATAGTTAATAGGATATAGAACAGATGGGATATGAATAGACCAGATGAGATCGATAGCTATATAAGCCGCAGTTAAAATGTTCACATTTGTGGGTACAGTCGTAACTACGGGGAATGCTTGGACTTTCGGCCGCTGCCCGCCTCCAGATTTCTTGATTTATACCGCAGGGCGGATGAAATCCGGAGACAAAGGCATATGCTTCCGATGTAGCTTTCTTTCAGAAAGCTTGTAGGCGATCGCTTTCGCTCCTACAGTTCCAAGCTTCCCCTCCGTTACGCTTCCCCTCAAGTCAATTTTTAGCTGCGTCTTATATAGGTCTTAGTTCTATACTTAATTATGGAAAGGGGGATGATCCACATGAATATGCCTAATTCCATCAATGAAGGGCCCGATCGCACTGAGAGTATGAATATGAACTTCAATGTGAATTCACAACTTCATTCAAGCCAGAGAAGTATTCAGCCACGTCAGCAGCTGTTCCGTCAAGTCTATGACCTTCTGCTTGAGAAGCTTGCGAAGAAGGAGTGGAGAGAACATGAGAAGCTCCCTTCGGTTCGAATTCTGGCTGAAGAGCTGGGCATTCACCGGCTTACGGTGCTCAAGGCCTACCAATTGCTGAAAGAGACAGGACGAATCTACGTCAAGGAAAAGTCGGGTTATTACGTGCTGCCGGAGAAGCAGCGCGAAGGTCATATTCGCACGAATGTGGACGCTCAGCGTTCCGATCCCAGCACCGAGCGGCCCGTCCAGCCGCATTCGTTCTCACAGGCCTTGGTTGATCCAGCCTTGCTGCCGAATCGTTATTTCTCGGAGTACGCCAAGAAAGTATTCGACTTGTATCCGAAGGTGCTCAGCACCTACTCCTCTGTACAGGGAGATGAAGAGCTGAGATCTGTATTATGCCGACTCTTCGCCCAGACGCATCAACTTCATCTGACCGCGGATGATCTGCTGATCACCACCGGAGCCCAGCAGGCGATTGACATCATAGCAAGGGCTTTCGTACAAAGAGGCGATGTTGTTCTCATTGAAAGACCTACCTATCACGCGGCTATCACCATCTTTGAGGGATGCGGAGCCCGCTTGATTCCCGTAGATATTCATCCAGATGGATATGATTTGCCCCACCTTGAGACGCTCATGAGACAGCATGAGCCCAGGATGTTCTATATCAACCCAACCTTTCATAACCCGACAGGGTATACGGTCCCTGTACAGCAGCGTAAGCTGCTGGCCGAGCTTGCTGAGCAGTACCAATGTCTGATTGCCGAGGATGACTCCTTTCGCGATATTTATTTTGGCGAGGCACCACCTCCTCCAGTAGCATCATATGATACGGACGGGTGGGTGATTTATATCCGGAGTTTCAGCAAATATGCGGCTCCAGGGCTGCGGGTAGCAGCTGTATGTGTCCAGCCGCCGAGGATGAACCTCTTGCTGCAGTATAAATATCAGATGGATAACGGGGCGCCGCTGCTGAATCAGAAGGTATTTCTGCTGTACCTGGCGTCTGAGCGGTTGACAGGGCATTTGGAGAAGCTGAGGATTGCGCTGGAGATTCGCAAGAAAGCGATGGAAGAGGAGCTCCGTGCTGCTGACTGGACATGGGAGAGCCCGCAGGGCGGGTTAAGCTTATGGGTTCGGCTGCCGGCGGAGGGACCTTCAGCTGAGGAACTTCTGAGACGGAGTGCGGAGCATGGCATCGTGTTCTCTCCAGGAAATGTCCATGATCCTATGAGAGAGCTGCGGGATTATATCAGGCTCAGTTACTCATTCGTAAATGAGGCTGAGATCCAGGTCGGAATAAGGAGACTCGTAGAGTCGGCTAATCTGTCCCCTACTACTGGAATTGTCCGAAGTAGCGAACGCATTCCTGGATCGTGAGCTCTCTGCCGAGTGGTCCCCAAGGGTCCCATTCCTTGCTGTCCGGGACATACACTTGCCCGTCTGCGACTGCACGCAGCCCCTGCCAGATCGGATTTGTACTCAGCTTACCCAGCGCGGCCGAATCACTCCAGACAACCAGAATCCGCTCAGGGTCAATTTCTGCTAACAGGGACAGTCCCTGACACAGATAAGCCTCCTCATACGCCATCTCATAAGGCTGGAATCCAAGCTGTTCGAACAGCAGGTCACTGAGCGCATGATTGTTCCCTGTATACAGACGTATGTCATCCTGCATTACGCGAATAACAGCCCATCTTCCTTGGACGGTAAATGATCTGAGCGCGTCTTTGCCGATCTGCTGGACATGGGCCATCCTTCTAACAATCCCATCTGCCTCGTCCTCCTTACCCAGGATGCCAGCGACAGCCCCCAAATATCCAGTCCAACTTGTAATTCCATTTAGATGAACCGTGTTCTCATAGCCAGCCCAGGCGGCGCCGCCCAGGTTATTATTGAAGTCCATCTTGATAATCACATCAGGAGAGAGCGGGGTAAGCTCGTTATAGCGGATTCTGCGTTCCGCATTCAGCGCCACAGTGTCTTTAAGAAGTCCTGTTAAGTAGCTTGGATAGCCAAGACCGGCATAGGTGCTTGGAAAAGAAGGCCCCGCCACCGGCTTAACGCCGAGCGCCAGCATGTGATCCTGTAGAAAGAGGTGGCTGACGATAGCCACTCTTTTGCCGTGTCTTTTGCGGTACAGGGTAGGGGACATGCCTTCACTCTTCTTGAACGTTCTGCTGAAGTACAGCTCGTCCTGATAACCGACATGGCGGGCCACGTCTTTCAAAGTCCGATTCGGCTCACGAAGAAGGGTCTTCGCCTTCTTGATCCGAAGCTGAGTCAGGTAGCTGCCCGGTGACAGACCGGTAACTCTCTTGAATGCGCGGCAGTAAGAGCTTGGCGTTAGACCAGCCAGCTCGGGGAGGCGGCTAAGTGGGAAGCTATTCATATAATTCTGGTCCATCCAATTGAGGGAACGTTCAATCGCGTTGTCGGTTCTTTCATGAGACAGTTCACTCGAGGAGAGCAAATAAAGCATTTGATTGAACAGCATGCTACGGTTGAATTGCGTACCGGATTCCGTGGATTCCCCGGATTCCTTGGATTGAAGCAATTTACCCAGAAGCTCCTTTATGTCAGGCAGGCGGAAGGAATCCAGATTGAAGAATTCCGCAGCCACCGGTGACAACCCCCATTCGGCGATAGCAGGTGGAGCAAGGACAGCAGCATCTAGCATGACGCCCAGGTAGTGAATATACGTAAGCGTCAGCGACCCTATTGCGGAAGCCTGGAGTTCCAAGGAGGTCTCTGGGGCGATATGCAGAACTGCGCCTGGTTTAAGCTCGTATTTATAACCTCCAAGCTGCGCTGTTCCGGTGCCTTCCATCACAAAGCCGAGGGCAGCGCGGCGCGCACGGAAGCTTCTTATTTTGCGTCCAGCGGAGAGCTTATGCTGTTTGATTGAGAGCATGACATAGACAACAGGAAATTTTGTAATCATAGAACCACATCCTTCAGACAATATAATCCATGGAAAGAAGACAATTTCGTCCATAGTCAAAAGACTGTATTTTCATTATATTGAAATTGAGAATCATTATCAAATAGAAAGGATAGGCCATTTTCATCCGGCTTTACTGTAACTGTCTTATGGAATGTATGATCCGAAGTGCCAGAGGGAAGCTCATAATACTAGCTGTGCTTATATTACTCCTGTCCCTGGGCATGATAGCCAGCTTAATGCTGGGTTATCATCGGTTTGGAATGAAGGCGTTAGTGGGTGCCGTATTTCAATTCAATGGTTCGGAAGACCATTTGCTGATACGTACTGTAAGAATTCCGGCCGTCTTGATCTCCGCCGCTGTAGGGGCGGGTTTGGCTGTTGCGGGCGCAGTGATGCAGGTGTTGACCAGGAACCCGCTGGCATCCCCATCACTGCTCGGAGTTAACGCAGGTGCTGTTCTATTGATAGTGATCTTCCTATCCTTCGTCAGTCGGGATCTCGGGATGGGGGAATTGGTGTGGGTCGCATTCACCGGCGCAGCGGTGACAACGGTGTTCGTCTATGTATTAGGAAGGACCGGTCCCGGTGGATTTCAACCCATTAAGCTGACCCTTGCGGGTGTAGCCTTCGCAGCCCTGGCTTCCGCAGCCACATCGGCCGTGATGCTGCTGAACAACGAATCACTAGGAGAGACGCTATTCTGGCTGATCGGTTCAGTGACAGGGAGGAAGCTTGAACATTTAACGGCTGTAGCGCCTTATATGCTTGCGGGTCTGCTCATCGCGCTGGCTATGAGCCGATCTCTAAATGTTATGGCTCTTGATGAGGATGTTGCAACAGGGCTGGGCCAATGGGGAGGACCGGCGAAGGTTGCGGCTGTTCTAAGCGTTGTGCTGCTTGCAGGCGGAGCCGTTGCTGTGGCAGGTCCGATAGGCTTTGTTGGGCTGATCGTGCCCCATATATGCCGGTATTTGATCGGTAGTAATCATTATTGGCTGCTTCCATACTGCGCTGTAGCCGGAGCGCTTCTGCTTGTCTGCGCAGATCTGGCATCGAGATATTTACTCATGCCCAAGGAAGTCCCTGTTGGGCTGCTGACGGCACTGCTTGGGGTTCCCTTCTTCATCTATCTCGCAAGGAGGGGAGCAGCATGAGCCGGGTTAAGATAGTCGGATTAGTTCCTCTGCTGTTCCTGGTGCTGTTGGCCTCCATAATCTGGAGTGTGTCCACAGGAGCGCTGCCGATCCCTTTCCTTAAAACCGTGGCCACCTTGTTCGGAGGCGGGGATGAGCAGACACGGATGTTGATCTTCAAGCTCAGGCTACCAAGAGTGCTCGTAGCTGCTATGGTTGGAGCAGGTCTTGCCGTCTCGGGGACGATCCTGCAGGCAATCTTCCGTAATCCGCTGTCAGCACCTGATATTGTTGGTATTAACGGAGGGGCATCTGTAGCAGCAGTTGCTTTCTTGACGCTCATGAAGGCTAGCGTCAGTATTCATTGGCTTCCTGTTGCTGCCTTCGGCGGCGCGCTTACCGCAGCGGCACTCATATACATATTGGCTTACACCAGGAATTCATCCCCGCTTCGCCTGATCCTCGTTGGAGTTGGTATATCCTCGGCTGCATCAGCCCTCACTACTTTTCTTCTCATTAGCGGGGATTCTTACCGGGCGGATCAAATATTGAATTGGCTCACGGGAACTGTATATGGCAAGTCGATGGAGCACGCCGCTGCTCTGCTGCCTTGGATCGTGATCTTTATTCCGCTCGCCTGGGGAATGTCCAGGCATCTGAATGTCATGCTGCTTGGTGATACCGTTGCTATGGGAGTCGGGAGTGCCGTTGAACGTACCCGCCTGGTGTTGCTTCTGATCGCGGTGTGTTTGGCTGCATCTTCTGTCAGTGTAGCGGGAGGGATTGCGTTCATTGGTCTGATGGCCCCGCATATCGGACGAAGACTGGCAGGTAATCAGCATGCAGGGCTAATTACCGTATCTGCGCTGATTGGCGCTATACTGCTTGTCCTGGCTGATTTAGCGGGAAGAACTTTATTCGCCCCGAAAGATCTGCCTGCAGGAATATTCACGGCGGCTCTGGGCGCTCCATTCTTTTTCTACTTATTTTTTAAGAACAACGGCACGTCCGTCAAATAAAAAGGAGAGATTCATCCGATGAAATTGTTACGTCCTAATCATAAGTTAATTTCATTAACTATCATGCTATTGCTCGCATTCTCAGTTGTCTTGTCCGGATGCGGCCAAGGCAGCAGCAAGGATGCGGAGCAGAAGCCGGCGGATACGTCCGCAACGGCAGCAGCGAATACGTCAGACGAAGAGATCCGAAAGGTGAAGCACAGCATGGGCGAAGCCTCCATTAAGGGCACACCGAAACGGGTAGTGGTGCTTACACAGGAAGGCACAGAAGCTCTGCTTGAGCTCGGAGTTAAGCCCGTGGGCGCGGTGAATTCGGGCCTCGGAGATGACTGGTTCCCTCATATCCGATCTGAGATGGAGGGGATTACGGAGCTTGGTGACGAGTCGAAGCCGAACGTAGAGCTGATTCTGGGTCTGAAGCCGGATTTGATCATCGGCAATAAAATTCGGGATGAAGAAATTTACTCTCAGCTGGAAGCTATAGCCCCAACGGTATTGTCTGAGGAGCTCTCAGGGAGCTGGAAGACGAACTTCAAGCTGTATGCGGAAGCGCTCAATCTTAAGGCAGAAGGGGATGCCGCTCTAGCGAAATACGAGACTCACATTCAGGAAGCGAAGTCAAAGATCGGTGATAAATTGTCTTACAAAGTATCGCTCGTTCGCTTCCTACCGCAAGCGGTGCGCCTGTATAAGAAGGATACTTTTGCCGGTGTAATCTTAAGTGACCTCGGCTTCGCCCGTCCTGCCGTTCAAGACAAGGATGAATTTATGGAAGTGATCGGCAAGGAGCGTATGGCGGACATGGATGGAGATGTGATGTTCTACTTTAATGCCGATTACGATGAGAAGAAAGGCGGCACGAAGATGCAGGAGGAGTGGTTCAAGGACCCGCTCTTCAACAATCTGAATGTAGCTAAGAAGAACATGGCATTTCATGTGGATGAAGTGATCTGGAATTTGTCTGGCGGAATTAAATCAGCCAATTTGCTTATCGATGATATTGTATCTAAATTTCAATCCTTATAGTACATCATGAATAGAGCTGTCCATTCAAGTGTTCATTTGAATATTTGAGGGGCGGCTTTTTATTTGGTTCAGCTGATTAAATCATGGGATTGATACTTGATTTAGGCGGCTGGTTCAGGCAACTCTCCACGGGTTCGCATACGATGATTTGTGTAATTTTCCTGTTCGTTCATGAGATGGATAGAGAGGAACGATGACGATGATTGGGCAGAAGAATAAGAAGTCTACAAGAAGAACTCTCACAAGCAAATGGATAAAGAACAACGTACTGCTTAAAAATCCAGCGATTCGTAAGTACATCCCGGATACCCAAAGATTTAATGCCAAGAATCTGGAGAGCATGCTCAGCAGTTACAAAATGGTCTATATCAAGCCGGACCGTGGAACGCATGGGCTGGGCGTCATCCGGGCCGAGCTGGCCGGAGAAGCATTGAATAAATATAAATACCAGTTCGACACGACTACAAGGACGTTCAGTACATTCGAAGCCTATTACGCAAGCTTGAAGAAGGCGGTGGGAAGCCGCAGTTATTTGATCCAGAAAGGGATACACCTGCTCAAATACCAGGGCCGCCGGTTCGATATCCGCATTATGGTTCAGCTGAGCCCCTCAGGGAAATGGGAGACCACGGGTCTGATCGGGAGAGCTGCCAAAGAGGGCAAAATCGTAACAAACTATCACAGCGGAGGACGTCCTATGTCTGTACCAGTACTGCTGTCCCAGCATGTAACAGGTGCCAAGCAGACAGCTCTCCTCCAGGAGCTGAGACAGTTTGGTGAACGAATTGCCAGAGCCTATCAGTCCACTTATCCGAATTTCAGACAGATTGGAGTGGACGTTGGTCTCGACCAGTCGCTGACCCCATGGATTATTGAAGTCAATACGAACCCCGACCCGTATATATTTAATCAGCTAAAAGACAAATCCATGTATCGCAAGATCATGCGTTACAGACGGGCTCAGGGCATCAAGTAATCAGCTGTAAACAGGCTGTCTCTACGGGGATGGTCTGTTCCCCATGTCAGGGTTCCTATGCGGAATATTTGTGCGGCTGGTCTGATTCTTGCGCAGGCCCGTAAAGAAGGCCAGCCAATTTCTCCGCGGTTCCCTCCGCCTATGCATCATCCATTCCGTCCGGTTGATCCGTTCCAGCCGTTGCTGTTCACTCTCATACCTCTTCTCGATAAAATAAGGGTGCATTTCAAATCCTCCTTCTCCTAATAACTTGAACTGGGTTACAATGTATGGCATATCTTTCTTTTCGGTGATTTCATTGTAATTTCATTTCTTTTTCACAAAAAGGGTAGAGGTTGCGTATTTATTTTCGCCTTTTACCGGGAGAGGAGGAACCTTATGCGTTTGGTTGAGGATTATATGCGGCTGCGCAGTACATTTGCCCAGATGAAGGAGTATCAGCCTTTTCCGGCTTCTATGGCACAAGTGGCGGATGCCCTGTACTGCAGCCAGAGAAATGCCAAGCTGATTATTATCAAAATGGTGGATCAGATGTGGGTAAGATTCGTACCCGGCAGAGGACGGGGGAATACGTCGGAGCTTACTTTTCTCAAATCCGGGGATGAGGTTCTGCTAGATGGGGCGAAGGAGAGTGTACGGATCGGGGAAGTCGAGTCCGCCTTGAAGCTGATCTCAGAGCACGGAACAGGGACTGAGATTAGACGGCAGTTCGCGGAATGGCTGTCTTTATATTTCGGATATGAGGCCGATGTTCAGTCTGAGCAGATCTGGGAGAGTCTGAAGCTGCCGATCTACCACCCCATACATACGCTGGATCCTGCCAGAATAGTCTATGCCTTCGACGTTAATCTGGTCGGGCAAATCTTTGATAGACTTATAGAATATGATAATCAGACCGGGCGATTCATCCCTGGAATCGCGCATTTCTGGAGAACAAATGAGGATAAGACTGTCTGGACCTTCTATCTGCGAAAAGGTGTAATCTTTCATCATGGCAGGGAGCTGGACGCGGCGGATGTTGAATTCAGCCTGCTGCGGCTGCGAAGCTCACCCGTAGCCTGGCTGGTTCAGCAGATTGAAGAGGTCAAAGTACTGTCCAGATACGGAATCGAGATCCGTCTGAAGGCGACGAACCATCTGCTGCTCTGGTATTTATCGGGAGGCACAGCTTCGATTGTACCTGCAGACGTGTACCGGGATTACTCTGACCGGGAGCCGCTGATTCCTGTAGGCACAGGGGCGTACCGCGTAACCAAGCGGACACCGGGGATCTGCCAGCTGTCGGCGTATGATCGTTATTTTCAGGGGAGGCCCATGCTGGATGTGGTCGAGATCATCTATGTTCCCGAGAATTGCGGGGATTTCCTTCAGTCGGAGGAGCAGGAGCTGCTGGTTGTGCATACAGGGGAGAGTCAGGAAATACCCGCTCTTGGACAGTGGAACGAGCAGAAGATGACCTCAGGCACCTGTCTGCTGACCTTTAACTTGCGCAAAGCGAGCCTTCTTCGGAATCCAGCTCTGCGCAAAGCGCTAACTCTTCTGATCGATCGCAGTCGTATGGCCCTAGAGCTGGGTCCTCCTCATGTTGCCCCTTCAGAGAGCTTTCGGCTCAAGGAGGCTTCGGTAGAGAGGGACCGGATTTATGATCCGGAGGAAGGGCTAAGGCTGCTTCGCGAATCCGGTTACTGCGGAGAGCTTCTGCGGCTGTATACCTATTCCCGGCATATCCGTGATGCCCACTGGCTTAAGCAGGAGTACGGGAAGTATGGGGTTCAGATCGAAGTGTGTCTGGTAAGCTTAGATGATATGCTCAAGAATGAGCATGTTGACCGTGCTGACTTTATCATGTTTAAAGCTGTATCCGCACAGGGGATCATTTCCTTGATGGAGAATTACCTATCGGACAACAGCTTTCTCCGCATGCATCTTGGCGAGGAGCTGGAGGCATTCGTTGACGATGAAATGGCTAAAGTACTAAGATCTGATGGAGAAGAATGCGAGGATGAGATTATCCGGAGATTGGAGCCCTTGGAGAATAAGCTTCGCGAGAGCTGTGCGATTATGTTCCTGACCTACAAGGCCATAGGTTCCATGTACCATCCGAGCCTCCAGAATGTAACGATTCAATCCCACGGATGGGTTGATTTCAAGAAGCTGTGGTTTCAGAATTACTAACAAGATATGACTAAATAGTCGGCAAAAGATTAAGATAATGAAACTTTGAATCCCGGATTTTCGTCTATTATGGAGAAAAAGAGCTTGTTATAAAAGCTGATTAGAAAGTTCAGGGAGGAAGCGTTTGTAGTGGAACCAAGAACATTACCCAGCCGGTCAACGGTTCGCAATCAGAAGAAGACACGGGGGAAGCGGAAGAAAAAGAAAGGCTTTTTTTACGTGCTTTCCAGAGTGTGTCTGGTTGTCTTGCTGCTGATTATTGCTGCGGGGAGCTGGCTTTACTGGGCCCCATCGGCTCAGAATCTCAGGTACCTGATCGCAGATACGTTAATCACAACACAGCACAGAAGCTGGGCGCAATATATTATTGGTGAAGATGAAATGAAGAGACGAGTGGCTGAGTATAATGCCCGTTTCAAGGAGATGGGGGATGAAAGAGATACTCATGTGATTGACCGTTCTGCCGAGCAGAAGAATAAACCGCTTGTGGAGATCGAGAATATATCGGGGAGCGGCTACCAAGGTTATGTCATGATCGTCAACGATCCTACCAAGATCAGACTGGGCGTGCCCGGCAAGGTCGGCTCCGGGGAAAAGGTATCCAGTATGGTGAAGCGCACTGGCGCCATAGCAGGAGTCAATGGCGGGGGATTCGTCGATCCGAACGGGAAAGGCAATGGATTTAAGCCGATCGGTGTCGTGATTGCCGAAGGCAAGCTGTATTATAACGGGAACGGCAGTGCCTCTACGCAGATTGTCGGTATTGACAAGCAAGGTAAGATGATCGCGGGCAATTATACGTTAAAGGAGCTTTCCAGACTCGGACTCCAGGAGGCCGTGACTTTTCAGCCCCGGATTATTGTGAACGGAAAGGGCCTGATCAAGAACGCGGCACAGGGCTGGGGGATTGCCCCAAGAACAGCCATGGGACAGCGCAAAGACGGAGCCATTATCTTCGTTGTTATCGACGGCCGCCAGCCGGGCTACAGCATTGGAGCCAATCTCTATGATGTGCAGCAGATCATGCTGGAGCATGGTGCTGTGATTGCCGCGAATCTGGATGGGGGATCCTCATCGGTGCTTGTTAAGGATAATGAAATTATAAATAAGCCATCTTCCCAATATGGGGAGCGGTATCTGCCTTCCGCGTTCCTGGTGTTTGAACATCCTGAAGATGTGGAAATTCCGAACATTTGGAAAGGTCTTGATGCGGACAGCATCAACGCGGGGAAGAAGCGCAGCCGTTAGGAGTTGGCAACTCATAAGAGCCGGAGATTATATCTCCGGCTCTTATTTGCGTAGATGTTCAGTTATGAGTAGCTTCGTGATCCAGCTGGTTTTTGATTTCAAGCAGATAAATCAGATACAAGGTTTTTCATCCACTTCTTGGAACGGATACGCACAGCACCGACAAAGAAACGAACGACCTCTTCAAGAGACAGGATAAGATAAACCCAGTAAATAGGCTGATTGAAGACGAATGACAGCAGTAAGGCGGATGGCACGCCGATGATCCAAGTTGTAGCCGACTCCATGACAAACACAAATTTGCTGTCTCCGCCGCTGTTCAGCACGCCGCCAGCTTGGATCATGTTGGCAACCTTCACCCAGAGGAAGCCGGCGAACACCCATACGAGATACATCCCCAGACGATGTGATTCATCGGAAATATTAAATACGGACACATAAAGCGGAGAGATCACTGCAAGAATGACACCGATCACCAGTGAGACCATTACACCAAGTCTAATCAGTCGCCGGGCAAAATCATATGCAGCGTCGTTGTCACCTGCACCCAATTTTTGCCCAACCATAACGCCAGCCGCACTAGCGAGTCCGGCCAAGAGTGCAATACTTAAACCTTGAAGCGGGAAAGTAATGGTCATTGCGGTCATCTCCGCTGTCCCCATCCGGCTGTAGACGACAGCATAGGCGGTCTCGCCAAGCACCCAGATCAGCTCCGTCAGAATAATGGGGTAGCATGTTGCGAAAAACTTGCGCAGCAGCGGTTTTGACACGCCGAACAGCTGCTTAAACCCATCTGCGCCAGGAAGCCGGAACTTATAAACTGCGCCGATAATAAGAAGGCATTCCACTGTCCGTGCCATTGCCGTCGCGGCAGCTGCTCCCATAAGTCCCCATTCAGGCATACCAAGCTGGCCGAAAATAAGTCCATAATTGAGAACGATATTAAGCCCTACGGCGATCAGGCTTATGTACATTGGCAGTTGGGTGTGTCCTGTGCTGCGCAGTATGGCCGAGTACATCATCGTTAACATGGAAGGTATAAAACTTAGCGCAAACACCTGGACAAACACCGATCCTTCTGTCTTTACTGCGGTGTCTGAAGTGAAAATACCGAGGAACATTTCCGGCATGAAGAATACGAATATGGTGAACAATCCGGACAAAACCAGGCCTGCCCCGAGGCCAAGACCGAGAAGATGGGATATACTCTTACGATCTCCGCCGCCCCAGAACTGGGACGCATAGATGGATACCCCCGTCGCAAGACCCGCGAGAACGACGGACAAGATACCGTATATTTTCACCGACATGCCTACCGATGCGATGGCCACGTCACCAAGCTGCCCGACCATCAGCTGATCCGTGAGGTTGAGCAAGGACATAATTAAACTTTGCAGCGTCACGGGAACGGCAATTTTCAACACTTGTTTATAAAAATCGCCAGACTTCTTCATGATATGTTTTCCTCCTATTATGATTAAATGGGTTGCTGATCAGCCATTCTTGCACATAAAAAGGGTACAACCCAACAGCTCGGGTTGTACCCTTAACAGGTAACATGGCCTTCAAATTGTAAGAGAAGAACCTTATCTCTCAACAGCACTATAGCACACGGAGGTTGTCGAAGTAAGGAAAACAGTGTCGAATTCGCAATGATTCAAAATCAGTTTTCACGACTTTCAGGCAGGTCTTTAGCGACCTGCCTTTTCATTAAGTTTAAGGAACAGCGGTTATTCAAAAAATGTATGGTCGCTTACGACACGGTTCTCATCATCAAGTATGAGGAAGACGGTTGCACTAACAACTGCTTCATCAGCGCCGTTTACCGCTTGAAAGCTAAATTTCACGGCGTTGTTATTGCGGCCGATCGTTTTGTCGAGTACACGAAATCTCAAGCCTTTCTCCACGAGGTCTTTATGGATGAATGCAATATGTGTTTCGATGTCAGCATGTCCATGGATCTGCAGTGTTTGAGGCTGGGCAACTGAGACCGTCGCACTGTCACTGAGCAGCTGAGCTGCTAGTTCGTGTCGGCGCGTTTCGTCTGTCGTACTCCAGAGTTCCTTATAGAGTTGGACGAGATCCTCTGTCTTGATAGGTGTTGACATAAATAATACCCTCCTCTGATTATTTAATTCTTCCAGGTGCCATGACCACAAATTGAGGTCTCACTCAATTCGACTGTTCATCAATGCCTGCCGCTGAACCGTTTGATCGCTTCCTCGGTCACCGGCGCGAAGAGATTAACCAGATTGCCGTCGGGATCTCGAAACAGCACAGCACGGTTCCCCCATGGCATTGTGGTTGGTTCCTTTACCCATTCGTCGACAAATGGCTTTAAGCGCTCGTATTCGGCATCGACATCGTGGACGCGGAACTCAAGAATGACAGAGAGATTGTTGGCCGCCACTGCGGAACCAGCGCCGAACAGTTGCACCGTCTGGGAGTGGCCGATCGCCAGGGTGCATGATGGCATAACGAATTCGGCAAAGATGGGCGCGGGGCGTTCCGCTGAAACGCCCATGACTTTCTCATAGAACTCGACGAGACGATCCACGTCGTCGGTAATGATGCGTACAGAAGCAAAATGCATGTATTTCCCACTCCTTTATATTCATTACTCCGATTATAAAAAAACACTCCTGACAACTGTATGTCAGTAGTAAGGCTGTCGAGGACTTTCTCGACAGCCTGAATGCATGCTGCCACACAATTAGTGTCAGCATGCATTGTTGTTCAACTAACGGGAGACGTTGGTTCAATCAAACAGCGGTAGTCTCGGACTTTAATTTCCGGTCCGAGGCTACCGCTGTGTTTTTTATTCAAGCCAGTCATTCACTGTCATTATTTGATAAATACGCCCCCGAACGGAATGACCTCCCGAAGAAATCGCTTAACGATGCCGTCATTGCTCAGGTCCTGCTCCAGACGATGGCTTTGACGCCCTGCCTGAAGGATGACTTTCCCTGAGCCTGTCATCTTCCACTGATAGCTCATGTGCTGACTGGCCAAATGATTCCCGTATACCGACAACTCCATTCTTGCATTCTCCGGGTAAGCCACGACGCTGCCAGCATCGACATACAGCGGCTCTTCCGGGTCGAGAGTCACCTCGCATACCTGGCCTTCGGTCAGAATGCCGATCTGCCCGCTGCCTGAGAATTTCATCTTCACGGCATCCCGAGTGATCAACATATTCTTCATACTCAAGATCTGGGTCTGCATGCTTACCCCCTCCGTATAAAAGAAGAGATGACGGAAGTCGTACAGAAGATCGCTCTCTGGGGTCAGCTCGATCGGCTTCATACTGTACGACGTAGGAAGGGCGGCTACAAATTCACAGCTGCCCTTCAGATCGGCCTGGATCAGCTTCTTCTTCCTGTACATCCCCTTCACATTCATAAGACGGTCGCTCCGGTTGCCGGACGGCCCCTTGAAGGCAATAATCTGCTGAGGATGAAGAACGTGAATCTTCTCGTTCTCTTCAAGCAGGAACCGAACCGCTTGTCCACCAATGTGGCTTGATTCAGTCTCTTGGATGAGCTGCATGGCGGTTCTCCTTCCTAAGTCTAAGTAGATTGCTCTGCTAAAGGGCAGCGTGCTTGGCTTTAGCGCCTCAGGACGACGCGAAGTACTCTCAGCAGGATAAAGTATCCGGCTAGCAGTGCGGCCCCGGTAATCAATAGAACGCGAATCCGCTTGGAGCTGGCCTGGCGGGCAGCCTCTTCATCCATAAGGGACTGCACAGTCTCGGTCAGCTTCTTGTTCTGCTGGATTAAGGCTTCGTTCTGCTGACGGTAGGACTCCATAGTCCCTTGAGCCTCTTCAAGTTTGCTCACCGTGCTTTTATATTCCTCTTTCAATTGATTGACTTCGCTAGGAAGCTCGGATATTTCTTGGACTCCATTGAACAGGTCGTTAAAGTACCCGGCGTTAGCTGAAGGTGAAATATAAAGAGCGCCTGCACACAGCATTGGCAGAAGCGCCAAAATAATTTTTCGGAATAGGCAGTGCTTCATCCAGGTTCACCACCTTACGATTAATAGGTTCTAATCAGTATTACGTATGAAATTTACACAAAGTTTCTAAGGGAAAAGGTCTGGTCCAGGGATATATTTATCATTACCCCATACAGGACTGATACCTCCTTATATGTCACTTTTCTAACTGCGTTATATCCATAACAATCTTGAATGTAAAGGTTTGGAAAATATAAATTTCGAGAAAGCGTTATCACGATATTTCTATCATTCTGTGTGAAATTAAGCAAACCGCTGTCTGAATTGTCGCGGTGACAGTCCTTCTTGCTTAACGAATGAAGAAGTAAAGTAGGCAGGATGGTTGAATCCCACCTCTTCCGAGATCCGTGTAATGGATAGATCGGTCTGCAGCAGCAGCAGCTTGGCTCGGGCGATCCGGTATTTCAGTAAGTAAGCCGCAGGCGAGGAGCCGAATACCTTTTGCATACAGCGGGCGATATAGACAGGATGAAAGTTCAGATGTTCCCCAAGCGCCTTGGCCGTTACTTCCTCCTGATAATGAGCTCTGAGATAGGCGGCAGCGCGCTCTGCGCAAGCAACCTTTGGAGAAGGAGCATCTGTAGTCAGCGTATCGGACAGCTGCTGAATCACTTCCTGGAACAGAGCCTGCTGACGCAGCCGTGCGCCAGGCAGGTGAAAGTTCTGATTCATCAGGGTAAGCTCCTGAAGTATGTTGTAGAACTTATCAGGCTGCAGCAGGGGCGTGTACTGTGGAACCCGGATCATAAAGGGAGTAATAGAATAGGCCGGCAGGAACGTAGGTGCCTCTACGGCAAAATCCCGTTGGTACGCTGGGTCTGACATATGCTCGTCAATAGGCTGCCACTCTCCTTGGGTATGGAAATGCAGCCAGTAATAATGAGTCTCTTCCGTGCATGCGAAGCTGGAATAGTGATAAGCGTCAGGACGGAGGATGAGCGAGTGCCCTTCTCTTACCTCATATTGCCGGTCTTCTTCACCAACATATAGAGCTCCTTTCATGACCACGAGTAAATCGAACACTCCAATATTTCTTCTCGCAGGATGCTTGCTCCCGGTGGGTACCACGGCTAATCCGCTAACGATGTAATAGGGCAGGGGAGGAACAGAGAATTGCAGCAGCGGCACAGTCTTCACCTCGAGATATAAATTCAGGTTGGAATTTTTAAAGTTTGAGTTCAAATACTGATACTTCCGTCCCAGTATACCATCTATAATTTGTTTACACATACAACATTACTTGGGAAGGTGTTATAAGCGTGAGCAGCTTGGAAAAAGATAAGTTTACTCTATGGGCGCTATCATGGCCTATTTTTATTGAGTTGTTTTTGCAATTTTTGCTGGGTGCGGTGGATACCTTGATGGTCAGCCGGATTTCAGATGATGCTGTTGCGGTCGTCGGCTTCTCCAATCAGCTCTTCAACGCGTTGACCACGCTCTTTGCAACGGTAGCTGGTGGTGCGGGTATCCTGATTGCCCAGAAGCTCGGGTCGCACAGGGAAGAGGATGCCAGGACAGTAGCGATTATCTCGCTGAAAGTCACAGCTCTGATCGGAGCCTTGTTAAGCGTACTGCTGATTGCGGTTCCAGGACCTATCGCGCAAATGCTTCAGATGCCGGATGAGCTGCTGCCACTTGCGAGAACGTATATCTCTGTCGTAGGAGGCGGCATGGTTCTGACGGCCATCATGTCCACACTTAGCACAGCGATCCGAAATACTGGGAATACGCAGGGGCCGATGTATACAGCGGTCGGCATGAACATCATTCATATTGTTATGAATTATGGCTTTATTTTTGGTGCGATTGGGTTTCCAAAGTGGGGGCTTGCCGGGGTAGCGATATCTACATTGGTTAGCAGGCTCATCGCCACACTCGTGCTGCTGTTCATATTTATAGGTACATTTCAGCGTAACATTGTCTGGTCGGATCTGCGCATCTTTGATCGCAGGCTATTCAAGGAGATCATGCAGATCGGATGGCCGCTTGGCGTGAATATGGGCTGTTGGGTATTCTCGCAGTTAGCAATATTCTCATTTCTGGCTATGCTGGGTACTCAGGTGCTGGCTGCAAGAACATATATGAACACACTTGAATCGTTCTGCTTCCTTTTGGGCTATTCCATCGCTCTTGCCGCACAGATTCAGATTGCCCACCTGTTCGGAGGCGGGAAGACGAAGGAGGCTTACAAGTCCGCATATCGCGCTCTGAAGTTCGGACTGCCGCTGGTTACCATAAATGCGTTCATTCTGCTGCTCTGTGGCAAGGCCCTGCTCGGATTGTTCACATCCGATCCGGAGATCCTTACGATTGGAGTATCCCTGCTCTGGATGAATCTGCTGCTGCAGCCGGGCAAAATGCTGAATATGGCGCTTGGTGATGCACTGAATGCGCTTGGGGATACCCGGTTCGTCATGTACAACTCGCTGATCTCCATGTGGATTATCGCTACTGGATGTTCTTATTTACTCGGAGTATCGCTAGGGTGGGGCGTTGTCGCCATCTACGCATGCATGATCATCGACGAATATGTCCGCGGAATTGTGGCTCTGCTGCGCTGGAAGGGACGCAAATATTTGCGGAATAAGGAAGCCGAGATGGCGCGTGAGCGAAGCAAAAGCATTCAGACCACAACGTCTGCTCCCACTGAGGAGATGCTGAGCTTTAGCTAGAGGGATTCCTTAGTTGGGCTAGTTGACGCAAGAGCATGTCATTTGTTAAATTATAGTAAGGATTGAGCCGCAGGGATTCCCGCGTTCATTCCGTTACATTCCATTTTGGTAAGGGGAAATCTTGATGTTGGTGAACGTTCTTAACTAATAAATTTCATAAGGCTGATACGAAGGTGACGACTGGCACTGCTGCATTTATGCGGGTGTTCTGTTTGATTCTGTCCTTCTGCGGCCTGAGATTTAGTTAAGAACACGCGGTACATCAAACGGCGCCTTACCAGCTGTTTTATTTCCTATGTACACCACACCGTGCTGTTTTTCAGCACGGTTTTTTGTGTTACGGCGGGAAATTAGACAGTTATATATGGGGGGACTGAAGATGCCTGAGCTCGGCTGCTTTCGTAATAGAAGCAGTCTGAGAGACGGGTCTGTCTACAGTTCAATCCATGTTAGAGGGCAAAGAATGACGTTAGGCATTCTTTGCCCTCTTTTTGTTTTTCCATCATAAATTCAGGAGGTTACGCAAATGGAACAGCAGTATACACAAAGCACACTGGAGTACGACCAGATCAAACAGGATATCATGACGTACGCCGTCTCATACGCAGGCCGGGAGATGGTCAGCAATCTTCAGCCTACGAATCAGATTCATGTGATCAGAAGGTCCATGCAGGAGACGCTGGAGGCGAGGCTAATACTCGAAAAAGGCTCCAGCATCCCGCTCCCATCCCTGGATGGAATTGAGCAGGTCATGTCCCTGCTTGGAACAGGATATCTGTTCCGGGAAGAGGATCTTACGGCGGTGTATACCTTCCTGCACAGCTGCACACAGCTGCGGAAATATATGGCCGGCAAGCGGGAGCTGGCTCCAGAGATAAGCTCCTATGCCGCTTCGCTGTGCGAGCTTCCGGCTGTGCAGAGCGAGATTCTGAGGTGTATTCGCCACGGAAGAGTAACCGATGAGGCCAGCCGGGAGCTGGCGAAGGCCAGACAGCGCATGAATTCGGTGAAGGACCGGATTCAGAGGAAGATTCAAGGAATCATGTCCAGGTATCAGTCGATCCTGCAGGAGAGTCTGGTCAGTGTCAGGAATGGACGCTATGTTATTCCGCTGAAGAAGGAGTATTACCGCCAGGTTAAAGGGAGCGTGCTGGATTATTCGACGAGCGGTCAGACGGTATTCGTGGAACCATATGAGATTTCAGGACTTCAATCCGAGCTTGAACTGCTGCAGGGCGATGAGAGCAGGGAAGAGGCCAAGGTCCTCAGCATGCTGTCTGAGATGGTGGAGCAGGGAGCGGAAGAGATCCTTATGAATATCAAGATTACCGGAACCTATGATTTTATATTCGCTAAAGCCAGGCATGCGGTGACCATAGGAGGGCAGGCGGTCCAGCTTAGTGAGGAGGGACAGACCCGTCTGCTCGGCGCCAAGCATCCCAAGCTGCTTCAGAGCATGGTTCCGCTGGATATTGAGATTGGGAGCACCTTTAAAACGCTGATTATTACTGGGCCGAACACCGGGGGAAAGACCGTTGTGCTCAAGACCCTCGGATTATTGACGCTCATGGTACAGTCCGGTCTGCTGGTCCCGGTGCTGCCCGGCAGTCAGTTTAGCGTATATTCCAGAGTGATGGCCGTGATCGGGGACGGACAAAGTATTGAACAATCTCTTAGTACCTTCTCCGCCCAAATCCAAAGCCTGGTTAACATGCTTGAAGCAGCTGATTCACGGACGCTGCTGCTTATTGATGAGCTGGCTGCGGGAACGGACCCCGGAGAGGGGATCGCACTCTCTACTGCTATTCTGGAAGAACTGAGCGGGAAAGGGGCATCTGTACTTGTGACCACTCATTTCAATGAGCTTAAGGTACTGGCAGCGAGAACACCGGGCTTCGAGAATGCCCGGATGGAATTTGATCCGGTATCCCTGCAGCCGCTGTATCGTCTGACTATTGGCCAGGCTGGGCAGAGCTATGCGATAGAGATTGCCGAGAAGCTAGGCATTCCCGGTACTGTGCTGGGCAGATCACGAGCGCTGCTTTATAAATTGCCTGTGCGTGCAGAACGGGAAAGACAGCCCGATTATAATGAAGAGAAGCAAGAATTTGAGTTCATGGATTATAAAGGTAATAGGGAGCTAGGCTCTATGGAGCTGCCAGCACGGAGTATATTTGAAACAGCAGGAACTGGGCGGCTAGAAGCAGCAACTGAACGGACAGAAGCAGGGACCGAGAGGATGGAAGCAGCAACTGAACGGACAGAAGCAGGGACCCAGGGAATGGAAGCCGGAACTGAACAGCTAGAAGAAGACCCATTGGATCAAGCCGTATCCGCTGACTCGGAGGAAGAGCGTGAAGCTCCGGCGAACCCGGAGCCGCAGCCGGCAATACCCCGGAGAACATTTGAAGTTGGGGATGCGGTTAAGGTCACGTCTCTTGGCAAGGTGGGCATTGTCTGCGAAGCCCAGGATCGGTACGGAATCGTAGGCGTTATAGTTCAGAAGCAGAAGATGCGAATCAACCATAAGCGTCTAAAGCCGTATATCTCCAAGGAGGAGCTGTATCCTGAGGATTACGACTTCGATATTGTCTTTGAGACGAAAGAGAATCGGAAGAAGAAGAAAGTGATGAGTAAACGGCATGTGGAGGGAATGATGATCATTCATCGTCCGGATAAGGGCAGGTAACAAGTGCGGAGCGAGCTTAGAACAGCTGCTCCGAGCCAAGTGGTGTAACAATAAGGGCTGGACAGTCGATCAGCATAAAATGCATGACCAATATGACCAATATGACCAATATGAGCAGCAAGACCAGGATCACCAGCTGCAAAAAGGACATCTGCTCATCCGAATAGGATGAAGCTGATGTCCTTTTTATTAGAGCGGGTTTAGACAGCTGAGAGTTCCTTGGTAAGAACCTGGACGAACTTCTCAAGGTACTCCTTGTCCAGTTCATCAAATCTACCTTTAAGCGGACTGTCAATATCCAGCACGCCTATCAGCTGGTCGTCCTTAATTACCGGAATGACAATCTCGCTGTTAGAAGCCGCATCACAGGCAATATGTCCTGGAAAAGCATGCACATCCTCCACAACGAGCGTTCTGCGCTCCTTCGCGGAAGTTCCGCATACTCCCCGGCCCAGAGGAATACGGATGCAGGCCGGAAGCCCCTGGAACGGGCCAAGCACCAGTTCTGTACCGTCGAACAGGTAGAAGCCAACCCAGTTCACATCCTTAAGGAATTGGCCCAGGAGAGCAGAGGCATTAGCGAGATTGGCGATCAGGCTTGGTTCTCCGTGGATGAGCCCACCCAGCTGACTAAGTACAGTCTCATATTGTTCATGGCGTGTGCCATTATATTGATTTGCTTGAAACATAGGCGTTCCTCCTTTGGTGAATCAATGTTTTAATTAGAGACCTTTTCGTACTGAATGTCAACAGGGCAATCCTCAAGAACTGAGGCCTGGCAAGGCGTCAGGGTGTCTAAGTGTTTCCTTGAGGGCCGCTCGGGGTAAGTACAATCTGAGCATCTCACACCGGAAGGAGAGTTATGTATGCGCGCAGATGTGCAAAATTTATTTATCCGTATTCACATGCTTCACAATGCTGGAATGGAGGATATTAATATGGGGGACATGCTGCTGCTGCTTGAGAAGCATGGCTACAAAGTTGCCGAGCGTGAAGTGAAGCAGGAGCTTGAGAGGCTGACCGAAGACAATTTCCTCACTCCTCATGATGACCAATATTCAATTACCGGTGCGGGGATTGAAGAGTTGAAAGAGATCAGGACCGTGCTTCATGGATTGTGCAGCGAAGTTCTTCAGCCAGAGGCGGAGCAGACAAGATAGTCCAAACCTAACTGAGCTTTAACATAGTGAAAAAAAGGCGACCCAATTACTTATTTCAGGAGGATTTTCCATTTTATCCGGTGAATAACTAATAGGGTGGCCTTTTTCTATTTTAATTAACCATTTGTTAAATATATGTAATTTTGCTATTATTATGATAATAGATTAGGAGGTGCTGAATGGAGTCTATGAACTCAATTCGCTCGGAGATTGAGGATCACCTTTCGAGCTCTGGTTATACACTCACCACATTTGGACACCTTTCCGGAATGAACAGGGGCAGTCTGAGTGCGATTCTGCACGGAACTCCTCCAAAGCCTATAGCTATAAGACAATTAGATATTATTACAGAGACGCTGGGATATCCGGAAGGGTGGTTCTACCATTTATATCTGGATGAGTGTTTTTCGGGAACAAAGGTCTCGCGAAGGCGACTGGAGCCTTATTTGATCCGCTGCGCGGAGCTGAATAAGGAGGAATGTCTGAAGGCTGCAATCCTAAGATTGCTGGAAATTCCTAAACCGATCGGCATTCTTTTTGATATAGGTGAGAAGTTGTATATGAAGGGCCGGGTCACGGATTCAGCCTTGTTCCATGAGGCTGTCGCGGAAATGGAGAATGATAGTCACTCTGAACGTCTGGCGATCAGCCAGTACCGCTTATTTATGGGGAAGCAGGGACCTGATGCGGAAGAGAACTGGAAGGCGGTGATCAGGTTCGAGCCATTCCGCAAGCGGCTCCCGGAGAACCATCAGCTTGATGCCCTTCTGAAGCTAGCTAATGTCTGCTTCACGCTGCATAAGTGGAAGGAGGTGGAGAAATACTCCGATGAGCTGAGAGCATTGGCCCAGGCTGTGTATCGTGACCAATTAAGACGGAAAGTGCGGGAGAAGTCTTATGACATCCTGGAGACAGAGCGGCACCTGGTAGTCTATTATGGGCAAGGCTATCTGCTCAAGACGGTCGCGCTTCAGAAGCAGGAACTGTATGATAAAGCGAAGAAATACGTCACCGGCTATGCCGACCTAAGCTGGTTCGAGAATTTGAATGAGATAGGCTGGATGGAAGTCAAGAAATTCAAGGTCTGGGCTCAGGCGAACGCGTACACGCTTGAGATGCTTACCGGCAATATCGATATTCTTCCGGAATACTGCCAATTCTTGCAGGAGCATCCACAGGAGATTCTTCCCGGTCTGCTCACGATTATTGAATCTGCCAATAAATATGCTTTCTATGTTGACCATATAATTGAACAATGCTCCCAGGTGATTCAGAAGTTCGATAATCATGATCCTATCGAAGTGGACAGGCATTTCTCCTACCGCTACCAGCTCGCTGTCTACCATTTCAGGAAGAATCAATACGCAGAGGGAATATCACATATCTTATTTGCATTAAAGCTGGCTTTCATCCTGAACAATGATAGAGATGTCATTCAGTGTGTGACTGTGTTCGAGGCGTACCGGAATTACGCATCGGAGCAGCATAAGAGCGAGTATCAGTTCATGATGGAGGAAGTGAGAAACAAAGAGAGGAGCTATCCTTTCAGTGATAGGCGTATCCGGATTGTGTAAGGTTAGGGGGAGCAGAACAAGCAGGAGATGGAGATCTGTGGCGGCGGGCCATAGTGGAATTCTATCTGCTATATGGAATGAACTAAAGATATGAGCGCTGGATCAAGGCTAACACTTGTTGTGCAAAGGAATCGATCACGCAGTCTTTAGTTCAATCATATAAAACTTCTTTACAAGAATAGAGGTTACCTAGTATTATAGAATTAACAGGGAATATTATCCATATTAGTATAACCCTGTACACTACTCGCATATCTACTTCGGCATAAGAGAATTAAATAATGTCTGAATCGGGGGAGGTGAGCAGAATGAAGAAGGTTATCTTGTCTCTTGTCTTAGCTGTAGGAATCTTTAGTGGCATTGCTGCCACTGCACCAGCTTCTCACGGCGGCGTTCAATCTTTTATGCTCAACCATGGTGTTGGCGGCTAGGAGATCATGTCCAAGGAGCACTCGAGAGAGTGCTCTTTTAATTTATTGATAGCAGGCATTAATATTTGGGTGTTCCGACAAGGAGTGCTATATTTTTTTGTTTTTTGAAAAATATGTTTTTTGGCATCATGGGGTATGATAGTTTTGTAATGATAAGAGAGAAGGTGAGAATATGGCATCCAAAGCTTATCAACCGCATGAACGACCTAAAAAAGGCAGCAGAGTAAATGAGGAGCTCCTTATGATTATAGAGAGTCTTAGATATGAATTGGCAGCTTTGGCTGGAGAACGGGATTTCACCAACCCCCATGTTCTGGAACTTAGCCAGCGGCTGGATAAATATATCGTTATGGCACAGCACCAAATGGTCAGCGGTTATGCAGTGGAGTAGATTATGGCTAATTGTCTGTGTAGGATATTGCAGGATAACATAAGCCGCCCAATGCTTGAATGTACAAGCATAAGGCGGCTTTAAGGTGTTCCGAGGTCGTTAGTGGTGTGATATTGACGCTATAGAGATTTCGGGCCGGGCTACTTGATCTGCTGCAACAGATGAAGAGCCTTCAAGAACCTCATCGATAAAGCTATGCACCTTCCTGGTGTAACCCGCGGGATCCACTCCGTAGGCATTGGCATGAACCGCCCCGTCAATGATGAGGAGTTCCCTGACTCCGGGTTTGGCTTCATACATATCCCTACTCATTTGAGTAGGAACATAAGTATCTGCCGAACCATGTATGAATAGAACGGGCAGTAGGCTCTGCCGAACCGCACGAATAGGGCTGACCTGATTAAGACGGAACCCCGCTTTGCGTTCAAGGCGGTTATCAATCAAGGACATGAACGGGAATGCAGGTACCTTGTTCAGGACGGTCATTTGATAACGGATTAACTCTGTCAGATCCGAGTAAGGACAATCGGCAATGACAAATTTGACACTGGGATGGGCAATGCTTAAGTATTCCAGAACCGTGCCACCCCCCATAGATTGGCCGTGAAGTCCAATAAGGACATCCTCCCCGTAATGGTCATGCACCCATTTCACCCATACTTCGATGTCATATTTCTCCTGGTATCCGTAGGTGGTATAACTGCCCTGGCTTCTGCCATGACGGCGCTGATCCACCAGCAGAATATTGAATTCCCTATCCTCGAACATGCCCGCAAATTGAGCCGACACTTCCAGGGCACCCGTATATCCATGTACAATGATAGCCCAGCGTTTGGAGCCCGGATGCAATTCCAGCACATGGCCTCTCAGAAGAAGGCCGTCGTGTGAGGTGACGTTAACCTCTCTTTTAACCAAGGCATCAAATTTCTCGCGGGAAAAAGCCCCCGTTTTTTCCATAAAGTTAAACAGCCCTTCGGTTGTCTGCAGCCGCATTTGTGTAATCTGACGAAAGCCAAAGCGGGTGACCCCGCTTACAGCAAGCAGAATAAAGAGCAGCACGATAATCAAAATGGTGTATACCATCCGGGAAATCCTCCAAACTTTGTTCTTGATGACTATATTATCACCTAAATGATGCCTAGAAAATCGCACCTGGAAAATTGTTGTCAGAACTTAGGAAGGCTTTGACTAGGACGGATAAAGTATGGTTTTCTAATGTAAAGTGGTTAGGACTGCCTCAGGAAGGAGCGTATAACATGTACAGATGCGGGGGAGTCATTCCCGAGCTTGAAAGCAGCCGCCTGCGGCTCAGAAAGCTGGAGGATAGCGATGCGGCCCAGCTCTACAAATATTGGGGGGATGACGAGGTAGTAAAGTATCTGAACATGTCCAGGCTGGAATCTGTACAGGATACGCTGGATATGATTAACTTACTTAATGGCTTGTCCGAAAGTGAAGATACCCTTAGATGGGGCATTGAGTTGAAAGAAACCGGGCTTCTGATTGGCAGCTGCGGGTTCAACGTATGGCAGCTTGCTGGGGCGACCCGGGGTGAGATCGGTTATGATCTTGGAGAAGCTTACTGGGGCAGGGGCTATATGTCTGAAGCTCTGCTCACGCTTATGGAATTCGGTTATTCTGTGATGGGGCTGAACCGGATTGAAGTGCTTGTGCTGCCGGAGAACAGCGCCTCGAGGAGAATGCTGGAGAAACTCGGATTCCAGGAAGAGGGTCTGCTGAGGGAGTACCAGCAGAATGAACAGGCGGAAGGCTATATTGATCTGTATTTGTACGCGCTCTTGAAAAGGGAATTTGAACAGAGGAGGATGTCATATTGAGTATGAGGACTACAGAGTTAAGGAATCGCTTCGTTCTACAGAAGTTTGATCCGCTTAGCAAGCTGGTAGCGCTGATCAGCCTGGCTGCGCTTGCGATGCACTGGGATAATCCGCTTCTGCTGGCTTTAATGCTTGTCTTCTTGGCAGCTGCGGCGTGCATCGGGGCAGGGATGAGACTTCGAACACTTAGGCAGCGTCTGACTTTTATCGGCGGATTCAGTCTGCCTTTGTTCCTGTTGACAGCCTTTGCGGCTCCAAGCGGAAGGGTTCTGGGGTCATTCGGACCACTGGAGCTAACTACGGGAGGACTGTACGATGGCGGTGCGACTGCACTCCGAATGTGCTGTTTGTTCCTGTCCTCGTTGATCTACATCGCCTCCACGGATCCGGTGGATTTCGTGATTATTGTGGTACAGAAGCTGAGAATACCGTATCGGCTGGCATTTGGCGTGTCAATCGCGCTTACATTCCTCCCCTTGCTTGAAGCGGAGGGAAGAGCTGCCGCGGCAGCACGTGAGATACGGGGAGGTCGCCCGACTCGAGGTCTAAAAGGACGAGCGCAGCGGATCAAGAGTCATCTATCGGCCATGTTCACCGCGGCGATCAGGCGGGTTCAGCAGACGGCAGGAGCCATGGAATCCAAGGGATTCGGAGCCTATCCGGGCAGGACCTTCCTTAGAGAAGTGCCGCTGAGGAAGAAGGGGCTGCTGATGATGCTTGTCAGTGTTATGATTACAGCGTCTATGTGGGTTCTGTAGAACAGCTTTGGTGGATGATTTGAGAAAAAGGACTTGACGCGAGTTAATTGTTAACCTAAATTAATATTGTTAGTTGACAATAGAAAGGGAGAATTTAGATGGCAAGTTCCAACAAAAGTGTGTTTGCTTCATTTTCAACCATGGAAATTGTATTAATGGCCATGCTGGCCACAGCCAATGCGGTGATGACTACGTACATATCGCCCATCAATCAGGCACTCAATACTTTGGGAGGGCCGATTGCAACATCATCCATAACCGGAATATATATGATCTATGGACTTCTCGCCTATTATATTATTCGCAAACCGGGAACGGCTGTAATTACATATGGCATCGGCGGTGTGGTACAAGCCTTTATGGGCACCGCTTACGGAATTGCTTCCTGCTTCGTTGCCGCGGCATGTTACATGGTGATTGCCGAGCTTGTATTTGCAGTCGTCCGCTACCGGAAGTGGAACCTAACCGTGCTGATGATAACAGGAGGAGCCATGGTGCCGATTTGGTTCTTCTTCGCGGCTAACATGTTCCACTATACCAAATGGGGAACCTCGATCCTGCTTATTGCTCTTGGGGTAAGAATTCTGAGTGGTATTCTGCTGTGCGGCCTTCTGACTCAGGTTCTGGGAGCGGCGCTCTCAAGAACCCAGCTGCTGAGAAGATTCGCAATCAGCCGGGGACAGGAAGCCTAAACCTTGAAGGCCCCGGTTATCGAGCTGTATGACGTGACCTTTAGGTACGAGATGGAGAAGCGGCCTGCACTGAATAATCTGACTCTTCTAGTAGAGCCAGGTGAGTGGGTCGCGATCACAGGGCGGAGCGGAAGTGGAAAGTCCGCCTTATGCCAGCTTCTAAATGGGTACCTTCCCCGCGTCGGAGGCGGAGAGCGGGAGGGGATCGTTCGAATTGGAGGAATTGACCCGCTGGAAGCCGAGATTGCGGAGATTGCCGGGCGCATCGGGGTTGTCTTTCAGGACCCTGATGCTCAGCTCGTTCAAGGAAGGGTTGAAGACGAGGTTGCCTTCGGCCCCGAGAACCTGTGCGTTCCCGCACCGGTCATTGCCGGGAGGGTGAGCGAAGCGCTGGCCGCCGTCCGGCTGACGGAGCAGCGGACAAGTTCCGTGCACGCATTGTCCGGCGGACAGCGGCAGCGCACGGGCATTGCCGCGGTCCTGTCCATGCAGACGCCGGTCATCGTCTTCGACGATGCGGCGTTCAGCCTGGACAGGGCTTCGCGGGAGCATCTGCTCGCGCTGCTGCAAGCGCTGCACGCAGAGGGGCGCACGCTCTTGACGGTGTCCAGCCGCGTCGATGAAATCGCTGCGGCGGCTGGGCGCCTTGTGGTGCTTGAA
Organism: Paenibacillus sp. SN-8-1; assembly: GCF_050995535.1. Lineage (NCBI taxonomy): Bacteria > Bacillati > Bacillota > Bacilli > Caryophanales > Paenibacillaceae > Paenibacillus > Paenibacillus sp. SN-8-1. Next base: position 673,719 of record NZ_CP194782.1, read on the forward strand.
GGCGGGGCCGTTGCCTTGGACGGCCCCGCGGCAGAGCTTGTGCGCACCGGGCGGGATCGCTTGGTGCAGCTCGGCGTACTGCCGCCCGCTGCGCGGCAGCCGGGCGCGGGCCGAGGCGGCACGCGGGCAGCGGCACAGCCCGGCGCGGCCTTGGGCGGCGCGCAGGCCACGGCGCAGCTCGGCACGCAGGCAGCGGCACAGCCCGGCGCGGCCTTGGGCGGTGCGCAGGCCACGGCACAGCCCGGCGCGGCCTTGGGCGGTGCGCAGGCCACGGCGCAGCTCGGCACGCAGGCGGCGGGCCAAGAAAAGGCGTCGCTGCTTGAGCTGCGGAACCTTACGTTCCGCTACCCGGGCAGCGCAGCCGCCGTGCTTCGCGGCATCAGCCTGTCTCTGCGCCCAGGGGAGTGGGCGCTGATCTGCGGGGAGAATGGCTCCGGCAAGACTACCTTGTCGCAGCTGCTCATGAACCTTCTGCCTATGCCCAGGGGGACATTTTATTGGGAAGGCAAGGAAGCAGCACGAATGAAGACATATGAGCTGGCGGAGCAGATCGGTTATTTATTTCAGGAGCCCGAGCACCAATTTGTTACCTCTAACGTACTGGATGAGATGCTGTACGGACCAAAGCTGGACCTGTCGCTGGAACCGGGGGCTTCCGTCCCGGAAGAATTGATGCAGCGGGCAGAGCGGCTGCTTGAAGCCGCTGGGCTCAGCGGAAGACAGGACGCCTCTCCTTATCTGCTGAGCGGTGGGGAGAAGCGCCTGCTGGGCGCTGCAGCCCAGTTCATGTCCCGCAAAAAGTTGTATATTCTGGACGAGCCCACAGCAGGCACCGATTACGCAGGGGCACAGCTCTTCATTAATTTATGCAGGACGGCCTACGAAGAAGGTGCGGCACTGCTAGTCATCACACACGAACCTGATCGTTTCGAAGATGAGGTCGATACGATATTTACTCTGGACCAGGGGGAACTGCACAGGACATCCATAAGATAGCTGCTTGAAGGAATAACCTTCGTGCAGCTATTTTTTGTTGGACAGGTACATGGACTTCCCTTGAACTGAGGATTATAATTAAATATTGCAATATTTCACACGGACGCCATACGTGTAAATCAACAGTTCAACCTATATAGAAGGGTAGGTCATATTCGAGTGCAGTCCTCTTTGAAGCGTAATTATATTTTGGCCGGCCTCCTGCTGTCGACTTTTCTAGCAGCTATTGAAGGAACGGTTATCGGGCCTGCGGGACCGCGAATCGTAGGCGATCTTGGCGGTGCCCAGCTGCTAAGCTGGGTGTTCACTGCTTATTTGCTTACCATGTCGGTAACGACGCCGATCTTTGGCAAGATCAGTGATCTGTTCGGACGGAAGCTGGTCTTCATAATCGGCTCGCTTCTGTTCCTGGGTGGATCCCTGCTGTGCGGATTCGCTGGAAGTATGGAGCAGCTGGTTATCTTCCGGGCGATTCAAGGTATCGGAGCCGGAGGGCTTATTCCGGTAACCTTTACTATTATCGGAGATATTTATTCCATAGAGGAGCGTTCCAAGATACAGGGCTATCTCAGCTCTGTATGGGGAATTTCATCTCTAGTTGGACCATTGCTTGGCGGATACGTGGTGGATTCCCTGAATTGGAGATGGGTATTTGGCTTTAATATTCCGTTTGGACTTCTCTCACTTGTCTTCATTATCAAATATTTGAACGAGAATATAGAGAAGAAGAAGGTGAAGATCGACTACCCGGGTGCTGTGACCTTTACGATTGGGGTAGCTGCCCTGCTGTTCGGGCTTGCGGCAGGCGGGCAGTATTTTGCCTGGAATTCACCTGAGCTTCTGGTTATCTTTGCAATTGCCGTTATCGCTCTGGTGTTGTTCTTCATTGTGGAAAAAAAAGCCGAGGAACCGCTGGTCCCTCTCAAGCTGTTCCGCTATAAAGACATCGCCTTCTCCAATATTGCGAGTCTGCTGACCAGTGCTCTGCTGATCGGACTCACCTCCTATTTTCCATTATGGGTTCAGGGGGTTCTGGGCAAGAGCGCAACCCAATCGGGTCTGCTGCTGGCCCCTATGTCCTTCTCCTGGCTCATCGGATCGGTAATCGGAGGACGCTGGATCGTTAGACATGGCTCACGACTCACCTCGTTCATCGGACTTATATTTGTACTCATTGGTGCAGGCGGGATGGCATTCGTCACAGATGAGACTCCCCAATACCTGCTGATGGTATGGAATGCGCTCTATGGGCTTGGATTTGGCTTCTCGTTCACGGTATTCACGATCATCGCCCAATCCTCGGTAGGCTTCAACCTGAGAGGAGCCTCCACAGCTCTTAACTCGTTCGTGAAATCACTTGGCCAGACGATCGGGGTTGCTGTATTCGGAGTATTGATTAACCAGCATATCTCAAGCGCGGCTGAAGCAAGCCGTAAGCAGGGAACCGCAGTATCCCAGGATGATATTAATAAGCTTCTATCCCCTGAGAAGATAGGTGAGCTGCCGAAGGCACTCTGGAATACTCTTCGTCATTTCCTGGAAGGCGGTCTCCATCTTCTCTTCATCATCATGGCTGTAATTGCGCTGCTTGGCGCGCTAAGTGTGCTCGGTCTGCGGAGCAAGCCGCCAGGCACTGAAGAGACAGGCCACGGGCAAGCAGGGACGCAGTAGAATACTGGATACCTGGGTACACACCAATTTTGGAACAGGATCATATCGAAGTATAAAAAGAGGTAAGCCTCCACACCTTAACAGTAAGGGGAGGTGTGATAGATGAACGAACCGTTCAACGTGGATCAGAATATGCTGGTCAATGCCTGGCAGCAGCAGCTGCCCGAATTCCTGAATTCGGGAGACAGCGCCCAGGTGCTTGCGGATGCCAGGGATCCTCAGAGTCTGCGGATTCATATTAATGCAGCAGGACATCAATTCTATTCTTTCGACTTCCAGTGTACTTATCTGGACCCTCGCGAGATTAAGGTGAGTCTTGTGGATGTGGAAAGGGCTGGAGATCATGTGGATGAGCGAGGAGATGTCATTCAGGATCTTGCCGCTGATTATTCCCGCCACCTGCATGAATGCGCGCAGGCCCTGCACCGCATCACGAATCAGCCATAATTCACACAGAGAGAAGAGCAGGTTTCCGTACCCGGAAATCTGCTCTTCTTTTTGAAATGTGCGACTTTTCATGGAATTATACGTTTTTATTATGTAAGATGAGGCGCCATATCATGATTAGATCAATACATAGACAGGGAGTGAGCGGTTTGACTTACGACCATGAAAGTGTGATTCAAGTACATATTGAAGAAGCTGGCTACGAGGAGGGAAGCCCTAAAATTCGCGGCGTAGATATCGATGTTCGTGCTGGAGGGCTGACTGGATTAATCGGTCCGAACGGGGCGGGCAAAAGCACTACAATCAAGACCATCCTCAGTCTGCTTCCGCATTCCAAGGCTGACATCAAGTTCGGTGGGCCTTCAGGAAGCTATGCCTATGTCCCGGAGCAGCCTGTCTACTATGATACGCTGACACTGTGGGAGCACCTGGGCCTCGCTGCGGCTGTCTACGGTCTGGATGAGGCGGAGTTTGAACGCGAAGCCACTCATCTGCTGGAGAAGTTCCGCATGAATGAGGTCCGGGATCATCTGCCGGCGAGCTTCTCCAAAGGAATGCAGCAGAAAATGATGCTGATGATTGGTTTTCTGATCCGCCCGGATGTATATATTGTGGACGAGCCATTTATCGGTCTGGACCCCAGAGCGACCAAGGACTTCCTGGGACTCCTTGAGGAAGAGCGGAGAAGAGGGGCGGGCGTGTTGATGTCTACGCACGTGCTGGATACGGCGGAGCGCATCTGTGATGATTTTATCTTGATTTCAAATGGACAGGTAGCTGCGAGCGGAACCTTGGAGGATATACGCGAAGCGAGCGGACTGCCGGGAGCTTCATTATTTGACTGTTTTGACAAATTGACTTAACGGCCGGAGGAGGGGCTTGTCCTCTGTTATATCAGGATTGTCCCATTCTGATTGTTAAATCCACACGAGAAGGAGGAATTCAAGTATGCCTATGGTCAGCAGCCAGCGCCTGTTTTTGCGCCGGTGGACGGATCATTTTCGTAAGCAGTATGGTGCAATTCGTTCAGTCATTGATATCACGGTGGCCCTTTATATTGTCATCCCAGGGATTCTGCTGCTAGCGCGCTTATATTATGATTTGCTGGCCAGTCCTCCAGAATGGCTGCATCTGCTTCCGTTTGGTGTGATTCCGTTCATTCTTATGCTGGCGCTAAGCCAAAGTGGCGGGCTTATTCTGTACAGGGAAGCCGCAGATGTGCTCTTCCTGAAACAGCATGAACGCTGGCAGAGCCGTATTCTGCGTCTGGGCTGGTTCTTCAGCCTTTTATTTCAAATTATAGTCACAGCTGTTCTAGTACTGATTCTTACTCCTGTTCTTCTTCAAGTCTTCAAGGTTAACCTGTCCGGGACTATATTGTTATTCGGGATTACAGCTGCATATAAAATAACGCTAATTCTGGCGGAGAATCTCATTCAGGTCTTGTTGTCCGGTTGGCGGAGGTACGTTACGGGGTATTTAGGGGCTTTAATTCTTACAGCCGTATACCTGTGGCCATCTTTATATCTCATCACGTCGCCATTTTGGGCCCTTCTTGCCGCGATAGGGTTCATCGCTCTGATCTCCCTGTTGACTATCGTGCGGTTCCGATTAAGAGGAACTTTTCTGGCAGATGTTCGTGAGGATGAGAGACAGAAGACCCAGCTGACTGCCGCGCTGCTCTCGGGAGCCGTTGACAAACCCCGTGAGCAAAAGCCAAGACCGTGGATATTTCGACAATCCAACCGGCTGCTTCGTTCACGCGAGGCTCCGGAGCGGATTGCTGAGTCTGTAGTGAAGGCATTCTATCGCAGCCATGTGAATATCAAATTGTATCTTCAGTTCTCATTCGTTGGTATGGGCGCTTGTTATTTGCCTCCTTTTCCGGTAAATGTCCTGGTCTATTGTGCACTAATTATCATGCTGGCTTACTGGATGAACGGGTATTGTAAATATTTCCTCACCTCCCGGTTCATGAACATGCTTCCTTTGGCTGAATCCACCGCTTTTCAACTGGCGGCTCCAGCGTTAAGGCTGCTTATGCTTCCAAGTGTTCTGCTGCTAAGCTTAAGTCTGGGCGTTAGAATTCTGCACGCCTGGTGGGCGGTCCCCGTCTTTATACTTGTGGGATTCGGGGTGAACTGGTGGGTAAGCTCTTCGTTATGGAAGGTATTCGGAATCGGAAGAATAGGGCGAAGATCCATTGAAGGATGAGAAGATTGAATTGATTTAGTGAATGGATTCGCCAATTTCTCACCTGTGCGAGAAGACGGGACAGTGGAGCTTACGGCGATTTATCTGAAGCCTGAATATCAAGGTAAAGGGATTGGTTCAGCACTTCTGCAAGAGGGAATTCTCCACTCGGCTGGTGCCAATGAGGTATATGCCAACGTTGAAAGAGATAATGAGGTTGGTCGGAAGTTCTACGAATCCAAGATGTTTGCAAGAGTCACCGAGTTCGATGATGAATTTGACGGTCATACTCTAAAGACCCTCCGAATGGTGCTTACACTTGAACTCAGTTAACAAGGAGCGCTTTTCTCTCATAAAAGGATAGCAGGCCACCCCATGGAATTAAATCCAGGGGTGGCCTGCTTGAGTTCGTCCCCCCAGGGGTGGACTAACGACGATGACGCACGCTCTCTCCGGCGTTGTAACCCGCCGTATAGCCTGTGGTGAAGGCGGCTGTGATATTATAACCGCCTGTGTAGCCATGGATATCAAGAACTTCGCCGCAGAAGAATAGGCCAGGCATCAGCTTTGATTCCATCGTCTTCGGATCGATCTCCTTGAGGTGTACGCCTCCTCCGGTTACAAAGGCTTCTTCAAAAGGTCTGGTCCCCGTTGCCTTCAACGCAAAGCCCTTGAGCACAGATATGAAGGAGCTCCAGGGCTCCTTCGGCAGATGCTCATACGTAGTATCGCCGGGAAGACCGGCACGGCTGAAGAGAAGCGGAAGAAGGCGCTCCGGTATCGTTCCCTTGAACACATTCTTGAGCGCTTTCTTCGGCTCAGCCGCTGCAAGGCGGCGAAGTTCCTGCTCAAGTGAGCCGGCTGAGTGATCCGGGAACAGGTCAATCTGAAGCTGGGCTTCCGGAAGCTTGTACTTGTTCTTCACCTGCCTGATGAACTGGCTGCAGCGAAGCGCAATTGGACCGGATAGACCGAAGTGGGTGAAGATCATATCCCCGCGGTGTGAAATGACCGCCTTGCCTTTCGGATTCATAACGGATAGCTCCACATCCCGAAGGGATAAGCCTTGCAGCTCACGGCTCACAATGAACGGCTCCTTGGACACGATAGGCACTTCGGTAGGGTAGAGCTCCGTAATGGTGTGTCCCGCAGCTTTGGCCCAGGGATAGCCGTCTCCAGTGGAGCCCGTGTGGGGAACGGATCTCCCTCCGGTAGCCACAATAACTGTGGAAGATGATATTTTTTTGCCTGACTCCAGCAGAACGCCCTGTACGCCTTCAGCACTGTAGAGAATCTCCTTCACGGGCTCCAGTGTACGCAGCTTGACTCCGAGGGAGAAGGCTTTGCCGACAAGCGCATCGACTACGGTCTTGGCTTTATCGGATACCGGGAACATCCGTCCGTTGTCTTCTTCTTTCAGGGCAATGCCGAGATCCTCGAAGAACTGAATAATATCCCTATTATTGAAATTAGCAAAGGCACTGTAGAGAAAACGTCCGTTGCCTGGAATGAACCGGATCAGCTCATCGATCTCCTTAGCATTGGTCACATTACATCGTCCCCCGCCCGAAATGCCAAGTTTGCGCCCCAGCTTATCCCCTTTGTCCAGGAGTACAACGGATGCTCCCTGGCTCGCCGCCGCAATGGAGGCCATGAGTCCCGATGGGCCGCCTCCGATCACAATTACTTCATATCGATTCATGATGTCTTCCTTTCACTAACCTTGTTGTTGTTAAGTATATCCTATACGAAGGCTCTCGTAATAAAAACCCGGAATTCTCCCTTATAAAAAGACCTATAAAAAACCTCTATAAAACACAAACCTCCGGGGCTAATAGGTTATTGTAAAATATTGTCGGCTATGATTTAATCGATTACAGTACATGCTCCGCAGAGGAGGAAGAATGTGGTTGCTGTTAAGGAAGTATTGCTTCAATTACTAATTGCGTGTTCGCCAGCCTTTCTTTTTCCCCTTGTCTTCGAAAGGCGGAGTCCACACCCTGTTCATAACAGCAGGCTGGAGAGAACATCGTATTACAATATGCTCTTGGCTTCCTGCCTGATCAGTATTCTTATTTGTTCATTGTTCTCATCTAATTTATTCGGGGTCATCCCGCTTAATTATTTTTTGCCTTCCTTATTTGTAGGTATGCTTTATGGCAGACGGCGTGACGGATTAATACTGGCTGTGGTAGAGCTTGTTATTTATGTCGTTATGAACCCTTCTTTTAACGCATCCGGCTTCCTTCTGGATACAGGTCTTTGTCTGTACCCTATGGTACTTCTGGTAGCAGGCCGATTCAAGCGTAGTGGAAGGCATGCGAAGTATGTTACTCTTTCTTTTTTCCTTCTTGTAGGTCAATATCTGTCGACAGCGTTAGCCTTTCTAACCTGGCCTATGTCCTCCAAGATGGATCTGACGATTATCATATTCGCAATCATAAATATAGCGGTTGCGGTTCTGATTGGCAGCCTGCTGCTCTTCGTTATCGAAAGCTCGCTGGACAAAGAGAAGCTGCAAATGCAGGTTACTCTATTGTCGAGACGATATTTCCGTGAAGCCGAGAAGCTGCAGCAGATGATGGATGCAGCTCCATTATCAATCCTTCTGCTGGATCATGAGGGACGCATCGTCTCCATCAACAATACGTTCCTGACCTATTATCAGATGGAGTATCCCGAAGTGATCAAGGAGGAATTGATAGGGAGAATGCTGATGGAGGCTGTTAAGGATTTTGATTTCGAGATTATAGGCCACCGGGTGGATACGACGCTTCTGAACAGAGAGAATACCAGTGAGCTGGTTCAGATCAGAGGAAGGACTTTCTTTGCAAGCACCTCGCCCATAAAGCGGGGGCACACGGAAGAAACTGTCGGTGCAGTGGTCATTATTCAGGACATCACTGAACTGGAAGCGCTTAGAACGGAGCTGTTCAATGCGGATCGGCTTAGTCTTGTCGGGCAGATGGCGGCAGGCATTACCCATGAAATCCGGAATCCTATGGCAGTGGTCAGGGGCTTCCTACAGTTAATGAAAGAGAAGAGCCCCTCGTCCCTGGATCACTACTATCGTATTGTTATGGATGAGCTGGATCGTGCCAACAGTATTATTAGTGACTTCCTCTCCCTGGCTCAAACCCGGAGTGTGAACAAAGAGGAGTGCCACCTGCACGATATTATCCATGAATTAAGTCCGCTGCTCTGGGCAGATGCAAATCTTCGTGGGCAGAGCATAGAGCTGAAGCTGGCCGAATACCTTCCCCAGCTGCGGCTGAATACGAAAGAGATTAAGCAAGTTATTCTAAACCTGTCCCGTAATGCCATGGAGGCGATGGAGGAGAAGGGTCAGCTGACGCTGGAGACGCGAAATTCCCCGGAGGGGGTGGAGCTTCTGGTTACTGATACTGGTCCAGGTATTCCGCTTGCGAAGCAGGAGAAGCTGTTTGAGCCCTTTTTTACGACTAAAGATCAGGGTACTGGTCTTGGACTTGCCCTCTGTCTGAGTATAATCGAGCGTCATAATGGTAAGATCTCCGTTGAATCTGAAGAGGGCAGCGGCACCACTTTCTCTGTGATGTTCCAGCGTCCTCAGGGGTATAGTGCTGAGGTGAGCTAAAGTTGCCTGAATTTGCTTTCCTGATTCGGCGTTGTATAATAAACTTATCTTTGTAAAACCAATGCTATGAGAGATTAGTAAGTTAAGGAGTGAAAGATCATGTCCATGTCTTTTGACCAATATATGAGAGATATGGTTCAACCTATGAGGGATGAACTGACTCGTCTGGGAATTCAAGAGCTTCGTACACCGGAAGAGGTGGAAGCAAGCTTTCCAGCCCTGAAGGGTACTTCATTAGTAGTCATTAACTCGGTATGCGGATGTGCTGCCGGACAATGCCGTCCAGGAGTAGCCAAGGCGCTGGAGAACGACCTTACACCGGATCACTTGTTCACCGTGTTCGCAGGTCAAGATAAGGAAGCGACTACGAAGGCACGCGAATACTTCGCCCCTTATCCGCCGTCCTCTCCTTCCATTGCGCTGCTTAAGGATGGGGAACTCGTTCACTTTATCGAACGTCATCAAATTGAAGATCGCTCTGCAGAGGAAATCGCGGCTGATTTGACCAGCGCGTTCGATCGTTTCTGCCGGTAATAGTTACAGGAAGCGCCCTGCAGATCGGACAACCGATTTTGCGGGGCGTTTGGTTTACGCGGAAGTGGGTTAGTGTACATAGTGAAGGAATACCTTGTTAAAGCTAATAGAGAGGTGAGAATATGAGTTTACAACAGGAAATTATTGAACGTTTAGGTGTTAAGCCAACTATTGATGTCGATCAGGAGATCCGCAGACGTGTAGACTTTCTTAAAGAGTACGTGAAGAATTCAGGGACTACAGGGCTGCTCATTGCCATCAGCGGCGGGATCGATAGTGCTGTGGCGGCGGGTCTCTGTAAGCGGGCAACGGATGAACTTACTCAGGAGCTTGGTAAGGAGTACATTACCCTTGGGGTATATCAGCCTTACGGAACTCAAGAGGATATTGCACACAGTTACGCGGTTGCTGAAGCTTTCGGATTGACCAAGACGGTAGAGACCAATATTGAGGAAGCCGTGAATGAAATTGCGCTTGAAACCGAGCACAGTCTTAAAAATATCGGCATTTCCCGGCACATCAGCTACCAGGGGAAAGGAAATGTTAAGGCAAGAACCCGTATGGTGGTTCAGTATGCGATCGCCTTTGAACTTAATTTGCTGGTGGTAGGTACTGATCATGCTTCTGAAGCCTTGACCGGCTTCTACACCAAATGGGGTGACGGCGCGGTGGATATTACTCCACTCAGCTCGCTTAACAAGCGTCAGATCAGACAGGTTGCTGCCAAGCTTGGCGTACCGCAAAGTATTCTGGACAAGGCGCCAACAGCCGGCCTTTGGGAAGGCCAGACCGATGAGAAGGAACTCGGCGTGAGCTATGACGACAACAGTGATTACCTTGAGGGCAAGGAGATCAATGAAGAAGCGCGTGAGCGTCTGGAGAAATTTTACCGGAGAACAGAACACAAACGCAGTCCAATCCCGGGTATCTAAAATGCGCCGTTCTTCGTTAACCTAGATTACAACGAGGGGCCATCCCATTGTCATCTTTGATGACTTTCGGGACGGCCCCTTGTTCTTTCCTTAATTCGTAGAATGATTTCGATTGCGGAGTACATCCGAGATGAACGATTCACTGGCATTGATCGCGTCCTTCAGCTGACGGCTGGCGCCTTGAAACGGGTGGTCCGTGTTAAAGGTATGATTGCCGCCTTGTATCTGAATCCAAGGGATATGGGGGTTCGCCTGCACAAGCCGGCGGGAGCCTTCTATAGGATGATCCTCGGTGCCCTGAACAAGAGCAACCGCGAAGTCAGCAAAAGCAATACGTCTGTGAATATCAAGATCCGTAACGCCGTTCCAGGACAAAACCCCTGTTAAAGTCCGCGGATGGTCGAACCCGTAGACCAGGCATATCCCGGCGCCGCGGCTATGTCCGATTAGAAAGAGGGGAAGTAGGGAAAGCTCCGGGTTCTGGCGAAGATAGGAAATAAGCACGTCCAAGTCATGAAGCTCAAGGTCATAGGTGCCTACTGCAAACTTCTCTATTTCCGCAAATTCCTGCGGGTTATCGTCTATCCCATTGTGGGAGAAATTGAAAGTGATGACTTCATGATGCCGGCTCAGCTGTTCAGCCGTGTAGGTGAACATGGCAAAGTCCTTGAACCCTTTGAAGCCATGAGCTAGAATAATTAAGCTCTGCGGCTCTGAATCCCTTGAAGGGTAGCGGGTACACCTGAGCATGTCTGTCTTGTCCAGCGGGATATTGAAATCAATGGGCATCAAGCTCACATCCTTATCTGGGTTATGATTTCATTCATAGGTGTATATTCAGTTCCATTATATCACAGCCGATGGAAGGGTTCGCATGACAGCCCAGTAGTTGATACAATGAGAGCATACACAAGGAAGAGAAGGAAGGGTATAATTTGATACAAGGCATCGGGCATGATGTGGTCGAGATTGACCGAATTAAGAGACTGACTGGAAGCATGCACGGGGAGCGGTTTCTGAATCGTGTGCTGACTGCCGGAGAACGTAGTCAGGCTGTAGGACGAGCCAGGCTTGCCGAGTACACGGCCGGGCGCTTTGCGGCCAAGGAAGCTGTAAGCAAGGCTTTTGGATGCGGGATTGGAGCTGTATTGGGGTTTCAGGATATCCAGATTATCCCGGATGAGTCTGGCAAGCCTTGGGCCATGCTCACAAGAGCTGCTTGGGAACGGCTTGCTATTGGAGATCCGGAAGTCTATACAATTCATGTGAGCATTACCCATGAGCGGCAGCTTGCATCGGCTTTTGTCATCGTGGAGCGTCATAATATATAAGGAATTTATAGGAGACAAGGAGATAGAATGCAGCAGGATAACCACCAATTTTTTAGTACAGAGCTTCTGGAATGGTATGGACAGGCCAAAAGAGATCTGCCCTGGCGCAGACACAGGGACCCTTATTTCATATGGGTATCCGAGATCATGCTGCAGCAGACCCGGGTGGATACGGTCATTCCGTATTTTCACCGCTTTATCGAGAAGTTCCCTACCGTCGCAGCCCTTGCACAGGCACCGGAAGATGAGGTGCTTAAATGTTGGGAGGGGCTTGGCTACTACTCGCGCGCACGCAATTTGCAGGCAGCTGCGAGGCAGGTCACAGAGCGGCATGGAGGAGTCATCCCGGACGACCTGAGCGCCGTGTCGGCTCTCAAGGGAGTCGGGCCGTATACTCGGGGTTCGATTATGAGCATCGCGTTCAATCGGCCTGTCCCTGCGGTGGATGGGAACGTGATGCGCGTGTTGTCGCGTTTCTTCCTGATTGAAGAGGACATTATGAAGGTGAGCACACGCAAATCCATGGAGGTATTGGCGGAGGCGCTCATTCCTGAAGGCCGTGCTTCTGATTTCAATCAGGCTCTTATGGAGCTTGGGGCGCTCGTCTGTACGCCCAAGTCACCTCACTGCCTGACGTGCCCTGTCATGCAGCACTGCCAGGGCCGTATTGCCGGCATGGAGACACAGCTGCCGGTGAAGACCAAGGCCAAGAAGCCGCGGCCGGAATACCGCCTGGCCGCGCTCATTGAAGGCCGCGGCGCTGAAGCAGGCCGCGTGCTGGTCCAGCAGCGGCCCCAGACCGGCCTGCTGGCCCGCATGTGGGAGCTGCCGCACATTCTGGCGGCAGCGGAGAACCCGGCCGGCGGCGCCGTGCTGCCTGATGAGCCGGCCATGGACCGGCTCACGCAGGCCTTGGCCGCCGAAGGGCATTACGCGCAGCCGCAGGGGCTCTATATGGAAGCTGAACATACGTTCAGCCACATCCACTGGAACCTGCGCGTGTACCGCTTCCAGCAGTCGCCTGAACTAGGCGCACTGGCTGCACTAGGCGCTGTAGCGGAGTCCAGCGCGGAGTACGAGAGCGCGGCATCACGAGAAGACGCCCCGCTAAAGACGCGCTGGATCAACCAGGCTGATATGGAGCAGCTTGCTTTTCCGAATGTGTTCCTGAGGATTCTGAATCAATACTTTGCCAGCGGGAATGAACAGGAATAATTCTTGGGCCTTATAACCATAAAGAAACAGCCTTCAACACCGTTTGTGCGGGTTGAGGGCTGTTTTGCCATGATTAGTTCTTCTTAAATCATACGGTTCTCGACGGATTTCATCTTGTTCTGCTGATCGGGGACACGGCTCTGATCCAGAATTTCCTGATCATGCTCATGAGCCATCTCTCCACTGACGCTGCGGGCAAAGTTTGTGAACTGTGCCTTATGCTTGTCAGCTTCATGCTTGGACTTCAAAAGTTCCTGCGGATCGTTGGTAGTCATCATCACAACCTCCTTATCAGAATGGATGGAACCAATGTGGTTCATCCATCAGAGTTGTTATTACTTTACCCACTTCGTCCGTTTCCAATCAGAAAGATTGGGGCAAAAAAAGACCGCTTGCGCGGTCTTCTTGGTTTAGAGCTTATTATTTTTTTGCAGCCTCGTAACGTTTGTTCACTTCGTTCCAGTTGATTACATTCCAGAACGCCGCGATATAGTCAGGGCGTTTGTTTTGATATTTCAGGTAGTAAGCATGCTCCCATACATCCAGTCCAAGAACAGGAGTTTGACCGTCTTGAAGCGGGTTGTCTTGGTTAGGTGTGCTGGTTACAGCAAGCTTGCCGTCCTTGCCCACTACGAGCCAAGCCCAGCCACTGCCGAAACGTGTAGTAGCCGCTTTAGCGAAATCTTCCTTGAACTTGTCAAAGCCGCCAAGCTCGCTGTCGATAGCCTGAGCAATCGCGCCAGTTGGGTTGCCGCCGCCATTCGGTCCAATGATCTCCCAGAAGAGAGTATGGTTGGCATGGCCGCCGCCGTTGTTGCGAACTGCAGTACGGATGTTCTCAGGAACGGCATCCAAGTTGGAAATCAATTCTTCAACGCTCTTATCTTGCAGCTCTGGTGCACTTTCGAGTGCTGCATTAAGATTAGTGACATATGTGTTGTGGTGACGATCGTGGTGAATATTCATAGTCTGTTCGTCGATATGTGGTTCAAGTGCATTTGCTGGGTAAGGCAATGCTGGTAATTGATGAGCCATTTGTGAATCCCTCCTGAATTGTTATTAGTATTCAAACACATGCGAAAGAGCATCAATGTATGTACCGATGCCACTATATTTATTAAACCTTATAATTAAAAGTAAATCAATAGGGATGTATGGGAACACCTGGATATTAGCCGTCTTATCTGGCATGCTAGTCTTAGAAAGAGTAAGCACCAATCACTAAGAAGGTAGAGGTGATACCGATTCATGCAAAAGGCAGAAACTACACTTCCGGGTTCCCCGAAGCCACCCGGACCGTCTAAGCTATGGGAACTCCTTGCGGTCTCCACCAAGCTTGGACTAACCTCTTTCGGAGGACCTACTGCGCATCTCGGTTACTTTCACAACGAATATATCCGCCGAAGGAAATGGATGGACGAACGGAGCTACGCTGACCTGGTTGCCCTATGCCAGTTCCTCCCTGGACCAGCAAGCAGTCAGGTTGGGATCGGAATTGGTATCATGCGCGCCGGGCTGCTTGGGGGGATTATTGCCTGGCTGGGCTTCACAATCCCCTCAGTGGCTGCGCTTATTCTGTTCGCTGTTCTGCTGCAAGGGACGGATATCAGCCAGGCAGGCTGGATTCACGGACTTAAGATCGCTGCAGTGGCTATTGTAGCGCATGCTGTCCTTGGAATGGGGCAGAAGCTTGCCTCCGATAAGAAGCGGGCGACGATTGCGGTTCTCGCCGCGGCTGTAATACTGCTGTGGCAGACGGTATTTAGCCAGGTTGCTGTTATTATGGCTGCCGGACTGCTCGGGCTTTGGTTATACCGGAGGGTGGATGTACCGGAAGTTCCGGAGGTGGCCGTTCCTGTGAAGCGCAGCTTTGCCGCCTTATGTCTAGCTGTACTGATTGGTCTGCTGATTGCCCTACCTTTGCTGCGGTTGGTTATCCATCACCCAGGGCTAGCCTTATTCGATAGCTTCTACCGGTCCGGGTCGCTCGTATTTGGAGGAGGACACGTTGTTCTGCCGCTCCTTGAAAGGGAGACCGTAGGGGCAGGCTGGATCAGCAAATCAGATTTCCTAGCAGGTTATGGCGCCACGCAGGCAGTTCCAGGTCCTCTATTCACCTTTGCCTCATACCTGGGTCAGATGACCGCAGGAATTACCGGAGCTGTAATTGCCACCCTGGCGATCTTTCTGCCTGCCTTTCTGCTCATCGCAGGAACGCTGCCGTTCTGGAGTCTGCTTCGCCGGAACACCAGGGTTCAAGGTGCTCTAATTGGAATTAACGCAGCTGTAGTGGGTATTCTTCTTGCTGCGTTGTATAATCCGCTTTGGACAACGACGATTATGAATTCCACTGACTTTGTACTGGCCTCGATCCTGTTCGTTCTGCTCGTGTATTGGAAGCTTCCGCCCTGGGCTGTTGTTGCAGCGGGAGCCGCTGGAGGCATGATCATTTCTATCTTATAGGTCTGAATCGACTGCAGTAGTTATTGTGGAATTTTTCGCCCGAATCTATTCCTTTTAGGTTGAGAAAATAGAACAAATCCTTATCCGCAAAGGCTTCTCATGATGAGAAGCTTTTGTCTTGGAATAAGGACGAAAAGTCAAAAACAATGTAAACGCTTCCTATTAAGCGCTTTCAGAAGAAAACAGGTGATTTGCTCAGATAAATGTGGTTTAATGGTCAAGGAAGCATTAATTTATCGGTTTTTGTCATGAAATATGTTCGGTTAATGTAAAATTTAAATCGGCTCAGATGGAATGTATCGATGTCGATTTTACTTTGCGTTAATCTATCTTGTCAGGAAAAGGGAGATAATAGCATGCAGGTTCGTTCCTTTCGATTAAGTGACGCTAGTCAGGTAATGGAGCTTTTGCAGGTCGCCTTGTCAGAAGATTGCTATGAGGATACTAAGCGGGCTTTTGCCCGGCAGCTTTCTTGGGATTCCGAACTCATTGTGGTTACGGAAGTAGATGGGGAAATCGTGGGTGCGTTAATTGGAACGATCGATCAGAACCTGGGTTGTATTTACCGGGTTGCGGTACATCCGGAATACCGTCGTCAGGGCGTAGGCAAGAACCTTGTATCGGCTATGGAACAGCGGTTCCAGCAGCGCAATGTAAGTCGTATCATGGTTGCGGGGGATGAGCACAATCTAGCTGCCATGCCGCTTTATGAAGCGATGGGTTATGCAGGGCGTATTCTTGAGGCTTTTCAGAAGCTGGGAATAGCGGCTACCCACACTTTATCTAGATCTTAGAATAAGTCCGAACTTTATCTCTTTTTAGGCATATCTTTCCGTTCATTGCAATTGGCGGATGGATATGCTTTTCTATTATTGTAGGACAAAGGTGAAATTAATCAGGGCGAGGTGCCGTATGGAACCCGTATTTCCATCAAGCAAAGACTCAGATGGCAGACAGCAAGCCACATCTGGCAGTCAGAGGGGGTTGCGTGCTGAACTCTGGGACGTAATCAGAACGATAGGGATTGCTTTCATTATATTGCTGCTGCTTAATATATATGTTTTTAATTTGTCGGTGGTTAAAGGACAGTCTATGGAACCGACGCTGGAAGAGAGCGAGAGGCTGTTCGTGAATAAGATAATTTACGATTTCAGAGATCCGAAGCCAGGTGATGTCGTGGTTCTGAAGGATCCAAGCATTGGGCCGGATAAGAAGGAATACCTCGTTAAGCGTATTGTTGCCGCACCTGGAGATACCGTAGAGGTAAGGGGTCACCAGTTATTTGTGAATAACACGGCGCTGAATGAGCCGTACACCGATATTCAGATTGAGGATGCGGACTTCGGGCCAGTAATCCTTAAGTCTGACGAGTATTTCGTAATGGGCGATAACCGGCATGCTGGACGGAGCAAGGACAGCCGGTATTTCGGGAATGTGAAGAAGAAGGAGATTATAGGCCGGGCCGAATTTGTATTCTGGCCGTTAACTAAGATCCGCGGCTTGTAGCGGTTGATCCATCAGGAATATGAGGTGAGAAGTATGGCGCGAGAGGAACATTCCAGGGAACCGGTAAGTTCCCCCTGGGCGGGGCTGAAGCGTGAAATACAAGATGCGGCGTCATCCCTTGGCATTGACGATATCGGATTCGCTACGGCGGACCCTTTTTTATCTTTAAAGGAAGTGCTGCTGGATCGGCGCCGCAAAGGTTATGAATCTGGCTTTGAGGAGCCGGACATTGATAAAAGAATCTACCCGGAGCTTTCGCTTGCGAACCCCGCTTCGCTCATCTCTATCGCAGTGGCTTATCCATCCAAGATGGAGAATCCGCCGAAGTCGGAGCCTGGAGCCAATCGGGGAATTATGGCTCGTTCCGCTTGGGGAAGAGACTATCATCAGGTTCTCCGCGAGGCGATGAAGAAGCTTGAGGAATTCATTAAAGAACGGGTCCCAGATGCCCGGATCGAGAGTATGGTGGATACAGGGGCACTGAATGACCGGGCGGTTGCAGAGCGCGCGGGCATTGGCTTTCGCGGGAAGAACAGCCTGATTATCTCGCCCAAGTGGGGCTCTTGGATCTATCTTGGCGAGCTGATTACGAATATTCCATTTCCTCCAGATACCCCAGTCACAGAGGATTGCGGAGAATGTACGAAATGTCTCGATGCCTGCCCGACGGGTGCTCTGGTAGGTCCGGGGGAGCTGAATGCTCAGCGCTGCGTATCCTTCCTTACCCAGACGAAGGGATTTCTTGAAGAGGAGTTCATGCTGAAGATCGGGAACCGCCTGTATGGCTGCGATACCTGTCAGACTGTCTGCCCGAAGAACCGCGGTAAGCATTGGAGCCACAGGCCCGAGCTCCTGCCAGATCCGGAGGTGGCCAAGCCGCTGCTGCTGCCGATCTTGGATATCAGCAACAAAGAGTTCAAAGAGCGGTTCGGAGAGAGCGCTGCAGCTTGGAGAGGCAAGAAGCCGATACAGCGAAATGCCTTAATTGGTCTCGGGAACTTCAAAGATCGGCTGGCTGTGCCGAAGATAATAGAAGTGCTGCATCAAGATCCGCGGCCCGAACTACGGGGTACAGCGGCCTGGGCGCTCAGCCGGATTGGCGGCCAGGAGGCTATGGATGGTCTGGAGAGTGCAGCTGAGACTGAGCAGGATGAGGCTGTGCAAGTTCGGATAAGCCGTGCTAAAGCCAAGCTTCTGGCAACTGATCTTGCCGGGGATTCCAAGCGCCCTTCAGCTAGTCCGAAGAGGAATTAGAACAGCTGCGTGTCAGAATAGTGCGGGGGGATCATGCATGAGGTACGTTAGCATAGAGGACATCGAACCAGGACAGCATCTTGGAAGAACAGTGTACTCTGCGAATGGAACAGTTTTATTGTCCAGCGGTGTTCAATTAACAGTGTTTATGATTAACACGCTTAACCGTATCGGTGTCACGATGCTGTACATCCAGGATGAACAGTACGCGGATATTGAGATTGAGGATGTGCTCAGCGAACAGACCAAGCAGGCCATCTTCAAGGAGATGAGTGAGACTCTGGAGGCCGTTCGCTCCGGCAAGGAGTGGAGTTCACGCAAGCTCAGCCTGTCCATTGACCAGCTTCTTAGAGAGGTGCTGGATCAAAAGGGTGTTCTTGTTCATCTGACCGATATTCGGACAGCGGATAATCACCAGTACCTTCACGCGGTAAATGTCTGCTTGCTGTCTTCTCTCATTGGACTTAACATGGGGCTTAATTACTCACAGCTTAAGGACCTTGCAATAGGTGCCATGCTGCATGATATCGGCAAGATTGTGCCAGTCTCAGCGGGATCCGCGGATGAGATGGGGAAATCCCATCATACCTGGCGGGGATTTGAACTGCTTAAGCAGAAAAGGGAGCTCAGCCTGCTCGTGGCTCATACAGCGCTTCAGCATCATGAGAAGCCCAGCGGGACCGGGGTTCCGCGTGGACTTATAGATGAAGAGATTCATTTGTATGCCAAGATTGTTGCTGCAGCGAACCGATATGACAACCTGATTGGAGAAGGAATGGACGGTTTTGTCGGAAAGCTGCTTCCTCATGAGGCGTGTGAGAATATGATGGCTGCATCAGAGCACGATCTCGACCGGAAGGTTCTGATCGAATTCACGCGAATTGTATCCATTTATCCCAATGGTACTTCTGTCCGGTTATCCACGAAGGAGACGGGGGTCGTTGTGCGTCAGCACCGCGGACTTCCAGGGCGTCCGGTTATCCGCATCATTCGCGGTTCAGATGAAGATTTGGAAGTGAAGGAAGTCGATTTGGCCAGCGAAACAACCCTGTTCATCGAAGCGGTTCTTATGTGATTTTCGGTTTGCCTCGTAAGGTTAAAGAATGCTATTATTAGTGAGTGCGTCCGCATGTCCGGATGCTTAGAAGAATCATAACTTAGAGGTGATCGACCGTGGTTTATGTCGTTGGTATTATTGCGCTTATCGTTGGTTTGATCGGCGGCTTTTTCATCGGTGTCGTATATTTACGCAAGCAGCTGACGAAGATGCAAAGTGATCCGCAGATGCTCCAGAAAATGGCCAAGCAAATGGGCTATAACTTAAATGGTAAGCAAATGCAGCGTGCGCAGCAAATGATGAAGAATCAAGGCGGAATGCCGCCAATGAATCGCAAGAAGAAATAAGTCAGGATAAGCCTGTATCAGGCTTTTTTTGGAAGGAGGGGGTCCAGCATGGCAGGCGTTAAAGATTACTTGAATACCCAGGTCGGGAAGAACCGGGAACAAGTCGAACACCATGTGCGTGAGATATTGAAGCTGATTGGTGAAGATGTGGAACGTGAAGGGCTGCTGGACACACCGGCCCGCGTTACCCGCATGTACGAAGAGATTTTTGGCGGTTATGAAGTAGATCCTAGAGAAGTGCTCGGGGTTACGTTCGAGGAGAACCACGAGGAGCTTGTCATTGTGAAGGACATCGTCTACTACAGTCAATGTGAGCATCATATGGCGCCTTTCTTTGGCAAGGTGCATATTGGTTATATTCCAAGTGGAAGAATAGCCGGGCTCAGCAAGCTGGCTCGTCTTGTCGAGGCGGTTACCCGCCGTCTGCAGGTTCAAGAGCGTATTACTTCACAAATAGCGGATATTATGGACGAGGTTCTTAGCCCTCAAGGGGTTATGGTCGTTGTCGAAGGTGAGCACCTGTGCATGTGCGCGCGGGGTGTGAGGAAGCCGGGAAGCAAGACGGTGACGTCTGCAGTACGCGGAACATTCCGCAGCGACGCGGCATCCCGCGCCGAGTTCTTGTCCTTGATTAAGTCCTAGGATACAGTAGCGTATATTAAGATAGTTAAGAGGAGCATGCCAAGCAGTGAATTCTGCCTTGGACATGCTCCTTTTATTCGTGTGAATAACCGGGAATCCTTGCTTAGAACGGCTGCCATTTCAGCTTGCGGGCTTCGTTATAGCGGGCAGCAACTTCGGGCCAGTATACGACTTTCCACCAATCGGCAATGTATTTCTTGCGCTCATTCTGATGTTTAAGGTAATAGGAGTGTTCCCACACATCAATGGGAAGCAGGGGAACTACATCCCACTGAGACAGGTTCTGATGCTTCTCGGCTTGCAGAATCTCCAGCCGGTGGCTTCTCGGACTCCAGACCAGAATGGTCCATCCTCCGCCTTCTACCTCTTCGGCCGCTTTGGTGAATTGCTTCTGGAAGGCTTCATAGCTACCGAAATCTCTCCGAATCTGGTCAGCGAGGGGTCCTTCTGGCCGGCCACCGCCTTTCGGATTCATGGTTGACCAATAAATCGTATGCAGATAATGTCCGGCTCCGTTGAAGGCCAGTTCCCGCTCCCAGTGCTTAACCAGGTCAAAGTTGCCAGTTCTGCGAGCCTCCTCCAGCTTCTTCTCCGCCTTATTCAGGTTGTCTACATAGCTCTGATGATGCTTGTCATGATGAATGCGCATCGTTGTCTCATCAATATGGGGCTCAAGGGCGTTGTACGGATAGGGAAGAGGCGGCAGCTTGTGGCCTCCTATCGGAACAGGCTGGTCCTGTATGCCAGCGGCAATAGGGGCATCATTCTTGGAGGCCCCAGAGATAAGTTCGGCATGGTTCTCAGGAGCGCCTGTGCCTGAATTTGGCTCGGGTGCCGTTCCTTCAGAGGCCGCCTCTCCACGGGCATATTCGATCTCCTGCTGATAAGGGTCCAGAATATGCGGTGGATGATGCACGGCATCTTCGATAACGCCCGGTCTGTTAAGTGTCTCAAGCACCCCGAGGAAATACTCGGATTCCCGAATGATATGAAGGATAACGGCGTTGGCTAAAGGAATAGCCTTTACAGCAGCGCTTTGATCCAGAAGAATATAGAGCTGGCGAACCCATTCGCGCGATTGGCGGAAGGAAGCATCCAGCAGCCGCTCAATCTGCTTCAGAAGCTCGGGATGCAGATGATCCTGCTGAACATGGATAGTATGCTGAAGCAAGTCGTTGGCTGCCTTTTCGGTTTCTTCGAATACTTTGGACCAGTCATCCAGCAGCTTGACATATGGCTGTTCCAGCGTAGGTACAATGGCTTTAATTACATCGGTATGTTCTCTCTCCTGCTGCTTCCAGAACCTGATTTCTTCCAAGATACGAACAGGCAGATAAGGCCCGTAAACGTAGAGCATATCAAGCGTACCTCCTCCAAAAATAACCTCAATAATGAAGGTATGCGGAAGAGAGTTTGGCCTATGCTACCCGTTTCGGGCCTTATTTATTCTTGTTTTTCCTTCAGATAAGCCTGCGTCTGTCCAAGAAAAGTAGAGACGCGGCGCAAATATTCTCTCGGATGCTCACGGAAGATGAGCTCATGATGGGCTTTATCCACGATCCAGACACTGGATATCTTATTCGTCTGATTGGAAGCAAGCTTCTCGGCGATCGGATAAGGTGCCTTCTCATCTTCTGTACCGTGAATGAACAGGATCGGGAAGGGATAGTCCTTCTTCTTGACTTCCTGATAAGGAATTTGACGCAGACTTGTACCGTTCTGTATGGGGAGAAGCAGTTCAAGAATTTCAATGGACGGATGCTGCGGCAGGTTCATTTTTTGACGAATGTTATGATACAACGTGTCAGGTTCAAGCAGGAATGTACTGTCCAGAATCATGGCGTCGATATCTTTGCTGACGAGGCCTGCCTGCAGCGCGGTACCTGCTCCCATGGAGAATCCCCATACGACAATCTCCTTGGCACCACGGTGTTTGGCGAGCTGAATGGCCCCGAGCAGCTGCTTGGTCTCCTTCTTGCCCCCGGTGGCCACCTCTTTGCTGTTCTGGGCGGCAAATCCATAGTCGAACATAATGACATTGAAATTCAGCCGATGTGCGTAATGAGCAAGATCGTACATAGGAATCCAGCTCTCTTCCCGGTTGGCGCCATAGCCATGACTGAATACAATCGTCTTCTTGGAATTAGTGGCGGGAATGTACCAGCCCTGCATAGAGCGGCTTCCGTCAATAGCCGGAAAGGATACATCCTCGTACTTCATCCCCTTGGCCATTAGAGGATTGGAATATAAAGGTGCAACGGTAGGATTTGAGAGTACCCATGCAATATATCCATGCAGTGCAACAAAGCAGAAAATCAAGAAAAATATAATGGACAGTACCAGAGCGACCAGTACATGCTTGAATTTGATGAAGCGGGCCCGCAGGAGCGGCGGTGTCTGAGAGCCTCCGGTCACACCGGAGGACAGGGAAGCATCGCTCCGCGTTGTAGTTGTAGTCGGGTTCATGCGTTCCCTCCTTAAGAACATTATCTATGGTGATTACCCGATGAGGGGCTATTAAATCAGCATGATTTTATAGATTATCGTATGACGGGGAATGGGTAAAGTCAATGCCGGGAAAAATGTGGGCCTTTATTGAAGGAATAGGAATGAGCTGTAGACGGAACGTCATAGTTTGGGATATACTTTATGTAACTGGGTTTCATAGAGTGAAACATTGGGGAGGGGCTTTCGGAAATGGAAGACCGGAAATTAACCGTACGTGCCGTGGAAAGGGCACTGGATATATTAATGTGTTTTACCAAAGCTGAAGATCTGGGACTTACGGAAATTTCCAGCCAGATCGGGCTTCACAAAAGCACGGTTCACCGCCTAATGGCTACACTGGAAGAGAAGGGATTTGTCATTCGGGATGCCGCTACGGAGAAGTACCGTCTTGGGCTGAGAATATGGGAGCTATCGGCACATCTGTCCCATAGCGATAACCCTGCTGTATTGCTGCTGCCTCAGTTGGAGCAGCTTCGTGACCGGCTTGGCGAGACAGTGAGTCTGTATCTTCTGGACGGTATGGAGCGTCTGCGCATCCAAGCAGTTCAGAGCAACCAGGCTATACGCAGAGTGGCTACGGTCGGAGCCCGGCTTCCGCTCTACGTGGGAGCCTCCAGCAAGGTGCTTGTAGCTTTTGCGGATCCGGGAACGCTGCAGGCCGTGTTAAACAGTCCGGACTGGCCTGCTTCGGTGGACAAAGAGGACTACATCCGCCAGATGGAGGAGATCCGCAGCAAAGGCTTTGCTACCAGTTATGAGGAACGCGAGCCTGGAGCCGCCGCCGTCTCGGCTCCGATCTTCAATCATGCGGGCCAAGCTGTTGCGGCATTGTCCGTCTCTGGTCCGGTCAGCCGCTTGTCTCCGCAGACCTTGGTCGAGTTCGGACCTGTCCTTGTACAGGCTGCACGGGAAATGGGCATGATGATGAATTGATCAGTCGCAAATGAGGAAAACTTAAGAGACCTGTATCCGGTTAACTACGGAGAGGGTCTTTTATTGAGAAATGCACCGTGCATTGGATAATTACTCCACGTTTAGAGAGGGGGAGAATTGTTGATCCTATGGTTACTCTTTTGGAGCATTGTACTGGTTGCCGGATTCTCTGTGAGCCGCGGCAAGCTGTACAGCCTTGTGACCAAAGGCCGCAGGGACATTACTCCGGGAATGGTATTGAACCGAGTTTTTAAATGGATTGGATTATATTGTTACTCCATCGCCACAGTAGGCGCTTTAAGAGAAATTGCTCCTTTAGTGGTAAATATGAACCCTTATATCCCCATGCTTAACATTATTCTGGTCTCTTATGTATTTACAGCAACGCTGATTATGCTTGTAAGACTTCGTCAGTTGAAAGTGGAATAATAACATTTTCTAAATGCATGTTTATAAAGAACCAAGGCCAACCTATTGAGGTTGGCCTTGGTTCTTTCTGTTCATTAGTACTTAGTTCTTCGAGATATTCTTCACCCAAGCCGTAATGTCATTGACCATTGATTCAGCCACATGGGCTGTTTGAGCGTATTCGGCACCAGTCGATACACCTTCATATTCACTGAGCAGATGATTGACCTTCGGATAAGATTTGAATTCTACATCCGTCCGGTTCTTCAGCTCGCTCTTCCAGGTGCTAAATTGATCCATAGGTACCTGCCAGTCATTCTCGCCCGCAAGAATAAGAAGAGGTCCCGTCTGGGTCTTGGCCACATCTACTGGTTTGTAATCCTTGAGGGTGTACCACCAATAAGCTGAACCCACCGGGAAGCTGCTTGGCAGATGATCCGGGGAATACTGCGGATCATTGAGCAGCTTGGCTACCGCCGTCCATACCTCAGCATTCTTCTCATAAGGGGCAGGGTCTCCGCCCAAGCTTTTCACACGATTGATGAGCTCTTGCTGCTGCTCCAGAGCCACATCGATGAAGGAACTGCTTGGACCGGCAAGCATGATGGAGCCTTTGATATTGCGTTCGTCCTTATCGGCATTCAAAATAAGTGGAAGGGCGAAGCCGCCTTGGCTGTGACCCGCAACGAAGATATGGGAGCGGTCAATATCTTTGCGTGTGCTGAGGAAGCGGACGGCCGAGATGGCGTCATCCACAGTCTCCTGTTTGATCGTAGCTCTCGGATTAGCTGCGGACTTGAATGTATGCTCATAGGAAATTTTATCATAGCGTAGAACAGCAATTCCCTGGCTGGCCAGACCGTTAGCCAGATCCCGAAATGGCTTCGAGCCGCCGATAGTAGAATCTCTGTCATTAGGTCCCGAACCGTGGACAAGCACAACCACCGGAGCAGGTCCACCGGACACAGGCTTGGTCAATACGCCAGGCAGAGCGAAGACACCTTCCCCAATCGTAACTTCCTCTTCTGTATAGGAAGAAGGATTAACGTAAGATGGATTTGTATAGGCTGCCATACTTGCAGGTCCAATGAACAGATCATCTACCTTTCCTTCTTTGTTCAGACGCAGCGTGTAGTTAAGCGGAGCTCCAGCCGTCTTGAAAGAATAGGTGATATTCGTATGCACGCTATTGGGAGTTACCGTTCTTGACAGCTGAGTAGTTGGAGTCCCATAGACCTGAGCATACCCTTTCCACAGACCTTGGAGCTGGGGACCGGTTATGGATAATTGGAAAGCCGGGCTCATCAGCTTCTGGGCCTGCGCAGAGTCACCTGATCTTAGAGCCTCAATAAACGAGTCCCCCGGAAGGCCAGCTTCTGCAGGGGGAGCTGTGACCACAGGGCTGTCTGTGAACCATTTGGTAACCGCATCCGGCGAGATCAGGGCCTGGTTCCGAACAACCCGTAATGTATCGGAGAGTGTAACGGGTTTGCCGTTTAATTTTGCGGTCTTCTTCCCGGCTGTCATAACAAGAGTTATGCTCTTTTTTGTAAGGGTTACGGTTTGGGTCTTTTGATTCCATGTTACTGCTGCCCCGATCCTAACCGCGGTATCCCTTACGGGAGCTATGGATGAAGAGCTCTTGGCCGCTGCACCCGCGGAAGCGGGAAGGGAGAGACTAAGTGCAATAGATGCTGCTACTGCGGTATGCAGTATTTTGATGCGTGTACTTTTCGACATCATGGTTGCCTCCTATAAATTAAGTAATATATGAGTGAATACTGACCTAGGGGGCCAGAAAGCTGATGACAAGTATAATAATCACAAATGGAGCTAATAAGATCAACCAAGCAAGCGGCCTTGCCATGTTCAGAGTCCAGCCAATGCCCATTCTTTTCTCTACAAAAAGGGAAGGGTCCTTCGGGTTATAGTACATGTTGCCAAGCTTCCAATAGGCATCGTCATTTACGGCTTCAGCACTCGAAATATCCGAAGAACGGCCGATCCGGCTGCCGCCCTGTCCGGTCTGAATAGACATAATAAGGGCTGAGATAACGATAACGACTGGAATAGTCAATGTTAAGGGCATCAGCACCTCCGGGCTAATCTGGTGGAACATGCTAAGCTGCATTAACGAGAATAGGAGGATCATGAGAAGACCTGTCATAAGCGTGAACATGGACCATTTACGCCGGAAAATAATATTTTGCTGGGCAGATGCTTCTGCTTTTCTAGGATCAAGCTGCTGTTTGCTCTTATGAATACTGCGATTCACCGTATAGAATAGGAGCAGCATGATGACCTGCATGATGTTCGGGAAGAACATGGACGAATACGACTTGTCTGCGGATCTGATCACCTCTCCGGTCAAGCTGTATTGCATCGCAATGGAATCCGGTGCTTGATCGTAATACATCCATGTCAGAAGAAAGCTTACTACGATGATAACAAGATGGATGAGAAACCATGTGTTCGAGTAGACTAGTCTTTGCTGGCGAAAGCTTGTATCGATGACCAGTCGTTCCCTGGTATGAGGTACCGCTGGCTGAGCGGCTTTATAGCGTTTCATTCTTATATAGAAGAACCCTTGGATTAAAATAATACTAGCAATGAGAATGACCAAGTAGGCGGGAAGCGCGTAACGCAGGACTTGCTCATTCATGGTGAACAGAGCTGCAGCCATCGCCAGAAATAACAGGAAATGAATGATTCCAGTTACCCAGGCATAAGATCTGCGCATCCGGCGAACAGGCTCACTGTAATACATCTCCTCAGACACGGAGATACCAAAGCTTACCGTCCTTCTGGTGAGATAGGGAGTCGCAATTAGAGCGGCAGAGATCGCCGCGAACATAATAATCAGGATTAAGGCTGAGAGCCAATACATGGTTAGATACCCCTTTCATGCTCTGTAGGTTTGAGTTCATCATAAATATGTCCTGCAATAGTTAGAAGCTGCTCCTTCGTCATTCCTCTGCAGATCGCTTCGGCAATTATGGATCTGAGCTGCCTTTGCTGCTGCTGAACATATTCCTCCGTGATCGGCGGCATGCCTTCCGGATTGATGACGACCCCCTTCTGACGATGGACCAGAATGAAGCCTTCCTGTTTGAGCAGAGTATAAGCTTTGTTCACCGTGTGGAGGTTTATTCCAATATCAGACGCCATACTTCTAACTGAAGGTAGCGCGTCTCCCGGCTCTAGGCGCCCGCTCGCGATGCCTTCTATAATCTGATTGATTAGCTGGGTGTAAATAGGGACATCAGATTGCATATCAAGTTCGATAATCATGAGTGAGGCCTCTCTTCTATCTGTTATATTTGAAATATAACAGATAGAATTCAAATTGTAAATAGGTACCTCCATTTGAGTATTAACGAATCATCCCGTATATTAGAGGGAAGTAGTTACAAATCCGATTAAATGAATTGGAAAAACACTATTTTGTGTGAAAGGGATGTACATATGCCGAAAATTGCGAAGAATTTAACGGAGCTCATTGGGAATACACCCTTGCTTGAACTCAGTAATTATGCAGAGGACAAAGGGATTCACGCTCGCATTCTGACCAAGCTGGAATATTTCAACCCTGCGGGGAGTGTGAAGGACCGTACCGGATTTGCGCTGATTAAGAGCGCGGAAGAGCAGGGCCTGCTTCACAAAGACGCGGTAATTGTGGAACCAACTAGTGGAAATATGGGAATCGGGCTTGCCTTTGCGGCCGCTGCGCTCGGTTATAAGCTGATGATTACGCTCCCGGAGACCTTTAGTATTGAACGCCGCAAGCTGATGCAGGCTTACGGAGCTGAAATTGTATTAACCCCAGCTAGTGAGGGAATGGCAGGCGCCATTCGCAAGGCTGAAGAGCTGGCAGCCGAAATTCCGAATGCGTACATTCCCCAGCAGTTCAACAACCCTGCTAACCCCAATATACATAAGACGACGACAGCTGAAGAGATTTGGCGGGATACCGACGGAGAGGTAGACATTTTTGTAGCGGGAGTAGGAACCGGCGGAACGATTAGCGGAGTAGGTGAAGTGCTCAAGCAGTATAATCCGAAGGTGCACATTGTTGCTGTGGAGCCGTTTGATTCTCCGGTGTTATCCGGAGGCAAGCGGGGGGCCCATCAAATTCAGGGGATCGGTGCAGGCTTTGTGCCTGATAACTATAATGTAAAAGTGGTAGATGAGGTTATTAGAGTCAAGAATGAGGATGCCTTCGAGACGTCCCGCAGACTTGCCCGTACAGAAGGGCTGCTGGTTGGAATATCCTCGGGCGCCGCAGCTCATGCAGCAACAGTACTTGCCGCCCGTCCGGAGAACAAGGACAAGACAATCGTGGTTGTCCTCCCGGATACGGGAGAACGTTATCTGTCTACGAATCTGTTCCAGGATGAGTAGATAGAAGAAGTTGTTTCAGGCGAAAATTCACTTGGCTGGGGCAGCTTTTTTTAAAACTAGATTCCACACCATCGCTTAGATGGGCGCTGCGAGAACGGACCATTGTTCCAATCGCTGTTGTGTCCAGATTTTCTCTTTCCTCTTAGCGGTAAAAATCCGGACACAAAGGCGACCGCTTCGCTTTTCCACAATCGTTTCGTCCTCTACGCTAGTAAGCGAAAAATAACTCTACAAGCCACAAAATGACCACAATCCAAGAGCAGCGATCCTCCCATAACAGGGGATTCGCTGCTCATTTGACATTTACGATTTTGAACACATGGACAGAACCGTCCACAGTGCTTACAGCCAATCCTTCGCTTTGACGCTCAGTTTATGCGTCTTATTATCGAAAAAGCTGCGGTACTCGAGATCAATGATCCCATCTTGCTCCCCTTTTACGATGAGCCAATCTCCGAAATAGGGAAGGTCAATCGTATTGAAAAATTCCTGATCTTCCTTGTCCAGAAGCTCATTAAGCACTTTCTTCTTGCCTGTATCAGGGTTAACAAGAGTGAGCATTCCAGTCTTGTTAGGTCTAATAAGCAGGTAATCATCGCCCATGCCTTCCACGCTGTAGAGCTCATTATATCCGCCAAGCTTCACTAGATCGTATTCTTTTTCTAAAGACCCATCCTTGGGATTAAGCATTTGAAGCTGTTTTCCATCTGTTAAGATCGGGTGGTCCTTGAAGCTGGAAATGTTGACACTATCACGCTGGAGGTATTCTACAGATGACTGCTCTAGCACTTTATTATCTTTGATATATAGAGCTGTGTGAATGGTATGCACCATTGGATCGCCATAATTGTCCGACACGGTAACAACAAACTCTCCAGTCTGCAGGGTATCGACTCTAACGTCAACAATATCAACAGAGTGTTTCTTGAAGTCTATCTTGCTTGTAAGTATAGCAGCCTTGGAACCTGACGTGTATTGATAGAGCTGGCCGGTCGATTTGTTAAACCAAAAGGCATTTGCAGTGTTATCAGGGGAACGTCCCATCTCCACGTTATATATTTCTGGGTATGAAATGGACGCCTTTCGTTTTGATCCTGTCCAGCCCACCTGGGCTCCCAGGGACTGAGCAATGAATCGAAGCGGAACATAGACTGAGCCATTCCTCATAATGGTTGGAGCTGTTAGCTGGGTAGCTTGTCCATTAAGTCTTGCGGACTGGCTGCCAGGCTTCAATTGTACGGTATGCCTTGGTGCATAAATAGACACTTCCTTGGCTGCTTCATTCCAGATCACAACAGTCTTAAGCATATCCGATACCAGGCGAAGAGGCACATATACTCTTCCTCTGGAATCTAAGAAAGGAGCCTTATCGGACTCTACTATTGATCCGTTAAATTCAAGTTTGATCGTCTTGTTAGAGGAAGACGACGCTGCTGAGACGGGGCTGCTGAGAGCTGCCAGACTTCCGGCTGTCAGAGCGAGTGATAAGCTTACCCGGTACAACCGATTTAGTAATTTTGACATATGAATGATCAAATCCCTTCCAGTAATATACATATTTGACGCTTACCGAAAAGACATAGTTGCATAGTTCTGTAAGAAAGCGAAAGAAAAAAGCCTGCAACCCAGGGATTTAATTCCCGAGTTACAAGCTCTTTCTTTAATATTCTTAGTTATTCTTAGTTCGCTGCAGATTCTTTGATCATCTGGCGAAGTACAGTTTGCAGGATACCGCCGTTATGGTAGTAATCTACATCAACCATGCTGTCCAGACGGGCAACTACCGTGAACTCGAACTGAGTTCCATCCGTGCGTGTAGCGACCACAGTCAAAGTCTGTCCTGGCTTAACTTCATTGTTAATGCCCAGAATATCGAACGTCTCTGTTCCATCGATACCGAGCGTCTTCCAGCTATTGCCTTCCTGGAATTGAAGCGGAAGGACGCCCATGCCGACCAGGTTGCTGCGGTGAATACGCTCAAAGCTCTCAGCGATAACCGCTTTGACACCTAGAAGGAAGGTACCTTTGGCTGCCCAGTCACGGGAGCTTCCTGTACCGTACTCTTTACCTGCGAGAACGACAAGATTGGTACCATTGCTTTGATAGTTCATCGAAGCATCATAAATGGACATGATCTCATCGGTTGGAAGGTACTTGGTCACGCCGCCTTCGGTCCCTGGAGCGACTTGGTTACGGATACGAATGTTCGCAAACGTACCACGCATCATGACTTCATGATGACCGCGGCGGGAACCGTAGGAGTTGAAGTCCTTGCGGGCTACGCCGTGATCGTTAAGGTACAATCCAGCCGGGCTGGTAGGTGTAATGTTACCTGCTGGAGAGATATGGTCCGTTGTAACGGAATCGCCAAGCAGGGCAAGTACACGCGCGCCGCGGATTTCTTCAATATCCTGCAGACCGTCTGCAAGCTTCTCGAAGAACGGAGGGTTCGCGATATAAGTGGATTTCTCGTCCCACTCATACAGTTCGCCTTGCGGTACAGGAATGGAATTCCAGCGTTCGTTCTGTGTAAATACGTTCTCGTATTTGCTTCGGAACATGGCAGGGCTGACGGATAAGCCGATCGCATCTTTGATTTCTTGCGATGTTGGCCAGATGTCCTTCAGGTAGACCGGGTTACCTTCCTGGTCATGACCCAGCGGATCGTTCTGCAGGTCAATGTTCACGGTTCCCGCAAGAGCGTAAGCCACAACGAGCGGAGGTGAAGCCAGGTAGTTGGCTTTGACCTGAGCATGAACACGGCCCTCAAAGTTACGGTTACCGGAGATTACAGCCGCTACAGTCAGATCATTGTCTGCAATAGCCGCGCTGACTTCATCCGGAAGCGGACCGGAGTTACCGATACATGTAGCACAGCCGTAGCCGGCAACATGGAAGCCAAGCTGCTCCAGGGAGTCGATCAGACCCGCCTTCTGAAGGTATTCTGTTACCACGAGGGAACCAGGAGTCAAGCTGCTTTTCACATAAGCTGGCTTAGTCAGACCGCGTTCTACGGCTTTCTTCGCGAGCAAGCCTGCACCCAGCATAACGCTAGGGTTGGAAGTATTCGTACAGCTCGTAATCGCAGCGATGACAACCGCGCCTGTACCAAGCTTCGTTTCGCGTCCATCCGGATGCTTCACGTCAACGGTCTTGGCGATCTTCTCATCGCTGAGGCCGTAACCGCCTTTTTCCACAGGAGTACGAATAATATCGTTAAAGTTCTTCTTCATATCTGTCAGTTCGATGCGGTCTTGAGGACGCTTAGGACCTGCAAGGCTCGGTACCACAGAAGCAAGGTCAAGCTCAATCAGATCCGTGAACTGTGGATCTTCAGTTTCGCTGGTACGGAACATACCTTGAGCCTTGTAGTAGGCTTCAACCAGAGCCACTTGCTCGTCTGGACGGCCTGTGCTGCGGAGGTAGTTCAGGGTCTCGTCATCAACCGGGAAGTAACCGATTGTAGCGCCGTATTCTGGAGCCATGTTAGCTACAGTTGCGCGGTCAGCAAGGCTGATATTGGCAAGGCCTGGTCCGTAGAACTCTACGAATTTACCAACTACGCCTTTTTTACGAAGCATTTCAGTAACGGTCAGGGCAAGGTCGGTTGCCGTTGCACCTTCAGTAAGGCTGCCTGTAAGCTTGAAGCCGATAACCTCAGGAGCTACGAAATACAGGGGTTGACCAAGCATACCAGCTTCGGCTTCAATACCGCCGACACCCCAGCCTACCACACCAAGACCATTAATCATGGTGGTATGGGAATCCGTACCTACGAGGGAATCCGGGAATACAACAGTCTCCCCGTCAATTGTCTTCGTAGCTGCCACGGAAGCGAGGTACTCCAGGTTAACCTGGTGAACGATACCTGTAGCCGGAGGAACAGCGCGGAAGTTGTTGAACGCGGTCTGAGCCCAGCGAAGGAAACGGTAACGTTCTTCATTACGTTCGAACTCTACGTTCATGTTATATTCAAGAGCTTCAGGAGTACCAAAAGCATCAACCATGACAGAGTGGTCAATAACGAGGTCAACCGGTACAAGCGGGTTGATCTGTTTTGGATCGCCGCCAGCTTTCTTCACGGTATCGCGCATCGCCGCCAGATCGACAACCACCGGTACGCCGGTAAAGTCCTGCAGTACGATACGTGCGGGAATGAAAGGAATTTCCTTGTTGCTGTCCTGACCTTCGGTCCAGTCGGCAATTTGTTTCACATGCTCTTCCGTGATAGCCCGGCCGTCAAATTGTCTGACCGCAGCTTCAAGAAGTACTTTAATGGAGAAAGGAAGCTTGGAGACATGGGCGAACCCTTGATCTTCAAGTGCCTGCAGATCATAGTAACGGTACGATTTGCCGTTGACGTCAAGACTGCGGGCTGCAGAGTACTGATCTTTAATGGACATGTAGTTGACCTCCTAAAAATATTGCGCGAAGTAAGCAGTGAGAATCCGAATGTAGAGGTATTCAGCCGTGCTTTTTCGACTTAGTTTCATTAGGTGAAACATAATTTCAAAATATTATCTTATTTAAGTATACCGCTTACTTTGAAGTGAGTAAAGTATTTTTTATTGGTTAAAAGCACGTTTTAAGCGGTTTTTCAGAGGGGAAGATCCGGCTTATCCAGCCTAAACATACTGACTGCTGTCTGCTCATATAAATGAAGAAACAGAGGAAGGCCTATTTGGCATGGACGGCCTCTCTGATGTGGATTTGTGAAGGAGGCATGAAGTCATGGCGGAAGAGTGGAAAGGCGCATTATCCGCTTATATACACCAGCAGAACAAGGATGAGGTGGATTTCCGTCCCAATGCTGTACCCACGATCGTCACGGATCTGGATTATTTGATTCAGCGGGGAGAGAGAAGAGAGGCGTTGTCCGAGTGGTACGATAGAAGAAGGGCCATTCCCCTGCGGAGTGAGACCAGGGCCAAGCTGCTCAGGGAACTTACGAACCGCCAGGATGAAGTTCAGGTGGATCTTCAGCTTCACCGGACCATTTATTATGAGAAAGGAGGGGTCACCCACAAGGAAGAGCGCATTGATGTGGAGCGGCTGACCCTCCAGCGTGAGAACGGAGACTGGTCTATTATTCGAGTGGACATTCAGGTAGCCGAAAGGCATCCGCATACGGGGCTCCCTTATACTGCCGAGGATACAGATCTTGAAATTCCCCGTTCATTAGCTAGTCCCTATTTGAATCGTGAGGTACTAGGGTTTGGAGGGCAGGGAAGGGGGAGTGCTTATAATAGGGCTGAAGCCGCCGCCTACGCCGACCGCTGGTGGAACAGCGCCAACCCGGAATTTCAGGAATTTGCGGTAGACTGCACGAACTTCATCTCTCAAAGCCTCTTTGCAGGCGGAGCCCCAATAAACTATACTGGAAAAAGAGAATCGGGCTGGTGGTACAAGGGATACGTTGGTGCAAAAGAAGCCTGGAGCTTCAGCTGGTCTGTTGCGAACAGCCTGGAACGCTACCTAAGCGGAGGCGGGCTGGGTGCCAAGGTTGTTGACCGCCCGCAGCAGTTGGATTTAGGCGATGTAATTATCTATGACTGGGATGGCAATGGCGCTTATGAGCACAGCACAATCGTAACCGCATTCGATGCCGGGGGAGCGCCGCTGGTGAATGCCCATACCACGAACAGCAAGCACCGGTATTGGGATTACCGCGACTCTTACGCCTGGACGAAGAATACGGTATACCGCTTCTTCCATCTTGCAGACCGGTTCTGATCATAATTAAGTGAAGAGAGGTTAACCATGGGACAGGATAAGTTAACCGTCGGTCTGATCTACGGCGGTAAGTCTGGCGAGCATGAAGTGTCGCTTCAAACGGCCTTCGCTGTGATGAATGCTTTTAACTATGATAAATATGAGGTGCTTCCTTTCTATATTACGAAGCAGGGAGAATGGAGAGTCGGAGGTGTGTTATCGGCTCCTTACGGTGAGCTCGGTGACCTGCGTCTCGAGAATGGTGCAGGCAATACATCCGATGCTATTCAGCAGCTGTTCAGCAAGCTGGCTACGGGCCAGGCTGCTGTCGATGTCGCCTTCCCGCTGCTTCACGGCACTTACGGGGAAGACGGTACAATACAAGGCTTGTTCGAGATGGCGGGTCTTCCTTATGTCGGTGCCGGCGTCTTATCTTCAGCGGCAGGAATGGACAAAGCAGTAATGAAGAAGCTGTTCGCCGATGCTGGCCTCGACCAGTGTAAATACTGCTATTTCACTGGTGCGCAGTGGGAGCGTAACACGCATACGCTTATTCAGGGGATTGAAGAGAAGCTTGGGTACCCATGCTTCGTCAAGCCTGCTAACCTGGGCTCAAGTGTAGGGATATCCAAAGCTTCCAATCAGGAAGAGTTGAATAAAGCCGTGGCTTATGCGCTTCGTTATGACACCAAAGTAGTGGTGGAGGAATTTGTGGAAGCCCGTGAGATCGAGGTCGGAGTACTCGGCAACGATGAAGCTGAAGCTTCCGTTCCTGGTGAGATTGTATCTTCGAGCGAGTATTACGACTATCAGGCCAAATATCTGGATGGCAAATCCCAGATGGTCATTCCTGCTGAGCTGGATCCTGAGGTAGCAGACCGGATTCGCGACCTCGCTGTGAAGGCATTCAAGGCTACTGAGGGCAGCGGTCTATGCCGTGCGGACTTCTTCCTGAAGGCAGACGGAAGCCTTCTTATTAATGAAGTGAATACAATGCCTGGCTTCACTCCGTTCAGTATGTATCCGCTGCTCTGGAGAGAGACCGGTTTATCCTACGAAGCGCTGCTTGATCGTCTGATCGAGCTGGCTCAGGAACGATTTAACACGAGACAAAACTTAGATTTCAATAACGGAGTGAATTAATTATGGGATTCCAAACTGAATTCAATTCCGTCTGCAAGTTCAAGAACGAGCAGGAGCTGTACGAACTGCTGGAATATGGACGCGGTAAAATGGTTAAATCCGGCCTGCGGGTGTTCCCGACCGGACAGAAAGTCATTGCCTACACGCCGGACAACCGTGCTGTTGCCATCGTGAAGATTCTCGGCTGTATCGCCGAGATTAACTTTAACGGAGACGAAGTAACCGAGGTGGAGATGTCTCTTGTCCGCCCTCTGAATGAAGAGGAATCGCGGATTCAGACGGCACTTGCGTATGAGATGTTTTTTGGTGAACATCAAGGGTAATCTTATAATGAATGATTATTCCTGAATTGAGGAATAACACAAGAGAAGACCGTTAATCCTGTGAGGATTAACGGTTTCTTTTTCATCATTGAAGAGATGCAGGTGAGTATATAAATGATTGTCCGTTTTGGTTATGTGGCCATGTCCACCGTCGTGAAGAACGCTTCCCCGTCCAAGACCATGACCTATAAGAGCTTCGGGCAGCTGGCTGACCGGGAGGCGGCACTTCGCAGACTGGAGCATGTGGCTGCTGAGAATCTTCATAACACACTTCGGCTGTTGAAGCACAATCGCGCTTATCATATTCAGGTCTACCGTTTCTCTTCCAAGCTGATCCCGCTTGCCACTCATGGGGAGCTGAGGGACTGGAATCCATTCGCTGCACTTAGAGACGATTTCCGTGCTGTAGGAGATTATGTGAAGAAGGAGAAGATGAGGGTGTCTTTTCACCCGGACCATTTCACTGTTCTCAGTACACCTCGTCCAGAAGTGCTGGAGAGTTCGATCAGGGATCTGATGCATCATGTGAGCATGCTGGACGCCATGGGCCTGGATGCGAGGGCGAAGAACAACATCCATGTGGGAGGAGCTTATGGAGACAAGAAATCTGCGGCAGAACGGTTCGTTCAGAATGTGAGCGCGCTGCCGGACAAGCTTAAGATGAGGCTGACCTTTGAGAATGACGACAAGACCTTCAATGCTCCTGAGACTCTTGAGCTGTGTGAACAGCTTGGCATTCCAATGGTTCTTGATATTCATCATCAATGGGTGAATAACGAGGGCGATGATCCCGCGGAGCTGTGGCCCCGTATTCTGAAGACATGGCAATCCCCGTTCGCACAGGCTGATTCAGAACCAGGCAATCCTCTGCCTCCCAAGATTCATGCATCCAGCCCGAAGAGTGAGCATGATGCAAGAAGCCATGCAGATCATGTGGAGGCAGGCCCGCTGCTGGAATTCTTGCGCCGGATTGCGCCTGTTACGGAGAGGCTTGACGTGATGCTGGAGGCGAAGCTTAAGGATGGGGCGTTGTTTGACTTAATGGAGAAGCTGGCGCTATATTCCGGCGAAGGTGTTCATATTATTAATGAGGCCTCTGTGGAGATTAAGCCCTAAGCTCTGGGCGGCCAGCCTTGAAAACTTCAGGGAAATAAGGTAAGTTGGACGTAAGATGCGTGTCACACGCGACTGAAGGAG
Source organism: Paenibacillus sp. SN-8-1 (assembly GCF_050995535.1). Lineage (NCBI taxonomy): Bacteria > Bacillati > Bacillota > Bacilli > Caryophanales > Paenibacillaceae > Paenibacillus > Paenibacillus sp. SN-8-1. The sequence goes on from NZ_CP194782.1 coordinate 710,548, forward strand.
GACTTATTTAATGAGCAATTTATTGGAAGGCAAGAATATTATTATTATGGGTGTAGCCAATGACCGCAGTATTGCTTGGGCTATCGCTCAGAGCTTGGCGGCTCACGGAGCCCGCCTGGCATTTACATATGAGAGTGAACGGGTAGAGGGCCGTGTACGCAAGCTGGCCGAGACGATTCCGGGTTCCCTAATCCTGCCGTGCAATGTTACGGTTGATGAAGAGATTGATACACTCGCAGAGACGCTGAAGAATGAATTTGGCGTACTGCACGGACTTGTGCACAGCATTGCTTTTGCCAAAGCGGAAGATCTTGCAGGTGAATTTGCGGACACGTCCCGTGAGGGCTTCGCACTTGCGAATGACATTAGCGTGTTCTCCCTGGTGACTGTGGCCAAGCGTCTCTCCCCGCTGATGACAGAAGGCGGCAGCATTATGACCATGACATATATGGGTTCAGAGCGTGTAATGCGCAACTACAATGTCATGGGCGTGGCCAAGGCGGGACTCGAGGCTTCGGTTCGTTACCTGGCTAACGATCTCGGGCCGAAGAATATTCGCGTTAATGCGATTTCTGCGGGGCCTATCCGTACCCTTGCTGCTAAGGGCATCAGTGATTTCAACTCCATCCTCAAGCAGGTTGAAGAGAAAGCGCCGCTTCGCAAGACAACAGAAACAGCAGAGGTTGGTGATACAGCCATGTTCCTTCTGAGTCATTTGTCCAGAGGCATTACAGGTGAAGTTATCTTTGTAGATGGCGGTTATAATATCGTCGGAGCTTAAGCATATGTTAATAAAAGGTTCGTTACCGGGTATGTACAAGTTAAGACCCGGGAGCGGACTTTTTGTTCCTCATGGTATGGATGGCTTATCCGGACCATTAATGGATGTTTGTTCACATTTGCTAAATAAAGGCATCTTTCTGGTGTGGATACGGTTGACGAATTGCTCCTTGTTCAAGTAACGTATAGAGTGAAAGAAAAAAAGGAAAAATTTAGTAGATTAATACAGAAAGTAGAGTGAATGATTTGAACCGGAATGTGAACCAGAGCCATGATCAAGACCAAGTTCCTTATACAGTCAGCAGTAAAAGCCCAACAGCCGTAGCGATCAACGCTGCTGCCAAGACCGGGGAGTGGATCAAGACTAGACTCGGTAATCACAAGGAGCTCCACACGAAGCTTTCTCCGCAGGATCTTGTTACGGATGTGGACAAAGGAGCCGAGCTTATGATCCGTAAGCTGATCCTGACGCACTTCCCGGATCATGAATTCTTGGGTGAGGAAGGAATTCAGCCTGGCCCTGAGGCTTCTGCGGAGGCGCTTACCGCGTATGAAGATGCGGAATACCTGTGGATCGTGGATCCCATTGATGGGACTACGAATTTCGTGCAGGGATTTCCAGGCTTCTGTGTATCCATCGCACTCGCTCATCACGGAGAAGTCATTGTAGGTGTAATCTACGACCCTATACGTGACGAACTATTTGTGGCTGAGAAAGGCAAAGGAGCTTATATGCATGGGAATCCGACAAGGGTGTCGGGAGATAAGGATCTCGCGGGCAGTGTGATGGCCATCGGGTTTAATCCTGAACGGGACTTTGCCCTGCCGCTTAATATGAAGGGTATCGAAGCTTTGGCAACAAGAACACGGAGTCTGCGTGCGATAGGCTCGGCAGCGCTCCATTTGGCTTATGTGGCCGCTGGGCGGATGAGCGGTTATTATGAGGTTGGGCTTAACTCATGGGATATTGCTGCGGGAACGCTGCTGTTGCAGGAGTCCGGTGGTAAAGTGACAGACACGAAGGGGAATCCTTATCACCTTGGTGTTCGCCACATGCTGGCCACCAATGGGCTTATTCATCAGGAACTCCTGCAGGTCATTGAAGACGCTGGAGCTACAGGATTATAATTCTCTAAAGGGGGTTACCAGGATGAGTGAGGACAAAGAACTTGAACGTCAGCTAAGCGAGCTGCTTACTGAGGAGGCTGAACCTAGTGAGGAGGAGCGCCACGAGGAAGAGCGCAGACGGCTCTCGCCCAAGTATGAAATTCGCATTCAGACAGAGCTTGACCCCATTGTGGAGGAGACCCTCAAATACCGCAGTCTCGCCAAGGAAGTCGACGGGCGTTATGATGACTATTTGAAGAAGACCAGGAAGACAGATAAGAAATCGGAATAACTGGGAGCGTGTATTTGTTGAATTTACGGGCAGTTAACAAAAAGCATATCCTGAGCGGCGTAATGTCGCTCATTCTAATGATTGCAGGAGCTGGTTCTGCTGCCGCGGCGGCGGGCGGAACGGTACAGACTGCAAGCCCGGGCAGCTACAAAATTGTAGCCTTGGGGGATTCCATAACTGCGGGCTTCGAGCCGGCTATGGTCACGCAGGCTAACCCGAAGGCCTATGGGTATGTGGATCGGCTTCAGGAGCAGGGGCTGTTCCGGGGACGTACACAGACCGTGAACTATGGAATACTCGGATTAAAGACCGAGGGCCTAAGCCACTATGTTAAAGCCATTAAGGAAGGACGAACCTTGGCTCCCGATGAGATTCAGCCTGCTCTGGTTGACCCTAGGTCAGCCTCGTTCGGGCAAGGAACCGCCGCGGCCAAAGCCGATCTGCAGGGAGCAAGTCTAATTACCATTACTATTGGGGGTAATGATGTATCGCAGGTGATGGGGGCCGCTGCTGAAGGCGGGGCAGCTTCCAGCAATCTGGATACCAGTGTTGCCCAGCTGCTGGCAAATTATAAAACTAACGTAAGCCAGACATTAAGTGATCTAACGGAGCTGAATCCGAACGCGCAGATTGTGATCGCGGATCAATATCAGCCTGTACCTAAGCTTGCCGGTGCTGCCGCTTATGAGCAACTGGAGAAAGTTGCGGACGCTTTTACCGCATCGGTTGACGCATTGGCAGCGGAATTCACAGCCAAGGGCGCCAAAGTCAAGGTGGCCCACGTAGCTAAAGAGTTTGTGGGTAGTGAACTCTCCTATACCCACATTATGGAGAAGGATATTCATCCTAATCAGTTCGGTTACGAGGTGATTGCCAAAGTATTCGCCAAAGAAATCTGGGGAGAGTACCTGCAGCCCTCTACTACCCGGTCCAGTGATGTGCCGCTTACGATTATTGTGAAGGGCAAAGAGATCAGCAGTCCCTATAAGCCGGTCGTCAAGAACGGTCAGACCTTTGTAGCCATCAAGGATATTGTTACAGCTATAGGTGCCGCTACGGCCTGGGATAATCGCACGAGCAGTGCAACAATCAGCAGCGGAAACCGCAAGGTTGTCATTCCGGTTGGTTCCAAGACGATCAAAGTAGACGGAAAGAGCTTGGCTACAGCATCCCCAGCCTACTTGAACAAAGTGGGCAAAGAGACGAAGACCTATGTACCGCTCGCACTGCTTGCTCAAGGCCTTGGACTGGATGTGCAGTACAGCTCACATCTAAAAGTGGTATTTATTAATCCTTAATTGTGCTAGATGCAAGTAGAATTGCATTCCTTCTTATAAATAAGAGCCGTTCACGTTATGGGGTCAGTCCCTTTAGGTGAACGGCTCTTTATTTTTTTTATATGGACCCGCTATGAACCAGAGCTACTTCATGCCTTAATTATTTCATGTTATTGAATATTAAGCTTACCCTGTAGTCTCGCTGCTATTCTGATATGAAATAGAGCCCCAGGGGAACAGACAGGAAGGGCTGGATCATTGTAGTTAAGGTGAACGATGACGCACTGCTGATGATCCGGGTCTGTTTGTTCCCATAGCTATAGGACTTCACAGGTCCATTGTCGATCCGGTAATGAACATATCCGGTTGATTCACTGCGGGGAGCTGCCCCGTAAAGGGTATGGATATTTGCTTGACCAGATGAATTCTGAATCTGGATATTATAGATGAGATCGGTGAACCAGTAGGAACCGCGCTGTTTGTTATTTTTCCCGACCACTTCAGCAGGTGATTTCAGGGGCTCACCTTGCACATTCCAGCTCGTAGTCAGACGCTCCTGCTCGCCGGAATAGGCAAGGGGCTCAGAGTCGCTCACCTTGATATATTTAGCTGGAGAGTCTTCTTTAAGCTGGACCTTTAGGTCGACCCTACGGGCTGAATATTTCAGCAGTCCACGATAGTCGTCGCCGGTTTTGAAGTCAAAGTTGGTCTGGGCAATCCGAGGACTTGCGGCATAGTCCTCAAGCTTGGCGCTGCCATTATTCGTAACAATATCCGATACAATAACGGTCTCACTCTGTCCTGTCTTCACATTGACGGCACGGAAATCCCCAATATAATTCATGACTTGGTAAGGGGCTATAGAGGTGGAATAAGGCAGCACATAAGATTTACCCGGAGCAATTGTAGCCAGATAGGTTCCGCCAGTACCCGCGGACTGATTCAGGAACTGCTCGGTAGCCGACTTCAGGCTAGTAACCGGATCGGCTGAGCTTCCACTAGAATATCCTTTGCGTTTGATATAGAGCTTGACTGGGTTTGCGGCGGGATTTTTGACATGCATATAGAACGATACCAGCTTCTTGGTTGCATTCGTATGGACAGACCAGAAGCGGAAGCTGCCCTTCATCCGGTCACGGTACAGGGTATTATTGACCTGAACAACCTTGGAGCCGTCGGACCGATTGCCTTCGAACAAGGTCTCGGGCGCATTGGAAGCGAACACGGGAATACCTTCCTGCTTGAACGTGATTTGGTCGGCTGAGCCATCCTTTTGCAAGATCTGCACAGCCGTGTCGGGACGGGCGACAGTGTCAGTTAAGGATACATCCCCAGCCGCGAAGAGGGCAGAGGAAGGAAGAATCATAGCAGCAATGACAGCTGAGAGTAGTAAGGTTTTACGGAATGATTTCACAGGATACCTCCGGGTAGAATAGATTTTTAACGTTCATCAGTTCATTCAGTATAGACGCTTGGCTCAAGAAGAAAGTTCCAAGTAATAGAATTATTTTCCACACGTTCCCGCTGCTATTCCCCTACGAAAGCGTTAGCATCTCTCGCTGGGCCTGGTCAGTAACATACAATAGGCCACTCAATAACTTAACAATCAGCTAAAGTTCTCTTGGACTCAAGAGAGCTTGGTTGGTTATTTTTTACGTTCTTTTTACAATTACTGGATTCGACTTCATATGGAGCAAACATATCAGGTCTATGCTAGTAACTAAATATCTTTATTAGAAAGGTAGTGGGTGACGAAATGAAATCTTCTAAGTCTAAATTTATTAAATGCTTGGTGCCTGTCCTTGGACTGGCTTTGATTCTGCCCATAGCTTCCATTCCCGTGTCTGCAGCAGCAGGCCCGGTGGCCGCTCCCGTTAGCGTGAGATCCGTTGAATTTGTAGGCATGGATGCCCCCGCTACAGCGGAGCAAATGGCTCAGGTCTATACCAAAGCTTCCGTCAAAGTAACCTATTCGGATAATACCGAGAAGACTTTCCCGCTAGCCTATAACAAATTGTTCAAAACTACGGATTCCATTGGAGGAACCATCGCCGGAGTTGCAGTAGATTCCGCAGGAAAGCCCATTATGGACACGAGCGTTCCAAACAATCCACAGCCTTACGTATCCGATGATCCGGACTCCAACAGTCTGCTTCAGGTTCAAGGCGCTCCCGCTACTGGCTTGGGCGGCAATCCGCTGTCTCTGATTACTCATTATGAATACATCACCCATAATCAGGCTGGCAGCTCTGCATATGGAATTATTCCAGCCAGCATGAGCCATACGATTATTGACCAGAACAAGACGACGGGCGAGTTAACCCCTGTGAAACTGTCAAAAGTGGATTTCTCAGGTGTAGACGGCCTCTGGATTCCATGTAACGGTTCCTTAACTCCATGGAATACGCATTTGGGCAGCGAAGAATACGAGGCGGATGCACGGGCGTTCGAGGCCGATCCGAAGCAGACTTATGTGAATCCGTTCGTTCAGAGCTACTATCAGGATCAGACCAAGACTGGGAACCCGTATGCCTACAACTATCTGACAGAAGTGACGGTGAACAAAGACAATTCCACTTCGGTAGCCAAACACTACAGTACCGGCCGTTTCTCCCATGAGCTGGGTAAGGTTGCGCCTGACCAAAGAACCGTCTTCTTCGGAGATGATGGCGGGAATACGATGCTGTTCCTGTATGTTGCCGACAAGGTCGCAGACCTTTCCTCCGGTTCTCTGTATGCGGCCAAATGGATCCAAAAGAGCGCAGACAATGGCGGTTCGGCTGATCTTCAGTGGATTAAGCTTGGACATGCTACAGATAGTGAAGTGAAGTCCTATATTGATAAAGGGCTGAAATTCAGCGATATCTTCCTGACATCCGACAAAGCAGCTGACGGATTTAAAGCAATCAAGACCTATCCATCGGGTAAGGTTGAATATTTGAAAGTAAAACCAGGCATGGAGCAGGCCGCAGCGTTCCTGGAAAGCCGTCGTTATGGCGCTCTGCTGGGTGCAACTTCCGAATTTAACAAAATGGAAGGCGTGACGGTGAACGCGAAGGACAAGAAGACTTATATTGCGATGTCCTATGTGGAGAAAGCCATGGAGAAGGATACCAAGGGAACGGATCCTGCCGATGATATCCAGGTTAATAAAATTTCCTCCGGGGTTACCTATGAGCTTTCGCTTAGCGGAGGACAAAAGGACCGTGATCAGGCTGCGATCGACAGCAGCTATGTTCCAAGCTTCATGAAGGGTCTCGTCTGGGGCGAGGATCTTGCTCAGCCGGATGCCAAGGGCAATAAGGCGGCTGATGACAAGGTGGCGAATCCGGACAACCTATCCTACTCCGAGTCCCTGAGAACCCTATTCATTGGTGAAGACAGCGGAATGCATGCCAATAACTATGTATGGGCTTATAACATTGATACAGGCAAGCTCTCTCGTGTGCTGAGCACACCAGCTGGGGCGGAAGCGACAGGGCTTCAATTTGTAGAAGGCCTAAACGGCTTTAACTACGTGATGAGTAACTTCCAGCATCCAGGGGATGAGATGATTGTTGCCGATAACCTGAAGGCTGCGGTGGAAAGCAACATCAACCAAAATTTTAATAACAAATCTGCAGGGGTTGTGGGCTATATCTCTGGAGTTCCTACAGAGCAGCAAATGCTGGACGCAGTCGCTAAGGAGACGAAGCCCGAACCATCGGAACAAGAACCAGCCAAGCCAGAGGCCCCTTCCACATCTAATGGTCACGATTCTTCCAAGCCCGGCGTGCAGCCGACAGGGCTGATCGGTATCCGTCAAGCTGCTAAAGCCGCGGGGATCTCCCTTACGTGGAATGCGAAAGCCCATGAGGTTGTATTGGTTAAAGGCAAGCACAAGCTTGTTATTCGTGTGGATGCTCAGACGGCTGTATTGGATGGACAGACCATCAAGCTGCCGCTGAAGACTGTAATGAAGAAGGACTCTGTCTATTTCTCAGCAGCCGTATTCCAGCAATTCGCACAGCTTAAATAATAGTTATTCACGCAATACGCAAGCAGCAGAGGAGAAATTCAAAATGTCAAAACGATCCGGAGAAACTTCCCGGCTAGGTAAGGTCAAGGCTGCGCTGATGCTTTTAACCATGGTGTCCAGCCTTTTAAGCGGCGCCGTCTCCGCCCACTCAGATAGCGGCGGAACCAGCATGAGCGGAATGGAAGCCAGTGAGGCAGGGACTCGGATCAGTGTTAACGGGCATATGCTCACAGCACAGGCTCATATGAATGATGACCTTACGGATCTCCGGGTACCCCTTCGGGATGTAATTGAAGCGCTTGGCCTGCCATTGAAATGGGATGCCATACATAAGGCTGTGCTGATTGGACAGGAACAGGTTCCTTCGACCATGCTGGACAGTGCTGAGATGAGACACCATGCCCAGATGGGACATATTGGACTGTATATTCACGGTCAGCCTGCCAAAGTGGATGCAGACCCCATGATGATGAAGAACAGCGTGTATGTTCTGGCTGAAGACTTTGCTCAGGCTATGAGCCTGAAGTATACGTATGACGCAGGCGTTCATCAGGTTAAATTCATGACTCAGGCTGCGGCTGATCAATTCACAACCGAGCAGAAGCAGGTTGAGGATGTCCTAAACGGGGTAGGGATGGTGCCGCATATCACAGCGGACGGAACCAAAGAATTTACTTTGACCGCAGGGCTGCATGACTGGGCACCGCTGCAAGGAGTTCTAACTACGGCCTGGACCTTTAACGGTCAGGCCCCGGGTCCGACGATCCGGGTGACCGAGGGGGACCGGGTGCGGATTGTGTTCAATAACAATCTGCCCGAGCCTTCGACGGTGCACCTGCATGGCCTGCTTTTGCCGAATGCAATGGATGGGGTGCCTGGATTGACCCAGCCCGCGGTCCAAACGGGCAAGTCGTTCAACTATGAATTCACGGCCAGCCATGCGGGGACATTCATGTATCATTCGCATTACGATGATATGAAGCAGATCGGCTCGGGCATGTACGGAGCGTTCATTATCGATCCGAAGCAGCCGGTGAATGCCGCGGATAACGGAGGCACGCTGACTGACAATACGAAGACGGATCATGATTATACGATGCTGCTGTCCGGCTTTCATATCAATACTACGATGGAGGGGGAAGAGGATTACTATACGATCAACGGCCGCAGTTATCCGGATACCCCTCCGATCGAAGTGAGGCAGGGAGAAATCTCACGGGTTCGTCTAATTAATATTGACACGATGGAGGTTCATACGATGCATCTGCATGGCATGGATTTCTACGTAGTCGCCCGCAATGGCAGCCCGTTAACCAATCCAGAGAGAATGAACAACGTGATGCTGGGACCAGGTGAAACCGTAGATTTGATGTTCCGTGCGGATAATCCGGGGAACTGGTCCTTCCACTGCCACATTCTGGACCATACGATGAATGGGGAGTCGGATATGTCAGGTGGAGAGATGGGCGGCCTGGTTACTCTAGTGAAAGTGAAGCCGTGAATCTCTCAGATATGATATTAGAGAAACTGGAGCGGGAGAAACCAATAGAATAGTAGATATATAGAAGAACCCGCAGGCCCTCAAAGGCCGGCGGGTTCTCTCTTATGAACGTAATGATGGATCTAAGCTTTCAGCTTCCGGAAGGCATTCTCCGCGGCTTCCAGTGTAAAATCAATGTCTGCGTCCGTATGAGCCGTGGTCAGGAACCACGCTTCATACTTCGAAGGCGCCAGGTTCACGCCTTGGTCCAGCATATGGCGGAAGAAGGCGGCGAACATTTCGCCATCGGTATTCTGGGCCTCGTCATAATTCGTTACGGGATGGTCGCAGAAGTGGGTCGAGAAGGCGCCGCGGATCCGGTTGATGGTAAGCGGCACCCCGTGGCGGGCGGCGGAAGCGCCAAGGCCTTCCGTCAGCCGCACAGCCAGGCGCTCCATCTCGTCGTAGACGCCCGCGCCTTGCAGCACCTCCAGGCAGGCGATGCCTGCCGAGATCGAGGCCGGGTTGCCCGCCATCGTACCCGCCTGATAGGCTGGTCCGAGCGGAGCAACCTGCTCCATGATCTCCTTGCTGCCGCCGTAGGCGCCGATCGGCAGGCCTCCGCCGATGATTTTGCCCAGCGCCGTCAGATCCGGCTTGATGGCTTCATGGTCCGCGAGGCCCGCGTAGGTCTGCGCGGACCCGTAATGGAAGCGGAACGCGGTGATAACCTCGTCATAGATGACGAGGGCGCCGTACTCGCGCGCTAACCGGCAGAGGCTGCTTAGGAAGCCTTCTTCCGGCATGACCATGCCGAAGTTGCCGACGATGGGCTCTACCATGACGGCTGCGACGTCATCGCCCCATTTGTCCAGAGCTTCTTGTAGCGCTTCGGTGTTATTGAACGGTACGGTAATGACCTCATGCGCGATGCTGGTCGGAATTCCCGCGCTGTCCGGAATCCCGAGTGTGGAAGGCCCGGAGCCCGCGGCCACAAGCACTAGATCGGAGTGCCCATGATAACAGCCTGCGAATTTGATAATCTTATTTCGCTTCGTATAAGCCCGGGCTACGCGGATGGTTGTCATTACGGCTTCAGTCCCTGAGTTGACGAAGCGGACCTTGTCCATGGAAGGGATGGCTTCCTTGAGCATCTTGGCCAGCTTGATTTCAAGCTCGGTCGGTGTTCCATACAGCACCCCATTAGCCGCTGCGCGGGTAATGGCTTCCGTGATATGAGGATGTGCGTGGCCGGTAATAATCGGCCCGTAAGCAGCGAGGTAATCGATGTACTTGTTACCGTCCACATCCCAGAAGTGCGCCCCCTGGGCTTTACTCATAAAAACAGGCGCCCCGCCGCCCACCGCTTTGAACGAGCGGGAGGGGCTGTTGACGCCGCCAACAATATGTTTCAGTGCTTCTTGATATAAATGTTCTGATTGATTCCGGTTCATACTATTAGGACTTCCTTTCTATTGTGCAGCGCTTAAGCTGCTGTGACTCTGAAGCATCCAGTCTATCATTTTGAAGCTTCAGAAGTGGTGGAGCTTGATGAATTGTCGTTGCTGTTCGAGACGGTTCCGGACTTAGGTGTTTCGGTATCTAGAGTTCCGTTCAATACTTTCTGAACGTACTCTTTCAATTTCTTCTCGTTTTTGACTCCGAGAACAGAACCAGCCGAAGTATTCTTCTCCTCCAGCAGATCCATGGGCGGAATTTGCTCGCTGCCGCTCATCTGACTGTCGTAGCCGACCGAAGCCAGCTTCCACATATCATTAACTGACATATTAGTGTCAATGTAAGGGTTGATTTTCTCCAAAATGCCCGGCAGGTTCATAATGGAGGTTGTGGATTTCATTTTATCGGCAACGGCCTTGAGGAAGTTCCGCTGGCGCTCTGTCCGGGTGAAATCAGACATGGCATCGTGGCGGAAACGGACATACTGGAGAGCCGTCTTCCCATCCAGGTGCTGCATTCCTTTTTTCAGGTCGATATCATATTCGTGCTTATCAGCGGCACTGACATAATGCATGTCTTTCTCTACGTTGAAGTCAACTCCACCAACCGCGTCGACCAGGGCAATGAAGCCTTGGAAGTCGGTATAGACGTAATATTGTATCGGAATTCCGAGCAGATCCGAGGCCGTCTTCATAGCCGACTCAGGACCATGTGTAATCGCTGTGTTGATCCGATCCTGTTTGTCTTGACCCGCAATGTCGACGTAAGTGTCACGCATAATGGAGAACAGAGACCCCTTCTTCTGCACCGGGTCAATGGAAGCTACGAGCATAGTATCGGAACGCGGGATCTCCCCTTTCTTCAGACCACGGGCATCCACACCCATCATGAGAATGTTAACACGCTCGGTGCCTTCCCACTTTGGAGGAGCTGCCACTTTGGTTTCTGTGGGCGAGAGCTGGCTGAACGGAGAATTCTCTCCCACCTTGTGAAAGTTGTTCACTTGATTATAAATGGCTACAAAATAATAAGTTGCAAAAGCAATAACCGCAACGAGTACAGCGGCAATGGACCATATAATCGTCCGTTTTGTCCTTTTAGTCATCACATTCTTCCCTTCGAACCAATGGTTGCTCTTTAGCCTAATCGGTATTTACATTATAATTTCTTTTATAATTACAATCAATTTTCCTGAATTTCTACAGGTTAAGACAGAGAGGGGCTTCACTATAGTGTCAGAACAGCAGCAGGTTCATCTGGGTCAGCGTGTACCCGATTTCACCCTACCTACCACTTCCGGAGAGAATATAAGCCTTAGTCAGTTCCGGGGAAAGAAAGTCGTCATCTACTTTTATCCTAAGGATTCAACCCCGGCATGCACACAGCAGGCATGCGACTTCCGAGACAGCACGGACTATTTTGCAGCTAAGGGTGCCGTAGTGATCGGGATCAGCGCGGATGACTTGAAGTCCCATCAGAAATTTGCGGACAAACACGCACTGCCATTTCCACTGCTTGCGGACACAGACAAGGAGGTCAGCCGTCTGTTCGGAGTATGGCAGCTGAAGAAGATGTATGGCCGGGAATTTGAAGGCATCGTGCGGTCCACTTTTCTGATTGATGAGCGGGGCGTTCTTATTAAAGAATGGCGTAAAGTTAAAGTCGGCGGACATGTGAATGAGGTTCTTCAAGCTATAAGTGAATCATAGTCAAAAGAAGGGAAGACCGGTCCGTGCCGGTCTTCCCTTCTTTTGAATTTTCAGCCTCTAATCCATCTTGGAGGCTTTCGATTTATTCTTGGATTTGCTGAAGACTCTTGCAGTTATCCCTTTAATCGCCTTGCGGTAGCGGAATAGAACGATAATCATAATAATCCCTACTAAGGCAATCGCCGCAGCAGCAGAGTAGGTAGCCGCCAGATGGAACATCTTGTTCCACTGAGGACCGAATATTTTCCCGATCCCAATGAACAGAACGGTCCAGAAGAGCGCGCCGGAATAGGCGAACATGGCGAATTTACGGAACGGCAGGGCAATAATGCCGGAGAAATATCCCGTGAAATGGCGGACACCAGGGATGAAGTATCCAATGAATATCAGCGTATATCCATATTTTTCGAACCAGTACCGGGTAACCTCCAGCTTTTTGGGGGGAAGGAAGAACCATTTTCCATATTTATGGATAAATGGAAGGCCTGCCTTACGCCCAATCCAGTAGGTAATCGTGATTCCAAGCGTTGTCCCCAGAAAGGCAAGGAGGATCAGGAGTTCCCAGTGAAGCATTCCCTTGTAGGACAGATAACCTGCATAGGCCATCGTAGTCTCACCCGGAAAGGGCAGGGCGATAAATTCAAGAACGAGTCCAATAAAGAGAACAAAATAACCATGCTGCTCAAATATACTTTCAAGATATTTAAGAAAATCCATATGCTCACTCCAGCTCCGATCTGCATTCAAAGTTCTGAACTTTATTCTATCTACCAATAGTCTATTTCCAGATGTACCTCCATATAATCTATCAAAAGCTATTTCATTTCATAGAAACCGATGGAGGTTATTCAATGTACAGAACATTTTTGCACGTATTGAAGCGTTTATATGTACCTGCACTCTTGGTGCTGCTTATTTTTGGAATACTCCGATTTGATCTTCAGCCTCCCATGAAATCTACGGTTTTCGCACAGGAAGAGTTTCATACAAATTCGTCCTCAAGTCAAAGCTCCGCACAGCGAATATCTGTGGCAGCGCCAGCGGCTCCTGTGACAACAGCCTCATATAAAAAGCCAACGAGTAAGAAAATGGTTTATTTAACTTTCGATGATGGACCGACCAAACTGACGGATCAGGTGCTGGATATTTTATCCAAGAACAAGATCAAGGGGACTTTCTTCGTACTTGGAGAGCAAGCGCAGCGGTACCCGGAAGTCATCCGCCGCATTGCGGATGGTGGGCATGTCATTGGCAATCACACCTTTGATCATGAATATACGAAGCTTTACCACAATTTTAGCGAATTTTGGGGACAAATAAAACAAACCGAGGAAATACTCAGGAACATCACCGGTTCAAGGCCAGATCTGATCCGGGCTCCAGGAGGAACCTTCGGCCATTTCGATCAAAATTACTTTAAGCTGCTGGATCAGGGCGGATATACGGTGTTTGACTGGGATGTGGATACCCGGGATTCCTCCCGGAAAGGAGTACCCGCATCTGAGCTTATCCGCAATGTGAAGCAGGCGAAGCTGAAAGACCAAGTCGTTGTGCTTATGCATGATGGAGCAGGGCATGAGCAGACCGTGAAGGCACTGCCCGAGATTATTTCTTACTATAAAGCACATGGATACGAATTTGGCACGTTATCTTCCAAGGTGAAGCCGGTCCAATTTTCCGTCCACGTCAGTGCTGTATATAAAGGAAGAGCCCAGCCTACGGAGAAGTGGATTACCGCCCACGTAACGCCTAACGCTGCATTATTCAAGCATGCGGCTTCGCTTATATTGCAGGCCGGAGGGGTAGAGACCGAGATGAAGAGCGGGGAATATGAATTGTCATCCGGACACTATCTGGTGCCGCTTAGAGCAGTGCTGGAACGTCTTGGCGCCACGGTGTTATGGAGCAATACACAGCAGTCGGCGCAGGTGTCCTGGGGGACACGTACACTTACGGTAAGGACGGACTCCAATAGAGTAGAGCTGCGCAGGAAGGGAGACCAGATGCCCACAATCTATCAAATTCCGCTCACATCGAGAGATGATGCCATCTGGATTCCACTACGGAGCCTGCTTGAGTTGCTCGGCCATCCTATTATTAAAGCTGCTGCCGGTCCTGATAATTATAAGGTCATAGCCTTGTAGAACGAAGGAAGCGATAAGCATTCCGATGTCTATTTCCGGAGGAAACTGGTGACACTGTTTACTAGATTCCTTTCGGATATGGAGGTTATGAACTTGTTAAATTCTTTCCCGCTGTCCCATGGCCAGACGACGGATCTGCTTGAACGTCTTGTGAGCCGGGTGGATCAAATAGTGATCGGCAAGAGACATGAAATTGAGCTTATCATTATCGCTATGCTTCAGGGTGGACATGTGCTTCTGGAAGATATCCCGGGTGTAGGGAAAACGACCCTTGTCCGTGCCATAGCTGCCAGCCTTGGAAGTTCCTTCGGACGCATTCAATTCACTTCGGATGTCATGCCTTCAGATGTGACAGGCGTAGCTGTCTACCATCCTCATTCCGGGGACTTTGAGTTCCGTCCAGGCCCTGTGCTCTCGAATATCGTCCTTGCCGATGAGATTAACCGGGCGGCTCCTCGAACGCAGTCCGCACTCCTGGAGGCCATGGAAGAGCGCAGAGTTACCGTGGATGGGGTAACCTATAATCTGCCAAGGCCCTTTCTGCTGCTGGCTACACAGAACCCGCTGCAGTTCGAGGGAACTTACCGCCTTCCAGAAGCTCAGATGGATCGCTTCTTGATGCGGATTTCCCTGGGTTACCCCCAGCCTGAGCAGGAGGTCGATATGCTCGGTCGTCATCAGGCCGGCTCTCTAGTTGAAGAGATGAAGCCGGTCCTGCTCGCTGAGGAAATGGCCGGAATGCAGCGTATGGTCCGAACGGTTCTAGTAGACGATTCTATTAAGCGCTATTTGGTTTCAGTAGCCGATTTGTCCAGACGGCATCCTAAGACTTCTCTAGGGATCAGCCCGCGTGGGACACTAGCCTGGATGGGAGCGGCCCAGGCTCATGCTTATTATCAAGGCCGGATGTATGTGATCCCGGATGATGTGAAGGCGGTAGCCGCTGCCGTGCTCGCCCACCGGATCGTATTAAGCCCGGAAAGTAAGCTGGCCGGGCTCAAGGGTGAGGAATTGGTCCACGAATGGCTTAGCAAGACCCCTGTCCCTATGTCATCTGGCTCCGCAAAGGCTTCGTCATGAGAGTCTCCATTGTGCCATGGCTCTGGACGTCGGCTGCTTCAGCTCTTCTGGTAACTGTTTATGCGGGATATGGTGGACCGTCAGTGGTATTTCTTCTCTTGGCAATCGGGCTAATTATGCTGCAGGGAGCTCTTGTCCAAGCCTGCAATCCAAGACTGGCAATGGTCAAGCGTGAATGGTCCAGAGTCCGCTTGGAGGCGGGGGAGAGTGCTGAGCTTTCCCTTCATATTGAATTCAAGGGAGGCATCCCTCCCCTATGGATTAAAGTCCACGATCCGCTGGCTGTCCGTGCCGGCAGAACGAGTGGATTTGTTATGTTTACAGGATTCCGGCGTCATGTTGTACTCAGGGGAACCGTAAATGAGCTTCGCAGAGGCGTATATACGGCAGAGAAGCTGAGAATCATCTATGGGGATCTCTTTGGATGGTTTGAACGCACACTTTGGGTTGAAGCCGAAGGCTCTCTGACCGTTATTCCCAGGACCTCAAGTCTGCGTATTTCTGGAGAGATCGGAATACTTGGGGAAGGTGAATCTCAGCAGCAAGGGATACCGAGAGGCGAGAAGGGGGATTTACTCAGGGAATATAGACCAGGCGATTCGTGGAAAAGCATTCACTGGAAAGCCTCATCCAGACGCGCCGGCTTATTATCGCGGTTGCCAGAAGCCGGCGGCCCGGCTGAGCGGATTATTCTGCTCGCGACCGATCCTGGGTCATATTCGCCCTTAGCCGAGGAATTTGAACTCGCCGTATCCTGTGCGGCGTCTTTGCTGCGGACGGAGATCTCTGCTGGCAGAAAGGCTGATCTGATCTGTGGCAGTGCAGAAGGAGGAAGAAGCTTCGACTGGGAGCCGGAGCGAGAGGAAGGGATGAACGTTCTCGCGGCTGCCAGCCTGGATACGAGTATCCCTGGAACCAGCCTGTTAATTGAGACCATTCAAGAGCACAGTCACAAGTTCATTACTTTCATTATTGGAAGGCTGACTCCGGAGATTGCCGCTGCTGCTGCATCTGCCGCTGCTCGGGGAATCCTGCTGGAAATTATGATAACCGGTAATGAAACTTGTGCTCCCGAGCTATCGGCGGAAATATTAGATCAGCTGCTTCTCTCGGGGGTTCATCTTTCGCCGGGGGCGGTTCTTGACCGGGATACAGAACTTCTTGCCAAGGGGAGGTCATCTTAATGCGAAAGGATGGATTATCCTCAATTACAGGTGTGCCCACCTTCAAGAGCTTAGGAGAACGTCTGATACTATCTCTGTTTATCTTCGGTCTATTTCGGGAATGGCTGTCTCCGCTACTTAGATTGCTCGGGCCTGATGGTGAAAGACCCCTGGATTTGTTCCATGTTCTGACGATTCTGCTATTGGTGGCGGGATGCCTGAGTGTACCTTTTGCCATATTCACAATCATTCCACCCCTGCTGTGCATAGGCGGTTTGATCTACCTGTATGGTGGGGCCGAGGGGATAGGCTGGATTTCGGATTGCATCCACATCTTTATGGAGGATATTTCCGGAGTTTTGAACACGGGAAGGATTGCAGCATTAAGCCCTGAGATGCGAATGTTCGTCTTGTTGTTAGGCTGGGCTCTTCTTGTTGTTTCAGTCCAAATGCTCGCGCTGAGCCGTCAAAGTATTCTGCTGTTCTTCTGTGCAACGGTGATTTATTTACTAAGCTTGGAGCTGGGCCTCGGTCTTCATACTTACTGGGGGCTGGTCCGCACAGTCCTGATTGGCTTATTGCTTCAGGCAGTACTGCATACCCTCCATATTCAGGAGGAAAGCAGTGATGAAGAACCCGGTGCTGTCAGCCCTCCAAATGGGAGATTCCGGACAGCAGGATTCGCGGCCGGTATCACGGCGGTCCTGGGCGGAATTATTGGCGTGGCAACAATTGTGGGAAGTCTACCCATTCAGCCTGCGAAGCCCCTCTCACTTCAGCAAGCTGTAGCCAGCATGGAGGCCTGGACACAGACGGAACTAGCGGCATCCACTCGCGGGCATAATAACTTATCGGGCTACGGTAATAATGATAGTGATCTCGGGGGTCCTTTAACACTTAATAACAAAGTGTTTTTCACAGCCACATCGCCGTATCCTACCTATTATCGGGGGGAGAGCAAAAGCACCTATACAGGTCGTGGCTGGACTCAGCAGGATCAGGAGACTTCGCCGCTCTCTCTAGATGGACGTATCCCTTCAGAAGAATCTGTACGTTCGGGAGGAGAAGAATTAATCCAGTCCATTACCTTCAAAGAACCCCAGACTGGCAGGGTTGTCTTAGTCGGAGGCGGGATTCCGGTGAAAGTGAACAGGCTTACCAATGGGAAGCAGGATCTTCCTTTCCATAATTTAATGACCTTTCCGGATTCCGGCTTGATTCAATACAGCAATGATACAGAGAGTCAGAACATACATGCCAGCAGTGCGGGATCATCCCATTCACCAGATGAGCTCTTAGGCTATGAAATTACCGTACGGGAACAGAAAGAATCACCCGATGTCTTGAACAGATCGAAGGGGGAGGACCCTGTCTCTATTTCGAGCATGTACAATGAACTGCCTGATACCCTTCCTAAGGAAGTTAGGGATCTAGGGGATAAGCTGACCAAAGGAAGCAGGAGCCGTTATGAGGCTGTGAAGTCGGTACAGTCTTATTTGAAAAACAACTATAAATACAGTCTTGATCCGAAATCTCTGCCTTCAGGTCAGGATTTCACGGCAAACTTTCTATTTGTCCAGAAAATCGGGTATTGCGACCATTTCTCCACAGCCATGGCCGTGCTTCTCAGGACGCAAGGAATACCGGCAAGATGGGTCAAAGGATTCGCCTCCGGCCAGAAGAGCGAAGAAGATCCTCATCAATTCACAGTCTCGTATTCGGATGCGCATTCCTGGGTTGAGGTGTATTTTCCAGGTGTGGGGTGGGTGCCCTTTGATCCAACACCAGGCTTTGAATCGGCCGGAGCAGCAACACCTGCTTCGCTCATTGTGAAGGATACAAGTTCCTATGGAAATCTGGTTAATCAATTAGGGAATGCTGCTTTCTACAGTATGAGATCCGCTCTAGTGGTCATTTCGGAAATAGAAGACTGGTTACCACATCCGCTGCTAGCTGTGGCCGCCCTATGCCTGGCTGGATCCATATATTTGATCGTTCGTGCCCTATGGCCGGCTATTTCTGTATGGATCAGAACGATAGAGCTGCCCTCAAGTTCGGGACACCGCCGGTTTCCTCAGCGGGATCAGCTGCTCCTAGCATCTGACAAGGCTTGGAAGCAGCTATACGGCACATATGGCCCCCGGCCGGCGGGGGTAACAGGAAGGGAGTATATCGAGCGTATTCCTGGATTAGATCCGACACAGCGGGACCATCTTAATCATTTTTTACACGTATGGGAATCGTTATATTATGGAGCGGGTGATCTTGACCGCATGTCAACAAAGTCCTTTCTGGAGCAATGCCGTCAGGTGGGGGCTTGCCGGGGGTGAATCTCTTCCCGATCTTCCTTGACGATTTGTTTTGTCGTTTCGTATAATAAGACCCATGAATTGAGGGAGGCTCGGAAATGAATAAGCCAAATGAAATGATTGTCGTTCTGGACTTCGGAGGACAATATAACCAGTTAATAGCTAGAAGGATTCGCGATCTGGGTGTGTATAGTGAACTTCTTCCTTACAACACACCTGTTGAGCGGCTGCGGGAGCTTTCACCGAAGGGGATTGTATTCTCAGGCGGTCCTACAAGTGTATATGCGGAGAATGCCCCGCATGTAGATCCAGAGATTTTCAACCTGAATGTTCCGATCTTTGGGATTTGCTATGGCATGCAGTTGATGGCTCAGCAATTGAACGGTAAAGTCGAACGTGCGGCCAAGCGGGAATATGGGAAAGCTGACGTGAGCTTCGCAGAGCATTCCGCACTCACCAAGGGTCTTGAATCCAAGCAGACTGTATGGATGAGTCACGGGGATCACGTGGTGGAGCTTCCTGAAGGATTCCAGATCGATGCGTTCACTGACCATGCTCCAATAGCTGGGTTTAGTAACCCTGATCGCCGACTGTATGGTGTACAGTTCCACCCAGAGGTTCGTCACTCTGTGCATGGTAATGAGATGATTCGTAACTTCCTGTACGAGATCTGCGGCTGCGAAGGCAACTGGACGATGGGTACGTTCATCGAAGATACAATCAAGGATATTCGTGAACAGGTTGGAGACAACAACGTGCTGTGTGCTTTGAGCGGCGGCGTTGATTCTTCAGTCGTAGCGATTCTGCTCCACAAAGCCATTGGGGACAAGCTTACTTGCATGTTCATCGATCATGGTCTTCTTCGTAAAGGTGAGGCCGAAAGTGTAATGGAGACCTTTGTCGGCAAGTTCGACATGAAGGTTGTGAAGATTGATGCCCGTGAGCGCTTCATGTCGAAGCTTGCCGGTGTAGATGATCCTGAACAAAAACGTAAAATTATCGGTAACGAGTTCATCTATGTGTTTGATGAGGAATCCAAGAAGTTCGATAACTTCAAATTCCTGGCTCAAGGAACGCTGTACACGGATATCGTAGAGAGCGGTACTGCAACTGCACATACGATTAAGTCGCATCACAATGTTGGCGGTCTGCCGGAAGATATGGATTTCGAACTGGTTGAACCACTCAAGACTTTGTTTAAAGACGAAGTTCGCAAAGTAGGCGAAGAGTGCGGCCTTCCAAAAGAGATCGTATGGAGACAACCGTTCCCTGGACCGGGTCTGGCCATTCGTGTTCTTGGTGAAGTCACTGAGGAGAAACTCAAAATTGTGCGTGATTCCGACTTCATTCTTCGTGAAGAGATCGCTAAGGCGGGACTTGATCGTGAGATCTGGCAGTACTTCACAGCTCTGCCAAATATGAAGAGCGTTGGTGTTATGGGTGACGCGCGTACGTATTCCTACACTGTAGGTATCCGTGCCGTTACTTCCATCGACGGTATGACCGCCGACTGGGCACGTATCCCTTGGGACGTGCTGGAGAAAATCTCCGTTCGTATCGTTAACGAAGTAGACAACGTTAACCGGATCGTGTATGACGTGACTTCCAAACCACCGGCTACGATCGAGTGGGAATAGAATAAATTCAGTAAGAGCAGTCTCTGGCAATCAGAGGCTGCTCTTTTTATTTTATTTAAGGCAAATCACGAACAATATTTTAAATAAGGCCTTTAATATTCGTAATTTATATTGACAAGCACTTCGCTCGGGCCTACAATAAATCAAGTAATGTGTGTTTATACGATTTATAACGAGGATTTTCGACAATAATAAAATATATATGGAATGCACTAGTACAATCCATATAGCTTTTCGTATAATTCCGGGGATTGGCCCGGTAGTTTCTACGAGGTCACCGTAATGATCTGGCTACGAAGGGAAAAGGTGCTTTGACTTAAGAAGCAGGATATGCTTAAAGCTTGCAGTTAAGCGAGCTACAAGGCTGCTGCTGCTTCCACCTTTTCCTCCAAGCATAGAACCCGGGGACAGTTGGTTTCCCGGGTTTTTTGTCGTCTATGACTCATTTCTAAGGGGGAGAATTTCTACAATGGATCGGTTCTTTAAGCTGAAGGAACATGGAACGAATGTAAGAACAGAAGTGATCGCAGGGATTACCACTTTTATGACAATGGCTTATATTCTGGTAGTCAACAACATCTTCTTGGGTCCAGGCGGAGCAGGTATTCCGGCGGATGGCGTATTCTTTGCAACAACAGTCGGTGCTGGTTTGATTACAATCCTGATGGGATTGTTCGTTAACATCCCTATTGCCCTCGCTCCTGGTATGGGCTTGAATGCTTACTTTATGACAGTCGTTCTTAGTTCCAATGGGGCAATTACCTGGCAGGCTGCACTAGGTGCGGTATTTATCTCGGGGATTATCTTCTTGATTCTGACGGTAACAAAAGTAAGACAGCTTTTAATTAAAGCCGTACCGACCAGCATTAAGTCAGCAATTACAGTGGGAATTGGTTTGTTCGTAGCGATCATCGGCTTCAAAATGAGTAACCTCATGGTTGCCAATCTGTCTGGAGTGAAGAATCCTACCCAGACCGTACCAGGAAGCAGCATGAACTTTGCACTTGGGGATTTCGTTCATAACGCGGATGTTCAGCTTACATTAATCGGTTTGATTGTTATCGCTATATTGATGGTCCTTCGCGTCAAGGGAGCTTTGCTGATCGGAATTATCCTTACAACCTTGATCGGAATTCCAATGGGAGTTACACATACTGAAGGTTTGTCCGGTGCACACTGGATCCCAACGCTGGATAATCTGGCTGTAGGTCAGTTTGATCTTGCGGGTGCTTTCAAAATAGGTTTGTTCGAGATCGTATTTATCTTCACTTTCGTTGAGTTGTTTGATACTTTCGGTACGCTAGTTGGTACAGCTACTCGCGCTGGACTAATGAAGAACAAAGAAGAAGGCGAGAAGAAAATCGGTAAAGCGATGCTTGTTGATGCCATAGGCGTAAGTACAGGGGCAGTTCTTGGTACGAGTACAATTACTTCTTATGTCGAGAGTACTGCTGGTGTAGCGGAAGGTGGGCGTACAGGTCTTACCTCTGTAACTACCGGAATCCTGTTCCTTCTTGCTCTGTTCATCTCACCGCTAGCAAGTATCGTACCATCGGCAGCAACTTCACCTGCTTTGATTATCGTTGGTGTTCTTATGATGTCTCAGGTACGTAATATCGAGTGGGATGATTTCCTTCATGCATTTCCGGCATTCCTTACGATTGCCTTGATGCCTTTCACCGGGGGGATCGCTAACGGGATTTCAGCGGGTATTGTCTCCTATGTCGTCCTGGCCCTGTTTAATAACCTCTTTACTAAAAATAAAGTTCAAATCCATTGGTTGATGTGGATCTTGGCCATTTTAATTATATGCCGCTACGTATTCCTCGGGGCTGCATAAAAGTCTATATCTGAAAGGAAGGTACAGTTCCTCAATATGTGAGGAGGCTGTACCTTTTTTTGCATGGTTAGAGTATCGCGATGAAAGGCAACATGGGTAATCTGACTTGGGTTATATTACACTTAATTACTATATTTGGAACATCATAAGTTTTATGGAAAAATATAAAAGTAGTAAATATTTACCAGAATAATTCGTTTTATAACGTTGACAAAAGAATTAGTGCCATCTATTATTAAAATATCCTATAAAGTTAAATAAAGGATAAATTATTCCTATTAGACAAATTTTATAGAAAGATACAAATAATTACTTATTTACAAAATATGTAGAAAATTCTCGCATTTAGTTGTATCAAGTTGACTGTTCTTTAGACAATTGAAGCTTCATTAAGAGAAGACACGATATGGATTTGAACTTCTCTTCAGAATTGACTGTTGAGTCCAAGACATCGTCACATGGTATGAATCCGCCCAAAAAGGAAAACGTTTTCATTTGTGATTTCGAGCAAATTAATGTCATTAAATAAGCAATAAATTTTAATGAAGGGAATGTGAACCTGGGGACATGGAAAAGAATTTTTGCGATGACCAAGAGATTTTTGATGCAACAGCAGAAGAGACACAACTATTTTTCTTACGGGAAAGGGCTACACCTACAGATTTATATACGGAGACATGGTGCTTCGAACTTGAAAGGCCAATTGAGAGAGATCGATTAGAGGATTCAATAAAACAAGTGATCGAAATGAATCCTGCTCTGCGTATGAATTTTTTCATGGAAAATGGGAAGATAAAGAAGAAAGTTAATTGTAGCAGTCCGCTAGTGTCCGTTCATCGGAGTGAAGAGGTTTTAATAGATGATCTTATTGAACAATTAAAAACTTATCCCTTTGATTTAATACATGAGCCATTAATACAGTTCCATATTTGGATGAATGAGTTAACAGATGAAAAGTACTTGATAATTAATTCACATCATATTGTTACAGATGGTTGGACGAAGAATTTACTACTTGAAGAGCTTATGGATGGGTATTTCAACAAATCTGAAGGTGAGCTGCCAAAGAAAACTTTCATTCCTCATAACAAGGCATTGAATCAGAGAAAAAAAGAAAAGTATGAAGAGTATTATGAAAAAATCAACGATATACCAAATAGAGTGAACAAATACGGGAAAGTACAACAGAATTATTCCGGGTTCACCAAAACAATTGAAGTTAAGCCAGATGTAATTGAGGAAATAAACCAATTCTGTTCAGATAATCGAATATCGATGTTTTCTTTCTATTTAGGTAGTTTTTATTCGTATATTTGTACATATAGTGGCGAGCAGCGAATGAGAATCGGTGTCCCATTTGCGAATCGACAAACAGAACAAGAACAAAAAAGTATGGGCTATTTTGTAAATATCCTTCCATTCGGTTTAGACGCAGATATTTGTTCTTTGGCACAAAATCAAGGTGAATTTTATCACTTTATTCAACGAAATGTTCTACAGCTCTCAGCGTTTCAAATGTTTACTTTTTCAGACATCTCCAGATTATTGGATAGTGATGATCGTCAACCATTCCGTACTGTATTCAGTTATCAAGAATCACATAGCTTTAATGGAATCAAAAAAGAAATCAATACGAGTCAGAATGGTGCAAAGTTCGAATTAACTGGAAATGTTAAAAAGATGGGGGATCAAGTTTATCTTGAATTTGAATTTTCTGACGAGGTTTGGACCCCGGAAGAGGGAGCTTATTTCATTCAATGTTTTGAAGAATGGCTAATTAAATCCCTTCGAGGACAATTAATAGAGGCTGTAAATAATCCATTACCTTCCTTAAATCAGAGAATATTATCTGGCTTGGAGAAGGAAGAGCCCTCAGTTGCTACAATCTTTGAGAAATTTATGAATGCGGCTCGGGAGCAGGAGAATAGAGCTGCCATAATTACAGAACAAGGCGTAATTACTTATAGAGAATTAGTGGATAAAGTGAACCTTTATGCTAGAGCGATTGAAAATTTGCAAATAAGAGAGAATGATTTTGTTTCCTTACAGCTTGAACGAAGTCCGCAAGCTATTGCCATAATGTTAGCATTAACTAAGAATGGAATTACATATCTTCATTTAAGTCCTTACTATCCAGAAGAGAGAACTAAGTATATCGTCTCAGATAGCCAAACTACTGTGATTATCACGGATGACAGCGAAAAGAAACTAGAAGCACTCACAGGAGTAACTACATACACTATAGCGGAATTAGAAAACGATTTATGGTCTGACCAAGTGATAAGTCAGGATAGACCTAAACATACAAACGATATTTTTAGTCTAATTTATACTTCTGGAACGACTGGACAACCCAAAGGCGTGAAAATAAGCCATCAAAATATTTTGAATTACTGTTCAAACTTTAATGAATTTGGCTTTACTGTAGAGGACATCTTCTCCCAATGTAGTTCCTTTACATTTGATGCGTGCCTCTTTGAAGTATGGTTTCCGTTACTGAACGGTGCAAGCATTCGGATCATTCCAGACCCCGTTACAGACGAGAGAAATTGGAGATTTGCCGGGGTAGCGAACGCACCAACGATCTCTTTTCTTACAACGGCTTTATTTAATTCTTTTGTGGAAAACGGAAGTATTCTTCATTTTTCAGCCACCAAAAAGATATTTTTCGGTGGAGAAGCTGCTTCGAGTAAATTTATAAATAAAGCCTTGAAATTGTTAGAGAATACCAATTTGTATAACGCGTATGGGCCGACTGAGAATACAACCTATACAACTCTATATCCAATTTCTAGAGACGAAAATCAATTACTCTCCTTAGGGAGTCCAATAAATAATGTTACAGTAGGGATTCTTGGCACAAGTGGTCAGCTAATGCCAGTCAACTGCATGGGTGAGATCGTTATTGCCGGGAAGAGTTTGACAGAGGGCTATTTCAACCAAAATGAATTAAACGAAGCCAAGTTTATCTTTTTGCAGACAGATAAGGGGATACAGCGTTTCTATAAGACAGGGGATATCGGAAAAATTGGCTTGGATAGCCGTCTATATTTTCAATTTCGGAAGGATAGACAGGTTAAAATTCGTGGGTTCAGAGTTGAACTGTCTGAAATCGAGACCAGTGCGCAACAAATAGAAGGCATAGAAAAGTGTATCGTTTCTTTTGAAAAAGAAGGATTAAAAGGATCGTTAACACTTTATTATGAAGGAACTATAGAGGAAGAGGCAGTACGACAAGCGGTTAGTGAAGTTCTGCCTGCTTATATGATTCCTAATGAAATCATTCGAGTTGAAGAGATTAAGTTAACCGTCAATGGGAAGGTCGATAAAAAATCTATTGATAGAAAAGAAAAGGCGCAAATATGCCAACAAGAAGAATGGACCTCGCTTGAACGAGTGATCGGCGACAGTATTGAGGAGAATATCGGGACTAAAGGATTGAGAAGGACAGATAACTTTTATGAGATCGGTATTGACTCCATTATTTCTATGCAAATATGTGCAGGTTTGCAGGCACATGGACTTCAAGTATCGATTCCTGAATTGTTCCAATATCAATCCATACAGTCTCTGGCAAGATATTTAGAAAGCAAGGGTACGGATACAACAACGGTATCTCGACCTACTGCTTGGAAGAGCAATAAGCTCTCACCAATTCAAAAATGGTTTTTTGATTCTGAATATGCGAATCCATCACATTGGAATCAATCTGTTGTCATCAAGATGGAACCACGAATTACAAAGGAAATGGTAATTGCATCTTTAAGGCAAATTATTGATCATTACGTTATTTTCCAGTCCTATTTCCAACAGGTGAATGGCCAATGGGAACAGTTTATTAAAGTTGATGAAAAAGAATACTTTATTGATAGTTTTGTTGTTGAGGATGAATCTGCAATTGAGGATATTATTGCTCGCCAACAAAAAAGCTTAGATATCGGGCGCAAAATTTATCAGTTCTCCATAATTCAAAACGAGGGCAGTTTAACTGTTCATATGGCAGCACATCATTTAATAATAGATGGGATCTCCTGGAGAAATATTTTAAGGAATTTGTCTCATTATTTAAATGACACACCAGATTCAAGACAACCCGTACTGGAAAGTAGGACGTTTAATGAATGGGTGGAGTATATCGATAACTACTATGTCTCCCCAGAGATTGCTAGATACTGGGGTAAGGTCCATGAGACTGATGAGGTAAAAGAGTTCGGTCTGTATCGAGAATACCAAGAAGAGATGCTCTCTTTCACTAAAACACAAACACAAGAATTAAAGGAACTGGTTCAGTCAAAATTATTTGGTGATATGGAGGCTACGCTGCTTGCGATCACTTCACATGCCTTATTTGAAGTTTATGGTTGGCAGCAGCCAGTCACTGTTCAAATGGAAGGGCATGGAAGACCTACTAATGATGCAGGATTTACTACTACAATCGGATGGTTTACAAGTATCTATCCTTTGACAGTGATTAAGGATGAAACATTAAGAAATACCATTATTGGCTTGCATAATCAAATATTGAATATTCCGAATAAAGGGATGGATTATCAGCTCTTAAATCCTATCAGTTTCCACTCCGATTGGACGTTCAATTACATGGGTGAATTTGATTCCAAAGGATACTCAGGGTTTGAAATTGCTTCTCTGTTTCGGACAGATGATTTTGGAAGCGACACGAGAGCCCCATACGATTTATCTATAGTACCGATTATTTCAGACGGACGTCTGGAAGTTAGAGCATCATATAACGCTGAAGGATATGATAAAGAATCTATTAAGCAATTCTTATTCATATTTGAGAATATGTTAGGACAGCTTTTGAAGGAAGAAATTCCTGACTATCTACCTACTACTCCATTACAAAAGGGCATGCTGCTTCAAAGCATGAGAAATCCAAATTCGGGAAATTATATTATTCAATGGCACATGCTGGCAGAAGAGTTGGATTTGAATCGATTACAAAGCGCAATTTCCCGGCTAATCAAATTTAGCCCAGCATTACGCAGCACATTTATGATGATTGATGGAGAAGCTATTCAAGTAGTGAGGAATGTAGAAGACATTCAACAGCGCAGTGTAATTAAATTTATGGACTGGTCAGATCTTTCTCTGGATCAGGCTGAATCAGAATTGAATCAGCTTCTAAACATACAACGACGACAAACCTATGATTTCATAAATGGGCCATTATTCCGCTTCAGTGTAATCAAGCTAAAGACAGCATTTGTGCTTGTTTTTGAACACCATCATTTGATTTTAGACGGCTGGAGTATGACCTACCTGTTTGAGAATTTATCGGCATTTTATGACACTCCAGAACTAAATAATGAGATTTCAGATAGTTATATGACCATGAAAAAACTAATGAGGAAGTCAAACCTAACCCCAAATTTACAGAATTGGGAAGGGGTTCTTTCGAATTATACACCTGTTGAGTTTCTTAATTTGAATCATAAACATGATAGCAGCAATGTTATTATGCATGATTCGATTGATGAAGTTAGTGGAATCTATGATTATTTGAGAACCCATAAGATAACCATGAATCAATTCTTTCAATTGGTCTGGAGTGTAACGCTGCTGCAGCTGTTTGGCAGGGATGATGTGTTATTTGCTGTGACTAGTTCAGGAAGAAACTCGTTTAAAAAAGACGAATTAGGGACAATAGGAATGTTTATTTCCACATTGCCTTTTAGAGTAAAGCTTCCTAGCGAGCAAGCTACAATGGAGCAGCTAA
This sequence comes from Paenibacillus sp. SN-8-1, assembly GCF_050995535.1. Classification (NCBI taxonomy): domain Bacteria; kingdom Bacillati; phylum Bacillota; class Bacilli; order Caryophanales; family Paenibacillaceae; genus Paenibacillus; species Paenibacillus sp. SN-8-1. Next base: position 738,582 of record NZ_CP194782.1, read on the forward strand.
TTGAAATTGTTCGAGATAATGCGCATAAAATACAAGAATATGATCGAATTTCGTGGATTGAAATCGCAGACTACTTTGGTGAGGATCCAGAGATTCAAATTGGTTATGTTTATGAAAACTACCCTATTCACTCGGATTCAGGAACATTTTCGATGGAGAAGTTCCAAGGTAAAGAGCAAGTGGAGTTCCCTTTAGCTATTTCGATTACTGAAAAAGTAAATAGAATTGAGTATGAACTTCATGCACAAGAGAATTATTTTAACGAAGATATGTTAAAGAGCACTAATTTAATAATAAAGAAGATCATCCAACACTTACAAAGTGGAGTAGAAGATTATGCGAGTCTTGTTGAATTGTTACACTGCGATTCAACGATATTCCCACAGAGTCATGAGCAGGCAGCATCAGAAAAAGTCTTTTCAGAAGAAATCGTTAATTATTTCAAAAAATATTCAAGCAGAACTTATATTCGAAATATTAAGAAGTCCATGACATATGGAGAGGCTCTTGAAATAGTGGATCAACTAATTCAGATAACTCAATTATCTGAAGGAGATGTGGTTGCTGTACTGACTGAGGATCGAGCAAAGATGACCATTTATGCTTTGGCTTGTTTTGTGTCAGGTGCAACTTATGTTCCTTTGTCCAGCGAATTTAACAAGGAGCGGATTGAGTATATTCTTCAAGATTCAAAAGCAAATTGTGTATTCACTGAGCAAGGTGCTTTCACTAGGTTGAGCTTCGATAAGGACGTAAACAACCATGCCTACATCATCTATACTTCAGGAACAACGGGCACACCAAAAGGAGTAATTATAACACAAGAGAACATTCAGAATTCAATAGAAGCTCTTTATTCAGAAAATATAGTAGATATGGAAGATATTTATTACCAGAACATCGCAATGACGTTTGATCCATCTATAATGGATATTCTTCTGCCGCTTTACTCTGGGGCGTCAATCTATATTTCTGAAGAACGACTTTACGGAGCAGAGATGGAACGAGTGCTTAGTGAAGAGAAAGTAACCATTTTTACCGCAACACCTTCATTATTACGAGTTCTTGATCTGAATGGGTTGCCTTGTCTAAATAAATTAATAGTCGGTGGTGAGCAATTAAGGCGCTCTGATCTGGAGAATGTACCGGGTAGCACAGTTATTTACAATATGTATGGTCCGACAGAAACGACGATTGTAGCTAGTATTTTTGAAATTAATGAGAAGAATAGACAACACTATGCAGCATATCCAATTGGTAAAGTTTTGAAGAAACTCAATGCTTATAGTTATTCTAGCAAGGGTAAGATGCTGCCATTTGGAATGCCTGGAGAGCTGGTCCTTGAAGGCTCGCTAGTTTCAGCCGGTTATACAAATCCGTTATTAAACGAACACCGATTTGATAACACTCTTGAAAAAGAGAACAAGAAAAAATATTTAACGGGCGATATTGGATATATTTCTAGAAATGAATGTATCTCGTTTATCGGCAGAAAAGACAGACAAGTCAAAATTCGAGGCTATAGGGTTGAATTGAACGAGATAGAGCAATCCATTTCCACTTTATTTGAGGCAAATAATTATCAATTGTTGATGAATGAAGAAAAGACTACATTGTTGTTAGCCTATCTTGGGAACATGTCCGAGGATAGGGTGCGAAATCAATTGAAGGGCCTTTTACCCGTGTATATGGTCCCATCAGTCATTAAAGGTGTGGATGAATTTCCTCTTCATTCCAACGGAAAGATTGATTTCAATGCTTTACGAACAACTTTGCTGCAAAATACTCAGCAACCGAGCGATCCGATTATGGGCACCTCATTAATACAACAAGAGCTGGGTGAAATTTGGAAGGATATATTGAATATTTCTAATCTATCACTTGAAGATAATTTCTTTGAAATAGGCGGCAACTCACTTCTAGCTATTCAGCTTGTTCGCAAAGTTAACGAAAAAACTAACTTTAATGTGACCATTCAACAATTATTTGGCGCGAATAGTTTTGAAGAGTTCGTTAAAGAAATTGAAGGTGGTGTTAAAAGTGAAGAAAACTATATTCTCTCTTAGTCCTTTACAGCTTGGAATATGGAGTCGTATTCAACTTTATGGGGAAAACGGCGAGTATGAGATTCCTTTGTTATTGGAGTTGGATCTAGATGTTTCATCAAAAGAGATTGAAGACGCACTAAACAGCCTGATTGAGTATAATGCGGCTTTACGCGTGGAGATCGTTGGAGGACAGCATCCTCTACAAAAAATAGAGTCGTATAAACCTGTGGAATTATGGGTTGAGGAAGTAGAAGATTCCAATCTAAATGAGTTATTGAAAATATATATAGAGCAGCCAATGTCAGTAATGACATCACTGACTAATTACAAATTGTTTAGAAGTAAAGAGCATCAAATTTTGGCTTGTAAGTTTCATCATATTATAGCGGATGGTCATTCAGTAAAGACTTTCGAGAATGAATTATTGGATGTTCTTTCTGGAAAGAGACCAACGAAAGATAAGCAATTATATGAAAACTATTTAGAAAACAGTCTGTCTAAAAGTAATGGGCTCGAGAATGATCACTTTTGGGATTCATATTTACAGCAAGCTACTGAAAAATTTGAATTTCCAAAACAAAGTCCCTTGGATTTCACAGAAAGAAGTTTAATTAGAACAAAACTAGACATATCCAAACAGCAGCTGGCTGAATATGCTCTCAAGACTGGAAGCAGTTTATTTGCTACCAGTCTGGCAATTTATCGAATGTTCGTTAGTCGTTTCTTTGGCAAAGAGAACTATTCCATTGGTATACCGGTATCTACCAGAAGAAGTGTAGAAGACGAAGAGACCTTTGCTTTTATGGCCAATGTGCTACCTTTCATAACTCCATTGGATTTTAATCAGACCTGTATAACCTATCAACGTAAAATTCAAGAAACAGTTCTTAACCTGATCTTGAATTGTGAAATTCCCGCAGCCGACTTGCAGAGAAAAGTGGGACAATCGAACGGCATTTTGTCAGATAGACTATTCGAAACAATCTTTGATGTAACGGAAGAAAGCGATAACGATTATCTGCTTCTAGCGAAGCAAACATCTAAGGAATCTGAGTTTCCTTGGATCGTTAACTATATTATCAAAGGAAACGACATTTACTTTGAAACAAATCATGACAGTTCGATCTGTCCACCATGGTTTATGGAGGAAATACATGTATCTTTTCAAACCTTTATCCATGCAGTATTAGAGAATCCCAATAAGCAAATTGGCGAGTATCCAATCATGAATAAAGAACAAGAAAGCTTGATGCTCTTCAAAGGAAACATAGATCACTCACAAAAGTTAAATTCGCTTGATAAGGATGATCTATTCGCAAAAGTTGATCCAAGTAAGGAAATGATTTGGTATCAAGGAAAGTCTATTTCTTTTGAAAGGCTTGAATACTATTCGGAGCAATTCGGAGGATTTTTACAGAAAAATGGTATAAGCGAAGGAGCAAAGTTCGTTGTTTGTACAAAGAATAAATTGATTGGAACAATACTGTTTTATTGTATTCAAAAAAATAAATGTTGTTATATTCCTATCTCCAGCGTTATGCCAGAGAAACGGATCGAAAGTATTATCGAAGAGGCGCAGCCGCTACTAGTATTTACAGATTTTCTGGAAATCAAATGTGATCGTATTCAAGTCATAAAAGAACTCACTGATTTAGGCGAGCTTTCTCCATTGGCTAGTTATCACATTAATGATCAATCTAGATATATGGCAAATATATCGTATGTTATCTTCACTTCAGGTTCTACTGGAAAGCCAAAAGGAGTCCCTATCTCCTATGAGAATTTAGCAAGCTTAGTTGCTGAATATCAAGGATATTTTGATGTGTCAAAAACAGATGTCGTTGCACAGGTTGCAAGTTTCTCCTTTGATGCAAGTCTGTTCGAAATGACTCTGGCCTTTTGTAGTGGAGCAAAAATTGCGATTTTTGATGAACAACAGGGGTATGAAAAGTTCCCTCAATTTACCAGAGAATTACAAGTAACGCATTTTCTTTTGACACCTGATTACTATGCAATATTAAATTTTTCCGAATGTGAGAGTTTAAAATGTGTTCTTGTTGGGGGAGCTCCTTATCGACATAATCCAACTGTTCCACAAAAGGTGACTATTTATAATGCTTATGGGCCAAGTGAGGCAACAATCATGTGTTCTCTTGAAAAGATGAATGCTGGAAGCGAGCCAACGAGCATTGGACTCCCCATGGGCAATTCCGGAATAGTACTGATTGATGAACGTGGAGAGCTTACTCCTCATGGATTATCAGGAGAAATTTGCATAACCGGTAGATCTGTTTTCTCAGGTTACTTAGATTCATTATTGCCTTCTTCTCTTATTACAACGAATCTGGCGGAGAAAGAATATACATTCTATCGAACTGGTGATATTGCTTATTTCAACGAAAATTGGCATCTGCAATTTATTTCAAGGAAACAAAACATGGTGAAAATTCGAGGAAATCGGGTTGACCCAGAGGAAATTTCTCAGTTAATTATGACTAAAAGCAAGGTATCCAATGTAACTACAATTGTTGAAAAGGATCACTTATTCACATTTTATGTTGGTACAGATACGGAAGAGGAAATTGGGAGAATGGTTCGAGAATATCTGCCATCGTATATGATTCCAAAACAGATTATTCGTCTTGAAAAGATTCCCTTGAATGTGAATGGAAAGTTAGATAAAAGCGCACTAACAGCACGGATTATAAATGATAGTGAGCAATCGAATTTAAATGAAAGAAATAATAGAACGAGTTCGTTTAATACGATTATTTTGGATGTATTCAAAAAAGTGTTAGAAAGTGAAGAGGTAACTCTTCAATCCAACTTTTATGCTGTAGGCGGAGATTCTATTCGTAGTATTCAAGTTTCTAATGAACTGCATAAAATCGGGCTGCGTGTCTCCTCGTTGGACATTATGAAATGTCAGACAATTGGAGAACTTTGTGAAGGTACTCTAGATTCCAAACGAAACTTTGATCAAAGAGAAGTAGTTGGCGAAGTGGAATTGTTACCGATTCAAAGGTGGTTTTTCAGTCATAATTTCTCGAATATTAACCATTGGAATCAATCTGAAATATTCAAAGTAAGTGGAGCGTTTAGACAAGAAGACTTTATAACAGTGTATAAACAAATTCGTTCGAAGCATGATGGATTGCGGAGTCAGTTTATTCGCAAAGTTGATGGTTATGTGAATCACATTAGATCGAATTTGCAGGAAGATCTTGAAAGGGAAGTATCGTTCTACAATGTTCCACAATCTATTACCCATAGCTCAATCCATGATTGGAAGATGGAGACCATCAATCAACTTCATCAAGAAATAAATATTGAATCCGGACTGCTTTCGAGGGTTGGAATATTTCAGTTGGACGATGAAAACTATGAGATTGTTTGGATCCTGCATCATTTAATTTGTGACAATGTAAGTTGGATGATTTTAAAAAATGATTTCATGCATGGACTTGAGATTGTTCAAAAAGGAGAGCCGGTAGTATTAATTGAGAAGACAACTAATATAAAAGAATGGGCAGAGTATCTGAAAAATAGAAATGTAGAGACTGAGATACGTTCAAGATGGCACAATTATTTACCGGACAAATCTGTTTTGACAAACGGAATAACTGATAACAACAATAAAGAGCCTTTTACGGCTCACTTATATGAATTAGATGATAAGTTGGTACAAACGGTACAGAGCTTTGCTGAAAAAAGAAGAATAGCTGTTGATCTATTGCTCTTCCTTCTATTTAGTAGAAGTCTCTGCAATTATCTTTCTACTGAAGAAGTTTGGGTAACAAGGGAGTTAAATGGCCGAACTGAGCATCCCCAGCATATTCAATTGAATCAAACACTTGGCTGGTTCACCTCCATGCATCCTGTAAAAGTTGTTAATTTTGATGACATCCAGGAGTTTGTTTCGATGAATCAATTTGATATCGAGAAGAATTCAAATATTGCGTTCGATTATCAGTTTATGGAACCCATCTTTGAACTTCCGAATATCTCATATAACTATTTAGGTCATTTACCAGAAGAAATTGATGTTACGCGATTCACGAGCATTGCTGATATTAATTCAATGGACTTTTTCGATGAAGTAGCTTTGAACATAGGTATGCAGAATCACAAGCTGATATGTGTATTCCTAGCTAAAGAGAACAATCGTGAAATGGTGGAAAGTGTAATTGAACTACTTAAGAAGAACATCCAACAATTGTCTGACGAAAATGAACAAACGAAAAACGTTTTTGGTATTTCATCAAGCACATTGATTGATTTGAATGAATTATTTTTATAAAGAGGTGAACTAATTATGAAAATACTAGCTGCTTATCCAATGACGGAATTACAACGTGGAATCGCTTATGAATGTGAATTACACGCAGGTGAAGATGTATACGCTAGTCAAGCGATTATTCATCTAAACTATGATGACTTGGCTTGCTACAAAAAGGCTTGGGAGCAGATTATTAATCAATATGAAATTTTCAAAACAAAGTTCATTTTTGGTGACTTAAAGGAAGATGTTCAGGTTGTTTTAAGTGAAGGAAGACTGGATTGGAGAAATACAACTTGTGCTGAACAAGACTTAGAAGAATTGGCTCAGAAAGAAAAAGGGCGGTTAACAAAAGTATCGGATTTTCCTTTGATGTGTTTTGTTCAAGTGTCTACTGAAAATGGAGTTTATCTAATTTGGACATTCCATCATATTTTGCTGGACGGTTGGAGTATGTCTCTAACATTGCAAGCCGTGGATCAAGCCTACGATAGTTTGCAAAAAGGTGAGGATGCAAGTTCTATCGTTAACACTGCTTACAGTGAGTATATTTCATGGAAACTTACAAATACAAACACCAAGTCAGAATCTTTTTGGACACAATATCTTTCAAATTGTAAAGGATTTGAATTCCCAAGGATGTCCAGGTACTCTGTTTCGAGTACCTTTGATGAGGTGAAAGTTGAGGTAAGTGCAGCGAAAAAATTATTATTGGATTATTGTAAAAAGCATCAAATTTCTCCAGCGATTTTTTATCAGACTCTCTGGGCAAGCATCCTAAGTATTTATACAGGGAAGCAAGAGATCATATTTGAAGTTATTGATTCAGGACGTTCAAAAAAATCGGATGTTGATCTGGAAAAAATAATTGGTCTGTTAATTGAAAAACATCCTAAAAGGGTTTCGATTTCTCCTACTCAACGTTTTGTGGATTTATTAAATTCAATCAAGATGGATGATTTATCAATAAAAGAGCATGATTTTCTCTCTAATACCCAAGCGAAAACAATCATGGGGTTAACTACAGCGGATAACTATTCGAATACGACTTTTGTTTTTGAGAACTATCCTTCAACACAGGGAGAATCACGCTTTGATATTGTCAAAGGTTCCGAAACATCCACTAGTGATTTAACTTTTTCTGCTGGGATTATGGGTGACTCGGTGGTAATGAAGGTGATGTTCGCAACAGATGTCATGGATAGAGATCAAGTTAGTATTTTATTGCAATCTATGAATAGATGGATCGAGTTTCTCCTTCATTCCGATGAGACACTCACGGTTGGCGCATTATTTGATCAAATTCCAACAAGTAGAGTCAATTCAGCGATCCAACCGTATCCAAAAGAAGCAACGTTTTTTGAACTAATCTCCAAAGTATCAGAGGATTTTCCTGAAAAAATAGCTATTTATGATCAGAAGAGAGCTGTAAGTTATCAAGAACTTGTAGAAGAGGCAGTATCTCTTATTAATTCGTTATATTCCATACATATTGATGAGGGCAAAAGTGTTGCATTACATTTACCAAGGTCAGCAAACTCCATTGCTCTAATGATTGCCCTTCAGTATTTGGGGATTCCATATACTTATTTAGATGAGAAAAACAATCAAGAGAGACTTGAGTATATCCTTCAAGATGCGAATGTGGGTTTGATTTTAAAAAGTGAGGATAGCTCTAGTTTAAATATATCTCTATCAGTCAACTGTGTATCTATCAGTGTGCCCGAGCTGGTTGATCAGCCCAAAACAGAAACTTCGCTTCCAACAAGGAAAAATAATAAACCTGGCTTTTGTCAATTAATATATACTTCAGGTTCAACTGGACAACCAAAAGGAATAGAAATGACTTCGGAGAACATCATTTCTTTTGCTATTAATAATGGTTTTTATTCTGTAAAGCCAGACGACAATTTTGCTCAAGCAGCTTCAATTGCATTTGATGCAAGTATTTTTGAAATTTGGCTGCCTTTATTGAATGGCGCGGCGGTAACGATTATTCCTGATCCTGTATTTGATATTTTCAATTGGAGCCGGAACATTGATGAATATCAGATTACAACAGCTTGGCTTACTTCGGGTCTATTCAACACTTTTGTAGATTTGGACTTCTCAAAGATTAATAGTCTCAAGAAGATTTATGTAGGAGGAGAAGTAGTCTCTCCAAGTCATATCAAAAGAGCAATGTCTGTCACTAAGGAAACAAGATTCTATAATGGATACGGGCCGACCGAAAATACTACCTTTACCACAACATTTGAAATTCCTAGAGATTTCGATTCTTCGAAGCCAATCGCTATAGGGAAGTTACTAGCAAATTCAAAGGCAATGGTCCTTAATGAGGTCAACCAACCAGTTCCTATAGGTGTTCCAGGGGAGTTAGTTGTTAGTGGTAGTGGGCTAACAAATGGTTATCGTAATAAAAATGAGCTAACACAAAGAGCATTTGTTGAGATGAATTTTGAAAAAGAGTCATGTTTAGCATATCGTACGGGTGATATTGTTTATTTCGATGGGGAACATTTTTATTATGTTGGTCGAAAAGATAAGCAAATTAAGTTACGGGGATTTCGTATAGAGTTAGGCGAAATCGAGTATGCACTAAATCAATTAACTGGAGTAAAACAATCAGTTGCTGTTCTGGAAGATAATAACCAAGTTAAGGAAATTGAAGCGTTTTATGTGGGGGATCTGGATGAAATGGAAGTATCAAGGGCGCTTTCACAACGCCTTCCTTCATACATGTTACCTAAACGATATCATCGTGTTCAGAATATTCCATTGACGTTAAACGGAAAGATAGATAGAAACAAGCTGCTAATTGAGAATCAGAGAGCTGATTATCCATTGAAGCAGGATCAGCTAACGCCTTCACTATTACAGGAGTCTACAGATATTTTCCGTAAATACGCAGCGTTTGAAGAGCTAGATATTGAACAGGATTTATTTGAATTTGGAATCGATTCGTTAACGGCTGTAAGGATAAATCATGAAATGAACAAAGTGTTCGGGACTAACGTTTCGTTAAAACAATTCATTGAATCCAAGAGAATTAAAGAATTAATCACTCTTTTTGATACGCCTGAAGAAACAAAAGAATCAGTACATCTAGACCAACCACAATTCGAGCATCTAGCATTTGCCACGGAACTGCAAAAGTCAATGTATTATTTCCAGCTTGAGAATCCACAACTAAATATGTATAACATCCCGTTTGTTAGAGAACTTGGCCAACTACCTCAGGGAGGGGCACTGGTAAAAGAAAGATACTTTGATATTTTAAAAAAGAATCCCATTTTCCAAGCCCATTTGAAAGAGGATGATACCGGCAATCTAGCGTGGTTCAAAAGCAATGTGATGGATCCCGCCTTCTATGAACACTTTGCAGATACACATGAGGAAAAGGAAAGCATTATTAAACAGGAACTAAACTATTCATTTGATTTGAAGAATCCTAAAGAATCACTTATTCGAATGAGTCTTATTCATTGTCATCACTCTATTTGGCTAGTTACTGTTACGCATCATTTGATATTTGACGGTTCTTCAATGGAGATTCTGTTAAATGAATTGCTGAGTACCACTGAAATATCTGACTCTAAATCTAATTATTTTGACTATTTAAATCATTATTCTTCTCTAGACCATCATAAAAATCTAGAATACTGGAACGAAAAGTTAAAGGATATTCAACCTAATATTAATTTTGCGAAGCCAACCGATTTTGTATTCGATCATAAAGGCGCAATGGTGAACATCTCTTTAAGCAAATCGTTTATTCAGAAAATAAATGATGTAGCTAAAAAAGAAAAAGTATCTAAATATATGGTCACTCTTTCGTTCTATACACAATTTTTGATGAGCTATTTCAATCAAAAAAGCGTAATAGTAGGAACTCCGGTTTCCACTAGACCGAATGAGTATCACGATGTTTATGGGATGTTTCTTTCCTTCCTTCCGTTAGTGAATAAGAAAAGTCCTGATAAAACTTTCAAAGATATTCTAAATGAAAACAGGTATTTGTTATTTGAAATCATGGATTATGCGACGATTGATTACCACACGTTAGAGAAAGCATGTGGGATGGCTAATTCACACGATGGTTTGTCATTTATTCAAACTGTTTTAAATTATCAAGAGCTTTCGAATACAGATGCAGTGATTTCCGAGGATGCCCAGATCATTGCAAAAGATCGTCAGTTTGCCCAATTCCCATTAACGTTAACCGTGTATGAGACGTTGGAAGAATCATTTATTCAGGTTGAATATGGAACTAGTTTATTTACAGAAGAGCAGATTGTACATTTTATGGATCACTTTATTAATTGGTTTGACTCTGCGATGAATTCCATTGAAAGTTTGGTAATAGATACTCCGTTATATAGTCAACAGGAAAGTAAAAAGTTAGTAAGGCAGTTGAATCCAACCTTTGAGATTCGGCACCAATCTTTGATTGAATATCTACAGGCTATTTCCCCTGATAATCACCAACTAGCCATCGTTGATGGGGAGAAGCGAATAAGTTATGCGGAATTAAATGAGCACATAATAGTTCTTGCTGAGAAATTGATACAAGCAGGAATGAAAAAAGGCGACAAAATTGTTTATTTTGGTCACCGTTGTTGGCAGCAAGTGCTGCTGTTCTATACTTGTTTGGTTCATGAATTTGTATATATTCCAATCGATTCCAAGCACTCGCAATCAAGACTGGAAGAAGTAATTAAGGAAGTTGAGCCAAATTTTATAATATATTCATCTAGTTTAGATGCTATCGCTCTTCGAAATAGCTGCCATGTCGACCGTATGCTTGAGGACGAATTTTATATATCTGATGTAAGAGGTTCTGATAACAAATTAAACCTTGCGTATATTCTATTTACGTCAGGTACTACGGGAAAACCAAAAGGTGTGCAAATATCTCGAGAGAATTTAGCTAATCTGGCTGCTTCAATTAAGAGTGATTATCCAATAGAGCAGAATTGGAAGACAGTTAATCTATCATCCATTTCCTTTGACGCGAATATTATGGATATTATGACAACTATAGTTCCTGGGAATACTCTGTACATTTTTAATGAGGAACATCAATTTTTACCAGACTTTATTAAGCAAAATGACATCAATTTCATGATTATTACTCCGACGTTGTTTAATGTGTTGGATTTTACTCATTGTCATTCGTTAAAACTAATTTTGAGCGGTGGAGAAAAGTTTCGGAAGAACGAGACTCTTCCAAGCCATGTACAAATACTGAACGGCTATGGTCCAACAGAAGCAACGATCTGTATCGCATTTACGGATAAAAACCATGAACAAACAGTTGGAAAACCAGTGTCTAATTCATGTGTGGTTGTAATGGATGAGGGAATGAATGTTTTACCACATGGTGTTCGTGGTGAGATTTGTGTGGTAGGCCCTTCAGTCATGAAATCATATTTAACTGAAGCTGATAACGTGAACCGGTTATATAACGCCCCAGATTATTTGCGTGAATATGGTGAAGTCCTTTATAGAACTGGAGATCTAGGATCTTTCGATGAAGAGGGCAATATTTATTATTATGGAAGAAATGATAATCAAGTCAAAGTCCGCGGACACCGTATTGAATTATCAGAGATTACGGAGCGTTTGCTTCAACATCCGATAGTTAGTGAAGCATATACGAAGCTTATCGTTGATCCGGATAAAGCTCAAGAAAAGATAGTTTCATATATTGTTCCCAATAACGTTGAAACATGTTCAACTGATGACTTGAAGGGATTCTTATATGAGACATTACCAACATATATGATTCCAGATATCATTACACCGATTGAGAATTTCAATGTCACAGTAAATGGGAAAATCGATCCTTCGCTATTACCTATACCTAGTTTTAGAAGAGTTAGTCAGAAAGAATCTTTTGCTGAAACAGAACTGGAAATTGCGCTTTTAGAAATTTGGAGACAAGTGTTCCAAACTGAAGAAATTAGTGTTCGGGATAGTTATTTTGATATCGGTGGAGATTCCATTAAGAGTATTCGAATTGTATCCAAACTACGTGATCAGGGCATTCAGCTTTCCAGTAAAGATATTTTGAAATACCAAACTATAAGAAGTGTTGCCAAGCATATTAGTGAAAATGAGAGTGATCATAAGGCTTATCATACAGGAGAAAATGTAACGAGCTTTTTTATCACACCAATTCAAGAGTGGTTTTATCAGCTTGGCTTAAAGAATGAGAACTATTGGAATCAATCAACAGTGTTCACAATGAAAGCACCAGCAAAAGAAGAAGAACTATTGACGGCTTATCGTTTAATGTATGACTTACATCCGATGCTGCGTGCTCAAATCAAGAAAGATAAGAAGGGTAACCAGGTAGTTGTGATGGCCACCGAGCTACTTGATTTTGAAGGAATTATTCAAAAGTTTGAATCGAAGGAAGAACTGCATAGAAATCAAGAACAACTGCAGCAAAGTATAAATTTATATGAAGGACCAACATCAAGAATTGCTTACTGTATTGAAAATAATGTAGTTACGACTTATTGGATAGCACATCATTTGTTCATAGATGCCTATTCATGGGAGATCCTTCAAAGTGAGCTAGTGAGTACGCTAGAGGATAAAAGTGCTTCTGTAGAAATTCTAGATCAAATGACTAACGAAGAATTAATTAATCAGCAAAGAAGGAATGCTGCCAGCTTTGAAGTTGTTCGTAATGAACGCAACAAGCTATATCAAAAAGTAACTAACGATGTATTCTTCAAAATTAGAAAATCAGATCTACACAATGTCGATAATATCAATCTTCCGTTAGTATTTAGCAGTATATTTTTTGGGAATGTTCTTCGAAAGAGTAAGGGTGATTTATATATCTATCAAGAGAAGAACTCCAGGTTCACCAATAGTTATAAAATGTTTAATTTAAATCATTCTGTTGGGTGGCTAACTGAATTTAGTCAGCGAGTTGTTCATGCAAATTCACAGCATGAGAAAATATATGGGTTACTTTTCAATGAACGAAATCAGCTAGTGGAAACAAATGAAGATCAAGATGTGCAGGCTATGTTCTTGAATATTGTGAATGTAAATGATTCTGTAACTGATGAACAGCACGTGAGTGATATAGCAGCTGAAAATATGGAATATATGCCGCCAATGCTAAATATATTGAACGGTGAAAATTTCCTGACAGTCACACTGATCAATGTTTGTGGGGCAGCAGAGTTATATCAAGAGACATTAGCAAATCTGAAGGAAATCATTCAAAATGAGTATTTTACTGAATATTTGCGATATGTTGAAACAATGGGTGAAGCATTCATAAATTTCTCTGAATTCGTAGAAATCAAGAATAATGAGCATGCGGACTTAATCTTCCCGCTGTTCCCGCTTCAAGAGGAGATATTGTATTCTTCAGCAGGGACATCTGAAAGTTATATGAATGAATTTAGCTGGACAACGACAGTCTCAATCGAAGAAATGATTGCGAGATTTAATACAGTTGTTCAGAAGTATGAAGCTCTTCGAACAACCATTTATCGAACTAAAGAGCAGAATTTTGTCCAAATCATTCATGGGGCAAGAGAAGCTTTTCCATACCATGTATATGACTTAAGGGAGCAATCAACTTCTGAGCAAAAACAAACTATAGCAACATTAATAGATAATGAGTCTAGAAACTATCGGAAGATGAGCTCAAATTATTTACACGGTGTTTATTTCCTTCGGCTTAGTAACAATAAAACTCGAGTGATTTGGTTGTTTAATCACTTGATTCTGGATGGCTGGAGTGTAGGGATAGTATTAAACGAATTGTGGAATGAGCATAGTCATGAGAATATCGATTCTTCCAATCTTGATTATGTGAGATGGCTGCAAGAAGAGAATAATCAAGCAAACACAGCTGTGTTGGACGATGGAAATGAACATATCGATAAAATCGGGAAGTTATTCCCTGAAAACACTAAAATTTATACAACTAATGAGATTAACATAGAGGAAAGATTCAGTTTATCTGATGAGTTAAGTAAGGAAATTAACACGTACGTACGGAAAAATAATCTGACGTTAGCAGGTCTGTTGAATTTTGTATGGGGCTACATCCTGTGTGAATTAACTGAAACCAGAAGTGTCGTGATAGGAATCGTTGATTCGGGAAGAGATTGTCCTGTTGATAGAATTGAATCCAAAGTCGGATTATTTATACGGACTATAGCTTCTATTTTTACAATTGATGAGGATAAGAAAATTCAAACGATCCTTCAAGAGAATAATCAAAAAATGACTAGTGATCTATATCAAGGAAGGCAAGATACTAGAAAGCTTCGTCAGAAGTTGAATCTTAAACCTGCGGAAGAACTATATGAAACTATACTGGTAGTGGAGAACTACCCAGAAGCTGAATTAGTTTCTGAAGAAATTACTGATGTTGAGGCAAAGGAGCAGTCGAATTATCCATTAAGTTTGAGTATAGGGATGTCGGAGAAGCTTATATTCAAAATCACTTATAATGAATCCCTAGTTCTAGACTCGGCAGTTAAGAAAATGGGTCTGTGGATGGAAGAGTTGTTACGTACAATTGTGGAGAATGATCAGTTAAAGGTACGTGAATTGCCACATCGAGTTATTAAGCTTTTGAATACAGCAGGTAAGCAATATGAAGAAACGGTATTAGAACCGTCCAAGGAAGTAGTAGGAGATTCATTAAACTGCAGTTTTGAACAAATGAAAGAAATTTGGGCAAATGTGCTTGGTCATAATGATTTTGTCGAGACTGATGACTTCTTTGAAATAGGTGGAGATTCGCTAAAACTATCAAAAATGATTTTCATATTAAAAGAAGATTTTAATTATGAATTAGAAGTATTGAAGTTCTTTGAGAATCCTACCCTACAAAACTTGAAGAATTCTGACTTGCTAAATATCAAGGAGCTTGATGAGGAACATTCGGAAGATCATACAATTTCCCAAGTTCACTTAGGATCATTCGTTGAAAATAATAAAGTCTTGGTGACTGGAGCTACGGGATTGTTAGGAAGTGAAATTGTCTATCAATGTCTAGCACAAGGCAAAGAAGTTTATTGCCTAACTCGTGGGAGAAATCCAGAGGAAATTACTCAACGAGTGCTGGATAAGTTAGCTGAGATAGTTCCGAATAATAAGATTTTGAATTTAGAAAACTTAAATGTTTTGCAAGGTGACTTATCAGAAGATTATTTTGGGCTGGATCTAGCGGAATATCAAAAAATTTCAATGGAGATCTCAACCATTTACCATTGTGCAGGTAATGTGAACTTTATGGCTTCGATGAAAGAGGCTCGTGAAGTAAATGTTCAAGGACTAAAAAGGATCATGCACTTTGCTCAAAATGGTCGGATGAAAAAATTGAATCATGTATCGACGCTCTCAGTAGTAGGACATGACCATTATCTAATTGATGATATTGATTTAGCTCCAATCAGTTATGTGAAAAGTAAGATACTAGCTGAGCAATATCTTCGTAATTATCGTCCGCATCGAAATGGTATTCAAATTTCCAGAATTGGACGGATAGCTGGAAATAGTCGAACGTTCTCAGTCCCAAGACAGGATCTATTCTGGCGCTTAATTGTTTCTATAGCACAACTAGGATGTTGTCCAGACGAGTTTCTTCCTTTTGAGACAGACCTCACTCCAGTGGATATCATAGCAAGAGAGCTGATACGTAAAACAGAAGCAACGGATGATAATCAAGTTATTAATTACTTCACAAACTGCATGATTTCATTTGGGCGTTGTGTGGAACTAATGGAGGAAGTACTTGGCCGGAAAATTGACGTCGTTCCCTATGAAGAGTGGTTAAGCCGAGCTGAGCACGATTCAGAAGAAAATCAAATTAAAGTTCTTATCCCATTATTCAGAGAGAATGTGTTCTATGAGCCGGAGGAAAATTCCATTACTACTGAAAATTCGCCAGATAAATCAATTCAATTTGAAGAACTAATAGAAGAAAACATTTCGGATGAGGTAGTAGTATGTTATCTAAAGAATGTCTTGAAAGAAGTGTTAGAGGAGCAACAGCTTCTGTTCAATGGATCGCGCTCCCCTATGCCGCAGGTTCATTGAGAAGTTATTATCCATTAACCAAAGTAACTGGCATTGAATTAGTAAAATATGAGCTGCCTGGGCGTGGATTCAGGCAGTTCGAATCTCTTCCTAGTATGAGTACCGTTATAGAAGAGGTGATAGACAAAATCGATTTTAGCAGACCCTATGTATTATTCGGTCATAGTATGGGAGCCTATATTTCTTACGAGGTCTGTTCTTTGATCGAGACAAAACATCTTCCACCCCCTAAGAAGGTAATTCTGAGTGGGCAAGTTCCGCCAAACATCAATAGAGTAACAAATTTCAGTAGAGAATTTTCCACACAAGAGGCAATTGCATATTTTAGAGGTACTGGAGGGACTCCAGATGAGGTATTGGAAAATGAAGAACTAATGGAACTGTTCTCTGAGATGTTAAACCAAGATTTCAGGTTTCTTCATGAATATTTGAGGGGCGGATGGACAGAAAAAGTTGTCTCGAACTTGGAAATTTGGTTTGGAGACAGGGATTTGCTCATAAGCGACGAACACATTTATTTATGGAAAAAACATACAACAGGAAACTGTGAATTTATTTGTTTTGAAGGGAACCACTTTTTTATTAATGATATTATTTCAAATCCTGAGAAAATCAATAAATTTATAACTTAGTGGGGGATTGTACGAATACCCCCCCCACTTGTATTTCAATTTTTTTGAATCTGGAGGAAGAAATATGCTAAGCATTAAAAATCTAAAAAAAATATACGAAGGGTCAACAAAAGGAATTCATAATTTATCGTTGGAGATACATCCAGGCGATATATGCGCATTTATTGGTTCCAATGGTGCTGGGAAGACAACCACTTTGAAATCCATTGTTGGAATCCACCCTTATAATGAAGGAAGTATCGTTCTTAATGGTGTTGACTTAAAAGAAAACCCTAAGAAATATAAGTCAATGCTGGGATACTCACCAGACAATCCCGATGTCTACGAAAATTTACGTGGGTATGAGTATTTGGAGTTTATCGGCTCTATTTATGGTGTGAAAAAAGAAGAATATGAAAAGGAGGTAAACTATTTAGTTGAACAATTGGCTCTGAAAGAAGGTCTAAGTCAACTTATCTCAAATTATTCTCATGGGATGAAGCAAAGGCTAGTTTTAATTTCTATTTTTCTTCATAACCCTGATCTCATTATTTTGGATGAGCCCTTTGTTGGTTTGGATCCAAACGCTTCCTACTTTTTGAAAAGTGAGTTAAAGAGACGCGCCGGTATGGGAGCTAAAATTATTTATTCTACCCATGTCTTAGAAGTAGCTGAGAAAATCTGTAATCGAGTTGTATTGATTGACAAAGGACAAGTGAAAATTAATGGATTAATGGAAGAAGTAGTAGCAGATGAACCATTGGAAGAAATATTTAGGAGGGTAACTGCTCATGCGTAGTAGTAATACAATGAAACTAATTCGGATACGCATGAGAAATCAGTTCGAACTATCGAAACTTGCGGACAAGGATTTGTCTACAAAAACCCACGCGCTAATCACCAATATTGGCTACTTATTTATGCTTGTTCTTGTGTTGGCTTATGTGGCAAGCTTGCCATTCCAAATGAAACTAAGTAATCAATTAGACTTGGTCAACCCCTATATTTTTTCATTACTGTTTTGGGCATTAGGAATCTGGTCATTGTTGTCAGGTATTCGAAATATATTTTATAGCTTTGACCATGATCAATTATTTGTGCTGCCAATCGATAGATGGAAAGCCATCCTGCTAAATGTGTTTTCTCAACTTATTACTCAAGTAGTCATTTGTGCAATGGTTATGCTTGTTTCAGAAATTGTTTTATATGTGGTTGCACCATTTCCTTTGATAAACCTATTTGTTGTATTGATGTTTGTATTAATTACCCCTCTTTTGGCTACTGGTTTGAGTATTGCAATATCGTTGTTGGTTAAAGTGATTACTAGTTTATTGAGAATAAGGAACATATTAATCGAAGCTATATTGACACTGTTTATTTTTATTTCTCCTATGCTCTATTCTTTTGCAAACCAACAATCTTTCGATACTAAATCAGGGCTTGCTAAATCATCATTCTTAAGATATTCCTTGTTGGAGAACCTTGGAATAAGTCATTGGATGCAGAGTATTGTCCTAGCTGTACTAACAGTTCTTTGTTTCATCTTATTATGTGGCTTGATTGTGAAAAAATACGATCAACTTGTCATTCTTATGGGGACAAAGAAGGTGGAAAGAAAACAGTTTACATTACAGACTAAATCGACAATGGCTGCTCTCTTAAAAAAGGAGGCCAGCAGATATTTCTCGTCTTTTTCATACGTCGTGAATACGATTTTAGCCCCGTGTGCTCTTGTAATAGTAGGATTAGGATTGAATTTTGGCATTCTTCCTGAGTTTTCACCCATAAATATTGAAGAGTTAGGTTTAACAATTACAAGTAAGTTTGTGTATTATTTAATCCTTGTTGCATGTGCGACACTAACCACTAGTACTGCTTGCAGCTTTTCTTTCGAGGGAAAGATGGTTTGGATTATTCAAAGTCTCCCCATATCTATTAAGCAACTTAGTATCGCAAAGGGATTATTAAATATTTTCTTATTTATTCCGGGAATTGTGATTGCAATCATCGATTGTTGGGTTGTTTTCGGAGAGCGAGGAATTAACCTCCTAGGTTATGCTCTACTCCTGGTAGTAAATATAATTCTAATTACTATCATGGGACTGTTTATAAATCTAAAGTTTCCTTCTTATAATTGGACAAACGAAATGGTCGTCGTAAAGCAAAGTATGTCAGTAATTTTAACTGCAGTTGTTAGTATCGGCTTGATTGCTATAACAGCCCTATCACTATTGTTTTTAGGGATTAATGGAGCCTATTTGCTTATTGTTGCTGAGAGTTTAGTTATTGCTGTCTTAGTTTTGCAGATCAAGAGAGTACGTTATTTATAAGGAGGAATATAAATGGAAGTCACCAAATATAATTTATTTAGTGATTATAACAATACACAAGCGGCTTATCCAAAGGGCAAGCTCCATGAATTACTTGAAATTGCAAAGAATTGTTATGGTGATAAGATAGCGATCCGTGATAAGCATAAAGAAATTACTTATTCAGATTTTTATGACTCTGTTAATGAGTTAGCAGAGTCATTTCCTTGTGTGAATCAACCAATGGCAATCGTTGCAAAGAAATCGATTCAAACCGTTATTCGAATCTTTGCAATTCTACAATCAGGAAATTATTATATTCCGATCGATCCTAGCTACCCTCAGGAGAGAACAAATTACATTTTAGAAAAAACAAAAGCGCGTGCTTTAATTGATGAAACTAAGATATCCTGGCTGCATCAAGAGGAAGTTGAAATTCCTTTTAAAGAGAAGCTGAAGGATGGGGATAGTGTCGCTTATGTTATTTTCACATCTGGAAGTACAGGACTTCCCAAAGGTGTAGTTGAAACGCATTACCAAGTAATGAATACTTTGTATGATCTCAAAGACAGACTGTCTTTAAGCGAGAAGGACAACTTCTTATGTCTGGCTTCATTTAATTTTGATTTATCTGTATTTGACCTATTTGAAACCGTATTAGTTGGCGGCACATTGTATATAGTTGAAGATCAACGAGACTTCAAAACTATTAAATCTGTATTGGATACATACCCAATTACCATCTGGAATTCTGTTCCCAATGTAATGAACCATTTCTTGAAAGAGAATGAACTGTCACAACAAGTAAGAACGAACTTAAGAGCTTGTTTATTGAGTGGAGATTATGTTTCAACCGAGTTGGCCAAAACGGTGCTAGCTACTTTTCCGCAAAGCCAGACGTTTAGTTTGGGTGGTGCAACAGAATGCTCTATCTGGTCTATACTTTACTTAATTTCTCCAGAGACTCTAACACGATACTCGTATATTCCATATGGATATCCAATGAAGAATCAAAGAATCTATGTTTTAGATGAGCAGTTAAAGGTATGTGATTTGGATGAAATTGGGCAGATAGCGATCGCTGGAGAGGGTGTTGCTTTAGGGTACCTTGGAGATGAGAAAAAAACAGGTGAAGCGTTTGTTGCGCATCATGATTTAGGCAATATTTATTTAACCGGTGATCTGGGTCGGTTTGTGGATAAAAGTCATATTAAATTTGTGGGTAGGATGGATTCACGAGTAAAAGTGAACGGTTATAGAGTCAGCCTTAGTGAAATTTCTACTGCTTTCCATAGCTGCTTTGGGCTTGAGAATAGGGTGTTCAGTTTAGACCAAAGTGAATCTACCCAGAAGATCGTTGTTGCCTATCAGAGTAGTGAGGCATTGGATGAATCAAAGCTAAGAAAAGAATTAATGAACCATCTTGCAGTATATGAACTTCCTCATGTCTATCTAAACGTGGCTTCTTTCCCTCTTACAAATAACGTGAAAATTGATATGGGCGAATTGCAGAAAATAGCTATAGAGGCATTGGATCAACGTAGGAGAAATGTAATTAATAGCGCAAAAGATCATTCCATAGAAATGACCCCTTTCAGAAAAATGCTAGGGCAGGTTCTAAATGTTTCTCAGATTTCTCCTAATGATTCTCTTTTCGATTTAGGTACTGATTCCATTCAATTGATGAAAATAAAAAATTGGATTGAAGAAAACGAGAACATAGAAATTGAATTGCTGGACATTTATGAACATGATGTAGTTCATGATCTGGAAGCCTTTATTTACAGGTGCGAACCTGTCAAATAGTAATAAAAAAATAACGTAATATAGGAGAGGATTGAAATTATGACTGAAGCATTATCGAAGCTCTTTGGTATTTCTTTGGAACAGGCCCAGGTGGTTTTGCCACTGCTTATCGTACATGCTGTACTTGCACTTATTGCTTTAATTGATCTAATAAAGAATTGGAAGAACCGGACGATACAGCCTATTTGGCTAATTCTCATTGTAGTAATTAGTTTCATTGGGCCACTACTATATTTTGTTGTTGGGAGGAAAATGAGAAATGGGAACAAGTTCAGTT
>NZ_CP194782.1:765000-1292500 GCF_050995535.1 Paenibacillus sp. SN-8-1
AGCGGAGAAATTCCAATCGAACTCGGAGATAGCTGGTTCTCCCCGAAATAGCTTTAGGGCTAGCCTCGGAATAACGAGTTGTGGAGGTAGAGCACTGATTGGGTGCGGGGCCCGCCAAGGGTTACCAAGCTCAGTCAAACTCCGAATGCCATAAACTTAGATCCGGGAGTCAGACAGTGAGTGCTAAGATCCATTGTCAAAAGGGAAACAGCCCAGACCATCAGCTAAGGTCCCCAAGTGTGTGTTAAGTGGGAAAGGATGTGGAGTTGCACAGACAACCAGGATGTTGGCTTAGAAGCAGCCACCATTTAAAGAGTGCGTAATAGCTCACTGGTCGAGTGACTCTGCGCCGAAAATGTAACGGGGCTAAACACACCACCGAAGCTATGGCTTGATGCTTTGCATCAGGGGTAGGGGAGCGTTGTGTATACATTGAAGGTGTACCGTAAGGAGCGCTGGAGCGTACACAAGTGAGAATGCCGGTATGAGTAACGAAAAGATCAGTGAGAATCTGATCCGCCGAAAGCCTAAGGGTTCCTGAGGAAGGTTCGTCCGCTCAGGGTAAGTCGGGACCTAAGGCGAGGCCGAAAGGCGTAGTCGAAGGACAACAGGCCCTAATTCCTGTACCACCGTAATCCGTTATGAGCGATGGGGTGACGCAGCAGGGTAGTGACGCAGACTGATGGATGTCTGTCCAAGCAGTGAGGCTGGTGTGTAGGCAAATCCGCACACCGTTAAGGCTGGGCTGTGATGGGGAGTGAAAATTACAGTAGCGAAGGTCATGATCTCACACTGCCAAGAAAAGCCTCTAGTCAGGAGAAGGTGCCCGTACCGCAAACCGACACAGGTAGGCGAGAAGAGAATTCTAAGGCGCGCGGAAGAACTCTCGTTAAGGAACTCGGCAAAATGACCCCGTAACTTCGGGAGAAGGGGTGCCCCGGTAGTGTGAATAGCACGAGGGGGCCGCAGTGAAAAGGCCCAAGCGACTGTTTAGCAAAAACACAGGTCTGTGCGAAGCCGCAAGGCGAAGTATACGGGCTGACGCCTGCCCGGTGCTGGAAGGTTAAGGGGAGTGGTTAGGGAGTAATCCCGAAGCTATGAACCGAAGCCCCAGTAAACGGCGGCCGTAACTATAACGGTCCTAAGGTAGCGAAATTCCTTGTCAGGTAAATTCTGACCCGCACGAATGGCGTAACGACTTGGGCGCTGTCTCAACGAGAGATCCGGTGAAATTTTAATACCTGTGAAGATGCAGGTTACCCGCGACAAGACGGAAAGACCCCATGGAGCTTTACTGCAGCTTGATATTGGACTTTGATACGATTTGTACAGGATAGGTGGGAGCCTAAGAAGCAGGAGCGCCAGCTTCTGTGGAGGCAACGTTGGGATACCACCCTGATCGTATCGGAGTTCTAACCTGGTACCGTGAACCGGTATGGGGACAGTGTCAGGTGGGCAGTTTGACTGGGGCGGTCGCCTCCTAAAGAGTAACGGAGGCGCCCCAAGGTTCCCTCAGAATGGTTGGAAATCATTCGAAGAGTGCAAAGGCATAAGGGAGCTTGACTGCGAGACTGACAAGTCGAGCAGGGACGAAAGTCGGGCTTAGTGATCCGGTGGTACCGCATGGAAGGGCCATCGCTCAACGGATAAAAGCTACCCTGGGGATAACAGGCTTATCTCCCCCAAGAGTCCACATCGACGGGGAGGTTTGGCACCTCGATGTCGGCTCATCGCATCCTGGGGCTGAAGTAGGTCCCAAGGGTTGGGCTGTTCGCCCATTAAAGCGGTACGCGAGCTGGGTTCAGAACGTCGTGAGACAGTTCGGTCCCTATCTGTCGTGGGCGTAGGAAATTTGAGAGGAGCTGTCCTTAGTACGAGAGGACCGGGATGGACGCACCGCTGGTGCACCAGTTGTTCCGCCAGGAGCACAGCTGGGTAGCTAAGTGCGGAAGGGATAAGCGCTGAAAGCATCTAAGCGTGAAGCCCCCCTCAAGATGAGATTTCCCAGTATGTAAGACCCCTTGAAGACGACGAGGTAGATAGGCTGGGGGTGGAAGTGCAGTAATGCATGGAGCTGACCAGTACTAATCGGTCGAGGGCTTATCCAACAAAGCTTGGAAGGACGCAGTCCAAGAAGAGCAATCGCAAGTTCGTTTCGTATCTAGTTTTCAGGTGATCAAGCCTGAACCGATTTTAAGCTGCATGACTTAATAAGGTCGGATATTTTCCTGAAGTGATTCAGGGAGTATTGACCCGGAAAAATCCCGTTTGGTGGCGATGGCGGAGGGGTTCCACACGTACCCATCCCGAACACGACCGTTAAGCCCTCCAGCGCCGATGGTACTTGGACCGCAGGGTCCTGGGAGAGTAGGACGCCGCCAAGCAATTAGAAAAAAGCACTGCCATAAAGGCAGTGCTTTTTTGTTACCCACAAGAGTACCCACAAGAGTACCCACAAGAGTACCCACAAGAGTACCCACAAGAGCGAAATATCAACAGAAAAGAGGGGGGGATTGTTAGCAACTGAATAAATAGTTTTTATTTCGTATGGAGAAATCCACAATTTATTAAGATATGAACAAAGAAACACGCCAGAGTAGATCTCTGACGTGCCTCCAAAGGTTAGTTATCAATTAAGAACGGCTGCGACCAAAAGAACGAAGCAGCAAGCTCACGATAAATACCAGGACTACTGCACCAATCAACGCTGGAATGATGTAGAAGTTACCAATTTCCGGTCCCCAGTTACCAAGAATAAGCGAACCGAGCCAAGCTCCGATAAAACCAGCGATAATGTTACCAATTACACCGCCTGGAATATCTCTGCCCATAATCAGACCTGCCAACCAACCGATGATACCACCAATAATCAATGACCATAAGAATCCCATGCTTGTCAACTCCTTAATATTGATTGTTTGTTGTTGTTGATTACTATTAACCGCTCTGACTCCGTTTAAACACCTTAAGTTACTTATTTACAAAAATTGTTGCCAGCTTGCTTAAGGTGAACAACCAACCAGAGAGCTGTGAGTAAGTCATCAACAATGAAGTGAACGCAGTCATTTATGCAAATTCATGCATTGAGAAATTTGAGTATGCCTTCGTTTAAATAGCAGACAAACTCAACACTGCTTTTATTAATACCCAAGAAATTAAGATTTGATGCACAACTAAAAAAGAAGTCACCAGCCCTTTTACTTTGGCTGGTGACCTCTTTAAATATTCAATAAAAAGCGGAATGCCCTGTGTAATTTTGTTCTTAGATAGTTGAGAGTTAGTTAATCCTTAACGCCCCATCTTAACATCAAGCCGGCATAAGTAAGCCCTGCCCCGAAGCCGAATATAATTAACCGATCCCCGAACTTCAATGTTCCATTGCGCTGAGCGAGTTGGAGAGAGAGTGGGATTGTGGCGCTTGATGTATTCCCATAATATTCAGCGCTTGTCAGTGTCTTCTGAACAGGGATGCTGCTCTTCTCACAGATGGATTCAATCATCTTAAGATTGGCACTGTGAGGAACGAACCAGTCGATCTCCTGGGCATTGACTTTTGAAGCCTCAAGCAAACGAGTGATGCCTTCGGGTACCGTACGAACAGCCCATTTGTACACCTCACGTCCATTCTGATAAATCTTGCCTTCCCCTTCAAGCTGCATACCATCAAGGGTGGCAGCAAGCCCAGAACGGTATACGTGCTTCCCGCCGGATCCTTCACTTCCAAGAACAGCACCTTCAAAGCTTGGGCTTTCAGGATCATATTCGACGATGGCTGCTCCGGCCCCATCTCCAAAAAGAATACAGGTATTGCGGTCCGCATAATTGGTGACCTTAGACATGGTCTCTCCAGCAATCACGAGTACCTTTTTGTGAAGTCCAGCTGTAATAAGACCGTTAGCAAGATGCAAGCCGTAAGCAAATCCCGCACAAGTTGCATTGACATCTAGAGCGCCGGCTCGTTCCAATCCAAAATGATTCTGAACAAGACAAGCTACACTAGGGTATGGGTAGTCTGGGGTTGTGGTAGCTACAATTACCATTTCAACATCATTCAGGGTTCCTTTATAAGAAGCTGCCAGATCCTCGACAGCACGAATACATAAATGGGAGGTGAACTCTTCCTCCGCAGCTATTCTACGTTCACGAATGCCCGTGCGTTGCACAATCCACTCATCATTGGTATCAACCAGCTTTTCCAAATCTTCATTTGTCAATATATGTTCAGGTACATAGGAGCCAATTCCAGAAATGCGAGCTGCAGAAGTATTCATTGTATCACTCCTTGAGTTAATATAACTGAATTATAGCATAAGGTACTAGTACCTGGTACTATTTTTTTGATTGACCGATTGATTTATTTCGATTCATGATCTTAACTTTACCTGTCCAAGGAATCTTAGTCGCTAGCGCAAAATGCAGACTCTGTTTCTGTGCCCAGTTAGCAGTGGTATAATTATGGAATAGAGGAAAGGGGAGCATTAAACTACAATGAAAACTCTGGTATTGGCTGAAAAACCATCGGTAGCAAGAGAAATTGCCCGGGTTATGGGAAGCCGTGAGAAGCATAAAAGCCATTTTGAAGGACCTAAATACGTAGTAACCTGGGCGCTGGGACATTTGGTGGGTCTGGCTGAACCTGAGGATTATGATCATAAATTTCAAACCTGGAATTTGGAGGATCTGCCGATTCTCCCTCAGCGTATGAAGCTAAAGGTTCTCCGCGAGACGAATCATCAATTCAAAGCTGTTCAGCACTTGATGAGACGATCCGATATCGGTGAGCTTATCATTGCAACGGATGCTGCACGTGAAGGTGAATTGTTGGCGAGATGGATCATTGATATGGTGAAGTGGAACAAGCCGTTCAAGCGGCTGTGGATATCTTCACAGACGGATAAGGCAATTAAAGAAGGGTTTGCCTCGCTGAAACCAGGCAGTCAGTTCGATCGCTTGTATCAGTCCGCACGCTGCCGCGCGGAGGCTGACTGGATGGTAGGACTTAACGTGACACGGGCATTGACCGTGAAATTTAATGCCCAGCTGTCAGCAGGGCGGGTTCAGACGCCTACACTGGGAATGATTATGCAGCGTGAGAATGAAATTCTTAATTTTCGGTCAGAGACGTATGGACAGCTGCGCTGTGACCTGGGGTCTTTTGAAGCGATGTGGAGGGCGCCAGGTGGGGACTCCAGGATTTTTGATGAAGAGAAGACGAACCGATTAAAGAGCAGACTTGAAGGGCGAACAGGTACAATCACAAAATTAACAAAAAGCGAGAAGGTTGTGCCACATCCTTTAGCTTACGATCTCACTGAATTACAGAGAGATGCTAACCGGAGATATGGCTTCTCGGCCAAACAAACCTCTAATGTACTCCAGCGTCTATATGAACAGCACAAGTTAGTAACTTATCCACGTACGGATTCAAGATATCTAACATCCGATATGACGGATACGCTTAAGGAGCGTCTGGAAAGTGTGGCCGTTGGGCCTTATGCGGCTATAGCGAGGCCTTTGCTTCGGAAAGCTCTGCCACTGAGCAAGCGTGTTGTTGATGATAGCAAGGTAACCGATCACCACGCCATTATCCCCACGGAACAGACAGTGATTCTTAATGCGCTGACAGCAGAAGAGCGGAAGCTGTACGATCTGATTGTGAGAAGATTTATAAGCCTCTTCTATCCAGCTGCCAGATATGATCATGTCAACGTTATTGTGGAAGTGGAGAATGAGCGGCTGCATGCCAAAGGCACGACCATTAAGGACAGCGGGTGGCATGCTGTCTATGATGGACAGGGGTTTGATGAGAGTGAATCGGATGAGGACACCACTGCTGATGAACCGGATAAGGTACTGCCTGAACTTCACGTGGGTCAGAGCGTAGAGGTGAAACGCTGTGTGATTCAAAATGGCCGTACACTTCCTCCCAAGCGCTATACCGAAGCGGCGCTCTTATCTCAAATGGAAAAGCATGGCTTAGGTACGCCAGCCACACGAGCGGATATTATTGAGAAGCTGGTGAACTCGGATACGATTGATCGCCAAGGGAACGCCCTGCATCCAACCGGGAAGGGGAAGCAGCTCATTGAGCTGGTGTCGGCTGACCTAAGAACCCCTGATCTGACCGCAAAGTGGGAAAGTGAGCTTGAGCGAATAGCGAAGGGACAAGGTCAACCTGAACCTTTTCTCAAGGGAATCCGGGAGATGGCTGAGCGATTGGTGCATGAAGTCAAGGCGAGCGGAGCTTCCTACAAACCACACAACGTTTCAAGCAGCCATTGTCCGGACTGTGGCACCCGTCTTCTGGAGAAGAAGAGTAAGCGTGGTCTGATGTTGATATGTCCTAGCGACGACTGTGGATATAAACGTTCCGGGGAGAAGCGGTTGTCTAACCGGCGTTGTCCGCAATGTCATAAGAAAATGGAGATGAAGGAAGGAAAGGCGGGTCTATTTGTTCAATGTCTGTCTTGCGGGATCACCGAGACGATGAACAAAGACAACAAGCATGTGAATAAGCGTGAGACTCAAAAGCTGGTTAAGCAGTACGCCAAACAGGAGTCTTTGGGCTCGAATCTGGGAGAACTGTTAAAAGCCGCATTGGAGCAGAAGGCAGATAAATAACAAGTTATCCCGATGCAGGTCGTGCTCACACCCCGTATAAAACGGATTCCTCACAGGAACATTAAAAGTGGAGGTGTTGAGAGTGCCGCATAATAAATCACGAAAGATCAACAATCAGAAGAACAACTCAAGTATCCTTGAGGAACCGACAGCGGTGAAGACGAAGAAGCAGGAACAACGTGCACCAAGTCTGAATGGCGTTCCAAAGCAATAATGCGATAAACGATGAATAGTTAGCGAAAGATAATAACCCAGTAAGCCGTGAGCAGCGAGCAATATGCTGTGGCAATCAGCATTGAGTGAGTATCGAGCAACAGGCAGAGTCCCCTTTAATAAGGGGGCTTTTTGCTGGGGCAGCTAAGTAGATGAGGGATGGACTATATAGGCCGTTTGTTTTTAAATGGGGATAAGTTCTATAATAGAAGAAGATACAGCGCTGATTGCTGCGCGTTAGATTGGGGGACTATGGGCCGTATGAGATTAGCTATAGGACTATGGTTCGTAATTATTAACTTGATAGGTTATATTGTGATGTCCGAAGACAAGAAGAAGGCAAGGCGAAGGCAGGAGCGGACACCGGAACGCACATTATTCCTGTTAGCTTTTATCGGGGGAGCTTTGGGTGTACTGATCGCCATGTACAAATGTCGGCATAAGACGAAGCATATCAGCTTTATAGTCGGGATTCCGGCGCTGTTGTTTCTCAATGCCATTCTGTATGGATACTTTCTCAAGTAGTTAGAAGCTCGATACTTGGGAAGCCCGGCAGTTTCGGGAGTATAGGATTGGGGTTATTAAGTTTTATTTGGAGTACATACATTCATAGGAGAGGTGTTCTTATTATGCTGTTCAACAAAATTCTCGTTGCGTATGATGGATCGAAATCATCTAATAAAGCTCTGGACAAAGCGATAGAGCTGGCGAAAATATCTGCGGATTCCGAGCTTGTTGTGCTGCACGTGTATGATTTTCCACGTTTCTATATAGCTGATGGCTTTGCCCCGGTCCCTGATTCGGTTAATTTGGAGTTCTATCAGTTGGCAGAGAAGACCTCGGATGAGGCTAGGAACCGTTTGTCTGCTGCAGGCATTAACAATGCGCGGGTTGAATTGGCTCAGGGGGCAGCAGCTGAAGTGATTTTGGAGTATGCGGCCAAGGAGAGCTGTGATGCTATTGTGATCGGCAGCCGAGGTATTGGCGGGATACGTGAATTCGTGCTTGGCAGTGTCAGCCATAATGTGGTGCAGCATGCAAGAATTCCGGTGTTGGTTGTTAAGTAAGTAGGATGGGGAATGCTGGAATAGCATTCTCTTTTTTTATATGTAGATAAGCAAAGCCTCATGAGAACTCCCCCATCATCTCGAAAAAGACGAACGTTCGTATTTTGAAGGTTTTAATTGTTCGTGTTTAGGTTGACAGGCCCGTGTGAGGGTTGTTAAACTAGGAGAGACGAAGACGCTTATAGCGTCATCAAAAGCACTCGTATATCGCCGGGAATAAGGCCCGGAAGTCTCTACCTGAAAACCGTAAATTTTCGGACTACGAGGGAACGTAATGGGGAAAGGTCAATTGAAGCAAAAGACCTTCTTTTGTTTTGTGGGTACCGTGTATGCCACAGGATGGAAGCTCCTCCTGTCACGTATCCTCAGTGGTCCGGTGTCCAGAGAAAATACTTGTATTTTCGCGGATAACCGGATTTTTGCTTAATTATAGATCAAAGTTCTTATTCTAAATACTATTTAAGAAAGCGGGTTGGAACATGACAGCGCAGGTGTCTGTAATAATGGGCAGTAAGTCAGACTGGGAGACGATGTCCCATGCATGCGAGGTGTTGGACGAGCTAGGAATTCCCTATGAGAAAAAAGTCATATCCGCTCACCGTACGCCAGATCTGATGTTTGAATTCGCAGAGAACGCCGCATCTCGCGGAGTGAAGGTGATCATTGCGGGGGCTGGCGGAGCAGCGCATCTGCCGGGTATGGTAGCCGCGAAGACGATTTTGCCGGTGATCGGCGTTCCCGTCAAGTCAGCTGCCTTGAATGGACTCGACTCGCTGCTGTCCATCGTGCAGATGCCAGGTGGGATCCCAGTGGCTACAGTAGCCATCGGCAAAGCTGGGGCAACTAATGCAGGCCTTCTTGCTGCACAAATCCTTGGAGCGTTCGATCAGGAGGTAGCCAGCCGGGTGCAGCAGCGAAGAGACCATATCCGCGAAGAGGTGCTTGAGAGCGGCAACCATCTGGGAGAGATCGAATAATGAGTGAAGTCAAGGTGATTGCGCCAGGTTCCACAATTGGGATTCTCGGAGGTGGACAGCTTGGTCGGATGATGGCCCTGGCAGGGACGAACTTGGGATACCGCTTCGTGACTTTGGAGCCGACGCCTGACTCGCCCTGCGGACAGGTAACCGATCAGATTACAGCCTCCTATAGTGATAAGCTTGCAGCGAGAGAACTGGCATCACGTTCGGATGTCATCACTTATGAATTTGAGAATGTAGATTCAGAGGTTGCAGCCCTGCTTGAGGATTTATCCTATGTACCCCAGGGAAGCCGCTTGTTATACACAACCCAGCACCGGATCCGGGAGAAGAAAGCGATCGAAGCGGCTGGAGTTCCAGTAGCTCCTTACCGGGAGATTCGAAGTGTAGAAGAATTGAGAGAAGCTGTAGAGAACTTGGGTATTCCTTCTGTACTGAAGACGGCTATGGGCGGGTACGACGGCAAGGGACAGTGGGTAATCCGTTCAGCCGAGGAAATTACAGAGGCTTACGAGACACTAAGTAAGGCCGGTACGGAGCTGGTGCTTGAGAAATTCATCCGTTTTGACAAAGAGCTGTCAGTTGTAGCTGCCCGGAGTCCACGCGGAGAAATCAAAACGTTTCCCGTTGCGGAAAATATCCATGTGGATAACATTCTGCACGCCTCTATCGTTCCAGCCCGGATCGATGACAGCATCCAGGAGGAGGCAGAGCGCCTTGCCGCCCGGATTGCAGAATCCCTTGAAGCTGTTGGATTGCTTGCAGTGGAGTTGTTCCTCACGGAGAACGGGGAGCTCTACGTGAATGAGCTTGCACCAAGACCGCACAATTCCGGCCACTATACAATGGAAGCCTGCAAGACTTCACAGTTCGAGCAGCATGTAAGAGCGATTTGTAATCTGCCGCTTGGGGATACATCCCTGCTGAGCCCAGTGGTTATGGTCAATGTCCTGGGTGAGCACTTGGATGAGGTCGTTCAGGGATTGCTAAGCGGAGCTTGGATACAAGGGAATGATCATGACCCGGCCCCGGCCGTGGTTCCCAAAGTTCATTTATACGGCAAGAGTGGATCAGCCGCCAAGCGGAAGATGGGACACATTAACCTCTTATGCGATAATGTACAAGAAGGTATGAATTTTATACAGCAAACCAAAATTTGGAGGAATCAACAAAAATGATCGAACGTTACAGCAGACCAGAAATGAGAGCCATTTGGACGGAAGAGAACAAATTCAAGGCATGGCTCGAGGTTGAAATTTGTGCAGCAGAGGCTTGGGCGGAATTGGGTGTAATCCCTAAGGAAGACGTAGCCCTGCTTCGTCAAAATGCTTCTTTTGATATTGACCGGATCTATGAAATTGAACAAGAGACACGCCATGATGTCATTGCCTTCACACGCGCGGTGTCCGAGAGCCTTGGGCAGGAGCGCAAATGGGTGCATTACGGGCTGACATCCACAGATGTTGTGGATACCGCACTTGGATATCTGCTCAAGCAGGCCAATGAGATTTTGGAGAAGGACATTATTAATTTCATTGCGATTCTGAAAGATAAAGCTGTAGCTTACAAGGATACGCCGATGATGGGACGTACGCACGGTGTGCATGCTGAACCGACAACTTTCGGACTGAAGATGGCACTGTGGTATGAGGAAATGAAGCGGAATCTGGAGCGTTTCCGTCATGCGGCTGATAATGTACAGTTCGGTAAAATCTCCGGCGCTGTCGGCACCTATGCCAACATTGATCCGTTCGTGGAGCAGTTCGTCTGCGATAAGCTTGGCACCTCTGCCGCGCCGATCTCAACACAAACACTGCAGCGTGACCGTCATGCTGAATATATGGCCACACTGGCGCTGGTTGCCACATCGCTTGATAAATTCGCAACTGAAATTCGCGCTTTGCAGAAGAGTGAGTTCCGTGAAGTGGAAGAAGCTTTTGCTAAAGGTCAAAAAGGTTCATCAGCCATGCCGCATAAGCGCAACCCGATCGGCTGCGAGAACATCTCCGGCTTGTCCCGCGTCATCCGCGGACATATGATCACGGCGTATGAGAACGTGACTCTGTGGCATGAACGTGATATTTCACACTCCGGTGCAGAGCGCGTGATTCTCCCGGATGCGACAATGCTGCTGAATTACATGCTTAATCGTCTCGGTAACATCATCAAGAACTTGACGGTATTCCCAGAGAATATGAAGCGTAACATGGGCCGTACATTCGGGGTTCCATTCTCCGGCCGCGTATTGACCAAGCTGATCGACAAAGGATTCAGCCGTGAAGAGGCATATGATACCGTACAGCCTCGCGCGATGCTGGCTTGGGAGACACAGCGCCAATTCCGCGACATTATCGAAGAGACACCTGAGATTACGGCAGTGCTGAGCAAAGAAGAGATTGAGGATGCCTTCAACCCGGCATGGCACCTGAAGCATGTGGATACGATTTTCAGAAAGCTTAGACTTATAGATTAATCAACGATCAGGGGAAGAGGAGGACGGCTTAATGTCATCACAAGCTGTGTCCACGGCAGTGGATTATGTTGATGCACCGCTGCTCTATAAAGGAAAGGTTCGCGAGCTGTATGATTTGGGGGAACATTATCTCATTGTAGTTACCGACCGCATCTCTGCGTTCGATTATGTCCTGGAGCCGCCGGTTCCGGAAAAGGGCAATGTGCTCAATCAGCTGAGCGCTTACTGGTTCAAGCTGACGACCGATCTGATCCAGAATCATGTGGTACACACGGATGTGGAGAAGCTTGGCTCGGTCATTAAGAACAAGGAGCTGCTCAAGGACCGAATTATGGTGACGCTCAAAGCGGAGCGCATTGATATTGAGTGTGTGGTTCGCGGATATATCACCGGTGGAGGATGGCGCCAGTACGAGCAGAACGGAGCTATCAACGGCATTTCACTGCAGGAGGGACTCCGCAAGAATGACAAGCTGCCGGAGCCGATCTTCACCCCGGCGGCGAAGAACGATGTGGGCCACGATGAGGACATCTCTTTCGAGCGTATGCAGGAGCTCGTGGGTGGTGAATTGGCCGAACTGCTGAAAGCTAAGAGCCTTGAGCTGTATGCCTTCGCCAGAGACTACTGCGATGAGCGCGGCATCATTCTAGCGGACTGCAAGTTGGAGTTCGGTCTGATCGACGGGGAACTCATCCTGATTGATGAGATCTTCACCCCGGATGCTTCCCGCTTCTGGGCCAAGGAGAATTACGCTCTCGATATCGAGATCGACAGCATGGACAAAGAGCCTGTCCGCTCTTACCTGGCTGGCACGGATTGGGACAAGAACAGCCAGCCCGCTCCGCTGCCAGGGCATGTGGTGGAGGAGACGACCCGTCGCTACCAAAACATTTATCACCGTCTCACGGATTAATCGGGCTTCGTAGGGGCCATAAATGCACTTGTAATTTCAACATAGGGGTCAGGCCGTAACTACGGAGAATGCTTGGGCTTCCGGCCGCTGTTGTCCCCAGATTTCTTGATCTATACCGCTCTTAGCGGTAGAAATCCGGAGACAAAGGCGGTCGCTGGCGCTCCTGCAGTTCCAAGCTTCCCCTTCGTTACTACATCCCTATGTCACTTGTTCAAGTGCAGATTATGTAGCCACCCTACGAAGCAAGCGAGTTCCTGCCGGAGAGCGGTTTCTCCGGCAGAGGTGAGGGTACGGGCAAGGTGAGCCGTACGAGGAAGGCTAGACTTCGGTACGAAATGGGTCACGAGTTGTGATTAAGTATAGTACGTCTCGTTATGACTTAGCAGGATGAATAAGAGGACATCGTAGTAAGGCAGCAGTCGTCTTTATACAAATCTTAATCGTCTTATTCAAAAGAGGTTTTGCAGGAGCACCAAACGTAAAGCGGGTCCCGAAGGGACGGCAAGCGCCTCCTTCACCATAGCAGCACAGGAACAGCCAAGCAGCAGTCCCCACCAAATTTTCGGGTGTCCAGAGGGCAAAGCCCTTGGGGCCCTCCCTTCTAGGGAGGGTTTGGGAGGGTAGAACTGCTGGTTTGGGAGGGTAGAATTGCTAGTTTGGAGTGGTAGAAATTAAAGGAGTACAGAGGACGAAGTCCTTTGTCAAAACCTTGGTTTTATTAAAATTTTCGGGTACCCATAGGGCAAAGCCCTTGGAAATACCCTTCCGGAGGGAATCAAGTGAAAGCAATCGTCTATGTTACCATCAAGCAAAGCGTACTCGATCCACAAGGTGTAGCCGTTCAAGGCGCACTGCATTCCGTAGGTTTTCAAGAGGTAGAAAGTCTGCGTATTGGAAAATATATCGAAATCGAGCTGAACACGGATGATCGTGCAGAAGCGGAGAAACGGGTGGCGGCCATGTGCGAGAAGCTGCTGGCGAACACCGTCGTGGAAGAATATCGTTTTGAATTGGAGGGGTAACCAACATGAGATTCGCAGTACTGGTATTTCCGGGCTCTAACTGTGATATTGACTGCTATAAGGCAGTAGAAGATACGATTGGCGAACCTGTTGATTATGTATGGCATACAGCAACGGATCTGTCGGCTTATGATTGCATCCTAGTTCCGGGCGGGTTCTCCTATGGGGACTACCTGCGCTGCGGCGCGATTTCAAGATTTGCTCCGGTCATGGCTGAAGTTGCCAAGGCTGCTGAGCAGGGCAAATACATCTTGGGAATCTGCAATGGATTCCAGATTCTTACCGAAGCCGGACTGCTGCCAGGCACACTGCGCCGGAATATGTCGCTTAAGTTCCTCTGTCATGATACCGTGCTTCGCGTGGAGAACAACGAGACTCCTTTTACAAGTGATTATGCAAAAGGTGAGGAAATTGTCGTTCCGATTGCACACGGAGAGGGCAATTATTACTGTGACGAAGAGACGATGGCGAGGCTGAAGGCAAATAATCAGATTATTTTCACATATGCAAGCAACCCGAACGGGTCGCTGAATGATATTGCAGGCATTTCCAACGAGCAGGGCAACGTGGTAGGTATGATGCCTCACCCAGAGCGTGCTGTGGATAGTCTGCTTGGATCAGAAGATGGCAAAAGAATGTTTACATCCATTTTGAAGGCATGGAGGGATCGACATGACGCAGCAGTTGTCCGCTAAAGAACCGACGGCGGAGCAAATCGCCGAACAGCAAATTTACAAACAAATGGGTGTATCCGACAGCGAGTATGAGCTGATCTGCGGTTTTCTCGGCCGTAAACCGAATTATACGGAAATTGGCGTGTTCAGCGTAATGTGGTCCGAGCACTGTGCCTACAAGAATTCCAAACCGCTGCTTCGCCGCTTCCCGGTAACTGGTCCTCGCGTCCTGATGGGACCGGGTGAAGGCGCGGGGATTGTGGATATCGGCGACAATCAAGCCGTTGTATTTAAGATTGAAAGCCATAATCACCCATCTGCCGTTGAGCCCTACCAAGGTGCGGCTACAGGCGTGGGCGGGATTATCCGTGATATTTTCTCCATGGGTGCGAGACCCGTGGCTGTATTGAATTCCCTGCGGTTCGGTAAGCTTGAGAGTGACCGTGTAAAATATTTGTTCGAGCATGTAGTATCCGGTATTGCGGGATACGGTAACTGTATCGGAATTCCAACCGTCGGCGGCGAAGTAATGTTCGACGACAGTTATGATGGCAATCCGCTGGTTAACGCGATGTGTGTCGGTCTGATCGACCATGACAAAATCCAGCGCGGTGTCGCCAAGGGTGTAGGTAACCCGGTGTTCTACGTAGGTCCTCCGACAGGACGTGACGGAATCCACGGGGCGACGTTTGCATCCGAGGAGCTTACCGAAGAGTCTGAAGCGAAGCGTACAGCCGTACAGGTGGGCGATCCATTCATGGAGAAGCTCGTTATGGAATC
The DNA here is from genome assembly GCF_050995535.1 of Paenibacillus sp. SN-8-1. Lineage (NCBI taxonomy): Bacteria > Bacillati > Bacillota > Bacilli > Caryophanales > Paenibacillaceae > Paenibacillus > Paenibacillus sp. SN-8-1. The sequence goes on from NZ_CP194782.1 coordinate 779,744, forward strand.
TTGTCTGGAATTGATTGATTCCGGTATTGTACTTGGAATTCAGGACATGGGCGCAGCGGGCCTTACCTGCTCCAGTGCGGAAATGGCAAGTAAAGCCGGCAATGGACTTGAGCTGTACTTGGATCAGGTGCCGCAGCGCGAAGAAGGCATGACGCCTTACGAGATGATGCTGTCCGAGTCCCAAGAGCGTATGCTGTTCGTGGTAGAGCCTAAGGATGAGGCGCAAGCTCAGGAGATTTTTGACCGCTGGGGTGTAATCTGTGCCAAAGTCGGTAAAGTGACGGACGACGGACGTCTGAAACTGTTCCATCACGGCGAAGTGGTTGGCGATATGCCGGTAACTGCGCTCGTGGATGAGTGCCCGATCTACGACAAGCCGTCTGCAGTTCCAGCTTATTATGAAGAGAATGCGAATGTAGATACCCTGCGTTACCCTGAAGTTACAGATCTTGGCGGAGCCCTGGAAACGGTTCTTGCTTCCCCAACTGTAGCCAGCAAAGCATGGATCTATGAGCAGTATGACTATATGGTTCGGACAAGCACTGCTGTACGTCCGGGATCCGATGCGGCCGTGGTTACGATTCGCGGTACGCGCAAAGGTCTTGCGATGACAACGGACTGTAACGGACGTTATGTATATTTGGATCCGGAAGTTGGCGGACGGATCGCGGTAAGTGAGGCAGCACGTAATATCGTATGTTCCGGTGCTGAGCCGCTGGCGATTACGGATAACCTGAACTTCGGAAGCCCGGAGAAGCCGGATATTTTCTGGCAGATGGAAAAAGCCGTTGACGGTATGGCCGAAGCCTGCCGCGTCCTGGATGCGCCGGTTATCGGCGGTAATGTCAGCTTGTATAACGAGAATGCCAAAGGTGCCATTTACCCGACTCCTGTCGTAGGTATGGTGGGTCTCGTTCATGATGTGGACCACATCACAACACAAGGATTCAAGAAAGAGGGAGATGTGATTCTTCTTCTGGGTAACACCAAGGCTGAGCTCGGCGGAAGTGAGTTCCAAAGCGCCGTTCATGGTGTGACAGAAGGGCGTCCGCCTGAATTGGATCTGACTGTGGAGCGTACCTTGCTGGATACGGTTCTTGCCGCGATTCAACAAGGACTAGTTCAGTCCGCGCATGACTTGTCTGAGGGCGGCCTTGCCGTGGCTCTTGCAGAATCCTGCATTAGCGGTGGAATCGGTGCCCAAGTGAATATTGATACTGAGCTTCGTCACGATGTGGCCCTGTTCAGTGAATCCCAATCTCGTATTCTGCTGTCGGCAACGCCTGAGAAGGCAGCCGAGCTTGAGAAATTTATATCGGAACGCAGTGTTCCTGTTAACGTGATCGGCCGTGTGGAAGGAACAAGTCTAGTAATTGACATCAACCGCGCTTCGGCCTTGAACAAACCGGTGGAGGGCTTGAAGCAGGTCTGGGAGGAAGCTATTCCATGTCTGATGAAGTAATACCGCAAGGGTTATGGACAGGAGACTATTTTAACGAAGGCTCAGGACGGGATGGGATCTTTGATAAGTTAAAAGAGGAGTGCGGCGTATTCGGGGTCTTTGGACACCCGGATGCCGCAAGTATGTCTTATTACGGACTTCACGCGCTTCAGCACCGCGGAGAGGAAAGTGCCGGACTCTGTGTAACGAATGGCGGTGACTTCAACTACCACCGCGGTATGGGTCTGGTCAAGGAAGTATTTGATAAGGACCGCCTGGCTTCACTGATCGGTGATCGTTCAATTGGACACGTCCGGTATTCCACCAGCGGAGACAGTAAGCTGACCAATGCTCAGCCGCTGGTATTTAAATACCGTGATGGGGACTTGGCTGTGGCTACGAACGGAAATATCGTCAATGCGCCGAAGATCCGCCGAGAGCTGGAGCAGAGCGGATCGATCTTTCAAACGACCAGCGACACTGAGGTTATCGCGCATCTGATTGCTCGTTCATCCAAAGATTTTGTCGAAGCGGCCAAAGATGCGCTTCAGCAGATCGTTGGCGGATATGCCTTCTTGCTGATGACTAATGATCTGATGCTTGTCGCTTCCGATCCGAACGGGCTGCGTCCAATTTCTATGGCGCGCCTCGGAGATGCGTATTTGTTCTCTTCCGAGACTTGCGCATTTGAGACGATCGGAGCGGAGATTATCCGTGATATCGAGCCTGGGGAACTGCTCGTGCTGGACAAGAATGGACTGCATGAGGATCGTTTTGCAGAACCGCAGCGTAAGGCGCTGTGCGCGATGGAATATATTTATTTTGCGAGACCCGACAGTGAACTGAATGGCTCTAACCTGCACTCTTCCCGCAAAAGAATGGGCCGCCGTATGGCCCAGGAATCCTTCGTGGATGCGGACGTCGTTACCGGCGTACCCGATTCAAGTATCTCTGCGGCGATCGGTTATGCGGAGCAGACAGGTATTCCTTATGAGCTTGGGCTCATTAAGAACAAGTACACCGGGCGCACGTTCATCCAGCCGAGCCAAGAGCTGCGCGAGCAGGGCGTGAAGATGAAGCTTAGCGCCGTACGCCGTGTGGTTGAAGGCATGAGAGTGGTCATGATCGATGACTCCATCGTTCGCGGGACAACGTCGCGCCGGATCGTCAACCTGCTGCGTGAAGCAGGGGCAACCGAGGTGCATGTGCGGATTACCTCACCGCCTTTTAAGAACCCGTGCTTCTACGGGATTGATACTCCGGACAGCCGCGAGCTGATTGCTTCATCGAAGTCGATCGAAGAAATCCGCAAGGAGATCAACGCAGACTCGCTTGAATTCATCAGCCCGGAAGGCTTGATTGAAGCCGTGGCCGGCAACAACGTGAATGATTACAAAGGCGGCCTGTGCATGGCCTGCTTCGATAATGACTACCCAACCCGTACGGATTTCAATGGTGAGGAGCAGTTTGGGTGCAGCTGCTAGAAGGCATTTGAGAGCTGAAAGTTTGTAGCATTAATGCATTTATGCAACTGTTTTGCATCTGAATAATTGAGATATTAGAAAAAGTCTGGAAATTATTAATAGGGTTAGTGATGGAGCTGTTTAATAGGAGGACAGAGTATTGCTCTTGCTCTTATTTTAAGTGGTTTCGGGTAACCTCCTTGAACTCCCCAGCGGAGAGGACGGAATCGTCCTGAAGAAGCGAAGCGGTCGCCTTTGCCTTCGGATTTCTACCACTAAGTGGTTCAAATCAAGAAATCTGAAGGCAACAGCGATCGCAAGGATGATCTGTCTGCGGAGCGGGCTAAGCTCTATAGTCTGAAGTGGGATCCTGCACACTCCCAGCGGAGAGGACGGAATCGTCCTGAAGAAGCGAAGCGGTCGCCTTTGCCTTCGGATTTCTACCACTAAGTGGTTCAAAATCAAGAAATCTGAAGGCAACAGCGATCGCAAGGATGATCCGTCCGCGGAGCGGGCTTTAGATCTAAGGTAAGTACGATCCATCCACACAGCAGGGCCTTAAAGCTTTTTCCGCGTTAATACTTCACCCGCTTAACTATTAACACAAATATCATTAATCATATAGCGAGTAGTTCTATTTAGAACCTCAATAAACCATAAGGAGCGTGTCCTTACGTGTCTGAAGCATACAAAAGCGCCGGCGTCGATATCGCGGCAGGCAATGAAGCAGTAGAACGGATGAAGAAACACGTCAAGCGGACTTTCCGTCCGGAAGTCATGACGGACCTTGGAGGCTTCGGCGCCTTGTTCGGTCTGAACAAGGATAAATATGAGGAGCCTGTGCTGGTATCCGGTACCGATGGGGTGGGAACCAAGCTTAAGCTTGCTTTTGCGATGGATAAGCACGATACGATCGGCATCGATGCCGTGGCGATGTGCGTGAACGACATCATTGTTCAAGGTGCGGAGCCGCTCTTTTTCCTCGATTATCTTGCATGCGACAAAGTCATTCCTGAGAAGATCGAAGCTATTGTAGCCGGTATTGCTGAAGGCTGCGCGCAATCGGGATGTGCCCTCATCGGCGGCGAGACAGCTGAAATGCCGGGCATGTACAGTGAAGGAGAATATGACATCGCCGGGTTCACCGTGGGTGTTGTCGATAAAAGCAAGATTATTAACGGAAGATCCATTCAAGCTGGAGACACTGTGATTGGCCTCGCATCCAGTGGCGTACATAGCAATGGCTTCTCTCTTGTACGTAAAGTGCTGCTTGAGCAAGCCGGATACAGCTTGCAGGACAAGCTGGCTGAATTGAACGGGGCTGTACTCGGAGATGTGCTGCTTGAGCCAACCAAGCTGTATGTGAAGCCGGTTCTTGAACTGATTAAGCAGGTTGAAGTTAAAGGTATGGCTCATATTACGGGCGGCGGTTTTATCGAGAATATCCCTCGGGTGCTTCCGGAAGGCGTAAATGTCGATATCGAGTTCGGTTCATGGCCGATCCTGCCGATCTTTAACCTTTTGCAGGAGAAGGGCAATGTCAGCAACCGAGACATGTTCACGACCTTTAATATGGGTATTGGTCTAGTCATTGTGGTTGGAGAAGAGCAGGCAGAACAGGCTGTTAAGGTCCTTCAGGAGCAAGGAGAAACTCCTTATATCATCGGAAAAGTTACCGAAGGTGAGAAGATCGTCACTTTTACAGGGGCTGAAGTGTAATGGGTTCCTACCGTATAGCGGTTTTTGCTTCCGGCCAGGGTACGAACTTTCAGTCCTTGGTGGATGCGGCGAGCCGTGGAGAACTGGGCGGTGCGGAGATCGCGCTGCTCGTCTGCGACAAGCCTCAGGCTCCGGTGGTGAAGCGGGCAGAACAGGCAGGTGTCGAGCACTTCCTGTTCCAGCCCAAACAATATGCGAGCCGGGAAGATTACGAGCGTGAGATCGCTGCTGAACTGGACAAGCGAAGCATAGATCTCATCGTACTTGCCGGTTATATGCGTCTGCTTACAGCGGTGCTTGTCGAACCGTATGCAGGCCGTATGATCAACATTCATCCATCGCTGCTGCCTGCTTTTCCAGGGGTGAACGCTATTGGACAGGCTTACGATTACGGCGTTAAGGTCACCGGGGCAACAGTTCACTTCGTGGATGGGGGAATGGATTCAGGGGCTGTAATTGCCCAGCGTACCGTGGACATTCGCGAAGGAGAGACCATAGAGTCGGTTGAAGAGCGGATTCATGCTGTGGAGAAGGAAATATATCCGCAGGTGGTTCGTTTGCTCGCTGAGGGCAGGGTTAAGCTGGATGGCCGAAAAGTGATTTTAACCTAAATCCAGACACGATACCTAAGTCATAACGTATAGATTTTGTTCAAATTGTATATTCAGCAAGAACGATGATCCTTGATGTGACGAGGAGTCGACGCTTTTATCGTTTTCGATATTTCCCGAGAAATATTGCCGCATATTGGAAATGAAGTACACTTGTAGATCAAGTATTCATACATGCTGTTGAAATGTGTTATATGGAATGAACTAAAGATTTGAGCGCTGGATCAAGGCTAATACTTGTTGTGCAAAGGAATTGATCACGCAGTTTTTAGTTCAATCCATATAATTTGCTAATTTTCAGACAAAAAGTGCTGTCAAACTAAGGAGGAGCCAATCGTGAGTATCAAAAGAGCGCTAGTCAGCGTATCGGACAAAACAGGGATCGTGGAATTTTGCCGCGAGCTATCTAAGCTAGGTGTAGAGATTATTTCAACCGGAGGAACGAAGAATCTTTTGGCCCTAGAAGGGGTTCCGGTTATCGGGATTTCTGATGTGACAGGATTCCCCGAGATTCTGGATGGCCGTGTAAAGACGCTTCATCCTGCTGTGCACAGCGGTCTGTTGGCTGTACGTGATAGCGAGGAGCATCAGGCTCAAATGAAGGAACTTGGTCTTGACTACATCGACATGGTTGTCGTAAATCTGTATCCATTCCAAGAGACGATTGCGAAGCCGAATGTGGAGTACGAAGATGCAATCGAGAATATTGATATCGGTGGACCAACCATGCTTCGTTCTGCTGCCAAGAACCACGCTTTCGTCAGCGTTGTTGTAGATTCCTCGGATTATGCTGGCCTGCTCGAGGAAATTCGTGCGCAAGGTGATACCACTCTCGAGACACGCAAGCGGCTTGCGGCAAAAGTATTCCGTCACACAGCAGCTTATGACGCGCTGATCTCTGATTATTTGTCGAACGTAACAGGCGATCCGCTTCCTGAGCGTTTCACGGTAACTTACGAGAAGATCCAGGATCTTCGTTATGGCGAGAATCCTCACCAGAAGGCTGCATTCTACCGCAAGCCTCTTGCTGCTGCAGATACATTGACTAGTGCTGAGCAGCTGCATGGCAAGGAGCTTTCTTATAACAACATTAACGATGCGAACGCTGCCCTTCAGATTGTAAAAGAGTTTGAAGAGCCTGCTGTTGTCGCAGTCAAGCATATGAACCCATGCGGTGTAGGAATTGGACGCAGTGTGCTTGAAGCTTTCCAAAAGGCGCATGCAGCAGATCCGACCTCCATCTTCGGCGGGATCGTTGCAGCTAACCGTATCATTGATGAGGATACCGCTCTCCTGCTGAAGGAGATCTTCCTTGAGATTATCCTCGCACCAGGCTTCACCAAGGAAGCACTTGAAGTACTCACGAAGAAGAAGAACATCCGTCTTCTTAAAGTGGGAGAACTTCAATCCGGTCAGAACAGAAAGAGCCAATTCGTGGTCACTTCGATTGACGGCGGGATGGTTGTTCAAGAGAGTGATGTTCATTCCGTAGATGCAGCTGATCTGAAAGTCGTTACGGATCGTCAGCCTACAGAAGAAGAACTGAAGCAGCTTCTGTTCGGATGGAAAGTAGTTAAGCATGTGAAATCTAATGCGATTCTGCTTGCGAAAGACAGCATGACAATTGGGGTAGGTGCAGGTCAAATGAACCGCGTCGGCGCAGCCAAGATTGCGATTGAACAAGCGGGAGAGAAAGCCAAAGGCAGCGTACTGGCTTCGGATGCCTTCTTCCCGATGGGAGATACCGTTGAAGAGGCAGCTAAAGCTGGCATTACAGCGATCATCCAGCCTGGTGGATCGGTTAAGGACGAAGAGTCGATCAAGGCCGCGAATGAGCATGGGATTGCAATGGTATTCACGGGTGTACGTCATTTCAAACACTAGAAAACCCATAGGCAAGAGTGAGTGTGGAAATCGTCCGTAGAAGTGAAGCGTTCGTTTTTGTGAATGGATTTCTACCTGGATGGAGCGAAATTGAAAAATGAACGTTTAATCCATATAAATCGAGCTATTAAAGAGATCCGGGAGCAAGAGCACCCTTAAGAACATCTCACACAGCTTGATAATGTGGAGGTCAATAGTTCAACTTATATAATCATAATTACAACTCTATTAACAATTCGGAGAGGGGGACTATCCATGGATATATTGGTGATTGGCGGAGGCGGGCGCGAGCATGCGATCTGCTGGACGCTTGCAAAGAGCCCGAAGGCAGGTAAGATCTACTGTGCGCCGGGAAATGCAGGAATCGGTGAAATAGCCGAGATCGTGCCAATTCAGGTCAGCGAATTCGATCGTCTGACAGATCTTGCACTGGAGAAGCAAGTAGGTCTTGTTGTGGTTGGACCGGATGACCCGCTTGCGGATGGAATTGTGGATGCTTTCGAAGCGAAGAATATTCCGGTATTCGGCCCTCGCAAGAATGCGGCCCATATTGAGGGAAGCAAGACCTTCATGAAGGATCTGCTGCGCAAATATAACATCCCGACTGCCGCTTATGAGAAGTTCGATGACTACGAAGCAGCTCTGGAGTATCTACGCAGCCAGCCTGTCCCTATCGTTATTAAGGCGGACGGACTGGCCGCAGGTAAAGGCGTTACGGTAGCATTTACCCGTGAAGAAGCGGAACAGGCTCTTGCTGATATCATGGTAAGCAAAGTATTCGGATCCGCCGGAAGCCAGGTGGTTATTGAAGAATTCATGACCGGTCAGGAAATGTCTATTCTAGCTTTTGTCGATGGTGAGACGGTACGTCCGATGTCAGCTGCGCAGGACCATAAGCAGGTCTATGACGGAGATAAGGGCCCGAATACGGGTGGAATGGGAACGTATTCCCCGCTGCCGCATATCGCGGATTCCATCATTGAAGAGGCCGTTGAGACGATTATCAAGCCAACGGCCAAAGCTATGGTATCCGAAGGACGTTCATTCCGCGGCGTATTGTTCGCAGGCCTCATGATCACCCCGGATGGCAAGCCGAAGACGATCGAGTTCAACGCCCGCTTCGGTGATCCGGAGACTCAGGTTGTGCTGCCGAGACTGAAGAGCGATCTGCTGGAGATTTTCCTGGCTGCGGTGAACGGGACTTTGGATCAAGTAGAGATTGAATGGAGCGATGAGGCCGCGGTATGCGTGGTGCTCGCTTCTCCGGGATATCCGGCTTCCTATCCGAAGGGACTTGTGATCAGTGGTCTGGAGCAAGTGCAAGATGCGCTTGTATTCCATGCTGGAACCGCCAAGAACGCGGATGGGGAATGGGTAACAAATGGTGGACGTGTTCTAGGTGTCGTTGGCCTTGGTCGCGATATTGCGGAAGCAAGAAGCAAGGCCTATGCAGAGGCGGAGCGAATTGCTTTTGAAGGCAAGCATAACCGTACGGATATTGCTGCCAAAGCACTGGTGTAAGTTAGGAATTATGGGGGAACAAGTTGGTGTGAATGTATACTGTTGTAATTCATACCATGCGGAACATGAATAGAATTAGAGAACTAGGGAACTTCTCTAGTGGATAGAAGAGGATTGCTAACGAGCGCCAGTCACCGGTTATACGGGGATTGGCGCTCTTGTATTTGTAGTCCTGTAGGGTGGGCCAGGGTTAATCTGGTGACAGTCATTAGTGATCAGGGACGGATGAATCGGGCTGCCTAGTCTTTTATAATAAATGTAGACTCATACCCGAACTAGGAGGAAGCGCTGTGCCGATTACGATGGGAATTCATCATATCACGGCTTTTGTTAGCGATGTGCAGGAAAATGTAGATTTTTACACGGGCGTATTGGGGTTAAGGCTCGTGAAGAAGACAATTAATTACGATGTACCTGACGTATATCATTTGTATTTCGGCAATGAGAAGGGCAGTCCCGGAACAGTTATGACATTCTTCCCTCAAGAAGACGCCCAATGGGGAACGATCGGCGGAGGACAAGTGGGGGTCACCGTATTCGCGGTGCCACCCCGGAGTCTGCTGTACTGGCGAGATAGACTCAGTAAGTATGGGATTCAGACGATGGAGAACACGAGGTTTGGTGAAGAATATATCCGTTTCACAGACAACTCGGGTCTCTTGATCGATCTCGTGGAACGAATTGAAGGCAGACCGAGCGGCTGGACTGATGGAGGGGTACCGATCCCCTATGCGATCAAGGGCTTTGGCGGCGCGATGCTGTTCAGTGCGTCGGCTAACAAAACGCAGTCCGTGCTGGAGGATGTGCTTGGCTTAACTCCGTTTGGAGAAGAAGAAGGGCTGAGGCGGTTCAAGGCGTCTGGCGATGTGGGCAATTGGATCGATATAAGTACATCAAACATTCCACGGGGAGAAATGGGAGCAGGAACCGTGCATCATATAGCTTGGCGCGCGAAGGATGAGCAAGAGCAGCAGCAGTGGCGCGAGGTGATCGAGCTATATGGAATGCATCCTACGAATGTGATAGACAGGCAGTATTTCAAAGCGGTGTATTTCCGTGAGCCGGGCGGGATTCTGTTCGAGATTGCGACAGATGCGCCTGGATTCGACGTAGACGAGCCCGAAGCGCTGCTGGGCACTTCGCTGAAGCTTCCGGAGGAGTTCGAGCCGCAGCGGGAGCAGATTGAGAAGCAGCTGAAGCCTTTTGAAGTGAGATCAATTGAAAATTAGCGGGTGACGTAAAGCACCCTACGCTCATCAAGGCCCAAATACATGATTCGTGACAAACGACACGAAATGCGGCAGCACACAGCTCAACACACAGCACACAACACACAACACACAACACACAACACACAACACACAACACATAACTCAATACTCAATACTCAGCACATGTAAATTATGCATTCAGTGCTACCGCCATAACTTTCAATGACGCAGGACTTGAACAAAGCTGAATATAGGTGTATTTTAGACAACAAAGTAACCGGTATGGCTTGGACGAAAGACACTCAGGCCATAGCCATGGAGAAACGAGGAGAGATTAATGCCCCAGGGAGAGAACCCTACTGTAGGGATGGAAGATATTATACGTGCGCACCATGTACTCAAGGAGGTCATAGTCCGTACACCGCTTCAGCTGGACCCGGCGTTATCTGCAAGATATGACTGCCAGGTCTATTTGAAAAGAGAGGATCTGCAGGTAGTCCGCTCCTTCAAAATCCGCGGTTCTTACAATATGATCCGTAATCTGACAGAAGAGCAGCGTGAACGGGGCATCGTGTGTGCTAGCGCGGGCAATCATGCTCAGGGCTTCGCCCTATCCTGCCATGCCTTAGGAATTCGTGGGCATATCTATATGCCAAGTACAACGCCGAATCAGAAGGTAAGACAGGTGAAGCGTTTTGGCGGATCCGATGTCGAAGTCATCTTGACGGGAGATACGTATGATGATGCTTTTGCAGAAGCGATGAAAGCTTGTCATGAGCACGGTATGACCTTTGTTCATCCGTTCGACGATCCGAAGATCGTTGCTGGTAACGGCACTATCGGAATGGAGATTATGGAAGGCCTGAGCACTCCGGCTGACTATGTCTTTGTGACTATTGGTGGTGGGGGCCTTGCTGCGGGAGTAGGTTCATATGTCAAAATGGTCAGTCCGCAGACTAAAGTTATCGGGGTTGAACCGCTTGGCGCGGCTTCCATGAGTGAAGCCCTTAGGGAGAAGCAGGTCGTCACGCTGGAGACAATCGACAAATTCGTAGACGGTGCCGCAGTGAAGCGTGTAGGTGATTTGACCTACCAGATTTGCTCCGCAGTATTAGATGATGTGCTGATGGTTCCTGAGGGTAAGGCTTGTACATCCATTCTTGAGCTGTATAACGATAATGCCATTGTGGTGGAACCGGCGGGAGCGCTGCCTGTAGCAGCACTGGATTTGTACCGTGAAGAGCTGAGAGGGAAGACGGTGGTGTGCGTCATTAGCGGAGGCAATAATGATATCGACCGGATGCAGGAGATCAAGGAGCGTTCGTTGATCTACGAAGGTCTGAAGCATTATTTCCTGATTAACTTCCCGCAACGCGCAGGGGCTTTACGTGAATTTCTGCAGGATGTGCTGGGACCGAATGATGACATTGCCCGCTTCGAATACACGAAGAAGCATAACAAAGAGAACGGTCCTGCTCTGGTGGGAATTGAACTGTCCTATCAAGAGGACTATATGCCGCTAATTGAACGGATGAGAGCAAAGGGAATTGCCTTTACGGAACTGAACCGGGATTTGAACTTGTTCAATTTGCTGATCTAATAATCATTTTGGCTGAATAAATTACATTTTTTTATATTATGTATTTTGTGAGAAACTTTTCTCGCTGATTTTTGTTTATATTTAAAGGAGGTTTGAATATATTTCAATAATAAATTAAGGAGCGGGTTTATGAATAAATTAAGATTAATTTCTATCGCAGGTCTTATTCTTCTTCTGCTCGGTTTCTTTGGCTCTTACGTAGGCATAGACTTAGACAAGATTGCTGCAAATATAATTATGGTGCTTGGAGTGTTACTGCTGCTAGTGACTGAATACTCCGTGCGGCGAAGTAAATAAGTGTTGGTTCGGCGATCATTCTCTTGAAATTAGCAGGAGGATGGTCGTCTTTTTGTTGTGAGAAACCTTAAAGGGTGGGGTCGGTAAAACTAGGGAATTAGAAATTGCTAAAAGGGGGGGCCATGCCGAGAGAGTACTATTACCCCCAGCAGTCCATACTGAGGATCTTCTTCCTCAATATGAACTGCCGGGGAGCTATTAGGATGAGTTAGGAGGATTAGTTATGAGCAACCTGCTCTGGTTGTCTCGGTTTGCGAAGGAAGTAAAACCTCTGGCCTGCAAGACCGACGATAAAGATGATCAGGCTGTCCCAGGGCGAGACAACAAAGGCTGGAAGGAAAATAACAAGCAGCACTCCAACGACAACGATAGCGGCCATAATGCCGATGTATATCCCCATTTCTTTCGTGGTGGTTTTGACAGGTTCTGCGGGTCTTCCCTTCTTGGACTCCGGCTTGAGGAACCGCGTCATTAGTTCAATGAGCAGGATCGAGCCCAAGGAGATGATCAGCAGGGTGGCCGTACTGATGCGGGTGTAGGTCAGGTCTCCGCCAAACCATTTGCTGAAGAATCCGGTAAGCATCATGATGAAGAATACCCATGTTAACGCTACCCAGGGAATCATAGCATAGTACTTGATTTTATCCTTCATACTGCGGGGCTGTCTGATGGACATATCAGCTACGAGCTGTGCACAATAGGCCTTCGGGCTGTCTCCAAATAGGTCCTGGATAGGACGGTTATTGTTCTGGGCGGTCAGGATCTCCTGAGCCAGTCCGAGAAGAACTTCTTCGCCTTTCGCTTCACCTAGTGAGCTTGACCGCAAGCTACGGACCATCTCGCCGAAATAAGCATCATTCTCGGGAGTCATATAGTCTCTTAGTCGATTGGTTTCTTTGATCATTTCATGGATGTACATGGCTTTTTATTCTCCTCTTCGTGTAAGCATACAGCAATATACAATAGGCTTCTAGGGTGACTCATTATGAAATCCTATTTTTCCCATTCACAATACAACATAAAAAAAGGACAGGACTAGACTAGACCCGGTCAGCTAACTTGCCCCGGAATCCAGTATTATTCTTGCCCAAAGTATACTTAAGCTTATGCAACTACACAAGGGACCATGGAAGTGTTCTGTATCCGGCAAACTGGGATATCAGTAACGGTCTTCTTGAGAAAATGTAAAAAAAGCTACCTCAGTAGAGATAGCTTAGGGCCAAATCGTTGCCGGCCAGCTGCCTTGTAATTTGCGGATTAGGACAATCTGTCCTGTATGAAAGCCATCATGCATCACCCACGAGGAAAGCGTGTGTCCAAGCGTAGTCTCATTTACCTGTGTATCCAGATCACTATCCGATAAGGATTCCATAGCTTTACGAATTTCAGCTGTTATGGAAAATGCACGTTCCTTAACTTCCTGCCATCCGTCTTCATTACCTGCCTCCCCTGGACTGCCGAAGGTGCTGGTATTATTAATTGCCTGGTGTGGGGGCTGATTCGTGAGCTGCTGAAGAATCTGTTCATTATAAAAATTCATGTGATTAACGAGCTGCCATATTGTATTGGAGTCCCCGGCAGGCTTCCAGGCCGCCTCCACAGAAGTAACTCCATCCAGTGCCCGGGTCACCGTAGTGAACCATTCATCATGGTACCAGATCGCATCCAGTTGAGACAGCAAAGTTTGAATCCGGCTTGGGCTCATCCTGATCATCCTTTCTCGTTCATCTAATATTTTTTCTACTATAGCTGATCTCTTAGTTCACTCTATATAGTTCGTCTCTTAGTTCAATCACTATAATTCATCCCATTTAGGTTAACTCTTTTTTTAGCTTATGTATGTCGGTCTTAGGAATTGTTTTGAGTTTTGAACTTGTAATGCATTTGAAGTAACAATCTTCAGATTGTCATTTACATCGGCAGATCATTCCGGGTCAGACAGCTTACTGGAAGCAGAATAAAATGTCCTCTTCTCTCCCACACTATCCCAAGCATGGTGATATCATTTCAAGGGACAAGGAGAGATTGACATGAGCAAATTCAAATCGGAATTAACCCGGCGCTACCTGCTGAACAGCAATTCCCGCGAAGTTAAGGATGAGGTAGTTCAGGACAATCAAGATGTGGAGTTCGGCCAGGATACAGAAGCAGTAAGTGATGTTCGTGCTGTTAGGGGATCGCACCATGATCGCAATCTTGTCATTGGGGCAAATGTGGAGTTCGCTTCGGAAGCCGAAGCCGCAGGCGATTTGGAGAACAGGGCGTTGCGTGGAGATCTCCATAATGAAGTCTTTCTAGGTAATTGGGATGGCAAAGAGAAGACCCATGAGTTCTACCGGCGTTCCTATGAATAATTCGTAAGGATTGACACTCCCTACCCGTGATGTTAAGATAAGTTTATCTAATTCATATTAAACTTATCGGATTTATATAATATAAACTCACGGATCAGGGAGATGGAGATTCATGGAGAGACAAATCGTTATCCAGCACCAAAATGAAGAGATCACAGCCAGTGTCCATTACCCGGCAGCGACAGCCAAGAAGAGCGGTCGCTGCAAGGACCGGGTTCCGCTTGTCATCATCTGCCACGGGTTCGTAGGAAGCCGCATTGGCGTTGACCGCTTGTTCGTGAAGACAGCCAGGGACCTTGCTGAAGAAGGATATCTTGTCATCCGGTTCGATTATATCGGTTGTGGTGAAAGCACAGGTTCATACGGGAAGGAAGGCCTTGATTCCATGGTCGCCCAGACCCGGACTGTACTGGATTATGGCGAGACCATAGGCGATGTTGATCCTACCCGGATTACCCTCATCGGCCACAGCCTTGGCGGGGCTGTAGCCCTGCTGACTGCGGTCCGAGACCGCCGGGTGAAGAATCTGGTCATGTGGTCCTCCGTTGGTTATCCTTTCAGTGATATTGTAAAGATTACCGACCGCAAAGTGTACGACGATGCGATGAAGTATGGGCATTCGGATTACCTCGGATATGAATTCACGCCAGTATTCTTTGAATCCCTAGGTACGTCACAGCCTTTCCAGGAAGCCATCAAATTTACGGGAAATGTGCTTGTTATCCATGGAACCTCGGATGATGAGATTCCGGTTGATTATGCTTTCCTCTTCCAGAAGGTATTCTGGATGCGTCCTGAAGGCCGCTGCGACAAGGAAATTATTTTCCAGGGAGATCATACCTTCTCAGTTGGAGAGCATCGTCATCAGCTGATCAAGCGAACGAAGGACTGGCTGAATGAGCAGGAAGCGATCCAGACTGATTGGCAGCATTGGATGATATAATATAAGGCTCTTGAATAAGCCGCAGTTAAAATGTTCACATCTGTGTGTACAGTCGTAACTACAGGGAATGCTTGGACTTTCGGCCGCTGCCCGCCTCCAGATTTCTTGATTTATACCGCAGGGCGGATGAAATCCGGAGACAAAGGCGATCGCTTTCGCTCCTACAGTTCCAAGCTTCCCCTCCGTTACGCCTTACCCTCAGGTCAATTTTTAACTGAGTCTTATATAGATAGGAATAATAAGCGTGTAACGGTGGAATACCGGTACACGCTTATTTGTCTTTGGAGGGATTATATAAGTTCAAAAATTAAGAGAAGATAGCCGAAATTTATTTTCTTGAAATCGCGATTTTCTCAGCTGAATTTCAGATTGCTAAGGTATGCTCACATTATCATGAATTCTATAAGCGAAGGAGCCACAATCCAGTTATGAATAAGAGCCGAAAAGTATTCATTCCAGCTATCCTGCTCACCTTAGCCGCACTTGCCCTTATACTGTATGGCCAGTTCGGTATTCAGGAGCAAATGCAACCGGGTATGGACAGGAACCAGCCGGGACAGGGCACTGTAACCGGGCAGGGTCCTGGATCTGGCTTGCGCCCGGAACGGGGAGAACGTGAAGAGGGACCGGAGGGGATCTTCAAGACACTTGGGACCATTGCGGTATTCTCAGCTGCCGCAAGTTATGCCTGGGTCATCTTGAAGAATAAGCGAAGATCTGCGTCCATGTTAGTCCGTAAAGGGGTGAAACTGTTCTATGCAGTTCATACCTATACAGGATATCTGGCAATGGTCCTGATTGCTGTACATGGGGTGTACTACCTAATTAAAGGCATGCATCAGGATTCGATTCTTACAGGAATCGCTGCATTTACGCTGCTCATAGCAACAGGTGTCTACGGCTTTCTGATTAAACGGGTGCGTAACAAATATATGCGGGCTGTACATTTAGGTCTGGGGTCCGCATTTCTGGCTGCTGGACTGGTACATGCCGGGGGCTCGGCTATTCTTGCTGTCCTGTGTGTGATTGGTCTGTGGATACTGATCCGAATCCTTGAACGATTGGCTCCCGGAGCATCCACGAAGACGGCTTAAATTCACCTGCCTGTTGTTGGTATCAAGGAACAGAGAGCGGATAGGGCTTGGACTTTTTGGACTTGGAGCTTCGACTTTAAGCTATAAGACGCAGTTAGAAAAAGACATGCAGGGAAGGTGTAACGTAGGGGAAGCTTGGAACGGTAGGAGCGACAGCGAATCGCTACAAGCTTTCTGAAAGAAAGCTACATCGGAAGCATATGCTTTGTCTCCGGATTTCATCCGCCTGTGGGATGTAGGGGGGAATCTGGAGCAATGGAGCCGAAGACCCGTAAGCGCTGACCTTACAGGATATATGGTATTCTGCTGCAGGAAGCGATACAATAAATATGTACCTATTATGTGGCGCATGGAGGTGGCTTTCTCGTGACTTTACCCGCATTTTTTGTTGCACACGGTTCGCCTACACTGGCCTTGGAAGACAATGAATACACCAGGTTTCTGCAGAATTTAGGACAATCCCTGCCTGCGCCGAAAGCCATTGTCGTCTTCTCAGCCCACTTTGATTCACCGGATCAGTTAGTTACGGGTGACGAAGTCCTGGATACGATGCATGACTTCTACGGTTTCCCGGATGAGATGTATGAACTTACTTATCCGGCCGCGGGTCACCCGGAGCTCACCGAGGAGATCAGCTCCCTGTTCAGATCGGGGAATCTCCCATTCAGAGTGATTACAGGGAGAGGCCTGGACCATGGCGCTTGGGTGATTCTTAAGCTGATGTATCCTGAAGCGAGTGTGCCTGTAATCAGTCTGTCGGTGGATTCCAAGCGCTCCCCTCAGGAGCAGTATGATATTGGCCGAATGCTGCAGAGTCTGCGTGAACAGGACGTTTTAATCATAGGCAGCGGGGGGACGGTTCACAATCTACGTCTTCTAGGCCCGGGTAAGCCCGCTGACTGGGCGGCTGAATTCGATCATTGGATCGCATCCCGTCTGGAGGATTGGAATCTTAGAGACCTGTTCGATTATGAGAAGAGAGCCCCGCACGCACGGGAAGCTGTGCCAGAGTATGGAACGGAGCACTTCATTCCTCTCTTCTATGCTATGGGTGCTGCGGATAACGACCGCCGTGCCCGGAAGCTGTTCCAGGATTATCAATATGGAACGCTTAGCCTGAACTGCTGGCAATTCGGAGGTTCAGATACGGACAAGTAACTGCGGATAATTAAAAGCGGACAAATAACATGAGTAACTTTCATCTAACCATGAGTGACTTACTTCAATAATTCCTCAGGCGCAGCCCCAAGTAATGGGACTGTGCCTTATTTCTTATGGCTATCAACAGGGTCGGGAGGAGTTTATTTCTTCCACAGGGGCAACATTACAATTATAATGGTGAAAAAACGAATTCACGGAGGGACTATGATGACCATTCGTTCCCTGAATAAATTGCTCCTAACCGTAGCCACAGCCTCTATGCTAATGGCCGGATGCCAGTCTGGTGATACGGCTGCTCCGACAGCTCCTGTACAGAAGGGGGAGACTCCGGCGCCAGTGGATCAGCCAGTGACTGCCCAGCCAGCTTCGTATATCTCCCCGCTGACCGGGGAGTCGCTGGACGCCCCGATGCAGAACAGGCCTCTGGCCGTGATGATCAACAACGCCCCAGCGGCACGCCCGCAGTCCGGGCTACTGAGCGCGGACATCGTGTATGAGGTGCTGGCCGAAGGCGGGATTACCCGCCTTGTCGCCATCTATCAAAGCGCCGAGAATGCCGCGAAGATCGGCCCGGTGCGCAGTATCCGGCCATATCTGATCGACCTCGGCGAGAGCTATCATGGCGTGCTGGTGCATGCCGGAGGCAGCACCGATGCCTATGCGCTGATCCAGAGCCTTCACAAGGAGGATCTGGATGAGATCTCGAATGCGGGCGCCTACTTCTGGCGGGACAAGTCCCGCAAAGCCCCGCATAATCTATACTCCAGCGGGGACAAGCTTATAGCGGGCGCCAAGAAGCGGGGGTACACGCTTCAGGACAGCGAAGTGCCTGCGTACACTTTTCGCAAGGAAGATGAACCGGCTGTAGGGGAACCGGCCTCCAAGGTGGAGATCAAGTTCTTGCTGGACAGCTACCATGTCTCTTATATTTACAATGCCAAGACCAAATTGTATGAACGGTTCATTGGTAAGAAGGCACATACGGACAAGGATTCAGGGACCCAGCTGACGGCAGAGAATGTCGTGATTCTGGGAGCGGACCATCAAATTCTGGATAAGGTCGGACGGCTCAGTGTAGACCTGAGTTCAGGCGGCAAGGCCATCATGCTCCAGCGGGGCAAAGTGATTCAAGGGCAGTGGGTGCGGAAGAAGAATGATGTCATCCGGTTCGTGAAGGATGGAGCCGAGGTCCCTTTTTACCCGGGCAAGACCTATTTCAGCATCGTGCCGAACAGCCCAAGCTTTGACAGCCACGTTACAATTACAAAGTAATTCAGGCGTAGGGTTAAACTATTCTGTAAGATACAGGATAAGTAAGGATAACCGTGGAAATATTGGGGAAAAACATAGAAATGATATACAAAAAATTGTTTGCTGTAAATATTACATTTACTTTACAATCGGATATATAGATATGGTAAGATAACAAAGGTTATCTTATGGTGACATACAGTGGGACTTTGGACAGGTTGTTCAGGTTCGCTCTGTGGTCCGGCAGACTTTTTGAAAAGGGGACTTCACATGCGGGTGAAAAAGAAAGATATCTTTTTCCAGACTTTAGAGAATATGGCGGAGGCGGTCGTACAAGCGGCTGATTATTTTGCCGAGAAAGTGTCTAACTTTAATGATGTAGAAGCTTTTGCCAAAGAAATGAAGGCGTTCGAGAACCAGTGTGACAATTACACCCACACCATTATCATCGAACTAAACAAGACGTTCATTACGCCGATCGAACGGGACGACATTATGAACCTGACGACAACGCTGGATGATGTACTGGATGGCCTTGAAGCTACGGCTTCACGCTTCTATATGTACAATTTGGGTGAGCCGGATGAGCATATTGTGAAATTTGCCGAAATTCTCCGCAACTCCGCTTACGAGATTCAGAAGGCGATCCGCCTGCTATCCCAGAAGAAGCTGCTGGCGATCCGTGAACACACGATTCGTCTGAACGACCTGGAGAACCAAGGGGACGAGCTGCTCCGCATTGCGATCAAGGAGCTGTTCGTGAAGGTAACTGACCCTATTGAGCTGATCAAGAAAAAAGAAATATATGAACGCCTGGAGACGACCACAGATGCCTGCGAGCATGTAGCCAATATGCTGGAATCGATCATCATGCGCAATTCTTAATTCAACAGGTGGAGGAGGTTGGAATTGCGCGGAACATATTGTCTATCCGGGTGGACTTAAGACAACAGGGATTGTCCTGATTCCAGCTGGATAATAGCAGCCTCTGTGCAATGATATAACCATGGATACAATGTTTATTGTAATGCTAATTGTCATCATCTTGGCACTCGCTTTCGACTTCATTAACGGCTTCCATGATACGGCGAATGCGATAGCTACCTCTGTGTCCACACGTGCACTCAAGCCAAGAACCGCGATTTTGATGGCGGCTATGATGAACTTCGTCGGAGCTCTGGTCTTTACGGGCGTAGCCAAGACTATCGGGGGTAAGGTTGCCAATCCCGCGGAACTCAGCAATGGTCTTGAGATTCTGATTGCAACACTGCTTGCAGCGATTATCTGGAATCTAGTTACCTGGTGGTTCGGGATTCCGTCCTCTTCATCCCACGCACTGATTGGAGCCCTGGCAGGGGCCGTATACGTTGGTGCCGGACATGACAAGGTCAACTGGAGCGGATTCAGCACAATTATTGAAGGACTTATCTTATCACCGCTGATCGCTTTTGCCCTCGGATTTGTGGTGATGACCATACTGAAATGGATCTTCGCCAAACGGAGCCCGCATACGGTGAATCAAGGCTTCCGGACGATGCAGATCATCACGGCTGCCCTGCAGTCCTTCACACACGGAACGAATGATGCACAGAAGGCGATGGGGATCATTACCTTTGCGCTCGTAACAGCCAAGTATCAAAGTACGATGGATGTGCCGCTGTGGGTTAAGGTTGCTGCAGCTACGGCGATGGCGCTGGGTACTTCTATTGGCGGCTGGAAGATTATCAAGACGATGGGCACGAAGATCTTCAAGATCGAGCCGATTAACGGCTTCGCCGCAGATATGTCTGCAGCAACGGTTATCTTCGGCGCAACCTTGACGAATCTGCCGGCAAGTACGACGCATGCGATTACTTCCGCCATTCTAGGTGTTGGCTCTGCCAAGCGGTTCTCCGCGGTGAAGTGGAGTGTTGCGGGCACGATCGTCATCTCCTGGGTAATTACGATTCCGATCTCTGCCGTGCTGGCTGGATTAATTGTAAAGTTAATTGTCTGGCATTAAATTGGATTGAACAAAGGTTCAGTCCAGATTACATCATGAATGTACAAAGAGAGCCAACTGATGAGGTTGGCTTTTTGCGTGCCTGAGAGTCTCTCTGAAGTCAGGCCGCGGAAGTAGCGGACTTAAGCACACTAAGTAAGGGGAGCCGTGCAATGATACGTACACTGGGCATTACGCATGAACATGAGATCGAGGAGGATATCCCGCTGGAGCAGCTGGATAATCCGAAATATGCCTGGGTGTGGACCGACTTTAATGAGCCGACCCCAGAGGAATCCACCCTGCTGGATTCCTTCTTCCATTTTCACCCGCTGGCGATTGAAGATTGTCTTCATGTGCTGCAGAGGCCGAAGATGGACTACTACGAGGATTTGGAATTCCTGGTTGTTCATGCCCTGGACGCAGATACGCTGGATACGACCGAACTGGACCTGTTCATTGGCCGCAGGAGCCTGGTGACCTATCACCATAAGGATCTTCAAGAGGTGAACGGGGCCTGGACCAAGGTCAAACAGCGGGCGCATAACCGGAAAATATGGGCCAGGGGCCCGATGGCCGCAGCGTATCTGGTTATCGACGAGCTGGTCGATCTCTATTTCCCTTGCGTCTTCGCGATCGAGGATGAACTGGACGAGCTGGAGAGCAAAGGCGGCCGCGAATCGGTCGAAGACCTGATGAACCAGGTCTTCGACCTGCGCGGCCGGCTGCTTAAGCTTAGACGGACCATAGTCCCGATGAGGGACCTTATGTACCGGATGGTTAATTCAGAGCACATTCAGGGGGAGAGGGAGCCGAAAGCTTATTTTACCGATATCTATGATCATCTGCTTAAGCTGACGGACATGCTTGAAGCCGACCGTGAGATGACAGCCGATCTTAGGGACTCGTATATTTCTCTTAACTCGAACCGGATGAACAGCATTATGAAGACCCTGACAGTCATCACTACGGTCTTCATGCCGCTGACGCTGATTGTCGGTATTTATGGAATGAACTTTATCAACATGCCTGAACTGAATACAAAATACGGTTATTTCGTTGTGCTTGGTCTGATGCTGGCTTTGAGCATCGGCATGATTCTCTGGTTCCAGAAGCGCGGCTGGTTCAAGTAAATAAGAAAGCCGAGTACACATTGCAGCCTCTATGCTGCAGATTTCAGAAAGGCAGGAAGCCCGCCGATACTTGCTTATCGGCGGGTCTTCTTCTTGAGAGTCTGCTTCTTGGAGGATGAACGTGAGCCCGAAGAGGACTTTTTCTTCCTGGAGCGTGGCTTCGAGGTCTTGGAGCGGCGTTTCTTCGGCCTGAACTCGTCGAGCTTGCTGGCAGAGTTCGTCTTGCCTTTGCCGCCAGGGAGCAGGCCTCCCATCACCAGCTTCGCCATCGGGGCGAACTGCTGGATGCCCTGCATCACCTTCTGAACCTGGCCCATCGTTGCCACAACCCCATCGATTCCGCCCATGCGGTCGATGATGCCCTTGAGGTCGCCGAGCTTCGGGATCGAGAGTCCGCCGCTCTTCGCGGCTGAGGCAACCGGAGTCACAACAGCAGCAGCAGGTGCACTCTGTACCGGAGGGTTATACGGAACGAGGGCCGAGGTTTCGAACGGGATGGATGGATCAAAAGGGCTAATGCCCGGATAGTGGGGGCCGTAAGGGTAGCCCGGAGGGGTAACACTCCTCTGTGAATATTGATAATGTGGCATGAAGATCACATTCCTTTGTTGTTTTTTCACAATTCTTACTAACAATGTATGTACTGGGCGAACATAAGGTATAGACGAATGTCCCGGCTATAGGGGGCAAATGCGGATTTGGGCGGCAGTCTCTGCAGTGCGATAAACCGTTAATGCTTGAAAAGGTTACGTTCGCAAAGTACAATGAGGTTACAGTAACAGTAGGGGATGATAAATCAGTGCAGCTTAAGAAGTTGAATGATAAAAGTATCGATCAATTATTCGAAGCAATACTTACACTCAAGAATATCGAGGAATGCTATGTCTTCTTCGATGACCTATGTACGGTTAACGAGATTCAGTCGCTGTCGCAGCGCCTGGAAGTAGCCCGTATGCTGGGTAAAGGGTGCACTTATAACCAGATTGAAGCGGAGACCGGTGCAAGTACGGCGACCATTTCCCGTGTGAAGAGATGCCTGAACTACGGAAATGATGGTTATAAAATGTCGCTGGAACGCTTGGGACGTTAAGTCTGATGAAACTTGGAGTACTAGTAATAAGTCATGGCTCTCCCGATGCTGCCTGGATGCGGCTCGTGGACGAATCTGTAGCGAAGCTTGAACTGCCGGCAGAAATGCCGGTTGTGGCTTCGTTTCTTGAGGTTGTAGAAGGTAGATTAATCCAAGATGGCATTGATCTTCTGGAAGAGGCAGGAGTGACGGACATGATCGTTATTCCGTTATTTGTCTCGTCTGGAAGTACACATATAGATGAAATAGCTTATGCGCTGGGAGTCAAGGCGGCGCCAGATAAGGAGACAGATCTAGAGCCTTTCCGGGTTCAGAGCCGTGTCCACTTTGGCGAGCCGATCGATGATGATCCGCTGATTGCTCGTATGGTCTGGGACAAGATCAAGTCTCAGTCCGCCGAGCCGGAGAACGAAGTAGTGCTCCTGGTTGGCCATGGGAGTATGCATGACGGGTTCCGTCAGCGCTGGGAACGCGGAATTCGTGCGCTTGCTGAGCATGTAGGCGAGATCGGCGGGGTGAAGCATGCGGATTATGCGCTGCTGAATCCGGACAGCGTTGCGGACAAGGTAAGGTACTGGCATGAGGAGCGTGGCATGGATGTGCTTGTCGCGCCATTGTTCCTTAGCGAGGGATATTTCACGAAGAAGACAATTCCTTCTAGACTCGAAGGGCTGGAATGCCGCTATTCCGGTGAAACGCTGCTGCCGCATCCGCTCCTCACTGACTGGATTAAGAGGCAGATATTGACTATAATGAATTCATTGACATTATCATAAACGGGTGGCGTTACGATATATGAAGAGAGCAAGGCTGATCTATAACCCGTCCTCGGGACGGGAAGAAATGCGTCGCCTGTTACCGGATGTGCTGCATCGTCTGGACCGTGCAGGAATTGAGACTTCCTGCTTCGCCACGGAAGGCGAAGGGGATGCGACCCGCGAGGCTGGGGAAGCCGTGGAGCGCGGGTACGATATTATTATCGCTGCCGGCGGAGACGGCACGCTGAATGAGGTCGTGAACGGCATGGCCGACAGGGAGAACCTGCCGCCGCTTGGCGTGTTCCCGCTGGGGACGACCAACGACTTCGCCCGCGCGATGGGTATCTCGAAGCGCTGGGAGGAGTACTGCGATCTGGTCATCGAGAACAAGACTAGATACATCGATATCGGCCGGGTGAACGGCCGCCACTTCGTGAACATTGCGGGCGGAGGCTCCCTGACGGAGCTGACTTACGAGGTGCCGAGCCGTCTGAAGACGCGCATCGGCCAGCTGGCCTATTACATGAAGGGCATCGAGAAGGTGGCCAGTCTGTCACCGACCGAGCTCGTCATCAAGGCTGACGGCCAGCCGCAGATGCACGGCGAGTTCATGCTCTTCCTGATCGCCAACAGCAACTCGGTTGGCGGGTTCGAGAAGCTCGCGCCGGGCGCGGTCATTGATGACGGCTTGTTCGACGTCATTGCCGTCAAGAAGTGCAACCTTGGCGAGTTCCTGCGCCTTCTAACGCTCGCGCTGCGCGGCGAGCACTTCAATGACCCGCACGTCGTCTACTTCAAGACGAACCGGATGGAAGTGACCTCACCGGCCAGCCTCGTGCAGCTGAACCTAGACGGCGAGCTCGGTGGCGAGCTGCCGGGCGTGTTCGAAATGCTGCCACGGCATATGCGGATTTTTGCTTGAGATAGTGGTTGCTTCCGTAAGAGAGATCTGAGTAATTGGCAGGATCTTAGAAGATATTTATGGTAGGCTTCTGCTTCTTCCCGGCTCCTGCTGGGGCTGGACGTTGGGAGTATATCGGGTGGATCGTACCGAAACGTATCGGTTAGCTGAGTTCGTGCATGGTGGGCTTGGGTTGGGCAATAGTTTGGCAGAGATCAGGGCTGATTGGGAGCGTAGATTTGCGGAACCAGAGCAGATTCACTAGTCTAAGTACGAGCAATAGCCTTGATAGTTAGGGAAATTGCAATTCTTTTAAAAGGCACGCAATCATACATGCATAAGGCTTGTTGTGGTAAAATAAAGGAAGTCACAGATGAATGAAATGACCGGGATGGAGGAGAACGCCTCTTGGCTGGCCTTGACGGCAGCGGGATGGTTGTTCTTTCTTTTGTTTTGGCGGTCTGCTATAGATGGCAAGCAGAGTTCAATTATATTGAGAAAGAAGTGAAGCAGCAGGATGAGCAAGCAGCGGGGCGGACGGACTGAGAGTGGAAGAGGAAGCGGGCGCGGCCCGTCGGGAGTGAAGGGCAGTGAGCGTGGGAGTGGGAATTCAAGGTCCCAGAGCGCGAGCTTTCCGGGTTCGGAGGCAGGGCTGAGAGGCGACCGTCATGCAGGCGTAGAGCGCAGAGCTCATGCAGGTGTAGAGCGCAAAGCTCATGCAAGCGTAGCAAGCAAAGCTTCTGGGCCAGCACTCCGAAACGGTAGCTGGCGTAAGGATGTGCCAGTGTGGGAGACAGGCCGGCGAGGCGGCTCGGCTGGTCGTAGGGGAGAGCAGGAATCGGCTGCAATTGCCGGCCTGCCGGTAGCGAAGAACGATGAGCTTGAAATCGAGGTCATCGGGATGAACCATGACGGTGAAGGCGTAGGCCGTGCCGACGGCTACACCTTGTTCGTCCCTGGAGCCTTGCCCGGCGAGAAAGCGCGGGTCAAGGTGCTCAAGACGAAGAAGCAGTATGGCTATGCCAAGCTGCTTGATGTCGTACGGGCCAGCGCGGACCGCGTGGCCGCGCCGTGCGCGATCTACGACAAGTGCGGCGGCTGTCAGCTGCAGCACCTGAGCTACGAAGGCCAGCTGGCCTGGAAGCGCCAGCATGTGGTCGATGCGCTGGAGCGGATCGGGAAGCTGCGGGTGAGCGGGAGTGGAACAGGAGATGGACAAGCTGGTCATATGGATTCCGATGGTGACTCTGGCGAGGGGATTATCGTTCTGCCTACGCTAGGCATGTCTGACCCATGGCGTTACCGCAATAAGGCACAGGTTCCTGTTGGTGTGCTGGATGGTGCTCTAGTGGGGGGCTTTTATTCCAAGGGCAGTCACCGCATCGTCGATATGGAGACCTGCCTGATCCAGCATGAGCACAACGATGAAGTGGTGAACCGTGTCAAAGAGATCGGCAGCAGCCTGGGTATCAGCGCCTATAACGAAGAGACAGGCCGTGGCCTGCTCCGCCATGTCGTGGTTAAGAAGGCATTTCACACAGGCGAAATGATGCTGGTCCTCGTTACTAATGGACGAGATATTCCACACGCCGATGCCTGGATCGGCAGTATTCGGGAACAGATTCCTCATGTTGCAAGCATCTGCCAGAATGTGAACACGAAGCAGACTAACGTTATTTTTGGTGATGAGACCCGTACCCTTTGGGGACGCGATGTAATCTACGATTACATTGGAGACGTGCAGTTCGCTATCTCGGCTAGATCGTTCTACCAGGTGAACCCGGTACAGACCGAAGTGCTGTATGGCAAGACTGTGGAGTACGCCGGACTCACAGGCAAAGAGACTGTAATCGATGCCTACTGCGGCATCGGGACCATTTCACTGTTCCTTGCTCAGCATGCGGATCAGGTGTATGGGGTCGAGATCGTGAAGGAAGCTATTGAAGATGCGCGCATTAATGCGGAGCTTAACGATATGCGCAATGTGAAGTTTGAAGTAGGGGCATCTGAGGTAGTGATTCCCCGCTGGAAAGAGCAGGGGATTGAGGCGGATGTAATCGTGGTTGACCCGCCGCGTAAAGGCTGCGATCCGCAGCTGCTGGACACGATTCTGGCGATGAAGCCGGATAGAGTGGTATATGTGAGCTGTAACCCGTCGACCCTGGCAAGGGATTTGAGGGTGCTGGAGGACGGCGGGTACCGGACGGTTGAGGTGCAGCCGGTGGATATGTTTCCGCATACCGTTCATGTGGAGTGTACAGTATTGATGGTTCGGAAATGATGAACTAGATTTTGGTGTATTTCCCTAAAAGTAATTAGTTATAATGTAGGGAGTAAGGTTACAACTCCATTAAATAGAGGAGGGATTCAAATGCTAAAGAGTTTTTGGTTCGAAAGTTTTAAGAGTTTTGGGCAATCAAAATTAGAAATTGAGAAGTTAACTAGTATAATTGGCACCAATGCTGGCGGTAAAACTAATGCTATTGAGGGTATAAAAATTCTTTCCGAAATATCAACGGGGAGAGAATTGGCAGTTATACTTGACGGATCTAAAAATGTAGATAGCGATGTTAGAGGTGGAAGCATAGGGTGCCCAAGAATCGGCGCTAATACTTTTACATTAGGGTGTATTGTCGATATCGACGAGGATTATGATTTGGAATATTCTATTACAATAAAAGTAAGTAATCGGGTATTTGTTCTCGCAGAGCATCTTTACAAACTCTCTTCACAGGTTAAACCAGTAATTGTCTTTCAGACTAAAGACACACCTGATGACTTTGGTGACATTAATGTTGAATACAATAACGGACGCAAAGGAAGGAATCCTGAAGTTACATGTATCCGTTCGGTTTCAGTGCTAGCTCAACTTTCTTCCAAAATGCCCACAACCTCCGAAAAAAATAAAGAAAACGTAGGGTACATTAATTTAGTTTTAGAGCGATTGGGGAAAATATTATTCTTAGATCCACTGCCTAGTAGGATGAGAGATTACTCTAGAATGAGTGATCATGAATTAAGACCGACAGCGGATAACATTTCTTCAGTACTCTATGAATTATGCAAAAATAAGAACTACAAAAAAGAATTGTTAAAGGCACTAAAGGAACTACCAGAAAATGAAATCTTGGATATTGGGTTTATAGAAACTTCAATTGGAGATGTTATGTTTCGTCTGAAAGAAAGATATGGTGAACGATCCGAGTTTGTTGAAGCAAAGCGACTTTCGGATGGTACACTCAGATACTTAGCTATTTTATCATCGCTTATTAGTGAAGAATCAGGAAGCATGATCGTAATAGAAGAAGTTGACAACGGTATTCACCCAAGCAGAATAAAAAGTTTGATACAAACTATATCGCGATTAAATAGAGAGAGAAATATAGATGTCATTATTACAACTCACAATCCAACCCTACTTAACGCATTGACAAAAGAGGAATTGTTAGGTGTCGTTTTATGTTACAGAGATCAGATTGATGGTTCAAGTAAGTTTTACTCTTTACCAGATATGGAGTCTTTACCAACGCTACTGTCTAAAGGTAATTTAGGTGATCTGACAGTCAGAGATGAATTGGTAAAGGCTATAAAGAATCCTGTTCAAAGCAACAATGATCTTGGATGGCTGGGGGTGTAAAGATGCATGTGAGTATTATTGACACTTCTATATTATGCAATATTATTAATATTCCATTTAGGAATCAAAACTACAAAGTAGTTATTGATGAGCTAGCTGCACTACAAAAAGATAAACAACATACACTAATTTTACCATTAGCGACTATTATAGAGACTGGTAATCATATTGCACATATTGGCGATGGCAATATAAGAAGAGAAAAAGCACAAATTATGGCTGATTTAATAAAAAGGACTGTGAATGACACGGCCCCATGGACTTATTATGGTAAAGAATTTGAACGAGAAGAATTGTTAGATATCTCGAATTCAGTTGTTGATCATGCATTACGTGAGATAGGAATTGGAGATTTATCCATAATTCAAGTGTTCAAAAAGTACAAGGAAACTGTTCCGGCTATAGGAACTATAAGAATTTGGAGTTTAGACAATCACTTAAAATCTTATTACGAAGAAATGCCCACTGTTAAAAGACGAAGAGATAGGTAGTTTGCTATTTGGAATAATCCAGATATATGAGGGTCCTATGGGAAGTTGTTTATAGGCCTGTCATGTAGTTGCAAAAATGAATCCATTACTAAGCGGCGATCTTTTCCTGGAATACCATTTGGGGAGGATTCGCCGATTTCAATTTGATGACTTTTCAATTTTCAAAATACATATTCCCTTATTGAGAGTTAATTCTCACCCCCTCAATTCCCTCAATTTCTTGTCCGCTTCTTCTGTTTTGTCCTCAGCCCCCACCATATTCTTCTCTCATTTCCTTTCCATTCAGCAAAGACTAGTTTTTCTTGTATGTCTTATTTTGTTATATAATCTGGTCATTTCGTGACTTCAGTAGTAAATTAATTAAAAATGTAATTTTTAAAAATTAAAAATGAAACTTGCATTATCGCTAAATTTTATTTAAGATACAAGTAACATCGATAATTTTAATTTACGAAAGGCACGAAATTTAATGAGAAAATTAGCGCGTGTAGTAGAGTTTGTGAGCGGTTCACCCCAATTCAGGATCCAAGAAGTATCAGATAATACTGCGCCTTTGTACATCTATTACGGACAACCTGATCTTGAAGCGGATTTGGCTGGTATTGATTCTAATAGTGAAGGCAAACAAGTAAGGACTTTTGATAAAGTCAATACGTTATGCCAAGGTGATGTTGTATTCAGTTTGATATCAGGGAAATCCACTATCGTTAGTGAGAAGCATCGAGGGTATCTCTATACGCAAAACTACGTCAAGTTAGTAACGGGTAACAAGATTGATCCAAAGTATCTTGTATTCTTGCTTAATGAAGAGCAATCCATCAAGAGACAGTTTCAAATGGGATTGCAGGGTTCTCAAGTCCTAAAATACACGTTGAAACAAGTGAAAGAACTTGAATTGCCGAGCCTGCCCACAATGGACAGACAGCGGATGATCGGTAAACTGTACTTCAATCAATTACGACTGGAAGCACTAAGGATTAGAGCGGCAAGATTAGAGAATACGATCATTACAGAGAAGCTGAGGAGGGCAATCCACAAATGACAGAGAATCAATTTGAGACCGAACTAATTCAGTATCTTACCAGCGGCACAATTACAAACCAAGATCACCTTAAAGGCTTGGGTGGGCTTGTAGCCAAAGAATCGAACCTTGACTATGTAGTAAAAACCAAGCTATGGAAATACGAGCCGCAGATTAAGACGACAGAACAACTCTGGGATAACTTCAAGGCGATTCTGGAGCAACACAATCAGAATACGCTTGAACATCCTTTAAGTGTCGTCGAATTTAATCAGGTTAAGAAAATGATCTCCGATATTCAGACACCTTACGAAGCGGGGCAGTTCTTGTATGGTCTAAATGGCGTGTCGCAAATCGAGATTGATCTGGACGACGGACGGCATGTATTCCTTACCGTATTTGACCAAAAACAAATAGGGGCCGGAGATACCGTGTATCAAGTGGTCAATCAAATTGAGCGACCCGCGGTGATCACAGGCAAAGAAAATCGCCGTTTTGACACGACGCTTCTGATTAACGGTCTCCCTATCATTCAAATTGAGGAGAAGATTGACACGCGTGATGTTAATGAAGCTCTCAATCAAATGAAACAATATGCCGATGAACACCAGTATCGTGATATTTTCTCGACTTTGCAGATTCTGGTGGCTATCACACCCAACAATGTGAAGTACATGGCTAATTCGACGTCGGATAAGTTCAACAAGGACTTTGCGTTTAACTGGCAGCGTAAGAGTGACAATACTATCGTGCGTAATTGGAAGGAGTTTGCGGACTCCATGCTTTCCATTCCTATGGCGCATCAGATGGCTACCAACTACATGATTCTGGACGGAACCAGGAATAAACAAACCTTGAAAGTGATGCGTCCTTATCAGGTGTATGCGACACAGAATGTGATCGAGAGGTTAAAGCGAGCAGATTTTGAACTCGGCATGAACAAGATTGGCTATATATGGCACACCACCGGATCGGGTAAAACCATCACAAGCTTCAAGACGGCCTGGCTTGCAAGCCGCATGCCTAAAGTGGATAAGGTTGTCTTTGTTGTGGATCGAATTGCCTTAACCAAGCAAACCAATGAGAACTATAGAGCCTACGATCCGGATGCGACAGAAGACACATTTGGCAGCGTTCAGGATACAAATAACACCACAGATTTAAGTCGCAAGCTAAAAAGTAAAGACAACGGCATTATTGTGACTTCCGTCCAAAAATTGGATACGCTGGTGAAACGCAAATCGTTCATAGCTCCAGACAAGAATATCGTGTTCATTGTGGATGAAGCACACCGCTCAACAGGTGGCGACTCCTTCAAGAATATCCAGAAAGCCTTTAAGAAATCTGCTTGGGTTGGTTATAGCGGGACGCCGATGTTCGATGAGACTACTACCGGGCTTCGAACAGAGGATATCTTTGGTCCACTATTACACGCTTATACCATTCGCGAGGCGATTGCTGACCGTAATGTATTGGGTTTTAAGGTCGATTTTGAGACAACGATTGATGAGAAGCAGATGAAGGAAGTATATCTTCCTGCGTTCTACCGCGAACGTTATCCGAAATGGACGGATGAACAAATTCAAGAGAAAATTAACAATCTCTCTCAGGAAGATATGGATGATGCGGTTGAACCCAGTTTCTATGATGAGAATCCAGATCACGTCAAGTTGGTAGTAGAAGACATTTTCAAAAATTGGCGCAATCGTTCCAATGAAGGCAAGTACAATGCTCTATTCACAACTCATGTAGGCGGCGGTAAAGCAAGCACGCCGATGGCGATGATGTATTTCAATGAATTCCAACGTGTCAATGAAGAGCATAAGAGTAACGGTGTACAGACATTGAAAGTTGCTGTTACATTCAGTCAAAATACTTCGAATAATGATACCATGCTTGCCACCAATCAAGGTTTGTACACGGCCATGCAGGCTTATAATGCTGAGTTTGGCACATCATTCGGGATGGATGATGTCTCTGGCTATACTCAAGACGTAACTTCGCGATTGAATAAATCTGCGATAGACGGTAAATTTCTGGATCTGGTGATCGTGGTAGATCAATTATTGACAGGATTTGATGCGCCTGAGCTTAACACGCTTTATGTGGACAGAACCTTGAAAGGTGCCGGGTTAATACAAGCTTATTCACGAACCAACCGGATTGCCGATATGCAAGAGAAACCATGGGGACGTGTGGTCAATTACCGATGGCCTGCGCAGAACGAGAAGTTGATGAATAAAGCGCTTGCTGTATATGCAAATAAGAACTCAGCCACTTTGTCCGATGAGGAACAACGCGAGTCTAATCAGAAAGACGGGATCATTGCTGAACCATTTGAAAATGTATTCGCAGAAGTGAAAGAAGTTGTGGGCCAATTAAGCAGCCTAACTTCTGAATTTCAACAGCTGCCACCTTCCGAGAAGAAAAAGGACGAGATGCTCGAGTTGCTCCGTGAATACAACCGAGGAATGGCCAAATTAAAGCAATATGATCCAGTCGAGGTGGATGGCGAGAAGGTCGGATTTAACTATGACAATCCGGATGAATTAGTAGAGAAGCTAGGGATGACCTCAGAGCAAGAAGTCATGCTGACCACGGTCTTAACCAATGAACTTAAGTCGCATATTGCCAAGGAGAAGAAAATCCCTCTGTATCAAATTGAGCTGCGGATGACACACGTGAAGGATGTTAAAGTTGACTACGATTACCTAACCGAGCTAGTAGAACAGTTATTGAACCAGGTGCACGAAGGTAAGAATGAAGAGGCCAAAGAAACGCAGGAGAAAATCAATCAATTCGCCAATGGACTCGATGATCGCAGTTATGCGACCAAGATTATGAATGCGGCTGCCGCCATTGTCAATGGCCATTTCCCTCCTGCAGGCTCTGACTTTAAGTACCCAGTGAAGCTAAGTGACAGTGAACAAATCATCCAGCAAGCGAACAATGTTAGCCTTGATCGTATGTTTCTTGACTTCCGCGTGAAGTGGGGGATTGCGGATATTATCACCAGTGCCGGGATGCGCGAGTTGTTCAGCCGCCATCGCTATGGCCTGCAGGATCTGGATGATACCGGTCAAATCCGGGACATTATCGCTCAAGCAAGTTCTAATTATGGGACGTTGGCCCTTGATGCAGAAGTGCAGTCATTGTCTAAAATCAAATACCGCAATGGTTTGCGTGATGCGATTTACGCACTGGCGGATAAATTGGTAGAGAGTTAAACGGGGCGTAGCTACCATTTCAACTATTGCAAAGTGGATAGCGCAGAAAATGCACAAGCCACAAGAATACATCGAAAGTTTTAAATTAAGAACATACAAGGAGAGAAGCAATGAGCAAAAACAAAGAAAATGTACCTAAATTAAGATTTCCTGGATTCACTGAAGCTTGGCAACAGCGTAGGCTTTCAGATGGAACCTCAAAAATAGGTGATGGGTTGCATGGAACACCGAAATATACTGATGATGGAAATGTGTATTTTATCAATGGTAATAATCTTGTAAATGGGCAGATTGTAATTACCGATGAAACTAAATGTGTAACAGAAATAGAACAATCCAAGGATGATAAGGCTTTGGATGACAATACATTGCTAATGTCAATTAACGGTACAATAGGTAATCTTGCTTGGTATAACGGTGAAAAACTAATGTTGGGCAAGAGTGCAGCATACATTACCGTGTCGGATTTTGATAAAAGATTCATTTATGCTTATCTTCAAACACCAAATATTTATAGTTATTTTATGAACAATTTAACTGGATCTACAATAAAAAATTTAGGGCTCAAAACTATTAGAGAAACCAAATTGTTAGTTCCTTCAAAGGAAGAACAAGTGAAGATAGGACATCTATTTTACAACCTCGACCACCTCATCACCCTTCATCAGCGTAATTTAAATAACGTGAAAAATTTGAAGGCTGGGCTGCTTCAAAAGATGTTTCCGAAAGATGGCGAAGCTTTTCCAGAAGTTCGTTTCCCTGGGTTTACTGACGCTTGGGAACAGCGTGAGTTGGGGGAGATTTCGGATTTTATTACAAAAGGGGCAACCCCCACAACTTATGGTTTTAAATGGGAGGAGAGTGGAATCCCGTTTTTTAGAAACGACTCCATAAAAGATAATAGATTTGTATTTGGGGAGTATTCATATATTTCAGAGGAAGCATGTGCAGCATTAATTCGCTCCGAAATACGTTGTAATGATATTCTGATTGCAATTACTGGTGATATTGGAAAGGTAGGAATAGTACCTAAATGCATTGAAAAAGCTAACATTAATCAGCATATGGCGAAAGTTAGAATATTAAAAGATGCTCATCCATATTTTGTGTATCAATACTTATCGATTGACGAAATGCAGAAGAAATATCAAAAAATAAAAACAGGTTTATCAATGCCACAGTTAAGCTTAGAACAAATAAGGGAAACAATTGTTAAATTACCTTCAAGAGAAGAACAGAAAAAAATAGGAGCCTTTTTTAAGAAACTCGACCACCTTATCACCCTTCATCAGCGTAAGCTGGGACACTTGCAAGAACAGAAGAAAGCACTGTTACAACAAATGTTTGTTTGACGGGAGGATCTAGTTATGGTTTTGGAAAACAAATTAGGGATTAACGATTCTTCGGAACTTGCTCGTATTGAGGAGAAAATCAGCAAGAAGAAATCCCTTGAAATGTTCGAATGGGGTCTGTTAAATACATTCGAAGTCGGTACATTCAAGGCATTATCCGAAATTCATAAGTGCCTGTTCGAAGATATTTATGACTTTGCCGGAAAAATCCGTGACGTAAACATTGCAAAGGGCAATTTTCGTTTCGTACCCGTTATGTACCTTGAGGCTGCACTTGCTAATATTGCAAATATGCCGCAATCGACCTTTGACGAAATCATACAAAAGTATGTTGAGATGAATGTGGCTCATCCCTTCAGGGAAGGCAACGGAAGAAGCATGAGAATATGGCTTGACATCATATTGAAAAAAGAACTGAAGCAAGTTGTCGATTGGAGCAAGGTCGATAAAGATGATTATATGCTTGCCATGGAAAGAAGCCCCGTTAAGGACGTCGAAATCAAGCTTCTTCTTAGAACGGCGCTTACAGATAAGATCTATGACCGGGAAGTCTATATGAAAGGCATCGACGCAAGCTACCATTACGAAGGTTACCACGTATATAAGACGGCAAATCTCAATAGTGAGCAGTAAACTTTGGGCATTGTATATCTAGGAGGAAAGAATCAAGATGAGCAATAACTTACAAACGATTACAACAAAACTTTGGGCAATCGCAAATGAACTTCGTGGAAGCATGGATGCCGCAGAATACAAGAACTACATTTTAGCTTTTATGTTTTATCGTTATCTGTCAGAACATCAAGAACAGTATTTAGTTAAGAACAACGTAATTGATGTTGTAGATGGTGAGTCGATCAATCAAGCTTATTTGGAACAAGCTAAGGGTGATGATTTGAACGATTACCTTGAAGATATCTCTTCAAGCTTAGGCTATGCCATTGCGCCGCTTGATACTTGGGAGTCTTTAGTCGACAAGATTGATAATAGCATGGTGATTCCAAGTGATTACCAGACTCTTTTTGATAACTTCAATAAGAACGCTGAATTAAATAAAGAAGCTGCAAAGGACTTCCGTGGCGTATTCAACGACATCAATCTGGGGGATTCGCGTCTGGGTTCATCTACCAATGAACGTGCGAGGTCACTTAACCGAATTGTAAAGCTCGTTAATGGCATTGATTACAAAGGTGAAGATGGCCAAGATATTCTTGGCGCAATCTATGAATACCTAATTGGTCAATTTGCTGCTAGTGCTGGTAAAAAAGGTGGCGAGTTCTATACACCTCATGAAGTTTCTAAAATTTTGGCTAAAATTGTAACGGATGGCATAACAGAATCGGACAAGACTTTTGCAGTGTATGACCCGACTTGTGGATCTGGTTCCTTGCTGTTAACCGTTAAAGGGGAGTTGCCTGGCGGCGATAAGCCGGGGGCGATTAAGTTCTTCGGTCAGGAAAAGAACACGACAACCTACAACTTGGCTCGTATGAACCTGATGATGCATGGGGTTTCATTTAACAACATGACGCTGTCTAATGCGGATACGCTTGAAAGCGATTGGCCAGATGGACCGGATGCCAAAGGTATTGACCACCCGCGCTCATTTGATGCCGTGGTTGCAAATCCTCCTTATTCCGCTCACTGGGACAATAACGAAACGAAGCTGAAAGATCCACGTTTTAGTGAATATGGCAAACTTGCTCCCAGAACTAAGGCGGATTACGCATTCATTTTACACAGCTTGTATCATCTGAATGATACGGGAACCATGGCAATTGTATTACCGCACGGTGTCTTGTTCCGCGGTGCAGCAGAAGGTGCAATTCGCCAAACTATCATTGAGAAGAACTACCTGGATACAGTTATTGGGCTGCCTGCTAATTTGTTCTACGGAGTAAGTATCCCGACTACGATCTTGGTATTTAAGAAAAACCGTAAAACAAAAGACATTTTGTTCATTGATGCAAGCAATGAATTCGAAAAAGGCAAGAACCAAAATAAACTTACTGATAACAACATCAATAAGATTATTGAGACCTACCGAAATCGTGTGGATGTTGATAAATACGCTCATGTGGCATCACTTGAAGAGATTAAAGAAAACGAGTTTAACTTAAATATCCCTCGCTATGTGAATACGTCAGCAGAAGAAGTAACCATTGACCTGGACGAAGTGATTAAGCAATTAGAGCAGGACAAACAAGAAATCGCTGAACTTGAAGCTAAAATCAATGAACAATTGAGAATCTTAGGGATTAATGTGTAAGAATTGGTGGGGAAGAGCCAAGAGCTTAGTTCTTGGCTCTTTTTTAGTTGTAGAAACTTTCGCTTGGGAACAGCGTGAGTTGGGAGATATTGTTCAAATCACAATGGGACAGTCGCCAAATTCTGATAATTATACAGATAATCCAGATGATTATATTCTTGTTCAAGGCAACGCTGATATGAAAAATGGGCGTGTTGTTCCGAGAGTTTGGACAACTCAAGTAACTAAACAAGCAGAAAAAGGCGACTTGATTTTGAGCGTTCGAGCACCTGTTGGTGATGTTGGTAAAACTGACTATGACGTGGTTTTGGGTCGTGGAGTGGCTTCTATAAAGGGAAACGAGTTCATTTTCCAATCACTTAGACGAATGAAACAAAACGGATACTGGACTAAGTTAAGTACAGGTTCAACATTTGAAAGTATTAACTCAAACGATATAAAAGAAGCTTTAATTATGACTCCGAGTGAAGAGGAACAAAAGATAATCGGAGCCTTTTTTAAGAAACTCGACCACCTTATCACCCTTCATCAGCGTGAGCCGTAAGCCGATGGCCGTGACTAGCTTAAGCTAGATAATGAACGCATTACTAGATCAATATCCTTATTTTCAAGTTCCTGAATGATGTGGAGGTACGTTTTCTGAGTCGTGGTCATACTCGCATGACCAAGTCGTCGTGCCACACTAGCAATGGAGACACCTGCAAACAACAAGAGTGATGCGTGTGTATGCCGCAATCCGTGAATTGAAATATTAGGAACATTCGCTTTCTTGCATAAGCGAGTCAACACGGAATTTACAGTTGAATTGTAGATTTTTCCTTTTGTGCGAACAAAGATCGGCTTATCTTCCGGCAGCCCTTTAAGCAATTGAGAGAATCGAATAATGGTCTGCCAGTCAAGCGGGATTTTGCGTACCGATGATTGATTCTTTGTTGGCAAGAATCCGCCATGACCTTTGTAATTCCAAGTTTTATTGATAGACAAGGTTTGATGTGTAAAGTCGAAATCTTTAGGGGTTACCGCCAACGCTTCTGAAAAGCGTATGCCTGTTTTTGCAAGTAGGAGTATGAACCAGTCCCAGTTGATTTCTTGCTTTAAGTCCAAATTAGCTAACATGGTATGAAGCTCGAACTGATTCAAGTATTGTGGTTTCTTGTCACGAGGCGTTTTGCCTTTGATGATTGCTTTACGTGTTGGATCGCGTTCTATCAAGCCTTCATCAACGGCATCAAGGACTGCACCTTTAAGCTGATGGTGGAAATCCATAGTTGTCTGGCGTTCGTGTTCTGCCGCATACTCATTTAGTAACTGCTGATACGAAATGCGTGTCATCTCACATACTTTCAAGTTGGGGACTAATTTGACCAGCCATTGATGCGTCATCAAATATTTTGCCATTGTAACTGACCGGATAGCCCCTTCTTTGTAGACAGTAATCCAGCGTTTATAGTATGCGTGAAAAAGTTCATTTTTGATTTTGTCCTCTAACATAATTGTGTCCTCCCAGTGATTTATTAAATTACGGCCCACGCTGGTGAGGGGGGATTTGGTTAATGAATTTCGACGTCAAGTTCTATTAGAAGTGTATAGGAAAATTGTAACAGAGGTGGCGCCTATTCCACCAATATCACTAGAAGTAACCTATTGAGCATTCTCGCTTCGCTAGAAGCGGTTTTTTGCTGAGAACATCCATTTGCTGACATACAGGGACCTAAGGGATAGTTTAAAATATAGAAGAACAACAAACTTGATTTGAAGTAACATTTAACTATTCATGGTGTAAGTCGTTTTTTTCGGCTGGGGGAGCAGAGCAAGTCTATCTCCTCTTGATTTATATTACAATTCGCCAAAAGTTGTTGCCCGCTCTCGCAAGCGGGAAGATTGGTCACAACTTAGGAGGTGTCTCGATGCCATTTACCATAGTCAGACAAGACATTACGAAAGTAAAAGTTGATGCTGTTGTCAATGCGGCTAATACCAGGCTTCAGATGGGAGGCGGCGTCTGCGGAGCCATATTCAAGGCCGCGGGAGCCTCCGAACTTCAAGCTGCTTGTGATAAACTCGCTCCAATTCAGATTGGTGAAGCTGTTATTACACCTGGGTTTCGGCTTTCGGCGAAGTATGTTATCCATACGGCGGGACCCGTTTACATTGATGGTAAGCACGGTGAAGAAGGACTACTCCGTTCTTGTTATATCAATTCCCTGCAACGCGCCGTGGAAAAAAGTTGTGAGAGCATTGCCTTCCCGCTCATTTCAAGTGGAATCTATGGCTACCCCAAAGCGGAAGCCCTCCGTGTCGCTACTTCTGCAATTCAGGACTTTCTTTCTGAACACGATATTGAGGTATCGCTTGTGGTATTCGACAAGGCTGCTTTTGATGTGAGCGAGAAATTATTCAGTGAGGTCAAGGCATTCATTGACGAAAACTACATAGATGACTATGGTGATTCGCGCCGCCGCAATCAGTTTTTACCGGTTGAGATAGATGCGATTCAGACGGCGGAAGCCGCTGTTCCAAAATCCATAATTTCCGAGGAGTTAAACTTCGGCGGAATTGAGGATTGGGTTAGCGTTCTTGACGAACCCTTTTCACAAACGCTTCTGAGACTCATTGACTCCAAGGGTAAGACGGATGTTGAGGTTTATAAAAATGCTAACCTCGACCGAAAGCTATTCTCGAAAATCCGAAGCAACAAGAGTTATATGCCGAGCAAGCGTACCGCCATCGCCCTTGCCGTGGCCTTGGAGTTATCACTTGAAGAAACTGACGACCTTCTGGAACGAGCGGGTTTCGCACTATCCCGTAGCCAGAAGTTTGATGTGATAGTCGAATATTTCATTGTTAATGGTAAATATAATATTTTTGAGATTAACGAAGTGCTGTTTAAGTATGACCAGCCATTGTTGGGAGGGTGAATTGATGGAATATGTTCATGAGATAGACACTTTAATTCAAGAAGTTTCATTGGCAATTGGCAAGCCGATTTCGAGGGGTAATGCAAAATCCATACTTTCGGATAGCGGGATGAGTGGCTTAAACATTGATCCTTCGAACATAAAAGATTGGATTAAAACTAACTGCAGACGAATTGATGTAATTATTAATGCAGATATAGGTGTGTTCGCTTTGGACTTGATTGAGGGAATAATGCACTATAAATATGAACCCAAATATGAAGGGTTTGCCTCTCAAAGGTAATTTGTCGCTCTTCAAGCGACCTTACATCCTGCAGGAATTGTTATTCTTAAGTCATAACAAGACTTGAGGAGGATAATTCAATGAAAATAGGATTAACTGAACTGGTGTTCATATTGGACAAAAGCGGCTCTATGGGTGGCTTGGAAACCGACACTATCGGTGGTTACAACTCAATGCTTGCCAAACAACAGATGGTCAAGGGCGAATGTCATATCACAACGGTGCTTTTTAGTAACAACTACGAGCTACTCCACGACCGTTTCGATATTAAGGCAGTTAACCCGATCACAGAAAAGGAGTATCAAGTCGGCGGTTCAACCGCGCTCCTTGATGCCATCGGTAGGACAATCTATAAAATTGGTAATGCACAAAAGCATACTGCCGACGATTACCGCGCCGAAAAGGTGATGTTTGTCATCATCACAGACGGTGAGGAAAACTCCAGCCGTGAATACTCAGCAGAAAAGATTAAGGCTCAAATTGAGCGTCAGAAGACAAAATACGGATGGGAGTTTATCTTCCTCGGTGCAAACATCGACGCTGTGGAGACGGCAGAACGGTTCGGCATCTCCTCAGACCGCGCACAAAATTATCACGCAGACAGTGATGGCGTTGAACTGAATTTTCGTGTGATGAGCGAAGCGGTTGCAACATTCCGCGAATGCTCCGCCATGCCTGAAGGCTGGAACGAAGAAATCCAAAAGGACTATAAGACGCGTGGGGGGCGGAAGTGAATCTTAGAATTGTTTCCGCGAACGGTAAATACCATGATCGTGTCGAGGTGATTCCCATTTTACACTCAACCAATGTGGAGTCGGTGGCGTTGTTAGTGTGGATTGGTTGTGAATAGCACTCAAAGTTCACCCAAAGCTTAAACAGTTTGTTTAAAGCATAAAAAGTTTGCCTAAGAGCCGAGCGATCAGGTATCCACTCCTGGTTCTCCTTGGCTTTTTCTAGATCTATTCAACCATCATTCACTTCACCTGAAACCCCGCGTCCCTCCTTTTCCTCGTGCACTGGGCAAACTTTATTTACTGATGACAGTCCTAATTTTTTCTTGACTAGATACTACGAAATCGTAATAATGTAGAAGGGTAACATTTCAACAAAGAAAAATGATAAATCGTGAAAAATCAAAAAAACATATAGGTAAAAGGAGTGTTAGTATGGTAGCAGCCGCGTGGATATTGTTGGCGCTAGGGATTGGTCATACTCTCTACGGATTAGTCTGGTTTAGAGTGCCTTTCTCGGAGGTATTTAGGGAAGGGTTTGTTAATAAATTTAAGTCCAATGAGTCACGGCGATCAGCATTTTGGTTCACTATATTTGGACCATTGCTTATGATGTCTGGACATATCTCATTTTATTTGGCGAATACAGCGAATAGGGAGTTGTTTCTGATAATTGGTTTTTATATGCTTATTATTTCGCTTATCGGAATCTTAGCGCTACCCAAATCGCCATTCTGGTTAGCTCTAATTGGTTCTCTTGTCTTTATTGCAGCAGGCTATGGATGGATTAATTAATTATGATGAGTAAAGTGATTGTGATTAGCGTAGGTCAAACGGTTTAGCGATGGCGGCTCTGTCGGCTAAGAGTACACTTTTCGAAATGGCTTCTACCTAAACATGAATTTTCTTTAGTAACAGGGTATATCTCTGAAGTCCCTTAAGAATAAGCAGAGCTCAGGAAGGTTCAAGCAATCTAAAAAAAAAGGAATGCCCCAACCCCTGGGCACCCCTTCCCTCATCAAGCCCCCAAGAACATCTTCATGTCATCTTCCACATTGGTAATGCCGCCGATCCCGAAGTTCTCAACGAGAACTTTGACAACGTTAGGCGACAAGAATGCTGGAAGCGTAGGGCCTAGATGAATGTTTTTGACGCCGAGATAGAGCAGGGCGAGCAGCACGATCACGGCTTTTTGCTCGTACCAGGCAATGTTGTAGGAAATCGGCAGTTCGTTGATGTCTTCAAGGCCGAATACTTCCTTCAGCTTCATGGCAATGACGACCAGGGAGTAGGAATCGTTGCACTGTCCGGCGTCCAGCACCCGGGGGATTCCGCCGATGTCGCCGAGGTCCAGCTTGTTGTATTTGTATTTGGCACAGCCTGCGGTCATAATGACGGTGTCTTGTGGAAGCTGGGCGGCAAAATCGGTGTAGTAATTGCGGGATTTCATCCGCCCGTCGCAGCCGGCCATGACGAAGAAGCGGCGGATGGCACCGGACTTGACGGCATCGACGACTTGATCGGCTACGTTCATCACCGCGGCATGAGCGAAGCCGCCGATGATCTCGCCGGTCTCAAGCTCCGTAGGAGCTGGGCACCCTAGTGCCTGCTCGATCAGTGCGGAGAAGTCCTTGGCAGCGCCGTTCTCTCCTTCAGGGATATGGCGGACGCCCGGGAAGCCCGTGTTACCTGTCGTATAAATGCGGTCCTTATAGCTGTCCTTCGGCGGCACGATACAGTTGGTCGTCATCAGAATCGGTCCGTTAAAGGCTTCGAATTCACTATTCTGCTTCCACCAGGCGTTGCCGTAATTGCCTACAAAGTGTTTATATTTCTTAAAAGCCGGATAGTAGTGGGCAGGCAGCATCTCGCTGTGTGTATACACGTCCACGCCGGTTCCTTCCGTCTGCTTCAGCAGCTCCTCCATATCCTTCAGATCGTGGCCGCTGATGAGAATGCCTGGCCGGTCGCCAACCCCGATATTCACCTTCGTAATTTCCGGATTTCCGTAAGCGGAAGTGTTCGCATTGTCGAGCATCGCCATGGCGTCTACGCCGTACTTGCCGGTCTCCATCGTCAGCGCGATCAGATCCTGGATTTCAAGACTGTCATCCAGCGTAGCCGCAAGCGCGCGGCGCATGAACCGGTTCAATTCGTTATCGTCCTTCTCCAGATGAAGCGCATGGTACGTATAAGCGGCCATCCCCTTGAGGCCGTAAATGATCAATTCGCGGAGCGAGCGGACGTCTTCGTTACGGGTGGAGAGGACGCCCACGGTACGTGCTTTTACGTCAAAATCGGCTTCATCATCCGCTTCCCAGACTGCGGCATCAGGAAGATTGGCTATTCCTTCGGGATATTGCTCGTCATAACAGGTGCGCACCTCTCCGCGGAGCGCCATGGCCTCCCGAATCTTGCTCACAAACACCCCGCGGTCAAAGTTGGCATTCGTAATGGTTGCGAACAAGGAGTCCATGGTGAACAGCGATACGCGCTGTTCAAGCTCTTCGGGCAGCCGGACATCCAGACTAAGGAAAGCGATCCCTTTCAACAGGTAAATGAGCAAATCCTGCAGGTTCGCCACGTCGTGCGGCTTGCCGCACACCCCGACAATGGTGCAGCCAGTACCCTTGGATGCCTCCTGGCATTGGAAGCAGAACATGGATGGCTGATGGTTCACGGTCATGTCCCCCGCGTTGTTATTCATTATTATTCCTCCCAGTTTCAGGTTAGTAATTGGTTCTGATCAACCTAAGTCCACCTTGCAATGGAACTGTCAGATTGAAGTATACCCTGCCGCTCTAGCCGGATTGGTGATTGGAATCACTGCATTTCAATTTGTGACAGAAATCACTAATCTTGCCGGCCTCTTCTTTTACACTGGAGTTATTACCCTATGGATGAACGGAGAACGTGTGATCAACGCCTGTGCCGGGCAAATGATAACCTTGGTTCACACGTCCTTCCTGCAGCCCAATCCATATAGAACAAGATGAAATGGGGAGAGAGCGTGTCTATTTTGCCTCACACAAATGAACTGGGATTCTACGAGATTCGTCTCGAA
Organism: Paenibacillus sp. SN-8-1; assembly: GCF_050995535.1. NCBI lineage: Bacteria > Bacillati > Bacillota > Bacilli > Caryophanales > Paenibacillaceae > Paenibacillus > Paenibacillus sp. SN-8-1. The sequence continues at coordinate 823,150 of NZ_CP194782.1, forward strand.
TCCATTGGTGGACTTGGGGCCAACCTGGCTGGTAAAATGCTGGCCGAAGCCGGGGTAACCGGCGCTGGGCTTAACGGCTCCAACTTCTCAAGTTACGGTTCGGAGAAAAAAGGGTCGCCGGTCAAAAGCTTCGTGAGATTCTGCGATCCCCAGGTGGAGATCCGCGATCACAGCCCCATCGAGCAGCCGCATGTGATCGGCGTATTTCATGAAGCGTTATACAAGACAGTAGATGTGATTAGCGGATTACGGCCTAATGGAACGGTGCTTGTGAATACCGCGCGTGATCTTGCCGCAGTAGCCGCGGATCTGAAGATGACGCGAGGCACGCTGGCCGCGATTGATGCGCTGAGAATCTCCGTCGAGGAGAAGACGAAGGTCAATACGGCGATGCTGGGCGCGCTGTTCCGGATCTGCAGCTTCCTTGACCCGGACGACATGCGGCGGGTGATCCGCAGGACTTTTGAGAAAAAGCTGCCTCATCTCGTGGAACCGAACCTGCGGACTTTTGACAGAGGATATCACGAAGTCCAATTCCTTACCATAGGAGACGGAACAGGTCTTATGGACCCATCTACCTTCACAAGAATGCAGCCGGTTCTTGGATATGAGACACAGGAACTCGGCGGTATTCTCAAGGTTACGGCCAACAGTGTCCTGAAAGATCTTAGCGGGTCCCGGCAGGGATATCTGCCGGAATACAAGATGGAGGACTGCATTAACTGTGCCGCCTGCGATACGGTATGCCCGGACTTCTGCATCGTATGGGAGCAGAGACCGGATAAGCGCGGCAATCTGCAGATGTTCATGAAGGGCATTGATTACCAATATTGCAAAGGCTGCCTGAAGTGTGTGGAGGCCTGCCCGACCACCGCGCTGGCTGCCATGCTGGAAGAGCCGCAGTATGCGGAGCAGCACCGTGTGCCGCAGGTATTCCCCTATTTAAGTATGGAGGGAGTCAGATCATGACCTTACAGACCAAAGACTTAACAGAGCAAAGGGTGCCAGCCGCCCAGACAGCAGTCTTCGAATCAGGCAACGAAATGGCCGCAATGGCGGCTGCCCAGATTAACTACCACATCATGGGTTATTTCCCGATTACGCCATCTACGGAGATCGCTCAATACCTTGACATGATGCGTACGCGCGGCGAACACGACATCAAGCTGATTCCGGCCGACGGTGAACATGGCTCGGCGGGGATCTGCTACGGCGCGGCCGCAGCGGGCGCGCGGGTATTCAACGCTACCAGCGCGAACGGCTTCCTGTATATGATCGAACAGCTGCCCGTGCAGGCGGGAACCCGCTTCCCGATGGTCATGAACCTGGTGACGCGTGCGGTCAGCGGCCCGCTGGATATCCGCGGCGACCACTCGGATCTGTACTACGGACTGAATACCGGCTGGGTCATTCTGACCGCCCGTTCGCCGCAGGCCGTGTACGACATGAATATCATGGCGCTTCGCATCGCCGAGCACGCGGACGTACGCCTGCCGGTCATCGTAGCCTATGACGGCTTCTTCACCTCGCACCAGAAACGCCGGGTGCAGATTTTTGCGGACCGGGAGACCGTGCAGGAATTCGTAGGGGAACAGCCGGAATTCCCGCACGTGCTGGACGAGAACAAACCGATTGTCGTTGGGGCTTATATGAACGGCGACGACCTTATGAACAACCACTTCCAGCAGTCGGAGGCCATGTACCGGGCGGGCGAGGTGTTCAAGGAAGTGGCGGAGGAATATGCAGCATTGTCGGGAAGATCCTACTCGCCGCTGGATCTGTACCGCATGGAAGATGCTGAAGTGGCCTTGTTCCTGCTCAATTCTGCGGCGGAATCCTCGAAGGATGTGGTGGATCGTCTGCGGGCGCAAGGAATCAAGGCGGGCGTAATCAGCCCGAATATAATCCGGCCGTTCCCGGCGCGGGAGATCCGCGAGGCGCTGACGGGAGTCAAAGCGCTGCTGGTCGGCGAACGCGCCGATTCGTACGGCGCGAACGGTGCCAATTTGACACATGAGGTCAAATCGGCCCTGCAGGAGATTCGCGGCCCGCAGCCGATTGTCCTCTCCCGCATATTCGGGCTTGGCGGCAAAGATTATTACGCGGATGACGCGGAGGCTTTCTTTGCCCTGACGCTGGAGGCGATTGAGCTTGGGTACGCCCAGGTGCCGTTCGATTATTACGGGCACACGCCGGGCGATGAGGCGCACAAGCTGCAGCCGGTCATTGCGCCGATGAACGGGGACAGCTTCACATCCGGCCTGATCACCGTCAAGGTGGAGGAGGCAACGGGCAAGCTGGCCGTTAAAGTGCCGCCGATGCGCGCGCTTGCCGCGAAGCCCAAACGCTTTGCTTCCGGACATGGAGCTTGTCCGGGCTGCGGGATTTTCCCGGGGCTGGAGCTGTTCTTCAAAGGGATCGAAGGCAATGTCGTAACTCTGTTCCATACCGGCTGCGCGTATATCACCACTACAGGTTATCCATATAACTCGCACAAGCAGAGTTTCATTCATAATCTGTTTCAGAACGGGCCGGCTACGTTATCCGGTACAGTAGAGGCGTTCCTTGAACGGAAACGCCGGGGAGAGATTGAAGTTCCCGAGGACTTCACTTTTGTGATGGTGACCGGCGACGGCGGTATGGACATCGGGATGGGTTCAGCCATCGGGACGGCACTTCGGGGCCATAAGCTGATCATTCTGGAGTACGACAATGAAGGCTATATGAACACGGGTGCACAGCTGTCGTACTCCACGCCTCTAGGCCACATGACAAGCACGTCTGGCGTCGGCAAGCAGCAGCAGGGCAAGACCTTCCACCACAAAGATACTGTGCAAATGATGGCGGCGGCGCATGTTCCGTATGTATTTACGGGGACAGAAGCTTTCCCGCAGGACCTTGTGAAAAAGGCGGCCAAAGCGCAGTGGTACGCCCAGAATGTGGGTACCGTCTACGGCAAGCTGCTGATCGCATGCCCGCTGAACTGGAAGTCCGATGACAAAGAAGGCGAGAATATCGTCCGCGCGGCGGTTAACTCGTGCTTTTTCCCGCTGTATGAAGTGGAGCAGGGGGAGACGAACATTACGTACAACCCGGAGGAAAAGAACAAACGGGTGCCGCTCGGCGACTGGCTGAAATATATGGGCAAATCAAAGCATTTGCTCAAGGAAGAGAACCAGGAGACGCTCAGCGAATTCGAGCGCGAAGTAGAGCGGCGCTGGTCGATTCTGAAGGCGAAGCACGAGAGTCCGCTGCTGTAGCGGGGGCGGAGTTTAAGCAGGGGAGCAGTAATTAGTAAGTAATTTAGAAGTTAGTAGTAAGGAGATACCAAGCGAAGTAGTTATCAATGAAGCAATTAGCAAAAAGCAGTAAGCAGTACGAAATTAAAATAATTACCAATAAGCATTTAGCAATAAAGAAATTATCAGTAAGCAATAAGCAGTCAAATTGCAAAGCTGTAAAGCTTCAGCACCGGCGTCCGGCCAAGTTGGTTGGCTGTCGGTGTTTTTTCTAATGAACAACTAACTGACTGGTTATGAGAAGTTGCTGGCAATGACTGTCTCCGCAGTTCAACCCCCGAAATCCACTCAAGCAGGATATCCACCGGTACATACATAATCGCAAAATTCACGAATGTCGCATCATACGTCCAAGGTAACAAAAAAAGGATGCATCCTGCCCAGTACAGGATGCATCCTTTTCAACGTTCCACTACTTTTCTGTTTTAAATTGACCCACCTGAGCCTGGAGCTCCTCTGCCATCTTGGAAAGAGCGGATGACGCGGCGGAGATCTCTTCCATGGAAGCCAGTTGTTCCTCTGAAGCGGAAGCAACGTTCTGAATATTGGTGGCGGAGTTCTGTGCAATATGGGCAATCTCGTCGATGGAGGCGCTCACCTGCTCCGCGCTGGCGGACATCTCTTGTGAGACCGCGGAAGCTTCCTGTATCTGATCCGCAACCTGCTCAATAAGCTGAAGGATCTTGTTAAATCCTATTTCCGCCACGTGAACCACGTCTACCCCTTGCTTCACTTCCTGGGTTCCCTTATCCATGACGTCCACGGCAAGGGAGGTGTCCCTTTGAATTTTGTTGATCAATCCCGTGATTTGATTAGCCGAATCCCTGGACTGCTCAGCAAGCTTTCTGACCTCATTAGCTACAACCGCAAAGCCTTTCCCATGCTCGCCTGCACGAGCAGACTCGATGGCCGCGTTAAGAGCTAACAGATTCGTTTGATTCGCGATGGAAGTAATAACCTCCGTTATTTTGCCAATTTCCTCCGCGTGTTCTCTTAAATCTCTGACTACCGAAGCGGAGTTGTGGACAGCTTCATCTATGGAGCTCATCTGGTTAATCACCTGCCGCAGAGACTCATGCCCGCTGCTTGCTTCTCTACTAGTTGCCATCGCGAGTTCAGTCACAGAAGAAGTTGTCTCTGCGACATGCTGAATGCCGACCGCCATCTCATTCATAGCTGTTGAGCTTTCAATCGCTCCTTGACCCTGAGTATCCGCCCCGCCTGCAACCTCCTGAATGGATGTGGTAATTTGATTCGTTGCCTGGGTGGTCTGGGCGGCGCTTGCTGTTAATTCTTCAGAAGAAGCGGCCACCTGCTCCGAGATAGTTCCAATCTGACCAATCATCCTGCGGAGATTGCCAAGCATTTTATTAAATGAAGTGGCTAAATCACCAATCTCATCTTGTGATTTGACCTGAAGCTCTTTCGTAAGATCTCCTTCTCCTTCCGCAATCTCATTCAATTGTTTGTTGATTGTAAGAATCGGACGTACCATGGAACGGGTGAACAGGATGCTCAATACAACCGCAATAGCCGCTACGATTACGAGGGTAACAGCGAACATGATCATTAGCGATAGCACGGTCTCATTAATAACTTGAAGCTTTGGTCCTACCAGCCACATTCCGATTACGGTTCCGTCTCTGTCTTTAATAGGCTTATACAGGGTTAAGTGCTCTGTCCCCACCACGTTGGCTTTCCCGAGGTAAGTCTGCCCGGTCTTCAATACCGTATCCGTTACTTGGGGGTCTGCTTTTGTTCCGATTTGTCTCTGGCCCTTATTCATTACATTGGTCGCAATTCTCGTATCCCCCAGGAAGATGGTAACCGCTCCATTTGTAATCTTTCCTATTTGATCAGGGATTTCGTTATTATTGTTGATCTTGGTACTGCCTTTATATAATTCTCCACCTTTCACAGACCAGTCACCCGGGTAAGTCGTATTCAACCAGCTGTACCCCAGTGCGGAGACAATCTTCACCCGGCTTGTGAACACGTCCAGCATTGCTTTTTCGATTTGGTACTTCGCCGTGAGACTGATAACAATAGATAAAAATACAACAATTCCGATTACTAATAGATTGAATTTCGTTCCGATTTTAAGTTTGTTCAAACGCATTATTCATTGCTCCTCTGTCGATTCTAGCCCTATTGCTGAGGAATATTCCCATAATAAAGGCTGGTGTTGTGGATTTTGCAAGATACATATTTGCTATAAATTACCATGGTAAGTGTTCATTATAAGATCGTGCTGAAGAATTGGCAATGATTTCTGTCGGTTTTACTCGAAAAAATAGGAAAATTATCGTATTTAGACACAAAATAGTTAAATAACCTGGATTCACTATATGGAGTGCAAGTATCCTTCCCCCAGGGTTATGATATAATTTGATTTAATATGCACTAGAGAGGTTTTTGACATGACAACTAACTTTTGGCGTGACTTGCCACGCCCCTTTTTTATACTGGCGCCCATGGAGGATGTTACGGATGTGGTGTTTCGCCATGTCGTGAGTGAGGCGGCCAGACCGGATGTGTTTTTTACAGAGTTCGCAAATACAGAAAGCTATTGTCACCCGGAGGGGAACCATAGCGTGCGCGGCCGGTTGACGTTCACTGAGGATGAACAGCCCATTGTGGCGCATATCTGGGGAGACAAGCCGGAATACTTCCGGCAGATGAGTATCGGCATGGCGAAGGAAGGCTTCAAGGGCATAGATATTAATATGGGTTGTCCTGTAGCGAATGTAGCGGAGAATGGAAAAGGTAGCGGCCTGATCTGCCGGCCGGAGCTCGCGGCGGATATTATCCAGGCGGCCAAAGCCGGGGGACTGCCCGTCAGTGTCAAGACAAGGCTCGGCTTCACTGACGTTGAGGAATGGCGCGGCTGGTTAACCCATATTTTGCGGCAGGACATTGTGAATCTGTCTATTCATCTGCGCACAAGAGAAGAAATGAGCAAAGTAGCTGCCCACTGGGAGCTGATTCCAGAGATCAAAAAGCTCCGGGATGAGATAGCGCCAGACACCCTGCTGACCATTAACGGGGATATCCCTGACCGTCAGACCGGCCTCCGGCTCGCTGAGCAGTATGGTGTGGATGGGATTATGATTGGGCGCGGTATTTTTCATAATCCATTTGCTTTTGAGAAGGAACAGAGAGAGCATACCAGCGAGGAATTGCTTGATCTGCTGCGGCTGCATCTGGATCTTCATGATCAATATTCGGCACAGGAACTACGTTCGTTTCGGCCACTTGCCCGATTCTTTAAAATATACGTTCGCGGATTCCGCGGGGCAAGTGAATTAAGAAATAACTTAATGAACGCCAAGTCTACAAGCGAAGTGCGTGCGCTGCTTGATGAGTTTGGAAGCAGGGAGCATGATGAGGCTGAGGAACGAGAGAACTAAGCTGCCAAGATTGGAGAAACATCGGACGATTTAGGTAAATACGGGTTAGTTCACTATATAAGTTGAAATTTAAGAATTACTAATAGGCAAGAGTGTGAAATGATTCCGGAGAAGCGGAGCGTTCGCCTACAAGCTTTCTGAAAGAAAGCTACATCGAAAGCATATGCTTTGTGATTAGACTTCTACCTTAGAAAATGAATAAAGAAGTCTGAGAACAACAGCGATCGTAGGAACATTTCACACGGCAGCCTAGCACGTAAATCATTAGTTCGACTTATATAGTAAGAATAAATCTGTCTAGAAATATTAAATACATGAACAGATTGAGGATCGGACGAATGGAGAGGGTTACAAACCTGAGCCAGCAAGCCTTTCCTCTGTTTTTATATAGAGGGGGATTATATGTCCTGGAGCAAATTGAAGCAGCAGCTTGAGAGCTTTCTCTGTCCTGCGTTGAATGGAAGGGTAGAATACCGCGCCCCGGCTTACCGTTATTTAGCGGATAAACCGGGGACTTGCTATATCTCGGTAGATAAAAAGAATGTACTCAATATGAGTGATAAAGCCAGCTTCATCAAATGGTATCTAACGGAGTTGGAAATTAAGAATGATCCGGATATCCAAATCCCTGTCACCCAAGACGAAATTGAAGCTGTCAGACAAGCCAGCAAGGGGCCGGTGCCAGAGGATCGTCTAGTAGTCATGGCCAGAAGCAGAAAAAGCTCAGAACATGCCAAAGAGCTGTTGTCAGCACAGGCTTCATTAAGTAGATCGAATTTCATCGTTGTGGCGAATAAGTATCTTTCTACCTCTGTAGAGGAAAGCATAGAGAGCCATGATATCCTATTGAATGTTCTAGCTTTGTTGGACCGGAGAGTTGGGAAAAAGCGGATTGTGAACTTGTCCGAGAAGATGAAGTTAAAGCATCCGATTGTGCAGTATTTTTATGGACTACGGCGTAGTACATTGTGAAGTGAATGGACATATCGAAAAGGGCTGGATATGCCATAAGGGAAAATTAACGATCTGTCATGAACATTATTGGGCATAACAAGATCTATGGCTTGGTACTTAAAGGACCTTCGGTTTGCTGCGAAGTGGCAGCAGGTGTTAGCGGTAATGGTTATATGGAGTGTTGAAGTTGATAGCTATATATTTATGGTCGTCGCTATGTTGCCATCTTTATTAGCTTGAGGTTACTTTTTGTATGAATTAAATAGTTAATGATATAAGGCGCCAGGAATCCTGGCGTCTATGTAACGTTAATTGGTTTTCCAGACTGCAAAAAATGAAATGTTAAATTGCTGCCTTGATTTAGGGTATTCTCCCGAGTTCACACTGACCTTTCCTCCTTCTCTCCGATTTCTTTCTCAATTCTCCGATAAAAATCCCGAAAGTCACTTGCCAGAACTGGCTTCTTCTCGATTAACAAAAATATATTACAATTTTCTCAGTTACTTATTGCATTATTAGGTTTATATACCCAGATTATAATAGCTAGATTAAGGAGTTTAATGTTAATATTACTTGAGAATTAGTTCTTTTGGTGGAAGGAGCACGTAACATGTACTGTACAAACTGTGGAAAAAAATTAAACTCTAACATCTTATTTTGCGGTGAATGTGGACAACAAGTAATTCAATCTGAACCAAGGTCGGTTGAAGAACAGGATTCCAATACTTCCCCCATAGGAGGCAATGGCATAGTTATAGATGTATTATCTGAGGAGAGGCAGGATTCCCTGAATACCGGAAATAGAACGACTTCAAAGAGGACTTATCCCAAATGGGTAATGATATCGGCAGCAGCTTTAGTTCTTATTGGGGGAGTATCAGGAGTATGGTATTGGAATTCATCCAAGGGTCCTTCCGATGTACAGGTTGTAAACACGGCAAAGCAAAATTCAAATAATGCCCCATCAACTAGCGAATCACCTAAGGAGTCAACTAGTGAACCAACTGAAAAACCGATGAATGTGAAATTAGAACCTGCGTTTATCCAAGTGAACCAAGTTGATTCATCTAATTATGAAAATGGACAAGTCGATGTGTACTTTTCTCTTTTTGCTGATGACGCATTCTCTGTTGCATTAGATTCAGAGAATTTGACTCGAGAAATGTTCAAAGTTAATGGCTCACCAGTAACTCAGGTTTCCAAGGTTAACGAGATAGATCCCGTTAGTGTGAATTTAGTAATAGACAAGAGTGGCAGTATGATGGACCCGCCAAACGAAATGACGGAACAATCCAAAATAGACCTAGTACGAAGTGCGGCAATACAATTCCTACATAATGTTCCGAGTAATAGCAGAGGGCAATTTGAGTTATTAACCTTCTCTAGTTTCGCACCTGATGCTGCAGACATTCCATTTAATTCAAATCGACAATATATTACCTCCTACTTAAGCACTTTAGAGTCTGATAATGGCAAGACAGCTTTGTACGATTCGTTAACTAAAGCGTTATATGATACGAATTTACAAGATGGGCCTAAATACATAATAGCGTTTACTGATGGTGAAAATACGGAAGTTTCGGACTATGGTTCTTCAGCACAATCTGTGATCGACCTGTCAAAACAATTGGGCATACCTATCTATACGATTGGTTTTGGAGGTACTTCTACAGATCTGCAATGGATTTCTGATGAGACTGGAGGCAGCTATTTTTCGATCGATGAACAAGATGATCTTCAGTCAGAACTGCAGAATATATATCAGAATGTATTTCAGAAGTATGTGAAGCAATATAAATTGACCTTTAAGCCGGCCCAAACCATCGACCCAGGAGGGGATTTCCCAATTACAGTTGAGATGAACTCAAATACTCATACTGCGAAAACCTCAACATTAGAATATACACGTAAAATTGATACAGAATCTATTCAAGTTATGAACGGATTGTTTGAATATCAAGTCAATTACGCTAATGCGGTGAACAATCTTGATTTTAGTCTGGTTAGCGATAATGTGATGAGTAATTCGAACTTTTACCAGAATTTAAAGAATAGGATAGAAATAGATTATGTCAACTTAAGAAACGAGGGTACTCCGAAGATAATAGACCCCCTTGAGAATTACAGAACAGTGTCTATTGAGCCACAGCCTGATGGTAGCTATAAAGTTAAGTTTTTCAAACTGTTTCCATTAGAACTAAATCAGGAACGGGTATACGAGGCAGATTTGAATTCCTATACCTTAATCCAGGATCCCGAGTCCAGCAAATGGAAAGTTGGAGATTTTGGTAGAAGCGAATGTTCAATTTATAAAAATGAATCAGATCCGGGTTCAACATGCAAAAGTGTAAACGGAACATCCGCATTGTATAGTGGCGATCCTTGGCCTAAGAACTAGTAGTAAATGCCGATAAGTAATAACAGACGCATGTCAATCTTGCTGTACTATACATATGACACTCAATGGGGGAAACGAAGAATGAAGAGGATGTTTGGTTTGCTGCTAGTTTTGTTAATCGTAACACCGGCATTTGGCACCACAACCTTTGCAAGTAATACCGTGAAGGCTACGGTGACCGGGAGCAGCACTTATTTTGACGGGGAGGAGAAGAGTTCTCACGGCTTCAATATTGCGGGCAGCAATTACTTCAATCTGCGTGATTTGGCCCGAAATTTCTCGGGAACACCGAGTCAATTTGACATCACCTGGAATCAGAAGAATAAGGCTATCGAAATCGTGACAGGAAAAGCTTATACGGCTCAGGGGACTGAGGACAGTCTCTACTTTAGCCCGGGCAGGACTTATGCTGCCGCTCTGTCCACCTCCAAGGTCATGGTCGACGGGGTGCTGCAGTCCATTAAGGCTTACACGATAGAGGGGAACAATTATTTTCAATTAAGAGATTTGGCCGGCAAAATCCCTTTCGAGCTGTCGTATAACAGTCAGCAGAATCAGCTGGTCATGTCCTCCAGAACACCGGACAATGCTTACCGGGTTGCAGTATCCAGCGAAACGAAGGGGAATGCCGAATCTTCCTATTTTCCGAGATGGAAAAGCACAGTGTCGTCCTATCTTGTTAACAATTCCGATGGGACGGTAAGTGTCGTGGAAGCGGGCAGCAACATTACAATAGATACCTATAATACTCGGAATGAGCTAACGGCAACTCAAAAGATCGCTTATGAGCTTCCATTGTTCGGCGGGTTTTATAGCGGGAAGCAATATAATTATATTGCTTTTGGACAAGAGAACCGCGAAGAGAACGACAGCAAGGAAGTGATCCGCATTGTCCGTTATGATAAAAGCTTTAAAAGAATTGACAGCGTCTCTATAACAGGGGGGCAGAGCTATACGGTGGTACCTTTTGATGCCGGTTCCGGAAGAATGGCCGAGTCAGGGAATACCCTGGTGTTCCATACCTCGCGTACAAGATATACCACAGAGGACAAGCTGAATCATCAATCCCAACTTACCATTATCGTCAATACCTCAAATATGACAGTAACCAACGATCTGGGGCGCTTCCAGGAGAACCATGTCAGCCACTCTTTCGATCAATACGTGTTGTTTGACGGCAGTTCGCAAGTGCTTGTGGATCATGGGGATGCCTATCCCCGCTCCGTAGTTCTTCATAAGGGTGACGGAACGAGTTACAACGAGGTGGATTTGTTTAAGATTCCGGGCGAAACTGGAGCGAATGCGACTGGGGTATCTATTGGCGGGGTTGAGATGTCCTCCAGCAGCTATATTGTCGCAATGAACTCGGTTGACCATTCCTTGGTCAAGGACTATACCTCATATGAGATGGTAGGGCTTAAAAGTGACCAACGGGATATCATCCTGAATGTATTGCCAAGGACCAGCATGGACAGCACCTCCGTTCATACGATTACACTGGCTAAATATGTAGGCACCGACCGGATCGCCTCCATTCCGAAGCTTGTTCGCATCTCTGATGAACAAATGATGGTGCTGTGGCAGGAATTCGATAAAGAAAACCATCCGGGTGATGTGAAATATGTGCTTATCGATGGCAAGGGTAAGGCTGTTGGTAATATTCAGAGTATCAAGTATTTTATGCTGTCCGAATGTAATCCGGTTGTCAGCGGCGGGAAGGTTGTCTGGTACACCAACAGTCATGGAAGCCAGATGTTTTATACGATCCCTATGAAGGGAGTCTGATTCAGACTTAAACCCTCGATATACGTTCATGGGAACATATCGAGGGTTTATTTTTGAGTGTGAAAAGGGGGAGGATAGGAGAAATGTAAATTAATGATGCAGCGAGAATACATAATGAAGGTTATGACGATTTTCCTTATATTCATCGTATTGATAAAGATTGCGTTGGAATTTTATCATTATAATGATAAAATAAAACAGGAAAGGAGAGATGCCCTTTGCCTAAAATTAGACCTAGATCCGATTTGAGAAATAATTTCGCTGAAATATCAAAGCTTGTTCATGAGAGTGGCGAGCCGGTGTTTCTCACAAAAAATGGACATGGCGATATGGTGGTTATGAGCATAGAGAAATATGAGAGTATGAAATTTGAAAGCGAAATTTATGAGAAGTTGAAAGAAGCTGAAGTAGAAGCTAATCAATCGGATGAGCGGTTTAGTCATGCTGAGGTATTTCATTCTTTAAGGCAGCGAATTCGTAAGGAGAATTAAAATATAGTTGCTGAGATGAACCGGAGAAAGTACTTCTTCGGTTTTTATCTTTTGACAACAAACTTTACCAAGGATATTAGGCATAAACATACATATTTTTTTGATTATATTTATTAGGTATGTCCATACCTAGACGAGGCGGATTTAATTGAAAGATAAAGAAGAAGCAATACTGCGTAAATTTGCATTAAACGGATGGGAATATAAATAAAACTTTAAAGGGGGAGAACTAATGGGGAAGAGGTATGAAGTAAGTTACCTTGCTGTTGCGAAAAAAGACCTATTTGACATTATCTTATATATTAGTGATGAACTTTGTGCGCCTGAGGCTGCGTTTAAATTAGCTGATAGGTTTGAAGAAGCGATATCTGTGTTAGAGGACTTTCCTTTATCGGGATATATTTACAAACATACAAAAGGATTAAAGGATGAGTATCGGGTGCTTGTTGTCGAGAGTTATCTTGTTTTTTATGTTGTTATGAACAATGCAGTCGAAATCCGACGTATCGTTTATAGTAAACGCGATCATAACAGTTTATTATGAATGTGATAGAGGCAGTTTGTTAAAGAAATTATAGCTTAGAGGTAATGAAGATTTTAAGGCAACGGTGGATGCCAAAAATAAAGGAGCTAAGCGGGCTTGACCGCTTAGCTCCTTGTTGCTCACTGCATTTCATTATTTCTCTATTCCGCCGGGGGTTCCGGAATAAATTATTGGATACCCTGATCCATCACGCCCCCAAGAACATCTTCATGTCGTCTTCTACATTAGTAATACCACCAATTCCGAAGTTCTCAACGAGAACTTTGGCAACGTTAGGCGAGAGGAAGGCAGGAAGGGTAGGGCCAAGATGAATATTTTTGACGCCGAGATAGAGCAGGGCGAGCAGTACGATCACCGCTTTTTGCTCGTACCAGGCAATGTTGTAGGAAATCGGCAGTTCGTTGATATCTTCAAGGCCGAATACTTCCTTTAGCTTCATGGCGATTACGACCAGGGAGTAAGAATCATTGCATTGTCCGGCGTCCAGTACGCGCGGGATTCCGCCAATTTCTCCGAGATCCAGCTTATTGTATTTGTACTTGGCGCAGCCCGCAGTCATGATGACGGTATCCTGTGGAAGCTGAGCTGCAAAGTCAGTGTAATAGTTGCGGGATTTCATCCGCCCGTCACAGCCGGCCATGACGAAGAAGCGGCGGATGGCGCCGGATTTCACGGCATCGACGACTTGATCGGCTACGTTCATCACCGCAGCGTGAGCGAAGCCTCCGATAATTTCGCCGGTTTCAATCTCCGTAGGAGCTGGGCATCCTTTCGCTTGCTCGATCAGCGCAGAGAAGTCCTTGGCAGCGCCGTTCTCTCCTTCAGGGATATGGCGGACGCCCGGGAAGCCCGTGTTACCTGTCGTATAAATGCGGTCCTTATAGCTGTCCTTCGGCGGAACGATACAGTTGGTCGTCATTAGAATCGGTCCGTTAAAGGCTTCAAATTCGCTATTCTGCTTCCACCAGGCATTTCCGTAATTGCCTACGAAATGCTCATATTTCTTAAATGCCGGATAGTAGTGGGCAGGCAGCATTTCGCTGTGCGTATACACATCCACGCCGGTTCCTTCCGTCTGCTTCAGCAGCTCTTCCATGTCCTTCAGGTCATGGCCGCTGATAAGTATGCCCGGACGATTTCCAACCCCGATATTCACCTTCGTAATTTCCGGATTTCCGTAAGCGGAAGTGTTCGCATTGTCGAGCATCGCCATGGCATCTACGCCGTACTTACCGGTCTCCATCGTCAAAGCGATCAGATCCTGCACTTCAAGACTGTCGTCCAGCGTAGCCGCAAGCGCACGGCGCATGAACCGGTTAAGCTCGCCATCGTCCTTCTCCAGGTGCAGCGCATGGTACGTATAAGCGGCCATTCCCTTGAGGCCGTAAATGATCAATTCGCGGAGCGAGCGAACGTCTTCGTTACGGGTGGAGAGGACGCCAACGGTACGTGCTTTTACATCAAAATCAGCTTCTTTATCCGCTTCCCAGACGGCAGCATCCGGGAGATTAGCCGTTCCTTCGGGATACTGTTCGTCATAATAAGCGCGCACCTCGCTGCGGAGCGCCATAGCATCGCGGACTTTCCCCACAAATACCTCGCGGTCAAAGTTGGCATTGGTGATGGTTGCGAACAAGGAGTCCATGATAAACAGCGATACGCGCTGTTCAAGCACCTCAGGCAATTGGACATCCAGACTGAGCCAAGAGATCCCCTTCAGCAGGTAAATGAGCAAATCCTGTAAGTTCGCCACGTCATGCGGTTTGCCGCATACCCCGACAATGGTGCAGCCTGTTCCTTTGGATGCTTCCTGGCATTGAAAGCAGAACATGGATGGCTGATGGTTTATGGTCATTTTCGCTTCGTTGTTATTCATTATTTCTCCTCCTATTATCGCGTTTCTATATTGTTAAATGTCGTCATAAGTTTGCCTTGCAATGGACTGTCAGACTGAAGTATACCCTGCCTCCAAAGTCGGTTTAGTGATTAAGATCACTGCAACTCATTTTGTGATACAAATCACTAACTTGGTGTGATTCTTCTTTTACACTTGAGCTATTAACCTTTTATGAATTGAACTAAAGAAGCATGTTTGTCTAGTTCATTCCATATAGAACAAGAAGAAATGAGGGAGAGCACGTGTCAATTTTGCCTCACAAAAATGAACTCGGATTCTACGAGATTCGTCTCGAATCCATCGGCGGACTTGGCGCCAATCTGGCCGGGAAGATGCTGGCTGAAGCCGGAGTAACAGGCTCTGGACTTAACGGGTCCAACTTTTCAAGTTATGGCTCGGAGAAGAAAGGGTCGCCGGTCAAAAGCTTCGTAAGATTCTGCGATCCCCAGGTGGAAATCCGCGATCACAGCCCGATTGAGCAGCCGCATGTGGTCGGCGTATTTCATGAAGCGTTATATAAGACGATAGATGTGATAAGCGGTTTACGGTCTGATGGGACGGTGCTTGTGAATACAGCGCGAAATCTTGCCGAAGTGGCCGCGGATCTGAAGATGACGCAAGGAACGCTGGCTGCGATCGATGCGCTAAGAATTGCCGTCGAGGAGAAGACCAAAGTCAATACGGCGATGCTGGGCGCCTTGTTCCGGATCTGCAGCTTCCTTGACCCGGACGACATGCGGCGGGTGATCCGCAAGACCTTTGAGAAAAAGCTGCCTCATCTCGTGGAACCGAATTTGCGGACTTTTGACAGAGGATATAACGAAGTCCAGTTCCTCGCCTTAGGGAACGGCACAGGGGATATGAACCAGGCAGCTTTCACAAGAACACAGCCAGTTCTCGGATATGAAACACAGGAGTTAGGTGGAATTCTGAACGTTACGGCAAACAGCGTGCTGAAGGATCTCAGCGGCTCCCGGCAGGGGTATTTGCCGGAATACAAGATGGAGGACTGCATTAACTGTGCCGCCTGCGATACGGTATGCCCGGACTTCTGCATCGTATGGGAGCAGAAGCCGGATAAGCGCGGCAATCTGCAGATGTTCATGAAGGGTATCGATTACCAGTACTGCAAGGGCTGCCTGAAGTGCGTGGAAGCTTGTCCGACTACCGCTTTGGCCGCCATGTTGGAAGAGCCGCATTATGCGGAGCAGCACCGCGTGCCGCAAGTCTTCCCCTATTTAACTGTGGAGGGAGTCAGATCATGACCGTACAAATGAAAGACCTAACGGAGCAAAAGGTACCGGCCGCTCAGACAGCCGTCTTCGAATCGGGCAACGAAATGGCAGCCATGGCGGCCGCCCAGATTAACTATCATATTATGGGTTATTTTCCGATTACGCCTTCAACGGAAATCGCCCAATACCTTGACATGATGCGTACGCGCGGCGAACACGACATCAAGCTGATTCCGGCCGATGGCGAACACGGCTCGGCTGGGATTTGCTACGGCGCAGCTGCAGCCGGAGCCCGGGTATTCAACGCCACCAGCGCGAATGGCTTCCTGTATATGATCGAACAGCTACCCGTGCAGGCGGGAACTCGCTTCCCAATGGTCATGAACCTGGTAACACGGGCGGTCAGCGGCCCGCTGGATATCCGCGGCGACCATTCGGATCTGTACTACGGTCTGAACACCGGCTGGGTGATTCTCACCGCCCGTTCACCACAGGCCGTGTATGACATGAATATCATGGCGCTGCGCATCGCCGAGCATGAGGACGTGCGGCTGCCGGTTATTGTGGCTTATGACGGCTTCTTCACCTCACACCAGAAGCGGCGGGTGCAAATCTTTGAGAACCGGCACACTGTTCAAGAGTTTGTAGGGGAACAGCCTGAATTCCCGCACGTGCTTGATGAGAACAATCCGATCGTCGTTGGGGCTTATATGAACGGCGAAGACCTCATGAACAACCACTTCCAACAGTCGGAGGCCATGTACCGTGCGGGCGAGGTGTTCAAGGAAGTTGCGGAGGAATATGCGGCCTTGTCCGGAAGACCTTATTCACCGCTTGATCTGTACCGCATGGAAGACGCGGAGGTGGCTTTGTTCCTGCTTAATTCCGCGGCCGAATCCTCCAAGGACGTAGTGGATCGTCTGCGGGCAAAAGGGATCAAAGCGGGCGTGATCAGCCCGAATATTCTCCGGCCGTTCCCGGCACGGGAAATCCGCGAGGCGCTGACGGGCGTCAAAGCGCTGCTGATCGGCGAACGCGCCGATTCCTACGGCGCGAACGGGGCCAATTTGACGCATGAGGTCAAATCGGCGCTGCAGGAGATCCGCGGCCCGCAGCCGATCGTACTTTCCCGCATATTCGGCCTTGGCGGGAAAGATTATTACGCGGATGACGCGGAAGCCTTTTTTGCCCTAACGCTGGAGGCGATGGAGCTGGGCTATGCCAAGGTGCCGTTCGATTATTACGGGCAAACGCCTGGCGATGAAGCGCACAAGCTGCAGCCGGTCATTGCGCCGATGAACGGGGACAGCTTCAAATCCGGCCTGATCACCGTCAAGGTGGATGAGACAACGGGCAAGCTGGCCGTTAAAGTGCCGCCGATGCGCGCGCTTGCCGCGAAGCCGAAACGTTTTGCTTCCGGTCACGGGGCTTGTCCGGGCTGCGGGATTTTTCCGGGGCTGGAGCTGTTCTTCAAAGGGATCGAAGGCAATGTCGTAACTCTATTCCATACCGGCTGCGCTTATATCACTACCACGGGTTATCCGTATAACTCGCATAAGCAAAGCTTCATTCATAACCTGTTCCAGAATGGGCCGGCTACGTTATCCGGTACGGTAGAGGCGTTCCTCGAGCGGAAGCGCCGCGGGGAGATCGAGGTTCCCGAGGATTTCACTTTTGTCATGGTAACCGGCGACGGCGGTATGGACATTGGGATGGGTTCAGCAATCGGGACGGCGTTGCGGGGCCATAATCTGATCATTCTGGAATATGACAATGAAGGCTACATGAACACTGGCGCACAGCTTTCATACTCCACGCCTTTAGGCCACATGACCAGCACGTCCGGTGTCGGCAAACAGCAGCAGGGCAAAACGTTCCATCACAAGGACACGGTGCAAATGATGGCGGCGGCGCATGTGCCGTATGTATTTACGGGGACAGAAGCTTTCCCGCAGGATCTTGTGAAAAAGGCGGCCAAAGCCCAGTGGTACGCCCAGAATGTAGGTACCGTCTACGGCAAGCTGCTGATCACGTGCCCGCTGAACTGGAAGTCCGATGACAAAGAAGGCGAGAACATCGTGCGCGCGGCCGTGAATTCGTGCTTTTTCCCACTGTATGAGGTAGAGCAGGGAGAGACGAACATTACGTATGATCCGGAAGAGAAGAACAAACGAGTGCCGCTAGGCGACTGGCTCAAATATATGGGCAAATCAAGACACTTGCTCAAGGAAGAGAACAAAGAAATGCTTGGCGAATTCGAGCGCGAAGTGCAGCGGCGCTGGTCGATTCTGAAAGCGAAACACGAGAACCCGCTGCTGTAGTGGCGGGGGAAGCTCAGGTCAAAATACGCGGGTAGCTGACTAAAAGGGTTGGCTGCCCGCGTTCTATTATGAATCTGTTATAGTTAGACCATTTCTAGTAAAGAGTAGGTATTGGAGGGCACGAAACCGCACTGATTAAGTTCGAGTTAAATCCATAGAACGTCCAATATACGCCATTCCATCGATAACCTGAAACTTCCCCATACTCAACCCGAGTTGGGTAGAACCAGAAGCTTTCCCCGGTCCATAGCCAGACATAAGTGTAGTTAAACATGCAGTCAATGATATAAGAATAAGCTGGTTTTGGTGGGACGAAAGTTGGGGGCGGAGACTGTGGCATAAAAGTCATATTCATTTCACTCCCTGTAAGTGGTTATTTGTATAGCAGAAGTTGAACATAGCCTGGATTGGTCGTCTTTTCTAGATAGGATATGTAGGTGAACAACTACATGAGTGTGCAGATGCCCAATTGCTAAACAAAGGGAGTTCGCCAGCGAGGGCTCCACATTAGGTTATTCTCACTGTCTACTGGCAGATGTGGAGTGCTGTTGAGTATTAGTGCGGAAGTACAATAAATCGGAGATGTGTTGGCGGAAATAGTAAAGAGGGGCGACGCCCCTCTTTTTTGCTGACTTATTATGTAGCAACTTTAGCATATCGAGGATATCTTTTGGGCAATCATCTTGGTCATGGCATGCTTGTGAGGAATGCCTGATGAATTGCAGTCGAATACAATTTCCGAACTATCCTTGATCAGCCAGTCGTAATAATGGGTGAGTAATTCACCAGAATACCACTTAAAGGCATTTGGTTCTTTTTCAGGTGGTGGAGCAATAAACGGCTTATTTACAAACACATTAAAGACATGTATGCCATATTCATTTGTAAATTGCTTATAATTATCAAATATATCCCGGCGGTATTCCGGCTTTATATAGTGGAGCACCCCACTAGAGAAGATAATGTCATAATGCGTCTCTAGACGATAATCTAATATGTCTGCCTTAAAGACATTAACATGAACCCCGACTTTATCAGCAAGACTTTTTGTTTTCTCAATACCTGCGTCCGTGACATCAAACGCGCTAACATCATATCCATTTCGAGCAAAGAATACGGCGTCCTTCCCCTCACCACATCCAACGTCGAGCAGCTTCAAGTGTCTTGTTGGCGGCATAAGCTTCAAGACCTGATAACAAGCACTATTAGGCTCTGTACCCCAATAATATGCTTGTGTTCTATATTCCTTCTCATAAATAGTAATCTGTCTGTCCTGCCCTGGATACCCAAGAAGTTTATCGATGCTTACTTCTAAGATTCTTGATAACTGAGGTAATAGCGAAATATCCGGCATGGTCTGAGCATTCTCCCACTTGGATATAGCTTGAAAAGAAAGCCCGAGCATTTGCGCAAGCTCTTCTTGTGTAAGTCCCTTCTCTTTGCGGTATAGGCTTATGTTTCTTGCTAATTGTTCTCTCAAAATATTTCACGCTCCTCTATGTAACCCAATTCTATTGGAGCTGCTTGGAATGAACAATAACTTCTTATTTGAATTTTTATGAATATTCAACCGTCAGTTGAGCTAAGAAATACAGCAATGTTAATTCTGAGCTAGTTGTTCTTACTCATATTGAGCCCATTCGGGCATCTCAATACGGTGGATCCTGCAAGCACGCCGAATCAAGCTTCTGAATCCCTCAGGGTTCTCTAACTTTTGTATTATATCCATATGTTGATTATAAAACTTGATATTATCAACTAAGTTCTCTCTATCTAGTTCTCCAACTTCTTTGTTTGATATGCAGCTATGACAATAGAACCAACCATCATGCCAATAGTCTGTATCCGATATGTCTAAATAATCATTACACCCTCCATCACATAAATGTGCAGTATAAGTGTCTAATTCTAGTGGGCTTGAATGAAAATAGGGCGAAAGCACTTCGAACCAGAAATCCCGATCCCCTTCAAAATTAAATACCCAGTCAAAATATTCATGGAAAGGGTGGGGTCTTTGATACCGGTCATCTTCCAGCTCAGAACCTTCCTTTTCCATTATATCGTTTAAGTAGCTGCTTATCAGTTCGTCGGAAATCGTATCATCATAATTAAAGCAGCATTGCATCCCATAATAAGTTTCACGATGGGGCCGCCATTTCAATATATGATCTTGAATTTCCCTGAGCTTTAAGGTGTATTGATAGATTTCGCGGGCAAATACCCCGTCGCCACCCTCCGTAAATATATACTGTTCGTAGCTCCAGATGATTTCATCAAGGCTGTCCACCAGGTCATCGGCAGTCCACTGCGCATATTCGTTAGAGTACTTAAGTTCCTCTTGAAGGAACTTGGTCCAGTTCTGTGACCAATGAATAAACTCTTGGCGTATAGACGAATAGTCAAAATAATAAGGATGGCCATCATCTGATTCATTGAATTCATGAGCGTTGGCTTCATGATAGGTCTCATGGCAGTTTTCTCCACAGAAGTAGTCGCCCCGGTAGTTTATCAGGTAATGCTCGTCAATAGAGTGGGCGCATTGTTTGCAAATAATTATTTTTTCTGACACTTGTAAATCCTCCTTGAATACAAACTATTCTTTTATATTGATGATAACTGTAATTTTCTGATTGGCATTATATGCTCTAACTGACGCATCTCTTATTTGGTAAGCGGAATTCATCTTGACTTGATAGTCATCGGTATTATTTTTGATAATTTGCCATTCGTATACGTTAAGAACTGCTTCCACGAACTCCGTAACTAAACGTCCCAGGGCTTTGTCTGTGCTAGACCAATGAAGGGAGGCTTCTTCTAAATCCAGCTCAATCTGATTAATATCTATGTCTGAGAAAATAGCATTGATCCTCCCGTTATTAGAAGTATCTTCGCTTATTACTTCGAGTAGGGTTTTATAGCGCTTAAAAATATCATTTTTCAATGTGATCAATTCAGTTCGAGAAGCATACTTTACGGCTGTATTGACGTTGAAATATTTGCAGATTTTCTCAGTTTCATTGATGGTTGTTCTACTGGTAAGCTGCATGGCAATGCCGCGGACATAGTTGTCTTTCGCGTAAATGATGATGTCGTAGTTATTAAAATAGTACACATAGGCCAGATCTCCATTAGGGGTGTCTGACTGCTTCTTTGGGCTTCCCAAGATCTCCTCGATTTTTTGCTCATTATCTCCAATGTTCAAATTAACATTCAGACCTTTGCCTGGTTCACGAATGAGAATGTAATCAAGAACTCCCTTCCAAGTAAATGACAAGTCAAGGTACCTGGACGTGAAGCTATACTGCATATAGCTGTTGTCCAACTTTATATCTTTTGGAAGTTTAGAAACAACTTTGGAGAAGGGGACTCCTACACTCCAGCCATCAATGGATATTTCTTCAGGCAACTTTACCTTTCTTTGCTTGTTCTCTTCATTGGAAAAAGTAACCGTGGTGTCTGATTGAACAACTTTCGGTGTAAGTTTGTCTTTTTGATCTTTTGCTTGAGATTGCTGGCTTTTATCAGATAGGCTTGAACTAAGCTTCGATTCTGGATGAGTGATACAACCTGTTAATACTACTAAAATAATGCCCGTCACGATGATTAACCTAGACTTCATACGTCTCGTCTCATCTCCTATTAATTATTGATTGTAAAGTACCTGTTCCGGACATTATTAACATACACAGGCTTCTGTTAAAACTCTTTTATGCAACTGAAGTATGTAACCACGTTAAAATTATATAAGTTGATTTTAAGAATTACTTATAGGCAAGAGTGTGAAATGATTCTGGAGAAGCGGAGCGTTCGCCTTTGTGATCAGACTTCTACCTATAAAAATTCAATTAAGAAGTCTGAGAACAACAGCGATCGTAGGAACATTTCATACGGCTGACTAGCATGTAAATCAGTAGTTCAACTAATATAGTATTAAATCGCAGCTATCCTTGTATTCCACTTCGCGTGTATAATTTTGGTAGTTGGTAATCCATAGATAATTGGAGATTGCGATAAATGAATAATGACTATAAAGATAGAATCGATAGAGTAATTAAATACATAGAGGAACATAGTAATCAAAAACTCACTCTTGATATATTGGCCGGTGTCTCAAATTTTTCGAAATATCATTTTACAAGAATATTTACATCCATAGTCGGTGTGACTCCAGTCGCATTTGTGAATCAAGAGCGTGTACGAAAGGCTGTGCATTTGTTGGTTGAAACGGACAAGCCCATCTTGGAAATATCGAGTCAATGCGGTTTCGAATCGGTGTCAACCTTCAATGCCCTTTTTAAGAAACATTATGGCAAGACACCAACTGAGGTTAGAAACAGCGTAAGGAAACATAGCAATTTTTCACCATACTTAAGCAATAGGCAGGAAGAGTTATCTCCCCTACAGGATTACAATAGAAATAGGGACAATCAACTCTTAAAGAGAGCGTGGGGAAATATGATAACCATCAAGCAGCTTCCAGAATATGAAGTGGCGTACGTTAGACATGTCGGGAGTTATTTGGATACTCATGTTGCTTGGGACAAGTTAGGCCGCTGGGCAAGCGAGCAGGGACTTACTCCGGACAACCAGCATTTTATCGGAATATCATTGGATGATGGAAATCTTGTTGATGAATTCGCTTGTCGATACGACGCCTGTGTAACGTTACCAAATGGATTCGAGAGACACGGGCATAACATGCATGTGGAATTCAAAACGCTTTCTGGTGGAATGTATGCTTTATATCCCTACTACGACACAATCGATAGATTTGTTCTGGCCTATCAGAACGTATTCAATCTATGGTTGCCCAGTAGTGAGTATGATGCCGACGATAGACCATGCCTCGAATTCTGTATGAACGATCCTGCCAAGGATGAGGAAGGGAAATGTAAAGTTGATTTATACATCCCGATCAAGAAGAGAATATGAATAACCGTGGAGGATGACCGAATGAACATTGAAGCAGTCTTTGAGCAGTTTCCTAACCTGGAATCAGATGGTTACATATTGAAGAAGATTGAGGATCATCATCTTGAGGAAGTTTTTGAAATCTATAACAATGACAAGGTGTTTGAATACTGCGGCATTATACCCAAGCACAATAAAGATACTGTGAAAAATATGATCGGCCATTTCGAGAGAGATTATAACAAGAGGTCTAGGGTGAAGTGGGGGATATTCGTGGGTTCTCAGCCCGATCGGCTGCTTGGAATTATGGAGGCAGTCGACTTTAATCAAAAGGTGAATGCCGTGACGATTGGCTACTTTTTGTCTGAAGCACATTGGGGCAAAGGTATCGCTACTGAATCGGTAAGCATACTACTCGATTTTTTGTTCACGGCTGTTAACGTCAACAGAATTCAGGCTGAGGTCATGCCTCCAAATGAGGCTTCAAAAAATGTATTGCTGAAGAATGGCTTTATCAAAGAAGGAACATTAAGACAAGCGGCACTATGGGCAGGTAAAGGAATTGTCGACTTGGAAATATACAGTATTTTAAAAGAAGACTATGTAAAATGATCGAGGGAGCGCAATAAAGTCCGGCATATAGCCGGACTTTTATATATGCCCCGCCGGTTAACCAGCCAATAAAACGGCTGCAATAAAAATAAGCTGAATTATGGTTCGGGGGAGCAGGTTGGGGACAGGCCGACCGCCGATCGTTAAATGTCCCCGGGCCGCTCGTACGTTTGCAGGAAACATAGCGATGAACAGTATGACTAAGCAAATGGATGCTAAGCGAGAAGTAGCGGGTATCAGGATGCCAATAGCCCCGGCTATTTCCAGCAGTCCTGTCACCGTAATGATCCAATCGGGCTTTGGAAATACCTGAGGAACCATGCGGATCAGATCTGGGCGTCTGCTCCCCCAATGAGCGGATGCGCTAATGAGCAGCATGATAGCCACAGCTCCTTGCAGAGGTGAATGCCATCCTTCGAAATGTGAGAGGCCTGTCATACCAAGCACTTTAAATAATAGAAATGAGACAATAAGCACATACAAGGGTACCATTCTGGTTCTCTCCTTTCGTCCTAGAAACCCTTCGCTACCATGAGGTACAGAATGACGATCGGCAGCAGCGTAGCAATGAGGCCATAGATCGCCCATGAACGGGAAGCATTACGGTACTCATTAGAGATACTGCCGGTACTGATACTTTGTTCGCTATACTTAATCATCCCGCGCTGAAGTGGAATCAGAATGACAGCCCAGATTATCCCGGTAATGGCGAACAAAATCAACGATAATGTGAGCCAATTCAACCCCGATAGCGACATCCCGGCTTGCGCGGCCATCATACTGCCCGAGATAATGATCAGGACAATTCCAGGGAGCGTGAACACATAATCAGCAAGCATTACATTTTTGACCGCGTAATGAATTACAACCGGTTGTTTAGTCAGATCGGCCCGAACCTTCCAGAAAGCGGCCGTAATAATATTGCCAATGCTGATCAGGATTCCAATAAGGTGGAGCGTCAACCAGATATTCATATGGATTGATCCTTTCCATTCACGAGTTTCATCGAGCCTTCAAAAAATCTGTAATCAATGATGAGAAATCTTGAGCCGTATAAACGGCTGAACCATTCGGAATCGAAGATCGAATTCGCAATCCGAATGTAAGAAGAACAAACATTTCGGCTGTTTTTCCAGCATCGACAGTCTCTGGTATAACGCCATGTTGTTGACCAGTCTTAATCCACTGCTCGGATAAAGACACCGACCGATTATAATACTGATTAAGAGCATCCGCGATAATAGGCTCTTCCTCTTTCCCCAGCAAATACATCAGCACTTTGTTCGTAACATCCGCATTGCCGTAGGCCGAGATACTCTCAGAAATCTTCATCATAGGCTCAGCGAAAGATCGGCGGCCTTGCTCCACTTCGTTCATGAAGCGTTTGTTTGTGTCCTCAAGCCTCTCCTGCAGTACCCAGACGAAAATCTCGTCTTTGCTCTTCACATAGTGGAAGATCGCCCCCTTGGACAGCCCCGATCTGTCCATAATGTCCTTCATCGTGATCGAATGGCATCCTTTTTCCTGGATCAGTAGCTTGGTTGTTTCAAGTAGAAGGCTTATGGTTTGTTGTCTGCGTTCCTCTTGTTTCAAAAGCGTTCCTCCATACGGATAATGTATATATTTCATATTATAAAAACCAACCATCGGTTTGTAAATAGGCAGAATTACGAATGGGTAATATATATTTCCAAATCACCAAAAAATTATATAATGTGATATATTATGACTTAATATTTCATAAATCCTCAAAGGAGCGAAAGAATTTTGAAGAAATTATTCACTCTAATCTTTGTTATTGCTTTACTATTATCGGGTTGCGAAGGAGATCATAGGGATAACCCGGATGCAGCTCAGAAACAATCCAAAGCACAAGAAACATCAACAGTACATACATCACTAACATCGGTTTCAGACTTAAAGAAGAAATATAAAGAAGAAGCACCGCGATACTTAAAACCGATGTACAATGTGAATCACAATCGAGTTTTTACAATTAAATTCAACTCAGATATCTATTCTACCGATGCTTTCCCTCATAGTGATAAAGATATAGCTAAAATGTTCAAAGAAGATGATAAAGAAAGATATAATCGAAGTATCGTAACTGTACATACAGACTCCAAGTGTTTATATGATAGTGAAGTATCTACTTATGAAGCAGTGAAGGATGGCACGAATAATGTACTGACTGTAAGTTCAACCCGCCCCGTACTAACCTCTTTTGATTCTACCAGGGATAAAGAAAATTCATGGGGAAATGCTCCCATCTACTACATTTGTATCCGTTATGATCTAGATGCTAAGACCCCGACAAAATTGGATAATCCTCTGATCATACCTTTTACCATCAAGTCTCCATTACAATCACCGAATGCCACATATCAAATTGATGCTGAAGGAAAATATAAATTAGTATGGAACAACGTTAAAGGTGCTAAGAAATATAATATTTATAATGTGATGTCTATGAATAATGCCGAGCAAATCAATGGGCCCGAGCAAGGATACAAACATACGAATCCATCTCTGATCGGAACGGTTACGGATACAGAATTTCAGGACTTTGCCTCAGATGGAAATCAAGGATTGTTACATGTAGGCAATGAACCGAATGATATCAACAGAAAAGCAACGATTGCGCAGAACAGGATGGTTCAAGGAGAATTCTATGTTACGGCTGTTGATGAAAATGGAAATGAATCAAATTATAGCCCTGCAGTCAGCACTATCAATTTATCAAAAACCCTTGTAACGGGGATGAAAGAGCTGCATGAATTATATTACTTGGGTTTTGAAACTATTGATGCTTTACCTAAAAAGATCAAGTTAACAACAATAGATCAAGCAGCTACTTTAGATAGAGATATTATTTATGAAGATCATATCCAATATGACAAAGATGGGTATGCTCTAATCCCTTATAAGGTAAAAGGAACAGCGATTAGCGGTACAACCTTGGTGTATACATTTGATAAACAAAAATGGAGTCAGTACTTACGGGATCAAGATAAGAGGGATCACAGCAGTGGGGGGCTGGTTGAGCCGGATAACATGATGGATTACGCTCCCGATTCTTCTACTGTCGATAATTCCAAAAATAAAAGTGATGATCTGATTGAACGTGAGAAAGAAAATACACGACAACAACTGGATGAAGGCAATAAAGAGAACGTTGCGGTTAATGATTATAAAATCAATGCGGATTCTGCACTAGAAGAATACCTGGCATTAAATTTAATAGCGGCTAATAGTAAAATTGCATTAAAGGCATTCCCCGAGGCTCTAAATATGGGGGTGTTGTCTGATACCTTGCAAAAGGTTGGATATCAAAATCCGCTAATATTAGGTGTTAAGAGATATGCATTCGATTATAAAACATCGACTCTTATTGTTGGTTATAGTGAAAGTAAAGATATGATCGCCAAGAAACAAAAAGAAATAATGACAGAAGCGAACCATATTATTTCGCAAATCATTACGAAAAATATGAGTGATGACGAAAAGCGGCAAGCTATTTATGACTACTTAAATGATCATACCCAATATGATGACGCAGCCTTGAAAAGTGCTGAGAACAACAATTATAAGAATGTTGATAAGAAGTTTAATGATTCTTTTACCGCCTATGGGATTATGGTGAAGAAAGTTGGGGTGTGCGCTAGCTACGCGGCAACCTACAAGCTGCTTAGTGATTTGTCTGGCTTAAATAGTATTGTCGTAACGGGTTATCTTGGGGGAGTACCTCATGCTTGGAACAAGGTAGAGATCAATGGGAAATGGTACAATGTGGATTCAACAAATAATGGAACAAACTCGGGTGTCAGTTACTTGTTATATAATTCTGACGATGGCACAGCAGAGGATCTAGAGTTTACCTTTAACAAAGCTTATTGGACAGATGAAGGATTAAAGCAATTTGAAAGCAAAGATAACTCCTTGGACTATTATAAAAAGAAAGGGCTGGAGATTAACTCTCCCAAAGAATATAAGAATAAACTTATAACTTTCCTAAAGAGCAATGATAAGACCTTCACGGTTCGATTAAAGGATGATGTGAGTGAAGATGTCGTTATTCAGGTAAT
The DNA here is from genome assembly GCF_050995535.1 of Paenibacillus sp. SN-8-1. Classification (NCBI taxonomy): domain Bacteria; kingdom Bacillati; phylum Bacillota; class Bacilli; order Caryophanales; family Paenibacillaceae; genus Paenibacillus; species Paenibacillus sp. SN-8-1. The sequence continues at coordinate 851,092 of NZ_CP194782.1, forward strand.
ACAAGACGTCTATAATGAAACTTCTAATATCAAATTAGCGAATGCAAAAATAAGCGGGCTGCTGAGTTATCTTATTTTGAAGGATAAGTAATTCGGCTCGGAGCGTGAAAGTGATTAAGCGGCTTGTGGTCCTATATTTCATAGGACCACAAGCCGTTTAATTATGGCTTTAGCCGGTTGAGTGCGTGAAACGCGCGAAACAAAAAACCACCCGCTATGCGGGTGGAGGGATCAGCGGTTTGACCACTAAGACCATTCCGATAAAATTGAGATGTTCAGGCTCAAAGAAAGGAATGGTCTTAAATGGCAAACAAGAGCTATAGTCTAGCTCACACAAAGTGGATGTGCAAATACCACATTGTCTTCACCCCGAAGTATAGACGGAAAGAGATCTATAATCAAGTAAGAAGAGATTTAATAGAAATTTTCAAACGCTTATGTAAGTACAAGGGAGTAGAAATTATAGAAGGTCACATGATGCCTGATCATGTCCATATGTTGGTCGCTATCCCACCGAAAATTTCAGTCTCATCATTCATGGGATATCTAAAGGGAAAAAGTTCGTTAATGATCTTCGAGAAGCACGCACAACTAAAGTATAAATACGGGAATCGAAAATTCTGGGCAGAAGGATATTATGTGAGTACGGTAGGTTTGAATGAAGCAACCGTAGCGAAGTACATTCGTGAACAAGAGGCACATGACCAAGCTGTAGATAAGCTGAGCGTAAAAGAGTACGAAGATCCATTCAGCAGCAACAGGGGCAAAAAGAAATAAACCAGTTTAACTGGTAAGTGAAAGTGACAATTAACACTGAGCCTGAACAGATTTGTGGTCAGGCTAGCGTCTTTAGGCGCAGTTTGGCAACAGGGGGTTATACCCCAAGAGCAAACCACCCGTTGGACGGGTGGTCATGATTATGGCTTTAGCCGGTTGAGTGCGTGAAACGCGCGAAACAAAAAACCACCCGCTATGCGGGTGGAGGGATCAGCGGTTTGACCACTAAGACCATTCCGATAAAATTGAGATGTTCAGGCTCAAAGAAAGGAATGGTCTTAAATGGCAAACAAGAGCTATAGTCTAGCTCACACAAAGTGGATGTGCAAATACCACATTGTCTTCACCCCGAAGTATAGACGGAAAGAGATCTATAATCAAGTAAGAAGAGATTTAATAGAAATTTTCAAACGCTTATGTAAGTACAAGGGAGTAGAAATTATAGAAGGTCACATGATGCCTGATCATGTCCATATGTTGGTCGCTATCCCACCGAAAATTTCAGTCTCATCATTCATGGGATATCTAAAGGGAAAAAGTTCGTTAATGATCTTCGAGAAGCACGCACAACTAAAGTATAAATACGGGAATCGAAAATTCTGGGCAGAAGGATATTATGTGAGTACGGTAGGTTTGAATGAAGCAACCGTAGCGAAGTACATTCGTGAACAAGAGGCACATGACCAAGCTGTAGATAAGCTGAGCGTAAAAGAGTACGAAGATCCATTCAGCAGCAACAGGGGCAAAAAGAAATAAACCAGTTTAACTGGTAAGTGAAAGTGACAATTAACACTGAGCCTGAACAGATTTGTGGTCAGGCTAGCGTCTTTAGGCGCAGTTTGGCAACAGGGGGTTATACCCCAAGAGCAAACCACCCGTTGGACGGGTGGTCATGATTTGCTATTTTACTTTTGTGTTACTCAAAATTTCTATTCCGATCTAGGTCAAGGTACGTCTTGCTGTCAACAACCAGCCGCCAGTAAGCAGCAGGAGTGCTATTATGATGTTTATACCGAAACCTTGCAGCAGGGAATCGTTGGCGAGCAAGTCGCGAAGCCCGTCAGCGAGAATCTTACGAAGCGGCGCGATCGACGTGAAGATAGGAATCGCAGCAATGAAGACCACCCAGATCACCCGGCCGACGAGATGACGAGTCCCGGAGAACAACAAATTCAGGAGCGACAGGAGAACCAGGTACACGCCGAACTGGTATATGAACATGCCGAAGACACCAAACTGACTCCATCCGAAAATTTCAAGAATATTAAACGTAGTTATGTAGTCACGAATCACGTGGATCTCCAATTGTAGCCATATTATGTTGAGCACAGCAAAGAAGGCTGCCCATGCCGCATACACTAGCAAGATACCGAGGTAGTACTCTCGGCGCGTTGCGCCTAGATTAATCATCCGCTTGAAGAAACTTGCAGGGAGGACGCTGCCCACAAAGAATAGGAACAAAGTAAACAAATTAGCGGTCGACAATGTCGAATTCTCACCCGATCTCATCGATAAACTTATGATCAGATTCGTCGTGACACTGACAACGAGAGCGCCCACAATAATCCACAAATACAGTTTAAGCTGCAAGAAGGATGCCTTCATCCAGACGGCCGATTTATTCAATTCGCTGACCCCCTTCGATTAAATAAGAGAAGAATTTCTGAAGCGGCAACCCTTCAATGGATATGTCGAGTTCGTGGGCCTGGCGTCGGTCTACATCTTCGATCGTCCCATATACCGCTGCTAGTACGCCCTTGCCATACGCCTCTTTATAGATAACCTGCCTTCCATTTGTGAAGCGTTCAACAGATTCCCGGGCGCCCATCAACACATGGGATTGTGTGCGGATATTGTCCACTTCTTCGTGCATCAGAATGGAACCGGAATCCATAATGTAGACTTGCTCGGTCACCATGGCAATCTCGTCGATCAGATGGGTGGAGAGCAGAATGGTACGCGGGTGCTCAGCATAATCCTCAACTAGAATGCGATAGAACTTCTCCCGCATCAGCACATCCAGGCCAAGTACTGGTTCATCATAAATCGTAAGCGGCGCGCGGCTGGCCAGACCGATGATGTTCCCTACCAAGGATTCCATTCCCCTGGAGAGCTGGCGAATTTTCTTGTTCGGATTGAGTTTGAAGGTGTTCAGCAGCTCATGGGCAAAATCCCAATCCCAATTTTTGTGGAATGCGGATGCGAGCTGCAGACTCTCTATGACTTTCGCGCCGCCAAAAAATAAATTTTTTTCTCGCACGTAACAGACATCTTGCGGTGTCTCACCTTTTTTGAGCTGCACGCCTGCGATCTCAATTTGACCGTAACTGGGAAAGATGCCCCCGGTCAGCATATTGAGCAAAGTAGTTTTACCCGCACCGTTGCGGCCAAACAGTCCGTAGATGGTGTTCTCGTTCAGTCTTAATTCGAGATTGCGTACGGCATCATGTTTACCATAACTTTTGGTTACATTCGAACATGTAATAATCGTGCTCATTTTCCACCATCTCCCGACCTTTGTTTAATCATCTCAATCACGTCTTCGTAAGTCATCTCTAGCTTCTCAGCTTCATCCAGAAGATTCACAATCAACTCGTCGTAGAATCGAGTCCTCCGTTTGTCCATGATCGTTCTCCTTGCGCCTGCAGCGACGTACATGCCAAGCCCTCTCTTCTTGTAGATAATTCCTTCATTAACCAACAAAGCGATGCCTTTCACGATCGTAGCTGGATTGATCTGGAATGTGCTGGCGAATTGCGCCACTGAGATAATTTGTTCATCTTCTCCGTAAACCCCCTTCAAGATATCATCCTCAATCATTTCCGCGATTTGTTGAAAGATCGGTTGACTGTCGTTAAAGTTAATCTGCATGGTACCACCATTTCTGTATGTTAGTATTGTAACATACTATAATACATCCTGATGCTCTGGTCAACTTTTCTGTTAAAATCTACTTAAAGCTAGCCTAAATCCATTTAGTTAAGCGGAAAGGGCGGGGCTGGGAGGTTGATGTGAGGATTGGCAACAATACTGAAGCTTCGTTCACCGTCGAATAATAATCGTGGTACGATAAAACCGAAGGCACACTTCAATTGGAACAAGAGGGGAAGATAGGGGTGACACAACCGAATATTGTAGAAGTGGCAACGCTCGTCGGTGATCCTTCACGCGTCACGATGCTTCTGGAACTGTTAGGCGGCAATGCTCTTCCGGCTAGTGAATTGGCACGTGCCGCACATATTAAGCAATCGAGGCAAAAGTCTTTAGCTTCTACGAGTCAGAGGGATTTGTCATCATTGAGGTAAAGGCGCAAAAAGTACATGCCCACGAAGAAATTATATGGAGTGAGCAGTATGTCAATCCAACCGCGTGGAACTCGATGATATACAACTTTCGCCATTACTTTGGCCTGGATCGGGAGTTGGGCAAGACCTTTAAGTCAGAGACTTGATAACATGCCCGTTTGGGAGTCATAGATCTTATTCAACACGGAAGCTTTGACTGGACCGGAAGAGATCGTACGTGCGGCGCAGGTACTTCCATTTCGTAAAGGGGATCATTACCATACTACAAAAACTAAAACAAACTGCAAAACGGCTCAAATCCAATTTGATTGTATTATATCTATCTTACAGAGATCCTAGAGTGAAATGGTATGCAAAACTGTTTACACTGTGTGTTGTGGCTTATGCGTTCAGTCCCATCGACTTAATTCCCGATTTCATCCCGATTCTAGGCTATGTTGACGATTTGATCATTGTCCCACTAGGCATAGTTCTTGCCCTTAAGATGATACCTGGGGATGTTATTGAAGAGAATAAAGCGAGGGCACAGGAGATTCAAGGAAAGCCCAAGAACTGGCTTACAGCTGCTCTGTTCATAATCGTATGGATCCTGCTTGCCATTTGGATCGCATCGTATGTCTATAAAAAGTTCAGTCATTAGACATGAAAGTCACATCCATGAGGTAAGTCTATTAACCAAGAAAAATGACCTTAACACGGTATAGTGTAAGGTCAAAACTCGTGATTAGCTCCCTATTACCTCAAGGATTTTATCGTAAGCGCTCAGTAATCGATCGGGGTCAGGATCCTCTCCTATACGCTTGGGTACGTTAAATTTCGATAAATCGAAGTGATAGTTAGGCTGGGTGCCATGCCTGGCTAGACAGCTTTTGCAGCAGGCTAAAGGACAACCGTCAATGGCAATGATGCGGCGTCCTGACTTTGCTGTGTTGACGAGCGGTTTGACATCACCACCGACACCGGCGATGCAGGACATTTCGGCTATCTTTTTCCGGTCCATCTTAATTGCGATCATGTTAGCGGTTTGTGCCGCCGACGAACATCCTGAACATGAATAGACAAGAGGCAGTTCATTATTCTTCATTTGGCACGTTTCCTCACTTTCACTAATCAATCCGGTTTATTAATAAATAAATTTTCAAGTATCATAACCTGAGTTAGGCGAATGAACTGTGAGGACGGTCACTTTTGGATAAATTCAGTACAGTCTATTCGCATAAAACAGGTGAGCATCCATTGATGTAATGGAGGGGCGAGCCTAGTAGGCTTACCCCTCTGTTGGAATGGTTTTCATGGTTTTTCCGAATGAATAGACGGCATCGGGGCGAGAATGATAGTACAGTTGCGGTGAATTGATGATAGATCGCTGGAAAGGCGGATGAGTAAGATGACTCTGAAAACATTAAGCGGAGTGTATGCCTTGGTTAGCGGAGCTTCAAGCGGACTGGGCTATGCCATGTCGGAGGCCTTGCTGGTAAAGGGGAGAACCTTAGAGTTCTCCCCTTTGTCATTGCAAATCCTGGTCGGGCCTTGTTGTCCCTTCTGTGGAAACCCCTGGGAAACCCTAAGAGGACAATTTCTAAACCCCTTAGTATATTCATAACTTAAATTAGCGCCTTGACGCAACCATTTCCATTTATATAAGGAATCTCTGTTCCATCTCGCCTGAGGAGGATGATCATGTTGAATTCTTTATTACCTGCTGCACAATATTTCGGGGAGATCGAACCCGTTTTTTTATTTTATGGGGCGATGCCTACAGGGGTTAGTGTATCTGAAACCGGGCGTATATTTGTTTGTTTCCCGAAATGGGGGGATAAGGTTGAATTTACGGTAGCGGAAATAGTTGGGGGTCAACTGCAGCCTTATCCTAACCTGGAGACCAATATGGAGAGCCCTTGGAATATCACAACGTCTTTCATTAGCGTCCAAAGTATAGTCGCGGATGGTAGAGGAACACTGTGGGTGTTGGATACAGGAGCACCGAATTTCTCGGAGCCGATTAAAGGTGGGGCCAAATTAGTCGCTGTGGATTTAACAACAAACACAATAAGAAGAGTATACACGTTCACAGAAGTTGTTGTCCTCCCGACTACTTACCTGAATGATGTGCGGGTTGATTATCGTGTTGGCAACGCAGGCTACGCCTATATAACGGATTCTTCTACCAAAGGACCGGGAGCTATTATCGTCGTAGATTTAGACAATGGAGCTGCGTTCCGACGGTTGAATGGGACAGAGTCAACTTCACCCGATCCCTGTATGCTGCCGAAAGTAGAAGGCAGGATTCTAATGAATCGTAGTAGAGAGGGCGTAATTTCACCTTTTAGGTTGGCCTCGGATGGGATAGCCATTTCTCCAGATGGAAGGGTCTTATTCTATTGTCCCCTAACCAGCCGTCATTTGTTCGCGGTCTCAACCGAAGCCTTAAGAGACAGAACGATACCGGATGCGGATCTAAGTTACTGTGTGGAGTATTGGGGAGAAAAAGGCGCGTCTGACGGGATGATCACCGATGCTCAAGGAAATGTGTACGCCGGAGACTATGAAAACAACAGTATTCGTAAAATATATCCGGACGGCGCTATGGATACCATCGCGCATGACCCGAGAATCTTATGGCCGGATACATTCTCCATTGGTCCGGATCAATACTTATATTTTATTGTGAATCAATTACATCGGCAGCCAAGATTTCACTATGGCCATGACTTACGGCAAAAGCCTTACAGCTTACTCCGCATAAAAATAGGCGAGCTTCCTGCTCCAACCTTTTCATAATTCCTTCATATACCAAGCGTCACAGGCATTATGCTCCGATTCGTCCAGCCCTTGTTCAAGCTGACGGAAACCGAATTTAAGATAAAGAGAGTTCGCGGCTTTCAGCTTCTCGAATGTCTCTAAGTAGCAGAACTTATAATGCTTGGCGGCAAAATCCAAGGCCACTTTCATCAGCTCTTTAGACAGACCTTTGCCTTGTTCTTGAGGCGCAAGATAGAGCTTCTGCAGCTCACAAACTTCTGGATTCTGCCCGAAGCGGCCTATACCCACGCCGCCTGCAATTTCACCTTGATCCGTAACAATAACCCAGTACTTGGAGCCAGGCTGCTGCTTATAGTACTCAGCCAGACTGCCCAGCTGGGGGTCAAAGTAGGCGGTTCCTGGAATATTCAGTCCAAAAGACTCCAGTGAGCGTTTAATGATCCGCTCCATGGCTTGATTGTCTCGTTCTTCAATCTCTCGTATTAGCATGATGTTCATCCTCGCATCTAGATGTATTAAAGACTATATAAGTTGAACTGCTTAATTTTAAGGATTTATTGTAAGGCGGGCTCCTTCAAATGTCAATTTGATGTCCTTATATTTGGTGATAATATACCAGGTATGAGGCCTTTTTATTTGCGCGGTTAATTTATTAAGATTTGGAAGTGTGAATAGTAGGGGAGGGTATTTATACCTGTTAGGGGAGTTAGGGTTAAAACACGTTGCATCCTCACATTTATGTAACATTGGCGATTCGTCTTTCGTATTTGGGAAGGGTTATATTAGCTAAGCAGATTGGACTAGAGAGAAAAAGTATTTTATGAGACTAATGTATAAATTATTTTGAAACATCGGAGATTTTTGAACCCGTCTTTCCGAAAAATTCTCCATTAACGGAGTAATTGCCACCATTCCATTGAAGAATATAGTCTCCACCACGCATACCTTGGTCATAACCCTCTTCGAAATTTCTCCAGGTTAAAGATCCGTTGCCTTCAATTTTTCTTGAGAAATATACCAACCCGGAATTCACGTGTGTTAGGCTAACAGTAACTGCTTGTCTGCTATAGTTTTTCATTAAAAGTTTAAGATGACCAAATCCTGCATTTACAGTAAAGGTTTTTTGTACAACTGCGCCTCCCTTTACAGCACTGCCAATAGGATTGGACGTATCCATAACTTGTGGGCTAATCAGGCGATTATCGATAAAAGGATTACTAGTGCGAGTTTCTGTTACACTAGAGTCAGGAGTTACCTTCCCCTGAGTTGATCTTGATGAAGCAAAAGCTGTTATCGCCGGCGCTAAAGATAATATCGCAATCAAGGCCCATTTTTTCTTCATAATATTAATTTCCTCATGACTTTCTTTATTATGAATTAACTGGTTATTACTGTATTTATGGTATGTTGTTAGTTAAATATTGTCAAATGCTTAATGTGTAGGAAATAAGCGAAGAGAAATGTAGTAAAAAGAGTGGTTCGAGTGAAGTATGGTATGAAACAGGAAGTATGAATATTAACCGAGAATAATTTATACTGAAACAGCTGTAATAACTTCCAGAAAGAAGTGATAGCTATGGACTTTGACATCGTTATGCAGGAGCTCGAAGCTCTCGGCAAGGAACGAACCAAGAAGATTTATATATCGAACGGCGCGCAGGAGCCGCTTTTTGGCGTGGCTACAGGGGCTATGAAGCCCATGTCCAAGAAAATCAAGAAGAATCAGCCTCTGGCCGAGCAGCTTTACGCCACTGGGAACTACGACGCCATGTACTTTGCCGGCGTAATTGCGGACCCGGCTGCGATGACGGAAGCGGATTTCGACCGTTGGATAGATGCGGCATACTTCTACATGCTGTCCGATTATGTGGTTGCGGTAACCCTTGCAGAGACAGATATTGCACAAGAAGTTGCGGATAAATGGATTGCAAGCGGCGAAGAACTGAGAATGTCCGCTGGATGGAGCTGCTACTGCTGGCTGCTCGGGAGCCGCCCGGATGCTGAATTCGAGGGAAGCAAAATCGCGAAAATGCTAGAGATGGTCAAAGATACGATTCATGACTCTCCCGAGCGTACGAAGTACGCGATGAATAATTTCATTTACACCGTGGCCACGTCCTATTCACCGCTTCACGATCTAGCGGTCCAGACCGCCCAAGCTGTGGGACCTGTTGAAGTCGGACAAGACAAGGGAAAGAGTAAGTACCTGAACGCTTCGGGCAATATTCAGAAGGCCATAGATAGGGGACAGCTTGGGTTCAAGCGCAAGCATGTAAGATGTTGAAATAATTCAACCAATCTCCCGGCAGTTTTGTCCATTCAAAAGCATCTACTCCGTCATTAACTATAGTATAACAACTAAGGAGTTGATTTTTTTTGAGAAAAGCAACCTTGATGAGAATTAAAAAGGCGGAAGCAAAGCTGGGGAGAAAATTCAAAAAACAAAGTCACGTAGTTAAAAATGTTAGAAAAGCCCTCCGTAGAACAGACCTTGGAGATGGATTTGCACGCTTCACGTTCTCTTCGGTCACTCTTCCTCCGAATAGCTTCAGAAGCACTACAATTAACGGCAATGGCTTCAATATCATTAGCGGTTCCTGGATTTTCTCCGGAAATGACCAAGGCTTCCTTCTCGACAACTATTCCGCAGCTGAGGACAGATGGTTCTTCACCGCATGGAATCCGACCAATTTCACAAGATCTGTAAGTTATGCGGTTATTGCTAAGGTGAAGCCATAAATTTAATGCTACATTAGGTGGGGAAAAGGAGCTGATGAGGCTCCTTTTTTGCTTGCTCACACGGACCGCCGGGTTTTGTCGCTGATCAGCTTTAGCTCTTTGGCTTGGGCAATGGCATTGATGCGACGGTTGACCTTTAGCTTGGCGAAAATATTCTTCACATGAACCTTCACGGTACCAATAGCGATAACCAAACGTTCGGCGATTTCCTTATTGGTTAATCCTGCGGCTAATAGGGCGAGTACCTCAAGCTCACGCTCAGTTAACGGCTCTTCGATGGGGTCAGGTGCGGATTGCTCATCTTCTCCGGCATCCGGCTGGACGTAAGAAGGTTCAGGCGAACTTTGAAGCACACACATAAAGATTCCGTGGGATGCCATGGCCTGAAGAACAGCCGTACGGCCGGGCGTGAACACATGCCCTGCAAGCTTGTTCTCAAGATAAAGGACGCCCATCATCGTGCCATGAACGGTTACGGGAATACATAGCGCCGACTGGGGCTGATGCTGAGCGAAGTACGGGTTATGAATCAACCAGCTTTCCTCTTCTCCGCTATAATAAATATCCTCCTGGCTTCGAAACACATAGCGGATGATTCCTTCCGGCAGCAGGGAGCTGTCACTTAATTCAGAAGGTGACGTAAGTGTGGATGGTTCCGAATCCGCATAGACCTGAATCACAAGCGTATCCTCGGTGCCCGTAAGGAGCGCGCCTTTGCTGGCTCCGGCATGCTTCATAATGGTGTTCATGATTTCCGTAAGCACCGTGTCCAGGGTCATCTGATGGGTGATGGCCTGGGTAGTTTTTAGAATCGCGGCAAGGTCTATACTGTCCACCGAATGGGGGACGCTTCGAATTTTAGAAATATCCTCTGCGGCATGATCCGCGGCCTCAATCCCCTGGTCCAGGAATGTCAAGGTACGATCAGATGCTGCATGACGATTCACCTGACTCTGCACCATCTGAATGAGTTCCTCCAACTCTGATACCTTCAGCTGAACTCCCCACTGCTGATACCCTTCAACAGCCAGCTGCAGATAATACCCCGCCGTCTTACTTTTGCCGCATCCCAAATAGTAGTTGGCCGCAGCTTCACCCGCAATACTTGTCACATGGAAATCCTCCAGCTCTCTCGCCGTACGGATGGCCTGATCGTACATCGCCTCTGCCTTCTGCAATTCACCTGATATACGGGCAAATTCCGCTTGAAGGAGGTCATACCGGGGCTGATGATTATCCGGACTGCACTGTGCCCATTGTCTAAAGCGCTGGAGATGGCGGTTTAACTTTTGGGTATCTGCCCGTGATGGGGCAGGGGCCGCCATGATGGCGAGAGAGGCATAGAATAAGCATTCCGGCAAGTGAGGCAAATGAGTTGCGTAAGCCTCATAGGCCTCCGCCTGCTCAGCCCACTTGATGGCCTCCGCATATTGACCTGTCAGATAGCTGAGCTGAGTCTTGTACGTGCTGAACTGAAACAACGTGGTTGCCGAAGTCTCTTCCCGGCGAATTTGCCCCAGAAATTGTTCTTCATCGAAATCCGGGCCGCTGAATGCCGCAGGTATTGACGTCCTTCCCTGAAGCGCGAGAATGACCTGCTGGTACAGGTGAAAGTTCTTCCTCACGAACTCATCCTTGGTTGTAGCGAGCACATCCATGTATTCGGCAATGGCTCTGGCCAATTCACTTAACGATGCTCTGGTGTATAAGGAATTGACATGAGCGCCCATGGCATAGCTTGCAAACACGTAATCCCCCGAATCCAGACCGCACCGAAGCGCTTTGATCAAATAAGTGTCTCCTTCACGCGCATTCCCGGCAAATTGGCAGAGTACACTGCCGAACATGGTATAGGTATTGCTTTTAATTGAAGTGACATTGTAGCGCTCGGAGAGCTCCACACCCAGCTTGGCAATAGCATAACCCTTCTCGAATTTGCCTAATGCGGTTCCGAGCAGCATACCCATCGCGGTATAAATAGCCGCGGAGGCGGGGGTATTGCCGTGTTTCAATGTAAGCTGAATAGCTCGGCACGTCAGCAGGAAGAACACTTCTTTATTGGTGAAGAAGGTGGAGGGAATGATCGCATAAATAAGATTCATCGCACTGATCCGTTCTTTATCCGTCATCTCCTCCAGGTACGCAAGCCGGCCGTACTCTTTACCGAGATTAGCCTCAATTCGCTTGCCTTCCATGAGTAACAGGTATTTGCTTGGATGTGGTGAGATATAGATCTGATGCTCCTTCAGACTCGCAAGACCGAGAGCTGTACTTTCATGATATCTGCCCTGATTAATGTACTGCATAATCCGGATCATCTGCACACGGCTCCGTTCAACCGGACCGCGCGCCTTGCCAAGCAGGAAGTCGATATCCCGCTCGGAATCGGCTGAATTTCCGCACAAGTACTCACATTCCGCTTTCTGGGTGTGCAGCTCGAAGATCAAGTCGAACTCACGATCCCAGTCCCCCGGTGACAGCAGCTTCACGCCTTTGCGGAAATAACCCAGGGCAATATCGTAAGCAGTGGAAGACTTGGCCCGATGTCCCGCCTCCAGATTTAATCTGACGAGCTGCAGGATTACTTGGGCGTCCTTCATGCTTGCCGATCCCCGATTCAGATGATTAACCGCATCAAAGAGAGAGTTCTCTCCATATGCATTGTCCCTGCCATACAGAATCTGGCCAATACGGATATGGATATCCTGCTTCGATTCGTCATCTATCCCGCTATAGATGAGCTTTTGGATATTATCGTGAGTAAAGCGGTACATCTCCCCTTCGAACGGAACTATCAACCCCTCGGCTTCGATGACGGACCAATTAATATCCTCATCCTCATTACCCTGATAGGAGACAGAGGCGATTAATGAAGGATGGAAGGTGCTCCCTACACAGGCGGCTATTTTCAACAGTTCTTGGGCATCCGCGGGCAGACGATGTAATTTGTGCTCCATCAGCTCATGGATGGCATAACGGGGCACCTGCTCAAGCACCTTTTCCAGGTTCCACTGCCAGCGGCGTTCCTCATGATTGTAGCTCAGAATATGGTCATCCTGTAGACGGAGCAGTATTTGCTTGAAATGAAACGGGTTGCCCTTCGATTGATGGCACAAGAGCTCTGTTAGAGAATGCGTCGTATCGGCTGGACTATGAAGCGTCTCCATCACAATTTGATTCATTTCCGCTGGTCCCAGCTGACTCAGATGAATGTGGCGGACTACCGCCTGGTCGGTCATGCTCCCGTCCAGCTCGTACCCCGGCAGCTTAGCCCGGTCTGTCTCCATAAGTCGATATGCACAGACGATCATCAAATACTGGCATTCGGGATCGGATAACAACGCGTGAATCAACTGGAGTGAGGAAGCATCGGCCCACTGCAGATCATCAATGAACAGAACAAGCGGGTGCTCCTTCGATGCCAGGGCCTGAACAAATTTGCGAAAAGCATAAATGAACCGCTTCTTCGATTCATTCGCTTGCAGTTCCTCTAACGCAGGCGCGTGGTCACTGGCCAGAATTAGCCTAGCTTCAGGAATAATATCCGCGATGACATGGACATTGGCCCCAAGTGCCTCCTGAAGCTTCTGTCTCCACAGCATGGACTGGTCTCTCCGCTGTCCTAACAAATGCCGCATCAACCCGCGGAAAGCCTGAATAATGGGATGATAGGGGCTTTCTTTGGAGAGCTGTTCGAATTTCCCGGTGATGTAGTAGAAATCCCGGTCATGCTGCTGCTTCCTGAGCACCTCTTCAATCAGGCTGGTTTTGCCGATCCCGGCCTCGCCTGAGACATAGACCATTTCTGTTGACCCGAGGCACGCGGAATAGAAGGCCTGAGTCAGCATCGCCATTTCATGTTCCCGCCCGTGAAGCCCCTGCTCGATCAGGTGGATATCGTGGGGTCTTCCGATTTTGTCCAAATCGGCCAGCAGAACGCCGACACTGGGATAGCGCTTATCCGGATTCTTCTCTAATAGCTTGGTGATGATCGCTTCCAGGCCCTCGGGCAGGGGCAATGCGAGGTTCGTCAGGGGCGGGGGGCTTTGAGCCAGATGCATGTATACCCACTCCAAGGGCTGATCTGTTAGAAAAGGCGGGCGGCCTGCAAGCATTTCATAGAAAATCACACCCAGTGAATATAAATCACTTCGCTCATCCACACTTCGGTGCATTCTTCCCGTATTCTCAGGCGAGCAATACGGCAAGCCTGATTTCATTACACCGCCAGTAAGATACGGGTAGCCCTCGGCCGTGCGGTGAACGGCATAACCCGAATCTATTAAATAAGCCTCATCTCCCCCGGATGAAATACCTATCCGCTCCGGCCGCAGATCCAAATGAATCATTTGCTGCTGATGCAGTCTTCCGATACTAGCCGTCATAGATCTCGCCAGGGGGAGAAATTGGTCTGGGTCCATTCCTCTAGGTCCACGGACATACTCTCTTAATGTTGTATCAGTTTTGAACACTTGCCCACCGGGAGGATCTGTTTCTTTCACAGATCTGCCCATGGATGTACCAATAGGATGGTTGGTTTCCAATTTCCGAACACCTCTGATTTCACTTAACCTTCATACCTCCTATTGTAATGCAATGGCCGGTCTTGTTACAGATATAAAATGGGATTTTGTGGAACGAGTCACCTGGAATATGGCTTGCAGACAAGGTTTGGAACCAAAAATACTCCATTGTAGGTATGGAGGTAGAGACGGCTTTTAGATTATTTTAGATGGCATAAGTTCGTCATTTCTGATGATAGGGAGGTTAGAACAGGAACATGGAAAATGGGTTGATTGCGCTGGTCAGTATTCTCCTGCTAGGCATAGTGATCTATGCCAAGCTGTGGTGGGACGGAAGTACAATGAGCCTTCGGTTTACCAAATGGTACTTTGGTCTGTTTTTGCTCGGGGCGGTGATTGTTGGGGGATATTTCTATGTTACAGCTTGAGGACTCGATAAGCAGAGGGGAGATGGGCAAGGGGATCTCTTACAGGACTTGTACCAGGAAATTTAGTATCGGAGCAAAAGGATGGAGGATTAGATTATAAATGTATAGTTGTAAAAGAAGTAGGCGATGGATGTCCATTGCGCTTGTGATTGTTATCCTGTTTGGTATGACAAACAGCTCAACTCTTGCGGCAGACGCGGCCTTGCCGGATCAGGAGCAGACACAGCACAATGGAAGTGTCTGGGCGAATAAAGACTATCCGCGCTTCCAGACCTTTACGCCTGCCGTTACGGGCACTTTGGATAAAATTGATCTACATGTATTTGCTGTGGCAGGTACGCCAGGGGCTATTCGTGTAGATCTGTATAAGGATGGAGATTCAACGCCGCTTTCGACAGGACAGTCGGCTTCGGGGTACTCTGATGAGAGCTGGGTGACGGTCGACTTCTCCGGGGCACCGCCTTATCTGAAGAAGGAGACGATGTACAAAATGGTCGTATCCACAGAAAACGGAGCTCCTTTCGGCTTTAACTGGTATGGGAGTAGTGGTGATGTATACAAAAGAGGGTATAGCGGAGGAAATGGTTATGACTTTGGTTTCCGGACGTACATGATTGCCGATTATTCCGTTTCCGAGACAGAGAGCGAAATTCTTGCAGCTTCCAACAGCCTGGTAGCAGATGGCTCAAGCCAGACGCCGATTACGGTAAAGCTGAGGGATGCTCAGGGCAACGAGATCACCAGTGGGGGGGAGACGGTGACAGTCACCTCGACATTAGGGACGGTTGGTCCTGTGACCGACAATGGGGACGGCACGTATACGGCTGCACTGACGGCGCCAACGACAGCAGGGACTGCAACGTTGAGCGCAAGTGTTGGTGGGAAACCACTGGCGAAGACGGCTGCAGTACAATTGGTTGCCGGAGACCCGTCGACAGGGACGAGCACGATAGAAACGGCTGCAGCGGTGCTGCCTGCCGATGGAACGAGTCACACCCTGGTAACGGTGAAGCTGAGGGACGCGTACGGCAATGAGTTGAAGACCGGAGGAGCCTCGATAGGAATTACCTCGACGTCAGGGACAGTGAGCACTGTAACGGACAAGGGAGACGGCACGTATACGGCTGATCTGACGGCGCCAACGGAGATAGGCACAGCGACGGTGAGCGCAAGTATTAGCGGTACGCCGCTAGCGTCTGCTGCCAGTGTGCAGTTCGTAGCTGGGGCGCCGTCGGAGGAGACGAGTACGGTCGAAGCGGCGAAATCAACGCTTCCGGCGGACGGCAAGAGCCACACGGAGATCACCGTGAGGCTGAAGGATGCTCAGGACCGGGCGTTGACGCAGGGTGGAGCCTTTGTGGTTATTCACTCGACGTCAGGAGAAGTCTCCGAGGTGAGGGATAACGGGGACGGCACGTATACGGCGAGACTCACGGCGCCAACGGAGGTGGGGACAGCCAGCGTGAGCGCATTTGTTAATGAGAGACCGCTGACGAAGACGGCGACCGTGCAATTTGTGATCGGAGCGCCATCGGCCCAGACGAGCACGATCGAGGCGGCGGACGCCGAGCTTCCTGCAGACGGAACGAGCCAGACGGAGATCACTGTAAGGCTGAAGGATGCGCAGGGCCGGGCGTTGACGAAGGGCGGAGCCTTCGTATTCATCGACACGTCATTAGGAGAAGTCACCGAGGTAAGGGATAACGAGAACGGAACGTATACGGCGAGATTGACGGCGCCAACGGAGGTGGGGACAGCAGAGGTGAGAGCATTTGTCAATGAGAGACCGCTGACGGCCACGACTTCTGTGGAATTCCTTCCCGGGAACGTCAGCGCCTCGCACTCGACCCTTACCGCGAGCGACCTCGTTGTTCGGGCTGATGGAACCAGCAAGGCGGAAATCGTTGTAACGCTAAAGGATGAATATGACCACCTCCTCATCGGGAAGAAGGTGAAGCTTGAAGCCAGCGGCGGACAATCGGTCATCGAACCGGTATCTGCGATTACCAACGAGACTGGAATTGCCAAGTTCTCGGTGGGCAATACAGCCGCTGAGGCAGTAACCTATACTGCTAAGGAAGAGAGCAGCGGGATTGCGGTCGACCAATCAGTGAAGATTACGTTTACTTACGATCAGCCGCCAACGATTGAACTAACCCAGGACCCAAGCACGCCAACCTTGGAAGGTGTGAGTGTCACGGCAACCGCCAAGGTCTACGGACAATTGAACAAGGTTGCTGTGATGAAGTGGGCGCCGGGCAATCAGCAGGTCTCGTATTTTGAGAAGGAAGGTACTGCGTTTACAGAGCATTTTACCGTGCAGGAGAACGGGGTCTATTCTGTCTATGTGGCAGATACGGCGGGTAACGCCAATGTCCGGGTAATTGAGATCAATAATATTGTTCCCAAGAGCAGCAATAACAACTTAAGCGGCTGGCAGGTTACGGGCGTGGGGGGAACGCTTGGTTTTACTTTTGATCCGGAGAGGGCGAGTTATTCCATACCAGCCAATTCTGAAGTAAACGGACTGAAAATGCTCCTGACCTCCGTGGACAGTCACGCTGTGATCTACGTCAACGAGTCGGAGATCAAGAGCGGCGCGATCACCGATGTATATTCTCTGGTCACGGGCACTAACACCTTTGTAATCCGTGTCAAAGCACAGGATGGTTCGGTGAAGACATATAAGCTTCTAGTCGTTCGTTCCAGTCCAACCCCGAATCCAGATCCGGGTAGTTCTTCAGGTTCGTCTGGAGGAGGGACTGCAAGTCCTTCAAGCCCTACCTATCCAGCAAGCACGCCGGATGACGATTCATTGAAGGTAAGTGTGAACGGGACTGAAATTTCAGGAATCGCCAAGATGGTGAAGGATGCGAGCGGAGCGAATTACATCGACATTGAACTGAAGCTGGATGCGCTGAAAAAAGTGCTGGATTCACTGCCCTCTTCGAATAATGTCTCACTCACGGTTTCGGTGGACAAGAAAGCCGATCGGACCGTACTGCGGGTTCCGGGCGAGGTAGTTGGACTCCTAAGCGGAAAGTCCGCTAACGTAATATTGGCAGCCTATCACGGTCAATACCGGCTGCCTTTGGCTGAAGTCATCAAGCCGGGTTCGGTCTGGCCCAAAGATACCGAGCTTCAGCTAACAATGGAGCGTGGTGAGCTTGGGTCCCTAACCGGACTACAGGCTGCAGTGAATGAGAACGGGCTTAAATTAGTGTCGGACCCGATTTCTAGTCATGTCTATGTGGCACGTCAAGGTGAGAAGAAGGAAATTACCTTGTTCGGCCAGTATGTTGAACGGATTATGTATCTGCCGGATGCTTCTGCCCAAGCGGCTTCGACCGTTGTGGTATGGGACGATAAGCTGGGCCTGCGTCCCGTGCCAACGAAATTTACTAAAATTGACGGGAAGCCGGCTGTCATTGTTCGCAGTCTCATGAATGGCACATATGCCCTGGTCTCCAAGTCATCCCAGCTAACAGACCTGCAAGGACATTGGGCAGCGAGCGAGATCCTCGATATGAACAGCAGACTGATCATTCAAGGCATCGATGCTGCCCGGTTCGCGCCGGAAGCCGCAATTACCCGCGCGGAGCTTGCCGCTCTGTTATCCAGAGCGCTTGGCTTGCCGGAAGCCGGCGGGGAACCATCCCAGTTCCGGGATGTAAGCCCGTCAAGCTGGTACAGCGGAGCGGTTGCAGCAGTTCACGCACACCACATTATGGATGGGGTGAGTGATGGAACTTTTGCTCCGAATCAGAAGGTATCGCGGCAGGAAGCGATCGTGACGATCATTCGGGCGCTTCAACTGGCAGGAGCCGGAGCCGCTCCGTCTGGCAACATCGCCGGGGAGGGCGTAAATCTATCCGCCTACTCGGACGGCAGCGAGGTCGCGAAATGGGCCAAGGCCGCGGTAGCCACGGCTATCCAGCAGGGCTTGGTTAAGGGCTACGGCAAGGAGCTGCGTCCACAGAAATTGCTGACGCGGGCTGAGACGAGCGTGCTTTTGTACCGGATGCTGGAGAAGGCTGGGTTGATTGATGGGAAGTGAAGAGCGTAGTAAGGGATGAATGGGTTTGAGAAATTGAATGAGTTAGTGGATATTAGAATGAGAAGGACGAGCCATTGGGGGGCTCGTCTTTTTTTATGGGGAGATTTACTTTGATATTTATATGGATTGAACTAAAGACTGCGTGACCGGTTTCCTGCCGCAACAAGTGGTTGCCAGAATCCAAACGTTCATTTCTTTAGTTCATTCCATTTAGCGAGTTATTGATGATCTCCGATGGAGTGCTCAGATCCTCATCATTAAAAGAGTATATTCCAGGTCCTTCCTCTCGATGAATATTGTTATACTGAATTCCTACTCTTTTATTGATAGAATGAAAAGGTAGGATAGAGCAGAATTTATAGCTAATGAGCAGATACGTGAGGGATTTGATGACCACAATAGAACGCGTTTTTGCATATATATCGCAGTATATTTTAAAGAGCGGCGAGTACCTGGATCCGGATACTCCGGGAACTGAAGCTTCTATAATTGACGTCAGTATCGTAAAAAAAACCGCGCGAACCTTACGTACGGTGGGCACTATAACTCTGTCGCTACGCGAATTTCCTGAAGAGGACCTGGAAATCCCACATTTATCGTTATGGAAGTGGACTCCGGGCAAGCGTGCCAATCTTGAGGAGAATATGCTGGCCTTTGAGTGGTTGAATAATGGATGGATCATGAAGGAGATGCGTTTCAAGCGAGACGGGAAGACGATTGAACGCATGCAATATCGGATGGGCTATCGTCTTTTCACATTTTTACAGAAGCAGATGGATCAGGAAAGACTGGACCAGATCAGTCAACTTAAGAACTATCAGCTAACTGCCGGAAATGCACTGGAAGACGTAAGAGGTCTTGAGGATCAAGGGCGCGCAGCATACTTGTCTTTAATCCGCCATCATATATCTACAAGTATTCTTTGGACAATTGAAGAACTGGGCGAACTAGAGCTATTTCCTAAGCCGTGGAGCATGTCCAAAAGAATTAATTATTTACACTTCTTGCTGGCATTCTTCTTGATATCCAGTCGCAAGGAGGTATTTGATTGGAAAGAGATAGGTGCACAGTATTATCAAAATATCGGTGGATCTAAAGCCTTCGATGCGAATAAGGATGATTTTATTACTCTTCTGGAGGTATGGAGCGGGCAGTCTGTAGAATTCCTTGGGATGATTAGCTCCGGGGCAATCACACCTTTGTATTTCGCAGGACATTTGAGTGGACAATGGTCGCATTATGAGGCAGGTCCTGTTCATGCCTTAACGGATCTTTCTATTGCCCAGGATCAGTATACAACTGATGCAACGACACTCTGGTTGGTCGAGAATCGCGGAGTTCTGACCCGATTATCTGCCGAGCGTGGTTTTTTGAGAGAGACGGGTTCTTTGGTTGTGTGTGTAGATGGCCATCTTAGAAGCTCACATCGAGCGTTCATTCATCAGCTGCTGAGTAACACTCAAATTCAGCAAGCCATTTTGTGGAGTGATTATGACAAGGACGGCCTTCTTATTGCGGGAGAAATGCTTAACTCAGTTGCTGCATACCCCCTTAGGCTGAAATGGATTTGCCACAATCATAAGGTTGTGGACAGCTGGGAGGCTTATCAAGAATATATGAAGGAGCTCCTGACGGTAACCAAGTTGGAGCAAGAGCAAATATTAGGAGGTGCTCAGGACTGGAGACAATGGATAGAAGATTAATATCTATATTTCAAAATGACGATTCCTCACCAGAAATGCTTCAGTCGATGAGGGATATTGCTTCATTATCAGGTGTGCTGAGTGACCTTGGATCACAGAATGCATTTCAATCACCTTCTGAAATTTTACGGTTTCTAAGAATTATACAATTGATCAATGAGGAAGCGCTTGGACTTGACGAGCCCATCGAGAATTCGGACACGTTATATTACCGTTACAGGAACCGCTACCGTGATCCAGAACCGCCAAGCAGGAAGAAGGTAGAACAGATCATTCATGTGCTCGTTAAATATAATTGGATCTCCAAGCAGACAAGGCAACTGAAGATGCGAGATGTTGGCAAACGATTAATGGATGTCCTTATTCGGCTGGCTAACGACTCTCTTGCTTATTACATGCATGACGATATTGGTCGTTCGTTATTTCAAGCCAGGCGTGATGCTGAGCTAAGCGAGGCCTACGATGATCATGGGATATCCGGGGGCAATAAAATTGCAAGTATGATTCGTAACGTTGAAAATGCGATTAACTTGATGAAGGAAAGGGAGCTCGAGCTGCTTGCCGACCGTAACGCCTTGCCACAGCTGGAAATCATTCATCAGCTCATGGAGGAGCTTGAGGTGAAGCTTACAGAGCGATTTCGGCAGTTTCAGACGATCGAGGAGAGTCTCATTCTGAGCAACCTGATGCATCAAGGAACCGCTGTATTGGCAGAAGGAACGAATTTGAGTGTTGGTATGATCAATAAATATCTGAAGTTTACAACGATGCAGCGTACGGTACTCTCATCTGCTATTCATCCGGACAAAGTAAGAGAGTTCATTCTGAAAATGTATGATCCTCCATTGGAATCAGATATCCCGAACGTCCATCAGCTTATGAGCTTCATGGAGCAGGATCAATATGAAGGGGAAGCAGCCGATGGATTATGGGTACCCGTTAAATTCGCTGCGCCTATCTCGTCAGAGTCTATCCGTGACGCCGTTCATTACTTGGAGACGTATGAACCTGTGATGGACTCTGCGATGGAAGAAGAGACCGAGGTGGAGTATGGGGAAGAGGAAATATCCATAGATCAACTAAGTGAGTTGATGGGGGAATCGGAGTGGCTACTTACGAAATCAATGATCCAGACAGAGGCCATTGAGACGTATATGGAGCATATTGAAGAAGCGCCGCTGGAACAGGTCATGATCGAAGCAACCTCTGCGGAATGGGGGGATGCTGTTAATGCGTTGACTGCTGTAGCAGCTTTGGTCGGTAACAAGAAGATGACGATTGATCAAGCACAGACGGAGACAGCAAAAAAAACGCCAATCTACGAGAAACAGTGGGAATGGTTACATCGTGAAGAGCGAAATCAGCTACTCAGGAAACGAAGCGACAGAGTTCATGATCAATCCGGATCAGAAGAAATTGGAGGAATAGAGGATGATATCTGAGTCCGATATGAATGCCATAGAGCAGGTGGAGGAATTCAATACGAATCCCCTGAACGTGATGCAGTTGCTCAAGGGAGTATTGACACAGGAAGAGGAAATGGCGTTCATGAACATCTTATTCTCCTCTTCCGCTACGATGCGGGCCGGTAATTTCGGCTTATCTAGAAGAGAAGTAGAGAAGCAGCTTCGGATTTCGGAGCAGGATGAGAAGTTTTTCTCGTTTTTGCAAAGAGTTAATCAGGCAGTAAGCCGTTATTTCCAAGTTATATATGATGAGAGGCGCGATCAAGTCGTGGCCATGATGAGGGTCCCGGCCAGAGCAGCCCGCAGTACTTTATCCAAAGAAAGCCTCGCTATACTCTTATTTATGTTCTATCAACAAGAGGTATTGCAGCATGAATTCACTCTCTTCGATCAGTTACTGAATGCATTTGGTCATGAGACTACGAAGGCCAATCAACGGCTGTTGCTTAATATAGATCAGCTACGGAAGATTGGGGCGCTAGAAGAGTATGATACGAATTCCAGGGAAAAGGCGTATCAACTTACAGCGATTGGAGTGCACATGTTCTCGGATTCTTTCTTACGTCGGACTGTCGAATTCAGCCAATCGAATCAATTGAACAAGGAAGAAGTACTGAAGTTTTTTAAGCGATACAACTTGTATCAGGAAGGATCTGAGGAATAGATCATGATACCTTGGAAAATGCGATTTAGCGGAATTCGGGACTACGAGGCTACTCTTATGGACTTGTCTGGACAGCAAGAGCATGTCCTTATTACAGGTCCAAACGGTGCTGGGAAATCAACGATAACCTATTGCATGGGGGCCGTACTGTACTCCTCTAAGGTAGAAGTAGAGGGTCTAAGATCCCGTAATCTGGGGGCGGATGAGAGGTGGAAGGCGCAGATCCATTTTCTTTTTAAGAACGAGGGTTACATGCGAATTGACGCTCCGGATTACGTAGAGTTCTCCCTATATTTGTTACAGGAGCCGGGTCAGGGACAACCGATCAAGAAGGAATTTGTCATCTCCTCTGGGGACGATCCTTTGAACTGGGAGGAGGAGATTCATTATACCTCCGGTGACCGCCAATACAATTTCACTGCCTATAAGAAGGATCTTCAATATAAGTATAAGATTGACCCGGACTTATTCTATCTAATTTGGTATCAGCAGGAAGTGAACCAGTTCTCTGTGATGCATCCTGAGGAGAGATTTAGAATTTTTGCTGAAATGCATGGGATTGACCGGGTGCAGAAGAACTGGGAAGAGAGCATTGAGAAGCTGAAGGAAACCCAGGAGACGCTTCGTGTGGCAGAAGGTAATGTAGCGAATAAGAAGCTCATGTTGAAAATAAAGAAAAGTGAACTGGATCGGTACGAGGACAATCAGCGGCGTCTACTTGAGGGCGGTAGATTGTACGCTGGCTCCTTGCTTCAGCTGGAAGGATTCTATAAGCGCGAGCAAGAGCAATTGATCGGCCTAATAGATCAACTTGAGCTGGATAAGGAAGAACAGCAAGAACAAATGCATGAGACTAAAGTGCAGCAAACTGTAGCAAGTGAGCAAATTGCAGGAATTCAGAAGAATATGAATGAGCTGCAGAGCCAACTATCTCATTATGATGGTCTGATTCAAGCTCTGGATCTTAAGCGTAAGGAGACGGGGAGGATTGTAGATGAGCTGGAGCAGGAGCTTAAGGAAGTTATTAAGGAGAAGGAGCGTATTACCCGGACGGAGGAAGAAGTTAAGGAACAATTGGAATCTGTGACCTTACAGTTGAGTGGTGTGCTGGAGCAAGAGGACGACATTAAGATGGGGCTCGGAAAGGGAGAAGAAGAAAACCAGGCATTAATAAGAGTAATATCAAGTATTGAGGCAGAGATACAACAGGATCAAAAGTTGGAGGCCGTTCATCAGGAAAGAATTCGTCAATATATAACGAGTCACCATGTACAAGAGGAGCTGAACCGGCTAGAGGAGCTGCTTTCTTATACCAAGGACACAAGAAATAAGCATTCCAGCCAAATTGGCGATTTGGAGGAGGAACTCGCCCGTCTAGAAGAGGAACATGACTGGTCTCGAAGACAAATCGAATCTTTGAATTATTTTAGCTCAAAGGGAATTCGGGCTTATGCCTTGCGAGAATTGGTAGAGCTTGACCATTCTGCTCAGTTGAAATCGGAAGAGCGCTTCAATTCCATAAAATACTCAATATTCTTCGATGGGCATGTGGTTATTCCACCAAATGATCTATACCATGTTCCTTTGCGTAAGGTAGTACCTGACCGATCAGTGACTGAGCTTGCATCTCTGCAGCTGCGTGTAAAGGAAGGGTTAGATGAAGAAGTGCTTCCTCATGCAATGAAAGCCTTGTGGTGGATTGAACAGTTCTTCAAAGATGGAGATATTCGAATCGAACATGGTGTACTTGTAGATGCGATGGGGATTCGCGGCCCACAAGAACAACATCGCTATATTATGAGTGCACGGGCGCTCTTCGCACGCAAAGAAGAAGCCATGAAGAGCATCCGCACACTGACTCATCAATGTGAAGAGGCAGATGAGAAGATCAAGCTAAATACCAAGCGATTGCAGGAGCT
Source organism: Paenibacillus sp. SN-8-1 (assembly GCF_050995535.1). Taxonomy (NCBI): domain Bacteria; kingdom Bacillati; phylum Bacillota; class Bacilli; order Caryophanales; family Paenibacillaceae; genus Paenibacillus; species Paenibacillus sp. SN-8-1. Next base: position 875,436 of record NZ_CP194782.1, read on the forward strand.
GAATGGCATTATCCACTTGGTACGAGAAGCCGAAGCCTTCATGACAAGGGAGCACGAGCGGATCAGCAGAGCCAACAAGCATACAGAGGAAGTCGCGAAGTTAAGCCAATTGCAAAAACATATGGGTGAGCTGCGTGAGGTTCAATTGGAATTAATGAAAAAGCGCTTGAAGATGGAACGTGATCAAAATGAACTGCAGAGTGAAGCTGAATTCTATGTGAGAATTGGCCAACAGAAGGAAAAGTATGAAGTACTCAAAATTACTCAGCGGGAATTAGCAAGCTTGGATGACAAACTTGAAGAACTGCAGCGTCAGGAGAAATTAAGTGAAGAGAGCTGGAATAAGCTCGATAAGGACGCGAGAAGACAGGGGCGTGTGCTGCAAGAAATTCAGGATCAGTATGAGCGTGAGGAGAGTAAGCTTCGGCAGATAATCAATCAGTTACAGTCAAGGAACGATTCTCTCGAAGACGTGAAGAGGGAGTATATCCTCTCCATTAAGGAGATTGAGGAGTTCAAGCAGTTGGCTCCGCATATTTACAATGAAGTAACTAACTCCAATAATCTGCAATCCGGAGGAGGTAATGCAACCTCAACTCAAGGTATGACGATAGCGAATATTCGATCGAGTCTTGAGTCAGGCCGAGTCCAATTTAATCACGCTAGACAAGAAACGGGGATAGATCCTGCAGCGCCGGACAACTACAAGGTTGTGGAAGAGGAATTCTATCGCTATCAGGATGAATATAAGCGGACGAGCCTCTTGTTCGAGCAGGATCAGGAACGTACGGAACAACTGAGAGACCAGTTAGAGACTACGATACAAATGCGAGTTCTCGAAATAGAAAAGCGATTTGAATCTTATATGAGCCTATTTCAATTCGAAGGGAAGATCGAGTGGGATCAACATGAGGGCCGCCAAGGACGGATCCACTTCAATTTGTTCATCAAAGCACGCAAGGAAGGCCACCGGGGAACGATGGAGGATGTCAGCGTTAAGGCACGTGGAGGCAGAGTGGGCAAAGGGGTATCCGGTGGGGAAGAATCCCTCAGCTCCTTGTTGTTCGCCCTCGCCCTGCTGCAAAATCTGCAGACAGCTCCAGGATTCATCGTCATGGACGAATTCGACAGCGCTCTGGATGAGCAGCGAAAGCTGAAGGTATTCGATCTCTATCAGCAAGAGCTTAAACGTAAACTTATTATTCTCACGCCCAAATCACATGAGAAGTCGTACCTCGATCTCTTCTCCAAAGCTTATATTGTGCATCATGATCCAAGGGTACCTCGCAGTAAGGCTACTGGATTGAAGAGAAAGATATAGTATTAGTGACTTGCCTAGAAAAGTGCTCTTAAACTTACTAGGATCTAATTAAGGTAAGAAGACGAGGGAGAATCTATGATTCTTACGAAACTTTAGAGAGTGTAACTGACCAATCTATAAACTCCCTCAAGCCAAGAGGGGGTTTTTTTCTTCCAATTATTGATAAGAATCGATATACCCTATGGTATAAAGTGGAATATTTGGGGGAATAATCAGATGGGAAATGATATGTGGTTAAATCCTTTGGATGATAATGCACTAGAGGATATTTCATTAGAAAGACAATTTGTTAATGTTCTAGACAGACAAAGTGACCCATATCATGTAAGTGTATTTGATACATATGGAGTGGATAGAATATTTTATAATGGATACAGAAGAAGGACAAGGCATGAAATTAACACAGCAATAAGTACATATCAACAACAGGGAATAGAAATTGATGCAGAGATAATTAATTTGCCTTACACTGTATTAAACCTAAGAGGGAAACCAGCTGAAACAGCATTTACAGATAAGAATACTAACCACAGACATATATATCTTGTACCCGATCATACTCCAACAAGGATTCTTAATGATAAAGCATTTCATGGAAGTGGTTTGGAAACTTTACTTAAGACTCAACAAATAAGTCAAGTTGTTTTTGATCGTTGGAACACAGCTATGAATAACTTAGATATAGGGAATCGAGTAGCATACTCAATTAATCATGAGTACGGACATATTCTTACTTATCGGGCTATGGATGAATCAGGAATTGAAACCCCTCTGCAGGTGTACGATTGGTTAGGTGATCTGGGTTACCTTGACAATTGTTCGCATAGAATAGTACAATTTAATAACGGTGCTGCATGGCAAATTCATGTAGCCTTGGAACAATTGGCTGAAGACTACAGATTAAGTCACTTTGTTCAAAATGAACAAAGTGCATGTTCATTACCAAGTTGCCTAAGTTACCAGCAGGATATTGTTAATCCTGAGAAGTACCTAGAAGGAGTTGAGATCATGACTAAACTTTTGGACATTCAAGACAAGTTGCGTAAGAAGCAGCAAAAATCCTCACTTGAAAGTATTCTTCCTTTTGGTGAAGCTAATAGGTCTGATAGTGCAATGGAATACTTTAGTCTAGGTGTCATTACTCCAATCACTGAAGAGAATAAGAAAAAGGCAAGGGAAGAACTTCTTAAATTGTTCCCCTAGCTTCAAATTATAGTTCAAAGACTCCTTTATACATAGGAGTCTTTTTTATGTGCGCCCAGCATGGACGTCTTATCTAGGGTGAAAGTCCCGAGGGCCTACCGTTAGCCAAGGGCAAGGGGGTCCATCGCGAGGTAATACGATAAGCATATGATTTATCCGTATACATTGCGAGTGATTAACATGTTGTTCAAATATTTAACCGGGCACGAGAATGATTATGATATTTTAAGGAGGCTTTATGATAACAGAATACAGAAATATCAAAAAGGCTAAATACCGGATCTTGAACTGGGAGAATGAGTATATTGATTATAATACGCTGGATGGAACACAGTGGACACTGGACATCGAGCTTGAAGATAGATCCATTCATATAGTTGGGAGTAATGCTTATCCGGAAGAATGGGAGAGATTTTGTAAAGCAATTCGGAAGTTGACAGGTAAGCCATTTAGATAATCTTGTAGGACACGTAGCAGGTTTATGAATTTGTATTTTGAATTATAAAGGATTATAGAGGAGCAGCCCAACGTGATCGATAAAGTCATACGAATTTTTAATATTATCAACGCCATACAGGCCAACCCGGGAATATCCGCTTCAGATCTGGCGCTAAAATGTGATGTGAACATCCGGACAATATATAGGGACCTGGACTTGCTAAGTCTAATTGCACCTGTAACTAACGAGGGGCGAGGTACGGGATACCGTTTTATGGGAAGGTTTTTCTTATATCCACTCAACTTCACGGAACAAGAGGCACTAGCTTTCTCACTGCTACCGTCTGTACTGGATAAGGACAAGCTTCCACCTGGATTTGACCCGGCGTATGACAAGGTGATGGGGACTCATTTGAAAGAAAAGTCTCGGCAAAATAATATCTTTGAGGATATTGCCGATATTATTCAAATGGGTACTCCTGCTTATCGTAAGGAAAGTCCGAACTTTCTGCAGCCAGTAATCCAGGCTATGCTTGAGAAAAAATCTATTCAGACGGTATATCATACTCAATACCGGGATGAGACGACCGAACGCCGGATCGATCCCTACTATTTAGTGCCTCGCGAGCAGCGCTTTTACCTGATAGGTTATTGTCACCTCAAGCAGGCCATTCGCACCTTCCGGGTAAGCAGGTTTCAGCAGGTTGAGATTACTGACCAAACTTTTGATAAGAGCAGCTTTAACATCAAGCAGTATCTAAAGAATACCTGGTCGATTGACCGCGGGGAGAAGAACACGCGCTTTGTGGTGCGGTTTGCTCCGGAAGTGGCCCGCTATATTAAAGAGGAAGAGTTGTTTGTTCAGCCTAGAATGAAAGATATGAAGGATGGCAGTCTTCTATTTGAAGTCACGGTCAACAATGAAAAAGAGTTTTTGAAATGGATTCTTCAGTATGGCCCTCAAGCTGAAATTTTGGAGCCTGCCTCGGTACGGGAAGGTCTAAAGCAGCAGCTGATGGAATGGATGAAGTTGTATTAGCAGCTAACAGGTATGGTAAAAGTAAAAGCCCCTTATGGCAGGGGCTTTATAGAGCCAATTGCAGCAGCTGTGCAAGATTGCCGAATGGCTTGTTATCGATCCCACCCGTAGAGTACACAACTTCGCTTATATACAAAGCATCATTAGAAGCATTATTCTGCTCCAATTTGAGCTGGGGGAAGATTTTTTTGAAAAGTTTGGCCGTATTGAAGGCGTCATCGAGAGCATTGTGCTGCTTGCCAATAAAGGGAATTTCTTCGAGTTGTAATGATCTTTTGAGCCCTATTCTTTGGCCATGGTCTGCCCCATTTAGTCTGGTGTAAGGCAACTGTATATCGTTATAGTTCTTCAGCCATTCCCGGTCAACTCCTTGGGCATGGCATTCACGAACCAACTGGTGCTTATCATCAGGTCCCCAAGAACAGAGATAGTAGTCATCGCCTTCAAGCCATTCCTTGAAATTGCTAATGGCTCCAGGGAACAGCGGAGCCTTATTCACTTGTTCTTGTGTTACTCCTGTAAACTCTGTAGTCAGCTTGGATAACTTTGGACGGAGTGAGGGCTGTACATAAGAATGAAAAAGGTTGGTCATCACAAGAGTTCCATCTTGGCCCTCCTTTAGCTCTATCGCCCCAATCTCAATTGTCTCGGCCAGATGCTGCTGGGAACGTAGTACGGTAAATTCCATATCAAAAATGATATATTTCATAGTCTGCAGCTCCCTTCATTGCTTACTTGTTGCCAATATACAGGAGACAAGTGACAGCGGGTTGTCACGAATATATGTTTGGGGGTTACTTTAAATAGAACTATGTAAGACTATAATTGTGTTTTGTAGGTGCGGGAGGATGTTAGCTATATTATGTCAGCATTATTTTCTTTTTTGGATAAAGTCAGTGAGGGGTTATTAGCTCTATCGGCACAAGCAGAGACGGATATTTGGACGAATCCACGTTCAACGCTTACTCAAGGACGACTCTTTAGCGAAGAATTGGCTATTACGGTCTCCAGGCTTGAGAAGGTCGAGCCTGTGTATTCAATCAAACACAGTGAGCGTGTTCATAAGCTTTATCGTGATGGTTTATTATCAGAGGAAGTTAAGGCAAGCTTTGAGTGGCTCCGACTTAATGGTAATAAGGCGGCCCATGATACAACGTCTATTCCGGTGGATTTGGCATTATCGGCCCATCGGCATATCTATGTTCTGGCAACATGGTATGTTGAGACCTATGGGGACTTATCCATTAAGCCGCCTGTCTATCAGATGCCGTCTATGCCAAGTAATCAGTCTGCCGAGATGTTTAACCCTGTTCATTCCATTTATGCAATGGGAGATCAGCTTGAGCAGATGCTGAATGAGCAAATAGTGAACAAAATCCTGCCTACCATAAATGATCAATTCAAATATTTGCAGGAGACCATAACCAAGGTTGCTGATAGCTTTGGTGACAGGTCACCACTAAAGGAAAAGCTAACTTTTAACGATTCGAATGAGCAGACCGTATACGAAGCAGTAATGAAGGAGTCTGCTCAAGCGCTCACTGAAGAGACAACTCCTGATGCGGGGATTATCAAAAGAAAGGATGCTCACTCTGAAACAGAATTTGAGCAGGACATTCGGAGTCAACAGATTGTCTTCCCTGCTTCTATGGCCAACCTGGAACTTGACGACCTCAAGATTAAGGGATACAGCGCCATTCTTAACTATCTGCGAAATGAACTGAATGTGAGAACGATTAAAGACCTTCCAGAGGATCTATCATTTTTATCCTCCAACATGAGTGGTGTGGGACCCAAGACAGTGTCGAAGTTCATTCAGCAGTTAGATAATTGTATTACCGAAGAAAAACGTCTAATGGGCTCCGGTAAGCGGAAAGTGAATGCAATTACAGCCTTCCGTGAACTTAAAAATAAGCTTGGTCGCCGCCCGAAATATATGGAGCTGCATACGCTAGGCAGCTGTGACAGCCAGGATTACCGACAGCTATTTGGCTCTTATCATGGTTTTCTATGGAAAGCCAATGAGTTAAATAAGACTGAGGCCTCATTAGCCAAACGTTATGAGAACTGGCTTAATGAATTAGAGAGCACGAAGATGAGTAAAAGTTATAAAATGGTAGTTCTGTACTACATGCTTGAACGCGGTCCGAAGAACTGGACCCGTTCGGTTACCGCATATGAGGTTGCTCCATTCTTCTATGATTATTATATGAAGGATGAGAATAGAAAAAGCATCGATTTTTCTAATGATGAATCCAGGAAGCTCTGGGATGAACCGTTAATTAGAACGGCACGGTTGATCGCTCGCATGCCTATGACCGTCTGGGGTACAAATAACAAGTTCTTTTCTTATGCGAAAGGAGAATTAAGTTTATCACTTAAAGTTCGTGAGGAGGATCTTGAGCTGCTTCACGAATGGACAAGAGAGGTATGCGAGTATAGATTATTCACGTATTTCGAGCGCAAACGGGAAATTTAAGATGAAAGAAGACATATACTGGAATCAAAAAGGGAACCTTTCAACTAGATTGAAGGTTCCCCATTACTTTCCTCTGTATTCTATAATTGGCCTGATTACCTGTGAAATCAACTTTATTTTCTCGGCTGAGCAACCTTCTAGCATCACAATAATCTCATTTCTTAAATAATCGTCAGAGGCACTGTCCGCCCCATTCAATATATATTCCGTCGATTCTTCAAGTACCTTGCACAATTCAGATAATCTATCCAAATTGATAGGTGTCTTTCCACGTTCAATTTTGCTTATATAAGCGTTAGATACATCTAACTTCTCAGCTAAGCTCTCCTGTGTTAATCCCTTCTCTTCCCGAGACTGCTTGATTCTTTTTCCTATTACCGAGTAATCATAACCCATTTCCATCACCCAGTAAAAACTATAACAACGAATCCAATTCGTTAACATGCACTATAAGTTAAATTGAACTAATAAGTTAACTAGCGAACGTATATTCGCTGGCCACCATTTGACTTCTTCTCCTGGCATAATCTTCTTATAAATAAGAGGTCGAGGAGAGAAGAAGATGGAATTAGTATACAAGAACAACATCGTCTTGTCCGATGAAATGCTTAAATCCAAGGGTTGGGCCTATCTGTTTGATATTTCTCACATCAAGGAATCGCCGAACGATGAATTTGTGAACGAGCATGTTCAAAAGATATACTTATCTGCGCTTGATGCTATATCGAAGCAAAGATCAAAAAAACTGCAGAAGGGGCCCTTCGTTATTTGGCACTGTATGAAAAGACTTGTCGACGATCAGAATCGGCCTACCCAAGGATACGTACTTTTCATAACTCCGTTTTATCACGAGATTGTAGGCAGAGATGTCGATCCGGTTGTTGAAACCATGTGGACACATAAGGGATATATAAGGGCTTCAAGTTCAATTCCATTAATAGAGGGCGCTATGCCCCTTTGTCTGTTCGAAGAAGGACAAGCAATTGCTATAGACATTGATGATGTTCTGTTGTCTCGGTTATCTGATTTTTTTGAGGAGCAACAATATATGCTATCCTTGAGTAATCCTCACATAGCTATTCGGCTCAATCCGTATGAAGGTTAGGAGACTTTTCCATATGTCCAAAGATCAAATTATTAACCTTGTTCATGAGGGAATTACAAACCGTGAATACATTATAGGAAATGAAACTCGCTTTTATATCATAATAGTTAAAGTTACTTCCCATGACTACATCGTATATCTCCTGGATCATTCAGAGATTCTTATAAGTACTGAATTTAATGGTAGATTAGCCGCAGCAAAGCAAGAGGGTGTCCGCCTACTCTATAACTCTTATCCAGAAGTAGTTCAGGCAGACGTAACGATGATGCACTTTAAGGCTGACCGTCCGAGTGGAAGACCGTGGATGAAGGACAGTGATGTACTAGCTCAGCAAGGAGGAATGCAAGCGAATATGACAACCAACCGTATTCAATCAACCCCTGTTAACAAGATCCTGTACGGGCCTCCCGGAACAGGTAAAACTTACAATGTGATTTACGAGGCTTTATCTATCCTTAAACCAGGTATTGATCCAGACCTGCTGAATAATCCACAGCGACGTAACGAAGCTGTACAGCTGTTTAATCAATATACTGACAGTAACCATGTGATGTTCTGCACTTTTCATCAATCGTTCAGCTACGAGGAATTTGTAGAAGGGATTCGTTACAACGAAGAGAAGCAGCATTACGAAGTGCAAGACGGGATTTTTAAGAGAATATGCAACTTGGCAAGGGCAGCTACCGCAGAACACAAACTAACCTATAATTTTGACCCCGCAAGTACCCGATTCTTCAAAATGTCGTTAGGCAATACATTAACGGGTGATGATGAGGTATACGATTATTGTATCTCGAACAATGTGATTGCACTTGGATGGGGGGAAGATGCCGACTTCTCAAATTGTGGTGACAAGCAGGAGATAAGTAAGCTTTATCAGTCACAGTTGCCAAATGAGACTGTCTTTGGTGTCGAGGCTGTTGAACGGTTTAAGCATTGGATGCGCCTTGGCGATATTGTAATTATTTCTTATGGTAACAAGAAGGTAAGGGCAATTGGGAAGATTACTGGGGATTACAGCTATAAGGCAGATTCTCCAATTCCTTACCATCAGTTTCGGTCAGTAGAGTGGCTATATACAGATAGCAACGCTATGCTTCCGGTTCAAAGTATTCTTCGTGACAAGGTCTTCTCTCAACAAACTATTTACATGTTCAATCATAGTGATATCAATATGAACAGTATTCAGGAGCTCTTGTCGGGGAATAGCCAAGATAATGGGCAAGAACAGCAGTATGTTCTCATCATTGATGAGATTAATCGCGGGAATATCTCTAAGATTTTCGGGGAGCTCATTACATTAATTGAATCCGATAAAAGAATGGGGCAGCCAAATGAGTTATCCGTTACGTTGCCGTACTCAGGGAATACTCTCCATGTCCCTTCCAACCTTCATATCATTGGAACGATGAATACGGCAGACCGATCTATTGCTCTATTAGATACTGCGCTTCGCAGACGGTTTGAATTTGTGGAAGTATTGCCCGATTATTCACTTCTTCCAATTGACATTCAAGGAGTGAATATACGTAAACTGCTGGAGACGATCAATCAGCGAATTGAATATTTGTACGACCGCGATCATGTGATAGGCCATTCGTACTTTATGTCAAATAAAAAGCTACAGGCAGAAGACTATATCCGCATTATGCAGAAGAAAGTAATACCGTTGCTGCAGGAGTATTTCTACGAAGATTGGGAGCAGATTGAGCTTGTCCTAGGAGGGGCTGGCCGCGAGGGAGATAACTCGTATTTCCTGAATAGGATCGATATGGATGCCAGTCTTATTTTCAACAGGAAGAGCCCTGCTATGGAATCCCGGAAAACACGATATATTGTACAGCCGAATCCAACCATAGCGGCGCTCAGACGTGTATATAATAATTCGACCGATCATTCTGAAGAGGAACAAGAATGAAGCACATTGTTGTAACAGAATGCTTTGAGTCAATTGTTATATCAGATAAATTGAATGACGCCGCTCTCAACTCAGTAGAAGTTGATGAACTCGCCGCCTATGTTCGGAAGCAAGAGTTGGATGAAGACGGCATCCTTATCTCCCGAAATGAAGTTAGGTTCATTAACTATGTAGGATTCATTCAACTTAGTACATGTTCGATTGAGATACTGCCTAAGGTATCGGGCAGCAATCCTCGGCAATCTCGGAGAGTCCTTCTACGTATGCTTCAGTGTACTGGATTCCTGGAAATCCACGAGAGCCAGATCAGCCAATTGACGGTAGAGAAGATTAATCTACTTGAGATTATTGCTTATTTATTCGTTGCCAAGCTGTCTAATGAGCTTAGAAAAGGGGTGTATCGTTCTTATCAGCGTGAACAGGACGAGCTTCAGCTTGTTAGAGGCAAGATTGATATGAATCGCCAGCTTCGGCGGGAAGCGATGATGAAGCCGGGTGTAAGCTGTGTGTACGATGAATTTCAAGTTACCAATGAATTGAATCAAGTCTTGGTAGCAGGTTTGCAGACCGTGTTGTCCCGTTGTAGCTACCCTGCAACGAGAATGAGAGCGGCAAGCTCTATGGCCCTTTTGGATGAAGTAAAGCCTGGGCCAATCACTCAGTATGTCATGGATCATATGTTATTTGATCGTACGAATAGGCGCTTTCAGGAAAGCTATCGGCTTGCCAAGCTCCTAATTAGTCAGACTGCCCCGATGTCAGCACCCGGCAGGAGCAAGAACAGCTCGATCTTGTTCAAAATGAACGATCTGTTCGAAGCATACGTTGCTTACTTGGCGAACAAGTTGATAGATCAGGTCACGATTAAGGATAGAAGTCATAAGTTATTGATTAAGGAAGGTACTACAAGAGGAGTCTTTCAACTTGAGCCGGATTTGTTGATAGGGAGCTCGTCGGGAGCTCAAATCATCGTGGATACGAAATGGAAAATGATACGTTCAGATCGCTTGAGACACGGAGTGAAGCGTGAAGACTTTTACCAAATGTATGCTTATTTGACTCGTTATCAAGAAGTAGATACCGTCGTTATCCTGTATCCTCATCACGATGGAATTGATGAGCCAGCAGGCAGTTGTTTGGAATCTTGGCATTTGGAGGGACAGCCTTCCAAAAGGTTGAAGGTATACACGATTAATTATGAGGATGAGCGGATTGCGGAGTTGCAGCTGCAAGAAATAATAGATCTGATTGAATGATTGTTATGAGTCTTATGATTTTGAGAAGAAGGATAGTGGGATTATATGAACCAAATCGATATAGCTATAGAATTTGCAGCCAGGGCATATCGGAATCAAACAAGGATAGGTACGGACACGCCTTATATTAGCCATCCATTTGGAGTAGGTATGATATTGCTTGAGGCCAAGTGTAAAGAAGAAGTTGTAATAGCCGGTCTCCTTCATGATACATTGAAGGACACAGATACCACTGAAGAGGACATATACAATCGATTTGGTAGAGAAGTTCTGCGTCTTGTGGAGGGCACATCTGAACCGGATATAACACAACCTTGGGAATCGCGCAAAGAGCATACGTTGGAAGTATTAAAAAGGGCTGATTTGGCTATCCGACAAATCGCTTGCGCTGACAAGCTGCACAATTTGCGATCTATTCGCAGGGATATCGAAGCCTATGGTGATGAAGTGTGGAATAGGTTTAATCGAGGATATGAGGAACTAAGATGGTATTATACCAGCTTGGTTGAGAGTCTGGGGTATGCGTCGAGATTTGCCCTATTAGATACTTTTCAAGATGAAGTCGAGATGTTATTTGGGACACTGGAGCTCTCTACGGAGATTATGGCCTGCCGTAGGAACAAGAAGTTTTATGATGCCGTGTTTGAGGACTTGTTCGCTGCACATGCACGGAATACCCATGTTGAAGATGCGCGGACTGATCTGAAAGAAATGGTGTATGTATTGGCAGAGGAGTACAGAGCGGGAGAAGATAACAGTTACGAGAAAAGACATGAGATGTATCAATATTTAACTTCACGAGGTATCGAATTTGAAGTTAACTCTGAGGGAACTGACACAATCATTTCGACATGCGCTGCCATGAAAGATATATTTCATCTATTTCCGCACGAGGTATATCATCATCTCTACCGTAGTTTGAAGAGAGGAATACTTTAGTCGCCAAGAAGGAAAGGAAACATATCCGCTTTATTAGAGGGAGATGACATTATGCGTGAGCCGGTTGTTTATGGTGAGTTCGAAAGAAGAGACGGGGTACTCTTTAGAAGAAAGTGTTTTTTGCAATGGGGAAGCAGCACAAAGTCGATAGGAGCATTTGTAGGATTGAATCCGGGAGCTGCGGACTTTCTAGGGGGGCATCAAGAGCTTGAGCAGCGGATGGTTGGTGAGTTAAGGCTTGATCACACTCTTAGGCAGTTAGTACGGCTGATACGTCATATTCATGGGGATGAACCTGAGGGTAGGGTACATGTGTATAATCTTTTCTCTTTGAAAGACCCTCAGTCTGCCTCGGCTGTTAATCAGCTGCAACAAGTTAGAGATACATACAGTCCGGTTGAGGATGAGATCTCAACTCATGAACTGCAGGAGCATCCATGGTTGTTGTTAGCTTGGGGTCTGGATAGGTCAGAGACCATACTAAAATCTAAGGATCGATGGCTGGATACAATTAGACAATCAGGTGTACCCTTTTTCGGGAAACTTCATCCTAAAAAAAATGATTATTACCATTTATGCCCGAGACTTCAAAGTGATCGGGATATATTGTTGGATGATCTTGTGAATGAATATAAACAGATTTCTTATTAAGAAGGGATAGTTCTATGTTATGAAGACAATTTTGCGGGTTGGGGCTGAGGGAGGAAGCATCTCCTTATATGCAAAAAAGGATCATAATCAAGAGTTTTTCTATTTTTCGATAAGAAGCAATGAGAGAGCTTTAGCAGATCTTTTAAATGAAGACGATCAGAATCTATTGCCTTTGCTCGAGAGGGAAAGGAAATTTGTCTCTAAAGATTTGGCCAATGCCCTGGAACAATTGGGGCCCATCTGGAGAGAGTTGTATCCTATTGAAGTTCACCCGGATTTTGGTCCAATAATCTACGCTGAAGTTGCCAAGTTTCCTCCAGATAACTTGGACTATTGGGAGAAGAAGTGTTTAGGTGAGGAGGGGTTGTTTAAAAAAATGTCTTGGTGAGAGGTATACTCGCAGAAAACTGTAAATAATCCCTGAATTTAGAAAGTGATACGTTTATATCAGATGTGAGTCTATTTGACTACAGGAGGGCCTATGGAGTTCATTGCTCATATAAGACAAAAGGATGAGATTATCCAGACCGTAACTGAGCATCTGGAGGATGTACAGAAAGGCTGTGAATATTACGGGGCTAAAGCCGGGGTCCGACATTTGGCCGGGATGGCGGGGCTGCTGCATGATCTGGGCAAGAATACTAACGCTTTCAAGAAGTACATTCAGCAGGCTGTGGCCAACCCGGACTCTCCTCCGCGCCGAGGGTCGGTGGATCATTCAACAGCAGGCGGCCGCCTGCTCTATCGTCGTTATCACCGCAAGGCAGTGAATTATGAGGATAAAGTGGCCGCGGAATGGATCGCTAACTGTATTATTTCACATCACCAAGGGCTTCGGGACTTTCTTGATCCGGAGAAGTCTCCATTTCTGGAACGGGTGGCGGTGAAGACGGAAGGAATGGAGGAGTATGAGCAGGCTGTAAATGTTTTTTTCGCGGATAGATCCGAAGAAGAGTTCGACCTTTATTTCGAGAGAGCCAAAGCGGAGATGAAGGGTGTCCTGGAAGTGATTCAGAGGCACAAGCTTCCTCCTATTGCGGCTTCATTGATGATTAAGTACATCTTCAGCTGTCTGATTGATGCTGATCGAACGAATACGCGGCAATTTGAAGAAGGTGAGCCAACGAGGTGGGCAGCCTCCTATCCGGATTTTTTCAGCCAAAGCTATGAGAGATTAATGAGTGTAGTCCAGTCCTATGATCAGGCAGAGGATGCCGATCATCCGATCAACCGTCTACGGCGCGAAATGTCTCGTCAGTGTGATGAGTTCGCCGAGCGGCCTTCAGGCATCTATACTCTGTCTATTCCTACAGGCGGTGGCAAGACTCTAGCGAGCTTGCGCTATGCACTTAAGCATGCGCTCACCCATGGCAAAGAGCGGATTATCTATATTGTTCCTTATACGACAATTATTGAGCAGAATGCGGGAGATATCAGGGACATCATTCAGGACGATGATATGATACTCGAGCATCACTCCAATGTGATCGAGGAGGCCCAGCCGGGTGATGACACCTATGATAGCCGCATGAAGAAGAGCAGGCTCGCCAGAGATAACTGGGACAGGCCTATTATATTTACTACGATGGTACAGTTCTTGAATACGTTGTATGCCAAGGGTACCCGGAACAATCGAAGAATGCATCAATTGGCAAATGCCGTGCTTATATTCGATGAGGTTCAATCGGTTCCAGTCAAGTGCGTGTCGCTGTTTAATGCAGCATTAAATTTCTTGCATGTCTTGGGTAACTCCAGCCTCGTACTGTGCACGGCTACGCAGCCTGCTCTGGATTTCGTCAAGCACAAGCTCCATCTGCCGCAGCAGGCAGAGATGATCACTAATTTGGGTGAAGTGACAAGGAGCTTTAAACGGGTCGAACTGATTGATCGTACAAGACCACTCGGGTGGGGGGCTGAGGAGCTTGCTGCCTTCACCAGGCAAAATATAGATGAAGTTGGCAGTGTGCTCGTTATTCTTAATACCAAGACGGCCGTGCGAAGATTGTTCTTACAGTTGGAACGGGAGGAATGGTGCAGAGAAAGTGACGTAGAGCTGTTTCATCTGAGTACCAACATGTGCGCCGCCCATCGCAAAAAGATACTTGCAGAAGTAAAGGATGCGCTTGCGGCTGGACGGAGGGTAATCTGTGTCAGCACACAATTGATTGAAGCTGGAGTGAACATCAGCTTTGCATGTGTGATTCGTTCCCTGGCAGGCCTGGATTCCATTGCCCAGGCGGCTGGCAGATGCAATCGGCATGGCAAGGACCCGCTCCGTAAAGTATATATTATCCGCTCGGCCGATGAGAAGTTAAGCCGACTGCCGGAGATAGCTGTGGGAGCAGAGAAGACGGAGCGGCTGCTAAGCGAATTCAAGCGGGAACCGGAGAGATTTGACTATGACTTGTTATCGCCAGCTGCGATGCAAATATATTTTCAATACTATTATGATCATATCAAGAATGAACTGAGTTACTATATTCCGAAGCTGGATAAGAATATGTTCGATCTGCTGGATATGAATAAAGATTACTATGCCGCCTACAGAAATAAGCACAGAGCTAATCCCGAAATACTGAGCCGGCCCTCCTTTGCCTCGGCAGAGCAGTATTTTGAAGTGATCTCAAGTGCAGCTGCCTCCGTGGTCGTACCTTACAACGAAGAAGCGGAGAACCTGATTCTGGCATTGAATGGGGACCTCGATATCCGAGAGCTTGGGAAGATCATACGAAAATTACAGCAATATGTCGTCAATATCTATGATCACGAATTGAGGAAGTTGGAGAAGAATGGGGATGTGTATGCGCTGCTTCATGGTCAGGTTCTTGCACTTCGAGAAGTTGCATATTCTGCAAAGTTCGGAGTGGAGACAGACGGAGAAGGCGAATGGTCGGTAGCCATGATATGAGAAGAGCCCGCTGATAAGGGCGGTTCTTCTGTCTCAAATCATGATTTATAAATTTCAATCCACGCTTTTGGCGACACAATGAGTTTAGCATATATAAATTAAAAATGGCAATTTGGTGATCAAAGAAATTGTATTTTTCTGGAATGTGTAATATAATCAGCTTAGTTTATAAATCATGATATATAAGAAAGGAGGTTCAATATGAGAAATCAAATAGAGTTTAAAGTATCAGGCAGCCACGCTCTATTTACAGATCCCCTATCCAAGATAGGGGGTGAGAAATTCAGCTATCAAGTACCTACCTACCAGGCGTTGAAAGGAATTACGGAATCTGTATATTGGAAGCCCACCATAATCTGGTATGTGGATGAAGTAAGAGTGATGAACTCGATTCAGACCGAATCGAAAGGAATACGTCCTATTGAATATAGTGGCGGGAACACATTAGCCTATTACACCTATCTCAAGGAAGTAGAGTACCAGGTACGTGCCCATTTTGAGTTCAACCCTTTTCGTGAAGATTTAGTTCACGACCGTAACGAAAATAAGCACCATAATGTCGCAAAGCGTTCCGTTCAGGCTGGAGGGAGAAGGGATATATTCCTCGGAACCCGGGAATGCCAAGGCTATGTTGAGCCCTGTCAGTACGGGGAGGGTATAGGCTTCTATGATGATATCCCGGAGATTGATTTCGGGTTGATGGTTCACGGAATTAACTATCCAGATGAGACAGGAAGACAGGAACTCGAGACTCGCCTATGGCGTCCCAAGATGGAGAACGGGATCATCCGGTTCCCTAGGCCGGAGGAATGCACTTTGGTGCGCAAGACCGGGCAGGGCGTCGCCAAGTCATTTGGTCCGAATAATATGGAGTCTGTTGACCTGCTGTATGCGGAGTTATTTGGAGAGGAGGAGAGCGGATGACCTGGCTTGCCAAGCTGTATCAGACATTCGAGGATCACTCCCATGTTATGGGTCAATTTGAGAAGAAGGCTAACGACCGCGAGTATGCTTTAATCCCTGTATCACATACCACGCAAAGTGCTCATATTGAAGTACACCTGGACCAGAACGGGAACTTCGTATCCGGCAAAGTGGTGAACAAGAGTGAGGGCAGTACGATAATTCCGTGTACGGAAGCTTCCTCTAGCCGAACTAGTACCCCGGTACCGCATGCGCTATTCGACAAGTTAGTCTATGTAGCCGGAGACTATTCTCATTACTGCGGGGAGGCTAAGGGGACTCCGCATCCCGATTACATGAATCAGCTTCGCGATTGGTGTGAATCATCCGCAGCCCATCCCAAGGTCAAGAGCGTTTATTCTTATCTATCCAAAGGTACGCTGATGGCGGATCTGATCCGTGAGAAGGTGTTATGGGTGGATGAGCAGGGCAAGCTGCTGGACAAATGGACACCGAAGATGGAGGAGCAGTATGGGGAGAAGCCTGATATTTTCAAAGTGATTGCCTCTGATCAGAGCGCAGCCTTTGTCCGGTTCGCCGTCCAGGTGCCTGGGGAATCAGAAGCCAGGTTATGGCGAGATTCATCTGTTCAGCAGTCTTTTATAGAGTTCTATGAAATGAATCTGGCGGAACTTGACCTGTGTTATGTTCTGGGTGAACGCTTGCCTTATGCGGACAAGCATGCCTCCCGAATCCGAAATTCGGGAGATAAGTCTAAGTTGATCTCAGCCAACGACACAAGCGGCTTTACGTTTCGAGGAAGGTTTCGCAGCAGCAGAGACGCGGCAACGATCAGCTACGAGGTGTCCCAGAAGGCGCATAATGCCCTGAAGTGGCTGGTCGAGCGGCAGGGATTCACGGTAGACGGCAGAGTTTTCCTGGTATGGGGAACAGGGAGGCTGGATCTGCCGGATCCGTTCCACGATACGTTCGCCTTATATCAGGATGAGGAAGACCATGCAGCCGGAGACCTTACTCATAAGGAGTTCGCAGGCCGGATCAGACGTGCAATTAATGGCTATCGTTATGATGGTGATTACCAATCCGAGGTCATTATCATGATCCTTGATGCGGCAACCCCCGGAAGGATGTCGATTGTCTATTTTCGTGATCTGAACAAGGAGCTATTTCTGAACCGCCTTCAGAACTGGCATGAATCCTGTTCCTGGCTGCATCGCTACCGGAAGGACGCGGATAACCGCTATATTTCATTTATCGGGGCTCCGGCAACACGGGATATTGCCTTCGCAGCTTATGGTCCGCGGGCGAGTGACAAGATCATCAAGGACCTGATGGAGCGCATGCTTCCATCTATCGTTGACGGCCGTAAGATCCCGGTTGATATTGTGCGCAGCGCAGTTCAGCGCGCTTCCAATCCGGTGGGAATGGAAGATTGGGAATGGGAGAAGACGCTCAGCATTACTTGTGCACTAGTGAACAAAACGTATGAGAAGGAGGGCCTTGAAGTGAGCTTGGACATTCATAACACGAACCGTGATTATTTATTTGGCAGAATGCTGGCGATTGCCGATGTACTGGAGAGAAGGGCTTTAGGCAGAGATGAGAGGCGTGCCACGAACGCCATACGTTATATGAACGCATTCGCGCAGCGCCCTGGACGGACATGGAGCATTATTCAGACTAATTTGCAGCCTTATCAGGCAAGAATGGGAACCGATGCGAGATATTATAATAGCTTGCTTGATGAGGTTGGAGCCCAATTGAAGCCGGAGGATTACACGGATAAGCCGCTTAGTGGGCTATACCTGCTCGGCTTTTATAGTCAGCGCAATGATCTATATACAAGTAAGAAGGATAAGGAAGCGGTCGCAGCAGAACCAGATCATGATTATGAACAGGGGGATAACTAAAAATGAGTATACTTGACCACAAAATTGATTTTGCTGTTGTTATGTCGGTGCGTAACGCCAATCCTAACGGAGACCCGCTGAACGGGAATCGTCCTCGCCAGAATTATGATGGTCACGGGGAGATTTCGGACGTCTGCCTCAAGAGAAAGATACGCAACCGTCTGCAGGATATGGGAGAATCCCTGCTTGTGCAGTCCGATGAGAGACGGGATGATGCCTACCGCAGCATCAAAGAGCGGGTGGATGCGAATGCGGAGGTTCAGGAATTTGCCAAAGGGAAGAAGTCTAACAACGATTTATATGCTCAGGCCGCCTGCAAAGCGTGGATAGACGTTCGCAGCTTTGGTCAAGTGTTCGCTTTCAGCGGATCAGAAGGAGCTGGCGGTGTCTCTATCGGAGTTCGGGGGCCCGTGTCGATCCATACGGCAGTAAGTATAGATCCTATCGATATTTCGAGCATACAGATTACCAAAAGTGTTAACTCTACAACACCAAAGGACCCCAACAAGAAAGGCTCGGATACGATGGGGATGAAGCACAGGGTTGATTTTGGCGTGTATGTGTTCTACGGAAGCATCAATACCCAATTGGCGGAAAAGACCGGGTTCACTGTGGAAGATGCTGAGAAAATCAAGCAGGCGTTAATCTCCTTGTTCGAGAATGACACTTCTTCGGCACGGCCTGATGGAAGTATGGAAGTGAATCAGGTGTACTGGTGGGAGCATAAGTCCAAGCTGGGTCAGTATTCGTCAGCTAAGGTTCATCGTTCCCTTCAAGTTAGATTGAAGGATAGCGTCGAGGCAGCCAGGTCGATAGAGGACTATATCTGTGAGCTTCAACCGCTTCCTGGTTTAGAGGCTGAGGAGTATGCAGGACTATAGCGAAGAAGATTTCTTGCTGCTCTCGGGGATACAGCATTTCAACTTTTGCAGAAGACAATGGGCGTTAATCCATATCGAGCAGCAGTGGGAGGAGAATGTTCGTACAATCGAGGGCTCACATATCCATAGAAAAGCGGATCAACCTTTTATTCGTGAGAAAAGGGGAGACAAGCTGATTGTTCGCGCATTACCCGTGCAGTCCAGAGAACTTGGCATTACTGGAATCTGTGATGTAGTGGAGTTCATACGGCATCCCCAGGGAATACAGCTCGCAGGGGAGGAAGGACTATACCTTCCTTATCCTGTTGAGTATAAACGCGGGAAGCCCAAGAGGGATGACTCGGATCGCTCGCAGCTGATCGCACAGCTGATGTGTCTGGAAGAAATGCTGCTCTGCGATTTGTCGCTTGGCTATCTCTACTATGATGAGATCAAGCACCGAGTAGAAGTCCCTGTTCTGGACTCTGACAAGGATCGAATAAAGAAGACACTAAGCGAAATGCATCATTACTTCGGGAGGAATCATACGCCTAAGGTCAAGACAGGGCCCCATTGTCAAAGCTGTTCGCTGAATCTGGTGTGCCTGCCCGAATTGATGAACAAAAGAAGTGTCTCCAGCTTTATCGAGAGCAGGTTGAATGAATGAAGAAGTTGCTTAACACGCTGTTTGTTACTATGCCAGATACGTATCTGTCGCTGGATGGGGAGAATATTGTTGTCAAGAATGAAGATAGCATTCTCGCACGTTATCCCTTACATAACCTGGAGGGGATATGTACATTCGGTTACGCAGGAGTAAGCCCGGCTTTGATGGGTTCATGTGCGGAACGGAATATTGCACTGACTTTCATGACTCGCAACGGACGCTTCCTTGCCCGGGTAATCGGGGAGAGCAGGGGAAATGTAGTGCTGCGCAAGGAACAATACCGGATATCGGATCATGAAGGGCGAAGCGCAGCTGTAGCGAGGAACATGATTTTAGGGAAGATTTATAATAGTAAATGGATACTGGAGCGTGCGACACGTGACTATCCGCTCCGTGTTGATGTTAATCGTATGAAGCAGATTACCGCTTCCTTGACAGAAAGTATGAGGCTGGTGCGCGATGTTCAGAATTTGGAGATTTTGCGAGGGTTCGAAGGTTCAGCTGCAGTTCAGTACAACTCTGTGTTTGATGATTTGATATTGCAGCAGAAAGAGTGTTTTTACTTTCATGGCCGTAATAAACGTCCGCCGCTGGATAATGTGAATGCCCTGTTGTCTTTCGTATACACGCTGCTCGCGAGTGATATGTGTTCCGCTTTGGAAGCGGTTGGACTGGATGCCTACGTTGGTTTTCTTCACAGAGATCGGCCCGGCAGGGCCTCCCTGGCCCTCGATATGATGGAAGAGCTTAGGGGAGTCTTTGCTGATCGATTGGTGCTATCCTTGATTAATAAAAGGATAATTCAGCCTAAAGGTTTCCATAAGAAAGAGAACGGCGCGGTAATTATGGACGAAGATACCCGGAAGCTGGTACTCAAAGCATGGCAAGAGAAGAAGCAAGACAAGATCATTCATCCCTATCTCGGTGATAAAATATCATGGGGCCTTGTGCCGTACGCTCAATCCCTCCTGCTTGCGAGATATATTCGTGGAGATCTGGATGAATATCCACCATTTCTATGGAAGTAGGTGCCTGGTATATTAATCTTAATTACTTATGATGTTAGTACTTCTACTACAGAAGGTAGAAGAAGGCTGAGACAGGTGTCCAAGAAATGCTTGGATTATGGACAAAGAGTCCAGAACTCAGTGTTCGAGTGTATTCTCGACCAGGCCCAATTCCGCCGGTTAAAATATGAACTAGAGGAACTGATTGACGGGGAGACGGATAGCTTGCGCTTTTATAACCTGGGCGACAAGCATAAAAGCAAAGTGGAGCATATCGGTACAAAATGCTCATACGATCCAGAGGGCTTGTTGATACTTTGAAGTGCGAATGGGAAGCTCCCATGATTTTGCCGGATCCTTCGCACCAAGAATTATGTCGAAATTCAAAATGATTACATGTCAACTAGGATTGTCAAGTTTTAAACCATATGCATATTAGCTTGATTCTTGAAAAATCTAATAGTCTCATCTCAAGTTTAGATGAGACTGTGATTTTTCGCTGTCGCACTCCGTATGGAGTGCGTGGATTGAAACTTAAATGCTACCTGGGAGGAAGCAGAAGCTGCCTGTCGCACTCCGTATGGAGTGCGTGGATTGAAACCGCGCCGGTTACGATGATAGCGATGCGACCGCCGTCGCACTCCGTATGGAGTGCGTGGATTGAAACCGCGAAAGAATACGCCGTCCTCGAACCAACCGGAGTCGCACTCCGTATGGAGTGCGTGGATTGAAACTTCGCAAGCTCCAGCAGCCTGACGGACGTAGCCAGTCGCACTCCGTATGGAGTGCGTGGATTGAAACCCACACCCAATAAGTCTTAGCCGTTTGCTGCATGCGTCGCACTCCGTATGGAGTGAGTGGATTGAAACTTATATTGCAGCCAAGAATCAACATAGTCCTGAGGTCGCACTCCGTATGGAGTGCGTGGATTGAAACTTCCAGTTAGTGGCCGGGGTTAACGTGCTCAAGTATGTCGCACTCCGTATGGAGTGCGTGGATTGAAACCAAGCTAGAGATTGCCTTAGGTGATGAAATCCCGACGTCGCACTCCGTATGGAGTGCGTGGATTGAAACTGATCCACATATGTTGCTGTTGCGAATCCTTGGCTTGTCGCACTCCGTATGGAGTGCGTGGATTGAAACCGCTGCTGGTAGGCTGCCATCTGCTGGCGTTTACGGTCGCACTCCGTATGGAGTGCGTGGATTGAAACGTATTGTTTACCTTAGTGCTGCCATAAGTAAACCGTCGCACTCCGTATGGAGTGCGTGGATTGAAACTAATGTCGCGATCGTTCAGCATTTTAGCTATCATTGTCGCACTCCGTATGGAGTGCGTGGATTGAAACTACTTTCCAGACGCTAGGAGGCGCGACACCCACAGTCGCACTCCGTATGGAGTGCGTGGATTGAAACTGGTGTGGATGTCACTTGTTACGCACCTATTAACCGTCGCACTCCGTATGGAGTGCGTGGATTGAAACGTTACGTCAACATGCACTTTAATAGACACTTCTTCGTCGCACTCCGTATGGAGTGCGTGGATTGAAACTCAACTTTCTCCTCCGCCTTGACCTTCCCGGCCCGGTCGCACTCCGTATGGAGTGCGTGGATTGAAACAGTAAATTTCTAGGCAAGGAAATAAACGAGGCCGGTCGCACTCCGTATGGAGTGCGTGGATTGAAACATAATTGCTGTTTTCATATGTATAACCTCCAGATAGTCGCACTCCGTATGGAGTGCGTGGATTGAAACCGCTCCAGACTTGGATTTGTATTGTTTCTGCTTGAAGTCGCACTCCGTATGGAGTGCGTGGATTGAAACGACTATGTTGCTATGGTTGTTTATCTCTACTCTCGTCGCACTCCGTATGGAGTGCGTGGATTGAAACTAAAGATACTATGTTATGGAACATGGGGAAGATCGTCGCACTCCGTATGGAGTGCGTGGATTGAAACTGTACCTTCTCTTTAGCTTTTGCTTTCCCCTTGGTCGTCGCACTCCGTATGGAGTGCGTGGATTGAAACAATGCTGAATTGTTTCTTACATCCTGCATCACAGTCGCACTCCGTATGGAGTGCGTGGATTGAAACCTTCAAAGAATGAGATCAACCATCCAAGTGGATAAGGTCGCACTCCGTATGGAGTGCCTGGATTTAATTCAGTATGCGATGTACATGAAAATAGTGAAGGGCAGCGTCGAACTACGCGTAGAGGGCGTGAACTGGCCCATAGCCTACCGAATTATGCATTCTGATCAGACAGACATAAATTAAGGTGTTAGACACACCCATTAACCCAACCAGCGTGTAGTCGACATAAGATAGCTGCGTCTTCTCTCCCCAAAATAAACTCCCCCAACAAATGCCTACGTTACGTCATTGAAATTATGCAGCATTTGTCATAAAATCTCTGTATTGCTATGGAGGGACGTTTTCCAGATCATTAACGTCTTAGAATGAACAATAACGAAGGGGAGCGTTCGGTTTGGAATCAAAACAACAATTAAACAGAGGGCTGAAGCCGAGGCATATCGAGCTGATTGCGCTCGGAGGCACGATCGGTGTGGGGCTGTTCATGGGATCGGCCAGTACGATCAAGTGGGCGGGGCCGTCGGTGCTGCTGGCCTATCTCTTGGTCGGGATTATTATGTTTTTTGTGATGCGGATCATGGGCGAAATGCTGATATTGGAACCGCTGACCGGCTCTTTTGCTACTTTCGCTCATAAGTATATCAGTCCATTGGCCGGCTTCTTGACCGCATGGAGCTACTGGTTCTTCTGGGTAACGGTAGGAATGGCGGAAGTGACTGCAATTGGGGTATACGTAGGCTATTGGTTCCCGGACATTCCGCAGTGGCTGCCAGCTCTGGCAGGCGTGGGAATAATTGCGGCAGCTAATTTGGCGGCGGTGAAGTTCTATGGAGAGTTCGAATTCTGGTTCGCGCTCATTAAGATTGTCGCGATCGGCTTTATGCTCGTGATTGGAACGGGAATGATCTTCTTTGGTCTAGGAAATGGCGGACATCCAATTGGATTGTCGAATCTCTACAGCCATGGCGGCTTTTTTGCCGGGGGGCTCAAAGGCTTCCTGTTCGCGCTCTGTATTGTCACAGCGGCTTATCAGGGGGTTGAACTGGTCGGCATTACGGCAGGTGAAGCGGAGAATCCGAAGCTGACCCTGCGCAAAGCAATCAAGAACATCATCTGGCGCATTCTGATCTTCTATGTGGGCGCGATCTTCATTATCGTGACGCTCTATCCATGGAATCAGGTTGGTGAGATCGGCAGCCCGTTCGTATTGACTTTTGCCAAGGTGGGTATTGTAGCTGCCGCAGGCATCATTAATTTCGTCGTGCTAACTGCCGCCATGTCCGGCTGCAACAGCGGGATCTACAGTGCGGGCAGAATGCTGTATACGCTGGCTAAGAACGGACAAGCACCGAAGTTCTTCGGGAAAGTGTCCAAAAGCGGGGTACCTAGAAACAGTATTATCACGACCATCTCGATGCTGCTTCTCGGTGTGCTGTTCAATTACCTGGCTCCGAACTCGAAGTTGTTCTTGTATATTTATAGTGCCAGCGTGCTTCCAGGTATGGTGCCGTGGTTCGCATTGGCATTCAGTCAATTCAGCTTCAGGAAAAAGTGGAAGAACGAGATGGGGGAGCACCCGTTCAAGTCGCGGTTCTTCCCGATTAGCAACTACATTACAATTATCTTCTTGTTCCTGGTGATCATTGGCATGTGGTTCAATCCAGATACCCAGACGTCCCTCATTGTCGGCATCGTGTTCATTGCGATTGTGATTGCCGGTTACTATGCCTTCCGCATAGGCAAGCGGGAGAGAATGGAAGATATTGACGAGGCTTAAGAGGGATTTCGAGATTGGCCAAGTGACATCAGACTGGCGATAAAATAACGACTGTGTAGAACGCAACTATATAAGTTGAATTTAAGAATCACTTATAGGCAAGAGTGTGAAATGATTCTGGAGAAGCGGAGCGTTCGCCTACAAGCTTTCTGAAAGAAAGCCACATCGGAAGCATAAGCTTTGTCTCCGGATTTCAACCGCACCACGGTATAAATCAAGAAATCTGCGGACAACGGCGGCCGGAGATCCAAGCATTCCCTGTAGTTACGACTGACTGCACCCCCAGATGTCAACTTTTAACTGCGTCATATACATGAACAAGCCCGGGCACGGAGTGCTCGGGCTTGTTTTCTTTTGCAGCAGGAGATGTGTGGGATATACCCATCCTCTAAATTCGGCTATGCTACCATATTAGTTCGCAGTAATGCGGCTCACGAATGTCCGATATACGGAGTGCTCGGGGATTGAACAAGCGATGGTACGCAGCATCTGCTGGCATTCCAGGAAGCAGGATCTCCCGATCCACTCAGCAGGAAGCAGCTCTTCCGGAAGGATCGGATCACTGAGCCCCAGCTCCGCAATTGTCTCCCCAAGCTCCAGGAAGCGGACGAACAGCGCCCGGTCATCCAAGGGTTCCTCTTGCAGTAAGCGTTCGAGGGACGGAGAGAAGTGGCCGCGAATCCATTCCCGCTTGGTTAGGTATACCTCACTCAAGGCATCAAGGTCCCAAATCCCCCTGGCTTTCTCAGGAGTAAGTCCATTATGGACAAAGGTCCCCTCGCCAATTGTAACCCAGTCAGTGATGCCCAGATTATCAGCAAGACGAAGCACATCCTCTTTATAGTCCCAAGGTGAGATATATACGCTCTTATAAAGCAGACCAAAACCCAATTGCAGCAAGCCCCCGCGGAAGGCATCCCGCTTCTTCCGATCCGCTTCGGGCACTTCGAACATAACCATGTGCCAGACGCCATCCCATGTCTTCTCGATTAGAAGAGGCTTGCGGTTAATAGTCTGAATGAATTCAGAACCGAGCGGCGTCACGGCGTAGCGCGACCGCTCAGTGGATTCAATATAGCCGTCTTTCTTCAGGCGGGATAATGAATTTCGAATAATTTGGGGGGACACATCCCTGGCCTCGTAGATATCGACGAGGGTCTTTACATCAATATCACGGGCGCTGGAGATCAAATACAGGATTTGTTTCTCTACAGATAGCATTACTTGGCTCCTTATAAATAGACGTTGATCAAGTATTGACAACTGACGTTTAAATATATAATAATAAATCCAACGATCGTTAATAAATTTATTATAAATTATAAAATGAAAGCGAGGATCTTATATGCAAATTCAGTTTCATGGGCATTCCTGCATCCAGGTAACAGAAGGGGAACACTCGATCATCATCGATCCATATCTAACGGGCAATCCCACAGCGGTCACTAACGCGAAGGATATTCATGTGCAGCACGTGATACTGACGCATGGTCACTTTGATCATATCACCGATGCGTCTGCGATTGCAAAGCAGAATGACGCGTCAATTATCGCTGTCGAAGAGCTCGCTATCCATTTGGGGAGAGAGGGACTGCGGACAGAAGCCATGCATGTTGGCGGTGAATGGGAGTTTGATTTCGGTCATGTTCATCTAACTGGTGCAGCGCATACTTCTTCCATTACAACGCGCGATGGGGAGGTGCTGTACGCTGGAGTGCCGGTCGGGATCGTGCTGCGGATGGGGGATGTTACTCTATATCATGCCGGAGACACGGGGCTGTTCGGCGATATGAAATGGATCGGAGAACGATTCGACATTGATATTGCCTTCTTGCCGATAGGAGGGCGGTTCACGATGGGACCAAAGGATGCCCTTACCGCGGCTGAATGGCTTAAGGCCCGCTGCGTAGTTCCGATTCATTTCGATACATTTCCGCCGATCCGCCAAGATGGACATGCATTCGTAAGCGACCTGGCCCGACTAGGGATTCAGGGAAGATGTTTAGCGCCAGGCGAGACGATAACCATATAGATTAGATTAGACGGACTAGGAGTGTTGTGACATGTTGACCCTGTATACTTTTTACCACATTATTGTTCCCATTCTGATTCCAGTCGGTATCGGAGCATTGCTTCATCGTAAATTCCGGTTCGACCTGTCGGGATTCTCAAAATTGATCTTATACTATTATGTACCTGCACTTGCTTTCGTCAAAATATATGAAGCTCGGCTGTCTGCAAGCTTGCTCTTCTCAGTGATCGGCTTCCTGCTGCTGCAGTTCGTAGCTGTCGTCCTGATTGGACTGATCACAAGCCGCGTGCTGCATCATCCCCGGCCGCTGGCGGCCAGCTTCTCCAACAGTATCTCGCTAACAAACAATGGGAATGTCGGTATTCCGGTTAATGCGCTGGCATTCAAGCAGGACCCGTTCGCGATGTCCGTTCAGATTATCGTAGTGGTATTTGAACTATTCGCCACATTTACGTACGGTTTATTAAATGCTAGCAAGGCAGCCGCCGGGTTAAAAAGCTCTCTCATCCAGTTCGCCAAAATGCCGGTCCTATACGCCATTATTGCTGGAACGGCCCTGCATCTGCTGCATGTTCAGATCCCAGATCCGATCCTGAGCCCGCTGTCTGATATCGCGAGCGGCATGCTCTCCTTCGCTCTCGTCTCTATCGGAGCCCAGATCGCTTCAGCGAAGCTTCACCGGAATACATCAACAGTTCTGCTTAGCAGTATGATCAGGCTGGTTATAGCACCTATTGTAGCGTATGGCATTATCCACCTCCTCAACATTCAGGGAATTACGGCTCAAGCTTTATTCATTGCAAGCGCCATTCCAACTTCACGCAACAGCGCATCCTTAGCGCTGGAATATGGGAACGAACCTGAGTTTGCGGCCCAGTCTGTGCTTGTATCCATGCTTCTTAGCAGCATCACATTAACCTTTGTAATTAATTTGTCGCAGACGTTATTCTAGGGACTGCCACATAATAAGTAAGTCTTCTATATAAATGGCTATAAATAGAGGTAGGTCTTCCCAGCTATCTTGCTTAAATCTATTGGTAGAAGTCCGGCTCCAAAGGCGAACGCTCCACTTCTCCAGAATCAAATCACACTCCTGCTATTTGCTAACTTATTAAGCCCATAATGTACATTCAACACTGCTCTTCTCGGCAAAAAAACAAACAACCAATCCGTAAGCTCACGGATTGGTTGTTCTCTTGCATCCTATTTCCCAGCAGAATACTCCTTCTCCCGCAGTTCGATTCTGCGGATCTTGCCGGAGTTCGTCTTCGGAAGCGAGTCTATGAACTCGATCTTCCGCGGATATTTGTACGGCGCGGTTAACGCCTTAACATGACTCTGAAGCTCCTTGACGAGCTCTGGCGTGCCAATCACGCCTTCCACCAAGACGACGAAAGCCTTCACCACAGCACCCCGGATCTCGTCCGGGCTTGCCACCGCGGCACATTCCTTCACAGCGGCATGCTTCATCAGAGCCTCCTCAACTTCAAATGGGCCGATGGTATATCCAGAGCTGATGATGATGTCGTCATTGCGGCCCTCGTACCAGAAGTAGCCGTCCTCGTCGACACGGGCACGGTCCCCCGTCACGAAATACTCCCCGCGCTGATTGCTCTTCTTACGTTCGGGGTCCTTATAGTAACCCTTGAATAAGGCGGGCATGTCCAGGTGTACGGCAATGTCTCCCACTTCACCAGCAGGCAGAGGACTTCCTGAATCGTCTACGATCTCGATCAGGCCTGGTGAGGTAGCCTTGCCCATCGACCCGAGCCGTACCGGGGAATCCATAAGATTCCCGATAAGCAGCGTGCTCTCTGTCTGACCGTAACCATCACGGATGGTAAGGTTATGCACACGCTGGAAGACTTCGATAACCTCCTGGTTAAGCGGCTCTCCGGCGGATACAACACTGCGCAGAGAGGAGAGGTCATAATCACCCAAATGATCGATCTTGGCCATGATCCGGAATTCCGTTGGGGTACAGCAGAGTACTTCAATTCCGTATTCCTTGATCAGTTTCAAGTATTGATTAGGCTGGAATGATCCGTGATAGACAAATCCGGTGGCACCTTTGCCGAGAACGGATAAGAACGGGCTCCAGATCCATTTCTGCCAGCCGGGTGCTGCGGTTACCCAGACGATATCGCCGGGCTCAATACCCAGCCACAGTGTGGATGCAATCTTCAGATGTGCATATGCCCATCCATGGCTGTGGATGACCCCCTTCGGGTTCCCTGTCGTTCCAGAGGTATAGGCAAGAATAGCTATATCATCCCTATGGGTAGGAACCGCAGCGAATTCATCCGGTTCACCTTCCATTAGATTGGATAAGTTAAGCCAGCCCGAAGGAAGAGATTGTGAGGAATCGTCAGGACTAACCACAATACGGTACTGAAGGTTCGGATGCTCTTCTTCAATGTTGTCCACTTCCTGAGTAAGGGTGGACCAGGCAATAACGGCCCTGGCACCGGAATGCTGGAAGCGGTAAGACAGGTCCTTGGCACGAAGCATCTCCGAAGAAGGAATGATCGCCGCTCCAATCTTCAGGCAGGCCAGGTAAATGACATAGGCGATAATCTGGCGCGGGACCATGACCAGCACCCGGTCTCCCTTCGTCAGTCCCAGCTTCTTCAAGCCGCCTGCCAGTCGATTAGCCTTCTTCAGCAGCTCCCCATAAGTGATCTCTTCATATTCTCCCTGTTCGCTTAACCATTTCAGCGCAAGATGATCTGGAGGATGATTCTCCATTTCTGAGGTGAGATTATATTGTTCAGGTGCGTTCCATTGCTCGAAATTCAGTGGGAACCTCTCCTTTACTCTGAATTGTTAAATATATTTCATTATAGCTCTTAATAATAGTACCAAGTATTAGTGTTACCGCGGAAGTCATGAGTTAATCAACAGGGAGGAGCTCTCCAGGAAGAATAGGGAGTGTAACACCGAGCTCCGGATTTCTGGCCACGATTATGGTTGATGCCATTCCATGGGATGAGATGACAAGCAATTAGCAGTGGGAAGAGGGTTCGCAATAACAGGCGGGAGAGGGGAAGTCATGAGAGCTGCTTGCAGGGGATGCAAGATCAAGAACACAACGTATGGAAATGACAAAAAACCCCCTTCAGATAAAGGGGGGGGTTAGGCTTCATATATAGTCAATAGGAAGGGGGAAGCAAACTAAACGAAGAAAGATTGAGTAATGATAACCAGCAAAATGAACAGAACCAGGATGGCTCCTGTAGATGTGCCAATACCGCCAACTCCACAGCCAACTCCACTCATATATGTCCCCTCCTTTCTCAAGAAACAATGGTCTCAACGATATATACTATGTAAGGATTAAAGTGTTCGTATGGGCAAATAAGCATTTACTTCTATTGACACACTTTTTGGCCCGTGATATATAAAAATAAGATTTAGCACTCTTTGTGTATGAGTGCTAAAATAAGCAAGGGCTATAACTACATAGAAAGGAAGATTACAATCATGGCAAAAAAGCAGTTTCAGGCTGAGTCCAAGCGGCTCTTGGACATGATGATTCACTCCATCTATACCCAGAAGGAAATATTCCTCAGGGAGCTTATTTCCAATGCCAGTGACGCAATCGACAAGATGTACTACCGCGCTCTCAGCGATGACACGCTGGTATTTAATAAGGAAGACTACTACATTAAGGTGACTGCCGACAAGGCGAACCGTACGCTGACAATTACCGATACGGGTATCGGTATGACGCCGGAGGAGCTGGAGAACAACCTGGGCGTCATTGCCAAGAGCGGCTCGCTTGCGTTCAAGAACGAGAATGAGCTGAAGGACGGACATAATATCATCGGCCAGTTCGGAGTCGGATTCTATTCGGCTTTCATGATTGCCGATGTTGTGACCGTAACAAGCCGAGCTTTCGGAAGCAATGAGGCCTTCAAATGGGAGTCTGAGGGTGCTGACGGATATACAATTGAGCCGGCTCATAAGGATTCGGTAGGTACAGAGATCGTACTGAAGCTCAAGGAGAACACTGAAGACGACCAGTATGATGAATATTTGGACGAGTACCGTCTCAGAAGCATTATCAAGAAGTATTCCGACTTTATCCGTTATCCGATCAAGATGGATGTGACTTCCCGCCAGCCTAAGGAAGGCAGCGATAGTGAGTTTGAGGAGACTGTGGAAGAACAGACCATCAACAGCATGGTTCCGATCTGGCGCAAAAATAAGAGCGAGCTTACGGACGAGGACTATGAGAACTTTTATAATGAGAAGCGGTATGGGTTCGATAAGCCGCTGTCCCATATTCATATCAAGGCAGACGGAGCTGTGGTGTATAACGCCATCCTTTTCATCCCGGAGAATACGCCATTCGACTACTATACGAAGGAATATGAGAAGGGCCTTGAGCTGTACTCGAACGGCGTGCTGATCATGAACAAATGCGGCGATCTGCTGCCGGATTACTTCAGCTTTGTAAAGGGAATGGTTGATTCCGAGGACCTGTCCCTCAACATCTCCCGGGAGATGTTGCAGCATGACCGCCAGCTGAAGCTGATTGCGAAGAACATTCAGAGCAAGATCAAGAGCCAACTGACAAGCTTGCTGAAGGATGAGCGCGAGAAATACGAGCGGTTCTATACTTCTTTTGGCCGTCAGCTGAAGTTCGGTGTCTATAACGATTATGGTATGAACAAGGAAGTGCTGCAGGACCTGCTCTTATTCCACTCCTCCAAGGAGAAGAAGCTGGTCACACTGGATGAGTATGTCTCCAGAATGCCTGAGGATCAGAAGTACATCTATTACGCGGCTGGGGAGTCCATTGAACGGATTGAGAAGCTTCCACAGATTGAAGTAGTCTCCGATAAAGGCTATGAGATTCTGTATCTAACAGATGATATCGACGAGTTCGCTCTTAAGGTGATTATGTCGTATAAGGAGAAGGAATTTAAGTCCGTCTCCAGCGGTGACCTTGGGATTGAAGCAGATGCGGATAAGGAGCAGTCCGAATCGGAGGAGATTGCGAACAAGGAGCTGTTCGATTCCATGCAGGGCTTCCTTGCGGGCAAGGTGACGAAGGTCAAAGCCTCGAAGCGGCTTAAGACCCATCCGGTCTGCTTGTCCACTGAAGGGGAACTGACCATCGAGATGGAGAAGATACTAAAGGCGATGCCAAGCGGCCAGGATGTGAAGGCGGATAAGGTACTTGAGATTAACGTGAATCACGAGGTATTCAAGTCCCTGAAGGACGCTAAAGCCAACAGTCCGGAGAAGCTTGAGCTGTATACGAACCTGCTGTACAATCAGGCGCTTCTTATCGAAGGACTGCCGGTAAGCGATCCGGTTGAGTTCACGAACAATATCTGCAAGATTATGGTGTAAAGTATTACTATATAAGTTGAATTTAAGAATTACTAATAGGCAAGAGTGTGAAATGATTCTGGAGAAGCGGAGCGTTCGCCTACAAGCTTTCTGAAAGAAAGCTACATCGAAAGCATAAGCTTTGTGATTAGACTTCTACCTTTAAAAATTCAATTAAGAAGTCTGGGAACAACAGCGATCGTAGGAACATTTCATACGGCTGACTAGCATGTAAATCAGTAGTTTAACTTATATAGTCATATCAGCAAGGTTATAGTGTAAATACAGGCGCTGTTATCGTAATTCCCCCGCTTCCAGGTTATCCGGAGCGGGGGATTCTTGTTAGTTAACTGTTGAATTTTGGCGGCTCTAGCTGATTGGAGTTATTTAGTACCGGGTAAGAATACTGCGACAAGACGCGACAAACCACGCAGAACCTACTACCGAAGGAGGAAGTCATGATATGTTTTTTCACATTAAAGAACTTCAATTTCGTGCAAAGCCCGAGAAACCGGATCCTGTATATGCGAGAAAGCTTCAGGAAGTACTAGGTGGCCAGTATGGTGAGATGTCCGTAATGATGCAGTATCTGTTCCAGGGCTTTAACTGCCGGGCAGACCGAAAATATCGTGATATGCTGCTGGATATCGGTACTGAGGAGATCGGTCATGTGGAAATGCTGTGTACCATGATCTCTCAGCTGCTGGACGGTGCGCCGGCCGATCAGGTGGATGAGATGGCTAAAGACCCACTCATTGCGGCAGCACTGGGCGGTATGAATCCTCAGCACACGATTGTATCAGGCATGGGAGCCATGCCTAGTGACAGTAATGGATATCCTTGGAACAGTAAATATATCGTATCGAGCGGAAACCTGCTCGCTGATTTCCGGGCTAACCTGAACGCTGAATCCCAAGGCCTGGTGCAGGTTGTGCGGCTCTATGAGCAGACGACAGATCCGGGTATCCGGGATATGCTGTCCTTCATGATCGCCCGCGATATCATGCACCAGAACCAATGGCTTGCTGCCATTGAAGAGATTGAACAGCTGGATGGGCCTATTGCACCAGCTTCCTTCCCGCGTGAGCAGACAGTTGAGGAGGCAACACGCCAATTCCTGAACTTCTCCGAGGGCGAAGCGAGCAGTGCGGGACGATGGGCCAATGGTCCCCTGCCGGATGGCACAGGCAACTTCGAGTATGTTGCGAATCCGCAGGCTCAAGGCGGAGTACCGGAGCTGAAGCCGCCTGCGGATCATCAGCATTCAACGCCGGGAACAGGTCCGTATATTGTGAATAAGGGACAGCAGGGCAAGTAATTTGGGAATAATCGCACAATGGGGAGACTGCCAGCGGGCGGGTTCCCTTTTTACATATAAGAACGGGATTTAACTTGATTCTTTAGGTCAAACCACATAGGAAGTCAATAAATGTGTTAAACTGGTTATTAAGTGAAAGGTTACCCGTACGGTGCATGTGGAGCGGCGTGTGGATAGATTGCGATTGAGATAAGATCAACTTAAGCGGAGTGATTATTTGAGTAAAGCTAAAGGCAAGAGCGGAATAGGCAGGGGAACAGGCAAGAAGGGCTGGAACCGGTGGCAGGCTAGTGCCAACAAAGCAAAGAGCGCGCCCAAACCTTACAAGAGTAAAGGGACCAAGAACCGGGATAGCGAGAAATCTCCCGTTAATCTTCAAGACGAATAACGAATAACCATATTTCATAGGAGTGGTGCTTTCTGAGAAAACAAAAACCAATGTCATTTGATGATCTGTTAGTGGAATTACAAGGCCAAAGAACGGTTCAGGAAGATCCGGCCAATGTGCCTTTAGACAAGCTGTTCAATGAATCATTCA
The DNA here is from genome assembly GCF_050995535.1 of Paenibacillus sp. SN-8-1. Taxonomy (NCBI): domain Bacteria; kingdom Bacillati; phylum Bacillota; class Bacilli; order Caryophanales; family Paenibacillaceae; genus Paenibacillus; species Paenibacillus sp. SN-8-1. The sequence goes on from NZ_CP194782.1 coordinate 909,159, forward strand.
TGAGTAAGCATTCCAGTTTTGACAGCTTTGGAGCGTTTGTGGAAAAGGGGAACTTCCAGATTCACACGCAGGAGGATGTGAATAACATCCCGGATGAGCTATTTGACCGTCATGTGGCGCGGTCAACGGATTTCCCGGATTGGAAATCCATGCTCGAAACGGCGAATAAGGAATACGCAGGTTCTTAATTTGTGAATACCAGCATAAAAAATAACTCAAGCAGACAAGAGGCTTGAGTTATTTTTTATATCCACGAAGGGGGAGGTGAACACCATTTCATGACTAAATCTATCATTTAATGTATAATCTGCAAAATCGTAGTGTGCAAATTTGTGCAATCGTTGGAGTAAAATGTTGATATCCTTTTTATATCGGTTAGACTGTGCGAAATTGTTAGTTAATAGCGGTTGACAAGTTTTTACTTGGAGGCTTACTATGATAAGCAGATGTATATAGCAAACGCTTTCATTTGGCTTTTTGTGCAAATAAGTTGCACAAAGTGAGTTGTCTGATACGTTTGCATTTATTGTGCAAGAAAGGCAAACGTTTGCGCAAACTTCGAGTGCTTCAAAATAATGCGCAGTCTCTAATGTTCTTAAACTCTGAAGAAGGAGGGTGACGTGTTAACAGGGCCTGACAAGCCGAATTAGTGTATGCGCAGGTGTACAGAATTTACAGCAAGGAACAGCGAGGGATGTACGAAGAAGGATTTTTGAAATTTGATATTCTCGTAACCGCTTACAGGAATGAGATTGTTAATATGGGAGGTTGATTGAATGAAGACTTCGTTATGGGGAAAGAGAGCTTTTGCGGTAAGTATGGTCTTGGCTCTTGTATTCTCCTGTTTTGGAATGTACCCCGCAGGGGTGAAAGCCGCAACCAGCAAGGTTGTACTCGCGGGAAGCCTGCAGTCTGAGCTGGGTTCGGCAGCAGATTGGGATCCAGCATCTGAAGTGACCGAAATGGCTGATCAGGGCGATGGCCTGTACGTCTTTAAAGGCACATTGCCAGCTGGAACGTATTCGTACAAGGTTGCCCTTAACGGAGATTGGCAAGAAAACTATGGATTCAGCAATTATACGAATCCCCAAGGGATTAATGACGACGGCAACATTAAGATAACCCTCGCGGAAGCGGGTGAGGTTACTTTTTATTACAACGATACAACTCATAAAATCGCAGATTCTACCTACTACACACCGCTAGCTGACGATAAGCTTCCACGTATCGTGGGAACTGTGCAGACGGCACTGGGGGATACTTCAAACAATTCTCCTGCGGATGCGAAGACTCTGTTAACTGATCCCGACTTTGATAATATCTACTCCAAAGTTGTGGAAGTTCCGCAAGGAGACTATAACTATCAGGTGTATGTACCGGGGGCAACCGAAGCAGACAATCATTCATACCCTGATTCCGCTGCTGAACTAAGCCTGCCTTCTAAGTTACCTGTTACTTTTACGTATAATGCCAAGGACAATGCCACTGCGGCAAATTTCACGGTTCCTAAAACTCCTGATCAGGTGAGTCCTGTTCCAGAAGGTAATGTTCGGATCCACTACGCACGCACAGACAAAACCTATACAGATCAAGGGTTATGGCTGTGGGATGATGTAGCATCGCCTTCCGCGAACTTTCCAACAGGCGCAACTCCATTCCCTGACGGACAGATTGATGCTTACGGGGCATATGTAGATGTTCCCGTGAAAGCAGGAGCGAAGAAAATATCATTCCTTGTTGTAAATCGTACAAATAGTGTCAAGGAAGCTGGCGACAAATCGTTCCTAATCAGCACACCTGAGACAAACGAAGTTTGGATCAAAGAAGGCTCCAACACCGTCACTCCATACGAACCGGTAACGCTTCCTGCGAATACGGTTCGAATTCACTATATGAGAGCGGATAGTAAGCAAAGCGATTACGGCCTCTGGCTGTCGGAGGATGTAGCGAACCTTCCTAATACTTGGGCTATCGATGCTGTTCCTTTCACGTCAACGCAGACGGACCGCTTCGGGGCTTATATTGATGTCCCTCTTAAAGAAAACGCCATGAAAATGGGAATGGTTGTGGTCAGGCCGATTAAGGATGCTCCGGACAGCGATAAGGATGGAGGCGACAAAACCTTTACCCTGCTGGACCGCTATAACCAATTGTGGATCAAGGAAGGCGATAACAACGTCTATGTATCTCCTTTTGGCGAGGCTCCTATTGGGCTAGTATCTGCAGGATTAGCTTCTACAACCAAGCTTACTCTCAATTTCACGTTAACAGATGGGCTGGATGCAGCCGAACTTAAGACTGGGATCAAAGTAAAGGACAAAGACGGCAATGATATTGCCGTGAAGAATGCAACCATTACAAGTAAAACTTCAGTTAGTGTGGAGACGAATGCTTTTACTCTAGATCAAGCTCCGCTGAGTATTGAATATTCAGGGAAGACGATAACGACTTCCAGCGACTGGAGATTGATTGACGAGGATTACAACTATACTGGCGATGATCTTGGAGCTACTTATCATGACAAGTCAGCTACGCTGAAGCTGTGGGCTCCGAAAGCCAGCAAGGTCACCGTTGATGTCTATAACAAGGATGACTCTAATGATCTGGTCAAGAGCCTGGACCTGACTAAAGGCGAGCATGGAGTCTGGTCGATTGAGCTGACACCTGAGAGCCTCGGGGTCACCGATGTCCGCGGATACTTCTACCAATATGAAGTTACTAATGCAGGTGTAACCAACAAGGTGCTCGACCCTTATGCGAAATCCATGGCTGTATTCACCGTGGATACTGATGGCAAAGCCGGTGTTGGTGGAGATACAGTAGGTAAGGCAGCCATTGTTGATCTCAGTCAGACGAATCCCGATTCATATGGCTACGCGAATATCAAGGGCTACGAGAAGCGGGAAGATGCCGTTGTCTATGAAGTTCACATTCGTGACTTCACCTCGGATCCTACAATTGAAGACAGCCTTTCGGGCGAGAGATGGGGCTCTTACGAAGCATTTGAGAAGAAGCTTGATTACCTCAAATCGCTCGGTGTCACCCATATTCAGCTTCTTCCTGTAATGGCTTGGTATTATGGGGACGAGACCAAGATGGGAGAGAGAGAGCTCAATTACTCAAACAAGGGCAACGAATACAACTGGGGATATGATCCTCATAACTATTTCTCCCCAGATGGAGCTTATTCTGATGACCCTAAAGACCCTGAACTGAGAATCAAAGAATTGAAAGGCTTGATCGATGCGGTACATAAAGCCGGAATGGGTGTTGTTCTGGACGTTGTGTACACACATATGGCGAAGAAAGAGTTTTTGAACGATATTGTACCTAATTATTATCATTTTATTGATGCAAGCGGTAACTTTATTGGCGGGTTCTCCAACAATCTCGCTACCAATCACAAGATGGCTGAGAAGCTGATGGTGGATTCCGTTAAGTACTGGTTCAAGGAGTACAAAATCGACGGAATGCGCTGGGATATGATGGGTGATGCCACATATGAGGCTGTACAGCATGCACTTGACGCTGCAAAAGAGATTAATCCTAAGGCACTCTTCATCGGTGAAGGATGGAGAACATTTGGCGGAGATCAAGCGGAACCAGATCTTGTTGGCAAGGCTGCTGACCAAGATTGGATGAACAAGACGGATGATATGGGTGTATTCTCCGATGAATTCCGCAATGAGCTGAAATCCGGCTATGGTTCGGAAGGTCAGCCGAGATTCATCACGGGCGGCGCACGTTCGATCACTACGATTATGAACAATATCAAAGGAGAACCTTCCAACGTTAAGGGCGACGATCCGGGCGATATCGTACCTTATATTGAAGCTCACGACAACTTAACTCTGCACGATGTTATCGCGCAGTCAATCAAGAAGGATCCATCCATTCCGGAGAATGAGCTTGAAATCCAGAAACGGATCCGACTCGGGAATATGCTGGTTCTAACTTCCCAGGGTACCGCCTTTATTCATGCGGGTCAGGAGTATGGCCGAACTAAGCAATGGTTGGCACCAGGGAAGCCTGAGGACGAGGGTAGAACTACAGAATTAAAAGATAAAGACGGTAATACTTTTGGATATTTCGTCCATGACTCGTATGACTCTTCGGATGCTGTCAATATGTTTGATTGGACGAAAGCGACCGATAAGGAGAAATTCCCGGTTCAAACTACAACCCAAAAATACACTTCGGGTCTAATTGAACTTAGAAAATCAACGAACGCTTTCAGATTGGGCGACAAATCATTGGTAGATTCCAATGTAACGCTGATTCCTTCTATAGACAGCCAGTCTTCTGATGTCCTTATCGGTTATAAGAATAAATCAACCGACGGAACAGGGAATTATTATGTGTTCTTGAATGGAGATAGCGAGTCAAGAACAATTACGCTTAACGAGGACTTGACCAAAGGAAGCGTGCTTGTAGATAGCGATGAAGCTGGGGTTAAGGCAATTCCAGCCGCCAGTCAATCTGGATTCAAGCTTACCGCTAATTCCATTACACTTGACCCGCTTACGGCAGTGATTATCAAGCAAGATGCAGCATCAACACCGGGTAACCCAACACCAGGCAACCCATCACCAAGTAACCCAACACCAAGCCCATCTGTACCAACAACGCCTTCAGATTCTCAGGTAGTTAACGAGTCCAGTCTGAAGAATGGTAAGGATGGCAAGGTTGAAGTTGAGATTGCTCAAGGCAAGAAGTCCGTACTTCTGCCAATCCAAGCGGCTAAGGCTCTTGGAACGAACAATCTGGTTGTGAAATCAGGCAGCTTGAACGTCACTCTTCCTAATGGAGTGCTGAACACGATTCAGGGTATGGTCTCTGGTGCGGAAGCGGATGGATCTCAAATTCTATTTGAAGCAAATCCACTCGAAAGCAGCTCAGCAAATACCACGGTTGGCGGATTACAGAAGAACGGAGCTAAGGTATCTCAAGCCTCCGATGTGTATGAATTTACAATCAGTATCATTAAGAAAGACGGAACGCGTATTCCGGTAACTACATTCAAGGAGCCAATTACCGTATCATTCAAGCTCACAGGGAAACCGAACAAAGATCTGATCGGTGTATACTATTTGGCAGATAACGGTACCCTTGAATATGTAGGCGGAGTATTGAACGAAGATGTATTAACAGCAAAGGTTAAGCATTTCAGTAAATATGCGGCGCTCGAGATTGATAAATCCTTCGCCGATGTTCCTGCATCGCACTGGGCATCTGCGGCGATTAAATCGCTGACAGCGAAGCAAATTGTAACTGGAGTAACAGATACGAAGTACCAGCCGAACAGCAATGTCAGCCGGGCTGAATTCACGGCACTCTTGACACGGGCTCTTGGCCTCCAGACAGATGAGCACGCGGCCTTTGCCGATGTGAAGCCGGGAGCATGGTATGCTTCCTATGTAGATGCAGCGGTTAAGGCAGGTATTGTAAATGGCCGCAGCAAGGATACATTTGCACCGAACGACACGATCAGTCGTGAGGAAATGGCAGTCATGCTCATTCGCGCACTGGAAGTGAAGCAAGGCAAGAAGACCGACGCGGCTGCTAGCGCAGCGACCTTCGCTGATGCTTCCAAGATCAGTTCATGGGCAGCTTCTTATGTGAATGCTGCTGCCAGCCTCGAACTGGTGCAGGGCAAGGAGAATCACAAGTTTGATCCGCAAGGCTTCATGACTCGCGCTGAAAGCGCACAGGTCATCTACAAGCTGCTTGCGAAATAAATTATGGAATGAACCGGCACTCTTCTTAGGAAGAGTGCCGGTTTTTTTTCTAGTGGACTTAATTAGGGCTTGATTAAGAATTGCTTTCACTTATCCGATACAGGAATCAACCGCAGTAAAGCGTTCCAGCAGTGTGGTTTACGGCCGATTAACACAGCAGGTACACTAAGGGATGGTATGAACGTACTCACCTACTGAAGTTACTTACACTACCCACATTGCTAGTAAAGGAGCTCTTATCTTGTTGTCTTCAATCTCTACTTCAAAGCCGGTGTCAGCGAACTACCGGTTAGTGATCCTACTGCTGGTCGTTATTGTCTCAGGCGCAAGTCAGGGCTTGCTGCTGCCCTTGCTCTCCATTCTGCTGGAACGGCACGGCGTATCGTCAGATCTGAACGGAATGAACGCCGCCGCGTTATATATCGGAATATTTTGCACCATGTTCTTTGTAGAGAAGCCGGTTGTGAAATTTGGATATAAAAGTGTGATTGTAGTAGGTCTGATCCTTGTGAGCGGCTGCTCGCTGCTATTCCCGGTCAGCTCTTCTTTGTATTTCTGGTTCGCCCTGCGTCTGCTGGTCGGAGTGGGTGACAGCTCGCTTCACTTCGCCACACAGCAGTGGATTCTGAGCAGCAGTCCTGCGGACAAGCGCGGACGCTTCTTCTCGCTCTATGGCATGGCCTACGGCATCGGCTTTAGTATCGGGCCGCTAGGAATTAACCTGCTACCATTCGGAGAAGCTGTGCCATTCTTAATCTCGGGTGCCCTTTATGCGCTGATCCTGCTCCTGATGCTCCGAATTCCAAATGAAATGCCAGAGCAAGTAGAGGCGGGAGAAGCGGCGCAGAATCGATTCTTCCGTTCCTATCGGCTCGCTTGGTTCGCTCTGATTCCACCGCTGCTCTACGGCGTTATGGAAGCTTCCATGAACAGCAGCTTCCCGCTGTATGGACTACGTATTGACCTTGGAAAGCAGTGGATCTCACTGCTGCTGCTGACGTTCGGAGTGGGCAGCATTATCCTGCAGCTTCCGCTTGGGGTATGGAGTGACCGAATCGGACGCAAGCCTGTGCTGATGACCTGTGCTTTCCTTGGAGCCGGCTTGTTCCTGTTGATCCCTGCTGCTGGTGATCATACGCTCATTCTGTTCCTCTTGTTCGCTCTGGCAGGCGGAATTGTAGGTTCTTTCTATTCGCTGGGGATGTCTTATGCAGCTGACATTGTACCCAAGGCCATCCTGCCGGCAACCGGGGTAATCGCGTCTGTACATTACAGCATCGGAAGCGTGCTTGGACCCGTATTGGGGGGCTATGGAATGAGGTACATCTCGATCAATAGTGTGTTTTTCTTCCTTGGAGCCGTATTTCTGACCTTCGCGGTTCTGGGAATCTGGTTCAAGCGAGAACCTAAAGCTGACGTTGGAACATAATCGAATACCATCTTATCTTCAAAAGGGGACTATCCACATAAGTCATCAAAGATGACGATAGGATAGTCCCCTCGTTTTAATCTAGGTAGACGATGTACTGCGATTTCGAATGTTCTTTCGCCGCTGGCGCTTCTCCAGAATTATTCGGGCCAACACCTCGCCTTGTCAGTCTCTTTGCTGAATTATAGGACAGAGGTATCACCGGGAGTACAGAATAGCTCAGATGGCTGGAATATGCCTTAACTTATCAGGATTAACGACAATATAAATGTTGGCAATCTGCCTCTCCTGAACTTGGAATGTGACCACATTCAGCGGCTGGCCATTCGTATAGGTCACAATCCCAATATCTCCGTTCACGCCGGTAACGGAGTAGCTGAAGCCCTCAGGGGGTCTGGACAGCAGACCGGAGAAGAACATAGCGATGCGCCCGGCACCGTGTATAGGACGAACAGCCGCGGTGACCTTGCCGCCTCCATCTGAGTATAGGACGGCATCGCTCTTGATGATGTTAAGCAATGCGTTAACATCACCGGAGAGAAGTGCCTGCACGAATTGTTCCACAGCGTCTGATGCCTGCTCCATCACGGTCGGCTTGGCCGTAGGAGTTACTTCTTCCGAATCGGTATCCGTTATGGGAATACGGGTAAGGGCGCTCTTGGCCCTGCGAAAGATCTGCCGGCAGTTCGTACTGCTCTTCCCGACAATATCGGCAATCTCGTTATAGTCATACTGCAGCACTTCTCTGAGCAGGAATACCGCTCTCTCTGTCCAGGACAGCTGCTGGAGAAGAAGGAGATAGGCGGTCGAGATAGACTCCTTGTGGGTATAGAGTTCATCGGGTCCCTTGCGCGTGTCTTCGTTCATCACGAGCGGTTCGGGCAGCCACGGTCCTACGTAGACCTCACGCTGCTTGCTGGCAGAACGCAGATGATCGATACAGCGGTGGGTGACTATTTTGCATAAATACGCCTTCGGATTAAGAATGTTATCCGGCTTTGTCTCGTTGACATACAGGAATGCTTCCTGAACGATATCCTCTGCTTCCGTTACACTCCCCAGCATCCGATAGGCCAGGGAGATCAGCAGCGGCCTGTAAGAACCGTATTCTTCCGCAGTTCCGGTCAATTCCATATAGCTTACCTCCTGGCTGAGATTTCTACTAAATCTTGCTGCGATTTTTGAATAATTGATTGTGCGGCACGTACTGCACTTGCAGCGGACGCATCAGCAAGCATTTCGCCCTGACTAACCCAATCACCTGCTACGAACAAGCCCTGGATTTCAGGTACAGCCGGTCCTGCAAAGCTCTCTGGTTGACCCACATGATGATAGTTATGGGTCACGGTTATTCTCGGCAGGAATCTTTGCGTCACCACTTCCTGTTCCCAGCCGGGTTGAATCAGGCTCATAGCCGCAGTCAGGATCTGTTCATCTGTGACCGGGTCACTTTCTTCTTGTCCAATATACTTTACAAGATGCACGACCCGTGACCCGTCATCGCTTAATCTGGCATGAGCGGTATGGTGGGAGATAAATACGGGCTGATCCAGTCCGATGGCGAACTCCCGCTCCGTATTGGGAAGCTTCTTCAGTCCGACGTCAAGACAAGCAGCTACCACGGGACGGGCTTTTTCCTTCCAGTGTTTCAATTCCGTATGTTCCGCGCCGCGAACAAGCTTATATACCTCTGACGGGGAAGCCGTGCTGACCACATGATGAACCTCCAGCGAATCTCCTCCCTCAAGAGCAACGCTGCGAACTTTGCCTTGTTCATGAACGATCTCTGTTACAGATTTGCCACTGACAAGGTGAACTCCTGCTTGCTCTGCTTTGACTTTAAGCTGATCTATGATCGTCTGCCAACCGTTATTCAGGTACAGGACACCTTGTAATCCACGCTGAACCTGAGCCAGAGCGGGACCTGCGAGCTGATAATCCGGAGCGTGTGTATAGGTAGAGGTCCGGCATAGGGCATAGAAGATATGTCTTACCATCGGGTCTTTGATCTCCTGCTCTGCCCATGCTCTTAAGCTGCCAGGCCCCATCTGATTCGGGTTAAGCTGTTTGATCTTCATCATAAGTCGCATAAGGTTTATTTTGTTAGACCAGGTGAGAAGCTTGGAGGATAAGAGACTGGCCGGCCCTGCGAGAAGCGGGATGGTCTGATTATTCCAGATCGCATGAATATGGGAGGCTGGCTTGCCTCCTTCCAGACTCACTCCAAGCTTCCGCAGGATGGAATAAGCTTCCCCGGCTTGGTACAAAGCATGCCCGCCCAGGTTGAGATACACTTGATTCTTCTTATTTGTAATTGCGCGTCCACCCCAGCGTCCCGATTTCTCGATCAAAGCTACAGATTGCCCGCTCTGTGCTAAATTAATGGCAGCGATGAATCCGGCCAATCCTCCACCAATAACAGCTGTATCGTATTTGTTCATCAACAAGGTTACTCCCCCTCAATGGTTATGATTACTTATAAGGCGAAGCAGGGTATGGTTTTGTGACAGAATACAATCCACTGCTCTAAATTTTTTTGTTTATAACAGGAGTAACTATATAAGTTGAATTTAAGAATTACTTATAGGCAAGAGTGTGAAATGATTCTGGAGAAGCGGAGCGTTCGCCTACAAGCTTTCTGTAAGAAAGCTGCATCGGAAGCATAAGCTTTGTGATCAGACTTCTACCTATAAAAATTCAATTAAGAAGTTTGGGAACAACAGCGATCGTAGGAACATTTCATACGGCTGACTAGCATGTAAATGAGTAGTTCAACTTATAAGCCAGATCCAGAATTACATAATGAGCGAAAGGCAGCGGGAATCGTGAGGTTAATGGGCGAAATAGACGGGGGAATGGGAGCAGATCCTTAGGAATGTAAATAGTGAGCCCGGGCTCAATTCCAAATTTTATAGATAAAAAGTAGAATCTCCCTGACCGATATATCATCTAATGAATTATTTGCATCACCAGCTAGGAGTGAACAGAGCATGAAAGTAATTGGCGGCATGCTAAAAAATAAGTGGGTTCTGATTTTTGTCTTTCTAATTATAACGGGTTCCTTATTTGATATTTTTCTGGATTCATTAAATCGGACCGTGTATATGTCTCTGCACATCATTATAATGTTATTTACGCTGTATGGCTTCTTCTCCATGCTTAAAGAAGTAAGCATGACCAAAGACGAGCTAATGGTGAATAATCAAAGGCTGAATAACATTTTTGAGACCCTGGATGTGGCTGTTTGGTATCACGATATGAAAGAGGACTCATTACTCATTACACCGGGAATTGAGAAGCTGTATGGTTATCCACTCAGTTCCTTTTATAATGACAAGACCTTTTGGATGCAGGTTATTGTTCCTGAGGATATGGCTGTGCTTACAGACCGGTTATCCAGGACAGCCAAAGGGGAGACGGTCACCAGTAAGTACAGAATCGTTCGCCCGGATGGAGAGGTGCGCTGGATTCAGGACCGGGGAATACCGAAGATGGATCAGAAGGGCAACATGGTGGACTTCACAAGTGTCATTCTCGATATCACCGATCTTATGGAAAGCAAGGATCGTTATCAAAGCCTGGTGGAAATGTCACCGGATCTTATCGCTGTAATTAGCAAAGGACGGATTGATTACATCAACAAATCCGGTTGTGTCCTTATAGGAGAATCCTGTCCATCCGAGCTGATTGGTCAGCCTATAGAGAGGTTCTTTCCGTCGGAGGTACTCGAAGAGATCAATATCAAGGAAGAAAGTAAAGGCCGCGGTGTTAAGAGGCGGACGATTGAATTTGAAGTGAACCGTATTGATGGGAAGAGCACCCATGTAGAGCTGTCGGCGAGCCCGATTCTTTTTGAAGGGAGATCTGCGATCCAGGTCGTAGGCAGTGATATTTCACTCCGCAAGGAATCCGAGAAGATGGTTGAGTTCATGGCCTATTATGATGCCTTAACGGAACTTCCGAACCGATATAAGCTCAGAGAGCAGCTGAATCATATCTTGAATCAAGCAAAGAGTGAAATGCTGGCCGTGCTCTTCCTGGATTTGGACCGGTTCAAGATCATTAATGATACCAAAGGTCATATGGTTGGCGATCTGCTTCTTCAGAAGGTGGCCAAAAGACTGGAGGAAGCGGTTCAAGGGGAAGGTCTGGTCTCAAGGCAAGGTGGAGACGAATTCATTATCCTGCTGGAGAACTGCAGCAAAGAGAAGGTGACCCGGATTGCTAAGCAGCTGCTCGTCGAATGCTCAAGACCTATTGAGATCAACCAACAGGAATACTTTGTTACAGCCAGTATCGGGATCAGTATGTATCCAGCGGACGGGGTGGATGAAGAGACGTTGATCAAGCATGCCGATACAGCTATGTACCTGGCCAAGGAACGCGGAAAGAACAATTACCAGTTCTACTCCTCAGATCTGAACGGGTTATCGACTCGCAAGATGGAGCTGGAAAATGGGCTGCGGAGGGCGATTGAGCAGGATGAGATGATGATCTACTATCAGCCGCAGGTGGAGCTCTCTACCGGGAAGCTTGTCGGGATTGAAGCCCTGCTGCGCTGGAGGCATCCGTATTATGGCATGATCTCTCCGCTCGAATTCATTCCGCTGGCTGAAGAGACAGGCCTGATCGTTCCCTTGGGAAAATGGGTGATGCGAACGGCCTGCATGCAGAACAAAGCCTGGCAGGATCAAGGGTATCCTGCTATTCCTGTAGCTGTGAATATTTCAGTTCGGCAGATGGAAGATGAGAATTTCGTTGATTCCATCACTGACGTGCTGAATGAGACCCGTCTGGACCCTCAGTATCTGGAACTCGAAATTACCGAAAGTATTGTGCAAAATATCGAGAAGTCGACGCTGATCCTCAGATTGCTCAGACTGATCGGGGTTAAGATATCGATAGATGACTTTGGAACAGGCTACTCCTCCCTGAGTATCCTGAAGCATCTTCCAATTGATAAGATCAAGATTGATAAATCTTTCGTCGACGATATTATTTATCACTCCAATCAAGGAGCCATGGTGAAGACCATTATTGATATGGGGATCAATCTGAACTTCAATGTTATTGCGGAGGGGATCGAGAAGAAGGAGCAGGTGGATTTCCTTATTCAAAATGCCTGCAATCTTGGACAGGGTTATTATTACAGCCCGCCTTTGTCTGTAGCAAATATGGAAGTGTACATGGAAAAAGGGATTTCGGGACAAAACGGTCACTAAGTCGGAAGTTGTAAATTATTTCATTTACAAGAACGTTTTTTTGTTGAAATTAAATTCCAATCTTTGTATGATGTTGCTATACGGATTGGTGAATTCTACTCGACATATGAAGAAGAACCAATTTAAGGGCAATGAATTGTCACTTGAAGGACAACAACCCCGCAGCTGCTGCGGGGTTGTTTTATTTTTACCTATAATAGGAGGATGACCATGATGAATTCTAATGAGACAAGAGTTATATTAACCAAGGAGGATCTGATCCAGCAGTTTAAGAATTGCGGAGTGGCGCCTGGGCAGACGATCTTCGTGCACACCTCGCTAAAGAGTCTGGGGTTCGTTGTAGGTGGCGCCGAGACCTTAATCAGAGCTCTACTCGAAATCGTTGGGGAGGAAGGAACTCTGATGATGCCGTCACAGACATGGAAGAACCTGGACCCGTCCACAGGTGTACACTGGGAAGAGCCTCAGGAATGGTGGCCGATTCTACGGGAGCACTGGCCTGCCTATGATAAAGAGATCACCCCGGCTATCGGTATGGGAGTTGTCGCTGAAATGTTCCGGAAATGGCCTGGAGCCCGGAGAACGGATCACCCGGCGCGGTCCATTGCCGCGGTAGGGAAGTATGCGGATTACATAACGGAGGAGCATGATCTTAGCAATATTTTTGGAGAGAACTCGCCTGTGGATAAATTGTATAAGCTGGATGGGTATGTGCTGCTGATCGGGGTTGGATACGACAAGAATACCTCCTTGCATCTGGCTGAGACGAGGGCAGACTTCCCTTCCAAGAAATTCGCGGATGAGAGCAGTGCTATTCTGGTAGATGGACAGCGGAAGTGGGTAACTTATAACACGCAAGCTGTAGACGATGTGGATTTCGTCAGAATCGGGAAGGAATATGATGAGGCCCATCAAGTTAAGGTCCATAAGGTTGGCAATGCGGAGGTTCGGTTAATCAGACAAAGATCCCTGGTGGACTGGGCGACGGACTGGATGGAGAAGAATCGGGTCTGACACATGTTTTTATGGGCAAAATGAAGGCAATGCTGAAGTTGAAGTATCCAGGGACCCCCAAGTAGTTATATAATAGAGACTTACAGATCACAGCAAACAAAGGAGTTAGGTCCGTGTGAATAACGAAGAACTGCACAGCGAATTGCCTGAGAATTACGATGAACTCAAGAAGGCTGCCAACCGTACGTCTGATTGGAGAGCACGTCTGGAAGCTGTAGAAGAACTGGGTAAGCTTAATCATCAACAAGCGATCGGCGTCCTTAAAGGCATTTTGAAGAATGATCCCGTACTCAAGGTACAGGAAGCCGCACAGCGTCAGCTCAAAGGACTTGGGGAGAATGTGCCGATTCCTAAGCGCGAGCCAGGGGATCTGGTTCCGGGAATTACGAAGCTGCTGCTTAGAATCAAGAAGAGCCTGCCGAAAGAGCACACCTATGAGGAATTCAAAGAAAAGCTTAAGAAGATGAGAATAGATGTGTATGATATCTATGAAGGCAACAAAGGCGATGAATTTGATGCATGGCTTGAGGACAAGTGGGCATCGCTTCGGACGAGCAAGTACGCTTAAGGGACAGGAGTGACCTGAGAATCTATGGAGATTGATGTTCAATATACACCTAATCCGAATTCGATCAAGATCAGTACGAGTGAGCAGTTATTTGAAGGACCAAGAAGCACTTCCCTGAAAAGAGGAGATGCCACAGATCATCCGCTGGCTAAGGCGCTGCTTAGCATTGAGGGGATTGATAACTTGTTCGCGGTTAATGACTTCGTCACGATTACCAAGACGCCGGATGCGGACTGGGATACGATCCTGACCCATGTGGAAGAGGCATTCAACGTAGTATACGGCTAAGCGATTCAGAAGCGAAGCGATGGACACCTCTGGCAGCCGTGAAGGGCGATGCCGGGGGTGTTTTTTTGAGTACAGAGGAGGAGTCGAATTATGGGTTTGTTCGATAAGCTGCGCGGCAGGAAAGAGGAATCATCAGCTCCATCAGGAGAGGCAAGTTCAGGTCCTATTGTTGGATTTGTGCTGCTGGACAGACAGCAATATGACTTTGATTCATGTATCGCAAATTTGAATGAGCACTGGGGAATTGAGACGGGGGAGCAGACGGAGCGGGAAAGTCTCGTGTTCGAGGTGGACGGCATGAATGTCGCCTGCGGGTATATACCGGCGGTGATTCCTAACCGTGAGGTCGAGGAGAATTGTAAATATAACTTCCTGTGGAGAGAAGCGGAGCAGGTCGTGTCAACCCACAAGGCGCATATCATTGTATCCGTTCTGGGCGCTGAGGATGCCATAGAGGGACACAAGCTCTTCACCAAGGTGGCAAGCTCGCTGCTGCAGACGGAATCTGCGATTGCCATGTATACGGCACCTCTCGTCATGGAAGCGGGGCAGTACGTGGATCTGGCGCAATCCCTGAAGGAAGATACCCTTCCTGTGGTGCTCTGGGTATTTATCGGAATGTATCAGAATGAGCACGGTGTGGGTGCATATACAGTGGGACTCCGCAATTTTGGCAAGGACGAGGTTGAGATTGTGAACTCCAGTCAAAGTGCTGGTGATGTATTTGAATTCATTACTGTAATTGTAAGCTTCATCATAGAGAATAATGTGACGCTGAGAGACGGGGAGACGATTGGATTCTCAGCTGAGCAGAAGCTCTCTCTTACTCGGTCCCCGGGCGTAGCGGCCGAAGGAGATAGCATTAAGATCGGATTTTAGATGAATTGAACTTAACGGCAGCCTAATGTGTCAAAAAACTTGTTACGATAAGGGCTGTCTTCTTCGCTCAGCACCCGTGTTCCGTTCACCGGAATACGGGTCTTTCTTATTCATTTGTACTTACTAGACACCGGGTTTCAGGTATGAGTGCTTAGGGTCTGTCCAGCTGACTCATACTCTTGACGATAATGATATGCTTGTGAAAGATAGAGATCCGCTAGGAGAAGGAGAGACAGCATGAATTTGACTGCACAGCCCATGCAGGAATCGTCCCCGCAAAAGGATAGATTTCCGCTATCATTGTTATGTCTAACTCTAGGTGCATTTGCTATTGGCATGACCGAGTTCATCATTATGGGACTTCTGCCCAATGTAGCACATGACCTGGGGGTGACAATCCCGGAAGCCGGCCAGCTCATCACCAGCTATGCGCTTGGTGTTGCCGTTGGAGCTCCACTGCTGACTGTGCTGACGCACCGGATGCCGCAGAAGAAATTGCTTGTGCTGCTGATGGCCATATTCATCGCCGGCAATGCTTTATCTGTGGCCGCGCCGACTTATACCCTCTTGATTGCTGCCCGAATTATGACTGCGCTGGCTCACGGGACTTTTCTAGGTGTGGGCTC
This sequence comes from Paenibacillus sp. SN-8-1, assembly GCF_050995535.1. Taxonomy (NCBI): domain Bacteria; kingdom Bacillati; phylum Bacillota; class Bacilli; order Caryophanales; family Paenibacillaceae; genus Paenibacillus; species Paenibacillus sp. SN-8-1. Next base: position 924,923 of record NZ_CP194782.1, read on the forward strand.
ATTGATGGCCTCCAGGCTGGTTCGGCCGGATAAGCGGGCGGGTGCCGTATCCATGGTTCTGGCCGGACTTACCATAGCGAATATCATTGGGGTGCCCTTCGGTACCTTCATAGGCCAGCAGCTCGGCTGGAGATCTTCATTCGGTGCCATTACCCTGCTCGGATTCCTGTCACTGCTTGGAATCATACGGTTCATTCCGCAGATCCGTCAGGATGGGCCTACAAGCCTGGCACAAGAATTCCGGAGCCTGGTGAATCCGCAGGTGCTGCTGATGCTGCTTACGGGAGCATTTGGATGTGCAAGTCTGTTCTCGATGTTCACTTATCTGACTCCGGCGCTTGAGACGATTAGCGGGTATAAGGAGCATGAGGTGACCTGGATTCTGGTGTTATTCGGTACGGGGGTCACCTTGGGCAACCTGCTTGGCGGGAAATTGGCGGATTGGAAGCTGATGCCTGCCATGATCGCTAACTTTGCGGTGCTGGGAGTAATTCTGGCTGTATTATCGGTTATGCTGAACTATGCGCTTCTTGCTGTAATTACCATGTTCGTCTGGGGAGTTGCGGCCTTTGGCATCATGCCGGGGGTGCAGGTCCGTATTCTGAATCTTGCTCATAGCGCGCCCCTCCTTGCTTCTACTTCAAGCCACTCGGCCCTGAATTTGGGCAATGCCGGCGGTGCTTATCTGGGAGGGCTGGTGATTACTTATGCTGGCCTGCCTCACGTGCCATGGCTTGCGTCTGTTCTTGCCTTGTTTGGCTGCGCTGGTGCAGCCTTAAGCCTATACATAGAGCGGCGTGGGAACAGAGTAAATGAACAACATCAACATTCTTGATGGGTTAACGGGTAGGGGGAGAGAGATGTTCGGTTCAATGGAGTTGTATTTGGCTGCTCTGCTTGCGGTGATCCTGGTCGGATTTGTAATCCGCCTGCTGCTGAAGAGAAGAAGCATATATACCCGCAAAGGGATTATAGATCCCATGAAGGTGAGTATTAAGGATATAGATCGTATGGAAGACGGTAAGGAATTCGAAGAGTATTTGTACCGCTTGTTCCTTGCCCTTGGATATGAGGATGCTTACAAGACGGTCAGCAGCCGTGATTTTGGAGCAGATCTGGTCTTCACCGATCGGGACGGGGAACGAAATGTGATTCAGGCCAAGCGTTATGCGGAGTCGAATCCGGTGGGACTCAGCGCCGTTCAGGAAATCTACAGCTCTATGAGATATTACGGAGCCAGTAAGTCCATTGTGATTGCTTCAAGCCGGTATACCGAGGCTTGCGAGATCCTGGCTGGCTACAACGGGGTAAGATTAATAGACCGATCCGAGCTAATTGATATGATTGATCTCTTTAAATCCAATCAGATCACGCCTGTTATGGATTTGATTGAGGAGGAACCGGATCTGATCTTAGATATGGATGAGGAGCATCCTGGCGGCGGTAGGAAAATTAGACTGTCCAGCAAAGCTAGAAGCTGACGGATTAACATCTGGTGATTCCATGGTTGAGCGGGGATCGGGAGTCGAAGAAATTGGGAAGTAGAGTTGAAGCGTGAAGTACAATTAAGCGTTTAGTTCCATAAGGGGACTTCACGCTTTTTTTATTGTGGCTGGAATTGAACTAGGATTGGGACAAGAAATCCTGCTCATTTGCAGAAGTAGGATGCTCACGCATTTCCTGTTCGAGGAAGTAGGTGTGAACCAGATACAGGCAAAAGGAATCTTCGTAAATTGTAAGAAATAGTTTACAAAACACATGAAATATTTTACAATAATGGTAGAGGTGGTTCTGTTGTTATCCAACAAATTAGTGGTGTTCCGTGCAGAAAAGGGATGGACTCAAGAACAACTTGCAAATCGAGTTGGAGTCAGTCGTCAAACCATTGCTACCCTTGAGAAGAACAAATATAATCCTTCCCTAATTCTCGCTTTTAAAATCTCAAATGCATTCGAGAAGCCGTTAACCGAAGTTTTTGATTATGGGGAGGAGTGATGATATGTTTTGGTTAAAAGTTCTATTCGTTGTTGTGATATTTGTTTGTCAGATGTATGTGATTAGATTCCAGTCAAGCAGGGAAGGACAAGATGAAAGAGGTAGGGGAATTCAATATAAAACCAATAGTACTCTGTATAACATGATGTATTTAGGTATAATTTTGTTAATAGTTCTAAACTTATTAGAGATAGTTTCGACCAAATACCTGCCTGATATATTGTTATATTTTATAGTTACTTTAAGCTTATTTGGTGGAGTATTCACATACATTAACAAGACCCAAAGGAATTACTAATTAGTGCGCACACTGATGCAATAATCTACGCGGAAACCGCATTAATAGCAAAGACAGTAAGCCTCTTAAATGTAGAGACTTACTGTCTTTCTTTGTGTAGGTAACGCCTCGGGATAACGGGGATAATTCGTTCACAGGGGATTTAAATCTTTTATGGAGTAATAGGGACGGTAATCTCAAGATCTTTGTTATGGATTGGCTTGGGCAGTTGTCTAGTAACAAGCATAAGTCTTTGGTCTGGCCGGAAGGCTGGGTATTCCCGTACGAATTTATATTGAACAGGGTTAATCAGCTCAGGAGCTTTATCATGCAGCATATACTTTGCACCCGAATTATCCTCAATCCATAACTGAATTGATTGCGTATATGGATCCGCACCTTCGGTTTGATAATAGACAAGGGTTTTGTCTTTAAGGAACTGTACTTGGTAGACTTTAAGCTGACCGATATCACCCTGTGACAAGATAAGGGTATGATCTTCACTCGGGGCTCGGTCCAAGAGTACGCGTGTTTCTTTATCTGGCACTGGGGCTTGACTTAAATCATTAGCCGGACTAATGGTGACGGATTGTGGTATTCCCTGCGCCGGTCCGAACAATTGCTTGAACTGGGTTATTTCTACCCCATTCTCAGTACGTCCGCCTCCGCTTCCACTGTGAGGCTGAAGAACGACTCCTTTGTCGTCGGTTACCGTAAACGTCATTACATCACTGCTAACAGGCCGCTTCACCTCTACGTCCAGCTCGGTGGTGCTTGGTGTGAACAGTATTTTTTTGATCGTAAGTGTGACATTACCCGAGGTCTTGGAGATCATAGGAATGACTACCTTGTTGCTCGAATCCGTTCTCTTAACGGGGAAGCTGAAGTTCCACGACCCAGTTGTATCTCCGATCTTGGACACGCTCATGGTTAGCTCAAACTGCTCAGGCAGCTTCTCATCGGGCGTTAAATTAATGACACCGGCGTAGGTATGATCATCTAACCGGTTACCTGTCCCGCTACCAGGAAAAGATACTGACTTCCCATCAATCGCATACTTAACTTGTCTTACTTCCTGGATACCTTTAGGAGACTTTTGGATATATCCCAATGTGAGTCTCGATCCGTCATATATGACTTCAGACAGCTCAAGTGAAATTCCTTGATCCGTAATTCGCTGCGCAATGGTAGTCGTCAATCCCTGCTCATCTGCCGTCTTAAGGCCAAAGTCCCCGGCAATCTCGAACACTTTCTGTATACCTGGAATCTGCTTGAGCGCAGAGGCCATTGCTGGTGAGACGAAGGCTGAGCCAAGGCCGCATATCAATATGAGAGCAGCTGCTGTAGAGCTTATAACTAGCGGCTTACGCCATCTTCGCACTGCAGGCTGTTCGGGCAGTAATTCAAGCGTAGAGTTGATCCGTTCGAGAACTACTTCCGGCAGCTTGTCCTTCTGTTCGCCGGTAACCTTCATAAGTTCAGCATCCAAATTAATAGGATTCATATCCAACCTTCCTCTCCTTCGTTCCTTCTAAAAATTCCGCAAGAATCTGTCTAGCCCGATGTAGACGGGATTTAACTGTTCCTTCAGGTGTACCAAGAATTTCAGATATTCCTTTCAGGGAGATATCCTCGTAGTAGTGAAGTGTAACCACTAGTCTGAGTGTTTCCTCCAGCTGCTCAATTGCTTTTTGAAGGTCAATATTCCCGTAACGATCCATTGAAGAAGAGTCTATGAGTAATTTATCCGATACAATAACCTTCTTCTCCCTGCGAAGTATGGTATTACATTCATTAATTAAAATTCGGAACATCCATGTTTTGAAGAAGGCAGGCTCTTTCAGCGTGTGAATGGAGCGATACGCCTTCAGTATGGTCTCTTGAATGGCATCGGCACAGTTCTCATCCTGTTTCAAGATAGACCTCGCAACGTTATAGAGACTTAATTCATTGGCCTTGATAAGCCGGACAAAAGCTTCCTTGTTGCCTTTTCTGGCAAGTATAATATCCTGTTCTAACTCCTGCACATTGTTAAACCTCCTGTATTGAAATCTACTAATTAGATGCGTAAGGTCTGCATCCGGTTCACGAACATGAAACTTCTATTTATTTTAAGGGGAAAAGCCCAATACATATAGCAGAATGAATAAACGTTAGGGCAGCGCAATTGTACACTCAGGATATATATGCTAAATTTGAACTCGAGACGCAAAGAACGGATCAAGACCAGAAGGAGGTTGCTGCATGTGGCGCCAGTAGTGTCGGAGGATTATAAAATGCGGAAGAAGCAGGATATTCTATCCAGCGCTCTGATCTGCTTCGCCAAGAAGGGCTACCAGCAGGCTACGATGGATGATATTGTGGAGCAATCGGGGCTCAGCAAAGGGGCTATCTATAACTATTTTAGATCCAAGGATGAGATTTATTTCGAAGCAGTGAATGAGAATACTTCAAACCTACAAAGTGTTGTAAAAGAACAGCTTCAACAGCTGCCTACCTCTATAGATAAATTGTCTTTCTTATTCGATACTTACCTCAGCAATGCTCACCAGGACCAGGCCGAGAAGGCGCTGTTTCAGGTGTATTATGAATTTCGGCTGCAGTCCTGCCGGGACGAGAAGATTGCAAGCTTTCTGAAGAAGCGAAGACAGGAGTTGTTCATTAACCTGATCGGGGATATTATAACGGACGGGCAAGGCCGGGGAGAGATCCAGGCCAGCCTGGATGCAGCAATTCTGGCTCATACGTTCTGGGGGATGATTGATGGGGCATCCATCAATGTAGTTACAGACCCTGAATATCCTTATGAAGCCGCACTAACCCAAATGAAACAAATGTTTCTTGCCTATTTAAGTTGAGAAGAACAAGATAACGCCGACTAAGCCTATTGCCGGACTTCCCGGGAGTAGGTTTTTTGCATAAAGGAGAGACTAGATTTCGTTTGAAAGCAGGAAAAAAATGTGATTTAATAAAATAAACTATTCAGTCTATTTTAACGTACAGGAATAAAAAATATTTGCTTATGGGAGGCTTATCGTATGGAATCTAAAACTCTTGACCCCAAGATTCAATTGGCTGTGGAAAGGTATAAAGCTTTAGAAGAGAAGATTGCCCATTTTGTCATGATTGGGGGTCTGCTTGAGTGGGATCAGAAGGTAACTGCTCCCAAGAAGGGCAGAGGCATATTCGCGAAAGCGATTGGTACCTTTAGAACGGAGGAATTCAAGTTATCCGTCTCACAGGAGATGGGAGAACTTCTACATATTTTATCCGCGGATGACGTGTATGAGCAGCTGGATGAGATTACGCAGGCGCAGATCCGGGAACGATTAGAGGAATACAACCGTTCAAGGAAGATTCCTGAAGAGATGTACCGCGATTATGTCGTCCTTACCGCCAAGGCGAATGATGCCTGGGAAGAGGCGAGAGAGACGAATAATTTCAGTGTGTTCCAGCCCTTCCTGGAGAAGATCGTTGATTATAATCGGAAAGTTGCTGAGATTTACGGATATGAACAGCATCCTTATGATGCACTGCTTCATCAATATGAACCAGGCCTAAGTGTTGCCGTACTGGACCCACTGTTCGCCAAGCTGAGAGAGACGAGTGTTGCCCTGCTTGAGAGAATTAAGAACTCAGGCAGTAAGCCGTCTACCGAAATTTTTGAGCAGGATTACGATGTGGAGCAGCAGAATAAGTTCAATACCTACTTCCTGCCTATTATCGGCTTCGATATGCAGGCCGGCCGGCTTGACGAGACGGTTCATCCGTTCGCCCAGACAATGAATACCGGCGATGTGCGGATTACGACAAGATACCTTAAGGACAATGTGCGTTCTGCGGTGTTCGGGACGATCCACGAAGCCGGACACGGCATCTATGAGCAAAATATTGATCCGCGCCTAGAAGGCACAGCCTTGTCTACAGGTGCATCCTTTGGAATTCATGAATCCCAGTCAAGATTCCTGGAGAATATGGTCGGCCGCAGTGAACAGTTCTGGACGTTCTTTTATCCAAAGATCCAGGAGCACTTCCCGCAGCAGCTGGGGCACGTTAGCCAGCAGGACTTTTACAGAGCGGTGAACACCGTACAGCCAACAATGATTCGTGTGGAAGCGGATGAGCTGACGTATAACCTTCACATCATGCTTCGATATGAGATTGAGAAGGCAGTCATCGGCGGAGAGCTTGAAGTCAAGGACCTGCCAGCTGTCTGGAACCAGAAGATGCGGGATTATCTGGGCATTACCCCGGCTACGGATACGGAAGGTGTGCTGCAGGATGTGCACTGGTCCTTTGGCGGCTTTGGCTACTTCCCTTCCTATTCTCTCGGTAATTTGTACGCTGCACAGCTGCTGAACACGATTGTACGGGAGCTGCCGGACTTCTATTCCCAGATTGAAGCAGGTAACTTTGCGGGCATTCAAGCTTGGCTGAAGGAGAACGTTCACCGCCACGGTAAGCTGTACACGCCTGAGCAATTAATCCGTAAAGTTACGGGAGAAGATTTGAAGGCGGATTACCTGGTGAATTATTTAGAGGAGAAATACAGCCGAATCTACAATTTTTAGCCGGCCAGGAAGGATTGTACGGGGCTTCCAGTTCATCTTAGCTGATGAAGCCTCGTTAAGACCGGTCATCTCCCATGCAGGGCTGGGCCCTATGCAATGAATACATGACACATAGAAAGGGAGCAGATTATGGCTGAAGATCTTAAAGCGCTTAAATATTTGGATGGGAAAAGAATCTTCCTTCGGAGGATCGCGGAGACCGATGTGGATTATCTGCTGCGAGCCGTGTCAAATCCAGTGATTCGGAAGCTTACCGGAACCACCTCTTTCTACACCAGGAAGCAGCTGGAACAGGCCATTGAGAGATGGAGTCTGGATGACAGCCGGATGGATCTCCTCATTTGCCTTAAGTCCGACTTCAAAGTAATTGGCGACCTCGCCGTTCTGGATGTGGATCACCGGGAGAGAAAAGGCAGCTTCCGTATTGCGATTACCGATGAGGCGTATATGAGCCATGGATATGGAAGTGAAGCTCTGCATCTTATCATTCCCTATATGTTTGATACGCTTAACCTTCGTAAGATCAATATCAATGTGTATGCATACAACGAGAGAGCCATTAAGACTTATGAGAAGTTAGGCTTTGTCCAAGAAGGGATCATTCGGGAAGACCTGTATTTCGAAGGACAGTATTATGACAATATCCTGATGGGGCTCTTCAAGGATGAATATATTCCTGTGAAGTAAGCCCAGGGGTAATTCATAAATTCAACTGATATAGAAGCTCAGGCTGGTGTAGGCCTGGGCTTTTTAAGTCTTTTATTGTGCAATTCGCCGCGACGATAGGGTCAAAATAGATTAATATGTAAAAAAATACCTCAACCTTAATAAGATACAAAGGAGATGTCAAAATGACTAAGGTAGATTATGCCCTTTTAAGAGGGTTCATCGTTGGATTTCTATTGTTGTTTGTTCCTGAAAATTTGACGTTTGTACACAATTCTATAATTGAAGTAGGTGAAGTTGTCCATGTGATCTTGCAAATATTGAATTTGATTGGCTTTATAAGCGTGGTGTTTTTTGGGCTAACAATTATATTTAGATCTATAAACTACAAAAAATATAATTAATTTATATAAGTTGAACTACTGATTTACATGCTAGTCAGCCGTATGAAATGTTCCTACGATCGCTGTTGTTCTCAGACTTCTTATTTAAATTTTATAGGTAGAAGTCTGATCACAAAGGCGAACGCTCCGCTTCTCCAGAATCATTTCACACTCTTGCCTATGAGTAATTCTTAAATTCAACTTATATAATAGTAAGATGAGAGAGTGAGAACTGTTCATGATACCCGATCATTGCTGAAAGTAGCGGAACGAACGGAAGGATTGCGGACAAGCGGCAGCGGTCGCCTTTGTTTCCAGATTTACACCGCTAGAACTATTTCAACAAATCTGGAAACAACAGCGAGGGGAGCAACCTTCCGTTTGTGGAGCGTCGCACGGAGCACCATTGGATACTGATCTGCTACCTACCTTTCTAACTATCTAACTATCAAGCTATCTATCCAAATCATGAAATCCGTACTATGATAATCAGTGAATAGATGAGAGGAGATGAACGACATGGAGCTGACATTTGCATCCAGCAAATAACCATGGTGGTTGTCTCAGAGGATACAGCCACCCTTAAATATGATTAAAGGTGGTCACCCAATATGACAATGAATAAATATGAGATTATAGAAAGATTGCCAACAGTCGAAGAACATCAACTTCTATGGGAATCCGTAGGCTGGGGAGAAGTGAATACCAGGATGACGGAGGCCTCGATTGCGGGCTCGGTATATGGTGTAGTCGCCGTTCACCAAGGCATCACGGTCGGTATGGGCCGGATTGTTGGCGATGGGGCGATGTACTTCTATATTCAGGATGTTGCTGTTCTGCCGGAGTACCAGGTCTCTGGTGTGGGCAGCCTTATTCTGGAACAGCTCCTGGCTTTCATCGAGACATCGAGGTGCCCTGATGGAAGTGCCTTTATTGGATTATTCGCTTCGGAAGGCAAGGAGAAGTTCTATGAGAAGTACGGGTTCAGGGACTATTCTCCAGGCATGACTGGGATGTTCACGGTCATGGATAAATAGAAATTCAAGTTGGATAAGGAACGTTCCTTGTGGTAGTGGAATGTTCCTATTTCTGTGTCAGAAGAGACGTTTACAATGATGATGATAAAGAGAGGTCTACCTATGCGAAAAGAATCCTTTGTACAGCCTGATCCGCAGAGCTGGCTCAGTCAATTTCAATTTTCCATCCCGATTAAGGTTCGCTATTGCGAAACGGATCTGCTGGGACATGTGAACAATGTGAGCTATTTCATGTATTTTGAACAAGGGCGGATTGAATATTTCGAGAATTTGGGATTAACGGACGACCTGTTCAGTGAAGAACGGGTATCCGTCGTTGCTGATCTGGAATGCCAGTACCTGGCACAGATCTATTTACGTGATCCGCTCAAGCTGCACATCAGGGTGGCAAGGCTCGGCCGTTCGTCTATCGATATTGAGTACGCCCTGGTTGCGGATGACGAGCTGAAGGCAGCTGGGCGCGGAGCCATTGTATTGATAGATACGAAGAGTGGCAAGAGCACTCCAATTCCTGACTCCGCGCGCGAAGTGATTAGTTCTTATGAGAAATGGGCGGACTGATTACAAATAGAGGCTGACGAGGATTCCAATATAAGAGTCCAGAAAGCGAGCGATTGAGCTGCTGCTAGTCAAAGCCGCTATAACATAAGCATAAAGAGGGCGTCATGCAACCGGGAGGTAGGATTGCATGACGCCCTCTTTTCAAAATGTAACATTGTCTAATATCGTTCTTACTTCATATGCATATGCACATTTTCTTGATCAGTCCTGATCAAACCCCGCATAGAAAAGCAGGTAATTCTCCATCTGGCTGCTCCAGTAGGCATCATCATGCTTCCCGCCTGGATTCACATGCAGCTCATAGGATTTGGTCGGACGTTTGGCCAATACCTGATCCAGTGTCTTCAAAGGTCCAAGAAAATCATCCTTATCCCCCATATCAAGGTAGATCCGCTGCTTGTTCAGCTTCTGTGTTCCGGCAAGGAGAATAGGATCGTTCTTCTTGCGGACAGCTTCAGTCGGATAGATGAGTTTCTCCAGCACATCCCACATAGGGCCAACGAACAGCGCCGGGGAATGACCGCCTACCTTACCATACAATTCGGGATGAGAGAAACCAATGTGCAGGGCAGCGAATCCGCCCATGGAGGTTCCGCCCAGATAACGGCTGCTGCGGGATTTTATCGTCTTGAAATGCGTGTCGACATAGTTGACCACATCCTGAGTGATATAATCCTCGTACTTTCCTTTGTAAAGAACGCCCTCATCTTCGGGCTTACCGCTCTCGGGAACTGTACCGGTCAGCTCCGCCGAGTTCACGCCAAAGCTGTTATCAATCATTGGGGCTACAATAATCAGAGGTTCGATCTTGCCGCTTGCAATCAGCTCATCGGCCTTCTCTGTGATCTTTAGATTATTCCACCAATGGTCTTCATTCAGCTTATAAGAATGAAGCACATAGAGCACCGGATAATTTCTTTGAGCCTCATAATTCGGAGGCAGGTAGACGTTAAGGTGCATTTTTTTCTGAAGCGCATTGCTGTAGAAATTCACTTTCATGGTTGAAGAAGTGGAGCGGTCCTTTGCTGCTGAAGCCACCGCAAGGGGCTCTACAAGCAGAGCAAGGAACAGCGCCAAGATAAGTCCTTTGACCATTTTCATACCGATATCTCCCGCTTTCTATATGGATTAGTAAGGCTTATCCAGAGTCTAGCAGGCGGCACATGAAGCTGTGTACTGAGAATCGGCAGGCCCTTCCTGCAAATCGGCAGGAGTGATGGGGTGGTCAGTTGTGACTGTTAAGCATCCAGCAGTACTTATTCCTGTATTCCGCAGGTGAATATCCAGAGTATTTGCGGAAATGGCGGATGAAATGAGCATCATCCCGGAATCCGATTCTCTCCATAATCTCTGTTGTCGGCAGCAGCGTATTACGAAGCATGGAGTCCGCCATGGTCATTCGGATCTTGTTCAAATAGGCGATCAGCGAGAGGCCTGTGGATCTTTTAAATTGTTCCCCGAGTGTAGTCTTGTTCAGGTGGAAGGCTGAGGTCAAATCCTCGAGCTTGATCTTCTCTTTATAGTGGGTATGAAGATATTCCAGAATGGGCTTCACCGAGTCAGAGACATGATAAGGAACTGCGGCGGGGGTAAATACGGCTCTCTGATAAGATCTTCGGATGAGAAATAACAGTTCCATCAGATAGGATCGACTTCTGCAGGGCCAATAGTAATCCGGCTGATCGCTAAGATTAGTACCCATCTCTTGAAGAAGCTCTGCCACGTGCCTGGCCGATGCAGGATCAAGTGGAACAGACCCGCAGTAGCCATCTTGCCGTTCTCTGAAAGGCTCAAGCAGCCATAAGTCTTGAGAGTCCGTGACGGTAAGCCCATGTACATCTTCATCCTGAACAACCGGTAGACCCCCTAACCTTTCATTTAAAACGTCCGGTGAGAAGCACAGAAGATAATACTGAAGAGTGGTACCCGCAGTAAGGCGAATCTGCTCCTGAGGATGATAGCAATAGACGGCAGGGGACAGGATCGGGTACACCTGTGTCCCAACCTCTACCATTCCGTTCCCTTCTTCAATCAGTATCATTTGATATCCGGATGGAAGTTTTCGAGTCTCTTTGCACGTGATCTCCTCCATGCGGCAGGATAATCCCATTCTATAGCCGGGATGAAACGTTCTTCCTTCGGTCCAGTCTCCCATAGCAGCCTCCTAATTCCCTAAGTTTTCCAAATATTCTATACGAATAATAACAGTCGTCTACGAATGGAATCAATGGTTTTTGCCAGGTTAAGCTGAATTTTGGTAGAGTTCAAGATAAGGTATGAGTCTGGTGATTTCTTTCCGTCCGTGGCAGCCGATAGAGCTCATGACTCTATTGGCTGCCATGTCCAATTTTTGCATGAAAATTGCACCAATTATGAAGGTATTCTTATCAAGAGAAGACCTTTAGAATGTTAAACAGCAACCTTAGTAAGCGTTTACAAAATCCACACTGAGATCAGGAGGGAATTTATGTTCAGAAAAGTTCTTAGTCTCGCTATCGCCGCCGCAGTAGTACTGCCCGTTATGGGGGGCTCCCCATTCAGCGCACTGGCGAGGGAAGACCAACCTGCGGTCAAGAGCCAGACCTATGACTGGGGACGTGCCAAGGTGGTAGGCGGAGGATTCATTCCGGGTATTGTATACAATCCGAAGGAGAAAGATCTGATCTACGCCCGGACAGATATGGGCGGTGCCTATCGCTGGAATCCGGCGACCCATTCCTGGGTCCAGCTGCTGGATTCGGTCAGCTTCAAGGAGTGGAACATGCTCGGGGTTGATAGTCTGGCTACAGACCCGGTGGAACCGAATCGTCTCTACGTCGCATCAGGGACGTATACGAACGACTGGACGGATATGAACGGTGTCCTGCTGCGTTCTACGGACAAGGGGGATACCTGGAAGAGAACGGAACTGCCGTTCAAATTGGGTGGAAATATGCCGGGCCGCTCGATGGGTGAACGGCTGGCGGTTGATCCGAACAATAACCGTGTGATCTATATGGGAACCCGAAGCGGCAATGGACTGTGGCGCAGCACCGACTACGGGGCAACCTGGAGCAAGGTGGACAGCTTCACGGCAGTAGGCAATGTGAAGGATTACTATAATGATCTGGTGGGTGTGGTTTGGGTAACCTTTGATCCAGGAACGGGAAGCCGTGGGCGCAATACACAGACGATCTATGTCGGAGTTGCGGACACCGAGCACAGCATTTACAGAAGTACGGATGGCGGACAGACCTGGGAAGTGCTGCCTGGGCAGCCAGGGCAGGGCTTCCTCCCGCATCATGGCGTATTGTCTGGCAATGGTAATCTGTATGTAATCTATGCCAAAGAAGTCGGTCCATACTATGGCGGTGAGGGTTCTGTCTGGAAATACAACACCACTACCGGTAAATGGACAGATATCAGCCCAACCGGAGCCGGGGTGACAGACAGCCCATATGGCGGATTGGCCGTAGATGCCCAGCATCCGGATACCCTTATGGTCGCAACCATGAACAAATGGTGGCCAGACGAGTTCATTTACCGCAGCACAGATGGGGGCCAGACCTGGAAATCATTCTGGACGCTGGATTACGGGAAGGATCCGGTAAGAGAGAATCATTACACGATTGACTATTCCATTGCGCCGTGGCTGGATTGGGGAGAGAACAAGAATCTTCCTGAACAGAATCCTAAGCTCGGCTGGATGATTGGCGATCTGGAGATCGATCCTTTTAACTCAGACCGAATTATGTATGGCACGGGGGCTACACTATATGGTTCAAATAATGTAACCGCGCTTGATCAGGGGAAGAATGTGAATATTTCCGTGATGGCTGACGGGATAGAAGAGACAGCGATTCTAGGTCTGATTAGTCCTCCGTCCGGAGCACCTCTGCTCAGTGCCATGGGTGATATTGGCGGGTTCCGCCATGAGGACCTGACGAAGGCTCCAAGTATGATCACGAATCCAACTCTCGGTACCAGCACGGACATTGACTACGCGGAGCTGAATCCGAATATTGTGGTTCGAGTGGGAAATGCGAGCGGGGAAGCGCCTAGAATGGGCGTATCCACAGATAACGGCCAGACCTGGAAGCCGGCAGCTCATGCATGGCCAGCAGAGAAGGAAGATGAGACCGGGGGTGGGCATGTGGCTGTTGGAGCCGATGGTTCATCCATTGTCTGGAGCCCATCCTATGACAAAGCGCCTCGCCCTGTTAGTTATTCGAAAGATATGGGAGCTACCTGGATGGCTTCCTCGGGGATTCCGAGCGGGGCAAGAGTCTCCTCAGACCGGGTCAATCCAGCCAAGTTCTAAGGGATAGCTGACGGGAAATTCTATCTTAGTACGGATGGCGGGGCTACCTTTACGGCAACTAATGCCGCCGGATTACCAACCCAGCTTACGAGTAATTTCAAAGCTATGCCTGGAATAGAGGGTGACATCTGGATAGCTGCCGCAGGAGATAACAAGAATGGAACAGGTATATTTGGCTTGTGGCACTCGGTTGATTCGGGCAGCACCTTCAAGAGACTGGATCAAGTACAAGAGGCCGCTACGATTGGATTTGGCAAGGCGGCACCAGGCAAGAAGAACATGGCATTGTACTCTTATGCGAGATTAGGTGGCAAATTTGGAATCTACCGTTCCGATGATTATGGGCAAAGCTGGGTTCGGATCAATGATGACCAGCATCAATTCGGAGCTGCAAATGTCACAATTACCGGCGATCCAAGGGTATATGGCAGAGTATATGTAGGCACGAACGGGCTTGGAATCGTAATCGGGAATCCTGCAGGGAAGCCCGCAGACGCGGATAAAAAGGCGCCAAAGATTGAGATGATTAGCAAAAGTAATCCCGTACGCTCGGAGACCTATGTTCTGACGGGTAAGGTGAATGAGGATCTGGAGAACGATGCGGTTACGGTTCATCTTAACGGAGGAGAACCTGAACAGGTCCAAGTAGTGAACGGTATGTTCACCAAGTCTTTTACCTTGGTAGAGGGGAATAATATCTTCGAGATTGAAGCGAAGGACCTGGCAGGCAACCGTTCTATGAAGAGAGTAACCGTTAAATATAAACTTCCAAAGAAATGATCTGATGAGGAGAGACGTGTTAGACTAACCTGGACAGCGGATATTTAAGGGAGGCTTGAACGATGGGAGAGAACAAGGTGACATCAGTAAAATGGGGCATTCTCGGTACAGGATGGATTGCCCGGAAATTTGCAGACGATCTTGCCTTTGTAGAGAATGCCGAGTGTCTGGCTGTAGGCTCGCGGTCAATCGAAAGCGCGTCACGCTTTGCTCAAGCTCACGGGGTAACCCGGGCTTATGGAAGCTATGAGGAGCTCGTACAAGATCCAGACATCGATGTAATCTATGTGGCAACGCCGCATCCTTTTCACAAAGAGAATACACTGACTACTCTGCGGGCGGGGAAAGCTGTGCTGTGTGAGAAGCCATTTACAGTGAACAGCACGGAGCTCGAAGAGATGATTAAGCTGGCCCGGGAGAAGAAGCTATTCCTGATGGAGGCGATGTGGACCCGGTTCCTGCCCCCGATTGTTAAGGTGAGAGAATGGATTAAGAGTGGACGAATCGGCGAGGTGCAGCTGGTAAAGGCTGAATTCGGCTTCAAGACGGAATGGGCCCCCGAGCATCGCCTGTTGAACCTGGAGCTTGGCGGAGGGGCTCTGCTGGACACGGGGATTTACCCGGTATCCTTCGCTTCCATGATTTTTGGAGCAGCGCCAGAGAAGATGTCCAGTACATCCCGAATCGGGACCACTGGGGTGGATGAACAATTCTCCCTACTGCTGGATTACGGCGGCGGCAGGTCTGCCTTGCTCAGTGGTGCCGTCTCATTAGGACTGACCAACGATGCGTATATCCATGGAACTGAGGGTTACATTCATATCCCTTCCTTTCTGAATGCGAAGACAGCAACCCTGCATGCAGACGGGGCAGAGGCGGAAGTGTTCACCGATCATCGTGAATCTGCAGGCTACAACTTCGAGGCGGAGGCAGCCGGGCAGTATCTTCGTGAAGGACTTCTGGAGAGCCCGGTCATTCCATTGGATGAATCTTTGAATATTATGAAGCTGCTTGATGAAGTGCGTGCCCAGTGGGGCCTCAAATATCCGTTTGAATGACATGATCATTCTACAACTAGGCTAACCCAAAAGGGTTCACAATATGATTTTTGAAACTTGGAGGATGCCTCGAAATTGTATAAATGGCGTCACGGATCTTATATCTGTGGCGCTATTTCTCGTCTTCGGCCTATTGCAGCTTTCTTCAGCAATTATGGCCGATTTAAAACCAACCAACCGACAGATCTACGTCTTTTATGCGCTCGGATTGGAAACGGTTGGCGGTCTAAAGTATACTTTTTAAAGAAATCTCACTTTAGGCATCAAAAGAAGAAGAAATCCAGCGGACAAAATTCCTGCTCTCTAAATATACGAGTATGCTCTCACTGATGAGCGACTTCGAGAAGTTTGAGCAAGAATTAAAGCGAGTGGCGGTCGATGGTGAAGCAGCTCGCCGGATGGACCACCGACAGCACGTTCGTCGTAAGATCATCGAAGGAACTGAGAGTATGAGCAATACATTGAAGCTTATGGGTTTCTTAGAGCAGGACAATGAGAAGTTTTAATAAGGCAGAGGGCTACCGATGAAATACGATCGGTAGCCCTCTGCCTTATTAGTGGACTAAGCTCCTCGTTAGTGCAGAAAACGAACTTAAAATGCTGGGGACTGCTTGCCATCAATATCAGGACCCAAAATCGGAAATATCATTCCGAGTATACCCACACCCTTGTAGGTGTCGTATTCAGTCATAATATCAGTCTGTTGCCTTACAATTGATAGTTCATGTATTGAGAAAAATAGATAATTTTTGCTTTGAAAATTAACAGGCTGTAAAGGAGTTCCTCTTTGATAATTACTGACTTCCTTCTTTAGCACCCACTTTTCGAAATCAGATTTATCAGGGTTTGTCCACAGCAGAGTAAGTAATATCACACCCACCAAAAGAATAACCAATCTCACATCGAGCCCCTCCCATATTAAGCAAGTACATTTTAGTCTATGGTGTGTCCCAAAAAAGATGACTTGATTTTGTCTTCTCATTTGGAAGGGGCTCGTCTCAACTAACCTTTCCGTCAGCTTAATAAGCTCATTTATATTAGAGATCATTTTAATATGGAATGAAAGCTAGGTATTTGAACCTAAAGTGAACACAACCTGACTCTAATGTGAACCTAAGATGATGAACACCATATGACTTTTTCCATGATATATTGGTAACGTAGAAATAGGGGGAATGACACGCACGGCTTTAAATGTGGCATATAAGCGGGGCGTACCTCTTTTTGTTTTGTTCTTTAAGTAGCAGAGCTACTATAAACAGGAAGCATGTATAAATTGAAATAACGTAAACACTTTTAATTCAGGTTTGATACTCACTCAAAACGCAGGAAGTAAAGCCCCTCAAATTTTTGAGGGGCTTTACTTACCAAGAAATCATCCCATATAGACCAGTAACGAAATAAATGAATATTAACAAAGCAATGAACCCCAAAAAAAGAATAAATAAATTAATTTTTGTGAAATTAAAAAGCTTCATGTTTACTTCACCACCTGTTATTAGTATTATACCCAAAAGGTGGTATGATGGCACTACATTATGGTTAAGCTGAGGAAGATGTAGCCTTATCATTTTGTACATCCAGAATTAAATACTGGAGGGTGTCTCCAAGTTTGGTCGAATATTTCCAGCTAATCGACGCTTTTGCGCTTTGATAATAAGTTTCAGTTGCTCTAATAATTGTTGGTCCAGATAGGTCACTGTATGATCCAGCTAAACAATAAACAGAAGGTTGATAGACTCTATTAATAGTATCATATCCACCAGTTCCATAAGCGAAAGTATAGTCTGCTAAGAAGTAAGCACTGACCACCCCGTTATCCCACTTTACTTTAGCATCCCTTATTGCACAGTATCCAGATCCACAAACGGTACCTGGCCCGGGAGTTACGTCTTGAGTACTCATTCCTCCATCGTTGGAAGTTGATGATGGTGGTGTGACGCTTACAGTGATATATGATCCATCTGGAAAAACTGTTTTAGAAGAAAAACCTGCTGGAGTATTTGTCGACTTTACAGAGACTTTAGGACGCGTTGTTGTAGTAACGCCATCTTTTGCTTTCTCTGGGTTCATTGAATCTAAAAGTTCGCCATTTTTTATCTTCTCTAATAATTTTTCTTGAGTAGCTTTGTCAACTCCGTTTTTCTCAAAACCTTGTTGAATCGCATTCACGTCAATTTTTGAAACGACAGTCGATACAGGGTTTTCCACATTACTAGTTTCAGCAGATACGCTAACGGAAACAGACATTAAAAGTCCAACTGAGAGAACTGCAGTTACAATACTCTTTTTTACTGTAATAGACTTCATATATTCCTCCTATATTTGTTTTTTGTTCCAATTAAAGGTAACACGCTATTGTTAAAGTTTATATAGTAGACAGGAACTAAAATAAAAAAATGAGTACAAAGGTTACTTGCTTTGTTGATATTCTATAGTGAAGAGGTCCAAAAAATAAAGGATAATATCTAATTCGTCAAAATAAGCTCTTTATGTCAATAATTTATTTTGCTACTTAATAAAAAGAATAATTTGTCGTATGCAACATATACTATTATTGATTCGGGGGATTTATTATGGCAAGACGAAAAAGCAAAGCTAAGCAGCAAGAAGAGTTTTTACAAGCAGTCCTAGGAGCATCATTTGTATTCCCGTCACTACTGACGTATATGGTAACAAGCTCACTTCAGATAGCAGGGATAGTTGGTGGTGTATGCGTAGTAGCTTCTATTTGCTTTATGATCCACATTGCCAACCTTAAAAGGGAACGTTTGAAACGATCTGGAATAGCTGAGATAGATAAAATGGACGGTATTCAATTTGAGAAGTATCTCGGTCATCTCTTTCGTTCCCAAGGTTATAAAGCAGAAGTGACACAAGCAGCGGGAGACTATGGGGCTGACCTGGTGCTAACTAAGGACAGCAAGCGGATTGTAGTACAAGCTAAAAGATACAGTAAGAATGTCGGGCTAAAGGCTGTCCAGGAAGTTCAGGGGGCAATTGCTCATTACCGTGCTTCTTCTGGTTGGGTCGTGACAAACAGCGACTATACGGCCCAAGCATTTAAACTGGCCAAGTCCAATGGGGTAAGGCTAATTAATAGAGATGAGCTCATTGAAATGTTGTTACAAATGAAAGATAAATTATCAGGGGCGAAATCAGCCGCGACAGCAGAAAAGAAGACAAGTGCTTAAAAGAGAAAGTGAGAATTTCCAAGAAAACTGAATCTTATGCCTTGTTATTCCTCTCTAGTAACTAAGTACATATGCTTTTAAGCAAAGAGCGGAGCATTTTTGCGGCGACCGTTTGCGGATGCAATGAACTAACTGATCTCTTAGCACGATAATCCAATATATAACCAAAGTCGTTCCTATCCGGGGGCGGCTTTTTATTTAAAATGGGTTGGTGTTACATGTTAACTTCTATTCAACAAGGTGAGGTTTGTAATGCTTTTAAAATTTATAGGTTAAACCAAAACGGAGCAGGTCGAATGATTCTGGAGAAGCGCCAGCGTCCGCCTTTGTTCGGGGATTCCCTCCTTTGTAAGTTCCGATCAAGGAATCCCCGAACAACAGCGGCCCTTAAGAACATTCGAATGCGCAGTGCATCGGTTACCTAGCCCCCCTTTTTCCGCAAAACAGCTTCGTTCCCGGAAAATTATTAATTCTGAGGAATATACTATGATTTCTTTGATAAACCTTTCCGAAAGTATTAAAATCATATTTACATATATATCAATATTTAAATGGAAAGTAAGTTGAGGTGTAACCGATGAACAAGAAAGCTGTATTTTTCGATGTGGATGACACGCTCTACGATCATTTATCGCCCCTGCGCAGCGCCTTAATGGAGGTTCTTGGATTGCCTAAGGATTTCCCGTATGAGAGGGCCTACTATTTATTCCGCTATTATAGTGATCTTCTATCTGATGAGGAAGGTCTTTCTGCGGTTCCGGATCAGGCCAAAATGGAGCGTATGCGTAAGAGACGGTTCATGCTGAGCCTGGCTGAGCTTGGGGTGAACGTGACGGAGGAACAGGCTGGCAGATTGCAGTCCGCCTATTTAAAGGGACAGTTCGAAATTAGACCGTTTGAAGGTGCGGTGCCGCTCATTCGCTGGTTAAGTGAAGCGGGTTATGTCGTTGGACTGATCACCAATGGCCCGATGGAACATCAAATGAGCAAAATTCTGGCTATGGAAATCGAGAAGGTTGTGCCGGAAAGTCACATCTTCATCTCCGGTGCAGTCGGAGTTGCCAAGCCGGATCCTGGTCTGTTCACTCATGTTAATGCAAGCACGGGAACTCGTGCGGAGGACTGCCATTATATTGGAGATTCCTGGCGTAATGATGTGGTGGGCAGTCTGGGTGCAGGCTGGACCTCCATCTGGTTCAATCACCGGGGAGCGAAGCCGGAGTCGGATCATCAGCCTCATCACGTCGTGTCTAATTACGAAGAGATTGGTAAATTGTATGGAATGAACGAGCTTGGCAAGTAAATGAATTAAATGCCTTCAAAGGCCTTGGAGGAATACTTATGGGAATGGTCTTATCTTTTCTCAAGAAATACCGTGCTGCCTCCATTGCGGCCCTGCTCATGATGCTGATTGAGCTGTCTGTGGAGCTGATGCAGCCTTATCTGATCTCTAAAATCATTGATAACGGGATACGTGTGAAGGATCTGTCCGTCGTATGGCTGTGGGGCGGTGTGCTGCTTGGAAGCTCGGTCATCGCCTTCATTGCCGGCATTTCGAGCTCCTTCTTCGCGTCCCATGCCAGCCAAAGCTTCGCATTTGATCTGCGGGATAAGCTGTATGGTAAGGTGCAGTCCTTCACCTACTCTGTATTCAGCCGGTTTGAATCTTCTTCCTTGATCACACGGCTGACCGGGGACGTTACCCAGCTGCAGGATATGATCTTCATGAGTCTCCGGTTCGCGACCCGGGTGCCGCTTGTCGTATTTGGCAGTATCCTGATGGCACTTATTGTGGATGTGAAGCTGGGGCTGCTGCTTGTCGTGACCGTTCCCTTTTTGATTGTGTTTGTCGTGTGGATGATGAGGAAAGCGGCAGCCAACTTCGGCAGAGTCCAGAGGCGGCTGGATAAAGTGAATGAAATCATTCAGGAGAATCTGACGGGAATCCGGCTGATCCGGGTATTCGTACGGGTAGGGCATGAAATTGAACGGTTCGCAAAATTCAGCCTCGCGCTGATGAAGGATACCGTGGGGTCGCTCAGGCTTATGGAATCGACGGTGCCTTTCATTCTCCTGCTGGTGAACTGCGCGATCATCGCGGTGCTCTGGTTCGGACGGGTAGATATCGCCGCGGGCGATGCCACCGTTGGTCAGGTCGTCGCCGTTGCCAATTACTCCTTGCGGATTATCGGGGCGCTCTCGGCCCTGTCGTGGATACTTATGAACTATTCCCGGGCTATCGCCTCAGCGAAGCGGATACAAGAAGTGATGGATACAGAAGATCATGCCGAAGCACCTCTTCCTGAGGCTATTGGCGGATCGAAGCAATCGAGTGAAATAGCCGCGCCTATCCGCGGGCAGGTTGAATTCAGAAATGTAGGTTTTCGATATCCTGGCAGTGACATTACCGTCCTCCGTGGGATTAGCTTCAAGGCGGAGATGGGTCAACGGGTCGCTATACTTGGAGCAACAGGTGCGGGTAAATCCTCGCTCATTCAGCTGATCCCCCGCTTGCATGAGCCAGCGGAAGGGGAGATCCGTATCGATGGAGTGGATATCCGGGATATCCCCCATTCGCGCCTCCGGGCCTCGATTGGTTATGTGCCTCAGGAGGTCATGCTGTTCACAGGCTCGGTTAGGGATAATATTGCCTGGGGCCGTGAGGATGCTTCTTCCGGACAGATAGAGACGGCGGCCAGGCAGGCCCAGATTCATGAGACAATTGAAAGACTGCCTGAAGGGTACGATACAATGCTCGGTCAGCGAGGGGTCAATCTGTCAGGTGGGCAAAAGCAGCGGCTGTCGATTGCCAGGGCTCTGGTCAGACAGCCATCGATTCTGATTCTGGATGACAGCACCAGTGCGCTTGATGTGGCGACAGAAGCGGCCCTCCTTGACGCTCTTAAGGCCTTGTCCTTCACAACGTTCCTGATTACACAGAAGATCAGCTCTACGAGGTCTGCGGATCTGATTCTGCTCCTGGATGAAGGCCGGCTCGCCGCCTGCGGTAAGCATGAAGACCTTATGGAGACCTCCTCACTGTACCGGCAAATCTATAAATCTCAGTATGGGGAGGGATCACATCATGTTCAAAGCCTTAGCTGAACCGTTTCGACATCCTTTTCCCGAGATTGAACTGCAGAAGGGGAGCGGCGGCAGGAAGCCAAGGGCCAAGGCGAGGAACGTCTCGGGTACGGTGGGAAGGATCTGGTCTTATCTTGCCCGCCGCAAGGCGAAGCTTATCCTCGTTCTGTTCATGGTGGTTCTAAGCTCCGGGCTTGCTCTTCTTGGCCCGTATATGATTGGTAAAGCCGTCGATGATTATCTGGAGAGCCGCCGCGGGGACTTTGGTCTATTTCTTGCAGGGCTTGGGCTTGTATATACGCTATATTCTGTAACCTCTTGGCTGCAGAACATCTGGATGATTGAAATTTCCCAAGAGACGGTATATCGGATGCGTACGGAACTGTTCACCCATCTGCACCAGCTGCCGATTCCCTTCTTCGGTAAAAGGCAGCAGGGCGAGATCATGAGCCGGTTGACTAACGATATTGAGAACGTCAGCTCCACACTGAACAGCTCTGCGATTGAGATTTTTGCAAGTATTCTCACTCTGGTGGGTACACTTGGCGTGATGCTCTATCTTAGCCCGCTGCTGACGCTGCTGACCTTCCTGGTTGTGCCGCTCATGATTCTGGGCATGCGCTGGATTACCCGGCGAACAGGTCCACTATATAAGCAGCGGCAGAATAATCTGGGGGACCTGAACGGATATATTGAAGAGACGTTGTCCGGTCAGCGGATCATTAAGGCATTCTCACAGGAACCGAGGGTAATTCGGGGCTTCCAAGAGCGTAATGAAGCCATTCGCCGCTCGGGCTTCTGGGCTCAGACGATATCGGGCTTCATCCCCAAGCTGATGAACAGCCTTAACAATTTGAGTTTTGCCATTGTGGCTGGCATCGGGGGGATTCTTGCGATTCGCGGTGCGGTCACGATCGGGATCATTATTGTGTTCGTGGAGTATGCGAGACAGTTCACAAGACCTTTGAATGATCTGGCTAACCAGTGGAATACCCTGCTGACGGCGATCGCGGGAGCAGAGCGGGTATTTGAAGTCATGGACGAGGAAGTGGAGATCAAGGATGAGGGCTCTTCTGTGAAGCTGGATCATGTGGATGGAGCGGTGAGCTTCTCCCATGTGTCGTTCTCTTATGAAGAGGACGGGGATACGCTGGCCGATATCACCTTTGAAGCGAAGCCGGGCGAAATGGTTGCACTGGTAGGTCCAACTGGAGCAGGCAAGACCACGTTAATCCAGCTGCTGTCGAGATTTTACGATCCCACAGGGGGACTAATCACAGTAGATGGACGTGACATTACGACCATTCAGCGACAAAGCCTGAGATCACATATGGCCTTCGTGCTGCAGGACTCTTTTCTTTTCCAGGGAACCATTCGTGAGAATATCCGCTTCGGCCGTCTGGATGCATCCGATGAGGAAGTTGAGGAAGCATCCAAACTTGCCAATGCGCATGCTTTCATTATGCGGCTTGAAGGTGGATATGATAAAGTGCTGGAGACTGGAGGAAGCGGAATCAGCCAAGGACAGAAGCAGCTTCTCGCTATTGCCAGGGCCATTCTTGCAAATCCTTCGATTCTTGTATTAGATGAAGCCACGAGCAGTATCGATACGATCACCGAGATCAAGATTCAGGAAGGTCTCCAGCGTCTAATGAAAGGGAGAACCAGCTTTGTGATTGCTCACAGGCTGAATACGATACGGCAGGCAGACAAGATTCTTGTCCTGAAGGATGGAAGACTGATTGAGCAGGGTCCGCATGAAGAGCTGCTTAAGGAGAATGGATTCTACAGCAAGCTGTATCACGGACAACTTAGGAATGAAGATATGTAGTGAGGGCCGCAGCATCTGAATAATAGATCAATTTTTTATGGATACTAATTCAGGTTCACTCATTACATTAACTTCAAAGGAGAATCTACCGATGCAGCAGCAACATGGATTAGGGCAGCAAACCCAAGGTCAGAGTATTCCACAGTTCAATCGCGGTGGGCATGAAATATTTGAAGCACATGAAATTATCCAATGTACCATCAATTTGCTTGATAACTATACCATCTACAGATCATTCGTGAAGGACCAGGAGCTTATGGGTATCCTGGATCGTCAATCGGCTTATATTCGGACCCAGTACGACTTGACGGTGGAGTGCTTCAAGTCAGGGCAGAAACCAAGTCAAGAGACAGAGCCTTACTTGATTCCGCAAATGAAGCAGCCGGTATATGGCATGCAGCAGCAAGGTCAGGCTAAGAAACCAGCAGCCTCACAGGCAGAGATTAATGATGCGGTGATCAGCACGTTAATGCTGAATATCGTTAAGCCGCACGCTTCTGCCCTGGCTAGATCAGCTACAGAAGTAGTTAATCCTGTAGTAAGACGGGTGCTGGCTTCCCAATCGCAGAATTTTGTTGAAATGGCTTATGAGCTGTTCGAATATCAAAATGTTCGCGGTTATTACCAGCTTCCTCAGCTTCCAGGTCAAGATATGCATGCCATGCTGAACGAATTCGCACCATCTATGGGCGGGAACCAAGGTATGGGGATGGGCCAGACTCACTAACTAGCCTTTCAGATTAGGTGCCTCAGTCAATCTGGCTGACCGTGGCAGTGGGAGTCGCTTTACCGAATCACAAAGCAGCGATTCTTCCGTTATGGGAGAATCGCTGCTTTGTTTTTTTCGAACTGTCTTATTACGATTCTGATCAGCTTGT
Source organism: Paenibacillus sp. SN-8-1 (assembly GCF_050995535.1). Taxonomy (NCBI): domain Bacteria; kingdom Bacillati; phylum Bacillota; class Bacilli; order Caryophanales; family Paenibacillaceae; genus Paenibacillus; species Paenibacillus sp. SN-8-1. The sequence continues at coordinate 949,538 of NZ_CP194782.1, forward strand.
CCGGTTTACAAATTTTAGGACAGTAGGTATAATTCACTGATATTAAACGCGGTTTTCAACCAACAATACAATCTGCCATGGACGTAAGGGTTCGCGGCTTTTTTTGGACCAATACAGAGAGGTGATCTCAACAAATGATGGAGGATAAGATCAGACAGGAGCTGCGAAAAATCGAACAGGAGGAACGGGTACGCATTCTGTATGCCTGCGAATCCGGAAGCCGGGCCTGGGGATTTCCATCCAAGGATAGCGATTATGATGTCCGGTTCATCTACATACGTGAGGTTGAGTGGTACTTATCCATCCATGAGAAGCGGGATGTGATCGAACGTCCGATCAGCGATATGCTTGATATTAACGGGTGGGACCTTAAGAAAGCCTTGTTTTTATTCCGGAAATCCAATCCGCCTCTGCTCGAATGGCTGCAATCCCCGATTCAGTATCTGGAGACCTCAGCTGTGGCGGAACAAATTCGCCGGATATCTCCGCTCACCTTTTCCCCAAGATCCTGTATGTATCACTATCTCAATATGGCGAGGGGCAATTTCCGGGACTATCTAACAGGGGATACGGTGCGGATTAAGAAATACTTCTATGTATTAAGACCGATTCTTGCCTGCGGCTGGATAGAACGTAAGGGTACCATGCCGCCGATGGAATTTGATCATCTGGTTACAGAGCTTATTCCGCCGAATAGTGAGCTTAACAAGGAGATCAGGGAGCTGCTTGAACGGAAGAAGGCTGGAGATGAACTTGATTATGAGCCGAAGCTCAGCCTAATTCATGAGTATCTGGATGAGAGAATTGTCCACTATGAGAATACGATAAGTGAGCAGAAGCAGGCGGATGGAGGACTTGATGGACAGCTGGATAAGCTGTTTGTTGGAGCCCTGCAAGAGGTATGGGGTGTGCCGCTAAAAGTATAGGGAAAAGCGCGGTCAGTCCTCGGAGTGCTCATTCTAAGCACTTAAATTATATCCTGCTCACATTAGCAAGGGGGTGCCCTATGGGAGCCATATGATATGGCTCCCATGAGGCACCCCCTATTTTGTGCTAACGGGATTATGGCTTCAAGATGACTTTAATACAATCATCCTCATGTTCATAGAACGTTTTGTAAGCATCGCTGGCCTGGTCAAGCGGAACCCGGTGCGTAATAATCTCCGTGGGATCGAACTCTCCAGCGGTGATCATTTTGAACAATTTCGGCATGTAGTGAATGACCGGAGCCTGACCCATCTTCAAGGTGATATTCCGTTCAAAAATATCCCCAAGCGGGAACATATTATATAGGGATCCATATACTCCGGTAATCTGCATCGTGCCGAATTTGCGGACCGCGTGAATTCCGATGTCCAGGGCGCTCAGTGTACCGCCTTGAAGCTTTAATTTTTGGCCAATGGCCTCCAAGGCATTCTTCTTCCCATCCATCCCCACACAATCGATTACGATATCGGTTCCGCCATGAGTGATTTCCCTAATATACTGGCCCATATGATCGAACTCATCAAAGTTATACACTTCCGAGTTGTTCATCTGCTTGGCTTTATTCAAGCGGTAAGGAACATTGTCAATGGCGATGACCCGCTTGGCGCCCTTCATCCAGGCGAACTTCTGGGCCATGAGGCCAACCGGTCCGCAGCCAAGTACCGTAACGGTGTCGCCGGGCTTCACACCAGCATTCTCTACACTCCAATAAGCTGTTGGGAGCACGTCGGACATGAACAGCAGCGCTTCATCAGGAAGCTCACAGGATTCGGGAATCACAAAAGGCATGAAGTTGCCGTAGGGTACATGCAGAAGCTCGGCTTGTCCACCGGGGTAATTCCCATACCGCTCCGTGAATCCAAAATAGCCGCCTGTATCGATCTCTTCATTGCGATTCGAGTTGTCGCACTGACTTTCCATATCATGCTGACAGTAATAACACTGTCCGCAAGAAATATTGAATGGGAGAACAACACGATCCCCTTTCTTCACATGAGTCACCTCAGGCCCTACCTCTTCAACAATGCCCATAGGCTCATGGCCGATGACGTAGTCCTTGGCGGTAGGAAGCGCACCCAGATAAATATGTAGATCGGAACCGCAAATGGCGGTTGAGGTAATCCGTACAATAATATCATCTTTCTTCTGCAGCTTGGGGTCCGCCACCTGCTTTACTTGAATGTCTTTGGCTCCTTGAAAAGTGACAGCTTTCATATCTGCTCTGACCTCCTAAGTAGTGATAGTTGAAATATACCCTATGCCTTCTTTTTTAAACGAGACAATGGTAATTAATTTCCAAACTTATGAACCTTGCCTTACGAGGTAGACATCGACTTGACAGAGTGAGAGAATAATCATATCGATGTTCTGAGGGAAGGAATGAGATATAGTGGTACGATTCGGTATTATCGGGACGAATTGGATAACAGAACGATTTGTACAGGCTGCGTTGGAGAATGACCAGTTTGCTCTGACGGCAGTCTATTCACGAACTAGAGAAAAGGGCAGTACCTTTGCCGCGAAATTCAACGATCCAAGGGTGTATACGGATCTTACGGATATGGTCACAAGCGATGACGTGGATGCGGTTTATATCGCAAGTCCTAATTCTTTTCATGCGGAGCAGGCTATTCTCTGTATGAATCACGGGAAGCATGTCCTCTGCGAGAAGCCTATGGCGTCTAACGCCGCAGAGGTACAGCGTATGATTGAGGCTGCGCAGAAGAACGATGTGGTGCTGATGGAAGCGCTCAAGTCCACGCTAATGCCTAATTTCAAAGTGATCAAAGATAACTTGTACAAATTAGACCGGGTCCGTCGTTATACGGCGAGCTATTGTCAATACTCCTCCCGATATGATGCCTTCAAGCAGGGAACGGTACTTAACGCATTTAATCCTGAGTATTCCAACGGATCTCTAATGGACCTGGGGATTTACTGCCTCTATCCGATGGTGGCGCTCTTCGGTAAGCCGGACTCCATTCAGGCCGTAGGCGTCATGCTGTCATCAGGGGTAGATGGGGAAGGCAGTATGATCATGAAATATGACGAAATGGAAGGCGTGGTTATGCACTCCAAGATTAGCGACTCCTATCTGCCGACCGAAATTCAAGGGGAGAACGGAACCATGGTGATTGATAAGATCAATCAGCCTTATTCCGTGAAGATTCATTACCGGGATGGGACGATCGAGGATCTCACCAAGCCTCAGATGCATGAATCCATGTACTATGAAGCCCGTGAATTTATGGACTTGATCCTAAGTGGTGAGCGGAACAGCGAGATTAATTCCCATGCGACCTCGCTTGCCGTGGCGGAGATTATGGAAGAAGCAAGACGGCAGATGGGTCTGAAATATAAGGCGGATCGCATCTAAGAAGTAACCAAATTAGGATATAAAAGGTAGATTCCTGTTGTTGTTTTACCGATTTTGGGAGCGCTGGTCGCAGCAGTCCTGGGTGCCGTACTTTGGACCGTTGTTGGCGTAAGCACCAACCGCGAAGTAGGTTATGTCGCTTTGGGAGTAGGGGCATTAACTGGTTAGGCGGTACTACTCTTGGCGAACAAGCGCACGACAAGAGTTCATCAAATCATTGCAGTAATCACAAGTATTATCGGGGTCCTGTTAGGTAAATATTTATTGTTTGCCTACGTCGGTAATGATGGAATGGATGGCATGTTTGACAGCTATACCTTCCAGATGTTCCAGGAAATGAGCGGAGAAATATTTGATGCTCTAGATATTCTATTCTTGGCACTAGCTGTTGTTCCCGCTTGGCGGATCGCTGCTCCTAAAGTAGCACAGCCTGTTCAGCCTCAGCAGTCAACACCGACAGAGTAATAAGTTTAGAGAATAGGGACGTTCTACCAGGTCAATGGACCTTGGGGAGCGTCCCTTTTTGTGCGCCTGCATGGTATAATGCCTTCACAAGATTAGGCTGTATATAATGAACTTAGAGAAATTGGCATGCAAGGAAGGAGTAACGGAGGGGAAGCTTGGAACTGTAGGAGCGAAAGCGATCGCCTACAAGCTTTCTGAAAGAAAGCTGCATCGGAAGCATATGCTTGTCTCCGGATTTCAACAACTAATGTGGTTTGATAAAGAAATCTGGAGGAGGGCAGCGGCCGAAAGTCCAAGCATTCCTCGTAGTTTCGACCGTACCAGAATGTAAAGATTTTCTGTGGGCTTATATAGCGTAAGGGTGTGACAAGTTATGACTATCAAAAATCTACTCGTAACCGGATACCGTGCTCATGAACTGGGGATCTACAATCAAAAGCACGAAGGAATTACTTATATACGCAAGGCAATTACGGGGAAGCTCATTCCGCTGATTGAGGAAGGACTTGAGTGGGTGATTACACCTGGTCAGTACGGAGTCGATCTATGGGCAACTGAAGCGGCGATTGAGCTTAAGAAGGAATATCCTCATCTGAAATGCTCGATCATCACGGGCTACAAGAATCCCGAAGAGAATTGGAAGGAAGACAAGAAGGAGTACTATGAGCAGATCATCAGAAAGCTGGATTACTATGCATCTGTGAGCAACCAGCCTTATGACGGTGTATGGCAGCTCACGGCCCGGGATAACCTGCTGCTGCGGAAGACGGAAGGGATTCTGCTCTTCTATGATGAGGATGCTGGCGAGGCCAGTCCCAAATTCATGAAGAAGCGGGCTTTGAAGAAGCATGAGGAAGAGGGATATTTGTACCTAAGCTTAACTTCTGAAGATATCCAGAGCATTGCGGATGAGGAAGCTATGAACGAACGACCGGGCGATGAATCCTTAGGCCTGCCTGAAGAGTGGTAATGGTCGACTAACTGGCGTTCGACTCATCACAAGAAATGAAGCTCGGATCTCACCAACTACTTCCTAGTTCTCCGTGTCTTTGGACGACTCTTGCATGCTATAATATTCCAAATGAGGGATTATGGGGATTTGGGGGATAACATGAGTAGACCGTCTGTATTTATCGGCTCATCAAAGGAAGCCATTCCGATTGTTAATGCTGTTCAAGAAGAACTGGAGCACTTCGCACTGGTTACCCCTTGGCACAGGGGAGTTTTTCAGGCGGGACGTTATACAATGGAGGATTTGGAGATCCAGATTCGTGAGAGCGATTTCGCTGTATTTATATTTCATCCGGACGATGTCACCTCGATTAGGGGAAAGTTATATTATACGGCAAGAGACAATACGATATTTGAAATGGGGTTGTTCTGGAGCCGGCTGGGCAGAGAGCGGGTCTTCTTCCTTCTCCCGGCGAGCATTCCAGTTCAGGAAGCAGACGAGGAGATGCAAGTAGACGGATTCCGCACGCCTTCTGATCTTCTTGGCATGACCACGCTAACCTATCAGTTCAATCCTAAGAACTGGAATTCTTCAGTTGGGGTAGCTTGCAGTAAGATGGGCGCGAGGTTTACGGAGCTGGGCTCCAAGAACACAGACCCTGCGGAGCTGCTGAGGCAGTCCGTGGAAGAACGCGAGCGCCTGCTGCGAATTATCGGCTTCTTCGAAGAACTCAATCATAAACCCTCCATGGGAACCGAGCTGTATAACCGGATATGCCGCGCGCTGCGTCTGTCCTTCGTAGCAGCCCCATATACCGTCAGTGGTTCGGCGCTGTTCAAGGCAGAGGAGCGGGTGATCCGCCAGGTAGGCAGTGACGGGATTGGCGAGCTTGGACGCGAATATTCACTCGAAGTGAATCAGGATAAGAAGGCGGCGCACGAGATCATTCACGTGGTTGATGTGCATCTGAGCGGAAATGTATCTTTTAGCCAACGTAACCGTAAATCCATTGTGAAGGAATATATCTTATGTTATCCTCTAGCTAAGAGGTATGTATTCACCATCCATCTGAAAGGTACCGTCCAGGTGAATGAGACGTTGTTCGAGACGATCTGTTATGTGAATAAGACGCTGCTTGATTCAATCCATGATTTGCTGGGAGGGGAAACGACATGAAATCCAGACCAAGAATGACTTTCAGAAGATACAGACTGAAGAGTCCCATTCTGCTGCCTGGTCATTTGAAGATCGTGCTGGCTCCTACCTTGGATGGGGAAGATGAAGAGGCGTTCACGGTTCTTTTTGAACGTAAGGCGGAGTATGATAAGCCGGTATATCGGATCTAAATTAATACTAAGATGACGTTGTACATTTAAGATAAAAGGGTTGTTCTAAGCACGGAGTATGCGTGCGAGGGACAGCCCTTTTTTTGTATAGTTGGCCTTTAAATCATACGGGACGGCGAGGGAGGTCTGGCCACTTCCAAGACCAAAGTCCAGTTCAAAGACTAAACCACAGCCAATTACAGATCCAGACAATTATCGATACAATAAATGTAAAATCTGGAGCAATTTCAGCTTGTTAGGAGCGAATGTATGGAGTGGATCAGTAATCTTTTTGAACACTATGGATATTTCGTTTTATTTCTCGGATTATTTGCGGAGTCCTTGGCTATCCCCTTTCCGGGGGAGCTGGCGATGGCGATTTCAGGTCACTTATCTACGCACGGAAGCTTCAGCATTCCTTTAATTATTGCTTATTCTTACAGCGGAGCTGTAGTCGGCACGCTGTTAACCTATCTTCTAGGTTACAAGCTGGGAACGCCCTTCTTCGAGAAATATGGAAGATACCTTTTTCTTAATGAGGACCGAATGATCAAGCTGACAAGTTGGTTCGGCAAATATGGTGACAAGCTCATTCTAATCAGCTATTTTGTCCCTGGTTTACGGCATTTTACAGGCTATTTCTCTGGTATTCTAAGGGTTAAACTGCGCACCTTCATCTTGTATAATTGCACAGGCGGGATTCTGTGGGTTCTGACCTATGTCATGATCGGCAAGATATTCGGGCAGAAAATAGAGCTGCTGCTTCACCTCATCTCCCAGTATTCCTCAGTCGCTATTGTTGCGGGAGTGATTGTGGTGATATTAGGGCTCTTGATCAAGAAGAACTTCGGGGCTATTCGCCATTGGTTAAGAGCCTTAAGCCGTCAGAAGGAACAGGACTAAGGAGGATATGAAGTGGAGCTTTACATAAAGTATCTTGGGGACTTACCTTGTGATTAAGCCCTAATCGAATGAGTTAAGGGGAACCCGGCCTAGGCTGGTCCCCCTTTCTGTATATAGCTGGCCGTTCTATTTCGTCTCATCACGATCGAGAGAACTTATGAAATCCGTGAAGCTTGGGATACGACTGAGGTCGTACGACAGAATCTTCTCGGTTAGCTTTTCGTGTATACTCTGCTCCAGATCTTCTTGATCGGAGGGGTGGGCCATTCTGCTGTGTTTCTTAATCAGCGGAGAGAACTGGTGAAGGATTTGATAGAGCGCGTCCCGATCCCCTTGCTGGGCCTTGATCACCAGATCAAGAAGTGTATCATTCTCCATTTTGCGTGCTACTCCTTTGCTCTATTTAGGTTGTGGAAATCTGCATCTAATTCTTGGATAGAATGATCCAGCGAACTCAGTTTCTTTTCAAACCGGAAGAACAAATACCCGCTAACCACGATGGGAAAACCGACATTGTTAATGGCGTGCATCAGGAAATTGAGCAGTGCTTCATCCACTTTTCATCACCTCCTTTATCTGGACGGACGGAGGAGCGGAGTTTGTTCAGCGCTGACTGGCGTGTCTTGAATATCGCTTGCGGGCTCACCTGAAGACTTTCTGCAATCTCCGTGTCCCTGTAGCATAGAACATAAGACATTAGCACAATCTGCTGCTGCTTGTGGGTTAATAGGCGAAAGGAGCCGTACAGCTTCTCATCTTCAATGTTCTCGGCAAAGGCCGAATATTCCTTGAAATAGTAATCCACAGATGGGCCATAATCGAATAGGATAGAGTCATTACCGCCGCTTTCCTCAGAGCGGGGCTGGTCAATAATTAGCGGATTGCGCTTATGGATCCTGTGGGTGGACCGGATAAAGGAAATAGTGGACAACTGGACGATCGATGCTATATATCTTACAAAACGGAGCTGAAACAAATGCTGCCGGAAAGCCTCTTGGAGCCGGTCCCAGCTTTCTATATGGCCTTTGATAGCGTTTACCAAAATAGCGACATGGGGCGTGTGGCTGAAGAAGGACTTAATGACAGGATTGCGGAAGGCGGCTTCATGTACGGCTGCATATTTCTCAAAAATATTTAGCTCATCGCGGGTTAAAGCTCTTACTTTCATAAGTCTAAACCCCCTTCATTATATGAATGACCAGGCATCGTCTCTTGCATTCGACCCTATTAATAAGATATTAGCATGTTATCCAAAATAAACCTGTATTTGAACATACGTTCTTGTTTGAGCGAAAAAAAATATGAAAAGTCATTAGATATAGATTATTTCACAAATGGAATTAAATGGCATGAGGCTACAGACTGGTTATCACTCATGCAAATAGAAGGACTTTAGCTGGGAGGGGCGGCAAATAGTGGTGGCATTTCAGTGAATCGAGCCAAGCTAATTAGGGCAAAGCGACCGGCATGGATTTCAGTTATCAGAATCATCAACCTGCCACAACAACCCCTCCCTCTATTTATTTAAGCCTTTGGAATACACAGTGAGCTATGAAAGAAGCATCCATTGTCATTCCATATATTTAGCTTATAGTAATAAAGTGTCCTAAGTTTTGGGAAAAACAACCTATTTTACTTGCTGCCATCAATTTTGTAAATGAGATTTCTCTCACAAAACGTATGAACAGCTCTATCATTCACTTCATATGGTTAATTGTTTTCAGATGAGGAGGAGGTATCCCATGAACGAAGTTGCCGATCATCTTGACTATGGTCTTCAAATTGTTTTTATTGGCTTCAATCCTAGTCTGCGCTCAGGGGAAGTTGGGCATCACTATGCCAATCCCCGCAATAACTTCTGGAGAATTCTGCATAAGTCGGGACTGACGCCCAGGCTATATGAGGCTTCCGAGGATCGGGAGTTACTTAAGCTTGGGTATGGCTTCACGAATATTGTAGCCAGACCGACCCGTGGTGTTCAGGATATCTCCCGGGAGGAATACCGAGCTGGCCGGGAGATTCTGAAGAGCAAGCTGGAGCATTTCCGGCCGCAGGTTGCCTGTTTCGTTGGCAAAGGGGTGTATACGGAGCTTACCCGCAGGACGAAGGTGCATTGGGGCTTCCAGCCGGATTCTTTCATGGAAGGAATTCATGAATTTGTAGCTCCCTCTTCAAGCGGCCTGGTCAGAATGCCGATGGAGGAGATTATAGAAATCTACCGAAGGCTGAAGTCATTCGTCTCTCCAGAGTGGGAGTAGGTACGGTAATAGCCGGCAGTAATGCTGGGGCATTGCGGCCCCGGCAATAGAGGGCACTAATTGTGAATCGTTTCTGAGTCGCTTGCCAGTACGCGAAACAGCCTTGGCCGTGAATCGGCCAAGGCTGTTTGACACTTGTGACTACTTGGGAGCACCACAGGATGAGCTGAGCAAGGGCAGGAATTCCTCCTCCGGTAGAATTCGGATCTTTCGGCCAGAGGAGGATAGCTTCTCGGCCTTTCGAATCTTGCTGTTGCTCTTGGTCCCATTCTGATGCTTCACATAGTCTTTGGAACCCACGACTAGGTAGTGCGTATTGGGCAGCACCTGATCCGCAAGGAGTCCTCCCGCATCAGCCACCCGCTGCATCGCCTCCCGGCGGGACAGCGAACCGAGCGTGCCGGAGAAGACGACATTTTTACGATAAAGGGCATGATTCTCATCGAACTCCGATACGGAGGGGGCAATCTGGCTGGCCCTGACACTGCCCCCGCTGCTGCGGGTTGAGGCAAATGTGATATGGGTATAGTCCGGCAGAATGGAGCCCAGCCGGTATTCGCACCGGGCAGCGAGCTCGGGAGCAAGCGAAGCTTCGGCTGTCTCCATGCACTTCATAAATACAAGTGCGGCAGCTCTTGCATCTTCAAGTGCGTCATGATGGCGGAAGGCATCCAGATCCAGATGCCTGCTTATGGAATTAAGCCGGTAGCTGGTTAGCCCGGGCCATATTCTTTTGGCAAGCAGGTAGGAGCATAAATAGTTGAAGCCATCGCTTGACAGCTCATGTAAGGTCATGCAGTGCCTCAGCACACTCATATCAAAAGCGGCGTTATGCGCCACAACAATCTGGTTGTTAAGATAAGGTCCAATGGAGCCCCAAAGTTCCTTAAAAGTAGGAGCGTTCTCTACCATGTCTTCGGTGATCCCGTGAATCTGAACAACATAAGGATCAAAGTCATCCAGCGGATTGACAAGGGAATAGAACTCCTCCGTGATCTCACCGTCTCTGACGACCACAATCCCCACAGCGCACACGCTGCCCCGGTTCCTCATATTCGCCGTCTCAAAATCAATAGAGACAAAATTCATCGATGTGTCACCACACTTTCTAGTATGTGATTCTATTTTACACGAAATAGATTTGGTTTTTCTAATAAGGAATACATAATAATACAGAATGTTCTAAGAAGTATTTGACAGGTGATCATCTTGGAGGTATAATTATCTTAAATTAAAGATAATTGTTATTAAGATAAATATTTATGTGATCGGAGGGGAACGCTTATGAATAGCGATCAAGAGCTATCGTTGAAGCTGCTGGTTGTTTTGTCCAAATCCTACAAGATCATTATGGATCAAGCGGTCAAAGATATGAAGAAGTATGGACTGTCTACTTCTGAATTTACTGTACTTGAACTGCTGTACCATAAAGGGCAATTTCCACTCCAGCAGATTGGTGACAAGATTCTGGTGACCAGTGGAAGTATTACTTACAATATCGATAAGCTGGAGAAGAAAGGGCTGCTTAAGCGGGTTCCCTGTCCGGATGACCGGAGAGTAACCTATGCTGAAATTACGGAGGCAGGTCAGGCGTTGTTCGATCAGATTTTCCCTGAGCATGCAGAAGTGATTGAATCCTTAATGAAGGGTCTGTCAGCCGAAGAGAAGAATACGACAATTACCATGTTAAAGAAACTTGGTAAATCAGCCAAAGGATCCATATAACCTATTTTTTTATAATAAATCTTAAATTGAAGATAATTAATTTAAAACTATTTAAGGAGAGTGTTCACGATGACACAAAAAACCGCAGGAATTCACCATATCACCGCATTTGTTCGGGATCCACAGGAGAACGTTGACTTTTATGCGGGGGTGCTTGGACTCAGATTGGTGAAACAGACTATTAATTTTGATGCGCCGGAAGTCTACCACTTATATTTCGGTAACCAGATTGGCAGCCCGGGAACAGCCATTACATTCTTCCCATGGCCTGAATCCCGTCTCGGCGAAGTGGGCGGTGGTCAGGTTGGAACGGTGACCTTTGCTGTACCGGTAGGTGCGTTGTCCTTCTGGCAGGATCGTCTGCAGCGGCTGGGTGTACCGGCAGTGGCCTCACGGAGATTCTCCGAGTCTTATCTTAAATTCAAAGACTATGATGGACTGCAGCTTGAAATTGTGGAACGCGCAGAGGGCGCTGAGAGTGAATGGTCATTTGGCGGTGTCCCTGCGAACAAGGCGATCAAAGGGTTTGGCGGTGCACAGCTTCTAAGTATGGCGCCAGCTAAGACGATGGATCTGCTCGGGAATGTAATGGGCCTAACTAAAGTGGGCGAGGAAGATGGCTGGGTTCGTTATCAATCGTATGGAGATTTGGGTAATATAGTTGACGTTAACTCGGAACCGGTGAAGCTTGGAAGAGGCGGAAGCGGTACGATTCACCATATTGCTTGGCGTGCCGCGGACGATGAGGATCATGCCAAATGGAGAGCCCATGTTCTTGAGCATGGATTCAATCCTACCCCTATTGTCGACCGCCAGTATTTCAATGCCGTGTATTTCCGTGAAGCTGGGGGAATTCTATTCGAAATTGCTACGGATACACCAGGTTTCGATAACGATGAACCTGCGGAAGCGCTGGGTGAGAAGCTGATGCTGCCGGAATGGTTCGAGCCGCATCGGGCTGAGATCGAAGCAGGCCTTCTTCCATTCAAAGTCCGTGTACTGGAGGGCGATCAATCATGATTCATTTATTTAAAAAGGGTACGGATTCCTCGGCCCCAACTCTTCTGCTGCTTCATGGAACCGGGGGGACAGAGCAGGATCTGATTCCCCTTGCGGGACTGATAGATCCCAAGGCATCCTACCTAAGTGTTCGCGGGAATGTACTGGAGAACGGCATGCCGCGATTCTTCCGCAGGCTCGCAGAAGGGGTGTTCGATGAAGAGGATCTGATCTTTCGGACCGAAGAGCTGAACACTTTTCTAAATACAGCCTCGGCTCAGTACGGATTCGACCGGAGTAATGTCGTAGCCATCGGTTACTCCAACGGGGCTAACATTGCGGGTAGTCTACTGTTCCATTATCCGAACACTCTAAGAGGGGGGATACTTCATCATCCTATGGTTCCGCGACGAGGCATTCAGCTGCCTGACTTAACTGGAATCCCCATCTTTATTGGAGCAGGGTCCAATGATATGATGTGTCCGCCTGCAGAGACCGAGGAATTGGCTTCACTGCTGGAAGGGGCGAATGCCTCGGTAGAAGTTCACTGGGAACAGCGTGGACATCAGCTAACCCAGACAGAAGTGAACGCCGCGGCGGCATGGTATCAGAATAAGTTCACATCTTGAGCCTGTTAACCCTGATTTCATTTAAATAAGGAAGAAGCTCTGATCGGGTGATCAGGGCTTCTTGTGCTTTGGTCGTATTTATCTCTGGATAGTTATGGCAGATTGACTCCCCGGGAGGAGACATAGAGCTTGTACCATTCATCCCGGGTCATCATTCGCGACTGGCTCTCGGCATCCCGGCAGGCTCGAATCCGCTCGGGATTAATCGTGCCAATAACCGGTTGAATCTTGGCAGGATGTCGCATTAGCCAGCCGAGTACAATAGCTTCGGGAGTGGTCCCTTTATCATGAGCCATTTGCTGAACAAGCGCTGCAGTCGCTCTGATATTCTCAGGCTGATCCTCCAAGGGCCGTCCCGAGAATTTGCCTTGTGCAAGGGGTCCCCAAGCCTGAATCTGAATATGGCTTAATTGGCAGTATTCCATTAAGCCTTCGGAGAAGCCCACCGAGGTTCCGGCCTTCTGATTGACATGAACGCCTTGATCCAGGAAATCCAGCCGCTCCAGACTGAGCTCCAGCTGGTTAACGACCAAGGGCTCTGGGAGAGCTTGCTCCAGGAAGCGGATTTGGGCTGCATTCATGTTAGAGACTCCGAAGTAGCGTACCTTGCCTGTGGATTTCAGCTTGCCGAAAGCCTCGGCTACTTCATCCGGCTCTACGAGCGGATCAGGGCGGTGAAGGAGCAGAACATCGAGATAGTCCGTGCCAAGTCTCTGAAGAATTCCGTTCACAGACTCCAGAATGTGTTCCTTGGAGAAATCAAATCGGCCAGGAACATCCTCGTTCCCAAAGCGGATTCCGCACTTGGACTGAATGACAATCTGTTCACGCATCCCCGGTCTGGCTTGCAGAATTCGGCCAAAGGTCTGTTCCGCCTTGCCACGGGTATAGATATCTGCATGGTCGAACATGGATATGCCGATAGATAATGCGGCATCCACCGCTTTCTCAGCTTGAAGCACATGCTCCTGGGTGATTGGCGCATCGTTCCATTCCCCGCCAAACGGCATACAGCCCAGAATAAGGCGGCTCGTTGATATTCCTCTTTTCTCAAGCGGCATAATTCTCATAGTTACCATACCTCCATAGTTATTCAAGGATGTTAATCGGTCTCTCTAAACATACAGCTTGAAGAACGGCCTTTCAAGAAAGCAACGGAATCAGAATTGTAAAACCGCGTCTTACGTAGATGGAGGGCCCGAAGTGCTGCCTTGATCGTGCTCAGGTGGGATTCGTCTGTACAGCAGCCGGGATACCGCAATTCCAACCGCACCGAGACCCATGAACAGAATAGCTCTGATTGCTATAGATACACCTGGAAGGTCGATATAGATGACTTTGGCCAGCGTCAGGAACAAGAAGAAGATCCCTGCCATTCTTACGCTGCGCTTCTTCAGAACATTGCCGGAGATGATGATGCCTGCGGCATACAGCGCCCATAATGCGGATAGTATAAGGTGCCTGCTGTCAAAGTCCAGCTCCCGTGTAAGAACATCATCAATCTGAGTCATGAATATTAGGAACAGAATCGGAACCGCCCAATTCCAAACGGGACGTTTTAATAGGAAGTAAGGCAGCACAGGCAGGCCGCTTAGCACTCTTGCAACAAGGGCTGCAGAACCTAGCAATACGATCCAGGCTGCGGATTCTAGTGAGATGACTTCCTGAATAGGATGGAGTGCTAACCATAATAATCCCGAAGTGTAGATTACTCCGCCTATCACAAGCTGCAGAGTTCGGCGAGGCTTCATTCCGAGCAGAAGGGTCAGCGTCCCCAAAGTGATAAGGGCAGCGGCAAGACCGGCAGCATGTAATACATCGAAGAGCCAGAGGAACAAGGCGAAAGAGGCTATGCTGGCGTGAATGGAGTAGTCTTTTTTCCAAATGAAGTTCCAGAGAGCAGTTATGCTGTAAATAAATGCCCAGATGGCAGTCACAATCTCGTAAATGATCGCTCTATCTCCATGAAACAGGAGAGCTGTCCAGCCTGAGAGCAGTATGAACCCGGTGAATAATAGAAATGGGATGCCGCGGGTTAGAATGAGCGGCCTAAAGAATGAGAGGACAAATAAGCCCAGGTATTGAAGCATCAAAGCAGTTAAATAAGCATAACGAATGGCTTCCGTGTCTGAACCCAGATACAGGGCGAACAAAGGGATATGAAGCATAAAGAAGGCGGTGAAGTAAGAAATCCGGAATGAATATATTGCCGCGATAACCATGATCGCAACCGAGAACAGCGCCTCATAGCCTGCGAAGATCCAGGCGTCAGGTACCTCCGAGCGGATCAAAAAGGGAATTAAATAACCGCCCACCATTGTAATCATGATAAGTACTTGAGACCTGTGCCGGATGGCGGTGAAGACACCTGCCCCTATAGATAGAATATAGAGAACGAATGAATGTGGAGCCGGAATCAATTCATATAACATATGGGCTGCAAACAAGGTAAGCATAAGAATCGCGATGGACCCGCCCTGAAGAACCTGGCCGAGCGCCTGGCGTTTGTGACGGAACTGAATCTCCCCGTACCAGAACAGGAGTGCTGCAGCGCCAAGTCCCATTATGCAGCGGGCAGGTTCGGTAATAATTCCCGAGCTTACAGCCGCACTGAATCCCCACAAGATGCCCAGCAGCAGTACAAGCACAAATACTCTCGGCAGCCAAATCCGGGCAATCAAATGCTCCCAGTCAATCGGGGGTTCGGGGACGTGAGAGTGAACGGTACTGTATACCGGTTCATTGCGACGATCTGCTTGGGGGACGTTGCCTTCTTGCCGTGTTTTCGGGAAAGGCCGCACTTTCTGATCCTTGCTCTGGTGTTGCTGCAGGCGTTCAAGCTGTCTTTCCAGACGCTGCACTTTCTTCTCTAGCTCATCAACCCGGCGATGGATATCCAAGACTTAGGCACCTCCTTTAAGTTGCCGTACAACTATGCTGCTGCCGTTTTCATAAATTTGGTAATAGTATATCACGAATTCGGGTCTGCAAATCCACGTATGCGCTTTGCCTACCAATATTTTCGTATCGATAGAGCCATCTTTTTCTGATAGTATTGCGGGGGTCAATCAGTTATTCAGAAGAGGTGGGCTATGGTGAGGCAGGCAAAAGTGAGAACAGCGGTATTATTGGTCATTTGTATATTAAGCGGTATTCTGGGTACACAGAGCCAGGTCTCTGCGGGAGCAGAGAATCTTCCATTCACAGACCTCAGCGGTGCATACGGAACTAACGAGATTGCTAGTCTATATAACAAGAGCATTATGAAAGGAACCTCTCAAACCCAGTTCTCTCCGGACAGGCCGATTACGCGGGCCGAGAGCTTGACTGTGCTGATTAGGCTGCTGAAGCTTGAACCGGTACAGGGAGCCGTTGCCGCATTCACGGATGTACCTGCAAGCAAGTGGTATTACGGTACGGTGCAGGCGGGTGTAGATCTCGGAATAACCGAGGGGACATCGTCAACTAAATTTGCTCCTGAGCAGCCTTTAACTCGTCAAGAGGCGGCGGTATGGCTTGTTCGGGCTTTGAAGCAATCGGATACAACAGTCGAGACAGCGCCAGCATTCAGTGATAAAGGGGAAATGGCAGCCTGGGCTGTACCATCGATTGCCATCGTACAGGAGTTAGGCCTGATGAAGGGGGATGGGGGAGCGTTCCGTCCAAATGATCCGATTACACGCCAGGAGACGGCGGTCATGATGGCAAGAGTTCTGGAGACCCGCGATTGGTCCTCCAAGATTGACCAGCTGCCTGCTTCAAGGATCGAGATGGGCTGGCAGTACGGACAGACCACAAGCCAATATGAACAGAGTATCCTGAAGTCGAATGTGAATACCCTTTCTCCGCGGTGGCTCTTTCTGGAGAAGAATGGGACGATCAGTCAGTCGGTCGACCGATCGCTTGTTACTTGGGCGCATCAGCATAACAAGGTGGTATGGGCGATGCTTGGCAACCGATTTGATGCCGACGCCACACATAGTATATTGGCAGATAAAGTCAAGTCAGCGGCAGTAATCAAACAGATTGGGGATCTGGTTCGGAATTACAGCCTGGATGGGATTAATTTTGACTTCGAGAATATATATCCATATGACAAATCCGGCTTGACCTCATTTATTCAAGATCTTGCGGCACGTCTTCATAACGAACAGGCGAAGCTCTCCGTCTGTGTCTCACCAGATTTGGGGACGGATTGGACAGAAGCGTTCGATTATGCGGCGCTGGGCACAGCAGCGGACTACATGGTGCTGATGGGATACGATGAGCATTGGGGAGGGGGAAGTGTGGCGGGTTCAGTATCTTCACTGCCTTGGCAGCAAAGCGGACTGGATCGGCTTATTGCTAGTGTCTCTGCCAAGAAGGTAATACTAGCCCTTCCATTCTATACGAGAGATTGGTCACTGAATAAAGATGGCTCAGCAGCTTCCTCGGCAGAGCTGACTCTGGCACAGCAGAATAAGCTGATGTCAAGTTATAGCCTTCATCCTAAATGGAACGGGGCTGTCCAGCAGTACACGGCCGAATATACGCTAGGAAGCGTTCGCCACCGGATTTGGATGGAAGATGGCCGTTCCCTGTCAAGGAAATATGTAATGGGGGCAAGCCGCCAGATCGCGGGCTTCGCGTATTGGTATATGAACAGCGAGAGCGCGGATGTCTGGTCGGCTCTGCGAAATGCTAACCGGTACACCGGGTACTCATTCTGAGGATTACTTCCCTCTGCGGAGCACTTGATTCAATACCTCGGATAAAATAAGTCCCATAGCTATGGCGCCCGAGATTAGAAACGCCTCGGCAGCGAGTTGGACGGCTGTGTTATATTCGTTCTCGACAAATTTGCGCATAGAATCATAAGCGAGGCCGCCGGGGACCAGAGGAATTATACCGGCAACACTGAATATAATGACAGGCATCTTATAGAATCGGG
Organism: Paenibacillus sp. SN-8-1; assembly: GCF_050995535.1. Lineage (NCBI taxonomy): Bacteria > Bacillati > Bacillota > Bacilli > Caryophanales > Paenibacillaceae > Paenibacillus > Paenibacillus sp. SN-8-1. The sequence goes on from NZ_CP194782.1 coordinate 967,088, forward strand.
CAAAAAACAGGCTGATCATTCCCACAATCGCGGATGCGGAGAGTGAAGCCAGAACTGGACCAAAGCGCGGCTGCAGCATGAGATAGATCACCCAGCTCAGCATGCCAGCAAGGCCGCATTGAAGCAGGGAGCGCTTAGGCGCGTTGAACAAAATTGTGAACGCGGAGGATGCTATAAAGCTGGCGACCAGCTGGGCTACCATAACCATAACTGAAGACCTCTTTCATCTTAGAAAAATATAAACACTACGGCGATGCCCGCACCAATGGCGAAGGCGGTAAGAAAGGCTTCCGCTCCGCGGGAGAGACCGGATACCAAATGGCCAGCCATTAGGTCTCGGACGGCGTTCGTGATCAGAAGGCCGGGTACGAGGGGCATCACCGAGCCGATGATGATCTTGTCAAGTGAGAGTCCGATCCCTGCACGGACCAGCAGCACGGAGACCAGACCTACGAGAAAGGCGGCGAACAATTCGGCGAAGAATTTGACCTTCACCAGCCTATGAAAATATATGACGGCAGAGTAGCCGAGTCCCCCGCTAACAAGGGAGGGGAGAAGATCCTGCCATCCGCCCCGGAACATGATCATGAAGCAGGCGCTTGCAATTGAGGCCGCGGCAATCAAGACCCACACGGGAAAGGCATGGGCGGCATGATCTATTCTCATCAGTTCCTGATGTGCTTCTTCTGCCTGAATCATACCGCTGGTGAGCTTGCGGGAGACACTGTTCACAGCCGTCACCTTCTGCAGATCCGTGGTTCGTTCAGCAATCCGGATCAGCTTCGAGGATGCTTCGCTGCCCGCTTGAAATATAATCCCTGTTGGTGTTACATAGCTATGGGAAATGGGGATACCGAGACTTGTGGCAATCCGTGTCATGGTATCCTCCACACGGTAAGTTTCGGCCCCGCTTTGCAGCATGATTTTACCGGCTAGCAGACACAAATCAGTAGCCGTGTCAATATCGGCTTTATGATTTGGTTTAGAAATTTCCGGGGTAAGTTCCAAATTGATCTACTCCTCTTGGCTTGCAACTCGATTTGACCGTCCACATTATATCATGTGGAAGCAGGGGGCGGCATGTTTAGCTTGGTGGAGAAAGGGTAAGTGATGAATAAGTGACGCAAGTTATAAATGTGACAGAATTATAAAAATAATTTGAACAAATTATGAACATTTTGTTGCGGTTTGTGGTATACTTAATTCATAAGCAAGCCCTTTCAACATTTAACCAGGAGTGATGAACATGTCAGCTAAAGTATATCCTTTCAGTAAAGTTCAGCAAATGAAAGATGATGGCTATACCGTTGCTTTTTATATGACCGTAATATCCTGGGCGCTCCTTGCATTCGGTGTTGTGCTGTGCCTCTTCAACTTATCTGAGTTCAACGACCGTAATCTGGCCTTGATGGGCGGCCTTGGCGCTATGATCTCCAGTGTATTCGTGTATACGATCGGAACCTCGATATATCTGGTTCAGTCCAATTCGAATAAGAATGATAATTGATTAGCTTTCAAGCGAGATAAAAAATTATTAAAAACCCTTTAGACTGATGTCTTAAAGGGTTTTTTTGCGTCCATATTAATAGTTGTGAACACTTCGTGAAAATAATGCCTTCAAATGGAAAGGAATTTATGACGATTTGGTTAACACGTGACAAATCTCACATGCAATCTGATAAACTGAAACAGCTTTGATGTGTATGGGTAATTTATATTAATAAGTACAGCTTGAACTTGGATATCCATTCGGTTCATTCTGTACCTGATGAAGAGGTGATGGGAAAATGAAAAGCAAGCGGTCCGGCTGGAAACTGCTCACGATTCTGGTCTTGAGCTATGCTGTGATCATCGCAGTGTCCGTAGCCCTCGGATGGGATAAGTTCATCGTGCTTGATCCGAAAGGACCTGTGGCTGAAGTTCAGCAAAAGCTGATCATTCTAACAGGACTAATATGTATGGCCGTCGTGATTCCAGTTATTGTTCTCATGGTGTTCATTGTATGGAAATACCGGGATACTCCAGACAATGATGCGCCTTATCAACCTAATTGGCATGATAGCAAGCTGCTTGAAACCATTTGGTGGGGGATTCCAATCGTTATTATTATTGTGCTTGGTATCTTCACTGCGCGCGATACGTATAAGCTTGCCAAACCCCCTGTAACGGATGCGAATCCGATTACGATCCAGGTTACTTCACTGGACTGGAAATGGTTGTTCCAATACCCGGGACAGAAAATTGCGACTGTGAACTATGTGCAAATTCCGGCAGGCGTTCCGGTACGCTTCCAGCTGACATCGGATGCTCCGATGAACTCCTTCTGGATTCCACAGCTCGGCGGTCAGGAATATTCGATGCCAGGTATGGCTATGCAGCTGTGGCTGCAGGCAGACAAGCCAGGCAAATATTTCGGCTCTGGTGCTAACTTTAGTGGTAGGGATTTCGCTCATATGCAATTCGAGGTGGAGTCCAAGCCACAGGCAGAATTCAATGAATGGGTGAAACAGGTCAAGGCTTCTTCACCGGAGTTAACCAAAGAGGGTTACACTCAGCTGGCGAAACCAAGTACGGCCAAACAAGAGTTCTTCTCGTCCTATCCGGATGATCTGTACACCGAAATTGTTGATAAGAATGGCGGTATTTATATGAATCACAGTATGGATAGTATGAATTCCGGCAGTTATAACGGTTCAACAAAACCATAATGACAGGCGAAAGAGGGTTACGTAATGTGGGAAAATATTAAAGATTTCGCCTCCACTTTTTTCGTCACCGGTGATCCGCTAATTTATGGTGCGGATGTGTCCATTGCACTGACGAGTATCGCAATCGTCTTTGTTCTGACGTATTTCAAAAAGTGGAAGTGGCTTTGGCGGGAATGGATCACAACCGTCGATCACAAAAAAATCGGTATCATGTATCTCATCGCTTCACTGCTTATGCTCTTCCGCGGCGGTGTCGATGCGCTGCTGATGCGTACACAGCTGGCTCTGCCGAACATGAAGTTCCTTCAAGCAGATCACTACAATGCTGTATTTACAACTCACGGTACGATCATGATTCTCTTCATGGCGATGCCGCTGATGTTCGCCTTGTTCAACCTGGTTGTACCTTTACAGCTGGGTGCAAGGGACGTAGCTTATCCGTTCCTGAACTCGATGAGCTTCTGGCTGTTCCTTATGGGAGCCATGTTGTTTAACTTGTCCTTTGTCATCGGGGGTTCACCTGATGCCGGATGGCTTAGCTATCCGCCGTTATCCGAACTGTCTCACAGTCCGGGAGTCGGAGAGAACTTCTACATTTGGGGGATTCAGATCTCAGGTATCGGTTCCTTGGCAACAGGGATCAACTTCCTGGTAACCATCTTGAAGATGCGTGCACCAGGTATGAAGATGATGAAGATGCCGCTGTTCTCCTGGTCTGTACTTTCCAGCTCGATCATGATCATCTTCGCGTTCCCGATTCTGACCGTTACGCTGGCTCTGCTCTTCCTGGATAGATTCCTGGGGGCTCACTTCTTCACCATGGATCTGGGCGGCAATCCGATGATGTATGTCAACCTGATCTGGATGTGGGGTCACCCGGAAGTGTATATCGTGGTTATTCCGGCATTCGGTATCTTCTCTGAGGTTGTAGCAACCTTCTCGAAGAAGAAGATATTTGGTTATAAATCGATGGTATTCTCTATGATGCTCATCAGTATTGTATCCTTCTTCACATGGGCCCACCACTTCTTCACGATGGGTTCCAGTGCGAACGTTAACGTGTTCTTTGCCATCTCGACGATGGTTATCGGTATACCGACAGGGGTTAAGATCTTTAACTGGCTGTTCACGATGTTCCGCGGGCGGATTACCATTTCACAGCCGATGCTGTGGACTCTTGGATTCATCCCATGTTTCGCCGTGGGCGGGGCAACCGGTGTCATGCTGGCTGTAGCTCCTGCCGATTATCAATACCACAACAGTTACTTCCTGATTGCCCACTTCCACCAAGTGCTGATCGGGGGCGTTGTGTTCGGTTATCTAGCGGGGATGTACTACTGGTGGCCGAAAGTATTCGGATTCAAACTGGACGAACGTCTTGGTAAATGGGCGTTCTGGCTGTGGAACATTGGTTTCTATGTATGCTTCATGCCGCAGTACGCACTCGGCTTCATGGGTATGACTCGTCGTCTGTACACTTACGGATCAGACACTGGCTGGGATCTTGGCTGGGCACCGCTTAACCTTGTATCCACAGTGGGTGCGTTCCTGATGGGTCTAGGATTTATTTTCCAAGTGTGGCAGATCAGTTACAGTATCCGAAAAGGCGAGCGCGACCTCACTGGGGATCCATGGGGTGGACGGACGCTCGAATGGTCCATTCCATCTCCTGCGCCAATGTATAACTTTGCGGTAGAACCGCAAGTGACTACAGATGACGCATGGTGGAAAGTCAAAGAAGACAGAGCGAAAGGCATTAAGCCCGCACCTGTCAAGTATGAACCTATTCATATGCCGAAGAACTCGGCGATACCGTTCATTATGTCGGTATGCTGGTTTACTGCCGGATTCGGCTTTGTATTCGATTGGATGTGGATGGCAATTCCGGGTCTGATCGGGGTAGCAATTTGTTTGCTGGCACGTTCCTTCTCGTACGATACGGATTATTACATTCCGGTTGATGAAATTGAACGCACTGAGGCAGCTTTAAGAGGGAGGACCGTCTAATGGCACACGCGACAGCAGAGCATTCCCACGCGCATGAAGCCCACGAGAGTCACGAGTCCTTGAAGGTGCTTGGCTTCTGGATCTTCATCGTTACCGATATCTTGATATTCGGCACATTATTCGCCTGCTATGCGGTTCTTCATACGCATACGAACGGCGGACCTGGCGCCAAAGAGCTATTTGAAATGCCAGGGGTTATCGCAGAGACCTTTATCCTGCTTACAAGCAGCTTCACAAGCGGTTTGGCTGTGCTTGCCATGCATAAAGGCAAGGTGAAGCAGCTGATCGCTTGGCTGGCCGTGACCGCGGTTCTGGGCGCTGCCTTTATCGGGATGGAGCTTAATGAGTTTGTTAAGATGGTCGAAGAAGGCCATAAGATCTCAAGTAATGCATTCCTGTCTGCTTTCTATACACTGGTTGGTACACACGGTCTTCACGTATCGATTGGTCTTGTATGGATGATAGGGCTCATGATTCAGTTGTCCCGTAGAGGCGTTACTGAAGTGACTACCCGTAAAGTAACAAACCTCAGTTTGTATTGGCACTTTTTGGATGTCATCTGGATCTTTGTCTTCACCGTCGTATATTTGATGGGGGTGATGTAAGATGAGTCAGCATAATACCGGACATGAACATGCCTCAGGTGAGGGACATGGTTCACTGAAGTCTTATGTGATTGGTTTTATTTTCTCCATCGTACTGACGATCATTCCACTCTTCATTGTTATGAATGGTCTGCTTAACAAAACTCAGACTGTCATCACAATTATGATTATGGCCGTTCTTCAGCTTATCGTTCAGCTCTTCTTCTTCATGCATATCCGTGAAGGCGAGAAGCCAAGATGGAACGTCATGACGTTGATCGTTGGGATTATTATCGTACTCACAATTGTAGGCGGATCGATCTGGATCATGTCCTTCAACTCTACAGTACAATAGTAAGAAACAGCTCCAGATCATTTGAATCAGATTACAGCGCAGGACGGGAAGGCGCCCTGTATGGTGATCAAATATTAGAAAGCCGGGTCCTATAATGGGCCCGGCTTTCTCTTTATATAGATAATATTTATGATCCTATGGATTTCTACATTTGCGATCAAGGGGTACTCGAATGTGAAATGTATACTAAGCCTTCACTTTCTCGATCACCATCAGGCATGTGCTGTCAGGAAGCGGTGCCGGCATACCCTGCTCGTCCATGAACAGGACCCTGTTCTGGAGAGCTTCCGTATAACCTTCTTGAAGAAAATGACGGTTCTCCACAATTAGAGCGGCGTCTCCCAGGGCTGAATGGATGAAATCCAAGTAGCCGCTTGGAGTGAAATAACCGAACTGCTCCTGGACTTCGTGAACATAAGCCTCTTCTCCCCAAGTGTAGGTGTAGAGGAACTCCATAGCATCATTAATCGGCATCTGTACTTCCTGTTCGCCGCAGATTTCAAACTCAATATTTCGCCCGGCAAAATCTTTCTTATACCTCTGCAGCCATTCCAGCCCGTCCGCTTCCAGAAAGCGAATGCGCCGCTTGAGCGTAGCTGGCTCAGTCATAATACCGTCCCTGATAATAATCCTTCCTCCTGCAGGGAGGACCTCGAAAGCACTGATCAGGGCTGCCGCGATGGTATCATGATTGAATCGCCTTCCTTCAAACTCAATATAGGAATACATCTCATGAAGGATGGACGAGAAGATGATGGTGTCTGCCCGGCCTGGCTTCACATAGCTGGAGAGATGGAGAGCATCTCCCTTGAGCACATTCCAGTTGTGTCCCTCTAGCTGCTTCTTGCGTTCAAGCGCTTCAATGACATTGGCTGAGATATCGATACCGGTTGCCTGAATATGAGGGAGCTCCCGCTCAATCAGATCAAGCATTACACCTCCGCCTGGACCAATATCAATGGCCCTGTCCCCAACGATATATTCCAGAATTACTTTCTTGTAATCGGCTGTCTGGTTCATACCTGCAAGGTAGTCCTCTTCGTTATGGAAGCGGTCATAGGCGTCACGCCGAAGGTCAAACAGGTCGAACAGCATGAGGACTGCCTTCTCATAGAGGGGCGACTTCTCTGCCTCGATACAGAATTCAATTAGCTTCTCTGCCGCAGGAGAGAACTCGAATGTGAAGAACAGGGTATCTGGAATCTCTGGATGATGCTGAAGGGCGTGCTTGAGATGCGGACTTGCTATGCTTTGTCCGTTCACGATCATCGGCAAGGAGAGATCAAGCAGGTACTTTTCGATAATCCGTTTCTTATAGACATTTATTTTCTTGGTGCCCTTATAGTCGTAATACATTAGATTCATCAGTCTCTCGAAGCTGACATGACGTACCGGAAGGACGGTAGTCTCATGCCTTACAGCTAGAAGGAGTATCTTGATGAATTCGTCCAGTGAGAAATCCTGTAGAGCCGATTCTACATACCAAAGCGTCTGTGTCTTCATTGGATCAAGACTATGCTCAAGGTCTATCTGCTCCTGGATCAGGCTGATCTCTGTGTCGAAACGTTCACCGTTACGAATGGAAAGAGTTCTTAGCAGTCGCAGCCGCTGGAGTACAGTTGGCTCCCCTGAATAGGTATGATAAGCAATCTGCTTAATCAGCGCCTCTACTTCTCCCTTAATTGAAGCCCATAGGTCCTCGGACACCCCGGCGATAATGCATTGATTGAGAGGAAGCAGGATATTCACAAGTTCATCCGGAGAGAGCATACCGGTGCTTACCAAGTCCTGTAGAGGTTCATTCTCTATAAATGGAACCTCACCACGGAGCTGTTGACCGATGAGTCCATGTGTCGCAACCAGGGTATTAATGACTTTAAGGCGTTCATTTTGAACTGTTGAATGATTCTTCTCAATATAAATTTGAGCAGAGCCGATATTATGTACAAATAGATTTATACCTTGCTTCTGCCAGGCTTTGCGCTGACGAAGGGTGCCTCCTTTGGATACCTCGGACCAGATGAGTACTTCTTCTATAATCTCTTTGATCCAGAAGGACAAGGGAAGCTTATCCAGAATAAGTAAGGTTCTTTCAACATAATCGAGCACCGGATTAACATCTTCCAGTTCGTGAAATGAGTGGATACGCTCCAGATTGAAGATGGTCTGTTCTGCGGTGACAATATAACTCAGCCATTCGTTATGGCTCGTAACTGATTCATGACCTTCACGATAATCAGCAATTGCTGAGAGTGATGCAAGCATCGATCATTCCTCCTCTGCAGGTTCTAGTATCAAATTATAACAAAAGACAGGCCAGGGATGAATTCATCCCGGCCTGTCCCTGATAACCTGATAATTATTTGATCGTCTCCGGCTCTTTGTAATCAACACCAAAGGTATCTACGGTGACTTTCTTCATGACCTGCTTGGTGTTAGGGGCATCATTGGCGTCGCGGGGTTGGTTCACAATCTCATCGACAACATCCAGGCCATCGGTTACTTTACCAAATGAGGCGTACTGGCCATCCAGGCTTGGATAATCGGCTGCCATAATAAAGAACTGGGATCCGGCTGTATCCGGCATCTGGGTTCTGGCCATGGAAATGACGCCGCGCGTATGCTTAAGGTCATTCTCGAAGTTATTTTGGGTGAATTCGCCCTTTATGTTGTAGCCAGGACCACCTGCACCTGTGCCTTCAGGGTCCCCGCCTTGAATCATAAAGCCGGGAATGACACGGTGGAAGATGGTTCCATCATAGAAGCCCTTTTTGACTAGAGAGATGAAGTTGTTCACCGTGTTCGGTGCAACTTTAGGATAGAGCTCCACTTTAATGGTTTTGCCGCTGTCCATCTCAATGGTTACGACCGGATTCTTGCTGTCTTTGTTCGCAATTTTGTCCTGCAGACTTTCGGCAGCCGTATCTTGGCTAGTCTCGACTGGAGCGGCAGGGGCAGCCTGGGACCCGATATCAGCGGCCTTCTTCTTGCCCCCGCAGGCTGAGAGTACGAGGACGAACATCACCAGCATGATGATGAAGATCGGCCGGGTTTTCATTGCATTCTTCATTTGTTTTCTTAATCTCCTTTGTATTTGTCTCAGGATCTATTATACCTTCTTTAATCACAGGAGAGAAATAAGCTGATAGAACTTGAGAAGTTCACGCTGTCATTCTTCAAGTATGCTATGCTGGAAACAATTGCGTAAGATATTCATAACACTGCCTATTCAACATCATGAACGCATGCGAGGTATCTTCTATGTTTGAGAAACTAATTAATAATTTTACGCTGTTGACTTCGTTTCTTTTCTTTGGAAATATGGCCCGGACTCGCTTTCTGAAAGGGAGACTGGATCATAAACTGAATCTTTTTATAAGCGGGGTTGCCCTTGGATTGTTTGGACTGCTGCTGATACACTTCGCTTTTCCGATCAACAGCCTGGTTGTCGCGGATTTCCGGCAGCTTGCCATTATAGTGTCCGTATACTTGGGAGGAGCCGTATCGGGGTTCTGGACGATGCTCATCATCGCGATATACAGACTGATCTTTCTTCACGGACTGAGCTCGGCCTCCATATTCGGAGCCTTGAATGCCGTGGTAACGTTCCTGGTAGCGGTTTGGCTGCTGCCGTCGCAAAGGAAATTCAAATTGAGCAAAGGGGTCCTTGTACTGGCTTTGTCACTGGTCACATCTCTAGCCACGTTCTATTTCACTTTACACGGGAACATAGTTGCTGTGCTTATTCCGTTCTCCTTGCTATTCACACTTGCAGGCATGTTCACCTATTACCTACTGAGGTACTTAAGAAGGTCGGATGATCTGCTCCGTATGATGAAGGAAGCGGCACACCGGGATTTCCTTACAGGTCTGCATAACCCCAGAGCATTTAAAGCTTTTTTCGATTCCAAGGTGGAAGCCAGTTACAGCGAGCCGGATGTGTTCTCCCTGCTTGTCATCGATATCGATCATTTCAAGCAAGTCAACGATACGTATGGACATTCGGCCGGGGATGCTGTACTCTCCCAGCTGGCGAATGTACTTCGGGATACGTTTCATCCTGGAGATTACATTGCCCGTAAAGGTGGAGAAGAATTTGTGGTCATCGTGGACGACTGCGGGGTAGACAAAGTATGGCAAGCAGCTGAGAAATTAAGGAGAAATGTCGAGAATCAGATCTTTGTCCTGCCTGAAGGTGAAAGCATTTGTGTGACGATATCAATCGGCGCTTCAGTCTATCCGGATATTGACCAAGAGCAACTGTTCGAGAAAGCGGATCAAGCGTTATATGCCGCCAAAGAAGCAGGGCGAAACCAAGTTTGTCTTATAAGCAATTAACATTGAGGAAGAATACCCATGGTATTTCTTCCTCTTTTTTGTATGGTTTGCTTCTCTTTGTGCCAAAATAGGTAAACCGTGAATGAAATGGAATTTTACAAGAGGAGGGAATTGCACATGCCAGGTAGCAGGAAGGAATCAGACAGTCTTCTGAAGTGTGCTCGGGAGAAGTTGTCCAAGAGTTCGGACTTGGAGCAGCGCTGCTTGGGCACCTCTGATCAACAGGTGAACCTTATTTACTTGCGAAGTGTATCTAACTCCGACACGGTGAACCAGTTTGTGATTAGCCCTTTCTTTGAAATGAAGGACGAGAAGGTCTATGAAGATTACATTGCTTCTTTTCCTGGAAGTAAGTCAAGTAATGAGATGAAAGAAATCCTGGAGCTGTTGCTTGATGGTTATATAGGTATTTTTTTTAATGAGGACAAGGTGTATTTGTTTGATGCTGTTCGTGTTGAAGCAGGGCCTGTAGAAGATGCACAGACAGAGGTTATCGTTCAGGGGCCATCAGATTCTTTCAATGAGAGCCTTGATGTAAATATGAATTTGATTCGGCGCCGTTACCAGTCGGGTGATCTGAAGGCGGAGACCACAACAGTCGGTCACAAATCGAAGACCAAGATAGCCATTATGTATGATGAGACACGGATTGATCCCGAGGTGTTGAAAGAATTAAAAAAACGTCTGGATGGAATCTCGATTGATATTCTCCAAGCTGCGTCAGAACTGGATAAGTATCTGTCAGGCAATAAATATCGCTTGTTCCCTACAACGATTGTAACTGAACGGCCGGACCGGGCTGTCTTCAACATTTCGGAGGGGAAGATCGTCCTTATTGTGGATACTGCGGGATTTGCGGTCATCCTGCCTGCGGTGTTTAATGATTTCTTCACTGCCATGGATGACAAGCTTCAGGTGCTTCCGGTTGGATGGTTCCTCAAGGGGATTCGCTATCTTGGACTAATTCTTACCGTACTAATTCCCAGTCTATATGTGGCGTTCACCTCGTACAATCCTGAGGTATGGAAGGTGCAGATTGCGTTGTTAGTGGCGGGCAGCAGAGCAACCGTTCCCTATCCCTCTTATATCGAAGTAATAATTATGCTCCTCATGATGGAATTCCTGACCGAGGCGAGCTTACGATTACCTAAAGCCATCGGCCCAACGGCTACGACTGTAGGCGGGCTTATTCTGGGGACGGCTGCTACAGAAGCGGGGCTTGTCAGCAATATTATGATCATTCTCGTCTCGGCGGTGGCGATATCCAACTTTGTCATCCCGATGAATATGATGGGGTTCACGGTAAGGGTAATCAAATATCCCTTTATTCTTCTGGCTACTCTATATGGCTTCTTGGGAATTGTGCTCGGTTTAGTCAGTGTGATCATGTATCTGTCTAGTCTGCGGAGCTTTGGGAAGCCTTATTTCAAGATATTTGCACTTGAGAGAGTCAGAATGAACAATGCACAGAGGGAGAGAGATAATGGTTAAGAACAAATATTTTTACTTTCTCTTTCTACTTAATGCCTTGATCAATATTGTCAATTTCGTACCTCGGGGGCTAATTGCAGAGCGCTTTAACGGAGCTATGATGGCGATTGTAGTCTCTGTTCCAATCGGACTAACGCTTATGTATCTGTGCGTTAAGATGTTGAATAAATTTCCCGGTGAGGGGCTGCCGGAAATTTATAACGCGAACTATCCGAAGCTGGTATCCAAAGCCATGCTATTCGGTCATACGTTATTCTGGTACATGGCGGGATTAATTACCTTAATCTCGTTCGTAGACGTAACGATGAGGTATATTACCAGCGATGTATCGTCACTTTTGATTATGATTGGCTTTCTGGTTGTTGTCTGCCTGGCTATCCGTTTAACAGCTGAATCGATTCTCTATGCCCTTGAAGTAGTGATTATTCTTAATGTGCCGATCATCATCTATGTCTTGATCAAAGCGCTTCTGAATCCTATGTTCAGCTGGGATGCGGTCATGCAGGTAATCACCTACTCATTCAAAGTACCCTCATATGGAGCGATTGCTGATGCCACCTTCATATTCACCGGGTATCTTAACTTAGCCATCTTTAACCGGACATTTAACAAGGTTCGAATAAGACATATCTGGTTGATTGGTGTTGTGGGATTCTTAGTTCTAATTACATCCGTACTTATACCGGTCGGTTATCAAGGGACCTTGGGTGTAGAAAGACACGTATACCCGTGGTTCTCCACGGCGGATGTGCTCCGTACGAAGAATTTCATTATTGAACGGGTACTGTTCTTCTTCTACTTTACTTATTTGACGTTATCGCTAGTGAGCTCCATCGTTCACTGGCATGTGGCACTTGAGATGTTTAAAGGCGTATTTACGATTAAAGAGAAGAAGAAGCGAAAAGTTGACCCGGAATGGTGGATGATCCTGGCATTCTGTATTGCTGCCTTGTTCGCATTGAATACAGGTCAATTTCTCCGGAATCGTGCTGGGCTTTGGTTTCTAAATATTCGGCTTGTTGCTGAAATATTTCTTATCGCAAGTGTATATCTAGCTCATAAATTGAGGGGGGCTAAGAAACGTGAATAGAATGGTGATCTGTCTGCTGGTTCTTTTGTTAATCCTCCCCCTTCAAGGATGCAAATTCAAAGATATTGACCTTAGGCTGTTTGTTATAGCAATAGGCATCGATGAATCGGAGAACAATCCGGGTAAGCTGAGTGCTACTTTCAAGATTGCTATACCTCAGGGGGATCCTAAGAAAGCAGAAGAGCAGGTACAGATCATGACACAGGAAGGAGACACCATCGCAGAGATTGCCCGTGAGATTAAGTCCAGAGTCGATAAAGAGCTTGATTTTGGGCACTGCAAGGCACTCCTTTTCGGGGAGAACTATGCCCGAAAGGATATTAAGGAGGCGCTGGACTGGTTGATGCGCAGAAGAGATCTCCAGCTTACCATCTTTACAGCGGTAGCAAAGCCTTCAGCGAAAGAGGTGCTCAATGTGCAGCCTGTAACGGAGCGCATTCCTGCGAATTCGCTTCTCCTTGCCTTAAGTAAGGATGGAACGGAATCTCCCTTTATTGTTCCGCCTGCCTATTCCTATATCTTGCAGAGACGCATTGATGAGACAGGAGTAGATCCTGTCCTTGCTCTGGTTGAGATGAGGAGTGACCATGAATTTCTGATCAACAAAGCCTATGTGTTCAACAAAAGTAAAGCTGTAGCTGTGTTAGATCCTGATGAGACGAGAATATATAACTTACTCAAAACGAAGAATCTCAAAACCTCATTTAATGTGGATTTCGAAGGTCTTAAATATGCTTACAATGTGGAGACTTCCAAAGCGAAGTATAAGATAGTAACTCCGAAGAATGGTGCTCCCTATATCGAGTATAAAATTAAGATGCTAGCTGAGCTGGAGGAAACTAGTAACGGAGTTATCTCTACCGAGGAGCTGCTTAAAAATTTGTCCAAAGCCGCAGGAGAGCAGCTTAATGATCATGTAAAACAGGCTCTCTCGAAAATGCACCAGACTAAATGTGATCCCTTGGGCTGGGGATTGCATTACTATGCTACGCACTGGAATAATTCAACGGAGCAAAAGGACTGGGCTGATCTTAGTGAGCAACTGGAATTCCGCGTGCAAAGTAATGTGAAAATCAATTATACAGGAATGGTTCGCTAATAAAGTGCAGTCTCTATGGAAAGAACCAAGACAAATGGCCACAGCTTCTATGATGAAGACTGTGGCCATTTGCGATTAAGATTCTAATTCTATTCCTCGTCTCCGCCATCGTACCCATTGATCAAATCCGTACCATGCATAATGATCTCAGGCGGGGTGGCCGGATCAACCGGGCTGTTCTCCTGTATAGCATCTGCATCGGGTACATCCTCAAGAGGAGCATCTACAGCGGTGTCTGTGTAAGTATCCATCTCTTCATCTCCATAGGAGCTTAAGCTTTGAGTAATCCGGGTATCATGAGGGAGCAGGTCATCACTTGGAATGTCGTTCTCCGGGTCATAGTCCGCTAAAATTTTATATTGTTCATATTCCTGATCTCCGCGGTTATCCGGGTTCAATTGGTTACGTTCACGATCCATAGGCGTGGTCCTCCTTCAGGGTTACACTAAAATAGGGTCTACTTGGAGCTTACCCCAAACAGGCTTTTTCCAAACGAAAGAGACTGAGTTGGCAGCCAATCAAAGTTGGGTTCGAAGCGGGGGAGGGAGCATGGCGAGTGGCGGTGAAACGATCAATACCCCGAAGAGCTCGGCTCCTCGGGGTATTCATTAAGTTACTTGAAGCTTAAAATTTAGGGAATACGTATTTGACGAGAAAATAGAGGAATCCGAAGAACAGGATAATGTACGCAGCGTATTTAATGAAGGTTGAAGCAACCATACTGGAATCGGATTTATGCTGAATGTCCCTTCTTTCCACTTCAACATTGTTTACCTCTGTACGTTCCTGGGGATTAATCATGATATTCTCCTCCTTTTCCGTTAAAAGCTGATCTGATTGTGTTATTGATAATTAATACACGCATGCGTAGAAGTTGAAACAAACGGGCAGGGCGCTACTGAAAGTCAGGTTGCTGCACTTGACGTGTGCCTTATACTTGAAGGGATGACTTAAGAGATAAATACAGAGGAGTGGAATTTTTTTGTTTGTGGATTGGTTGAAACGAGGTTTCTTGGGAAATACCCGGAGAGATATATTGTCCGGACTTACCGTCGCATTTGCTTTAATACCCGAGGCCATTGCCTTCTCAATCATGGCAGGAGTCGACCCCATGGTCGGACTTTATGCTTCATTTACGATAGCTGTAAGTATTTCATTCTTTGGGGGAAGACCAGGGATGATCTCCGCTGCAACCGGAGCCATGGCTTCATTAATGGGGCCGCTCATTGCCGGATACGGAATCGAATATTTATTTGCGGCCACGTTGCTTACCGGAATTCTACAGTGGGTGATGGGGGCGCTTCGCTTCGGACGCTTTATTACTTTTGTCCCTCATTCCGTCATGGTCGGATTCGTGAATGCATTGGCCATCATTATATTTATGGCCCAGCTGCCTAACTTCGAAGGAGCTTCCTGGGAAGTCTACGCGATCCTGGCAGGAACGCTGCTCATCATCTACTTGTTCCCGCTGCTGACTAAGGCGGTTCCTTCGGCATTGGTAGCTATTATCGTGATGACGCTGGTCTCCGTATTTGCAGGAGCTGATGTAAGGACAGTTGGCGATATGGGGAATATTACACAATCACTGCCATTCTTCCATCTGCCACAGATCCCGCTGAATTTCGATATGCTGCTCGTGATCTTCCCTTATTCACTGGCTCTGGCCGTTGTAGGGATGACGGAATCTCTGCTTACCGCCACACTGGTTGATGAGCTTACGGAGACGGGGAGCAATAAGAACCGTGAGATCCGCGGACAGGGGATTGCCAATGTGATCACCGGATTCTTCGGCGGAATGGCCGGCTGCGCCATGATCGGACAGACCGTGATTAACGTCAAATCTGGTGGACGCACCCGGTTATCTACCTTTGTCGCGGGCGCTTTCCTACTATTTCTTATTCTGGTGCTGGGTGATGTTGTTCGGGAGATTCCCATGGCTGCCCTAACGGGAGTCATGTTCATGGTGTCCTTCGGAACGTTCGATTGGGGTTCCCTTCGAACCTTGCATAAAATTCCGCGTACCGACGCGGTCGTCATGGTGGCCACAGTCCTCATCGTGGTTGTAACTTCCAACCTGGCTATCGGTGTGATCTGTGGGGTAGTGCTGAGTGCGGTATCCTTTGGCTGGAGAGCAGCACGCCTTAGATCTACTACGGAGACTGACGCCCACGGTGTGAAAAAGTACACTGTGACCGGACCGCTCTTCTTCGGCACGACTGCACAGTTCATTCATTTGTTCCCGGCTTACGAAGATCCCCGAACTATTGTTATAGACCTCTCCAAATCACATGTATGGGATCATTCAGCTATCCATGCGATTTCCAAAGTGACTGCCAAGTATGAAGAGCTTGGAAAAGAGGTTAGAATCCAAGGTCTGAATGAAGAAAGTAAATCTTTGATGGAGAAAGCCGGGTATGCCCAAGGCTAGGCAGGAATTACACTTGACCTGAAATGCATTTCATATTCTATGATTATCCTCGTCAACTTAATTAGCTATATAAGCTGAACTTAAAAATTACAAATAGACAAGAGTGTGAAATGATTCTGGAGAAGCGAAGCGTTCGCCTACAAGCTTTCTGAAAGAAAGCTACATCGGAAGCATATGCTTTGTGACTGGATTTCCACCATATAATTTAATTAAGAAATCTAGGAGCAACAGCGATCGGAAGAATATTTCACACGGCCGTCTTAGGGTAATTCAATAGTTTAACTTATATAATACTGCGAGGGATAATCATGAAGAGAAGATTAATATTTTTTGATATAGACGGCACGCTGCTGGATCATCAAAAGAAGCTGCCTGACTCGACCATTCAGGCTGTTCAGTCCTTGAAGAAATTGGGCCATGAAGTAGCGATTGCTACAGGCCGTGCACCCTATGCCTTCAAGGAGATCAGAGAGACCTTGGGAATTGATTCGTTCGTGTCGCTAAATGGACAGTACGTGGTGTATCAGGGCAAGGTCATATACAAGAACCCTATTGATCCGGCAATTATCCAATCACTCACCGAGTTCTCAATCCAGAAGAACAATCCGATTCTATATGTTGGCGAAGAGGCCATGAAGATGAACGTGGTTCAGCATGATCGGGTCGATGCAAGCTACATCCCCCATCAAATGGACCTTCCGGGATATGATCCAGAGTATTATTTGGACAGGGAGATTTTCCAGTGTATTGTGTTCTGTACGCAGGAAGAGGAGCCTGATTATCTGCTTAAGTTCGATCAGCCCCTTAAATTTGTGAGATGGGATGAGGTAGCTACCGATATTCTGCCACAAGGCGGCTCCAAGGCTGCTGGAATTTCAAAGTTCATAGAGTATGCGGGAGCTAACCGGGAAGAGGTTGTTGCTTTCGGCGATCATCTGAACGATATCGAAATGCTGCAGTTTGTTGGTCACGGTGTAGCGATGGGCAACGCGCTTGAGGCGGTGAAGCGAATCGCGAGATATACAACAAAGGATGTGGGACAGAACGGGATTATGTATGGCCTGCAGAAGCTCGGATTAATATAGAGGGGTGAGCTGTAGGGTAACGGCTTTTATTATTGACTTCTCTGATGCCCTTGTCTACAATTTGCAGAAGAATACATGGCATATCATGAATCCGGGAGTTGAACCCCTTTGATCACCATATACGATATCGCTCGAGTAACCGGTTATTCACCGACCACCGTCTCCAAGGTATTCAATGGCTACACCGATGTGAGTCAGAAGACAAGGCGGATCATTCTGGATACGGCGGCTGAAATGGGTTATGTACCCAATGCGAATGCACGAAGCTTGACCACCAAGCGTTCCTGGACAATCGGAATGCTCTTTATTGAGCCTGCGGGGTCAGGGATTCGGCATCCTTATTTCGGCGGGGTAATTGATGGATTCAAGAAGGTGGCCACTTCCAAAGGTTATGATCTGATGTTCATTTCCAAAGATATTGGGGGCCGAAAGAGCGGATATCTGGAACACTGCAAAATAAGAGGTGTGGACGGTGTTATTGTTATTTTACCGGATCCAGCCGATCCTTACTTCCATGAATTGATGGACAGCAATATACCAATGGTTATGCTTGATCAGCACTCCACTTCGTACAGTACGATCAGCTCGGATAATATCGAAGGAGGAGTTAAGGCTGTAGAATATCTGTATTCGCTTGGTCATCACAGGATTGCCCATATTTCAGGTGGACTGGCTACCTTCGCTGGAGAGAAGCGGCATGAAGGTTATCAGATGGCTTTGAACAAGCTGGGTATTGCCTTGAAGCCGGAATATGTTGTAGAAGGCCCTGCCGATTACTCAGTAGAGAGTGGGTACCATGCGATGAAGCAATTATTAGGCTTGGAGGAGCTTCCTACCGCCGTCTTTGCCGCTGGGGATAATCTTGCGGTGGGGGCGATCCAGGCGATACGGGAGCGGAGACTGCGTGTACCTGAGGACATCTCAATAATAGGCTTTGACGATATTGAAATGGCTCAGTTCCTTACGCCTGCACTGACAACGATTAGGCAGGATACTCATCTGCTAGGCAGCAGGGCAGCCGACATGTTAATCAGCACCATTGAGGGAGCCACTGAGGTTCAGTGCGAGATCCTGCCTACGGAGCTGATCGTTAGAGACTCCTGCCAGCGTAATGCATAGTTTTTATTTGTATCTCTTAAAAGAGACCTCCAGAAATCGGGGGTCTCTTTTCCTATGCAACTGGGTATTTTGGAACTTAATACCTATGAGTTTAAGCAAAAGTATTTACCTAAATGGAAAAATTTGATAGTCTTAAGAGAGTCGGCAAGCAACCTGCCAACTGAGAGATAGGGATTACAAAGCACCATTACAAGGTGCTTTTATTGTGAATACACATAACTTTTCAGTCAGACAAACTTCCAGAATTCTTTCGGTGCTTGAGTAATAAGTGAGAGGGTTCTATTAAATCGTCGAGGTGTATAAATGAAGGGTCTGCTTAAAGGTAGCATTATCGTAATGGTTTTAGTGGGGCTGGGACTAGCCCTGTTCCAAACTGGCCTGTTAAATACCAAGAAGTTAGACGCCTACAGTGTTCCTAAATGGAGTGTGGGCTGGGTGGATAGTCTGGATATGCCTGGAGACAGCACGCAGATTAAGACAATCAATGGTTGGCATTCAGCGGATCTTAGCAATCCCATGCCCGGAAGACCAGGAAATGCCACAGAGGCCTGGATCAAATTTAACTTGCCATCTATGGATGAGGGAACTCAGGCTATATTGCTGGATAAGGTGTTTGCTAGTAAAGTCTATGTATATATTGGTGATCATAAAATTTATGAATCTCCGAGTGAAGAAGTATACGGAATTAAGAAGATTATTGTTCCGTTCAAGACCTCGAACTATGCGGAAAAAGTATATATTGGTTTGGCTTCCGAAACGGCACGAATGGGACTGGTGAAGGATTTAGTTCGAGTTGGGAACTATGATGAACTTCAGAAGTATTATGTGAAGCGAGATATTTTTGATTTTGTGCTGAGCGGGTCTCTGATTTTTATAGCTATTATCATGCTGCTATGTCTGTTCTTCCTAAATATTGAATTGTTATCTATTTGGCTTGCGTTAACTATGGTTATTCTATCCAGCGGCCTATTGGTTGTTACATATTCGTCTTTCTTATACACCTTTTATCAGGTTAATGCGAAAACTACGCCGTGGGTATTTGATATTTCCTTGTTTGTTCTGCTGTATTCTATGAATTTCTTCTTTGAGAAAGTTTTTGGAAAAGGATTTTTCTCGATTATAACGATTCTCCGCAGATTTCACGCAACTTACTCACTGCTTTGTTTTGCATTTGGAATCTTTAATGTTATCAATGATCATAATTACGATACTCTATACTACTTGCTTACCACAACTATAATGGGTTGCATCATGATCACCGAGTTTGTGATTTTGATTAGTGTTGCGATTATTGAGGCTAAGAAAGGGAATATGGAAGCCATCATATTTTCGATAGCATTTACTTTACTAGCCTCACTAAGTTTGGGTGAGTTGGTTTGGTACTATATCGAAGATCAGAAATATGATTTTGTTTTATGGAAATTGGGGTTAATCTGTTTCCTACTAGGACTTATTATTATTCTCGGAAGAAGGTTTGCCAGGAATCATGAACAACTTGTGGAATACTCCCAGCGGTTGGAACTGTTCAATGATGAAATGCAGCGTTCTGAGAAAATGGAGATTATCAGTGAGCTTGCCGCTTCCGTGGCCCATGAAGTTAGAAATCCGCTACAGGTTACACGTGGTTTCCTTCAGCTTTTAGGTGAGAAGCAGCAGTCCCAAGACAAGATCTACCTGAATATGGCTCTGGAGGAGCTTGATCGCGCATCCGGAATTATTACGGACTTTCTTACCTTTGCGAAGCCCGAAGCCGGGAAGAACACGGTTCTGAATATACTGAATGAGTTCATTCATATTGAGGGGATCTTGGTACCTATGGCTAACCTTCAAGGCGGGCGGATTACTATGGATATTCCACCTCTGCTTGAGGTTAAAGGGAATTCTTCCAAGTTCAAGCAGGCCTTCATTAACATCATCAAGAACAGTATTGAGGCTCTTCATGGTCAAGGAGAAATTCATATTTGGGCATATGAGAAAGAAGGACAGATCTATATCCATGTGAAGGATAATGGGGAGGGCATGAATGCAGCGGAGCTTGCTCGGCTTGGCGAGCCCTACTTTTCTAATAAAAGTAAGGGAACTGGACTAGGACTAATGGTTACATACAGTATAATTGAAGTGATGAATGGGGAGCTGATCTTTAAGAGTGAGAAGGGGATAGGAACTGAGGCAATACTCCGGTTTCCTATGGTTTAGGAAACCGGAGATTTAAGATTAAGTATAAGTTAGTTAGTTAGCCTCGATCAGGGGATCCTGTCCCCCAAGCAGATTTTGTTGCAACAACTTTATTCAGAGCCCCAGCCGGATTAGGTGGCAGTATCAGATAGAACTCGTCCGGCTTTTCTTCCACAGCATTAACTCTGATATTTTCTGGAAGGATTACACCTAATGCATCTTGGATAGCTTTCTTGGGATTAGCCAGGAGTTGTTCCTTGAAACTTGGGTCCTGCCAGGCTTTTTGAATTACTTGATTTGTAAGAATAGCATCAGTTGACATAGTAATCTTCCTTTCAAATTAGGTATTTTGTTCCAATTACAATGTATCATATAGTCGATGGTTTATCTAGTAATTTTATACATTTTTAGAAAGCCAATAGTTCAATCCTCCTGTTTGCAACAGGATTCGATCTTTTTCGATATTTTTCGTTACGTTTAGAAGCTCTTCAAGCAAATGATGACTGAAATCTCTTAAGTGTGGTGCCATTTCATTAATGGCTTGAACCTGAAAATGGTTAGCTGAAGCTTGTTCTGAATAATGGATAAGACAGTCGTCTATGTAGATAGCTTGTTCGATCTGTTCCCGTGATATCGCCTGATCAGCTGGAATCTTGAGCTTGGCACGAATAAAGGCGACCAGACTATTGTAATTCGCTTCCTCCATATCTTTCTTCCAATCCATGGCATCATCCAGCATTTGCAGTGTGATTAGAGTGTTATCGGTAGCATCTTCGAGCACAGGAATCAGTGAGAGCTGCTCAGACAGAATGAGGCTGCCTGCAACGGATAACTTGATTGGAGCGGCCTTGTGGGCCATGCGTACCGGATTATCCATGAAGTAGTTCTCTTGATTCTCATGGGTCACAGCCTCAGCCCACTGCTGTAAATAGGTTCGGTAATAGCTCCAGAATAAGGATTCAGCCGGGAAATACGAGCTGTAGATAGAAATGAACTCCAGCTGAAGCAGGTTCGCGAGCGGAAGAATCTCCGGGGAGCTTTCACCCGGGCTATCCATCACATCATCAATGAGCTGGAAATACATCATGCCAAAAATATTAGCGAGTGAGAATCTGCGGCTGTCTGGAATACTTAACTGTGAACAGCCCCGTAGCCATAAGGGTAATAGAAAACTGATGTAGTTACTCGAACTGTCTTCTTTCAATACATTGGCCTGATTCAGTATCTTCAGACCAGTAGTCCCGAAAGTACCGGGCATCTCCCCAATAATTCTCTCTGCTTCTGCGAAGACCCACTGCATGTCCTCTTCATAAGCATGTAACCATCCCTCCATATTTCGTCCCCCCATCATATGATTTTTTGATTACACAGCTGTGTTATATACATAACGTTCTTAATTTTAAATTAGTTCGTATTTGATTTGAATTTTCTTATGGACCTCGAATGGACCCCAATATTAAAAGCCAGACATCGGATGAACGATTGTGTACAAGCGGTAATGGTCGTCTTTGGTTTTAGATTTCATCCGCTAAAAAGTCATTCCGGAAATTTAAAATCAACAGCGTTGGGAGCAACGTTCGTTCTTGCAGTCCCTCGAACTCCAAACTGAACTCCTATACAAATGCAAGGGGCGTCTTTTGAGACAGCCCCTTGCATTTGAATTCAGAGCATCTGATGAATTCCTATGATAATGAGTAGAACTCCCGATACTACTGTAGCACGGTTGCCCAGCTTCTCGGCCGCATAACGTTCCCCGAACAAGGAGCATAGGGCAAGCAGAACAAAGCTAAAGAAGCCCACGGAGAGAGAGGTCAGCCATACATTAAGGTGCGTGATTCCCGCATTGAAGCCTCCGGCCAAGGCGTTCATAGCCAGTGCTATGCCTAGCAGCAGGGATTCCGCAAGGCTGATGGACTGGGAGCTGTCTCTGTCAGCTTCTTCAGGATTACTGAGCAGGCGGGTGAAGTTACTCCCGTTACTGCCCTCAGGTTCTGGCCTGCTGCTCTTCTCCCGGAAGGGCTGCAGCAAGACCCATACACCGACGGCGACGATGACGACGGTGCCAATGACCTGACCGACCCAAGGCTCCATCCATATCGAGATCAGACTGCCGAATAGACCGGATACCAAGGTTGCAAGAAAGGAAATGATGGCAATCGCCAGATTTGAATACCAGGGGATACGAATTTTTTGTACGCCATAGGCAATTCCAACTCCGGCATTATCAAGGTTGGAAGCCAAACCAATTGCTAAGACGGCCATCAAACTATAAGTAATCATGAGGTTCGCCCCTTTACCATTGCTTATGACATCAGCATATGCCCATCTGCTCGGTTTGGTTTCTGGAAATAAGGCGAGGTGAAGCTGGGGTAAGCCAATATATGATCTCCGGTGGAATGATATGCTGCAAGAATTGTTTCCATTTTTGTCGATAAAATGTTACCCACGAGCCGTGTAAACGTGTATAATTTGAGTATGATCCACTGAGGAGTGATAATAGTGCTTGAAAATTTATTGCGGCCAACCCATTTGCTGCTGCTAGTTATTGCTGCATTGCTGCTGTTTGGTCCAAGCAAGCTCCCTGAACTCGGACGCAGCTTCGGATCGATGCTGAAAGAGTTTAAGCGAGGCGCACGCGGAGATGTTGTGGAAGAAGAGAAGCTGACAGATACGAATAAGCTGGAAGAAGCAAATAGTAAATAAATGAGTAGGGCACCCAGCAATGGGTGCCCTTTTTGTATGATTTTTAAAGATTAAGGTGTAAGTATAACGGTACTATACGGAGGAAGCAGCAGCTTCGCCCCATCAAGCTTGGATGCGCTGTCCGTGGACTTCAGGATACTCTTAAAGGCGGGTACACCTGAGGGACTTGTAAGTGAGGTCGTCTGCTCCTCACTCGAAAGATTGTGAACTACAAGCGCAGTATCTTTACCGGATGTTCTAATATAAGCCATCACACTGGTATTATCCTGATTATATTCATCGATTCCACCGCCCTGAAGCGCAGGGATCTGCTTTTTCCAGGTAATGAGCTCTTTGTAGTGGCTAAGTAAGGAATTCGGGTCTTTCAATTCGGCTTCTACACTTGGGGCGTCTTCTCCGCTATTGTTCGCGGCTGTCTCCCAGCTCGTCTGTCCAGTACCATTACCGGCTGCATACCACTGCATGGGTTCGCGAATTTCCTCGTCAGGCTTGGAGCCTTTCATCCCGATCTCTTCCCCGTAATAGATGAATGGATTGCCGGGAAGCGTCAGCAGGATGGATGCCGCCATCTTGGCATGGTGGGTATCGCCTCCAAGGACACTCATCACTCTGTTCTGATCATGATTGGAGAGGAACACGGCATCGATGAACTTGCCGTTTGACTTCTGAGCATAATAATCATAGGTGCGCTTAAGCGTGAAGGCGAGATTATTATCCTTTTCCCCGGAGACGGCATTTAGGATTTGCTCTGCGAGTCCGAAATTGAAGCCTGAATCGAAAGCCCGGTCCAGGTAGGCTGCCACAGATGCAGCCGAGTTCTCCCACACCTCTCCCACCATATAGGCTTTGCGGTTAACTTCATTCATTCTGCTGCGGAACTCCTGCCACCAGGCGGCATTCTTCGCAGTCGTTGCCTCGTTGTGGTCGGACTGCAGATTCTCGTAAATATGCTTGGCTGCATCCAATCTGAAGCCGTCCAGCCCTTTTTTTAGCCAAAATTGACCTATATCCTCAATCTCATTTCGCACCTCAGGGTTGTCAAAATTCAGATCCGGCATGCTGTCCGAGAATGGCGCCAAATAGTGACTCCCTAGAAGCGAATGCCAAGCATTGCCGCTGCCTGTTGCACTGACTCCTTCAGGCTCCAGGTTCTGATCTTCTGCCCATGTATACCAGCTGCGGTATTTGCTCTTCTCATCCTTGGCTGACTGGATGAACCAGGGATGCTGCTTGCTTGTATGATTAACTACCAAGTCCATGATTATCTTGATATTTCGCTTATGTGCTTCCTTAATGAGCGTATCGAAATCGGCCATAGTTCCAAAGTCTGGATTGATAGCTCTGTGGTCGATAACGTCATAGCCATGATAGCTGGGGGAAGGATTGATCGGGGTAAGCCAGATTCCTCCAACACCGAGATCCTTCAAATAATCAAGCTTGGCTGTGATTCCGTTCAAGTCACCGATCCCATCTCCATTACTGTCCGCATAAGATCGGACAAATATTTCATAATAGACGGTTGAGCCTTGTTGTAATGTTGAAGCAGCACTTTCCTGGTTACCCGTCTTATTGTCTGGGGAAGGAGCTTCATTTACTACTTTGGATGGAGTTGTTCCCGTATCAGGAGCAGAGGACGAACTGCATCCGGATAGCAAAGCAGCTAGCAGAGCTGCTGATGTTAACCAGCGGGGAAGGTGGTGCACTGATTTTGGAGCTAAGCCATTGAACATAGGTAAGAAATCAATCCTTTCAAGGGAATGTAGCGATTAACGAATTAATGTCTGAGTAGGAGCTAATTCCCATATTAATAGATGAAAGCGGTTTAGTAAACGTTTGCGCCAGGTTGCTTTGGGATTTGTTCCAACATGATTCTGCTTATTAGGATCAGGTCTGCTGAAGATGGTGCCTTTCACAGGTCGGCAATTGTATTCCTGTATTAGAAATGTGATACATTATAAGAAGAAAAAGAACAATCAGATTTCATTTGTTCAGGTTATGGAGGGATTCAAATGCAGGAGGATTACGAACGCAAGCTAAAGGATCAAAAGGATTTGTTCAGACAACTCGGGATCAAGCTCGATGCGCTATCTATCCATGAGAAGGAGTTCCCTGTGAAAATGAGGGGTTATGAGAAGGAAGATGTCGATCGGCTGCTGGATGAGGTCATTATTGATTATGAGCGCTTTTACGATATTATTACGGATTTGCTCGATAAATATAAAGAAATACAGCGGAGACAGGCTTATTGGGAAGAAGAGAAGCGAGCATTGACAGCCCAGAAGGCCAAGCTTGAGAACACCAATGTAGTAGACCGTCATCTGGTAGATGAAGGAATACGTTCCTTGGAGCGAAGCATTGAGCAATTCAGACTGACCATTCGCAAGGAGTTCGACATTTGATCTAGTGTATAAATATGAAGATATGAACGAATACTTGTTCAGATGATTCACATCCAGTATTCATGCAATCTTCATGTCATAGTGCATCCGGTATGATATGATAATATCAAGATTTAGATCAAGTCTAAAATTAAATTAGATCAATAATTTACTAAGTCTTATCATATAGGAGGAATGACTTGTGGCTAATCAAACACTCTATCAAACAGGTTCCGTACTGGAGCAGAAAATTAATCTTCAGATCGCGAACTGGACGGTGCTCTATACCAAGCTTCATCATTTCCATTGGTACGTGAAAGGTCCTAATTTCTTCACTTTGCATGAGAAATTTGAAGAGTTGTACACAGAAGCTGCCGGTTACATAGATGAGCTTGCTGAACGGCTTCTCGCTATCGGTGGCAAGCCTGTGGCAACCTTGAAGGAGACACTTACGATCGCTTCGATTCAAGAGGCGGAGGGTACGCTGTCAGCTGAGCAAATGGTCGCCGCTGTTATTGAGGATTACAGAGAGGTAGTTACGCAGTTGAAGGAAGGAATTCATGCTGCGGAGGAAGCCGGGGATGAAGCGAGTGCAGATCTTCTGCTTGGAATTCAGACTGCGCTGGATAAGCATATCTGGATGCTTTCTGCCTATATAGCCAATTAATGAACTAAGAATTAACCCTTGGCCCCATGCCTATGCATGGGGTCTTTGCGTATAGTGAGATGGCAGAAATCATAGCCGGATGTTTCGCATTTTGATCGGTGGGTAAATTAATCAAGTAGCTGGTAATTCTTAAGTTCAACTTATCTAACCGCAAATGAAGACGAATAACCGGCAAGACGCCGTGGCAGGTATAAAGGAGAGAATGAATATGAAAGAACAAGAAAAAGCTTTTAAAAGAATTAAAATAACAGTAAATGGTGAACCTGTGGGAAGTGAGCTGTTCATCGATCAAGAGACTTACGTCCCGGTTGCGCGCCAGTATGTAATGACACTGGAATCGGCTCGGACCGAACGGGCTGAGACATCCGCACTATAAATTTAACCATATAGGACATGGGTTGCATTAAAGACACTCGGACGATCATCGGACGAGTGTTTTTGATTTTGAGATGAAGTTTAAATTTAAATGCTTTATAAGTTGAATTTAAAAATTACTTGTAGTCAAGAGTATGAAATGATTCTGGAGAAGCGGAGCGTTCGCCTACAAGCTTTCTGAAAGAAAGCTACATCGGAAGCATAAGCTTTGTGATTAGACTTCTACCTGTAAAAATTCAATTAAGAAGTCTGAGAACAACAGCGATCGTAGGAACATTTCATACGGCTGACTAGCATTAAGTAATTAGTTCAACTTATATAATCCATATAAATTTAAAAAGATGTTTATCTTCTAGAAGGTGGGGTAATAGAATAGCGTAGCAGACAAGACAGTCTGAACAACTTCAAAAACCATAAGGAGTGATTCATAATGGCACGTAATAATGACAACAACAAAATGAGCCGTGAAGAAGCAGGACGCCTGGGTGGAGAAGCTACAGCTAAAAATCATGATAAAGAATTCTATCAGGAGATTGGCCAAAAGGGCGGCGAAGCCACCTCAAAAAACCATGATAGTGAATTCTATCAGGAAATCGGCCAAAAGGGCGGCGAAGCCACAGCTAAAAATCATGATAAAGAATTTTATCAGGAAATTGGTCAAAAAGGCGGCGAAGCCAGAGGGAACTCTGACAGCGGCAGCGGTGATGGTAAAATGAGCCGTGAGGAAGCAGGCCGTAAAGGCGGCGAAGCGCGCGCACGCCAACGTGACTAAGATTAACTTTCAATAACTAAATTTACAAAATATTGACAGAAAATGCCTCGGGTTATTCACAGACCCGAGGCATTTTCTTGATTTTTTAGGTCCGATTAAGTTATAGTGGCTAAATGTGCGTGGAATACTAAATAACAAACTTCACCAAATATGGGATAAAGTTATTTATACAGGAGGTATTACCATGGACCAACGATCAGAGGTAGGGCGTTTATTTATTGCTGTTCCACTTGCGGATTCACTTCAAAAGGCAATTGGTGAATGGACTAGGGAACACCATGGACAGCTTCAGTTTCGGAAATGGGTGCACCCGGCGGATTTGCATATCACGCTTCAATTTCTTGGCGATACACCTATACAGAAGGTGTCGCAGCTTAGCGAAGAGCTTCGGAATGCTGCCGAAGGCTTCGGATCCTTCACGCTTGCGGTTCGCGGAATGGGTACATTTGGACGACCTGCAGCTCCCAGTATACTTTGGACCGGAGTGGATGGACAGACAGGCAGGCTGACTGATCTGCACAAGCAGGTGATTAACGCAACGTCCAAATTGGGATTTCAGCCAGAGGAGCGATCATATAAGCCCCATATCACGCTTGCCCGGTCTTTCCAGGGTAACCATGCCTTTAACTTGTCGGAGCTGGATTCAACCATTTCGTTTGGGGAGTGGAGTCCTGATTCCTTCGTGATTTACAGGACGCGGATGGGACGAGCTCCAATGTACGAAGTCATCCAGAGAATCAGGTTGTAACAGATTTTTACGAGAGACGTTATTCAAAGCTCTCATATTCGGTTACATAACATAGAGTAAGCAGGTACAGATGTACCTTATGAAGCGTCTCCCGGGGGAGAGCGGGAGGTTTCGGACGACTTCATAGCATAGAGAGAATATACCGGAACGCAGGAGGTCACTATGGATTTATTCAAACAAAATCGTTACGTCGCGCTGTTGATCGGCGCTATTCTAGTATGTGTAGGATCCATTTGTCTATTATGGAGAACGGCAGGAATAGAGGAACAGGGGATTATGAGTATGCCTAGATTGGGTGCGGAATCTACTATTCCTATGCTGCAAGCTCAATCTTTACGTCCATTTGAAGCTTCAATCTCAGTGATCCAGAGGAATAAGATGCCTCATACTGCTATGGTGGGACACGAATTTAAGCAAGAGCTAGAGAAGAGTAAGCTAGTCAAAGAGCAGAGTGTGTCTGCTGCCAAACTAGACAAAACAATCCCCCCAAAACAAATTTTCTTCACCCGAACTGCGCTGTTAAGCCCGGAGGATGAAAGTAAATCCACCTGGAAATACGCGCTTTCAGAAGAAGAGCTGCTTCTCCTGCAAAAGATTGTCATGGCAGAAGCAGAGGGCGAACCGTACGAGGGCAAAGTGGCAGTTGCCAATGTTGTCCTGAACCGGCTGCGGTCAGCCAATTACCCCAATACCATAACAGAAGTTGTATATCAGAAGTATCAATTCAGTCCTGTTCGGAATGGACGCTTAAAGCGTGTAAAGCCAAACAAGGATACCGTTCGTGCAGTTACCGAAGCCCTGTATGGACGTAAGGAAGTTAGTGATGATACCTACTATTTCCTATCCATCAAGCTTGCCAGCGATTTAACTGTTGCGCGTACTCAGAAGAAGATCAAGCAAATTGGCAATCATACTTTTTATAAATAAATCGGCTTACATGTTCTGATTACATGCTGAACTGCTTTAGCGCTTGTGGATCACTGCTATGTCTCAAAGGCACGGACGAGGAAGAGTCAAAGAGCATTTCCACTAAATCATGAGCACAACGGTCGGGCTTGTAGTTAATTTTGAAGGTGTGATGCCGTGCCGATTTGGACTCTGCAGAACGGTGTCTGCTGGTTAGCCGCTCGAACCACCGATCAATGGCTTCAGCCTCCAGTGTCTCACCATAACCACTGGTCACGAAATACTGCCTGTTGCTCTCTTCTTGACCTGGTATGGATTCGCAAAACAGCATAGGAAGTCCCTTGGCCAGCGCTTCTGTACAAGTCATTCCGCCAGGCTTTGTAATCAGCAGATCTGAGGCATCCATCCATTTACTGATTTCTTTGGTATGGCCGAGAATGACTACATTGGGATGATCAAAGCCCGGATGATTCCGTAGCTTGGAAGCCAGCTTCTCATTCGTACCTGTACAGAAGACGAGTTGAACCTTGTCTCTCCAGGAGGTTAGGGAATCGAGAACCTGTTTCTTGAACAGAAGGCCCCATCCGCCGCCCATAATCAAAACTGTGGGGATATTGCGGAGCTGCAGTTCCTTGCGCACACAAGCCTTATTCCGGGTCGTCCAGAAATTCGGATGAACAGGGATTCCGGTTACATGAACAGCCTCGGGCTTAATGCCCCGTTTGAGAAGTAATCTGCGGACCTCGGGAGTAGAGACCAGATAGCGGTCAACTTCAGGATTGATCCACGCAGCATGGGCATCATAATCGGTAATGACGGTATAGAGGGGCACGTTCAGCCCGGCAGCCGATTTAAGGCGGGAGATAACAGCGCTTGGAATCGGATGTGTGCATATAATCAGATCCGGCTTAAGCTGCTTAATGAGATTAGCCGTATGTGTATAGAATATCTTATGAAGGGCAAGCCGGGTCAAACGGTTAATGGGCTTTTCATACTGCTTGCGGTACAGCATCCCGACTAAGGCCGGACTTGTAACGACAGTCTTACGATAGGCAGACAGAATGATTGGTGCCACAACAGGATTGAGAAAAGAACCTAGTTCCAGTACCTTGGTTTGTATTCCCGGGTTGATTTTTTTCATACCTGCTGCCAGGGCATAAGCAGCCTGGGTATGCCCGCTTCCAAAACCTTCAGATAGAATAAGCACTCTTTTTCTGTTCACTTTGTTCACCTGCTTTATTTAGTCCTCCTTGTTTAAGGAGGCTATTTGTTTATATTGGGAAATTAAAATTATTGTTCCATATGTATATTAACGTTGTTCACTTATCTATAGTTTATTTCGAATCCCAACTTTAGAGAACAGGCCGTGGACCAGATAAATACTGGACCAAGGTCGGGGAATAATTAATGATAGAATTTCAAAATAAAAAAACGATGAAAATAAGTTGCAAATTCAATGAAAGAGTGATAAATTTAACAATGACCGTATGACCGAAAATCAATTTTAGTCATTTAGTTCTAAAATTCTTGCGGAAGGAGAGAAAAGGTGTCTACAATCGATCGGCGCAGACAAATCGTGGAGGCAGCAACAAAGTCCTTTTCTTTGTTTGGCTACAAGGCCACAACCATGGATCAGGTAGCCAGAATCGCGAATGTCGGTAAAGGCACGATTTATACGTTCTTCGCGAATAAAGAGGAGCTGTTCGATGACATTCTTCAAGGTGTGCTGCTTGAAATGAAGCGAATCACGGAGCAGCAGGTTGCCCAGGACAAATCGTTTTTTGACAATCTGTATAATGCTCTGGACGGTGTGCTTGAATTTAGGGAAGAGCATGAGCTGCTGATCAAGCTGGCTCAGGAGGTCAAAGAATTTGGAACCCCGCAGGCAAGAGAAGCCATGCAGCGCGTGGAGAATGTGATCATCGATTACCTGGGAAGGCAGATCATCCGTGCGATGGAACAGGGTGAGATCAGTCAGGTCAATCCTGAGGTGGCCTCGTTCGTTATGGTGAAGCTGTACATTGCCCTCGCTTCGGATTGGAGTAAGCAGCATGAGCCTCTGACCAAAGACCAAATTAAGGATTATATCAATTTGTTTCTGGCTGAAGGCATAGCTGTAGAGGGCCGGGGACGAGAGAAGAGTTATCCGCTCGTACAAACAGTTAAAGATTTATAAGGAGAGAGAAATCGCGATGAGAGCATTATCTGTGTTTTTCAAGGATATTAAATCAGGTGTTAAGAAGCCGATGACCCTGATATCGTTCATTGCGGTCATATTCGTACCTATTCTGTATTGTGGGATGTATCTGTCCGCATTCTGGGACCCCTATGGTCACCTGGATGAACTTCCGGTTGCGGTAGTCAATCAGGATAAAGGCGCTGAATATGAAGGGAAATCACTGCATATCGGCAGTGATCTGGTGGATGAGCTTAAGAAGAATGAGGATTTCAAATGGGACTTCGTAACCGAGAAGGAAGCCCGGCAGGGGATGGATGAGAATCGCTATTATATGAAGATTACGATTCCTGAGAACTTCTCCTCAAAAGCTACAACGCTAATGAACGATCATCCTGACCCGGCTGAACTGGTCTATGAACCGAACGGGAACTATAACTTCGTAGCTGGACAAATCGGCAACAGCGCGGTCAAGGACCTTAAAGCGAAGATCTCCGCTAAAGTGACTGAGGCCTATACGAACAGCTTGTTCGATAAAGTCTCGGAAATATCATCGGGTCTTACTGAGGCAGGCAACGGTGCCGGCGACATCCACACAGGTGCCGGAAAGCTGCAGGACGGTGCGGCCAAGCTGAAGGAGAATCTGGGTAAGCTGGTTAACGGTACTTCTGAGCTTGAGGCCGGTATTGTTCCTCTGGCAAATGGCGCTGGCAAGCTTCAAAGCGGGGCCTCTGAGCTGAATAAAGGAGCTTCCTCATTAGCAAGCGGCCTTGATCAGCTTAGCGCTGCCCATAAGCAGCTTCAAAGTGGGACAGAGCAGGCTGTGGCCGGTGCCACGCAGTTATCAGGCGGCCTTCAAACTTCCCTTGAAGGAAATAAGAAGCTAAATCAGGGTCTTCATGACTCGCTTGAGGGAACTACCAAGCTGCAGGCGGGGCTCCATTCTGCAGTAGACGGAAGCACGAAGCTGAACCAAGGACTGCAATCTTCAGTCGATGGCAGCGCTAAGGTAGCTGAGGGCGCCAAAGGCGTTGCTCAGGGTCTGGATCAACTGGTTAAGGCCAACCCAGCTCTCGCCAAAGACCCTTCTGTTCAAAAATTGCTCGCGGCAAGCCAGGCAGTAGCCCAAGGCAGCGAGCAGGTAGCAGCAGGGCAGAAGCAGCTTGCCGAGGGCAGTAACCAGCTGGCAGCTGGCAGTAAGCAGCTGTCTGATGGCAGCGACCAGCTGGTCCAAGGGAACAAGCAGCTCGTAACCGGCAGTGATGCGCTGCTTGAAGGGAACCAGAAGCTGGTGGATGGAGCATCTAAGCTCCAGGCGGCTGGACCGAAGCTTACCGGCGGTATGCAGCAGTTCGGCAGCAAGCTGTCCGAAGCGGCGGCAGGCAGCCATAAGCTTGCATCTGGTGCCCAGCAGCTATCTACCGGCACAAGCTCACTGGTAGAAGGAATTCATAAGCTCGTCGGCGGTGTCAGCACGATTGCCAGTGGTTCCGTGAAGCTGGATGAGGGTGCGGGTGAACTTAAGAACGGAATGGGCGACCTCGTTAGCGGCTCCGGCAAGCTTGCGGATAAGCTGAATGAGGCGGCAGACAAAACTTCGGATGTGAAGGGAACAGACGAGCGGGTTACTATGTATGCCCAGCCTGTAGAAGTCCATGAGGACACATCCAAGAAGATCAGCAATTACGGAACAGGTATTGCACCGTACTTCCTGTCGATCAGTCTATTTGTAGGTGCGCTTCTTTCTACTATTATTATCTCCATGAGAGGAACCACCGTAGAGGATGCGTCCGGCTTGCAGCGTTTCTTCAGCCGCACGTTCACATTCCTGCTCATGAGCCTGTTCCAGTCTATTGTTGTGGCTACACTTGTACTGGTGCTCGTTGGACTTAAGGTGCAGAGCCTGCCGCTCTTCTACCTGTTCACGTTCGCAACAAGCTTTGCCTTCATGATGATCATTCAGGCCATTGTGACCTGGCTGGATCAACCAGGCCGCTTCCTGGCGGTGATTCTCATGGTACTCCAGCTGACAACCAGTGCAGGTACATTCCCGCTCGAACTGCTTCCGGAATGGATGAAGCCGATCAACCCTTGGCTGCCTATGTCCCACTCCGTGGCAGGGTTCAAAACGGTAATCTCAAGCGGGGACTACAGCGTGATGTGGCATCAATTCGCACTTCTGCTTGTGTACGGAATTGTCTTTGTGTTAATTACCTTGGCCTACTTCCTGCTGAGAACACCTAAATCGACGGATATGAATCAGGAAGAAATCGTTACTCCATTAGCTTAAATAGAAGTATAGACAGGCGTCCCTGCAAAGGGGCGCCTTTTGCTATTAGAGTATAAATGCCAAGGGATCGTTACATAAAAATTCTTATCGCCATCATAAAAAGATTAGATTTCCCACATAGGAAACGGGATGCTACAATATCTAGAACAATAATACGAATGTGATTTCTGTCTAATTTTGCATTGCAGCTGAGAATTTAGTAGCTATGATCCATCTATCAGAGGATTTATGCAAATAAAGTGTTCAAAAGTCTATTGGAAACCTGCCGTTTTGCGTATAAATTGATTGGAACGAGCTATTTTACGAACAGAAAGGTTGCATGTTATATGAAACATACGGATATTCCGGCAAAGCAAGGTTTATATGACCCGGCTTTTGAAAAAGATGCCTGCGGTATGGGCTTTGTTGCTCATATCAAAGGACGGCCGTCTCACGATATTGTCAGCCAGGCGCTGACTATGCTTACTAATATGGAGCACCGCGGCGGCCAAGGCAGTGAGCCCAACTCCGGCGATGGAGCAGGGATCATGATTCAACTTCCGCACCGTTTCTTCGCGCTTGAAGCCGAGAAGCTGGGTTTCCGTCTTCCGGAACCAGGCCAGTATGGTGTCGGTATGATTTTCCTGCCTCATGATGAGGAGGTCCGCAGTCTTCAGGAAGCGAAATTCAAGGAAATTGTCGAAGAAGAAGGACAGCAGCTTCTTGGATTCCGTACCGTGCCAACGAACGATGAGATGCTTGGCAAATCAGCCAAGGAAGCTAAACCTTATGTCCGTCAGGCTTTTATCAGCCGCAGCGCGGATATTAAGGATGACCTGAGCTTTGAACGCAAACTTTACGTCATTCGCCGCCGCGCTGAGCTTGCCATCCGTTATGGTGGAGCTGAGCAGGGCGATGCCTTTTACATGCCGAGTCTTTCATGCCGTAAAGTGGTGTACAAAGGAATGCTCACAACTGAGCAGGTGGGCGAGTTCTATCTGGATCTGCAGAATGAACAGCTTGAGTCTGCTATTGCTTTAGTTCACTCCCGTTTTAGTACGAATACATTCCCGAGCTGGGAACGCGCGCATCCATACCGCTTCATGATTCACAATGGTGAGATCAATACGCTTCGCGGAAATGTGAACTGGATGCATGCCCGTCAGTCCCTGTTCCAAAGTGAAGTGTTTGGAGAAGATTTGGCGAAGGTGAAGCCGGTCATTAACCCGGATGGGTCCGATACCGGTATGTTCGATAATACCTTTGAATTCTTGTATTTGAGCGGACGATCTCTGCCGCACGTAGCCATGATGATGGTGCCAGAGCCTTGGAATAACCATGAAAGCATGGACGACAGCAAGAAAGCTTTCTATGAATACCACAGTTCCCTGATGGAACCATGGGATGGCCCGGCCGCAATGGGCTTCACAGATGGTATTCAGATCGGTGCGATTCTTGACCGTAACGGACTTCGCCCTTCACGTTACTATGTAACCAAAGATGATTTGATCGTATTGTCTTCCGAAGCAGGTGTCCTGGATATCGCTCCGGAGAACGTTCTATACAAAGACCGTCTGCGTCCAGGCCGGATGCTGCTGGTAGATACCAAAGAAGGCCGGATTATCTCGGATGAGGAAGTGAAGGCTTCCATCGCGGCTGAGAATCCTTACCGCGAATGGTTAGATGAGCACCTTATTCATCTTGATGACCTCCCTGACTCTCCTGAACTGCCTGAGCAGGGACATGATAATGTAACCAAGCAGCAGTTGTCCTTCGGTTACACTTACGAGGAACTTCGTAAAGTTCTTGAACCGATGGCTTCCACAGGACAAGAAGCAATTGCTTCAATGGGTTATGATGCTCCAATTGCTGTATTGTCTGACCAGCCTCAGCGTCTGTTCAGCTACTTCAAGCAGATGTTCGCCCAAGTTACGAACCCGCCGATTGATGCGATTCGTGAAGAACTGGTAACGTCCACGCTGACCACAATCGGTCCTGAGCGCAACCTGCTTAATCCGGAACCGGAAAGCTGTCGTCATATTCGCCTTGAATCTCCTATTCTATCGAATGAGGATTTCGCGAAGCTGCGTCACGTTCACCGTCCAGGCTTCAAATCTATGACGATCCCGACCTTGTTCCCGGTTGCTGAGGGAGCAGAGGGACTTCGTAAAGCCATTGATACGCTTTGCAGTGCGGCTGATCGTGTAATTGAGAAGGGCCATAATATCCTTATTCTGTCCGACCGTGGTGTCAATGAAGAGAATGCAGCTATTCCTTCACTGCTTGCTGTATCAAGCTTGCACCACTACTTGATTCGTAAGGAGACCCGTACTAAGGTAAGTATCCTTCTTGAGTCCGGTGAGCCTCGTGAAGTTCATCATTTCGCACTGCTGCTCGGTTATGGGGTAAGTGCGGTGAATCCTTATCTGGCCTTCGAGACTTTGGATGATATGATCTCTCAAGGTATGCTTCGCGGGGTATCCCGTGAGAAGGCTGTGAAGAACTTCATTAAAGCTGCTACCAAAGGGGTTGTTAAGACTCTGTCCAAGATGGGGATCTCTACGATTCAATCCTATCGCGGAGCTCAAATCTTTGAGGCTGTTGGCCTTAATCAGGAATTCGTAGATCGTTACTTCACATGGACGCCTTCACGTATTGGGGGGATTGGTCTTGAGGAGGTAGCTCAAGAGACAATCGCTCAGCATTACCGGGCTTTCAATGAGAAGGACGGCAACGATAACGTGCTGGATTCGGGCGGTGAGTACGCATGGCGTGCGAACTCGGAAGAACACATGTTCAATCCACAGACGATCCATCTGCTTCAGCAGGCGGTTCGTACTGGAGACTATGGAATATACAAGAAATATGCTGCGCTTGTTCAGGGAGAGAATGAGAACCATTTGACGCTTCGTTCCCTGCTTAATCTGAAGCCTGCAGGACCTAAGGTCCCACTTGAAGAAGTTGAATCCGCAGCTTCGATTATGAAACGGTTCAAGACCGGTGCAATGTCCTTCGGTTCTATCAGTAAAGAAGCTCATGAGTCTATCGCGATTGGTATGAACCGCGTAGGCGGCAAGAGCAATACTGGTGAGGGCGGGGAAGATCCAGCCCGCTTCATTCCGGATGCGAATGGTGATTCACGCCGCAGTGCCATTAAGCAGGTAGCCTCCGGACGCTTCGGGGTTACTTCTCACTACCTGGTCAATGCAGATGAAATCCAGATCAAAATGGCGCAGGGTGCGAAGCCGGGTGAAGGTGGACAGCTTCCAGGCCGTAAGGTATATCCTTGGGTAGCTGAAGTCCGCGGTTCAACTCCGGGTGTTGGCCTGATCTCGCCGCCTCCGCATCACGATATTTATTCGATTGAGGATTTGGCGGAGCTAATCTACGACTTGAAGAACTCCAACCCTCGTGCTCGTATCAACGTGAAGCTGGTATCTGAGGCTGGCGTAGGCACAATTGCAGCCGGGGTAGCCAAAGGACGTGCGGATGTCATTCTTGTCAGCGGTTATGACGGCGGAACAGGAGCATCACCGCAAGGCTCAATCCGTCATGCGGGTCTGCCTTGGGAGCTGGGTCTGGCTGAGACACACCAGACGCTGATCATGAACAATCTGCGTGACCGTGTTGTCCTTGAGACAGACGGTAAAATGCTCAACGGTCGCGACCTGGCTGTTGCCGCGCTGCTTGGTGCAGAAGAGTACGGCTTCTCTACAGCTCCGCTTATCGCGGTTGGCTGTATCATGATGCGCGTATGCCATATGGATACTTGTCCGGTTGGTGTAGCGACTCAGAATCCGGAGCTTCGCAAGAATTTCACAGGGGATCCACAGCATGTGGCTAACTTTATGACTTTCGTTGCTGAGGATATGCGTGAGTGGATGGCTGAGCTCGGCTTCCGCACCATTAATGAAATGGTTGGCCGCACCGATTGCCTGGAGACCAGCAATGCGATTAATCACTGGAAGAAGAGCGGTATAGACCTGAGCCCGCTGCTTCATGTTCCTTCACTTCACGAGGGTGCAGATCGCTACAACACCCAGCTGCAGAATCATGGCCTTGAGAAAACGCTCGATATGACAAAGCTGCTTGAGCTTGCAGCGCCTGCTCTTGAGCGCGGCGAGCGCGTTCATGCCGAGCTGCCGATCACGAACGTGGATCGCGCTACGGGAACGATCCTCGGTAGTGAGGTGACCCGCTTATACGGAGCAGCGGGTCTGCCGGAAGATACGATCCGCTTCCATTTTGTCGGATCGGCGGGTCAAAGCTTTGGAGCGTTCGTGCCGAAGGGCATGACGCTGACGATTGAGGGCGATGCCAATGACTACATTGGTAAAGGCCTGTCAGGCGGTAAGCTGGCGGTGAGACCGTCACCGAAAGCTACCTTCGTTGCCGAAGAGAATATTATCGCCGGCAACACGGCCTTCTATGGAGCGACAAGCGGGGAAGCTTATGTCCGCGGTATCGCGGGTGAGCGTTTCGCGGTTCGTAACTCGGGCGCGAATGTTGTGGTTGAGGGTGTAGGCGACCACGGATGTGAATACATGACGGGTGGACGTGTGGTTGTCCTTGGCGGAACAGGGCGCAACTTCGCAGCCGGGATGTCCGGCGGTATTGCTTATGTATATGATCCGGAAGGTACCTTCCTTGACCGCTGCAACCTGGAAATGGTACTGCTTGAGCGTGTCGAGGAGGCGGAAGAGGCGGAAGAGCTTCGTTCCTTGATCAGCCGCCATGTGGAGTACACAGAGAGCGCTGTGGGCCGCAAGGTACTGGATAATTGGAATGAGTCACTGGCTTCCTTCGTGCGGGTTATTCCGAAGGATTACAAGCGGATGCTGCAGCAGATCCGCAAAGTTCAAGATCAAGGCCTTCAAGGCGAAGCAGCTCTGCTTGCCGCATTTGAAGCTAATATGCGTGAGCTTGCCCGTGCTGGCAACTAATCACTAAATCTAAGACCTGTAAGTCCAGAATGCTGGACTTGCAGGTTTTTTTGTGTATATCTGTGTTACTGGTGAAGCGAACTTGGAGAAAAGGCCCTCCGGTGAGGCGTTTCAGAGGAGAAGCTTGGACTGCATAAGCGAACGCCGGTCGCCATGTGTTTAAGATGCTGTACCAAGCGGGATGGAGCAAAAAGATGGAGAGGGGCAGAGGACGAAGGTCCAAGCATTCCCGGAAGTTAGGATTGTATGTACAAAAGTGAATAGTTCAACTGTCGTCCAATTAGATTTTCCTTTCAGCAGGCAGCAGGCAGGAATAAGCAACACAGAAGGACACCTAAGTCGGGGTTGTGACTAGAAGGTAGGTTAAGCTCGTACCGTGCCATACTGCAAATAAGCAGCATATGCTGTGAACAAGGGCTGCTTTTGAGGCAGTCTATTGTTAGGGGGTATCAGGTATGCGTGTCATAGACACAAAGCTGCCGGGAGCGGTGATTATTGAAACCGATGTGTTCGAGGATGAGAGGGGCTTTTTCACAGAGAGCTATAACCAGGAAGCCTTCGCGAAGCTTGGAATCACCCATGATTTCATCCAGGATAATCATTCCTATTCGGCGTCAGCAGGTACGCTGAGAGGGCTGCATTATCAGCTTCAGCCAAAGGCGCAGACGAAGCTGGTCCGTGTTCTATCAGGAGCCATATACGATGTATTCGTAGATCTTCGTAAGGATTCACCTACCTTCGGTAAGTGGGGGGAGGTCATCTTGACATCACGGAACTTCAGACAGGTTCTGATTCCCCGTGGATTTGCTCATGGATTCTGTACACTAGTCCCTCATACGGAAGTGTTATATAAGGTGGATGAGGTCTATTCCAAGGAACATGACCGCGGGATTCTCTGGAGCGATCCGGCGCTGGCCATTCCTTGGCCTGGAACCAAGCTTATTTTATCGGAGAAGGATAAGGTTCATCCGGTAATGGCCAAAGCCGAATTTGATTTCTGATTGAATAAATGGGCTAATGCGAAGGGGATGAATAGGTGTTATGAGTGAGATAATGACTCAGACTCACGAGCGGAAGAGCAGCGTGATACTCACAGGCGCCGAGGGCCAATTGGGGCGGGAATTGATGGATGTTTTTCGCGGTCTAGGATACGAAGTACATGGTCTGGGCCAAAGGGAGCTTGATATTACAGACACGGAACAGTGCTTTCAGGTGCTGCGGCGCCTGAAGCCGGATATGGTTATACATGCCGCGGCCTA
The DNA here is from genome assembly GCF_050995535.1 of Paenibacillus sp. SN-8-1. Lineage (NCBI taxonomy): Bacteria > Bacillati > Bacillota > Bacilli > Caryophanales > Paenibacillaceae > Paenibacillus > Paenibacillus sp. SN-8-1. The sequence continues at coordinate 1,006,763 of NZ_CP194782.1, forward strand.
CACTAACGTAGACCGGGCGGAGAGCGAGCCGGATGTGGCTTATCAGGTGAATACCTATGGAACACGCAACATTGCTGCGGCTGCCGAAAGTATCCATGCCAAGCTGGTCTATATCAGCACCGATTATGTATTTAATGGAGGAGCTGACCAGGAGCCATTTGATGAGTTCCACCCCACCAAGCCCATGAACATTTACGGTCAATCCAAATTGGAGGGGGAGAAGTTCGTCAGAGAGCTTCATTCCCAGTTCTTCATTGTTCGCACATCATGGGTATATGGGCGCCATGGAAGCAATTTTGTAAGAACGATACTGGAGCTTGCCAGCAAGCAGGAGAGTATCTCTGTAGTGAATGATCAAATCGGTTGTCCCACTTATACCCGGGATTTGGCTCAGAAGCTTGAAGAGCTTGCTTCCTCCTCGAAATACGGAACTTATCATATATCTGGAGCCGGTTCATGCTCCTGGTATGATTTTGCATGTGCGATCATTGAATTTGCCGGTCTTAAGACAGCCATTATTCCCGTATCTACCAAGGAGTTCCCCCGTCCCGCGCCTCGTCCAGCCTACTCGGTGCTGATGCAGAGGGCGCTTCGCCTGAACGGGTTCAGTCCGCTGAGAGACTGGAAGGAAGCACTGGAGGATTTCATGAACATAGAGAAAACGCAACTGAATTGATTTTCATGCGTTATTATTAAGTATGGTAAAATCAAGAAATTACCGTCCGGCATACCCGGACCGGGTACATAAGGAGAGTGAATTTTTATGTTTCAAGAACCTGTTGTCCGCTTATCGAATGTGACGAAGAAGATTGGTTCCAAGACCATCATTGATCGTCTTACGCTCGATATTCCAGCGGGTCAGGTATTTGGCTTCCTGGGCCCTAACGGATCAGGGAAGACCACGACCATACGTATGATGGTTGGACTGATGTCGATTACTGAAGGGGATATTGTGATCAGCGGGTCGAGTATTAGGACGGATTTCGAGAAGGCGATTGCTCATATCGGAGCGATTGTGGAGAATCCGGAAATGTACAAATTCCTGACCGGATATCAAAACATGGTTCACTATGCAAGGATGTCTGGAGTTAGCAAAGAGCGTATTAATGAAGCGGTAGCTTTGGTCGGTCTTGAGAATCGGATTCATGATAAAGTGAAGACATACTCACTCGGAATGCGCCAGCGTCTGGGTGTGGCCCAGGCCATCCTGCAGCGTCCAAAGCTTCTGATTCTGGATGAACCTACGAACGGTCTTGATCCACAGGGTATTCGTGAGCTCCGTGACTATTTGCGGGTACTGTCAAGAGAAGAAGGGACAACCGTATTTGTCTCCAGCCATTTGCTGTCGGAGATGGAGCTTATGTGTGATACGGTGGCCATTATTCAGAGCGGCAAATTGATTGACGTTCGTTCGCTTAAGGCCGAGGATTTGGAAGGGCAGTATGCGGAGACTGGCTTTGAGGTTAGCGAACCGGAGCGGGCGCTTGAGCTCGTTGGAACTGGCCGACTGGAAGAGGGCCGTCTGATCGTCACAGTTAACCGGGAGCAGATTGCGGATCTTAACAGCCGCTTGGTAGCGGCGGGAATTAAGGTCTATGGCATTCAGGTTCTGACAAGATCGCTTGAGGATCAATTCTTGGAAATGACGGGAGGCGGACAAATTGGGTAATTTTCTATCTTTGGTACAGAATGAGAATATGAAAATTTATCGGCGGCTGCGCACATGGATCATGCTTGCTTTGGTTGTGCTGCTGCCTATATTATTCGCATCCATAATTGCAATTAATGAGAACAGATTTGGTCCTCATACGGAAGCCTGGAGTGCTGCATCTAATCTGTCCTTCATCTATTTTCTTGTATCGATCTTCTCGGTTGTTATCGCCGCCGATATTGTGGCCTCAGAATTCACGTGGGGGACGATTAAGCTGCTGCTTATCAGGCCTTGGACAAGAAGCAAGGTGCTTCTATCGAAGCTGCTTGCCGTTCTATTGTTCGCCATTGGAATAAGCATTCTCTTTATGATTGTAACGATAGCGATTTCTCAGATTTTGTTTTCTTCTGGGCCTACAGCCACGAATATGGAACAATCAAATTTTGGTCATTTTAGCCTGATGATATTCTATAAATTTGTAGATCTGCTCGTAATTAGTATCTTTGCATTTATGATCTCGACCGTATTCCGTACGAGTGGGCTCGCGATCGGGTTGTCTATGTTTCTCTTGCTGGCAGGCGGTATATTGGGAGCCATTCTGAATCCGGTGAAATACGCCTGGGCTAAATACCTGATCTTCAATAATATGGATTTGTCACAGTATGATATGTGGGCATCTGCAGGAATAACTGCACCTAGCGGGATGAGCCTCGGCTTCTCGGCTACGGTATTGGCTGTTTATGTTGTGATTTTTCTTGTGATCGCATGGCTGGTATTTAAAAGAAGAGACGTTGCGGCTTAATAAGGATAATAGTTTGTTGAATTGATAAGACTCTGGTGCTTCTTGTGCCGGAGTCTTTTGTATGTATACTGATCCATACAGAACTAACTTCAATCTCCAAGCTAAAGTCACCTGAAGAAAGTCACCTGAAGAAAGTCACCTGAATAAGGTTCCCGATAAATAGTTCCAACCAAAGTTGCAATTCATGGTCCCAACTCACAAATTCTGATTCCAAATGTCCTGACAATATAAGTGGCAGGTCCGATATCCAAATCATAAGGGATACCCAATAATTGGGGTATACGGGAGAATGTTGTATTTTCTCGGCAACTTACTTTGAGAGGGGATATGTCCTTGTTCAGTACCATGCAGCGTAAGATTACAAGTCTACTGGCATGCGCTATCATCATCTTCGGATTGGGGTCAGAGAAGAGCTATGCGGCTTCCGAAGTTCATTCGGACACTCAGCCGATTATGGAATGGTCTCAAAAGTACGGAGAGAATTCCACAGCTAAATCAGTAAGCCCCACTTCAGACGGAGGGTATGTAATGGCTGGGGAGATCACAGAGATCGATTACTCCACTCCTTATCCGGATTCGATCAAGAAGGCCTATATTGTGAAGACAGACGCGGCGGGGAAGCTCGAATGGGAGCAAAAGGTCACTTATGCTAACCATGAGTCGGAGTCAAGCACAGCGTATAAAGCGGTACAAACCCGGGATGGGGGTTATATCGTGACCGGATCTACTGATATAGATCGGCAGACCTGTGTATTTCTGATTAAACTCAGCCCTCGGGGTGAGGTGGAATGGAAGAATGCGTATGAAGGGTACTATTTCCAATCTGGGCAAGCGGTCTTGGAGACATCCGATGGAGGGTTTGTAACGACTGGATTCTCGGCGGGTTATGCGACTGGAGCTGATGCCTACGTCTTGAAGACAGATGCTCAGGGACGGAAGCTATGGATGAAATATTATAACTTTAGCGGGGATCAGTATTTCAGTGATATCATTCCTGCCCGGGATGGGGGATATGTAGCTGTAGGTAATGTGAATATTGATGAATACAGCTCAGGTCCAGAAGACTTCTCTGTCATTCTCAAGCTTAATGAGCAGGGTGAGAAGGTGTGGGAGGAATTTTATAAGCGGGCAGATGGGGCCATGAGAGTGGATTCTGTGATACCGTCCGGAGATCCTGACCAAGGATATTTAATTTTACAGAGAAAGTGGGATGGAAAGAGTACTACTCCTATATTGACCCAGACAGATCTGAGGGGCAAGGTCATTTGGGAGAAGACGTACGATCAATTATCGAAGGAGACTTCCCTCGGGCAAGTTGTCCGTACAGAGCAGGGTTATGCTCTAATTGGCGGGATCTACGATGCGACTGAAAGCTCTATTAAGCGGAAATATCAACATGTCATTCTGACTTTGGACAAGTCTGGCGGGCTGATAGACAATTTAACTTTTGGTGGAGCAGATAGTTATGCTCTTGGAAAAGGAATATACACAAATGAGGGAGGCTTCGTACTCTCCAGTGTAACAGGGTATTCCAGCCAGCAGAAGGCAACGTTAACGAGAGTACTGGAGCCAAAGACCGAACCGTCTGTATCCGGAAGCTTCTATCTTGATTCAGATGAATATTCCATTTCAGTGGGAACTTCAATAGATACGGTCGCTTACCTCAAGGACACTGACGGATCTCTGCATAATGTAACGAAAGTTGCGACTTTTTACAGTGAGAATCCAGAGATCGCGGAGTATGATAAGGAAGGCAACATAATTGGACACCGTGCAGGTATTACCTATATCAACGCTGTATACAAAGGCCAAACTTATAGGGCCAGCGTCCAGGTGCTTCGTGCGTTCGTTCCGATTGAGAAGCAGCTCATCGAAGAGTAAGGCTAGGGTCAACCATAATTTGATCCTGCCTGTTCGAGGGCAAGAAAGGGACACATTCTTCTCGGAGAGTGTGTCCCTTGACCATTCATGAGAGATAGACAACATACTCTGTTACTGTCTTAGACACAGGGTGAAATGATTCTGGAGAGGCTTGCTTAGCCGGCTTCGGGCTGAGGAACATTCTTGGATGGGCCCGCTGGGACAGGGGAAGCAACCGCGCTGGCTGCAGGCCGCTCCATAATGCTGATCCCATTTAGAATTCCCCCGTCCAAGATGACCAGTGTATGTGCCGATACATTGCCGTCTACTTGGCCGCTCGCCGTAATGGTTAATTTGCCTTCGGTAATAATGTCACCAAACACTTTTCCCGCTACGATAATTTCATTCCCTCTAATGGTAGAATGGGCTTCGCCTGACTCACCAATCACAATTTCTCCTGTTGTCTCAATTTCCCCGTGAAATTTGCCCTCGAGTCTGAGGTTGGCTTCACAGCGCAGCTTGCCCTGGATATCACTGCCGATCCCGATTAAGGTGTCCGATCCTTTTCCTGTACGTTTGTTGTCTTTGAACATGATTATCCTCCATTCTTAAGGGTTATTTAATTACTAATCTTGAGTTAGATAGGGGAGTGGATCAATCGGTTGATTCTGCTTCAGCACCTGGAAATGAAGATGGGGACCCGTACTCCGTCCGGTTGTGCCAAGTCTTCCGATCACTTCTCCCTTAGTTACCTTGTCATTAACGCTTACACTGATTTGGCTTAAATGCATGTACCAGGTCTGTAGTCCGTTAGGATGCTTAATAATAATAAAGTTGCCCCGTGCAGGTGAATGATCCGCCTGAAGTACTGTGCCCGCGGCGGCAGAGTAGATCGGATCTCCTATTTCCCCGGAAATATCCACACCGGCATGAAAAGCTGATTTTTTCGTAAAAGGATCAGAACGGTAACCAAAGCTTGAGGTTATACTTCGGGAGAGGGTTGGCCAAAGTGAAGGTGTGCCAGACAGAGATTGCTCAATATGCTCGGCTTGATCAACCATGCCGGGGACCTTGTTTAGCATAGTGTTGATTAGTTCGGACATCTCGGCAAAATCATCCTGGGTATCATAGGCCAGCCTGCTCGCCGTGTTCACATCATGTACGGCAATGAATTCGCCTCCAACTTGTGCAGTATCTTCCGGTGTACTTGAAGATGAGAGGGCCTTGCTCGTACCAAACTTACTAATAATTTGCTGAAGCTCCTTCTCCATCTCGGAGACCTTCTGAACTTTATTCTTCATACTCTTCGATTCGGCTGAGAGAGTAATAATCTGAGCTTGCAGACGTTTGATCGCCTCATCCTTGTCGGTAACAATAGCCTCAAGCTGCATATTATTGCTCTGAAGCTCTTGTTCCAGACTTGCTACGGTGTGGCCGGAATAGGCTTGAAGGCTTACAATTAACCCGGATATCGAGAGCAGGGCGGCAAGCGGGACGGCAATGACCAAAGGTTTGGATACTTGGATTTGCCTTACGGAATGGTTGGCATCCTGAAGTACAAGGAGGGTCATTTTGCGGGATAACGCTGCATTTCTCATGGCATCTCCTTTCATTAAAACTGAAATTTGATATTTTTCTTTAATTCACCCAGCATTACTTCTATAATTTATGTATTCGCCGCTCTCTCATAACATGCTTAAATAGCCAGATTTAACTCTCTTGATAGTTGTAGATGGGTGTAAGGAGTATTACACATGAATATGGTTAATGCTGAGTGGTACATAAGTTCAAAGAATTCATATTTAGAGATAGAAGGGGGACAACCATGCTTTGGCTGGTTTTTGCGCTTATAGCTTTTATATTCCAAAGCGCTACAATACTTATTCTTGAGTTCCGCAATCCTTCCAAGACGGTTGCCTGGCTCTTCATTCTGTTCTGCTTCCCGATTATTGGCTTCGTGCTTTATTATTTCGTGGCTCAGGATTATAAGAAGCGGAAGAGCCTCCGGCGAAGAGGAACCAGACTGTTTCAAGAGATGAAGGGCCGGATTTGGCAGCAGGCTAAGATTGTTGAAGTTGTCCAGGAAATGCAAAATCCCGAGTTCCATCATCAAGAGAGATTATTTAATCTATTAACTCATTTGTCAGAAAGTCCAATTACCGGATGTAACCGGACAAAGGTACTTACAAACGGGGAAGATACCTATGATGCGATCCTTAGTGAGATGGAGAAGGCCAAGGATCATATTCATATTGAATACTACATATTTAGAAGTGATGAGGTCGGGAAGAGATTTAAGGAGGTCATGATCCGAAAGGCCAAGGAAGGCGTTAAGATCCGCATGATCTGCGACGGACTGGGAAGCTATTACCTGAAGAATGAGTTCATTAACGAATTAAAGGAGGCGGGGATCGAGTTCTATTTCTTCCTGCCACCGCTCATTGCTACGATAGACAGACGGGTGAATTACAGGAACCACCGCAAAATTGTAGTCATCGACGGGACTATCGGATTTCTGGGAGGAATTAATGTCGGCGAGGATTACCTCGGTCTGTACCCAAAGCTTGGAGAATGGAGGGATACCCATCTGCAAATTGAAGGTGATTCGATCTACTTCTTGCAAAATACGTTCCTGGCCGACTGGAGGCTGGCTTCGGGTGAGCGGATCTCAGATCCATCCTTCTTCCCGGAGCATCACTGTACCGGGAATGAACAGGTTCAGATTCTGACCAGTGGACCGGATCAGCATTGGGATGCGATTCAGGAGATGTGCTTTGAGGCGATTGCTGTAGCCAAGAAGCGGGTGTGGATCACAAGCCCCTATTTCATTCCGGACCCAAGTGTATATACTGCGCTGAAGACCGCCGCCGTCAGCGGGGTTGAGGTGAAGATCATTATTCCATATCGTTCTGATAGTAAGCTGGTCCATCTGGCCTCACTGTCCTATGTAGAAGAGCTTCTGCATGCCGGAGTCAAATTCTATCAATATACCAAGGGATTCATCCACGCCAAAGTGATGATTATTGATGATCTGCTGGCTACGGTTGGAACGGCTAATATGGATATGCGCAGCTTCTTCTATAACTTCGAAATGACAGCGGTACTGTTCGATCAGGCGCCAATTCGGAGATTGCTGAATGACTTCGAGGTGGACCTCACTCACTGCCGTCCCATAGCTCTTCGGGAGTTCTCCAAGAGACCGCGGCTTCAGAAGGGGGCTGAAATGCTTACACGGATGCTGTCTCCACTATTATAACCTTGTCTGCTCTTCTGCTCTAATTCGGGCAGTGAACTATTTTGTGGCCGAGCTTTTTAAATGTTTGAGAATCAAATCAACAGATTGGGGCGGCACTGCTTGAAGCAGGTCGCCTTTTTGCTGTAAGCGCTCGGAGATATTAAGCAGGTTGAACTCGGAGGGATGCGGATTCTGCCTCACTTCATCCCAGGTTAATGGGGTGGACACGCTCGCGGCAGCCTTGGCACGCGGTGTATAAGGCGCTGCAAGAGTTTTGCCGTTATAATGCTGGAGATAATCGAAATATATTTTATCCCCGCGGTCCTTTTTCAGCCGTTCTATGGTGAACAGGTCAGGAAAGCGTTCCGTGACGAATCTGGCAATGAAATGTCCGATCGTTCTTAGCTCGTCGAAGGTTACACCATACTCGGTAGGAACAATAATCTGTACCCCGGTCGCCCCCGAGGTCTTAGGAACGGAATTGAGGCCGAGTGAGGTGAGAATATCCCCCACATGGGCGGCAGCTTCCATAATTCGCGGATCATCCTCCAGTGTAGGATCGAGATCAATCATCCACTCGCAGGGCAGGGATTCATCGACATAGTGCAGCGAAGGGTGAAACTCAATGGAGGCAAGATTGCCCAGCCATAGCAGTGTCGGGAGATTATCCAGGACGATATAGTTGATGTTCTCGTGAAGAACGGTTTGAACGTACTCGGGCAGAGGCTCGGGGGCATTCTTTTGGTAAAAGAAAGGCCCGTCAACGCCACCTGGATAACGAATGGTGGTTAGAAGACGGTTCCTGCAGTAGTTAAGCAGGTAGGGAGAGAGCTCAGCAAGCTTCGCCAGGTAATCTCGCTTCGTTATCCCGGCTTGGGGCCAGAGCAGCTTGCCCGGATTGGATATAGGCACCTCATATCCTTCAACAGTGATCGTGCCGCGGATGGCTTTAGGCATGGGAGCAGCTCCTTCCGATTTTGATACATACAAGTATTGTGGGATGAGACAGCGCGTGGGGGAATGGTGTCTAAGGATTCGCAGAGCATCGATGACAATGTACAAGACAGCACCAGGGAGCAGCGCTTCATCAACTGAATCCGAATTTGCACATTGACGGATCAACAGAGACGACAGCCTGAATACTCGGCTGACGAAGGGTTCCTCCAGGTGTCCATTCTAGAAAATTGACCTTTACGGTCAGCTGTGGTTCAACCCAGTAAGCTTCCTTGCTGCGGGACGGCGAGGCAGTGAAAGAACGGGAGGGCCTTGTAATTGGAGCAACCCGCTCCGTGATATCTCTCCAATCCTGCACGGTCAATTTGCCGGTGCCCGCATGTCCGATATACCACAGCCGTCCTTCCTCATCATAGAGACCGAGCATCAGCGCATTCACGATCCCACCGCGCAGTGTGTATCCTCCGACGACAGCTACCAGGTCCTGAATGACCTTCTTCTTCATCCATCTCTTGTCTTTGCCATCCAGTGCATAAGTGCTTCCGAGGTCCTTAACTACGATTCCCTCCATCCCGTGCTGGCTCATTACTCCGTATAAGACTTCAGGAGAGGGAAAGTCAGCTGTGATCTGTACACAGGAAGTGGGGATGATGGCTTCCTTGAGAATTGTCTGCCGTTCCCGCAGGGGAAGGCTGGTTAACCACGCGCCGTTATAATACAAAATATCAAATAACATATAAGTGACAGGCACCTCCTGCTGTGCCCGTCTGATATTCTCCGCTCTGCGCGAGCCATCCCGCCGCATCACCTCATGGAAGGAGGGCTTGCCTTGATCCAGCGCAATAATCTCGCCATCCAGAATCACGGATTCAGCCCGGCAGTATTCCTGAATCCGGGTAAGCTCCGGATACTGCAGTGTCCGGTTATTTAGCTTCCGGTTGACGAGCTGAACCTCATGTCCATCGAAGTAGGTCAGCATCCTGACCCCGTCCCATTTAATCTGGGCGGTCCATGATTCACCTTCGGGCAGCTTGTCCGTGGAGATAGGCTCAAAAGGAACTACTGGCTGTAATTTCATCCACGCTCACTCCTTACTGGTTCTGGGGGCAGCGGGTACGGCTGTTAAGTTCCGTAATCCGCCTATATAAGCCGCAGTTAAAATGTCTACATTTGTGTATGCAGTCGTAACTACGGGGAATGCTTGGACTTTCGGCCGCTGCCCGCCTCCAGATTTTTTGATTTATACCTCAAGACGGATGAAATCCGGAGACAAAGCATATGCTTCCGATGCAGCTTTCTTTCAGAAAGCTTGTAGGCGATCGCTTGCGCTCCTACAGTTCCAAGCTTCCCCTCCGTTACGCCTTACCTCAAGTCAAATTTTTAACTGCGTCTTATATTGCTAAGAAATAGTCTTCTTCGCTTTGGAAGCGCTTGGACGTTTCGGCTTGGGCGCGGCCTTCGGCGCGCCAGTAGGGTCTTCTGTGGCTGCAGCCGCAGGGGTCCCCCGTTTGGCTCTCGGCTTCTTCACTACAGGCCCCGGGTCTGTAGCAATAGGCTTCACGGCTTCAATACTTGCTTGCAGGGCAGCCATCAGGTCAATAACATTGCTCTCCGGCCTTGCGGGAGCGAGGCTGATCTCCTCACCCGCTACTTTGTGCTGGATCAGATTCATGAGTGATTCGCGGTAATCATCCGTATACTTGGATGGCTCGAACGGAGTGGACAGCTGTTCAATCAGCACCTTGGCCATGCCGAGTTCCTTATCGTTCACCCCGGCCGCCTCGGGAAGATTGGGCACCTGGCTGATCGGTCGTATCTCATCCGGATAAAAAATCGTCTCGATTGCGAGGCAACCTTCCATGACCCGGATCGCAGCAAGGCTGCTCTTGGAGCGTATGGCTATCTTGGCAATTCCAATCTTGCCAGTCTGCTTCATCGCTTCAAGCAGCAGTAGATAGGCATTGGAACCAGCCTGGTCGGGGGATAAATAATAGGTCTTCTGGAAATAAATCGGGTCGATGTCCTTAAGGTCGACAAAATCCAGAATGGTGATCGTCCTCTCCACTTGGGCGGACAGCTGCTCAAGCTCCTGCTTCTCAAAGAGGACGTACCTTCCTTTCTCATACTCATAGCCTTTGGAGATCTCCTCCCAATCCACATCCTTCTCACAGGAAGGACAGCGTCTCACATATGAGATCGGGCTTCCGCAGGCCTTGTGAATATATTTCATGGAGATGTCTTTATCCTCTGTCGCGGAGAACATCTTCACCGGAACATGAACAAGACCGAAGCTAATTGCGCCTTTCCATACCGTATGCATACAGGGCGGGCTCCTTTCAGGGTCAAATCGAATATTTAACACAGGTCGCACCATGCTGACTACCTTTAGTATGGGACAAAAAAGGCTATCTAATAACAATGGCGGGCTAAGCACAAATAATTCCTGGTTTCTTGCGGGGGGGACAAGGTACCGATATAATGAGAACAGATGTATGGGTATATGAATACAAGGATGATCGGATAAAGGTGGTTTATCCCATGGAATTTGATAAGAGAGCAGCAGATCTGATATTGAAGGCGAATGATCTGGCTGATACGGAGAAGCTGGCTGCATTTCTGGCTGCTCAGGCAGAGCCTGGAACGGTCATAGCGCTGGATGGTGACCTGGGGGCAGGCAAGACCGCGTTCTCGCAGCTGTTCGCGAAGCATCTTAAGGTTGAGCAGCAGGTGAACAGTCCTACCTTTACTTTAATTAAGGAGTATGAGGGCAGACTGCCCTTCTATCATATGGATGTATACCGGCTGTCGCTTGAAGAAGCGGACGAGCTGGGCCTTGAGGAATATTTCGAAGGCCAAGGAGCCACTCTTGTGGAATGGGCAAGCCTCATTGAGGAGCTTCTGCCTTCTGCTTACCTGCATATTTATATTGAAGTTATGGGCATGAATGAGAGACAGATTTATTTGAAGGGGCAGGGATCGCCTTATGAGCAATGGCTCCTGGACCTAAAGAGAGAATGGGGAACTGAATCATGAGTATTAATTCAGGAATGCCGCGTTATACGCTTACCTTTGATTCGTCTACGGCTTCGCTCGCTGTAGCCGCTATGGATGGCGGCCGGCTGCTGGCTGAGCGCAATATAACCGCCGAGCGCAATCATTCGGTGCATCTGATCACGGCCATCGAGGAAGTGCTTGCCGAGGCCGGCATCGCGAGGAGCCAGCTTGACGGTATCGGAACCGGAGTCGGCCCGGGGTCCTACACGGGCATCCGGATCGCCGTGACCACGGCCAAGACCTTGGCGTGGTCCATGGGCCTGCCGGTGGCGGGCATTTCCAGCCTCGCCGCCCTGGGACTTGGCGGCTGGGCCACCGGAACGGGCCAGCCGCCCGAGGCCTTCGAGGCTGCGGCAGGGCGCCGCAGCGAGGAGACAGCAGCCAGTGAGCAGGCTGCTGCGGGCGGGCCCCCAGCGGAATGGATTATTCCGCTGATGGATGCACGGCGCGGTCAAGTATATACCGCGCTGTTCGAGGCGGCGCCGGGCAAGCTGCCCCGGCGCCTTGAGCCGGACGGCATCCGGCTGATGGAGCGCTGGGTCACAGCGCTTGCCGGACGCCTGGAGGCGCTCGCGCCAGAGGCGCGGCCGTCCGCCGTGTGGTTCACCGGCGAGACGCAGGTGCACGGCGCGGCTGCGGAGGCGCTCCGCCCGCTGCTGGGCGGGCGGCTTGAGACGCGGCCTTACGTGCTGGAGGGCGCATGGGCCGGTCTGCTGGGCGCGGACCGGCTCATGCGCGGCGAATCGGACGAGGTACATTCGCTCGTCCCGAATTATACCCAGCTCGCGGAAGCGGAAGCGAACCTGCTTCGCGGCGTATAAGGGGGCAATCGAACATGGAAGCAGAACAGGCTGGTGGCGTACAGGCCGGTGCCGGAATCCGGTTCCGCCCAATGACGCTTGAGGATATTCCAGACGTGATGGTCATCGAGCACGAATCCTTCACGCTGCCCTGGACGGAGAATGCGTTCCGCAGCGAGATGACGCAGAATCATTTTGCCAAATATATCATCATGGAGAAGGACGGTGCACCGATCGGATATGCGGGCATGTGGACCGTGGTGGATGAGGCCCATGTGACCAATATTGCGGTACGTACCGCTTATCGTGGCCAGCATCTCGGGGAGAGACTCATGCGGGAGATGATGCTGCTGGCCGGAAGAATTGGAATGACCAAGATGACCTTGGAAGCCCGCGTCTCCAACACGGTGGCGCAATCCCTGTACGGTAAGCTAGGCTTTCGTCCTGTAGGGCTGCGCAAAGGTTATTATTCAGACAATCAGGAAGACGCACTTATTATGTGGTGTGATCTGCCTGATGATATTGTTGCCCATTATGGGGAAGGAAGCGAATGGGACTTATGAATGGATTGGATACAAAGTTAGAACAAGACAGCTACATTCTGGCTGTGGAGACCAGCTGTGACGAGACCTCCGTGTCGGTCGTTAAGAACGGGCGGGAGGTGCTCTCCAACCTGATCTTCAGCCAAATTGAGACACATAAAGCCTTCGGGGGGGTAGTGCCTGAAGTTGCTTCACGCAAACACGTCGAGAGCATTACTCTGATGCTGCAGGAGGCGGTTGAGCAGTCCGGCATTTCTCCAGACAAGCTGTCCGCGGTTGCGGTGACACAAGGGCCGGGTCTGGTAGGTGCGCTGCTTGTTGGAATTATGGCCGCCAAGAGCTTGGCCTTTGCCCTGGATAAGCCCCTGATCGGAACGCATCACATCGCAGGTCACATCTATGCGAACCGCCTGGTTCAGGAGATTTCCTATCCGAGTATTGCGCTTGTCGTATCCGGTGGACATACGGAGCTCGTGCTGATGGAGAGCGAAGGGCAGTTCAAATTGATCGGTCGGACAAGGGATGATGCGGTGGGAGAGGCTTATGATAAAGTTGCCCGTGCGCTGGGATTCCCCTATCCCGGGGGGCCTTATGTTGACCGGCTGGCACACGAGGCGGAGAATTCGGCCGACCTTCCCCGTTCCTGGCTTGAGCCGGATTCCTATGACTTTAGCTTCAGTGGACTTAAATCTGCGGTACTCAATGTGCTGAACCAGAGCAAGATGCGGGGCGAGACCCCGGATATTGCCGCGATTGCCCGCGGATTCCAGGAATCGGTCATCGAGGTGCTGGTGGAAAAGGCGATACGTGCCATGCGGATGACTGGAGCAGCCGAGCTTCTTCTCTGCGGTGGAGTAGCGGCCAACCGTGGGTTGCGTGAGGCCTTGGCCGCACGCTGTGAACGTGAAGACATTACGCTTAGAATTCCACCGCTTGCGTACTGTACGGATAATGCGGCAATGATCGGAGCGGCCGCTTACCTGAAGCTTACGCACGGGGAATTCGCGCCGCAGACCATGAAGGCCGAGCCGGGCTTATCGCTTGAAGAATGGTCGGTAGGCAGTTAAAAATGTATCGCACTCCATGTCCATCCTGATAAATGCAGGATGGATTTTTTGTCTAAATCCAAATCCGAGTAAAAGGATGGAGTAGACAACAGCAAATGAAGTGCTGTGCTTCAAAGACATGTGCGGGCTGAATCGCACCCCGGCTTAATCCCTTGTCTAGCAGTTTTGGGAAAACAGGCAGTGGGGATGCAGAAATGTTGGAAAGTTGGAATGCTGGGAATGCTGGGAATGCTGGGAATATAGCTTCTGACAAGCCTGCCTGTGTTTATACGTATAAGAGATAACTTTTCATTGGAGGTTACTATTATGGATTTGGGTCTATCAGGCAAGTCGGTTTTTGTGGCGGCGGCAAGCAAAGGATTAGGCAGGGCCAGTGCGCTGGCCTTCGCACAGGAAGGTGCGCTTGTAACCATAGCTAGCCGAAATCAGGAGCAGCTTGAGGTTGCTCAGCAGGAGATTCAAGCAGCAACGGGGCATAAAGTGAACACTTTGCGTATGGATGTCACCAAGGAGGAGGAGATTCGCCATGCGATTAGTACCACAGCCAAGTCCCAAGGGGGTCTGGATATATTGGTCACGAATGCGGGCGGACCGCCGGGAGGAACCTTTGCCGATATGAGCGATGAGGATTGGCAGAGAGGGTTTGAATTGAATTTGCTTAGTGTCATTCGCATGATCCGGGAAGCGGTACCTTACATGAAATCAGCTGGGGGCGGGAGAATCGTCAACCTGGCGTCCACTTCGATCAAGCAGCCAATTCCAGGACTTATTCTGTCCAATGTATTTCGTGCGGGTGTCCAATCACTTGCCAAGACTCTTGCGGAAGAGCTGGCGAAAGATAGGATTCTTATCAATACGATTGCCCCTGGCCGAATTGCTACGGACCGGATCACCGAGCTGGATTCTGCGCGGGCGGAGAAGAATGGAACTTCGCTTGAGTTCATCCAGGCTGAGGCTGTTCAAGCGATTCCGCTTGGCCGGATGGGAACTCCCGAGGAATTTGCCCGAATGGTTACTTTCTATGGATCATATGCGAATACATATGTGACCGGTCAATCCATTATGGTCGATGGAGGCATGCTGAAGGGGCTATAGCCCGTAGTCGTGCTGATTTTCTACGGCGTAACTTCTTCAGCTTGCTTCCCTGAACAATATTCCAACCTTTTACACTTTATGGTGTAGAAGGTTTTTTAATTTTCGCAATACCGCATCCTTCCTAGATAGGATAAAATTACAATAAAAGCGGAAGGAGGAGTTTTATGACACCCCTCGTGTTCAAAACGAGCCGAGACAGGTTCTACGTTAATTTTTGGATCGGAGTCCTTGTGTTTATCACGTTATCCTTATTTTTGTCGCTGCTGTTTACGCCAGTCGATTACTTGCAGCTTTTTATTGTTGGTGTGATCGATCTGCTTGTAATTGGCTTTATGGTTTGGTTGGCTGTAGATCTTAAATATGTGATTACCGAGGATCATTTATTGGTTAAGGGGGGTTTCATTAAGTCTAAAATCAATTACAGCGATATCACCAAGATCACAAGGAATCCAAATATCTGGGCCGGCTACCGAGTGTTATTTTCGCGTGATGCTATTGAAGTCCACTATAAGACCGGACTTTGGAGCAGTGTAATCATCTCCCCTATGGAGAAAGAAGCATTCATAGAAGAGCTTAAGAGTAGGAATAACCGTATCTATGTTGAGCCTCGTGAAATGAAGCAGTTATAACTAATCTACATAACATGGATTTTACAATCAGAGCTTATAGTGAAATAAGCACTTATTAATTACGGTTACCTGAGGAGGATGAGCAAGTGCCCCTTATTAATTTCGCCCATCGCGGAGCGGCAGGCCACTGCCCGGAGAATACCATGGTGTCATTTCAGAGAAGTATTGAGCTAGGAGCTACGGGGATTGAGACCGATGTGCAGATGACCCGGGACGGTCATTTGGTATTGATTCATGACGAGACGCTGCAGCGTACTGCGGGATCTCCGGAGTGGGTGAAAGATTTGACGCTGGAGCAGCTTAAACAGAAGGAAGTAGGATCCTGGTTCCATGAAGATTTTCGAGGCGAAGCGATTCCGACCCTTGAACAGCTGCTTGAGCTTGCACAGAACCAAGAGATAATTGTGAATTTGGAGCTTAAGAATGGGATCGTGCAGTATCCGGACATAGAATCGAAAGTTATTGAGGAAGTAAGGAAGTTCGGTCTTTCCGACCGGATTATTATATCCAGCTTCAATCACTATTCCTTGGTCCTGTGCAAGAAGATTGCCCCGGCTATACGTACCGGTATTCTATACATGGAAGGGCTGTATGAGCCTTGGAACTATGCGTCTGGAATTGGCGCAGATGCTCTTCATGCTTTTAAATATGCGCTAACTCCTGAACTTGTGGCCGAGGCCGCACGGCATGGGATTCCCTATCATCCCTTCACCGTGAATGATCCCGAGGAAATGAAAGCTCTTATTCATGCAGGGGTCTCAGGAATTATTACGGATTATCCGGATCGTCTGGCGGAGCTGTTAGCTTCTGCAGGAGGTTAATACATGACTAGAACATGTCTGTTGGGGCTTGGTTTCTTTAGCATTAGTCTGACCTGGGCACTGTACAATGCCTTTGTTCCCTTATTTCTAGACGATTATTTAAAGAAAGCCTCGATGATTGGCTTCATGATGACCATTGATAATTATCTGTCCCTGTTCATCCAGCCATGGATTGGCTATCGCAGTGACAGGACACGGACCAGGTATGGCCGGCGGATGCCGTATCTGCTTATCGGTATGCCGCTTGCGGCGGTATTCGTTACGCTGATTCCGTGGTACACCAGTCTTACTACCCTGATCCTGTTCATGGTGCTGATGAATCTCTCAATGAGCCTGTTCCGTTCTCCAACGGTTGCGTTAATGCCGGATATTACACCAGAGCCGCAGCGGACCAAGGCTAACGGGGTCATTAATTTAATGGGCGGGTTAGGCTCAGTTCTCGCGTTCGGGGTAGGTTCTGCGCTGTACGGAGTTGGC
Organism: Paenibacillus sp. SN-8-1; assembly: GCF_050995535.1. Taxonomy (NCBI): domain Bacteria; kingdom Bacillati; phylum Bacillota; class Bacilli; order Caryophanales; family Paenibacillaceae; genus Paenibacillus; species Paenibacillus sp. SN-8-1. The sequence continues at coordinate 1,023,750 of NZ_CP194782.1, forward strand.
TCTTATGTGCCATTTCTAGGAGCCGGTGTAGTGATGCTTCTCTCCATGTTCATACTCAAGATTGTCATTCAAGAGCCTTATGCCTTACAGCAGGCTGGGGGTATGGAGAAGAAGCCGCGCATTCGGATCAAGGACCAGCTGGACAGAACAACGATCTTAATTCTGCTTGCGATCTTCTTCTGGTTCGTGGCTTACCAGGGGGTAGAGGCATTGTTCACTCTATACGGAACCAAGCACTTGGGCATGTCAGACAAAGCGGCTTCCTTCTCGCTAACGTTCTTCTCTCTGGCCTTTCTGGTCTTTGCGCTGCCCAGCGGCTGGCTTGGAGCTAAATATGGCAAGAAGCGAATTATTTCCTCGGGTGTGGTTGGATTGCTGCTTGTTTTCGGCGCCATCATTTTTGTGCAGTCAACGCTACTGCTTCGAGTACTTCTGATCGCAGGCGGAATCTTCTGGGCTTGCATCAACATTAATTCGTATCCCTGGATAGTGTCGACAGGCAGGGAAGAAAGCATTGGTACACGGACGGGGCTGTATTATTTGGTCTCCTCGCTTGCGGCTATTATTTCTCCGCCACTGCTTGGCTTGATGATGGATATGTTTGGTTATCAGGTGCTGTTCGTCGCGGCTTCATCAGGCCTCGTGCTGGCTTTTCTGTGCCTCCTTGCTATTAGACAGAATTCCGCTAGGGTGGATATGCCTGAGTCCCCTGCCTCGTCACTGTGAACCGGTCTTTATAAGGTGTTAACTTTGTGGAAAGGGTGAAGTTGATATGGATAGCCATCAAATTTATCTGGACAGTATTAAAAGCCAATTCCAGTATTATAAGAAGCTTGGAGAGAAGGCTATCGAGCAGCTGGAGCCCGAGCAGCTGTTCACGGCCTATAATGATGACACCAACAGTATTGCAACGATCGTGAAGCATATGAGTGGAAATATGCTCTCCAGATGGACTCATTTTCTAACAGAAGACGGGGAGAAGCCTTGGAGGAACCGGGACGAGGAATTTGAGCAGGATATCATCGTGGACAAGGAAGAGCTCATGAAGAAATGGGAGGCTGGCTGGGCCTGTCTGAATGAGGCGCTAGACTCGCTGCGTCCGGACCAGCTGCTTGAAATCATCTATATTCGTAATGAGGGACATACCGTGATGGAAGCAATCAACCGTCAACTGGCTCATTATCCTTATCATATTGGGCAGATCATCTATGCAGCTAAGCTGCTTAAGCATGGCAGCTGGCTCAGCTTATCTGTTCCACGAAATGGCTCCAAGTCCTATAATGCGGAGAAATTCTCCAATGAGAGAGTAGTTAGGAACTTTACGGTGGAAGGGCTGAAAAAGCTCGAATAGCACCAGTTGTAACGACTGACCGAAGCCCAAATGGCTTCGGTTATTTTGTGTTTAAAATTATTTTATATATTTTTATTCTTAAATCCTCATTACAAAGCTTACATCTTTCGAAAATACATGTATAATTATGGAAAAAGGAATAGATACTTGAATTTCTCTTATAGGAAATACAAATCTCTTATCACAAAGTCAATTGTAAAGTCTAATCCTGACTAATATAATGACAGAAAGGCTGTGCGACCATGGATAACACTTACAGATTCGGACCTGATGGTTTTTTTGAATTTCTGGATGGGGTTCCCTTGTGGTTCAAGATTTTTGGAGGTACACTGCTGATTGTTGTGATAGGGACATTTGCGTATGCCATTATTAAAGGACTATTGGTGTGGTCGGCTAATAATAGCAAGAGCCTGTTAACGAAACAGGCTGTGGTTGTGTCTAAGAGAACTGAAGTGTGGGGAGGATCTGGGAATTCAACTCCATCAACAAGTTACTACATTACCTTTGAGCTTGAGAATGGAGCCCGGCTGGAATTCAAGATGGCCGCACGCGAATACGGTCTGTTGGTAGAGAAGGATGAGGGCGAGATTACCTATCAGGGTACAAGATTCATGAACTTCAACCGCAGAGTAAAAGGGGAATACAAACAGTATGGCTAATAGCTACAGGGTGCATCAGGCATCTATTGAGGATTTAAATGAACTGGCTGAAGTGTTCAACAAGTATAGAATTTTTTACGGCCAAGCCTCGGATATTGAAGGAGCAAAGAGCTTCCTGTTTGATCGTTTTGAACATCAGGAATCCATTATTCTATGTGTGCAGGCACATAATTCTAGGCAAGTGCTCGGATTTGCCCAGCTGTATCCGCTGTTCTCTTCGATCTCCATGAGACGGCTTTTGCTTCTGAACGATCTGTATGTAGACGAGGCATACCGGAAGCAGGGAATCGGCCAGATGCTGCTGGATGCGGCTAAGAGCTATGCTGAGAAGGTTCGTGCCAAAGGTGTGCAATTATCTACTGCGGTCACGAATAGCTCAGCACAGTCCCTTTATGAGCGAAATGGTTACGTCAGAGACAATGAGTTCTATCATTACTTTCTGGGTGTTCAGCCGGTATAGGATAAGCCCTGAGCTTTTGCCTCAGAGCGGGAGTCCTGTTATATGGAGATAGGCATTAGCAGTTTAGCCACCTAATTCGTGGATGAGTGGTCTCTTGTCTTGCTCAATCTTCCATGAATGAAGGGACACGATGGAGCGGTTGTATCATTATCTCTCAGAAAATACTGCTTCCATTCGTAATTGTCGGCATCACCATACAGCTTGAGGTCCGGATGAGGACCAATCGTATCATAAGTTTTAAGCCTTTGCCGAATCAGCGGCTTGATCATTTGAGTCTGCTTTGGCAGTTTATTGAACTCTACCAATACCCATCTTGGAGTAAGAGCCAGCATGAAGAAGGGGAAGTAACGGCTTTGGCGCCGGGTATGAGCAGGAGTTGCACAGTAGACGAAATAGGATTCTTCATGGAAGCAGAATTCCCACACATGATCGGATGGATCTACTGGAATATGCTGCGGCCATTCCCGCTTGTCCTCCCGGACCGTTCTGCTTAGCAAATCCCAGAACAAGGCTTCATACTGTTCTACGGACCATTTATTCCTTAGGTCACCCGGGGTATCGAAGAATAGAATGAGCGAGGTATATTTACCGAAGTGGCGGGAGCGCTCTGTATAGTTTCTTAATAAATCAGCCATAGTCTGCTCGGCATAGGGGCTTCGGGGATCAGGGACAAAACCATATCTCAGGTGGCTGTGAGTGAAGCCGAGTGTCGCGGGAATGCACGGGAACTTATCTTCCTTGTTCGTCATCTTCGCGGCGAAAGCATGATAGGCGGCGACCTGCCAGTCTTCCGGGGGGACAGAGTGACCCTCCATCATCTGGTTATCATAAAGTATCATTTGCAGCACTCCTTTATTACAGATTATGAGAATGAGGGGGAGCGGGTGACTGTCCCGGATTTTTGAACTTTGAATGGAAGCCGGCTTGGGACACGCACAGATACATATTTTATTGAGATGGCAGGATTTCGACCTCATAAATGAACTTTAAATCAAGAAATCTGGGGTGAACATTTTAACTGCGACGTATATATACAGTCAGAAAGAGGGGTCAATCGATGTCGCTTGTCATAATGCTTATGGTGATGATTTTAGCAGGGGCTGTTGTGGTTCCTTTACTGGTAATTGAGATTAATAGAAGAAGAGAGATTACTTCGGAATTTGACCGAAAGTTCTTCAATTATTCTTGTGTGACGCTGAGCTTACAGGTGCTATTCCTGGTTCTGTTCCTGACCGATACGCTCCAGCTGCTTGAAATCTGGGGTCATGTGATTTGGTTGCTCTCAGTAATAGCTGGTCTATACATCTGTGTATATGGAATCTGGAAAAGAACTAAAAACCGCAAGAATGTAATCCTGTTTCTGCTGACAGGCGGGATAAGTGTAATTCTTGGCTTTTTGTATGTATTAGGCTTATTCATAACCAGTATGTAATCAGGAGATATACTCTAGTAATTTGCAAAAGGGCCCTGAGCCGGACTCCGAATGATCGGACCGGTTCAGGGCTCTCTTTATAGCATAGAGTCTATTCGTTATTTCCGTTCGAGCTGCTCAGGGTTAAAGGTTACGATTACATTCTCGGGGCCGCCAGTGACTTCTTTATCCCAATTTAGCATGCCACCTTCATAATTGTGAACGTTCTTGAAGCCTTGACTCTGGAAGAATCTTGTGACCTGGAAGCTGCGTCCCCCGCTTCGGCATACAAAGACATACTCGCGGTCTTTATCGAAGTCGTTAATGTAAGCGGCAATCTCTCCCATTGGAATCAGAGGAACAGAAGGGATATGAGCGTCCTCGTATTCTTCAAGCTCTCTTACGTCAATAACCAGCACATTTCTCTCTTTGTCGTGAAGAAGCTCGTACAGCTCTTCGCGATCCACATGGGATATACCCTCAATTATTCTACTCATTACAGAATCTCCACCTTTCCCCATCTCAAAAAATATCCATACTCAGATACCGCTCACCTGTGTCTGGAGCAATGGATAATATCCGTTTGCCTTGGCCGAGCTTCTTGGCCAGCTGTATTGCAGTCCAGACAGTTGCACCAGCAGATGGACCAACCAGAATACCTTCTTGACTCGCAAGCAGGCGGGTGGTCTCTAGTGCATCTTCATCGGCAACCTGTACAATTTCATCATACACATTTGTATTCAAAATGGAAGGGACGAAGCCTGGGCTTGTTCCCACGAGCTTATGGGGCCCGGGTACTCCGCCTGATAGAACGGGAGATCCCTTAGGTTCTACCACATAGATCCGGATATCCGAGAGATGTTCACGCAGAACTTCACCCGTTCCTGTGACCGTGCCTCCGGTTCCAGATGAAGCTACAAAGACATCAAGCCGCCCTTCCATCTGTTCGATAATCTCCAGTGCTGTAGTTCCGCGGTGGGCATCCGGATTGGCTGGATTCTCGAACTGCTGAGGGATGAAGCTTCCCGGAATTTGTGCCTGCAGCTCCAGCGCTTTGGCGATCGCTCCAGGCATTCGCTCGGCAGCCGGGGTCAGCACTACTTCCGCCCCGTAGGCTTTCAGAATGTTAATCCGTTCCGCTGTCATATTATCGGGCATAACCAGAATCGCACGGTAGCCCTTCGCCGCTGCATTCATGGCCAGCCCGATTCCGGTATTGCCGCTGGTCGGCTCGATCAAAGTAGAACCGGGCTTGAGTCTGCCTTCCTGCTCAGCCCTAGCAATCATATGATAAGCTGCCCGGTCTTTCACGCTGCGGCTTGGATTGAAATATTCGAGCTTCACATAGACCTCAGCATCTTCAGGCCCTACTAGCCGATTCAGTCGGACTGCGGGAGTATCTCCAATCAGATCTGTAATGCTGTCTACAACTTTATTGGACAAGAGGAACCCTCCTTTCCCAGCATTGATTTGTATATTGTATCGATTCTAGAACAAGCATTCAAGTTCATCATACATAGTCTTATCGGGCTTGTTTGGGACTTAAGTCGTAGTTGTCAAGTTGTGGACAAGGTTATCCACAGTTTACCTGAATAATGTGTATAAATTGGTCAAACCCTTACCCAGTACCCATTTACATGAATCATGAAAAAGGGGACAAATTTTTCACAAACTTCTGTGTGATTTGTGGATAATGTGGATAATAAAGTGGATAAGAGCTTGTTCTCCGCTTAAGCTGGCTAAAAAAACGGCCTGATGGGCCGTTTGATTAAGGACTAATTTCTTAGTATTGTGGATAAGGCTGTGCATAATCGAAGGTGTTTGTAAAAACAATGCTAAAAATATTTTTTTGCTTGACGAGATTTCGTCTGGCTATTCCTCAGCAAGTAGCTGTTCCCATTCCGAATAGGCCTCGGACAGCTGGGTCTTCAGTCCGTCAATCCGGGTCTGACGTTCCTGTACGGCGACATAGTCCTGATAGACTTCCGGCTCAGCAAGCTCCGCTTCAAGTCCCGCAATGCTGTTCTCATGCTGGGCAATTAGCTGCTCCAGCTGTTCAATTCGTCGCTGACGGCTGCGTTCTTCACGTCTCGCCTGTTTGTCGGCCTCGTAAGACCTTGCACCAGACTTCACTTCCAAGGCAACTTCATCTGCTTTCTTGGACGTGACAAGCTTGGCTGCGGCCTTCTCTTGGGCAAGCTCCTCGAGTTCCTGCTTCTTCTCCAGGTAATCATCGTAGTTGCCTAAATAGGGCTCAGCCCCATTCGGATGAAGCTCAACAATACGCTCCGCCATCTTGTTCAGGAAGTAACGGTCATGGGAGATGAAGAGGAGAGTCCCATCGTACTCCATCAAGGCGGCCTCCAGAACCTCCTTACTGTATAAATCCAGGTGGTTGGTCGGCTCATCCAGGATGAGCATATTGGCCTTCAGCAGCATTAACTTGGCTAGAGCTACCCGGGCCTTCTCGCCCCCGCTTAAGGCAGCAATCCGCTTCAGAACATCCTCACCGCTGAATAGAAAGTTACCCAGAACACTGCGGATGCGGGCTTCCTCAATATGAGGGAAGGCGCTCCATAGCTCTTCAAGCACCGTATTCTTCGGATTAAGATGGGTCTGCTCCTGGTCATAATAACCCAGCTTGACCTTGGTTCCCCAGTTAATGCGTCCTGAAGTCATCTTCAAATCACCGGTTAAGATCTTGAGCAGCGTAGATTTACCGATCCCGTTAGGCCCAATGAGGGCAACCGTCTCGCCTCGGCGCAGATCAAAGCTTACGTTCTGGAACAGGGGCTTTTCCTTTTCAAAAGAATAGGCGAGCTGATCCACCTGCAGCACTTCCTTGCCGGACATGATCTCGGCTTCGAACGAGAAGCTCACTTTCTTCAGATCACCAAGAGGACGATCTAGAACCTCCATTCGATCCAGGGCTTTACGCCGGCTTTGTGCACGCTTGGTGGTTGAGGCCCGGACGATATTTTTCTGAATGAAATCTTCAAGTCTTGCAATCTCATCTTGCTGCTTCTCATATTGCTTCATCTGACTCTCGTACTCGGCAGCCTTGAGCTCGATATACCGGCTGTAGTTGCCTGTATATTTCTTGGATTGGTGACGCTCAATCTCCACAATAGCAGTGACCAGACGATCCAGAAAATAGCGGTCATGCGAGACAATAAGCAGAGCACCGGAGTAACTGCGGAGATAATCCTCAAGCCAGGTCAGCGTCTGGATATCCAGATGGTTCGTCGGTTCGTCCAGCATTAGAAGATCTGGGGCTTGAAGCAGGATCCGGGCCAGGGCAAGACGGGTCTTCTGGCCTCCGCTTAGGGTGGAGATCAGCGTATCTGGCGGGAATGTGCCAAAGCCCATACCGTGCAGGACGCTGCGAATCCGGGTCTCCATTTCATATCCGCCATGATCCTTGAACCAGTCGGACTTCCGGGCGTAACGCTCCAACAGGTCTTCAAATGCTTTCTCGTTCGCGGCTGATTCGGGATTTGCAATTTCCAGCTCCATTCTGCGGAGCTCAGTCTCAGCTTCAATCAGTGGATTGAATACATTCAGCATTTCCTCCCAGATCGTGCGTTCCGATTGCAGTCCGCTATTCTGGGCGAGATAGCCGATGCTTGTCTCCTTGGCCTTGAAGATCTGCCCGCTGTCGTAAGACATTTCTCCAGCCAGAATTTGCAGCAGCGTGGACTTCCCTGCTCCATTTACACCTACAAGCCCGATGCGGTCACGCTCAAGAATTTGCAGGCCAATGCCTTCCAGTATATTTGTAGTACCATAGGATTTTCTGATATCTGTTGCTTGAAGCAGCATAACTTGTATATCCTCCATATCTTTAAGAAACCTTGCCTGTAGTCAGGCCTGATATCCATAGTGTACATGAAACATCCCCCAAATGCACCGCCATGTAACAGGGATCTGTATATAGCAATGAGGGCCCCTTGCATCAAGTTTTCATTTTGGCAGAACAGTGATAAACTAAAGAGAGTATGATTGTGTATGGACTAGATTTAATATGGTTAGATTGTAACCGGTACCCTATCCTGAAAGAAGTGTGATATCCATTGGGCATACCGGATGTCAAAAGAGAGCTGCGCAGCCAAATGGCGAGAATACGAGCTGCGATCCCTGCTGCATCAAGAATGGAGCAATCCGAGTCGGCGAGCCGCCTTGCGGAAGCCGAGGTTCTCGCACCGCTGCGCGCCGGTAAGAGAGAGGGAAGGCTCACGCTGTTCGCCTACCTGTCTTTTCGGGACGAGCCTGCCACACTTCCTCTTATTCGAAGCTGCTGGTCCCATGGGGACCGCATTCTGGTTCCGCGGATAACCGGGCCAGAGAATTTCACGCTGCATGAGCTTGCGGGGGAAGAGGACTTGGCAGCTGGTACATGGGGGATTCCCGAACCGGCAGCGCATCTGCCAGAGTGGGAGACTGATCAATATGCTGATATTGATCTTGTTGTTGTCCCGGGTCTTGCTTACGACCTTACCGGAGGCCGAATCGGCTTTGGCGGAGGGTATTATGATCGTTTTATGGAGCAGCTGGGCGGACAGTGCAGGGAAGCGGGACAGCCGATGCCTTTGTTAGCGGCTTTGGTGCTTCGGGAACAGATAGTAACGGACATTCCGATGGAGGAGCATGACTTTCGGCTGAATCTCCTTTTTACCGCTGCGGGTGTGGTTCGTATTCTATAGACAGGCGCGGAATCACAATTCACGATAAAGGTTGGGAAGATCTTGACAGACTCAGGTTCAGAACACGGCAAGATGACGCATTTCAATGAACAGGGCCGTGCCAGGATGGTTGACATTTCGGGCAAAGAAATCACGGTCCGTACGGGTGTGGCTATAACTAAAGTAAGCATGCTTCCCTCTACGCTGCTCGCAATTAAGGAAGGCAGGGTTGGCAAGGGGGATGTGCTGGCGGTGGCTCAAGTTGCCGGGATCCAGGCGGCCAAGCGGACTTCGGATTGGATACCGATGTGCCATCCGCTGCCGCTGACCGGTGTGAACATTATTTTCTCCGATAATGGAGAGGACGAGCTATATATTGAAGCCTCCGTTAAGACCGAAGGCAAGACCGGGGTGGAGATGGAGGCTTTGACCTGTGCTTCCGCAACAGCTCTGACAATCTATGATATGTGCAAGGCGCTGCAGAAAGATATGGTCATCGGACCTACGATGCTGAAATCGAAGACGGGCGGGAAGAGCGGCGATTATAACCTCGGGGTATAGACAGATAAATGTTCCAATTCGGATAAGGAGGGTGACTTCATGGTATGGAAAACAGCGATCTTGACGGCTAGCGACAAGGGAGCCCGAGGCGAACGTGAAGACACGAGCGCACAGGTTATCCGGGAACTGGTCGAGGAAGAACTGGGCGGAGAGATTGTGGAATACCGCATTGTTCCTGACGAACAGGATGAGATTATTGCAGCTTTAATCGAAATGACCGATTACTTTCAGGCCAATCTGGTTCTGACTACCGGGGGAACGGAGCTGGCTGCCCGGGATGTGACACCAGAAGCGACGCGGCGCATTATCGAACGGGAAGTTCCGGGTATGGCGGAAGCAATGCGGGCAAGCGCCATGCAGAAGAACCCGGCGGCTATGCTGTTCCGGGGAGTTGTAGGCATCCGGGGCCGTACGTTAATTGTGAACCTCCCGGGGACCCCAAAGGGCGTTCACGAGAATCTGGCAGCTATCATGGGCCAGCTTCCGGAAGCCCTGCTGATGGTTACAGGCCAGTTCCGGCTATAGTGCTTACCGATTAATCCGGCTGTAACTGTGATTTCACTTATGTTATGATTGGACAATAGCATGTGACAGAACGGAGGGAACAAGGATGGGCGGTTTTATCCTAATCGTAATCGCAGCCCTGCTGCTGTTTGGACCGAATAAACTTCCGGATCTAGGACGGGCTGTGGGCCGTACGTTCCGTGAATTCAAAGAAGCTACCCGCGATATTGTGGATGATGAACCATCGGTGAAGAAGACGGAGCCGCTGCCGCCAAGGCCGGAGCAGAAGCCGCAGGCAGCTGAACGCCGATTACCGGAATAACCTGACTCCTTCCCGAAGGAAGGAGTTTTTTTGAGGGTAGCATAGATTGCGCTACAAAAGCGGGCACCGGGAGGTGCTTTATTTATGTCCATATATGATGATGTACAGGAGGGCGGCCTTAATGCCTGACGAACAGGATGGAATGTCGGTTGTTGACCATTTGTCTGAGCTTCGCAAACGTCTGTTTGTTACACTGATCTTATTTGCTGTTGTGCTTGTAGGTGGATTTTTCGTCGCCCATCCGGTATACGACTATTTGACCACACATGGACCGAAGGGCCTTGAACTGAAGCTCAATGCCTTCTCCTTCTGGGACGGGGTCAACGTATATATGAAGATTGCGCTGATCGTGGCTCTGGCTATAACGCTGCCATTTATGATCTATCAGATCTGGGCCTTTGTCAGCCCGGGCCTTAAGCCTAAGGAACGCCGTGCTACCTTGAAATACATTCCTTTTGTTTTTATTTGCTTCCTGATTGGTGTGGCTTTCGGATATTTTGTTGTGTTTCCACTGGCTATGCAGTTCACCTCAAGTCTTAACAAACAGCTCGGTCTGGTCGAGACCTATGGAATAACGGACTATTTCAAATTCATGACTAATATTATCCTGCCGATTTCGCTGCTGTTCGAGCTGCCGATTGTAGTCCTGTTCCTGACCCAGCTGCGTCTGCTTAATCCAAAGCGGCTTAAGAAAATGCGCCGGGTGGCTTATTTCGCCTTGGTGGTCATATCGGTTATGATCACACCTCCGGATTTCTTCTCGGCCTTCCTGGTGCTCGTACCTATGGTTCTTCTGTACGAATTCAGTGTAATGCTGTCGGGAAGAATGCACCGCCAACAGCTGGCTGCCGATGCCCAGCGAAGAGCAGAATACGAGAATTGAGCCGAAGTGCCCCTTGTCAAAGGCTATGGTTAGCCGGGTGATGAGGGGCTCTTTTTATTTCTATGAAAGGTGTGAAGAATGAGGAATATTTAGGCTGATCTTCGGATAGGATGAAAGGGGCGTGTCCAAGAAAAAAATGGTCACAGGGACTTGAAATCTGTAGCCACACCTAGTATCATAAAGTTGGTTGTTAGCACTACACGATGTCGAGTGCTAACATTAACATTCAAGTGTATCTTATATGGAATGAACTAAAGAAAAGAACGTCAAAAACGATCTAGGAGCACTCTCCAAGACTCGGTTACGTAGCCTTTAGTTTCAATCCATAGCTTAACACAACATAACTAATTAAGGAGGCTATTTTTCATGATCAGACCTTTAGGTGAACGCGTACTGGTAGAACCGATCGAACAAAACGAAACAACTTCATTCGGGATCGTACTTCCCGACTCTGCCAAGGAGAAGCCGCAAGAAGGCAAAGTAATCGCTGTCGGCAGCGGTTCCGTCAACAAGGACGGTGTTCGTGTAGCTCTTGAAGTGAAAGAGGGCGACGTAGTCTTGTTCTCCAAATATGCCGGAACAGAAATTAAGTATGAAGGTAAAGAATACTTGATTATGAAAGAAAGCGACATTCACGCAGTCATTGGCTAATGAATGCGAGGTCCCGAACTTCAATATAAGCGTAAGTGAAGATAATTTATTACTAAATTTATCAGGGAGGTTTTTGAACAATGGCAAAAGACATTAAATTCAGTGAAGACGCTCGCCGCGCAATGCTTCGCGGGGTTGACGCTTTGGCAAACGCGGTAAAAGTAACACTTGGACCAAAAGGACGCAACGTGGTGCTTGAGAAAAAATTCGGAAGCCCGCTCATCACGAATGACGGTGTAACCATCGCGAAAGAAATCGAACTTGAAGATGCATTCGAGAACATGGGTGCTCAGCTCGTTAAAGAAGTAGCAACCAAGACGAACGATGTAGCCGGTGACGGTACAACTACAGCAACCGTTCTTGCACAAGCCCTCATCCGTGAAGGTCTGAAGAACGTAACTGCGGGTGCCAGCCCAATCGGTCTGCGTAAAGGGATTGACAAAGCGGTTCGCGCAGCAGTAGAAGAATTGCAAAAGATCTCCAAAACTATCGAAGGCAAGCAATCTATCGCACAAGTAGCTGCGATCTCTGCGGCTGACGAAGAAGTAGGAGAACTGATCGCTGAAGCTATGGAGAAAGTCGGCAAAGACGGCGTTATCACCGTTGAAGAATCCCGTGGATTCGCGACTGAGCTTGAAGTGGTTGAAGGTATGCAGTTCGACCGCGGATATATCTCTCCATACATGATCACAGACACAGATAAAATGGAAGCTGTTCTGGATAACCCATACATCCTGATCACAGACAAGAAGATCAGCAGCACGCAAGAAATCCTGCCTGTGCTTGAGAAGATCGTTCAACAAGCTCGTCCGCTTGTGATCATCGCTGAAGATATCGAAGGCGAAGCTCAAGCTATGCTGATCGTGAACAAACTTCGTGGTACATTCAACGCAGTAGCTGTTAAGGCTCCTGGCTTTGGTGACCGCCGTGAAGCTATGCTGCAGGATATCGCTGCCCTGACTGGTGGTCAAGTGATCACTGAGAAGCTCGGTCTTGACCTGAAGAGCACAAGCATCGAACAGCTCGGTAACGCTCGTCAAGTGCGCGTAACCAAAGAAGCTACAACTATCGTTGACGGAAGCGGCGACAAGAACGATATCGCTGCTCGCGTTAGCCAAATCCGTTCCCAACTGGAAGAGACTACTTCCGAGTTCGACAAAGAGAAGCTGCAAGAGCGTCTGGCTAAGCTTGCTGGCGGCGTAGCGGTTATCAAAGTTGGTGCGGCTACTGAAACTGAGCTGAAAGAACGCAAACTGCGCATCGAAGACGCCCTGAACGCAACTCGCGCTGCGGTTGAAGAAGGTATCGTATCCGGTGGGGGTACTGCCCTTGTGAACGTATATCACGCTGTTGCTGGAGTGAATGTGACTGGCGACGAGAAGACTGGCGTGAACATCGTACTTCGCGCTCTGGAAGAGCCGATCCGTACCATCGCAGCTAACGCTGGCGAAGAAGGATCTGTTATCGTTGAGCGTCTGAAGAAAGAACAAATCGGCGTAGGCTACAACGCAGCTACCGGCGAATGGGTGAACATGATCGAAGCAGGTATCGTTGACCCTGCCAAAGTTACCCGCTCCGCATTACAGCACGCTGCATCTGTTGCAGGTCTGTTCCTGACAACTGAAGCGGTTATCGCTGACAAGCCAGAACCAGAAAAGCCAGCTATGCCTGACATGGGCGGTATGGGCGGAATGATGTAATAAAGGGTGTCCCAACCCTATAAATACAGTGTTTAAAAGGCTCCCGTGAGGGAGCCTTTTTATGTGATATATATAATGAAAAGACAGAAGTTTAATGGTGGGAAGAGGAACATTATTTAGAATATAAGCCCTGAGAGCTTAATTCTGCTCTCAGGGCTTACATGTGCTTCTACCAGTAAAAGAAGTGTGCTACCGCATAATAAACGGTTTTCACGACGCCGACAATCAATCCGGGTAAATCTGTGAGCGTGTTAATTGGGTGATGAAGTAGTCCTATGATCGTACCGAATATCAGCATAAGAAGTGCCGCAAAAAAGCCAATCACAGCATAAATGATGTCCATGATGATCCAGGTGACCGGCGTAGCAACAGAATAGACAGAGTTTGAATAAGAACTGAGACCGGATTCTGATTGTGCCTGCTCATTGAAATACTTACCGACCCCAATATCGGCCTGAATATTTCTGAATAATTTTGCAGGCAGGTTCAATAAGTACGAGATGTTATATGCCAAGTTCCCACTACCACTTAATTCTTTTGTAAAACTCCAGTGATAGCGAAGGTCGCGCTCAGCAACTAAGAACAGTACCTTTTTGTCCATTGAAGAAGTACTTCCATCCAACATAGAAGCGATATCTGAACTGGGTTCTTCCATTGATGAACCTGCTAGAAGAACCGTCGAGGTCTTAAGGGGATAGCTGTCTGTCAGTTGGCATCCACTTAATAAAATAACCATTAATACCATCATAATTCCTACACTTATACGTTTTCTCATTTTAGTCATTGCCAGCCCTTCGCTCTATGTAAATAGTTGTGTTAAAAAAGCATACCGACATAAATAATATCATCTATAGGTAAAAATGACCATAATTAATCCTGGCATTTGAACAATCTAACTATTTTATCTATCATTTCTACCTGTTTTCTGGTAACATGTACCTATATTCTGAGATATTTTAATGTAGGGGGATTTTTTTAATGTTTGCAATGGGTCTTATAGCAGGTATTTTCGGGATTATTGCGTCCATCATTGCTTTAATGGTAGGTGGCGTAGATGCAGCATTCTCATCAAGTGGTACTTCGTCTATAACGGGTTTGGGAATCTCGGCCCTAATCTTTAGTATTTTGGGTATCGTCGCTTCAGCTCTGACAAAATCAAAACCTAAATTAGCCGGTTGGCTTATGCTTGTAAGCGGTGTGGGTGGAGTGATCAGTATTTCAATGTTCTACATACTTTCAGGGGTATTGTTCGTTGTTGGTGGATTCATGGGGATACTATCAAAAAAGAAACCTGATCCACAACAAAATGTTGCAGCTTAATATTAAGATTGAAGGACCTTGGATAACTCCAAGGTCCTTTTTTTATTTACTATCTGTAGATGCACTTTAGTCCCCGGCATATTGCATGCATCGTTGATTAATATGGAGTTATTTATAAACACGGTAAACACAAATAAAGACCGTATCCATAAAATGGAACGGTCTGATATAATAAGCTTGTACAACACACCTTGAGTGGGTGCGCCTTCCTCCAGAAAGGAGGTGAGGCGTATGAACTTCTCTTTTGCAGATGTGATTGGTTTTGCTGCGTTCATTATCGCGCTGCTGACATACATCGAACGAAAAAAGAAGTAACCTGCTCTAAGGTTGGCGCCTGGACAGGTTACTTCTCACCACTTCAATGATTCACCAGTGGAGGAGTAACTCCACTCAAGTTGTTGTACAGGGGATCGGCCGCCACCGATCCCTATTTATTTTATCTTACGCCTGTTATCTTTATACCCATATTACTACACGGAATTAGCATTGACAATTATAATTGTACTTATTTTATTGGGATTAGGGTCTATTTCTATAATGACAGTGAGGTGAGGTTATACTTTGAAGAAGGCTTTACTGGTTATCTTAATTTTACTGTGTGGCTATTTGGTTTATTTTTATTATTTTGCCGAGAAGGCTGAAATCACTACAAAAACCGTATCTGAAATCGCACTTAGCACAGCATACATGGAGTTTGGGGATAAGACATATAGTATAGATTCTCATGTGGGACTGTTTAAAGAGAAAAGACATTTGATAGAAAACAATGTTCCTTTTTATTTAGAGAATCAAAGGAAATATTATTACAGAGTAATGGTCGAATATCCCAACGATCCTGCCTTAGTTAAAACACGAGGGAGTAATGGAATGATAATATACACGATTGACGCAAGTAACGGCAATATTATAAGTCGTGTGGAATCAGAAGTGGGTGCGAAGGTAAAATATTATTCACATTAGTTTATTAGACACGTACAGTAATCTTGGGTTTTCTGCTGGCGTTCAAGAAAAGCAAAAGGATGAACCCGCAAGCTTTATACTGCTTGCAGATTCATCCTTTTCATAGAGAAGTGTGTACTCTAGATGTCTCCACCGGGAATAGCAGGTCCCTCGTTAGATCCACCAGGTATAGCAGGAATCGTGATCGAGATATCCCCTGCTGGATGTATACCAGTTGGTCCCGAGATGATAGAGGCCGGAAGAGTTAAAGTAACTCCAGCTGCAGGGACATGTGGATTGTCACCTAGAATGATTTGGAAGCCGCTGGCATATGAGCTATCGCCAATATAGATTGACTCCGATGAAGTAATCATCAGCATTGCGTCCTGACCAAACGTATAGGTAGGATCAACTGACTTAAGTGCAGTCTCAAGCTGATCTATTGTTAAAACATTATCGGTATTCAAGCCTTCGATTCCTGAGTCATCCAACAATGTGAATTTCTTAATAGGATCATTGAAAGTAATCCATATCGAATCATTATAATCGTAACTCGAATTGTTATCTCCTGATTGCTGTTGTGTAACAGGCTCCTCAGTGGATAAGGCAGGCACAATAGTATCAATTGTGAAATAGGATTTGGTTGTCTGCCCACCTTTATCCGTAACAGAGAGCTCGTATGATCCATCCTCATTTATGCTGTCACCGAGATTATAATCAGTAACTTCCACACCATAAGTATCATTATAATAGTTGAGGCCTGTATCAGTTTTCGATAATTTGACATTCATAATATCACTATCTGGTGAAGTAGGTGTAACTGATTGGTTCAGGTAAAGCTGAGTATCAGGTGTATTTGCACTCAAGCCGATGTCATTCAGGTCACTAATGGTTGGAGCTGGATCTGTTACATCAGTATCTGTTAAGCCTTCCGAGGATGAGCCTGCTTTTCCTCTTGAGTCAACTGGCGTAACTTCAAAAATAATTTTATGCCCGCTATCAGCTGCAGTGAGCGTATAGGTCTTATCAGTAGCGCCTACAATTTCCTCTTGATTACTAGTCCCATCGTTATCCACTCTATACCATTTGTAAGTTGTTTCTCCTTCAAGATCGCCAAAGTCCTCATCACTAAAGTCATAGGAACCGGTTAGCGTCTTGCCTGCTTCGTTAACTCCCGTAATCTTAACATTTGAGACTGAGGGAGCATTGTTCTCACTTACTGGAGCAACAGGGATTGCAGGAATAACGATTGAGATAGACCCAGCCGCAGGTACACCAGTCGGTCCCGTGATGATAGAAGCCGGTAGAGTTAAAGGAACTCCAGCTGCTGGAATGTTCGCATTGTCACCTAGAATAATTTGAAACTCCTTATCATATGAGCCATCGCCAATATAGAGTCCATTCGTTGAAGTAGCCATGAGCGTAGCTCCCTCTCCAAATGTGTAGGAAGGATCGACCGAATTGAGCGCACTCTCAAGCTGATCCATTGTAAAGACATTATCTGTATCCAAGTTTTCAATTTCTGAATCTTCCATGACTGTATACTTCTTAATAGGATCATTGAAATTTATTGATATCGAATCACCAGAATCGTAAATCGAACTGCTAGTTCCTCCTGTTTGCTCTTGTGTAACAGGCTCCTCAATGGATAATGCCGGTACAAGGGTATCTATTGTGAAATAGGATTTGGTGGTCTGACCTGCTTTATCCGTAACAGCGAGCTCGTATGATCCATCTTCAGTTATGATGTCACCGAGTTTATAACCAGTAACCTCCGTACCATACGTATGATTATAATAGTCGAGGCCCGTATCCGTAGTTCTCGACAATTTGACATTCTCAATATCACTGTCTGTTGAGGTAGGTGTAATAGATTGGTTCAGGTAAAGCTGAGTATCAGGTGTATTTGCACTCAAGCCGATGTCATTCAGGTCACTAATAGTTGGAGCAGGGTCTGTTACATCAGTACCTGTTAAGCCTTGTAAAGGTGAGCCTGCTTTTCCTCTTGAGTCAACTGGCGTAACTTCAAAAATAATTTTGTGTCCACTATCCTCAGCAGTGAGCGTATAGGTCTTAGCAGTGGCACCTACTATTTCCTCTTGATTACTAACCCCATCATTATCCACTCTATACCATTTGTAAGTTGTTTCTCCTTCAAGATCGCCAAGGTCCTGATCACTAAAGTCATAGGAACCAGTTAACGTCTTACCTACTTCATTAACTCCGGTGATCTTAACATTTGAGACGGATGGAGCATTATTCTCACTTATCGGAGCAACAGGGATTGCAGGAATTGTGATCGTGAAAGGACCCGCGGGCTTTAATCCTGATGGGCCAACAATTTTATTTGGATCCAAGGTAATCGTTAGCCCTGCTGCAGGAATATTAGCACCTGCACCGAGTACTAGCTTGAATATATTTCCATAAGGTACATGGTTAATGGTACCCATAGGGTTTTGAGTGATCAAATACGCTCCGTCACCTAAAGTATAATCTAATGACTTCTCTCTCACTGCCTCCTCAATCGCCTGAACAGATAGACCTGGGAATATCTCAGGCAAAGTCTCCGAAGCTGCTGCATTATTAATATCAGTACTATCAAATTTCTGAATCGAACGATTGAAGGCGATAACAATGTTATCTCCCTGATCATATGCATTTGTATTTCCATCGATATTTTGGGATTGATAAATGTCTCCAAAGATACTAGGGGCTGTTTTATCAATGCTAAACCAAGTCTCTACAACATGATCCTGATTATCAGTAACCTTTAGGTGATAAGAAGCTTCTTCGGAAAGCTTAGTCCCCAAGGTATAATTTTCAACTTTTAATTCCTCTTGTGACCTTCCAAAAAGTCCATATGCTGCTTTCCAGAGTTCGACTTTCTTAACGTCCGAATGAGTGGAGTATGGCGTTACATCCTGCTTGTAGTAGGTTTCATTAGTTAAGTTTGTAATTTGTACACCTTGTAAAAGAGGAGTAGTATCCGGCTGCTCCGGTGTCGGTACAGGCGTCACTATAACAGGTGGTGTCGGTGTCGGCGTAACAACAGGAGGCTTCGTCTCTACCGGAGGAGTCGGCTTGTTGGATTCCTGCTCTGCTTTGTGCTGCTCATCCACCTTTACTTTTTCAGTCAAGAACTTGGATGCGACGAGAGCTAAATCCTGACGGCTTGCACTATTAGAAGGGTTGAAGGTTCCATCTGGGTTCCCGTTCATTAATCCGAACTCGACAGCCGTGGCAACAGAATCTTTAGCCCAGCTGGCAATGGATGAAGCGTCAGAGAATGTCAGATCTCTGCCTTTACCTGTACTATCAACACCCAGGGCGTTAACAAAAATAACGGCCATTTGCTCGCGGGTCAGGTTTTGACCTGTTCCAAACTGTCCGCCGCCGGTACCTTTAACAAGGCCAGCTTTTACAGCAGCTTCTACCGCAGCATAAGCATAATGGTCTTTAGGAACGTCTTTGAAAGTAGCTGTAGCTGGCGGGTTGCTAAGATCAAGGTTGAGAGATCTGGCGAGCACAATGGCAAAATCCTGCCTGCTAATATTACTTGTGGGGTTGAATTTACCGTTACCCGTTCCGTTCATAATGCCCTTTTCGACCAGTTCAAGAATGGCCTGTTTGGCATAGTTATTTGGAATATCAGTCAAGGTTGTAGCTGCTGAGGCATGTGGAGCCAGTGCTCCGAGCAGTACCGCGGTGGAAAGGACGGATATGGATTTGTGTTTCAAGTTTTGCTTCTTCATGGTGTGCTCCTTTGATGAATGTACTCTATAGTTGATTGATAATATCCTCTTGCTGCCGAAGCGTTCCAAAGATCTATAATCACTATGAATCAATATATATATCGGAAGAAAGACTGTAGTTTTTTACATATAATAATCCGAGTCTACAGCTCCTTGTCCGGGTATATTAATACCAATTGACCAAGCAAAGGGCAATCTATTAATATCTAATTTAAGTTTATTCATTTAGTATTTAAAGGAGGTGTGGTAGAATGGTAACGTTAAAGGAAAAAAATACCCAAATTTCCAGCTTTACCGGAAAGCTGCTTAGAAACCGATTCGGCAAAGGCCCTGAATCTGTTAACGTATCTATAGGAGAGCGCGGAATCGCGATACATATCCGTAATTTCATTAGTCCAGTGGAGCAGTTCTTGCTGGATAAAGAAGAGGAGCAGGCCCTTAGATACACAAGGGAGCTTCTCATGAAGTCGCTGCTTCCTGAGCTATCTGCCTATCTGAAGACTGAACTAGCGCTCGAGACAGAGGAATTATATTACGACTGGGGTCTTCATAACGCATCGGGGATGATTGTCGGATTATTCGATCTGCACAGTGAGAAATCCGAGCCATATCGAGGGCAGAAGAGCGTTCATGACCATGTCATCAAGGTAAGCGGCATGGTTCAGAAGGAGCCAGTACATATTGATTCCTGGTGGTTGAACCCCAAGACTTTAATTGTGGTTCGGGAAGGTATTCTGATTATTCTTGAGAAGGAACTTCTTGATTTGGGATATGAGAATATACTTAAAACTACGAAGCGCAAGATGGAAAAGCGGTTTTTGAATCAGGAGATTGGCTTCACGGAGGTCCTGAACAAGACACTATCCGATATTTATGTAGATTGGGATTTCTCACGAGATCGTAGTGTGATTGCATACACTTTTCAATAATTACATACGGGTTGTAATGGGTCAGACATGAGAATGAGCTGAACATAAGCCAAAGAAGGAGTGAAGGGACTCTTTTTTTGGCTTTTTTTGCATTAGTCCGCTCTTTTTGTCCCAATTATTCTTCATGTGTCCTGTTCTCCCTCTGACTAACCTGTAGGCTTTACTAATAAGGAGTGAAGATAATGAATTCACCCAGTTATACGATTCTGTATGTCGAGGATAATGAGCTGAATATGGCGCTAATGGGTCATATCTTTAAAAAGATTCCGCATACCCATCTTATCGGGGCTGCAAGTGCGGAGGAAGGCATAGAGATCGCTATACAAGGGCAGCCGGATCTCATCTTTATGGACATCCAATTGCCCGGTATGAACGGTTACGAAGCCCTTGAGGAGCTTCGAAGCCGGGAGGAGACTCGTCATATTCCAGTATTGGCAGTGAGCTCATTTGCTCAAAAGTCTGATATTGAGAAAGGTATACAGGCTGGTTTTGCCGACTATATCACAAAGCCGTTCCAACTAAAGGCTTTCAAGAACCTGATTGAACAATGGCTTAAGATCTGAGGGGGCTAAGACTTTATATACAAAAGAAACCCCCGTCCTTTCAAGGACAGGGGATGCCTGATTACTGTACGCTGCATAATTTTATTTATTCAAATCCTCGATAGAGGAAATATCCACATAGGCGGGCACGACAAGTCCTGTACGGACGCCGGTCATATTTGGACCAAGATCCTCCACTTGGTCTTTGTACTTATTCCAATAATCCGCATGAGTTAACGGAAGCCAGGCTGAGGCCGTGGCATCCACATCTCCACTGGCGACTCCAGTCCACATTGGGCCAGCTTCTACTTGAAGAGAAGTTACGTCATAGCCGAGTTCCTCGTGAAGAATATACTGAAGGAGATTGGTGCTTGCAATTTCTGAATCCCAAGCCACATAGCTTAGCTTGAGCTTCTGGCCATTCACCTTGGCAAGCCCCTTGGTCCATTCTTGTACCCGGTCCGGATGCTTCGTGGCCCAATTCTTCGCTGCTTCTTCAGGACTTTGTCCGCCTTGAATGGCAGCCATAATTTCTCCCATCTCATCGGATGTCCACTTGAACCGGTCCAGAAATGCATAAGCAGTGGGTTGATCCTGCTTCAGTCCCTTCCGGGCAATGGTGTGAATCTCCTCGGATTCACCATAGGTCTTCTTAGGATCATCCAAGTACTTAAGATCATACTTGGTGAACATCCAGTGCGGTGTCCATCCAGTAACTATGATCGGCTCTTTATTCTTAATTGCTTTATCCAGCATTGCCGTCATCGCGGTACTTGAGCCCTCAACCAGCTCCCAGCTGTCCAGCTTATAGTCTTGAATCGCCTTGGCAGTTGATTTCATAATCCCTGAACCGGGATCAATCCCGATGATCTGATTATGGAACTTGCTTGCAACGGCGCCTCCTTGGTTAGCGTCAGCTGATGTCCCAGAAGGCAGAAGCAAATACTGGGCAATGCCACCCACAATCAGGGTAGCCAGTAAGGCAGAAGCGAATACGAGGCGGCGGCGTGGCTGTTTTTGCAACAATGCTGCTTTGCGGCGGCCCCTCTTGAACAGATTCTGTGAGAATCTGTCGAGCACAATGGCCAGAACCACAACGGCAAGGCCAGCTTCAAAGCCTTGGCCGATCTTGAGCTGGGCAACAGCCCGGTAGACCTCGGCTCCGATCCCCTGCGCCCCGATCATGGATGCAATGACGACCATCGACAAGGACAGCATGATCGTCTGATTAATACCGGCCATCATCGTAGGCATGGCCAGCGGCAGATCCGCCTTGATGAGTTTCTGCCAAGTGGTAGAACCGAAGGCTTCGGCTGCCTCAGTCAGCTCAGCGGATACCTGCTTAATGCCCAGATAGGTCATTCGAATCGTTGGCGGTATTGCGAAAATTACCGAAGCAATAACGCCCGGCACAACACCCAGACTGAAGAAGGTGACAGCCGGCAGCAAATAGACGAACGCGGGCATGGTCTGCATAAAGTCGAGAATAGGCGAGACAATGCGGTGTGTGGTTCTGCTGTATGCGCTCCAGATCCCGAGGGGAATACCCAGCAGGATTGAGATAAGCCCTGAGGTGATAACAAGGCCCAGCGTGTTCATCGTCTGTGTCCAGTACCCTAAATTCTCAATCAGCAGAAAACCGATGACTGTAAATAAGGTTAATGGTAGACGGCCAATTGCGAAAGCCAGAATACCCAGTATTGCAATGAACAGCAGAGGATGCGGCAGCAGGAACAGACCCGAGAAGAAGCCAACAACATGCTCAATAATTAAAGCTATGGCATCAAAAAGACCTCCGAGATGTGAGCCCATCCAGCTCACAAGCGCTTCGATCCAATCAGCCAGCGGCAGTTTGGGTAACATTAGGCTTCACCTCCAAGGACCTTGGTATCTCCAGCAAGTGCCCCAAGCACCGCGCCGCGTACAATCACGCCAAGCAGGCGATGATTCTCATCCACGACAGCCAGTGGGACCTTGGCAGAGCTTGTAACTTCAAATAAATCGCCAAGGAGTGTATCTGGACTAACCTCAGGCCCATCTTTAATCAGAATTTCGGAAAGCCCCATTCCTGATTTAAGCGCTGTAGAGGCATCTTCGGCCGTAATTACACCAAGAAGTCGCTTGCCGCGGTCAATGACGAACAGATTGGAGATCCCTCGTTCACGCATAAGCTGCAGTGCAACACGAGGACCTCTGTCCAGTGTCACGGTCTCTGGGCGTATCATCACGTGGGAAGCTGTAAGCACCTTGGATAAATCAACATCCTCGATGAACCGTTCAACATAGCGGTTAGCAGGCTGGGTCAGCATTTCTTCCGGCGTGCCCAGCTGAACAAGCGCGCCATCCTTCATGAGCGCAATGCGGTCCCCAATGCGCAGAGCTTCGTCCAGGTCATGGGTAATGAAGACAATGGTCTTCTTCATCCGTTCCTGAAGCTCAAGCAGTTCGTCCTGCATATCTCTGCGGATGAGCGGATCGAGCGCGCTGAATGCCTCATCCATCAGTAGAATATCGGGATCGTTCGCCAGTGCACGCGCAAGACCTACCCTCTGCTGCATGCCGCCACTGAGCTCATCAGGCATCTTTGGGCCCCAGCCTTTCAGACCAACAAGCTCGAGTGCATCCTCTGCTTTGACCCGGCGCTCTTCTTTGCTGATCTGCTGTATTTCCATTCCGTATTCTACATTTTCAAGCACCGTGCGGTGTGGGAATAATGCAAACTTCTGAAATACCATGCTAATATTTTTGCGTCTGACTTCACGAAGCTGCGCTTTATTCATCTTGCGCAAATCTTTCCCGTGAATCAGAATTTCTCCCGAAGAAGGCTCAATCAGACGGTTCAGCATGCGGACAAGTGTAGATTTGCCACTGCCTGACAGGCCCATAATGACGAATATCTCACCTTGGCGGATATCCAGACTTACGCGGTTAACCCCGACCGTAATTTGTTTCTCGCGGGCCAGCTGTTCTTTGGTATGCCCTTTCTCTAACAGCTGAATGCCTTGGGCAGCATTTGGCCCAAACAATTTGCTGACATTCCGCACTTCAAGAATTGTATTTTCCAAACAAGCTCACCCCTTTATTTCTGTAGGTCTTAGTCTATCAAAAAAAATTCCATTTAATCAACTTCTATATCCGTACATACAGTACGTACAGAAAATACTGTACATAATTTATGCGCCAAATGCTCACGCTAACTCCTAAATGCTATCCAAGTCATTTCTTTACATTTAGACATGCTTTTTCTAAGATAAGATACATAAATGTAAAAGAGGTTAAATAGGAGGCTGCAAGCATGGGCTTGGAACAGCTTAATGAGCAGGAGCAAGCGGCTCTTCTGAAGGTCCGCAAGCGAGTGATTGAAGCAATAGGAAGAAATATGGACTTATATGGAATAACCCTGTCTACCGGACATCTGTACGGTCTGCTGTTTTTTGCGGACAAGCCGATGACACTGGATGAGATGGGACAGGAGATGAAGATGAGCAAGACCAGTATGAGTACAGGAGTCCGTACGCTGCTGGATCTTAAGATGGTTAATAAAGTATGGGAAAAAGGCTCCCGCAAGGACCTGTATGAAGTGGAGTACGATTGGTATCAGACTTTCAATGATTTCTTCGCCATTAAATGGCGTAAAGCTGTAGAGACGAATCTGAATGTGCTCAGACGTTCCATTCAGGAAATGGACAAGTGGATTGCCGAGGCTGAGGAAGCAGCGGTGAAGCGTGTTCTGACCGAGGATCAGAGGAAGATGAAGGAAGCTTCGGAGTATTACTTGTGGCTTGACCGGTTAATTGACACGCTGGAGAGCGGGGAGATTTATAAACTGGTTCCGAGGCAGGTTGAACCTAAAGCGTAAGCGGATATCCGCTTACGCTTTTTTTTGATTGGCACAATACATGCGGTTATCCTATGTTCAGCACGTCGGAAGCCAGACACAGAAGCATAAGCACGGCCAGTATGACACCAGAGCGGCGGGCAAGAAGTCTTGTGCTCCCCGATGTACCTGAGACAGCATATCGTAAATACATGAAGCTTCCGGCAGCAATGAGAAGCAGCTCTGCAGTCATGGAGAAGGTACTGCTGCGCCAGAGACCCAGTCCAAGCAGGGGAAGATTGCCAAGATTGCCTGGCAGAATCGGCAGATCAGGACGATGCACGAGCAGATCAAGAAGCCAGTGGCTGAACACTACGGCGCCAACCGTAAAGCCTCCACGCTTCCCCCAGAACTTTCTGGCCAGAAGGCCAGTCAAGACGGCAAGTATCAGAACACTGAGCAGGGAGTGAGAGTATTCCGCGTGAATCACTTGATTCCCATAGCCAACTCCTGTCTTGACTACGGTCTCGATATCACTGACGTATAAGGGGACAAAGATGACGTCAATCAGCTGGGTGGACAGCATAAGAGCCCAAAGAGGAACCTCTGGCACCTTAGCCTTCACAGCTGCTGCGAGACCGAAGTGTCCGGCTAACATAGCTTCTCCCCCTTATTCTTAAGTCTGCCAAGACGGGAATCGAGATAACCGCAAAGACAGGTGAACAAAAGCAGAAACAGTATAAAGCTCATGGCATGATCTCCTTTCGAACCTAAACTAATATCATTAGTTTTATTATAACTAATACCATTAGTTTTTCAATAGGCAATTTTGGTTTAGCAAATCAAAAAAGCAGGCTGTCGGTCTAATGAACCGCAGCCTGCTTCTATTTACTTGCCTTCCGGATTAGCCAAATCGTCCGGATATATATTCCTGTGTATTCGGCTTGGACGGATTGGTGAAGATAATGCTTGTCTCGTTATATTCCATCAGATTTCCAAGGTAGAAATAGGCGGTGAAATCAGAGACCCGCGCAGCCTGCTGCATGTTATGGGTCACGATGACGATGGTCAGTGACTTCTTCAGCTCGCCGATCAGCTCCTCAATCTTGGAAGTCGAGATTGGATCAAGGGCAGAGGCGGGCTCATCCAGTAACAGGATGTCCGGATTAACCGAAAGGGCCCGGGCAATACATAATCTCTGCTGTTGGCCTCCGGAAAGGGATAGTGCAGATGTATGCAGGCGGTCCTTGACCTCATCCCAGAGAGCAGCTTTGCGAAGACTATCTTCTACGATCTGATCAAGCTGCTTCCGGTTCTTGATTCCATGATATTTGGGGCCAAAGGCAATGTTCTCATAAATGGACTTATAAAAAGGGTTAGGACGCTGCCATACCATGCCAATCTTTTGGCGCAGCACGGTTACATCGGTCTCGGACGAATTGATGTCCTTATCTCCGATCCAGATGTTCCCGGTCTGACGAGAATCGGGAATTTCATCATTCATCCGGTTGAGTGAACGGAGGAACGTGGATTTGCCGCAGCCGGAAGGTCCGATCAAAGCCGTTACACTTTGCTCGGCGAAGGTCATGTCAATGCCTTTTACCGCCTCATGTTCTCCATAATAGACTTTAAGATTTTCAGTACGTAAGGTGTCCGTCATGAGCCGTTCTCCTCTTCCTTATCATTTATCATTTGATCGATGTGAATTTTCGGTACAGCGCTCTACCCAGCCAGCGGGCCAGCAGGTTGAAGATCAGGACCAGAATGACCAGGACTGCGGATGCGCCTGCAGCAATCTGCGCGGCATCTGGCGCAAGTCCTTCACTGTTGACTTTCCAGATGTGTACCGCCAGCGTTTCAGCCGGACGGAACGGGTTCAGCGGCGAATTATGATGCAGCGGGTTCCAGTCGCTGAAATTAATATGCGGCGTGGTCATCCCTGCTGTGAAGAGCAGGGCGGCAGCTTCGCCGAACACCCGGCCAGCCGCCAGAATGGTGCCGGTTACGATGATCGGCAGTGCCACCGGGAACAGGATGGAGGTGATGATCTTCCATTTGGACAAGCCCATGGCAAGGCCGGCTTCCTTCTGTTCCTTGGGTACGCTGCGGAAAGCTTGCTCCGTTACACGCACCATCAAAGGCATATTAAAGATCGTAAGCACGATGGCGCCGGAGAACAGCGAGAACCCGAAGTCGAACTGCTGAACGACAACGAGGAGACCGAACAGACCCACCACGATGGAAGGGAAGGAGGATAGCACCTCGACAATAAGGCGGATTGCGTCTGTCAGCTTGTTCGGCTTCGCATATTCAGCCATATAGATTCCGGCTCCAAGACCGAGTGGAATTGTAATAATCATGGTCAGAATAAGCAGGTATAAGGAATTAAAGAGCTGAGGACCAATTCCGCCACCCTCACGGATCGTCTGCGGTTCGGAAGTTAAGAAGTCCCAGCTGATATGACTGAGTCCTCTAAATAGAATAAAGCCCAGCATGCCCAGGAGCACGGCTACAATCAAGAGGGCGAAGAATACGATTATGCCAGTAGCAAGTTTATCGGCGGCTTTCGGTTTCAAAGTTTATGTCTCCTTTCGAGAAGCCTTACGACAAAGACAAAGACGAAGGTCATCAGCATTAATATCATGGCCATGCTCCAAAGCGCGTTGTTCTGAACGGAACCCATAACGGTATTACTCATATTCAGCGTGATCACACTGGTCAGGGTTGAAGCCGATTCGAACAATGAGGTCGGGATATGCGGAGCGTTCCCGATGACCATCTGTACCGCAAGGGCCTCGCCGAAAGCCCGGGCCATACCCAGAACAACCCCGGTCAGAATTGAGGGAAGAACCGTAGGAATAATTACTCCGTAGATCGTCTGCCAGCGGGTGGCTCCAAGTCCGTAAGAAGCTTCCTTCAGATTACGGGGCAGAGCGCTGAGCGCATCTGTAGCAATACTGGTGATGGTAGGAAGAATCATAATAGACAGAACGATAGCCCCTGCAGCCACACCGATACCTTGGCCCGGGAATGTATTACGCATGAAAGGGACCAGGATACTAAGTCCGATGAATCCATATACGACGGATGGAATTCCGGCGAGCAGCTCGATAACAGGCTGCAATAACTTTTTGCCCCAGGAAGGAACGATCTCGGTCATGAACAAGGCGGCGCACACGCTCAGCGGACTTGCGATTACCGCAGCGAGGAGAGAAGTCAGGAAAGATCCGTAAATGAACGGCAGTGCACCGAAATGGTTATCATCCGGGCTCCAGGTAGTTCCGAACAAGAAGTCGGATAGACTTACGCTATTGATGGCGAAGGTGGAGATACCTTTGGTAGCTACAAAATAAACTATGGAAATAATGATAACGATGAGGAAGAGCACACATATGGTTGTATATCCTCGCCCGATCCACTCCTCTGTACGATGCTTGCGCAGCAGAAGCGGGGTATCTTGGTTAGATTTCATTAGGTCCTTCTTTCCTTTCTAAATCGAAAATAGAGGCAGAAGTTTATTCTTCCGCCTCTTGGTATAAATCGTGAGCTGCCGAGTACTTGATGTTACTTCGTTACGTTACCCGCTTCATCACGCTTTACTTGCATTTTGTTCGCAGGGATGTAACCAAGCTCAACCACGTCGCCGTTTTGAACCTCGTCAGTCATGAAGTAATCGAGGAATGCTTTTGTAGTAGCATCCGGCTCACCTTTAGTGTACATGTGCTCGTAAGCCCATACCGGATATTTACCAGAGATCACGTTGTCAACTGTTGCATCTACACCTTCATATTGAACAGCTTTCACTTTGTCATCCAGGTAAGAAAGAGCAAGGTATCCGATAGCTCCTGGAGTCTCAGTAACAAGCTTCTTAACTGTACCTGATGAATCTTCTTGGATAGAGCCTTTCAAGTCTTCAGTCTTCGTACCCAAAGCGAATTTCTCGAAAGTTGCACGAGTACCGGAGCTGCTTGGTCTGTTCACGATTACGATCGCTTGATCTTTACCTTGAACATCCTTCCAGTTCGTGATCTTGCCTGTGAAGATGTCAACCAATTGCTGTTTGGTAAGGTTAGTTACGCCAACCTCAGGATTAACAACTGCTGCAATTGCAACTACGGCTACTTGATGGTCAACCAGTTCCTTCGCTGCGGCAGCATCTTTCATTTTCTCGGAAGCGAAGACGTCAGAGTTACCAATTTGAACCTGTCCGCCTGATACTTGAGTAAGTCCTGTACCACTGCCTCCGCCTTGAACCTGAACGGATACGCCCGAATTTTTATCCATGAATTTCTTACCTACCTGTTCAACGAGCGGTTGAAGTGCTGTAGAACCTGAAGCAAGAATAGATCCGCTAAGTGTAGTTGTTTCAGCTGTACCAGCATTGTTATTGTCTGTAGTAGTTGAACCTGACGTATTGTCTTTGTTACCACATGCTGCAAGTGATACTGCAAAAGCAAGCGTAAGAGTCAAAAGGAGCAGCTTCTTTAATTTCATTGTTTGTAATCTCCCCTAATTGTTTTTTTATTTGGTCGAATTTTGTTCTCGACTCTTAAAAGTATAGGGCCCATTCATTATTCCAAATTCATAACTTTGTAAATTGAATGATAAAAAGTAAAATAAAAAACTGATATATTCATAGATTTTATCTAATTAACTGGGTATGATGGGGGCAGGGAGGGAGTCATTGTATGAACATTGTAAAGTTGAAAATTGTCGTTTTAATAGAGAAATATAAGAAAATTTCTGACGTTGCCGTGGCGCTGGGACTCAAGCAGCCGACCGTAACTTTTCATATGAAAAGTCTGGAGGAGGAGCTGGGTACCGCGATCTTTGACACCCGCCGCGGACGCGTCATATTGACGGAGGCTGGTAGAGCGCTGCTGTATTATGCGCAGAGAATTACTTCTTTAACAGACGAAGCAATAAATGTTGTTGCGGATTTTGATACCCTGGAACGCGGAACACTGAGAATAGGCGCAGGGCTCATGCCAGGCAATTATTATCTCCCGGCGTTAGCGGGGCGGTTCATGCGTCAATTTCCCGGTATTCATCTGGACATCAAGATCAGAGCCGATGATGAGATTATGAGGATGCTTCAACAAGCAGATATTGATCTGGCGGTGATGCATACGAATCAAACTTTAATCGAGGATAACCTGGAGTGTGAGGTTCTTGAGAATGACGAGATTGTGCTTATTTATCCGGCTGAGCATTCTTTCGCGGCACTGAAGAAGATCGAAGTGAACCAGATTGCACAGGAGCGCTTCATTCAGCATGCGGGAGGGTCGTTTATTCGTGGTTTCTCAGAGCGTTGGGCAGCGGCGAATCAAGTGAATCTGTGGAACTCCGCCATAATGGACTCCCCCGAAGCGGTGAAGCTGGCCGTTCAGTCACGGATCGGAATCTCTTTCTATACGAAGAGGGGGCTATTGTCACTGGATGAACACGCTGGAGTTCGAACAGCTCCTTTGCCAGGCAACACGGTCCCGGATCCGCAGATTACATTGGTCTACCGAAAAGACAGACCTATTACGGCAGCAGGCAGGGAGTTTGCCGCTTTTCTAAGGTCAATCTAAGATCCACGTGCAACTTAAATTCTCTGGCAGGCATCTTATGTAGGGGAAGGGCAGCAGCTCTTCTCTAATCATCAGCATTTCGATTATAATAGAATGATTAAATATAATGCACTTAAAAATAATATATGGGAAGAAGTAACGGAGGGGAAGCTTGGAACTGTAGGAGCGAACGCGAACACCTTTGTCTCCGGATTGTAACCGTACTTCGGTATAATATAAAAAAATCTGGGGACAACAGCGGCCGGAAGTCCAAGCATTCCCCGTAGCTACAACCGTACAAATGCAAAAAATTTAAGTGCGGTCTTACATAGAATAATGCAGAGGGAGGGAGACCCATGGAAGATGAGAAGCAAAGGTTGAGTATCGAGGCCGCCAGGCTCTATTATCTCTCTGATTACAGTCAGCAGGATATTGCCACAAGGCTTGGCGTCTCCCGTCCGACGATTTCGAGGCTGCTCCAGTATGCGAAGGATCAGGGATATGTCCGGATCGATATTGTTGACCCCCTGGAGGATATGGATGTGTTAGGGGACCGGCTTAAGAAGAAATACAATCTGGAACTCGTGCTTGTAAGCTATTCTCCCTTAAATGAGTATCAGGAGATACAGAAGCAGATCAGCAAGAAGGCAGCCGAATATCTTCATGAGATCGTTCAGGATAAAGATATTATCGGCGTAACATGGGGAACAACGATGTACCAGGTTGCTCAGAACCTGCAGCCCAAGCAAGTCAGGGGGGTAGAGGTGGTGCAGCTAAAAGGCGGCGTCAGTCATTCCCATGTGAATACGTTCGCGGTCGAGACCGTCAATTTATTCGCCGAGGCATTTCATACGGCTGCCCGGTATTTGCCTCTTCCCGTTATCTTTGACAATACTGCCGTGAAGCAGATGGTCGAAGAAGACAGGCATATCCAGCGGATCATTGAACTGGGCAGGCAGGCCAATATTGCCATCTTCACAGTGGGAACTGTGAAGGAGGACGCACTTTTGTTCAGGCTTGGCTATTTCAATCAAGAAGAACAGCAGCTGCTTGAATCCAAAGGAGTTGGAGATATCTGCTCCAGGTTCTTCGATACGGACGGTCATATTATTAGTGAGGCAATTAATCAGCGTACGGTCGGTATTGACCTTACGGACCTTCGGCGTAAAGAGAAGTCGATTCTGGTCGCTGGCGGACATCGTAAGATTGAAGCCATTCGGGCCGCCCTTACCGGCCGGTATGCCAATATTCTGGTGACGGATCAGTTCACCGCACAATCGTTGTTATTATGAACAGTCTGCCGTAGTTTACGGCAGATTTTTTTTCGTTTTTAGGTTAATAATAAAGAGAATGAGGTATTGAACATAATTTCATAATAACGTTTACATATGTTCAATGCCGTGCTAATATAGCTATGGAATGATGGTTTAGCGACAAGAACAATTAATGAGATAATTTTCCACAAAGGAGACTGACGATATGAATGTAGCAGCGTTGATCGACCATACCCTTTTGCGCGCAGATGCCACAAAAGCAGAAATTACCAAGCTGACCGAGGAAGCAAAGAAATACGAGTTCGCCTCCGTGTGTGTCAATCCAACTTGGGTAGCGTATTGTGCGGAGCAGCTTGCGGGCACTCCTGTTAAGGTATGTACGGTAATCGGGTTTCCGCTGGGAGCTAATACTTCAGAAGTTAAAGCTTTCGAAGCTGCTAATGCCATCCAGAATGGCGCAGGTGAAGTAGACATGGTCATTAACATCGGAGCGCTTAAAGATGGCAATCACGAGCTTGTGAAGCAGGATATCAAAGCGGTCGTGGATGCTGCAGCAGGAAAGGCTTTGGTTAAAGTAATTATTGAGACCTGTCTGCTGACAGATGAGGAGAAAGTACGGGCGTCCCAGCTTGCGGCTGAGGCCGGGGCCGACTTCGTCAAGACCTCAACAGGCTTCTCTACTGGTGGAGCAACACCGGAGGATGTTGCATTAATGCGCCGTACCGTGGGTGATCAGATGGGAGTTAAGGCATCTGGGGGCGTACGCAGTCTTGAAGACATGACCAAAATGGTAGAAGCCGGAGCTACCCGAATCGGTGCAAGCTCAGGTGTCAAAATTATGGAGGGCGGACAATCTACGTCTTCATATTAATTTACTGCCAAAACCCAGGTGAAGGAGGACAATCCATGAAAGATCAGCTGATTCAAGAAGCTACTGAGGCACGAAAGACGGCTTATGTCCCTTACTCGAAGTTTCAGGTAGGCGCGGCCGTGCTAAGCGGAGGCCAAGTCTACCGGGGCTGCAATATCGAGAATGCTTCGTTTGGCCTGACCAATTGCGCCGAGCGGACAGCCATATTTAAGGCAGTATCCGAAGGGAGCCGCAGAATCGAAGCGATTGCAGTCGTAGCCGACACAGAGGGCCCGGTATCTCCTTGCGGAGCCTGCCGCCAAGTCATGGCTGAATTTTGCGACAAGGATACGAAGATCTATTTGACGAACCTTCAGGGGAATACGGAAGAATGGACGATGGATCGCCTCCTTCCGGGAGCTTTTCAAGCAGAAGATATGGATAAGAAGAACTAATCCTTCGGGGTTGTTCTTTTTTGATTAAAGTGAAAACGCTTAAGAGACAGCTGGAAATTACTATACAGAATTAGGAGCAGACATCATGAAATATGCAATTGCTATGCTGGGCTTACTCGTCGTTTTTGCATTAACCTACTTGGGCAGTAACGACCGGAAGAATATACGATACAGGCCGATTATTCTAATGATCGTGCTGCAAGCGATACTAGCATTTTTGCTGCTAAATACAGGAATTGGCGAGTTTATGATCCAGGGATTCGCATCTGTATTTGATCATTTGCTGAGCTATGCTTCAGAAGGTGTGAATTTCGTATTCGGGGGATTAGCGAACGAAGGACAAGCTCCTTTTTTCCTGTCGGTTCTGCTGCCTATTATTTTTATTTCGGCACTTATCGGGATCCTTCAGTATGCCAAAGTTCTGCCTTTTGTCATTAAATACATTGGCCTTATATTGAGTAAAGTAAATGGAATGGGTAAACTGGAATCCTACAACGCTGTGGCCTCGGCCATTTTGGGACAATCTGAGGTGTTCATTTCTGTGAAAAAACAGATCGGAAAGCTTCCGAAGCACCGTCTGTACACATTATGTGCCTCTGCCATGTCTACAGTATCCATGTCTATCGTAGGTGCGTATATGACGATGATTAACCCGAAGTATGTGGTTACAGCACTGGTGCTTAACTTGTTCGGCGGATTCATTATCGCATCGATTCTTAACCCTTATACAGTAACTAAAGAAGAGGATATACTTGAAGTACGGGAAGAGGAGAAGCAATCGTTCTTCGAAATGCTGGGCGAATATATTATGGATGGCTTCAAAGTGGCCATTACCGTTGCTGCGATGCTGATTGGATTCGTAGCTTTGATTGCCCTTGTTAATGGCATTTTCAGCGGGATCTTCGGCATCTCGTTCCAGCAGCTGTTAGGTTATGTTTTTGCGCCGTTTGCCTTTGTGATGGGTGTACCCTGGAAGGAAGCGGTTGAAGCAGGAAGCATTATGGCAACCAAGATGGTCTCGAATGAGTTCGTAGCCATGCTGGATTTGGGCAAGCATACGGCGTTGTCCGCACATACTGTGGGCATTGTGTCCGTATTCCTGGTTTCTTTCGCCAACTTCTCTTCTATAGGTATTATTGCTGGAGCTGTAAAAGGGCTGCATGAGAAGCAGGGTAATGTGGTTGCCCGGTTTGGCCTGAAACTGCTATACGGAGCAACGTTGGTAAGTGTACTGTCGGCAACGGTTGCAGGGTTGTTCATTTAAGACACAAGGTGAGAGGAGCCGTTAACATGGCTGAATTTAAAAGAATTCACGTACTCGTTATGGACTCGGTGGGAATTGGAGAAGCGCCGGATGCGGCGAAGTTCGATGACTATGATGTGGATACCTTCGGACATATCGCTGAGGCGGTAGGGGGCCTGACGATGCCCAATATGGCTAAGCTGGGCCTATCCAATATTAAGGAAATAAAAGGTGTACCGAAAGCGGACAAGCCTTTGGCTTACTATACGAAGATGCAGGAGGCCTCCAGCGGAAAAGATACGATGACAGGCCACTGGGAGATCATGGGCCTGTATATTGACACGCCGTTCCGCGTATTCGAGCATGGATTTCCGGACGAATTGATTCAGCGTATCGAAGAGAAGACAGGACGTAAAGTGATCGGGAACAAGCCGGCCAGTGGAACGGAGATCATTGACGAACTTGGAGAAGAGCACGTGAAGACAGGAGCCTTGATTGTCTATACTTCAGCAGATTCGGTGCTCCAAATTGCGGCCCATGAGGATGTTGTTCCACTTAAGGAGCTGTACGAGATTTGTGAGTTCTGCCGTGAAATCACTTTGGATGATCCTTATATGCTGGGCCGGATCATTGCCCGCCCGTTCATAGGTGAGCCCGGGAAGTTCACCCGTACTGCGAACCGTCATGATTATGCGCTCAAACCATTTGGCCGCACGACGATGAATGAGCTTAAGGATGCGGGTCTGGACGTGATTGCTCTTGGTAAAATTTCTGATATTTACGATGGAGAAGGAGTAACGAAAGCAGTTCGGACCGTCTCCAATATGGACGGCATGGATAAGCTCGTGGAAGTGCTGGACGAGCCGTTCACAGGAATCAGCTTCCTCAATCTGGTTGACTTCGACGCGCTGTACGGACACCGCCGCGACCCGGAAGGCTATGCGAAGGCGCTCGAAGATTACGACGCAAGATTGCCGGAAGTATTTGCGAAGCTGACCGAAGAGGATCTGCTGATCATTACCGCAGACCATGGGAATGATCCAACATACAGGGGAACCGATCATACACGTGAATATGTGCCGCTGCTGGTCTACTCACCGAAATTTAATGGAGGACATGAGCTTCCGCTGCGCAGCACCTTCGCCGATATCGGTGCAACTGTGGCCGAGAACTTTGGGGTTAAGCTCCCGGAGCATGGAACCAGCTTCCTGGCTGATTTGAAATGATTATTTGGTCATCTTATTTAGACTA
Source organism: Paenibacillus sp. SN-8-1 (assembly GCF_050995535.1). Lineage (NCBI taxonomy): Bacteria > Bacillati > Bacillota > Bacilli > Caryophanales > Paenibacillaceae > Paenibacillus > Paenibacillus sp. SN-8-1. The sequence continues at coordinate 1,058,861 of NZ_CP194782.1, forward strand.
TTTTACTTAGGAGGATTCACACATGAGTGTTCACATTAACGCACAAAAAGGCGATGTCGCCGAGACAATTCTACTTCCGGGCGATCCGCTTCGTGCCAAGTATATCGCAGATACGTACCTTGAGGATGTTACCTGCTACAATCAGGTCCGCGGTATGCTTGGGTTCACCGGAACCTATAAAGGCAAACGGATCTCCGTTCAGGGTACCGGTATGGGCGTTCCATCCATAAGCATATATGTGAATGAATTGATCAGCGAGTACGGGGTCAAGAATCTGATTCGTGTGGGGACCTGCGGTGCTATGCAGCAAAATATCCGTGTGCGTGATGTCATTCTTGCCCAGGCATCTTCTACGGATTCCAGTATGAACCGCCATGTATTCGGCGGATTTGACTTCGCGCCGGTTGCAAGCTTCCCACTGCTCAAAGCAGCTTATGACCGTGCGGTGGAAAAGGGACTTCAGCTTCATGTCGGCAACATCTTCAGTTCCGATATGTTCTACCGGGATGACAAATCTATCACTCAGAAGCTGATGGATTATGGAGTTCTGGCTGTGGAGATGGAGACTACGGCACTCTATACGCTCGCTGCTAAATTTGGTGTGAATGCATTGACGATTCTTACTGTAAGTGACCATCTCTTGACAGGCGAAGAGACTACATCGGAAGAACGCCAGACTACATTCAATGAGATGCTTGAAGTAGCCTTGGATACGGCAATTACACTATAGGCTTAGGCTTTCAGTGCAGCGCTTGCGAGATCAAGTGAGGAGTGTGTAAGTAATGAGAATGGTGGATTTAATCGAGAAGAAGCGTGACGGCAAAGAACTGACAACAGAAGAGATTAACTTCATTATCGAAGGTTACACCAAAGGCGAAATTCCCGATTATCAAGTCAGTGCGCTGGCTATGGCGATTTTCTTCAAGGATATGAATGACCGTGAACGTGCTGATCTGACTATGGCGATGGTGAACTCCGGTGAGACGATTGACTTGTCTGCCATTGAAGGTGTGAAGGTAGATAAGCACTCTACCGGCGGTGTTGGCGATACCACAACACTTGTGCTCGCTCCCTTGGTTGCAGCTTTGGATATTCCGGTAGCCAAGATGTCTGGCCGCGGGCTTGGACATACCGGAGGAACGATTGATAAGCTCGAAGCCATTAAGGGCTTTCATGTGGAGATCACGAAGGAAGAATTCACGAATCTCGTGAATGATCACAAGATTGCTGTAATTGGACAGACCGGCAACATCACGCCTGCGGACAAGAAGCTGTATGCGCTGCGGGATGTTACCGCTACGGTTGACTCAATTCCGCTGATCGCAAGCTCCATTATGAGCAAGAAGATCGCAGCGGGCTCGGATGCCATCGTGCTTGATGTGAAGACTGGAGCAGGCGCATTTATGAAAACAGCTGAAGACGCCAAGGCACTCGCCCATGCCATGGTCAGCATAGGGAACAATGTCGGCCGCAGAACGATGGCAGTTATCTCTGATATGAGTCAGCCTCTGGGCTACGCGATCGGGAACTCCCTGGAAGTGAAGGAAGCGATTGACACCTTGAAAGGGAACGGGCCGAAAGATCTTGAAGAGCTCTGCTTGGCGCTTGGTCGTCAGATGGTTTATCTGGCGGGTAAGGCCTCTTCTCTGGAAGAAGCGGAGGAGAAGCTGAAGGAAGTGATCAAGAACGGGAAAGCCTTGGAGAAATTCAAAGAGTTCGTTACGAATCAGGGCGGAGATGCCACGATTGTCGATCATCCTGAGAAGCTGCCGAAAGCGGATTATCTAATTGAGGTTCCGGCCAAATCAGATGGAGTTGTAGCCGAGATCGTAGCTGATGAAATTGGTACCGCGGCGATGCTCCTGGGCGCAGGCCGGGCAACCAAAGAGTCTGAAATTGATCTGGCTGTGGGCTTAATGCTTAACAAAAAGATCGGAGATCAGGTTAAAGCAGGAGAGTCTCTGGTTACGATTCATGCAAATCGGGAACAAGTGGATGAGGTCATTGAATTAATCTATGCTAATATCCGAATTGCGGATCATGCTGAAGCTCCCGTGCTAGTACATGATATTGTAACTGAATAAATTAAATGAAAGAGAGCATGGATCCTTGGGGATTCATGCTCTCTTTGCTGTTCAGATATAGGAATATTAATTCAGTTTGAACCGGGAAAGGACCCTATGCAGATCATCTGCAAGTCTTGAAAGTTCATGTGCGGAAGAAGCAATCTCCTCCATACTTGCCAGCTGTTCTTCGGTGGAGGCTGAATTGTTCTGACTGGTAGCCACGACCTCTTCACTGGATTTGGAGACCTCCTCCATGAAGCTGACTAACCGCTGACTTCCCGAGGAGAGAGTCTGGATTGTCTCTGAAGTCTGATCCACTTGGGCAGATACTTCAGCCGCCTGGGTCTCGATCATTTGGAACCTGCTGCCCATCTCAATCGTTTTGGTGAGTCCCCGTGTAACTTTTTCGGTACCTGTATGCATGGCAATTACGGCTGTGTCTGTCTCAGAGACTATACCTTGAATAAGTTCATTAATTTGCTGAGCGAATTCCTGAGACTGTCTGGCCAATTGCCGAACTTCCCCGGCCACTATCGCGAAGCCCCGTCCTTGTTCGCCTGCTCGTGCTGCCTCAATCCCTGCATTAAGTGACAATATATTTGTCCGGTTAGCGAGTTCTGTGATCATGCTTGTGATGCTGTTAATTTGCTGAGACCGTTCACCCAGCGATTGAATAACGGATGCCGCTTCCTGGACCGTTGTCTGAATATCCTGCATCTCGATCAGAATGTCCTGAATGGCAGAGGCTCCTTGGGTTGAGGCCTCGAGTGAGGAGGCAGACAGTTCGGATACCTGCTGGTTACTGTCTTTGACAATCTGAATTCCTTCAGAGATTCGCTGAATACCCTGTACGGCCATGCTTACATGAGCCTGTTCTTGATCGGCGCTGGTTACGATCTGCTGAGTGGATTCCACGATATGCTCCGTTGCCTTGGTCGTATGCTCCGCGCTTGCGGTTAATTGCTCCGAGGAAGCAGCAACCTGAATAGCTGTGTCTTTGGCTTGAATAAGAATCGAACGCAGATTGCGGATCATTTCATTATAAGAACCTGCCATATCAGCCAGTTCATCTTTTGATCGCAGCTGAATCTCACGGCTCAAATCACCGTGACCCTCTGCAATTTCTTTCATCTGGCGGTTGATAACTTTAAGGGGCTTGGTGATGGAGCGCGCGACTTGCCAAGCGATTACCCAGGCAATAATCACGGCAGCTGCACATATTATAAATAGCAGCAATTCCTGCTGCTGGTTCTCTGTCTGCCTTGAAAAGTTCTCTTCAGCGGTCTCTTTATCGATTTTATCGGTAACCTGGTTAAGGGCTGACTCTAATTGTTTGCGGGTTTGGCGTTCTTCATTGAAATGGATATTCACGGCTTCAGCAGACTTTCCCGCACTCATGCTGGATAGAACGCGCTGGCTTGCTTCAGCATAAGTATTGTAATCCTGTTCTAGTTCAGCAAGGACCTTCAGATAAGAGTCATCGTGACCCGGCTTGGCCTTAAGTGAAATGAAGAGTTCCTGAACCTTCTTACGTTTGACAGCCATTTCTTCAGGGAATTGCTTATCTCCATTCAATAAATAAGCGCGTTCGTCGTTGGATATCCCGGTTAGACTGTACTGAAGTGCTTTCAGAGAGTATCTGAAATTGGCATCATGGGAGGCCTCCTGCTCGACCCCTTGTGACCGCTTCATTTGATAGAAGGAAAGTGCGGAGATCGAGATAAGAAGAGCAATCATTACGGTAAAAGCCAACAACAGTTTGTTTCGAATTTTCATAACATTCCTCTATTCTGACTTGAAATATAGTTATACAGAATTATTCGACAATTTTCGTCATATTCCTTCTGTGACGAGATATACTTAGCGATTATTTTCACTGACTATTCGCCTAATTCCTGTTAAGTCTATGGTCCTCAAAATTAAGCGCTTTCAAATAAAACAGGGTCCTAAACTACGGAATGATGATCCTAGCCCTTTTTTCGCAGATGATATCCCGCAGGTCACAATTCTTTTATTTTATGGCCATAATTCCTAGCCCTTTACTCCCTATTATTGTAAAAGATGTTTACGTTATATCGATTTCGGGTATTGTAGTAACAAAATTAAGTTATTTATGGATAAAGATGAGGGCGAACCGGTCCTACAGTCTGTCCCGATAATCAAGTTAGGAGGAACTATTGTGAATCTAAATGTACACCAAGCCATGGCCTACAACTATTATCAACCTTATAGACCTCAGAACATGAACATACAGAAGAAAGATAATATGAATGATAACTCCAGAAGCTTCAAAGATATTTTGAGCGAGAAGATGGGTTCATCTAATTCAGGTCTTAGAAAATAGAGAATTCAGGGCTTAGAGAACAAGCTTAATATTCTACATCACATAACAGCGAAGAAGATCAATACATAGAGTTCTGAGAGAGGTTCAATCCTGGTAATCCAGAGGTTGGGCCTCTTGCTTTTTATTGTTCCCTTTTCCAGCCCATGAGCAGCCGTGATCCATTATTCAAATACTGGAGCTTTCGAGCGGACTTTCGTGAGTGGGGACAGTAAAACAGCCCATTCCCTTGGTGCAGCTAGGGAATGGGCTGAAGTTCTGTAATCAGAGTCTGGTGGCGGGTAAAGATTCATAAAGGCGTTATTCTACCCTTTCAGACTGTGAGTGTGTACCGTATACCCGGTTCAGCACGATTCCAAACAGCATCCCGATGAAGGACATAACTGAAATGACGAGGAAGAGGGTCTTGCCGCCAAAGCTTTCATATATGGCTCCCCCGGCGTAAGAAGCGATAATCCCCGATACGCCAAAGAAGAGCAGGGCTAGCACAGTTTGGCTTGTCGCACGCCACTCCACAGGAGCTATCCGGTAGAGGTATTGAATAGCAGCTGAATAGAATATCGGAAAGGTGACAATTTGAAGCACCTGCAAAAAGACTAGCAGATGAGGATCTACGACCCAGGCCGAAATGAAGAATCGAAGGAAGTAGAAAGCACCTGCAATTGAGATCATCATAAGCTCGTGTCCTTTGCGCATCCACCAGAAGCTGAGCGCGAAGACGACGATCTCACTGCCAGCTGCCAAGAACCAGGCTTGCCCCACTAATTCAGAACCCCCGCCCAGTTCACGGATGTACACGCCAAGGAAAGTATCATTCATTCTGGCAGGTACCGAGCTAATGAATACGAGAACCAGAAAGAGCAGGGTCTCCCGGCTGCCTAGGAACGTCTTAAGACTTGCCAAGGTGACTGGCTTGCCTGCAACAGGGGCGTCCGGCATGAGCAGACTAATGATAAAGCCCATAACGCCGATAAAGGCGAAGAGATAAGCCAGACTGTGAGCTCCATATCCTGTCATGATGTATCCGGCAGCAAGCGACATGACGGCATATCCCAGTGCTCCATAAGTCCGAATAGAGCCATAGCTGACTCCCGCTGCCTCGCCTACTCTGAAATTCAGACTCTCAGTAAGCGGATCGATTGGCATGAGGAAGAAATATAGCAGCATCGCATAGGTGATTAGCAGTGTATAGCTTGAAGAATCATACAGCAGATAACCAAGCAGAGTTGAAAATATCAGCAGCAGCAAGAGCACCTTGCGGATGGTTTTGGTCCTGTCGCTGATCATCCCCCATAGAGGCTGGGCAATAATGGTGACAAATCCACCGCTGCCGACCACAAATCCGATTTGTGCGGGGTTCAGTCCTTGTTCGCTAAGATACACGGGTAGAAATGGAATAAATACGGCCAATAGAGCAAAATACAAAAAATTAAATGTGCGTAAAGATGCAGTTGATTTCATGGTTGTCCCTGCCTTAGCTTGAATGGATGTAATGCAATCTATTTATTGTATCACGGGTCCTTTAGATTCCAAATCCAACAATTAACTTCCATGGAATCGTTGAATTTTGAAAATAGTACTTGGTTGCGGCTCCCTGAAAGGTTAATATAGACATAATCAAATTCATATTTGGAGGCAGAGTATGCAATATGTAAGTACACGGGGGCAGGTTGCACCCAAAGGTTTTATTGATACCGTGCTCATGGGGCTGGCTGATGATGGGGGACTAATGATTCCTGCCGAGATTCCAGTAATCTCCCCTTCGACATTAGAGACATGGAAGAGCCTTAGCTATGAGGAGTTGTTCCAACAGATTTTCTCCTATTATATTAATGATGAGATTCCGGCTGAAGATCTTAAGGCGATGGTCAAGCGGAGTTATGCAAGCTTCCGTACACCTGAGGTTACACCAGTTAAGAAAATCAACGATTCTCTGTATATTCTGGAATTGTTCCATGGTCCTACTTTTGCATTTAAGGACGTAGCCCTTCAGTTCATGGGTGAGTTCTATTCTTATGTCTCGAAGAAACAGAATGAAATTATTCATATTCTTGGTGCTACCTCCGGAGATACTGGAGCAGCTGCCATTCAAGGTGTTCGGGGCAAGGAAGGGATCAAGATCTGTATTCTGCACCCACACCAGAAGGTAAGTAAGATCCAGGAGCTTCAGATGACCACGGTGAACGATGAGAATGTGCTGAACTTATCGGTCAAGGGGAATTTCGATGACTGCCAGAAAGTGATCAAGGACTTGTTCGCTGATCTGGACTTCAAGGCAAAGCACCATCTGCGTGCTATCAACTCCATCAATTTTGTACGGATCCTGGCACAGACCGTGTATTATTTCTATGCCTACTTTCATATTGATGCTGAAGCTCAGGCATCCAAGAAAGTTAACATTAGTGTGCCATCAGGTAACTTCGGCAATATCTTCTCCGGCTTCCTGGCGAAGAAGATGGGACTGCCTATTCATAAGCTGATTATTGCCACAAATGAGAACAATATTCTGGAGCGCTTCGTGCGCACTGGAGAATACAAACCAGGCGATTTCAAGAGCACGCACAGCCCTTCGATGGACATTCAGGTTGCGAGCAACTTCGAGAGATATTTGTATTACCTTCTGGATGAGAATGTAGAGAAGGTGTCTGAGTATATGAAGCAGCTGCAGACAGAAGGCAAGATCGTGGTAAGTCCAGAGCTTCTGGCCCGCGTACAGGCTGATTTTGCTGCTTATGGGGCTTCCAATGAGGAGTGCTTGAAATATATCGGCGATTATAATCAGAAGTATGATTACCTGCTTGATCCGCATACCGCTTGCGGAATTGCTGCTTATCAGGAATGCAGTGAGGAAGATGAGGTAACCATTACCTTTGCTACCGCTCATCCAGCCAAGTTCGATGAGGCCATCGCCCTGTGCATGATTGAGCAGAAGTTCCCTGAGGAGATTTCGGCACTACTCACTAAACCACAGTATCAGCATGTGGTTGACCATAATCAGGATGAAATTGTCCGTGAACTGGAGACATTCTACGGGGACAAGTAAAGCTTTGATGATTAGAAAAACCTTCGATGCCCACTCTTGAGGCGGGATCGAAGGTTTTTTTGTTGTCTGCACATAAATTCCTATCAGAATTGATATTCAATTCCGGTAAGTGGTGTCTTTCGGTTACAGACGGAACCGGGAAGAAAGACCTTGAAGCTCCACGGCCATGATCGTTAAAGAATGCACAGCCTCTTCAACCTCTTTCATGGTTGCAAGCTGCTGCTCAGAGGCCGCAGCTACGCTTTGTGTCTTGGTGAATGAAGCGGTAGCGATCTCCTCCGTAACATGCAGAGAGGAGCTGACCTCCTCAGAGCTTGCTGAGATTTGTTCGGAAGCGGCAGACACCTCTTCAAGCTGCTGATTCACATCCTGAATCGATTTGGTGATCTGGTTAAAGGAGCGTTTCGCTTCCTCCATACCTTCAAGGCCCAAATGGATCTCGGCCTTCTCCTTCTCCATCATCTTGACGGCCTCAATGGTAGACGTCTGGATCTCCGTAATAATTGTGGAGATTTGTTCAGACGACTGATTGGATTGCTCGGCCAGCTTGCGAACCTCCTGGGCCACGACGGCAAAGCCTCTGCCGTGTTCCCCGGCCCGGGCCGCTTCAATGGAAGCATTCAGGGCCAATAGGTTGATCTGGCCTGAGATGCCCTTGATCAGATCGACTATGTTGCCAATCTCCTGTGAATGCTCATCCAGCTTACGGATCACGGCTTCAGAGGAACGGGACTTCTGCAATATGGAGTCGAGCTGGCTGCTGACATACTTAATTTTATCCCCGCCGAGATTGGCTTGTTCTGCCGTGAACTGGGAGATTGCCGAGACATCAGCTGCTGATTCCGCTACCCGCTGGATACCAGTGGCAACCTCCTCCATAGCCCGGCTGCATTCCTTGGAGCTGCCTAACTGGATGTCCGAGCCTTCGGCGACCTCTTGTATTTCTACTGCAATATGTCCGCTGGCTTCACTAGTCTGCTTGGAACTGGCAAGCAGTTCCTCCGAACTTGCCGAGAGCATTTCAGCATGCATACCGATTCTGGATATGATCTCCCGAAGACTGTCTACCATGTCATTGAAGCCCTTCGTTAATACGCCAATTTCATCTTTAGAGATGTAGTGACCATTCACAGCTAAATTTCCGTTCTGGGCTTCTACCATGAGAGATTTCAGCTTACCCAGCGGGCGGGTGATCATTCTGGATAAGATCAGGCTGATCGTTCCGCAGATCAGAAGGGAAGCAATCAGAAGAATAATGGAATTGCGCTTGCTGTCAGCTGCATCATTCTTATTGCTTTCGTTCAGAGTAGTAGCGGCTTTCTGGTTCAGTTCCTTGATCTTGGTGAGCGTGTTCATGATATCTGTTCGAATCGGCATCACCTGAGAGTCGAAGATCGTATAAGCTGCATCAATCTGATTCGCGTCAAGCTTGCTCAGCATGGCATCCCGGGCTTGATTGCTTGTCCCAATCTTGCCTTTGAAGTTATTGTATAGCTGCTTGGTTTCCGTTGATAGGCCAATTCCCTCAATCTGCTTCTGGGCGGCGATGCTGCTTGAAATTAATTTTTGAATCTCACCATTAATCTCTTTCTGCTTCGTCTCATTCTGATTGCTTTCCATCATGAGCTCTAGCTGTAGAGTGTTAATTTGGGCATTGTTCGTAATGATCTGATTAATCAACTCGTTTGGCACCATGTTGTGCGTATACATTTGTTTGGCATTATTATTGATTTTGTCCAGGTAATAATAACCCGATAGGCCGATCAAACACATAAAAATCGTAGATAGACCGATTAATCCCATAATTTTAACAGAAACCCTCTGATTCACAAAAAATCTCATTCTTACAACCTTCTTTCACCCGGTGTCTAAAAGATTTCAAAGTCTTTGTTCTCTATATATCGTATAATTTAGGCTGTTCCTAAAGATGATTTAGATAGTTTGTGAAATATGGGTTAAATTACCTAGTGAGCAGGGGGAGAATATGAAGCTGGTATCCTGGAATGTGAACGGGCTGAGAGCCTGTGTAAATAAAGGCTTTAATGATTACTTCGACGCGGTGGATGCGGATATATTCTGCGTTCAGGAGATCAAGCTGCAGGAGGGCCAGATTGAGCTTGATCATGGCGGGAGATATGAACAGTATTGGAACTACGCTGAGAAGAAAGGCTATTCAGGTACGGCTGTTTTTACCAAAATAAAGCCTATCTCCGTAAGGTATGGTCTGGAAGAGGATCACGAGCCGGAGGGCCGTGTGCTTACGCTAGAATTTGAACAATTCTATCTGGTGAATGTCTACACTCCGAATGCCAAGAGAGATCTGGCTAGACTGGATTATCGGCTGGAATGGGAAGACCGGTTCAGAAGTTACTTGAAGGGGCTCGATGCGCTGAAGCCGGTGATTGTGTGCGGGGACATGAATGTGGCTCATCAAGAAATCGATCTTAAGAACGCGAAGGGCAACCGCAATAATTCAGGCTTTACCCCGGAAGAGAGGGAGAAGATGACCCTGCTGCTGGATGCTGGATTTGTGGATACCTTCCGTTACTTTTACCCGGATCAGACGGATGCTTACAGCTGGTGGTCCAATATGCCAAAGGTAAGGGAGCGGAATGTGGGCTGGCGTATCGATTATTTTCTAGCTTCGACCAGGCTTGGACCAAAGCTTGCGGATGCGCGAATTGATGCTCATATTATGGGAAGCGATCATTGTCCAGTCGTCCTGCTCCTGTCTGATATATAAACTCGGAGACTATACTCAGGGAAGAGGTATCATGTGAATAACGAAGCTTCAGAGCTAGACATTCAGGAATTACTCACCAGGCAAAAGCTTTATTATAAAGAGGGTCACACACGGAGCGTCTCGTCAAGACGGCTCATGCTGACCCGTCTTAGTGAGGTACTCAAATCGAGGGAACCCGAGATTATGGCCGCGCTGCGTCAGGACCTGAACAAATCTGAACTCGAATCCTATAGTACAGAAATAGGAATTGTACTGGAGGAGATCAGACACATCTGCAGACGTCTTACCCGCTGGGCGAAGCCGCGCAGAGTGCGAACCGTGCTTACGCACATTGGCTCGAAAGGCATGATTGTACCGGAACCGTATGGAACTGTGCTAATTATTGCACCTTGGAACTATCCTTTCCAGCTTGCCATCTCTCCACTTGTAGGAGCTATTGCGGCGGGAAATACGGTCCTTCTTAAGCCTTCTGAGCTGTCACAGGCCGTATCGGATCTGCTTAGACGCATCTTGGCTGAAGTGTTCCCTGAGGAGTATGTCGCTGTAGTTGAAGGCGGTGCGGAGGTAAGCTCCGAGCTGCTCAAACATAAATTTGATTATATCTTCTTCACCGGCAGCGTGAATGTAGGACGAATTGTAATGGAAGCCGCTGCGAAGCAGCTTACCCCTGTGACTTTGGAGCTGGGAGGTAAAAGTCCTTGTATCGTCCACAAGGATGCGGATATCGGGCTTGCTGCGAGAAGAATTGTCTTCGGGAAATTTACGAATGCAGGGCAGACCTGCGTAGCGCCGGATTACTTGTGGGTCCATCGAGATGTGAAGGAAGAGCTGCTGCAGGAAATGCGACGTGCGATTCACGACTTTTACGGAAAGGACCCGATAAGGCATCCCGATTATGGCCGGATTGTAAGCCGGCGTCACTTTGACAGGCTGGTTATGTTCCTGCAGGATGGACAAGCGGTTCTGGGCGGGCAATACGATGCGGGAACCCTTAAGATTGAGCCTACCGTTCTGGATCGCGTTACTTGGGACATGCCAGTGATGAAAGAGGAGATCTTTGGCCCGGTGTTCCCGGTGCTGGAGTATGAGGATCTTGATGAGGTAATTGCCGGAGTTCGCAGTCATCCAAAGCCTCTAGCCCTGTACTTGTTCAGTCAGAGCAAGGGGATTCAGAACAAGGTGATTAATTCCTTATCCTTCGGCGGGGGGACGATTAATGATACGTTGATGCATCTGGCAACTCCTTATCTGCCCTTTGGAGGGGTAGGGGACAGCGGAATGGGAAGCTACCACGGCTTCGAGAGCTTTAAGACCTTCTCCCATGAGAAAAGCGTCCTTGTTCAGACAACGCGCTTCGACTTCGCGTTCCGCTATCCCTCTTCCAAGAACGCACTGCGTATACTGAGGAAGCTTATGAAATAACATGAAGGGCAGTATCCTGATTTCCCAAGGATACTGCTCTTCATTTAGTGTTATTCGCTTAGGACTGTTTGAGTCCCGTATAGACTAGAATCGCATCTCTTAGAAACTCAGCAGTTCCTGGCTGCTTCTCATCATAATGTGCTTTGAAGCGTTCATCCTCAACATACATTTGAGCGAGTCCTGCATGCGCCTCTTTGCTGTAATGGCTCCAGTAATAGGTCAGCCACTGCTTATGCAGATCGGCGGCCTTCTGGGCCATCTCGCCCCCGGGATCGCCCGTCTTGAAGGCTTCAGCCAAGGTGGCATACAGCTCATCAGTGAGACGGGTAAGCTCTTCGTGCTGCGCCTCAGTCATGTTCTTAAGCTTCGCGTTGGACTGATCGATTGCCTCGTTCCCATATTTATTTCGTATTTCTTGACCGTATTTGCGTTCATTTTCATCAATCAGCTTCTGTTTGAATCCCTCGAATTTCTCATGGTCTGTCATAACGGTTCTCCCTTCATGTACAGCAATCGTCTTCTCCACATTCGCGATGAGAAGGTCGAGCTGTTTTCTTTTGCCAAGGAGTTGTTCCCAATGTTCCTTGAGTGCCTGAGCTCCGTCAAATGAAGAAGCGTTCATCATCCCCCGAATTTGTTCCAGACTAAGCCCCAGTTCTCTATAGAAAAGAATGTGCTGGAGTCTGTCTACCTCACTCTGGCCGTAGATCCGGTAACCTGACGAGTTGATTCTTGCCGGCTTAAGAAGGTCAATCTCATCATAATAGCGAAGCGTTCGGGTACTGATTCCAGCCAGATGACCGAGCTTTTGTATGGTGTATTCCATCCTGGCATCCCTCCTGACAAATTAACTGTACTTCTTAACGTAACGTGAAGGTCAACATATGTTTTTGATTATACAGAAATCTATCTATTTAGGTGAAAGAAAGGGACATCGATTGAAGCCGATTCGGCATTGTTGCTGTCACGGTGCCGAATACGATGGGGAATGAATACGGTTGCTTGTTAGCTGACGCAACAAAGGACCCTCAAAGGGGTCCAATATTGTCATGAGTATACATGCTTACTCCTTCTTCTCTGGCCAGGTGATCTTGTGCGAGGTTCGGCTCCACTTCTCATAGAATAGCTGATCTTCTCGTTTGAAGATCCGGCTGACCAGATGGACAAAGAATATCAGGTTCACGAGAAAAATCAGAAAGTATAGGGGCAGTGCGAGCAGGCTTGGAAGCTTCTCAAAGTGAAGGGTGCCCATACGGAATACACTAAGCTGGCCGAGCACCCAGTACAGCAGGCCGTAGCGGTAGATCAGAGACAGCAGGGTTAACGACCCATCAGAGCGGATTAAGTGAATTCGTACCAACCACTTGCCAAGGGTTCTGCCTTTGAAAATATAAGGCAGGAGCATGAAATACAGACCGGTGGATATGAAATATGCGCCGGGAATGCGAATGAACCTGAACAGAGTGTAGAGAATAACCCATAGGAGCAAATCGGTAAGCAGTGCGATTCCGCGTCTTGTATAGGTTACCCTTTTGGTTGTCTTATCCAGATTGGCATCCAGCCGATCCATTCGGGGCAGCAGCCTGGAGATCCACTCGGCGATGAGGAAGCCGATAATTCCACCAAGCGTATTCGTGATCAGGTCATCCACATCAGCAAGACGATAGGGATGGTCGTAGAAGCCGTAAATCCCCGTCAGCTGAGTCAGCTCAAAGAATAGGGAGAGTGACAGCGATAGGATAAGGCACTTGATCCACCCAGTTCTGAAGTAGTACCGCATGAATATACCGAATGGTATAGTCAGTGCGACGTTAAACAGGACCTGTAGAGATGCGCGTTCCCTCAGCAATAGCAGATATGACGAGAGGCTCGTCAGCTTAACATGGGTCTCGCTAATAATATCCTGTACAAAGTTCAGAGGGATGAGCTGCAGGGATCCTCCCGCTGGAGCGGCATTATGCCTGGAAGCGGGGAACGGCAGAAGGATTAGATAGAATGCATTCATGAGGTAGAGCAGGAACAAATACAACATAAAGGCTCTTACCTTATTGATGTAGCCGTGTCTACGGTACTGCACAATCAGGAACGGCAGCGTGAACAGAAGCGCGGCAATGGGGAAAGTAAGAAAAGCATAGGAAATCGGAAAAAAGTAAGCTTGAAGCATAAATTCACCTGCTAATAATTTATTGATTTGTTGATTGCACCATTCATAATATACCATTTATCTGCTTTCAGCGCCGAACTTGACTGCTGCAACAGCAGGATATCTCTTGGCCAGCGAAGAATATACCCTGGGATACGTTGACATCACAGCAGGGGAGGAATTTCATGATTTCGATTGATTTGACAGGCAAAACCGCTCTGATCACAGGAGCGAGTGGAGAGCTTGGTCGTGTAATGGCGAGTACACTTGCCCGAAGCGGAGCAGATATTATTATTCATTATTTCAGTAATAAGGCGAAGGCTGAATCCGTTCAGCGGGAGGCCCAGCAGCTTGGCCGCAAGGCCTATATCATTTCTGCGGACATCTCCAAGCTGGATTCAGTTCTGCAGATGAGAGATACAATCCAAAGTGAATTTAAGCTGCCGGAGATCATCGTGGCCAATGCCGTCTCCCAGTACAGCTGGACTACGGTGCTTGAGCAGGATCCAAGCGATTATGTAGATCAGTTCAACTCGACCGTTCTACAGGCGGTTCATTTATCTAAAGCGTTTGTTCCCTATATGATTGAGCAGCAGGGCGGCCGCATTGTCGCCATTAATACGGAATGCTCCATGCAGAACTTTCCTACCCAGTCCGCTTATGTGGCAGGCAAGCGAGGGATGGACGGCGTCTACCGCGTGTTGGCCAAGGAGATTGGGGAGCATCAGATTACCGTGAACCAGGTCGCGCCAGGATGGACGATCAGTGAGCGGGACCGTGAGAACAATACGGAGCACAGTGAATCCTACGAGCAATCCGTTCCGCTCAAACGCCGCGGCACAGACCAGGAAATTGCCAACGTAGTAGCATTCTTAGCTTCAGATCTGGCTAGCTTTATTACAGGTGCCTATGTGCCGGTCAGTGGCGGAAATGTAATGCCATCAATCTAAATGAATGTAGATAAGGGAGGCGTGACCCATGCGTGACAAAGCTGATTGGTTGAAAACGGCTAAAGTTCCGGACCGGCCACATTCAGATGCTTCTATGCAGTATCGATTGCCCCCCGGACAGACTTTGACAGAGAAGTTCCCAATTCTGCACGAAGGTCCGGTACCCGAATATGAAATGAACAGCTGGACGCTTCGTGTATTTGGCGAAGTGGAAGAAGAGCGGATCTTCAGCCTGGATGAACTCAAAGCCCTGCCACAATCGAGGTCTGAGAGCGATATCCACTGCGTAACCCGGTGGTCCAAGTTCGACACCCGCTGGGAGGGTGTGAAGTTCAGGGACTTTATGAAATCACTGCGGGTCCTGCCAGAGGCCAAGTATGTTATGATTCATGCGGATACGAATTATGAGACCAACCTGCCGCTGGAGGATTTGCTGCATGAGGATGTTCTGCTTGCTTTCAACTATGACGACAAGCCCTTAACCCCCAAGCATGGTTATCCCCTCCGTCTGGTTGTACCCCATTTATATTTCTGGAAAAGCGCCAAGTGGGTTCGGGGCATCGAATTCATGAAGGAGGACCGGAAGGGCTTCTGGGAAAGTCATGGCTTCCATAACACAGCTGACCCGTTCAAGGAGCAGCGGTTCTCCTCGGATGAGTACGAGATGCCGGAAGGTGAATAGGAATACAATGAGTATGATTGAGCGGGGTACCCGCGTGAGATAAATATATAACGTACTGAAGCCTGTCTCTGCGTGAATACGCTGAAGACAGGCTTTTTAGTATCTGTTAGGAGTAGGGGCTGAGATGAGATTACTTTACAAAGGTGATCAGGTCAAGTCATTGGTGTAGCCTCCAGAGCCATCCAAGTATTACCTATGGAAGTTTGACAATCTCGGCCTTGTAATACCACTTGCCTGTAGAATCAATATATCCATTGTCCGTTTTGGTAACAACCCAAGCCAACTTGTTGCTGTAAGGTTGAACCTCAACAAATTCGAATGACGTTATTCTCTTGCCTGAACTGTTAATGATCGCCCAAAGCCCGTTCTTCTTCACGCTGGCCAAGCCCTCCTGGAAGGGAGCGGCATCATCATACTGCGGCGATATGATGAGCTTGCCTTGAAGATTGGTATAGCCCCACTTCCCTTTTACCTTAACAGGGGCGAGAGAGGAGCTGGAGAATGGTTTCGCGTCCTCGAACTGAGGCTTTATCGTCCAAGCTCCCGCTTTATTGATATAACCCCATTTCCCGTTCTGCTTGACCGCAGCCGCGGGTCCCGTAAAGGAGCCTGCGGCTGAATATACGGCTTTGATCACGAGCTTTCCTTTTGTATCAATAAATCCCCATTTGCCATTGATTTGCACGGCCGCTAGGTTATTGGCATAGGACTGTGCGGATGAGAACTGCGGTGGGATGACCATTTGACCGGATAAATTAATATAGCCCCACTTCTTGCCAACCAGCACGGGAGCAAGTCCACTGGCATAATCGTTCAGGTCTGGATAACGGTTCTGGCCGATATATTCGCCTTTCGTATTGATGAACTGCCATCCTTTGTCATCCTTCACGGCAGCCCTGCCTTGATGGAAATCTCTTATGAGTTTATACTCACCCGGGAATGCAGGCTCACCGGTAGGGGTAATAAAACTCCATAAGTCATTTGAGGCGCGATGAACCGCTGCGAGTCCTTCCGAGAAAGGCTTGACCCGATAATAAGTCTGACCGTCTTTTACGACAGAGCCCTTGTCATCCAGGTACGTCCAAGCAAAGGTCCATTCATTAGGATGCCAAGGGATAGGCAAAGCATAAGTAACCGTCTGGCGTGTCATAGGTACAGGAGTTGGAGGCATTATATTTGCGGGTTCATTGGAAATTTGCCCTTCTTTGTTATTTCCCCATTCAAATAGCTGTCCACCTCGGGTGAGGGCTGCCGTAATCTCTTCTCCGCTTGCAATTTCCGCTACACGGTCAATCGTGTTCAGCTTGATAGGTCTTGGCCGAGGCTCTGTCGTTCCATCACCTACCTGGCCATATTCATTCGGCCCCCAGGACCAGACCTGGCCCTCTTTGGTGAGCGCGTGAGTTTTCGAGACCTGAACAATGTCTGTTAAGGAAGGCAACGGGATAGGATCTTTAAAGTAGCTGTATTCCATCTCGCCAGTTCCGATACTCCCTTGGTAATTGATGCCCCATTTTACAACAGTGCCATCCTGCAAAAGCGCGATATCGCGGGATAAAGACTTTACGCTGCTTAAGCCATTAAAAAGAATAGGGGAGGTAACGATCTCCTTCTTGCACTTCCCGCCGCTGCATTGGATGACCCCGCCCCATCTCCACACCTGGCCATTGGAAGTGACAGCAAGACCTTCATCGGAAGAAGCCGTAATGGCTGTAACATTGGAAAGAGATTGTACTTGAACCGGGAGTTCTTCATCATGGCCGCTTTGACCGTTTCCCAGCTGACCGACTTTATTGCTTCCCCAGCCCCATACGCTGCCGTCCTTGCGAAGAGCAAGGGTATAGTATGCGCTGTCTGCAATATCAATGACATCGGATATCCCGCTTACTTGTCTAGGCACCGAGTCAACTTGGCCCTGACCCAACTGCCATACGGTTCCGTCCTGCTTCACGACCCTAGAATGATCGTAGCCTGCGCTAATGAGCTTCACCTTCTCAAACCCTTTGATCGGAACAGGAACGTTGTGATAGCTGACATTATGGTCACCCAGCTGACCATAAATATTATTCCCCCAGCCCCATACGTTGCCGTCCGTGTCTAAAGCCAGAAAATGATAATATCCTCCTGCGATCTTCGTGAACTTCACGCTCTGACTGCCCGCAGCTGCTGCGGAGACACCCGAATAAGACGTCTCGCATAGCAGTAAAACGCAGAGAGCGAGAAGGACAAATTTTAACCTGGAATACGTTGAATGCATTTCAAACCTCCATATTTTTGAATAAAAGTATTTCATCCTACTTCGGCGGGGTGGGTATGATTTCCTGTAAATGTACTGGTAACTTTGGATATGAAATTCAACAAAAAATAGAATTCGTGTATTGACTACTTGTTGAATTCAACACCTCTATGTAAAACGCACAGGAGTACATCGCCAGTAGGGCAATGTACTCCAATGGATAGTTACACTGATTAATCTACTCTTATTACCGGCAGCCATCGGATTCTCCTCATAACTGATCCCGAAAGCTGTGAATCTAGCCAAAGAATCAGATGTTCAATAATAGCTCCATGGCTTCACGTTCCTTGTCTGCGATCTCAACCAAAAGCTTGGAAGTTTGGTTCAGCTCCTGATAGCTGCCCGTTCTTCCTGCTATGTCGAATGAAGAAGACACGCTTACCCACATGGGAGCGATTTCCGCAAACAGCTTGTGTGCCTTGTCCAGTCTTGAGTCTCCAAGATGAGCCATGCATTCTTCAAGAAAATCCCGATATAGATTCCGGAACAAAGCTCCGCCAGTTCCCGCCTTCTCCATTAACTGCGCAGTCAAGCATAGATCTGCATCTATATTCTCGCTTCTAGAAGGCCATTTCAGGACTTCTTGGCTCATCTTGAGAATGCCCTTATTCCCTATATTGCGAATGGGCGGATTTAGATAGTCATGTGCATTTTGGGTTATAGAGGATCGGATAGCGGGTACAAGCTCAGGAAGCGTATCAGGCGGCTCAATCGTAAAGGAACGATTCTTGGAGCTCATTGGGCCCTTTGCGCTTCTCGCCATGGCCAATTGCGTCAGTCGTGTCTTTACAAGACCACCTTGCTGCCTTGTATCCGCCATGTAGGCGTAATCGGCATCCGCGCCATAGATTACTGCGTAATGACCTGCAAAATGCACCTTTTTCGTAAAATAGTCCAGGTAATACGAGTCTAATTTCAGGCCAACCGGAACTCCGCGTTCTAAGAAGCTCAGCACATTCCGCCACGCTTTATCGACAGAAGAGCTCTCTTGTACCTTGAGGGCCAAGTTGAGCCGGGATGCCAGGCAGGTGGTCAATTCATCCGGCTTCACTCTTCCCCCGATAAAGGGAAAGTCCATCTGCTTGGAATCCCAGTAAATGAAACCGAATCCCTGACCTAATCCGAATAACATCGGCTCCGATAGCTGAATTCCAGTAAATTGAAGCAAGTTGCCCATAGTTGTCGTTTCGCAATGATCCCCTTGATAAGGCACGAAATCCTCAATGATTCTACTCATGTTCCTTCGTCTCCCCCAACAATTCATGAATGATATTGCTAACAAATGCTTGTTCACTCTCGAT
Source organism: Paenibacillus sp. SN-8-1 (assembly GCF_050995535.1). Classification (NCBI taxonomy): domain Bacteria; kingdom Bacillati; phylum Bacillota; class Bacilli; order Caryophanales; family Paenibacillaceae; genus Paenibacillus; species Paenibacillus sp. SN-8-1. Next base: position 1,077,848 of record NZ_CP194782.1, read on the forward strand.
GAGACTCACCGGGTGAAGAAAAAGTGCCCTGGCGTGAAGCGGTAAATGAGCGCCGCCTTGCGATTCATACATCTGCCTTAGATGATTCAATGACTCTCCTAGAAAATCCAGCCGTTTGTGCAAAGCTTCAATCGCCTCATCCTTCTTCACAACAGGTAATGCGGCTAGCCCGAGATCGAATCGGTTATCGCGTTCCCGGGAAGAGGAGAGGCTGGAAATGACTTCATCCCTCAGCGCCCCGATACCTTTTCCGGTCATGACAAATCGTGTCGGCATAGGCCCTTTCCCGGATTTCTCGCCTGATTCCTCGTGTGCGATCAATCCCTTATCGTTCAATTTCTTCAGACCAGCGTAGACTGAAGTCGTACCGATATTGGCCCATTCCCTATAACCTCGCTGATCGATTAGCTTATTGATGTCGTAACCTGATGCTTGTTTACATTCTGCGATAATTTGTAGCAGCGTAAATTCAACATTCGAAAGTGGATTCATGTCTAGGCTCCTAAAAATTAATATTACACATGTGTAATATAACACTAGTGAAATAAAATATCAACGTAACAATGTCGGTGGGGGAAATGAAGTAATGTTTTCACCAGACGAAACCAAGGTAAATCGAAGGGGAGGAGGAACGCAACAATTGGAGCTGGAGAGCAGGGGGGAGTAAGGACGGCATAGCAAGAATGAAGAATTGGGCATGGAGAAGCTGCAAGCGGAAAGGCATTCAAGTTTTCGAACGCAACATAACAAAAAGGACTGCAACAGTCGGCCTCTCGGCAATCTGTCACAGCCCTCCAACCCGCGTCTGGTGCAGCTTCTCTTTCTTATTCTTCTCCTGTCGCTACCGGATTCTCCTAATACTGATCCAGTCGCTCCAGCATATTATCCCATCATTAACCCCCATGTTCGAATAGATCCAAATCAAAAAGAGCGGGTTCGCAATATTTTTAGTTCCCATCAAAATGATAAATTAGTTGTACAACGCCTGAGGAGAACGTTCTTGTATTAACCATTTTTAAAGTCAACCTCTGTTTTATATCCACAAACAGCGGTTTCCCTTCTCCCAAAACAACAGGGTGAACAGATAATCTAAATTCATCAACAAGTCCTAAATTAATAAAAGTTGTAATAAGACTTGCTCCCCCATACAGCCAGATGTCTTTGCCAGGCTTATTCTTTAATTTATTTACTTCTTCAAGAATACTATCATTTATGAATACGGCTTTATTATCAGTCCCTTTTTGGGTCCTGGAAAACACATATTTCTCTTTGCTATGAACCAATTCCCAAAACTCTTTTTCAGAATCAGTATGTTCAATTTCTGGAGTGAATTGTCCCCATAAATCGTAGCTTTTTCTTCCATATAAAATTGTATCAATTTGATTTAAAAAGTGATTAAACTCCATCTCAGAGTCCATAATGCACCAATCAACCTCACCATTTTTCCCTTCAATGAAACCATCTAAAGTGACCGCTAAATCTAAAATTATTCTTCGTTTCATGATTTGTTACTCCTTTCGTTATTCTACCTCCCATTCTAGACCTCAAATACGTCACCTTATGTCATATTAATGAAAGTGAGGTGTTCCTCCACGTGCTCCGTACGAAAGATTGCTCCGCGCCTTTTATGGATGGACGCAAACGAAAATGCCGAGCGTTCAACAATAACCTGACCCGACCGCCCTACTGTGGCTGGCTCCGGGGTTCCTGCAACTACTTAAGTCGGGTTCTTGTTTGCAAGCTGTTGAACGGGAACGCCAGAGAGGGCCGCAACAGGTCACTTGCACCTAACCTGTACAGCCCTCAACCCCGCGTCTGACGCGGCTTCTCTGTTCTTACTCTGCCCCTGTCGCAATCGGGTTCTCGTTATACGAAATCCAATCGCTCCAGCTTCCCGGATACAGCTTCACATTCGTATACCCGAGATTATGCAGTGCGAGCACATTTGGACAAGCGCTGACACCGGAACCGCAGTATACAACAACGTCCCGGCCAGCTTCAGCTGCTTGAATAATATCTGCAAAATGCTCCCTGAGCTCGGCCTCGCTTCTCCAGGCTCCGCGCTCGTCAAGGACCTCCTTCCAGAAGCGGTTAGCCGCTCCTGGAATATGCCCTGCGCGGGCATCGATCGGCTCTTCCTCGCCGATATAGCGCTTCGCTTCGCGCGAATCCACCAGCAGCGCGCCGCTTGCCCCGGCGGCAGAGGCTTCGCGCACCTCGCTGACGTCAGCCCACATGCCGCGCTGCGGCTGAGCGGTGAACGTCTGCGGAATGACCACATGCTGCTCGGCGCTCACGGGATAACCCGCCGCCTCCCATGCGGAGAAGCCTTCGCTCAGCACGAAGACCTGCTCATGCCCGGCATAGCGCAGCAGCCACCAGAGCCTCGCGGCGTACATGCCGCCCTGATCGTCGTAAGCTACGACTCTCGTCTGCGGGCCAATCCCGGCCCGTCCAAGACGCTCTTCCAGTGCCGCCATATCCGGCAGAGGATGGCGGCCGCCATGGGCCTGGACCGGCCCTGACAGGTCTGCCTCCAGGTCCAGATAGACGGCGCCTGGAATATGGCCGGCGTCATAAGCCTGCCGTCCTGCTTCCGGCTTGCCGAGCTGGAAGCGGCAGTCCACAATCACTTGATCCTGCTCGTAGAGTCTTGCGAGCAGCCAGTTTTTTGCAACTAATGTTGACATCATTACTCCTCCTCTATATAAGACGCAGTTAGAAAGTTGGCATGCGGGGAGAGGCGTAATGGAGGGGAAGCTTGGAACTGTAGGAGCGAAGCGATCGCCTACAAGCTTTCTGAAAGAAAGCTACATCGGAAGCATAAGCTTTGTCTCCAGATTTCATCTCTGCTGCAGTTTATTCAAGAAATCTGGAGAGAACAGCGACCGAAAGTCCAAGCATTCCCCGTAGTTACGACTGTACCCACAAATGTGAACATTTTAAGCTGCGTCTTACTATCCTTTTATTTCCGGATCTCAAAAAACTGACAATCCTTGCGTGAATGATAGGCAAGCTCGCTTACGCCCGATTGTACGATGACGGTCTGGTCATCGAAGCGGATAATGACTCCGCCGGAGTCGACCAGATGATCGTCCTGAAATACACGAATACGATATTGCTGGTCCAGCGCTTCCTGAAAGTCCTGTTCAGTCAGGAGCGGTCTTCTAATCGGCATGGTGATTCCCCTTTGCTGGCACAATTTCCAATTAAGGTTACCATATCATAAAAATGACCCTTGGTGCGACCGCAAGCTGCTGCAGGATTTTATGCCTGGCAGGGGACCTTTAGATTCTCCTTTTGACTTCAAAGAGAGTCTGGAAGTACACTAGTTAAAAATTACTAAAATCTACTATATAACAAGCAGTTAGAAAAATGACATGCGAGGGAGGGGCGTAAGGGAGGGGAAGCTTGGAACTGTAGGAGCGAAGCGATCGCCTACAAGCTTTCTGAAAGAAAGCTACATCGGAAGCATAAGCTTTATCTCCGGATTTCATCCCTACTTAGGTATACATCAAGAAATCTGGAGATAACAGCGGCCGAAAGTCCAAGCATTCCCCGTAGTTACGCCTGTACCCACAAATGTAAACATTTTAACTGCATCATATATAGCAGATCTAATATAGGAGTGGCTTTATTATGGACGTTAATGGACTCAGGCAGCATAGGCAGTACCCGGATCAGGCGGGACACGGGCATGGCAATGCGCGGGCAGCTTATGAGCGTGATTATTCAAGATTGATTCATTCGCCAACTTTCCGGCGCCTGCAGGGGAAATCCCAGGTGTTCGGGGCCGGAACCGGCGATTATTACCGGACTCGTCTTACCCATTCTCTTGAGGTAGCACAGATTGCCAGGGAAGCTGCACGCAGCTTGATTCGTTCGTATCCTGGTATTGATACCGCGCGGGCTGGGAATCCGGGACTTATTATCGATTCCGAGGTTGTGGAATGTGCGGCAATTTGTCATGATTTTGGGCATCCTCCTTTTGGGCATAAGGGAGAAGAGGTGCTCTCGGGAATACTGGACCGGTTAATTGAGGATAAAGTGCAGCAGGAACTGAGGAAGAGCAGTGATCCAGCTGCCAATGAGCTGCTGATTCGCTCCGCAATGAGGCAGAAATACGAGCATTTCGAGGGGAACGCCCATAATTTCCGGCTGATTATGTTCCTGGAGAAGCGGGAGGATCTGGACGGGCTGAACTTGTCCGATGCGGTTCTGTTGGGAACGAACAAATATCCTTTTCCCGGCACGGTGAATCATAAGGGCATGTATCACCATGAATGGCAGTATATTTCCGAGATCCGCAGTCTCTGGGGGATACCGGCAGGCAAGAAGACGCTGGAAGCCCAGCTTATGGACCTGTGTGATGATATTGCATACTCGGCGCATGATCTGGAAGATGGGATCAAGGCAGGGAAGATCGAGGTGCATGAGCATTTCATGCAGGACCCGCATATCCAGCAGCTGATTGTGGAGAAAGTGAACACGCTGGAGGATCCATGCTGGCAGGGATGGGACGATGAACGCATTCGCAGTAAGGCAGAGGAGGTGCTAACAGCGTTCCTTCGGGTCTGGAATGAGAAGCTGCCGACCTGTGAATTTGATCAATCCCGTACACGCCGGGAGGTCAAGGCTTATTGGGTAAGCCTCTTTGTAGGAAGTCTTGGCGTAATTCCGGACGGGAATTGGCAGAAGGTGACTTTTGTCAGGAACGGGGAAGAAGACGAGGACATGCTGCGAACGGTCAGTGTGCTCAAGAGCTTCGCATGGGTTACGATGATTCGAGACCTGAGGGTACAACGTCTGCAGAAGCGGAGTGCCTGGATTATCAAGAGGCTCTGGGATGCGTTCGTAGACCCGCATACGTCGAAGTCCATTATCCCAGGGGATTGGCTTCGCCGCTTTGACCGCGATCAGAAGAGAGAACACCCAATCTGGACCTGGGAGCATATGATCATTGATTATATTGCGGGCATGACCGACGCTTACGCCGAGAAAATATACAATGAACTGTATGGACTCAAGGTCGGCTCGATTTATGATCTGGATTAGCCCAAGCAGAAAGGGGCTGATCCAGCTTCGGGAGCTGGAACTACAGTAACCATGCTTAATCACTAGACTATGTTAAATAGACAATAGAAATAGGAGCAGCGGCAGGATTAGACCGGACAATACAGTCTAATTCTGCCGCTGTTTATTATGCCATCTCCCCAAAATATTCTACAACTACGTCACGGAATTCCAATGCAGCCCGCGAAATATATCGGCTCTTGTGTGATAATAAAGCGATCTCCCGTACCAGATCGTGATCCTCGACTTTGAGATAGTGTATATGCTCATTTGAGTTTTTCGCTGTGCTTGGAATGAAGGCGATGCCAATTTGTGCTTCCACAAGAGAGCTAAGCCTGGCAGGTTCATCTCCCTCATACACATATTTGGGTGTGAATCCGGCGGATTCGCATATCGAGTCCACTAAATCACGAGCACCGTAGCCCTTTTTTACTCCGACAAACCATTCATCTCTCAATTCCAATAAAGATATGCTATCCCGCTCTGCCAGAGGATGCCCCTTGGGAACAGCAACAAGGACCGGATCGATGCACACGACTTGGGTATTGATGTCATCTCCATATATAGAGGGGGAGGACAAGCAGAAATCGACCTCTCCGCGGTGAAGAAGTGTGATCATTTCCTGCATGTTCAGCATTTGTACATGAAACTGTAAATTTGGCCGCTTTTTCCGAAATTCCCGCAGGATATTGGGGAGCGAGCTTGCGGTGGTCACCGCCAATTTGAGAGTGCCATGTTCAGGGCTGGACAAGTCGTTAATCTCCTGCTTCCCCTGTTCGAGTTCAAACAACGCTCTTTCAGCACGGCGCAGGAAGCTGTTCCCAAATTCGTTCAATCGCAGCTTTCTGCCTATTCGATCGAATAAAGGGACCCCTAAATCATCCTCCAAGCGCTGAATCGTCTTGCTTAGTGATGATTGGGTTACATGCAGACTTCGCGCGGCTTCGGTCACATGCTCCAATCTGGCTACCGTGAGAAAATACTGCAGTTGAAGAAGTTCCATTTGCATCCTCCACTTATTCCTTCTAATCAATGAAATCATAACATGAAATGCGTTGGAATAAATAACCGTTTTCAAGTACGATGACATAAAAAAAGTGAGGGGGAGCAAATATGAGTGCTCGAAGCAGGTGGTTAATGATATCCGTGTGTCTTGGGATTCTACTCAACCCATTAAATTCTTCGATGGTTTCTGTAGCACTTCCAAGTCTGCAAAATGTGTTTAAGCTTGATTTTACGGGTGTGTCTTGGATTATATTTTCTTTCTACATTGCAAGTGCGATCGCACAGCCTGTTATGGGAAAGGCCAGTGATTTATTCGGTCGCAGGCGGATATTTCTAACAGGGCTTGTTATATCCTTCGTGGCTTCCTTATTAGCTCCGCTGTCACCATACTTCGGGATGCTTATTGTGCTGCGCATTGTGCAGTCAATCGGAACAAGCATGATGGTTGCGGTGGGAATGGCTATAATACGCATTCATATTACGGAGAAACAAGCTACCGCGCTGTCGGTTTTGTCCATATTCTTATCCGGAGCCGCAGCAGTAGGACCCTTTGTAGGCGGGGTTCTGGTTCACTTATGGAGCTGGCCTGCTATCTTTTTGGTCAATATTCCGTTTGTGGTGGCGAGCTTTCTGCTCGCTTGGAGGACTATTCCCAGGGAAGAGCAATCATCATTCCTTGCTGCACGGGACATGTCTTTTCGTAAATGGCTTGCTGTAATTGATGCTTCAGGAATCCTGCTCTTCGCAGTGGGACTGGTAGCCCTGCTCGCTGGGTTACTATCCGTCAAATCATCCGGGCAAATCTCAACGGGAAATGTTATTACTTTGCTGATCGGGATCGTGGTGCTGGGGGCATTCATAAGACATGAGCTAAAATCAAAATCACCCTTCATTCCTTTGCGCACATTCGCCAAACATCCTGGGATGACCTCTGTCAATGTCCAATATATACTTGTTAATTTGCTGTATTACTCGCTCTTCTTCGGGTTCCCGTCCTACTTGCAGACCGTTCGGCATGTCAGCGAGTTCCACACAGGAATCCTCATGCTGACCCTGGGCCTGTGCTCATTAGTGGCTTCACCACTGGCAGGACGATGGATCGATAAGTCAGGACCCCGGCCGGCATTACTTGTATCCGCCCTTCTAATGTCATTTGGGTCCATTTGGATTGTAACCTTGAATCAAACGTCACCGTTGATCAGTGTATGTTTGGCACTAGCTGCATTTGGAATTAGTAATGGGCTGAACAATGTAGGCATGCAAGCAGCCTTGTTCCAAAGCTCACCCAAAGAAATCATCGGAGTAGCCTCTGGATTATTCAATACCTCCAGATATCTGGGAACCATTCTCTCTTCCTTGTTGATAGGTATCGTAATGGGGGGCAAGTTCAGCTTCAGTGGCTTTCGGTGGCTTGGGATGACCCTCGCGGTAGTTGCTTTGTCTCTGATATTTATGAATCTACGGCGACAGGAGTCAGGACAAATGCAAGAGTCAGAGATTCCATCAAGTTCAAGATAGAGAAGAGATCAAAGTAAGCATATGTATGCTCCAAGATGTCAACACAACTTGAGTTATGTTAATCAGCAGTCAGAGTGGGCAATGCACGCCTTTATTTCATGTCCAGATTAAAGGCACTTGCCATTGTTCTATAACTGGACAGACAAGACACGATCGCTAGTAATACCGTAATGACCAATGAAATCATCCAGTTCTTATGGAAGACAAGTAGAATACCAAATGCAATCAGAAAGGTTAAGAATCCAATCAATAGCGAGAACAGAACTATCCTTTTCTTCGTCATAAGCATCGTTCATTACGCTCCAATCCCTAATAAGATTAAGTTGACTGTTAAAAAAAATCTTACTATGCTAGATCCCTTCATTTCCCCATAATATTAACATATATTGGAACTCCAACTCCCTTTTAATAATTATATAAATTGAACTTAAGAATTACCCGCAGGCAAGAGTGTGAAATGATTCTGGAGAAGCGAAGCGTTCGCCTACAAGCTTTCTGAAAGAAAGCTACATCGGAAGCATATTCTTTGCGATCGGAAGAACATTTCACACGGCTGCCTTTCGGGTAGCTCAATAGTTTAACTTATATAGTTTTTATATCCAAAAATGAATTGTCGACCACGGTGAAATAGCTTAGGATTGAGGAGTGGAAAACGCATACATTAGTAGAGGGCATGGAGGTGGATTTTATTAGCATGTGGATTGTTATTATAATATTGTTTGTCCTGCTGATCTTGTTCAATAATAAGCAGCTAGTATCCGCACGCATCAGGCGTATTTATAAAGAGATTCATTTATTGGCGGATAGGGTGGAGACGGGGCACTCTTCGAAAGATGATTTACCCGAGTGGGAACGCTGTTTGGCTTATCTGGAGGCACGACCAAATGAGTTCAATAAGCTGGAATTGGAGATAGGGTTAAGAGCTAGGTTCACGTCATATCTGGAGCGGCACTATCCGCATGACCCAAGACTGCCCGAGCTGCAAGCAGCGGCCGGATACAGGAAGGATACGATCTGGGGAATGAAGATGAATACATGGGGCAAAAAGTAGATTAAGAGCTGCCCGCTGCGTTAATCTCTTAGAATAGATAGAGGGGGTGTTCCCAAGGTCAATGAACCTCGGGAACACCCCCTCTATGATTTATAACGGAGGATTCGCATGGCATCTGCGGCATACCGGATAATAGGCTTCGCTGCCGCCGATCTGAATCTGTTCGCCACTATATACGGGCTTGCCATTCTCTACCCGGAGATTCATAGTGGCTTTGCGTTCACAGAACCAGCAAATCGTCTTCATTTCTTCTAATTTGTCGGCATAGATGAGCATCTGCTCACTGCCCTCGAACAAATGGTTCTGGAAGTCATTCTTAAGGCCGAATCCCATTACGGGTACGTCCAGCTCATCTACGATACGGGCTAGCTGCATGATCCCTTCTTTCTTCATGAACTGGCACTCATCCACCAGTACGCAGTATGGCCTCGGTTCATGATTCTTCACAATGCCAAATATATCTGTGTCCTCATAGATCGGTATGGCCTTTCTGCGCATCCCTACCCTTGACGACACGAATCCGACTTCATCCCGGGTATCAATAGCCGGAGTGAAGATTAGAACGGGCTTGTTCTGTTCCTCATAATTGTGGGCTACCTTTAGGATCTCAATGGACTTGCCGCTATTCATTGCTCCGTACTTGAAGTATAACTGTGCCAAGATGCATGTTCCTTTCCCTGCTGACAATATCTATTACAGCATAATAGGCAAGCTTGGCGTTAGTCAATGCAGAACCATATGGGAAAGGTGTCTTCTTCATCCGGTTAGACTCTCGTCCTCGGCGTGAGCTGTCCTCTCTGATGAACCCTGGATTCCAGGGGGGAGCTGGTCAGTTCCAAGCATCATGTCCAGAGCAGGATTGGTGACTCCAAAGTAGTGCTGGGAGTCTTTAAAGTGATGAAGTAAGTGGTATTTCTTCATCCACTTCCCAAAGCGTGTACGGGGGGTGATCGGCCGGTGCGAGACATAATGTACCCATTCATACAGCAGATGATAAGCGGCTACACCGAACATGAGCGCACTACCTAGGTGAATGCTTTGGAAAGCTAATGTGAAGACGAGCCAGAATAAGAGATGCACCGGTACGTTGTAAGAGTTAGGTGTGAGCATGTCCTTGAAATCCTGAGGATTCTTGTGGTGCTTGTCATGACCTTCATGAGCCTTTGGCATGATTCTGGACAGCCATCCATGCAGGATAAATCGGTGCGAGACGTATTCAACAATGAAAAAGACCAGTAATCCTCCTAAGACTGCGGGCCACATCCATCGGCTATAGGGTGTGATGATCGTAATAGCCGCATATAGGAACAACATAAATGTGATGAACAATACCCTTGAATCCGTGGCGAACTCTTTTACAAGCTGTTTCTCTTTATGCTTCATATAATTTCATTCCTCTCCTTACGCTTCATATAATTTCATTCCTCTCCTACTTGTTCATATGCCCAAATGCTAATGATATGAACTAAGTCTGATCTGTTCGTCATCCGGTATCTTGGAGTATATAGCAAAAAATGTAACTTTGGTTCCTTAATTATAATTAAGCACAGATTGCACCATTTGGCTACTGGGCCAAAGTCCAGTGATTGACGGCTCTAAGGTCCAGATTTAATTACCTCCTCTAGAAGGTATTCGGTCCCATGCAAGGTAACCTATACTTTTCAACGTGAGAGACAAATTTTGGGGAGGAAGAAGGAATTGAATTCAATAATTCGTTTTAGTATGAAGAATGCCACTGCCGTATTGTTATTGGTAGTGTTACTGGCTGCAGGAGGCTACTATGCGGTCAGTCAAATGAAGATGGAGAAGTACCCGGATGTGGAGATCCCTTATCTGCATGTAAATATCGTGTATCCTGGGGCATCACCTGAGCAGTCCATAAGAGACGTGGGTGAGGTTCTTGAGAAGGAATTCAGAAATATTGATGGGGTCACAGGCGTATATACCTGGGGAGCACCGAATGCATACTCAGGCGTTATCAAAACCAGCATGTCGGTGAGCATGGACAAGATTGAGGAGGAAGCGCGTAACGTCGTCTCCAAAGCCAAGCTCCCTGAAGGCACAGGTGAGCCTGTCTTCTTCAGCGAGAAGCTTGATCCCGAGATCTATACTGTAGCTTATAGCGGAGCAGACCAAGAGAAGCTGCAGCGGTTCGTGGAGGATGAAGCTGTTCCGGCTGTTAAAGCCGTAGAGGGTATTGGTCAGGTCGAAGTGAAGGGCATTCAGGATAAGAAAATATACATACAGATTAAACCGGACAGACTGAAAGAGAAAGGTCTTACCCTCGATCAGGTCCAGCAGATGATTACAGCGAATCATGTGAACATACCGATTGGTGACATCAAGACACCTTCACAGATTTTGCCTGTTCGTATGGATGATACACTGGGATCCGTCGAAGATATCAAGAATATTCGTTTGTTCGCAGCGGCTATGCCCCAGAGTACACCACAAGGGGAAGCCAAGCTGAACTCCTTTACACTGGGTGAGATCGCAGATATTACTTATCGTGCGCCCGAAGAGACCATTACCCATATGAACGGGGAGCCGGCAGTAACAATCAGCGTTCTGTCGAAGGGTGGAGATGACGCCGTAGGGATGGTTAAGCAGATCAAGAATAAGTTATCAGGTCTTGCGATTCCCGCCGGGGTCAAGCAGGAATTGATGCTGGATCAATCCGAGGATATAGAGCACTCAGTCTATGGCATGCTGCGGGAAGTGCTGCTCGGCTGTCTGATGGCTGTTGCGGTAACGCTGCTGTTCCTGCGCAACCTGCGCTCCACCTTGATAGCTGTAATTTCCATACCGCTGTCGATGCTGGCTTCATTTATCGTACTGAACCAGCTGGGTTATACACTGAACATGATGACCCTTGCAGGAATCGCCGTAGCGATCGGGCGGGTAGTGGATGACTCGATTGTAGTCATTGAGAATGTATTCCGCCGGGTACGTGGAGCTCAGGAACGGGATTCGGAGCTGGTCGAGCAGGCTACCCGAGAGGTATCATCAGCCATCACTTCCTCAACGCTTACGACGGTAGCGGTCTTCCTGCCCCTGGCATTCGTGCCGGGAATTGTAGGTAAGTTCTTCGTGCCGTTAGCTTGGACCATTGTGATCTCACTGTTGTTCTCGCTCCTGGTCGCGGTGACCATTGTTCCGCTCATGTCGAGGCTGTTCCTGCTTAAGATTAAGCACAGGGAGCATAAGGAGGGCGGCTTGCAGAAGCTATACCGCAGAATGCTGTCAGGAGTTCTTCGTCACCGGGCTGTGACGCTCTCTCTGGCGATTGTCCTTCTTGCTGGAAGTATGGCAATTCCTGCTGCGGGCGCAATCGGTTTTAACTTCCTGCCCTCGGATAAACCGACCAACTTTAATGTCGATGTCACGATGCCGGTAGGGACGAATGGTGCCGTAACGCAGAAGGTTGTTAAAGCGGTCGAGCAGGCAGTCAAGGCTGAACCGGGAGTGGAACGAACCTTTATTCGCGCAGGTAATGAAGATGGACGTGTCTCCTTCAAAGTAACTGAGGAAGCGGATACGAACCGAATTGGCGAAGAGCTTCGGAAAAAATTCACCGATATCAAGGGCGCTGAAAGTATTGTACTAGTGGGTCTTGGTGGGATCGGCGGGAACAATTTGAGCATTATCGTCAATGGGCCTAATCAGGAATCGATCGTGGAAGGAGCCAATCAAATTGCAGCCGCGATCCGCAAGATTGATGGCTTGGCGGATGTGAGAAGCTCAGCTCAAGGAGAGAAGCCAGAAATTGCGATTGATTTGAATCATGAGCGAGTGGCCGAGAATGGGCTGACTCCAGCCCAGATTGCCTCAAGCCTCAGAATGATGGTTACCGGGGGCACCATTGCAAGTATGGACATTAATAATAAGCCATCCGATGTAATCCTACAGCTGCAGACGGGCCATACGGGATCTGCCGAGCAGCTGAGAGAGCAGGAAGTAACCGGTGCGCTGGGCCAACATGTGAAGCTTGGGGATCTGGGTAAGATCAAGAAGGTCCAAAGCCGGACCATGGTTGCCCATTTGGACGAGAAAGAATATATGGAGGTCTACGCGGCTATCACCGATAACAACTCAGCCAAAGTTAGTAGTGATGCCTTCGCGGCCATCAATGCCCTAAAGCTGCCGAATGGAGTTTCCTGGACCTCTGAAGGTGCCGCCAAGGAAATGAATGCAGGCTTCGTTAACATGGGGATTGCCCTGCTGATTAGCATTGTGCTTGTCTATTTCGTGATGCTGCTGGCCTTCGGGCAGGCGATGCTGCCGTTTGTCATTCTCGCTTCCATTCCGTTCTCTGTCATTGGAGCGATTGGCGGGTTGTTCCTGGCAGGTGAACCGATCGGAATGTCGGCTATGATTGGACTTCTTATGCTGAACGGCATCGTGGTAACCAATGCGATCGTGCTGCTTGACCGTGTGAAGCAGAATGAACAGAAGGGGATGGAGAGACGTGAGGCCTTGATTGAGGCCGGGGTTACCCGCGTGCGGCCGATTCTGATGACAGCTATTGCGACAGTTGGGGCCTTGCTTCCTCTGGCCCTATCCACCGAGGCCGGATTAGTATCCCGTGCTCTTGCGGTGGTGGTGATCGGCGGACTTGTCAGTTCAACTCTGCTTACCCTGCTTATCGTGCCGGTCATTTACAGCTTCATGGGCTCACGCCGTGAGAAAGTGAAGCAGGAAGTGCTGGTTCCGGCGAAGCAGCTGTGAAGGTAATGGTTAACGTATTGTAAGCCAAGATGACCTGACTAATCTCTTGCAAAGAAGCCGTTCCAAAGGCAAGTAAAGGAACGGCTTCTTTTGCTTTTATTTGTTTGTTTTTTTGGAGCAATTTCGTCGAAGCCTGCGGAGAGACGAACGATTGCGGACAAGCGCTAGCGGTCGCCTTTGGTTTTGGATTTCATCCGCTTAACACTCATTCTAGAAATCCAAAACCAACAGCGATGGGAGCAACGTTCGTTCTCGGAGTCTTTCGAACACAAACCGAACTCCTAGACAAATAGGGGGCCGTCTTATGACTTTGGGACGGCTCCTTTTCCTATTTCCATTTATTCGGGGAACTTGAAGTTAGGACAATCCTGTTATAATAGATAAGCGAATTCAGAGTAACAGAATAGGAGCGTGTGATGACTCGGATATCGAAAGAAAGAATACTAGAAATTGAACTCCTTAGAGGGATTGCCTTTGCGGGGGTTGTATTTCAGCATGCGGTTGCCCATTATGGCTACCTGAAGGAGACTGGACTTGCCGACGGCGCGCTGCTGGCGCTGCTCGTGATCCTTTCGAAATTTGCGGTACCCGTATTTATTTTTATTACTGGAATGGTACTCTTCTATAATTATGACGGCCAGCTGAATTATCTGTCTTTTCTAGGTAAAAGAATCAAGGACATTGGAGCTCCCTTCTTCATTTGGTCCGTATTTTATATGTTCCTGAACCATGCCCTTCCGGGAGCGAAGCTTCACGAGGTCTTAGCTGCTGGGGAGAGGTTAATCACGGGGAAATCAAGCTTTCATTTATGGTATGTGTTCATGATGGTCCAGTTCTATCTGCTGTTCCCGCTGTTCCGGTATGTCGTCCGGGGAATATCTGATCGTCTGCGTCCATCGGTTCGTCCATGGGTCGTTGCCGCAGCAGGGGCAGCCTATATAGGGCTAATGCCACTCATCGGAATGATCGGGGGTCTGTTCACCGCAGCGGATATTTCAGTGCTTACCCCGCTGTTCACCAATTATGCGGACCGGAATGTGCTCTATTATTTATTTTATTTCCTGCTGGGCGCGGCTGCCGGGATGAACGTTACCAGATGGCAGTTATGGGTTAGGAAGGGACAGCGTCTCTACTGGCCGGTATTTATCGGTTTCACAGCCTACTTTTTCTACCGGCTCGTGAATGGTTTTCAGCGAGAGGACGGCCTGCATATTAATTTTAACGGAGTTGCCCTGCTGCAGCCGCTTATGGTTGTTTTCCTGACCAGTTCCATATTTGTACTCTACCGGATTGCGATGGCTATGAAGACTAGCGGAAATCCGCTCTTGCTGCGAATGCTTACTAGAGTAAGTGTGTTATCTTATGGAGCCTACCTGATGCATGCCGGGGTCCTGCGGATTGCTTATACACTGGAAGGCAGCTTGTTCGCGGAATGGAGTATCACCCTGCGCACCCTGATCGCTTTTATATTATGTATGGTGATGTGCAGCCTCTTTACGTGGATACTGGCGAAGCTCCCATTTGGTAAATGGGTGGTAGGGGTTCATTTTCAGAGGGCAGCGAAGACTGGGCAGCAGGCGGTTCGGAAGCCCGGCGTGACCTCTTAGCGAGAACGCGTCGATATGAATTTGCGTGAGATATTACAGGCCAGCCCACACCAACAGGCTTATGACTGCGTAAATTGAGACATGAACCCCTGTGGAGGTGATAACCAATGGCAAAATTGTCCAATCATGCGAAAGCTCGCAAGTATTTGAACAAACGGGTTAAGATCAAGACCAAGACAGGCAGTATCCTGTACGGAACTATTGTAAAAGTATCGGGCAAGCGGCTGTATTTGAATACCTCCTCGCTGCACGGTAAGGATACGAAGGCTCATGTCACTTTTGCACCCCTGATTCTGCCTCTGGTCCTTTTCGATCTGCTTGCCATTATTCTGCTGGAACGGCCTAGAAGAAGACACCACAGACACCACTGGTAGCTCGCAGCGCACGTCACATAACAAGCCGCCAGTCAGCTGCTGAAGCCCAGAATATGCTGTCAACCTGAGGGGAAGTCATTTGGCTTCCTTATTGTAGAGAAACCCGGGTCATTGATGACCTAGGGTTTCTTTTTTGTTTTGGTAGTTTTTTGAAGCTCCTATGTAAAGTCCCGGCTTGTCAAACATGTCCGCATAATCGTCCAAGTTCTCACATAGACATGTATCAAGTTTAGGAAAATTCATATGGGCTAAGGGGATGATACCATGCGTCGAATCACATGGGTGCTAACCATGGTGATAGCTTTCAGCATGCTGCTGGCTGCTTGCGGAACGAAGAATTCTGCTGATGTTGTCAAAGACTTGGATCAAGTCGTTACAAAGATGGAAAGTTATGAAGGTACGGGAACGATGACCCTACATACCGGCGAGAAGCCTCAAGAATACCGGGTGGAGGTATGGTATCAGAACCCGTCCTATTACCGCATTGCTTTAACGAACGCGCAAAAAGATGTGACCCAGATTGTGCTTCGCAACGATCAAGGGGTGTACGTGCTAACACCGAGCCTGAACAAGAGCTTCCGTTTCCAGAGCGATTGGCCGGAGAATCAAGGACAGGTATATCTGTATCAGACCTTGGTTCGCAGCATTCTGAACGACACTTCCCGTCAGTTTGTGGATGATAAGGACAGCTATGTTTTTGATGTGGCTGCCAATTATAACACCCAGACCCTGGTTCGTCAGAAAATTTGGCTGAACAAGAAGGACTATGCTCCAAAACAGGTCCAGGTTTCAGATTCGAGCGCTAATGTCGTCGTTGAAGTGAAGTTTGACAAGTTCAAATTCGATGCCGGTTTTGACAAAAAGTCATTCGATATGCAGCAGAACCTGAAAAATGCTTCTACGCCGAACTCCAAGGGCACGATTTTGGAAGTGGACGAGAACGGACAATTAGTCGAGAAGACCCCGGATCAGAACCAAGCGGCTGATGCGTCCAAGAGCACCAAGGATACAACAGCTGAGCCTGGGGACAAGGACAATAAGGCGGCTGGGGATTCTGCCAAGCTTCCTGCTTTGAGTGAGACCTTCGGGGTCATTATGCCAACCTACCTTCCTGAGGGGGTAGCCAAGAAAGAAGAGAAGGTCGTCGAAGGCAGTGAGAACAGTGCGGTACTGCTTCGTTATGATGGAACATACCAATATACACTGACCGAGGGCAGAGCAGCAGACCGTTCAGTATCTTTAGCGGCAAATGGTCAGGTTATCGATCTAGGCTTCACTTGGGGATATCTGACGGGTTCAGATCAAGAGACGCAGAACCTGGCCTGGACAGTGGATGGCCTTGAATTCAATCTGACCAGCAACAACCTTCCAGCAAATGAAATGATCAAGATTGCCGCTTCTATGCAGGACCAACCGGGTAAATAATAGTAGGTAGACGGATAACGGCTGTTGGGAGGAATGATCCTCTTCCCTTCACACCGTCCTTCCGTCCTCTTTTTTTATCTGCTGATGAAAGTGGAGTGTTATTCGGTTTCTTCTCCCGGTTAGCGGGTTTATTTGCAGAAAAAGGTTTCTCTATCGCAATTGACAGCCATCCTTGCGAACATTAACATTAATTTATTGTGTTAATGGATTTTCAAACATTAGAGAAGGTGACCTCATTGCAAGTAAACTATCGACCCACCCAAGTAGAAGTTGATCTGGACGCACTCAAAGCCAACTATTTGGCATTCCGTCAGGCTCTGCCTGAAGGTATGAAGCTTTTGGCCTGTGTTAAAGCTAATGCTTACGGCCATGGGGCTGTCCAGGTAGCCAAGGAAATGCAGCGCGTGGGTGCTGATTATCTTAGCGTAGCATTTCTGGATGAAGCTTTGGAGCTGCGGCAGGCAGGCATTACGCTGCCCATCCTGGTACTCGGGTATGTGCCGCCGCATGGTGTTCAGGTGGCTTGGGAGAACGATGTAACGATTGCTCTGTTCAGTGACGATGTGCTGACGGCTATTCAGGAAATGAAGTCCTCCCAATTCCCGCATAAGCTTAAGGTTCATATTAAAGTGGACTCGGGAATGGGACGGCTGGGTCTGTTACCCGGTGAGAGGCTGACCCGATTTGTCGGTGAAGCGATGGCAGTACCGCATGTGGAGGTAGAGGGTTTATTTACCCACTTTGCGACGGCAGATGAGAAAGATAAGACCTATACACTGGAGCAGTACAGACGTTTTCAGGGCGCGTGCGAAGCACTGCGGGAGCAAGGTTATGAGATCCCGATTATACATACGGGCAACAGTGCTGTCGCCGTAGATATGCCGCAGATCTCTTGCGATATGGTTCGTATAGGTATTTCTCTATACGGTCTATATCCTTCGGAAGAGGTCGAGCAGACTAAGGTGAAGCTAAGCCCGGTATTAACGCTGAAAACACAGGTTGTCTTCGTCAAGACGCTGCCCCCGCATTCAGGCATCAGCTATGGAATACGCTATACGACTGAATCCGAGGAGCTGATTGGTACGCTTCCGATCGGTTATGCGGATGGCTATTCACGTATGCTGACGGGGAAGGCGCAGGTTCTGATCCGCGGACGCCGCGTTCCTGTCGTTGGAACGATCTGCATGGACCAGTGTATGGTATCATTACAAACTTTTGCCGGTATGGCAGAGGAAATTCAAGCTGGAGAAGAGGTTGTCCTCATAGGTCAGCAGGGCGGAGAGACCATCACCGCAGGCGAACTGGCTTCAGAGCTCGGCACCATCCCCTACGAGATTATTTGCATGCTGGCTCACCGCATACCGCGGCTTTACACACGTTCAGGAGTGCCTGAACTCAGGGTGAATCCGCTGGTTGTGCCCGGCCAAGTGTAATTTACTACCCTAAAGTTTTTACCGGTATGAAGGAATTGTTTTGGAGCATCCCGAATATATCAAGTAATTGGAAAATGACAAATGGTATGTACGCCATTGTAGTTTCCGTTTATAATGAGATGCAGCATACTTGATATACAGGGAGCATATATTCCTTTGTATAAATTTCCTTGGATAATGATATACTGGTCCTAGGGAAGAAGGTCGAAAGGTTTGTGGGGGTGTAAAGTAATTGGCCAATATGCAGAGCACCAAAAGAATCATGATCAGCTTGCCAGATTATCTTTTGCAAGAAGTGGATGGGATTGTAGCTCTGGAGAATTCCAACCGCAGTGAACTTATTAGGCAGGCAATGAAGCTCTACTTGAACGAGCGGAAGAAGCGTTACATCCGTGAGTCCATGCAGCGCGGTTACATGGAGATGGCGAAGATTAACCTGACCATGGCCTCTGAAGCGTTCCACGCGGAGGAAGATGCGGACAGTACTCTGGACCGGCTAGTAAGCGGGGTGTGAACATGATCGTAAAGCGCGGTGACGTATTTTTTGCTGACCTCTCACCTGTTGTCGGTTCCGAGCAGGGAGGGGTAAGACCGGTGCTTATTATCCAGAACGATATCGGGAACCGTTTCAGCCCAACGGCCATAGTTGCTGCGATTACGGCTCAAATTCAGAAGGCAAAGCTGCCGACTCATGTTGAGATTGAAGCGGCTACACACGGGTTTGACCGGGATTCCGTCATTTTACTGGAGCAGATACGAACCATTGACAAGCAAAGGCTGACTGACAAGATCACCCACCTTGATGAAGAGACGATGAAGAAGGTGGATGAGTCATTGCTTATCAGTGTGGGACTGATTGATTTCTAACTAAAACATGACCTGATTATAAAAGGTGCGCCGGGGAGACTTGGGCGCATTTTTTATTTGGGGCATTAGGCGGCTGGCAATATAAGCTGAAGTTTGTGATAATAAGTTACATATAGTTTAGAGAAAGAGGGATTGGATTTGTCAGATATCGAGACGTTGGCGGAAGTTACGCCTCAGGATGTGCAAGCGGAAGAGCAAGAGCGGATTATTCAGCAGATCGCCAAGGAACTGCAGATCTCCGTCAAACAAATACGCACAACGATCGGGCTGCTGGGCGAAGGGAATACGATCCCGTTCATTGCCCGCTACCGGAAGGAAATGACGGGAGAGCTGGACGAGAACCAGCTTCGCAATATTGAAGAACGGGCAGCCTACTTGCGCGGCCTCGAAGAACGCAAGCGTGAAGTCATCCGAATTATTGATGAACAGGGTAAGCTTACGAAGGAGCTGGCTGCTGCAATTAAGCAATCAGGCAAGCTGCAGGAAGTGGAGGATCTCTATCGCCCTTACCGCCAGAAGCGCAAGACGCGCGCGAGTGTAGCGAAGGAGAAGGGACTTGAGCCCTTGGCCGAATGGCTCTTATCCCAGCCTAAGCAGGGTGACCTGCTAGCTGAGGCTGCGAGCTATGTCAACGTGGACAAGGGAGTGGAATCTGCAGAGGAAGCCGTACAGGGAGCCATGGATATTGTGGCTGAAATCCTTGCTGACGATGCCTCGGTTCGAGCCTGGGTACGCAGATATACGTTCGATCATGGCATGATTGATACGGCAGCGAAGGATGCGGAACAAGAATCGGTCTATGAGATGTATTATAGCTACCGGGAACTGGCCAAGAAGATGCCGCCGCATCGTATTCTGGCTATTAACCGGGGCGAGCGTGAGAATGTGCTGAAAGTCTCGCTGGATGTCCCGGCAGAGCCGGTTCACAAGTATATTGCCGGCCAAATCATCAAAGGGCATTCTCCGGTAGAGGCTGCGCTTCATACCGTGATTGAAGATGCCTACAAACGGTTAATTGCTCCGTCCATTGAACGTGAGGTAAGAGCCGAGCTGACGGAGAAGGCCGAGAATCAGGCCATCTCGATCTTCTCAGGCAACCTTCGCAGCCTGCTTTTGCAGCCGCCGGTGAAGGGCAAGAACGTCCTTGGCGTGGACCCCGCCTACCGGACAGGCTGCAAGCTTGCCGTTGTCGACGACACGGGCAAGCTGCTTGAGGTGGCAGTGACCTATCCGACACCGCCGCATAACAAGAAGCGCGAAGCTGCCGCCAAATTTAATGAGCTGATTGATAAGTACGCCATTCAGCTCATTGTCATCGGGAACGGAACGGCTTCGCGCGAATCCGAGCAGTTCGTCGCTGAAATCATCGCCGAACGTCAAGAGCAGGAGCTCGCTTACCTGATCGTCAGCGAGGCTGGGGCCAGCGTCTACTCCGCATCGAAGCTCGCGCAGGAGGAGTTCCCCGCGCTCGACGTCGCTGAGCGGAGCGCGGTCTCTATCGCCCGCCGGGTGCAGGACCCTCTGGCCGAGCTCGTTAAGATCGATCCCAAAGCCATTGGGGTCGGCCAGTACCAGCATGATGTCTCCCAGAAGCATCTGGAGGAGAGCCTGAAGACGGTCGTTGAATCTGCGGTTAACCATGTCGGTGTGGATGTGAACACCGCATCCCCGTCACTACTGTCCTATGTCTCTGGTGTTAATGCTACAACGGCGAAGAACATTGTGAAGTACCGCGAAGAGAACGGCAAGTTCACGAACCGCAAGCAGCTTCAGAAGGTTCCGCGTCTTGGAGCCAAGACCTATGAGCAGTGCATTGGCTTTATGCGTATTCCGGGAGGAAGCGATCCGCTTGATCGCACGCCGATTCACCCGGAATCTTATTCGGTGGTCACCCGCCTGCTTAAAGAGCTGAATATCGAGCCGCAGCAGCTGGGCTCCAAAGAAGTGGCTGCCCAGCTGTCGAGTCTCCAGCCCGAGCCGCTTGCTGAGAGCCTTGGCGTGGGTGTACCCACACTGAAAGACATCCTGGAGAGCTTGCAGCGTCCGGGGCGTGATCCCCGTGAGGAGCTGCCGCTGCCAATCTTCCGTACGGATGTACTGAAGATTGAGGACCTTGTCCCTGGGATGAAGCTACAGGGTACGGTACGTAACGTAATCGACTTTGGCGCATTCGTGGATATCGGGATCAAGAGCGATGGGCTTGTTCATATTTCGCAGCTCAGCAGCGGGTATGTGAAGCACCCTATGGATATTGTATCCGTTGGTGATAATGTGACCGTCTGGGTTCTCAACGTGGACGTGAAGAAAGGCCGGGTTGGCCTGACGATGCGTGATCCCGAGAAGAACTAGAATATAAGCACACAGAAGGTTGTCTTCTGGCAGTTGATCTGCCGTGGACAACCTTCTTTTTGATGAGATATTCAGCTTATCTGAGGCAAGTCCGGCAGGACTTAGGCATAGCGTTCTTTTTTGGCTTAGCAGTACCTATCCACCTAATATATGGAATTACACCCTTGTATCTCTCTTAAAGACAAGAAGCCATCACTAAGCCGTAACGGCGTTAGAGATGGCTTCTTAGGAACTGTCAATGATTACAGCTGACCTGCCTTATGATTGTCTTCGGAGCGATTGTAGTAGAAGAACCAGCACTCGTTAAGCAGCTTGATCTGGCGCCGGTCCTTCTTATGAAAAGCCCGCATGATTTGATTGCAGAGCCATTTTGGCAAAAGGCTCAACCTCCTGTCGGATTCCCTTAATATGCATAGCATATGGGGAGAAGCCCGGAAGTGTGCAGGTCCTACACGGATTGTTCTGCCTCTTCCTCGTACCACTGCTCGAGCTGGGCCTGTAGAGCGCGGATCTCGGTTAGCAGCGAGATAAGAGGATAGCTGGTCTCCTTAATCGAAGAGAATGAAGCTTCTAATGTGTTGATGTAATCAAGTCCACTGGTGATGTGGCTAGTCTCTTCAAGCAGATCAAGCCGGTCGCACTCAGCTACCGCTTTGGGAAGAGCGGGAATTTGCTCAGCTGTCAGCTTGGCAATCTCCTTGTGAAGGCGAAGATTCAAAGCGCTCAGCTGATAGGCATAATCCGCGGGCATTTCCACGAATTGCAGTTCATGATCTAATTGTAAAATGACGTAACGCATAGTCTGCATAAATGGATGACTCCCTCCAATGATTCCTACTTGACAGTGTAGCGTAATCAGAAGTTAAAATTCAAGTGTATGTACCGGGATTTCTGGACGGCAAAAAAGGAGAGATGATACCTGTGACTAACGATGAGCTGCAGGCATGGGTAGAGGAGATATCCCTACACAGCTTTGGTCTGCCGTTTCGGCATAAGGCTTCCTTCAACGCGCGGCTTAGAACGACAGGCGGCAGATATTTCATGAGAACCCATCATATTGATATCAATCCTCATCAGCTTGAAGCCTTCGGAAGAGAGGAAGTCGAGAAGATTATCAAGCACGAGCTGTGCCACTATCACCTGCATTTGGCAGGAAGAGGGTACCAGCATAGAGATCCTGAGTTTAAGGCCTTACTGCACAAGGTCGAGGGCAGCCGCTACTGCCAATCGCTGCCGGGTACTTCTGGCCGAAGATCACAGCCATACCGCTACAAGCTGGTCTGTACACGCTGCCGGATGGAATATTTGCGCAAGCGAAAGGTTGATCCTGGCCGCTATCGCTGTGGAAGATGCTCTGGAACCTTGAGGATGGCAGAACTTTAATATTCTCAGTCAACGATCGCCCGTGATATACTTGAGATCAATTCAAGAATGAGGAGTGATCCCATTGGCCAAATCAAATGCCAAGAAGCAAAGAGACAAGCTGAGCCGTGAAGGCAGACGCAATCCTGAGGCCGGAAGAAGCCCCTTTGTTTTTACAGATATGAGAACAAGGAAGACCAAAACCAAACATGAGAAGATGTACTTGATCAAACACAAGAACCAGGTTTCCAGAGGCGGAGATGAGGGTTCTTTTTATTTTGCCTATATAAGTAGGAATATCGATCATAAGGCAGCGAAGTGAATGGCCTTAAGGATCACTATCCCCAGGATTTAATAAGGTGAAACTCCGGTCACATAGGCGAATGCATTGCTTCTTAAGATTCAGTTTCTCTCTTACCTATGGGTAATTCTTAGGTTCAATCTATATAGTATCAGGTTAGCTTTACAGCAAGGAATGTGGGATGGAGACCTCGAATAAGAAAGAAAGTTGATCTATGTTACCTAAAGGAGGATAAGTATGAGCAAATTTGGATTATATACAAAATTCAAGACTCATGAAGGTCAACGTGACGCCTTGGTTGATTTACTGCTTGCAGTTGCAAGTGGGATGGAATCAGTGGAGGGCTGTGACCTGTATGTGGTTAACATTCCAGATAACGAGACGAATAGCATTTGGGTGACCGAAATATGGAACGATCCATCAGCCCATAAAGCCTCGCTTACCTTAGAGGAGGCAAGAGTGCTTATTGAAAGAGCCAAGCCATTCATCACTGGGATAGAACAAATTAAACTTAACCCGCTAGGTGGCAAAGGAATTTAGGATATATTTTACATTATTAAGCGACTTGTGTGCTCATAAGTGAACATGTCTTACATATACATGATAGTGGGAACGTACAAGGAATAGCCCTGGGGAGAGGAGAGCTGGACCGAAGGAGTATTTTGCGGATGGAATGGAGGAGAGGCACCATGAGTGCTGAACTGCTTATTCAACTGCTTGTGCTCATCATTATGATTATCGGTCTGGATCACCACAGAAAGGATTCCTGAGTTTCCATTACAAAGACCTGGCCTGTAGGCTGGGTCTTTCACATGATGTTCAATAATTTCCAGGAGGCAGTTATCCCTAAACTCCTTGACTTTGTTAAGCCATCATGATAAATTAATTGAAGTATAAATTATTGTTCCCTGATAGCTCAGTTGGTAGAGCACTCGACTGTTAATCGAGTTGTCACAGGTTCGAGTCCTGTTCGGGGAGCCATTTCTATTTGGAGAGATACCCAAGTGGCTATAAGGGGACCCTCTGCTAAGGGGTTAGACTGCGTAAGTGGTGCGAGGGTTCGAATCCCTCTCTCTCCGCCATAATTCACATATCATGATCTTACATAACGAACAGGGGCTTCTAAGTTTAGAATCCCCTGTTTTTATTTTGTCCTTCTAACCTGAGTGGGTCAGGTTAAGAGGGGGGGGGCAGCTTCATGTTCTATCTGCAAGGTCAATTTGTGGATGAATGAGCTTTGGACGATATTCGTGATTCATGATTAGTCCTGTGTCTATGGGTTAATTTCCGACCGCCTAGAGTTCGTTTTTTGGCAAAAATTCATCTTTATCAAAAATGTTATAAAAAAAAGCTTGTCAGCCTTATCCGTTTTTGATATACTCATTTTTGTTGTCACACGAGAGCAACTCGAAATACCTAAAACATGGCCCGTTGGTCAAGGGGTTAAGACACCTCCCTTTCACGGAGGTAACAGGGGTTCGAATCCCCTACGGGTCACCACCTTCATTAACAGCTTCAAGTGGGGATGAGAACCCATTAGGGTTCGTCGGAGTAATTGCTTCGGTAGGAATTCATCGCAGTCTCGTTCGAAGAATGAGTATCCCTTAAGGGTCACCACTTTCATTCTTAGTAAGAGCCATTAGCTCAGTTGGTAGAGCACCTGACTTTTAATCAGGGTGTCGAAGGTTCGAGTCCTTCATGGCTCACCATTTAATTTCATATGCGGTCGTGGTGGAATGGCAGACACGCTATCTTGAGGGGGTAGTGGGTGTATACCCGTGGAGGTTCGAGTCCTCTCGACCGCATCATTGTTTGAAGCAGGAGGAGCCTTATTTACAAGGCTCCTCCTGTTTTTATGTAGATAACAACGGTGCTGGTAAGAATTTTGGAATTGAAATGGGAGTGCTAATTTATCAAAAAAGTAGCCGAGAACACTCCTTCCTCTTCAGGGAGGAGATGAATCGGCAGCACTCATTTTTAGAGAACATATGTGCTATAATATAAACTATAAACCCAATTCAAGGAGGTGTGTGGCATGCTGGTTCATAAAGCCTATAAATATCGATTTTACCCAAATTCCGAGCAACAGCAGCTCATTTATCACATGTTTGGCTGTTGTCGTTTTGTGTTCAATCATTTCTTGGGCTTGTGGAATGACACTTATGCCTCAACCGGAAAGGGGTTATCTTATAACTCCTGTGCCACACAGCTGCCTGCACTTAAAGCTTCTTTTGAGTGGCTTAAGTTAGTCGATAGTATTGCCTTACAATCGGCGGTTCGCCATGTGGCAGATAGCTTTGATCACTTCTTTAAGAAGCAGAATCAGGCTCCACGCTTCAAAAGCCGCAAGAATCCTGTTCAAAGCTATACCACCAAATATACGAATGGCAATATTGCAATTGAAGGGGATAAGCTCAAGCTTCCGAAGCTAGGATGGATTCGATTTGCCAACTCCAGGGCATGTGAAGGACGTATTCTTTCCGCTGCAGTACGCCGAAATGCGGCGGGCAAATACTTTGTATCGCTTGTTTGTGAAGTAGATGTGCAGTCATTTCCTCCGGCCGATAAGCATATTGGCATTGATCTTGGCTTAAAAGAGTTTGCGGTCTGCTCAGATGGCATGCGAGTTGCAAATCCAAAGGCTTTCCGCAAATACGAGAAAAAGTTGGCTTTCTGGCAGCGCCGAATGAGTCGTCGCACTAAAGGTGGCTCGAACTGGCATAAAGCCAAAGTCAAAGTAGCTTGTATTCATGAAAGAATTACAAATATTCGCCAAGACTTCTTGCACCAGTTATCTACGAAGCTGATTCGTGAAAACCAAACGATGAGCATTGAAGATCTACAGGTAGCAAATATGCTTAAAAATCATAAGCTTGCGAAATCCATCGCAGATGCGTCTTGGAGTGAGTTTAAACGTCAGCTCACTTATAAAGCTCAGTGGTACGGACGCACGTTAAAATTCGCACACACCTTTACTCCAACGAGCCAAATGTGCCATATCTGCGGGAGTAAAAATAAAGATGTGAAAAACCTATCCGTGCGGCAATGGACATGTGCTTCATGCGGATCTTCGCATGATCGCGATGAAAATGCCGCTCACAATATTAAAAATCTTGCCGTATAAAGTAACATGGTCATGAACTGCGGGAACCGCAGGGATCGCCTGGTTAATTTTGCTTCGATTGAAGCAACCACCCAGGAATCCTCCACTTCTTTAAGTGGCGGGAGTGTTCAAAAAGTGGCTTCATTTAATTTCCACTTTACATTTGTGCTTGGCAGCTATATAATATGAAGTGTTCGCTTGAAAAATAGTGATACACCACGCGGTCGTGGTGGAATGGCAGACACGCTATCTTGAGGGGGTAGTGGGTGTATACCCGTGGAGGTTCGAGTCCTCTCGACCGCATATCGTAATGCAGGAACGATCTTTTTGCAGATTGCAAAGAGGTCGTTTTTTTCTTGTTTAGATACAGAAGAAGGCCCCCGTTCTCCTATTAGAGGAGTGCGGGGGCTTATTTGCAACTTATGAAGCAATAGTCTGAACCAGAAGGAAAATATTAAGTGTAATAATGATTCCTGTAACGAACCAAGCTAGAATGTTAATCCAGGTTTTGTTGGCGAACTCGCCCATCTTCGTTTTGCTGCTTGTAAATTTCACAAGAGGAACAACAGCGAATGGAAGCTGTAAGGAGAGAATCACCTGACTGAAGATTAATAAGTCCTGAACACCAGAATCCCCGTACATTGCTGTTACAATTACTGCCGGAACGATGGCGATCAAGCGGGTGATTAGACGCCGCAACCATGGTTTGAGGCGAAGATTAATGAAGCCCTCCATTACAATCTGGCCTGCAAGTGTACCGGTAAGCGTTGAATTTTGACCTGAAGCCAGAAGGGCTACGGCGAACATGACGCTTCCCAGGGTGGTCCCTACAATTGGAGTCAGCAAATGATAGGCATCGCCAATGTCCGTAACCTCAGTCAGACCGCTGGTATGGAAAGCTGCAGCCGAGACGATGAGAATCGCGGAGTTGATGAATAAGGCAAAGGTTAAGGCGATTGTCGAGTCCCAGGTCATATACTTGATGGCTTGACGTTTTCCAATAGCGGACTGATCAAATTGACGAGTCTGAACGATAGAAGAGTGCAGATACAAGTTGTGAGGCATTACCGTCGCCCCTAGAATAGCAATAGCTACATACAGCATCTGCGGATTGCTGATCACTTCTGCATTTGGAATATAACCCGTTAGGACACTACCCATATCCGGACTTGTCAGGAACAGGTCAATTCCGAAGCATACGGCAATCGTTGCAATCAGCACAATAATGAGGATCTCAAGGAATCGGAAGCCTTTATTCTGCAAGATCAGAATTAGAAGGACGTCAACTGCGGTTATGATTACCCCATATAGCAAAGGCAGTCCGAATAGTAAATTGAGTGCAATTGCGGTCCCGATGACTTCAGCCAAATCACATGCGGCAATGGCCAGCTCACACAATATCCAAAGTCCGAAGACAACCGGCTTGGAGTAATTGTCCCGGCAGGCTTGCGCCAAATCCTTCCCTGTGACAATTCCGAGCTTACCAGCTAGTGACTGAAGAAGTATGGCCATCAGGTTGGAAATTAAAATAACAGACAGCAGCGTATAGCCGAATCGTGAACCGCCCTCGATATCCGTAGCCCAGTTACCTGGGTCCATGTAGCCAACGGCCACCATGTAACCCGGTCCTGCGAAGGCGAGGAACTTCCTGAACCACTTCGCGTTGGTCGGAATCCGAAGAGAGCGATGCGCCTCCGGAAGCGACGGAAGTCCTTGATTCGATCTCCAGCCGGGTAAGCGCCCAGCCGTGCTTTCTTGAATGTCTTCCATTGGAATCACCCCTTTAGTCATTCATAATTTAATCCGAAATTCATGCTTTCACTCATATTGTACACCTACAATAGTTTTTGTCTAGGGAAACTTTTTGGTGAAAACGGTTTATTGCTAATTTTTTTAATGTTTATTGGAACTCGGTATTTAAGGGCATTTGTCCGGTATTTATATGTATGCCCTACCGGGATAAAAGGCAACTCGGCTACCAATAATAATTACAGTCCTTAGCTTAGTTGACATGCCGCCTAAAATTATTTAATATGTCTAAGTACTGAAAAAAGATCGAAATTTAATTAAACGGGTGATGAGCATGTCTTACAGACCAATTGTTGAGAACGTGACCGAAGCCAGCAGCAACCAGAAGGATGGCTTGTACGAATTTATTGTCAAAATGGTCGATGGAACGAAGTGCCGCGTGTTCTATCATCGCTTTCCAGAATGGAAGCTTACGAACATTAGCCGTCTTCTTCAAAGTCCTTGCCCGATTTGCCGCAAAGATTTCATTTGCAAATGCATGGATAACTTTGCCGGAGATATCGGACAACAGATCGTAGACGGACAATATTTGGATAAAGCAGAAGCCAAATAGACACGGGCGTTAGGCAGATAAACAAGGTGCGGGGATTAACCTCGCGCCTTTTTTCTATTATGATAAGAAGATAACAGAGCGGGTCGCTCTTCATTTATATTTTTAACCAAATCCGAGTTAAGTTTTACAGTTCGCTCTAATCTAATCTTAGGGGAGGGGGAAGGGTAATGAGCCAGCAGGATCATCCGGCATATAAGGGGCCAATTGTGCTTGTGGACGGCGTCTGTCATTTATGCCAAGGACTCACGAAGTTCCTGATTAAGCGTGATCGTGCAGGCCGTCTGCGGTTCGCATCCCTGCAATCAGACGCCGGGCAGAGACTTCTAGCCGAAGGCGGGATGCCCCTTCATTCATACAATACATTTGTACTTATAGAAGACGGGCACTATTACACGCGTTCTAAGGCAGCTTTGAAGTTAGCGCGCTGGCTTCCTTTTCCATGGCCGCTCTGGTATGGACTCATCGTGATCCCCTCTTTCATTAGGGATGCGGTGTATGATATTGTTGCACGTAACCGGTATCGGTGGTTTGGCAAGGACAATGCCTGCATGATCCCGACTAAAGAGATAAGGGAGAGATTCCTGGAATAACAGATGTTCATGCTAGTCAAATGTATAATAAGGACTTGCTAGCTTAGTATAGATGTGATATTCTAACTGTAAATTTAAGGAACAACGGCAACGGAAGCACCGTTCATCAACCGAGTTATCGGTTTTTGAGCGGTGCTTTTTTTGTTGTTCATTAGGGGGATGAGTGGATGGTTCCTGTAAGGATTGTGCTAGCCGTGCAGGATGAATTTTATATTGAAGCGTTTATGCATTATGTCAATTGCAGTGAATTCAATCAGAAGCTAAGGGTGACTGCGTTTAGCAAAGTGGAAGCATTTCAGAAGAGAATGCTCGATGCCCGGGATGTGCCGGATGCCGTGGTGGCGGAGTCCAGATATTTGGAATCCTGGAATCCTCCGGCAGGTGACAGGCAGATTCCCAGAATAGGTCTTATTGAAGGGGAGCAGGATGTGCAGGATGGTGTTATTGTGCTTCACAAATACCAGCCGCTTAAGGAGTTGCTCACTTCAATTATGTCGGCTGTTCAGGGACAGCGAAAGCCTCTCATAACCCCATCTGCTGGCAGAACAAAGGTAGTCGGAGTCTACTCGGTGAATGGGGGCAGCGGAAAGTCGACTACAGCTCTACACCTTAGCAGACAGCTGGGCTCAGAGGGACTGGGGGTGCTGTATCTGAATCTGGAGACGGCTGGCAGCGGATTCCCTGGAGCTTCTGGAAGACAAGAGAATGAAATGTCCGGGTTAGCTCGTCTTCTCTATGATTTGCAGGCAGCGGAAGATAAGGGTGACAGGCTTGAGCTGTCATCTGCCAATTATGTGATCCGCGATCGACATCTTCAGGCGGCCATGTTCGAGCCACTCTCAAATTTAAATGAATTATTAGAACTTACTAAAGAGCATACGATTCGGCTAATTGACTTCCTGGCGGAGAGTGGAACCTACGATCTTATCATGATAGATACAGACAGTTATCCATCTGAACGAACGGAAGGAGTGCTGGAGCGCTGCGACCAGCTGATCTGGCTGCTCACGGATGATATCGGTGCTGTTCACAGGACAGACCGGTGGCTCTCTCACCTGGAGCGAACGAGGGGGGATCTCTATGCAGATCTGGTTCAGAAGTCGATTTTTACTGTGAACCGGTGCCTCGGGAATCTTGTGAATCAACTTCCGCTGGGGAATGTAGTTCCCTATCTTACACTCCCTTACGTTCCAGCTTGGAAGCAGTTGAACTCCTGGGAGGAGCTCTTTCATTCTCCAGAATATCAGCGTGATCTGATGAAGCTGTCTGGTCAAATTATGGAGGTGTCAGGCTGTCGTTCTGAACCGGTGGAAGGAGGGGGATGGGAATGACGGAGGAGTGGTTCAGACAGCTTCGCGGTGAGATTAGAGCAGGCCTGGATGTCACTTCGAGTATGAATGATAGTGAACTCATGGAACATATCGAACGCCGGGTGCTTCGGGATGAGCATGTCAAAGATTTAACCGCGGCAGAGAAGAGAAAAGTAGTTCGCAGAGTCTATGACTCATTCCGGGGGCTGGATGTTCTCCAGCCTCTAGTGGAGGACAAGTCCATTACGGAGATTATGATTAATAGTCACCAGGAAATATTCATCGAGCGCAAGGGGCGCGTGAGTCAGATGGATATGAAATTTGAATCTAGAGAGCGCCTTGAGGATATTATCCAGTCCATCGTATCGGCAGTGAACCGGGTGGTCAATGAATCGTCACCCATTGTGGATGCCCGCCTCAAGGATGGATCACGGGTCAATGTGGTGCTTCCGCCGGTCGCTCTGAAGGGGCCTACCATGACCATTCGCAAGTTCCCGGAGCGACCTATGACTATGGATGACATTGTCGCTACTGGATCACTGAGTGAAGAGGCGGCCGTGCTGCTGCAGGACCTTGTCCGGAGCAAATACAACATCTTTGTCAGCGGAGGAACAGGCTCGGGTAAGACGACCTTTCTTAATGCGTTATCTCAGTATATCCCTCCGGATGAGCGTGTCATTACGATTGAGGACTCTGCTGAACTGCAGATTACGACCGTTCCGAATCTTGTATCGCTTGAGACACGCAATTCGAATACGGAGGGCAAGGGAGAGATATCTGTCCGGGATTTGATCCGGTCATCTCTGCGTATGCGGCCCAACCGGGTGGTTGTGGGCGAGGTGCGGGGGCAGGAGGCGCTGGATATGCTTCAGGCGATGAATACTGGGCACGACGGCTCTCTTTCAACCGGTCACGCTAACAGTACGTCTGACATGATCAGCAGGCTGGAGACAATGGTCTTAAGCGGAGCAGAGCTTCCGATCCAGGTGGTCAGGCAGCAGATTAGCTCGGCTATTGATATATTTGTACACTTGTCCCGCTTAAGGGACCGCTCCCGCCGGGTTACTGAAATCTCGGAGGTGATTGGCATGAGGGACGGGGAAGTGGTGTTGAACTCGCTTTATGTTTTTAAGGAGACTGGGGAACAGGGAGGGCGTATTCTTGGAGGGCTAGTGCCGACGGATAACTCTCTCTACCATACATCCAAGCTCAGTATGGCCGGACTGCCAGGCAACAAGTATGAAAGGGAGCGTCTGTCTGATGAAAGTTCATGTCCAGCGTAGAGTCAATGCTGTGAATGGTGGCGCCAATGCGGTAACACTTCCGGATTATAAAGTGCACATTCTAACGTCCCGTCAGAAGCTTATCAGTGTGATTGTAGGGGGAATCTTGCTTTTTACAGTGGGTTATATATTTTTTCACGTTTGGTTCCTGTCCGCAATAGTCGGAGCAGGGGGCATATACGCCCCGAAAATCTGGAGTAAGTACCTTCTGACAAGAAGAAGAGAGGCTCTGTCCCTTCACTTCAAACAAGCTTTGTACTCCCTTTCTTCTTCGCTAGCGGCGGGGCGTTCGGTTGAGAATGGATTCCGGGAAGCGATCTCTGATCTGCGTCTTCTATATCCCGATGCGCGAAATGATCTCATTTCCGAGCTTCATATTATTTGCACAAGAATGGAGTATGGGCAGCCTGTGGAGGAGGCGCTGCAGGATTTTAGCCAGCGTGCGGGGATTGAGGATATTACGAATTTTGCCGATGTGTTCACAACCTGCAAAAGAACGGGCGGGGATCTCGTGGAGATTGTGCGGCGGACCTCTGGCATTATTAGTGAGAAGCTGGACATCAGCCAAGAAATTTCCGTCATGATCGCTCAAAAGCGGTTTGAGTCAAAAGCCCTGCTTGGGGCACCGATCTTCTTTCTGCTGTTCATGAACTTCTCCTCACCGGACTATATGGAGCCCTTATACAGTGGTATCGGACTGTTCATATCGGGGATTGCTCTGCTTATGTTCGGAGGATGCTTCTGGATGATTAATAAGATTATGAATATTCGAATATAGGAGGCTGACTGATTGCTAATATGGACAATTCTGCTCGGTACACTTGGAGTCAGCTGGGGACTCCTGTATAAGAAGTCAGCCGGAACTTATAAGGACTGTGGAGAGTTCCACATGGATGGCCTCAGACTTCAGAAGCTGGCTCCTCCCATGCTCTATCTGCTGGATAGGGCGCGGTTTGCCGGACGATTCCCGATGTTCTTTTTCAAAGTACAGCGTTCTGTCCAGAAAATGTGCGGGGAACGAAGAGTGGGTGACCTCACGCTTATATTTCTTGCGGAGATGCTTTCTTATTCATGGCTTCTACTGGCCGCAGGCGCAATGTTCTCTCTTCTTATGGGAGGGGACCCAGCAGGATTTGGAATTGGGGTAATGCTTGCAGTGTTGATTCCGGCAGCGCTGGTTACGGATCTACACCGGAAGGTTGTAAGAAGGGAACAAGAGATCATTATGGAGCTGCCAGAGCTGCTTAATAAGATCATTCTGCTTGTTGGCGCAGGGGAGACAGTGCAGAAGGCAATCCGGCATTGCCTTGAGCGCAAACGGGATCAAGATCATCATCCGCTATACCGCGAATTGCTCCAGATGTCACGAGAGATGGACAGTGGATATTCGTTTCAGCAGGCTCTGGAGAGCTTCAGCAAGCGCTGCGGAATACAGGAAGTATCTGCTTTTACCACAGCTGTGCTGCTTAACTTCAGACGAGGGGGGAGCGACTTCGCGCTTGCTCTTCGGGACTTATCTCATTCGTTATGGGAGAAACGGAAGGCGGTTAGCCGAACCCGCGGTGAGCAGGCCTCGTCCAAGCTCGTGTTCCCTATGCTGCTGCTCTTTTTGATTATTGTTGTTCTGGTTGGAACACCGGCCTTTATGGCCATGAGTTTGTAAAGAATATTAACTAATTGAACTTAACTTAGGAGGAATTAGAATGTTAACGACAATCCAAGGGAGAATGAAGCAGCTGTGGAAGGATGAGAAGGGCCTCGGGATGCTGGAGATTATCTTAATCATCGCGGTAATTGTAATCATCGCTGTTATTTTTAGAGAACAGCTCTCTAATATTGTTAGGAATCTATTGTCGAAGGCAGGATCGAAGACGGACGAATTCATGGATGGAAAATGATCAGGAGGCTGAAAAGAGATATAAATGGCAGTTTTACACTTGAAGCTTCGTTAGTCATGCCCATTGTTCTGATGTGCACAATGCTGTTGTTATTTCTCTGCCTGTATTTGTATCAGACCTCGATTCTCCAGCAGACAGCTGCGGTTGCGGCTGAACGTGCGGCAAATACCTGGGATAATAGCTACCGTGATGCCCGAACGGGTGCCGTGGAAGCAGACAAACATGACGGATTGTACTGGAGATTAACGGATGACTCTATGGTGCAGGCTTTATTCGGCCTGGCCGGAGCTGAGCGGACGTCCACTCTGTCCCTGCCTTCAAGTGGGACGAGTGATTCACTGGCTGTAACCAAGCTAAGCCATACCGGTCAAGAGGTGCCATCACATATTAACGGAACGATGGAATACAGCCGGAATCTGCTGTTGAGGAAGGTGACTGTTTCACTGGATAGGCTGATTCACTTAGCTCCGCTGGAAAGAGCCATGGGCAGCGACCTGAAGCAGCTTGGACGATCCGATTCCTATGTTGTTGAACCAACGGAATGGATCCGTACTGTTGATCTGGGGAGGTACTACACTGCCAAGTTCAAGAGCGGGAAGGGCTCGGGAGCTAGCCCGCAGGAGGCTGGAGCTGCCTTGAAGCAGTATGCCAAGTAGAGGCCATTCGTAGGTGTGAAAGGAGGGCATGAATGTTTCATAAGGAGCGCTCCGAACGCGGTGCGGTAACTGTATTTTTGATTATTATCTTTGCTTTCGTCTTTGCATTTGTCTCCATATTTATTGATTATTCACGGATGTCTGCGCTGCAGGCACAAAGTGAGCAAATTTCACACGCCGCGGTACGTTCCGTTCTATCGGCCTATGACCCGGATCTCCTTGAACGTTACGGTTTATTTGCTTATGGAGGAACCGATGAGAATTACATTATGACTAAAGTGCTTCAGGATGAGTTCGACCTGCTCTCCCGAAGCGATGATCTGTCGATAATGAAGGCCAAGCTGGATAGTTCATCGGTGCAGCTGGAGCGGCCGCTGGGGAGTCACCCGGTCTTCACCCAGCAAATTCGTGAACAAATGAAGTATAAAGCGCCTATCGACTTCACGATCGAAGTCGTGAATAAGTTCAAGCCAATGTCAAGCGTGATGAAGGAAGCTTCCGATACCGTGGATGTGATGGGAAAGCTTCAGAAGCTTTATGATGAGCGTGAGGATAAGCTTAATCAGCTGGTCGACCATCAGCGAAAGTCTGCAGCTGCGGTCCAGGAGCTCTCATCATATATATCGAACAGAGGAATCTCCTGGATTCCGGATGAGCCGTTAAATGGAAGTATCTCTACCACGAGGGACGCGGCAGCCCAGTTCGAAGATTATAAATCCAAGCTAGAGGAAGATAGTAAAAGAAAGCCAATGGATAAAATGTATGACATACAAATTTCATACTATACAAACGGGGTTTCACAAGTATTTAATCATGTAACCAGAGGTCAGAGAAATGCGGCGGAGAAGCATCAAGAGCTGCTTCCTGCCGCCAAGGAGCTTGCTGAGCAGGCCAGGCTCATCAATGACCAGATGAAGCAAATAATCAGCGATTCCGAGAATCGCTCTGCGAATAACGGGTATGACCAGGTAGGATCAGGTGTATCTGGAGGGGACCAAGCTGGAAGCGAAGAGATCAGGAAGATTCGTGAGCAGAGCAGAAAGCTCCTTCTTCCGGAGAATCTACTCACCCAAATGGAGACGAACATTGAAGATCAGAAAGTAAGCTTCACTCGTCTTAATGGGCAGGTAAGCGGACTTTTAGCACAGGAAGGATCTCTTCTTGGCATTGCAGGCAGCTCTGGGCCAATCAAGAATGCAATTGTGTCTACAGGACAAGAGGCGGACAATTACCTTCGAAAGTTTGTAGATGCAGGAGGAGCACTCGATCAGGAATCGAAGCAGCTGGAGTCCTATAGAAGTTATGATGAAGCTCGTAAGAAGACGGAACAGGAAGCCAAGGGAAAGCTTGAACAAGCCGGTAATATACTTAAGCAGTTATCAGGGCTCAAAGAGAAGATGGATGCTAAGCAAGAGGAGTTCAATACTCTGGAAGGATATTTCAATGAGAACGTAAATTTGAATGCCAAGGGCAGCTCCAGCAGCCCTGGTCAGGCTTCTTCAGGCAGTGATCCTTATGCGTCCGGCCAGCAATCGATGGACAATATGGACAGCCTGTATGGATCGATGTCATCTCTCCTTAGCGGATTGACAGATAATTGTTACCAGACAGAGTATGCTGCGGATTATTTTAAACACTTTGATGTCACGAAGCTAAAAGAAATTGTGAAAGGAGGCGGCTCAGGTTCCCTTAACGGCCTGATCGATCAATTTGGGCCGGAGCAGCAGGAAATGGAGTATATCCTTTATGGCTTCCATAATCCTGGCGGGAATATCGCGGCTGCCTACGGAGAGATATTCGCTTCCAGATTGGCTGTAAGAACAATGGAAGGCTTCATTAAGAACAGCTCGGCCGGAAATCCCTTGCTGATACTAGCCTTGGCCCTGCTATACGGTATTGAACATGCGATTCAGGATATGGTGACTCTATGCGAGAAAGGGAGTATCCCTCTAAGCGATTATTTCAAAGTTGAGCTTAGTTACCGGGATTATTTAAGAATATTCATGCTCCTTCATGGGCAAAGTGACGGGCGGCTGTCCCGGATGCTCGCCTTGATCAGGCTTAATACCGGAATTAACCCTGACCAGCGGAACACTTATATTTCGAGTGAGATCACGATTGCAATGCCACTTTGGTTCTTGCCTGGTGTAGCCAAAGCCTTGAACGCGTCCGGAGTTCTGGAAGGTCGGGTGGAAGGGAACCGGTATTATGCAGTTAAAAAAGCAGACTACTCTTATTAAAGGCTGGCGTAACGTCCGGGGAAGTATAGTACTTGAGGCATCGCTTGTATTGCCTGTTTTTCTGTTATTTATTTTCTTTCTTATATACATGGTTCAGATGACGGTTATTTCTACGCAAATGCGTAATGTGGTCTCAAATGCGGTGAAACAAGTTTCTGCTTCAATGTACCCTGTCGCATTGGTCGTGAAATCACAGCAGGATAAGGGAGAAGAAGGCGGTGTCAGCCTTCAGATGCCTAAAGTGTCATTATCTGAATGGGCTGCCAAGTTCACTTCGCAAATGCAGCCTCCTTTCTCGGATTGGGTTAGAGAGGCCGCAGCCAAGGGAGATGAACCGTTGCAGGATTTGAAGAATCAGCTGTCAGAAGCGGTGCTCGATCCGGTAATCAAGCCGCTGCTGCATCCTTTTATGGAGGGTACGATTCTTAATGAAGATAGACTGCATGTCAGCAGGGTTGTTGTGCCCGATTTGAAAAAGGGGAAGAATCCGTATTTCGGCCTAGAAGTCAGCTATGAGCTGCCTATTAAGGTCCCATTCACTTCCGGTAAGATTGTACTCCAATCCAAAGCTGTGGAACGGCTATGGATAGGGGATACCGATGAACAGTCTGATAACGGGACGGAGGAGGGGCCAGATAAGAAGGGTCAAGCGGCAGTGGTCTTATCCAAGCCCGAACCCGCCTATACAGGGAATCAGGCCCGAATTCAGGCACGGGCCGAATCCGGCAGTAAAGTTACTTTAACTGTGTACTATAAGAGCGGCAAGAGTGTTGCGAAATATTTGGGTGAGGCAGTAGCGGACTCATCGGGCAATTTAGAATGGAAATGGTTGATATCGGGGAACACCACACATGGAACCTGGACATTTGTATTGGAGACAGAAGAAGGTGTTCGGACAACGGATAGTTTTCAGGTGACAGGTAAAGGAAGTACGAAGTAAGTAATCGGAGGAGACCTCATGGACTTTGGATTTGTGGGATGTTTGATTTTTCTGTTAGCTGCGTTTGTTACGGATATCAGGTGCATGAAGATTCCTAATAAGCTCACCATACCTGCGATGATAACAGGAGTGGCGTACCAGGTGTGGGCTGGTGGCTGGATGGGGCTGGCATCTGGGCTCAAAGGAGCAGTGATTGGATTCGGAATTATGCTAGTGCTGTATTGGACCGGAGCAGTTGGGGGCGGAGATGTAAAGCTGTTCGGAGGTATTGGGGCTTGGATGGGTACTGGCTTCACTTTGACCTCTCTGGTCTACTCTATTGTATTTGCCGGGATTCTCGGACTCATGATTCTAATCTGGAGAAGAGAAGTCTTTCAGAGGATAAGGGGAGTACTGAACAGTGTACTAGGAGCCATTATTCTTAGAGGGCTTGGACCACTTAAGAGCAAAGAGAGCGATATGCTGAGCTTTCCCTTTATGCTCGCGGTATTGCCTGGCGTGTTGACTGCTTACTACTACTTGTAACAAGTAAAGTATAGAGGAGGTCTTGAATTGCTTAGTCTGCTGACTGATTTCGTTCGAAATGGCGGCACGTTTATGGTGCTCTCGACAGAAGAGGGACTCTTGTCCACTGAACTCAGCCGAGCACAGTGTGGTATGATCGCATCCGCATCTATTCCGCATTTGCTCAAACTTGATGTGAAGGAAATCGATCTTGAAGTAACTCTGCATTACGATATTACGGGAAAAAGAATGCTCTCACAGTGTATGAAGAGTGAGAAGATCAGCATGCCGGAGCTCTACGTTTTACTGCTTCAAATGGTTAATGCTCTGGATGAGTCAAAGCAGTATATGTTACAGCCATCGAATTACTGGCTTAATGAGAATTACATATTTGTGGACGGAAGCTTGAATTTCGGGAAAATATTCCTGACGTACATTCCTCTACAGGAAGAGTTCACCTCTGAGCCAATCCAGAGCCAGCTGCTCGCTTTAATCATGAAGCTGATCACTTCGGTATCAGTACTTGAGGGGACGGGTGTACAGAAAATCATGCAGTTATGCGGAAGCGACCTGTTCTCTCTGGCCGGGTTTAGAAAGCTCCTTCGGGAGCTTCTTGCTGGAGGTGGTGAGAATCACTCTGAAGATGAGAATTCCAAGCGGGCTTTCAATTCTAACCATGAGCTGTTCATGAACCGGAGAAGTCAGACAGGCAGCCAACCTTTTGCGAGAGAGTCAAGCAGAAGCCTGCCCTCGCTTGACCCTCCAATGAAGGGCATTATTCATGAACCGGATCTGAGGAAGCTTGAAGATGGTAACTCAATGGAGACAGATGAGCCAAAGCAGGACGGGAACTCATCCTCAATTAGAACCTATGTTTTATTAGGGACAGGACTCTTCGTGGCATTACTGTGGAAATTGATTTATCTTGATAATCCGGGTACCACAGGTCTCTATATATGCGGGGCGATCACGGCTCTTATGATTGCTGGGGTGATCTGGTTCTTAAGCGGCCATAGGTCTTTAACTGACTTCAGCAATAAATTTAAATCCAGGCAAGGCGATATAGAAGGTAATAAAGGATACACCGAATCTTCCGCTGATCAGGCAGCTGGGGATCAAGGTAGATGGGGGAAGTGGAATCTGGATGAATTCCTGACAGAGAATAACAAAGCAAATGAAGAGACGGTAAGCTCGAAGGGCTGGAATGAGACCGAATGGCGGTGGAATGATCAATTTCTGATTCGAGAGCAGGGTGTAGACAATAGCCCGCATTCAGCGGACAAGGTAATTCCTGATTATAAGGAAACATGGGGAGGTGTACATAGTCCCTCAAGCTATGTCACCAATGAAGTGCCACGGATAAGAAATGAGGATCAACTTAATCCTGGAAGAAACTATTACGAACAGCTGAGCGGGAAGACAGAGATGCTTGGTTCATCAAGGCAAGCTACAGTTCTGCTTAATGGACAGGGAGATGCGAATAACTATCCTCAGACTCCTTACCTGGAAAGAGTGGAGCAGGGAAGTGGAACTTCTGAGAGAATCGTGCTTTCAGGGGTCAGCTTTGTGATCGGCCGCTCTGAGGAAGTAGTTCAGTATGTCGAGAAGACAGTTGGAACATCACGTGCTCATGTCGAGCTGACCATCCAGGGCAGGAAATGCTCGATTAGAGATCTGGGGTCAAGAAATGGGACCAAGCTCCAAGGGGAGGTTATCGCTCCATATAAGGAGTACCCACTTGAAGTTGGCAATACATTCTCGATTGCTACAACAAGCTTCAAGCTATGTATCTGACACTCCGGGTGTACATTTTGTAATAATCTCGCCAAGATGCACCCGTCCGTGCTACCCAGAGCATAGCAATTTAACATCTGGTGATGATCATTCGGGGTTACATGAAATTTATAGTTTGCATATACGCCCTAGTTAATCATTTGTGTTCCTTTAAATCATAAAGGGCCTCCAGCAAGGTTGGAAATTGATATGTAAATCCATGCTCAAGTGCTTTGTGTGGCAAAACCCTTTGCCCATCAAGCAGCAGTGTGGATTGCTCTCCTAATATAGACTTAAGCAAGAAAGCCGGAAGGGGGAACCAGTAGGGGCGATGGACAACCTTCGCAACCGTTCGTCCGAACTCATCATTCGTTACAGGAGATGGGCTTACAGCATTGATGGGTCCTGCGATTACGGGGTTCATCACAGAGTAATCGACTAACCGTACAATATCCTTCAAATGTATCCAGGACATCCATTGCTGTCCGGTTCCCACTCTTCCGCCAAAACCTAGCAGATACGGCAAGCGCATAAGCGGATAGGCTCCTCCCGAATTGCCAAGAACAACACCGGTACGCAGGGTGACCATGCGGACTTCCTGGTTCGCCAAGGATGCTGCCTCATGCTCCCACTTCAAAGTTACTTCTGATAGAAAATCCTGCTTAAATGTAGGACTATTCTCATCGAATTCCTTCGTCAGCGAGGTTCCGTAAATACCCACCGCCGAACCTTGAACTATAACACCAGGCTTCTTATGAAGCTTGTTAACTAGTGCTGTTACCGCTTGAACGGAGCTTAGGCGTGAGTTCAGAATCCTCATCTTGCCTTTCTTAGTCCATCGTTGATTGAGAGAAGAGCCTGCCAAATTGACCAGCGCATCTAGGCCTTCCAATGCTCCTGGTGATCTCTCAAGTTCTTCCCAGGTAATATAATTTGGATTATTAGCAGCTCTCTCTCGATCGGCAATTGGAATCTTGCGCGTAACGATGATGACCTCATGGCCCTTTTCTAACCAATAAGACACGAGAGCGCTCCCGATAAATCCTGTTCCTCCACAGACAGCCATCCTCACATTGATCCCTCCTTCGATGAGCGGAACTAATAAACTATTAACTATGTAGACATGTAATCAATCGATACTATTAGGACTCCAATCTGGCTATACTAAGCTTATAAAAAGAACCCACCTAGCTGCAAGCCAATAAGGTGGGTCCGCTTTTGATATTTCAAGCTCATCTCTATCATTTATTCATTAAATGCTGGTAAGGCGAGTAATCAATCTCATTCTTCTTCAGAAATTTGACAAGGAACTTGTTATCACGCTTTGGTGTAGCAACAATATATCCTTTAATGCAGTGGTCACGAGTCACTTCGGATGCGCCGCTCTCGATGGCGATTTTGCCAATTTCAGCAGCAATGGAGTGCTTGGCAATATCTCGAAAA
The DNA here is from genome assembly GCF_050995535.1 of Paenibacillus sp. SN-8-1. Taxonomy (NCBI): domain Bacteria; kingdom Bacillati; phylum Bacillota; class Bacilli; order Caryophanales; family Paenibacillaceae; genus Paenibacillus; species Paenibacillus sp. SN-8-1. Next base: position 1,119,043 of record NZ_CP194782.1, read on the forward strand.
GCCTGAGGAACAGGGGATACCAGCATATCCAGAAAAGCTTTGGCATCATCGGTCCACATCGGACGGCTCCGCTCAACCCAATAATTCTGCCAATCCAGCTTGGACTTGCCATCTGCCTTTGGCAGCACTTTCATAAATTTGCGGAACATAAAGAATCCGCCGATTGTCATGGTACCCAGCATAATAAATCCCCAGAAAACAATGGAGTTCATGAACCAGCGGTCAGGCCCAGAGGAAACAGCGAACGAGAAGACGTTCCAATGGTACATCTATTTTCTCACCTCAATCTTGAATATCACATCTGGCATTATGAGCCTTTTTTTGCTATTGATTATTAGGAATTATACCTTATTTCTAGATTTATTTGAATATTCACGCTAAAATATACTGAATCAAGTTCATTTACTAAGGGGGATACAAGAAGTGCTGAAGATCGGTTCCCATGTTTCGTTATCCACTAAGGGATTGCTTACTGCCACTGGCGAGGCTGCCTCATACGGCTCAAGCTCTTTCATGATATACACAGGCGCACCACAGAACACTCGCCGCAAACCTATCGACTCACTGTTTATTGAAGAAGGCAAAGCAGCAATGGCTGAAGCTAATATAGACGAGATTGTCGTGCATGCCCCTTATATCATAAATTTGGGCTCCTATAAGGAGAACACCTACCAATTGGCGGTCGATTTCCTTAAGGAGGAAATTCGCCGTACGCATGCACTGGGTGTAAGGAATATTGTACTTCACCCGGGCGCTTTCACAGACAAAGACGCGGATTATGGAATTGACCGCATTGCCGCTGGACTCAACGAAGTTCTAAATGGTACAACTGAGACGGACGTAAGCATTGCACTTGAGACGATGGCCGGAAAGGGAACCGAAATCGGAAGAACCTTTGAGGAGATTGCTCGGATCATTGAGCAGGTCGAACACAAAGAACGCCTGACGATCTGCCTCGACACGTGCCACATTCATGATGCTGGATACGACATTGTTAATAATTTGGATGGCGTATTGGACGAGTTCGATCGGATTATCGGTCTGGATCGGATCGCGGTGGTGCATATTAATGATAGCAAAAACCCGGTAGGTGCCGGCAAAGACCGCCACACTCCGATCGGCTCCGGCTGGATTGGATTTGAAGCGATTCGGCGTGTGGTTCACCACGAGAAGCTTCAAGGACGTCCATTTATTCTGGAGACGCCTTGGATTGGTAAAGACGCTAAGACCCAGCGTCCAATGTACGAAGTGGAAATTGCCCTGCTCCGCGGAAATGTGGCTGAACGGTTCGGTGAGAGCTTTCTATCCGAAGTTGAACAAATTCATGCTTTCTTTAATAAGCAGGAGATTTATCCCCGTGCCTTCATCATCAGTACATGGGAACTGCTCAAGAGTGACGCCAAGGCGAAGAAAGCCGATCCGCGTGAACCGCTGGAACGTCTTTATGACTCTATTGTGGAAGCGGGTCTGTTCCCTGAATTGTCAGAAGAACAAATCAATCAACGTATTATTGCCTGGCTGGCAGTAAATGAGCTTACGGTTTAGGTAAATTGAAGGAGGATTTTTGTAACAAATGGACACTCATGTGAAATCAGGTCTACTGCCTGTAAAAGAATATCAACAACATCGCGCACGTATGCTAATCTCCTGCCCTGACAGTCCGGGGATCGTGGCAGCTGTATCACATTTTCTTCATGAACACGGAGCAAACATTGTTCAATCGGATCAATATACAATGGATCCTGAAGGCGGCATGTTCTTCATGCGCGTCGAATTTGACCTGAACGATCTGAGCGGCCGGTTAATGGGGATCAAGAGTGATTTCCAGGAAATTGCGGACAAGTTCCAGATGGAGTGGAATATCTTCCCGCTGAATGAGAAGAAGAAATTGGCTATCCTGGTATCCAAGGAGGATCACTGTCTGGTCGAGCTGCTATGGCAGTGGCAGGCCGGCGATCTGGATGCCGATATCTCGATGGTCATTAGTAATCACCCGGATATGCGGGAGTATGTGGAATCCTTCGGAATTCCTTACCACCATATCCCGGTTACTCCAGATACGAAGAAAGAAGCGGAGCAGCGCCAGCTAGAATTGTTGAATGGTAATGTGGATCTGATTGTGCTTGCCAGATACATGCAGATTGTATCGCCGGCTCTAATTCAGCCTTACCGGAATCGGATCATTAATATCCACCACTCTTTCCTGCCGGCATTTGTTGGAGGGAAGCCTTATGCTCAGGCTTATGACCGCGGAGTTAAGATCATTGGGGCTACCGCGCACTATGTGACAGAGGAACTTGATGGAGGTCCTATTATTGAGCAGGACGTTCAGCGCGTAAGCCACCGGGATAATGTAAGTGAATTGAAGCGTATTGGCCGGACCATTGAGCGGGTTGTATTGGCTCGCGCAGTGAAATGGCATATTGAGGACCGTATTCTCGTTCACCAGAACAAGACGGTCGTGTTTAACTAATCGTTTTATAATATTAAGGCACCCTGGCAAGTACGGGATACATTCCCATCTTACGCCAGGGTGCCTTTTGTCATTTGTATTCAATTTCCATTCAATCACTTTCAAGATCGCCGGATGTCTCCTGCTTAACGATATCTTTGGTCTGCTCAAACAAGTGTCCATCCTGGAGCATATCGATGAACTGCTGCATCCAGCTGTAGAATTCAACGGCGTGATAGAGTTTGTGCAGATCCTTGAGCGCGTTCTGGCGGATATCCTCTGAGGTACTCGGATGGAGAATTAATTCCTTTAGATCGGGAAGGACTTGATCAATGGCTTCCATCATCACATCGCGTTCCCTCTGAAATTTGGTGGAGAAGAAATTACGAAAAGTAACGTAAAAGTCACTCTGAGCACGATACAGGTCCTTGCGATCTCTCTTGGTATCCAGCTTCTCAATCATTCGTGAATCCAGCAGTGAACGGGCTGCATAGCTCATGTTGCTCTTGCTCATCCCCATTTTGTCTTTCATCTCTTCGAGTGTCATGGGTTCGTCTTCAAAGAACATGGTCCCATAAAGGGCTCCGGCCGATGGGGTCACTCCATACAAATCCATAGTTACACTGATTGCTCCGATAACCCGGTTTCTAAGTTCGATCCACTCTCTATACTTTCGCTCATCTTCTCTCATGGCTTCCATACCTACCCACCATCCGAATTCAAAAATTGTTGAATCTTTATTCATTATAACGGCTATTCTGACTTATTACCTAGAAAAACTACTATTTTTACAATTTTGATCAAAAGAGGACCGAGAATTTACCTGGTTTTGACCCTTGTTTTCTAAATGAATGTACAATATTTACTATACATAACGAATAAAAAGCGAATTATGACGTTGTTACAACAACAATTCAAGAAAAATTGTACATATAAAAAGTTAGGGGCTGTTGTAGTTGAAGAGATTTCGTAAGTGGGGAGAAATACAAGTGCTATGGTTCGCCTTGCCCGCAATGCTACCATTGACCGTCTTTTGGATCATACCCATGTTCTACATTATTTATCTGAGTATGACGGATTGGGATCTTATGAGTCCTGTTAAAACCTTTGTAGGACTTGAAAATTACACTTATCTTTTTAAAGATCCTGAATTCTACCAATCCCTACAGACGACCTTGATCTTTACTGTGGGAAGTGTGATTCCGACCATGATCGGCGGTCTTTTGCTGGCCCTGCTGTTGAACAGCAAGCTGGCAGGTTCAGGCATATATCGTGCCATTATTTTTTCCCCATGGGTTACCCCGACAGTTGCGGTGTCTATCGTGTGGGCGTGGATATTTGAGCCGCGTTCAGGAATGGCTAATGCCATTCTCAGTGAATTGGGCATGCATACTGTTTCATGGCTGCAGAATTCGGTTTGGGCGATGGTTGCCATTCTTATTGTGACCATTTGGAAAGGGCTAGGCTGGGTCATGGTATTCTATCTGGTTGCTCTACAATCCGTACCTGATAGTTTGAGGGAGGCGGCACAAATTGATGGTGCTGGCAGACTAACCTGCTTCTTCAAAGTTACTCTGCCACTTATATCACCGACTACATTCTTTCTTTTCATTATTCAGACGATTGATTCGCTGCAGGCTTACGACCAGATTAATATTTTGACTCAAGGCGGTCCCGCGGGTTCAACGCGTACGGTATTGTATCTGTACTATCAAGCTGCCTTTGACCAGTTCAATGTTGGCCAAGCTTCGGCAGTCGCGCTTTTACTCGTGGTCTTTACCGCACTTTTCTCGTTAGCATCTATGTTTATGTCCCGCAGAAGTGTTCATTATTTATCGTAAAGGAGAGACCTCTATGAAATTAAGTCATATGCTTCCAAGGCTCTCACGTCATGTTTCTCTACTAGTGATCAGCCTGATCATAGCATTTCCATTCCTGTGGATGATCACGAGCTCTTTAAAGTCTGATGGGGAAATTCGGAGTTTTCCACCAGTGCTGTGGCCTGAAAGACCGCTTTGGAACAACTTCTCAGAAGCGTGGAGCGCGGCTCCTTTTGGACAGTATTTACTGAACAGTGTCGTGGTTGCGTTAGTGATTGTACTTATCCAAATCATGAACTCAGCCATGATGGCTTATGCGTTAACACATATGAACTTTCGGTTCAAAAATGCATTGATGGCGATCATTCTAACAAACTATATGCTGCCTGTATCCGCGACTTATCTTCCGAGCTACATTATCTTGTCCAAGCTTGGTCTCATTGACACTTACACTGGGCTTATCATTTCCAATGCCGTCAGCATCTTCTCAATCTTTCTGATTCGTCAAGCTTTCATGCAGCTGCCCAAGGAGCTCGCGGAGGCGGCAAAGATCGATGGGGCTGGGCATGTGCGTATCTTATTCTCAATATTGCTTCCCCTTGCGCGATCATCTTTCATCATTTTGGCTCTACTGACCTTTATAACGAACTACAACAACTATTTCTGGCCCATGCTGATCACGAAATCACCGGAATTAAGTCTGGTATCTGCCGGTTTGAGGTCCTTTTTCGTCGAGGGCGGGGGTTATGGAATGAAGTGGTCACTAATTATGGCAGGCAGTACTTTCACAATCTTACCGCTGCTCATCCTGTTTGTTATTGCTCAGAAATGGATCATAAAGGGGGTGAGCAATGCCTTCAGTGTGAACAAGGGATAGGAATCTAAACGAATTCACTTCAAATTAATTAGAGAAAAGTGGAGGTTAGTGAAAATCATGCGTAAATCTAAATCTATTATGGCATCAATTCTAGTCCTTACATTTATCTTATTGTCCGCCTGCGGGAACAAGGGTCAAGCAGACTCGGCGGCCAATTCGGCTGCAGACGCTACTAAAAGCTCGGAGCCTGTTGAAATTGAATTCTGGTACGGTCTTGGCGGTAAGCTTGGTGACAATATGAAACGCTTGATTGATAAGTTCAATTCTTCTCAGAAGGAAGTTGTCGTGAAGCCAGTAGTTCAGGGTAACTATGACGAAACCAAGAAGAAGCTGCAAGCGGCAATGGCCTCCGGGAACGTGCCCGCCGCTGTACTATCCTCTGATATCAGCTGGGCCAAGAAAGGGCTATTCGCTCCGCTGGATGACCTGATTGCCAAGAATACGTCCTTTAATACAGACGACTTCATTCCGACCTTCCTGGAACAAGGCAAAGCAGACAATAAGCAGTATTTTATTCCGATGTATGGGACGACTCAACTTCTCTATTATAATAAGTCGATGTTCGAGAAGGCTGGCGTAACTGAAGAAGATATAAAGACATGGGAAGGCCTTGCCGAAGCCGCGAAGAAATTGACGGTGAAGAATGGTGGCAATGTTACTGTGGCCGGTTGGGAACCGATGTGGGGTTACGAGAATTTGCTTGATGCTGTTCTCAGCAAAGGCGGTAAAGTGCTAAGTGATGATGGCAAGACTCTATTGATCGATAGTCCTGAATGGATTCAGACTTGGGACAGCTTCCGTAAATGGATTCATGAAGACAAAACTATGGCTATCCATTCCGGGGGCCAAGGCTGGGAATATTGGTATAAGACGATTGATGACGTCATGCAGGGTCATGCAGCCGGATATACAGGATCAAGCGGAGACCAGGGCGATCTGGATTTCACCAAATTAGCCGCAGCTCCGCAGCCAGGCTGGAACGGACACGCACCGGCTCCTGTAGCATCTGCCATTCTTGCAGGAATTCCAGCAGCAGCATCACCCGAGCAGCAGGCGGCGGCTATGAAATGGTTCACCTTCTTCACAAGCACATCGACTACAGCTGACTGGTCCATGAATACAGGTTATATCGCGGTTCGAAAGTCAGCAATGGAAGAGCCAGCGTTTAAAGCTTTTGCCGAGAAAAATCCACAAAGCAAACAGCCGCTTCTTCAAGCTCAGACCGCCTCGGCTCCATTTATTGACCCTACTGGCGGGAAGATTACGGATGCACTCAAAATCGCTGCCGATAAATTGGAAATTCAAAACTTACCGGCTGATCAAGTGCTTAAAGAGGCTAAAGAAACGGCTCAACGCGAGCTGGATCGTGTGCAAGGGAAATGAATATGAGATATCAGGAAATTAAGATCGAGCAACAGGGACAGCAAGGAATCTCATTCCAGCATTCTTTTACACTTGATAAATCTGGTGAATGGCTCGCGGTGCGAGCCGTTCACCCTCTTACTAAATGGCTGCAGATCGTGATTAAAGATCCAGAGGGAAACATTCGGATGCAATATCTTGGCAAAGGGGATGAGAATACGCTGCTGCTCACAGCTGGGCCCAAGGATTCAACCTGTGGTTCGGTACCTGGAGCGATACCAGCGGGGAATTGGACCGTTCAAGTCTTGGCCATTAATCATGAACCGGCCCCGCCATACATTCTTCATATACAATCTGGAGAAGGAGCACCAGAGATTGAAGGAACGCTTCATCAGGTAGGGGCACAGTTATGGAGCAGCCTGTCCGCAGCATCAGAATCTCTAAATTATGAGAACTATGACTGGAACAGAGTTTTGTCCAAGGAGTCCCGGTGGTATCGTGGGGACTTCCATATGCACACAAGACTTACAGACGGGAAACAGACCGCTGAGGAATTGAATGCTCAGGCGGCCAGGCAAGGGCTGGATTTCATTGTCGTAACCGAGCATAACTTCCTTACTACAGGCTGGCCTGAATCCGATCTGCTGGTCATTCCCGGCGTTGAAATAACCTCCAGCCAGGGCCACTTTAATGTCCTGGGCATTCGTCGCTGGATTGAATGGTTTGAAGACGGGGGAGTACCTGTTTTTGAGACACCTGCAGGAATGGAGAGCATTCTAGCTGAAGCCCGAAGTCAAGGTGCGGTGTGCAGCATGAACCATCCGGAGCTTGCCCCATGGGATTGGCAGCTGGATGTGCGTCTGGATGCATTCGACACGATTGAGATCTGGAATGATCCAACCTTCCCGGATAACGAGAAGGCGACAGAAGAGGCTTTGAAGCTATGGGATTTCCTCTGGAAGAACGGAGTTGTCTTATGGGGTGTAGGAGGCAGCGACACGCATAATCTTCCACATGAGAGCTATGTTCCGGGTGGACTTCCATCTTTGGTAGGCGACCCTGTTACCTGTTTGTGGAGTGAAGAGTTGTCCGTTCAAGGAATACTTAATGCGGCCCGCTTTGGCAGAAGCTACGTAACAAGGGGGCCGGTGCTAGAGCCGCGTTTGTACCGTGACGATCTGGTATATAGGCCCGGTGATCATGTGTTACAGGAAGAACAACAAAACTCCCTATTGATATATGAGTATGAACTCCATGTACAAGAAGCTGGCGAGGGAAGCTATATCAGGTGGATGGTTGATGGGTTGGAGGCAGGATTAACCGGGTGCAGCCAGGGAGGAACCTATACATACTCCTTTACTTGGCCGCCGGGTGAGTATCACTTTATTCGGGCAGAGATTCGTGACTCGTCGGGAAGTCTCTTAGCCTTTATCAACCCGATTTACCAGGGAACTCCTGTACCTAAACTGAGTACATGGGGGGAACTTAAGGCACAGATGAAGATCTAAGACAATAGATGATCAAGTACAAAATAAGGGGAGCCGGGAATGCCAAAGTTGATAGTCTCAGGCCGGGAATATGAAGTAGACGGCATATTATTTGATAAAGATGGTACACTGATTGAATTTCTCCCTCTATGGGGCGGATGGGCACAGATCATGACAGACCAGGTTGCAGCAGCAATCCGCAGCGGAGAATTCCCGGTTCCACTTGAAGTTAGGTGTGAATGGTTAGGAATAGAAATGGATGAACAAGGCCAAATAACCGGATATGATCTGGGAGGACCTTTATCGATTGCTTCAATTCCGGAAATTGAAGGGATACTTGCCTGGCAGCTGTACAAGCATGGATTAGCATGGAATGAGGCTATAGCTAAAATTCGTAATTTCCGGATGAAAGCCTCGCAGTATATTGAACGTGAGCGCCCAGTCTTTCCGGTGCAGGGGCTGCAAGGTTTTCTGGGTAAATGTAACGAACTGGGCGTGCCGCTCGGTGTAGTTACCGCAGATCAAACGGATGAAGCGGTCAAACACCTAAGCTTAATAGGCATTGATGGCTACTTCAAGACGATCATCGGTAGTGACCTTGTATCTGAAGGAAAGCCATCTACGGAAATTGTCTATAAGGCTTGCAGAGAACTGGGGATTGCCCCAAACAGGACCGTATTAGTTGGTGATACTGGCGGGGACATGCAGATGGGGTTTGACGCAGGCATGGCGGTTACGATTGGAATCAACAGAAACGGCAGTTTGATCGGCGCGAAAGAAACAATAACCTCTTACGATGCTCTTATCATTAATTAGGATATATATCAAAGGAATGAAGCCAATGGGCTGGTTATACTTAGGTGCTGCAATTGTTCTGGAACTTACCGGTACCATGATTATGAAATATTCAGTAGGATTCTCAAGGCTAATGCCTTCGATCCTCATGTTTGTTTTTTACGGATGCAGCTTTACATTCTTAAGCTTCGCGGTTAAAACACTCGAACTCAGCATGGCGTATGCAATCTGGTCAGGCCTTGGCACCGTGTTGATTACGACTGCGGGTATACTCCTGTATGGGGAACAAATTAATCTGTTGAAAATTATCTGTGTTGCATTAATTGTCCTTGGCGTGATGGGACTTCATTTTGCTTCATCATCAGGTAAAGCGGGTTGAAATCATTAGTAATGACTTGGCCTCATCAAGGGTGACATGGGTGTGCGATATGCATCCCGGCTCGGATGAGGCTTTTTGAACTTTTGAACGGAGCAGTCCGTTCTTCTTGTATAGTATAGTTTGGTCAAAGTTAGGGAAGTTGTAATCAGGTAGGATTTTGCTCATTCTGTCAGGATGTACAATTCTTGTGCGAAAAACTGCGAAAAAACACGTTTCATGGGATTTATGGACAGACAGTCTGGAAATGGAGCCCTTAATTGTGGTACAATGCATAAATAAGTCAAAATGACTTTTTCAATTTGGACGTTATGTTTGATCCATAAAATCAAACTTAATCTAAAGACATTTGAGGAGGAAACAAAGTAATGGCTGATCAAATCAAGGATATCGCTGACAACAACGTAATCGATAATTTGTCGATTGCCACCATTCGTACCCTGTCTATCGACGCGATTGAGAAAGCAAACTCCGGTCACCCGGGCATGCCGATGGGATCTGCTCCTATGGGCTATCAACTGTTCGCAAAAACAATGAATCACAATCCGGACCATCCAACCTGGATTAACCGCGACCGTTTCGTGCTGTCCGCTGGACATGGTTCGATGCTTCTATACAGCTTGCTGCACCTGAGCGGTTATGATCTGTCCCTTGATGATTTGAAGCAGTTCCGTCAATGGGGAAGCAAAACTCCAGGACACCCTGAATTTGGGCACACTGCCGGCGTAGATGCTACAACTGGACCACTGGGTCAAGGTATTGCGATGGCAGTAGGTATGGCTATTGCTGAAGAGAATCTGGCAGCAACATATAACAAAGACGGCTACAAAGTCGTTGACCACTATACTTATGGCATTTGCGGCGATGGAGACTTGATGGAAGGTGTATCATCTGAAGCTGCATCCCTTGCAGGTCACTTGAAGCTGGGCAAATTGATCTTCCTGTATGACTCCAACGATATCTCTCTTGACGGTGAGCTTAACCTCAGCTTCTCCGAGAATGTCAGACAACGTTTCGACGCTTATGGCTGGCAGACTTTGCTGGTTGAAGACGGTAACGATCTGAGCGCGATCGCTGCTGCGATTGAAGAAGGTAAGAAGGATACAGCTCGTCCAACTCTTATCGAAGTGAAGACCGTAATCGGATACGGAAGCCCGAACAAGCAAGGTAAAGGCGGCCACGGCGGTACTCACGGTTCCCCGCTTGGTGCTGAAGAAGCTAAGCTGACCAAAGAATTCTATAAATGGGTATACGAAGAAGACTTCTATGTACCTGATGAAGTTCGCCAGCACTTTGCTGACGTGAAGAAACGTGGTATTGAAGCGAACAAAGCTTGGGATGAGCAATTTGCGAAATACAAAGCTGCATTCCCTGAGCTTGCTGCACAATTTGAACAAGCTATTGCCGGCGAACTTCCAGCTAACTGGGATGCTGAGCTTCCTAAGTACACTTCCGCGGACAAAGCGCTGTCTACTCGCGTAGCTTCCGGTAATGCACTTAATGGTCTTGTAAAAGGAGTTCCACAGCTTCTCGGCGGATCTGCTGACCTTGAAAGCTCCACAATGACTCACTTGAAAGGCCTTCCTGTTCTAACTCCGAACAGCTACGAAGGACGCAATGTGTACTTCGGTGTTCGCGAGTTCGGTATGGCTGCGGCTATGAACGGGATTGCTCTTCATGGCGGACTCAAAATCTTCGGAGGTACGTTCTTCGTATTTACAGACTACCTGCGTCCAGCAATCCGTTTGGCTTCTATCATGGGGCTTCCTGTTACTTACGTACTTACCCATGACAGTATCGCAGTTGGTGAAGACGGCCCGACACACGAACCGATCGAGCAGCTTGCTTCGATTCGTATTATCCCTGGTCTGACTGTCATCCGTCCGGCTGATGCTAACGAGACTTCAGCAGCTTGGGCTTATGCGGTAGAGAATAAGAGCAACCCGGTTGCTCTCGTATTGACTCGTCAGAACCTGCCTGTGCTTGAGAATACGGCAGAGCTTTCCCGTGAAGGAATCAAACGTGGTGGTTATGTGGTATCCGATGCCAAAGATGGCAAGCCGGTTGCCCAGTTGATCGCTACAGGTTCTGAAGTTCAGCTTGCAGTTAAAGCTCAAGCAGCTTTGGCTGAAGAAGGTATTCAGGTTCGCGTCATCAGCTTGCCAAGCTGGGATCTGTTCGACAAGCAGGATCAAGCTTACAGAGATTCTGTTATTCTTCCAGATGTTAAAGCTCGTGTTGCCATTGAAATGGCTCATCCGTTTGGCTGGGAGCGTTATGTTGGGGAGAAAGGTTCCATTATCGGTATCAGCACGTTCGGCGCATCCGCACCTGGCGACAAAGTGATTGCTGAGTATGGATTCACTGTAGAGAATGTTGTAAAACACGTTAAAGCTCAACTGTAATAAACGACAATCGACCGAAAAGGGGAACGGAAAACGATGCCGCAATTTCAAAATGTAACCGTAGATAAAGCAGCCAATATTTATTTTGATGGAAAAGTAACCAGCCGTGCCGTGTACTTGCAGGATGGAAGCAAAGTTACACTGGGTATCATGCTGCCTGGTTCTTATGAATTCGGAACAGACACGGAAGAGGTTATGCTGATTCAATCCGGAGATCTGAAGGTTCTTCTTCCAGATGAGACGGAGTGGAGAGAAATCAACGGTCAGGGCGAGTTCACGGTTCCCGCAGGTCGTAAATTCAAGCTAGAAGTGAGTAAAGTGACGGATTACTTGTGCTCATACAAATAATTACCCTCCCAAACCCTCCCTTCCAAGGGAGGGCCCCAAGGGCTACGCCCTCTGGACACCCGAAATGGGCCTAGGGAGATTGGATGGCTGGACTTAGCTCGGAAGGGCTTAGGATCGCTTGCCGTCCCTTCGGGACCCGCTATCATTGGGGATGGGTCTGGTAACTGAAAAGACTGGCATAACAAGCGGCTTCAAAGCGTACGGAGTTTAATTCGTGCTTTGGAGCCGCTTGTCGTCCTTTCAGGACACGCTTTACGTCTGCGGGGGTGATGGTGAAGCTGCATAGGATTATGCGTTCTGGCGTGCAAGGAGGCGCTGTCCCTGCGGGATGCGCTTGGGGATGAGCAAGACTGAGTGAGTGGCAGGGCTTGCTTTTTGGGTTGTTTGTTTCGAGCTGGGAGGCGCTGTCCCTGCGGGATGCGCTTAGGTTGAGCAGGGAGCTGAGTGAGTGGCAGGGGTAGCTTTAGGGTTGTTTGTTTCGAGCTGGGAGGCGCTGTCCCTGCGGGATGCGCTTGGGTTGGAGCAGAGAACTTAATGAGTGCAGGGGTGGCTTTTGGGTTGTCTGTTTCGTGCTGTGAGGCGCTGTCCCTGCGGGATGCGCTTGGGTTGGAGCAGATACTTGGTTAGTGAGCACCTGGGTATGAATGCAAAAGAAGGGCAGCCAAGTTGGCATACCCTTCTTTTGTAATGGTGATGTGGGTTTACAGCTTTTTACCGGCGATCGTCTGGCCGATCCAGCTCTCATAGATTTTTACGACGGCGGACAGATCCTCCTCGCCATAGCCTTGGGTCTGGCCGGCTTGGAACAGGCTCTTGGCCAGGTTCAGCATGGGAGACGGGATGGAAGCGCCATCGGTCAGGGAAGAAGCAAGCTTAAGATCTTTGAGCATGAGCTGCAATGAGAATTGATTGCTGAAATCATGATCGATAATCTTCTGGCCCTTTAGATCGGCGGCTTTACTTCCTGCAGAGCCGAGCTGCACCAGTTCAAGGAATGCGTCAGCCGGGAGGCCGGACTTGGAAGCAATGGCGAAGCCTTCGGCAAGTGCCAGGTTGTTGATGCCTACCATCGTATTGTGGGCAAGCTTCGCGACGGAGCCTGTTCCGTTGTCGCCCATATGTAGGATCTTTTTACCTATCGTTTCAAAGATGTCTGAGGTTGTCTCCAGGGTATCCGCCGGGCCACCGACCATAAATACAAGCGTGCCGCTGACAGCCGCCGGAGAGCTTCCGGTAACGGGTGCGTCCAGGAAGGAGCCGCCAAGCGCTGTGATTTGGGAAGCAAGCTTTCTGGAAAGTGAGGGGGAGATGGTGCTGCAGTCAATCACAATGCTCCCTGGGTGGAGTCCCTGGAGGAGTCCGTTGTCCCCTTCGTAGACATCCGCGATTGAATTGTCATCGCTGACCATGGTAATGATAACATCATTCCCTTCAGCTGCTTCGCGGGGCGTTGAGACTGCTGTGGCGCTTTCCTTAACTAAGGCCTCTGCCTTGGAGCTGGTGCGATTATATACAGTAACTGGGTATCCTTTTTTGAGCAGATTGGAGACCATAGGCGCGCCCATCGTGCCCAAACCGATAAATCCGATTTTCTTCATCAAAAATTCACCTTCTATTGTCGAATTGTGCTACGGTTAATATTTTACCACGCAACAAGGTGAACGTGTACAATGTGCCCTTGTCTTCACCTGGAATATACAGTATTCTAGGTTTAGTTGTTTTTTGGATAGGCAGATTAACCCATACAAATATAAACGGAGGTAGTTTTGTTATGTCAAAAAAAGTAACTTTTGATTACAGTAAAGCTCTTACGTTCGTCGGTCAACATGAAATTGACAATCTTGCAGAGCCGGTTCGTGTGGCTCATGAACAGTTACATAAAGGAACGGGTGCTGGTTCCGATTACCTGGGCTGGATCAACCTTCCTACAGAATATGACAAGGAAGAATTCGCGCGTATCCGTCAGGCTGCAAGCAAAATCCAGAACGATTCTGAAGTGCTGATTGTAATTGGAATCGGTGGTTCGTATCTGGGAGCCCGTGCTGCGATTGAAGCTTTGTCTCATTCGTTCTACAACACTTTGCCGAAGGACAAGCGTAAGACTCCGCAGATTCTATTTGCCGGAAATAATATCAGCTCCACTTATGTAACGCACCTGCTTGATCTGATCGAAGGCAAAGACTTCTCGGTTAACGTGATCTCCAAATCCGGTACGACTACCGAGCCGGCTATCGCATTCCGTATTTTCCGTGCAGAGCTTGAGAAGAAATATGGCAAAGAAGAAGCCCGCAAGCGCATCTACGCAACCACAGACCGCGCAAAGGGTGCCCTGAAGAAGCTTGCCGATGAAGAAGGCTACGAGACGTTTGTTATCCCTGACGATGTAGGCGGACGTTATTCCGTACTTACTGCTGTAGGTCTTCTGCCTATCGCAGCTGCTGGCATTGATGTTGAGCAGATTCTTCAAGGCGCTGCAGATGCTTCCAAAGAATTCAGTAACCCTAACCTTGCCGAGAATGCAAGTTATCAATATGCGGCTGTGCGTAATGCCTTGTACCGTAAAGGTAAAGTAACCGAAATTCTCGTGAACTACGAGCCATCCTTGCACTTTGTATCCGAATGGTGGAAGCAGTTGTTCGGTGAAAGTGAAGGTAAGGACTTTAAAGGGATTTTCCCAGCGTCCGTGGACTTCTCAACTGATCTTCACTCTATGGGTCAATTTATCCAAGAGGGTAACCGGAACATCTTTGAGACTGTTATTCAGGTGACGGATGTGGATCATCATATTACGATCGAATCTGATCCAGATGATCTGGACGGTCTGAACTTCCTGACAGGTAAGACGCTGGACTTCGTGAATAAGAAGGCTTTCCAAGGAACCTTGCTTGCACATACGGATGGTCAAGTACCTAACCTGATTGTTAACGTTCCTGATTTCTCTCCATATTCCTTCGGTTATCTGGTGTATTTCTTCGAGAAAGCCTGCGGTATCAGCGGTTATCTGCTCGGAGTTAATCCATTTGACCAACCAGGTGTAGAAGCCTACAAGAAGAACATGTTCGCCCTTCTTGGCAAGCCTGGGTATGAGAAAGAGAAAGCTGAGCTTGAAGCAAGACTTTCCGAATAGTATCTAAGTTATTCCTGAAATAAGAGCAAGAGATAAATGTGTACAAAGAGCAGTTCGCCACTAGCCGGCCGGACTGCTCTTGGCACATCATCATACGTCTGAAAGGTAATACGCTATGCTAGAGAGATACAGAACGGTCAGAGAATCCGGCAGCAAAGAAATCGTCATCAAGAAGTCCAGGTTTATTGGTCACATCATGCCGGCCCAAACGGAATCCGAAGCGATAGCCTTTATTGAGCAGGTTAAGAAGGAACACTGGAATGCCACACACAATTGTTCAGCCTACATGATTGGTGAACGTGACGAAATCCAGAAGCAGTCTGATGATGGGGAGCCGAGCGGCACAGCCGGCAAACCTATTTTGGAAGTCATCCGCAGTCAAGGGCTCAAGAATGTGGCTATTGTAGTTACCCGTTACTTTGGTGGAATTATGCTGGGAGCCGGCGGGCTGATTCGAGCTTATACCGATGGAGCTGTCGCAGCCATAGAAGCCGGGGAGGCAATTACCCGTGTCCTGCATCGGCAAATTTACGTCGAAGTTGATTATACTTGGCTTGGCAAGATTGAGAATGAACTTAGAACGCGAGGCGTGCGAACAGGTCAGTCTTCTTTTGCAGATAAAGTTACATTGTTATGTCTGCCTGAGAATCAAGAGGCTGATAGTTTTACTGCCTGGATGATCGATTTAACACAAGGACAATCCGTGATTACAGAAGGTGAGAGGATTTACTTTATCGAAGGGGAATAATGCGAAATGGCAAGAAGAGCAGTGGAACAGGAGTTGTCGAGGGACAGAATTATGGATGCCGCCAGGCATCTGTTCATAACAAAAGGATATCGTGCGATATCGATGAGAAGTATCGGGCAGCATCTGGGTTACAGCCACGGATCACTCTATTATCACTTTAAAGAGAAGGCCGAGTTATTCTACGCAATTGTCGTACAGGACTTCAATCATGTGGACCTGTTGTTTCGTCAGGTCATCAGCAGCCCTCCGGTAGAAGGATTAACCAAGGTGGAGCAGCTTATGCTGGAATTTATCAAATTTGGAATGGAGCATCCGCATCAATACGAGATTATGTTTATGCTCCGTGATGAAGAGATCCTGTCTTATTGCCGGGCAGAGCAATCCAAGTGCTTTGATTTGTTCTCAGCCATTGTGAAGAAATATATGAGAGAAGAAAACCATCCTTTTGCTCAGCATACGTCGGTTCCGCTTAGCATGTTTTTGGGTCTGCATGGATTCATTTCATTCTATATACAGGATCATCTTACTTTTGAAGAGATTCAACCTGCTGCCATTGCCCATGTCAAAATGCTGAGTCATAGCCTCTAAAATTACGCGTCGAGAGACGTATTTATTTTTACTATGTCGCTTTAATAGGGTACACCAATACATCACTGTAGCTGTAACTCTTCATAACGTTAATATACTAATGCATGTTTCTTTATCAAATTTTTACGCCCGGTCCGCAATGCGGAGCTGGGCTGCTTGTCATCTTGCATAAATAATTACGGTACTATTTGCACGTCCATCAGAATAGATAACGGCTAAAGCTACGGGCGTATCTAGCAGATGGATACCTGGTCTTCTATATGGATTGAACTAAAGACTGCGTGATCGACGCTCATTTCTTTAGTTCATTCCATATAAGTAACAGGAAATTAAAAAGAAGCCCCCAAGGGCTTCTTCTTAAGTATTATGTTTGTTCATTTAGTCGTCTTCGGTTCATCATAAAGCCATTTCCCTGAGATATGAGGAATTTAGGACTCAATTGTTCTGCAGCCTCTCTGAATGAGACCGAGCAGCCAAGACACAAACGGTTATGACGAATCGAAGTTCCGCAGCATTCACAAGGATAAGTGAGATTCTTGCAGTTCCTTGGCAGTCGTCCCTCTTTAATAAACTGAATGATAACAGACTTGTTTATATCAGTTGCTAAGCTCAGCTCGTCAGTAGATGTATTTGGAGATCTCCAAAGCAGGTCAAGACATTGGGTAAGCTCATAATCTAGTTTAGCACTACAATTGGTACATAAGTCCCTGAGATTCTTTTTATATACAGACCCACAATTAGGACAATTGCTTGTTAATAGTTCCATTTTCATCATTCCTTGCAGGTAGTATAGGTAGAAAGTTCTAGTTATATCTTACTGTATGACCCATGCTGGATCAATAGATTTGGATAAAAAAATATATTTCAAGAGGCCAAAGTAACTTTCTCTTTCTATCATTAACAAAAATCGGTCTAATCTAAACATTATTTTGTAAGATTTTACGATCCGGAAATAAATCAACAAATCTATCGTTTAGAAAAGATCTCGAAAAGTCGTACGAAACAATTGACGATGGAAGCGGGAATTTGGTAAAGTAAGTGATAAGTAATAATACCTAGTATTTTGATGAGAATTTTGTTCAATCGGTGATTGACTATACCGGACAATGATATAGATGTGAAGCCTGCTGCTTGATGTGATGAAGGGACGTGATTGGATATGCACGTAGAAGTCAAAAATTTGGATAAGCATTTCGGTTCTTTCCATGCAGTTAAAGATGTCAGCTTTGGCATCCAGAAGGGCCAATTAATTGGTCTGCTTGGTCCCAGTGGTGGCGGGAAGACCTCGATTCTGCGGATGCTCGCAGGCCTGGAGAGTCCGGATTCTGGAGAAATTCTATTTCACGGACAACGGGTGAACCATTTAACGCCCCAGGAGCGAGGAATTGGATTCGTCTTCCAAAGCTACGCTTTATTTAAGCATATGACCGTATTTGATAATATAGCCTTCGGATTGAAGGTGAAGAAAGCGCCTAAGGATAGCATCCGGGACCGCGTTATGGAACTGGTCGAGCTGACGGGACTGAAGGGATTCGAGCACCGGTATCCTCATCAGCTGTCGGGCGGACAGCGTCAACGTGTAGCTTTTGCCCGTGCGCTTGCGCCGGAACCGCAGCTGCTTCTCCTGGATGAACCCTTCGCAGCTATCGATGCCAAGATTCGTCAGGAGCTTCGTTCCTGGCTTCGTGAGTTAATTGAGCGCGTAGGAATTACCTCAATCTTTGTCACTCACGACCAGGATGAAGCTATTGAAGTCGCAGATGAAATCATGATTATCAGCCAGGGCCAATTGGAGCAGAAAGGAACACCTTGGGATATTTATAAAGACCCTTCGACGCCTTTTGTAGCCCAGTTCATTGGTGAATCTACCTTGGTAGACAATGCGGCCAAGCTGAAGGGCTTTGATGAAGCGAGCAAAGGCAGCGATACCAAGGCATTGATCCGTCCAGAGTATATTGAAGTAGGGACAAAGCATGAGTTCCAGGTGCTGTCAGCAACGGATAGCGGGATCGTGAAGCATTTGCATTTCCGCGGCAGCCAGTGGCTGGTTGAAGTTGAGGTTGGAGGTTATATTCTAACGACTTACCGTTCATTGGAGAAGGAGAATCTTCATGTAGGACAGCAGGTTCAAGTGCTTGTTCACAGGGCTTATCTCTATAATGAAAAGGGAAGCTGGATGGCTGAGAACCGGTTCAAGGTTGACCCGCTGACCGTAATTATTTAGCCATACTCCATTGTAATCTGAATGCATAACCGAAGAATATTTCTTCGGTTTTTTTGCTATTCTCCAAAAGTTCCGGCTTGTTGTTTGCCCGTAAGATATCTTAATATCTAACAATTTAGCACTAAGATGACGATATAAAAGAGCATAACGAATATCTATTCTATATCTATTTCTAAAGGAGAATTTAGGGCATGAGTACATAGTTATCTTTCTTAACAAAACTAACATCAAGTGCAGCCGTGTACAGAAAGAACGCAGCAAGAAACACAGAAGCAGGAGGATTATATGAGAAGTATAATGAAGTCATTTTCTATTCTTTTTCTATCTTTGACACTATTATTCACAGTGACCTATCCAGGGCAGGCTAATGCGGCTATTGCGGGTACAGGCTGGGAAAAGGTTGGGTCCAGCACAACTGACTTGGCTGATTACATAACGTTAGTAATTGATGACACCGTGCCAGCTGACAATACCTTGTCAGTTGAAGAAACGTTAAATTTGGACAATGGTTCTTTGGAAGACGGGTCCAGCACTACAATAAATGGTGTCCCGTACGTTGCTTTTGATAATGGAAGTACAGGCCTTGTTACAGTAGCTAAGCTTGTAGATGGGACATGGACACAGCTGGGCAGTGATCCGATTACAACCAATCGTTCTTCTCGGATAAGAATGGTTATGGATCATGGCACGCCGTACGTTATCTATATAGATCAGGTTAATCTAGGTAAGAAGGTAATCAAGAAGTTTAATGGCAGCACATGGGAGAGCGTAGGACCTGCGTTTGACGGTAATTATGCGCAGTTAGCGGTTGATAAGGGCACCCCATATATTCTGATTAGCGACTATGATAACTCCAGGGGAGGCAAGGCCACTGTAAAGAAGCTTGAAGATGGCAACTGGGTTGATGTCGGTCCCGGCGGCTTCTCGGAAGGTTTAATAAGTGTTCCTTCACTTGCTGTAGATCACGGTACGCCATATGTAGCCTACTCTGATCTAGCGCATGACGGCAAATTAACGGCCATGAAATACAACGGTGAGGAGTGGGAAACGATTGGGAATCCCGGGTTCACCGAGGGTACCGCTGGTGCAGGGAATAAAGGCGCAATTATTTTACGTATCCAAGACGGTACACCATATGTCATGTTCTCGGATGGAGCGTATGCTGATCAGCGTGGCTATGGAAAGGCAACCCTTATAAAATTTAATGGAGCAGAATGGGAAAGTGTAGGGCAAGCCGGGTTCTCTGCAGGTGGAACAGCCTCGTTATCTTTTGTATTTAGTGGTGATACGCCTTATGCAGCTTATACCGATGTATTGAACGCATCCAAAGCAACGGTTATGAAATTTAATGGAGCAGCTTGGGAAACAGTCGGCAAAGCAGGCTTAACTCCTTCCAATGCTGAAGATACTTCGATTGCCGTTGATGGCAATGGCACTCCATTTGTGGCCTTCTCGGATTATGAGCAACGGGCCAGATTATCATTAATGAAATATAACCCGCATGAGCTGCTGAACAGCAGTACTACGCTGACCAGCTCCTTAAATCCGTCGAAGCTATATCAGGACGTAACATTTACCGCCACGGTGGCAGGAACGGATGAGGGAGGAATCCCGACAGGAAATGTTCAATTCATAGAAGGGGACAGACTGCTGAATCAGGTGGCCCTGGACTCATCAGGAGCAGCCACTTATAAGACAAACAGCTTGAGTATCGGGGATCATACGATTACTGCGGTATATAGTGGAGATGCGAAATACGATGTTAGTACCTCTACATCGGTTACTCAACAGGTCAATTCGAATATTGTAGTTAATCCGCCGGAGCTTAGACCTACAGTAACTAGGGTATCAAGTTCACCCAACCCGTCCAAAGCGGGCCAAGAGGTACAGATCCGTGTGAAGATTGCATCTAGCCCGAGTACTTCTGGCGATATGCATGGGACGTTGATTATTAAGGATGGTTCAACAAAGCTGGCCGAGCTTACGGTATTGCCATTTGGGATTTCGAATGGATATACATTTGTAGATTATTCCACAAGTGATCTTTCGGTAGGAGATCACCCGCTGACCGCTGAATATAGCGGAGATGCATTGTTTGGATCGAGTGTAACTTCTGCGCCATATATCCATGTAGTAGGTGAGGGGACTTCGCCAACACCGACGCCTACGCCAACACCAGATCCGACACCGACACCAACGCCGGGACCAATGCCGACGCCAACACCAACACCGGAGCCGGTGCCAACACCAGTGCCGGCACCAGAACCAAAGCCAACTCCAGCGCCGGATGTAGAGGTCTTCAAGAAAGATGTATTTAAATCCGGTTCAGATGTTGAGTTATCTATCGAGAAGAAAGTGAACGAAGCGCTCAAGCATCAGAACTCTGGCTTCTCTCCTGTGGATACCAAGAATCATTGGGCAGAACAGACGATTGATATCTTTACGAAGCTGAACATTATTAGAGGCTACGAAGATAAGACTATTAGACCGAACCAGGACATGTCCAGGGGAGAGTTCATTGCGATTCTCGCCCGCATATTTGATGTAGGCGGAACGCATAAGGCCGAGCTCAAGGATGTCAAGGGACACTGGGCGGAAAAGCCGATCGTGCAGTTTGCTCAAGCGGGAATCATCAGCGGTACTGGAAATGGAGCCTTTAAGCCGGACAGTACGATCACGCGCGAAGAGATGGTAGTTGTTTTGTCCAGGATCGTTAACCTCCAAGGAGCTGCACAAAGCTCGAACGGGCTGGTAAAGGACCCGATTGAATTAGCCGCTGAAGCGGGAATTATTAAGGGCAGCGGTGACGGGAAACTGAATCCGCAAGGAACAGCTGAAAGAGCAGAAGCACTTCAGCTGATCCTTAACACGTTGAAGCTTAATTCCAAGATCAAAACGATGCTTGAATTGTTGTAAAAGAGATCAGCACGTATAAGTGTTAACCTAATTAAGAAGGCGCCTCGATGAAATTCGGGGCGCCTTCTTCATGCATAACAACCAGGAGACATGTGGTAGGATGCCCGGCTTATTATAGTAGAGTATAATACGGAGTATAATACGGGCACCTCAATAGGTGAGTTGATTTCCGGTGGCACAGCACCAGTAGGGGCAGGGAAGCAGACATGTATGCAGCTCAATTACCTGGTCCGATAAGATAGGAGTACCGTACCGGTTATCGCCTTTACCGATCTGATTTGCTACGGTAAGAGCTTTCTTGTTGAGCTCTTCCGGGTGGACTATAATATTAGTGGCTTAATATATAAAGAGCGTGAGCAGTGAAACAAGCAGTAATTACAAGAGTTAGAGACGAGTCTAGGAGGAGTGATGGCTGTGGGAGATCAGCTTAGGTTCTGGGGAACCGGGGACGCGATGGGAGTGCCCCGGGTATACTGTGAATGTGCAGTCTGTGAGGAGGCACGGACCGCGGGCGTGAACAGGCGTTATCGTTCTTGCGTCCTGGTGGATGCAGGTAGAGAGTCTTTTCTAATCGATTGCGGTCCCGATTGGCGAACCCAAATGGAACAGCGTTGCCTGCGCTTTGTCAGGCATATATTAATAACCCACGCGCATTTCGATCATATTGGCGGTCTTCCGGAATGGACGGATGCTTGCAGGTGGCTGGAATGTAGAGGGCAGCTGTATGCGCCCCGTGAGGTGATTGAGCTTATTTTAAGGCAGTACCCATGGCTCGGAGGACATGTCGATTTCCATGGGATTGACGAAGGAATTACGTTGGCTGGCTGGAGAATTCAAGGCTGGAAGGTGTTCCATGGCAAGAACGGCTATTCCTATGCTTACAGGCTGGAGAAGAACGGATATAGCTGGTGTTACTGCTCGGATGCGATTGCGCTCCCGCCAGAGGAGAGAGTTCTTATGCGGGGCGTCAATCTGCTGGTACTCGGGACAAGCTTCTATAAGGAGGAGGCTCCTTTTCATACCCGTTCGGTCTATGACATGACTGAGGCCCTGGAGCTTCTTGCAGATGTGGAGCCTAAGCAGGCAATATTTACGCATATGTCGCATGACGTTGACCTGGCCCGGGATTACGAGCTGCCGGACCATGTAACACTCGCACAGACAGAAATGGCTGTCCTACTTGAGAGGTAGGACAGCCATTTTTTTGAATTTCGCTTTTGATTCATTTTGCGCAATAAAAGTCCACTATGGCTACTGAAACAAAGCGTTCTGAGATAGGTTATATCATACCATAATAGCAATGAAAGTTGCTGGGACAATGGTGAATGGTAACGTTAGCCTTATTGCTGTGCAAGAACAAACTTCTCGATAACCTCTTTGACTCCATCATCATTATTGCTAGCTGTAACATAATCTGCAAGCTCCTTGAGCGGGGCGATGGCATTGCCCATGGCTACACCAAGACCGGCCGCTTCAAGCATTTCATGGTCATTCCAGGAATCGCCGATAGCAATAGTCTCAGACAGGTCACAGCCAAAATGATCCGCAAGAAAAGTAAGGGCAGCTCCCTTGGTCCCTTCTTTATGCATGAATTCAAGGAAGTAAGGCTTGGATTTCGTAATATGCACGCCGTCTCCAAGCAGCTCACGGAAGATCGGGATCAGTTCATCGAGATAATCCGGCTCATCGATAATGAGCATTTTCGGTGTTGGCTGGGAGATCAGCTTCTCAAAATCCGGCTCAATATAGTACTGGGTATTATTCAATTTACTGTAATCGATCAGCTTTTGATTCTCTTCACGGGAATAAAGCTTATCGTCAATATAAGTCTGCAGATGTAAATTGTGTTCAATACAGTATTGGAACAGCTTACGGGCCGCATCTACAGGCATATAGCGTTCATACAAGACTTTCTCGTCAAGCAGGTTCTTCACTAAAGCGCCTTGATACGTAATGATAGGAACATTCAGGCCAGTCTGACGAGCAATTTTGTGAGCGGAGGCATAAGCCCGGCCGGTTGCCAAGGTCACAACCACACCAGCAGCTACAGCATCTTCCAAAGCTTGCTGGGTTCCAGGGGTCACTTCCTTGTCATCATTAATGAGAGTATCGTCGATATCGATGGCGATTAATTTATATTTTGACATTAGGTTTCTCTCCTTGTATCGCGCTGTGGGTCAGGCGCTGATTTCTTTATTGTCTTGACTGTCAGCTGCGGGGTGAGGCACAGCTTCTACAGAAGAAGCCGCCGGCTGAAGCTCTGCCGCAATCATGCCGGCCAGGATACAGGCACAGCCGATCAGGGCCGCAAAGCCCAAATGCTCACCTGCAAATAATACTCCGGTTAGAGCCGCAAACACAGGCTCCATGGCGAAAATCACCGCAACCCGGGTTGGGGTGGTATGCTGCTGGCTAACCGTCTGTATCCAGAAAGCAAATGCACTGGTTGGGCCGATCGAGACAAGAAGGGCAACCAGCACCTCCGGGCGCATAAGTGTATTTCCCAGATGGCTCATAGCCCCCAGGTGCTCTGTCATCAGGGAAGCTGCAAGACTTAGCAGGCCCGTAACCGCAAGCTGAATGGCGGCAAGGGGCAATGCCGGGTACTTTGGGGCGTACATCCCGGTGAAGCCAATATGAAGCGCAAAAGCAAATGCACACAGTAGAATCAGGCCATCTCCCCGGTTAGGAATGAAGCTGCCTCCCGAGAAGGTTAATAAATATAGACCAAAAGCAGCCAGAACAGCACTTGCAAGGCTTATCTTGGACAGCTTGTGCCGCAGCAGCACGGCGGCAAGCATAGGCACCATTACAACCGATAGGCCTGTGATGAATCCAGCATTGGAAGTTGTGGTATACAGCAAGCCAATGGTCTGAAGGGCATAACCTCCAAACAGAAATACGCCCAGCAGTGAGCCATGCAGCAGCATTTTGACGGAGAATTGTCTCCACTCTTTCCTGTAGAATACTGTAATAATCAAGCCCAGAAGCAGTGCAGCTCCAATAAAGCGAACCGCATTGAATGCCAGCGGGGGAAGTGCCTCAACTGCAGACTGGATCATCAGAAAAGTACAGCCCCACATCATGGCAACGATCAGCAGACTAAGCTCTGCAAGCCTAGAACGGGTAAGCATGAATTGATGTGCCTACTCTTCAAGGAATACGAGTCCGATGAAGTCGCTTAATTCAATATTGCCGAAATAATGCTTCACGTCAGTATTAGCCAGAGCGCTCGCAACCTCATTCTCTTCATAACGGAGTCCCCTGAGATTATCTTCAATATCAGCTACATCGCCCACTCCGAAGAAATCTCCGTAAATCTTGATCTCAGCAATCCGTCCGTCCTTAATGTCCATTCTAAGATCAATAATACCTACCGGGAATTTCTTAGTATGCTTCACATTGCTCTCCGGGGATAGTCCGTAGTTCCATTCCCAGTTCTGATAGCGTTCCTTGGAAATTTCATGAATCTTGTTCCAGTCCTCTTCTGTCAGCACATACTGGGGAACCTTGTCCACTTCCATGCCGAAAATGTGCCGAAGCAGCTCCGAACGGAATTCCTCGATTGTGATCTTCTTATCCAGAAAGTCGGAGATATTAGCTACCCGGCTGCGTACTGATTTGGTGCTCTTGGACTTGAATTTCTCCGGGTTGGCGTGGAGGGAGGCCTGCACGTTGTCCAGGTTCAGGTTGAACATGAGTGTTCCATGGCTGAACATGCGTCCCCGTGTGGAGAACTGGGCATTGCCGGAGATCTTCTGCTCCCCGACTTGAAGATCGTTCCGGCCAGTCAATTCAGCCTTTACCCCAAGCTGCTGGAGGGCTTCAACTACTGGTTGGGTGAATTTGCGGAAATTATAAAAGGATTGACCATCATCCTTCGTAATAAAGCTGAAATTGAGGTTCCCCAGGTCGTGATATACGGCTCCACCGCCGGATAGCCGCCGGACAACCTTGACACCGTTATCCTTAATATACTCCGCATTGATCTCTTCAATGGTGTTCTGATGCTTGCCAATAATGACAGACGGAGCATTAATATAAAAGAGTAAGTAGGTTTCATCCGCCGGGAGATGCTTAAGCGCGTACTCCTCTATGGCGAGATTAATGGCGGCATCTGTAATGCCTTGATTATCGATAAACAGCATCGCTCTCTTGTCCTCCGTATCTAATCTATGCTTTGTCACTTACTTTCTTATTGTAACGCAATTATTCGGGGAAACCAAAGAATTTTGACGCTTTATTGACGTGAAAAGTAGGCTGCCGTCATAATGGGTACAACAAAAGCCGAGATAAGACGCAGTTAAAAAAATTACATGTAGGTAAGGCGTAACGGAGGGGGAGCTTGGAAATGTAGGAGCGAAAGCGATCTCCTAAAGCTTTGTGAAAGAAAGCTACTTCGGAAGCATATGCCCTTGTCTCGGGATTTCATCCCTACTTCGGTATATATAAGAAATCTGGAGGCGGGCAGCGGCCGAAAGTCCAAGCATTCCCCGTAGTCGACCGTACCCCGAAATGTAAATGTTTTAACTGCGTATTATAAAGAAGAAAGAGGTAGGTACAATTATGTTAGAAGTATACGGACATGGCGGGGATTTGGAGACGGCCGCAAGTACCTATGGAAGAGGAGCCGGGGATTTCATAGATTTCAGCAGCAACATCAATCCGCTGGGTCCGCCGACCGGGTTAGTGGAGAGCCTGACTGAGGGCCTATCCTCGATTACCAGATACCCTGATCCGGGACATCGACAATTCAAGAGCATGCTGGCCCAGAAGCTCGGCCTGGATGAAGATTGGCTCTCTATTGGTAATGGCGCAGCGGAGACCATGGCACTGCTCCTGCTTGCACTGAAGCCAGTGACTGTAGGAATTGTGGAACCCTGCTTCTCCGAATATGCTGCCCTGGCTGAACAGTTTGGCTCGAAAGTCATCTCGATAAGGGGAAAGAGCGATCATGATTTTCATGCAGATCCGGAGGACATGGAGCAGTTGATCAGAAAGTCCGATCTGGTCTTCCTTGGACAGCCGAACAATCCGAATGGAGTTCAATATGGGGCCGAGCTGCTCAGACAGTACGCCCGTTCCGCTGAGCAGGAAGGCACTTATCTTGTGGTGGATGAAGCTTTCATCGATTTCATTGTGCCAGATTCAAGGCACTCTCTGGTGAGTGAAATCAGCTTATATCCGAGACTTATCCTGGTCAGATCCATGACGAAATTTTATGCTATACCGGGGCTTCGGCTTGGTTACGGGATTGCTCATCCGGATATTATTCGTGCCATGACGAACAAACAGGTGACCTGGAGTGTGAACCAGCTTGCCCTGCTTGCTGGTCAGGTATGTCTGGCAAGCCCGTCCGCGTATGAAGCAGCCACGATCTCGCTGATCACGGAGGAGAGGGGACGTCTGCGGGAAGGCCTGGACCATCTTGGATGCAGAACCTGGGCGGGCGAAGCGAACTTTCTCCTTGTAAGATTGCCGGAAGGCTGGACCGCCACCCGGATACAGAACGAACTCGGCAAGCGTGGAATTCTTATCCGCAGCTGCGCAATGTATCCAGGGCTCGGAGAAAGGGATATCCGGGTGGCGGTCAAGAATAAGGGAGACAACGGTCAACTGCTGCGGGAGATGCAGGCCGTACTAGGGATGGAGTAGCAGTAGCAGTAGAAGTAGAAGAAGAAGAAGAAGTAGTAGAAGAAGTAGTAGAAGAAGTAGAAGAAGGTAGCAAAGGCAAAAGCAAAAACAGATGCAAATTCAAATACGAAGTAAAAGTAGGAGAGGATTCCCGCCTGGATAGGGAGGCGCATTCAGATGGTTATCTTCACCTAGAAGTTAGATTACAGGGAAGATGAGTACGATGAAACTTAGCTGACGAAGGTTAGAATGTGATTACAAGGAATAGAGGAAAAGACCGGCTGTCAGTTGATTTCATCAATTCCCGGGCAATGTGGATTAGTGACAAGGAGGAAAAGGGATGAGTACACCTTTTATACATACAGGAAGTGAAGGAGATGGCCCTCGCGGTGAGTATAGCTCAGCTGCTTATCCAGGGCTCCGTCTTATTCGCGGAGAAAGACATATTTCCGTAAATCTGCCGGGTCCGGTTGATGCTCTGGGCAGTGCTGTCTATGGAGGCGGAATGGTTCGACTGCAGAGGATGGTTAACATTTATGTTGATCGCTTCTATCGGTGCGATGATCCAGAGCGAGATATTCGGGATCTGCTCCAGCGGTGGGAATATCCGCTGGAGCAGACGGCTGGATTATTGACAGCCGTCCGGCTTGAGCATGCAGCGGTGGCGGAGGAGCAGGACGACGAGGCCTCCGTATTCATCTGCGCCACGGCGGGCGTATCCAACGGAGCCCGCGCGGGCACCGCACGTACGACGTTCCCGGCGGACTATGTCCCGGGAACGATCAATCTGATGATCGCGGTGGACGGACGGATGACTCCGGCCGCGATGGTTAATGCGATCATCACCGCTACTGAGGCGAAGGCGGCTGCCCTCGCCGATCTGGGCGTTGTCGATGCCGAGAATGGCCTGCCGGCCACCGGCACGACCACCGACGCCGTCATGATCGGCGTCAGCCAGAACCCAGCGTACGGGCTGCTGCACCCGTACGCCGGCACCGCGACCCACATCGGCGGCCGAATTGGCCGCCTCGTCTACAGCGCGGTGCAGGAGGCGCTCGCCGCTGCCGGGGTCCGGCGGTGATCGCCTGGTGGGTCCTGCCGGCCGCCTATTTGGTCGACCGGCTGATCGGCGATCCGCGGGCCATTCCCCATCCCGTTGTAGGGATGGGCCGTGCGATCACGCGGATCGAGGCGGCAATCCGCCGCCGGGTGCCTGAGCGCCGTCTTAAGGCAGCCGGCTTGCTGCTGCCGCTGCTCGTGGCGGGCGGGGCCTTCGCCCTTACCTGGGGACTGATCTGGCTGCTTGCCCGGATCAGTCCCTGGCTTGCTGCTGCCGCGGAGATCTGGCTGATCGCGACCACGGTGGCCGCGAAGGGCCTGAAGGACGCGGGCATGGCGGTATATCACTGCCTACGGCAAGGCGACCTCCCGGCAGCACGCCGGTCGCTTGGTATGATTGTAGGCCGTGATACCGGGCATCTTGAATCATCCGAGATTGCCCGGGGAGCTGTGGAGACGGTCGCCGAGAATATTGTGGACGGTGTTGTCTCGCCTCTGTTCTATGCGATCATTGGGGGTGCACCGCTTGCCATGGCTTACCGCGCGGTGAATACTCTTGACTCCATGGTCGGTTACAAGAACGAGAAGTATCTGAACCTTGGGTGGGCTTCTGCCCGCCTTGATGATGTGGCGAATTACATTCCGGCAAGATTGACGGCTTTGATGCTTATTGTCGTCTCGCAAGGAATGGGCCTTCAGGCCGGACGCGCATACCGGACTATTCGGAGAGATGCTGCTTCGCATCCAAGCCCGAATAGCGGCTATCCAGAGTCCGCTGTGGCAGGGGCACTGGGCATCCGCCTTGGCGGCGAGAATGTGTATCACGGGGTTACTTCCTTCCGGGCTTATATGGGGGACAAGACCCGTGAACTGGTTCCTGATGATATTCCCAAGACAGCGGCAATGCTCATGTGGGTGTCCAATATATGTGTACTTCTCGGATCAGTGATTCTTCTGTGGCGGGGAGGCAGTCTGCTGTGGATCTAACTGTAGAATGGATCATTGTGCGCCATGGACGGACGGAGTGGAATGCGGAGCGGCGCTATCTCGGACATACGGATCTTGCACTGCTGCCGGGCGAAGATGCTCTTCTCAGCCCACTGGCCTCCGAGCTGCATGGACTAGCGTTCTGCGCTGTCTACAGCAGTGATCTGCGGCGCTGCGCGGAGACTTTACAGCGGGTTCGGCCTGATCTGATGGCTAAGGCGAGATTTGATCAAAGGCTTAGAGAAATGGATTTCGGTGAATGGGAAGGGAAGACCTATGATATGCTGAAAGACTTCCCGCTCTATAGGGAGTGGATTGATCATCCAGAAAAGGTTACACCGCCGGGGGGAGAATCCTGGGATCATTTCAGCAGCAGAGTATCTCAATTTTGCACGGAGGCCATGTCAGAAACTCTAAACTTTGTTAGACAATCTAAGGATACAGGGAATATCTCCCCTTCTAATCCACCGCGGATTCTAATTCTGACCCATGGCGGAGTGGTTCGCCTGTTAAGGGCGTTTCTGCTGCCGGGCGTAAGCTTTCGGGACTATCAAGCCGGGACAGGCAGTCTGCTGAGGATCCCTGTCCAGGTGAGCAGCACTAGATCTGGCAATGAGGAGCATGAGAATTCGTAATGTTATGGTGCAGTCAAGTCTTCGTCAGAAGTGGCACCAGGCTCCGCTATAAGCTGCACGAGTCTTCATCATGAGCAGTCATATTCCTTCGAATAAGCAACATTAGATCTGGTAATGAGAAGGATGAGACTTCGTAATAAGGCAGCACGTGTCTTTGCAGTAAGCAGCCAGAGTCTTCGTCATAAGCAGCTATATTCCTCCCAAATAAGCAGCACTGGGCCTCGGAACTCGTTGTACAATTCTCGCCGGAGACTGGCCGTGTCTTGATGACTCAGACATCTAACCCTCTAGCCGACATTCCCAACAAATGCATAAAATGTTGGAATTTCGGGTTGTATGGCGGGGCGATTTCACCTATAATCCAGTAGAGTAGATTCATCTTGAATAAGCGAATACATAATATTCATAAGGTCCTTGTAGAATGGCTATGCCATGATACGAGGTTAATAGGGAAGCCGGTGCAAATCCGGCACGGTCCCGCCACTGTATACCGGGGACGAGCCCAATCAACAGCCACTGTACTTGATAAGTATGGGAAGGCGGGCTATCGTCATTCACCCGGAAGTCAGGAGACCTGCCTTATGATTTCGTAGCGGTCCTCCGAGGAAGGGACAACGTTCTGCCGGAATATAATTTGTGCGGCTGTACCTCACGTCTTGTAGAGATGAAGGTTCACCGGACATGCTTTCGTAGACGTATACCTGATCCATAGGATCAGGTCTTTTCTTTTTGTTGGCACGGAAATGATCGAAATCGCAGATAACGTCAAGGTGATATCTGTTTAAGCTGAACGATCGAATTACATGTAAGGCAGCCGTGTGAAAAGTTCTTAAGGGTCGCTTCTCCTGAATCATTTCACATTTTTGACTAGTGGTAATTCTTAGGTTCAAGCCATCTGGCAACATAAATTAGAAGGGGAGAGAAACACAATGAAATTGAACAAAATCTGGGCCGCATGGCTGTTGACGCTTATGCTGGCAGTAACTGCGGGATGTGGAAATGCAGAGAAGGAAGGAACCCCAGCCTCCGAACCGACGAAGCAGGAAGCTAAGGCTCCTGAGCAGGCTGATCTCAAAACGACCTACCCATTGAAACTGAAGGATGCTACAGGGGAAGAGGTTACTTTTGACAAAGCTCCTGCCAAAATCGTATCTCTGGCTCCATCCGAGACGGAAGCTCTTTTTGCTATTGGTCTGGATAAGGAGATCGTGGGTGTAACGGATTTCGACGATTATCCGGAAGCGGCCAAGTCCAAGCCGAAGATGGGCGGTATGAAGGTGAACGCCGAGACCATCGTTGCAGCACAGCCGGATGTAGTCTTTGTAGCGGGACTTACGGATGCTGAGACCATCAAGACTTTGCGGGGACTGAATATTAAAGTATTCCAGTTCAATCCGAAGACCATTGATGCCGTGATCCAGGATATTGATACTTATGGCCAAATTACAGATCACCAGGCTGAGGCCAAGAAAGTTACGGATCAAATGAAGAAAGAGCTTCAGCAGGTTACAGATGCGGTGAAATCGGTCACGAACAAACAGAAGAAGAAGGTCTACATTGAATTCTCTCCTGGTTTTACCGTAGGTAAGGGTGAATTCATGGATGAAATGATCTCTCTTTCCGGTGGCGTGAACGTAGCTGGCGATTTGACCGGCTGGCAGCAAATTAATGAAGAGAACATTATTAAGGCCAACCCGGATGTCATTCTCTATGCCAAGAGTGTAGTGGATGAGAACAATAAGACGCTTGCCGATATTATCAAAGCCCGCAGTGGGTGGGATAAAATCACGGCCATTAAAGATAACCGGGTTGTGGGACTTGATGATAATCTGCTCAGCCGCCCGGGTCCGCGGGTTACTCAAGGCCTGATTGAAGTTGCTAAAGCGATCTATCCGGACCTTGTTAAATGAACAAGAAGTTAGCGGGTTATATTGGGGCCAGTCTCGTACTGCTGGTCCTTACCCTGCTGATCTGTGTAGGTACCGGCTCGGTCTCACTGCCTATTGGTGAAATTGCACGAATTCTGCTTCACAGGGTTCCTGCCCTAGGTGGCTGGATCACGCCGGACTGGAGCACAGCTTCGGAACAAATTGTTCTTAATGTTCGTCTGCCGCGTGTGCTGCTTGGCCTTATTGTAGGTTCATCCTTGGCTCTTGCGGGGGCGGCGTTTCAAGGAGTTCTCCGTAATCCGCTTGCGGATCCCTTCACTCTTGGCGTATCCTCGGGTTCTTCCGTGGGTGCGGCAGTGCTGATCTTCTTTGGCTGGCAGTTCTCCGTAATCGGCATATTTACGTTGCCGATGGTAGCTTTTGTTACCGGTGTAATTACACTATGGGTCGTTCTTGCACTTGCCAGAGAAGGCGGGAAAATCCCGACAGAGAGCCTGATCCTTTCAGGGGTAGTTATGCAGACTTTTCTTGGAGCGGTCGTGGCTTTCCTGACAGCCATGTCCAAGAAGACAATAAATGAAATTTTATTCTGGACAATGGGAAGCCTGAGTCTTCGCGGATGGTCATATATGGCCATCCTTTTGCCGTATTTGGTGATAGGTCTGGTCATTATCTGGAGCGGGGCACGCCGGCTGAATTTATTTGCGCTGGGTGAGCGGCAGGCTGCTCATTCGGGTCTTGACGTTGAGCGGACCAAGCTCGTTATGCTGGTTGTAGCTACCCTGCTTACAGCAGCGGCGGTCTCTGTGGCCGGAGTTATCGGATTCGTAGGACTCGTCGTTCCTCATATGATCCGTCTGATCACTGGGCCTGATTACAGGCTGATCGTCCCTCTCTCCGCCATTTGCGGAGGAATTTTCCTGATGTGGAGCGATCTTATTGCACGAACCATCCTTGGTCAAACTGAGATTCCGCTGGGGATTGTAACTGCATTTGTAGGCGCACCGTTCTTCGCCTATCTCTTATACCGGAATAAGAAGCAGCGAGAGAACAGACAGGAGCGTGGTATGATGTGAGCATGATCGAACTAAGAGGGGTCACCAAGCGAATAGGCCAGAAGACGGTGCTCCGGGATTTGAATCTTAAGATAGAGCAGGGACAATTCGTAGGGATTATTGGGCCAAATGGGAGTGGAAAAACAACGTTACTTCATACCATTTCGGGTGTAGAGAAGATAGATGCCGGAGAAATCGACATAGATGCTAGGGCAGTTGGGTCGTATAGACGCATAGAGCTTGCGCGTAAGCTTGCGGTGCTTCAGCAGGACGGAATCCCGAATATAGCATATCCCGTAGAGGATGTCATTGAGATGGGGCGCTTCCCATTTCTGGACTGGCTTGGCCGTGACAATTCTCCAGATGCCAGCCAGGTTCTGGATAGGATCATGACCAAGCTAGACCTGACTCCTCTTGCAGGTCGTCCCGTCGATGAATTGAGCGGAGGTCAGCGGCAGCGGGTAGCTTTGGGCAAAGTCATGGCCCAGCAGCCACAGGTGCTGCTGCTTGATGAACCTACAACCTATCTCGATATTCGCTATCAGCTTCAATTTATGGAGCTTGTATCAGAATGGCAGAAGGACGAGAACCTCACGGTAGTTGCTGTTATGCACGATTTGAATCTGGCATCCATGTATTGCGACCACCTGGTCATTCTGCAAGAAGGGAGTATTGCAGCAGAAGGGACACCTCAGGATATTTTAACACCGGATACCTTAAGGCGTGTATTTGAGGTTCGGTCGGCGATTGCCAGACATCCTGATCTGGGCGTTCCACAAATCATGTTAAGACGAAAGGAGCACTTGTGATGGAGAGTTCATCAATAATGGGGCGAATCGGGGAAATTCATGCACTGGATATTCATGCAATGGAGGCGGCCAAGAGCAGGCTGGACATTCTGACGAAGCCGCCAGGAAGTCTCGGTAAGCTGGAGGAGCTGGTAGCTCGTCTGGCAGGGATCACAGGTAAGGCACTGCCTTCATTCCCGGATCGGGCGGTAGTTGTCATGGCAGGGGATCATGGGGTATGCGAGGAAGGGATCAGTGCCTTCCCTGCAGAGGTTACGCAGCAGATGGTTCTGAACTTCCTGAATGGCGGTGCAGCGGTTAACGTTTTGTCAAGACAGGCTAAGGCTGACGTGCTGTGTGTAGATATTGGCGTGAACGGGGATATCAATCACCCTGACTTGCTCAAGCGGAAGATCAGATATGGAACAGCCAACATGGCTGCCGGTCCGGCAATGAGTAGGGAAGAGGCTGAAGCTGCAATCTTGGCAGGTGCAGGTATTGTGAGTGAAGCTATCTCGAAAGGGACAACGCTGTTCGTGACAGGAGAGATGGGGATCGGCAATACAACGGCCAGTTCTGCGGTGATGAGCGCTTTAACTGGAATAACTCCCCTTGAAAGTGTAGGACGGGGAACCGGGCTGAATGACGAGCGTCTTAGACATAAGGCTTTAATTGTTCAAAGAGCGATCGAACTGAACAAGCCTGATGTGAATGATCCGGTGGACGTACTGGCTAAAGTAGGAGGGCTCGAGCTTGCAGGATTAGTAGGCGTTATTCTCCAAGCTGCTGCGAGCCGGTGTCCTGTGGTCATTGATGGATTCATCTCCACTGCTGCTGCCTTGATCGCTATCCGTATAGCTCCGGAGGTAAGTGAGTATATGATTGCTTCCCATGTATCTGAAGAGCAGGGACACGCATTGCTGCTGCGTGAGATCGGGCTTGTCCCGATGTTCGATCTGGGTATGCGTCTTGGGGAAGGAACAGGCGGGGTACTCGCGCTGCATCTGATTGATGCTGCCTGCCGGATTCCAGCTGAGATGGCGACCTTTGAAAGTGCGGGGATCTCTGGAGCTGAAGAGGGCTTGCAATGATCGTGCTGATCACGGGCGGGGCCAGGAGCGGGAAGAGTGCTTTTGCAGAGAGATGGTGCATGAAGCACGCCTCATCTGCGGTATATATTGCTACAGCTGAAGTTTATGATGAGGAGATGCGTGAACGGGTGAATCTTCATCGCCGGCAGCGGTCTGAAGCTGACTACGCATGGACCACATTGGAGGAGCCTCTACGGCTAGCCGAGCTTCTTAAGGAGCTGGACGGAGCACGCCAGGATCCGCCAGCGGTTCTCGTGGACTGCCTTACCTTGTGGCTATCCAATGTTCTATTAGGAGCTGGCGAGGGACCGGATACGGATACTACGGCGGTGGTTGAACGGGAGATTGAGCAGCTCGTGGAGGCTGCTAAGTTGTATTCGGGCCTTCTTGTACTGGTCACGAATGAAGTAGGGAGCGGAATTGTGCCTGAATACCCTCTGGGCCGCCTGTACAGGGACCTTGCCGGAAGATTGAACAGGAGAATGGCTGAAATCTCCGAGCAGGTATTTCTTGTAACGGCAGGAATTCCAATAGAGCTGAAGAGTAGGGCGTATGACTTATGAGAGGCCGGGGGCAAGCAATCCTGGCCGCTTTTCAATTTCTGTCGCGCTTCCCGGTAACAGCACAGTTGGATTTTAAACCTGAACTACTTAAGCGTAGCACGAGATTCTAT
Source organism: Paenibacillus sp. SN-8-1 (assembly GCF_050995535.1). Taxonomy (NCBI): domain Bacteria; kingdom Bacillati; phylum Bacillota; class Bacilli; order Caryophanales; family Paenibacillaceae; genus Paenibacillus; species Paenibacillus sp. SN-8-1. The sequence goes on from NZ_CP194782.1 coordinate 1,154,379, forward strand.
CCGCTTGTTGGCATGGCTATTGGACTCGTAAGCTGTCTGGTAGGGCTCATCTCGGCCTGGGCGCTGCCGCCTCTGCCAGCTTCGGTGGTCATACTTATAGGTTGGATCTACTTGACCGGCGGCCTGCATCTGGATGGCTGGATGGATACGGCGGACGGTCTGCTCAGCTATCGTTCCCGTGAGAAAATGCTGGAGATTATGAAGGACAGCCGGGTCGGAGCCATGGGAGTGATCGCGTGTGTCCTGCTGCTGCTGCTGAAGGTAACTTTAATTGCCTCACTTCTGGAAAAGGGTGCGCTGCCGCTCGCCCTTCTCACCGTCCCCCTATGGAGCCGATGGTTCATGGTTCATGCGATAGCAGGCTGGCCCGCGGCTAGAGGCCCCGAAGGGCTTGCGGGTCGATTCGGAGGGATGAATTATTATTCATCCTGGGTTGCTGGGCTGTGGGCACTGCTATTGTCAGGCGCCTCCTTGGTCCTCCTCAAGCAATGGGGATGCGGAGCAGGGCTGGACTGGCTTCAACTAGGGATTTGTTATGTGGCTGAGCCAGCAGCAGCCTGGCTAATAGGCTCGCTGGCAGCGAGCAAGATCAGCGGCAGATTAGGTGGGCTTACTGGAGATATTTATGGGGCCTTGAATGAAGGGTTAGAAGTGCTGCTTATGTTGATCTTGGTGGTCATTATTCATTAAGCATGAAGTGAGGAGGGCCAGGTGATGAAGCGACAATCAGACTCCCAAGGTGCTGTCTTGATGATTCAAGGAACGGCATCCGATGTGGGGAAAAGTATCGTTACCACGGCGCTATGCCGTATTTTTAAGCAGGATGGTCTTCGTGCCGCTCCTTTCAAGTCGCAGAACATGGCGCTGAACTCCTATGTGACAGAGGACGGCCTGGAGATCGGCAGAGCTCAGGGTGTACAAGCTGATGCTTGCGGAATTCAGTCCTCCACCGATATGAACCCCATTCTAATTAAGCCGACTGGGGATATGCATTCCCAGATCGTGGTGCATGGCAAGCCGCTTGCACATATGAGTGCGGAAGCTTACCGTAACGACTTTCTGCCGGAGGCCAAGCAGACGGTAATGGAGGCACTTGGGCGCCTTCGCTCTTCCTATAAGATTGTCCTTATGGAGGGGGCGGGGAGCCCGGCTGAAATAAATCTTAAGGATAGAGATATCGTAAATATGAATCTCGCAGGGTGGGCGGATGCGCCAGTATTGCTCATTGCTGATATTGACCGGGGCGGGGTATTCGCCTTCCTCGTGGGTACTCTCGAACTGTTGACTTCCGAGGAACGTGCCAGGGTGAAGGGGTTTATTATTAATAAGTTCCGGGGTGATCTCGCCCTTCTTCAGCCTGGGCTGGATTGGCTGGAGGAGAGAACCGGGATACCGGTACTTGGTGTTCTCCCGCATATTCCCGATTTGAATATTGAAGCGGAGGACTCAGTGGTGCTGGACAGCTGCTCCGGCAGAAGAGCCACCCACGGGTTAGATATCGCCGTAATTCGGTACCCGCGGATTTCGAATTTTACGGATTTTGATACTCTGGCCGCTGAAGAGGATGTTACCTTGCGTTATGTATCCAATGCGGCTGAACTGGGTATACCTGATGTTATTATCCTCCCTGGGACCAAGGATACGCTTGGAGACCTTGCTTACTTGCGAGAGCAGGGGCTCGATCAGGCGATCCATACGGCAATGCGCCATCCGAAGACGAGGCTTGTGGGAATATGCGGGGGTTATCAGATGCTGGGCAGACAGCTGACGGACCCTGACGCTTATGATTCAGGACGGGCAGGCCAGGCCGCCGGGCTTGACTTGCTGCCTATGACGACCGTGTTCTTGCCTGAGAAGAAGACCGTTCGCGTTACCGGAGTCATGCTTGGTGATCAGGCAGATCTTCTCTATGCGAATTCTTCGATCATTCCGATTCAAGGTTATGAGATACATATGGGTGAATCCGTCTGGATTGAAGGCTGCGCTCCTAAGCCGTTATTTGAACTTTCCAGCAGTCACACTGCTTCTGGGGAGAAGTGGCAGGAAGGCGCTGTGAGCGAAGACGGCCGGGTTATGGGAACGTACCTTCATGGAGTGTTCGATAATGATGAATGGCGCCGCGCCTGGCTGAACAAAGTGAGGGTGGACAAGGGGCTCATGCCAATTCATGACACCTTCTCGGCGGCAGACCGAAAGGAACAGGCTTTTGACCGTCTGGCCTCGATTACGCGCGAGCATCTCGATATGAACCGAATCTACGAGATTGCAGGTTTAACAAGTTCAGGGGCCGGCTAGTATTTGAACTTTCTTTTGACAAAATGTACTAGCTTTGCCCTAGACGTCTGTGTTAGAGTAGTATTTGCTGTTCCCTGAGGAATCAAAGTTTCAGGACAGCCGCGGTTCGTAACCATCCCGCGTAACCAAAACTAGGAAGGAAGAGGAATATGTTCAATTTTAGCTGGGGCGTGTTGTTCGTTCTTGTGAACTTCACGTTCTTTTTGATGTGTTACAAGTTTTTTGGTAAAAAGGGGCTTTATGCATGGATCGGCGTTGCGACCGTTATCGCCAATATTCAGGTAGCCAAAACGATCGATATGTTCGGTATTGTCATGACGCTCGGGAACACGATGTATGTAAGTCTATATTTGACAAGCGATCTGCTAAATGAAAAGTTCGGACGCGAGGAAGCCCGCAAAGCAGTCTGGTTCGGCTTTTTCACACTGATTATGACGACTGTCATCATGCAGATGGTGCTGGTCTTCAAGCCTCAACCCGGTGATATTGCTCAACCGGCTATGGAGACGATCTTTGGGCTTCTGCCTAGACTGGCGATCGGAAGTCTGACAGCTTATTTCATCAGTCAGTTCCTGGATGTTCGTCTATATGCGTGGATTCGGAGGTTCTATCCGAAGCGGAATCAGCTGTGGATACGGAATAACGGGAGCACGATGATTAGTTCATTTGTAGATACATTGATTTTTTGCACGATTGCTTTTGCTGGTCCAATGTACAGTCTGACCGACTGGCTGGAAATCTTGTTCACGACTTATATTGCCAAATTCGTACTGACAGCTGTCGGTACTCCATTCTTATATATCGCCCGGAATTTCAGGCACAAGGAAGATGAAGCCTCACTCCTTCCTGCCCAGCAGTAACAGGCAGAAGAGGCTGACTCAATAGAGTTAACAAAATGATCTCGAAGTAAAATTCGCTTCACATGAAGAAATCTCGCCTTAGTTAGAATCGGTTGTGGTACTTCCATTCTAGCAAGGCGAGATTTCTTTTGTTTTTAGAGCTTTACAGGTGCAAGAACATTTAAACGCTCATTGCGTCATGTACCTGGACTAAAACGAAGGCTAATCTTATTGTCCGAATAAGAGGCTGACTTGTTTGGATTGTCTGCTGCAGCCGGAGTTCGTGTGCTTAAGGTTAGCTATTCCAGGATAGTCAGCTTCTTAGGGAAAGAGGTTAGGACTTCGACTCCATCCGCTGTCACTACAATATCATCCTCGATCCTCACTCCTCCCAATCCCGCTATGTAGACGCCTGGTTCCACGGTGAACACATTGCCTTCTTGCAGAAGAGCTTCATTCTGCCCGTGAATGGAAGGATATTCATGTACATCAATCCCCAGACCATGCCCTAGGCGGTGCATGAAATATTCACCGTAACCAGCTTCATCAATGACCGTGCGCGCGGCAAGATCTATCGAAGCAAAGGATACACCTGGTTTGATGCTGCGAATGGCCTGTTCATTGGCTTCAAGGACCGTGTTGTAGATGTGAGTTAGCTTTGGAGAGGGTTCTCCAAAGGCAAAGGTTCGGGTGATATCCGAGGCATAGCCATCCGCATAGACGCCAATGTCGTACATAAGCAGATCGCCGTACTGCAGCTTTCTCGTGCCTGGCACACCATGCGGAAGAGCGGTCTTCTCGCCAGATAGCACCATGGAGTCGAAGGAAGGACCATCAGCACCCAGTCTTCTGATCTGGTACTCAATTTCGGCTACGAGTTCATTCTCCGTAACCCCTTCCTTCACTTTGGACAAGCCTTCCTGCAGCACTTGCTCGATTAAGCTGACGGCATGCTTGATCTTGACAATTTCTTCTGCGGATTTCCGGACTCTCATGTCCTGAATCCAAGGGCCGATATCCCGGTACAGGGTTGAGGTGAGGTGTTTCTGGAGTGCTTCGAAACGGGCTACCGAGAGATGATTCTTTTCCAGCGCAATCGTTCCAGATGTCCCTTTCAGCGCCTGGCTTAGAACAAGGTAAGGATTATCGGTATCGGTATGTGTATAAATACGGCTGATGTCAGAGGCTGCGCGAGCGGCCTCCTCGTCTAGAGCCGGGACGATCAGGAACGGTTCTTCACCAAGAGTCATCGCAGCCACGAGAAATCGTTCATGAGGATTGCTCAGGAATCCGGTTAAGTAATAGACATGCTTGGGGTCGGTAACTAGGAGCGTTTGTACCCCGTTCTGTTGCATTTGGTGTTCGAGTAAAGTCCATTTCAAGTTCATAGATGTACTTCCTTTCAAGAATGAGAGATAAGAAGGTGCTTCGATACGGCGGGTTCAGCCATGAGTCAAGTGATTCAGCATCTGCCGTCTGATCGCTAGTTCTGTCCACCGCGCACGCTTCCTTTGTAAAGGATTCTATTGTGATCATATCAGAATTAGAAAAGGATAAAAAATAATCATACTTGTCTCCTGAATATGGTGGATTCCAATGTTTAAATTTGCGGAGATTACGGTATAAAGGAGATAACAAAGGATAAGAGGTGAGAAGCATGGTGGATCGCGGTAAGGTGAACAACGGGCCATCCGGCATGGATAATCCGGAGCAGTATGAGACCGATCAGGAAAGCTTGTTTGACAAGTTCGAGAGCGAGCAAAATGTGGATTCGATCCCGATCGAGGATTTGAACGAGGAACTCAAGGAGGAGCGGAATAAAGAAGAGACCAAACATACTTCCTCTACTCAGAAGAAATATAAAGTGGACTTTGAGTAACGAAGCTGAATATGTGAATATATAGCAAAGACTCCGTCATCAACGGATTGACGGAGTCTTTGTGCTGCAATCGCGATAAGAACTCAATTGAAATCTTATCGAGCGGCTATATTTAATTAATCAGCGAGCTCTTTAATAAGTCCGGGCGGGGTCCCGCCTTGCAGGACACTCACCATATTCTCAGCAGCCCGCATGGCCATGTCCAGGCGGGTCTTCTCTGTAGCGGATCCGATATGGGGAAGGAGGACCACATTTGGCAAGATCAGGAGCGGATTATCCGGTTGGACAGGTTCCTTGTCGAACACATCCAGTCCGGCTCCATAGATCGTCTTGTTCTGAAGAGCTCGAATAAGCGCTTCCTCATCCACCGTCTGTCCGCGCGAAGCGTTAATGAAGATCGCTGTCTTCTTCATCTTGGCGAACTCAGCCTCTCCGATCATGTGGCGGGTCTCCTCGGTGAGCGGAGTCATAAGCACAATGAAGTCGGACTGCTCAAGCAGTTCCTCCATGGTGACGTAAATGGCATCATATTCTTGCTCAGCCTGTTTATTGCGGCTGCGGTTGTGATATAGAATATTCATGCCGAACCCGAATTTACCCCTGCGAGCAACTTCCCGGCCAATGCTACCCATCCCAATGATGCCAAGCGTCTTGTGATGAACATCCAGCCCGAACAGGCTTTCATTATCTCCGCGCTTCCAGCTGCCTTCCCGTACGTACTTGTCCATTTCGGGGACACGCCTTGCCACAGACAGCATCAGAGCAATAATTAGATCCGCTACGGTGTCATTCAGGACATCAGGTGTGTTGGTGCCTTTGATCCCCCGCTGCTTCATAGCCTCAAGATCAAAATTGTTATAGCCGACACTCATGGTACTCACCACCTTGAGATGGGGAGCATGGTCAAGCAGCTCGCCATTAATCTTGCCGCCTGCTGTCAACAGACCTTCTACATCCGCAATGTGGCCGGCCAGTTGTTCAGAAGTTAGAGGCTTCTCACCTTCCCATTTGCTGTACGTGCAGTGCTTGCCGATGTACTCCTCCACTTCTGGAGGAACGGGTCTGGCTATGAATACTTTCGGTTTGGTTATGGTCATGCTGAGGACTCCTCTCCGTTCGGGTTGTAGTCAGTTCTATCCTTTACTACCCATATTACCCTATATAAGTTGAATTTAAGAATTACTAATAGGCAAGAGTGTGAAATGATTCCGGAGAAGCGGAGCGTTCGCCTGAAAGCTTTCTGAAAGAAAGCTACATCGGAAGCATACGCTTTGTGATTAGACTTCTACCTTAGAAAATGAATAAAGAAGTCTGAGAACAACAGCGATCGTAGGAACATTTCACACGGCAGCCTAGCACGTAAATCATTAATTCAACTTATATAAAAAGAGTCCCGCTGATAATAAGCCGCCCGCAGCTGGCCGTATCTTATCGGTTATCGATCTTCTCTGGATACATATCATGGTTCATCATCCGGTGGTCGGCCATTTGTTCATACTTCGTCCCGGGCCGGCCGTAATTGCAGTAAGGATCAATGGAGATGCCGCCACGGGGTGTGAATTTGCCCCAGACTTCAATGTACTTCGGATCCATCAGCTTGATCAGATCGTTCATAATGATATTCATGCAGTCCTCATGGAAATCACCATGATTACGGAAGCTGAACAGATACAGCTTCAGCGACTTGCTCTCCACCATCCGGATATCCGGAATGTAGCTGATGTGCAGAGTAGCGAAGTCAGGCTGGCCGGTAATCGGGCAGAGGCTGGTGAACTCCGGAAAGTTGAATTTTACGAAATAATCACGATAAGCATGCTTGTTGTCGAAGCTTTCCAGAACTTCAGGTGCATATTGAAATACATATTTGGTTCCTTGATTACCCAGCAGGGTCAGGTCCTGCATCTCACTTGGTTGTCTTCCGCTCATAATTTGATTGTCCTCCGATATCTATATTAATTAAACCCCGCGCTTGTTCCCCCATACGAGGGTGTGCAGCTGAGGCAGTACGCGCACGTTGTTCAGCTCTTCAGATTGCATTACAGCATCAATCAGCTGTTCATATTGAGTAAGCAGATAGGAAGCATGGGCCTCGGTATCCATCCTCTGAACGTCGGGATTGCCGACCTGCAGGAACAGGATCGTATCAGGATACCGGGCATGAACCTTAGTGGCATAAGCCAGATCTTCCTCATCAAAAATAACGACTTTCAGACTGTGAGTATAACCCTGTGGTCTCGCGGCAAGCTTGAATACAATCTCATCAAGCTTGTCCCAATCGGTTTCCATTCCTGAACTTGGCGGCTTCGGAGAGAGGGTAACCTCATCAATCTCAGAGAGCCAATCCTGCCAGCGGGAACCTTGCGTCTCCACGGCGATACGGATACCCTCTGCCTTGAGCAAAGATACAAGTGATCCGAGCTGCGGCAGCAGAGCAGGGTTCCCGCCGGACAGAGTCACGTGGGAGAAGCGGCTACCCCCGATGCGCTTCAGTTCCTTCCATATCTGCTCCGCGCTCATCGAATTAATCAAATCCTTGGCACTGCCATCCCAGGTAAAAGCAGAATCGCACCACGAGCAGCGATAGTCACAGCCCGCGGTACGAACGAACATGGTCTTCTGTCCGATGACCATGCCTTCTCCTTGAACGGTCGGACCGAAGATTTCGAGTACAGGAATGCCGGGAACCGCCTTGCCCTCAGTTGAATTATTCACCGGTCATCCACTCCCGTCTAACCTCGGCGTAGCTGGTTGGTGTCTCATACAGCCTTATGAATTCGGTACGTCCATCACATATTAGAGAGTTATACTCATCAGACAACAGAGCTTCTTCCATTTGTTCATACAGCCATACGACCATATTCTCCGCCGTTGTGTTCATAGGTGGCAGTGTCTCGTTCAAGTAGCGGTGATCTAGGTAAGTCTCCATCCGGGTTTTCCATATTTCCTTGATCAGACCGAAATCAGCTGTAATCCCGGTATCATCCGGCCGTGCGCTGATTCCGATGACTGCTTTATAGGTATGGCCGTGCAGATTCTTGCACTTGCCTTCATATGCGTGTAGATGATGTGCGGCATCAAATGTAAATTCCTTACTCACCAGCACCCTCCTGTTGTGATAGCGGAGCTGGCTGGCCTTAATATCAACCTCGAACTGCTGGAGCTTCTCTACGATGCGAAATTCACCTGGTGTACGGCTCATGAGAGGTCTCCTTCCTCGCGGGATTGGAGAAATTTATCCAATCCGGCTTGTCTTAACTTGCAGGCAGGGCATTCTCCGCAGCCATGTCCAATCACGCCGTTATAGCAGGTCAGCGTCTTCTCGCGGACGAAGTCGAACGCGCCGAGCTCATCAGCCAGCGCCCAGGTCTCAGCTTTATCCAGCCACATAAGCGGGGTGTGGATCACAAAGTTATAGTCCATCGCTAGATTGAGTGTGACATTCAGCGATTTGACAAAGGTATCCCGGCAATCCGGATAACCGCTGAAGTCCGTCTCGCAGACGCCGGTGATAAGGTGTCTTGCCCCGGCTGTCTTGGCAAGTACAGCTGCGAAGCTAAGGAACAAGTGATTACGGCCTTCCACAAAGGTACTCGGCAGGCTGCCATCTTCATGCGTAATCTCAATATCATCACGTGTAAGAGCATTTGGAGCCAGCTGGTTCAGCAGGCTCATATCGAGCACGGTATTCTTGACTCCAAGCTCGTCAGCAATCTGCTTGGCGCACTCGATCTCAAGACTATGACGCTGACCATAGTTGAAGGTAACTGTCTCAACCTCGGCAAAATGCTTCAAAGCCCAGAACAGGCAGGTGGTGCTGTCTTGTCCGCCGCTGAATACGACGACAGCTTTTTCATTTTTAAGCATAAAAAAACCTCTCTATCTTCAGATATTTGCGGGGTAAATGAATATCATCTACACCTTACGAAGAGAGAGAGTTCTTGAACTGGCATCGCAAAAAAACAAGCCCTGTCAAATTGCGGATAAGGCTAGCTTAGTTTTTTATAGAGGGAGTTCGCGAACCTCTCCCATGCAGCATTAAGCAGCATGGACTTTCTTCAGTTAACGCAGGATGCGCGGAACCATTATAACACAATTAAGCTGCAAGGGAGGATGCAAGTTATGGCTATATATGTTCAAAAAAAGGAATGACCGGGCTGACCGGCCATTCCTTGGTGCATAACGAGTTACTTCAACGCTTGTTCTGTAATTCTTGCCAATGCGGCTTCAAAATCCAGCACTTCCGCTTCAGCTTTGCTTCTTTCTTTCCACTCCACGCGTCTGTCCTTGGCCAGCTTGCCAATCACAATGCGCACCGGAATCCCGATCAGGTCCGAGTCCTTGAATTTGACACCCGGCCGTTCGTCCCGGTCATCCAGCAATACCTCTATACCGAGATTTGTCAGCTTCTCGTACAGTTCATCAGCCAGGCTGGATTGGACCTCGTCCTTGGCGGAGAGCGGCACGATATGGACTTGATATGGAGCTAAGGACGCAGGCCACAGGATTCCGTTCTGGTCATGATGCTGCTCGGCCACAGCTGAGAGAACACGGGAGACGCCGATGCCATAACAGCCCATGATCAAGCTCTGTACCTGGCCCGAATTATCGGAGTAGACGGCACCAAGTGCCTCGCTGTACTTCGTTCCCAGCTTGAATACATGGCCTACTTCGATGCCTCGTACCAGATTCATCTCGCTTCCGCAGTGTGGACAGAGGTCGCCTAGAGTCACATTTCGAAGATCAAGCACATTATCAAGGGCAAAATCTACACCTGGACGAACTCCGCTTAGATGATAATCGGATTGGTTAGCCCCGGTTATAGCCGTCTCCATCATACAGACTTCCTGATCTACAAGAAGGGGGATGGAGAGTCCCACTGGACCCGCAAAGCCAACTTCCGCCCCTGTAACCTGCAGGACAGTGGCTGCATCAGCCAGAAGGACCGATTCAGCACCGATATGATTTTTCAGTTTGATCTCATTTACTTCATGATCACCGCGAACAAGAACAGCCGCCGGATTGCCATCACAGAGATAGATCAGCGTCTTAATGAAATTGCTGGCTTCTTGTCCGGTAAAAGTGACAAGCTCCTCAATAGAGTGAATTCCAGGCGTAGAGAGAAGATGAGGGGCAGGGAGATTTGTTCTGCTGCTTATCGAGGTCCCCAGATGTTCCGGTTGAAAAGAAGTCTTATATTCCGCCTTCTCTAGATTGGCGGCATAATCCCCTACAGTACATACGGCAATGGTATCCTCGCCGACCTCCGCGAGAGCCATGAATTCATGAGTCTCACCCTCGCCTCCAATAGCTCCGGCATCCGCCTGAACCGATCTGAAGTCAAGTCCGAATCTTGTGAAGATGCGGGTATAAGCCGCATGCATGGACCAGTAGCTGGAATCCAGTCCATTCCAGTCTGTATCGAAGGAATAGGCGTCCTTCATCAGAAATTCTCTTCCACGGAGTAATCCAAAGCGGGGCCGGCGCTCGTCGCGGAATTTGGTCTGGATTTGGTAGAGGGTCAGCGGCAGCTGCCTGTAAGAGCTTATCTCATCCTTCATCAGGGAAGTAATAACCTCTTCATGAGTTGGACCAAGGGCGAACTCTCTTCCATGACGATCCTCCAGGCGGACAAGCTCCGGACCATAGACATCATATCTGCCTGATTGTCTCCACAGCTCCGCAGGCTGCATCGCGGGCATTAGCAGCTCCTGCGCATTCGCCAAGTTCATTTCCTCCCGAACAATCGCAGCAGCCTTCTGCAGCACACGAAGGCCGAGCGGAAGATAGGTATATACTCCTGAAGCTAACTGACGAATATATCCGCCGCGCAGCAGCAGGCGGTGGCTTTGCGTCTCGGCGTCCGCAGGGGCTTCTCTTAATGTGGGAATTAGCATTCGGCTTTGTTTCATTTATCTCATCCTTTCTAATAATGATCCTCATAACATAAAAAGAGCGCTATTCGTCAAGGGACGAATGCGCTCGTGGTACCACCCTAATTAGATCAGTATCGGAATTCAGCTGATCCTTAATCTGATAACGGAGTTCACCGGCAGCGGGTTGCCACTGCAGCTTCCAAGGTAGGGAGTTCTCGAATCGTGCCGGGAAGCCTTTCAGCCCAGGGTTTCCTCTCTAAACGGCCGGTGTCCGAAGCTCATGATCTTGGTCAATGCTGTTACTAATATTTTCAATTAAATTACAACAAATTTGGTTCCAGGTCAATCTCCAGATGCTTCAGGATTAACTTGCTAGGGCGGACTGGATAGGAACCTTTCTCAGACTTACGATCAGCCATATGGCTTGAAGCGCTAATATGACAATGACGAGAAGGTTACCATACCAGAACGAGTTACTAGGGCTCATGAATTGAATCAAATTATGTATAAAGTGGAAGGTGATTAAAGGTAGAATATTGTTATTCATGATGATTAACAAAGCTAGGACAAGGCCTACGAGCAGTGCATAGACAATCTGCAAAATTGTGTCAAATAAACTTTGACCGGACAGAGCATTCAAAATATGTGTAACCGCGAAGAGGATGCTGGAGGTTGCGACAGCGGTAGTCACTCCTTTTGCAAGCAAAGTTCGAAGGATTAAGCCGCGGTAGATCGTCTCCTCGACAAAACCAACCAGCAGAGTAAATCCGATGAAGTACAGCAAAGTTGAAGCTGAGGTGGACTTAAAGCCATTGATGCAGTTAATGCCAAGCACAAGCACAAGCGGCAGATAATAGATCCAATTGCTGGACGGAATTTTCCGGATAGACTCAAAGCCAAGAGCGTTCCACTTTCTTCTGATGGTCAGGTACACAACCAGCACCAGAGCGATCGGGGTGAAAGCGATAATAACAGGGGAGGTATAATCCAATTGTTTAATTTGTGCGTAAGCCCCCGCCGCGAACATCGCAATGAGCAGGAGCACCTCAATAATAATTACAGCCAGGACGGGCCTCTTCGCCGAGAAGGTTCCCTTATTCGATAATGTTGTCATGATTCAGATCATTCCTCTCTTTAATATGTTTAATCCATTGTTCCTTCATGTTCAAATACTTCAGCCCATAATTAAGCATGGATACTCGGTAGTAATGAGCCTCTGGATTCTCTAATCCTTGAAGCTCCTTCGACACTATGTTCTGAACGGCCTCCAGGCGTTTCACCTGGCTATGTAGTCCGAACTGATATTCGGCAAGCTGCTCTTCCCGGACAGCTGGATCCAGATAATCGTAAAAAAATATTTTCAGCAACGGCTCACCTCTGAACAACTGGAGCGGCTCTGCCAGCCATAGAAGAAATTGACGCTTGCCCTCAGGGAGCAAAGTGGCAATCTTCTTGTTCTTCGCATCTTCGGTATCCGTTATGGACACCCAACCTTTCTCGTCCAGCCGCTTCAGAGCCGGATACAGACTCCCAAAGCTTACTTTATAAAAGAGTCCTACCGAGCTGTCGATCGTCTTCTTGATCTCGTAGCCGTTCATCGGTTGTTCCATAAGCAGTCCTAAAATTACAAACTCCAGCAAATGCCCTTCCTCATTTCCATGTATCTATTTGATATATCTATTTGATGCATTAATCATAATCGATTTCAATAATTTGTCAACAAAAAAAGAGAGGATTTTTGAAAAATCCTCTCTAGATCAGAATGGAGCTTTATTTTATAAGGAGCCCCGCTTCATATTTTTACCATAATAAATTTCATCCATCTCGACTTTAAGCCGGTCTGTGATCGAGGCCTGCTCTTCAGGGCTTAGCTTCTCCTTCGTGTATCCGAACAGATAGTTATCCAGATTGAAAGCTTTAAGCTTGCACTTGGTGTGGAAAATGTTCTCCTGATAGACATTGACATCAATCATGTCATACAGCCTTTTATCCTTGTCAGGAATGTAGTTCTGGATGGAGCTGATATCATGATCAATGAACAGCTTGCGTCCATTGATATCACGGGTGAAGCCGCGAACCCGGTAGTCCATCGTCATCATATCCGGTTCAAACGAATGAATAAGGAAGTTGAGTGCCTTCAGCGGGGAGATCTCCCCGCACGTAGATACATCAATATCCGCCCGAAATGTGCTTATGCCTTCATCCGGATGAGATTCCGGGTAAGTATGAACGGTGATATGACTTTTGTCGAGATGCATGACTACGGAATCGGGAAGGGGCCCGGGAGTCTCGTCAAATGTCTCGGTGTTCATCTCAGCAACGGGTCCTTCGGATACGAGCATCGTCACACTGGCGCCTTGAGGAATGTAGTCTTGTTTGGCAATATTTAATATATTAGCTCCAATAATGTCGGATACAGATTTTAAGATGGCGGTAAGCCGATCAGCATTATACTGCTCATCCACATACTCAATATAGGCATCCCGTTCCTCAGTCGTCTTGGTGTAGCAAATATCATACATATTGAAGCTGAGGGATTTCGTCAGATTATTGAATCCATGCAGTTGTATGGCTTGCTCCGGGGTTAATTTCATGGGTCATGTCTCCTTAAGTCACGATAATAACTAAATTATTACCTGATCTCATTTGTCCTAGTCTTTTATTGTTTTACCCGAAACTTGTATATCGGTAACAAGCAGGCAGGAATCGGGGAGCGCTTTGCCGGGACTTCAAGCCCCAAAAAGTCTGCAGGCGATGCCTGCAGACTGCGGGGTTATATGGAAATATCCAGTTTTCTCCCCAGATTCGGATCCATGCTCTGCTGAATAAGCTGCACCATATTCTGTGCTTGTCCTTCGGCTTGTTCTTTAGCCATGTTAAGAACCCTAATCCCAACAGCTTGAGCCAAGGAAGATTGACTCATGGATGTAGATAATGCTGCAATGTCCATAACACACCTCCCATAGCTACTTATCGGCACGAACCTAATTATTTGGAAGATCCCGCTTTGAATGGCTTTAAGAAGACCTTGGGAATATCAGTCTCAAATCGCATCATTGCTCCTGTTGTCGGATGTTCAAATGCCAGAATGCGGGCATGAAGCCCGAGTCTGCCGATCTCCTTGCTTCTCGAGCCGTACTTCTTGTCTCCGGCCACAGGATGTCCAATATCCTGCATATGAACACGAATTTGATTTTTACGTCCTGTCTCCAGATGAACCTCAAGCAGGGTGAAGAGCTTGCTCGATTCGATTTTTTTGTAATGGGTGATGGCATGCTGTCCGTCATTGGGATAGGGGCTGGAGTACATTTTGAGCGTGCTGCTTTCCTTCAGCCAAGAGGTTATCGTGCCTTCCTGCTTCTTCACCTCACCATCGACAAGAGCGACATAGGATCTCTCCTTAACAATATCCTGCCAGGAATTCTGGAGGATCTGCTGTACCTTCTCACTCTTGGCAAAAAGCATGACCCCAGATGTATCCCGATCCAGCCGGTGCACAATAAAGATCCGGTGGTTGGGGTTCTCAGTTCTTACATGACTCATAAGCTGGCGGTAAGCCGTGATCTCATTCTCTTGACCTGCCGAGACGGATAACAGTCCATGTTCCTTCTGGATTACAACAATATCCTCATCCTCAAAAAGTATCTTCATGCCGATCAGCGGCGGGGCAGAGCAGACTTTCTCCTGATGGATGGACACCAGATATCCGGGTTCAAGCTCATAGTTATATGCGGTAGTCGGCTGGCTGTTCACCGTTACCTGGCCCCGGGCCAGTATGGATTTTACGGAATTTCGGCTTAAATGGCTGAGGGTATCTAATAGAAAAGGGAGCAGCTGAGAGGACTCTTTAACCGTGTATATCTTCGGTTTGGCCGGGCTGCTTACTTTGGTCGTGCGGCTTGTGGTATAGTTCTTCTTCTTCACTTTCATGCCTCCTGGTAATCCGTGCTAATAGAGTCTTATATCTAGACCGATGATACCCTTATTTTGACGTTTGGGTCAATGTGCTAAGCGGTTGCCCAATTGTACAAACCCCGGTACACTATATGGAATGGAGATTAAAGAAACGTCAGTTCTTGGTCCATTCCATAGATGGAATGAACTACAGAAGGAACAGTTTTTAGTTCATTCCATATATCCAGGCAGGACCTTTTATCCTGAGGAGCGCTTTGGAATAGAGTAAGGAGATTTCTTACATGAACACTGAAATTTATACGATAGAACAAGCACAAGAGCTGCTGCAGAAGTATTATGGATATCCGGATTTTCGTGAAGGGCAGAAGAAGATCGTAGAGAGTCTCCTGCAAGGGGAGGACACGCTCGGAATTATGCCTACCGGGGGCGGTAAATCGATCTGTTACCAGATCCCCGCGCTGCTGCTGCCAGGTCTGACACTTGTAGTGTCACCGCTGATCTCACTGATGAAGGACCAGGTCGATGCGCTGACTACAATGGGGATTTCAGCTGCTTATATCAACAGTACCTTAAGTGGAAAAGAAGTGAACGAACGTATCCGTGCAGCAAAACGGGGTGAGCTTAAGCTCTTATACGTTGCCCCTGAGCGGCTTGAGCTTGACTGGTTCCAGAACGAGATGGCCGACTTATCCATTTCATGTGTCGCGGTCGATGAAGCTCACTGCGTGTCCCAATGGGGACATGATTTCCGGACAAGCTATCTGTCAGTGGCTCCATTTGTCTCATCCCTGCCTGATCGTCCAATCTTGGCCGCCTTTACGGCCACGGCGACACCGGAGGTTATGGATGATATGCTGCGGCTGCTTCGCCTCCAGGATCCCGCTGTATTCGTTACAGGTCTCGGACGTGACAATCTGGCTATGTCCGTCCTGCGCGGGGAGAACAAGCGGGAATATGTCATGAATTATACAGCTAGCCATTCAGCTGAGCCCGGGATTATATATGCGGCGACCCGTAAGGAGGTGGACGACCTCTATGAACGGCTGCGCCAGGCTGGAATCCAGGCGGGAAGATATCACGCCGGCTTATCCGATCAGGAGAGAGCCGACAACCAGGAGGCATTTCTATATGATGATATCCGGGTGATGGTCGCTACCAATGCGTTTGGTATGGGGATCGATAAATCCAACGTCCGGTATGTAATCCACTATAATATGCCTAAGAATATGGAGGCTTATGTCCAGGAGGCGGGCCGTGCCGGGCGGGACGGTGAGCCGAGCGACTGTATCCTTCTATTCAGCGCTCAGGACATTATGACCCAGAAATTCCTAATTGAGCAGAATCCCCAAGAAGGGGACCGGAAGCGAAATGACTACCGGAAGCTGCAGCAGATGATTGAGTACTGTTACTCCAATCGCTGTCTCAGGTTCGCTATGCTCGAGTATTTTGGGGAAGAGCATGATCAGAAGCCTTGCGGGATCTGCAGCTCCTGCCGGGATGAAAGGGAGCTCACCGATATGACGAGAGACGCTCAGGTTATCTTCTCCTGTATCTACCGGATGAGGGAACGCTTTGGCGTCTCGATGGTGGCCTCAGTGCTTAAAGGCTCACAGAACAAAAAAGTGCTTCAATACGGGTTCGATAGTCTGCCTACCTATGGCATGATGCGGACACGGACCGAGAAGGAGATCTCGGAATTAATTAATACCTTTGTTGCCGATGGCTATTTGAGCTTGTCGGAGGGTCAGTATCCCGTCGTACGTCTCCAGCCCGTAGCCGCTGATGTACTTAAAGGGAATCACCAGGTGATGATGCGCGCTCCGCTGCCTTCCGCTTCTTCCACAGCCTCCGGCAGCTCCCGCCGCAGAGGGCCATCCTATGATACAAGCCCGTCGGCTGTTAATGAGACCGTGTTCGAACAGCTTCGGCTTATCCGGCGCGATCTAGCCGAGCGGGAAAGAGTACCTTCTTATATTATCTTCAACGATGCCACGCTGCGCGAGATGAGTGTGGTCTGCCCGCAGTCGGAAGCGGCAATGCTGAAGATTAAAGGCGTAGGTGAATTGAAATACAAGAAATACGGCCAGCCCTTCCTTGACTTCTTCCTGAATCAAGGCGGCGCCTCGGATATGGATAATGACGATGACGATTATTTTTAATAAATTGTTCTATGCTTTTTGTGTATTTTAAAGTAAAGATTCTCCCTGCTCCATAGTCAGCGGAGGGGGCGGAATCGTCCTGAAGAAGCGCAGCGTTCGCCTTTGCTCCCGGATTCCATCAAGATAGTGATGATAATAAGGAATCCGGGAGCAACAGCGATCGTAAGGACGATCCGCCCACGGAGCGTTGCACCATGGACCGAAGGACGATCCGCCCACGGAGCGTTGCACCATGGACCGAAGGACGATCCGCCCACGGAGCGTTGCACCATGTACCGAAGGACGATCCGCCCACGGAGCGTTGCACCATGGACCGAAGGATGATCCGCCTACGGAGCGCTACACAACGTGCCCAAGGACGATCCACCCACGGAGCGCTGCACCATGCGCGCAAGAACGATGCATCATACTTTTTCAACTCAAAAGAAGGTTGTGAACCATGAAAGTTATCTTGTCAACGCTTAACGCCAAGTATATTCATACATCCCTGGCAATCCGCCTGCTCAAGGCGTACAGCGATCATGAATTCGATATTCAGCTTGCCGAATATACGATTAAGGACCCGGCCATGAACATCGTATCGGATCTGTTCAACAAGAAGCCCGATGTTGTTGGATTCTCCTGTTACATCTGGAACATTGAAGAGACCCTCAAAGTCGTTGAAATTCTGAAGAAAGTGATGCCTGAGGTCACAATCGTCCTGGGTGGACCCGAAGTGTCCTACGATACAGAGTACTGGATGAACCGGGCGAGCCATGTTGATTTTATCGTGATGGGGGAAGGAGAAGAAGTGTTTCACCGGCTTCTTCAGGAGCTTAGCGGAGAGCGTAAATTCCACTTTGTCTATGGCATTGCCTACCGCAAAGATCAGGAAGTCGTTATCATGCCGGGTCATCCTAAAAGCGATTTGAACACACTCCCGTCACCACATCGTTTTCAAGAGGACATTCCGAATTTGGGCAAACGAATTGTGTATTTCGAGACAAGCCGGGGGTGTCCCTTCAACTGTCAGTTCTGCCTTTCGAGCATTGAGGTAGGGGTGCGATATTATGATATTGAGCGCGTAAAGTCGGATATTCTCTATCTGATCAGTAACGGAGCCAAGATCATTAAATTCCTCGACCGTACGTTTAATATCAACAGGGCGTATGCCATGGAGATGTTCCAGTTCCTGATTGAGAATCATCAGGGCTGTATATTCCAGTTTGAGATCACTGCGGATATTATGCGTCCGGAGGTTCTCGAATATCTGGCTGAGAATGCGCCCCCTGGAATTTTCCGATTTGAAATCGGGGTTCAATCCACCAATGATGCCACCAATGAGCTGGTCAAGCGCCGTCAGAATTTTACCAAGTTGACGCGGACCGTCACGACCATTAAGAACAGCGGGAAGATTGATCAGCATTTGGATCTGATCGCAGGTCTGCCTGAGGAGAATTATGACTCGTTCCGCCAAACCTTCAACGATGTATTTGCCCTAGGTCCTGAGGAGCTGCAGCTTGGATTCCTCAAGATGCTGCGGGGGACTGGACTTCGGAATGATGCGAAGAAATACAACTACACGTACATGGACCATGCACCTTATGAGATTCTGGGTAATGATGTGCTGCCTTTCTCTGACATTGTCAGACTCAAGCGGCTGGAGGATGTGCTGGAGAAGTATTGGAATGCCCATCGTATGGACAATACCTTGCACTATTTGATGAAGCACGAATTTGACTCCCCCTTCGATTTCTTCCAGGACTTCGGTAACTATTGGGAAGAGCAGGGGTGGCAGCGGATCGGGCATCAGCTTGAGGATTTGTTCACGAGACTTCGGGCATTTCTGGATCACAGGGGATTAAGGCGCCCTGAAGTGGTTATGGGGTTAATGCAGCTCGACTACTTCCTGGGGCACAAATATAAACCTCGTAAGATCTGGTGGGAGACAGGTGTGGATAAAGACCGCAGAAGTACCCATTTCAAGGCGCTGACAGAACGGGCGAACCAGGTCTCCGGGGATTTTGCGAACTTGGGAATCCAGGACCGTGAGCTGCAAAAGTTTGCAGTAGTGGAGGAGCTCTCATTCCCGCTTCATAAAGTACTGAAGGATGAGCCCATCTCAGGCACAGAGCATGAGAAGACCCTGTTAATCGTCCTATATCAGCAAAATGATGCTGAAATTCCGGTATTCTATACCATGCCGCTGCTTGAGACAGCTGCACTTGATAAGGACTAATTTGCCAAGCAGTTTCTTGGGTAGAACAGCCTGTGTTCATTTTTTCAACCCTAACACATGACAAAAAGCAAGCTCCCCGGTAGGGGAGACTTGCTTTTTAGTGTTTTTCTATCTACGGCTTCTTGTTATAGTTGCCAAGTTCAAATTATATGACGGTTGATCCACTCCAGCAGATCTTTTGTCACTTCATCCCGGTTGATTTCATTCAGCGGTTCATGACGTGCCCCGGGGTACAGCTTAAGTTCCACATCTTGAATGCCCAGATTATGATACTGTCTGTACAGGCGGCGAACTCCATCCCCCTTAAGACCGACAGGATCTTCTTCTCCGCTGAATAAATATATCGGCTTGTCTTTAGGAATCAAGGCCATTCGCTCAGGAGTATGAATCTCCAGCAGAAGACGGAAGAAACCCCGGAAGAAGCCGGTGCTGCTTATGGCCCCGCACTCAGGGTCTTCAATAAATTTATCCACTTCCTCCTGATCACGGGTTAACCAGTCAAAGGGAGTGCGAACAGGTCTGAATGAACGATTGTAAGGGCCAAACACAACAGCATTAAGCAGGAGGCTGGGATGACGTTCACCCTGCAGCATGATTTGCAATAGGGCAAGCTTCTCGCCAACTTCCAGCATTCCCCGCTTTCCGCAGGTACCTGACAGCATAAATCCTGAATAGTATTCATGACCTGTATACATGACCTTTTGAGTAAGAAAAGACCCCATGCTGTGACCGAGGAGTAGAATCGGAAGATCGGGATGCTTATCCCGGATCACACTTCCGAGCAAGATCATATCGTTCACCATGGCATTGAACCCGTCCTTGCCGATCTTACCCAGTTCATCCAGGCTGCCTGCTGTCCGGCCATGTCCGCGATGGTCGTTGGCATAGACAATATAACCTTGCTTTGTAAGTTCCCCCGCAATGCGCTCATATCTCTTGGCGGTTTCAGCCATGCCGTGAGCAATCTGGATTACCCCGCGGGGCTGAGTCTCCTCCATAGAGGAGGGGAGCCAGTTATAGACATAGATA
The DNA here is from genome assembly GCF_050995535.1 of Paenibacillus sp. SN-8-1. Lineage (NCBI taxonomy): Bacteria > Bacillati > Bacillota > Bacilli > Caryophanales > Paenibacillaceae > Paenibacillus > Paenibacillus sp. SN-8-1. Next base: position 1,174,586 of record NZ_CP194782.1, read on the forward strand.
TCCGTGCCGTCTGAGCTGAATAGATTGAAATGGTTCGATTCTATAGAGGTCATCCTCCTTCAGCTATAGCTTGAATGGTTCAAGATATGCGCGCAGGTTCGAAAAATTCAATACGTTCCCCATCCGGCCCGCTAAAGAAAAAGAAACGGTTCCCGTTTGGAAGCGTGCGAATCTCGGGATCCCGTCCAGATAATCCGAGTTCAGCAATACGGGCATATTCTCGGTCGATGTAGCTTACGGTGAATGCCAAGTGGTTCACGCGTCCTTCACTGGCGAGCTCGGGAGCATCCTTGATGTACACCAGCTCGATCTCTACACTTTCCTGTCCGGGAAAAGAAAGAAAGGCGAGACGAAGGTCCTCCCCAACTTCTCCAACGGTATAGAGCAGCTTAAGTCCCAGTACTCGTTTATAAAATTCAATGGAATCTTCAAGGGCAGATACCCGGATGCCAATGTGTTCAATCTTGTGTATGCTCATGTAACTAACCTCATTTCGTAATTGGGTAAGATCATACGGAATTTATCTTATTTCTTCTCAATAGCAATTAAATATGGGGCCGAGGCTTTCTGCAGCTGTCGGTATATTAATGACTGCCCTGCGGTTTGAGGCAAGGCAGCCGCCCATTCCTGCACGGCAGCGGCTTCATCTCCCCCGCCAGCATGGCCTGGATACAGAACTGCAGTTATAATCCCTCTCGGACGAAGGAGCTCCATAGCTGCCTCTAGAGCAGCAATCGTACTGGCAGGCTCAGTAATCAGCGATGGATCTGCCCCTTCAGCAGGAAGGTAGCCTAGGTTGAACATCACAGCCCCAATACGTCCATGGTATTCAGCTGGCACAGCCTCTTTCATGTCTGCATGACTGCGGTGAATTAGAGTAACCTTAGCCTGCTTAATATGGTCCTCCTTGGCCAAACGCTGCTCCGTTAGGGTTAGCGCTTCATTTTGTACATCAAAGCTGAAGATCTGGCCCTTCCGGCCGCAGGCAAGCGCCAGGAACAGGGTATCTGCGCCGGTTCCAGCCGTTGCGTCAATGGCTGTGTCTCCTGGCTGAAGACGAGCTGCTGCAAGCTGATGGGCCATGCTAAGAACAGATTGAAACCCCATCCTAACGCCCCCTCCAGAATTTACCCTGCCAGGAGTCGCGAGCCTTAAGTTCACCGTCTATCGCGTTCAGGACTTCCCACTTCTTCAGACTCCACAACGGGCCGATTAGAAGATCTCTCGGTGCATCTCCAGTAAGCCGGTGGACAATCATTTCGGGAGGTAGGAACTCCAAGGTGTCCACGATGAGCTTCACGTATTCATCTTTCTCCAGAAAGCGGAGTAGTCCTGCTTCATATTGTTTCACCATAGGAGTCTTTCTCATTAGGTGAAGCAGGTGGATCTTGATTCCTTGAACGTCCATGGCGGCGACGGCCCGTCCCGTATCCAGCATCATTTCATGGCTCTCCTGCGGCAGCCCGTAAATAATATGCGCACAGACCCTGATGTTTCGTTTGCGAAGCTTCTCTACAGCCTCGAGGTAACACTGGGTATCATGTGCGCGGTTGATTAATTGCGAAGTAGATTCATGGACAGTCTGAAGACCCATTTCCACCCACAGGTAAGTCCGCTCATTAAGTTCTGCAAGATAATCAATGACATCGTCAGGCAGACAATCTGGACGCGTTGCAATGGATAAGCCCACGACGCCGGGCTGCTGAAGAATGACTTCATAATATTCCCGGAGTTCCTCTACCGGGGCATAGGTGTTCGTATAGGCTTGAAAGTAACCGATATACCTTGCGTTTGGCCACTTCAAATGCTGTTTGTCCCGAATGGTATTAAACTGGGTGACTAGATCATCTCGGCGGCTTCCTGCGAAGTCGCCTGAGCCGCGTGCACTGCAGAAGGTACAGCCTCCTTTGGCGATGGACCCATCCCGGTTGGGGCAGGTGAAGCCGGCATCTAGCATAACCTTGAATACTTTCCCGTCAAAAACCTCCCGCATTTCTGTATTCCATGTATGAAATCTTTTACCTCCCCATAAGGTAGGGGCCGAAGGCACTTGTATACTCATGGTAACTCCTTTGTATTTGGAATGAGCAAAATAGATTTATGATAGTTCTTGCGCTTTTTTCTTATGTTACATTGTATCAAAAAACACAAAAAAAGGGGAACCGGAGGGCGGTTTGTTGAATTCATCGGCCTATTGTGATATTTTAATATCAGTCAGTAACTGAGATAGCATGTCAGTTTCTGAATGCACTGAACCTAATGAACGTCCTATATGAAGCGGATCCGGCTGTAATGCGGATCTTAAGAATCGTTGGACCCCAATTCCAAATATAGTGAAAGAGGAATCCTTGATCGTTTCCAGCGGTCGTTCGGATTCCTTTTTCCATTTTGTACACCCCTTTGGTCTTTACTTTTGGGGCAATCTTAGGCACAATAATGCAGAAGTATCAAATGTTCAATGTGCACTTTGCACATGATAAAGGCGGAGGAATGAGATGCGTTTACGCGGTAGAAAAGGGATACGGGAGAATTTGGAGTCGCAGCAGGATATCGTTACACTGGATCCCCGGGAGCATAAAGGACGCTGGGCGGAATGGTTCGGCAATGATAATCCGATTTATATTGAGCTTGGAATGGGTAAAGGGCAGTTCATCAGTGGGATGAGCGTGAAATATCCGGATTGCAATTTCATCGGAATGGACATGTATGATGAATTAATCCGCAGGGCAAGCGAGAAAGCGCGTGGAATCTGGAGAGAGCAGGGCGTGGACTTGCCAGTCAATGTTAAGCTCGCTTTGGGAAATATTGAGTCATTGGAGGAGTTCTTTGCTCCGGGTGAGGTTGAGCGGATCTATCTGAATTTCAGTGATCCTTGGCCAAAATCCAGACATGGCCGGCGCCGGTTGACTCATCCGCGGTTCCTGGACAAATATCGCACGGTTCTGAACGAGAAGGGTGAAATCCATTTCAAGACGGACTCCCTAACTTTGTTTGAATTTTCACTCAATTCCTTTGCGGCTACCGGACTGCAAATGAATAATATTTCGCTAAGCTTGCACCGGGAAGGGATTAATGAGGAGCATGTCATGACCGAGTATGAGACGAAATTTGTCGGACAAGGCATGAATATTTACCGCTGTGAAGTTATGGTAGGGACCGAAGCTCTGCGTAAGTATCATGAGCATAAGATGGATCAATTCTAATCACCGGATTTTGAATAGAAGAAGGGGCTGTTCTTTAGTCGGAAATGACTAATGAACAGCCCCTTCTTTTTGTTCCAGCAGATCAATGATAGCTTGAGCGCTTTGCATTGGATGATAACGCTTGATTTGTTCAATCACGCGCTGCCGGTTGCTTTTCACTTCTTCATAATGATCTGTCAGCTGACTGATCCATTCTGTAATCACATGAAGACCGGTAATCGGCGTTCCCCATCCCTGTGAAGCGAAATACTGGGAATTCTCTTCCTCTTGCCCAGGCAGCGGCTTGTGGAATAGCATAGGAATTCCTTTGGCCAGACCTTCCGAGCAGGTCATTCCGCCAGGCTTGGTAATCAGCAGATCGGAGACCTCCATCAGCTTGTCGATTTCTTTCGTGAAGCCCATAAGATGGATATTCGGATGTTTGAACCGAGGGTCATCCTTCATTTTTTGAAGTGACTTAGCATTGCTTCCAAAGCAGAAGATAAGCTGAATCTGTTCGCGGTAGCGGGCAAGAAGCGTATTGACGGCTTCATCTTTCATAAAGCCCCAGCCGCCGCCCATTACCAGCACCGTTGGCATATCAGCCAGACCAAATTTGTTCCTGATGTCTTCTTTGCTGTGGTGCCGTTCCCAGAAGCTTGGATGAACAGGAATACCGGTGACCCGGATTCTTGCTTCCTCTACTCCACGCTCAAGCAGTCTGTCTTTGACCTGATTGGTCGAGACCAGATAGCAGTCCACTTCCCGGCTAACCCAGGTCCCGTGAGCGTCATAATCCGTAATGACCGTACATAATGGAACATCAAGCCCCAGTCGTTTCATACGCGAAATTACCGCACTGGGAATCGGGTGAGTACACACAATTACATTCGGACGAATCTGCTTGACCAGCTGCGTGGTATGAGTATAAAAAATTCGATGCAGCGCCAGCGTCGTCAATCGGTTTAATGATTTTTTATAATTGCTGCGGTACATCATTCGTACCAGCCGGGGTTGGGAACTGAGCGTTTTCTTATACGCCGTAATGATTAGTGGAGCCATTCTTGGATTCAAGAAGCTTCCAAGCTCAAGGACCTTGGTCTGCACATTCGGCGATACTTTGCGCAGACTGCTCGAAAGCGCATAAGCCGCTTGGGTGTGCCCCGCACCAAACCCTTCGGATAAAAGCAGTACTCTTTGTTTTTGCACGTTAGTTTCACCTTTTCCTGCAAGGTTTTACCATAACCTAACAATATCCCCTTTAGGGCCATAATGCAACCGTACCTAGTGCGACTCCGGTCCCGATAACAGCTCCAGCCAGTACATCAGAAGGGTAGTGGAGTCCCAGATAAATCCGGGATAAGCCTACCAGCATTGCAATGGGAGCGAGTATAAAGGAAGTCATAGGCTCCATAACCATAAATGGCATCGTAACTGAGAAAATGGCTGTAGTATGTCCTGATGGGAACGAATGATCTGTTAAAGGATCACGGAATGTATTTGTTCCCGGAAGTGTTAGATAAGGCCTCACCCGAGGGTAAGTCTTTTTGGCTACTGCAACTGGAATATGACTGATAGCCAAAGAGGCGGCTGCTATAAGAGCAGTGTGTCTCCAAGGATCAGGGGTGAAAATCCATAGCAGTATCGTTGCTGCAATTGTAAAGGTTGCTCCTCCCATATGGGTCAGGTAAAAAAGCCAAAAGTTGAGGAAGCTTCCGTGAAGACCGGTATTTATTGCGACAAACAATCGTTGGTCCAGGTGTGTTAGTTTCACAAATAATCGCTGCATTCTATCCCTCCGCTTTGGATAGGCCAAACTGATTTAGCCGGAATTATCCCTTAATTATGGAGTGTGGTGTGTAATCCATATAACCAGCGGAAGCTGGCCTGAACAACCCTTAGCAGCAGATTGCCGTTATTTTCAGGATAGAATAATCATATTTTTATTCTACGGCCATTTCAAGGTCAGTTTGTTTTATTTTCTATTTTAAGCGTTGCCCTTTTTTGACTTATGAAGGGTACACCTACTACAATGATTCAAATGATATCAAAAAAGTTTAAAAAAATATCAGGTTTTCCGTAAACTTTTCCTGATAATTCTCGTTTGATTTAATATAACCTTTACTTTTATCGATTATTTTAGGCAAGGGGGCGAATCGGGAAATAAAAAACGGCAAAATGGATGAAAATAAGACCTAACCGCTATGAATGCAAGGACGAGGTACTACAGTACCCTGATATAGACATTCTTTGGGCGTAATTTACACGTAGAAGAGAAATTAGCCTTTTGACAAATCGGACGAATTCGTAGAGAATCTTTATGTCTGACTATTTGTACCCAAATAAAGATAAGGGGCAAATGGAGTTACCATGCTTCACTAAACTAAAAATGGATCAAGGGTCATTAGAAACTGCGATTACAAATTTTAGAGAGAAAACGTAGTTTAATTTCATGAGGGTTAAAAGGGGGGTACCAGGGAATCATGTTGGATGCCATTCTAGTTGGACTGCAGATTATCCTTGCAGTCATCGGTGTGTATCAATTCGTGTTCTCTTTGTTTGGCATGTACAAGAAAAAGAAAAAGCAGCATTTTCCTCCAACCAAATCCTTTGCTGTCTTAGTAGCAGCACATAATGAGGAGCAGGTCGTTGGAGCCTTGATGGAGAACTTAAAGCTGCTCAACTATCCACAAGAACTTTACGATGTATTTGTGATTTGTGATAACTGTACGGACGGTACTGTCGATATCGTACGCAGTCATGGTATGAATGCGTGTGTGCGTACCAATCCGAACCTTCGGGGTAAAGGTTATGCCATCGAATGGATGCTGAAAGAACTTTGGAAGATGCCGCGCCAGTACGATGCGGTAGTTATGTTTGATGCCGATAACCTGGCTCATCCGGAATTCCTGAACGAGATGAATAATGATCTCTGCGGCGGTGCTCGCGTAATTCAAGGTTATATCGATACCAAGAATCCTGAAGATTCCTGGGTCACTGCGGCTTATGGAGTGTCATACTGGTATGTGAACCGCCTTTGGCAGCTGCCTCGTCATAACCTGAAGATGGCTAACTTTCTGGGCGGTACGGGTATGTGCTTTGAGACCGAGCTTCTGAAAGAAATTGGCTGGGGCGCAACCAGCCTTGTAGAAGACTTGGAGTTCACTATGCGTTGTGCGAGCAAAGGGATTTATCCTGTGTTCAACTACGACGCCAAATTGTTCGATGAGAAGCCGTTGTCCTTCAAGGCTTCCGCACGCCAGCGTCTTCGCTGGATGCAGGGGCACTTTACCGTAGCACGCCGGTACTTCTTCCCAATGCTCTGGAAGAGTATCAAAGAGAGAAGCATGATCAAGTTTGACCTGGCTCTGTACGCAGTAAATGTCTACATCGTACTTCTGACATTTTTGCTTACGGCGTTCATCTGGGCGGATCAATCTTTGTTTAATGGACCGCATATCTCAACCATGTACAGTTATCTTCCGTTCTGGGTATCACTTCTGGCTATTGCCGGTAATGTGTTTATCTTTTTGGCGGCGATGATCCTGGAGAAGGTTACGTATAAGAAAGTTTACTTGTATCTGATTCTATTCCCGGTTTATCTGTTCTCGTGGTGGCCGATTACGTTCTATGCATTCTTTACACAGAACAACAAGCAGTGGAGTCACACCGAGCATACTCGGGTTGTTCGTTTGGAAGAAGTTCAAAGCAAGCAGGGATAATATCCCTGCTTTTTTTTATTTTTTTAATACCGCTTGACTGGAATAGGGTTGCTGTGATATATTAATCAAGTATTTGCTGTTAGCAAGCTTTTTGGATTGCAAGCAGAGGCCCTGGCTTCTCACCTGTCTGACTTCGGTTGGCTGGTTTTGATCCGATGATTTATGAATGTGAATGTTCATGATGAATTGATGATCAATTATGGGATGCGGGTGGTAACCTGTATCCCTTTTTATTTTGCTTATTTTGGTCAGAACAGTATGGCAACAGACCATTTGGAGGTGGAGAATTATCAGTAAGGAACATTTGATCAATGATGAAATACGGGCGAAGGAAGTTCGTTTGGTTGGTGCAGAAGGTGAACAGATCGGGATTAAGCCGATTCGTGAAGCACTGCAGATGGCCATCGATCTGAATCTGGATTTGGTGAATGTAGCGCCGACGGCTAAACCGCCGGTATGCCGGATTATGGACTACGGCAAGTTCCGTTACGAGACACAGAAGAAAGAAAAAGAAGCCCGTAAGAATCAGAAAATCGTCGATATCAAGGAAGTTTGGTTCCGCGCTAATATCGAGGAACATGACTACCAGACGAAACTGCGTAATGTGATCAAATTCTTGAAAGACGGCGACAAAGTGAAATGCTCTGTGCGTTTCCGTGGCCGTGAAATCACTCATGCCGATATCGGTAAGAAGATTTTGGATCGCGTCAAGGAAGAAGTTACTGAAATTTCTACCATTGAGCGTCTGCCAAAATTGGAAGGCCGCAGCATGATTATGATTTTGGCACCGAAAAACTAAGCGATAAGCTTACAACCTATAAGGGGGAAGTACCATGCCTAAAATGAAAACTCACAGCAGCCTTAAAGGCCGCTTCAAAATTACTGGAACTGGTAAAGTGAAACGCTACAAAGCAGGCCGTAACCACTTGCTCTCCGGTAAATCCAAAAGCACAAAACGTGTTTTGGCCGGCAATCCGGTTATGTACGCAGGTGACGTTAAACGTTTGAAACAAGGTCTGTCTAATCTTAAGTAGTAGAACACACTTTCTGGGAGGTTTTTTGATATGGCAAGAGTAAAAGGCGGATTCGTCGTTCGTCGTCGTCATAAAAAAGTATTGAAGCTTGCTAAAGGTTATTTCGGTTCCAAACACCGTATTTTTAAAACTGCTAATGAGCAAGTAATGAAATCATTCCTGTATGCATACCGTGACCGTCGTCAAAAGAAACGCGATTTCCGCAGACTGTGGATCGTGCGTATTAACGCGGCAGCTCGTTTGAACGGCTTGTCTTACAGCAAATTGATGCACGGCCTTAAACTGGCTGAAGTGAACATCAACCGCAAGATCCTTGCTGATCTGGCTGTTAATGATCTTACAGCATTCAATTCTTTGGCTGCTGTTGCAAAAGAAAAAATCAACGCGTAAATTGCGTTGTATGCAAGTAACAGGCGTCCCGAGCGGGACGCCTGTTTTTCTTTTTTCAAGGCGAGGGTACAGGCGTACTTCACATCCAGGGAATATGTTAGGAGGAAGACACTTGGAGGAGGGGAATGCATGAATTCAACCGCAATGAAAAAGGAAGCACAAAAGCTGATAGGTAAAAATATCGTGGCTTATAAAAAAGATGGTGGTATGGTTACGGGGAAGCTTGTAAAGATTAGCGGGGATCGTCTTATCCTTGCACCGAAAAAGGGAAAAAAGGTACACACCAAAGCGATATTGCCGCTTGCCTTGTTTGATCTGCTTGCGATAGGAACTCTGCCATACTCTTATGGCTATGGTCCAGGCCCTTATGGTGGTGGCGGATACGGCTATGGCGGCGGGTATGGATATAATAATTATGGCTATGGCGGGGGCTATGGCAGCCCATTCATATTTTAGATCAGCCGAGAGGGCGGATTTAACCGCAGTGGCTTAATCATTTCGTAACATAGTGATAGTGGGATGAACCTCGCTGTGTCATATCCAAGATTACGGTAGAACAGCTGGGCGCGATCATTTCCCGCGTCGACCATTACCTTGGCCTTGCTGCACCCACGAGAGGCGGCGAAACTTTCTGCTTGCGTAAGCAGGGTCTTCCCATGACGCTTGCGCTGCTGCGCGGGTGCAACGGCCATCATGTCAATGTATAATAAGTCCCCGTGAATCATAAAATGGATAAAGGCACACGGATCATCTTCATAGTCTGGAGAAGCAACTAAGGTTACTCCGCGGCTTAGTCTCATCGGAAGGTCTCTCCTCACGGCGTCCACATCTCCCTTTGACAGGTGCGAATAGGGGACAAGCTCTGTTTCGATCAGCCGGTAAATAACAGGATCATCCTGTTTGGGTCTCCGATAACGGATCATGGCTAATTCTCCTCCTCACCATACATATTCCTGGGCGGCGTACTCTATCGTATGGTGAGGAAGAAAAAGGGTTCCCGAAAGTTTTGGATGAATCGATTTGCAAAAAGTGTTGACTATGGCATCTAGGAATCATATAATGTTTCTAAACATTTTAACGCGATAACGCGATACGAAATCGGCAATGATGAGGACGAAGTGTTAGGGGCTCTTTTGATCAGAGAGTGGATGGATTTGCTGAAACCACCACCATTATCCCTTAATGACGAGCTCACCTCTGAGCTGTTCTCCTGAAAAGTTCTTCTTACCGGTAATAACCACGCGCGTGGAGAAGAAGAAGCTATTAGGGAGAATCGTAAGGTCTACGTTACGGACCATGAGTAAGGAGAGATCCTTTACTTGCCAAGGCTCGGTTCTGCGAAGATCCGGGTGAACATGGGTGGTACCACGGAAGCGATAACCTTTCGTCCCTCGAAGCAGATATCTGTTTTGAGTGGCGAAAGGTTTTTTGACGTTTATAGACCAAGGCTAGATGGATGGTAATATTGAGAGGAGGATGACTGATGAACGCTCGAATTCCAGAGATGCGCTCTACAGAAGAATTACGTGAAAAATGGATGAAGCCGGAAGTGATTACAGGTTCAGATATTTTGCTCAGAAGCCTGGTGCTTGAGGGTGTCGATTGCGTCTTCGGCTATCCGGGTGGAGCCGTATTATATATTTATGATGCACTGTATGGTTTTAATGATTTCCATCACTTGTTGACTAGACATGAGCAAGGCGCTATTCATGCAGCAGATGGATATGCTCGTGCCAGCGGCAAAGTTGGAGTCTGTATCGCTACATCGGGTCCCGGGGCAACGAACCTGGTAACCGGAATCGCGACCGCATATATGGACTCGGTGCCATTGGTAGTTATTACCGGGAATGTAGCGACAACTTTGATCGGTACAGATGCTTTCCAGGAAGCGGACATCACCGGGATTACGATGCCAATTACGAAGCATAGCTACCTGGTACGTGATGTAAATGATCTTCCGCGCGTGATTCATGAAGCGTTCCATATTGCAAATACAGGACGCAAAGGTCCGGTATTGATTGATATTCCGAAGGACGTTTCGGCGGCGAAGACGCTGTTTAATCCGGCCAACACCTTGAATCTTCGTGGATACAATCCAACGGTTCAGCCGAATCGTCTGCAGCTTGATAAGCTCCAAGCGGCGATTCGCGAAGCTGAGCGTCCAGTGATACTTGCGGGAGGCGGCGTAATTTACTCCGGCGGTCATGAAGCATTGTTCGAATTCGTGAACAATACCGGAATTCCGATTACAACCACCTTGTTGGGACTTGGCGCATTCCCAAGCGGCCACGAACTGTGGATGGGCATGCCGGGTATGCACGGAACGTTCACTGCGAACCATGGTATTCAGGAAGCGGATCTGCTTATCAATATCGGCGCCCGCTTCGATGATCGGGTAACAGGAGCTCTTGGAGGCTTTGCTCCACTGGCCAAGATTGTTCATATCGATATCGATCCGGCTGAGATCGGTAAAAATGTACCTGCTGATATTCCAATTGTCGGCGATGCCAAGACGGTACTCGAACTATTGAATCAAACTCCAGTCTATGCTGAGAAGGCTGACGCATGGAGACAGACCATCCAGACACGCAAGCAGGAGAAACCGCTGAAGTACATTGATTCAGATACCGAGCTGAAACCGCAATGGGTCATTGAACATTTGAATGAAACTACGCACGGCCAAGCGATTGTAACTACGGATGTAGGTCAGCATCAAATGTGGGCAGCTCAGTACTACAAGTTCAATCAACCTCGTTCATGGATTACATCAGGAGGACTTGGTACGATGGGATTCGGTTTCCCTTCGGCGATTGGTGCCCAAATGGCTCATCCTGAACGCCTGGTCATCTCAATCAACGGGGATGGCGGAATGCAAATGTGCTCGCAAGAGCTTGCGATCTGTGCGATTAACAAAATTCCGGTCAAAATCGTTGTTATCAACAATCAGGTGCTTGGTATGGTACGCCAATGGCAGGAACTGATCTATGAGAACCGCTACAGCCACATTGACTTGGCTGGAAGCCCGGATTTCGTGAAGCTTGCTGAAGCTTATGGAGTTAAAGGGCTGCGGGCAACGAACAAGGATGAAGCCAAGAAGATATGGCAGGAAGCTCTGGAGACTCCTGGACCGGTACTGGTTGAGTTCGTAGTACACAAAGGGGAAAATGTATATCCGATGGTTACGCAGGGCTCCACCATTGATCAAATGTTAATGGGGGATAGCGAATGATGACTAAAAGCCATGCAATTGCCGTACTAGTAAATGACCAGCCGGGTGTTCTGCAGCGTGTGTCCGGATTGTTCGGACGCAGAGGCTTCAATATCGAGAGTATTACAGTGGGTCAATCCGAGGAACAAGGCTTATCACGTATGGTTATTGTCACTCACGGAGACGACAAGACGCTGGAGCAGATTGAGAAGCAGCTGTACAAACTGATCGATGTTATTAAAGTTATCAACCTCAGCTCCAAGCCAATGGTTGCAAGAGAGCTCGCGCTGATTAAAGTCAAGTCGGAGCCTTCCGAACGCCCTGAAATCATGGGACTGGTTGAAACCTTCCGCGCTGCTGTTGTTGACATTGGAACACATAGTCTGATGGTTCAAGTTGTTGGTGACACAGAGAAAATTGATGCTATGATTGAACTGCTGACTCCATACGGAATTCGGGAATTGTCCCGGACCGGAGTAACGGCAATGACCCGCGGTAATGCCTAATTATAAAGAAGGCCGCGAATATTAAGTGCCCGCGCATAATGAGCGGGGGCTTGAAGGGATCAAGGAGGTCCTTTGAAGCACCCGTTCATTATGTGGAGGGTTTTTACAATCGGCGATAGCTGAAAGGAACCGAAAGCCAAGAGGAACCGGTAGGCATCGACCAATACTATTCTAGGAGGACGAACGAAAATGGCAGTAACATTGTACTATGAACAAGATGCAGAGCTTAACGTATTGAAAGGAAAAACGATTGCAATTATCGGATACGGAAGCCAAGGACATGCTCATGCACAAAACTTGCGTGAAAGCGGCCTTAACGTAGTAGTGGGTCTTCGTGAAGGTAAGTCTTTTGACAAAGCCAAAGAAGACGGCTTTGAAGTATTGTCTGTTGCTGAAGCAACTCGCCGTGCGGATGTAGTTCAAATTCTTATGCCGGACGAAACACAGGCTTCTGTGTATAATAGTGAAATTGCTCCTAACCTCAAAAAAGGTGCAGCTCTCCTGTTCGCGCACGGATTTAACGTTCATTTCGGTCAAATCGTTCCTTCTAAAGATAACGACGTACTGCTTGTGGCACCTAAATCCCCAGGTCACATGGTTCGCCGTACTTATGTTGATGGATTTGGTGTTCCAGGACTTATCGCTGTACATCAAGACGCAACTGGACAAGCTAAAGCAATCGGACTTGCTTATGCAAAAGGTATTGGCTGTACACGTGCGGGAGTTATCGAAACTTCCTTCCGTGAAGAAACAGAAACCGATCTGTTCGGTGAGCAAGCCGTTCTTTGCGGTGGTGTGAGTGCCCTGATCAAAGCAGGTTTTGAAACTTTGACTGAAGCTGGCTATGCTCCAGAAATGGCATATTTCGAGTGTCTCCACGAATTGAAGCTGATCGTAGACCTGATCTATGAAGGTGGTCTGGCTACTATGCGTGATTCCATCTCCAACACAGCTGAATACGGTGACTATGTAACAGGTCCTCGTGTTGTGACTGAAGAGACGAAGAAAGCTATGAAAGCTGTTCTTTCCGATATCCAACAAGGTAAATTTGCACGTGACTTCATTCTTGAGAATCAGTCAAACCGTGCATTCTTGACAGCTACCCGTCGTAATGAAGCTAGCCACCCAATCGAGGTTGTTGGTGCAGAGCTTCGCGGATTGATGCACTGGATCAAGAAGTAATAATAATTTTATAATCTCTATCTTTCAATGCGGCCATGCGTAAGCGTGAGCCGCATTGAATACTTTTCTAGGGATTTATTCAGTTATGTATTCCTCTTATAGCCATAACCTATTAACGTGATAGATTCTATATCTTTGTCTAACCTAACCAGATATGTTACAACAGAATGAGTATGAATTGGACTGAAACCTAACAAGGGAGTGTATGAATATGTCAGAAGTGAAGAAAATTGCGGTCATCGATGGAGATGGTATTGGACCGGAAGTAGTAGCAGAAGCAAAGAAAGTATTGAAACGCACGGAGGAGCTTTTTGGCTACCGTTTTGAAACAGAGCATGCCTTGTTCGGAGGTATTGCTATTGATGAGAAAGGAACCCCGCTTCCACAAGAAACATTGGACATTTGTAAATCAGCCGACGCTGTATTGCTCGGTGCGGTAGGGGGACCGAAATGGGATTCGAATCCGAAGGAGCTGCGTCCTGAGACAGGACTTCTTGGCATTCGTAAAGCGCTGGGTCTGTTCTCCAATCTGCGCCCTGCGGTTGTGTTCGATTGCTTGAAGGATGCTTCCACATTGAAGCCTGAAGTGTTGGAAGGTACAGATCTGATGGTCGTTCGTGAATTAACAGGAGGTATCTATTTCGGGGAGAAATTCCGCCGCGAGACTGAAAATGGTCAAGAAGCTGTAGATACTTGTGCTTACAATGTAGTTGAAGTAGAGCGTATTGTTCGTCAAGCTTTTGAAATTGCACAAAAACGCCGTAAGAAACTGGCTTCCGTTGACAAGGCTAATGTGCTTGAAACCTCCCGCTTATGGCGCGAAGTTGTTATCCGCATTGCACCTGAGTACCCGGACGTGGAACTCGAGCATGTGCTTGTAGATAACTGCGCTATGCAGCTTCTGAGACGCCCATCAAGCTTTGACGTTATCGTGACCGAGAATATGTTCGGTGATATTCTGAGTGACGAAGCAGCGATGCTTACCGGATCCATCGGAATGCTCTCCTCTGCATCCATGGGTGAAGGAAGCTTTGGTCTATACGAGCCGGTGCATGGCTCCGCTCCGGATATCGCTGGGCAGAATATCGCTAACCCAATTGCTACGATCTTGTCGTTAGCGCTTATGTTCCGCTTGACCTTCGGTTATGCAGATGCTGCAGATGCGATTGAAGCGGCTGTTGCTGAGGTGTTGGATGCAGGACATCGCACAGGTGATATTGCGGTAGACAAGAGCAAGGCGATCAGCACAACTGCGATGGGCGATCTCATTGTAGCAGCTATGAAGAAATAGGTAACAAGCTTTAATAATATGTAACTGAATCTCCTTATTTATAATAATTACAAAAAAGAAATCCTTCTAATCTTGACTTTGCATTTTAGCGATGATACCATTTGTTATGTAATCAGAAATTGCATAAGTTGATAAAGGGAACGGCCATTGGCTAGTTTTCTTACATATTTTCAAAGGAGGATTTTGAAATGGCAGAACGTTTGGTTGGTAGACCCGCTCCGGATTTCGATCTTGAAATTGTAACAGGAGACGGAAAAGAATTTGGACGTGCGAAGTTAACAGATTACCGCGGTAAATGGTTGGTATTCTTCTTCTATCCACTTGATTTTACATTTGTATGCCCTACAGAAATTACAGCACTGAGTGATGCTTATGAGCAATTCAAGGCTTTGGATACTGAAGTTCTGGGCGCAAGCACAGACTCTGTACACAGCCATAAAGCTTGGATCAATACGCCTAAAGACAGCAACGGTCTTGGACAATTGAACTTCCCGCTTGCTGCTGACATTACTAAGAGCGTAGCTCGTGAATACGGCATTCTGATTGAAGAAGAAGGCGTGGCACTTCGCGGTTTGTTCATTATCGATCCAGAAGGAGAGCTTAAATACCAAGTGGTCAACCACAATGATGTTGGACGCAGTGTGGAAGAGACTCTTCGTGTACTTCAAGCTTTGCAATCCGGCGGATTGTGTGCAATGAACTGGAAGCCAGGCGACAAAAACCTGAACGTTTAATTTACAGCTGTACAGGCTATAACAAAGCCCCCTCTCGGTGTATGACACCTAGCGAGGGGGCTTTTTATCCCATAGATTAAGGACTATTTCCTTAATTATTCAAATATGTGGTAACCTGAGAGGAATTTACATTTCACTTAGCGAATACGTTATAGGAAATCAGGAATAAAGCGCTTCATATTTTGAACCTAACTAAGGAAGGTGAAGGGGAATGAGTTTTTGCTGTGGAGCGAGTATGGTTGGCACGAAAGGAACATTGAAGCATTATCGTACGCAAGTCCATAATGTTCCCCTACTTTTCTGTCCGGTCTGTCATCGGGTAGAGGTTCATTATAAGGTTGAGAATGAGTATGAGATATTGGCTGAATACGCTCATGATGATGGAGCCGCAGAGGTGGACTTTCAGGATTTTGTAATGGAAGATGAGGAATCGATCTTCGGTAATTGTGTCAATTATGAGAGCGAGGACCCTTTGGATATTGTTCAGAATCAGATCGACATGTCGCTGGATCTACTTACTGTAGCGAAGCAGATTCAGGATGAGAAGTGGGAAAGAGAATTGAAGAAACGGCTTGCGGTTATGAGTCAAAGACGTACCAAGCTGATACACAATAAGAGTAAGGGTACCACAAGATAGCCTCCTGCCAAGGGGGCTATTTTTTCGTTAGAAAAAGATGAAGGTGGAGAAATCCTACTTTTTTCGACAGTATCTCTGATTGACGGTTCTCGGCATACTTAATATGATGTATACAGTGGTTTTCTAGGTTTTTCCAGTGTTGGACTAGCCCCAATAGTGTGAGGGAAAGAGAGAAGCTGTCGCAGCAAGAATAGGTTTAAACTTCTTTCATTAGATGATGGAAATATTGTCAGATAGGCAGGTACATCATTAATCAGAAAAGGGGGGGTCAACTTGTTGAGTGAATTTCAAGAAACATTGCTTCAGTCAGTTCAAGCATTTCAATCGACCCAGCTTGTCAAAAATAAATATGAGAATGTCCTGCAGCACCTCGATAGCGGAATTCTTTTGTTTGATAGTGACGGTGTCCTAACTTTTATTAATGTTCAGATGGCCAAGCTTCTTGAACTTCCTCGTCAGTCCCTGATTGGCTGTAATCTCCTTCAGCTTCTCCGTCATCCCTATTTAAGCCGTTTCAAACAGAAGAAAATTGCCAGGATCTACAGGGAGACCATCTTTCACCGCCGTAAATATCATGAGTTAATTGATGAGTATGGAAGACACTGGCTTATTACCGTTACTTATGGGGATCAGATGGATGGAGATTTCCTGCTGAGTGTAAAGGATGTATCTGATTACAAGCAAATTGAACAGACTGCTTACCAGAATGATAAGCTTGCGATGCTGGGCAAGATTTCGGCGGCGATCGCTCATGAGATACGTAATCCTCTTACTGCAATTCGGGGCTTTATACAACTTCTGCGTCCACACCTTCTTCAGCTTGGGAAAGATGAGTATGCTCGAATAATATTGATGGAGATTGACCGTGCGAATGATATTATTCATGAATTTCTAAATTCCTCAAAGCCCTCGGCCCCACAAAAGACTGTTGTAAGTGTACCTTCCTTGCTAAAGGATGCTCTTCTGCTAAGCGAGAGTGAGGCTCTTATGAAGGGGTGCGAAATGAGGCTTCATCAGATTAATGAATCCTTTCTTGTATCCATAGATGTCAAACAAATCAAACAAGTAATTTTAAATATTATCAAGAATGCGATGGAGGCTATTGAGGAAGTACAAGGCGACCACGCAGGAATGATTGAGATAAGCGCTAAGCAGGAAGGCAATTATGTGAATATTTCTATTAAGGATAATGGGAATGGAATGGACAAGACCCTGCTTACACGGTTGTTCGACCCATTCTTTACCACGAAAGAGAAGGGAACAGGACTTGGATTGTCTGTCAGCTATAAGATCATAAAAAATCACGGAGGAACGATTTTGGTAGACAGCATGAAGGGAGAAGGCACTGTATTTATGATATCGCTTCCATTAACACACCAGGTGTAAGCTGCGGTTGTGATCTAAGTGAATATAGTTCAAATACAGGCGAAGTGCACGATTGCACGGCGCCTTTTTTGACTGAATATGTCGGGTAATAAGGAATTGTGCTTATTCGGTCAAATAACTTTAGATATTACCTTTACTTTTGCTTTTAGCTTCAAGTAAGATGAATAGTAAAACAGATGAGAGAAGGTACCTTTGCGGATGAAGACGAATAATAGTAAAATTGTCGATTGCACAATACGGGACGGCGGTCTCGTGAATAACTGGGATTTCAGTGTGGAATTCGTTCAACAACTCTATGCAGGCTTAAATGAAGCTGGCGTTGACTATATGGAAATTGGATACAAGAACTCTCCAAAACTGTTGTCTGGAGCTGATTCGGCAGGTCCTTGGCGTTTTTTGAACGATGAATTTCTTCGTAAAGTAATTCCTCAGAAAGGCACAACCAAGCTGTCAGCACTCGTTGACATTGGCCGTGTTGATGAGAATGATATCCTGCCCCGCTCAGAAAGCATGCTCGATTTGATTCGCGTGGCTTGCTACATTAAGGATGTGGACAAGGCGCTTCAGCTTGTTCAAACATTCCATGATAGAGGATACGAAACGACACTGAATATTATGGCACTCTCCAACGTTATGGAGAACGAATTAATTGAAGCCTTTGAAATGATTAATGAGAGTGTTGTGGACGTTGTTTATATTGTGGATTCCTACGGAAGCCTTGACTATAAGGATATGGAGTACCTCGTACAGAAGTTCAAGACACATCTCCCTAACAAACGTCTGGGTGTTCATACCCACAACAACATGCAGCTGGCATTCTCCAATACACTAGTGGCTGCCCAAAACGGAGTAGAGTTCCTGGATGCTTCGGTATATGGTATGGGTCGTGCGGCTGGGAACTGCCCAACAGAGCTTCTTGTCACACATTTGAAGAATACCCATTACAAGCTGCGTCCAGTGCTTGAGGTGCTTGAGAATCTGTTGATTCCACTTCGGGAGAAGGAAGAATGGGGATATCTGGTTCCTTATATGATTACTGGTACATTGGATGAGCATCCTCGTTCAGCTATGGCACTTCGTGCATCAGCAGATAAAGATAAGGTTGTAGGCTTTTATGATAAATTAACGACTCCAGAAGTGAGCTTTGAGAAGAAACAATAGATTGTTCTAAGGTCCGGCAGAATTCTGCCGGATTTTTTTGCCAAAAAAGAAGGATAAAACACGAAAGATGTGGAATTGTTATTCTCAGGTACGTTGATTTTACATCTGGGGGTCAGAAGGCAAATGCAGATCAGAACAGCAGAGAAGATGACATTAATTAAAGGATTGTGCGGACTTGTCGTCATGATCTGGGTGAGCATGATTTCAACTACATCCACTAGTGGAGGTCAGTTAAAGGAAGTGCTGCAAGGTCTGCTCTTGTCAGTGGGATTTATAGCTGGAGCGATTTGTTTCGCTATATTTGCACAGGGCTGGATGCTGTTTACAAACAAGCTTTCCAGACACCGATTATACAGTGCTGTTCTTTTTGCGGTCATCGGTATAGTTGATGTCTTGTATATGACGTCCCTCAGTGGTGTTGAACTGTTCGGATTGGATTTGCAATCAAATACGCTCTTATGGCTGGTCATGATATCCCATGGAATTGGCGCTGCAGGAGTGCTGTTGATATTTAGCAGTAATGATAAAGAAGTTGGACGGACTCAGAAGCTTACTGTACTTGCCGCTACTTTGTTCTCGGTCGTCATTGGCCTGTATTTGATTGGACAATTTCAAGCCAGCCTTCCACTGCTGTTTGGCCGTATCGGGATGAATTCATGGCAGCTGCTTGGGAGTGCAGGGATTCTGCTCCTTTACGTGGCAGGATTGGCTGCTATTTTGTATAAAAATCGTGCTCAGCGCTCTACAGCCGTTTTGTCGGTTATTAGTGCTCTGATCTTTATGATGATGGGGCACTATTTAACTTTTATTTCTGAGCCCCAGCAATTGGGGATTACACACCTGACAGGTGAGATATTTATGATGCTATCTTATTATTTTATCCTGGAAGGTGTATATAAGCTTACTATTGAGGAACCCATTCGGTATCAACAGCTGGCTGAAGAGAAGATTACCTATTTAGCCTACCATGATGATTTAACCGGGCTGCCCAATCGGAGGAAATTAAAGGAGACCCTACAGGAGCAAATTGAAATTTCGCGCATATCAAGGGTTTCAACAGCTGTAATTATCGTTAATATTAATCGTTTTAAGGCGATTAATGACTCTCTTGGATATAGTGCCGGCGACCGTCTTCTCTGCGTTATGGGAGAAAGATTAATCCGCAGCTGTACTCCAGCTGAGGAAGTATTCCGGATGGGTGAAGATGAGTTTGCCGTAATTGTACCTGGTGTTTCTAATGTCAGTGGTATTCATGACAGAATGGAGCAGCTTCTTACCGCACTGGAATCAACCATGGTGATTGACAATTCTGAATACCATCTCTCTGTTAGTCTAGGTCTTGCTTTATTTCCTGAGGATGGACAAACAGCAGACCAGCTTCTCCAGAATGCGGATATGGCGGTCCATAATGCGAAAGAGCAAGGAATTGAATCCAGCCGATATCGGCCTTCCATGCAGGTACAGGTTCAATCCCGTCTTAAGCTGGAGAACGATCTACGCAAAGGAATTGAGCGGGAGGAGTTCTTTCTTGAATTTCAGCCGCAGATCCATCTGGATACGGGAAAAATTGTTGGTATGGAGGCGCTTGTACGTTGGAATCATCCGCATAGAGGTCTCATTTCCCCTGCGGAATTTATCCCTTTAGCTGAAGAGAGCGGACTCATTGTCCCACTTGGAGACTGGGTGCTGCGCACAGCATGTATACAGAATAAAAATTGGCAGATGCAGGGCTACGAGCCCATTTGTATTTCCGTCAACTTGTCGATGCGGCAATTTAGGCAATCCCATCTATCAGAACATATCAGGGACCTTCTCGCAGAGATCGGCCTTGATCCCAAATATCTGGAGCTTGAGATTACGGAAAGTATGACATTTGATAAGGAGACGGCATTTGACCAGCTGCGACGTTTGAAGGAGCTAGGGGTTCATATCAGTATTGATGACTTTGGTACGGGATACAGCTCATTACATTATTTGAAGAGCCTGCCGATTGATCGCTTGAAGATTGACCGTTCCTTTGTAAAAGAAGTGATGGAGGACAATAACGATGCCGCCATTGTCTCCACCATTACGTCCATGGCTCATCATCTGAAGCTGAAGGTTACAGCAGAGGGAGTAGAGAGTCAGGAGCAGCTTGAATTTCTGAAGCTTCAGCGGTGCCATGAAGGCCAAGGTTATTTATTTAGTAAGCCTGTGGGCGCCCAAGATATTGAAGACCGCTTTTTGTGCCGGGAAGCCGTATAATTGAAAAAAACACTTGCAAAGTGTAATGATAAATGATATATTTATTTTTGTCTTTACGAAACATAAAGGCGAGATAACGGGACGTAGCTCAGCTTGGTAGAGCACCTGGTTTGGGACCAGGGGGTCGCATGTTCAAATCGTGTCGTCCCGACCATTATCATTTTGCGGGTGTAGTTCAATGGTAGAACTTTAGCCTTCCAAGCTAATAGCGTGGGTTCGATTCCCATCACCCGCTCCATACAAATATTCAAGCCCTTCATTTATGAAGGGCTTTTTTATTATGGCTTTAGCCGGTTGAGTGCGTGAAACGCGCGAAACAAAAAACCACCCGCTATGCGGGTGGAGGGATCAGCGGTTTGACCACTAAGACCATTCCGATAAAATTGAGATGTTCAGGCTCAAAGAAAGGAATGGTCTTAAATGGCAAACAAGAGCTATAGTCTAGCTCACACAAAGTGGATGTGCAAATACCACATTGTCTTCACCCCGAAGTATAGACGGAAAGAGATCTATAATCAAGTAAGAAGAGATTTAATAGAAATTTTCAAACGCTTATGTAAGTACAAGGGAGTAGAAATTATAGAAGGTCACATGATGCCTGATCATGTCCATATGTTGGTCGCTATCCCACCGAAAATTTCAGTCTCATCATTCATGGGATATCTAAAGGGAAAAAGTTCGTTAATGATCTTCGAGAAGCACGCACAACTAAAGTATAAATACGGGAATCGAAAATTCTGGGCAGAAGGATATTATGTGAGTACGGTAGGTTTGAATGAAGCAACCGTAGCGAAGTACATTCGTGAACAAGAGGCACATGACCAAGCTGTAGATAAGCTGAGCGTAAAAGAGTACGAAGATCCATTCAGCAGCAACAGGGGCAAAAAGAAATAAACCAGTTTAACTGGTAAGTGAAAGTGACAATTAACACTGAGCCTGAACAGATTTGTGGTCAGGCTAGCGTCTTTAGGCGCAGTTTGGCAACAGGGGGTTATACCCCAAGAGCAAACCACCCGTTGGACGGGTGGTCATGATTGTCAAAAAATGATGAATTCTATATCTTTGGGGAATGCTAAAATATAGGATAACCTTAGTTAGTAAAGGGGAATAAACGCTTTAAACGAACATAGCAAGTAAGCATTCCAGCTTGAAGCGCTTGCATTGTTTCAATTCCGTAAATTTATTGACCTTTGTTCATTAATGTGTGGATTTTACTCTTGTGAAATTGTATAATTTGGTCGACAGACACGCTTCAATTATCGAAGGGGGATTATAACAATGAAAAAGACTTTTAAATTGTCGATCGTCATGCTGCTAGCACTTACTGTTGTACTTGCAGGATGCGGCAACAAAAAAAGCGAAACAAACGGCAGTACAGGCACTTCCCAAGGTTCATCCAAATCCGGGATCAAGATCGGTATGGTTACTGACGTCGGTGGGGTCAACGATAAATCGTTCAACCAGTCTGCATGGGAAGGTCTGCAGCAATTACAGAAAGATACAGGCGTTACAGCTGAGTATTTGCAAAGTACAAAATCAGATGAGTACAATACAAATTTGAATAAATTTGTTAAAGGCAAATACGCCTTGACTTGGGGTATTGGGATGAGCCTTGGCGATGCAGTCGGTAAGGTTGCAAAACAGAATCCCGATGCCAAGCTTGCGATTATCGATGCAGAGGTGAATGCTCCCAATGTTAAATCGGTAACTTTCGCAGAAAATGAAGGCAGCTTCCTGGTAGGGGTCGTTGCTGGTAAAATGACAAAAACTAATAAAATTGGCTTTGTTGGCGGAATTAAGCTTCCGGTTATCGAGCGTTTCGCAGCTGGATTTAAAGCAGGTGTACTTGCGGTTAATCCAAATGCTGAAGTGAACATCAACTACACAGGCGCGTTTGACAAGCCTGACCTGGGTAAAACAGCTGCTGCTACCCAATACAACAATGGAGCAGATATTATCTTCCAAGCTGCCGGCGGAACAGGTACAGGCGTATTTAACGAAGCTCTTGGCCGTGTGAAGAGTGGTCAAAAGGTGTGGGTTATCGGTGTAGATAAGGACCAATCCCTTGAATTCCCTGACGTAACTCTGACATCTATGGTTAAACGAGTGGATGAAGCTGTTAAGCGTGTCAGCAAGGAAGTTATCGACGGTACTTTCAAAGGTGGTCATGAGACTTTGACCTTGAAGGATAATGGTGTGGGTATTCCTGACACTTCCAGTAAATACGTTCCAGCTGACGTGCTTAAGCTTGTAGATGATTACAAAGCAAAAATTGTTAGCGGCGAAATCAAGGTTCCAGAAAAATAAGATATCTGATTTAGCTGTGATTTTTTAGTTTAACATGAACATTATATAGGCTATATTTATAGGGCAAGGCTGGTTATTTAACTAGCCTTGTTCCCTTGTTAACAAGGTTATTTTCAAGTCCTGTCCAGACTATCTTTATGAGAAGGGTGATCTCATGTCAGCAGCGCCTCCGGTTCTGGAGCTAAAGGGAATTACCAAGCGGTTTCCTGGTATTGTAGCTAATGACTCCATCAGCTTGAAGCTTAAAAAGGGCGAAATTCATGCGCTTCTCGGCGAGAATGGTGCCGGTAAGTCTACACTGATGAACATTGTGTTCGGGCTCTATCAGCCTGATGAGGGAAGTATTGAAATTAACGGTCAATCTGTACTTATTGATAATCCAAATAAGGCGATTGATCTGGGGATCGGAATGGTCCACCAGCATTTCAAGCTAGTGGAACCGTTCACCGTAACCGAGAATATTATTTTGGGCATGGAGCCGCGTAAGGGAATTAAACTTGATTATAAGACGGCTTCGGCTAAGATCAAGGCGTTGTCCGAGCAGTATGGACTCAAGGTGAATCCAAATGCCAAAATTCACGATATTTCCGTAGGTATGCAGCAGCGTGTAGAGATCCTCAAGACACTTTACCGCGGAGCGGACATCCTTATTTTCGATGAACCGACAGCGGTTCTGACTCCACAGGAGATCTCGGAATTAATGGAGATTATGCGCAGACTCGTAGCAGAGGGCAAATCTATTATTTTGATTACACATAAGCTGAAAGAAATTATGCAGATTTCGGATATCGTTACGATCATCCGCCGAGGTAAGGTAATTGACACGGTCAAGACCTCGGAATCCAGTCCGCATGAGCTGGCAGAGAAGATGGTGGGAAGAAGCGTATCCTTTAAAGTGGACAAGAAGCCGGCTGAGCCGAAGGAAGCTGTGCTTCAAGTAGACAATATTTCCGCTAAGAACAAGGATGGAGTAGCTGTTCTGGACGGACTTAGCCTGACTCTGAGAGCCGGTGAAATTCTTGGTGTCGCAGGAGTAGATGGCAACGGACAAAGTGAATTGATCGAAGCTTTAACTGGACTTCGCAAGATTGACAGCGGATCCATTAAGGTTCTGAATCAGGAAATCTCCAATATACCACCGAGAAAAGTAATCGAGAGCGGCGTGTCCCATATTCCAGAAGACCGTCATAAGCATGGACTTGTTCTAGACTTCTCGATGAAAGAGAACATGGTGCTAGAGACGTATTACAAAGAACCTTATAACCGTAAAGGCTTCTTGAATTATGATGCCATCGGCAAGCAGGCTAAGCGTCTGATTGAACATTTTGACGTGCGTACTCCGAGCATGGATACCTTGGCAAGATCCTTATCGGGTGGTAATCAGCAGAAAGCAATTATAGCCCGGGAAATAGATAAGGACCCCAATCTCCTGATTGCTGCGCAGCCAACTCGGGGCCTGGATGTAGGGGCGATTGAGTTCGTGCAGCGGCAGCTGATCGCACAGCGGGATCAAGGGAAGGCCGTGCTGCTGATTTCGTTTGAGTTGGATGAAATTATGAATGTATCTGACCGGATAGTGGTTATCTATGAAGGCCGAATCGTAGGCGAAGTGTATCCTGAATCAACCAATGACCAGGAACTCGGCCTGATGATGGCTGGCAGCACGGCGGGAGGTAAGACGCATGAGTAAAGTGTACAAAATATTTACCGGAAGTATAGTTATCCCTATGGTTGCCATTATATTCGGCTTGATCGTCGGAGCGATTATTATGCTTGTGGGCGGATATGATCCGCTGCTTGCCTATCAATCCCTTTTTGAGCAGGTATTTGGGGACCTATATGATTTCGGGGAGACACTGCGTGAGATTACGCCGCTGATCTTGACGGGTCTTGCAGTTGCATTTGCCTTTAGAGCGGGCCTCTTTAACATCGGTGGTGAAGGCCAATTTATTATTGGGATGACGGCTGCCACCTTTGTCGGAATCAAAGTGACCGGACTTCCATCCATCATCCATGCTCCTCTCGCGCTTATTGCGGGCGCGCTTTGCGGAGGCCTTTGGGCTGCCATTGCTGGTTACCTGAAAGCTAAGAGAGGCGTGAATGAAGTTATTACAACGATTATGCTGAACTGGACAGCTCTATATCTGGGGAACTATATCGTTAATGCCTTCCTGCTGCCGGAAGGAATGGATCATTCGGAAGAAATTCAACCCACAGCTTCGATTTCAATTCAAAGTCTGGTTAGTTTCTTTAATGATGCCCGCATGCACTGGGGTATGCTCCTGGCTGTGCTTGCATCCGTGTTCTTCTATTACTTCTTGTGGAAGAGCAAACAGGGTTATGAGCTTCGCGCCGTAGGCTTCAATCCTAACGCTGCTGAGTATGCCGGAATGAATGTGGGACGTAACGTAGTAAAAGCTATGTTTATCAGCGGCGTGTTTGCGGGGCTGGCAGGAGCGGTTCAAGTGCTTGGGGTATTTCATTACCAATCGATCATGTCAGGATCGCCGGGAATAGGCTTTGATGGCATCGCTGTGGCCTTGATCGGGATGAACCATCCATTTGGGATTTTGCTTGGGGGATCCCTGTTCGGTATTCTGACTTACGGATCTGCGGGTATGAGCTTTGGTGCAGGTGTTCCGCCTGAATTGATTCGTATTGTCATCGGCTCCATCATCTTCTTCATTGCCGCACAGGGCATCGTACGCTGGGTACTTAAACCTTTTTACTCCAAACGCAAGAAAGAGAAGGTGTTGTAAATGGATTGGGTAACTACTTTAGGCCAGTTGATCAATACGACGCTTGTATTCTCGACAGCGCTTATCTTTGCGGCCTTGGGCGGCATCTTCTCAGAGCGTTCAGGGGTAACCAACATTGGGATTGAAGGACTGATGACCTTCGGAGCCTTCTCTGCCGCGGTAGCTACTTACTATGCTGAACAAGCTGGAATGGGCGGAGGAGCTCCATGGGTTGGCCTCATTGCCGCAGTAATTACGGGGATACTTGCTTCATTGATTCATGCTTTGGCCTCGATTACGTTCAAGGCGGACCAGATTATAAGCGGGATCGTGATTAACTTCCTGGCCGCGGGCAGTACATTGTATTTGGTTAAGCTGATCTTTAGTGGCAATGGTGAGACTCCGCTTCTGCAGGTGGTGAGTAAATACCCGATACCGGGGCTTTCCCAGATTCCGATTATTGGGGAAGGGCTGTTCAACAATTACCCTACGACCTACTTGGCCATAATTCTGGTGTTCGTGGCTTATTATGTTCTATACAAGACTCCATTTGGTCTGCGTCTGCGTTCCGTGGGTGAGCATCCAAGTGCTGCAGATACGGTCGGAATCAACGTTCGCCGTATGCGTTATATTGGGGTTATGATTAGCGGCGCTCTTGCTGCTCTTGGCGGTGCGACAGTTACATTGACCACAACAAGTACTTTTGCGCATAATACCATCTCAGGTCAGGGCTTTATCGCTATTGCGGCGATGATCTTCGGGAAATGGAATCCAATCGGTGCGTTCGGCGCAGCTGCGTTCTTCGGCTTCTCTCAAGCGATTCGCAGTTATGTGACGTTGTTCGCCTGGTCCAGCCATATTCCAATGGAGTTCATCTACATGCTTCCATATGTGCTGACGATCATCGTACTGGTAGCTGCGGTTGGACGCTCTTCTGCTCCGTCTGCTCTAGGCATACCTTACGATCCGGGTAAAAGATAAAATTTGTGTATATAAAAAACGGCCGAACTTTTAAAGAGTTCTGCCGTTTTTTTGTGTTCTCTTAACCGGTGTATTCCGCGAATAAACATTTAGTCCTGTTCTGGTGGAGCAAGTTACGGCTGATCTTAGAGGTGGACTGTTTTGACTCGTCCGACTTGTCCATCTTCCAATCGAACTTTGATCCCGTGGGGATGACTGGGGGAGTTCGTTAAAATATCTTTGACAATGCCCCGGGTTAATTGGCCGGTTCGCTGATCTTTCTTAAGAACAATATCCACCGTTCGTCCGGGGATGATGTTTTTGCGCTCTGTTCCATTCATGAGGGTTCACCAGTCTCCTTTGTGTAGATAACACAAACATATCATAATGAAAGAGGAATCCAAAGCTTAGACAGGATTCGACTTGCCAATCGGTGCATGTTTTGCATATAATATTGAACATAAGAATGCAGGATAACCATGATATGAAATGCTTAGATGGAGAAGAGTAAGCAGTGCCTCTTTACAGGGAGGAAGCGCCGTAGGATTGAGAGCGTTTCTACAGAATCAGGCTGCCGAAGTTCACTCCGGAGCAGCGCCTTGAACCGATGGTCGGAAGACTATGGCATTAGAGGCTGCCGGCAACGAACCGTTAATTCGATGAGTGAGAGATGTATTTTTCAGATATGATGCTGTTTGGGTATGGCATCCACGAGGATACGGATCTAACAAGGGTGGTACCACGGTCTTTTCGTCCCTTACGGGAGAGAAGGCTTTTTTTGTTGTTCTTGAGAATTGCGCTCGTCATGTACGAAGGATCAGGGGTTCGGTATCTTGGGTCTTTAACTTTAAGGAGGTTCATAAATGAAAGAGCGGTTGGAGTCGTTAAAAATTGAAGCGTTAGAGCAGCTAAAGGACGTTGCTGATGCTGGGCAGCTCAATGATCTGAGAGTGAAGTATTTAGGTAAGAAAGGTGCGCTTACCGAAATTTTGAGAGGGATGGGAGCACTTAGCGCGGAGGAGCGTCCGGTGATTGGACAGGTCGCTAACGAGGTGCGTTCTGCTATTGAAGAGGTGATCGAGCGTCACCAGGTGGCTTTCCAAAACAAAGAAACCGAACAGAGACTGGCAGCTGAGAAGGTGGATGTTACTCTACCGGGACGCCCGCTTCGCCAGGGCAGTGTTCATCCGCTGAATAAGGTGATCCAGGACATTGAGGATATCTTCATTGGACTTGGATACCGCATTGCGGAAGGTCCTGAAGTGGAGACCGATTATTATAACTTTGAAGCCCTTAACTTGCCGAAGAATCACCCGGCCCGCGATATGCAGGATTCCTTTTACATTACAGAAGACATCCTGATGCGGACGCAAACCTCTCCAGTACAGGTTCGCACGATGGAAGCTATGAAAGGTGAAGTGCCGGTTAAGGTCATTTGCCCAGGTAAGGTCTACCGCCGCGATGATGATGATGCAACTCACTCCTTCCAGTTCAACCAGATTGAAGGTCTGGTCATCGGCAAAGGAATCCGCATGAGTGATTTGAAGGGCACCTTGCTCCAGTTCACACGTGAAATGTTCGGGCCTAATACACAGATTCGTCTGCGTCCAAGCTTCTTCCCTTTCACTGAACCGAGTGCTGAGGTAGATGTAACCTGTGTGAAATGCGGCGGTTCAGGCTGCCGGATGTGCAAACATACGGGCTGGCTGGAAATTTTGGGCTGTGGTATGGTTCACCCGCGTGTGCTTGAAATGGGTGGTTACGATCCAGAGGAGTATACGGGCTTTGCCTTCGGAATGGGCGTAGAGCGAATTGCGATCCTCAAATACGGCATTGATGACATCCGTCATTTCTACAGCAACGACTTGCGGTTCCTGCAGCAGTTTGCTCGCAACTAATAATCGAAGGGAAGGGACATATTCATGAAAGTATCAACCGAATGGTTGTCGGATTATATATCTTTGGACAATGTAGTCGCGGAGGAATTAGCTGAGCAGATTACACGCTCCGGCATTGAAATTGATTCTGTGGAGAAGAGAAGCCCAGGCGTGAGCCAGGTCGTAGTGGGTTACGTGAAAAGTAAGGAAAAGCACCCCGATGCGGATAAGCTTAATGTATGTATTATAGATGCGGGGCTCGGTGAGGACCTTCAAATCGTATGCGGCGCAAAAAATGTGGATGCCGGTCAAAAGGTACCTGTCGCTCTTGTAGGCGCCAAGCTTCCAGGTGGTCTTGAAATCAAGAAAGCCAAGCTGCGCGGTGTAGCCTCCCAAGGGATGATCTGCTCCGCCAAGGAACTTGGCCTGAATGAGAAGTTCGTACCGAAAGAGCAGCAGGAAGGTATTCTCGTACTCCCGGAAAATACTGAAATTGGGGTCCCAATTAACGGAGTGCTCGGTCTGGATGATAAAGTACTTGATTTTGATCTGACACCGAACCGTTCGGACTGCCTTAGTATGCTTGGAGCAGCTTATGAAGTTGGCGCTATCCTCGGGCGGGAAGTGAAGATTCCTGAGCCGGAGAAGAAGCTGATCGAAGTCTCTGAAGCCGCTAGCAATCACGTCTCTGTTCATATCAAAGCTCCGGAGCTTTGCAACCATTATGCAGTTCGGTATTTCTCCCACGTGAAGATTGCTCCTTCACCACAGTGGATGCAGAATCGTCTTGCAGCAGCTGGTGTTCGTCCGATCAACAACATTGTCGATATCACGAATTATGTGATGATGGAATATGGTCAGCCTCTGCATGCTTTCGATGCGGACCAAATCGCAGGCGGTTCCATTGGTGTACGCCAGGCTGTAGAAGGTGAGACCCTGGTAACTCTGGATGGTCAAGAGCGTAAGCTTGAGGCGGGTGCTCTACTAATCACAGATGGTGAGAATAAGCCAGTTGGCCTAGCTGGTGTAATGGGTGGTCTAAATTCCGAGGTAACGGGAGACACCGTCAATATTATTCTGGAATCGGCTCATTTCGATGGTGGCAGCGTCCGCAAGACCTCCCGTCAGCTCGGCCTTCGCTCCGAGGCTTCCCTTCGTTTCGAGAAAGAAGTTGATCCGAACCGGGTCATTCCTGCTCTGAACCGGGCTGCCAGTCTGATCGCGCAGTATGCCGGAGGTGCGGTACATCAAGGGATTGTTGAAGCCGTAATTAAGACACTGGAAGAAAAGAAAATTACGCTCTCACTTGCCAAGCTTAATGGTTATCTGGGAACAGATATCTCCATGCTTGAAGTCAAGGCGATCTTCACAAGGTTGAATTTCGAAAGTGCTGAACGTCAAGGAGAGATTGAAGTACTTGTTCCATCACGCCGCGGAGATATTACCCGCGATGTGGATTTGATTGAGGAAATTGCTCGTCTGTATGGATATGCCAATATCCCTACAACCGCAATTGAGGGACCAACAACAGCGGGTTCATACACCCGGGAGCAGTTCCTTCGTCGCAGCCTTCGTACGCTGTTAACACATGGAGGCTGGCAGGAAGTGATCAGCTACTCGTTCACGTATGAATCTTCTGTGGGTCTGTTCCCGACTCTATCCGAAGGAAGCCGTGCTGTAAAACTGGCTATGCCAATGAGCGAGGACAGAAGTGTGCTTCGTACAAGTACCCTTCCACAGCTAATCGATATTGCAGCTTATAACCGGAATCGCAAGCAGGAGAATTTGTCCGTGTTTGAGATCGGAAGTGTATTCTGGACGGATGAGGATAAGCTGACCAGACAGCCGCGGGAACTCCCTGTGCTAGGTTTTCTGCTAACAGGTCTTCGTCAGGAGAAACAGTGGAATATCCAGGCCGAGAAGGTGGACTTCTTCGATCTGAAGGGCGCCATTGAAAGTGTGACCGAATATCTGGGGCTTCATGACAAGGTGTTTTATGAAGCTGATTGTCCAGAAGGCTTCCATCCGGGGCGCTCGGCTTCCATTTATCTGAAGGCCGGGGAAGATAAAGTTCGCATCGGGGTACTTGGGCAGATGCATCCGAACCTGCAGCGGGACAAAGACCTGGAGGATACTTATGTAGCGGAACTTCTACTGGAACCTCTCTACCAGCATGCAGTAAGCAATATTGAGTACAGCGAGCTGCCAAGATTCCCTTCAGTAGAGAGAGATATCGCAGTGGTTGTGGACAGTGGGGTCGAAGCCGGAGCACTGATTCAGGCGATTCAAGCTACCGCGGGCGAACTGCTGACCGCCATTCAAGTCTTCGACGTATTCACTGGCAGCAAATTAGGAGAGAACAAAAAGAGTGTGGCCATCTCCATGGTATACCGCCATAAGGACCGTACATTGACCGAAGAGGATATTACGACAGTACACGATCGTGTACTTGAGGTTTTGGAACAAACTTTTGCCGCGGAGCTTAGAAAATAGCAGGAAATTAAAGAAGTCACATCGAATCCTATAGCAAGCAAGATTCGATGTGGCTTTTGTACAAATCACACATCTTGGGCCAGACAGAAGAATTGAAGGAGGTACTTGCTTTGACTAAATCCGATCGAACCAGTGTAACCGTAGAAATTTACGGCACTTCTTATAAAATTGTCGGCAGCAGTGCTGAATATATGAAACAGGTTGCCCGTCAAGTTAATGACCGCATGCATACCATAGCGAAAGCTCACACGCACTTGGATATTCCGCGTATTGCGGTTCTTGCCGCGGTTCATATGGCGGAGGAAGTTGTCAAGACGGATGCCTTGGAGCTGGAGCTTGCTTCCGTATCTGATCAGAAGAGGGTACTTGAGGAGAAGCTTAATGCTCAAGGTAATCTATATAATGAGCAGCAGATTAAGCTTGGCACCCTTCAAGAATCCTTCAACCGCCTTCAAAGTGAAAAGTCTGGGCTTGAAGAATCATTGAAGAAATCTAATGAACTGCTGAAGGATAAGGACAAAGAAGCCAACCTTCAGACTGCGCGGATCCAGGAGCTTGAGAAGCAGTTAAGCAGCGAGCGTGAAAGCCGCAGCACTCTTCAGGAGAAGCTTAGAACAACAGAACAGCTCTTGAAGAAAGAAAAAGAAGACCGGGCCAAATTGGATGAACAGTACAAACAGTCTCTTCGCCGTGAAGAAACTTCAGCTGTGGAAATCAAAAAGCTTAAAGAAAACTCGGCTTTGCTAGAAAGTCAGCTTAATCAATCGCTTGAAGCCACGGCGGCTGTTCAGAAGAAGGTTACAAGCCTGCAGGGTGCTCTTCAGGAGGCTAAATCTCTTGAAGAACAATTACGGGCAGAGGCGGCTTCGTCTGCTCAGGAAGCTGAGTCCAGACAGAAGCTTGCCGAGAAACGTCATGAACAGATTAATCGCCTTGAAGATGAGCTATTGGAAGCTGCGGAGACTAACGAGGCTTTAGAGCAAGGGCTGCGAACTTCACAGGATGAAGTTGAGTCATTGAAAGAGCAGCTGAATAAGGACAAGGTAGCCAGCAAGGAAGTAGAGGAAGAGTTAGCTTTGGTACAGGAGCAGTATAGTTCTCTCAAGGCTTCCTATGAGAGTACGCTGCGCCGTGAACAGCAGTCCGAAGAAGAGATGCAAGAGCTTAAAGCCGAAAGCGATAAGCTGAAACGGCAGCTCCTTGATCTTCAGGAGCAGCTTAAGCAGAATATGGACTTGGTACAAGAGAGAACCAAGATTCTGGAAGAGGCAGAGAATCGGGAACTGGAATGGCAGATTCGCTGTGAGACCGCCGAGGAGCAGTATAACGCACTTCGTGAAGCGGAGGCGGTTCTGCGTCAGCAGTTAGACGAGTGGCAGCAGCAATGTGCCGCAGCGGGAGACACCGCGAATTTACTCGCTGAGGAGAAGTCCAGTTTAGTCTCGGAAAGAGATGAACTGGCTGGTCAGCTGGAGGAGATCGGCGGGCAATTCGAACTGATATCGCATGAATACCGACTGCTGCAGACAGAACGTGAGATGGAGCTGGAGCGTATCCAGAAGATTCAGGAAGAGCACGCGAAGCTAAAGGAAGAATATGCGAAGCTCCAAATGGAGTACAATGAGTGGATCGAGCTGATTGAACAGGACCAGACCTGATAGGATAAGTCATATAGAAAAGGACAGCATCAGTATGCTGTCCTTTCAAATTATTCAACTACGATTTTGGCTACCATCTGACTATGCCCTGTACCACACATAACCGAGCAGGCAATATCAAATTCTCCAGCCTCAGTTGGAGTAACCACAGCGGACTCGTGCTCGCTGTCGAGCTGAAGATTTAGCTTAGGAATTAATACGCCATGATTTCCTGATTCGTTCTTGAATACAATTTTGACCGGAACGTCTTTCTTTAAATGATACACTTGTTGATCGAATTGATAATTAGTAGCTTTGATAACAAGTTCAGCTTCGGGGGTCACATTGGACTCACCGGCCGAGCTATTGTTAGCTTGCTTGCTGCCGCAGGCGGATAGAATCAATAGGAGCATAGCTGAAAGCAGAATTGCGATTGTCTTTTTCATTGGGATCCCCTTTTCGTTAAATTCAATTACAGCACCAACAATATAATAACTCAAAAGAGGTAGAATAGGCGATAAAGGCTATGAATGATTCGTGAACTTCATAGAAAGGGAACCCCAAACATTCCATTTGGTAAAGCTGTAGTTCAAGCAAATTGTAAGCTGGACATTGAAGCAGAATAAGAGATATAATTCTTTCAAAACATACTAAAAGTAGGGGATACACATCAATAGCGGTCGCAAGCATCCGGGAATCAGATTGACATGGAACCGAAGATTGATGAATGGATACTGGGGTTCAGCAATCATACTGCTTGCTGCTCAGTGGATACTATTTGAAAATCATTCAACTTTGTCCCCTGGCATCTACGAGTCGACATTTGACCTAAAATATCTGATTTCGGATTTTATAATTTTACTTACCTTGATTGTAAGCGAAATACTGCTAAGAACCCGGCAGGAGCATGTAGAGAGAATCGTACTGGTCTGCGGGCTTAGTGTTAGTTATTTGGTATTTTATATCCTTTTTCCGTTTCTTAATGGAGCGGAAATTGTACTCATCTTACCGATACTGCTCTCCCTTGTCTATTTCAGTTGGAGTGCCTTGTATAGCTCAGGATTGCTCAGCCTTATGTTTTTGTGCCTGAATTATTTATTTGTACACCCGAATAATCAGGGAGATGACTGGTTTGGATTCCTAATGGCTGCCATCTATATCATTCTGGTTTTACTGATTGGGCGGGCAGTACTGGCACGCTCTCATGAGCTCAGGAATAGCATGGAGACCCTAGTGAAGTCAGAGCAGAAGCTTATTGTGGAGAAGGCAATTTCAGATAAGCTCATCAAGATTGATGCTTTGACGGGACTATATAACCATAAAACCTTTCATGAATATCTGGAGAACCTGATTTTACATTGTGAAACCAATGGGGTCTCTTTGCATTTGGCTTTAATTGATATTGATAATTTCAAGAAAGTTAATGATACCTACGGCCATTGGGTAGGAGATATTGTCCTAAAAGATGCCGCAGGCTGCATTACGGAGTTACTCAATCCGAATAACTTCGCTGCACGTTATGGAGGAGAAGAATTCGCGGTAATCTTTACGGATACCACGGCTGAAGAAGCGGCTGAACAGGCGGAGCAAATCCGCCAGAAGATTGAGAGCCTGCCTTTGTCCCATTCGAGGGAACAGCCAGTTACCGTAAGTATTGGTGTGTGTACCTATCAGCCCGGAAATGGCAAAGAATTATTATTCCGTAATACGGATAATGCCCTTTATACAGCCAAACGAGCCGGGAAGAACCGGGTTGTTTTTCATCAGCCTGCGGAATAATGGAATCTGATCAGACAAAAGAGGCCCCAGTTCCAGGAACTGGGGCTATGTCTAATTCATAGAGAACTGCTGCGATCTAGCGTGAATGGTTGAACGGAGTGGCCTGTGGAGCGAACAGGTCAATAATCCCGATGACCAGGGCGGCAAGCAGAGCCCCGATGATGGTCACGGATACACTCGGAATAATGAACTGTGCGAACCAGATTACTAACGCGCTTGTAAGGAAGCCTACGATTCCCCGGCCAAATGGGGTCACTCGTGTACCGATTACCGCTTCAATAATCCATCCTAGAAGAGCGATTACAATGGCCAGTAGAAGCGCGCTGCCAAATCCGCTAACAGAGAAATGCGGAACCAGCCAACCCACAAGCATCAGAACTAACGCAGACACAATGAAGCGGATAATATGTCCAAAAAATTGCATGAGAATAGAGCCTCCTTTCTAAATGAATTAACCTGCTTCAAATCTCCGGCATTAGGATATACTCTCTGGATTAACTTTATGTGTGAAGAGGATGCTTTTATATACCCTACCGGCCTAAAATGGCGAAAAGCAAATCAGATCGTTTATAATATATGCGTACCCGAGAGGAGTTGTGAACGTCCTTGGACGAGAAAATTTTACAAACCTTAGAATATCGAAAAATCATAAATAAATTGGCAGGCTTTGCCCAAACTTCGCTGGGGAAAGAGCGTGCAGAAAGACTACATCCTGCTACAAATCTCGATGATGTTAAACAGCTTCTTCAGGCCACCGATGAGGCTTTTAAAGTAGATCGGCTTAAAGGGGCCCCGCCCTTTGGTGGAATTGTGGATATAACGATGCCCGTTAAGCGAGCTAGAATCGGGGGAACATTGAATCCACATGAGCTAATGGGGATATCGACTACCCTATCAGGTGCACGTCGTCTGAAGCGTTATATCTTGAACATTCACGAAGAGGAAGAAGTGCCTCTTCTGTATAATCTTTGCAGTGAGCTTAGTGAACAGAAGCCTCTAGAGAATGCCATCAAGCTCTGCATTAATGAGAATGCTGAGGTAATTGATTCGGCCAGTGCGGAACTTGCCCAGATCCGACGTGAGCTGCGCGGAGGCGAGGTGAGGATTAGAGAGAAGCTTGATGCCATGATCCGGTCTTCCTCTGTGTCCAAGATGCTTCAGGATCAACTGATTACCATTCGCGGGGACCGGTTCGTTATTCCAGTGAAGGCGGAATACCGTGCACATTTCGGCGGGATCGTTCATGATCAATCCGGTTCTGGTGCGACCTTGTTCATTGAACCTGAATCCATTGTGGCCATGAACAACAAGCTGCGGGAGACCCGGCTGCGCGAAGAGAGAGAAATCGAGGTTATTCTGCAAAAGCTGACAGCTCTTGTAGGTGAACAGACAGAGCTTCTTCAATACGATTGCGATGTGCTCAGTCAACTTGATTTTATTTTTGCAAAGGCCCGTCTAGCCCGTGAAGTAAAGGGAACGCTTCCCCTGATGAATGATCGCGGTTTCATGAAGCTGAAGAAAGGGCGCCATCCGCTAATTCCTATGGATAAGGTTGTTCCGATTGAAGCAGAGCTGGGTAATCAGTATACCTCGATTATTGTAACTGGTCCGAATACGGGCGGTAAGACCGTTACGCTTAAGACGATTGGTCTTCTGAGCTTAATGGCGATGTCCGGTTTGTTCGTGCCGGCGGAGGACGGGAGTCAGCTCTGCGTCTTTGATGCGATTTATGCGGATATCGGAGATGAGCAGAGTATTGAGCAGAACCTAAGTACATTCTCCAGCCACATGACCAATATCATCTCGATTCTAAGTAAAATGTCTCCGAAGAGCCTCGTCCTCCTAGACGAGGTGGGGGCAGGAACAGACCCGGCAGAGGGCTCCGCTCTTGCTGTGGCGATTCTGGAGCATATTCACTCACTTGGATGCCGGATGGTTGCCACAACCCATTACAGTGAACTGAAGGCCTATGCTTATGAACGGAAAGGCGTCATCAACGCAAGCATGGAGTTTGATGTGAATACACTAAGTCCAACGTATCGGTTGTTGATCGGCGTGCCTGGACGAAGTAACGCGTTCGCGATCGCAGAGCGCCTTGGATTGCCTGGAAGTATTCTTGATTTCGCCCGCGGCGAGGTCAAGGAAGAGGATCTTAGGGTTGAGCACATGATCGCTTCCCTTGAAGAGAACAGACTTGGGGCAGAGCAAGAGCGCGAGAAGGCGGAGAAACTTCGCCAAGAGCTCGAAAGTCTGCGCAGCCAGCATGAGGCTGAACTCGAGAAGCTTGAGCAGCAGCGCGACAAACGACTGGAGAAAGCCGAAACCGAAGCCCGGAATATTGTTGATAAAGCCAGAAGTGAAGCTGAGAAGATTATTGATGACCTAAGGAAGCTTGCCCTGGAAGAAGGGGCTTCCGTTAAGGAGCATAAGCTGATTGCGGCACGCAAGCAGCTGGACGAAGCAGAGCCGGCTAAGCGGAAGAAAGCGGCTGCTGTGCGCAAGGCTGCCAAGCAAGTAAGATCTATTGAACCTGGTGATGAGGTTAAGGTGTACAGCCTGAATCAGAAAGGCCATGTTGTGGAACTGTCCGGCAAGGAAGCGGTTGTCCAACTTGGAATCATGAAGATGAAGGTGGCGGTTGATGATCTGGAGCTGATCCAGCAGGCTTCGGCAGGAGCTGCCGTGCAGCAGCGTACCGTAACGAATCTGAAGAGAACCCGGGACGACCAGACACGGTCCGAGCTGGACCTCAGAGGTGCGAATCTGGAAGAGGCGATCATGGAGGTAGACCGGTTCATTGATGAGGCTTTTCTGAGCAATTTGGGCCAGGTGTATATCATCCATGGTAAAGGAACGGGGATTCTGCGGACGGGAATTCAGGAATATCTCCGTAAACACAAAAACGTGAAGAGCTACCGAATCGGCAATTACGGCGAAGGCGGCACTGGGGTAACTGTGGCGGAATTGAAATAACGATGGAGGAGAATGCCTGTTGAAGGAATCCATTGATCGGCTGCTTGAGTATCCTGTTGGCATGACTTTAGGATTGTTCTCGGTAGCTATACTGGAATTAATCGTATTTCTATCCTGCTTTGAATTCGCGGCCAGGTATAGGTGCTGGAACGAGATCAAGCGTGGAAATATGGCAGTTGCTCTGGCTACGGCAGGTAAAATATTTGGAATTTGTAACATCCTTCGTTATTCCGCAGTACTACAGGGGACCATTTACGATTTTATGACTTGGTCCTTCGTAGGTACTGTGCTGCTGTTCATCTCCTATCTTTTATTTGAATTTGTAACTCCTGTATTTCGGATCGACCGAGAGATTGCTGAGGATAACCGGGCTGTGGGTGTCATTGCCCTGGGGATATCGGTCTCGTTGTCCTTCGTAATCGGAGCAAGTCTAGGTTAACCTGGTCACTAGGATAAAATGTAGAGCGCATTAGGAGGATACATGATAAAGAATCTGGTCCGGGTATTGTTTGTGGCTGCAATACTTTTTATAATCGCAGGTGTCATATTTTTAGCGCGGTCTTAAATTTAACAAGAGGAAGGAATATCTACTATGGAAACGACGGTGTGTCCTTGGTGTCTTACAGAGATTGTATGGGATGAAGAAATCGGTCCCGAAGAGGAATGTCCTCATTGCCATAACGAACTGAAAGGCTACCGTACTCTCCAAATTAACTTGGGAGA
Source organism: Paenibacillus sp. SN-8-1 (assembly GCF_050995535.1). NCBI lineage: Bacteria > Bacillati > Bacillota > Bacilli > Caryophanales > Paenibacillaceae > Paenibacillus > Paenibacillus sp. SN-8-1. Next base: position 1,212,750 of record NZ_CP194782.1, read on the forward strand.
CGAAGAAGAATATGAGGAAGACGCTGACACAGATGCAGAAGAAAGTCAGGATTCCCTTGGTTTTTGGGATGCTGATGAAGAAGAAAGCTCCGGCGCGGTTCGCCGGGTGAATTCTTTTGCAACTGCAGGTGCGGACTTGCTTGAATATGAATCTGCGGTTGAAAGAATCCTGGGTATGCAGGATGAGGTACCTGAGTGCCCGCACTGCCGGGAATATATGCTCCTTGCCGGTCAGGAGCAGGTGAATGCGAATAGCGGCATGCAGCAGCAAAAAACGCCTCTTCTTAAAGCGCCATATACACTGAACGTGTATGTGTGCTCTTCCTGCTTCTCAGTTAGCCGGGTTCTGTCTGAACCAGACAGGCACCAATTCATTCGTAGTATAACGAATAGCAAGAATCAAGAATAATATGTCTTTTTCATGAACAGGGCCTGCTCAGATTATTCTGAAGCAGGCTTTTTTTGCATCATAAAGTACTGAAGCGGCCATAATATGGGGGTCCATAAACTACCGAGGAGGTAAGACCTATGAACCAAAGTTCGCTTCAGCCACTGACCACCAAAGAGCTGAATTATATTGCAGATTCGATTATGAATGAAGATTTGCTGATTAAGCAGAGTGCTGCTGCTGCGGCCGTGTCCCAGAATACCAATATACAGCAAGCCCTTTCCCAGTATATCCATGCCCACCAGCAACATTTACAGCTTCTTACCGACGCTCTCAAGGAACACCAATCAGTTGCACCAACACAAGCACAATAACAAAGGGAGGAAGCATCTGTGAATAATCAGGTTAATTTGGCCGAACAAGACATTCTTAATACTATTCTTGCTGATCTTAGAAGAACCGCCCGGGAGTATACCACAGCAACAACTGAATCTTCGTGCCCTTCGGTACGTCAAATGTTCAATCAGCTTACGGACGGCACGCTCCGCCTGCAGGGAGAACTGTATAATTTGATGCAGCAAAACGGGTCTTATCAATCACCTGCTAAGGCACCTCGCGAGGAAGTGGACAAGCTGTATCAGCATGCGTCAGAGGCTCAGCAGAAGAGCCGGCAATTCGCTCAAATGACATCTCCACAAGGAAATACTTCCCAGGCTGAACCCACTCACGTGAGCTGAACCGTGCTCTAACCCTTGGGACAGCTTGTTTTCCAGAATCCGTCCTTACCGTGAAAGCTAACACGGAAGGACGGTTTTTGTTTGCAGATGCCCTAAAATCATGTAAGATAGATACAACGAACTTCTGATTTCCCAAGCAAGAAAGGCCTTGGAACAAGGCCCGGGGAACAGGCACAGGAGGTATTATATGAAAGAGCTAAGTGAACTGAAACTTAAAGTGCTGGATCTGCTCCGTGAGGACGCCAGACGGAACCCTGAGCTGCTGGCCACCCTTCTTGGTGCCTCATTGGAAGAAGTAAAGACTGCAATTCGTGAGCTGGAAGAGGAACACATCATTGTGAAATACGCGACTGTGGTTAATTCCAGCAAGCTTGATGACGAGAAAGTTACTGCGTTGATTGAAGTCCAAATTACACCAGAACGCGGACGGGGCTTTGAGGCCATTGCAGAACGTATTTATTTGTTCTCTCAAGTTAAGTCTGTGTATTTAATGTCAGGTGCTTATGATTTGCTAGTCGAAGTGGAAGGACGTAATCTGAAGGAAGTTGCAAGCTTCGTATCGGATAAGCTGTCTCCACTGGAGTCAGTACTATCGACCAAAACTCATTTTATACTCAAAAAATACAAACAGGACGGCATTATCTTCGAGGATCATGAAGAGGATCGTCGTCTTGTGATTTCTCCGTAAAGGAAGTCATGTTATGAATGTAAATCCAGGTCTGAGATCAGAGCAGGAAGTTGGCAAATCGATGAACTCGTACTTGGCACCCCTTGTGCGGGAGATCCAGCCATCGGGAATTAGAAGATTTTTCGATTTAGCAAGCGGCAACAAGGATATTATTACCTTGGGTGTCGGTGAACCGGACTTTATCACGCCGTGGCATGTCCGGGAAGCAACGGTGCATTCCCTTGAGAGAGGATATACCAGCTATACTTCGAATTCAGGAACACCAGAACTCCGTGAGGCGATTGGTCAGTACTTGTATGATAGTTTTCAGGTGAGTTACGAGCCTTCGAATCAAATACTGGTTACAGTAGGGGGAAGTGAAGCCATCGACTTGGCTCTTAGAGCATTGATTTCTCCCGGAGATGAAGTGTTGGTTCCTGCTCCATGTTATCTTCCCTATTCTCCGCTCACCTCAATTGCAGGAGGTGTTCCGGTAGAGATCGGGACCTATGCCAAAGATAATTTCAAGCTAACAGCGGAGAACTTACTGGCGAATATCACACCCAAATCCAAAGTGCTGATCCTGAACTACCCGAGCAATCCAACGGGCGGTATTATGACTTATGAGGACTGGCTCCCGATTGCAAAGGTTGTGGAGGATAACGACCTTATCGTTATTTCTGATGAGATTTATGCGGAACTGACCTACGGCCAGAAGCATGTAAGCTTCGCATCAATTCCAGGTATGAAGGATCGCACGATTCTAGTGAGTGGATTCTCCAAAGCTTTTGCTATGACAGGCTGGCGGATGGGATATGTATGCGCTCATCCTGATCTGATCTATGCCATGCTGAAGATCCATCAATATACCGTGATGTGTGCGCCTATTATGGGCCAAGTGGCTGCTCTTGAAGCGCTCACCAATGGAATTGAGGAAAAGGACCGAATGATCGATTCGTACAATCAGAGACGAAGATTGGTTGTACAGGGACTGCGTGACATAGGGCTTGACTGCCATGAGCCTCAAGGTGCCTTTTATGCCTTCCCTAGTGTGGAATCCACAGGTCTTTCCTCAGACGAATTTGCACAGAGACTGCTGGTTGAAGCTAAGGTAGCCGCCGTACCAGGTAATGTCTTCGGCCTAGGTGGGGAAGGGTTCCTTAGATGCTCTTATGCAACCTCTGTTGCTAATCTGACAGAAGCCATTGATCGTATGGGTGAATTTGTAAATAAGCTGAAACAAGGCTGAAATTACAGAAATTTCATTTTCTAATTGATTACTGGATGATGATCGTGTTATAATTTCTTTTTGGGAGAGCTGTTTTTAGGTTCAACCTCATGTTAAGAGGAAGCTTGAGAGATTTCTAACATTCAAGGAGGGACTGCGAATGCGAAGCGGAGATTACAGCCTGTCTAATCAAACTGGTTACTGCGTTGCCGAAGAACACAAATCAGAACGGTGGACATCGAAAGAGAACCCTCTCGCTTCATCATCCATTTCCGAATCCTTGGAAGATGAAATTTTGGTTCTTCGTAACCGAATGGAGAGACTCTTCCTGCAAGAGCAGTCATTTACCTCAGATATTGTAATCGAGATCAGCAGTCTGCTTGATCTAAAGATTAATGAATTTATGAAGAGTAAGAAATCCTAATATATACTTGATTAAAGGAGATCCTTCAGAGGGTCTCCTTTTTTCGAAAAATGACCGAATACTAAAGAGGAGGCATAAAGATAATGTCTATTTATACACGTACGGGAGATGAGGGTAAGACATCCGTTATTGGAGCCAGAGTCATGAAGGATGACGAGCGTATTGAAGCATATGGAACCATCGATGAACTCAATTGTTTTGTAGGTCAGGCGATAAGTCAGGCAGACCCGGAGCAATATGCGGATTTAATTCAGCATTTACTTCAAATTCAGCACGAACTGTTCGACTGCGGGTCGGATCTGGCCTTTGTGAAGTTAAATGAGTCCCGCTTTAAGGTGAGCGCCTCGATGGTTGACCAGTTGGAACAATGGATAGATGCCTATGAGCAAGAGAATCCAAAGCTGGAGAAATTCATCCTGCCAGGTGGTACGGCGCTATCTTCTACTCTGCACATTTGCCGTACGGTCTGCCGCCGAGCGGAGCGCCGGACAGTCTCGCTTGGAGCGAAGCTGGACATTAACCAGGATGTTCTTAAATACTTGAACCGTCTGTCGGATTTCTTCTTTGCTGTTGCCAGAACTGCTAATGCCAGAGCGAAGATGTCCGATATAGAATATGAGCGCAGCGCAAAGGTGTTCCGTAACCAATGACAGCTTATTATGATCCAATTGAATATGAGGTAAAGGAAGAAGACAGCGGTATGCTGCTGAAGACGGTACTGCAGCGGAGGCTCGGCGTGTCCCGCAAGCTTCTATCTAAGATCAAGCTGACTGAACAAGGCATTATGTTAAATGGGGAAAGGGTCTACATTAGCGTCAAGGTGAAGCATGGAGATCAGATTGCCATCCGGATGGAGCAGGAAGAGTCAGATGATATTTTGCCGGAGCCTATTCCATTTGAGATTTTGTATGAAGATGACGCCCTGCTGGTTGTGAATAAAGAACCCGGAATTATCGTACATCCCACCCATGGTCATTATACCGGGACGCTTGCGAATGGGGTGGTTCACTATTGGAAGGAACGCGGAGAGAGGTTTCGCTTTCGCCCTATACATAGACTCGATCAGGAGACGAGCGGAGTGCTCGCCATTGCCAAGAATGCTTATGTTCACCAGCATATATCTGAACAGCTGATTGCCGGGCAGGTAACCAAACGGTATAAGGCTCTGGTCCATGGAGCTCCTTCCCTTGGAGAAGGGACAATAGACGGGCCAATCGACCGGGACCCGGATGAACCCCATCGCCGTATTGTAACGCCTGAGGGATATCCGGCCCTAACATTTTACACAATCGTAGAGAGATATTCAGCGGCATCCCTAGTGGACATTCGACTAGGGACAGGCCGGACTCACCAGATTCGTGTCCATATGACGTCAGTGGGGTGCCCGCTCATTGGGGATAAGCTGTATACCTATCCGGCCGGAGAGGAATTGACAGAAGACAAGCGGGAGAACGTGGATCAGCTAAATCTCCTGATTGGGCGTCAGGCGCTACATGCGGCTGAGCTGGGGTTGCGCCATCCGCTCACGGGTCAGGATATGATCTTTGAAGCCCCTCTTCCTGAAGATATGAATAGGCTTAGAGACTATTTACTAACAGATTATCGATAACTGGAGGCTCATCATGAGTGAACTAATCGTATATCAATACCCGAAATGTGGAACCTGCCGGAATGCCGTAAAATGGCTTGATTCAGCAGGGCATCAGCTTGATTTAAGAAATATTTTTGAGGCTCCACCCAGTAAGACCGAGCTTGCAGCTGTGATTGATCTTAGCGGACTTGAGCTCAAAAAGTTTTTTAATACAAGTGGTGAAGTCTACAAAGAAATGGGGCTGAAGGACAAGCTTGCAGAAATGTCCCGGGAAGAGCAGATCGCCCTGCTTGCTTCAAATGGCCGACTCATTAAGAGACCCATCGTTACAGACGGGAAGAAAGTGACCGTAGGCTTCAAGGAAGAGATGTTCGGGCAGGAATGGGGAAATCATTAGTAATCGAACGCGTGCTGCTCGTATGATATACTGGAGTATATACAATCTGGATGCAGCTACGGTCCAGGAATGAACGAAGGAGAGAGAACGTTGACGACTAAAAAAGAAACACTATTGCTGGTAGACGGAATGGCGCTCATGTTCCGGGCCTTTTATGCTTCAGCAGCCAGCGGTTACATCCGGCGGACTAAGGCGGGGCTCCCTACTAATGCAATATATGGCTTCATGCGGTATTTCTGGGATGCTGTAGAGAAATTCTCCCCTTCCCATGTAGCCTGCTGCTGGGATTTGGGAAGCAAGACGTTCCGCACCGAGCAATTTGCAGCCTACAAAGGTAACCGGTCGGAAGCACCGGATGATCTGGTTCCCCAGTTCGCTGTTATTCTTGAAGTCATGGACAGCCTGGGCATTCCTAACATTAGCGCAGAAGGTTACGAGGCCGATGATTGCATCGGTACACTTGCCTCTATTTATTGCCAGGACATGGATGTCCTAGTACTGACCGGAGATCACGATATGCTTCAGCTCGTCAATGATTGCACCAGTGTCATTATTATGAAGAAAGGCCATGGGAATTACATGGTCTATACTCCGGACAGCCTGATGGAAGAGAAGCAGCTGCTGCCGCGGCAGATTATTGATGTTAAAGCTCTTATGGGTGATCCGAGTGATAACTATCCTGGGGTACGCGGAATTGGCGAGAAGACTGCGGTTAAGCTTGTTCAGGAGTACCATGATGTCGAGGGGATTCTTGCGAATCTGGAGGAGCTCTCCAAAGGAGTACGGACCAAAATTGAAACCGATCTGGACATGCTTCACCTGTCCCGTCAGCTTGCTACTATTAAGTGTGATGTGGAGCTAGCATGCCAGATTGACGAATGCCGTCTTGAGCTGAATCACGCTCTGATTGCTTCTAAATTTGAAGAGCTTGAAATGAAAAGTATATGTGCATGGATGGGAGTTGCGGTTGTTTAGATGAAGATGTATACCAAGAATCGGACTTATCTGATAACAAGAATTATGCTGGTTATTGCAGCGGTATTGCTGCTGACAAGTGGAGGGCTTGAGCCTCTCACCGCAGAAGCGAAGCCGGGTATCAAAGCCTCTTCAAGCAAGGTTAAAGTCGGAAGCAAGACCTTCACAGTCCAGACGGTCTCAATTCCAAAAGGAACCCCTGTTACGCTAGGGATTGCGAAGCGTCAAGTGGGACAAGTAGAGGCGTTCACCTCCATCGTGAAGAATTACCATGCGGAAGCCGCGATTAATGGGGCGTTCTTCAATGCATACGGCGGTCCTACAGACCCGTATGGTACATTCATCATTCAAGGGCGATTAGCTCATTTCGGAGGATATGGGACAACCATCGGTTTCCTGAAAGATGGAACTGCGGTGATGGCTCCCCTGCGTAACTCGCTAACGGGTACTGTTACCAGTGATAAAGGGAGCTCCATTGGCTGGTATGCCGTATTCCTGAACCGTACCCCTGCAAAGGGGGCCAGCACGATTATCAAGTATACTCCGGATCGGGGAAGCCGAGTCGGATTCAGCGGTGGGATTGCTGTAACCATTGTGAATGGTGTCGTCACGAAGAAAGAAACGAATGCGAACAGTCTGATTCCTAAGAACGGTTATGTGCTTGTTTTTACAGGGAATGAGAAGAAGAGCTCGGATCGCTTCGTTGTTGGATATGAAGTTCAAGAGAATTTGGTCTATAAAGACGATAAAGGAAATGCGATTCCGTGGGAGAATGTCGTAACGGCTGTAGGTGCAGGTCCGCGGCTTGTGCGGGATGGCAAGGTGGATTTGAACGCCAAGGCAGAAGGCTTTAACGATCCGAAGATTCTATCGAGTTCCGCAGCGCGCAGCGGGATCGCGATTATGCCGGATGGTTCGACTCTGCTTGCAACCGTATCTGGTGCAACCATGCAGCAATGGGCGGGTATTATGAAGGCACTGGGCACGAAGCAGGCCATGAACCTGGATGGAGGGGCTTCCTCTGGCCTTTATGCAAATGGCAAGGTGCTTACTCAAGCTGGGCGGCCGCTTAGCAATGTGCTGGTATTCGGTAGTAATGTGAAGTGACCAGATGCAGTTATGCAATAATCAAAACCCTCTTCCGGTATCCGGAAGAGGGTTTTTGGTTTATTTAGCTTGATCGATAGATTCCTCGCCCTTCTCAATTTCACGCTCCGCCTGTTTGCGATGGGCAATCCGGCTGCTTGCTGAAGCGGCGATCGCTCCCACAATATCATCGAGGAACGTATGAACCGGACCAAGGCTTTTATCATTTAATCGTTCCAGAACGCCGGGCTTAAGCTTATCTACATAACCATAGTTTGTGAATCCGATACTTCCGTAGACATTGACGATGGAGAAGGCAAGAATTTCATCGACGCCGTACAGCCCTTCATCATTCGAGATCATTTCCTGCAGCTCGGGGATAAGCAGTTCTTGCTCGGCGAGAATATCCAGCTGGATCCCGGTTAATACCGCATTTTGAACCTCTCGTTTGGTAAGTACCTGCTCCACGTTATGGATGCATTCCTCCATCGTAAGATCAGGATAATACTTCTGCTGAAGCAGCATAACAAGCTCGGCAATTTCCGAAATTTTGACGCCCCGCTTATGAAGCCATTCTTTGGTCGCGTCGGCCACCTTTTTACTGTTCAAGCTGTATGGGATTTTCGCTTTGTCCATGACCTTCACCTCAACTCCTAACATATTCATGCTGCTCTTGATATGTGCAGTGTGTCCACATCCCAGAAATAATAGTTATTTTTCCAAAGGGGGGCTCGTATATATAGTAATACAAGCCACAGAAAATTGTTAGGGAGGCACGAAGGAACTATGAAATCTTTTCCAAGAGTACAGACTGCAGCAGCAGCCAGCTTAATCGCTATCCCTCTCTTGTTATCAGGGTGTGGAATCTTCGGTTCACAAGGTGCGGCGCAGATTGATCCTCCGCCAGCGGATGTTGAGGCCCAGATGCTGCAGACCGCAGATCAAGTGAATCAGACAAGCTCCTCGGGAAAAACAAGCACCTTGAATTCGAATCAGGCCACAATCTATCTGAAGAATGATCAGGGGCTGCTAGCACCTGTATCCTTAAATCTGCCACAAGGCAGTAAGGAAGGGAAGCTGAATCAAATCATGGAGTCCCTCGTACAGGGTGGGACTTATGCTTCGTCCATTCCTGAAGGCTTCCAGGGTGTACTTCCCAAAGGAACACAGGTTACCAATGTCACCGTAGATAAAAAACAAAAGCTGGCCGTGGTGGAATTCACCAAGCCCTTCACAAAATACGATGTGAAGGATGAGCGCAAAATCATGGAAGCTGTAACATGGACATTAACGGACAACCCTGATGTTCAGAACGTTCAAATATGGGTGGACGGGCAGAAGCTGAATGAAATGCCGGTTGGCCATCTTCCACTGAATCAGCCCCTGAATCGCACCGTAGGAATTAATCTGGAGCTGACACCGGGAGCAAATATCTCTCAGACAAGCCCGGTTACAGTATACTTTGCCTCATCAACCGACAGTGGAATACCTTATTTCGTACCCGTGACCCGGTTGGTTCCAGCAGGAGATGATTCGGTAAAAGCAGCTTTAGCCCAATTGATTCAGGGCCCTGTCCAGGGCGATGGACTTCAGCAGGTGTTAACCTCGAATACCACGGTTGAGCAAGTAGAGACGGCCAAGGACGGTGTAGTAACCGTCTCGCTGAAGGATGACATGTTCAAGCCTGGCGAGAAGATTCCGGCTCAGCTGCTTCAGTCTCTTGTTCTAACCGTTACGGAGAATACCAAGAATGGTAAAGTACGCATTTGGATGAATGGAAGCAAAGACGTGGTAGGGGACGACAACCAGAAGTACAGTGAACCGGTCTCCCGTCCGGAAGCGCTCAATCAAATTCCTATCTGATTTCTAACCGGGGCCAGCTGCGGAGCGGCTCCTTTTTCTATGGCGGGGATTTTCTTCCTAAGGTGCTTTTGTAGCATCTCTTTGGTAAAATAGGGGAAGTATAGACAGGATGAAATGTAGGAGGCACATAGTCATGAGAATAAATGGACGACTTGCGGATCAGCGCAGGCCTATGAATTTAACAGCAAATCCCAATAAATATGCAGAGGGTTCTGTATATATTGAAGTCGGTGATACCAAGGTACTCTGCACCGCAACTGTAGAAGAGAAGGTCCCCCCGTTCATGAAAGGTCAAGGACGAGGCTGGGTAACAGCGGAATATGCGATGCTTCCCCGGGCAACCCAAACGAGGAACCAGCGGGAATCCGCCAGAGGCAAGCTTACGGGCAGAACGATGGAGATTCAGCGGTTAATCGGGCGTGCACTTAGATCCGTAGTTAATCTTCAGGCGCTTGGAGAACGAACCGTAATCGTTGACTGTGATGTTATTCAGGCGGATGGAGGCACACGAACCACATCGATCACTGGAGCTTTCATAGCGATGTCGATTGCCGTGAATAAGCTGGCTCAGAAGCACAATCTCGCCGTATTTCCTGTTACTGATTACTTGGCCTCTGTGAGTGTAGGCGTAGTCGGAAATAAGCTGCTGCTCGACTTGAATTATGAAGAGGACTCCAAAGCCAAGGTAGATATGAATGTAGTCATGACCGGCGAAGGCAAGTTCGTAGAAATTCAGGGCACTGGAGAAGAAAGTCCCTTCTCCCGTGAGGAAATGAACGGGATGATGGAGCTGGCGGAGAAGGGAATACGTGAAATGATCGCGCAGCAGCAAGAGGTGCTAGGGCCGATCGCCCTGAAGATTGGATCTGGTCAGGCGGGTAAGAATGTATGAACCCTTTTAAAGATACGGTAATTGTTGTCGCCACGAAGAATCAAGGTAAGGTTAAGGAATTTGCCCATGCACTTGCCGAGTTGGGCGGCACAGTGAAGAGTATGTATGATTATCCAGAGCTGCCTGAGGTTGTGGAGGATGGGGATACGTTTGCCTCCAACGCCCGCAAGAAAGCGAAGACAGTGGGAGACCTACTTGGCAAGCCCGTTCTCGCTGATGATTCCGGACTTTGCGTAGACAAGCTTGGCGGGGCTCCAGGAGTCTATTCAGCGCGCTATTCGGGTGAGCACGCTACGGATGCGGAGAATAATGCCAAATTGCTGGATGAACTGGAGAAGCTGTCCGAAGGGGAAGATACGGAGCAGCCGCTCCTTAGCCCTGCCCGATTCGTATGTCATCTGGCGCTATATGACCCGGGAACCGGGGAATTCGTAGAGGCCGAAGGCACCGTAGAAGGGATGATATCGGCTGAGCCTGCCGGAAGCGGGGGCTTTGGTTATGATCCCCTTTTCTATGTGCCTGCCTACCAGAAGTCCATGGCCGAGCTTACGCTCCAGGAGAAGCAGGCAATCAGCCATCGTGGTACTGCGCTGCGAATATTGAAGGACAAACTCGGAGTGAAGTGATATTAGAAGGAAAACCTTGGCACGATGTGATATGACAATAAAGGACGGCAGCCTTGTCAGGCATGCCGTCCTTTATTCATTTTTGTAGCTGTGCTGAAACTATGTCACTAGACTTTGGTAGCGACAACAGTTAGCCTCTTATAATCGGCATAAATTGAACCTTCATGCAGCAGCTTTGGAACCAGTCTTTCTGTAACTTTGGCGTAGATGCTAGCTTTCTCTTCGTCTGAGAACCCGTTTAAGAAGTCGCCTCCGAAATTAGATAGCCAGCCGTTTAAGCCTTCCTTGTTGTCTGTCAGCTTTGTGGGGCGGTCATAATGGCGGGCGTACTCCACTTTAAATCCATGTTCTTCAAGAAGTGAGGCGTATTCCCCGACACTTGGGAAGTACCATGGGTTAAGCTTCGAAGCATCCGTGCCGTATTCCTCAGCGAACACCTCATAAATAGCCTGAACAATGGTCTCCACGTTGCCTTTACCGCCGAATTCGGCTACAAATCTTCCTCCAGGCTTTAATGCTTGATGGATTGAACGGACGACACCGGGTGCGTCCTTCATCCAATGAAGCGCCGCATTTGAGAATACAGCATCATAATGCTCTTCAGCGGTGAAGTTCTCTCCATTACTTACTTTGAACTCGAGATTAGGGTACTTCTTCTTGGCTGCTTCAATCATGCTCGCTGAATAATCGATCCCCTTTACTTGGGCTCCAGACTCAGCAATTTGACTGGTTAAGTCTCCCGTTCCGCAGCCCAGATCCAGAATCCGCTCGTTCTTCTCAGGTCTCAGCAGATCAATCAGATTCTTTCCGTATTCCGACACGAAGGCAAGCTTGTTATCATAAGATTCCGGGTTCCAAACATTCTTTGAACTCATTTGCAGCAGCTCCTTGGAATTAAATTACATTCATTGTCGCACGAAGCTGCTTATAAATGAAATATATAATTAATATAACGGTAATAGGTAATACCTATGGAAGGATTCCTTAGTTCAAAGGTACAGGTATTACCGGATTGCTACCTTGTATGTCTTCAGCCAATGGTTAACCTGAGCTAAATAAGCGAATAATTGAGGACCCGACATCAGCTGACCGAACCAGGGGAGATTGGAAGAGGCTTCAGCGGAAGAAGCAATTTCGCGAATTTTATCCTGGTTAATCAGCGGAAGAATAGGGGAGGAGCTATCATCCAGTATATTTAGAACCTGCTGTCTCACTACATTTAGATAGGCGGGGTTATGTGTCTTAGGATAAGGGCTTTTCTTCCGGTACAGAACATCGTTTGGAAGTACTCCTTCAAGTGCTTTCCGAAGAATTCCCTTCTCCCGATCACCAGCAGTCTTGATCTCCCAGGGAATATTCCACACATATTGCACAAGCCTGTGATCGCAAAAAGGTACGCGTACCTCAAGCCCTGCGGCCATACTCATTCTATCCTTGCGATCCAGCAGCGTCGGCATGAACCGCGTAATATTTAAATATGACATGATTCGCATTTGGGCTTCCTTTCCACTCTCACCTCTTAGCCTCGGGACTTCATTCACCGCATCCTGGTAACGATCCTGGATATATCCCTGCGGGGAGATCCATTCCCTGATCTCGGGTGACAGCAGCTCGGAGCGAAGCTGGGTAGCCACAGACCATGGGAAGGTTCCCGAGTTCAGCAATTCGTCACGATGAAACCAAGGATATCCGCCAAAGATCTCATCCGCCGCTTCCCCGGATATTGCGACCGTAGCATCCCTTTTAATCTCCCGGCTGAACAAAAACAGTGAGGAGTCTACATCCGCCATGCCCGGCAGATCTCTCGCTTCTGTAGAGGCATCCAGGGCGTGAACCAGCTCCGGTGTATCAAAGCGTATCCAGTGATGCTGAGTGCCAAGCTCCGCAATCATGCGTTCAATCCAAGGCGCATCTGCGCCTGGCTGATAGCTATGAGCCTTAAAGTATTTATCGTTATCAACATAATCAACCGAATAAGTGTGAACCTGTCCCTGGCCGCTTCTTGTGTAGTAGTCCACAGCTAATGCCGTCAGCGCACTAGAGTCAAGTCCTCCGGACAGAAGAGTGCAGACAGGGACGTCTGAGAGAAGCTGACGTTCAACCGTATCCTTCAGAAGCTCTCTAAGCTTCGCGGCAGTCTGCGTCTCATTGTCCTCATGCTCGTAGGTTTCAAGCTTCCAATAGGTATAGATTCTTAGGCCGCTCTTGCTGTAAATCATGGCCTGCCCAGGACGAAGCTCCCGTAAATGCGTATAAACCCCGTGACCCGGTGTTCTGGCTGGTCCGAGGATAAATATTTCTGCTAGTCCTTCAGCTCCTACAACAGGATCAACCTTCGGGTGCTCCAAAATGGCTTTGGGTTCCGAGCCGAAGATCAGTGTACCCTCTCGCTCGCTATAGAATAGAGGTTTGACTCCAAGCCGGTCCCTCGTAAAAAATACATGCTCCCGCACACTATCCCAGATCGCGAAGGCAAAGATTCCGTTAAGCTTATGAACAGAGTCCGGTCCCCATTCGATATAGGCCTGGAGCAGCACTTCCGTATCGCACTCAGTCCGAAATTTGTAACCCCGTTGCTTTAATTCTTCTCGTAGCTCAGGCGCGTTATATATTTCCCCGTTGTATACAACGGTATATATGTTGTCATCTTTATGGATAACCATGGGCTGAGCTCCGTTAGCCGGGTCCATGACACTGAGCCTTCGGTGTCCGAATGCACAAGGTCCATAGATCCAGGTACCACGGGCGTCGGGTCCTCTTTTACCCAGTGTCTCAGTCATAGTAAGCAATAAGGCAGCGTCCCCAGTTAGGTCTCGATTCCACTCGATAAACCCGGTAATTCCGCACATATATGGATTCATCCTCTCTCTTCGTTACTCTAAATATGCGGTTTGTTCCGCGGTGATACAAATTATGCCGAACCTAGGCATAAAATGTCTGTCCTTTATGGAAAACTATGCTTTGGAAGAATGAAAGGAGGATGGTCATGAAGAAGACATTTTATGTATCGGTTCAGGGCCGTTCGGTGCTTGAGGATCAGGGAGCAGCTGCTTACGAATGGGTTATCCAGGCTACACCAGAGGAAGCTGAAGAGCTTAGACGCAAGCTTTCTGCAAGCGCGGAAGCTGACGAAGATGGATTCATGGATTTCGTATTTCCTTGGCCGGATACTCCGGAGGATGAAATTTATGCACAATATTCAGAAAGAATCAATCGGGTGTACCAGGAGATTTACCGGCTTGGGACCACGGATACCCGCAGTCAGATGGCAAATTCAAAATTAATTCATGCATAATACTAAATTCAATAAGGAGTGTTCAGCATGTATACAATCAAGGACGCGAAGCTAACGAGAACTACAGACTATAATGGCAGCGCATGTGTTGAAATCGAAGTAACTCCGGTGGCCTCCGAAGAACCAGGGCTGCTTGTTTATGTGGCCCGGGCGGGGAATGGGGAAGATTTCGAAATTGTCCGAATGGTTCGGAACGAATCAAACCTCGCTATAGACTGGTACAATAACAATCTGCATAATGCTTATGAGGAAATCGCCGAGGAGAATTTTGGTGATGAAGGGGATCTGGATGCGCCGCTGCAAAGAGAACAATTCCGGCAAAGTCTTCTGGCTTCCGGGAGTATCTCGGCACAGCTGGAACAGATGCTGCCTAAAGGCAGCTAAGGGGCTGGGAGCAGCTATACAGAGCAGGCCCTCCCGGTGGCGGGAGGGCCTATAGTCTTTAGTAATGTTGCGGCCAGTTTGCGTCAGCAAGAACACGAATCCCTTGAATGACGTTATAGAGGAAGGCGCAAAAATAAATGATGGCAAAGATTGAAATATACATAAAGATTGAGGCAATATATTGGGCTGAGAACATAAAGATAAGCAGAGGGATCGCGGCAAGAACCGGAAACACATGGGAGAAAAGAGCCCTGCCAGCATGCTTTCGAACAAAAGCATCATCTGATATGAACCAAATAATTATAGGTAACAGAAAAGGGGCAAAGAAGATGCTAAAGTAGGACAGCGCTGCCAGGATTGGTCGCATACGTAGTTCACGCTCCTCAGGAGTAGTTATTATATATTACCCGAATTTCATAATTTCCTTTGACTTTAATCCAAGATACGTTATAATAAATAACGCATCCTTTTTTCTTTCTGGATCGCACCACATAAGATTACATATATGTCTCAGTAGCTCAGCTGGATAGAGCAACGGCCTTCTAAGCCGTCGGTCGGGGGTTCGAATCCCTCCTGGGACGTAATAAAAATCTCTCCTTTGGAGAGATTTTTTGCGTACCAATTAGAGGGATTTGAACCCCCAGAGGGGTTCGTCGTAGCAAAGCCACCTATGCCGAATGGCAGGGGGATGAGCGGAGTCTCGAGCTTCGTTCAGAGTATCCCTCCTGGGACGTTCTAGATGGATTTCACAGGTTCCTGATACCAGAAGAGTGCGTAGTCGTTCATGGTGGATGCATGGCCCAGCTGACGCAGCATTGTAGAGATATTGCCTCTATGATAAGTCCCGTGATTGACCACATGCAGCACAATTTCCGACAAGCGGGTTTGACGGATTCCCGCATATGGATTGTCAAGGAGAATGGTTTGCTCCAAATCGGCCTGGTTTTCGAGCCATTTTTCAAAGTGTCCCGCTAACTCATCAAAGCTTTTGACGCATTCATTCACTGAAGCCGGGATGCTCTCATTGAGAGACATGCACATTTGCAGTGCCTCTGGCATGCCCGTGCCAGTCAGCACAAGATACCACATTTTATCTACCGCATAGATATGATTAAGGGCGTGGGCGATTGTGGGGAAAGAGGAATTTACTTCTTGACTCAGTACAGAGGGCGGGAACTGCTTGATTCTCCCCAGGATCGTCTGGTTGGCCCATGTGTGGTATTTATACATTTCTACTGGATGATTCGTCATTTTTATCGTCTCCTTTTGGTTGGATATGGATTTGTATTTAAATCTGTTATTAATATAAAAAAAGAAGTATGACAGCAGTCTGTCATACTTCTTCATAAAGTTTGAGTGTATTTTTAAGCTGCTCTCTCAAGATCCCTCGCAGTTCAAAGGGTTCAAGAACTTCGGCACCGCTGCCAAAGCTCAGCAAAATGGACCAAAGCCAGCGCGCTTCCAGCGGCTTATATACAGGAATTCGCATCGTCATGCTTCCATCCGGATCAAAGTGCTTATCTACATGATGAAACTGATCGAGCACTTCGGCCAAGGCTTCCGGTCTCACCCGAATTACTACGTTCTCCACGTGATCTTGCCATTCCGAGTATGAATTCCCGGCCTTTTGGGATATCCCTTCATGTGGCTGAAAGAGCTCTGGTGACAAGAACAAATTCATCATCCGCGATAACCTGAACTCCCGATAATCCCGCCTTGTTCGGCAGTAAGCATAAACATACCAGTTGCTGTGCTTAAAATGAAGCCTTAATGGTTCCATATCACGGGTTGTGCGTTCATTTTTTGCATTAATGTAATCAAAACGAATGATATTCCGCTGCATAATCGCTGTGCGCAATAGAGGGAGCACGTCTAGCCCGGTGGTACGGGTTGCCAGGTCCACAGAAAGATTCGGGGTCCCATACTCGGGTCCAATCGTTTGCAGTCGTTCAATGGTTCCTTTTACACGTTCGTCTTCGAATACGGAGGAGAGGCTGCTGAGCACGGTAATCAGGGAATAGACATCGTAAGAACCGAGTAAACTTCGGTCCATTTTGTAACCGTCCATCATGCCATATCCGCCTTTGATTCCCTGATACGATATGACCGGAAAGCCCGCTGCGCAGATCGCATCAATATCCCGGTAAATGGTTCTTTGGGAGACTTGAAACTCCTCAGCCAGCATCGAAGCAGACAAAACCTCGTGATTCAGCAGCTTGTAGATGATGGAGATTAATCTTTCTAATTTCATCTATATCCTCCAGTTATTCCGTGTCATATTATAACCTCTCCTATGGAGAGGATTTTTGCGTTCCAGTAACGATAAAGCTGAAGCGGGCTCCTCCAAGAGCGGATCTTTCGCAGACCATCCTGGCTCCCATTCGTTCCGCAATCTGATAGCAAATGGCGAGTCCAAGGCCCGTCACTCCATGTTGCCCCTTATAGAACCGATCAAAAATAGCTTCGTATTCTTCCTCAGGTACTCCATCCCCGTCATCATCGATATGAATACTCCAATTGGGCTGTTCAAGTGAGGCAGAGCTGCTTATCACATTCCCTGCTTCTATACGCACGACAATGTGGCTGTGGGCATACCGGACCGCATTTTGCAGCAGGTTCACCAGTACCTGGAAGATCTGCTCCGCAGGTATTGTGACATTAACTGAGTCCCCAATAATCTCCAGCGTAATATGATTCTCAGCAGCGGCAGGGGCCAGCAGATCCGCAGCCTGTTCCGCCATGTTTCTAAGATCCTCTTTACTAAGTGTCCAGGGTTCATCTAGCGACTCAAGCCGCGACAATTGCAATAAGCGCTCGACCATATGAATCATTCGCCGCGCTTCCTTACTGATGACATCAAGGCCTTGGTCCACGGTGACAACCTGATCTTTGATGGCCATGGAGTAGCCTTGGATAGACATAAGCGGTGTCCTGAGTTCGTGAGAGACATTCTGCAGAAATTCAATTTGATAGACCTGATGTTTAGCGATTCTCTCTGACATTTCTTGAAAAGTGGCGATGAGCTCTCCGATTTCCGTACCATCCGCTTTTGGCAGGACTGGATTATGCGGCCGATAGGGCTCGTATTGACTCACAGCCTCGGTTAGTTTTTTCAGGGGACGTGTGGTCTTCCAGACGACCAGTAGACCGATTGCCAGAACAAAAAGAAAGCTGCCCAGAATGGCAAAAATCGTGGTGCTCAGCAGCTGTCCAACAATTGTCCGAAGGGAAGAGAGGGGAGCAAATACAACGATCTGGAGTGATGGCTCCTCATCAATTTTTTTGGTGGCATAGAGCATTTCTCTATGATCAAGCTTCATCACACCGTCTTCATCGAGAATAGGCACGTGCAGCTGAGCATTAATTTTCCTTGGATCACTGGCCGCTATAATAACATGTTTCGCATTTAGAATCATAAAATCCGCATCATACAGCTTGTCCTTGAACTTCAGCTTCAAGTCTTTGTCATCAATATCCCCGATATCTCCGTCGTTAAGAATCTGGACGGCCTTATCAATTTGACTGTGCAGCTCGGTCTTGGCCTGGTCAATGGTAAGGCTGTGAATCAGCCTGACAAATAGGAACACCGTGATGCCAACGGTGATGAACATCCCGGCAATCAAAGATAATAATACCCGGCCTCGGAGTGTCCTCATCCTGTTTTGACCAAGGCCTTATAGCCATATCCCCACAAGGTATCAATTTGGAATGAGGCTGCGTATTCGGATAGCTTCTTACGTAGTCTTTTGACCAAATCATCAACCACCCGTACATCCCCGAGATAATCAAAATGCCATACCTGCTGAATGAGCTGTTCACGTGTGAAGGGCCTTTCAAGATGTTTTGCGAAAAATACCAAGAGATCATACTCCCGTGAGGTGAGGACAAGCTCGGTCTCTTCCACGGATACTTTACGGAACTCCTCGTTCACCTTTAAATTCCCCGCCTGGATGACTTTGGAGAAGGCCTCTGATTCTTGATCCTGTCCTAACCGGACGAGGCGAAGCATGGATTTGACCCTGCCCACCAGTTCCCTAGGATTGAAGGGCTTGGTTAGGAAGTCGTTACATCCCAGCTCCAGCCCGATAATTCGGTCCATTTCATCCCCGCGGGCGGAGATCATAATAATAGGCATTTCCGTAAAAGTCCGCAGCTCAGTCAGCAGAGTTAATCCGTTAATACCGGGCATCATAATATCCAGGACCAGGAAATCGGGTTTGTGCAGACGCACTTCCTCAATTAAATGCTGTCCGTCCGGATACTCCGTGACATGAAATTCCTCTTTGCGTAAATACTCAGAGATCAAACGCAGGATGGAGGGATCGTCATCAACTACGAAAATGCTTGTCATCGCCTTACTCCTTCTCTCCCAGATTTAACGAGGCTCTTGTTACAATCTACCAAAAACAAGCAAAAACGGGAAGGCTTAAAGCCTTCCCGTCTCTAGCTCAGCCTATTTTTTTGTAGTTTTCTTAGTCGATGCTTTTTTAGCGGTTGTAATTTTGTGGTGAGCTTTCTTTACCAGTTTGTGATGTTTCTTGTGGGCTGCTTTGGTGACTTTTACCTTTTTCACAACCGGCTTCTTGGATGCCTTCTTCACATCGGACTTGGCTGCTGTCTTCTTGTCTGCCTTAACAGGAGCAGCTTTGGTGGAGTTCTTTGTGCTTGAGGCAGGCTTTGCAGCTGACTTAGTTGTGACAAGAGCTTTCGCTGGTGCGGCTACGGCAGCCTTGACCGCAGGCTTGACTGCTGGAGACTTAGCCGGACTTGCCATGGCACTGGTCGCTCCTCCTACCAAACTCACAACAGTTAATAGAGCCACCAAATTCTTTTTCCAATTCAACATGGTCATCACCTCTTCCTAAGATTAACTTCATCTTAACAAGACCAAGTGAGAGGCCCGTGTGAGAATTGTGTAAAAAGTATATGAATAGGCCTTCTATCTGGAGGCCAGACCGTGGAGTATGAACTGAATCGTCTGCTCAATCTCCTTCTCTTCATCCCACGGAAGATCGGGGGCGAGGAGCAGGTGAAAGATAAACAGACCGACAGCTGAGGAGACGGTAAAGCGGATAGCCGCGAGAGTAGGTACTTCCACCAGTTCCCCTTTATCCTGAAAATGCTTCACAATCTTTTGGAAACGATCTAAAATCTTCGCTCCAATATGTTCTATAAATTGCTCCTTCAAGGCCGGTTGAAAAGGAATCTCCTGAAGCAGGATTTTAATGATCTTAAGATGCTTGCGCGCAAAGGCGAGGCGGTTAATCAGAACCGCTCTAAGGAAAGCCTCAAAGGTAGGGTAATCCTTCTCTAAGACATCGTTGAAATTATTAAGAATGAATGGGGCAAGCAGCTTGCCCATCATCGGAGTTACGATAGAGAGCAGTAAATCCTTCTTCGTCTTGTAATGACGGAAGATCGTTCCTTCCGCCACACCTGCCATTTGCGCGATTTCACTGGTAGAGGCGGCGGCATACCCTTTTTGCGAGAATACCTCAACAGCAGCTTCAATAATCTTCAGCTGTTTCTCGGTAAGTTTTCGTTCATCTGTATGAAGCAGCGCTTCCAGCCATGGCTCTAGCGGCTCCTGATGGTGTGGCATGATGGTCAACCTCCTGTGTCACGTTTAAGGATTAATCTTCGTATTCTACCATACTTTACACATGCCTTTAAATCTTGCGATATTTACGCAGGGCTATGATATTTAGAAGAATGAACAAGGCGGAGAAGCCGGTGAGCACATACACATCCAAGGCTATCGCCCCCCAGCCCTGCCCGCGGATCATCACATCGCTGAGTCCTTTCGTGCCGTAGGTCAGTGGCATAATTACTTCAAATTTACGGAGCCAGTCCGGGAGCGTATCTATGGGGAACAGACCAGACAGGAACAACTGCGGCACGATAATGAGAGGAATGAACTGGATCATCTGCAGCTCGTTATTTGCATACGCTGAGATGAGAGTCCCTAAGGTTAGTGCGCTAAGTGACATTAGCAAGGTCAGAAGAATGACCAGACCAAAGGAACCTACCATCATGATGCCAAGGACCTGAGTACAGTACCATGAAATGAGAAGTGCCTGAATGATCGTGAAGATCCCGAACCCGCCAACATACCCGAGCACAATTTCATAACGCTTAAGCGGGGTAGCCAGTAATCGTTCAAGTGTTCCCGTTGTTCTCTCCCTGAGGAAGGAGACACCCGCAATCAGGAATACAAAGAAGAAGATGAAGAACCCGATAAGTATAGGGCCGAACTGGTCAATACTGGTCATATCCGCAGAACCATGGAGGTAACTGATGACTGGCTTAATGGAAGCCGCCTGGTTCTGAAAATGTTCCGCTGCTTTCTGCACCGCTTGGAGCACGGCACGGTTAACTGCGGGCTCACTGCCTTCAAGCTTGACGGCAGGTACATGTCCGTCAATTGTGATCAGTGCATCGATGGTCCGATCGCTAAGTGCGGCCTCAGCGAGATCTCGTCGATCATAATTGATAGTAGTGGCACCCTCAGCCTGTAGGCTGGATGTTAATATTGGTGATGTATTCAGCAGACCAAGTGTAGGCTTATATTCCTTCCCGTTAAAGACAAGGTTCATCAGAGTCAGGACGAATAGGGGGGCAATCAACATTAAGGCGAGAGTCCGTTTGTCCCGGCGGAACTGGCGTAAGATTCGAATTACGATAGCCCATATCTTCATGCTTGATGACCTCCATAATATACAAATGCCTCTTCAATAGAACGGGTGCCAGTTTGAGAGATCAGCTTCTCAGGTGAATCCACGGCCAGAAGCTTTCCCTCCCGGATCATCCCCAGCCGATCACATTTCTCCGCTTCATCCATGACATGCGTCGTTAGCAAGATCGTTGTTCCCTGTTGATTTAACAATTTTAGTTCCTTCCAAATCGCTTGGCGAAGCAGGGGATCGATCCCGACTGTGGGCTCATCGAGGACCAGAATGGGAGGATGGTGAAGGAGGGCGGCAGCCAGGGATAGACGGCGCTTCATCCCTCCTGAATATTGGTCTACTCGTTTATCCAGATGATCGCTAAGGGCAACGATTTCGGTAACCTCCATAATGCGCTTACGCAGGGAAGCCCCTTTCAATCCATAAAGTGCACCGAAAAACTCCAAATTCTCCTTTGCGCTCAGCTCGGTATAAAGGGCGTCGGACTGAGCCATATAACCGATTTGATTCAGAATGGACAGCTTTGGCATCAGCGTACCTTGAACGTGTACCTGACCGGTCGTAGCTTGCAGCGTTCCGGTAAAGAGCTTAACCAGGGTGGTCTTCCCCGATCCTGATGGACCAAGAAGCCCAAAGGTCTCCGCGGGGTGAATCTCAAGCGTAATATCCTCAAGCACAGTTTTATTCCCAAAACGTTTACTGACCCGGGCGGCCGTAATAACATTTGGATGCTCAGACATAGTAACACTCCTTCATTCAGATAATGAGTGAGTACTCACTTTTGTTTCGAGTATATCGGACGTTCCTGGATTTGTAAATGAGCAATAGTAAAGACTGCCGATTGAATCGGCAGTCTTGGATTTAAAGCGCTATATCACTTTGATTTTATTATTACCCGCAAGCTTCCTCAAATCAGCATTAATCTTTTCTCTCTCATCAGCTTCAAGCATTAGGGACAGGCCATAATGAAAGAAAGGAGGCTCGATTTGACGCTGCCAGCGAATTTGAGCATTTAAATCATACTCTTCTTCACTTAATTTGAGCCGCAAAATTCCTTTAATAGAATTGGAAAAAGCGTGGAGATTAAGGGGGGTCCGAATTTTGCATCCTCCCTTGCTGATATCGATTAAATCTGCTTCAGCAGGCTTACTTGTGATGATCGTACCATTAATCTCAGAAATTCGAATCCAGCAGCTCATAGGTTCTTCCATAGAGTAGCGGAAAGGTTCTTTTCTATTATTAGTGCCCATAGCCCCTCCAGAACATCGGTGTATAACGTAATTATACCTAATATTTGGATTTTATTAAACTTTATATTTTATATATCTTCAATACTTCTTCCATATATCAACTTTTAAATATATTTCTATGGTCACGGGTCCATTCTCCTAGATTTTTATATGTTTTTTCAATAATTTAACATTCCATTACAAACTACAAGAATTCTTTTAACAATCTTATACGAAAATGACATCATAGCACTTATGTATTAGGAAAAGGGTGAGCTGATGAATAAGGGTAAAGTATTCAGTATGTTAGTTGCTTCTGCACTGGTAACCTCAGCAGTAACAGCAGGGACAGCGGGTGCGGCAGCTGCAAAAACATCTAGTCCGGCAAAAACGACTGCAACGAAACAAACAACAACCAAGTTTAAAGTCATTAATTCAGGGCTTCAAGTAGATGGCGACAACATCAACTTGAGAGCGATTGAAGTGAATGGTACCAAGCTGTACTCGATCCGTGATTTGGCGGATGCGCTTAGTGCGGGGCTTAAGCTTGAGAATGGAAGTGTAGTTCTGAATGATTCTTACGGATACCACACCGTAACAATCAAACCTAATATTAAAAGCCTGCAGGTAGATGGCGCTACCCAAGATTTCAATGTGGCCCCTAAGCTTCAGGATGGCAATATTTATGTCGAGCTGAATACTACGGTGGACGCGCTCGGTGCTGAAATCGCAGGCAGCGGCAGCGTCTACAAATTAAAACGTCTGGAAGGCGAATTCTCTTCTCCTGGTTTTGATGAGAATGGCAACGTTATAGCAACCAAAGAGGATGGAGAGGCTCTGCAAGTATTCAAATTGCGTCCTTCAGTTGGTACTCCAAATGAAGTGCTGTCTTCGAATGAGGGTGCCGCAACTGCCGTAGTTTCTCCAGATCATAAATGGGGAGCCTTCACAGATGGCAATGGCCAGTTGTTTGTCTATGATCTAGGAACCGGCTTGACAAAGCAAATCGGGTCGGATAGTTCAGTGAAGACAGACCTTACCTGGTCCGCAGACGGCAAGAAAGTGTACTTTATCCAAGGTGACAAGCAAGAGAAGATTTCTTACATAACGATAGACAGCGGTGTACTTACCGAGGTCCTTGCAGATAAAGTGGAGAATAAGTCCGATCTTCAAGTATCGAGTGATGAGAAGAAGGTAGCTTACCTGGTTAACACAACAGGTGTTGCCAAGAATGATGCTGACAGCACTGAGGATTCCCTTAGCATTGATTTCTCTGGAGCTGGCGCACAGGTCTACTCTTTGGATCTGACAACCAAGGGCGCAAAGCCTGTACAGTTGACAAAAACTACGGACAATAAGCTGCTGCCTTCTATTCTCGCAGATGGAAGCATCGTCTATGTAAGTGCAGATCCGGATGGGAAAGATGTGAACAGTGTACTGAAAAGCATCTCTGCAGACGGAACCAAAGTCACTGATCTCATCTCGGATATTGATGTGACCTTGGATGTAGTGACAAAGGATGGAAAATTGCTGGTGGCTGGTCTGAAAGCGGATGGTTCTTCGCAGTTATTCGAGGTGACTGGTGGAGTCAAGAAAGAAATTTACAGCACACCGAACGGAATTTCCGAAGTTGCTGTATCCAAAGACGGCAAGATCGCGCTGATTAGTGATGGCAAGATTGTTCTAGTAGAAGGCGGAAAAGGCACTGAGCTAACTAAATAAATATAATTCGAGAATTCGAGAGGAGTAATTCAATCATGAAATTGTTCAAAAAAATCTCTTTGGTAGCCGTAGCTGCCGCATTCATTCTTTCTTCAGCAGGTGTAGGATCATCAGTTCAAGCTGCAGGATCTGTATCGGGTAAAATTACGATTAATGGTTCCACTGCACTTCTTCCACTATCATTGCAAGCTGCAAAAGAATTTCAAAGATTAAATCCTAAGGTGAAAATCGCCGCTTCCGGTAAAGGTTCTGTAACAGGCCCTCAAGCCGTTAATAAAGGTATTGCTCAAATCGGAGCTTGCGACTGGGATGCAAGCACAGATGTTCCTGGATTCAAAGCATTCGCGGGTCAAGTGGCTAACAAAGTAGCTGTAATTCCTTTTGCGACAGTGGTTAACAAAAACGTGGGTGTTGATAACTTGACTACTGACCAGCTTAAAGGGATTTACAGCGGTAAAATCACGAACTGGAAAGAGGTTGGCGGAAGTGACGCGGACATCGTTGTCATCACTCGTGCCTTCGGTTCCGGTACACGTGTTAACTACCAAGCCAAAGCACTTGGCGGTGGAGATATCGTGAAGAAGGCTAAGAATTACAAAGAAGTTGGATCCAGTGGTGATATGAAGACAGCTGTGTCTACAACTCCAAATGCTATCGGATATATCGACCTTGTGTATGTAAGTGGCGGTGACATGAAAGCAGTTAAACACAATGGTGTAGCTGCAACTGTTGATAATGTAATTAAAGGTACTTACAAAATTTGGTCCTATGGTTACTACATGACTAAAGGTCAACCTACTGGCGCTACTAAAGCTTTCATCGACTATGTACAAAGCAAGAAGTTCCAAGAAGGTTCACTGAAGAAGCTTAAATTCATTCCGATTTCTGCTATGAAATAAGAGGAAAGCTAAGCTGAAGTAGAATTAAAATGTAACGTTAACCAGCCAGCCCCTGTTCGGGGCTGGTTGCTGTATGGGAGGAAGCAGAACGAAATGAGCACACCAGTTCATGATTTACCTGCACAAAAGGGTACTTTATTGCAGACGCCGATTCAACCATCCAGTTGGAAGCGGGGCCGAGGATCAAGAGTGCGGTTCACCAATGGATTATTCAAATATTATTTCTTATTCAGCATACTGGCACTTTGTCTGGTGCTGGCCTTGGTTATTTTCTTCATCGGCAAAACAGCAATTTTGACCTTTAAGGACATCTCACTAGCCGATTTCTTTCTATCCTTTGATTGGACACCGGAAGAGGGCAAATTCGGAGCTGCTTCATTTATCGTCAATACGATATCCTTAACAGCTCTAACCTTAGTATTCGCAGTTCCCATTTCGATCGGAATGGCGATCCTGATTGCTGAAATTGCTCCAAAATGGCTGAAGTCATTTATACGTCCGATTCTCGACCTTCTGGTTGGTATTCCATCCATCGTCTATGGTTATCTGGGCCTGACGGTGCTGATCCCGATTATTCGAGAATTAAGTGGAGAGAATCTGGGAGACGGTATGCTTGCAGCTTCTCTGGTGCTGACCATTATGATTCTGCCTACAGTTAGCCGGATCAGTGATGACGCGATATCAGCTGTACCCAAGAAATATCGAGAGGCGGCTTATGCTCTTGGATCTACCCGACTGCAGGTAATTATGAAGGTTGTGCTGCCGGCTGCAGCAAGAGGAATTGCGGCTGCTGTCATTCTAGGTATGACACGTGCGATTGGAGAGACGATGGCTGTGGTGATGGTCATTGGTAACACGGCTCAGCTGGCGACATCCTTGTTCTCCCCAACCTCTGTGCTTACCAGTAATATTGTCATGCAAATTTCCAACGTGGAATTTGACTCTACCTGGAACTATGCTCTGCATATGATGGCCTTCCTTCTGCTGATTATCTCTTTTGGCTTGATTATGATTATTCGTCTAATTAGCAGAAAGAGAGGGGATGCCGCATGAGCAGCTTCACACCAACACGCAAGAACAAACGAGCACTGATTTGGGATAAGGCAGCTACGGGTTCCTTTTATGCACTGGGAGCTGCTGTCCTGCTGTTCATATTCTGGCTGCTGTATACCATACTTA
The DNA here is from genome assembly GCF_050995535.1 of Paenibacillus sp. SN-8-1. Lineage (NCBI taxonomy): Bacteria > Bacillati > Bacillota > Bacilli > Caryophanales > Paenibacillaceae > Paenibacillus > Paenibacillus sp. SN-8-1. Next base: position 1,239,018 of record NZ_CP194782.1, read on the forward strand.
GCAAAGGTCTGCCGGGTATCAATCTGGAGTTCTTGACTAAGCTGCCTGAAGAAATTGATGTAGGCGGAGGAATAGGGCCTGTTCTGTTCAACTCCTTCTACATTCTAATTCTGTCGTTAATCATTTCTATACCGATAGGTGTAGGGGCAGGTATCTACATGGCGGAATATGCGCCCAAGAACAAATTTACGGAAGGGCTGCGGATTTGCGTGGAGACTCTCTCTTCCGTACCTTCCATTGTGTTCGGGATGCTGGGACTGGCTATTTTTGCCGAGTATTTTGATATTGGCCTGACGATTCTGGGCGGTGCGGTCAGCTTGGCATTTCTGAATCTTCCAACCTTGGCGCGTGTCACGGAAGAAGCGGTCAGAGCGGTACCAACTGAACTCCGCAATGCCTCCTATGCGCTTGGAACGACCAAGTTCCAGACCATTCGCACTGTAATTCTGCCAGTATCCCTTCATGCCATTGTTACAGGGATCTGCCTGGTAGCCGGCCGGGCCTTCGGAGAGTCCGCGGTTATTATTTTGACAGCGGGGCTTAGTACTTCAGGAGAAATGTGGGACTTCAGCTTATTCTCGCCGGGCGAGACTCTTGCCGTTCATCTCTGGTATGTTCAATCCGAAGCCATTGTAGAGGATGCTAAGCAAATCGCTGACAAGTCTGCGGCGGTTCTGGTATTCGTGGTTCTTTTCCTCAATCTGCTGTTCCGTGTACCGCTTTGGTTCAATAACCGTAAGCTTAAGAAATAGGCAGGCACTTCCTAGATTCAACATAATTGCTTAGGCAGACGCTCCGCGAACGGATCGTTGTTCCAATCGCTGTTGTTTCCAGATTTTTTTCATTCCCCTTAGCGGTAAAAATCCGGACACAAAGGCGACCGCTATCGCTTTTCCACAATCGTTCCGTCCACTCCGCTGGTTAAGCGAAAATAACTGTAACCCAAAACTAACTTTACTGATACGAGCCGGTGACCAAACGCAGAGCAGCGATCCTCCACAGGAGAATCGCTGCTCTGTTAGCGTTTCGGTGAGAGCATGAAAGGGGGCTATCTCAGCTTGTAGAAATCTGCTCTGGGTCAGCCCTCTTTGTGTTTCTACAAAAGGCCCTTGATATCGGCTTCGATAGCTTCGGGTTCCGTCCGTGCGCTGAATTGCTTGATTACATTCCCATCACGGTCTACCAGGAACTTAACAAAATTCCACTCGATCTCTCCTGTATGGTAAGGGGATGGTGTACGATCGACCAGATGTACAAATAAAGGGTGCGCGTTCTCGCCTTTAACATCAATTTTGGAGAATAAAGGGAAAGTGACCTGATAATTAAGCTCGCAGAATTGTTTGATTTCCTCTTCAGTTCCAGGCTCCTGGCCGGCAAATTGATTGGACGGGAACCCAAGCACCACCAGTCCCTGATCCTTATACGTGTCATATAAAGCTTGCAGTCCCTTGTAATGCGGGGTAAGGCCGCAGGCGCTGGCCGTATTCACAATTAGGAGTACCTTTCCTTTGTACGCTTCCAGGGTAGTTTCTTTACCCTCAATCGTGGTTACTTTGAAATCGTAAATTGACATGTTAAGCCTCCTTTTATTGAATCTTCATCAAGGTTATTCTACATGATTGTGCGCACAGTGCTCAAATATGTTGGGTTAACTTAGCATGATTTCGGAGCGGTTAGCAAATGCTAAGTTTGCTAAGAATAGAGCATTCGACAAGGGGTTGTTAAGATGAAAAAGGTAAGCTTGGCATTATTGGTACTCTGGCTATCTATCGTTGCTGTGGGCTGTGGTGTCAATAAAAGTAATAACACATCTAGGACGAATCAGGGACAAACTAATACTTCTGGTAATGCTGCGCAGACAGCGCTTGAGGAGGTCAAAGCAAGCGGCAAGCTGCGGATTGGCACTGAGGGGACCTATGCTCCATTTACTTTCCATGATAGCACGGGGAAATTAACAGGGTTTGATGTGGAGATTGCTGAGGAGATCAGCAAGCGAATTGGAGTCCAGCCTGAATTTGTTGAGTCAGCGTGGGACAGCCTTATTGCGGGACTTGATGCCAAACGCTTTGATGCCGTTTTTAATGAGGTATCTATAACAGATGAGCGAAAAGCTAAATATGCTTTCTCAGATCCGTATATTGTGTCCAAAGCGGTGCTGATTGTGCGGCAGGATAACACAAGTATCAAGAAATTTGCCGATCTGAAAGGAAAAAAATCGGGTCAGTCTCTTACTAGTAATCTCAATAAAATTGCCAAAGAGAATGGAGCCCAGATTGTTCCGATCGAAGGGTTCAATCAGGCCATTGATCTGTTAACCTCGAATCGGATTGACGCCACGGTTAATGACGGCTTGTCGTTCCTGGATCTGAAGAAGCACAAGCCAGATGCGCCTATCAAGGTTGTGGATACATCAAATGCTGCTTCCCAAAGTGCAGGTCTGTTCAATAAAGGGGCCGATGACCTTGTGACCGCTGCAAATAAGGCCCTTGCTGATATGAAGAGTGACGGAACTTATTTGAAGATTTCCAAGAAGTACTTTGGAGAAGATGTCTCGAAATAACTTGATGGTAAAAGGATGCATGCCCAATGGATGAGCGTAAAATACAGATTTTGATGGATTCTCTGCTACCGCTGTTAAAAGCTGCGGTAGCTTTTACCGTTCCGCTGACTTTGATTTCATTTGCTCTGGGCCTCATTTTGGCTGTACTCACCGCTTTAATAAGGTTATCCAGTTGGAGAGTTGCGAGACTTATTGCCAGGTTTTATGTGTGGATCATACGTGGAACACCTCTGCTGTTGCAGCTCTTTATCATTTTCTTCGGTCTTCCCAGTATTGGGATCACACTGGATCCTTTAATAGCTTCTGTTATCGGATTCTCGCTGAGTGTAGGGGCCTATGGCTCGGAAATTGTTCGGGCTGCAATCCAGTCTATTCAGGCGGGGCAATGGGAGGCTGCATACTCGATTGGCATGACCCGTATTCAGGCGCTCCGTAGGATCATTTTGCCGCAGGCTGCAAGAGTGTCAGTTCCTCCTCTGGCGAATTCATTTATAAGTCTGGTTAAGGATACCTCTCTTGCTGCCAGTATTACTTATGTCGAAATGTTCCGAACAGCTCAGGAAATTGTTGCTGTCACTTTTGAACCTCTGCTTCTATACTCTGAAGCCGGATTTCTTTACTTAATGTTAAGTACCGTTCTATCAGGACTTCAAAATTTTCTGGAGAGGCGGTTTAACCGTTACTCCACAAGATAAGGAGATATGCGATGATTGAGGTTCACAATTTACATAAGTCCTTTGGTACACAAGAGGTGCTGCGGGGTATTGATCTGAAGCTGGACAAAGGGAAAGTGCTGGTGATTATAGGCCCTTCGGGTTCAGGAAAGACAACACTGCTGCGCTGTTTCAATCTGCTGGAACAGCCTGACAGTGGAACTCTGAAAGTGGGCGAGGTGGTTCTGGAATTTCATGAAGGATCCAAGCCAAAGCAGGAGCAAATTCTTAAGCTCCGCAAGCAGAGTGGAATGGTCTTTCAAGCCTATCATCTATTCCCGCATATGACCGCCCTGGAGAATGTGATGGAAGGGCAGATTACGGTTCAGAAGAAGAACAAATCGGAAGCACGGAAATTCGCGCTGGAGCTTCTTGCAAGAGTAGGTCTTGAGAATAAGACCGATTCATACCCTCATATGCTATCAGGAGGTCAGCAGCAGCGGGTAGGTATTGCCAGGGCCATGGCGGTTAATCCCGAGGTTCTGCTGTTTGATGAGCCGACCTCGGCTCTGGACCCGGAACTGGTGGGCGAGGTGCTTAGGGTAATGAAAGGTTTGGCTGCTGAAGGGATGACCATGGTAGTCGTTACTCACGAGATGAAATTTGCTGCCGAGGTAGCGGATCGGATCATTCTTGTGGATAGCGGCCGCATTATAGAAGAGGGTTCCCCGCAAGAAGTATTACAACATCCCAAGAACCCGCGTGCAGCACAGTTTCTAAATATTTTGACAGAAAATAAGCTTTAACAAAAAAATCTCTCCAAAAGGAGAGATTTTTTGATGACGTCCCAGAAGGGATGCTCTCGCACGCTCGAGACTCCGCTCATCCCCCTAGCCAAGAGGCAAGGGTGGCTTCACTACGACGAACCCCAACTTTGGGGTTCTCATCCCTCGGGACGCAAAAAAATCTCCCCAAAAGGAGAGATTTTTTGATGACGTCCCAGAAGGGATACTCTCGCAGGCTCGAGACTCCGCTCATCCCCCTAGCCAGAAGGCATAGGTGGCTTCGCTACGACGAACCCCACTTTGGGGTTCTCATCCCTCGGGACACAAAAAAATCTCCCCAAAAGGAGAGATTTTTTGATGACGTCCCAGGAGGGATACTCTCGCAGGCTCGAGACTCCGCTCATCCCCCTAGCCAGAAGGCATAGGTGGCTTCGCTACGACGAACCCCACTTTGGGGTTCTCATCCCTCGGGACACAAAAAAATCTCCCCAAAAGGAGAGATTTTTTGATGACGTCCCAGGAGGGATTCGAACCCCCGACCGACGGCTTAGAAGGCCGTTGCTCTATCCAGCTGAGCTACTGAGACATATGAAAAAATTCAAGCAAAAAGAATTTTACCACAACCTGGCTTGCTAAGCAACTGGAAAGTGAATAGAATTTAGCCAATCTTTTTAAATTGGGTACTCTCTATGCTATAATCTACGAAATAATTGAAAACGGCAGAAAGGAGGGACATTTATTAACACGCATGGACCCGAAGGAAGGGATAACGTTGTATTGTTTCCCAAGACACTGGATTTTTATCAGATGGAGTTAACCCGGATGCTGGAGACCGAGCGTTACGGCGAGGCAGGAGACCTGCTGGAATTTCTGCTTCAGTGTCAGGGACAGGAGCCCAGACAGTATGAAGAATGGAAGGCGCTGCTTGAATGGCTGAGAGATGCTTTTCCCGGAGTAGTTGGTGAAGGAAGCGAAGCCGACTTTTATGAAGAGAATGAAGAGTCACTGGCTCGCTTGCATATTGAAGCCAAGCTTGCTTTGGACAAAGATTATGGGAATAAGCTGCTTAAGGCCGCTATGGAAAGCCCTTTATCCGAGCATTCTCTTCTGGCCCTTGAGCAGCTGTCATATCTCGATATGCCTGAGATTGATGATGCGCTGCGCAGCTGGCTGGACAGGGAGAATGTTCATCCCCTGATTCAATTTCATATCCTGCAGACTTTGCGCCGGCGGGGAGCACAGGGGATTGTGTCGTTTCTCCGCGGACAGGAGCCGGTGGAAGTTGAGATTGAGACAGTCCCGTTAAAGTCAGGTGATTTCCCACCACAGGTCCAAAGAATATTGGAGCGTGTAGGTGATCAGACCCAGGTTCATAATCCAACTCTCTTTTATTTCGCTCAGGAATTCTGGTTCCAATTCGTAATGGGTGTATACGGAACAAGAGATTATGCGTCCATTCTGACCGAAGAAGATAGTACAATGGACATCTGGGCAGCAGCGCTGCATCAGACGATTTCTGAGAGTCTACCCGATGGCAAAAGCGACAGTGATATCAGATTGGTATATGGGATTACGGATGCGCTTCGCCTCCGTTTTGAGCAGGTGTACAGATCTATGAAACAGTTTGTTCATTCAGGACAAGGAAGATAATTAATGGCTGACAGTTCTTCCTGGTTCGCCCAGCCGTGGAACACTTGTAAAAAGCTGTATTGTTGTTTATAATGTAATGGTTGTTCTTGTTCTGTACGTGAGTAAGGAATAATGAAATTGAAGCCGGATACATATCAGGATTCAATATATGTGAACTTATTTTGGAGGGGAAAGCATAAAATGAAAGCAACTTGGGAAAAAATAGAGAAGAACCTCGGCGTTCTCGAGGTCGAAGTGGATGCGGATCGTGTATCTGCAGCGCTGGATAAAGCTTTTAACAAAGTAGTAAAGAAAGCAACCGTACCAGGATTCCGTAAGGGTAAAGTGCCTCGGCCAATTTTCGAAGCGCGTTACGGGGTTGAAAGCCTCTACCAAGACGCGATCGACATTTTGCTCCCTGAAGTATACAGCGAAGCTGTTGAGCAAACAGACATCTTCCCGGTAGATCGTCCTGAAGTGGACGTTGAACAGTTTGGTAAGGGACAAGTTTTCAAATTCAAAGCTAAAGTAACTGTTAAGCCAGAAGTGAAGCTTGGCGAATACAAAGGCATTGAAGTTGCAGCTGAGAACGTAGAAGTTACTGAAGAAGAAGTAGCTCAAGAACTTGAGCGTCTTCAGCAGCGTCATGCTGAGCTTGTTGTTATCGATGAAGAAACTGCACAGAACGGTGACACTGTCGTAATCGACTTTGACGGTTCTGTTGATGGTGTTCCTTTCGAAGGCGGTAAGTCTGAGCGTTATTCCCTTGAGCTGGGCAGCAACACATTCATCCCAGGTTTTGAGGAACAAGTGGTGGGCCTTGCAACAGGCGACTTCAAAGATGTTACTGTTACTTTCCCAGAAGCTTACCATGCAGAAGAATTGGCAGGTAAGGAAGCCGTATTTAAAGTGAAAGTTCATGAAATCAAGCGTAAACAGCTTCCAGAACTTGATGATGAGTTCGCGAAAGATGTTAGCGAATTTGATACTCTTGAAGAATATAAAGAAGATGTGAAGAAACAGCTTGCTGATCGCAAATCGAAAGAGAACGAAGCAGCTCGCGAATCCTACCTGGTTGATCAGGTTGGAGAGAAAGCTGAAGTTGAAATTCCAAGAGCTATGGTACAAGGTGAAGTCCAAAACATGGTTCGTGATTTCGATAACCGCCTTCGCACTCAAGGTATGAACCTTGAAATGTTCCTGAGCTTCTCTGGTCAATCTCTTACTGAGCTTCAAGAACAAATGGAAGGCGACGCTGAAAAACGCGTTCGCAACAACCTGGTTCTTGAACAAATCGCAAAAGAAGAGAACATCGAAGTTACTGAGGACGAGCTTAATGCGGAGCTGAACACTATGGCTGAAGCTTACAAGCGCACTCCAGAAGAAATCCGCAATATCCTTGCGGCTAATGGTTCCCTCGGAAGCATGCGTGAAGAAGTGTTGCTTCGCAAAACGATCCAATTTCTTCTTGAGAACAGCAAAGAAGTTCCAGCTGACCAGCTGAAACCATCTGCTGATGCAAAAGAAGAAGTGAAAGAAGAAGCAGCTGAAGAGAAGTAACTTCTATTGAACGAATAAGCTGATTCAGCATATAGTCTCACTATGCAAGGTATGACCTTAAGGCACGTATTTCAAATGCGTGCCTTATTTTTCACTAAGGAAGCATACATTTTCTTCCATAACGCTAGGATCTCCTGCTAAACTCCGTCATCACTTGTGTGAAAAATGACAGAGGTCCTTGAACATGGTAAAATAGGAAGTGTGATATACAGAATGACCTCAGTGTATGCTTTTTGGAGTTCTGTATGGATAATACGAATAGAGAAAAGAGGCTTGGGATTATGAGTATCGTACCTATGGTTATAGAACAAACGAGTCGGGGAGAACGATCTTACGATATTTATTCCAGACTTCTTAAGGATCGTATTATCTTTCTCAGTAACGCAATCGACGATGAGGTAGCTAACCTCGTGATTGCCCAACTCTTGTTTTTGGAAGCTGAAGACCCTGAGAAAGACATCCATCTATACATCAATTCACCTGGTGGTTCTATTACAGCAGGTATGGGTATATATGATACAATGCAGTTCATTAAAGCGGATGTTTCTACCATCTGTGTCGGAATGGCAGCGAGCATGGGTTCATTGCTGCTTACTGCTGGAGCACCAGGCAAGCGTTTTGCTCTGCCAAATAGTGAAGTGATGATTCACCAGCCTTTGGGGGGAGTACAAGGTCAAGCATCAGATATTAAGATCCATGCTGAATGGATCATCAAGACAAAACAAAAGGTCAACCAAATATATTTGGAACGCACCGGTCAAACTCTGGATAAGATTGAACGGGATACAGACCGTGATTTCTTCATGAGTGCGGAAGAAGCAAAGGCCTACGGGATTATTGACCAGGTCATTAATAAACCCATTAAATCTTAAAGGGGTGTATACCATACATGTTCAAATTCAATGAAGAAAAAGGACAATTGAAATGTTCTTTCTGTGGTAAGTCACAGGAACAAGTACGCAAACTTGTAGCCGGACCAGGCGTTTATATATGTGATGAATGTATTGAGCTTTGCACGGAAATTGTGGAGGAGGAGCTCGGTCACGAGGAAGAACTCGATCTGAAGGAAATACCGAAGCCTCGTGAAATTCGTGACATTCTTGACCAATATGTTATTGGACAGGATCAGGCTAAGAAATCTCTATCGGTAGCGGTGTACAACCATTACAAACGGGTGAATACTCAAAGCAAGATTGAAGATGTAGAGCTTCAAAAGAGTAATATCCTGCTTCTGGGACCAACGGGTTCTGGTAAGACTCTTCTTGCCCAGACTATGGCCAAAATTTTGAATGTTCCTTTCGCCATTGCGGATGCAACTTCTCTTACAGAAGCGGGTTATGTAGGTGAAGATGTAGAGAATATTCTCCTCAAATTGATTCAAGCTGCTGACTATGATGTGGAGAAAGCAGAACGCGGGATTATCTATATCGATGAAATTGATAAAGTTGCCCGTAAATCTGAGAATCCATCCATCACACGTGATGTATCCGGTGAAGGTGTTCAGCAGGCCCTGCTCAAGATCCTTGAAGGTACTGTAGCCTCTGTACCTCCGCAAGGTGGACGCAAGCACCCTCATCAAGAATTTATTCAAATTGATACAACAAATATCCTGTTTATTTGTGGCGGTGCCTTTGATGGATTGGAACAAATGATCAAACGCCGTGTAGGTAAGAAAGTAATCGGATTTAATGCTTCTGCTGATGGCCAGAAGGATCTTAAGCCAGGCGAATATCTTGGAATGGTTCTTCCGGAAGACTTGCTTAAATTCGGTCTTATTCCTGAATTTGTAGGTCGTCTGCCGGTCATTTCCACATTGGAGCCGCTTGATGAGACTACGCTAGTTCGTATTCTGTCCGAGCCGAAGAATGCTTTGGTGAAGCAGTATCAGAAGCTTCTAGAACTCGACAACGTGAAGCTCGAGTTTGAACCTAAAGCGCTTGAGGCTATTGCCCGGGAAGCAATCAAACGGAACACAGGAGCACGGGGTCTTCGCGCAATTATCGAAGGAATCATGCTGGATGTGATGTATGAAGTTCCTTCACGCGATGACATTACGAACTGTGTTATTACCGAGAAGGTTGTCGAGGAGAAAGTGATTCCTGAGCTTCAAGTTCAGAAGAAGAACAAACAAGAAGAGAGCGCATAAGGCTGATTAGCAAAGTGCTTGATTAAATAATATGCTGAATCTCCACCCTAATGGTCCCGAGTGGCCAGATGATAGGGTGGAGTTTGGCGTTATGGGAGAGACCTGAAAATGACATTCTTGAGACAAGATACCCGGCCTGTCAAAGTGGGGAATCTGACCATTGGCGGCAGTAATGAAGTGCTCATTCAAAGTATGTGTACAACGAAGACAGCGGATGTTGAAGCAACCGTTGCGGAGATCCTACGTCTAGAAGAAGCAGGCTGCCAGCTGGTTCGTGTAACCGTAAATAACGAGGAGGCAGCTGCGGCAATCAAGGAGATCAAGAAGAGAATTCATATTCCTCTAGTTGCGGATATTCACTTCAATTATAAGCTTGCGCTTCAAGCAATCGAGAACGGCATTGATAAGGTCCGGATTAATCCGGGGAACATTGGCCGCAGGGAAAAGGTTGAAGCTGTAGTGAAAGCCTGTAAGGAGCGTGGTATACCTATCCGTATCGGGGTAAATGCGGGCTCGCTGGAGAATCACTTGCTTGAGAAATATGGATATCCAACTCCTGAAGCTATGGTGGAAAGCGCACTTTACCATATAGGTATCTTGGAAGAACTTGATTTTCACGACATTATCGTGTCCCTGAAAGCTTCCGATGTGCCTATGGCTATTGCCGCTTATTCCAAAGCTGCAGAGGTTATTCCTTACCCGCTTCACCTTGGTATTACAGAGGCAGGGACCTTATTCTCTGGTACTGTGAAGAGTGCGGCAGGTATTGGTGCACTATTATCAATGGGGATAGGCTCAACATTGCGGATCTCACTCAGTGCCGATCCGGTTGAAGAAGTGAAGGTAGCCCGTGAGCTGCTGAAGACTTTCGGTCTGATCTCTAATGCTGCTACTCTAGTATCATGCCCGACTTGTGGACGATTGGATATTGACTTATTCTCCATAGCTAACGAGGTTGAAGAGTATATTTCTAAGATTAAGGTTCCGATTAAAGTATCTGTACTAGGCTGTGCCGTTAACGGTCCGGGCGAAGCGCGCGAAGCGGATATTGGTATTGCCGGTGCGCGAGGAGAAGGCATGCTCTTCCGTTACGGGGAAATGATCCGGAAGGTACCGGAAGCGGAGCTTCTGTCCGAGCTTAAGAAAGAGATCGACCATATTGTTGAAGTGTTCGAGAGAACAGGTGAGATACCTGGCCGTAAAGAACATATTTTGCGTTAATGATGAAAGCCGTGAACGGATTTGAACCGTTTACGGCTTTTTTGTTGACTAATATTGTTAATCACTCCTGTCCAAAAAACCTAAGTTTTGGCGTTTTACCCTCATACAAAAAGGCAATACTACCAAGTAGCAGGTTTTGAAAATGGGAGGTTGGTTAGCTATGGATTTAAGCATGATTATTATGGCGGTACAGCTGTTCTTCGCTGTAGTTATCGGAATATATTTCTGGAACTTGCTTCGGAGTCAGAAGGGTAACCGGAGTGCGGTAGACAGGGAGTCCCGCAAGGAGATGGATAAGCTGAGAAAGCTTAGGGCCGTCTCGCTTACTAAGCCTCTGGCAGAACGTGCTCGTCCTGCAACCATGAGTGATATTGTAGGCCAAAAGGATGGACTTAAGGCTCTGAAAGCTGCTTTGTGCAGTGCGAATCCTCAGCATGTCATTATATACGGACCGCCTGGGGTGGGTAAGACGGCAGCTGCGAGAGTAGTAATGGAAGAGGCGAAGAAGAACCCCTCGTCTCCATTTCGTTCAGATGCTAAATTCACAGAGATTGATGCCACAACTGCACGCTTTGATGAGCGTGGGATTGCTGACCCTTTGATTGGATCGGTTCATGACCCGATCTATCAGGGAGCGGGTGCCATGGGGGTCGCGGGTATTCCCCAGCCGAAGCCGGGTGCCGTGACCAAAGCTCATGGAGGGATTCTGTTCATTGACGAGATTGGTGAGCTGCATCCCGTTCAAATCAACAAGCTGCTTAAGGTGCTTGAGGATAGGAAAGTATTCCTCGAAAGCGCATATTATAACTCGGAAGACAATGGGACCCCGGCTTATATCCATGATATCTTCCAGAATGGGCTTCCTGCTGATTTTCGATTAGTGGGAGCAACGACCCGTTCGCCTCAGGAGCTCCCTCCTGCCTTAAGATCCCGCTGTATGGAGGTTTTCTTCCGCCCTCTTCTTCCCGAAGAGATAGCCCAAATTGCGGAGGATGCTGTGAAAAGGATCGGACTTGAGCCTTGCAGTGAAGCGGTTGAAGTCATCAAGAAGTTTGCTACGAACGGCCGGGAAGCTGTGAACATGGTACAGCTTGCGGCCGGACTTGCTCTAACGGAGAAACGAAATCACCTGCTCGCATCGGATCTGGAGTGGGTTGCTACAAGCAGTCAGTTGGTACCAAGACCTGAACGCAAGATCTATGAACATCCGCAGGTAGGTGTGGTTAATGGTCTGGCAGTATATGGACCTAATATGGGGGCTCTACTCGAGATAGAAGCGACTGCCGTCCTAGCCGTGAAGGGGATGGGGAACTGCAATATAACAGGGGTTGTTGACGAGGAGGAAATTGGTGGGGGGAATCGGACCCTTCGCCGGAAGAGCATGGCCAAAGGCTCTGTGGAGAACGTCTTGACTGTACTCAAGAGCATTGGGCTCGATCCTTCAAATTATGATCTCCACATCAACTTTCCGGGTGGCACACCGATTGACGGGCCATCTGCAGGACTTGCCATGGCAACCGCTATTGCTTCCGCGATACGGAATATTCCGGTCGATAACCGGATTGCGATGACAGGTGAACTTGGCATACATGGCAAGGTCAAACCGATCGGCGGAGTTGTGGCCAAGGTGGAAGCCGCCTTTCAGGCTGGTGCAACGACCGTATTGATCCCGAAAGAAAATTGGCAGAGCCTGTTCGAGGGCCTTGACGGAGTTAAAGTAATTCCGGTAGAAACGTTAAAAGAAGCTTTCCAGCATGTGTTCGGTCCTGAGGCGGAGCGCAGCTTTAGTTTTACAATCGCAGGGGAAGTATTTACTCAGCCTGCAGCAGCTTTTTTTCAAGTGGACTCACCCCATACGGAATCACTGTGAGGATCGAGCGGCTGTTTGGCAGCCGCTCTTCGTTGGTGTTTTAAAGGAACATTTGCTAAAATAGGAATAATATCTCCTGAGAAACCTGAGTTTTTAAGGGGGAACCATCAGGCAGACGCAACATATTAAAGCTGAGAACCATTGGAGGTGCTAAAACGATGGGAACCCACAAATTAAGCAAAGGTCGTCGTTTTCCTTTGCTGCCACTACGGGGGCTGCTAGTCTACCCTAGCATGGTCCTGCATTTGGATGTAGGACGTGAGAAGTCCGTTAAGGCACTGGAAAAAGCTATGGTTGACGATAATTTAATTCTCCTATGTTCTCAATCTGAAGTGAATATTGAAGAGCCTACCCAGGAGGATATATTCCGAATTGGTACAGTGGCTAAGGTCCGTCAAATGCTCAAGCTACCTAACGGAACGATCCGCGTTCTTGTTGAAGGCATGGAGCGGGCTGAAATTATTCAATATTTGGATACGGAAGAATATTACGAGGTTATCGCAAAAGAACTGCCTGAGGAGGAATCAGCCGACCCTGAGGTCGATGCTTTGATGCGTACGGTTCTTACCCAGTTTGAACATTATATTAATTTGTCCAAGAAAGTGACTCCAGAGACGCTTGCCGCTGTCTCGGACATTGAGGAGCCAGGGCGTCTGGCCGATGTAATTACAAGTCACTTATCGCTGAAGATCAAAGAGAAGCAGGAAATTTTGGAGACAGTTGATGTTCAGAAACGGCTTGAGAAACTGCTCGACATTCTGAATAATGAGCGTGAAGTTCTTGAGCTGGAGCGCAAGATCAGCCAGCGCGTCAAGAAGCAGATGGAGAAGACGCAGAAAGAGTACTATTTACGCGAGCAGATGAAGGCGATCCAGAAGGAGCTTGGCGAGAAAGAAGGCCGGGCGGGTGAAGTGGAAGAGCTGCGCGGTCAAATGGAAGAAAAGCAGCTTCCCGAGAAGGTTCGCGAGAAGGTTGAGAAGGAGATTGACCGGCTTGAGAAAATGCCGGCCAGTTCGGCAGAAGGCGGGGTAATCCGTAATTATGTGGATTGGCTGCTTAGCTTGCCATGGTCTAATCAGACGGAAGATGACCTTGATCTTTCAAAAGCAGAACAAGTCCTGAACGACGATCACTATGGTCTCGACAAGCCCAAAGAACGTGTGCTCGAGTACTTGGCTGTACAGAAATTGGTTAAGAAGCTGAAAGGACCTATTCTGTGCCTTGTGGGGCCTCCAGGTGTGGGTAAAACCTCCTTGGCACGCTCCATTGCACGTTCGCTGGGTAGAGAATTTGTGCGGATCTCTCTTGGCGGTGTCCGGGATGAAGCGGAGATTCGCGGTCATCGGAGAACCTACGTAGGCGCCATGCCTGGTCGTATTATCCAGGGGATGAAGACGGCAGGCACACTGAATCCGGTCTTTCTGCTTGATGAGATCGATAAGATGGCATCGGATTTCCGCGGGGACCCTTCTGCCGCGCTTCTCGAGGTGCTGGATCCCGAGCAGAACAATACATTCAGTGACCACTTTATTGAAGTACCGTTCGATCTGTCTAACGTGATGTTTGTTACTACGGCAAATGCGGTCCATAACATTCCTCGTCCGCTTCTGGATCGGATGGAGATGCTCTATATTCCAGGTTATACGGAGCTTGAGAAGCTTCAGATTGCCTCGCGTTATCTTTTGCCTAAGCAGAAGAGAGAACATGGTCTGGAGCCGGAGCAGCTTATTATTGGAGAAGAGGCCTTGCTGAAGACGATTCGTGAATATACAAGAGAATCAGGTGTGCGCAATCTGGAGCAGCAGGTTGCCGCACTCGCTCGTAAGGCAGCAAAGCGCATCGTCTCAGAGGAGATTGAATCGATAGAGATACTTCCTGATAATATAAAAGATTACTTAGGTGTACCTAAGTTCCGATATGGTGTTGCTGAGCTTGAAGATCAGATTGGCACGGTGACCGGACTCGCCTGGACTGAAGTTGGCGGTGAGACATTGGTTATCGAGGTTACCGTTGTACCTGGAACCGGCAAGCTTACGCTGACCGGGAAGCTTGGAGATGTGATGAAGGAGTCCGCTCAGGCTGCATTCAGCTATACACGTTCCAAGGCGAAGGAGCTCGGAATTCCGGCGGATTTTCATGAGAAAAACGATATTCATATCCACATCCCTGAAGGAGCGATTCCCAAAGATGGCCCTTCGGCCGGCATCACAATTGCTACCGCGTTGATATCTGCGCTGACGAACCGATTGGTCTCCAAGGATGTGGCCATGACTGGGGAGATTACGCTTCGCGGGCGGGTGCTTCCGATTGGCGGATTGAAGGAGAAGTCTCTAGCAGCTCACCGTGCAGGCTATAAGAAAATTCTGCTGCCTAAAGATAACGAGCGTGATCTTAATGATATTCCAGAGAGCATTCGGAGTGAGATGACATTCGTACCGGTATCACATATGGATCAAGTATTGAAGCACGCGCTTACTGAACAAGTTGAAGTGCACTAGAGAGGAAACACTAGAATGAAAGTAACAAGTTCTGAATTTATTATCAGTGCTGTAAGGCCTGAACAATACCCTGAGGATGGCTTGCCAGAGATTGCTCTGGCAGGTCGTTCCAATGTGGGTAAGTCCTCACTGATCAACCGCATGATTAACCGAAAAAATTTAGCCCGGACCAGCTCTACGCCTGGTAAGACACAGCATTTGAATTACTACCGTATCAATGATGCGCTTTATTTTGTTGACTTTCCCGGATATGGCTACGCCAAGGTGTCCAAGGTACAGCGTCAGGTTTGGGGTAAGATGATTGAGGAGTTCTTGACGGTTCGTGAACCGCTGAAGCTGGTGCTCCTTATCATTGATCTAAGGCATCCCCCTTCCAAGGATGACGAATTGATGTATGACTGGCTTAAGCATTATGATCTTCCGGTATGTGTAGTTGCGACGAAAGCGGACAAGATTCCGAAGAGCCGTTGGCAGAAGCATATCAAAATTATTAGAGACGCACTGGTTATGCGTGCGGGCGATGAACTTATTATGTTTTCCTCAGAGGCGGGTATTGGTAAGGATCAGCTTTGGAGTTTAATTGAAAGACACATTGAAGATCAGGACTCGGAAGTTTCGGAGGCAAGCCCTTCTTCGGACTGAACAAAAAGTGATGATATGGAACACACAGTCTTTAGATCAATCCATATAATTCGTGAAATTAAGAGGGAACGGGAGAACTTACAGCAGGAAAGTGAGCAAGTTAAGGGATTTTTACTCCTTAAGTAGCCAAATTCCGTTTTTTTCTAAAATTCGCTGAAAAATCATGATTTGATTACCGAGCAATTGCTTTAATGAGTAGTGTATAATTAACTACAAAGGATTAAAAGAATTGAGGAGATTTTTATGGCTCAGCGGTTAGCCACAGAGTACATTAAAGCCAGTTTGCGATTGACGGAAGTTCAAATGGCCGAATTTATTCACAGAATAGATGATCCCCACGTAATCCAGCGGATTAAGGTGCTGGATGGGGGTGGGCAAGAAGTAGTTCTTGAAGATGATCAGGGAGAGGAACTGCATCTGCCTTTTGATCGTAAGGACGGTTATTATATCTGTGAAGCATCTTTCCGCTTAATAAATCCTCCTATTACTAATGTTATGCGCCGGTTGTTCGCAGCCTATAAAGGTTCTGGTTTGGTGAACCGAATCTACAATGGATTTATGGTCATGTATCATTACGAGGATGGCCAGGTACGCAAAATTACCGAATATAATGGGGACTCATATAAGCTCGTATTTGAGTATAAGAATACAGCCGAGGAACTGCAGCGTCTATTCCGCTTGAATGAAGTAGAGATGGAGATCGGACGGATTCACCGCGCGATTAATCATTTGCTGGATCAGCGTATTACATCGAATGATGAGCAGCACATTATGCAAATTGATGAAGAACTTCGCCAGAATACACGCCGTTTGTTCGTGTTGGAGGCCTAAGACATTCCGCCCTGAAAAATGGGCGGTCTTTTTTTTGATTAAAGTTCTAAAAAGTATTGCATTTGTCCTGAATAGATGTTATTTTTAATCTCGTTGAAAAGAATATAGGAACCAGGATTCACTCAGGACATTATGTTACGAGAGATTTTTCCCTCGGGAAGTGAATGACGTAGGTCCTAGCGGATGAAATTTTTCAAACATTTTATTCCTAGGAAGGGGGAACCGGAAGGTGGAATATTCAACTTTCGGAAGACACGTTGCTGTTGATACTTGGGGAGTCGATTTTGAGGTGCTGAACAATGCTGAGCTATTGCAAGCTCATTTGGTGGAAGCCGCTGAAGCGTGTGGCGCTACGGTATTGTCCGTGCAAGCCAAGCAGTTCGAACCACAAGGGGCTACGGTCCTTGTAATGCTGTCAGAGAGCCATCTCTCGATTCATACTTATCCTGAGAGAGGTTTTGCAGCTGTTGATTGTTACACATGTGGAGAAACAGTTGATCCACAGCTCGCCATTGATTACCTGGTATCCATTTTGAAACCGGAGAAGGCTTATGCGAAGAAGTTGATTCGTGGACTCGGAGAACTTACAGTTGAGACTCCTGCTATGGGGCAACAAGCTGAGCTGGTTTAAACCGGAAATGATTGATTAACGATAACATTTGTATGTACTTCACACTTGATCTTGTGTGGGACAATGAAGTAACCATGGATATTTCCATGGTTATTTGTTTTAATATCTGTCTATTCTGTTACTAATCGTACATCAGAACTTCATAAACAATTCATAAAAAACGCAGGGTAATCCAGAGTGAATGTGATATAATTAACAAGGTGAGACATACTAATTTTACTGAATTATCTAAAGGCAGGAGGACTTGCAATGCACATTGTCGTAGTCGGGTTGAACTATCGAACGGCGCCTGTGGAGGTTAGGGAACGCTTTACATTCGCAGACAAAGATATGCCGGCAGCGCTGTCGGAGTTGAAACGTACCAAGAGTGTATTGGAAGGCGTTGTAATTGCCACCTGCAACCGCACAGAAATCTATGTAGTCGTTGATCGTCTCCATATGTGCGGGTACTTCATCCGCAGCTTTATTGAACAATGGTTTGGGGTGTCGCGTCAAGAATTCACCCAACATTTATATATGTATGAAGACGAGCAAGCAATTCGTCATTTGTTCCGTGTGGCATGTGGACTGGATTCCATGGTACTTGGAGAAACGCAAATTTTGGGTCAGGTAAAAACAAGTTTTTTACAGGCCCAGAGTGAGAAAGCTACAGGAACTTGGTTCAACATGCTGTTCAAACAAGTCATTACGCTGAGCAAACGGGCACATTCCGAGACGGCTATTGGAGAAAGTGCAGTTTCTGTGAGTTATGCGGCAGTTGAACTCGGCAAACGGATATTCGGGGATTTCGCCGGGAAGAGCGTGCTCATTCTCGGAGCAGGCAAGATGAGTGAGCTTACCGTCAAGCACCTGTATGCGAGTGGTGCTGAGCAGGTGCTTGTAGCCAATCGTACGTTTGCACGCGCGCAGGAGCTCGCAGGAAAGTTCAATGGAACGCCATGTACCATGCAGGAAGCCATGGAGCATTTGAAAGATGTAGATATTATCATCAGCTCTACAGGAGCTGAAGGTTATGTCCTTACCTCGTCACAGGTAGCCCAAAGTATGAAGAAACGCCCATCGCGTCCACTCTTCATGATCGATATCGCCGTGCCACGGGATATTGACCCGTCCATATCGGAGCTGCCCAATGTATTCCTGTATGACATCGATGATCTTGAAGGAATTGTGGAAAGTAACCTGGAAATGAGACGGACTGAGGCGCTTAAAATCGAGAGCATGATTGACCATGAAATGGCTGTGTTCGCGAACTGGCTTCAGACACTAGGGGTTAAGCTGGTGATTCGTGCCCTCCAGGAGAAGTCCTCTTCGATCTACGAGGAGACACTACAGAGTATGTTTAACAAGCTTCCTGAGCTGGATGAGCACCAACGTACAGTTATCCGCCGTCTCACGAAGAGCATTGTGAACCAAATGATGCATGATCCGATTAACCGGATCAAAGAAATGGCTGGAGAGAAACAAGGCGAGCAGGCTTTAGAGATGTTCACCCAAATTTTCGCTCTGGAGAAACAGCTTGAATCAGCAAAGGCCTTGGAAGACAGTAACAATAAGCCAGCTGATACAGCGAAAACACAGGACGCCTCTAAGGTGTCTATTCATGACAAAGCGCTAAAGATGGCGCGGGTGTCTATATAAGGCGGTGATCAGCCTTGACGCTGCTTAGTGAAATTTATGATGCGATAATCTATATATATGCCCTGAGCCTTCTGTTTTATTTCTCGGATTGTATTCGCCGCAATGGGAGTGCAAAGCGAATGGGCGCAGGGCTTCTTGCTTGTGTGTTTGCCTTGCAGTTAACCAGCTTCAGTGTGTGGCTTTGGCAGGATGGTACGGATGCTCTGCTCTCCAACTATAACTATGTGTTTCTTGTTTGTCTGAGTCTGGTTACCGCGGCATTTGTTCTTACTTTTCGTCAAAAGACAGAGTTCACCGTGCTTCTTATCAGTTTAGTTGGATTTGTGCTGACCGTATTAAATAGATTGAGCTATAGATCGGTGGATTACTCCTTCCATCACTCACAGACTTTTAAAGGCTTGATCAGTCTTCACATTGCTCTTGCAGGCATCAGCTACGCCGCCTTAACGCTGTCAGCTGTATTTGCCGTCATGTATCTGTTTCTTCACAGGAAGCTTAAGCGGAAGAAATGGAACGATACGGTCAGAAGACTGCCGAGCCTCGATGCGCTTGAGAACTATATTAATATTTCCATGCGCTGGGGGACTTCACTGCTTGCTGTATCCTTGATCGTCGGGGTATCCACTGTGGCTGCTGAGAACCGATGGGATCTCTTGGTAGACAAGAAGATGTTCTTCACTTTCATTGCTTTGGTGGTCTATTTCCTCTACTTTGCCGGTCGAAAAATGAAGAAGTACAGCGGCCGGGTCATGGCTAAGTGGGCGATTATGGGTTATGTCGTAACCATAGCCAATTACTTGTTGAACTCGTGGTCAGCATTCCATCATTGGGCCGGAAAGTAGGTTCTCACAATGGCGAAATATATACCGATTATGATGAAAGCTGAGGGTCTTCGCTGTGTAGTTATTGGCGGAGGACCGGTAGCTGAACGCAAAACACTCGAACTGCTTCGATCTGGAGCAGATATTAAGCTCATAAGTCCGTCTGTAACAGGACCGCTTAATCAAGCTGCCCAAGAAGGCAGCTTGATTTGGTATAATCGCACCTTTAGGGAGGGAGACCTGCAGGGTGCGTCATTGGTGTATGCCACTACAGATCAAGCCGAGGTAAATGAGAGGGTAGCACGAGAAGCTGGCCAGCTTGGAGTGCCTGTGAACATCTCAGGGCCTGGTCTTGGAGGCACGTTCATCTCCCCAAGCGTTGTCAGACGGGGGGATCTTATTATTGCAGTCAGTACGTCTGGAGCGGGTCCTGCCGTTTCGGCAAGGATAAGCCGTGAAATTGATCAAAGCTACGGCGATGAATACGAGATGTATATTGATTTTCTTAGCAGGGTTAGGGATGTAGTTAAATCAACGGTTCATGACGGGGCGAGGAGACGTAAGCTGCTTAAGGCTGCAGCCGAGATGGATATACTGAGTGATATTCGTAGCGGCGTGTTCAAGCCTTGGAGTGAACAGCAGATCGAGGCTTGGATAAAGGGTAATGAATCTTATAACTAGTACATAAAGGAGCTTGGGAAGATGCGTACGATCATTGTTGGAACTAGACAAAGTCAGCTGGCACTAACTCAGACTGGGCAGGTTATAGAGGCTTTGAAGGAACTGTGCAAACTTCATTCCCTGCCTTTTGAATTTGAAATCAAGAAAATCGTAACCAAAGGAGATCGCATCCTTGACGTAACGTTGTCCAAAGTCGGCGGTAAAGGGCTTTTCGTGAAAGAGATTGAGCAGGCTATGCTAGATCAAGAGATTGACCTTGCTGTTCACAGTATGAAGGATATGCCATCCGAGCTGCCTGAAGGTCTGATGAATGGGGCAGTTCCTAAGCGCGTAGATCCAAGGGATGCACTGATTTCCAAGGGGGGCTTGACACTGGAGGAGCTTCCGCAGGGGGCCAAAGTAGGTACAAGCAGCCTGCGCCGTGCCAGTCAGCTTAAGGCTTACCGTCCTGATCTAAATATTGAGGCTATTCGCGGAAATATTGATTCCCGTCTGAAGAAGCTGGAGACCGAAGGCTTTGATGCAATCATTCTGGCTGCGGCTGGCCTGTTCCGGATGGGCTGGGAGGATCGTATTACCTCCTACCTCCCTGTAGATATTTGTCTGCCGGCGGTAGGGCAAGGCGCGCTGGGTATTGAATGCCGTGAGAATGATGAAGAGGTTCGGCACTTGTTGTCGCTATATAACGATCCGGAGACTGCAATTACCGTGGCTGCTGAGCGGAGTTTCCTCGGAGCTTTAAATGGAGGCTGTCAAATCCCGATCGGGGCATTTGCGTCATTGATTCCTTCAGAGACCCCGGGATCCACAAGTGAAACCCGAATTGAACTTACCGGGTTGGTAGGTTCGCCGGACGGAAGTGTAATTCTTAAGGATAGTCTCTCGGGTGATGATCCGGAATTGCTGGGAAGAGAAGTGGCTTCCACCCTAAGATCCAGGGGTGCGGAGGAAATATTGTCTGAAGTTAGGGGATGAGATAAGCATGGCGGGAAGAGTATATCTTGTTGGAGCAGGACCTGGGGATGCTAGACTGATCACGGTGAAAGGTCTTGCTTGTATTCAGAGGGCAGATGTTGTTGTGTACGACCGTTTGGCTAGCCCCAGACTTCTGAAGCATATGAAGCGTGGAGCGGAGAAGATCTATGTCGGCAAACGTACTAACCGTCATACGATGAAGCAGGAGGACATTAATCAGCTTCTTGTTGATCTGGCTCTTGAGGGAAAGATCGTGGCTCGTCTCAAAGGCGGAGATCCTACGATTTTTGGAAGGGTTGGAGAGGAAGCAGAGCTGCTTCGTGAGAATGGGATCGAATACGAGATTGTTCCTGGGATTACATCCGCCATTTCCGTACCTGCGTATGCCGGGATTCCCGTAACACACAGGGACTATGCTTCCTCACTCTCTATTATTACGGGACATGAAAGTCCGGATAAGCTGGAGCATTCAATTCAATGGGATAAAGTAACTCAAGCTACGGGAACGCTAATTTTCATGATGGGTGTATCGAACATCGGTTATATTAGCCGTCAATTAATCAAGCACGGCCGGTCTCCTGAAACCCCGGTTGCGCTGGTTAGATGGGGTACAAGAGCTGAACAGGCTACCCTTACAGGAACATTGGCGGATATCGAGCAAAAGGTACTGGATACTAATTTCCAGCCGCCTGCAGTAATTGTTGTTGGCGATGTCGTCCTGCAGCGCGACAAGCTCAAATGGGCGGAATCTCTCCCTCTATTCGGCAAGCGAATCTTGGTTACACGTTCCCGGTCTCAGGCCAGCGAACTGGTGGAGAAGATCGAGGATCTTGGTGGAGAGCCTTATGAATTCCCTGTTATCGAAACAAGGCTTCCTGAAAGCGAAGAGAGCAAGCGAGATGTGGCTGATGCCATGACGCAGCTGTCTTCCTATGACTGGGTATTCTTCACCAGTGTGAATGGGGTTGAGTACTTCTTCGAGCACCTATACCGTCTGGGTAAGGATATACGGTCTCTTAATGGTGCTCGTATTGTTGCGGTGGGACCGGCTACCAAGGATGAGCTTCAGCGCAGAGGAATTATCTCCGAGGCTCTGCCGGAACGATTCCAGGCAGAAGGGCTTGCTGAGTCTTACGGGGAGCAGCTTGAAGCCGGTCAGACAGTCTTCCTGCCGCGCGGGAACATGGCCAGGTCCTGGCTGCCGGAATTTTTGCGTGAGAAGGGGCTGTCGGTCACCGAAGCCATAATGTATGAGACTGTGGCTGTAAGCGATGAAGATGATGAATTATTGAAATTAATCGAAAAAGGCCGTATCCACGCAATTACCTTCACGAGCTCTTCAACCGTTAGAAATCTGGTAGAGGCGCTTACGCGAATGGGACTTAAGGATCCGGTCCATGCTTTGAGCAATGCGGCCACTCTATGTATAGGTCCAGTAACGGCGAAGACAGCCGAAGAATATGGCTTTAAGGCTGCGATGGTCGCGGAGGAAGCGACTCTGCATAGCATGATTCATTCATTATGTGATTGGAATTTGAGAACATCAGCTGAGCATTAGACGTTATTATACAGATCGATATCATTAAGGAGGCATCACTACAATGGCATTTCCAATTGTTAGACACCGTAGATTGCGTCAAAATGCTGCAATTCGGGGACTTGTACGTGAGACTGTGCTTACGGTTGATGACTTTATTCAGCCTATCTTTATCACTTATGGAAGCGGAGTTAAGAACGAGATAAGCTCCATGCCTGGAGTCTTCCATTTCTCTCTGGACACGCTGGAGGAAGAACTGAAGGAGATCGTAGAACTTGGCATTTCTGCCGTGCTTCTGTTTGGGATCCCATCTGAGAAGGACAGCGTAGGTACTTCAGGCTTTGACGAGAACGGAATTGTACAGGAAGCTACTAGAGTCATCAAGTCCTTGTATCCCGACCTGCTGGTTGTGGCGGATACCTGTCTCTGTGAATTTACAGACCACGGACACTGTGGCATGGTTCATACCTTTGAACGCGATGGCCATGTGCACGGAGATGTTCTCAATGACGAGTCCTTGGAGCTGTTGACCCGGACTGCCGTGTCCCAAGCCCGGGCGGGGGCGGACATTATAGCACCTTCCAACATGATGGACGGATTCGTGTATGCGATTCGCAAGGGACTTGATGAAGCCGGATTCTCTCATGTTCCCATCATGTCTTACTCGGTAAAATATGCATCGGCGTTCTATGGACCATTCCGTGAAGCTGCAGACTCAGCTCCTCAATTCGGAGACAGAAAGACCTACCAGATGGATCCTGCGAATATCCGCGAAGCTCTTCGTGAAGCTGAATCTGACGTACAGGAGGGTGCGGATATGCTGATGGTGAAGCCTGCGCTCGCCTTTATGGATGTCATTCGCGTTCTTCGTGACCAATTTGATCTTCCACTTGTAGCTTATAACGTCAGCGGGGAGTATTCCATGGTGAAGGCAGCCGCCCAGCAGGGTTGGATCAATGAGAGAGCGATTGTAACGGAAATGCTGCTCGGAATGAAACGGGCGGGTGCGGATATTATCATTACGTACTTCGCTAAAGATATGGCCCGCTGGCTGCGTGAGCAGCGTAACTAGACTGGCTTGGCAAATCCAATCATTCAGGTAAGGGGTGTCTCAGGCATGAGTAACAATTCCGCAGGCCGCCGTGATGAGCAGTCACGTCAGGCTTTTGATCAGGCAAAGAAATATATTCCGGGAGGTGTCAACAGTCCGGTACGTGCTTTTAAATCCGTAGGGCTTACACCGATTTATATCGAACGGGGCGAAGGCCCTCGTGTCTACGATATTGATGGCAATTCGTTTATTGATTATGTGGGTTCGTGGGGACCGCTCATTATGGGCCATGCCCATCCCGAAGTAGTTAAGAACGTGCAGGACGCGGCAGCGAAAGGGACAAGCTTCGGCGCGCCTACACTGCTTGAGACGGAGATGGCCAAGCTGGTAACAGAACGTGTCCCGTCCATAGACATTGTGCGTATGGTAAGCTCGGGAACTGAGGCAACGATGAGTGCGATTCGCTTGGCAAGAGGCTATACCGGCCGGAACAAGATTATGAAGTTTGAAGGTTCATACCATGGTCATGCGGACAGCTTGCTGATCAAGGCCGGTTCTGGCGTTGCAACTTTAGGCCTGCCAGACAGCCCAGGCGTACCGGAAGGGGTGGCAGCTAACACGATTGCCGTACCTTACAATGATCTGGAATCGGTTAAGCTTGCTTTTGAGAAATTTGGAGAAGAACTCGCAGCTATCATCGTAGAGCCCGTAGCCGGTAATATGGGCGTTGTACCGCCGCTTCCAGGTTTTCTGGAGGGGCTCCGTGAAATTACGAACCAATATGGCAGTCTGCTGATCTTTGACGAGGTCATGACAGGGTTCCGTGTTCATTTGAATTGCGCACAAGGCCGATATGGCGTAACTCCTGATCTTACCTGTCTGGGTAAAGTTATTGGCGGCGGCCTTCCAGTTGGCGCATATGGCGGCCGAAGAGAGATTATGGAGCAGATCGCACCTTCAGGGCCGATCTACCAAGCGGGTACTCTTAGCGGCAACCCATTGGCGATGACTGCAGGCTTCACCACCTTGTCTCTACTCACTCCAGAGGTATATGAGCGGCTTGAAGTCCTTTCTGCAAGATTGGAAGCGGGTCTTAATGCCAATGCGAAGGAGAAGGGAATACCGCTATCTATTAACCGTGTCGGCTCTATGGTGTGTCCGTTCTTCACGGATGAGAAGGTCATTAACTATGAAACGGCCAAGACAAGTGATCTTAACCTGTTCAATAGATATTTCGCGGCATTGGTGGACGAAGGAATCAGCGTTCCTCCATCCCAATTTGAAGGGATGTTCGTCTCGGGTGTCCATACAGTAGATGACATTGATGCGACGATTGAAGCTAACCGCCTGGCCCTTCAGAAGATATGAGTTACAGAGGAAGTGCGGTCAGACGCGGAGAATGGCTGGAAGTAATGCCGGGCAGGCTTCCTCAGAATACAGACAGTCCGCATTCCACTGTTCATCAGTGGCTTAAGGAGACTTTGAGGGTACCTCCCAAGCTGCTCTCCAGATTGGAACAGCAGGATGGAATCAAGCTGGCAGGAGACCGTATTCGGATACGGCTCTTTCCGCCTCGTGATTATGGATTTGAGCCATATTGGGCTGAACTTCATGTACTGTATGAGGACGACTATTGTCTTGTGGTGCATAAACCGGCAGGCATGAAGGTTCACCCGACTGGTAACGAACGGCAGCCAACGCTCGCACATGTGGTAGCGGCTCATTATATGGGCCAGGGCGAGCAGGTTGCCGTTCGCCATATTCACAGGCTCGATGAATTCACCTCTGGGCCGGTTCTCTATGCCAAGAATGAATATGCTCAGCTTATACTGGATGAGGCCATGAGTGTGAAGAAGATTGAGCGTGTCTATGTAGCTGTGGTTCAGGGCAGTGTTGAAAGTCCTGCCTTCAGGGTGGAAGCGCCTATTGGACGGGATCGTCATCACGCGAAGCGTCAGCGGGTCTCTGATACGGGCAAGCCCGCGGCAACCCGGGTAGCTCTTCTGGACAGCTTAAGGGAAGCCAGCCTTGTGCGTTTAACTCTCGAAACAGGAAGAACCCATCAGATCCGCGTACATATGAGCCATATCGGTCATCCCCTTGTAGGCGACGAGCTGTACGGGGGAAGCACCCGGTATTTCAGTTACCAGGCATTGCACGGGGAATCCCTGACTTTTCCACACCCGTTAACAGGAGAAATTGTGGAGGTTAGGGATCCTTGGCCCAAGGACTTTACAGAGCTGCACCGCAGGCTATCCTTAGAATCATAGAGAGAAACTTACGGGTCTGCCAAAAAGAATGGCATGCTCTCCTTTTTGAAGCATATAGATTAAACGAGTGAAGAAACCTTGTTTGGATATGCGTAAAAGGAGGTTATACCCTTGGCAGATCAATCCTATGGGTTAAGGTTTGATATCTATGAACGTGTTCATTTATCAGAAGAAGTCATCGGCATTCAGGAATTGGTTGAGCTGGAGCTCCTCCCAAGAATTCAGGTTGTTCCGGGTGATGAATATGCGTCGCTTCGGGGGCATTTGCATGTATCCGGTCTATACCGCGGTGATGGAGGGACACAGGAGCTATCGCATCTCATTCCTGTCGAAATCACGGTTCCGCTGAGCCGGGTTAATCGGCTTGAGGATATTACGGTCGAGATTGAGAATTTTGATGTCGATGTTCTGAACCCGCACAGCTTGAATATTACGGGTGTTCTTTCTTTGCGGGGAATTGAGACCGTAGCTTTTGTTCCGGGAACAGAAGAGTGGAGCGATGAGGGATACACTGTATCCCATGAGGCCGAGCGCGTAGAGCAGAAGGAAAGTACAGAAGATTTTGTAGATCAGAAGGACAGATTAGATACCCGGGATGAAGCAATCACACCTTCGGCAGTCAACTACGATCCGCCAAGCGCTGAGCCCATCTGGTCGCTTCCAGCGCTTGAGGAGCAGAAAGAAGAGTCTCCTCTATTGTCTAAAGAGAGAGTGACCACACCAGCTTCAGCGCCCGTTTCTTCTCTCTCGCCGTTATGGGCGGACAAGGAATCGAATGAGGGTATTGGGCCTAAGGGGAATAAGGACGAAGGATCTCGAACCTCCTCTCAGAATCAACAGCTTGAAGAGGCGCATTCCTCAGAGACTCTGAAAGCCTCGCATACCGAGGAGTCTGTCCAGGGTCAAGCTAAGCTTGAAGAGGGCGACAGAGTCTCTACCGCTGAAGAATATTTGGAGAACGTTCAAGAAGTAGAAGCTGCTGAACCCGTAACCGAACTTGCAACCGAATCTGTAACCGAACCTGCTATAACCGAACCCCAAGTGGAAGAGCGGCCTGAGTTAAAGATTGCACTTGGCAGCAAGAAGGTGACAGATCAAGCCGCTGATGATCATGTTCCTCTAAGTACATTGCTTCAGTCCGGGCGTCCGACTAAAGAAGCGGAAGCGCTGGAGACCTTGGTGCAGGAAGCCCAGGAACCACTATCTGAAGACAAGGAAGATGTTCGCTGGAAAAATTTATTTATCTCAGGGGTACAGGAGCAGACTCCTTTCCGGCAGGTGAAGCTTGTTATTGTGCAGCGGGAAGAGACAATTGATGTGATTGCGGACCGGTACCAGATTAACCCCCGCGAACTTCTGCTCTACAACCGGTTGTCCGAACAGAGCCTGGAAGAAGGGCAAGTCCTTTATATTCCTTAATACCTATGATGAACCTGTGCCGTATGCACAGGTTTTTTTGTCGTATTATAGGAGGTTGAAACTGCCTATTATTGACTATCGATGCCATCCACGTTATTATTATAGGGATAAATAAGCAAAGACATCGAACGGGAATAGTAGGCAGTGTGCCCTTCAGAGAGCGGAATTGCAGGCGCTGTGAGGTTTCGCAGGATGCAGCTGACCGAAGTCGCCCGGGAGTCGTCCATTTGAGCAGATCTCTTCTGTCAGAATGGGCCGGTTACAGCCGTTATCTGTCTGAGTGTCGCGAATAAGGGCTTCTTTCTGATGGAGGAGTGCTGTTAAGTCTATTTGCGAAACAAAGGTGGTACCACGAAAGATAAGCCTTTCGTCCTTTGAGACGAAGGGCTTTTTTTGTTTTTTTCACTTATTCCGCTTCTTTTATGGGAATAACTGCAAGAAATGGAACGCCAATTAAATTAAAACTCCCCTATAATATCGGAGGTATGTGTAATGTCAGAAATGAACCAAGAGACGTCCTCGGCAAATATGCCAACGACGTATGATCCGAAATCTGCGGAAGCGAAATGGTACAGTTATTGGAAGGAAGGCAACTTTTTTGAAGCGGGGAGCCGTAAGGATGCCGAAACCTTTACGATCGTAATCCCTCCACCGAATGTAACAGGTATGCTGCATATCGGGCATGCGCTGGACTTTACACTTCAGGACATTATGGTTAGAGCTAAGCGGATGCAGGGTTATGATGCCCTATGGCTTCCTGGTACCGATCATGCGGGGATTGCTACCCAGACCAAAGTAGAGCAAAAGCTTCGTGAACAGGGAGTTACCCGGTATGACCTGGGACGCGAGAAATTCCTGGAGAAAGTATGGGAATGGAAGGATCAGTATGCTGAGACCATTCACGAGCAATGGGCCAAAATGGGCTTCTCTCTCGATTACTCCCGTGAACGGTTCACGCTGGATGAAGGACTGTCCAAGGCCGTACGAGAGGTGTTCGTGAAGCTGTACAACAAAGGATTAATCTATCGCGGAAAACGCATTATTAACTGGGATCCGGCAGCGCGGACCGCGCTTTCTGATATCGAGGTTGAGTATAAAGAGGTGAACGGTCACCTGTATCATTTGCAGTATCCATTGAAGGATGGAAGTGGACATATTACAGTGGCCACCACACGTCCTGAGACAATGCTGGGAGATACGGCAGTAGCTGTGCACCCTAAGGATGAGCGTTACGCCCATTTGATTGGACAATCGTTGGTGCTCCCAATCGTGGGCCGCGAGATTCCGATCATTGCAGATGAGTATGTAGATAAGGAATTTGGAAGCGGCGCGGTGAAAATTACCCCGGCACATGATCCGAACGACTTCGAGGTAGGTCTGAGACACGATCTGCCGCAAATTACAGTTATGGATGAGACAGGAACGATGAATGCGGATGCAGCCAAGTATCAGGGGCTTGACCGCAGTGAATGCCGCAAACAAATCGTACGGGATCTGCAGGAGCTTGGAGTGCTTATCCGCATTGAGGATCATGTTCACCAGGTAGGTCACAGTGAAAGATCGGGAGCTGTGGTAGAGCCTTATCTGTCAACCCAGTGGTTCGTGAAGATGGGACCACTTGCAGAAAAAGCGATTGAAGCGCAAAAATCGGGTACGGGAGTTAATTTTGTACCGGATCGTTTTGAGAAAATATATCTGCACTGGATTGAAAATGTGCGTGACTGGTGTATTTCCCGGCAGCTGTGGTGGGGACATCGGATTCCAGCTTGGTATCACGAGACCACCGGTGAGATTTTTGTAGGTACGGAGGCCCCTGAAGGATCAGAGTGGCGTCAGGATGAGGATGTACTGGACACTTGGTTCAGTTCAGGCCTGTGGCCGTTCTCAACCTTGGGCTGGCCGGATGTGGATCATGAGGATTACAAGCGGTTCTACCCAACGAATGTGTTGGTTACCGGCTACGATATAATTTACTTCTGGGTAGCGCGAATGATCTTCACCGCCCTTGAATTTACAGATCAAATTCCGTTTAAAGATGTGCTTATTCACGGTCTCGTCCGTGACAGCGAAGGGCGTAAAATGTCCAAATCGCTTGGCAATGGGGTTGACCCGCTTGAAGTCATTGAGAAATATGGCGCAGATGCGATGAGATACATGATCTCAACCAGCAGTACACCTGGCCAGGATCTTCGTTTCCGCTGGGAGAAGGTGGAGCAGGCCCGTAACTTCGCGAACAAGATCTGGAATGCTTCCCGCTTCGCGCTGATGAATTTGGAAGGCGTAAAGTATGAAGACATCGATATCACTGGTAATTTGAGTACAGCAGACCGGTGGATACTGCACCGATTTAATGAAACGGCACGGGATATTACCCGTCTGATCGATGCTTACGAGTTTGGAGAAACGGGACGCTTGCTGTACAACTTCATTTGGGATGATCTGTGCGACTGGTATATTGAATTCGCGAAGCTCACCTTATATGGGGAAGATGCGGCTGCCAAGAGCAAGACGCAATCCGTGCTTGCCTACGTACTTGACCGTACACAGCGGCTGATCCACCCATTCATGCCATTTATTTCCGAAGAAATTTGGCAGCATCTCCCTCATAATGGAGATACGATTACTTTATCCGAGTGGCCTAAATACGATACCGCTCTCGAAGCTCCGGACGCGGTTGAAGAGATGAACCTCTTGATAGATGTTATCCGCGCAGTGAGAAACGTTCGTGCCGAGGTTAACGTTCCAATGAGCAAGAAGGTAGAACTGATCGTGAAGCCGGGTTCTGACAGAGCTCATAACATTATCAGCCGTAACGAGAACTATGTTAGAAGGTTCTGCAACACCTCCGAGTTCTCCATAGCTATAGACGCCGAAGCACCGGACAAAGCAATGAGTGCGATTGTAACCGGAGCTGAGCTCTACTTCCCTCTTGCGGGATTAATAGATATCGGACAAGAAATCGCCCGTCTTCAAAAAGAGTTCGAGAACCTTACCAAAGAGGTAGAACGAGTTGAGAAGAAGCTGGGTAACGAAGGCTTTGTTGCCAAGGCTCCGGCTAAAGTGATTGAGGAAGAGAAGGCGAAGATGCAGGACTACTCCGAGAAGCGTGCCAAAGTATTGGCCCGCATGGAAGAGCTCAAAGGCTAATCTGCCATGCGTCGAAAGAGCAGCGCATCCCGAAGGGAGAGCGCTCCCTGCACGCAGCAACAATAAAAGCCCCCTAGTAGGAGCGCCTTGCCTAAAGCGTACCCCCGAATGGGGGTGACAAGCGGCTTGCAGCACGCATGATCCAAGTACGGGCAGGAGCACAAAAGTCAAGCGTACCCCCAAAGGGGGTGAAAAGCGCTCCATGCGTCACAGAAGATCAGGTGCTCATCACCCCGCCTCCCACCAAAACATTCGGGTGTCCAGAGGGAAGTCCCTCTGGGGCCCTCCCTAGTAGGGAGGGTTTGGGAGGGTAATCCCACCAAAGGAGCAGGTTCTAACATGCAGGACGACACAACTACCCCTCTGCAGACCTATGCAGAAGCAGTCGATTGGATTAACGGCTTGATCCCTTTTGGCATCCGGCCAGGTCTGGAACGGATAGAAGCGCTCATGGAGCGATTCGATAATCCGCACCGGAAGTTAAAGTTCATTCATGTAGCGGGAACGAATGGTAAAGGCTCTTCCTGCGCTTTTTTGACAAAAACGCTAGTAGTCAGCGGATATACGGTGGGAACCTTTACGTCCCCGTATATCACTAAATTCACGGATCGATTCCAGTATAACGGGGAGAACATTCCGGAAGAGACTCTGGTTGAACTTGCGAACCGCCTCTATCCGCATGTTCAGGAGCTGGCTCAGGCCGAGCTTGGCTCTCCTACCATGTTTGAGGTGAGTACGGCGATAGCCATCCTGTATTTTGCCGAAGTCTGCTATCCCGACGTTGTAGTATGGGAGACAGGCCTTGGTGGAAGAATGGATGTTACTAATATTGTTACACCGATTGTCTCTCTGATCACGAATATAGGCCTCGATCATACGGATATTCTGGGAGATACCATCGAACAGATTGCCCGGGAGAAAGCTGGAATTATCAAGCCGGGCGTTCCTGTAGTCAGCTGTGTCCAGCAGCCTGAGGCTGTGGCCGTTCTGAAAGAGACAGCCGCTGCCAAGAAGAGCACACTCTATTTGCTTGGCGATCAGTTTGAATACAAGCGTCAAGATGTCACATCTACTGAGCAGCACTTGACTTTCAGCGGGCCATTCCGCAGCTTTGAGTTCAGTATCTCTCTACTGGGAGAGCATCAATGCAAGAATGCGGCCGGAGTCATGATGGTGCTTGAGGTATTAAGGCAGTATATGGCTTTTGTGCTTGAGGATGAAGATGTGACTGCCGGATTCAGGGATACATTCTGGGCAGGAAGAATGGAGCGGGTTTCGGATGAACCGCTGATTGTGATTGATGGAGCGCATAACCCGGAAGGGGCTGAGACGCTCGCGAAAAGTATTCAAGAGAATTTTCAATACAATAAACTTAATTTGATGATGGGGATGCTTAGCAATAAGCATCATCACGCCTACTTGAAGCATATATTACCAATAGTGGATACGCTTATCCTTACCGAGCCGGATTTTCGCAGGGCGATGGAAGCGCAGAATCTGTATGAACTGGTACAGCAGCTGCGGGATACGGCAGCGAAGCCAGGTTTGGAAGTTATAGTAGAACGTGACTGGAAGGCAGCTCTTGAGCTGCTGAAGTCGCGGACGGAACGGGAAGATCTTGGGGTGGTTTCAGGCACGCTTTATTTGATTTCCGACGTGCGCGCAGCCCTTTTGCATCAAACCGATTCTGAAAAAGGTTGGTGAACATTTTGTCCAAATCAACAATAGAACACGTACACTTTATCGGCATCGGCGGCTATGGAATGAGCGCGATCGCCCGCGTCATGCTGGAGATGGGCTATACAGTTACCGGATCCGACGTGGCCTCCCAAGAGTTAACTGAGAAGCTTGCCGCCAAGGGGGCGAAAATATATATCGGACATACCGCATCACAAGTGCAAGGAGCTGATCTGGTTGTCTATTCCACCGCGCTGCCTAAGGATAATGTGGAGCGGGTAGAGGCGGAGAAACAGGGAATTCCTGTTATTCACCGGGCTCAAATGCTGGCTCGCCTTCTAAATGAACGTAAAGGAGTCGCGGTTGCAGGAGCCCACGGGAAGACAACAACCTCCTCCATGATCGCTCTGGTTATGGAAGAATGCGGGGCAGATCCGACTTTTATTATCGGCGGAGAAATCATGAATATTGGCACCAATGCCAAGGCAGGACAGGGTGAGTATGTGGTGGCCGAGGCTGACGAGAGCGATGGATCGTTCCTGCAATACCATCCGACTCTTGGGGTCGTAACCAATATTGAAGCCGATCATCTTGAGAATTATGATGGTAACTTTGATCGATTGAAGGAAGCTTATGTTCAGTTCCTGAATCAGATTAAGCCGGACGGCAAGGCGGTAGTAAGCGGTGACGATGAGAATATCCGTGAACTGCTTCCTAACCTCTCTGGCCAGGTGATTACCTACGGTATTCATCAGCAGTGTGATTATATGGCTTCGAACATTATCCTTGGAGACCGCAAGGTTACCTTCACGCTTAGCACTCAAGGGGAATCCCTTGGACAAGTAGAATTGTCGGTTCCAGGCCAACATAATGTCTATAATGCAATGGCTACGATCATCGTATGCTTGGAGGCAGGTATTCCTTTTCAGGATATCGTAAGAGCCATCGCTCTGTTCTCTGGGGCCAAACGGCGTTTCCAGGTCCTTGGCGAAGCTCGGGATATTCTGGTAATTGATGATTATGCCCACCATCCGACCGAGATTGAGGCAACGATTAACGCTGCCAAAGCCACGGGCAAAAGAATTATTGCGGTGTTCCAACCGCAGCGCTATACGCGGACGTTCTTCCTGCTGGACGCTTTTAGCCGTGCTTTCTCGGAGGCCGACGAAGTGATCATTACCGATATTTACTCCCCTGCGGGTGAGAAGCAGATTGAGGGCGTTCACTCTTCCAAGCTGGTGGAGCTTATCAAGATGAACAGCAATGCAAGTGCCCGCTATATTCCTACGAAACAAGAGGTCATTACGGATCTTGAAGGACGGATTAGACCTGGTGATCTAATTCTGACTATGGGCGCAGGAGATATTTATAAAGTGGGTTATGCTTTAGCGAATCAACTGAAATCCGAATAAGATTACACGAACCGTCAGGGCTTCCTGGCGGTTTTTTCTATTGTTTTGTAACTTCTAGCATAACTCCCACAGCTCCAACATATAGCTTATCTATATAGTTGGGACAAGGAGAGTGTGTCAGGTGAATAAGGCAAGAATGACATTTCGATTTGATGAGCCACAGGCGGAGAGAACTGAGGCTATGCCGCAAAATAATATAGAAGCAGAAGCAGCCCCTGATTACTCGAAACATGCTGAACAAGTTGAACATGTTGAGCAGAACAATTATGTATCTGCTCCCCTTGTTATGGACCCTCTGGGGAACTGGGGTGAGCCGTTCCTGACTCATACTCATTCGGGTGCTGAATTTATTCCTGAAATCAAAGATAACAAACTCCTCGAGATGAATACCGCGCTGAGCGATGATATCGCCTCACATGATGACGTGTATTATATTCCTCCAAAACGGTCTTCCAGATGGAGGATTGTGGGGTCCATAACAGCTGCTCTAGTTACAGGTACTTTGTTCGGATTTGTCGTATTATCTCTGTTCAACAAAGACATCTCTCTGCCCATTCCAGGAATATCATCGGTCAAACCGGACAGCACGGTAAGCTCGTCATCGGTATCTGTTCTGGGTCAAGCGGATAATCCGGATACCCAGAAAGGCAATATTCCGATGGTAAAGGCGGTACTGCCTGAACAAGCCTATTACTTCCTCCAATATGGAGTCTTCAGTACGTCCCAAGGAGTGAAGCAGGCTCAGGAAGAACTCCAGCAATCAGGTGTAGCTGCGGCCAGAGACACGCTTGATAATAAACGGGTATATGCTGGAGTGTCTACTGAGAGAGAACAGGCCAAGCTGCTGAGCAGTCAACTGAAGTCAAGCGGTGTGAATTTGATCGTTCATGAGATACTCTATCCAGCGCAGACTGAGATCGAGTACAGCGGAGATATAGGCGTACTTGATCAGTATCTGGAGGAAAGCGCAGATTTGGTTAAGCTGCTCAGTGTCACCTCCGCCTCTCTGCTCGAGACGAAGGATGCCCAGAAGCAAAGTCAGGCCGAAGTAGCTAATTTAAAAGAAAAACACCGTGAATGGACTGAGAATGCTTCAGCCGTTAAGGGCGGGCTGCTAAGTGATAGGAAGAAAACCGCCGAAGCCATGGAAAAAGCGATGAACACGGCAGTCGAGGCATTTGGGCAATATAATTTGAATGGTTCCAAAACCCATTTATGGGAGGTCCAAACGGCCATGATGGAGTATATCCTTCTTCAGAAGGAACTTCTGGGAATCGATAAACTGTAATTAGCCTGCAAATCCGGCTGGGATATGGAAATACCTCCCCATGCCGGATTTGTGTTTGTATTGCTATGGAATTAACCTTATAATAATAAAGTGTCAAAAAATGGCGAGGAATCCGAATCTACAAAAGGAGGATTCATTTTTTTTGGAAAATAATCAGTCACGTCTAATTATTCTAGCCTCTTCGTCCCCTAGAAGAAGGGAATTGATTGCAGGCTTACATATTCCATTTGAAATCGTTCCAAGTCATGCAGACGAAACAACACCTGAAGACTGGGCCCCTGAGCGAATCGTATCTGAACTTGCGCTTCGCAAGGCTTCAGCGGTCTACCAATCCCTGGTTCCAGCAAGAACAGACTCGGTTATTGTCGGAAGCGATACTATTGTGGTGCTGAATGGACGAGTCTTAGGGAAGCCTTCTTCTAGGGAAGAGGCGGCCTCCATGCTGCGTTCACTACAAGGCCAAAGCCATCAGGTATTCACTGGCGTGACTTGTATAGACGGGGCGACAGGGCATACTTTGACAGATTACCGCGTTACGAAGGTTAAGATGAGAGCACTATCCGAGGCTGAAATATCAGCTTATGCAGAGAGCGGGGAAGGACTGGATAAGGCTGGTGCCTATGCCATTCAAGGTCTTGGAGCGACACTTGTCACTGAAATTCAGGGCTGCTATTTCAATGTAGTGGGTCTCCCGTTATCTCTTTTAAGTGAAATGCTTAAGCAGTTTGATATTTATGTATTATAATCCAGAACATCATGGTGCTGCTCACGAATTATGGAAGAGAGGAAGTTACGATGGAGCCAGCAACCTACATGCTGCGTGACATCCCCCATGATGAACGACCACGAGAACGCATGATGCAATATGGGGCTGGCGCGCTCAGCCATGCCGAACTGCTTGCAATACTCCTGAGAACCGGAACACGTCAGGAGTCTGCGCTGCATATGGCACAGAGAATTCTGAATCTGGCCGGAGGCCTTCGGAATTTAATGGATCTCAGTGTGGAAGAATTAATGCAGACCAAAGGAATTGGAAAAGCCAAAGCGATCCAGCTTAAGGCTGGATTTGAACTTGGAATCCGGGTGTCAGGGGAGAGAAAGCCGGACCCGACTACGATTCGAAGCCCGCGTGATGCGGCGGATTTGTTGATGGAGCAGCTGCGTTATTTGAAGAAGGAACATTTTGTCTGTTTATTTTTGAATACAAAAAATCATATCATAGCTCAAGAGACACTCTCCATAGGCAGCCTGAATGCCTCCATTGTTCATCCTCGTGAAGTTTTTCGGGCAGCCATTAAATGCAGCAGTGCTTCTGTTGTGTGTGCTCATAATCACCCGAGCGGTGATCCTGCGCCGAGCCCGGAAGATATCCAGATTACGCAGAGACTGTGTGAAGCAGGTCAAATCGTAGGAATCGATGTCCTGGATCATATCGTCATTGGGGATGGGATTTTCGTTAGTTTGAAGGAGCAAGGTCTCATGTAATATAATAGCTTAGACACATAAGGAAAGGGAGTTACAGCATGCTAGGTGGTTTTACGAAAGACTTGGGAATTGACTTGGGAACAGCAAATACACTTGTTTATATCCGTGGAAAAGGAATTATTGTTAGAGAGCCGTCAGTTGTCGCTCTTAATACAGATACAAAAGCCATTGTAGCTGTTGGCGAATCCGCGAAAAAGATGATCGGAAGAACACCGGGGAACATACGTGCAATCCGTCCAATGAAAGACGGGGTCATTGCTGATTTTGATACAACAGCAACTATGATTAAATATTTCATTCGTCAAGCTCAGAAGCAGCGTTCTTTGTTCCAACGCCATCCGAATGTAATGGTGTGTGTACCTTCCGGAATTACAGCCGTTGAACAGCGTGCTGTTGAAGATGCGACAAAGCAGGCAGGGGCTCGTGAAGCTTACACGATTGAGGAGCCGTTTGCAGCAGCTATTGGGGCTGATCTTCCGGTATGGGAGCCAACAGGCAGTATGGTTGTCGATATCGGTGGAGGAACAACCGAAGTGGCGGTCATTTCACTTGGCGGTATTGTAACCAGCCGTTCTGTTCGGGTTGCAGGTGATGAAGCGGATGAATCTATCATTCAGTATATCAAACGCCAATATAATCTAATGATCGGTGAGAGAACAGCAGAGCAGCTCAAGATGGATGTGGGCTCTGCAATGCCGCTGGATCAAGTCGAGACTATGGAAATTCGGGGACGTGATCTGGTGACAGGGCTTCCTAAGACCATTACCATTACCTCGGATGAGATTTCAGAAGCTTTGGGCGATACGGTTAATGCGATCGTGGATGCTGTTAAAGTAACGCTTGAGAAATGTCCTCCAGAGCTTGCCGCCGACATTATGGACCGGGGGATTGTTCTTACAGGTGGTGGAGCACTGCTTCGCAATCTGGACAAACTGCTTGCCAATGAGACTGGAATGCCTGTCATTGTTGCAGAGAATCCGCTGGACTGTGTAGCTATTGGAACAGGCCGTGCACTAGATAATATTCATTTGTTCAAATCGAGAAGCAGTTCAGCCATCAAATCTAGAAGATAGTGTTCGAAGAAGACAGCCCTTGTATTGGGAGAGAAAAAGTAAGATAAGAGGGTGTTGGAACTGTTTAAGCTGCTAGGAAACAAGAGATTGTTTATATTATTGATTGGACTTATCCTGTTTGTTGCTGTGATGGGATTTACACTCGGACCACGGGCAGGCTTGTCCTGGCCCGAGAAGTTCATCAAGGATACGGTAGGCTTTGTCCAATCTGTATTCTACAAGCCCGCTCGCGCTGTAGCGGGCTTCTTTGAAGATATCAGCAATCTGCGTTCTCTTCAGGAAGAGAACAAAGAGCTGAAGATTATGATGGCCCATTATTCCCGTGAAATGCCTAAGATTAATGCCTTGCAGAATCAGGTAGAGAGCTTGCAGAATGATCTTAAATTCACCGAGGCTCAGAAGAATAGTAACAAATTTGACCTGGCCATCGTCGATGTAGTTAGTGTGAATAACGATCCTGCCAACCGAACTTTGGTAATCAATAGAGGCAGCAATGACAAAATCAGAAAAGGCCTGACCGTTATTTCAGATAAAGGCATGGTCGGCATTGTTAGTGAAGTAAGTAACTTTACTTCCACGGTTAAGCTGCTTACTTCCATGGATTCCAGAGACATTACTTCACCTGGTATCGCGGCTACGGCCGTTGGGAAGGAGAATACCTCTTTCGGGATCATTGAGGATTATGACCAGGAGACGGGTACCTTTCTCATGACCAAGATTAATCAGAATGATCCGCTTGCCAAAGGCGATCAAATCGTAACTTCTGGAGCGGGTGGAGCTTTTCCTAAGAACTTACCTATCGGTACTGTGGTAAGCCGCCAGCCTGGTAACGGATTAACGGCCACCGCAACAATCAAGCCTGCAGCCAGTTTCGAGAACTGGAAGAGCCTGTTTGTTGTAATCACTTGGGAGGTACCGAAATAATGGCACGTCGTTATGTGATGACCCTGCTGTTATTTCTCTTATTCATCGTGGAGACCACGATTGTTCCACTGTTGATTCCAGGGGCTTGGCAGACACGGATCATTCCGCATCTTGTCTTTGTAGTGATCCTGTTTTCGGCAGTCTACGATCATCGTTATATTGCACTAATGTTAGGATTAGCTTTCGGTATGCTTCATGATGTGGTGTTTTATGGCATTATGATCGGTACTTATTCTTTTTCCATGGGATTATCGGGTTATTTGATGGGACTCGTATTCCGTTCCCGGCGAGCTTCTTTATTGGTCATGATGATTGTTGTCGTGATTGGAAGTCTGCTGATGGATTCTATGGTTTTCGGCATATATACGATATTTAAGATTTATAAATTGCCTTACACCTATGCACTTGTTGACCACATTATTCCAACCATGATTGTACAGCTGATCTTTGCTCTGGCCATTTACGTGCCCTTGCGCCGTCAAATCGATAAACTCGTGAAACGGCGTCCCCAGGAGGAGGCTGCTTGACTTTCAGACGTCATTTTCAATGACGAAGGAGGAAATGGGAGGCTCATTCACGAATTGATGTAAGGGGAGGGACAGGCTTATGACAGTAAAATCAAACCATGTAACTATAAAAGGCACCAAAGATGGCCTGATATTCCTGCTTGACGATCAGTGTGAATTCTCAGAGCTCCTTGAAGATCTTAAATATAAAGTGGAACACAGCCATCAGAATATTTTAACCGGGCCTATCATTCATGTAGATGTAAAGGTGGGCCTGAGAGAGATTACAGAGGACCAAAAGAATGAAATTCTGGACACGCTTAAGCAAAAGGGAAATCTGCTTATCCGTTCAATTGACACGCCGGCATTGGACCCGCAGACCGCGGACCAGAATCAATTGACGATTCATACAGGGATAGTCCGTTCAGGGCAGGTTCTTCATCACGATGGGAATTTGCTGTTTTTGGGCGATGTGAATCCTGGCGGTACATTAGAATGTACGGGAGATATTTTTATAATAGGTGCATTACGGGGAATGGCGCATGCCGGGGTTAACGGGAACGAAGCAGCTGTTATAGCCGCTTCATTCCTGGCACCAACCCAGCTCAGAATTGCGGAGGTCATTAGCAGACCCCCGGATGAATGGGAGAATAGAGAGACAAGCATGGAGTTTGCTTATTTGAAGGACGGAGCCATGCAAATTGACAAAATTACGAATATTGTCCGAGTACGGCCGGATTTAAGCTCATTTAAAGGGGTGTAGATTATGGGAGAGGCTATTGTCGTCACTTCGGGGAAAGGCGGCGTCGGAAAGACTACGACGTCAGCCAATATAGGCACAGCGCTTGCGCTGCTTGGAAAAAAAGTATGTCTGGTTGATACGGACATTGGTCTTCGCAACCTTGACGTTGTCATGGGACTCGAGAATCGAATTATATATGATTTATGCGATGTGGCAGAAGGGCGCTGCCGCTTAAATCAGGCGCTAGTGAAGGACAAGCGCTTTGATGAGCTGTATATGCTTCCAGCTGCACAGACCAAAGATAAGAATGCCGTCTCTCCGGAACAAGTCCGGGATATCATTCTTGAACTGAAGAAAGAGTATGAATATGTGATCATCGATTGTCCGGCAGGAATTGAGCAGGGATTCAAGAATGCCATTGCCGGCGCGGATCAGGCCATTGTGGTAACCACTCCGGAGCATGCAGCAGTTAGGGATGCGGACCGGATTATTGGACTTTTGGAAAGTTCCCACATTAAATCTCCCAAGCTGGTTGTCAACCGGATTCGGGTAAATATGGTTAAGTCCGGAGACATGCTCGATATCGAAGGGATTCTGCAAGTGCTGAATATCGACTTAATCGGGATTGTCCCTGATGATGAGCTCGTAATTAAAGCGGCGAATACTGGCGAGCCGACGGTCATGAATCCCGATTCCAAGGCTGCGATTGCTTACCGCAACATAGCTCGGCGTATTCTGGGTGATACGGTTCCCCTGATGCAGCTGGATCAGAAAAAGGGCGCGTTTACGCGCTTTAAGAAGTTTTTTGGAATGGGTTGATCGGTTTTGCTTTTCAAATTAAAAAAGTTAGATTGGTCAATGGTCTTTATCCTGGGCGTATTTATGATCTTCAGCTTTCTACTTGTGCGAAGTGCGATTGCCCCCTCGCTTGATCAATTCCATGGCTATGACGTTAGAACCCTGATATTTTACGTGTTAGGGTTCATTGTTATTCTGGCCGTTTCCTTGGTGGATTACAGGGTTCTGCTCGATTACAGCTGGTATATTTATGGTGCGGGTTGTCTTTTGCTGGTGGCGGTCTACTTATTCGGGGCAGACATTAATGGGGCCAAGAGCTGGTTTATGCTTCCAGGAGGACTTCAATTCCAACCTGCAGAACTGGTCAAGTTCATCCTGATCCTCACAACCGCTTATTTGTTAGGCAAGCGCGGCGGACACCCTCTACATTTCCGGAAAGACGTGATTCCGATCGCCGGGGTGACGCTTCTGCCTTTTTTGCTTGTATTAATTCAGCCGGATCTCGGCAATGCCATTATATATCTGGTTGTGCTGGTAGGCATGCTGTGGATTGGCAACATTAAATATAATCATGTCATAATGGGGCTTACAGCTTTGGTTGCTGGCCTTATCTTGTTTGTAACTGTGTTTAATACGTATAATAAGCAAATTCACGACTTTATGTATGATCATGACAAGCTCCATTGGTATCAACGGATCAATACTTTCGTCAATCCCGGGGAGGCATCCCGTGATGATAAGCATCAATCTGCGTATGCCTTGATTGCGATTGGTTCTGGAGGCCTGCTGGGAGATGGC
This sequence comes from Paenibacillus sp. SN-8-1, assembly GCF_050995535.1. Classification (NCBI taxonomy): domain Bacteria; kingdom Bacillati; phylum Bacillota; class Bacilli; order Caryophanales; family Paenibacillaceae; genus Paenibacillus; species Paenibacillus sp. SN-8-1. The sequence continues at coordinate 1,280,286 of NZ_CP194782.1, forward strand.
TATATGGAGGGAGATTTGAAGAACAGGAAGTTTGTTCCTTATCCATATTCGGATTCCATCTTTGTCGTGGTCGGTGAGGAGTTCGGATTTGTAGGCGCTTCGGTTCTTATGATGGTCTATTTTCTATTCATCTATAGAATGATCATAATAGCTATGCGGTGTTATGATAAGCGTGGGGCATATATAATCGTGGGGATTATAGCCATGTTTCTCTTTCAAATATTTGAAAATGTCGGAATGATGATTGGCTTAATGCCCATCACTGGCATCACGCTCCCTTTTATAAGTTATGGGGGCACATCACTGCTGCTGAACATGCTGAGTATTGGCATTGTTTTTAGCATTAGTCTGCATCAGGAGAAATATGATGTCTGAATATACCGGAGTACGGAGCGATCTGCAGTTGTTTTGCAGTTGCCTCTTATGCTCCGGTTTTTTGTTGTTAAGGAGGTACATGTTCATATTTAGCGGTTACTCCTCATAAGATGAAACAAGCTATATTATACAAGCTGTAAAGGGGAGTAGCGCTATGGACTTGAAGTCAGGTGTGAAAAAGCGCAGAGAAGAGCGGATCAGACAACTCTTAGCCGCTCCATTGGATCATTCCATGCTTAGTAAGCCGCTATGGGAGGCATCTGAACATCCTTCCTCTTATGAGATAATACAGGAACCCATTAAGGACACTAATCATACAAATGTCTCTGAATATCAGGAGCCTGATCCGGAGCTCATTTGGAAACAGAACAATGCTAGATGGGTAGAGGATATAGAAACGATGAATATGAGAGATCCGGGCAGAGGAACCCCCCGTAGAACAGCTTCCTTCTGGAAAATGTTCCTTCTGCGTGCCTTGGTTAGCTGCATGATATTTGGTGGGCTATGGGGCATTTTTCGCTATCAGCCCGCGTGGTCGCTTCCTATCCGTCAATTTGTCGCTAAGGCGCTTACGCAGGAAATTGATTTTGGGGCCGCGCAGGTCTGGTACGAAGAGCATTTTGGCGGGGCGCCTTCCTTCATACCTATTTTCGGTCAGACCAAGGACAAGGGGCAGAAAGTTCAGAGTTTGAGAATATTCTCCTCTCCTATGGAGGGAACTATTGCTATGCCGTTTGCTTTGAATTTGAAAGGGGTAGAGGTGCTGCCTTCTGTCAAAAGCCTCAAATCTGGCGATTCGCAGGTGAAAAGCGTTGATACAGGCCGGGTAACCGAGGTTACCCAAGACGTGAATACCGGACTAACGGTGCAAGTACAGCATGCAGGTGGCTATTACTCGATATACGGACACTTGAGCATTACCAATGTTCAGGAAGGGGACTGGGTTGAAGGAGGGGAAGTAATAGGCGGCTTAAAGAGCTCGGAGGCAGGTAATCCGAAAGCTTTGTATTTTGCTATGAAAAAGGACGGTCATTATATTGACCCGTCTGACATGGTGTCTTTTGATTAGATTCGCAGGGATTCAGTTCTCCGTTCACCCCTTATTTGTTGTCATTATGCTCGCCTCCGTCCTCACTGGCCGATTTCTCGAGCTGATTGCCCTCTTCGGTATCGTCTTTGTCCATGAGCTTGGCCATGTGGCCGCTGCAAGATGGTTTGGTATCCCCGTAATATCCGTAACCATGCTTCCATTCGGCGGTAATGCTGTTATGGAGGACAACGGGAATATTACAGCGGGAAAGGAGATTGTAATCGCGTTAGCGGGCCCCCTTCAAAACCTGCTTTTAATCGGAATCACGCTGCTTCTGTATCAGAATGGAGTTTGGGAAGGGGCTTTTCCGGTTTACTTTATAAAGTGTAATTTGCTGATTGCATTGTTTAATTTACTGCCGATCCTTCCCCTCGATGGCGGAAAGATCAGTCAGGCCCTATGCAGCTTGTCGTTATCTTACCATTCGACCATTCTTTGGTGCACCAGGATAAGTGTGCTGTTCAGCGGGCTAGTTATTATCTATGCCGTAGGCCTGTGGCTTATGGGTGGTGCTCTTCAGCTTAATTTGCTGCTGATCGGCAGCTTTCTCTTGTATTCCAATATGACCGATTACCGAAATGTCCATTATCGATTTCTCCGTTTCTTAATGAACCGGGACAAATCGTTCTCACAGCATTTGATTCAAGGCAGTCTGGTACAGCCTATTATTGCAGAGACATCGAAACCTTTGGACAGGATCTTGCGTCTATTAAGGCGAGAGAAATATCATTTTATCTATGTAATGAACCATGAGGGCCAGATTATGGCGGTTGTACCGGAACAGAAGGTTATTGCCTCCTATTTGACGGGGAGATCGGATCATTGAACCTGTTTCCATGGTATAATTTGATGGCAACAGTACGGCAGAGCGTAAGTAGGGGTGAGTATATGAAGCAGATGATTGTTCGCTGCGAGCCGGACTCTACACAGATGGCACTGCTCGAGCATGGCAGACTTGTGGAGTTCGCGATTGAGCGTTCTGAAGAGACTGGCGTGGTAGGCAGTTTGTTTAAAGGGCGTGTAATTAATGTAATTCCAGGCATGCAGGCGGCTTTTGTGGATATCGGGCAGAAGAAGAATGCTTTCCTTTACATTGACGATGTACTGCATCCTCATTTAGAGAAGCAGCCAAAGCTCAAACCATCCATTACGGAGCTCCTTAAGGTTGGACAAGAACTTATTGTTCAAGTTGTTAAAGATGCTCTGGGGACGAAGGGTGCCCGGGTTACTACGCATTATTCACTGCCTGGAAGATGGATTGTATATATGCCCATATCTGGGTATGTTGCTGTATCCAAGCGGATTGAGAGAGAGAGTGAGAGGAATCGCCTCAGGCAACTCGGGGAAGAACTTCGCCTGGAAGAAGAAGGTTTAATCATACGGACTGTGGCAGAGAACGAACGGGCTGAAGCCATCAAGGAAGATTTGCTATTTCTGCGTGCACAATGGAAAGCTATTATGAGCCGATCAGAGACAGTCCAGGTCCCTGGTCTTCTCCACCAGGATTTAAGCATGGTTCAGCGGTTAATGAGAGACGTGTATATACCTCAGACTGGAGAGCTGATACTTGATAATAAGAAGCAGGCAGAAGAAGCAGCGTCCTTCTTGGAGGGAATGCTTCAAGGGGAGCTTCCGAGAGTTCAAGAATATAAGGATGACAAGCCTATCTTTGAAGCATACGGTATTCAGCAGCAGCTTAATAAGGACTTCCAGAGAAAAACCTGGTTGCCCGGTGGCGGATATCTGATTTGGGACCAGACTGAGGCTTTGACTGTAATAGATGTGAATACGGGTAAATTCACGGGTACGGATAATCTTGAAGATACGGTATATCAGACTAATCTGGAGGCTGCGGCTGAAATTGCGAGGCTTCTTCGTCTTCGGGATACTGGCGGGATTGTTATCATCGACTTTATCGACATGGAGATTGAAGATAACCGAAGCAGCGTATTGAATATGCTGGAATTGAAAATGAGACCTGACCGAACTCAACATCATATTCTTGGCTGGACCAAGCTCGGCCTGCTTGAGCTGACCCGTAAGAAGATGCGTGAAGGCAACGGCGGAGCTCATTTTGATGTTTGTACAGTATGTCAAGGTACGGGTAGAGTGAAACGTTAAGAAAAGTGGAAAGATAGAGTTGATTTTGAAGGGTGTCCATGCTATTATAATTTAGTATGTGTCTTAAGTGAACTCTTCTGCACATGCTGTAACCGCTCCGATCGGGTCAGTAAGTATGCCTTGGCATCACCTGAATCAGGCGAGTCTGAGAAATGAGGAGGTGCAGACAAATGTACGCAATTATTGAAACAGGTGGCAAGCAATACCGTGTTCAAGAAGGAGATGTTCTTTACATCGAGAAATTGAATGCTGGTGACGGCGAGAGTGTTACTTTCGATCGTGTTTTGGCAGTTTCTAAAGATGACGGCTTGGTAGCAGGAGCTCCACTCGTATCCGGTGCAAGTGTAACAGCGAAAGTTGAGAAACACGGCAAAGGCGAGAAAGTGGTTGTTTTCAAATACAAAGCTAAGAAGAACTACCGTAAGAAACAAGGTCATCGTCAACCATACACGAAAGTGACCATCGAGAAAATCCAAGCGTAAGAAGGTGCGGTAATTGATTATCGTCTCCATATTGCGCCGTAACGGCAGTGCTATTCAAGGGTTCAAAGTGGAAGGTCATGCGAATTATGCCAAGGCCGGTGAAGATATTGTATGTGCAGGCGTCTCCGCCGTCACAGTAGGTACAGTCAACTCGATTGAAGAACTTACCGGTATCGTTATGGAATCGGAAATGAAGAACGGTTTTCTGAACGCGGTTCTCCCGGATTCCAGCCAGTCTCCTGCATTTGATCAGGCCCAGCTTTTGTTGTCATCCCTGGTGGTTATGCTGAAGAGTATCGAACAGTCATACGACAAGTATATTAAGATAAAGAATGTCAATATTTGAAGAAGGAGGTAGACAACAATGTTGAAATTGGATCTCCAGTTATTCGCATCCAAGAAAGGTGTAGGTTCCACAAAGAACGGACGCGATAGTGAAGCGAAACGTCTTGGTGTGAAGCGCGCTGACGGCCAGACTGTTACAGGTGGCAGCATCCTCGTTCGCCAACGCGGTACGAAGATTCACCCAGGTAACAACGTGGGAATCGGTAAAGACGACACTCTCTTCGCAAAAGTTGATGGTGTAGTGAAATTCGAACGTTGGGGTCGCGATCGCAAAAAAGTGAGCGTCTACCCTGCCCAAGTCGCTCCGGTAGCGGCTGCAGTTGAAGCGTAAGAATTTGATTAAGCCCCCGGCAGTTATGCCGGGGGCTTTTTTGTAGTTAGCATCTGACTAGGACGGCGAGAATTCTTTTGTGATATACTGGTTAATGATGTCACCTCCGAAAAAGGAATGGAGAATTATGAAATATCGTAAATCGGCTTCTATAGTTGCCCTTATGTTGGCATTAGTACCTTTGATAGCGGTATATTTTGCGCATTCTCTCATTCTGCATCTTGCAGCATGCGTATGGGGGGGGCTCATAGGTCTGACTTATTTTCAGTTTATGAAGCGTCAGCGGGATAATGAGACAAAGCGGCTGCTTGATTCGTTCCAGCGAACAGCTACAGCAACACTGGGACACCATCGTCATGACTGGATGAATGATTTGCAAATTTTATATGGTTATATCCAGCTTGGAAAGCATGATAAACTCGTCCACTGTGTGGAAAGAATAAAGGAACGGATGAATATCGAGAGCAGTATTTCCAAATTAGGCATTCCGTCTTTGGTATTTTATCTGCAGTCGTTCCGTGAGGTTAACAGGTCTATTCATCTGGATGTTGAAATTGAGGAAGGACTGCAGCTCAGCGGCCTGCTTGATGCTGGGCAAGCAGAGGAACTGACCGAAGCCATCATGGATACCGTGCGTGCTTTTCAATTTGCCGGACGATCTTCATGGGGAGAGGTATTAGTGCTCAGGATGTCAATTTTTACAGAGAATCAGGAAATTGTTGTGATGTTTGAGCAAGAAGGTGACTATGGTAACGCTGAAATACTTAGACAGAGAATCGAAGAGACGGTTCAGGGCAAGCGGGTTAGAGCAGAACAGACGGAACCGCTGCAAGCCTCATTTGAGCTGCGTATACCATGTTGAACTATATAATGAGGTGAATCCATGTTTGTAGATAAAGCTAAGATATATGTAAAAGGCGGCGACGGTGGAGACGGAATCGTCTCCTTCAGACGTGAGAAGTATGTGCCGGAAGGTGGACCTGCAGGGGGAGACGGAGGCCGGGGCGGCGATGTGATTTTCCGGGTCGATGAGGGCCTGCGTACACTGATGGATTTCCGGTATCAACGTCACTTCAAAGCCCAGCGCGGGGAAAAGGGCCGGAATAAGAGCCAGCATGGAGCTGGCGCGGACGATATGATCGTTCGAATCCCGCCAGGCACGGTCATTATAGACGAAGATACTCAGGAGGTTCTTGCGGATTTAACCCGGCATGGGCAGCAGGTTGTGGTTGCTCGCGGAGGTCGGGGAGGCCGCGGGAATATTCGTTTCGCTACTCCGAACAATCCGGCTCCTGAACTTGCGGAGAATGGTGAAGAAGGCCAGGAAAGATACATTATTCTTGAACTTAAAGTGATGGCGGATGTGGGTCTGGTTGGATTCCCTAGTGTCGGCAAATCAACTTTGCTGTCCGTGGTCTCTGCGGCCAAGCCGAAAATAGGTGCGTATCACTTTACAACGATAACGCCGAATTTGGGTATGGTCGATGTAGGTGAGGGAAGAAGCTTTGTGATGGCAGATCTACCTGGTCTAATTGAGGGTGCCCACGAGGGCGTGGGTCTCGGCCATGAGTTCTTGCGGCACGTTGAACGTACTCGCGTCATTATTCATGTAGTGGATATGGCCGGTTCTGAAGGACGTGACCCATTTGAAGATTGGCAGAAGATTAATGAGGAATTGAAGCTGTACAATGCGGATCTGGAGAATCGTCCCCAGATTGTAGCGGCGAACAAGATGGACATGCCTGAGGCCGCGGAGCATCTAGAGGCTTTTCGGGCAAAGGTTGCCGAGGTGCGTCCGGATCTTGAAATCCTCCCGATTTCCTCTTTGACAAGAGAAGGGATTCAAGAGCTGCTGTACCGGGCCGCCGATCTACTGGATTCTATTCCGGAGGCACCGGCGATTGAAGAAGTAACTGAATTGAATGAACGCAAAATTTACAAGCTCGATAAGAAAGAAGATGAAGGCTTCGTAATCAAGCGTGAAAATGAAGCCTTTATAGTGGAAAGCCCTGCGATTGAGCGGATGATGAAACGAATGCAGCTGAATAGTCATGAGGCTATTCTCAAGCTTGCGCGGACAATGCGCCATATGGGAATCGATGATGAACTCCGTAAACGGGGCGCTGAGGACGGTACCATAGTCCGGATAGGCGATTTTGAATTCGAGTTTGTCGAAGGCAGCAGTTACTATTATTAATACTTGCCGTCTGTTGTCTTTAGTTTAAGAACAGCAGACGGCTCTTTTTATTTAAACAGACTAAAATCTATTGCCCGAAGGGATTATTTCCTATATAATGTCCACTATAGGAGAACAACAGTCTTTTTAAGGAGGACGTTTGTGAAAGAACGTTATTTCTTGGTTCGGGAGGATATTCTTCCAGAAGCCGTTGTCAAGACACTGCAGGTCAAGCAGCTCTTGGCAGGTGGTGAGGTGAAGACCGTGCATGAGGCTGTGGAGCAGGTGGGAATCAGCCGTAGTGCTTTTTACAAATATAAAGATGGGATCCATGTGCTTAATCATTTGGAGAGAGATCGAATTGTCACGATTTCTTTTGATTTGGAGCACCGTTCAGGCAGACTGTCAGAGGTTCTTGCCTTAATTGCGGGTTTTGGCGGAAATGTGCTAACGATTAATCAAAGTATCCCGCTGCAAGGAAGAGCGAATGTAGTTATTTCAGTAGAAATCTCACATCTGACTGAGGAACTTGATGAATTGACGGTAACTCTCCAGGCGACCCCGGGAGTACGGCGTGTTCATGTCATTGGTCAAGGTTAGATTGAGGGCAAATATATTATCGTTAGGAATTAGGAGGAGATGCGGGTGAAACCTGTTAAAGTTGGATTGTTGGGGCTGGGTACTGTAGGAACGGGTGTTGTCCGTATTGTTGAGGGACATCAGGAGGATTTGAGCAGTCAGGTAGGTTCTCCGATTGTAATTGAGAAGATAGCAGTTAAAAGCATGGATAAAGCAAGAAATATCGCCATTGATTCCAGCAAACTGACCGATAATCCGCTTGATGTCATTCGTGATCCTGAGATTGATGTCATTGTTGAGGTTATGGGCGGGATTGACGGTACGAAGGAATATATCCTGGAAGCCCTTGAGCGTGGAAAACATATTGTTACAGCTAATAAAGATCTCATGGCTTTGTATGGTTCTGAAATTCTGGCCAAAGCACAGGAAAAACAGTGCGATGTGTTCTATGAAGCCAGTGTGGCGGGTGGGATACCAATTATCCGTACCCTCATTGAGGGCTTCTCATCAGACCGTATCATGAAGATCATGGGGATTGTGAATGGGACAACCAACTTTATTTTGACGAAAATGAGCCAGGAAGGTGCTTCTTATGAGGATGTTCTGAAGGAAGCGCAAGAACTCGGCTATGCTGAATCCGACCCTACATCGGACGTAGAGGGCCTTGATGCAGCTCGTAAAATGGCTATTCTCGGCACACTCGGCTTCCGGACCAATGTTGAATTAAGTGACGTAAGCGTTCGCGGTATTTCGAGTGTATCCAAGGAGGATATTTTGTATGCCAAACAGCTCGGATACGAGATGAAACTGCTGGGTATTGCGGATAGACAGGATGATCAATTCAGTATTAGTGTACAGCCTACCATGGTGAAGAAATCACATCCGATCGCTTCTGTTAACGGTGTGTTCAACGCGGTCTACGTATATGGTGAGGCCGTAGGGGAGACGATGTTCTACGGTGCAGGTGCGGGAGAGATGCCTACAGCCACATCCGTGGTTGCCGACCTGGTTGCTGTAGTCAAGAACCTGAAGCTGGGCGTTAATGGGCTGAAAGCGATCGTTCCTTACAAGCCGAAGAAGCTGAAGAGTGATGAGGAAATTTGTTATAAGAACTTTTTGCTTCTGCATGTTGACGATAAGGCAGGGGTACTTGCCCAGATTACTCAAGTCTTCGCTGAGTATGATGTCAGCCTTGAATCGGTAGTACAATCTCCGAATGAGCATACTGATGCGGAGATTATAATCGTAACTCATGACGCAAGCCAAGCGAGCATGAACAAAGTGCTCCAGCATTTTGAATCCCTGGATGTTATCCGCCGAGTTAAGAGTGTATATCGTGTTGAAGGATAATTTATATAACAAAGGGGTTAAGTCATGAGTTCTTCGCAATCAAATGGTGTTCGGGTTAGAATTCCGGCGAGTACTGCGAATCTGGGGCCGGGATTTGATACCTTGGGTATGGCATTATCGTTATATGCATGGATTGAGATGAAAGCAGCAGATCAAACGTCATTCCATCTTTATGGAGATGAAATGAAGGGGATTCCCTTAGATAAGAGCAATCTGATCTATCAAGTTGCTCAATCTGTTTTCGAGGAAGCCGGAGTATCGATTCCTGAACTTGAGATTTCAATGTATTCGGATATACCTCTAACTAGAGGGCTTGGAAGCAGCGCTTCAGCGATCGTAGGGGCGCTTGTCGCAGCCAACGAATTGATCGGAGCTCCATTAACCTCTTCTAAGCTGTTCGATATGGCGACTGCCCTCGAGAAGCACCCGGATAATGTGGGGGCCTCTTTATTTGGAGGCATTATTGCGGCTTCTTGGGATGGCCAGCATGCTGATTATATTAGAATGGAACCTTCTTCTGATCTTGGAGTGCTGGTAGCGATTCCTGATTTCCAATTATCTACGTCTAAAGCTAGAGATGTGCTGCCGGAACAAGTATCATTAACAGACGCCGTTTATAATATCAGCAGATCATCACTGCTTACCGCGGCTTTCTCATCAGGACGTCTTGATCTTATTTCTGCAGCAATGAAAGATCGGATACACCAGCCTTACCGTGCCTCTCTTATTCCGGGAATGTCCCGGATTCTGAATGAGGCAGCTAACCATGGAGCTCTTGGAGCCGCCCTAAGTGGAGCAGGCCCTACATTGCTCGCGCTTGTTGACAAGCGTGCCGGAACAGGGCAGGGGCTTGAGGAATTTCTTCTGGGAATGCTGAATGAGCAGGGTATAACCGCTAAGACACTGTGGCTGGAGCCGAGTCGTGAAGGTGTAATCCGCATAGATGAAGGTACTGATAAGCGCTCCTTCTTGGATATCATTAAAGGAGATTGAAGCAAATGAAGAGAATTGCACTATTACCTGACGGGACTGTATCCCATGAAGCAGCGCTGCATTTATTTGGAGACGAAGCTGTAGAGCTAGTTCATTATAAACAAATTTCAGATGTATTCTTATCGACAGCTAACGGAGACACGGACTATAGTGTGATTCCAATAGAAAATACAATAGAAGGTTCTGTTTCTCTTCATATGGATTGGCTTGTCCATGAAGTCGATATTCCGATGCAGGTAGAGTGGGTATATCCCTCTATACAGAATTTGATTGGAAGAAGAGATGAATTGCTGTCCCCGGATGGAAAGCTGGATCTGTCGAAGGTGACCAAGGTCATTTCTCATCCTGTCGCTATGGCTCAGTGTCAGCAGTTTATTCGCTCACATATGCCGCAGGCAGATCTTGAGAATGCCCCTAGTACTTCAGAGGCGATAGAGACAGTTAAGAATAATCCGGATAAGGGCTGGCTTGCAATCGGAACTATTCTGGGAGCGAAGCGGCATGGACTGGATGTGCTGGCTGAGAAAGTGACTGATCATGACAATAACTATACCCGATTCGTTTTGATCGGACCGGCTAAGCTTGGGGAGCTGAAGCCTTCAGGCGAAGACAAGACCAGTATTCTGGTTACTCTGCCATCTGACTTTCCAGGTGCGCTGCACCAGGTGCTCTCAGCTTTCTCATGGCGAAAATTGAACCTGTCCCGAATTGAGTCCAGACCCACCAAGAAGAAGCTCGGAAATTACTATTTCTACATTGATGTACTTCACAACCTGGATTCTGTGCTTCTTCCCGCTGCGATAGCCGAGATCGAGGCCTTGGGCTGCCAGGTGCGGATTCTTGGGTCTTATTTAAGCTATTCCTATGAGCATAACATGACGGAGGTGCAGAACTAATGGCTGAGCAGTGGATATACCTCGATGGGGAGTTTGTTACCAAAGAGGGGGCGAAAGTATCCGTATTTGATCATGGCTTTTTGTATGGGGATGGTATTTTTGAAGGGATCCGCATCTATAACGGCAATATTTTTAAGTGCAAAGAGCACTTGGACCGGCTATACGATTCCGCTAAATCTATACAATTAAATATACCTTTGTCTTATCAAGAGATGGAAGAAGCTCTTGTGGAGACTCTTCGCCGCAATGAACTGCGCGATGGCTATATTCGCCTTGTTGTGTCCCGGGGAGTAGGGAATTTGGGGCTGGATCCGAACCGCTGTCCTAAAGCATCTATAATCATCATTGCTGAGCAGCTGGCTATTTATTCCGAAGAAGCTTATAAGACTGGCCTCAAAACAGTATCCGTATCAACTCGCCGTAATATTCCTGATGCACTCAACCCTAAGATCAAATCGCTGAATTATTTGAATAATATTCTAGTCAAGATTCAATCCAACTTGGCTGGGGCGGGCGAAGCGATCATGATGAATGCTCAGGGGTATGTGACTGAGGGCTCGGGCGATAATATTTTCATTGTAAAAAGAGGAGTTATCACCACACCGCCATGTTACCTCGGTGCGCTAGAGGGGATTACGCGCCAGGCTATCATCGAAATCTGTGAACGAATTGGATATAAGCTGAAGGAAGAGCCTTTTACGCTCCATGATGTGTATATCGCAGACGAGGTGTTCCTCACAGGAACTGCAGCTGAGGTTATAGCGGTTCGTGAAGTAGACGGCCGTATTATTGGCGAAGGCCACGCAGGACCGATTACTCTTCGTTTGCTTGATGAATTTAGAAGTATTGTTGACAAAGACGGAGTAAAAGTCTGGGAATAACCTTGATTTTCGTATCTTTTAAGTGGAGATCCTTTCTATCCTTAGTAGGGTAGAGAGGATTTTTTTATTTTCTAGGATGTCAAAACCCGGGCTACTGCATAGGATGTATTAAATGGGCAACGGGCGAATATCACGGCCCTAAGAAGAATTTTAGGAGGTCTTTGTCGCGTGAAACTACACATCGTGCAACAGGGAGATACAATGTATGATTTATCTAAGAAGTATGCCGTGCCGCTGCAAAAGTTGATTGATGCCAACCCGCAGATTGCGAATCCGGAACAATTAAATGTTGGTGATAAAGTGAAGGTACCTTCTATGGGCGTTTCTATAGGTGGGGGTGAAAATGTGCTTTACAAGCATGCGGTTAAGTCAGGGGATACCCTCTGGAAATTGTCCAACGCTTGGGGAATCCCGCTGCAAACGTTGATCAATGCTAACCCGCAGCTTTCAAATCCTGATGTGTTGAATGTCGGAGACATTGTAAACATTCCATCAGCTGGAAGTGGGAATGGAAACACGGCTGTTCCCCATGCAGAAAGCTCTCCGGGTAATGGGTTGAAGAATAACACAGCTCCTATAGGTTATGGAGGGAAGAA
>NZ_CP194782.1:1297500-2665000 GCF_050995535.1 Paenibacillus sp. SN-8-1
AAGGTGTACCGTAAGGAGCGCTGGAGCGTACACAAGTGAGAATGCCGGTATGAGTAACGAAAAGATCAGTGAGAATCTGATCCGCCGAAAGCCTAAGGGTTCCTGAGGAAGGTTCGTCCGCTCAGGGTAAGTCGGGACCTAAGGCGAGGCCGAAAGGCGTAGTCGAAGGACAACAGGCCCTAATTCCTGTACCACCGTAATCCGTTATGAGCGATGGGGTGACGCAGCAGGGTAGTGACGCAGACTGATGGATGTCTGTCCAAGCAGTGAGGCTGGTGTGTAGGCAAATCCGCACACCGTTAAGGCTGGGCTGTGATGGGGAGTGAAAATTACAGTAGCGAAGGTCATGATCTCACACTGCCAAGAAAAGCCTCTAGTCAGGAGAAGGTGCCCGTACCGCAAACCGACACAGGTAGGCGAGAAGAGAATTCTAAGGCGCGCGGAAGAACTCTCGTTAAGGAACTCGGCAAAATGACCCCGTAACTTCGGGAGAAGGGGTGCCCCGGTAGTGTGAATAGCACGAGGGGGCCGCAGTGAAAAGGCCCAAGCGACTGTTTAGCAAAAACACAGGTCTGTGCGAAGCCGCAAGGCGAAGTATACGGGCTGACGCCTGCCCGGTGCTGGAAGGTTAAGGGGAGTGGTTAGGGAGTAATCCCGAAGCTATGAACCGAAGCCCCAGTAAACGGCGGCCGTAACTATAACGGTCCTAAGGTAGCGAAATTCCTTGTCAGGTAAATTCTGACCCGCACGAATGGCGTAACGACTTGGGCGCTGTCTCAACGAGAGATCCGGTGAAATTTTAATACCTGTGAAGATGCAGGTTACCCGCGACAAGACGGAAAGACCCCATGGAGCTTTACTGCAGCTTGATATTGGACTTTGATACGATTTGTACAGGATAGGTGGGAGCCTAAGAAGCAGGAGCGCCAGCTTCTGTGGAGGCAACGTTGGGATACCACCCTGATCGTATCGGAGTTCTAACCTGGTACCGTAATCCGGTATGGGGACAGTGTCAGGTGGGCAGTTTGACTGGGGCGGTCGCCTCCTAAAGAGTAACGGAGGCGCCCCAAGGTTCCCTCAGAATGGTTGGAAATCATTCGAAGAGTGCAAAGGCATAAGGGAGCTTGACTGCGAGACTGACAAGTCGAGCAGGGACGAAAGTCGGGCTTAGTGATCCGGTGGTACCGCATGGAAGGGCCATCGCTCAACGGATAAAAGCTACCCTGGGGATAACAGGCTTATCTCCCCCAAGAGTCCACATCGACGGGGAGGTTTGGCACCTCGATGTCGGCTCATCGCATCCTGGGGCTGAAGTAGGTCCCAAGGGTTGGGCTGTTCGCCCATTAAAGCGGTACGCGAGCTGGGTTCAGAACGTCGTGAGACAGTTCGGTCCCTATCTGTCGTGGGCGTAGGAAATTTGAGAGGAGCTGTCCTTAGTACGAGAGGACCGGGATGGACGCACCGCTGGTGCACCAGTTGTTCCGCCAGGAGCACAGCTGGGTAGCTAAGTGCGGAAGGGATAAGCGCTGAAAGCATCTAAGCGTGAAGCCCCCCTCAAGATGAGATTTCCCAGTATGTAAGACCCCTTGAAGACGACGAGGTAGATAGGCTGGGGGTGGAAGTGCAGCAATGCATGGAGCTGACCAGTACTAATCGGTCGAGGGCTTATCCTCAAAGTTTCACGAAGTGAAACTACTTCGGAAGCATATTCTAAGAACCCCGAGAACAATGGGGCACACGCAAGTTCGTTTCGTATCTAGTTTTCAGGTGATCAAGCCTGAACCGATTTTAAGCTGCATGCCTTGATAAGGTCTGATATTTTCTCGCAGCGATGAGTTTTCTAAGGTCGGATATTTTCCTGAAGTGATTCAGGGAGTATTGACCCGGAAAAATCCCGTTTGGTGGCGATGGCGGAGGGGTTCCACACGTACCCATCCCGAACACGACCGTTAAGCCCTCCAGCGCCGATGGTACTTGGACCGCAGGGTCCTGGGAGAGTAGGACGCCGCCAAGCGATTACCTTTATTCCCTGATAGCTCAGTTGGTAGAGCACTCGACTGTTAATCGAGTTGTCACAGGTTCGAGTCCTGTTCGGGGAGCCATTTACACAGATTAGTTCAGGCTGATCTAATCATCAACCTGGATTTTATTGTGGCCCGTTGGTCAAGGGGTTAAGACACCTCCCTTTCACGGAGGTAACAGGGGTTCGAATCCCCTACGGGTCACCACTTTCAATAAGAGCTTCAAATCTCATTTTATGGAGGCTTAGCTCAGCTGGGAGAGCATCTGCCTTACAAGCAGAGGGTCGGGGGTTCGATCCCCTCAGCCTCCACCATATTGTTATACTGACGCGGGGTGGAGCAGCCCGGTAGCTCGTCGGGCTCATAACCCGAAGGCCGCAGGTTCAAATCCTGCCCCCGCAATTAATCCCAAGAAAGATTATGGGATTCACAATGAGTGTGGAGCCGTGGTGTAGAGGCCTAACATGCCTGCCTGTCACGCAGGAGACCGCGGGTTCGAATCCCGTCGGCTCCGCCATTAACATCCTTCTGTATCGGGATTTGAATCCATAAGGGTTCGTCGGAGCATAAGCTTCGATAGGAATACTCCGCAGTCTCGTAACGAAGTGAAGAGTATCCCGTCGGCTCCGAAATTTATTACTTCTTAGATGAGAGCCATTAGCTCAGTTGGTAGAGCACCTGACTTTTAATCAGGGTGTCGAAGGTTCGAGTCCTTCATGGCTCACCATTTACCTTGATTGTCAGGGTGAACAGTGTTACTTGTGCGCGTGTGGCGGAATTGGCAGACGCACTAGACTTAGGATCTAGCGTCTTTGACGTGGGGGTTCAAGTCCCTCCACGCGCACCATTTGCGGACGTGGCTCAGCGGTAGAGCATCGCCTTGCCAAGGCGAGGGTCGCGGGTTCGATTCCCGTCGTCCGCTCCATTATTTGCGCCCTTAGCTCAGCTGGATAGAGCGTTTGACTACGAATCAAAAGGTCAGGAGTTCGAATCTCTTAGGGCGCGCCATTTTCATTTTAATTCAATATGCCGGCGTGGCGGAATGGCAGACGCGCTCGACTCAAAATCGAGTGGGAAACCGTGGAGGTTCGAGTCCTCTCGCCGGTACCAACTTAGTCAATTAGACTCCAAGGATGAATATCCTTGGAGTTTTTGCTTTTTTACAGAATCCAATCTGCTCACTTTACTCCTTATAGTTCAGATTTTTCATGAAGAATGAGAGTGTTAGTTCATTTATCGAACGTTGAGCTTCACGGTTATTGAAATGGCCATTCATCCAAGAAAGTATCGGGAAGATCAGATAGAAGTCGCTAAAGGTTAAATGATCTGCATGAGGAATAATGAGCTCTTGACCTCCGTTTTGAAGCGCCTCCTGCTTCCGAATAGGAATTTGCTGAAGAAGTCTATATTCGTCACGTGTTAATCCGTTTGCGGCAAGTTCACTGTCGGATGGATTAGCCAGAAGATCATCGCTTGTGATGGGCGGATCAGAGCTCATAAATAGAAAGGGCCTTGGCAGCCCGTGGCTTAAATCTCCCGTTCCAAAAAATGTTCCGTCCATGTTAATAGCGGCTCGTATACGAGGGTCCTCAAGCATGACTTGTGCAGCATTAGCGCCTCCAAAGGAGTGACCCAGCATTCCGATTCGCTGTAGATCCAACCGGCCTGCAAATATATTCTGTGGATCGTCCCGATTAATCTGCTCCAGCTTATCTATAACAAACTCGGTATCCTTGACCCAGATGTTATTAACTAGCTGATCCCAAGCGGTTAGGTCCGCATAGTGAGGTAAGTTCGGATCAACACCAATATATTTACCTCCTGGGAAAACGGTTGTTAATGACCCATCGGTATGTTCCACTGAGATTACAATGAATCCGTGGCTGGCGAGTTCTGTAGTCTGAAAGGTGCTTGTATAACGTCCACCAGGGAATCCATGTGAGAATAGAATGACTGGATAGTTAGCTTTTCGATGAGAAATAGGTGCATTCAGATAGGCTGGGGTTTGAACAAGTCCAATATAATCAAACAGAAATCTGGGTATAGAATAGGTCTGACTGAGGCCCTTTGCAAGGTCGCTCAGGTCGGGTGAGTAGGGTGCATGTGACTTACCTTCCGTATGATCAGCCGGATACCATACCTGGATATTCAGTTCCCGATCCCGTGCGGAGTCTTTCCAGTGATACTGAACAGTTCCGACCGCGTAAGACCCGGTAGGTGCTTCAAATTTAAAGACAGGTAAAGCCAGAGGAGGCAATATGGTGATGATACAGCTGATGCCCAGCAGAAGGAATTTCCCAAATGCCCAAAATTTATGCTGTCCTGTAGCAAAGGAATCTCTGGGCTTATGACTGCTCCTGAACAAATTCTTGAGCGCATATAGTACCAGCCCTAATGTAACGATATAGCTAGGAACCATCTGCCATCTGTAGTTCTCGAGCGTAATTTGCAGAAATGCAATCGTTACTGAAATAGCTGCGGATAACGCAGTTAAGCGTTTATTTCCGATTCGTCGAAGAATCAATATAGCAAGAAAAATTAAATTTGAGCCAACGGATACCAGCTCTAGCAAGCGCATAAGGTGCCTCCTTCGGGCTTTTATGGTTCTGATTATGCACGCCGAATATAAACAGCACTTAAACGGATTCTTGCAGGCGTAGAAGCTGCTGTATATTCCATCAATTCCAAGGTCACAATAAGTAATAAAGCTTGTAAGAAGGGGATTGTCGTGAATATTTTCCGAATTAAGAAGAACTTCAAGAGGCGCTGGAGAAGATGGAGAAAGGCGATATGGACTGTATCCGCTTGCGGTATTGTAGCTTTGCTGGCTTGGCTGGGTATGCCCCTCTCGGACAAATTAGAGACAGTAATGACTCGTGAAGAGCCGGCTGTTCTTGAGACATTGGCTAATCTTCAGACGGCTTATGATCACGTCTCATCCAAGGAGTTCAGGCAAGCCATTAATGAGACGAATCGGGTCAGAACGGTTCATTTGAATAAAATATATACTTGCGGGGAAGAGAGCCAGGTTCTGGGTGACATGAAAGGTAAGGAAATTGCCGACCTGCAGAACAAGCATCCGGATTGGACCGGACGTGTAGATGCCGGGGGAGAGGTGTGGTTCGATCATCATATTGTGGACTTGTCCGATATATGTAAGCGATCGGGCTATATAGGCCTGGATCATAAAGGAAACCTCAGTCTATTTGAAGGACCGCCCAAAGATGAGAAGGTTATGCGTACGTTTTTCCAGCTGGATATTGAATCCATGGAGAGTGCACTGCCTGAGGATATCGTGAATCAGATCAGACAAGGAATTAGAATTCAGGATGTTGAGGAGTATAACAGTGTATTGTCTACTTTTAGCGACTACGCCACTACGGTCTCACAGAAGGCGATAAAGTTGAACTGAATAGCCGCTGGGCATAAGGAAGGGACGTGACAAACGTCTCTTTTTTGTGCTTTAGACAACCGGATATTAACTTTTTCCTCTATGCTGCCCTATCTTTTGTTATAATAGAGTGAATACATATGTTCGCTTTATGAACTATAGGAGAGATTACGTTTGCGAATTTTAGGTATAGACCCCGGAATTGCGATTGTTGGTTTCGGTTTCATTGATAAGCAGGGAAGCAGATGCATTCCGGTTCAATATGGATGTATCCAGACAGAGAAGAACACCCCCGAAGAAGAACGGCTGCTGCATGTATACGAAGCAATTGGACAGCTGATGGACAAGTATAAGCCGGATGCGGTGGCACTTGAGAAGCTGTTCTTCAATCGAAATGTGACGACGGCTATGTCAGTGAGTCAGGCCAGAGGCGTACTTGTCCTGGCTGCCATTCAGAGAGGGTTGCCTATAGGGGAATATACTCCGATGCAGGTGAAGCAGGCCATTGTCGGTTACGGTAAAGCAGAGAAGAAGCAGGTCCAGGAAATGACCAAGATCTTCTTAAAGCTGCAGGCTGTGCCAAAGCCCGATGATGTTGCGGATGCGCTGGCGATTGCCATTTGCCATGCTCATTCCAGCACACTAAATTCCAAGATAAACGAGGTATTGCGTTCATGATAGATTACCTAAAGGGACATATTGTCCACTATGAAACCGAGTATGTCGTTATGGATGTGCAGAATGTTGGCTACCGGGTGTTCTGTCCTAATCCGTATGCTTTTGCCAAAAGTGACGATATGGTCACGGCTTATATTCATCATCACGTACGGGAGGATGCGATTCTTCTGTTTGGCTTCCCTACAAGGGAGGAGCAGAAGCTGTTCCGCAAGTTAATTGAGGTATCGGGAATTGGGCCGCGCGTGGCACTCGGTATTCTTGGCGGAGGTACGCCTGACAGTGTGGTAGCCGCGATATATCAAGAGAACATCACATTCCTTACGAAGCTGCCGGGAATCGGGAAGAAGACCGCGCAGCGTATCATTCTTGATCTGAAAGACAAGCTGGACGGGATTGCGAATACCCCATTATTTGTTCAAGTAGATAATGATCAGCATGATCTGTTCAATCCAGTCTCTACAGGCTGGCATGAAGCCAAAGAAGGATTGAGAGCTTTAGGTTATACGGATGCTGAGCTGGACAAGGTTTGGCAGACTTTGAAAGATGGAATTGTACCGGATGAGCCGGTTGACTCCGTAATGAAGAAAGCACTCAGAATGCTGTATGCGGGCTAAGTAAGGACAGAGGGGGAGTACACTGATGGATGACCGCATTATTTCGGCCAATCTAATGATGGAAGACCAGGCGGTTGAATTAAGCCTTCGTCCCCGTTATTTGGCTGAATATATTGGACAGGACCAAGTTAAGGAAAATTTAAAAATATATATTGAAGCCGCCAAGATGAGAAAAGAAGCACTGGACCATGTTCTGCTCTATGGCCCTCCGGGACTTGGTAAGACGACGCTAGCTAACATTATTGCGAATGAGCTAGGTGTGAACCTGCGGACCACCTCCGGTCCCGCAATTGAGCGGCCGGGGGATCTTGCGGCTCTGCTAACGAATTTGCAGGAAGGGGATGTGCTGTTCATCGATGAGATCCACCGTCTTCACCGGACCGTTGAGGAAGTATTATATCCCGCCATGGAAGATTTCGCGCTGGATATCATGATTGGCAAAGGGCCCAGTGCCCGTTCGGTCAGATTGGATCTACCACCCTTCACTTTAATAGGGGCGACGACACGTGCGGGGTTATTGTCAGCTCCGCTTAGAGACCGTTTCGGAGTGGTCAGCCGCCTCGAGTTCTACACCGTGGACCAGCTTAGCTACATTGTAAGCAGGGGTGCTGATATTCTTGGTATTGAAATCCTCGGAAATGCGGCGGAGGAAGTTGCCCTCAGATCCAGAGGGACCCCGCGTATCGCTAACCGGCTGCTCAAGCGAGTAAGGGATTATGCCCAGGTACGTGGAGATGGAATCATTACGGCGGATATAGCTAATGAAGCGCTTAGAATGCTGCAGGTAGACCCGATGGGACTCGACTTGATTGACCACAAGATGCTAAAAGCTATGATTATGAGCTTTCGCGGAGGTCCGGTTGGACTGGATACGATTGCCGCCACGATCGGGGAAGAGAGCCAGACTATTGAAGATGTGTATGAGCCTTATTTGCTGCAGATCGGATTTCTTCAGCGGACCCCGCGTGGTCGCATGGTTACCGCCGCGGCTTACGCACATCTCGGACTGCCTGTACCTGAGAAGATGTAATACTTGATGAGAACACATCTGTGAGGGAGGATTATCATTACCATGGAGCAATCACGTAACAAGAGCAAGCTGCTAACAATAGGAAAAGGATTACTGGCAGGGGTATTGTTACTCGGTATGATGCAATCATCAGCTTATGCCGCACCAACAACTACGGACACTGTTCGTGTCGCTTTGTTTGTTGATGCCGGCAGTACTTATAAATCCACTGTACCCGCAGTAACCTTCATATCCACATCGGCCTGGACAGCTTCTCCTAAAGGAGACGCGGGATCTTGGGTCAAACTTGCGGCGGGAGAGAAAGCAAGATTCAGTATGGATGGGTTCAAGGTCAAGGTCATGGAGACGGCAGATTGGAAAAAAGCATCAGATTCAGCGAAGAAGCTTCAATCAACTGCCGATAAGCCGCTGATCTTTGCTGTCAGTCAATCAGGAACCACTCTGTACCAAATTTACAGTGGTCCTTATGTTTCGGCTTCTGAAGCGCAGAAGGCGGCAGCAAGAACCGGACAGGCACTCGGCCTAAGCGGGGCGGCCGCTCCAGAGGCCAAGGGAGGACTGTATCTGTCTGCAGGAACATTTGCAAATCAGCAGGAAGCAGACCAAATCAGGGAGCGAATTGCATCCCAAGGAACTGATGCTGTAGTTGTCCTGTCCGGTCCATCAAAGTATGAAGTGTGGGTTGGGGATGCTACTACGTCTGAAGAGCTTGATCAAGTGGAATCCCAGCTGACTGCGAGTGTTCCGGGATTATCTCTCCAGCCAGCCAATCAGACCCGCGCGAGCGTAATTCTTCGCTCTGATGTCACCTTGAATTTATCAAGCCCATCTCCGGTCAAGCATTTCTCAGTGAACGGCAACGGAGCCGTGCTGTGGATCCAAGGGAATGACTCTGATTCAGACAGTATTCAACTTGTGGAGCGTTCTTCACGCAAATATAGAGGCGGCTTCGAGCTTAGCCGTGTGAACGGGCAGCTGGCCGTTGTCAATGAGCTTCCTCTGGACAAGTACTTGTACTCCGTAGTCGGAGGAGAGGTCTATTCATCTTGGCCGCAGGAAGCACTTAAAGCTCAAGCTGTAGCAGCAAGAACGTATGCCTTGTATCAGGGGGCTACCAAGTTCAAAGTAGCGGGGCTAGTAGATACGACATTAAGTCAGGCCTATAACGGGGTTGAGAAAGAAGCCGCCAGCATAATAAAGGCGGTTGACAGTACTTCAGGTGAAGTGCTTAAGAGCAACGGAAAGTTAATAGAAGGCTTGTTCTCGTCCAACAGTGGAGGAATGGCGGCAGATTCTACTGAAGTGTGGAAGAATACAGACGCTACTTACCAAGCTGTAAAGAGTGATGAGGATAAGGCCGCGCAGGCAGGACTCAAAATGTGGTACCATGTACTGCTCGCGAATGGCAAGACGGGTTATATTCGTGAAGATAATACGAAATTAACGGGGACCAAGAATCCCGCAGGGCTGCCGTACCTGACTGTGACCGCGAATGATACGAATGTAAGAGCTCTGCCGGTAGTACAATCAGGAGAGACGCCTATTGCCAAAATGAACCCTGGCGATCAGGCTATTGTTCTTGAGAAGGTGGATCAGTCCAATGAATACGCCTGGATCAAAGGTCCTTTTACCTCAGATCAATTAATTCAATCTCTTAAAGGGAAAACCACGACTTCAGTTAGCTCGCCTATATTGTCACTGGAGGTTGCTCAGCGTGGGCCTTCCGGCCGCGCCATTCAAGTGAAAGCGAATGGACAAGTTCTTGATGTTAAATATCCGGACCTGTATCGTTCTGCTCTTGGCAGCTTGCCAAGTACCCTGTTTGATATTACAGCAACCGGAAGGTATACTGTACTAGGTGCCGGGAATCAGACAGGTACAGGCACAGCACAAGCGGGGACTAAAGTAATCTCCGCATCTGGAACACAAAGTATAAGTGGTGGGGACATGGTTGTCCTTAGCGGCTCTAACGAAGCCAGGGTTATAGATGACAGCAATGCCTTTATGTTCACTGGACGTGGTAACGGCCATGGGATCGGATTATCACAATGGGGCGCTAAAGGAATGGCTGAAGAAGGCAAAGATTACAAAACCATTTTGCAGCATTATTATCAAAATGTGACTATAACGAAGGAATGAAGCGGCATCATGAACGTAGACTTATATGATTTTGAACTACCAGAAGAGCTTATAGCCCAGACCCCTTTGCTGGAAAGAACATCTTCACGCTTGCTTACCTTGAATAAGAAGGATGGAAGTACTGAAGACCATATCTTCTCTGAAATTGTTGATTATTTGAACCCTGGGGATACGCTGGTGCTTAATGACACACGGGTAATCCCGGCAAGGCTGTTCGGGGTGAAGGAAGATACCGGAGCCAAGGCAGAAGTTCTGCTGCTTAAGAGCTTGGGGGAAGATCAGTGGGAAGTCCTTGTTAAGCCTGGTAAAAAACTGAAAAAGGGCTCCGTCATCGTATTTGGTGATGAGCTTAAGGCAACAATTATAGAAGAAGGCGAGCTGGGCGGACGAGTTCTCAAGTTCTCATACGAGGGAATTTTCAATGAAATTCTGGATCGCCTGGGCCAAATGCCTCTTCCACCGTATATCAAAGAAAAGCTTGAAGATAAAGAGCGCTACCAGACGGTATACGCTCGTCATGAGGGTTCTGCTGCTGCTCCTACTGCTGGTCTTCATTTTACAGAAGAGCTGCTGGATCGGATTCGCGCCAAGGGGATTTCAATTGCCTTTGTAACTCTGCATGTGGGATTGGGTACTTTCAGACCTATGTCTGTTGATCGTGTAGAAGACCATGTCATGCACGAAGAGTATTATATTCTTCCACAGGAAACAGCGGATATCCTGAATGAGACACGAGCCCGTGGCGGCAGAGTGATTGCGGTAGGGACCACCTCGGCAAGAACACTGGAGACTGTAAGTCAGAGTTGTGGCGATGGACCCATTGTGAAGAGCAGCGGATGGACGCAAATTTTTATCTACCCTGGCTACAAGTACGGCCTTGTAGATGCCTTAATAACGAATTTTCATCTTCCCAAGTCGACGCTGGTAATGCTGGTTAGTGCACTTGCAGGGAGAGAAAATATATTGAACGCATACCGAGAAGCGATTGAGAAGAAATACCGTTTCTTCAGCTTCGGCGATGCCATGTTTATTTACTAAGCCTTAGAGGATGGTTGATGATATTGACAGCAGCTGTAACCTACGAACATATAAAGACATGTAAGCAATCTGGTGCCAGACTGGGCCGGGTTCATACTCCCCATGGGATTATAGAGACGCCTACCTTTATGCCTGTGGGAACTCAGGCTACAGTGAAGACCATGAGTCCTGAAGAGCTTAAAGAGATGGATGCCAAGATTATTCTCAGTAATACGTACCATCTGTTCCTTCGCCCCGGACATGAGATTATTCGTGAGGCCGGTGGACTTCATAAGTTTATGAACTGGGACCGTGCAATACTGACTGACAGCGGCGGATTCCAAGTCTTCTCCTTAAGTGAAATGAGAAAGATCACGGAGGAAGGAGTTCATTTCCGGTCTCATCTCAGCGGCGAGAAGCTGTTCCTTTCCCCGGAAGTTGCTATGGAAATTCAGAACGCCCTTGGTTCCGACATCATGATGGCGTTTGATGAATGTGCTCCTTATCCGGCAGATCACGAGTATGTGAAGAAATCTTTAGAGCGGACTTCCCGCTGGGCAGAACGGTGTCTTGAAAGCCATGTAAGACCTCATGACCAAGCCCTGTTCGCGATTGTGCAGGGGGGCATGTATGAAGATCTGCGAAGACAGAGTGCTGCCGATTTGACTTCCCTGGATTTTCCGGGGTATGCTATTGGTGGACTGAGTGTAGGTGAGCCCAAACACCTGATGTATGAGGTGCTGGACTATACAGTACCGCTGCTTCCCGCGAACAAGCCGAGGTATTTAATGGGTGTTGGCTCTCCGGATGCGCTTATTGAAGGCTCAATTCGGGGAATTGATATGTTCGATTGTGTGCTTCCAACCAGAATTGCACGCAATGGCACAACAATGACGAGTCAAGGCCGGCTTGTTGTTCGTAATGCCAAGTATGCTAATGATTTTGGACCTTTGGATCCGGAATGCAGCTGTTATACTTGCCGAAATTATTCCCGTGCTTATTTGCGTCACCTTATCAAAGCGGATGAGACTTTTGGACTTCGGTTAACGACGTATCATAATCTGCACTTCCTGCTCGATCTTATGAAGAACGTGCGTCAAGCGATCATGGATGACCGGCTGCTTGACTTCCGGGATGAATTTTTCGAACAGTACGGTCTGCTAGACAACGACAAAGGCTTCTAAGGGGATTTTTTACTAGAGAAGAAAGGGGGGAACATCAATGTTTCAATATGCAGCCGCTGCCGCAGCGCCAGGCCAAGATTTGTACAGCATCATCATTCCGTTTGTTCTGATGTTTGTTGTATTCTACTTCTTGTTGATTCGTCCACAGAAGAAGAAGCAAAATACTAGAAAAAACATGCTTAGTGCTTTGAAGAAGGGCGACAGAATCGTAACCATCGGAGGTTTGCACGGTACGATTACCGAGCTTACAGATGATACGGTCGTGCTAAAAGTGAACGATGTAACCAAGCTTACATTTGAACGAAGCGCAATCAGCCATAGTATCAGTACAGCAGATACGACTGGATCTGCCAGCTAAATCATAATGAGCCTGCTCTAATTAGAGCAGGCTCATTTTATTGGTTTAGATTGTGCTTATATCGATGACTCCACATTCAGAGGCAGAGTTGCTGGCTGAGCTGAACGCTGAGCCCATCGAACTGCCAGCGTTGTGGCTATTGTAGCTAAGACCAGTCCTCCAATCATATCCGTAAGCCAATGAATACCCATATAGAAGATAGCAAAGACAATAATAAAGGCACTCACACCAGCCGCAAGCGCCCAGCGGCGATTGCCCGAGCGAACGGCAAGAATAGCCATTGAGACAGAAATAGACGTATGAAGGCTTGGGAAGCAGTTGTTAATCCCAGATAATGGGCGGTAAGCCGCGTCAAAATTAGGGAAAACTTCATACATATAGAATTCTGCGCCTGAAGGGGCATAAGACCATACTTCATTGATTGGAAAGAACAGATAGAAAGGTATAGCTACTAAATAATTCAGGATCACTGTATAACATACAGCATGAACAAAAACGGTGTTCTTACCGCTTGCATAAATGCCTAGCGAAGCAATAAGCAGCGCCTGAAAAACAACAACATAGAAAAAGGCCGTGACTTCAGTTATCCAATGGGCATGAAAGAACTGCTGAAAATGTTGTACGAAATGTCCTTCTATAGCAAGAAACCAGGGTGTGAAATCTGTTGGTGTCCCTAGTTCAGCTTCCCATTTAAGCTCAAAACTGTTAACGAGCAGAACGCCGACCATTAAGGCAAATAGAACCAGGAACCTTCTGGAAAAAATAAGCTCGCGAATAAATGCATATGCAGCTACAAACGGATTTCTGGCGGAACCAAACCAGATTAGCAGTATAGCAACACCTGCTGTGAAAAGCGAAACGGTTGTCATGGAATGATAAAGCAACGCCGATTTTTCCCCCTTATATTTAACACGGATTACATCAGTTTAACATATTTCGGGGTAATCAGAAATAATCCTGAACTAACCAACCGCTTCTTGGAATTTGTATTACTTTTGTAAATTCACGCCCATTACGCCCCCAACCATCCCAATAAGGGATGCGGGTAGCAGTAATAGAAAGTCGTTCAAAATAAGCTGTGAATCCAAGGCCAAGAAGCTGATAAGCAGTACAATAATCCCGTACAGGACACCAACCAGCCCACCTTGATACCATCCCTTTCGGCCTGATCTTTTGCCGGCAGCAATCCCTCCGAATCCAATGGATAAAGCATGAGTCAGGTAGGTGTATACAGATAGATTATCCTCCTGCATTTGACTGAGATGAAGGAACAAAGATAGGATCAATGCTCCAATCATCATCCACAAAAAACTATACCAGAGGCCGGACACGGTTGGGTGAGAGATGCGAAACGGAAGCATACGGCGCTTGTACTCCATGAATAGCTCCTCCTTAGCTCAAGCTTTTGATATTTCATTGTATGGTCAAGCCTATTCTGATATTACCAAGTGGTTAAGGTTATTTGATTATTCTGTAAAAACCACCGCTATTTAAAGAAGTTACTTCTGCATTAGCCGTAAGGCTGAGGGAAGAATACATGTACTTGGATATCTGAAAAATAATCTGGATAGGGAGGAAAAGACGTGCCCGCACAAATCAAATATGCCTCGCTGCCTTTACCCCTGATTATGAATGGAAAAGTACTCGATAAGAACTTGGAGCAAATTAGCCAGACACGTTTTTGGCTAAAGAACCAAATTCAATTTCAAGGTCTAAAGCACTTCAAGGAAGTCAACCTGTGCACGGTGGATCATAGAGGCAGGATGTACATTGTTACGGGTGAATAAGCGCATTTTTTAAAGTCCAAAACATGTACCTCTCATGTAAACCACCTGCCGATAAAAGGCACTCTCTGTAAATCACTGCGGTCCACAAGTCCGAGCAAAGCTACAAGGATGAGGTACAGGATTCCTCCAAGTACAGCTGATGCCGCGAACTTTAGCCAAATTTGCGAACCCAGTGAAACTTCATGATAAATGAGGCTGACTGCTCCAGCCATGATGATCATCACTCCGGATACTTTAAAGAAATCCATCCAAGGAATGTGGTACTTGAGGGCAACAGCCACGGCTCCCGCATGCAGAAGCGTCACGATAACAATGTTGACAATAATAGCTATGATGGCTCCATAAATGCCCAGCGCCGGATTTGATGCCAGATACAGGATTAATCCAATTTTTACGACTGCACCGATTAGGGTATTTGTTAATGCCTTTCCAGGTTGATCTAAAGCCTGAAGTGCTGCTTGTAGCGGACCCTGTAAATAAATGAGTATTGCAAAAGGAGCCATCAGCTTTAACATACCGGCGATTTCGCTATTCTTATACAGCAGAACGCATAATGGTTCTGCCATTACATACATAATTACAGCAAAAGGAGCCCCTGATACCAGGGCCAGCTTGATGGATTGATGCAATCTCTTGTGAATGGTCCGCATATCTCCACGTGCCTGTGCTTCTGCGAGGGAAGGAACCAAGGACACGGCAAGAGATGAAGTAAGTGCTCCGGGCAGTAATAAAAGTGGAATAATCATTCCCTGAAGGGCACCGTATTGAGCCGTCGCAATGGCCGTAGCTATTCCAGCTATGGCAAGGCTTTGCGCGGTGGTGATAGATTCGAGCAAGTAGGAGAGTGAACCAACCAATCGTCCACCTGTGACAGGCAAAGCTATCCCGAGAATCCGTCTCAATGTTCTCCGGACCGAGTTAGGGTGATTGGAATGTGGCTGCTCTAGATGACTGGAGTGTGACTGCTCTAATAGAAGGCCGGAATGGTCATTTCGTTCCTGACGCTTCAATCTTCTCATCTGCCACAGCAGAACCAGCATGCCTACGATCTCACCGGCTACTACCCCGAGCATAGCCCCTGCTGCTCCATAAGCAACGCCCATGGGGAATAATAAATAGGAGAACCATAGTACGCATAGGATACGCGTTAGTGTCTCCATGATGGATGAGGTCGCCGACGGAATCATATCTTGTTTGCCTTGGAAATACCCCCGGTAGACCGAAGACACAGCGATAATGACGATCATAGGGCTCATACTGATAAAGGTATGATAGACCCGGCTGTCCGGCAGAATGTTCCGGGTAATCCACGATGCTCCGAACAGGCACAAGAAGGTAAATAAAAAACCCGCGCTTATCGAGAAGATAAGACTCGTCCGAAGTATTGCCCTGGATCTGTCGGGTTGACCTTCCGACTCCGCTTCAGCCACAAGCTTACTGATCGCAAGCGGGATTCCTCCTGAGATGATCGTGACTATAACCAGAAAGAATGGGTACCCCAGCTGATATAAACCAACACCTTCAGCGCCAATGATACGCGGTAGAATTATTCGGGGGATGAAACCAAGAATCCGATTAATTAGACCAGCTGCAAGAAGAATCATTGTCCCATGGATAAAAGATTGCTTGTTCACATTTCTCCCTCTTCCCCCATGTGTCATAGTCAAGAAATTACTATATAGACATGCTCTAGCTTAACCATATGCGGGACCTGTCCGGGTTCATGACACCGTTTTGTGAATTCAGGAATCTCAGCCTTTCAGCTTGAATGAGGTTATGCCCGAAATGCCTGGACTTGTCAGGCAGGAATTAGTAAGATGAAGTGGAATGTAATAGAGACGAAAGCTACAGAGATGTGCTTAAGAAGGAGGACTCCCATGGACGAAGAAGATTTCACCGAAGCACAGCTGATCCAGTCTATTGAGCAGCTTTGCCGGAGCAAAGCGGAGGAATTCCATTTGATTGGCTACGAACACGTTACCCATTCGGATATCTGGGATTGTATCAGTTCAAAATATGAGAAGTCAGGCATACCGCCCCTTTACCAGCTTGTTAACGACATCATGTCACTGAAAGCTACACAATTCATGAATTTTTTAACGCTTTCCGCCTATCGTGGATCCCGTTTTGATTAATGGGATTTTTTTTGTCCGGCAATATTTGATAAATTGACGGTCTTTTCCCACGTGCTATAATAGGAATATTGAGAATGAAAGGGGAACAAAGAACGGGATGAAAAGGATCATCACATTCCTAGTCGTTGTGGTAGTGACCGCGGCGGTTATGGTAGGGACAACCCCCAGTTTGCTTAAGGACATTAACCTTGGTCTGGATCTGAAGGGAGGCTTCGAGATTCTGTATGAAGCTACTCCAATCGAAGCTGGCGGTAAGGTAACCAAGGATGCTTTGCAGGAGACGGCAAAGAGCATTGAGAAACGGGCAAATAAGCTCGGAACAAGTGAACCTGACGTTACAACGGAAGGGACGAACCGTATTCGTCTGAAAATGCCTGGTGTAACGGACGAGAAGGTTGTTCGCCAGAAAATGCAAGAACCTGCAACGCTAACGTTCCGAAGCAAGGATGGGACGGAGAAGAGTGCGGGTCAATACAACAAGATTGAATTGTACGGAAATGAGTTCGCTGAGAACGGCGCTTCTTACCATCCTGACCAATTGAATCAATATTATGAAGTAAGCATTAAAGTTAAAGATAAGTCGAAGCTCGCAGATATCACAACTCGCCTCCTCAATAAGGAGCTTGCGATCTTCATGGACGATACGCTGCTCTATGCTCCAGTGGTACGAGCTGTGCTCACTGACGGCACAGCCTCGATCAGTGGAGGATACACCAAAGATCAGGCTAAAGATTTGAGTGATAAGATTAATCTGGGTGCTCTGCCACTCAAACTAACCGAGAAATATTCGCAAAGTGTAGGTGCCACGCTAGGTAAGCTGTCACTGGATCAAACTTTGCAAGCCGGTATCATTGGCTCGTTGATCATTCTGGCTTTCATGATTCTGGTGTACCGAATTCCGGGATTGATCGCAAGCTTCACCTTGATTGTATACACCTGGCTGCTGATTGCCTTCTTCTATTTTGCAGGTGTAACCCTGACATTGCCGGGTATAGCCGCTTTCATCTTAGGTATTGGTATGGCGGTAGATGCCAACATCATTACCGACGAGCGGATCAAAGAAGAGCTTAGAAGCGGAAAAAGCATTCTGTCCGCGGTTAAAGCCGGCAGCAGAGTCTCCTTCCGTACCGTTATGGATGCGCATGTAACGACCTTTATTGCAGCGGCAGTCATGTTCGGTCTGGGAACCGGTGCAGTTAAAGGCTTTGCTTTTGTTCTGATGCTCGACCTGATCGTCAGTATCATTACGAACATTTTCTTCTCCCGATATCTCCTGCATCTTCTGGTTAAGGGGAATATTATCAAGAGCCCCAAAATGCTTGGTGTAAAGGAGAGTGAAATAAATGCGCTCTAAGTGGAATTATGACTTTGTTAAAGCGAGTAAGTATTTTTATATCTTTTCCATCGTACTAACGATTGCAGGAATAATTAGTCTGTCCGTATTCAAACTGAATTATGGGGTAGACTTCCGTTCTGGTTCTAATGTGGATGTAAAGATCACCAAAGATGTAACAAAACAGGATATCGAGAAGGTCCTTGTAGAGACCAAGCTCAATCAAAAGGATGTTCAGATTACCCCGGGCACCGGGCGTGTAAATATTCGTTTCCCTGAGGTGCTGACTCCTAACCAGGAATCTGATCTTAAAGCTGCTCTAATTAAAGATATCGATAAGAACGCCTCGGCAGAAGTCAACACGGTAGATCCTGAAATGGCCCGTGAACTTCAGCAGAACGCGATCTACGCGGTATTGCTTGCGAGCCTTGGTATTATTGTGTATGTCACCATCCGCTTCGAATGGCGGTTTGCGGTGGCCGCGATTGTTGCGCTGCTGCATGATGCATTTCTGGTCATCACGATATTCTCCATCCTGCGCTTGGAAGTTAACCTGACCTTCATCATTGCTGTACTGACCATCGTTGGTTATTCCATCAATGATACCGTCGTTATATTTGACCGGGTTCGTGAGAATATGCGTTTTGCCAAGATCAAGACACATACGGATTTGCATGATGTCGTGAACAAGAGTATTTCTCAAACTATGACGCGTTCAATCAATACCGTATTTACTGTGTTTATTGCCTCAGTGTGTTTGCTTATCTTTGGTAGTGAGTCCATTCGTATGTTCTCACTTGCCATGGTAATCGGACTTTTGTGCGGTGCATATTCATCTATCTTTATTGCGAGCCCACTATGGTATGTTCTTAAAGGCTTGCAGAAGAATGTTAAATCCAAACCGTCCAAAACAACGACTTAATCAAATGATCCGCCAGAGCATTAGAGAAAGCCGCGTCTGCGTGTGACGCGGCTTTCTGCTCTTTCGCGGTCATGTCAGTGACCAGGAGGGGATTCTATGACTAGCAAGTATGACGCTCATTCTGAAGCAGCTGCATGGACCGGAATTATCAACAATTTTACATTGGCTATATTTAAAGGCGTAGTAGGACTGTTGTGCGATAGTAAGGCTTTAATAGGAGATGCACTCTACTCTGCTTCTGAAGCAGCCGAGGGGTTATCCGGAAAGATTCAATTGCCAGGATTCAAAGAACACAGCCTTCAGCGGGAGCGATCTGTGAGATCGTCCAAGGAGGGCGACCCGCTCCTTATCATCATGTTCACGGTCTTTTTGCTGATGGGTGCCTTACAAATAGCCATTTCATCCATCAAACAGATGTCGATTGGAGACGTCAAGGCTCCGGCCTACATGTCAGGAGTAACTGTTGTTATTGCCGTAGCCCTCAAAGAGGCAGTATTTCAGTATCAGTTCCGTCAGTCTAAGAAACATGGGGAAGAACTAGGAAGAGCTTTTCTGGAGACCCGCCGTTTTTCCTTGTATTCTTCTATTGCTGTACTTATTGGAGTATTTGGATCTATGGCTGGCGGTGCCTTGGGTATAGAAGGTCTACTGTATTTGGACCCGGCTGCCGGACTTCTGATTGCCTGCTTCGTGTTGTGGAGAGGTTATCGTATGGTGGTCACATCCATCTATGGCACGTTGGCACAGGAGCTTCAAGACGAGGATGCAGTCAGTTTTGTAGAGACAGTACAAAGAGTGCATGGTGTTATTATGGTGCAAGATCTTCGGGCGCATGAGCAAGGGCACTACGTAACTGTAGAAGCCAAAATATGTGTGAATCCCCGGATCACGGTTATTGAAGCAAAAGATATTGCCAACCGGGCTAAAGCTCTGCTCATGCATCGGTTCTCTCATGTAAGTGATGTGAATATCCATGTACTTCCCTATGATCCGGTCTACCCCTATAAATCGAACCATGAGAATTCAAATACAGACATGCCTACCTTGCTTCAATAGCAATTCCGGTTTGTTGTAAGGAAGGGGAGCTATAACTTGATCAAGTCCAAATATAATTGGAAATGTCAGCAATCAGAGCGGCAGATGGCTGAGCAGCTTGCAAAGGATATGAAGATATCGGTTGTTTTTGCTGAGCTGCTTCTTCGTCGTGGATTGGCAGACCCGGAGTCGGCCGATAAATTTATTCGCGGGAGCTTTGGAGATCTTCATGATCCTTACTTGTTAAGCGGGATGAAAGAGGCTGTTCCGCGGATTCGGCGTGCCATCGAGACGGGTGAGCATATTCTGATATATGGAGATTATGACGCAGATGGCGTCTCGTCCACTTCGCTAATGATAAGGTTAATGCGCCACCTGGGTGCTTCTTTCGATTATTACATCCCCCATCGTTCCAAAGAGGGGTATGGACTGCATATTCATGCCATTGATGAGGCAAAACGAAATGGAGTATCCCTAATTATAACAGTAGATACCGGGATAAGTGCTGTGGAACAGATCCAGCATGCTGGGGAACTTGGAATAGACGTCATAGTTACAGATCACCATGAGCCTCCGGCTCAGCTTCCGGGGGCCTTTGCTCTGATTAATCCCAAGATTCCAACCTGTCCCTATCCTTTTAAGGGACTGGCCGGTGTGGGAGTAGCCTATAAGCTGGCGTCTGCACTTATACAGGAAGTGCCTATAGATTGGCTGCAGTTAGTTGCCTTAGGAACCATTGCGGATTTGATGCCTTTAGTGGATGAGAATCGCGTTCTGGTCAGTCGGGGGCTGCAGTCCATGTCGGATCATCCTATAATCGGGGCTGCCGCACTGCTAAGGGTAGCAGGAGGGAAAGAGAATTCGGTTAACTCCACCACGGTAGGATTCAGTATGGCGCCTCGTATTAATGCGAGCGGGAGACTCAGTCATGCCAAGCGCGCAGTGGGCCTGCTCACAACAGAAGATCATGACGAAGCAGAAGAAATTGCAACTGAACTGGATCTTCTTAATCGCGAGCGTCAGCAGATGGTAGAGAATATGGTACAAGAGGCTGCTGAGCGTGTGGACAATGATATCCAGAACGGAAAGAAAATTCCTGACGTCATAGTGATCGCGGGAGAAGGCTGGAATGTTGGTGTCGTAGGAATTGTTGCTTCCAAAATTCTGGAGCGCTATTATCGTCCGACAATTATTCTGGGGATAAATCCCGACACGGGAGAATGTAAGGGCTCTGCCCGTTCAATCCCTGGATTCGATCTGTATGAAGCCCTTACCGAATGTGCAGACCTTCTGGATCATTACGGAGGACATACAGCAGCAGCGGGAATGTCCTTGCATAAGGATGCGCTAGACGCATTCGAGCGGCGGCTCAATGAATATGCGGCAACCATTTTGAATGAGGAGCACTTTATTCCGGTTATTACAGCTGATCTGGAGTGTACATTGGACGAGATTACTATTCCCTTAATTAGAGAGCTTGAGGCCATGGCTCCTTTCGGTATGGACAATCCGTGTCCCCGTATGATGATTCGGGGTGCATCTCTAGTTGAGAGCCGCAAGATGGGAAGAGAGAGCAATCATCTGAAGCTTGTCTTAAGGCAAAATGATGCGGTTATGGAAGCAATAGCTTTTGGCAAAGGATATCTAGCGGACTTTCTGATAGAAAGTGCTCGTATTGACCTTGTAGTTGAGGCCGGGATTAACGAGTGGAATGGGGCTGTCAAGCCTCAGCTGATGATTCAGGATTTGGCTGTTTCTCATTTACAGATATTTGACTTCAGGGCATCCTCATCACCGCTGAGTCGTATAGATGAATTCACGAGGAAGCTGGAAGGGCTTGGTTCCGGGCAGTCTACTCAGACAGCTGCTGTATGCAGGCAGACCTCCGCTGAACGCTTCCGTAGAAATTTGGTGGATACTCCGATTTGGGTATATGATGGAGACGCTGGATTAATCCAGTCTTCCGGAATTCCCGATAATGATAAAGATTGCGTTTCAGTCACCAGTGTATTCATGCTTGAGCTTCCGGAGACAGCGGAACAACTAGATTCCATATTGGCTTCTTTTCCACAGCTTGAGCGTGTTATATTAGTTCATGGACAACAGGACAAGCATGAACGGGTTGAGATTCCTACAAGAGACAGCTTCAAAAGGGTGTATGCAATGATTCGTCAGTCTTCATCTGCATCCATGACAGAGGAGCAGCTTCTGAGCCGCTTAGTCCGTCAGACAGGAATGTCTAACCGAATGATTAGACTGGTCTTGGAAGTGTTTGAAGAACTCCAATTCCTAAGCAAGGATAACGGCAGATTTATGCTTAATCCTAACCCGTCCAAACAGCCATTAGAAAGCTCATCCAGGTATAGAAGGATTGGTTCAATGGCTGAGATGGAGCATATGCTGTTAAATGGGAAAGCTGCCCAAGTAGCAGCATGGATGTTAGCTAGGAATACAGGGGTGTCCTGAATCCGGCTTGTGCAAGTCACCTACAATTCAGATTGGTTAAGACTAGAAGGAGAGATTACAATGAATTTCAAAGATTATATCCGAGTGATTCCAGATTTCCCGCAACCGGGAATCAGCTTTAAAGATATTACAACACTGCTAAATGACGGAGACAAATACCGCCAAGCCATTGATGAGCTTAAGAAAATGGTTTCTCATATGAAAATCGACCTGATTGCCGGTCCAGAAGCTCGTGGATTCGTGGTTGGCGCACCGCTTGCGTATGCTTTGGGTGTTGGCTTTGTGCCTATTCGCAAGAGCGGTAAGCTTCCTTCAGATACCATTGAGATCGAATATGATCTGGAATACGGTAAAGACCGTCTGGCTATGCACAGTGATGCCATCAAGCCAGGCCAGAATGTCCTGATTGCGGATGATCTCCTGGCAACAGGCGGCACAATCTCTACTTCAGTACAGTTGGTCAAGCAGCTCGGAGGCAACATTGCAGGAGCCGCATTCCTGATTGAGCTTGCAGACTTGAACGGACGCGCGAAGCTGCCGGGTGTTGATATCGTATCTTTGGTTACTTATTAATCATGAAATGGAATTAGGTTGACTTTCCCGGGAAATATTCATTCGGAGAGTCAACTCATCCGCCTTAAAGGCAGAACAATTAATAGAGCCCGTCAAAAACAGAACATTCTGTTTTTGACGGGCTCTATTTGTGGTTGTTTGATAACAATTAATGCTGCGCTTCTTCCTTGTCATTCGACAGTCCCAGCACTTCAATCAGCTTGAAGAACAGGGAGAACAGGATACCGACAATGGTCGCTAGAGCCATTCCTTTAAGTTCAACGGTACCGATTGTAAGCTTGGCGCCGCTGATTCCGATCACAAGGATCACGGTAGCAAGAATCATGTTGGTTGCTTTAGAGAAGTCGACTTTCTGTTCAACGAAAATTCTAAGACCTGAAGCAGCGATTACGCCGAAGAGCAGCAAAGAAACTCCGCCCATAACAGGCGTGGGAATGTTGGCAATAACAGCCGAGAATTTCCCTGAGAAGGAGAGCAGGATTGCAAAGATCGATGCTCCTCCAATGACGTAAATAGAGTACACTCTCGTCAGTGCCATAACTCCAATGTTCTCACCATAGGTGGTGTTTGGAGTAGAACCGACAAAACCGGACAGGATGGTCGAGATCCCGTTACCGAGCAGCGAACGGTGAAGTCCTGGATCTTTGGACAAATCCTTACCCACAATATTGCTGGTCACAAGAAGGTGTCCAATATGCTCTACGATTACTACCAGCGCGACGGGAATAATCGCAATAATCGCCGACCAGTCCCAATGAGGTGTTGATACTTTAGGCCATGAGATCCAATCCGCCTTAGCAATAGCTGCCGTATTCACCTTCCCTAAGCCGTAGGCGAGCAGGTAACCTGTGACAATTCCGATCAGGATATGAATAATCTTGGGGAATCCTCTAAACAATACTGCACCCAGAATGGTTACTCCCAAGGTTACGAGGGAGAGGAGAATCGAGGTCGTGTCAGGAACCCATGCCTTGGTAGGATCAGAATTAATAATACCCGCCATGCCTGCTGCTACCGGAACAAGCTCGAGACCAATGATGGCCACGATGGCTCCCATTGCCGCCGGAGGGAACACCACATTGATCCAGGAGGTTCCCGCATATTTAACGAGAAGACCTACAAGGACAAAAATCACGCCTGTAACAATAAAAGCTCCCAGTGCCAAACTGTATCCATTTCCAGGATGAGATGCCAGCACACCCAGCACAGGGGATATAAAGGCAAAGCTTGATCCCAGATAGGCAGGGATTCTGCCCTTACATATTAGGATGTACAGCAGAGTTCCGATCCCGTTCATCAGCAGGATCATTCCCGGGTCTACGTGGAACAGATTGGGCACCAGCACGGTGCTGCCGAACATGGCGAACAAATGCTGCAGGCTCAGTAATATCCCCGGCCCAAAGGGTACTTTCTCATTCACTTGTATTTCGCGTTGCAAAATTAAAGTCACTCCTCTTTTTTATGCTTATGTGGAATGAACTAAAGAGTTAAGAAGTCGACACGCAGTCTTTAGTCCAATCCACATAGTCTGTGCATCTTTAATAGATTAATGACATCATCGACATTTTACAACAACAAAATCAAGAAATTCCCTCATTTCTAGCAAATCACCTGTATCATTGCAGGCTCAAGAGTTGACGTGGTACCTCCCAAGCGTCATAATTATAGAAAATAAAAATAGGGATACGGCTTCGTGAAGAGGCGTATGCCTTGTTACCAGGAAAGGAAACGAATAAGATTCAATGGGCATTGAGCGATTACTCGAGAAGGCATCTGCCTACATTAACGAACAGGATATAGTCTGTATCAGGGAAGCCTATGATTTCGCTGAACAAGCCCATCACGGACAAGTGCGGAAATCCGGCGAACCTTATATACTGCATCCGCTGGCGGTTGCAGAAATTGTCGTGGGCATGCAGATGGACTCCTTGTCCATTATCGCAGCTCTGCTTCATGACGTCGTTGAAGATACTACCGTATCTCTTAAGGAAATCAAGGAGAAGTTCGGCAGCGACTGTGCCATGCTCGTGGACGGCCTGACGAAGCTTGAACGAATCCGGTTTCAATCCAAAGAAGAGCAGCAGAATGAAAATTACCGCAAAATGTTCATTGCGATGGCACAGGATATCCGGGTCATCGTTATTAAGCTTGCGGACCGGCTGCATAATATGCGGACGCTTAAGTATCAGTCTGAGGAAAGCCAGCGCAGAATTGCCTATGAGACGCTGGAGATCTTTTGCCCGATTGCACACAGACTGGGTATCTCGGCTATCAAATGGGAGATGGAGGATATTTGTTTAAGATATCTGAACCCCCAGCAATATTATCGCATTGCTAATCTGATGCATAAGAAGCGCGCTGAACGCGAGGAATATATTGAGAACGTAATTTCACGAATATCTGAAAAGCTGGCGGAGATGGGGATCTCAGCGGATCTCTCAGGCCGTCCTAAGCATTTATATAGTGTATATAAGAAAATGTCCACGAAAAATAAGCAGTTCAACGAGATTTACGATCTGCTTGCGATTCGTATTATTGTTGATAATATCAAAGATTGCTACGCTACTTTGGGAATTATTCATACCTTGTGGAAGCCGATGCCGGGCAGGTTCAAGGATTATATCGCCATGCCAAAGGCGAACATGTATCAATCTCTTCACACCACCGTTGTGGGACCTACCGGGGAACCGACCGAGGTGCAGATTCGGACTTATGAAATGCACAGAACCGCGGAATTCGGTATCGCGGCACACTGGGCTTACAAAGAGGGCTCCGAGAATGCGGGACCTCAAAAAATGCCGTTCTTCAGAGAAATCCTTGAGCTTCAGCATGAAGCTAAGGATGCTTCTGAGTTCGTAGAGTCACTCAAGATGGACTTCTTCTCCGACCTTGTCTTTGTATTTACTCCGCAAGGGGAAGTTATTGAGCTGCCAGCCGGTTCTGTGCCGCTCGACTTCGCTTACCGGATTCATACCGAGGTAGGGAACAGAACCATTGGCGCCAAAGTGAACAGCCGCATCGTTCCCCTTGACCACAAGCTGAAGACCGGGGACATTGTGGAAATTCTGACTTCCAAGCACTCCTATGGACCGAGTCAGGACTGGCTCAAGATTGCCCAGTCTTCTCATGCACGGAGCAAGATCAAGCAGTGGTTCAAGAAAGAAAAGCGGGAAGAGAACGTGGAGAAGGGCCGGGAAGCGATCGAGCGCGAGCTCAAACGCGCAGGAGTTGATCCGTCCCAGTACATGTCTGACGACAAACTGATGGAAGCGGCCAAGAAATTCGCTTTCAACGATGTCGAAGATATGCTGTCGGCTGTCGGCTTTGGCGGCCTTACCGCGTCCCAGGTGTGTACCAAGGTTACGGAGAAGCTCCGCAAGGAGCAGGATGAGGCAGGCATTATCCAGTTGACCTCGGAAGTCAAAGAGATGAAAGCCCCATCTGCGGAGAAGAAACGCCCGACGAACGGGGTAACCGTTAAAGGTATCGATAACCTGCTTGTGCGGTTCGCCAGATGCTGCAATCCGGTTCCCGGTGATGATATCGTTGGTTATATTACACGCGGCCGCGGTGTCTCGGTTCACCGGACTGACTGCCCGAATATTCCTTCCCAGGAAGATGGGGAAGAAGCGGCAAGGGTGATCGAGGTTGAGTGGGAAGAATCCATTGAGGCCAACTACAGCGTGGATATCGAGATTACCGGACACAGCCGCCGTGGACTGCTAAATGAAGTGCTTCAGGCTGTCTCGGAGAGCAAGACGAATATGTCAGCCGTATCCGGACGTTCGGACAAGAACAAGATGGATTTGATTCACATGACGATTCTGATCCGCAATACAGAGCATTTACAATCCGTAGTCGATAAAATTAAGCGGATCAAGGATGTTTATACCGTTCACCGGATTATGCAATAAAGGGGCAGCTTAAGACATGAAAGTGGTTATACAGAGATGTAAGCAGGCTCAGGTTAAGGTTCAAGATGAAATCGTCGGCGCGATCGGACCGGGGCTGATGCTGCTTGTAGGCATAACGCACGACGACACGGAGAAGGATGCCGTGTATCTCGCCGATAAGATTTCTGGTCTTCGGATTTTTGAAGATGACAACGAGAAGATGAATTTGAGTGTCCAGGATATGGCGGGGAGCATTCTCTCGGTCTCGCAGTTCACACTCTACGGTGACTGTCGTAAGGGCAAGCGTCCTAACTTTATGGCTGCGGCCAAGCCTGAGACGGCCGAGGTGCTCTATGAGCGGTTTAATGAGCTGCTAAGGGCTAAAGGCCTTGAGGTTCAGACAGGTCAATTTGGAGCAGATATGGACGTGGAGCTGACCAATTGGGGACCTGTAACGATTATATTGGAGAGCCCGCAACCTTAGGTGGCTCAAATGGTGGCATGTTGTTAATATTGCAGAACCGCTACTCCTTCGGGAGGAGTGGTTTTTTTGTTGTCTGCAGCAGGGGACTTTAGCCGAATAACAAGTCTGGCTTGTTATAAACGACGGTCAATCGGGTAATAACAAAACGAAGAGCTGTTACGGAAAGGAGATTGACAAGGCGATGAGCAAAGTAGCTTTTTTACTGGCCAATGCGTTTGAAGATTCCGAAATGCAGGTTCCTTATGACGAAGTAAAGAAAGCCGGACATGAGGTTGATATTATAGGATTAAAAGCGGGAGAAGCACTTAAGGGTAAGCAGGGCAAGGCCGAGTATACTACCGATAAAGCCATCTCGGATGTAAATGCGGCGGATTACGATGCTGTCGTAATACCTGGAGGTTCCTCTCCTGAGAATCTTCGCCTGGATTCTGATATCCTAAGCTTTGTGAAGAAAGCTGATGAAGCTAAGAAGCCGATTGCGGCTATCTGCCATGGGCCTCAAATTCTGATCAGTGCCGGACTTGCCAAAGGACGTACATTAACCTCATATCCACCTTTGAAGGATGATGTAGTTAACGCCGGGGCGAATTTTGAGGATAAAGAAGTTGTCGTGGACGGGAACTTCATATCTTCGCGTACCCCTAAAGATGAACCTGCATTTGTGCGGGAAATACTAAGGAAGTTATCGTAACTGAGGAGTTAGAAGGCTTACCATTCCAATGTGACAAAGGAGAGATTTATATGAGTAAACATATTCAAGCTTATTTTGAGACGGAAAGCCAGGCTGAAGGGGCCAAAACAAGTTTGCTCTCTTTCGAAACGGAGCATTTGGAGACTGGGGCCTTGGAAAACACACTCACAAGCAATAACAATCTGCTCGGACCTGTAATATCGGCGAATAACCTGGGAACAACGATTGTTGGAGGTGCTGTTCTTGGCAGCGGAGCATATGGGGCTTCCGGGTTCACAGGCACGAATGGTCCTCAGGCGATTATTCCACTGGCTGCTCTGAATGACGAGGCGAACGATGGAACAGATAATGGTTATATAAATACAGCGAATGATGAGCACCAGCGTGACCGTCGTGAAGATACTCAGGTCTCATCGAGTTATAACTACGACGATCTGAAATATGTGCTCAGTGCTACGGTCAAAGAGACAGAAGTGGAGGGTGTTATTAACAAGCTTCGCTCCCAAGGAGCCTATGTGGAATTGCTTGATTAATGAAAACAGCACAATTGCTGTAAAACACAATTCTCGCTAAGGGGCCATGAACGGCACTGCTGCTTGGTACAAATCAAAACACCTTCAAGAGAATGAACTAATCTGTCGCAAGATAGGGAAGCTCACCTTGGAGGTGTTTTTGCGCTGGTTGTAAAAGTCATAACGATATCGATGAAGGTAAGGGATACTTTGGATCACTATTTATATAAAGCGCTTTCTTTTATGTAATACAACTGTAATCTGCTCTTCACGATTCCTTAACAAAGGCTGTCTATAATAAAAGCATGACCCCCTTTTAATATATCATGACTGGACCTGCGGCGATGCCGGCAGGTTTTTTTCTTTCTTAGAGTCTTGACTTTGTGTTCCACGTTTCTTACAATGAAAAAAACTTCTATGTACCATGAACCATAAAATAACTTCAATGACGGGACAAAGTAATCCAGCTCCAAGCCCACAGAGAGGAATTCCAGAACCTACTTGAGTGAAGCATTCACTTGAGGTGGTCAGGCTGTAAGAATTCCGGTGATGGCTGTATGAAAGACCTCCCAGAGAATCGTCAGCGAACGGGGAACATCCTCAGTAGCTGGAGACGTAGGCGGGCGTTAACCGTATAAAGCGGATACCAGTAAGTTGTATGTTCTTCTAATCCATCTATGATTAGTAAGTTAACTGAGGTTGTCCGGAATGTGGGTGGCACCACGAGTGATAGGATATCCAGTCTCTCGTCCCTGTTGTTATGACAGGGGTGGGGGACTTTTATTTTTTCACGGATATTGAGGTAAGCTTAAGTGGATTGAGCTTGCTGATCCGTTATTACGTTAACAAAGTGGAGGATAAACCATGGGCTTTCAAAAACCAACAGGCACTCAGGATCTGCTGCCCGGCGTTGTGGAGCGGTGGCAGTTCATTGAAGAGAAGGCAAGGGATCTGTGCCGGCGCTTTAATTACCGGGAGATTCGCACACCGATATTTGAACAGACATCCCTGTTCGAACGCGGTGTGGGTGAGACAACAGACATAGTGGAGAAAGAAATGTACACCTTCCTCGATAAAGGAGACCGCAGCATGACGCTGCGTCCGGAGGGTACCGCCGGAGTTGTTCGTTCTTACGTGGAGAACAAGCTGTACGGCGAACCTGATGTGAGCAAGCTCTATTATATTGGACCGATGTTCCGTTATGAGCGTCCACAGGCGGGTCGCCAGCGCCAGTTCCATCAGTTCGGGATTGAAGCCATTGGAGCGATTGATCCTGCGATCGATGCGGAAGTGATCTCGCTGGGATATGAGCTGTGCAGGGAACTCGGACTTAAAGGCGTCACGGCAGAGATTAACTCGGTCGGCAATCCTCAGAGTCGTGCGGATTACCGCGAGAAGCTGATTGCTTTTCTAACACCAATGAGAGAGACATTGTGCAAGGACTGCCAGTCCAGAATTGATCGTAACCCTATGCGGGTGCTCGATTGCAAGGTAGACCAAGCTAAATTCACAAATGCACCGTCCATTCTGGACAGTCTTGATGAAGAATGTCTAAGCCATTTCGAACAAGTGAAGACTTACTTGACCGAGATGGGTGTGGATTACACGATCAATCACCGCCTGGTACGCGGGCTTGACTATTACACCTTGACCGCGTTCGAGTATAAAGCCCAAGGCATTGGAGCCATTGATACCGTCGGCGGCGGCGGACGTTATAACGGCCTGGTCGCTGAAGTTGGCGGACCAGACCAGCCAGGCGTAGGCTTGGCGATTGGACTTGAGCGTATTCAGCTCATTCTTGAGAATCAGAACATCGAGATTCAAGGCATCA
The DNA here is from genome assembly GCF_050995535.1 of Paenibacillus sp. SN-8-1. Classification (NCBI taxonomy): domain Bacteria; kingdom Bacillati; phylum Bacillota; class Bacilli; order Caryophanales; family Paenibacillaceae; genus Paenibacillus; species Paenibacillus sp. SN-8-1. The sequence continues at coordinate 1,327,595 of NZ_CP194782.1, forward strand.
AGCCGCTTGACGTATATCTTGTTGCCCTTGGTGAGGAAGCCGATAAAGAAATCACCAAGCAGTTGTTCAAGCTGCGTCAAGTGGGTATCTCAGCAGAGAGGGATTATCTGGGCCGCAAAATGAAAGCCCAGTTCAAGTCAGCTGACCGTATGCAGGCCCGTTACACCGCCATCCTGGGCGATGATGAGCTGGCCCGCGGCGAGATCGCCGTTAAATTCATGGAGACCGGCGAGCAGCGTACTGTAAAGCTGGAGGATCTTGCGAACGAGTTGAAGTAAAGGGCTTACAGAGCCCAAGCGAATCCCGCAGGGAGAGCGCTCCAAGCAGGAAGTGGCAGTAAGGAGCTCTGCACATGAGCCCCAGTGAATCCCGTAGGGAGAGCGCTCCAGCACAAAGTGGCAGTAAAAAGCTCCACTACGAGCCCCAGTGAATCCCGCAGGGAGAGCGCTCCACGCACGAAGTAGCAGTAAGAAGCTCCGCACACGAGCCCCAGCGAATCTCGCAGGGAGAGCGCTCCGCGCACGAAGTAGCAGTAAGAAGTTCCGCGCACGAGCCCCAGCGAATCCCGCAGGGAGAGCGCTCCAACCACGTAGTGGCACTCAATATGCAGCACCAACGTAGAGCGGGTCCCAACGGGACGGCAAGCGGCTATTACGTCAACATATACATTAATGCACCAAATTATCACCATCCGCCGAGCTCATTCCCGTACCCAAGTACGAACAAAGCCAAGCGGGTCCCGCCAGGGACGACAAGCGAATCCATGCTCCCCCCAACCAAGAGACCGCCCACCTGGCTCCCACGACAAAATTCAGGGTGTCCAGAGGGCAGAGCCCTTGGGGCCCTCCCTTCTAGGGAGGGTTTGGGAGGGTCAACCACCATCCAAGGAGGAATATACAAGTGAAAAGAACACATCAAAGCGGCTCTCTGAGCAACGCGAACATTGGAGAAACAGTAACACTGAACGGATGGGTGCAGACTCGCCGTGACCTTGGAGGCGTGCTCTTCATCGACCTTCGTGACCGCAGCGGGATCGTGCAGGTCGTGTTTAACCCAGCATACTCCGGAGAAGCTCTCCAGATTGCTGACCGTGTCCGCAGTGAATATGTCATTGCCGTTCAAGGTAAAGTTGTCAAGCGTGCTGCCGAGACCGTCAACCCGAACCTGCCTACAGGTGAAATCGAAGTACAGGTTACTGAAATCGAAGTACTTAACGCAGCCAAGACACCTCCGTTCTTCATCGAGGATGGAGTAGAGGTAGACGAGTCCGTACGTCTGAAATACCGTTATCTTGACCTGCGCCGTCCAGAAATGCAAAAGACGCTGTGGATTCGTTCCAAAGCGGCTAAAGTGTTCCGTGACTTCCTGGATAAAGAACAATTTATTGAAGTAGAGACTCCAATTCTCACCAAGAGCTCACCTGAAGGCGCAAGAGACTATCTCGTACCAAGCCGGGTACATGCCGGGGAATTCTTCGCACTTCCTCAATCTCCGCAGTTGTACAAGCAGTTGCTGATGGTATCAGGACTTGAGCGTTATTATCAAATCGCTCGTTGCTTCCGTGATGAAGACCTTCGGGCAGACCGTCAGCCTGAATTTACACAGGTCGATATCGAGACCTCCTTCCTGACTCAGGATGAGCTGCTGGGCATGATGGAGCAGCTGGTGGTACGTGTATTCAAAGAGACGATTAATGTCGATATTGAAACCCCGTTCCAGCGTCTAAGCTATGCCGATGCTATGGGCAAATACGGTTCGGACAAGCCGGATCTGCGTTTTGGACTGGAGCTTATCCAGGTAAGTGATATTGTGGCCGCGAGCGGTGTTAAAGTATTTGCTTCCGTCATCGAAAAAGGCGGCGAGGTTAAAGTTCTGAACGCCAAAGGCTGCGGAACCTGGAGCCGTAAAGAAATTGACGATCTTGGCGTGTTCGCTGGACGTTATGGTGCCAAGGGTCTTGCGTGGATTCAGGTCAAAGATGGCGAGTTCAAAGGACCTATCGTGAAATTCTTTACACCGGAAGAGATCGAGGCCATTAAGGAGCGCACAGACGCTGAAGAGGGAGACCTGCTGCTCTTCTCCGCGGATACGAAGAAAGTGGTGGCAGATGTTCTAGGGAACCTGCGCCTCAAAATTGGACGTCAGCTGGGTCTGATCGATGACAGCAAATTTAAGTTTGCATGGGTTGTAGACTTCCCGCTTCTTGGTTGGGACGAAGAGCAGAAGCGTTATGTGGCTGAGCACCACCCGTTCACAAGTCCGCGTGAAGAAGATGTGGCTCTGCTCGATACAGATCCGGGTCAAATTCTTGCCCAAGCCTATGACCTTGTTCTCAATGGTTATGAAGTGGGCGGCGGTTCCATGCGTATCTACAAACGTGAGATTCAGGAGAAAATGTTCAGAGCACTGGGCATTTCCCCAGAAGAAGCACAGGATAAATTCGGATACCTGCTTGATGCATTCGAATACGGAACTCCTCCACACGGGGGAATGGCCTTTGGCTTCGACCGTCTTATTATGCTCTTAACTGGCCGTACGAACCTGCGTGAGACTATTGCCTTCCCGAAAACAGCAAGTGCAACGGATCTGCTGATGAACGCTCCTTCCGAAGTGGATGCAGCACAGATCGATCAACTTCACATCAAGCTGGCCAAAAAGCCGGTAGAAGAGAAGAAATAAATAACAATTTAACTTATCCCCCGGGTGATCTCTTTATCATTCGGGGTTTTTTGTATGGGCTTTGGGGAATTACAAAAAAGTAATTGACAATTATTTATCTCAGTGATTTAATCTAATTAATTGATGTAACGTTTAATCAGGTTAGGAGCCAACATGAACAATAAAGTATCAATCAAAGACATTGCCAGAATTGCAAACGTATCCATCGCAACCGTGTCGAATGTCATCAACGGAACAGGGAGGGTATCTGCCAAGACGATCAGCAGAGTGAATCAAGTCATACAAGAGCAGCAATATGTGCCGAGCGCTTCGGCGCGCAGCTTGAAGGACAAGAACTCACACCTCATTGCGATTGTTGTTCCTTTTATCGAGAAGGGGATGCTGCAGGATAATCTGTTTTATTGGGAGCTTGTTCGCGGTGTAGAGAATGGAGCTAGGCATCATGAAGTGCAGGTGATTCTGGTAGGTATTGAAGATGACGAAGACTTCTCATTTGTACGTCAACGCCACTTGGACGGAATGATCGTAGTTGGTGGATATGAGCAGTCGGATACGTACCGCAAAATATTAGATACGGGAATCCCTTGCGTTTTTCTGGATAGCCATTTAACTAATCCTGATTTGTATCAAATAGATCTGAATGATGAGGTTGGAGGATATTTGGGGACCAAACACTTAATTGGACTCGGCCACGAAGCAATTGGTGTGCTTACCGGAAAGCTGGAAGAGGGCGGGGTTAACTATCTCCGATACCAGGGCTACTTGCGGGCTATGAAAGAATCCGGCATAGAGAGCGATCCGAATCTTATATTTGAGCAGGCTTCCTCCATTCAAGGCGGATATCAGGCGGCACAGAAGATAGTTGGGTTTAAGGAGAGCATTAGCGCGATTTTTGCCTTTTCCGATGTTACCGCTATGGGTCTGATCCGGGGTCTGCATGATATCGGACTCCATGTCCCGAATGATATTTCAGTCGTTGGCTTCGATGATATCTTTTATGCTCATTACATGATTCCTTCATTGACCACAATCAAGCAGGATGTTGTGAGTAAGGGTCAGATCGCGGTAACGATGCTTTTGGATCAAATTAAGGGTAACAATTCCTCCATGAAACGGAGTGTCGTGCTTCCGGTAAGTCTCACAGTTCGCCAGAGCACGATTCCATACAAAAAATATAGTTAACCCTATATTTTTTTACTAGGTGATTAAACGATTAATCAAAATTCGAATTCTAAATTCTATGAAGGAGGTGATCCATTCGTCTGGGTTCTTAAATACAAAGAGAATTTCATAAAGTAAGTATGATTAAATGTTTCATCTTATAATCGATCATTTGAAGGGTGGTTATTTAATGAAGACAAAGAAATGGAGTTTCCTATTATTATCTATCATTCTTGTGTTTAGTTTGGCAGGCTGTTCAGGGAATGAGAATGGCGGTAACCCCGTGAAGCAAACGAGTCAGACAGAACAGACCGCAGTGACTGCCGAAGGGCAGGAAGAACTGACCCCCGAACCGGGAGCCAAGCTGCTGGTATGGGATGGCAAGGACGGGGTTCCTTTTCTGAACGAGATAGCTAAGGAATTTAGCGATAAATACAAAGTACCGGTGCAGGTTCAGGAGCAGGGTGCACCCGAGCAGATGAAAAAAATGAAAACAGACGGTCCGGCAGGGCTTGGTGCTGATGTACTGGTGCTTCCGCATGATAATTTGAGTGAGGCCGTGGCCGGCGGATTTGTACTCCCGAATGATTTCTATGAAGCGCAGACTCGGGAGGAATTTCAAGAAACAGCGGTGAACGCGGTGACCAAGGATGGCATTCTGTACGGTTATCCAAGAAATATGGAGACCTATGCCTTGTACTACAATAAGAAACTGGTAAAAGAAAGTGATTTGGCCAGCTGGGATGATATCATCAGCTTCTCTAAGAAATTTACGGATGTCAAAAATAAAAAATACGGATTTATGATGCAGCTGAACAATTTGTATTATGCATTTCCATTCTTCTCCGGCTTCAAAGCGTATATTTTTGGCAAAGACAATACCGACCCGAATGATATTGGTTTGAACAGCCCGGAAGCGGTTGAAGCGATGAAATATTATCAATCCATGCGCGAAATCCTGCCTATGGAAGCTGCTGATGCAACTACGGATGTGAAAACGGCCTTGTTCCAGGAAGGCAAGCTGGCGATCAACCTGGATGGGGTATGGAACATCGGCAACTTCTCTAAATTGCCTTTTGAAGTTGGCATGATCCCTCTGCCTAAATTCCCGAACGGAGAGATTCCTAAGACCTTTGCTGGTGTCAAAGCCTATTATGTAAGTGCTTACTCCAAGTATCCGAATGCAGCTAAGTTATTCGCAAGATATGTTACAACCCAGGAAGCTCTGCTCAAGAACTTTGAGAAGACCGGATTTATTCCTGCTCGCAAGGGCATGGAGAATGAGCCTGCGATCAAGGCAAATCCAATGGTAACCGGAGCGATAGAACAATTCAAACATTCCGTAGCTATGCCGACTTTGTTCGAAATGCAGCAGGTGTGGGCTCCAATGGCTAATGCGCTGGAACTCATTTGGAAAGGAAATGATGCAAAGGCTACGCTGGATAATGCAGTTAACAGCATGAAGGAAGGGATCAAGACGCTGCATAAATAATGTCCTTTATTTCAGAATGACGTCATTCGGGGTTCACTTTCCTTCGGATGACGTCCCCACTTTTAGCCATACGGGAGATGAGGCATAATGATCCAGCATCGAAAATGGGCGATGGTTTTATCGCTAATTGGGATGGGACTTGGACAAATTTATAATCGCCAGTTAATAAAGGGAGTTCTATTATTCATAGTACATTTGGTTGCCCTCCGTGTTGCACTGTATGTTCCAAGGGCGATCTGGGGGATTACAACGCTTGGAGAACGGGCGGATCACCTGGAGAAGGTGGGGAGATTGTATGTCAATGTACGGGGGGACCATTCTATCTTTCTTATGATTGAAGGTATGGTTGTATTTCTGGCTGCCCTCGTCCTGCTCGTTGTCTATGTAATGAACGTTCGGGATGCTTATGTTGTAGGCAAGCTGCGTGAGAGCGGCACTGCAGCACCGAATTTCAAAGCTACCTGCCAGCGTATCACCGGCAAGCATTTTCCGCATCTGGTCATTTCCCTGCCTATCCTGCTGGTAATTTTCTTCACGGTAATGCCGATTTTGTTCATGATTTTCCTTGCGTTCACGAATTATTCGTCCCCGAATTACCTGCCGCCAGCAAAGCTTGTGAATTGGATTGGTTTTGGTGGTTTCAAAGACATTTTTACGATAAAAGCTTGGAACCACACGTTCTTCGGTGTTGTATTATGGACCGCAGTCTGGACAATCTGCGCTACGCTAACCACGTTTATCGGGGGCTTTGGTGTAGCCTTAATGGTGCAAAAACGGGGAATCCGGCTTAAGGGATTTTGGCGGACGTTATTCATTATCCCCTACGCCATTCCACAGTTCATTTCTCTGCTTATCATGCGCAATATGTTCAACGGGGAATTTGGACCGATCAATCAATACTTGAATTACTTCGGCCTGAGCGATCTGCCTTGGCTGACGGATCCGTTCTGGGCCAAGTTAACCGTGATTATGGTGAACGTTTGGATCGGCTTTCCAATCACGATGCTTATGGTTATCGGTATTCTTTCTACAATATCACGAGATTATTACGAAGCTGCTCAAATTGATGGAGCGACCTCGTTCCAGCAATTCAGAGCGATTACACTACCAACGGTCATGTTCTCATTTGGCCCGCTGCTGGTCATGTCCTTTGCAGGGAATATCAACAACTTCAATTTGATCTATCTATTGACTAACGGAAACCCGGCAAATCCGGATTATCAGTCTGCCGGAGATACAGATATTCTGATTACCTGGTTGTACAAATTGACGATTGATACCGGTAAATACAATTTTGCGTCCATTATCGGGATTTTCATCTTCATCCTTGTGGCATCCTTTGCCATTGTGAACATTCGAAGAACCAAAGCCTTCAAGGAGGATGAGATTAACATATGAGAACAGGAGCCAAAGTAAAGAGCCAGATTGGAAATCTAGCTTGTTATGTGGGGCTGATCCTGGTTGGTTTAGCCTGTATTTACCCTGCTTTATGGGTAGTCATGTCTTCCTTCAGGCCCGGAACCGCATTGTACAGTGAACAATTGATCCCTACAACTTTTACGCTTCAGCATTATAAAGAATTGTTCGATACGTATCCCTTTGCCCAGTGGTTTGTCAATACACTTAAAGTTGCTTTCTTCACCATGATCTTCAGCACCTGCCTAGTTACTATCACGGGTTATGTATTCTCCAAATTTAGATTCAGAGGGCGCAAGAACCTGATGCTTAGTCTGCTGGTAATCGGGATGTTTCCTGGCTTTATGAGTATGATTGCGGTGTATATTCTGCTGATGCAGCTCCACCTGCTTGACACGCACTTCTCGTTAATTCTTGTCTATTCGGCGGGAGCGCCAATGGGCTTTCTATATGTAAAAAGTTACTTCGATACGATTCCCCAAAGTTTAATTGATGCTGCACGGATTGATGGTGCCGGACATTTCACGGTATTTCGAAGCATCATGCTTCCACTGTCCAAGCCGATGCTGGTCTTTATTGCTCTAACCTCGTTCACGGGCGGCTTTGTTGATTTTATATTTGCCAATATGGTGTTAAGTACACCGGAGAAACAGACCCTTGCGGTTGGACTCTTCAAAATCGTACAAGGTAAATTTGCAACAGAATTTACGCTGTTTGCTGCCGGTTGCGTTCTGGTAGCCGTTCCGCTCACCCTATTGTTTGTTGTCTTGCAGAGATTCTTGGTGGAGGGGCTGACGGCAGGAGCCGAGAAGGGCTGACCGAGCCGGGAGTTCTGAGCAGCAATATGAAAAGGAGCTGGAGAGATCTGATGTTAAAAGAAGCGGTATATCATAGACCCGGAGATTGCTGGGCTTATGGATATGATGGGCAAACGGTTCATTTGCGCCTACGGACGCGAAGAGGGGACCGGCTTACGGTAGAGGTGCTGTACGGGGATAAATGTAAACCATGGATTCACATGCAAAAAGCCGAAATGAAGCACTTGTCCAGTGATGAGTTATTTGACTATTGGCAGGCAGAGGTACATCCGAAGTATGGAAGGTTGTCCTACGGTTTCCTCCTGACGGAAGGCAGTGAGAGCGTATGGTTCACGGAGAGAGGGTTCCTCAAAAGCCCGCCAACAGAGCACCTGGGGCTGTTCGAATTCCCATACCTGCACCCCGTTGATATTCATACGCCGCCGGAGTGGGTGAAGGAATCGGTATTCTATCAAATCTTTCCTGAGAGATTTGCCAACGGGGATGTAAGCAATGACCCGGAACAGACGGAAGTGTGGGGAGGCAAGCCAGAGTATCATAACTTCTTCGGAGGGGATTTACAGGGTGTACGCGATCATCTGGACCACTTAACAGAGCTGGGTGTTAACGTGATTTATTTTACCCCCATATTTGAATCACCGACCAATCATAAATACGATACACAGGATTATTACCGGATCGATCCGCATTTTGGGACAAAAGAAACACTGCGAGATTTGGTCAAAGACTGCCACGCCAGGGGAATTCGCGTCATACTGGACGGCGTATTCAATCATTCCGGGTTTACCTTTCCATACTTTCAGGATGTGTTAGAGAAGGGCAGGGAATCAAGGTATTATGATTGGTTCCATATACAGGAATGGCCGCTGCAGGTCATTGAGGGAATACCTACCTACAAGACTTTTGCATTTGAGAGAACGATGCCCAAACTCAATACGGCGAATCCGGAGGTCAAGGATTATTTTCTTAAGCTGGGGCGGTACTGGATTGAGGAGACCGATATCGACGGGTGGCGTCTGGATGTTGCCAACGAGGTGGATCATGCCTTCTGGCGGGATTTCCGCAAAGTGGTCAAGGAAGTCAAACCAGATGCCTATATTCTGGGGGAAGTGTGGCATGACGGAATGAGCTGGCTGCTCGGGGATCAGTTTGACGGTGTGATGAATTATCCGCTATGTAATGCGATTCTCGATTTCTTCGTATTTGAACATGATGATGCTTATTCCTTCGCAGCCAAAGTCGGCGGTTATATAGCCCGCTATCCCAAGCAAGTAACTGAGGCATCGTTCAATCATCTGGATACCCATGATACAGTACGGCTGCTAACGCTGTGCAAGGACGACATCCGCAGGATGAAGCTGGCAGCGACCTTCCAGCTCACACACATCGGAGCTCCAAGCATTTATTACGGAGATGAGATCGGCCTTGCCGGAGAGTTTGATCCAGATAATCGCCGGCCGATGATCTGGGATCGGGAGAAGATGAACCGGGAATTGTTTGAATTTTACCGGACTATGATTGCTTTGCGCCGGGAGCACGCTGCTCTATTTAATGGATCATTTCAAATTCAAAGTGCCGAGAAGGGTTCCAGGGTTCTTGTCTATGAGCGGCAGCACGAAGATGAACACTTGATTGTCGCGATGAATACGGGATCTGAGCAAGCGAATGTCCAAGTATCTTTTGCGGAAGGACGATGGGTTGATGTCTTCAGTGGTGAGAAGCAGCTAATGGATGGAATCTGTGAGCAGATCCTGGCTGCCTATGAATTCAAAGTCTGGTTGAATCAATAGACAAATAAGGAGAGTGGAGAGGCGCATGCACACCAGTGAGGAAATTCATCCGGATCAAATCGGAATAGAGGATACACAGGCATACCGGAGTCTGGGTCCCATGACCGGCAGCAGTTCTCATGAATCGGGTGCGGGTCTTACGGTCCGTGGAAAAGCAGGAGATCTCAGCTTCTGGAGAGTCTCCCCCCGAGTGCTGAGAGTCGCCTGTTCGCTTCATAGAGATTCTGCTCAAATGATCCCGTCTCAGGCGCTGCTTCCGCAGCGTTCACTGGAAGGCTTTGAGGTCCAGGATCAGCAGCGTGCATTGGTTATTCGTGCAGGAGAGTTTCATGTGGTCCTGGATAAAGAGACGTTATCTATTCAGATTAGGCACGGATCCGATCAGGACGGCGGAGAGTATTCGTTCAGTTACACCGGATCACGCCTGCGCTGCCAGGGAGGCATGAAGGAGGAAGCTGCCATCTTCGGGTTGGGTGAGACAACGGGGTATCTGAACAAGCGTGGTGATCGCTATACGATGTGGAACTCGGATATCCTTGATCCGCATGTGCCGGATATGGAATCACTTTATCAGTCGATTCCGCTGCTGATCCATCATACCGAGCAGAGCTCGGTAGGACTGTTCATCGATCATCCGGGAAGAATGACGGTCGATATGCGGGAGTCCGGCGATGATTACGACGTAGAGACGATAGATGGCGAGATGGATTTATATATAATTGCCGGAAAAGACCTCCGCGAGGTAGTGAGTTCCTATACCGCCTTGACGGGACGAATGCAAATGCCTCCACTTTGGTCGCTGGGCTACCAACAATCCAGGTTCAGCTATATGAATCAAGAAGAAGTGCTTGAACTGGCTAGAACGTTCCGGGCCAAGCAGATTCCGTGCGATGTCATCTATCTGGATATTCATTATATGAATAATTACAAAGTATTCTCATTTGATCCCGAGCAGTTCCCAGATCCAGAAGGCATGATGAACGAGCTTGCGCAAATGGGGCTGCGTGTTGTTCCGGTCGTCAATCCCGGTGTCAAGATAGATGAGGACTATAAGGTATATGAAGAAGGTTTAGCGGAGCGGCACTTCTGTCAGCTTCCGGACGGAGAATTGTATCATGGTCACGTCTGGCCGGGTCTAAGTGTGTTTCCAGATTTTACAGAAGAGCGCACCCGGGAATGGTGGGGGGCTCTGCACCGGTTTTACGTAGATCACGGGATCAGCGGCATATGGAATGATATGAATGAGCCGAGTGTGTTTAATTCTCCCACGAAGACAATGGATGAAGAAGTTCTCCATGGTAACGATGGTCGGTCTAAGACTCATGGAGAGTTACACAATATCTACGGGATGCTCATGTGTAAGGCAACGAAGGAAGGGCTGGATACACTACTGCAGGGAGAACGTTCCTTCGTTCTGACCCGCGCTGGTTATGCAGGAATTCAGCGATATGCGGCCGTGTGGACCGGGGATAATCGCAGCTATTGGCAGCACATGGAGATGTTCATGGCGATGGGGATGAATCTGGGGTTATCAGGTGTCGCCTTTTGCGGGGCGGATGTCGGAGGATTTATGCATCATGCTTCGGGAGAGCTGCTGATTAGATGGACACAGCTGGGGGCATTTACCCCGTTCTTCCGTAATCATAGCGCTATTGAAACGAGAAAACAGGAGCCTTGGACTTTCGGTGAGCAGGTAGAGGAAATTTGCCGAAAATTTATCGAGCTGAGATATTCTTTGCTTCCTTACATGTACACCTTGTTCCATGAAGCTGCCGAGACCGGACTTCCGGTCATGCGGCCTCTCGTGCTTGAATATCCGCAGGACAGACAAACGTTCAACCTATCGGATCAATTTCTGCTTGGAGATCAAATAATCGTAGCACCGATCTGTAGGCCGGGCACCGAACACCGATCCGTTTATTTGCCGGAAGGGGTTTGGTACGATTTCTGGATTGGATCCAGACACGAGGGAGGAGGCCACCATTTAGCACATGCTGCAATAGACAGAATTCCACTCTTCGTGAAATCCGGTGCGATCATTCCAATGACGAGCGGATTACAGCATACCGAAGGGGCGGTTTGGTCCAATCTGAATGTTCATATCTATGGTAAGGGAATTGGGACTGATCCCGGGCAATCCGTTACGGGGGAATATACGCTGTATGAAGATGATGGAATCACACACGCATTTGAGGCAGGCGAATTCAGCCGCTTGAAGATTGATTTTCTGGAAAATAACGGTGTGATGGAGATCAGCGCAGGTTACGAATATGCGGCTATCTCGTGCTCCGGGAATGAACGGGAGATCCTCTTCACCATTCATCATTTATCCTTCGTTCCGGCGAAGATTGATGGATTCAACGAGGCACGGAGCCTCTCCCATCTTGAGGTGCAGACGACGGGATGGTATTATGACAGACAGGGCAATCATCTGTTTGTTAAAGTGCCGTTAATGGCCGGGCACGGAGTAAAGGTCTCTGTCTTAGGATGATACCCTGCCATGATTCATTTTCCGGAAGGAGTAATGAGTCCAATGTATATGGGGGGTTGAAGATACATGCTTAATCAATTTTCACGAACAGAGCTGGCAATCGGTCCAGAGGGCTTAGAGATTCTGAAGAACAGTACCGTTGCTGTGCTGGGCATCGGGGGCGTGGGTTCCATCGCTGTCGAGTCCCTGGCCCGGGCGGGAGTCGGACGGATTATTCTAATCGATAAGGATGTCGTAGACATTACGAACGTGAACCGTCAGATTCACGCGCTAACCACTACGGTGGGACAGAGCAAAGTGGATCTGATGTGTGAGCGGGTAAAGCTGATTAATCCGGAGTGTGAGACGGTTGCGCTCAATATGTTTTACACAGAAGAGACATATGAGGAGCTGTTCAAATACGACTTGGATTATGTGCTGGATGCTTCGGACACGATTATTTATAAAATACATCTGATTAAGGAATGCCGCGAGCGCGGTATTCCGATTATTTCAAGCATGGGCGCGGCCAACCGGATGGACCCGACCAAGTTCCAGGTTGCGGATATCTCGAAGACCCATATGGATCCGATGGCCCGGGTTATCCGCGGCAAGCTGCGGGAGATCGGGATCAAGAAAGGCGTTAAAGTGGTGTTCTCCACTGAGCCTCCGGTTAAGCCAAGAGAAGATGTCATCCAAAAAATCGTCCCTGAAAATGCGCCGGATCGCCGCAAAGCCAAGCAGCCTCCAGCGAGCATATCCTTTGTTCCACCAGTAGTTGGACTGATTATGACTAGTGTGGCGGTTCGAGACTTGTTAGAGTCAGGCAGGAAATAAGAGATGAATGAACCACTTGCGCGCAAGCTGAGGTTACCTGCTCAAGGAGAACTGCTCATACTTAACCCGCCGGATGGCTACCTGCTGGATTTAGAATTGGATAAGCAAGTTACAGAGTATGCAGAACTAAAGGCACACAGCTGTGACTTCGTTCAGGTATTTGTTCACTCTGTCCGGGAAGTGGATGAACTTGCTCCCATCGCAATTCGCGCGATCAAAGAAGATGGATTGCTGTGGTTCTGTTATCCGAAAGGCGGAGCCAAGGCAGGCACAGACTTGAACCGAGATAAGGGCTGGGACACGGTCCGAGATTTGGGATACGAGGGTGTATCGTTCATTGCGATCGATGACAAGTGGTCTGCCATGCGTTATCGTCCCGTGGGAGCAGGAAGCTCAGCTTCAGGAAAAAGCCGGAATGCTGGAAATCGATTGCAGAAGGAGGCCAAAGCGCCTTCTCTGCCTGAGATCATTCCTGCCGATTTACTAAAGCTGCTGGATCAATCTACTGAGGCCGCAGCATTTTTTGCTGGTCTTGCTCCTTCACATCGCAAAGCTTATATTCAATGGATTGAGGAGGCAAAGCGGCCAGAGACGCGTGAAGCCAGGGTCCGCAAGAGCATTGAGAAATTAACACAGGGCCAGAAAAGGCCTTAAATAAGTTGAATTTAAGAATTACTTATAGGCAAGAGTGTGAAATGATTCTGGAGAAGCGGAGCGTTCGCCTTTGTGATTAGACTTCTACCTATAAAAATTCAATTAAGAAGTCTGAGAACAACAGCGATCGTAGGAACATTTCATACGGCTGACTAGCATGTAAATCATTAGTTTAACTTATTTAACCGTAATATTTAGCAGGCTGAAATTGGGACGACCGCTCCCCTGGACATATCCGGGGGGCGGTTGTTTTTTTATTCCACTTCTGTTGAAGGATTTTTCATAATCGCTTTTTCGTGGGCTGAGTGGTATACTTAAACTCCTTTTTTACAAAATTTATCTTAGGAGGTAACTGAAATGGGAGATTTTCAAAGTGCCTATCAAGAAGAGAAGACGCAGCTTGACCGTACCTTGGACACGATAGACAAGGAACTGGAGAGATTGCGCGGTATTCCTGTATATACCGGGCATGACTATACCGAGCAGGTGCTGGAGGCTGGGCGGGATAATCAGCGAAGACAGCTGGCCCAGTCCGGGCAGGAGCCGTATTTCGGACGACTCGATTTCGAGGAGCGGGGCGGATCCCGTACCCCCCTGTATATTGGCAAGGTAGGAGTAGGCGGGGATACCGCCCAGCCTATCGTCATTGACTGGCGGGCTCCTGTAGCCAGCCTGTTTTATTCTTTTACCGGAGGAGATTCGGCATCTTATGAGGCTCCTGAAGGGCTGATCGAAGGGCTGGTATACCTGAAGCGCAATATCGTCATTCGCAAGCAAATCCTCGAGCGGGTGGTCGATACTTTTAACTCGGAAGAAGAAGGACCTGCCGTATCGGATGAATTCCTGCTCTATCGGCTGGGGGAGAACAAGGACAATAAGCTTAGGGACATTGTATCGACAATCCAGGCAGAGCAGGATCAGATTATTCGCGCGGGTAAGAACAGCGCCCTGATTATTCAGGGTGTAGCGGGGAGTGGGAAGACGACCGTCGCCCTCCACCGTCTGGCTTACCTTTTGTATCAATACAAAGAACAGATCTCCGCGGAGAAAATGATTATTTTCGCACCTAACCGCATGTTTATTAATTATATTTCAGAAGTGCTTCCCGAGCTTGGGGTTGGGGACATCCAGCAGAATACGTTCAGTGATTGGGCCTCCAAGATACTGGGTCTGGATGAAGCTCCTAGCGATGGACCTGAAGTTCTGACAGAGTGGTTCGATCATCAACTTCAGAGCCGGCCGGACGATAGCGAGCTTCCGGGAAGATTCAAGGGGTCGCTCTTATTCCGTGATCAGCTTGACCGGTTCGTGCAGCAGCTGGAATCCGCTTGTCTGCCTGAAGAAGACTTCATGCCGTGGGATGGAGCGAAGCTCCCGTTAAGTACGATCAAGATGTGGTATGAACAAGAGTATAAGCCTTATCCCCTTGCAAGGCGCAAGGAACGTGTGCTTGCCCGGATTCACCGGTGGGTGGAGATGGAGCTGAAGAAGTCCCCATCGGCAGCGGCGCTGAAGGAACGTAAGTCCAAAGCTTCGCAACGGGAGAAGGCTTACGCCAAGAAATGGCCGGATCTCTCTCCACTGGCGTTATATAAAGCTTTTGCCTGTGCGAAGAAAATGCAGGGCCTTAAGCTTGAGGATATGGAAGCTGATATTCCTAAATCTATTCTCAAGGCGACTCAGGCCAATCTCAAGAAAAATGTCATCAAGGAAGAGGATCTTCCGGCGCTCTTGTATCTATTCACCCGCGTGGATGAGATCGACGGGAACCTCCGGTTCGACCATGTTGTCATCGACGAAGCGCAGGATTTCTCTCCGTTCCAGATCGCGGTGCTGGACCGGTTCTGCAAAGGCCACTCCTTTACGATCCTTGGAGATTTATCGCAGGGTATCCACTATTACAAAGGAGTACGGGAATGGGAAGAGATGCAGGTGCTCTTCAAGCCGGAAGAGACAGCCTATTTCGCGCTCACCCGGAGCTACAGGTCCACGATGGAGATCATTACTTTTGCAAATGACATTCTGAGAAAGGGTGTCGGTACGGATCTTCTGGCTGTCCCTGTATTCCGGAGTGCGGAACCGGTGCGGGTCATCCAGGCTGTGGGAGCAGAACGCCTTCCCATGATCAGAAGAGTCCTTGACCGGATTCTAGAAGGTCCCTACAAGACGGCGGCACTGCTCACTCGAAACTTGAGCGATGCGCAGCAGCTTCATGCAGAACTCAGAGGACTGGGATATGATCTTAACCTGATTGATGGACGGAAAAGTGAGTACGAGGGAGGTATATCAGTACTCCCTGTGTATCTGTCCAAAGGGCTGGAGTTCGACGCGGTGATTGTAACGGATGTGGATGAGGATCATTACGGGGAGCAGGATGCCAAGCTGCTGTATGTAGGCTCGACCCGGGCGCTGCATGAGTTGTGGCTCCTGCACGGAGAGACTCTCCCTGCCTATGTTACAGCGGACGATCCTGACATTGCAGTTACAGCGTGGCCGGAGAATTAGATAAAGTAAGGGGCCTTCCCCAGAGGATGTGATTACATCCCTTCAGGAAGGCCCCTTATTATATAGATGAAGCGCTCAAGACCGATAAGCTGAACTTAGCTTGCCAGCATTGCTGAACCCGCCATTCACAGCTTGCTTTTGCTCCGAATGTCTGGCTGCTGAGCGCATTTTGGTAATGATTTTACGAATACTGTCTATGGATAGATGATAAGCTGCCGCAAGCTCTGGCGCTGTAAGTCCTCCGCAGTAGGATTGGAAGATTTCTTCATTTCGACGTGCGATCAGCTTGCGTGATCCGCTGACTTCGCCCCATGGGGCCCGTTTGCTTTCCAGCTTGGGAACATATACGAGTTCGCCCTGAATATAATGCTGCAGCTCCTTCAGCAGCCTAGGGGGAAGCACATCCTTCCCGTTTCTGTAATTCACGTTCAATTTCCTCCTTAAATCGTTGTCCGTCCGCGTAATTTTTACCGATAAAAGTCACCATTGCCGTGATCCTCCTTTCGTATTTTGGAATAATGGGTTGGATTGCTTAGCTTATGCGAGATATATCTAATAACCTAAGTGAGAAAATAATTATGCTTGAACCACCGGGAAACTTCGGATGTCACACAATAACTTAATCATTCTCAGCACCTCTTTCCAGAGTTATGTAATTTATATTAAGAATAACTTATTATCCAGCGTAAATACAACCACTTCACTTGATCGGACCTATAACGGGCCCTGGACACAACACTTATATAATTAAAAGGGAGGCCATGCGGCCTCCCGACTCATGGTTCCCGCTTACGCGGAAGCCACCTCATTTACTGTGATCAATTCGATCAGCCCCCTTTCCCAGCTGTTTTTGTCGGCCCGACACCTATATTAACTCATATCCTGAGATAGGAATAAAGTGAAAGAATGGTTATAAATGTTCTTTACGGTTTCTTTTCAGGCAAGGGACAAACATCAGTTCGGAAAATAGGCCGCATTATGATAAAATAATAGAGAAATAGGCACTCGGAAGTTAGGTAAGGATGTGAGTATTCATGGATTTATTCTCATACGGACAGGAATCGGACCCGGGGATGCGGCTTCTGGCCGACCGGATGCGTCCGACCACATTGGATGAATATATTGGTCAAGAACATATTGTAGGACAAGGCAAGCTGCTCAGGAGAGCCATAGAGGCTGACCAGGTTTCTTCTATTTTGCTGTACGGTCCGCCTGGCTGTGGTAAGACTACATTAGCCCACATTATCTCGAACCAGACCCAGGGCGAATTTGTGCGACTGAATGCGGTGGATGCTTCGGTGAAGGATGTCCGGGCAGTAATTGAGAAGGCGCAGACAGACAAGTCGCTGTACGGCACGAAGACGATTCTATTCCTTGACGAGGTGCACCGCTTCAACAGCTCGAGACAGGATGCGCTGCTGCCTGCGGTTGAGAAAGGCACCATTATCTTCATCGGGGCTACGACGGAGAATCCGTTTCACTATGTGAACGGGGCCTTGCTCAGCCGCTCCACGTTGTTCCAGCTTGAGCCGCTGACCAAGGAACATTCGCTGATTGCCATGAAGAGGGCGTTGTCTGACTCGGAAAAGGGCCTTGGCTATATGAAGCTGCAGGTGGATGAGGAAGCGCTGGAGCACATTGCGTGGGTGTCGAACGGCGACATCCGCAGAGCGCTCAATGCGCTGGAGCTGGCTGCACTGACGACCCCGCCGCAGGCGGACGGCACGGTGCATATCACTTTGGACGTGGCAGAGGAATCCATCCGCCGTCCGATCGTCAAGGCCGACGAATCGACACAGTACGATGTCTTGTCGGCTTTCCACAAGAGCATCCGCGGCTCCAGCGACGCGGCGCTCTTCTGGTTCCTCTATGCCGTCGAGAAGCTCGGCATGGACCCCATGGTGTTCCTGCGGCGGCTGATCGCAGCCAGCAGTGAAGACATCGGCCTGGCTAATCCCCAGGCCATGGTGCAAGCGGTTAGCGCGCTTGACGCTTATCGCAATAACGGCTGGCCGGAGGCCAAGCTGAACATTGCGCAGGCGATTCTGTTCGCGGTGGAGAGCCCGAAGTCGAATGCGGTGTATACGGCAATCTCCAAAGCCACGGATGCGCTGGACCGCATGCAGTCTGCGGAGGTTCCGCTGCATCTGCGCGACGGTCATTATTCAGGCGCGGTGAAGCTTGGGCATACCGGATACAAGTACCCTCATAATTATCCGGGTCATTACGTGAAGCAGGACTACCTGCCGCCCGAGCTGGCCCGGGCCGTGTTCTATGAAGCGACTGAGCAGGGAAATGAGAGCAAGATCAAGCATAATCAGGAGCTTAGACGACACCAAGATAGGTAGAGCGGGCGGAGCAGCTGAACCGCCAGAATTCGAACTGCCTGAACGACCCGAAACATCTGAACGCCCCGGGCATCCGAACCACCCAATATCCAGATGATCTGTCTTTGGAGGAATATGAAGCCGGCTGTCCTTGATTCCAAATAATAATAAAGAAGCCATTCCCTCAGGTCAAACCCAAGTTGGAATGGCTTCTTTGTTATTCATTATTCAATTGAAGCTCCAGCAAGCTCCACTTTCTCCACAACATCAATAGTTCCCCCACCGAGACATACATCACCGTTATAGAATACAACGGCCTGCCCAGGAGTGATCGCTTTCTGAGGCTGATCAAAGGCAACATGAACGCTGCCGTCCTCGCGAAGGGTTAGAGTGACGCCTTGGTCCGGTTGACGATAACGGAATTTGGCTGTGCAGTGATAGGAATCCTTCGGCATAAGCTCATTGCCGGCAATCCAGTTGATACCGGAAGCAATCAGGCCTGTGGAATACAAGCTGGGATGCTTGTCTCCCTGGACGACATAGAGGATATTGCGCTCAAGATCCTTATCAGCAACGAACCAAGGCTCTCCATTACCTGAACCCGTTCCGCCAATCCCCAGGCCCTGACGCTGCCCCAGCGTGTAATACATCAATCCATCGTGACGGCCTTTGACCTCACCAGTAGCGATATCCACCATATCGCCGGATTTAGCCGGAAGGTATTGACTCAGAAACTCACGGAAGTTACGTTCCCCGATGAAGCAGACACCCGTGCTGTCTTTCTTCTTGGCCGTATAGAGACCGGCTTCTTCAGCAATCCGGCGAACCTCTGGTTTAGGCAGATGTCCGATCGGGAACATTGCTTTGGATAGCTGGTCCTGGTTCAGGGCATTGAGGAAATAGGTTTGGTCTTTATTGGAGTCGACCCCGCGCAGAAGCTGGAAGCGGCCATCTTGCTCCACTACCCGCGCGTAGTGCCCGGTTGCGACATAATCTGCACCCAGATCCAGGGCTTTGTTCAAGAACTCACCGAATTTAATTTCGCGGTTACACATGACATCCGGGTTGGGGGTCCGCCCGCGTTTGTATTCTTCCAGGAAATAGGAGAACACTTTATCAAAGTATTCTTTCTCGAAATTAACAGAATAATAAGGGATATCGATTTGCTCACACACGCGGCGGACATCTTCCGAATCCGCTTCGGCTGTACAATGTCCGAATTCATCGGTATCATCCCAATTCTTCATGAATATGCCAACCACATCATAACCCTGCTGCTTGAGCAGAAGCGCGGTAACGGAGGAGTCAACGCCGCCGGACATTCCGACAACAACCCGCGTGTCACTGTTTGCTTTAGCCATGAGATCACTCCTTTAACAATTGTTATAAAATGTAAAAAATCTAAACAAACATCGCGATTTCTTTTCCAAAATCGCTGGAGATATGTTACGATAAACTGAGGTCAAAGATCGGAATAGGGCGATATAAGAAATTTACACCAACTGGAATTAGTTTGCCCCGTTTCTAACTTTTATAGGTTCAAAGATCTATTATATAAAGATTACGCGAAAATTGAAAGAGGTGGCTTCTTTGAAAATATCCACAAAAGGGCGCTATGGATTAACAATTATGATGGAACTCGCCGCTAAATTTGGCGAAGGACCGACCTCCTTGAAGAGCATTGCTGAGAAGAATCAGCTTTCTGAACATTATTTGGAACAATTGATCGCTCCGCTTCGCAATGCCGGTCTCGTGAAGAGTATCCGCGGAGCTTACGGAGGATATATTTTGTCTCGGGAGGCCGCAGAGATCACAGCTGGCGACATCATCCGGGTGCTAGAGGGTCCGATATCTCCTGTTGACTTTACCGAGGAGGACGATCCCGCCAAGCGCGATTTGTGGCTCCGCATTCGCGACAGCATCGCCGAAGTCTTGGATTCGACTACGCTGGACAATTTAATTAATTTTGAAGAGCAGGGTGCCAAAGAGAACTACATGTTCTACATTTAATTTAACAGGAAGTACGGAATATCCTTGTATAGTAAGCATTTAGGCTCCTTTGTGGAGCCTTTTGTTTATAAGAAGACCTTATTAGAAGAGAGGCTTGACCGGCTTTATACGACCCACTCCTTTTTTTTGTTAAGTCATACACTGTAGCAAAACAAAAGGAGGTTTTAACATGGCGGTAAAGGTAAGTCCCGAATTCAGAAGACTGTGTAACCAATTTGCCAGAATATTGGGTGGCGAACATGAAATTGATCCAGGACCCGTATGTTTTGTCAGTCGGGCAAGAACGTTAAATGCTACAATTTTAGGAAGACGTACAACATCCCCTCTGGTGCGGTATCAGCTCTTTTCGTTTGAGTCTCTGGATAGCTCGGGACGTGCGCTGTGTTTGGGAGAAACAGCCGCCTTCCAAAATCAAGCCAATCGATTAATTCGGAATCTTCAACGACGTGGGATTACAGTAACCGCGCTTCATAACCATTGGCTTAATGAAAAGCCTCGTATTATGTATATTCACTGGGAATCCATTATGAAGCCTGTCGAATTCGCTACGAGAACAAAAGAGTCCATTCGGTTCCTGGGATAGTCCTGGAGAAATGATGACTTTTTAGCCGCATGCGGGGTATAAGTAAAAACGAACCCAGCTCTGAGAGCTGGGTTATTATTTCTGTATGGAAGGATTTATTCATCACTCTTCGATAGTGTTCCAGTTACTTTTCCGAGAGATTTGCTTTCGATTACGTAATTGTTGCGCAATGGTATACCCTATTAGAAAAGATGGGGCGGAGGTGTTGCCGTCTACGGTAAAAGGAATGATGGAATCATCCGCTACGATTAAATCCCTTACGCCGTGGACGGCGCCGCGTCGATTGACAACGCCTCCATTTCGAAGAGGTGCCATACGAAGAGATCCTTGCTGATGATGATTGTGGTCAAAATTCCCCTTAATGAAAGCTTCCAGCTTATTGTCGTCGTTAATGATATCGTGAGTGGGGGAAATAAGTCGGTAGGCTGGATCTATTGCTTTCAGTTGCTCCGCGATATTCTGTATATAAGTTTTGTAGATGTTCATAACGGCGTCCAGGTCCAGCGGATTTTGAAGAAATCCTTCATTTGCGAGCACAATTTGAAGGGGATCATTGTTGTGGATTTGAATAGTTCCGCGACTTTTCGGCTTCAAGTACAAAATGGCTAGGGTTAGTGTGTCACTTGCGCCGATTCCGACAAGTTGTACTCCCCGCTGATGCGGATCTGCGCCGGGTGTTGGATCAGGCAAGAATGCACCGCCGGTATAAAGCGCATCGGGATCATTAGAAGGTAACGGTTGATCATTCGGATTCGTGGAAAAAACAGCAAAATTCAAGGTATGATTTCTTAACCGCTCCCCTACGTTCGGATTATGAAAGACGACAGGTATTCCAGCGGCTTTAAGTTGATCTGCAGGGCCAATGCCAGAGAGCATTAACAGTTGGGCACTGTTGATCCCTGCGGA
Organism: Paenibacillus sp. SN-8-1; assembly: GCF_050995535.1. Classification (NCBI taxonomy): domain Bacteria; kingdom Bacillati; phylum Bacillota; class Bacilli; order Caryophanales; family Paenibacillaceae; genus Paenibacillus; species Paenibacillus sp. SN-8-1. Next base: position 1,349,243 of record NZ_CP194782.1, read on the forward strand.
AATAATGACTTTTTTACGAGCATATGCCCGTAAACATTGACCTTCTTTTAAGAACTCCACTCCCACGGCTCGTTTTTTGTCAAAGAGCACCTTTAGAGCGGTGGATTTGAAAGAAACGTTCAGCTTACGACCTTTGACCCCGTGACCATTTGAGGTCACGATATCCGAGGAGAGAAAGGCGGTTGATGCGCTTTCCCGCCGACCGTTCGGCTTTTGGAAAAGCTGCCACCGGGTAAAAGGCCCAAGCGGTGTTGCCGGATCATTATAATCCAGTATCTCATCAAGCCCGGTTGCTCGTGCAATAGCTGAAACAAGTTTATTCGCCATCACGGTAGGATTAACCGGTGCCTGTCTAATATCTATTCTCCCGTGAAAGCCGTGTGCTTTGGGGTTATTGGTCTCCCCATTATAACGTTCCAGTCTTTTGAATCGCTGCAAGGCCCTTTCTGGCGACCAAATTGGTCCCAATAGTCGTTCCCATTTCGACATGACATCTGCCGTTGGTCTTACATACTGCTCCCCGTTAATAGAAGATCCGCCTCCAGCCAAGCGGCCTGTTGTCCATTCGAAAGTACGTTCATCAACCCCCTCTTGAGGGACTCCCTCTCCCTGCCAAAAATATTGTGGGAAGAATTGTTCTTCAAGTTCAGGCGCGAATGCGGAGTCGCGAATGGGCCGGTCCTTATCTTTATTTTCCCCGGTTCCAAGACAAATACAGAAGTTATTTTGTCGTCCGTGAGGGTCTTGGCTATGACAGAGCCGGCGGGGCCTGTTCCAATAACAATATAATCAAACGTTAATTTCTCGCTATCCTTTTGGGGATTACGCACGATATCTCTCCTTTTAAGTTTTACTGCAAAGTATGTATACACCGTGTCCAATGTGTTATTTCATTTCACCTGAAAGCGCATTCTATTCTGTCATTGCCTTATGCCTGTTGAGGGAGTAATATTATGGGGCAATCAGCACCAGATCACATTTGTCACTCTATAGTTAAAGGAAGAGGGAACCCATGAGCCGCGCACGTAAAGTAATTTTATTTCAAGGCGATTCTATTACAGACGGGGGCCGCAGCCGCAATGATGATCCTAACCATTTTCTAGGTCATGGCTATCCTTATATTATTGCGGCCCGGCTTGGTAATGAAATGGCTGAGGAGCAGCCGTGGTTCGTCAACCGCGGAGTCAGCGGAGACCGCGTCTCCGATCTGTATGCCCGCTGGAACGAGGATGCGATCAGCATAAAACCTGATATCTTAAGCATATTAATCGGAGTCAACGACCTATGGCGCTGGATTAATGATGAGCCCAGTGGAGTTACAGACCGATTCGAGCGGGCCTACCGGCATCTATTAGAAGAAACTTCGGTAGTTCTCCCGGAGACGAAGCTCATTTTGTGCGAGCCTTTTATCCTAAGAACAGGGGCAACCTCAGCGAAATGGGGAGAGTGGGAGCAGAAGATCACCCATTACCAACATATTGTCCGGCAGCTCGCGGACACTTTTGGTGCCGTTCATATCCCTTTGCAGCGGAAATTTGACGAGGCATGCAGCCGTGCGGATGCAGCATATTGGATATGGGATGGCGTCCATCCGACCGCAGCCGGTCATGCCCTGATCGCGGACCAATGGCTGAGCGTAGTGAAGGAGCACGGACTTCTGATGGAATAAGAATTAAATATGTTGTAGCAAACAAGCAGTCCATTCTAAGTCCAGAATGGGCTGCTTTTGTTATGGCTTTAGCCGGTTGAGTGCGTGAAACGCGCGAAACAAAAAACCACCCGCTATGCGGGTGGAGGGATCAGCGGTTTGACCACTAAGACCATTCCGATAAAATTGAGATGTTCAGGCTCAAAGAAAGGAATGGTCTTAAATGGCAAACAAGAGCTATAGTCTAGCTCACACAAAGTGGATGTGCAAATACCACATTGTCTTCACCCCGAAGTATAGACGGAAAGAGATCTATAATCAAGTAAGAAGAGATTTAATAGAAATTTTCAAACGCTTATGTAAGTACAAGGGAGTAGAAATTATAGAAGGTCACATGATGCCTGATCATGTCCATATGTTGGTCGCTATCCCACCGAAAATTTCAGTCTCATCATTCATGGGATATCTAAAGGGAAAAAGTTCGTTAATGATCTTCGAGAAGCACGCACAACTAAAGTATAAATACGGGAATCGAAAATTCTGGGCAGAAGGATATTATGTGAGTACGGTAGGTTTGAATGAAGCAACCGTAGCGAAGTACATTCGTGAACAAGAGGCACATGACCAAGCTGTAGATAAGCTGAGCGTAAAAGAGTACGAAGATCCATTCAGCAGCAACAGGGGCAAAAAGAAATAAACCAGTTTAACTGGTAAGTGAAAGTGACAATTAACACTGAGCCTGAACAGATTTGTGGTCAGGCTAGCGTCTTTAGGCGCAGTTTGGCAACAGGGGGTTATACCCCAAGAGCAAACCACCCGTTGGACGGGTGGTCATGATTTTGGTGGATTCTTCTCATAAGAATATCTTTCCATGAAAATTAGAGGCGGGTATATCTAGCGGGCATCCCCCTATCGGGCATATATTGCTGTATAAGTCATATGCGAGGAGATGGAGAAGAAGTGCCATTTCGAAGATTACAGAGCAAATTACTCAAGGACAGAGCGATGCGGAGATCCCCTTTGATTCGCAGACATCTTCCCGAGACCCGTCCTTATCATCCTTATGTACTTAAGAGAATGCTGAATCAACATTCCACGGTATTTGTTAAGCCTGATAAGGGCAGCCAGGGTAGGGGGATTGTAAGATTGAAACGGAGTAAGCACAGAGGAATTCACATTTCTTGGGGATTAAATAAAAGAAAAGTGAAGCGGAAATTCATGATCCGCGCACTTCATCAAAGACTCCGTCCGTATCAATCCTATATCGTTCAGCAGGGGCTTCAACTCACTAAGTATCATAACCGCTTAATTGATATTCGCGTCTTTCTGCAAAGGCCCGGCTCTAAATGGCTGATCTCAGGTAAAGTGGTTCGCGTGGGAGCAGCAGGGAGATTCGTGACCAATTACAGTCAGGGAGGAAGGCCGGTTCATTTACACAAAGTGCTGGACTCCATCTATCACCATGACCCTCAAAGGGTGGAAGCCACAATTCAAAAGGTCGATCAGATTGCTTACCATGCGGCGGCTGCTTTAAGCAGTAAATTCCGGGGAATTCGTGTTCTGGGCATCGACATTGGTCTTGATCGTTCAGGTAGAGTCTGGATAATTGAGGCAAATACAAGGCCTGGCACCCAGCTTTTCAAGAAGCTCAAGGATCAGTCGATGTATCAGACGATTATGACGAATTACAAGAATATAGCCCGTAGAAGAAGATAGATTTTACTAAATATGGGGATAATATTCTTCTATAGAACGACAAACTTCTTACACAATGCGAAAATAGGCGAAGGAATTTTCTTGATTATTTATGATAACCTCTATACAATAAGGTCTCGCGAAGATACGAATTTGTATGGACTCTAGCCAAGAGTGTCTACATCTAATAAGGGTGAATTAACGTTGAGAAATATATATCTAGATCATGCAGCCTCTACTCCAATTCATCCGGAGGTGGCGGAAGAAATGCTGCGCGTTATGCGGGGGCAGTATGGGAATGCATCCAGCATACATGCTTTCGGCCGGGCAGCCAAACGTACAGTCAATGGGGCACGGGATATTCTCGCTGCCTCTTTGCACTGCCGTCATGATGAGATCGTGTTCACTGGCGGCGGGACTGAAAGTGATAATCTGGCCCTCTTTGGCGCATCGGCAGCCAGTAAGAAGACGGGCAGGCATATTATTACAACCGCAGTGGAGCATCATGCTGTGCTTCATGCATGTCAGCGTTTGGAAGAGCGTGGATATAAGGTCACCTATCTGCCTGTAGACTCTCAGGGCTGGGTGGATCCTTCTCAGGTCAAGGAAGCTATTACTGAGGATACGATTCTGATCAGCGTCATGTATGCGAACAATGAGGTTGGAACCGTGGAGCCCATTGTCGAAATTGGTGAGATTGCCCGCGAGCGTGGCATTGTTTTTCATGTTGATGCTGTACAGGCATTTGGTTCCATTGAGATCTCCTGTGAAGATCTTCCCGTTGATCTCATGAGCTTCTCAGCTCACAAAATTAATGGACCACAAGGAATCGGCGCACTCTATGTGCACCGTAACATTGCGCTTGAGCCGATTCTATATGGTGGGCTTCAGGAGAGAAAGCGGCGCGCAGGGACTGAGAACCTGGCTGGAGTTGCTGGCTTTGCCAAGGCTGCTGAACTTACTATATCCAATCTCCGGGCCAAGCAAGATGAGGATGAACATATGCGGCACAACTTTTTGGCTGCCCTTGAGCGCTTTGTAGGGAAGGATCATTTTGTTCTTAATGGACATCCCACATCCAGACTGGCTCATATTGTTAATGTCAGCTTTCCGGAAGTGGGAACAGAGACGATGCTGATGAACCTTGATATGGAGGGGATTGCAGTAGCAAGTGGTTCTGCTTGTACATCAGGCTCACTCGAACCTTCTCATGTTCTTGAGGCTATGAAAGTGCCTGAAAATGTTTTGCGTTCCGCGATTCGTTTCAGCTTTGGTTTGGGTAATACTAATGAAGAAATGGAATACGCGGCCAAAAAAGTTGGAACCATTCTGGACCGTATACGTAGTAGGAAATAAGGTCTTCGTTCTTTTTACTACTAACCGGCAGGGAGCGTGTCTTCGTTTTCAAAGGTTAAGGAGGGATCTGGGGCCATGAGACTTCAAGAATTAATTGGATTATCCGTATTTGACGTTGAGGAAGGTAAGCAAATCGGGAAGGTTCTGGATATCCTTCTAAGTAGTGACTGGAAGATCGAAGGAATTGAACTGGAGAGCAAAGGCCTCTTCTCGTCCAGTATCAAGGCAGTGCTATGGGAAGATATCGTCGCTTATGGCGAAGATGCCGTAATGATTCGTAATCAGCAGGCTGTCCGCAAGATGGAGGCCGAGAATATACAGCTAACTTTTGTCCTGGGTAACAGTAAGCTTAGAGAGCTTCCAGTTCTTACTAGCGATGGTGTTATGATTGGGCATGTAAGTGATGTTTATTTTGACCAGGAACTGGGAAACACAATAGTAGGGTTGGAAATTAGTGATGGTTTCATTTCCGATCTGATGGAGGGCCGTAAATGGCTGCCTTTCACTTCAGACATGACCAAGGGGGAGAGTGCGATTATTGTGCCTCCGCTAAGTGAAGAAAGGCTGGAAAAAGGGATTTATACTGCTAACGAATAGGTGTGATACGATGATGAAATGTCCAAATTGTAGCTCAAAAGATATAGGCAAGATTGGTTCTCACCAGTTTTATTGCTGGGGCTGCTTTATTGAACTGACCGTGAACGGAGAGAAGATGTCTGTGTACCAGGTCGAGGAAGACGGAACACTGAGTTCTTTGGATGACCTGTTCTTTGGCGAGGAGATGGTTCAAGACTTTCCTCATATCCACGCATCTTCTTAAGGATTTCCGTTTCGTGTACATATGAGATCCTTTTAGCCGCTTTGCTTGGTTGCTCTCTTAGTGGGAGTTTCCGGGCAAGCGGCTTTTGTTTGCTCACTTTTTAATCTAACTTGTCCTTGCGCCCGATTATTTTCCATACGCTGCGCATATACTCTCTACATACAGCCAGTCCGTCTAGAGGGAGGGAATACGAATGGAACCATTCTGGAACAGTAAGATGTTCCGCTATGGCCTATGGGTACTGCTGGGACTTATTATTGTGTACTTCCTATGGCTGCTGAAGCCGATATTTGTAATTCTCTTCAGCTTTCTGAAAGTGATCTTTGCGCCGTTTATCATCGCCTTGATTATTTCATATGTGCTAAATCCAATCGTTAGACTTCTCGGAGAACGCAAAGTTCCCCGTACGGCTGCCGTTCTACTAATTTATGCCGTATTTCTGACAAGCCTTGCGGTCATCCTGGCCAATATGATTCCCATGTTCATGAATCAGCTTCAGGAGCTTGGGGAGCATCTGCCCGAGCTTACGCTGCATACCCAGCAGATTATGAATAGCTGGGACACCTCATTTCTGCCGAACGGGATACGAATGGGGATGAACAACTGGTTCTTTCAATTTGAGCAAAAGCTTGCCGCCGGAATTTCCGATTTCATGAACAATATAGGTGCGACGATTGGTGTGATTTTTAATGCGTTCATCATTCCGTTCCTTATTTTCTATATGCTAAAAGACTTCGAAGTGATTGAGCGTATGGTTATTACCTATCTCCCTCATTCCAGGCGGAAGTCGATTGTGCTCTTAATGAAAGAAATTGATGAGGCGCTCGGAAGCTATATTCGGGGGCAACTCCTGGTTTGTGTAATTATTGGAACCTTTGCTTATATTGGGTATATGATTATTGGGATGCCCTATGCGCTGCTTCTTGCCAGTGTGGTGGCGCTCTGCAATATTATTCCCTACCTGGGTCCGTTCCTTGGCGCGGCTCCCGCTGTATTGATGGCATCGGCCATCTCTTGGCGAATGGTTCTGATGGTGATTGTGGTCAACACGATTTGCCAGTTGCTTGAGAGTAATGTCATCTCACCTCAGGTGGTAGGAAGAACGCTTCATATGCATCCGATGTTTATTATTTTTGCTTTGCTTGTTGGCGGAGAGATTGCCGGAATTCCGGGGCTGATTCTGGCAGTTCCTTGCTTTGCGGTTCTCAAGGTTGTCATACAGCATTTCTATGCCTACTATGTGCGCAGAAAGACGGTATAGGGCTAATTGACAGCCTGACACAGGGCTTATATACTTGAGTGTATATGTCAAATCGTTGATGAGATAAAGTACGTCCAGTCCCGGATTCCCAGAGAGAAGGTTCCTTCGTTGAGCTCAGGTGCGCAGCACAAGGCAGACGATGGGTGAGAGAACCTGAATTTCGGTTGTACGGAAAGCGGATCTCGGAGAGCGGGTTAAATCCGCCGGATGGCTTTCGTTAACAGCCAATCAAGGAGATCGTTCTTTAGTTCTTGGGGTAACCGGAATAACAAGAACGTTAACCAGGGTGGTACCGCGAGCTAATCGTCCCTGATATTCAGGGGCGTTTTTTGTTTTTTTATATAAACGTTTAGGAGGCTGTCCCAACATGAAAGCAAGTGAAATTCGTTCCAAATGGCTGCAATTCTTCTCATCCAAAGGACACAAAATTGAACCGAGTGCCTCACTCGTTCCGCATAATGATCCATCGCTGCTGTGGATCAATGCGGGTATGGCACCGCTTAAGCCGTATTTTGACGGCCGTGTGAAACCCGAGAACCCGAGACTTGCCAATTCACAGAAATGTATTCGTACCAATGATATTGAGAATGTGGGTAAGACCCGCCGGCACCATACTTTCTTTGAAATGCTGGGTAACTTCTCGATCGGAGATTATTTTAAAGAAGAGGCGGTTACCTGGGCTTGGGAATTCCTGACCAGCAAAGAGTGGATCGGCTTCGATCCTGAGCGTCTGTCTGTAACGGTATATCCAGAGGATGAAGAAGCGTACAAGCTGTGGAACGAGAAGCTGGGATTGCCGGCGGAGCGGATCGTGAAGCTGGAAGATAACTTCTGGGATATCGGCGAAGGACCATGCGGACCTTGTACCGAAATCTTTTACGATCGCGGAGAAGATTATGGAGACCTGTCTGACCCGGAATGCTACCCGGGTGGGGAGAATGAACGATTCCTGGAAGTATGGAATGTCGTGTTCTCGGAGTTTAATCATAACAAGGACGGCTCTTATACACCGCTTCCGAACAAGAATATTGATACCGGTGCAGGTTTGGAACGTTTTGCGTCAATTCTCCAGAATGTTCCTTCCAACTTCGACACAGATCTTTTCCAGCCTATCATTGCCAAGACCAGTGAAATCGCTAAAGTGAAATATGGTGAAAATACGGAGAACGACGTTGCCATGAAAGTCATTGCTGATCATATCCGTACCGTGTCATTCGCAGTGGCCGATGGAGTGCTTCCATCCAATGAAGGCCGCGGCTATGTTATTCGCCGCCTGCTTCGCCGTGCTGTCCGTTACGGCAAAATGCTGGGCCTTGATCGTCCGTTCATGTTCGGTCTTGTCGAGGTAGTAGGCGAGATTATGGGCAGCTACTATACCGATGTGGTGACTAAGCGGGAGTTCATTGAGAAGGTCATCCGTACTGAGGAAGAGCGCTTCCATGAAACCCTATCGGATGGTTTGGCCATTCTGGCTACGTTCAGCCAGGAGGCTAAGGCAGCTGGCAATAGCGTGATCAGCGGACCGGATGCGTTCAAATTGTATGATACTTACGGATTCCCGCTTGATCTGACTGAAGATTATGCAGCAGAGCATGGATTAAGTGTAGATCGCGAAGGATTTGAAGCCGCGATGCAGCAGCAGCGTGATCGTGCCCGTGCTGCCCGTCATGATAATGAAAGCATGAAGGTTCAGGGCGGTGTGCTGTCTGATTTCACGACGAAGACCGAGTTCGTTGGTTATGATGAGCTTGTTGCAGAATCGAAGATTGTTGCCATCGTTGTTAACGATGCTTTTGTAGATATGGTATCTGAGGGCGAGTCATGCCAGATCATTCTGGAGCAGACTCCATTCTATGCGGAGAGCGGTGGACAAGTCAGCGACAAAGGCGAGATCCGTAATGCTTCAGGTAGTGCCGCAGTAGAAGGGCTGTTCAAGGCTCCGCATGGCCAATTCGTTCATATGGTTACAGTGCAGACGGGTGAACTGCGTACAGGAGACACGGTAACCGCAGCAGTAGACCGGGGTCTTCGCTCAGATATTATCAAGAACCATACCGCAACCCACCTGCTCCATAAAGCGCTGAAAGAGACTTTGGGAGAGCACGTGAATCAGGCTGGCTCATTGGTTGAGCCAGGTCGTCTGCGGTTTGACTTCTCTCACCTGGGAAGTATTACTCCAGAAGAGCTCTCGGCTATTGAGCAGCGTGTGAACGAGCAGATTTGGAACAGCCTGGATGTAATTATTGAATTGAAGCCTATCGATGAAGCCAAAGCTATGGGAGCCATGGCCCTGTTCGGGGAAAAATACGGCGATGTGGTTCGCGTAGTCCAAGTTGGCGGATACAGCTTGGAACTGTGCGGTGGATGTCATGTCGAGAATACCTCGCAGATCGGTCTGTTCAAATTAATCAGTGAGAGCGGAATTGGCTCGGGTGTACGCCGGATCGAAGCAGTGACCGGTCGTCAGGCTTATGAATATATGGATGGCCAGATTGATGTTCTCAAACAAGCCGCATCCTTGCTCAAATCCCATGTTGGTGAAGTTCCGAAACGGATCGAGGCTCTGCATCAGCAGGTGAAGGATCTTAGCCGTGAGAATGAATCGCTGCAAGGGAAGCTCAGTGGAATTGAAGCGGGAGCACTGACAAGTCAGGTGAAGACGGTTGGTAACACCCAGCTTCTGGCAGTACAAGTGCAGGCTAACAGTATGGATGCGCTACGTACACTTGCGGATGAATTGAAACTTAAACTGCCTGAGGCCGTACTAGTATTAGGAGCAGCTGTAGAAGACAAGGTGAACTTTGTAGTGGCTGTACCTCAGCAGGAAGTGAAGCGTGGACTCCATGCCGGCAAGCTGGTCAAAGAACTCGCGGCTCTATGCGGTGGTGGAGGCGGAGGCCGTCCGGATATGGCTCAAGCTGGCGGTAAGGACGCGTCCAAATTGGGCGAGGCGCTTAAGCGTTCAGAAGAGCTTATTCAAGCCTCAGCGCAATAAAAAAATTCCATAATCAGGATACTTTCTTGCTTCAAATATTTCCTTAAGGGCCCTTGAATATGTTATAGTTAAGAAGGCAGGCTGTAACGCTTGTAATTTCCCGCGGGCATTTGTTCGTAGAAGTGAGGTGTCATCTTGGACTCCATGGATAAAACAGTCAAGTTCAACGTCACAGGCGATGAGCACGAGGCTTCAGCTCAGGAAATTCTTTTGTCGGTATATGCAGCGCTTCAGGAGAAAGAGTACAATCCGATTAACCAGATTGTTGGTTATTTATTGTCGGGTGACCCTGCATATATTCCACGGCACAACAACGCTAGAAGTTTGGTACGTAAGAAAGAGCGGGATGAATTAATCGAGGAATTGGTTAAGTATTATTTAGCCGGTCATAGGTAAGCCGCTCTGTTCTACAGAAATAGGAGAACAGAAATGAGAATATTAGGCTTGGATTACGGGGACCGCAGAATCGGTGCATCCGTTAGCGATGCTTTTGGATGGACTGCCCAGGGGCTTGAGACGATCGAGCGCCGAGGCGACGAATCTGAACTGAAACGGATTGCCGAGCTTGTGAAGGAATACGATGCCGAGGAAATTGTTGTCGGACTTCCGAAGAACATGAACGGTACAGTAGGTCCCCGTGGTGAAATTTGCATGGAGTTTGCCGCTCGATTGCGGGAAATTCTAGGTTTACCGGTTCACCTTTGGGATGAACGGTTAACAACGGTCTCGGCACAGCGAACGCTGCTTGAGGCTGATGTCAGCCGAAAAAAACGCAAACAGGTCGTAGATCAACTCGCTGCGACACTGATTTTGCAAAATTTCTTAGATTCTAAGAGCAAAAGGTGAGGGTGATGGCAAATGGCTAACGATCGCATTAATAACGAAGAAGAACCGGAAATTATCTACATCCCTGATGAAGAGGGAAATGAAGAAGAATTCGAAGTTATCATGAAATTCGAAGTGGATGGTTCTGACGCAAAGTATATGATGGTCGTTCCTCTTGATTCCGAAGAAGAAGACGAAGATAGCGAAGAAGTGTATGCTTTCCGCTACGAAGAAGATGGCGAAGATCTGAAGCTGTTCACTATTGAAAGTGACGAAGAGTGGGAGATTGTTGAAGAAACCTTCAATACTCTGCTCGACGAATTGGGCGGTGAGGAAGAGCATGACTGAGTTTTCGGCTGAGCATGTGATTTGGACCTCCCGAGTGAAGGAAGCCTTTGGACCCGTAGTTGAGCTTCAGGATGAGAAAGGACACACCTCTTATTATCGTGTCGAGCGAGAATTCGATATCGGAGGCCAAGCCTATGTTGTTCTTCTTCCTGATGAAGATGGCAAATCAGCGGAGCCCGAAATCCTCAAGATCATTACGTCGCAAGAAGGTAATTTGGAACTGATTACCATTGATGATGATGATGAATGGGAGAATGTGTCTGAGCTGTACGATGAGCTTACTTTCCCTGAGTAGCCTATACTCTTAATTTGATTAATCCTGCTTTGTTATAGCATTTTACAAGAAGAGCGGAACTTACCGCTCTTTTTGTATGGTATAGAGGAGTTGACTTTTTTGAACAAATTTGTTCGGCGGTTGTTCACCGTTTTAATCGTACTCTTAGTCATACTGGGTGGGACAGCTGTCTACACATACAACCAGATGCAGCCTTTAAGCAATTCCTCGGCGAGTGTGAAGGTGGAGATTAAGTCAGGAGCGGGTACAGCCAGGATTGCGGATCTTCTTAAGCAGGAAGGATTAATTAAGAATTCTCTTATGTTCAAAATTTATTTGAAAATGAAATCTGAGGGAGATAAATTTCAGGCTGGTGTATATGAACTAAGTCCAAGTATGACCTTTGACCAGATTATCGGTAAGCTTAACAGTGGCGATGTCGTGAAAGCGGACATGGTCCATTTTACGATACCGGAGGGTTATACAATTAAGCAAATGGCGGATAAATTAAGCCAGGAAGGCATTGTGAATAAAGACCATTTTCTAAAGCTTGCCAAAGATCCAGCAGGTATTACAGTGCCGCTGCTCCGTGAATTCCCTTCTAATGGCAAACAGATCTATAGGCTTGAAGGGCTGCTATTTCCTGAGACCTATGAGCTCAAGAAAGGCAGCAGCGAGGCCGATATTATGACCCGAATGCTTGAGGAGCTGCAAACAAAGCTGGATGGCATCCCGGATTGGAAAGCTAAGCTTGAGAAGAGGAAGCTAACGCTTACTGAACTAATGACGGTGGCTTCACTTATTGAGCGTGAGGTTGTGGTTGATGCTGAACGCAAAAAGGTTGCGAGCGTGATTTACAACCGCCTTGAAAAAGGGATGAAGCTTGAGATTGATGCAACAGTTCAATATTTGCTCGGAAAGCCAAAAGAACGTTTATTAAATAGTGACCTTAGAAAGAAGGACAGTCCGTACAATACTTATTTGTACAAGGGCCTTCCGCCTGGTCCCATTGCCAGTCCAAGTGTGAAGTCAATTGAGGCAGCACTAGAGCCGGAGACGACGGATTATTTATTCTATGTTACGAAAAAGGATGGCTCCCAGGAGCACTTATTTGCCAAGACATATGCGGAGCATCTAAAAAATATTCAAAAAAGCAATTCTATAGCTAAATAAAACCGAGGTGTTTTTAACATGATGGGGAACAAACCGGAACTTCTCGCAGCCGCGGGCTCATTACAAGAGGTTAAGGAGTATATTGCGGCTGGGGCTAATGCGGTGCTGATTGGTGAGGACAAGTTTGGAATGAGACTGCCGGGAAGTATGACAATTTCCGAAATTGGTGAAGCCGTCCGCGCTGCGCATGCTGACCAAGCGAAAGTGTATGTAAGTGTGAATAATCTGATAAGCAATGAAATCCTGGATGAGCTTCCGGGGTATGTCCAGGCGCTTGCTTCAGCTGGTGTGGACGGAGTCGAATTCGGTGATCCGGCGGTTTTGCGGGCTGTACAGAAGTACGCACCAAGTCTGAAGCTGCACTGGAATGCAGAGATGACCTCAACGAATTACGCAACAGCCAACTATTGGGGTTCTAAGGGCGCAGTTCGCGTATTGTTAGCGCGGGAGCTAAGTATGGACGAGCTTACTGAAATGAAGCCTCATCTCCAAATTGAGGCAGAGGTCCAGGTTCATGGGATGACCAACATTTATCATTCCAAGCGCAAGCTGGTGCAAAGTTATATGACGCATCAAGGACGCCCTGTCCAAGGGGAGAATCTAGGGCTGGATCGAGGTCTATTTCTTATTGAGGCAGAACGCCAGGATGAGAAATTCCCGATCTATGAGGATAGTAACGGCACACATATTATGAGCTCGGATGATATCTGCATACTCGAGGATCTTCATATCCTGCTGGGAGCAGGTGTGGACTCACTTAAGATTGAGACTATTCTCAAGCCGATTGGCTATAACCGTACAGTCATACAGATATACCGGACGGCGATCGATACGTATTTTGAAGATCCTGAGTCTTATGAATTCCAGGAATCATGGATGGATAGGATTCGTGAAATTCAGGACCCAGAGCGTGAATTATCTTTCGGATTCTTTTATAAAGAACAGGTGTATTAAGGGGGGGACGAAATGCATACAACAGAGAAGCACATACCGAAATTTACAGGCACACGTTACCGCTTGGACAAGCCGGAACTGCTGGCACCGGCAGGGAACCTGGAAAAATTGAAATTTGCCATTCATTATGGGGCAGATGCCGTGTATATCGGCGGTCAGAAATATGGCCTTCGTTCCAATGCGGACAATTTCAGCTTCGAGGAGATGAGAGAGGGCGTAGAGTTCGCAAAGAAATACGGAGCTAAAGTATTCGTGGCTACCAATATATACGCGCACAACGAAGATATAGCCGGAATTGAAGATTACTTACGTAATCTGCATGAGGTGGGGATTTCGGCAATTATCGCCGCTGATCCGATTATCGTAGACACCGCAAGAAGAGTAGTGCCTGAATTGGAGGTTCACTTAAGCACCCAGCAATCAACCCTGAATTGGCAGGCAGTGCAGTTCTGGAAGGAAGAAGGGCTGCCTCGTGTTGTGCTTGGCCGGGAGACCAGTCTTGAAGAAATTGCAGAGATTAAGAACCATGTGGATATAGAGATCGAAGCGTTCATTCATGGAGCTATGTGCTCATCTTATTCCGGACGCTGTGTATTGTCGAATCATTTCACAGACCGGGATTCCAACCGGGGAGGATGCTGCCAATCCTGCCGATGGAAATATGATTTGTTCGAAGATGGACGCCCTGAGGAAGTATGGGTCTCGGAGGAAGAAGCCAGAGACAGCCGGATTCTCCAACAATTTAATCTGGGTGTCAATCAGCATCCGTTGTTCAGCGAAGAGGACAACTCCTTCACCATGTCCTCTAAAGATCTGTGCATGATTGCTCATATTCCTGATCTAATTGATGTAGGCGTAGACAGCTTCAAAATAGAAGGCCGGATGAAGTCCATTCACTATGTAGCAACCGTTGTCAATGTATATCGCCAAGCGATAGATGCCTATATGTCCGATCCCGATAATTATGTGCTTAGACCGGAATGGATTGAAGAAATGAATAAAGCGGCGAATCGTCCGTTAAATACGGGATTCTTCTATGACACCCCGGATCATGAGGATCATATTTATGAGCCTGAAGAGAAGGCGGCGCCATATGATTTCGCTGGACTTGTTCTGGAGTATGATGAAGAGAGCAAGATGGCTACCATTCAGCAGCGTAACCATTTCAAGCCGGGTCAGGAAGTGGAGTTCTTCGGGCCTGGCGGCTCTGTGTTCAAACAAACAGTAGGGCGGATCTGGGATGAGAATGGCAACGAACTGACCGCCGCGCGGCATCCGCTTCAGCGAGTTAAGCTTAAGGTTGAGCAGCCGGTACGATATTTTGACATGATGCGCAAAAAGAAATGAATTCTACTTTTAGACCCTTCTCATTTTTTTGAGTAAAGGGTCTATTTTTTTTACGTAAACCTGCCGATAATAGATATAGGTCCTTTCATAGACTATAACATCCTATACAGCTAGCAGATGCTTTCAATATAATTGAGAAAGCGTGGGCAATATGATACGATCGAAAGAAATTAATGGTAGGACTGATTGACTAGCGGCAGGATGGCTCTAAATACGAATTTGGCGGGGGAACGATCATGAAGATAGGTCCAAAGAAGGGTAAGTCGGAGAAGGCTCTAGGCAATACTGAAAAGAAAAAAATTCTTGGACTTAGCAAGAAAGCGGTTACAGGGGTTCAAAATATTAAACTAGGTCCTATGGATCCATCAAAATCAGTAGGGGTACGTCTGTTTTTAATTTTCTTTGTTGCAATTATGTTTTTTGTCCTGACTCTTGGTATTGTATCTTACCAGATGGCAAAGAGTACAATTGAAAATACGGCCAAGAATGCGAATCAGCAGACTATTATCCAGACTTCAGAGAAGCTGGACATTATTCTTAAACAGTATGAAGAAGGAGTCTCGCAGACTTATCTGGATACAGAGATTCAAAGTGGCCTGGTGTCTATTGGTAAGGGCGTTAGTGATTATGACCGTTTTGCCGTATTCAATGCCATCTCTCAAAAGTTCAATAACTGGATGTTCTCAACGAATGGTATTAAAGGTATTTACATAATTCCGATCGATGGTTCGTTCAGAGGGATTAGTGCGGGGACTGTTGATCAAGAGCTCTTGGCTGATTTCAAGTCGAAGTATCCAGGCAAAGAATACTCCGATCGGGGAATCACCAAGTGGGTAAGAGTTGACGCTTTCCAAGGAGCTAACACTGAGCCTGTGTTCCGATTGATTAAGACTATGACAACGATTGGCGGCGGCAGCAAGAGTTATTATTTGGTTGCTGATATCAAGACTCAAATACTTTCAGATCAATTGAAGAAAATCAGCTTGGGTGACGACTCTAAGCTTCAACTCCTGTCCCCTGATGGTTTGGTGGTAGCATCTTCCGATCAGAGTGACAACAACAAGAAAACAGAGTATACGGTTCTGAATGGGGAGAAGGCCAACTCTGGAAGCTTGTTCACTAAAGATACAAATAATCAATCAGTGCTGGCTGCATACAATACACAGGTAACATCAGGTTGGAAGCTGGCAGGCATTCTACCAACAGGTAACTTGGTTAAAGACGCTAAAGGTATTCTGGTCACCACCTTCATTTCTGCTGTTATCGTGGCCTTGATTGCAATCCTAATTGGGATCTGGATGGTTCGAATGATTGCCCGTCCACTTGGCAACATGAAGAACTTAATGCAAGAGGGTGCGAAAGGGAACTTAAGTGTTCGGGTAGCCCATAAGTCCAAAGATGAAATTGGTCAGCTAGCTTCAAGCTTCAACGTAATGATGGAGCACATTACCGAGCTCGTTAAACAGACAAATGCATCGGCCCAGGAAGTTCTGGATACAGCCACTGAACTCAGCCAGGCTTCGGACAAAACGGCAATGTCTGCTAAAGAAATTGCAATTGCTACGGAAGAGATTGCGAATGGGGCAGGAAGCCTTGCGACTGAGGCTGAGCGTGGAAATGCCTTGTCTGAGAATATTTCCAATCAAATGTATATCGTTATTGAAGCCAACCAATCGATGCAGCAGTCTGCTCGCGAGGTTGAGAAATCAAGTCACCTGGGCACAGAATATTTGAACAATCTAATGATTAAGACAAATTCTACGGCGGAGATTACCCAGGCACTTAGTCAGAAGGTAGATTCACTCAAGAACAGTACTTCATCAGTACTTAAAGTGCTGGAGGTTATGCAGAATATTACGAAGCAGACCAATATTCTATCGCTTAACGCAACGATTGAAGCAGCAAGAGCGGGAGCAGCCGGTCGCGGATTTATGGTTGTTGCAGATGAGATCCGGCAGTTGGCTGAACAATCGCGTCAATCGATTACGATGGTTGCAGAGATTACAGATCAGATCCAGGAAGAAATGAATCAGACGGTTACAGCGCTGGCAGCAGCGAATCCTTTATTCGCTGAGCAGATCAGTTCCGTGAAGGAGACGAATGATATTTTCGTATCCGTCCAGCAGCAAATGGAGAATTTCCTGGACCATCTCGGCTCCGTAACAGAATCCATCGACACGCTGAACCAGTCACAAACCGTACTGTCAGATGCCATGGGCAATGTCAGTGCCGTAGCCGAAGAATCTTCGGCTACATCGGAAGAGGTTGCCTCACTCAGTAATGAACAGCAAAGTGTGGGTCAACAATTGGTTCAATTGTCTAACAAGCTGAGCAATGTTTCGAATGGCTTGAAAGAGGCACTCTCGAAGTTTAGAGTCGAATAAATCAATTAAAGTATACAGCCTTGCTTACCTTAATCGGTAAGCAGGGCTGTTTTTTTACCGTTGCCGAGTATTCATCATGTCCCAGGAAATAATAGGATAAGAATATTTAGGGAAAGGGTGCATTTGCATGTCTCTAGATCATAAGAAGCGAATATTCTATATCATGTTGGCACTTACAGTTATCCTCTTAATTTTAATGATCCGGCTGGGTTACTTGCAGTTCTCTGCTAATGGAGAACATTGGACCCGAGGAGGACACAGTTTAAGCGAAATGGCCGTACGCCAACGTAGAAAGGGAATTGAACTTGATCCCGGCCGGGGCCAATTTACAGATAATCAGGGAAGATTGCTGACAGGTAAAGTCATTTGGACACCCATCCTTTTTCCAGTAAGTCTTATGCCAGAGAAGGGAAACCTGTCCCAATTGGCAGCTTTATTACAGACAACCCCTGACAAATTAGCTGCAGTGTGGGCTGACATAAAACAACCAACGCCTTGGCAAGATAGTGTAAGTGGAAACCCTCTTCAGCTCAGTCCTTCAAAGGTAGGGGCATTATCACGTATGAAAGTTCGCGGAATAGAGGCACTTCCGATTGTCAAAAGGTATACTTCGGGTATCTCGGGAAGCCAGTGGCTTGGCTATGTCTCCGAGCAGCCGGATACCATAAAGGGATTACAAGCTGCCCGAGCGTTACTCCATCCTCTTCCCTTGAATATGAAAGTTGGAGGCGCGGGGCTTGAGAGAACATTTGATTATTTTTTAAGAGGCGGAGAAGCAACAGAAGCTTATGTAACCGTGGATGGGTACAAAAGGCCAATTGAGCAGATTGGAGCACGAATTACGGGACCGGACAGCCCCTATTATCCTTTGCAGATCAAGACCACAATCAATAAGGATATTCAGCAAAGTGTGGAGAAGCTGACTGAACAGAGTAAGCTTACGGAAGGAGCAATAGTGGTTCTCGATGCAAGTAACGGGGATATTGTTGCTATGGTTTCAAGGCCTTTCTACGACCCTGAACATATTGATCTAAAAGGAGGACAGTGGGGCAATCGGGCTGTTAAAGCCAATGTTCCCGGGTCTATATTTAAGACGGTTATCGCTGCCGCCGCGCTTGAATCGAAAGTGGCTGAACCTCATGAACAGTTCTTTTGCAAAGGAGACTATGGAAAGTATCATCTCTCCTGCTGGAAGCCAGAGGGACATGGGCCTATAACGTTTGAACAGGGGTATGTTAACTCCTGTAACACGGTATTTGCTGCTTTAGGAGAGCGTCTTACCGCCTTCCAGATTGAAGAGACTGCATATCGTATGGGAATTGGGCGAAGTATTGGCTGGCAGGAGAAAGAGTTTCTCGGGGCAGTAGACATGAAGCAAATTGATCAGGAAGAAGCTGGCACAGTCTTTGGTGCACAGAAAACGGCGCTGGGTTCTGGAGTTCGTGCCCAGACATCAATAGGCCAACGGGATGTTCTGATGACACCACTACAAGCGGCTAACCTGGTTGTTACACTGCTACATGATGGAACCGTACTGGCTCCCCGTCTAGTCAGCGAGATCAGGTACGCTAACGGAAGTCTGCTGGCGACTCTTCCCCCGCATACAACTGTCTCACCGGGGGGGAGTATCTCCCCGCAGACCGCCAGAACTCTGCTTCGATGGATGCGTGAAGTAGTGACTGAAGGTACGGGGAGACTGCTTCGTGACCATGTATGGGAGCTTGCAGGCAAGTCGGGGACAGCCCAGGTAACTCGTAATGGGAAGCCATTGAATGATCAATGGTTCATAGGGTACGGACCGGTTAGTAAGCCGAAGTATGCTGCAGCCGTACTTGTCCAAAGTAAAAAACCAGGAGCAAAGCATCAGGCGACGAAGCTGTTTTATGATCTAATGGATGTATTAGCAAAAAAACTCGCCTAAATTTTAACGTCATATGATAAAATAGATTAGATACGAGGTTATGGTGAGAAAAAAAGTGGGGAGAAGCGACATGGAAACTTTGCTGCTGTGGTTATTCTACATTTCAACGTTGTATGCCTTTATTCCGGGATTAATCAGCCGCATGTTCGGATTTCGTGTCTTCAGAAGAGGTAAGGGAGAGCATGAATTTGCCCTTACTTTTGATGATGGACCTGATCCGGTCTATACTCCGCAGCTGCTGGATCTATTGAAGAAATACAATGCGAAGGCAACATTTTTTGTTGTAGGTTCAAATGCGGAGAAGAATCCCGATATTATTAAAAGGATGTACGACGAAGGCCATCTTATTGGTATTCATAATTACGTCCATAAAACAAATTGGCTTATGCGCCCAGGTACAGTGAGGAAACAGATCCTTCGAACAGATAAGATTATTCATGATATCACGGGATTTAATACGCACTACTACAGACCTCCTTGGGGGATCGTGAATTTATTCGATTTCTCAAGGAAGAACGATATACAAATCGTCCTATGGTCTTCCATGTTCGGTGACTGGAGATTTCGGCTTGGTGCTGATAGCTTGGCTAGGAGAATGATGAAGAAGCTTGCTCCTGGTGAAGTATTTCTGCTCCATGATTGCGGCTCGACGTTAGGAGCTAACATGGAAGCTCCTGTGAACATGATGATGGCGCTGGAACGCGTACTTCAAGCTGCTGAAGAACAGGGACTGCGAAGCATTCGAATTGATGAGATGATTGCCCAGTCCGGGGGAGCTAGGGTCAACTCAGGTTCACTTTATCGAACCCAATCGGCAGGAACAATGAAGTTGTCCTGGATCAAGAAGGGAATTGTATTCTTGTGGCTGCTGTGGGAGAAGATCTTTCACTTTGTATTTCAACTTCAGACAACGAACAAGGAGGACCCTGTCTTCCATTTTCGAACTCGAACCTATCATGGTAACCCGGTTGATATGCGGGACGGCAGCCGATTAGAGAAAGGGGATAAGGTCCTCGAATTGCACTTTGACAACAAAAAGTTATACGAAATCGGCTCGACTTCCAAATCATCCGTTCAACTTGCCATTCAAATGATTCGAGCGGTGGAAAAGACGCTGCCCGAGCTTGCCCAGTATATCATCAAGCATCCTGAATTAGGTGAGATTAAGGCTCTGTACGGAGTGAGCATGATCAATCGTGGTCCTGAACAATTTGGATTCACGGTATCTGATCTACCTCAAGGATTATTCGCCAAATCATCAACGGCCTATTTGAAGCTTCTTATGAGTGTTATTCATCCTGCAGGCCAACAGCGCCTGAAACGTCACTCCGAGCAATTGGTACCTAAGCTCATTGTTATGCCAATGAATTTACTGCTTAACCGCTTTGCGGTGAATGGATCTCATCGCCAAATTACCGAGCCGGCTTCGGAACCATCGGAGCCTGCACTTGAAGCAACCATCTCTTATTGACAGAATAAGAATAAGGAGCTGTCCCATAGCCATGAAATGGCTGTTAGGGACAGCTCCTTTTATTTAACCAGATTCAGGAGTAATCACTCAGGTGATTGCCCTGCGAAGGAACATTATTCTTAAAGCACCCAGTGTTCTATTCATCTAGTGGCTCTTGATATTGTTAGGTTCATAAACTAACTCAATCCCACATCTTTATGTTATAATTTGGTAAAACGGGAAAATGAGAGGTATTAAGTTTATGAAGCTGATTAAAAACTTCATCCTTGTCGTTCTTAATTTAGTCGGAGAGCTGTGGACTGGATTTTTTAACCGGAACCCCGAATTTTACGATAAGCATAC
This sequence comes from Paenibacillus sp. SN-8-1, assembly GCF_050995535.1. Classification (NCBI taxonomy): domain Bacteria; kingdom Bacillati; phylum Bacillota; class Bacilli; order Caryophanales; family Paenibacillaceae; genus Paenibacillus; species Paenibacillus sp. SN-8-1. The sequence goes on from NZ_CP194782.1 coordinate 1,370,057, forward strand.
TAATACCAAGACAAAACTTGGTTATATTGTATTCGTGGTACTTTCCTTTGTTGTAACAATCGGGATCGCTACTTTGCTGTATTCAAGAATCAATCATTAACCTTGCTATGACATGTTCATAATCAATTATTGCAAGCTGCAATTGGTTATAAACACAGAGCAGCGATCCTCCAATTCAGGAGAATCGCTGCTCTGTTGATATTTATGGGTTATCGCTTTATTAAATCTTCAGTACGCCGCCATTACTTGCGTTGGTAACAAGTTTGGAATAACGGGCCAGATAGCCAGTTTTCACTTTCGGCTCGAAGCCTTGCCACTTCGATCTGCGAACGGCCATTTCTTCTTCAGATACATGAAGTTCAATCTTACGGTTGTTAAGATCAAGCTCGATAATATCTCCATCTTCAACAAATGCAATTGGTCCGCCTTCTGCAGCTTCAGGGGAGATGTGTCCGATACTGATACCGCGGGAAGCTCCTGAGAAGCGTCCATCGGTAATCAAGCCGACTTTGGCACCAAGTCCCATACCTGCGATTTGTGAGGTAGGAGCAAGCATTTCCGGCATACCCGGCCCGCCTTTTGGACCTTCATAACGAATGACAACAACATTACCTTCTTTAACTTTACCATTGGCAATGCCTGAGAGTGCTTCGTCCTGGGAATCGAAGCAGATTGCAGGTCCTTTATGGTATCCGCCAACAGATGGATCAACTGCGCCAACCTTGATTACAGAGCCTTCTGGAGCCAAGTTACCGTACAGGATAGCTAAGCCGCCGCGCTCGGAGTGAGGATTATCAATGGCATGAATAACTTCAAAGTCTTGAATTTCGCAGCCTTCAACATTCTCACGGATCGTCTTGCCTGTAACCGTAATACGATCGCCGTGGAAGGCACCCGGTTTCTTGAGGAGCTCGTTAATGACAGCACTTACGCCGCCAGCACGGTGAACATCCTCAATGAAGTGATTGGATGCAGGAGCCAGCTTGGAGATATGTGGTACACGGTTAGCAACTTCGTTAATTCTCTCGAGCGGATAATCAATGCCAGCTTCTTGCGCAAGAGCTAGAGTGTGAAGCACTGTATTGGTCGAGCCGCCCATAGCCATATCAAGAGCAAACGCATTATCGATTGCTTCGACGGTGACAATATCACGAGGTTTGAGATCGAGCTTAATCAATTCCATCAACTGCTTGGCGGATTTTCTTACGAAATCGCGACGTTCTTCGGATACCGCTAGAATCGTGCCGTTACCAGGAAGCGCAATTCCGAGCGCTTCTGCAAGACAGTTCATGGAGTTCGCAGTGAACATCCCTGAGCATGAACCACAAGTCGGACAGCCGAATTGTTCAAGCTCAAGAAGTCCGGCGTCATCGATTTTACCTGCTTGATAGGCGCCTACACCTTCAAATACCGAAGTAAGGGAAAGTTTGTTACCCTTGCTGTCTACGCCAGCTTTCATTGGCCCACCGCTTACGAACATGGTAGGAATGTTCACGCGAAGTGCTCCCATCATCATACCCGGTGTGATCTTGTCACAGTTCGGGATGCAGACCATTCCGTCGAACCAGTGAGCGGATACGACCGTCTCAAGGGAATCGGCAATGATTTCACGGCTTGGCAGTGAGTAACGCATTCCGATATGTCCCATAGCAATACCGTCATCTACACCGATGGTGTTGAACTCGAATGGTACCCCGCCGGCTTCACGGATCGCTTCTTTCACAATCTTACCAAATTCTTGAAGGTGTACGTGACCAGGTACAATATCAATGTAAGAGTTACAGACTGCGATAAACGGTTTATTGAAATCTTCTTCTTTTACACCGGCTGCACGCAGCAAGCTGCGGTGAGGAGCGCGGTCAAAGCCTTTTTTAATCATATCTGAGCGCATTTTTTTATCTGCCATGATGTCGGTTATCCCCCTGTATATTATATAATTTAAGAATGTAATCCGCTAAAGCTTTATATCAAAGTCTATCATATGTATCATGTTTTTTCTAGCAATTCAGCTGCGGTTCTGATGGAATATAAAAGACTGACAGCCAAACCTGGGAAGGTTCGTATGTCAGCCGGGATTTGGAAAGCAACCGCTCAAGCTGCTGATAACCGCTTTACTGGACTATTTATTGGCTTTGCTGCGGGCTTCGCCGCCTTTTTTACCAATTTGACGGTAGAAATCCTTATCATGAGTTTCAGAGGTGGCTTCGCCGCCCTTTTGCCCAATCTCTTGGTAGAATTCACGACTGTGCTTCTTGGAGGTAGCTTGTCCACCTTTTTGTCCAATTTCCTGGTAAAATTCTTTACCGTGATTTTTGGCTGTAGCTTCGCCTCCCAAACGCCCTGCTTCTTCCCGACTCAGCTTACCTTTGTTGTTACGTGCCATCAAAAATCACTCCTCAAAGTAGTTAGTTATTAATTGCGTTATTTTGTATTTACCACTTTATTGGTAACTGAAACATAAAATTGCTGAAATTGGAAAAAGTATGCTCACTTTGATGTTAGCTTTTTGTATCAGACTTGTAAGCGCTGTAAAATAAAAATAAAGGTTGTGAATTAGGAGGCAGGCCAATGCCGATTGTGAGAGTACAGGGACAATCCAGACAGATTACGAGTATTCTGTTCGATAAGGATGGCACCCTCCTGGAGATGCTAATGCTATGGGGTCGATGGGCAGAGGCTGTGAACAGGTTGATGGCAGATAAGATTGCTCAATTGGGCGGCACTATTCCCGGGGGAGTGGCAAGAATGCTCGGCACCATTCAGGATGAACAGGGAAGAGTAACCGGTTATGATAAGACCGGACCGCTGGCAATGGCTTCGGAAGAAGAAACTATAGGACTTCTTGCTTGGCAGCTGTATTCGGCTGGCACCCCGTGGAATGAGGCGATCCAGCAGGTTAATGAAATATGCAGCTCAGCTATGCATCAGGTAAGGACAAGCGGAGAGGTTCAGCCTATGGAAGGGCTTAGAGCACTCCTTGATAAATGTAAGGCGTTTGGGGTTCGGTTAGCTGTCGTCACAACAGATAATACGGAGAATGCACGTCAGCATCTGCAAGCGATGTCTATTGAGCATTATTTTGACAGTATAGTAGGACGTGACAGGGTTAGTAATGGAAAGCCAGCACCAGATATGGTGAAGCTGGCATGTGAGGAACTTGGCACTCTACCAGAGGAGGCGGCTGTGATCGGGGACAGTAATGCGGATATGCAGATGGGAAAAGCTGCTGGAGCTGCGATAACGATCGGTTATGGCGGGGAGGAAGAAGCCAGGGGCTATCTGCTTGAGGCCGATGTCTTGATCTCCAGCTATTTGGAGCTGATTCTTGAGCCCTAGGTGTATGTTGATTGAACAAGAAGAGGATTTAATATTTAACGAGGAAAGATGAGGCGGTCATTAGTGGATAGTCTGAAGCTGGGTACTTTGGCGGAGTGGATCGGTACAAGCTCTCGAGTTGTCTTTTTTGGAGGGGCCGGTGTCTCTACGGAGAGTGGAATACCCGACTTTCGCTCCGCAGCAGGAATTTATCAATCAGAGCATAATTCTCCATACGCTCCTGAAGAAATATTAAGCCGCCGCTTTTTTGACAAGCATCTAGAAATATTCTATGACTTCTATAAATCCAAAATGCTGCATCCAGAAGCGAAGCCCAATTCGGCCCACCGGCTTCTGGCAGGACTCGAGCGACAAGGCAGGCTTGATATGATCATCACGCAAAATATTGACGGGCTGCATCAATCGGCAGGCAGTACCCGGGTTCAGGAACTTCATGGTTCCATTCACCGCAATCATTGTATGGGTTGCGGCCGGTTCTATTCACTGAAGGATATAACAGAAAGTGAGGACGTAGTTCCAAGGTGTACAGCTTGCGGAGATGTTATTAAGCCGGACGTCGTACTCTATGGAGAGATGCTGGATGATGAAGTCATTCATGAGTCGGTCCAGGCGATTCAGGGGGCGGATCTCTTAATTATTGGCGGGACTTCCCTTACGGTTCAGCCTGCGGCCAGTATGGTGACTTATTTCAAGGGGGATCATATCGTTCTGATCAATGCTTCCTCAACGGCTTATGATCAAAAAGCGGATCTATTAATTACAGATCCAATTGGGGCTGTGATGGGCGCTATAGCCAAGGATTTGGATGTGGAAATCTGAAGATCTTGGAAGAATAGCAGATCAGCTATTGTTTTTCGCGGGCAATGTAAGTAGCTAAGTGCTGGGATCCTACTCCAAGAAAACGGTTTCTTGCCAAAGCGTCCAAGGAAGGCTATGATTTTGAGTATAGCTTATAAATAAAGATTTAATTACGTAAATCTTCAGCAAAGCTCACAGTAGAAAGGTAGGAGAACGCATGGTATACACAGCAAGTGAAGACCGCTATGAGAGCATGAAATATAACCGTGTAGGCAGGTCCGGCCTCAAGCTTCCGGCTATTTCTCTGGGTCTTTGGCATAACTTTGGCGGTGCTGACAAGTTCGAGAACGGACGCGAGATGATCCGTAGAGCTTTTGATTTGGGTATAACTCATTTTGATCTAGCAAATAATTATGGTCCCCCTCCAGGATCGGCAGAAGAGTTGTTTGGACAGGTTCTTAAGAAGGATCTGGCTCCATACCGCGATGAGCTGGTCATCTCCTCGAAGGCAGGCTACTACATGTGGCCCGGCCCCTATGGAGAGTGGGGATCTCGTAAATATCTGATATCGAGTCTTGATCAGAGCCTGAAGCGGATGGGGCTTGAGTATGTGGATATTTTTTATTCTCATCGATTTGACCCGGATACACCGCTAGAAGAGACGATGATGGCGCTCGATCATATCGTGCGCTCAGGCAAGGCTTTGTACGCGGGGATCTCCAGCTATTCTGCTGAACAGACAGCTGAGGCGATCGCTATTCTCAATAGGCTCGGCACTCCGCTTCTCATCCATCAGCCAAACTACTCCATGCTTGACCGCTGGATTGAGAATGGGCTGCAGGATGTGCTCGAAGAGAACGGGGTCGGAAGCATTGCTTTTTGTCCTCTGGCACAAGGCATGCTTACATCGAAGTATTTGAATGGGATTCCCGAGAATTCCCGGGCCGCCAATCCGACTGGAGCCTTGCAGGAGAGCCAGATCACCCCGGAGGCACTTCGCAAAATACGGGCGCTGAATCAGATCGCGGCTTCCCGCGGCCAGAGTCTAGCCCAGTTCGCCCTTGCATGGGTGCTTCGCGGGGGTAAGGTGACCTCGGCTCTAATCGGCGCAAGCCGGGTAAGCCAAATCGAAGAGAACGTGGCCGCGCTGAGCAATCTCGATTTCTCGGCAGAAGAGCTTACCCGTATCGAGACCATACTTAAGGCATAAAGTTAATAAAGCTCCAACTTTATAATGAATAATAGTCAGAGCCGTCCTCCTTGTCATAAAGGAAAGGACGGCTTTTTATTGGCACGGGTACTACTCTAAAGTAGCTTCTGCCCCGGATACAGACCTTCGGTAGCTGCTTGGCGATCTGCCCTGCAACCGGCTGAACTGACGTGAGAAATACAGAGCATCGGGCAGTCCGACCGAGGCGGCGACCTGTTCAATCGATAATTCAGGGCGGTCACGAAGCAGCTCCCGGGCTTTATCCATTCTAAGCCTCAGTAAATAAGTAACGGGAGATACTCCAATCTGCTGCTTGAATATTCTTGAAAGGTAGGCCCGGTTATACCCCATGCTCGCCGACATCTGCTCGATAGATACGGGATAGGCATATTGGCTGGCCATATACTGGATCATCTGCTTGACGACCTGCTGTACCCTGGACTTTCCGCTGATATAACCTGATTGTTCCCTCAGCTTCTCTTCAGCTTCAGCCATTATCATATAAAGACACCCAATCGAGATGAGATCCGCATTGCTCCTGTTCTTGCGGAATGCCCGAAGCACGGACTTCAGGAGTCCGGGTATGGCGCTGTCTTCAGAGGAGCGCAGTACAGGCTGCTCAAGCCGGAAGCCGGCACGACGTACAAGCTCATCCGCACCGATGCCAGCAAAGGCAATCCAGCGGTAGCGCCATGGGTCAGATCCATCGGAGGCATAGCTGACCAGCTGGTCTGGGTGGATCAGGAATCCTTCTCCAGCCTTCAGATCATAGGAACTGAACTCGGTGCGGTAAGTCCCATGTCCTTTTTCTACAAAATGAAATAAATAGAAATTGTAAACTTTTGGCCCAAGGCGATGGTCAGGACGAGTCTGGCTTTCACCGGAGAAGAGAACATGAAGCTCTGACGTGCCTGAGTATAAAGGGTTAGCTGCAGCGCTGTAGGATTCAGGATTCATCGTGTTGTCGCTCCTTCTCTAAGAACAAGTTATATACATTGTAGCTTTAAAAGTCACATTTATCTATATTTATCTCATATAGATGCATTATCAACGTGAGTACCTATCAAATATAATTAGGTCATAAATTACAACCACTAAGGACGGGGTGAGGGAGCTTGAGTCATCAACATTTGCAGCAGACATTTCTAACTGAATTTGGTGAAAGCAATCAGCCGATCAGGTATTTCGGGGCGCCGGGGCGTGTGAATCTGATTGGAGAACATATCGATTACAACGGAGGTTATGTGCTTCCGGCCGCACTGGAGTTCGGAACGACCTTGGCCATTCGCAAGCGGGAGGATAATCAGGTCTGGTTCAAATCGCTGAACATGCCTTACGAAGCCCGGCTAGAGGTTCAGGATTTGGGCAAGGCCAAGACAGGAGAATGGATTGACTATCCTGTCGGAGTTATCGTAGAGCTCGGTAAGCTGGGCATTACACTGACCTCCGGTTATGAATTGATGTTTGAAGGCAAAATTCCGAATGGCGCAGGGCTCTCTTCCTCGGCATCTCTGGAAGTAGTTACGGCTTACGCGCTGTTATCTATGGAAGAACAAGAGCTTAGCAGGGTTGATATCGCAGTGCTGTCCCAGAAGGCTGAGAACCTGTATGTTGGCGTGAACAGCGGAATCATGGATCAATTTGCTGTAGCTAATGGGGCGACCGATCATGCGATCCTGCTCATGTGCGGCACGTTGGAATACCGCCTGGTTCCTTTTGTGACAGGCTCTTATAAACTCGTGATTGGAAATACGAACAAGCGCAGAGGTCTGGTCGACTCGAAATATAATGAACGCCGGACCCAGTGTGATGAGGCCCTTGAGCTTCTTAAGAAGAAGCAGCCGGATTTGAAATACTTGGCGGACCTGAGTCCTGAACAGTTCTCAGCTTACGAGTCTGGTATTCAGGATCAAATTCTGCAAAACAGAGCCAAGCATGTGGTTGAAGAGAACGCGAGGGTGCTTCAGTCCGTGGATGCGCTTAGCAAGGGCGATCTGGCTTTATTCGGTCAATACATGAATGAGTCCCATGATTCCCTGCGTGATCTGTATGAAGTGAGCTGCTCGGAGCTGGATATTATGGTGGAAGAAGCGAGACGGATTCCAGGTACCCTGGGTTCTCGAATGACAGGGGCGGGCTTTGGCGGCTGCACAGTCTCTCTGGTTCATGAGGATGATGTAGCTTTGTTCGTGGAGCAGGTCGGGGAAGCTTATGAGCGCCGTACGGGACTTAAAGGCGAATTCTATGTATGCGGAGTCGGCAATGGCGTAAATGAATTGAAGGAGGACAAGTAACATGGCTATTCTCGTAACTGGTGGTGCGGGTTATATTGGTTCACATACGGTAGCAGAGCTGCTGGCGCGTGGTGAGGAAGTCGTTATTATTGATAATCTTCAATCCGGACACAAGGAATCTCTTCTGGGAGGCAAGCTGTATGAAGGGGACTTAAGAGACAAGGCCCTGCTGTCCAAATTGTTCTCGGAGAATGAGATCGATGCGGTCATTCATTTCGCGGCCAACTCCCTGGTGGGAGAGAGCATGCAGAAGCCAGTCAAATATTATGACAATAACGTATATGGTACGCTTTGTCTGCTAGAAGCAATGGAAGAGGCCGGAGTTCGTCGGATCGTCTTCTCCTCTACGGCGGCTACTTACGGCGAGCCCGAGAAGGTGCCGATTCTGGAGACGGATCGCACCGAGCCGACCAACGTCTACGGAGAGACCAAGCTTACGATGGAGCGCATGATGAAGTGGTTCGATCAGGTTCTAGGCATCAAATATGTATCCCTCAGATACTTCAATGCAGCAGGAGCCCATGACAGCGGCAAAATTGGTGAAGACCATCGTCCGGAAAGTCACCTGGTACCGCTCATACTTCAGACGGCTCTAGGTCAGCGCGAGGAGATTGCCATCTTCGGCGAGGACTATCCGACTTCTGACGGAACCTGCATTCGTGATTACATTCATGTGAGCGATCTGGCTGATGCGCATGTGCTTGCCGTACAGCATTTGAGAAGCGGAGCGGAGAGTGATGTATTTAACCTGGGTAATGGACAAGGCTTCTCGGTCAAAGAAGTTATTGCTAAGGTTAAGGAGGTAACGGGAGTGGATTTCCAGGTTACCGTTCATCCGAGACGCGCGGGGGACCCGGCGGTGCTTGTGGCTTCTTCGGAGAAAGCGAGAACGGTCCTCGGCTGGAATCCTTCCCGCAGTGAGCTTGGACATATTATTCAGTCAGCCTGGGAGTGGCATAGTGCCAATCCACAAGGCTATGACTCGAAGTGAGGGATGAAGTATGAGCCTAACGAATCAGACAGACAGCTTGGACGAGCTAACTGAGGTAGAACGAGTACAGCTTGCCATAGAACAGCTGGTCCACTATGCGCTGGGGCGTGGACTTATCCAGGAGTATGATACCGATTATAGCCGCAATCGGCTGCTTGAGCTGTTCTCGCTGGATGAGTCTTATCAGAATGAGGTAAGTGCGAATGCGACACATCCGCTTCATACTTTGCTTGAGACCCTGATTGATTATGGCTGCAAGATCGGGCTCGTTCCTGAGGATACAGTGACTTACCGAGATCTGCTCGATGCCAAAATTATGGGTCATCTCATGGCCCGTCCATCAGAGGTTATCCGTTCCTTCCAGGATATAGAGCGCACCAGCGGAATAACCGCGGCAACGGATGCTTTCTACAAGCTGTCTGTAGACTCCAATTATATCCGTATGGACCGTGTAGCAGAGAATGTGTACTGGAAAAAGGAGACTTCGTTCGGTGAGATGGAGATTACGATCAATCTGTCCAAGCCCGAGAAGAACCCGAAGGAGATAGCGATGGCGAAGCTGCTGCCACCTCCAATATATCCGAAATGCCAGCTATGCAGAGAAAATGTAGGCTATGCCGGACGGATCAACCATCCAGCCCGGCAGAATCTGCGGATTATCCCACTGACGCTGGGCGGGGAGCCATGGTTCTTCCAGTACTCTCCTTATGTGTACTACAATGAACACTCGATCGTCTTCCATCATGATCATGTACCGATGAAGCTGACTAAGGATACGTTCAAAAGGCTGCTTGATTTCGTAGGCAAGTTCCCTCATTACTTTATTGGCTCCAATGCCGATCTTCCCATCGTCGGCGGGTCGATTCTGACCCATGATCATTTCCAGGCTGGACGCCATGTGTTTCCACTTCAGAAAGCACCGGTGCAAGCGGAATTCCAGCATCCGAAGTTCAGCGGCGTTAGCCTAAGTCCGGTGAAATGGCCGATGTCTGTTGTAAGGCTTGGCTGCAGCAATCCCGAGGTGCTTCTGGAAGCGGCAAATGAGCTGTATGAGCAGTGGAAGGGCTATAGTGATCCAGAAGTTGGCGTACATGCTTATTCCGAAGTGGACGGGGTACAAGTCCCTCATAATACGGTAACCCCTATTGTAAGACGCCGGGAGGACGGAGGTTATGAGATTGATATCGTCCTTCGCAACAACCGCACAAGCGAGGAACATCCGGAAGGGGTATTCCATGCACACCGGGAAATGCATCATATTAAGAAAGAAAATATCGGCTTGATTGAGGTCATGGGTCTGGCTATTCTTCCAGGCCGCCTTAAACATGAGCTTGCGGGAATAGCCAGCATCCTGGCTGGAGATAATGAATTATATAACAGGGTTAAGCAAGGCAGTGTTCCTGAGTTGATCGCACATGCCGCCTGGATTGAAGAGCTTGCTGCCAAGTATGGCACACGACTTGAGCTTCAGGAAGCTGAAGAGCTGCTTCGTGATGAAGTCGGCGGTATATTTGCCGAAATTCTGGGTCATGCGGGTGTATTCAAACAGACGGACAAAGGACAGAGTGCGCTGCACCAGTTCCTTACAAGCTGTGGATATGAGAAGTCGTCCTGATAGGGCGGCTTTTCGTTTTGGTTCCAAATTTGTTTCAACGGTCGCAAGGAAGTATAATCACAAATGTATTCATTTTTTGCAATTTATCAATGAAAGAGGGATTAACCGGGAATCGCCTGGTTTATTTCATCTTCTAGAAGACGGAGGGACTAACAGACATGGAAGCATTTGAATTTCATAATCCGACGAGACTTATTTTTGGCAAAGGCCAGTTGGAGGCTTTAAAGAAGGAAGTTCCTAAATTCGGCAGCAAAGTCCTGCTGGTATATGGCGGTGGAAGCATCAAACGCAGCGGTTTATACGACCAAGTTATCCATATATTGAACGAGATTGGTGCTGAAGTGACCGAACTCGCCGGTGTTGAACCTAACCCACGCCTCTCAACGGTACATAAAGGTGTGGATCTGTGCCGGACTCACGGCACCGAGCTGATTCTGGCCGTGGGCGGAGGCAGTGTTATCGATTGTGCTAAAGCCATTGCGGTAGGGGCCAAGTATGAAGGAGATATGTGGGATTTCGCTGAGCGCAAAGCGGCTGCCAAAGCCGGGCTTCCGTTAGGTACGGTGCTCACCATGGCAGCAACGGGTTCTGAAATGAATTCGGGCTCTGTCATCACAAATGATCAGACCAAGGAGAAGCTGGGCTGGGGCAGCCCTTATGCGTTCCCGGCGTTCTCTATTCTTGATCCAGAGCACACCTTTTCATTGCCTAGAGATCAAACCGTATATGGCGTAGTGGACATGATGTCACACGTTCTCGAGCATTATTTCCATGTTCCTACGAACTCTCCCGTACAGGACGGCTTCTGTGAGACTATACTGAGAACGGTCATCGACACGGCTCCGAAGCTGGTGGAAGATCTGCACAATTATGAACACCGTGCGACCATCATGTACTGCGGTACAATGGCGCTTAATGGAATTCTGAATATGGGAACCCGTGGTGACTGGGCAACCCATAATATCGAGCATGCTGTCTCTGCGGTATATGACATTCCACATGGCGGAGGCTTAGCCATTCTGTTCCCGAATTGGATGAAGCATAATCTGAAGGTGGATGTGTCCCGGTTCAAGCGCCTTGCTGTGAATGTTTTTGATATTAAAACCGAGGGCAAGTCCGATGAACAGGTTGCACTCGAAGGCATCGAGGCACTGCGTACATTCTGGAGCTCTATTGGCGCGCCAAGCACCTTGAAGGACTATGACATTGATGACAGTCAGCTGGATGTCATGGCTGAGAAGGCTGTTAAATTCGGACCCTTCGGCAATTTCGCGAAGCAGGACAAACAAGATGTGCTGGAGATTTATAAGGCTTCTCTCTAAGTGTAGTGGACAGTTGAGTGAGTTAGTGGAGCGCCCCGTGAAACGGGGCTTTTTTTGTTGATCATATAGTATTCATGAAGATATCAATTGCTGGATATACTGACAGTCCCAAGTATGGACGGGGGATCTTCTGGGGAGAGTTGTGAACGCTCAGGAAGGCTGAGCCGGTCAGATTCATTTTAACAACTATCAAATCTGTGCATATCTTAACCGGAACATTGGCTCTTGACTCCTGGTTGAATTATAATATAATTAACTATCCTTATATTATAGTCAAGGATCGAAAGATTATGGCCCCCGATAAAGAGGTGCAAAGGTGAGCAGTTTAGAAGTTGCGAAAGTATTGAATAATAACGTTATTATTGCCAAGCATCCTGAGAACGGTGAGGTCGTGGTGATTGGCAAGGGAATTGGCTTCAATCGGAAGACCGGTCACTACATTCCACTACAGTCTGTTGAGAAAATGTTCATCCTTAAGAATGCTCATGAACAAGAGCAGTATAAGCAGCTCCTCCCTCAAGTGGATGAGAAGCTGATTGAAGCTGTTAACGAGGTTATACTGTATATATCCAAGCGCTGTAATGTAGCCTTGAATGAACATATTCATATCGCCTTAACCGACCATATTTCGTTTGCGATTAAGCGGGCTGAACAGAATATTATTATTCATAATCCTTTTCTATTCGAGACCAAGGAGATCTACCCTCTCGAATATGAGCTAGCGGAATATGCGATAAGGATCATCAATGAGAAAATGGGAATCGACCTGGGTGAAGATGAGATCGGTTTCATTGCTCTTCATATCCACAGTGCGATGACGAATCAGGATATTACTGAGGTGAAGCAGCATTCTCAGCTCATCTCGGATCTTGTGACGGTCATAGAACAACAGCTTCACATTAAGTTGACTCGTAATTCCCTGGATTACTCAAGGCTGCTGACCCATCTTAGGTTCGCCATTGAGCGTGTCCGTCAGGGGGAGAAGGTTAGCGAACCGGATAAGCTGGAGAATCTGCTTAAGCAGGAATATCCGGAGCTGTACTCTTTGGCTTGGAAATTAACCAAAATGATGGAGCAGCGGCTTCGTAAGCCGGTCTATCAGGCGGAGGTATCCTATCTTACGATGCATTTGCACCGGGTAGCCCAGAAGGATTTGTAAGTGAAATTTTGTACGCGGAAGGTATTGCACTACCAGATAGGCAGTGCTATAATACATTCCATAAGTGGCGAATAAATTGAATAGTCATCAGATGTGTAACTGATTCGATCAGGCATGAGTTGATGAAAGTCTTTGATTGTATTGCACCTTTCCGGGGTATTATAACCCTGAAGAGAGTGAATACTTTCAGGCTTTCAAAGCTCATGCTTTTTTATTTGCCTATATAAGGAGGTTGCTTATGTTCAAGAAATTTTTTGGTGTCTTGCAAAGAGTAGGTAAGGCACTCATGCTACCGGTTGCTATATTGCCGGCTGCTGGACTCTTGCTCGGTATCGGCAACATGCTTATTAGTGAAGACTTCCTAAAGCTTGTGCCTGCACTGAATAATCATGGAGTTCACGCTGTAGCGACCATTCTGATGAATGCGGGTCAAATTGTTTTTGACAATCTGTCCTTGCTGTTCGCTGTCGGGGTAGCTATCGGCTTAGCCGGTGGTGAAGGGGTAGCTGGACTAGCTGCTATTGTCGGCTTCCTTGTTATGAATATTACAATGGGAACCGTCATTGGGGTTACTCCGGGAATGATCGGACACAACGAGGCTTATGCCAGTGTACTAGGGATCCCGACCCTGGCTACGGGTGTGTTCGGCGGTATCATCATCGGGATATTGGCGGCATCCATGTACAAGCGGTTCTTCAAAATCGAGCTTCCATCGTACTTGGGCTTCTTCGCTGGTAAGCGGTTTGTCCCAATTATGACAGCGGCAACGTCGCTGATTATTGGATTGCTCATGGTTATTGTATGGCCGCCAATTCAGCACGGGCTGAATTACTTGTCACACAACATGATCGATACGAACCGTACCATGGCAGCGTTTATCTTTGGTGTGGTTGAGCGTGCGCTCATTCCGTTCGGTCTGCATCACATTTTCTATTCTCCATTCTGGTTCGAATTCGGAGAATACACCAGCAAGGCTGGCCAGATTATCCGGGGTGACCAGCATATCTTCATGTCCCAGCTCCGTGATAATGTTCCATTTACAGCGGGTACATTTATGACCGGTAAGTTCCCGTTCATGATGTTCGGTCTTCCGGCAGCCGCGCTTGCTATGTATCATGAAGCAAAGCTGGAACACAAGAAATATGTTGCAGGGATCATGGGTTCCGCAGCTTTGACTTCATTCCTTACAGGGATCACGGAACCTATTGAGTTCTCCTTCCTGTTCTTGGCACCAATCTTGTTCGCTGTTCACTGTGTATTCGCAGGTCTGTCATTTATGACAATGCAGCTTCTAGGTGTCAAAATCGGGATGACCTTCTCCGGGGGATTGATTGACTTCCTGATCTTCGGTGTAATTCCAGGCCGTACACCTTGGTATCTGGTTATCGTTGTAGGTGCGGTGTTTGCGGTGATCTACTACTTTGGATTCCGGTTCATTATCCGCAAATTCAACCTCAAAACACCAGGCCGTGAAGATGCCGCGGAGCAAGAGGCAACTGCTGATAGCGGCACTCCGATTACGAACGATGATCTTCCAAGCAACATCCTAGTAGCTCTAGGGGGCAAAGAGAATATCGCTCATCTGGACGCTTGTATCACACGCCTTCGTGTTGAAGTCAAAGACAAAGGAAATGTGAACAAAGATCGTCTCAAGAAGCTCGGCGCATCCGGCGTGCTTGAAGTGGGTAATAACGTGCAAGCCATCTTCGGTACACGTTCTGATACCATCAAGTCTCAGATCCAGGATATTATGAACGGCAAAGCGCCTGCTCGTATTCCAGATGCCGATGATGTTGGTGAGAGAGCTACGAATTTCGATGCTCCAAGTGTCGGCGGCAAGCAGGCTGAGGCCGAACAAGAGGCTGCTCAGCATGGTGATGCCATCATCAAAGAAGATGTGGTAGCTCCTGCGAATGGTGAATTGATGGATATTACCAAGGTTCCGGACCCTGTCTTCTCCGAGAAGATGACCGGTGACGGATTCGCCATCCTACCAAGTGACGGAACAATCTGTTCACCAGTGTACGGGAAAGTGTTCAACGTGTTCCCAAGTAAGCACGCGATCGGAATCATGTCCGATGGAGGTAAGGAAGTGCTTGTTCACATCGGGGTGAACACTGTGAAGCTGAAGGGCCAAGGCTTTAACGTTCTAGTTAAAGAAGGCGACCTGGTATCTGCGGGACAGCCGATCATGGAAGTGGATCTGGAATATGTGAAGGCGAATGCTCCTTCAATTATTTCACCGATCATTTTCTCCAACTTGCCTGAAGGTTCATCGGTTACCTTGGATAAATCGGGTCAGGTGAAGAGTGGAGAGAACAACATTATCACGATCAAGTAAGAAATTTGAAATTTAGCAAAGCTGAATTCTAATATGAAGTAACAAACTATATTACAAAAGAAAGCGAGATGTATGAAAATGCAAAAAAACTTTAAAATCACAGATGAAGACGGTATCCATGCTCGCCCAGCCACAGCGTTGGTGAATACAGCTAACAAATTTAAAGGCGCTGAATCTTTCGCTGAAGCAAAAGGTAAAAAAGTAACCTTGAAATCCATTCTGGGTGTTCTGTCTTTGGGTCTTGAACAGGGCGATACCATCACTCTTTCTTCTGAAGGTGAAGAAGCGGAAGCGGCTCTTAATGCACTATCTGATATTATGGTAAGTGAAGGGCTAGGCGAAATTAATGAATAAGATTGAGGGGATTGCAGCATCTGCTGGCGTTGCGATAGCCCGCGCCTTCAAGCTTGAGCACCCTGATTTTACGATCAATAAGAAGCAGGTACAGAATACAGACGCTGAGATTACCCGTTTTGACAATGCCCTTGCGAAATCACAGCAAGAGCTGGAAGCCATTAAGGAACGTACTCGCGCTGAGCTTGGTGAGAAGAAAGCGGAAATCTTTGAATCCCATCTGCTGATTCTGAATGATCCGGAGCTTATTGATCCGGTTCGCGCGATGATCTCGGATGAACAGGTAAATGCGGAATATGCGCTGAATGAGACAGCGTCCCAGTTCATTTCCATGTTCGAGAACATGAAGAGTGCTTATCTGCAGGAACGTGCAGCGGATATGCGCGACGTAACCAAGCGTGTGCTGACTCATCTGCTCGGATTGACTTATGTCAATCCGGCAGAAATTAGCGAAGAGGTTATTGTCATTGCAGAAGATCTGAGTCCGTCGGATACAGCGCAATTGAATCGTAAATATGTGCTTGGCTTTACAACAAATATTGGCGGACGGACTTCCCACTCTGCGATCATGGCCCGTTCCTTGGAGATACCAGCGGTGGTTGGAACCAAGGAAGTTGTTGAGAAAGTTAACAGCGGGGATCTGGTTATTGTAGATGGGCTGGATGGCCAGGTTATTATCAACCCAACTGATGAAGTTGTCTCTGAGTATAGAGCGAAGCAACTGAATTATCAGGAGCAACGGGCGGAATGGAACAAGCTGCGTGATCAGAAGTCTGTGTCCAAAGACGGAGTTCATGTCGAGCTTGCAGCGAATATCGGTACGCCGAACGATGTGGCAGGGGTTATTGATAACGGCGGCGAAGCCGTAGGCCTGTATCGTACCGAGTTCCTGTATATGGGCCGTGACAAGCTGCCTTCTGAGGATGTTCAGTTCAATGCTTACAAGACGGTGCTAGAGAAAATGGAAGGCAAGCCCGTTGTTGTCCGTACGCTTGATATCGGCGGAGATAAGGAGCTTCCATATCTCGATCTTCCAAAAGAAATGAATCCTTTCCTTGGATTCCGCGCCGTGCGTTTGTGCCTGGATCGTACGGATATCTTCCGCACTCAGCTTCGCGCTTTGCTTCGTGCAAGTGTGTACGGGAATTTGCGGATTATGTTCCCGATGATCGCTACACTTGGTGAGTTCCGTGAAGCTAAGGCCTTGCTTCTTGAAGAGAAGCAGAAGCTCATTGCTGAAGGAATCGAAGTATCTGAGAACATTCAGCTTGGCATCATGGTCGAGATTCCATCGACCGCGGTTATGGCCGATCAATTTGCCAAGGAAGTGGATTTCTTCAGTATCGGAACGAATGACTTGATTCAATACACCATGGCGGCTGACCGGATGAATGAGCGTGTGTCTTATCTGTACCAACCTTACAATCCAGCCATTCTTCGTCTGGTCAAGATGGTAATCGACGCAGCCCATAAGGAAGGGCGCTGGGCAGGTATGTGCGGTGAGATGGCCGGAGATACTACAGCGATTCCTCTTCTACTGGGACTTGGACTTGATGAATTCAGCATGAGTGCAACCTCTATTCTGCCGGCACGTTCCCTTATTTCCAAGCTGTCCAAGGCGGAAATGCAGGAGCTTGCAGTTAAAGCGCTGGAGCTTCAGACCGCTGAACAGGTTGTGGAACTAGTAAGAGGGATTGAAGCCTAGACCGCATTAGCGGGGAGTAATCCGTTTAACCTTTTTCCGACATAATAATTAGTGATTGAGGGGAGTTCCCCTGCCGGTATCTTCGGATACCGGTTTTTTTTGTGGGTAAATTCAGTTTATTTTTGAGTGGAGATAGTCTAGAGTGGAATGGAGAAATATGAATAATATACATTTCTGCTGATTTAGCCTGATTTAATGGGTTTATAATGAATTTATACCGACTTACAAGGAGTATACATATGAACGACACACGCAGCACAGTTGGCATCATTGATATTGGTTCGAACTCGATTCGGGTTGTGGTCTATGAAGTGACCTCTTCAGGCCATTACCGGGTTATACATGAAAGCAAAGAATCTGCCCGTCTCAGCGAGAAGATAGGCGCGGATGGGAAAATGGACCATGAGGGAATATTATCAATCGTGCCAGTCTTAAGTGAATTCAAGAATATATGCAAGGCCTATGAATGCGGGAAGATTCGTGTCGCGGCAACAGCTGCGATTCGCAATGCGGCAAATGCCGCCGAGATTGTTGATATCCTGGACAAGCATACGGGTCTCGAAATTGAAGTGCTAACAGGAGTCGGAGAGGCATTTTACGGATTTCTTGGAGTGGCACACGGTATTGGGGCTGTTAATGGCTTTATTATTGATATTGGCGGCGGTAGCACGGAGATTACCTTATTCCGAAATCGGGAGCTGCTTCACAGTGTCTCATTGCCCTTTGGTGCAGTAAATTCAAATTATAAATTTGCCACTCGAAGCGGCTGGACATTGGAGTCTAGTATGGCGCTTATCCGTGAAATACAAGATCAGCTTCGTCAGTATGATTGGATTTCGGATCATCCAGAGCTTCCGCTCATTGGACTTGGCGGGACGATTCGCTCATTGGGGAAGCTGGATCAGCGCAGATGCAAATATCCGCTGCCGATGACGCATCATTACGTGCTTGAAGAAGGCACTGTGAATTACTACGCTGATCTGCTGCCATCGATATCGGTAGATCAGCGCAGGAGACTACCAGGATTGTCCAAGAGCAGGGTTGATATCATTGTGCCGGGCGTCCTGATTCTACATACGATCTTCAGATACATTAAGGCCGAATACTGCCTGATCAGCGGGACCGGATTGCGTGAAGGACTGCTGCATGATGTGATGAAGACCACACTGCCTGAGGCAACAGAGGTCGTTGAGCGCCAGGTCCGCTCGCTGCTTTCTTTTCAATCGACGGCTTCTCTTCGTCATCTTAATCATGTTAACGAGTTATGCATGAAGCTGCTTGATCAACTGAAGGCGCTCGAGGACGAAAGGCTTGCCAGACGAATTCTTCATGTGTCGGCCATGCTGTACAAGATAGGCGCTTCACTTTGGTACCATCAGTATGAGAAGCATACTTTCTATTGGCTGCTGAACGCTCCCCTGGGTGGATTAACACACCGCGAAATTGTGCTGATCGCACTCATTGCCGAATACCGGGCGAAGAACGGAAAGCAGTCTAGCGCGGGTGTCTACCAAAAGAGCATACTCAAAGACCAGGACACCAAGCTGATCGCGCAGCTTGCCGCCCTGCTGCAGGTTGCTGTCTCACTTGATGCGAGCGAGACTCAGTCGATTACTTCCATAGAAGCTGATAAGGAGAACAGGACTTTAACCTTGAAATTTAACTGCCGCAGCCAGCCCTTTATTGAACTTAGGGAGCTGGATGCGGCAGCAAAAGTGTTTCAGAAAGCATGGGATATTAAATTGAAGTGGGAAATTCAGACTTCTTCCATGTACTAATATCAAGAGCTGCAAATTGACTCCGGCATAACGGGAGATCGTTTACGATTCTCTCGTATTTGCCGTTCGGCATAAGCTGCTTGGCTTTTACATTATCAGCCAGGGAGAGGCTAAGAATCTGGATGACCATATTTCGGGCTGCCTCTTCATATACCGGGCACATGAGCTCAATCCGGCGTGTTAAATTCCGGGTCATCCAATCGGCACTGGAGATCCAGACTTCAGGCTGGCCTCCATTTTCAAAATAGTAAATTCGTGAGTGCTCAAGGAACCTGTCGACAATACTTCTTACGGTAATGCGATCGCTGAGGCCTTCGACTCCGGGCCGCAAGCAGCATACACCGCGGACAATAAGATCAATCTGTACTCCGTCTTGTGAAGCTTTATAAAGATCGTCAATCATTTCCTGATTCGAGAGGGAATTCATCTTGGCGATGATTCGCGCCGGTCTTCCGCTGCGGGCATGCTCCGACTCTCTCTCAATCAGACTGGCAAGCTTGTTCTGCATGTTATCAGGTGCAAGAGTCAGGGACTGCCAGTGATGAACAGCGGAGTAGCCGGTAATTAAATTGAACAGCTCCGAGGCATCCTCGCCAATGGAAGGCTGGGTAGTGAACAATCCAATATCGGTATACAGCCTTGCCGTAATGTCATTGTAATTCCCGGTGCCGACATGTACATACCTCTTGAGATCAGGCCCTTCCTGGCGAACGATAAGCAGAATCTTGGCATGTGTCTTGAGTCCAACAAGGCCGTATACCACGTGGCAGCCGGCTTTTTCTAATTTGCGGGCCCAAGCGATATTCCGCTCTTCATCGAACCTAGCCTTCAGCTCGACGACAACTGTAACCTGCTTTCCGGATTCTGCCGCATCCGCCAACGCTTGAATCAGCGGGGAGTTCCCGCTAACTCTGTAGAGCGTCATCTTAATGGCCATAACATGGGGATCCTCTGAAGCCTGTACAATGAAATCGGTCACTGCATCAAAGCATTCGTACGGGTGGTACATCAGTACGTCCCGCTCCTTGAGCACCTCGAAGAAATCTTCATTATCTTCAAACTCCTGTGGATAGGGAGGCTCGTCCTGCGGATAACGCAGCTTTGGACTTCCATGAACCGCCCCGGTGAAATGACGCAGAAATGTCAGATCCAGCGGACCATCGATCTCAAATACAGAATCTGTAATTTCGAATTCATCCTGAAGCAGTTCAAGAGCATACGGATGAAAGCCCCTTTGAACTTCGAGGCGTACGGGAGCACCCCAGCGCCGCTTGCGCAGCTCCTTCTCAATTTCTTCAAGCAGATCCTCCGCACCTTCCTCATCAATGGTCAGATCCGCATTTCGGGTCACCCGAAATTCATGGACCGCCAGCGGGATATATCCGCTGAACAAGGTCTGTATATGATGCTTGATCAGCTCCTCAATAAGAATGAAGGACTGCTTCTTACTGTTCGAGTGTTGGGGAAGCTGTACGAATCTCGACAGATTGGATGGTACCTGTACAACCGCGAAATAAGGCTCTTCTTCCGGGCTGTCCCCATCCCGCTTCAGGACAACTGCCAGATATACGAACTGGTTATGAACCAGGGGGAAAGGCCGGCTCTGATCTACTGCCATAGGTGTAAGTACCGGGAAGATAATATCGTGATAATAGCTTTCCATCGATTGGCGCTGTGCCTTATTTAAATCTTCATATTTCAGGAGCTGAATATGCTCCTTGGTCAACTGCCGCATAATATCGCGGTATGTACGGTACTGGGCCTGTACCATTTTTGAAATGCGGGAGACCAGACGTTTATATAAGCCGGCCGGAGTGTAGCCTGTGAAATCCTTCTTGGCATACGCTGCACGAATCTGATCCTGGATGCCCGCGACACGGACACTCATGAATTCATCCAGATTGCTGGATACGATAGATAGAAATTTGGCCCGCTCAAGCAAAGGGGTCCCAGGGTCCTGGGCTTCCTGCAGCACGCGCCAATTGAACTCGATCCAGCTTAAGTCTCGGTTAAGATAACGTGAGCCATCTTCTTTAATATTGATTTGTGCCATATGTCTAACGACCTCCGCTAAAAATACACTATATAAGACGCAGTTAAAAATTGACCTGAGGGTAAGGCGTAACGGAGGGGAAGCTTGGAACTGTAGGAGCGAAAGCGATCGCCTTTGTCTCCGGATTTCATCCGCCCTGCGGTATAAATCAAGAAACCTGGAGACAACAGCGGCCGAAAGTCCAAGCATTCCCCGTAGTTACGACTGTACACACAAATGTGAACATTTTAACTGCGGCTTATATAATAACTTATTCCTTCATTGTACTCCTATGTTACCAAGATAAAAGATGACTTTTGTAAAATCTCTGTAAAATTTATAAAGGAATGTAAAGTGGAATGACCTCTAGAACTATTTTTTACCCAGAAAGTGAAAGCTTTACTTCATTTTTGGGTAAATAAATGATATGGCCCTAGCTGTGCCAGTTTGAGGTGCCGAAAATTTGGCAATATTGAATCGGACGGCGGGCTGACTGAGAACATTTAAGAGTGATCTGCGTGGCTTTAGGCTTCGCCAAACTTTGAGGAGGTCGTGAAGAATGAGTGCAGAACATAATGTTAAGCTTAATGCTGAGAAGAGAGCAAATTTATCCAATAGCTCTTTGCGTCAATTAAGAGAGAAGGGTCGAATCCCGGGTGTGGTCTATGGCTCCCAAATTGGCAACATATCGCTGCATGTGGATGCTAAAGACCTGCTGAAAGTGGCACGCACAGGCCGATCAGAATTTTTTGAGCTCTCGATTGCAGATGGAGAAAGCTTTCCAGCCTTGATTAAAGATGTTCAGCAGCGGGGCGGGAAAGTGGTTCATGTTGACTTTCAGCATGTATCGAAGAACAAACCGATCCGGGTTAAAGTGCCAATCCATTATAATGGTACACCTGAAGGAACCAAAACAGGCGGTATTCTTCAGACTCAAGAGACAGAGCTTGAGGTAGAAGGGCTTCCGGATTCACTTCCGGCAGGGATTGATATCGATGTTACCGGACTTGGAACAGGGGACAAGCTGACTGCAGCGGAAGTGAAGCTTCCGGCGGGTGTTAGCTTGATTACTTCCGAGGATGCGCTCCTAGCCTCGATCGTTCTTCCTCGTGCGGCACTTGAGGCGACGGAAGAAGGAGCAGACGCCGCGGCTGAAGGTGCTGATGCAGCTGAGACTGACAATAAGAGTGACGAGGCTTAAGTTAGCCTAATCTTATACCGAGTGAATTGAAGGACCGGAGCGAGAGTGCTCTGGTCCTTTTTGGTGCTGGTGCTTGAAGGAAAGTGACAAGTGCCTACACTGCTGCATATGATATCGCAGACGAAAGCACCCAGGAAGGAGAGATCGGCTTGAAGAAAGGGAAAGTCACCAAACCGGTCAGAAGCAGACAGCTCAGTTACCGGGAAGAGAACCCCGAGTTCGATGAGATGGATCTGCTTGAGAAAGCTAGGGCCAGAAGCAAGATGGAGAAGCAGGAGAGCGAGGTGCATCTGTCACAGGCCTTGGCGCCTGTGGAAGAGAAGCCTCAGTCTCAGCCCCTGCCTGTAGAAGAGAAGGCTGTGACCCAGGAGGAAGCAGTAACTCAGAAGGAAGCGGTGACTCCGAAGGAAGCTGCGCTTCCAAGTGTAGATGCGAAGATTCAGAGCCCGCCGCCTGTGAAGGAGCAGCCTTCGCAATCCGGACTCTCCGGCGGCTCCGCGGAGTCCTGGTCCACGGTCCGGCACCCTGTCGTCTATACAGATGATATTTCGGATGCCGCAGTGACTGGAGAGAAAATCGCTCCCTACACCATAGATTCTACCAAGATCAAGTATGGCTCCATTGGTACCGCCTGGTTGTCCGATTATGCGGTAACCAGCCTTAATATTGCGGAAGGTGCTGTTACCGGTTCTAAGGTTGCTCCGCATTCATTAACAGGTGAGCATTTCATAGACAGCTCGATTCAAGGACAGAAGATTGCGTATGGAACCCTCAGCGGAGAGAAAATCCAGGACGGAAGCATCTCTGCAGATAAGCTGGCGGATAAAGTAATCAGTGCTGATAAATTAGCTGATGGCTCGATTGGAAGCCGGCATTTAAGCGGAGGACTTATCACTACGGAGCTATTGCAGGACCAGGCAGTAACTTCGGAGAAGATCCGAAGCGGCTCGATTCAATCCATTAACCTGTCAAATGGGATTATTGATACCTCTAAGCTGAGTGAGCGTTCTGTAACAGAGTCCAAGCTTCAGGACGGAGCAGTCACTGGCTCCAAGCTTGCGGAACGCAGTATCGAAGCAAAACATATTGCCCTGAATACGATCACCTCTGATCATTTGGCGTCAGGAATCAGTGCAAGCGGTCTGCTTGCACCCGGCAGTGTAGGGGCTGCAGAGCTGGAAGAAGACGCTGTTCTTGGCCGTCATATTAAAGAGCAGTCCATCGAATCCCGCCACATTGCGCCTGAAGCCTTGGTACGAAAGCATTTTGCGGCTGGAAGTATAGGAGAGGAGCAGATCGGCTCCGGAGAAATTGAAAGCCGACACATTGCAGATCGAAGCATTATCTCTACCAAACTGGCGGATCAGTCTGTAGGAACTGCACAGATTGTGGAGCAGGCTGTGACGTCCTCCAAGATTGCGGACCAAAGTATTCTCCCTCACAAAATAGCTGACGAAGCGGTAATCACCCGGCATATTGGAAAAGCAACCATTCATAGTCCCCAGCTGGCACCTGGTGCGGTTGGGTCCGAGCACATTCAGTCAGGCTCCCTCCGGGAAAGCCACATTGCCGATGATTCTATTCATGAGCGTCATATTCATGAGGGTGCCATAATCAGCGGTAAAATAGCTGCAAAAGCGGTGCTCGAGTCTCATCTCGCCCAAGAATCCGTTGCTGAGCGGCACATCCAGCCGGGAAGCATTACGGAGGCTAAGCTGGCTGAGGGCAGCGTGACCGCTGACAAGATTGCACAGGGCGCTGTAACCGGAGCGGCCGTGAGCGGTAAAAGCATAACCTCCGAGCATATTGCATTCGAAGCCATTCATGAGGCTCACTTGGCAGAGAATAGCGTGAACAGCAGTGCGATTCAAGAAGGAGCTGTCGGGTCCGAGCACATAGAGCAGGGGGCTATCCGGTCCGAGCATCTGAAGAAAGCTTCTATTGGAACTGCAGCTCTGCAGCACCGGGCTGTAACCAGTGAGATCATTGACTCCGGGGCTATTAAAGATCATCACCTGGAAGCGGGTTCCGTATTCCAGCATCATCTTCAGAATCATGCTGTGACTTCTCTGAAGCTTTCGCCGGAGAGTGTATCCACGGACAAAATCAATGATTTGGCAGTCACAACCGGGAAGCTCGCGGAGGGCAGCGTAACTTCCTCCAAGATATTGCCTGGAGCGATCTTGTCTGCTCACCTGGCAGACGGTGCAGTAGGCGAGGATGCGCTAGCTGGGAATTCGGTGCATTCCAGACATATTGTGCCGGAATCCTTGGGGTCAAAGCATCTTGTGAGCGGATCTATCCTCAGTCGTCACCTTGCTGAGAAGGCAGTAACAGAGTCAGCATTGGCACAGGAATCGGTTACCGGGGATAAGATTGCCGAAGCCGCAATCAATACTCAGCACTTGGCAGAGGGGCTCGTAACCTCTTCCAAGATCGCTTCAGGAAGTGTACAGTCTCATCATTTGTCCACAGGACTTATCCAGTCCGACTTGCTGGCCCAAGGAGCGGTACACACGGACCATATCGCAAATGAAGCCTTGCACTCAGGCCACATTATTTCAGGTGCGATAGGATCACGGCACATTGCGGAAGGAGCAGTAAGCTCAGCTCATCTCGCTGCTGGTTCAGTACAGTCTAATCACTTGGGGGAAGCCTCGGTAGGCGCTGGGCAGATTGCTCCCGGAGCTGTTCACGGAAGGCATGTAGCGGCCGGAACCCTGTCTGGTTCCAGCTTAGAGAACGATGCTATCAGCTCGGAGAAGATTGCTGAAGAAGCAGTTAAGTCCGTTCATCTTGCCGATGGCAGTGTAACTTCAACAAAGTTAGCCTCAAGCACCGTGCAGTCCCATCATTTGACTAATGGGCTTATTCTGTCCAGTTTCCTGGCGGAAGGTGCTGTCCATGCTGAACATATTGCTCCAGAATCAATAGGTTTCATTCACTTGAGACCCGGTTCTGTAACGTCCAGACATCTTACCGAAGACTTGGTCGGCTCCGGGCATATCAAGACAGGCGCCATTCAGGGGGATCATATCTATGAAGGAGCTGTAGGCACAAGTCACATTGCCTCAAGCGCAATTCAATCCAGGCATATAGCCTCAGAAGCGATCACAGGCTCAGCCTTGGAGAATGGGGCTGTACGGTCGGAGAAGATTGCTGGAGAAGCCATTCACACCTTCCATCTTGCGGAAGGCAGCGTGACTTCTTCGAAACTCGCTACAGGAAGCGTAAGAGGATATCATCTGCAAGCTGGCATAATTCAGTCCAGTCTATTGGCAGAAGGTGCAGTTCATGCTGAGCATGTTGCTCCTGAATCCCTTGGGCCTAATCATTTGGCTCCCCAGACGATTCAGTCCAAGCATCTTGCAGAAGAGTCGGTCGGCTCCAGCCATATTAGAACGGGTGCTGTACAGTCTGGGCATGTGGCTGATGGGGCTATAGGGGCCGAGCACATCGCAGAGGGAGCCGTTCAGCTCAGACATCTTGCCACAGGATCGATCACGGGTGCTTCGCTGATGGATGGGGGAGTTGGCTCTGATAAAATTGCTCCCGGTGCGGTCGGTACCCCTCATCTCGCGGAAGGCAGCGTCACCTCAATCAAGCTGGCAGCAGGGAGCGTTCAGTCAGAGCATATGGCTGAAGGCCTGATTCATTCGGGACTTCTGGCCAAGGAAGCCGTACATGCCGAGCATATCCGTACAGAATCTCTGAACTCTTCTCACCTTGCTTCAGGCGCGGTTCAATCCAGACATATCGCGGCTGGCTCGATAGGCACTGATCATCTTAGATCTGAATCGATTCATGCCGGGCATCTTGCAGAAGGCTCTGTGAGATCGGATCATATCGCAGAGGGAGCGATCAGTGCCAAGCACCTTGCTTCTGAAGCTATATCCGGATCTATCCTCGAAGAGGGGACGATCATCTCTGCAAAGATTGCACAGGAAGCTATTCAATCACAGCATCTGGCTGAGGAAAGTGTGACTTCCTCCAAGCTGGCTCCAGGAAGTGTGCAGACCCGGCATTTGTCGCCAGGCTCCATCCATTCCGATCAACTGAAGGAAGGCACAGTTCAGTCAGAGCATATATCTTCTGAAGCTATTGGCGCAGGCCATCTGGCATCTGGGATCATCCAGGCTCGGCATCTCGCGGCGGGTACGGTAGGTTCTCATCATCTACAGTCAGGCATCATCTATCCGGACCATGTGGCAGAAGGTTCAATAGCCTCCGGACATATCGCTTCCGGTGCGATAGAAGCCAGACATTTAGCGGCAGGCACGGTAGCAACAGATCATCTACAGCCTGGCATCATTCATCCGGAGCATGTGGCAGAAGGTTCAATAGCCTCCGGACATATCGCTTCCGGTGCGATAGAAGCTAGACATTTAGCGGCAGGCACAGTAGCTGCAGATCATCTCCAGTCAGGCATTATTCATCCGGACCATGTGGCAGAAGGTTCAATAGCCTCCGGACATATCGCTTCCGGTGCGATAGAAGCTAGACATTTAGCAGCAGGCACAGTAGCTACAGATCATCTACAGTCAGGCATCATTCATCCGGAGCATGTGGCTGAGAGCTCAATTTCCTCCGGACATATCGCATCCGGCGCGATAGAAGCCAGACATTTAGCAGCAGGCACAGTAGCTGCAGATCATCTCCAGTCCGGCATCATTCATCCCGAGCATGTGGCTGAGAGTTCAATTGTCTCCGGACATATCGCTTCCGGCGCGATAGAAGCTAGACATTTTGTGGCAGGCACGATCTCTGGGCCGATCTTGGAAGATGGTGCAGTCACTTCGGAGAAACTGTCTGAGGATTCTGTCAGTGCCCGGCATCTAGTTGAAGGAAGTGTCATCTCATCCAAGATCGCTGAAGAGACGATTCAGTCGCATCATCTCTCCCCGGGCCTTATTCATTCGGAATTAATTGCAGGGCGTGCTGTGAAATCAGCCAACATTGATCTGGCTTCCATTCATTCGGAACATATTAACTTCGGCGCTGTGCAGGATGTACATCTGGCGTCACAGGCTGTCTCTGGCGATGCGATTCGTGATGGAGTGATTACGTCCGAGAAGTTGGCTGATGAGTCTGTAGAGGCAAGGCATCTGGCACATGGAAGTGTGAGCTCATCTCAAATTACCGATGGGGCCATACTGCCGGTTCATTTATCGGAAGGAAGCGTTCTTGAGGCGTCACTGGGCGAGGAATCTGTGCAATCCCGTCATATTGCGGCCAATTCCGTAGGCACCGGCCATTTGCAAGCTGGAGCTGTTCAGGAATATCATTTGGCCGAGGGAGCCATAGCTGGACCTTCATTGCAGGATGAGTCGATTGGTTCTGAGAAAATATCCAGAAGCGCGATTCAGGCGTATCATCTGGCTCCAGAATCAATCGGACCTGAACATTTGCAGTCCGGTTCTATTAAGGGACATCATCTAGGCACACAGACCATTTCCGGTAATGCGCTTCAGAACGGTTCGATCAGCTCGGAGAAACTTTCAGCTGGTGCGGTTCAATCCAAGCAGCTTGCGGCCAATAGTGTCGACAGCAGGCATATCGCCAAAGAAGCGGTAGCCTCGGGACACATCCAGCGCGGTATTATTAATAAAGCACATTTATCCAAGGACCTGCTGTCTGGCGGTCTGCTTCCTGAAGGGGGAATACAGGGGACACATCTTGGAGAAGCCAGCATTTCCCGGGAGCATTTGAATAATGGCAGTGTAGATGAAGAGGTTCTTCAAAATGATTCGGTAAGTGCAGATCACATTAAGCCGGTATCCATTCAAAGCTATCACTTAGCCGAGGAAAGTATACAGTCGCATCACCTTGCGGATGGGGCGGTAACGGCTAGGCATTTGGAACCTGGAGTGATCGGATTGGATCAGTTATCCGTTACACCAATACAAAGCCGGAAAGGCATTCATGCGTTTCAGCAGTTTGGGATGTCGGTCTTCTTGCTTCAAGGGCAAGAGAATCAAGCGGAGCTAACGATTAAGTTCGAGGAGCCCTTCGGAGACCAGAATTATACCTTGGTGGCGATGACGAATCAGCCTTCCATTTATGCGTCGCTAAAGTCCCGTTCTGAGGAATCAGCCGTTATTGAGCTGACTCGGCAAACGGACGGGGCACAAACTTACGGTTTCGTTACCTGGATTGCAATCGGAAGCTTGGGCAATGTATAACTTGAATGAATTTTAGAAATTGTCACAATTGTAGGGCTACCCCGTATACTGCCGCAAGTCGGCCTGGGGTAGGCCTTTTTTTCATGCTCAGTTCCTACTTCAAGATCGGCAGAAAATATGAAGTCAATTTAGTGAGCCATAGCTCTTGACGAAACGTTATTTACTAACTAGAATTTGTGGCAGTATGTTAATAGAGAAAGAGGGGATTACACTGCAGCCTAAGAAGAAAACTACGGCACTGTCACAGCGTAAACGGGAAGAACAGCTACAGAAACAAAGAATGAAGCGTTTCATCTGGTTCACATCTGTGGCCGTTCTCTTAATTTTGATAATCGTTGTATTCAGCATCAAACCAAACTCTTCCACTTCAGGTGATAACCCTAATTCGTCCAGCAAGGTTATTAATCCCAATTTCCCTTACGATACCCTCCCAGTATTAGGGAACAAGGAAGCCAAGGTGAAGGTTGTTGAATTTGGAGATTACCAATGTCCAGCATGTAAGCAATTCACCGAAACTGTTAAGCCTCAGCTGGTTAAGGATTACATCGACAAAGGTCTGGTATCCTTCTACTTTATGAACTTCTCCTTCATCGGAGATGAATCCAATCTGGCTGCGCTGGCTGCCCAAGCTGTATATCATCAAAGCAACGAGGCATTCTGGAAATACTATGAGGCGCTCTACCGCGAGCAGGGGGCCGAGAATAGCGGCCGGATTACACCTGCCTACCTTGTGGAATTAGCCAAGAAAGAGAATCTGCAGATTGATTACAATAAGCTTCAGCAGGATATCGACAATAAAGTGTACCAAGATGAAGTGGACAAGCATAATGCAAAGACAAACGAATTAAATATTCAATCTTCACCTACAGTATACGTTAACAATACTCAATACACCGGTCATTATTTGGACTATGGCAGCCTTAAGCAAGATATTGAAAAAGCGTTAAAGGGTGAGTAACCATGAGCAGTCAGCCGGCACGCTCCATAATCCGTGAATATGCCTTATATCTGGCTTGGTTAGTGTCTATCGTTGCAACCGCAGGCAGTCTGTACTTAAGTGAAGTCATGCTGTTTGAACCGTGCCGCCTGTGCTGGTTCCAACGTATATTCATGTATCCGCAGGTGATTCTTCTGGGGATCGCAGCTTATCGTGATGATCGGAATATCATCCGCTATCTGCTGCCTCTTAATATTATTGGAGGCTGTATCTCACTGTTTCACTATGCCGACCAGAAAATCCCGGGCTTCTCCGCAATCGCACCATGCCGGGTGGGAGTTCCCTGTAATGTGGACTATCTCGATTGGTTCGGTTTCATCACGATCCCATTAATGGCACTGGTAGCATTCATTTTAATAACTGTGTTCCTGATCTTGGGACGCGGTAAGCAGAATGAAGAAGAGAATGAGTTGGAATACGAGCTTACCGAGCAAGACTAAATCAAAATAGCTGAATGCAAATCAAAAAGAGAGCCTGCGGGCTCTCTTTCTTGTTCAAACAGGAAGTTACTCTCCAGAAGTATTTCACACGCCAGTCTATCAGGTAATATTTGTTTCAGGTATATAAGTTTAAAAAGGCGGCGTTTGTTCAAGCAGCTTGAAGCGTTCGATTTGATCCCACAGCTGTTCCTGCTTCAGAATGGCCACTTGCTTCAGGCCGATAAGATCATAATGGGGATAAGGCTGGCGCTGATGAATATATTTGGGATTAAGACCACGTTCTCTGCACCAGGCTGTGAGCTTCTGCAGATCCGAGCAGCCCACTTTGGTAACGGTCGTTATACCCGGCCACTTTGGCTCAAGCCAATAATGGGTAAGGTATGCAATTTCACCGCGTCTGACTTGATCTTTCCAGTCGTTAAGCTCTTGTCTGCTAACACCAAAGGCCATTTCATTTCATTCCTATCTGCTATGAAGTTCAATCCGCTCAGCCTTCATTATAGCAAGGTTCATCTGGATTTTCATGGAGGGGGATTCCGTTGAAATAGTCTAATCATGCCGATACTGGAAGGATTTGAGGGACTTATGTCGAATAGTTGTTTAACTCGTAAAAATAGGGAGGAAGAAAACTTGAGTTTTTTGGATAAATTTAAGGCTGGTGTAGCGGAAGCGGGCAATAAGGCTAAGAACGTGGTCGAGATCAACCGCCTGAAGATGCAGAACAATTCGATGCAGAATGAAATCGCCGGGCAGTATGAGGCGATGGGCAGAATTGTATTTGAATCCATGGAACAGGGGACTTGGCCTATTTCCAAGGAGCAGGTAACCAGTCATACTCTGCGTATTCAAGAGCTTCAGCTTGCAATCGAGCAGAACCTGCTGCATATAGCGAATATCAATGACTCCAAGACCTGCAAGGCATGCGGGGCAACGAACAATATCGAGGCCAAGTTCTGTAATCACTGCGGACATACATATGAAGTGAAGCATAACAGTACAGTAGAATATGGGACGGATTCCAAAGAAGAGATTCAAGAAGGCAGACAATCCCTGCCAGATCAATCCAATCGTTAGGGGGAACAATTTTGCAGCAATTTTCGGTAGTGTTACAAGAGCTTCGCAAGTGGTTTGAATCATTCGGGTGGTATCGTCAATTAAGGAAATATGACATGCAGCTATTATTCGGTGGATTGGGAGTTGGATTTCTGTATGAGATTCTGGATCTGATTCTTCCTTATCAAAGTTCTGCGGGGCTTTATACGTTATTCTTTACTATTCCTTTATGGGCACTGGCCCATCAGGCATTTCTTCTCGGAGCCTGGCTGACACTGACTTCCGGGAACATTAAATACCTGCCTTACGCGTTATGGCTTGAAGCCGTGTTAATCATTTTCCCGTTTACCCATATCTCGCTCTCAAATTTAATCCCGACTGCCGTATACGCTCTACTTGGATACTTTGTATTCAAATATACCGCTTCTGCTCATGCGGACAAATCGGGTACTCTGTAAGCCGAGGTGACCAGATTCATTGGACAGGGGCCGCTCCACAAGATCTTAGATCTTGTAGGGCGGCCCTTGATTTTAGTTAAGGAGTTCGGTTTGTGTTCGAAACACTCTGGGAGCGAGCGCTGATCTCATCGCTGCTTAACTACACCAGCTTCCGATACAGTTGTCTTAGATAACGTGAGCGTGTAATGAGGAAGTAGACTATCTGAATGAACAAGAATGAGGCAAATATTGCAAGCGCATATTGAAAGACCGAGTAGGTGATCAGCTGCTGAAGGGCTGCCATAGCTACGGCGCTGTGAATCATCGCGAGCACAATGGGCAGGAAGAACATCAGGCTCAGCTGCTGGGTTACGGTCTTGTTGAGTTCCCTCCGGCTGAGACCAACTTTGGCAATCATTTTGTATTGCTGCTCATCCCTTTCCGAGTCGGCATATAGACGGAAGTAGATGAAGCTGGCAGCGAAGGTGAAGAAGACGA
This sequence comes from Paenibacillus sp. SN-8-1, assembly GCF_050995535.1. NCBI lineage: Bacteria > Bacillati > Bacillota > Bacilli > Caryophanales > Paenibacillaceae > Paenibacillus > Paenibacillus sp. SN-8-1. Next base: position 1,401,800 of record NZ_CP194782.1, read on the forward strand.
CGCCTACAAGTCCGCTTAAGATGAACAGTATGCCATTGATCTGTCTGGATTCAATCCAGCTATCCACCAGAGATAACAAAGTGTAGTGCCCAGGGTCTTGTGGAATTAATTTCTTCAATTGATCTGAGACTTCACGGCTCTTTTGCCAGTCCTTCACGACAAAATGATAGGTTTTGTTGACATTTTCCTTGAGTTGCTTGGCAAAGATCGTATCAAAAGCTTTATCCGTAACAATGTACAAATGCCACGAGTGTGGAAGAAGGACATAATCCAGCGCTTTTTTGAGCTTAAATGTCCCTTTATATTCACCCCAGATCACTTGGGCGTGTGTACTAGGTATTCCCTCTCGCTTATAAGACTTGGCCTCCATTACCGAAGATGGCGCGAGAATGATCTCCTGATCCTGCAGCTGCTCGGGAGGCTTGCCCAGCGCCTTCGCCAGGCTGTTGTAATCGCTTAGCTTGATCAAAGTTAGACCATTATCTGAATTGCTGGGTGAGATGGTACCCATCTGGTAAGTGAAATTGTTCTTGGTCAGCTCCTGCTGGATCAGCTGGATGTGCTCTTGTTCTTTGGTATTCCCTGAATAAGAGGAGTAGCTGAACGAGTATGGGTTCGTCATTTCGGCAAGACCGGGTGCCCCGATCGCCAGACAAGTTCCAATGCCGGTGAAGGCAACCGCAGAAATAATCGAGACCATGAAGAACATAATCGCATTGTCTTTCATCCGGTAGGTCAGCTCCGAGAAGGTCAGCAGGTTAGTACGTCGGAAGAACAGACCTTGATTTCTCTTCAGCATTCGAATGACATATACACTCAGCTGCGTGAAGAGGAAGTAGGTTCCCAGGATAACGAGTCCGACACCAGCAACGAGAAGGCCTAAATTGAAGACCTGCATGAGTACAAAATAAAATACGCATCCATATCCCGCGGCAATCAGAAGCACGGCAAGAAGAGCAAGCAGCCAGGATGCCTTCGGCTCGGGCTTCGGCTTGTCGGAGGATTTGATCAGCTCTACCAGCAGGGCCTTGCGTACCATCAGGGAAGTGAAAAGCGCGATGACCACGAACATCGCAGCGAACGCGGCAGCGGTCAGCCAGATGGCCTTTAGCGGAATATAGAACCGAAGTCCTCGTTCAATCGCCAGCAAGTTCGCACAGACCAGCAGAATGAGCTTGGAGAAAATTAGACCTGTTCCGATCCCTGCGACAATGGAGCCAAAGCCGATCAGAATGTTCTCGATGAACAGCAGCTTATGCAGCTGCTTACGCGACATGCCTAGCAGCATCAGAATACCGAACTCCCGCTTGCGCAGCTTCAGAAAGGCACTGACCGAATACAGCAGGAAGAAGAAAGAGAAGATGAAGACAATATACTGTGAGATTCTCATCCCCATACTTGCAAGCATACTCATTGTACTGCTTGTGGATGCCAGCTCACCCTGGAGATCCGGATGGAAGAGAAGCAGCGCATAGGTGAAGAAGATCATAACCGCAAAAGCACTGCTTAGAAAGTGCGCAATATAGGTCCTTTTATTACGGAGGACATTGTTAAACGCGAATTGTCTGAAATTCATCAGCATTCCCTCCCATAAGCGACAGAACATTAATGATTTTCTGGTAAAAGGCCCTGCGGTTGTCCCCATAATGGATTTCATTGTACAGCTGTCCATCTTTGATGAAAACAACTCTATTGCAATAGCTGGCCGCTACCGGGTCATGGGTGACCAGCATCATGGTAGTACCATCCTCTTTATTTCGCTTCTCCATAATCTCCATGACATCACGAGCTGCCTTGGAATCCAGGTTCCCTGTAGGTTCGTCCGCAAGCACCAGCTTGGGCTCATGTATCAGTGCGCGGGCAATCGCCGTCCGCTGGGCCTGACCTCCCGAGATCTCATAGGTACGCTTGTCTAGAATCGAAGTAATGCCCAGCTTCTCTGACAGCTGTGCTAGGCGAGAGTTCATTTCTTTCAGGTTTATTCCGTCCAGTGCAAGAGGAAGGAGAATATTCTCCTTGACTGTCAACGTATGTAGAAGATTGAAAGACTGGAATACAAATCCGAGTTCCCTGCGCCGGAAGACAGCAAGCTGATCGGCGGAGAGCGTATGCGGATTGCTGCCGTTAATGAGCACCTCGCCCGAGGTGGGAGAATCAATGGTAGAGACCAGATTCAGCAGCGTGGTCTTGCCGCTGCCTGAAGGCCCCATAATGCCGACAAATTCACCTTGGCTGACAGACAATTGAATCTTGGATAACGCTTCGTAGGATACGGCACCCTTGTATATTTTACTGAGATTATTCACTTTCAATATTTCCATAATTGTTCATACCCCTTTCAATAGGTAATCCGCGATTAGAGATGGGTGGAGTCTTAGAGATAACGCTCTGTTCGCCAAAATAGTTACAGGGCTGCGGCCCATCCCTGTTCCAAGAGTAAAGCACAGCGGTTCATTGTCCTATTGATCAATCTTTCAGAAAGCTGACAAAGTTGTAAGATAGGATCGAGACTGGTATTGAAAAACAGCAAATAACCCGCATTCACAGGAATGGGGGTTATTTGGCATTAAGCATTTGGAAATCGAATGCGTACGGTTGTGCCGCGGGACGGAACGGATTCCAGTTCAATTTCATGACCTAGTCGATCAGCGACTTCTTTGACCAAGTACAATCCCATGCCGGTAGATTCCTTGTGAGTTCTGCCGTTCTCCCCGGTGAAGAAAGGGCGGAAGACGCGGGGAATATCGGACTTCGGAATTCCAATTCCCGCATCGCGAATTTCAAGACTCAAGGCATTCTCATGGCGAAAGGCAGTGAAGGTTACCGTACTGCGACTTCCTGCCGAGTATTTAATTGCATTAGAGACGAGCTGCTGCAGCATGAACCGAAGCCACTTGGCATCAGTCTGAGCTGTATATTGGTCAGGTATTTGATTATCTGGATAGACACTGCTGCGAATAAAGTACAGCTTGTTCTCGTGAATGACATCTTGAACGATCTCCCGAAGACGGGTCTTGTCTATATGAAAATCCTGCTCGAACGTCTCAAGCCTCGCCATGTATAACACCATCTCAAGCCCGCGCCTGATCCTGTCGGCCTCCTCGGCGATATTCTCAAAATGGGGATGCTCTTCTTCCTGAGTGATCAGCTCGATTACGGAGAGGGGAGTCTTCATCTGGTGCACCCATTGATTCATGAAGACCAGATGCTCCTGCTGATGCTTTTCATATCTTGTAAGCTGGTCTTGATAATGTCTGAACTGAGTATCCAGCAGCTTGCTGACAGCTGAGGATAACGGGGCAGTATCGCTATCTTGGATCGAATCTTTAAGTGTTGCTGGTGGATAGGTCAGCCGCTTATACAGAAGCCGATGGGTATAGTATCTGTACCCAAGATAAACGGCAAACAGGCAGAGGCTAAGGAAACAGGCATACAGAGCAGTCAGGGGGTGATTATAGCCATCGTACCAGTAGACTAGCAGAACCAGAAGCTGCTGGGCGATCCCGAACAAGAGGAGCGGAATATGCTCGCGTATGAACAGCTTCATGAACAGTCTTCATCCTTCCAGGTAACATTAAGGCGATAACCAACTCCACGCATCGTCTCAAGGGCATCCTCGATGCCCAGATCAGCCAGCTTTTTGCGCACCCTGGTGATATTAACGCTCAGTGTGTTGTCGTCGACGAACGAATCATCCCACAGCTTATCCAGAATCTTGGTGCGGCTGATGGATCTAGGGCTTAGTTCGAGCAGCGCTTCGATCAGGACCGTCTCTTTCTTCGTTAAAGTCACGACACGGTCCCCAAGCTTCAGCTCCATTCTCTCGGGATATAGAATAAGTCCGGAACGGGACACCGTACGCTCCTCCATCTTGGCGGCATAATCTCCATATACCCGCCTCAGCTGGCTGCGGATCTTGGCCATCACGACTTCATAGTGAAAAGGCTTCGGTATATAATCATCCGCCCCGTTCTCCAGTGCTCTTACCTGATCCATTTCTCCACTTCGCGCAGAGATAAAGATAATCGGGCAGGTAGACACCGTCCGAATCTGGCGACACCAGTAATATCCATCAAAGCTGGGCAGATTGATATCCATTAGTACGATGTGAGGCTCTAATTGTCTAAATTGATCTAACACTTGGTCAAAATCACCGATAGCTTCAGCCCGGTCCCCATATTTCTCTATATGAGACTTTAAGAGATGTGCAATCTTCGGATCATCTTCCACAATCATAATGGTGTACATCGAAATCTCCTTTTAATAACTGAGAGTTGCGTAGGAACTAAATCTGTTCGCGCGAATAACCGATAATAAGATACAGGTAATGTAAATCATACCCACATTATACACGAAGGAGAAACAGATGAACTCATTTACCCGTTCTTTTACCGTTCTACTGCTGTTATTCACCCTGATCATTCCGACCGCATATGGAGCTTCCAGTCCGGCAGCAGGATCAAAGATCGCTAGCGCCAAAATTCAGAAGATCAGCCGGTTATCACTTCCCATTTACGATGACAAAAATAATTTGTATACGTTATACATATTTGCTTCCAACGAGAAAGTAGGCAAAATTAAGGAAGATGATCACTATACAGGCTTCCGGAAAGGACAAGTAAGCTACAGCGGCACATTCCAGGCAGCCCTGATGAAGAAAGGCGACAAATATGCAGTAGTACAGCCGGTAGATCTGAAATTATCAATACTCGTACTGCCGGACAAACGCGATTACATATTGAAACGTGCGGATAAAAATTCACCGGATATGTTCATTATGATGGATTACGGAACATCCAACTTTGATTTATTTAGAGCTTTTATTGTGAAGTCCGGCAAGCTTCAAGTGTTAACTTTTGCGGATAAGGATGGGAACCGCTATGACCAGATTTGGGGGGCCAGCCGGATCAACGGGATTCGTTCACTGCCGGGAGCGAAGATTCAGACCAATCAATATGACAATTCCAAAGGGAAGTACGTCTTCGATACGTTCGCACTCAATCTGCCGACTCTGACTTTACGCCGTCATGATTCTTCTTACGGTAATTCCTCCAGCTGGAAGCAAGCCGGTACGGGTGACCGGGCCTACCTCGCGGCACTTAAAAAATCGGCGCTCCAAGGGATACTCCCCGGTAATCCGAAAATTAAGCTTGGGATGAAGGCGAGAGAGGTCCGCGGTGTGCTTGGGACTCCGAAAGACATGTCCAATGGTGAGTGGCACGGATACTACCATTACAATACGACTTTCGTAGGTTTTAATGATTATATTCATGATCTAAGTGATACTTCGGTGGTTACGGAGCTTCTAATGGATGTGGAGAAGATGAATCTGACCGTGTCTCACGTGAAGAATTGGCTAGGTAAGCCTAGCGATGAGTACGTTAATGAAGAAGAAGGGGATTATGAGGTCGTCTATAATCTGGGCAGCCGCGGGTTAGTGTTCTACTCTGCTGATGAGAACAGCTTTATTAACCGGGTGTCTATATTTTAAATGATTAGAACTAGAAGAAGCAGCCAGCCCCTATTGGGCGGCTGCTTCTTCTAGTTGGATTATCAGGACCTGAAACTTGCCTACACCAACACATTTCTGAACTCCTTAGTTAAAAGAGGCACGACCTCGAATAAATCTCCAACGATACCATAATCCGCAACTTTGAATATAGGCGCTTCGGGGTCCTTGTTAATTGCAATAATAACACGGGACTGGCTCATGCCGGCCAGGTGCTGGATCGCACCGCTGATGCCGCAGGCGATATAGATCTCTGGCGTGACGACCTTCCCGGTCTGGCCAATCTGCAGGGCATAATCGCAGTAGCCGGCATCGCAGGCTCCGCGAGAAGCGCCGACCGCTCCGCCCAGAACATCGGCCAGCTCCTCGAGCGGCTTGAAGCCGTCAGCGCTCTTCACACCGCGTCCGCCTGAGACGACGAATTTGGCTTCAGTGAGATCAACCTTGCCAGAGGTTTTACGAATGACGTCTTTAATGACGGTCCGAAGATCAGCGGCAGGTGAATACTCGGTCTCCACAATAGCCGCGGGACTTGTGACCTTCCCAGCTGCAGGAATATTGTTGGGGCGAATGCTGATAACCCTTGGACCTTCAATGAACTGCTTCTGTTCAAACGCCTTCCCCGCATATATAGGGCGGGTGAACGAAGCGGATGAGCCTGTATCTTGAATTGCTGTGATATCTGAAATTTGGCCCGCATCTAGATGAGCAGCCACCATGGGAGCAAGATCGCGGCCGATTGCGGTATGTCCAAACACCACCGTGTGTGGGTTAATCTTATTCAGAATGGGAGTAAGAGCCTGAAAATAAGCCTCGGCATTATAATTCTCCAGGTCCGGATGATCTACCACATGGACTTCTCCTTCAACATATTCGGCGAGCTCACTGGCAAGCGGAGTAATCTGCGAGCCGATCAGGATGGCAGCTGTCAAATCGCCTTCTTCTTTGATTAAAGATACGGTATGAAGCGCTTCCAGGGTAACCTGGCGTAAAGCTCCTGCACGAACCTCAGCAACAACCATGTACGAATGACTCATATCCGTTAACCTCCCATGGATTGGATTCTTATGGACCGCAGCAGTATGAATTATAAGATGAACTAAAAAAACAAACGTAAGGATTCAGGCAGTTTCCTATTTAATCCAGGCAATCAATCGCGCATTCTGGTCTTTAGTTCAATCCATATTTATATTAACTTCGCTTCAGTTCGAAGCAGCTGAACAAGCTGGGCGGCCTGCTGAGCCATGTCACCCTTCATCAATTGACCCGCCTTGCGGGCAGGAGGCAGGGTAAGGGACAGCCGCCGGGTCTTCGGCGTTATATCCGTTTCACTTATCCCCAGGTCAGCCAGGCTTAATGTCTGAAAAGGCTTCTTCTTCGCCTTCATAATCCCGGGAAGAGATGGATACCTTGGATCGTTAAGGCCCTGCTGAGCAGTGAATAATGCCGGAAGCGAAAGCTCCACCGTCTCGGTATCCCCTTCGGAGTCCCGCTGAGCCTCAGCGGTCTTGCCGCTGATCATAAGCTTTGTAATCGAGGAGACATGAGGAATTCCTAGCAGCTGAGCGATACGTACGGCTACTTGCCCTCCGCCGCTGTCGACGGAGAAGTTCCCGCCTAGGATTAGATCAGGGGAATGCTTGCCGAGGTAGGCAGCCAACACTTTGGATACACTGTACTCATCTGAGGCGATATGGTCATCCGTAATGAGTACGGCTTCATCGGCTCCCATCGCAAGGGCTGTGCGGAGTGCTTCGGCGGTTCGCTCTGGACCCGCTGAGAGGACGGTGATCGTGCCGCCATGCTGCTCTTTCTGACGCAGAGCTTCCTCCACAGCATATTCATCATACGGGTTAATAACGTATTTCACTCCGTCATCCGAGACTTCCCCATTCGTAATCACGATTCTCTCCTCGGTATCGAACGTTTGCTTCAGCAGTACATAGATATTCATGTTCCATACTCCTCTCTAAATTTAGGTAGGCGGAAACACATTGTAGCTGGTTCTGCTATTTAAGCCCTTTGAGGAAAAATTCCACCGTCTTGTCAACCTGAGCGGTGAGTGAATACTTTCGGCCCGAGATCAGCCAGGATGTTACCACTTCGTCCAAGGCCCCGAAGATAAGCAGGCGGGTTAACTTGATATCCAGGTCGGCCCTGAACGACTTCTCCTGTATCCCCTTCTCCAGAATATGCTCAATTAACTGAATATAGGGCTTCACCACGTGTCCGATGGCCACGCGCAGCTCAAGTGAGCTCTGCCGAAGCTCAATCTGGGTCACATAAGCCAGGTTCACATTGTTCTCTAGCTCACTGAAATGGATCTCGCATACTTTGCGCAGAGCCTCATCTGCCGTACTTGATTCCTTGACGCTCTCATGAAAGGAGGCAATCAGCTTGCCAAGGCGTTCCTGGAATAGAGAAATAAGGATATCTTCCTTCTTCTTAAAATATAAATATATCGTACCGTCCGCTACACCAGCCTCCTTTGCAATTTTGGATATTTGAGAACCATGAAAGCCGTTCTCAGCAATCACTTTCAGCGCAGCTTCCAGGATCAGCTCATATTTTTCCATTTTCCTACTTGCCATAGTGCCACCTCAGTGTTAGAATTCGAGTTAACTGAATGAATACTCATTCATTTTTCTTAATTTTATGGTAAACCGTGCCAGATGTCAACGATTTCAGCCTGAGATTTTATTTTACTAAACAAATGTAACCGCTTTCTAGGCTTGGCCGTCACGATCTATATCTATTCAGCAGAAAGGACGGATGTAAGATGGCATGGCAGCTCGTTAATCTCCTATTGTTCCTCGTAATTACAGGGTATGGTCTGTATTTGTTCTATAAGGCGGTGTACCACCGCTGGCTGTATGTGAAGCTTGGTAAGCCGTCCGACTTTCGCTTGCAGAGCGAGGGGAGGTGGAGGGAATTCCTGACGCAAGTGTTCGGGCAGAAGAAGCTGCTTAAGGATCCGAAGAGCGGCATTATGCACATCGTTATTTTTTACGGCTTCATTATTCTTCAGTTCGGTGCCCTCGATCTCATAATTAAGGGGCTGACGAGTGGCCGGGGACATCTGCCGATACCGGGCTATGAAATATTCGGACTTCTCCAGGAGATTACGGTCCTTCTGATTCTCGTCGCGATGGGCTACGCCGCATATCGGCGCTACGGAGAGAAGCTGGCAAGACTGAAGCGGGGATTTAAGCCGGGTATTGTTGTGATCTTTATTTTCTCCTTAATGCTCTCGGTACTGCTGTCCCTTGGTTTCGAACGAGTATGGCTCGGGCTCCCGGCCTCCGGGTATGCCCCCATCTCTTCAGCGATTGCCAGTGTAACGGGATTCCTTCCATCCGCTGCTGCTTCCGTTTTGTTCTACATCTTTTGGTGGGCACATTTGTTCATTCTTCTCGCATTCCTGGTCTACGTGCCACAGTCGAAGCATTTTCACCTAATTACCGCTCCGATTAATATCTGGCTGCGACGATCTGAGCCGGTTGGCAAGCTTAAGAAGCTTGATCTGGAGGATGAAGAAGCCGAATCGTTCGGTGTTGGCAGGATTGAGGATTTCACCCAGAAGCAGATGATTGACTTCTATGCCTGTGTGGAATGTGGGCGGTGTACGAATGTATGTCCAGCTTCGAATACCGGCAAGGTGCTGTCGCCCATGCATTTGATTACCAAGCTTCGGGACCATCTCACGGAGAAAGGAGCGGCCGTAACAGGGAAATCTCCTTATGTGCCGGAGTTTGCTTTTGCCGGGGGAAGTGGTGCGCATGCCCTTGCGGGGACCGAGCACTCCGAGCTGAACTGGAATAGTACCGGAATTACGGACATCCGTCCAACCTTGGCCTGGCAGAAAGAAGCGTGGAGTCATGGCGGGAAATCCCCACAGGAGCTGAATCTGGTTGGTGATGTCATGACAGAGAAAGAAATCTGGTCCTGCACGACCTGCCGCAACTGTGAGGATCAGTGTCCGGTAGGGAATGAGCATGTCGATAAGATCATTGATCTCCGCAGACATCTGGTGCTTATGGAAGGCAGCATGCCGAGTGAAGGACAGCGGGCTCTGCAGAATATTGAACGTCAAAGCAACCCTTGGGGGCTAAATCGTAATGACCGCGCGGCCTGGAGCGGTGAAGTGGAAGGCATTCAAGTGCCGACGGTGAAAGATCAGCCTGAATTTGAATATTTATTTTTCGTGGGCTCCATGGGTTCTTATGATCTCCGCAGCCGTAAGATTTCTCGTGCCTTCGCGAGACTGCTGAACGAATCTGGAGTTAGCTTTGCCATTCTTGGCAACGAGGAGAAGAACTCGGGCGATACGCCCCGCCGGATGGGGAACGAAATGCTGTTCCAGCAGCTGTGCATGGAGAACATTGCGACTTTTGAGAAGTATGGGGTTAAGAAGATCGTCACAGCCTGTCCCCATACCTTCAATACGCTGAAGAATGAATATCCCGATTTCGGGCTTGAAGGGGTAGAAGTGCTTCATCATTCACAGCTGCTTGATCAATTCATTAAGGAAGGCCGGCTGCAGCCAAGGCATGAAGTGAAGGAACGTGTCACCTATCATGATTCCTGTTATTTGGGCCGGTACAACAAGGTATATGAGGAACCTCGCAATGTGCTCAGAGCCATCCCAGGTATAGAGCTTGCCGAGATGACACGTTCCCGGGAGAACGGAATGTGCTGCGGTGCGGGCGGAGGCATGATGTGGATGGAGGAATCCTCTGGCAAAAGAGTCAACCTGGCGCGCACCGAGCAGGCGCTCGAAGTGAACCCGACTGTGATCAGCAGCGCATGTCCATACTGCCTGACGATGCTGGAAGACGGTACGAAGATGAAGGAAGTTGAAGATCGTGTGAAGGCAAGGGATATTGCTGAACTGCTTGAGCTGTCCGTATTCGGCGGTGCTGCGGCAGACACTAATCATGAACTTGAATTGGGGGCTGGCAGGTTATGAACTTATCCATTCGTAAAGCGGCCGTAATCGGCTCAGGCATTATGGGTTCACAAATTGCAGCACACCTGGCGAACGCAGGGATCAAGACTCTGCTGCTGGATATCGTACCGAAGGCATTGACAGAGGAAGAGGTAGGCAAGGGCCTCAGCCTTGCACATCCGGCCGTGCGAAGCAGGCTGGCTGCTTCCGCAATCAAGAAGCTGACCAAGATCAATCCGGCCCCCTTCTATGATGAAGCGTTCGCGGCACGAATTACACCGGGGAATCTGGAGGATGATCTGGCCTCCATCGCGGATGTGGACTGGGTTATTGAAGTGGTTGTGGAGAATCTGGAGGTGAAGAAGAGCCTTCTGAGACAAATTGAACAGCACCGCAAGCCGGGAACGGTGGTCACTTCTAACACCTCGGGGATATCCATCAATGCTATGGCTGCTGATTGCGGGGAGGAATTCCAGAAGCACTTCTTCGGCACCCATTTCTTCAACCCTCCCAGGTACATGAAGCTGCTGGAGATCATTCCGGGCGAGAACACAGATCCCGAGCTGGTGATTGGCATGAAAGCTTTCTGCGAAAAGGTACTTGGCAAGGGGGTTGTACTGGCAAAAGATACTCCCAACTTTATCGCCAACCGGATCGGGACGTACGGCCTGCTTGTAACCCTACAAGAGATGCAGAAGAACGGCGGTTATACGGTAGAGGAAGTGGATGCGGTGACCGGGCCTGCGATGGGCAGGCCGAAGAGTGCGACGTTCCGGACGCTGGATCTGGTAGGCCTGGATACCTTCGTTCATGTCGCAGACAACGTGTTCCAGAATGTAACGGACGAACAAGAGAAGGCGGTCTTTGAAACGCCAGATGTGCTTAAAAGGATGACGGAGCTGAAATGGCTGGGGGAGAAGACGGGAAGAGGCTTTTACCTTAAGCAAAAAGGGGAAAAAGGTAGCGAAATCCTGTCACTTAACCTGAACACTATGGAGTATGTTCCGCAGCAGAAGCCAAAAAGCGCCTCGCTTGAAGCGGCTAAGGCTGCGAAGGGTACAAAGGAGAAACTAAAGGCGTTGTTGTCCAGCAAGGACCGGTATTCGGAGCTGGCCTGGAACATTCTCAAGCAGGTGCTCATTTATTCCGCTGAGAAAGCCGGTGAGATCTCGGATTCCATTCAGGAGATTGATGACGCAATGAGATGGGGCTTCTCTTGGGATCTTGGACCGTTTGAGACCTGGGACGCCATCGGGCTGGTGCGTTCAGTCGAGCGCATGGAAGCGGAAGGCTTAACCGTACCAGAGTGGGTGAAGGATTGGATTGCGTCCGGCCAGACCTCCTTCTATAAGAGTGAAGAAGGACATCTATACTCTGTTCATATCGGATCGCAGCAGTATAAGCAGACCTTGCAGGCACCTGAAGTTATTTCACTGCGCAGGCTCAAGGAACGGAATAAGATCATCAAAGGCAACTCGGGTGCCAGTCTGATCGATCTTGGAGAAGGCGTTGCTTGCCTGGAGTTCCACTCTCCCAATAATGCGATTGGGGAAGATATCTTGGCGATGATCCAGATGAGCGTGGAGGAAGTCCGTAAGAACTACCTTGGCATGGTGATCGCGAACCAGGGCAAGAACTTCTGCGTCGGAGCCAATATCATGCTTCTCTTGATGGAAGCCCAGGACGAGGAATGGGATGAAATTGACGACATTATCCGCTTGTTCCAGAACACGATGTATAAGCTCAAACGGCTCGAGAAGCCAGTGGTTGCCGCGCCCCACCGGATGTGTCTCGGCGGCGGAGTAGAGGCCTGTATGCCTGCCGACCAGGTGATCGCTTCAGCTGAAACCTATTATGGACTTGTCGAGGTGGGGGTGGGACTCATTCCGGCTGGGGGTGGCTGCAAGGAGTTCGCCCTTCGCGCCAGTCAGCGACATCCGAACGCGGATTCGGACCTGCAGCCTTACCTGAATCAAGTGTTCGAAACGGTCGGCATGGCCAAAGTATCGAGCAGTGGATATGATGCGAAGCGTCTTGGGTATTTGAAGTCTTCTGATCGTGTTGTGGCTAACCAGGATCACTCGATATATGAAGCAAAGCAGGCCGTGCTTGGTCTTGCCAGAAGTGGCTACGAGCCGATCCCTGAGGAGAAGATCCGCGTTGCCGGAGCTGAAGGCAAGGCCATTATGCAGCTCGGAGCCATCGGGATGAGGCAGGGCGGCTACATCAGTGACCATGATCTGCTGATTGCCAAGAAGCTGGCCCATGTGCTGGCCGGAGGCGATGTCCCTGCAGGAACACTCGTGACGGAGCAGTACATGCTTGATTTGGAGCGCGAAGCCTTCCTTAGCTTGTGCGGGGAGCCGAAGACACAGGCCCGGATGCAGCATATGCTCACCAAAGGCAAAGCGCTGAGGAATTAAGGGCTGATGGTAAGAGAGCTGTTGAGATCGCGTCAACTCTAGTAAGGACTACAACCTTACCAGCAAACCTGTTGGAAGGATGGAAGGCTGAACGACCCACACGCTGAGTAACGGGGGGCGCGGAACAATCCTGAAGAAGCGAAGCGCTCGCCTTTGTCCTCGGATTTGAACATTGATAGTTGATTCAAGAAATCCAGGGACAACAGCGATCGTAAGGATGTTCCGGGACCGGAGTGGCGTTCAGGGTGGGAAGGTCCGCTGCCCGAGTGAGCCTAAGACGGATAGTTCCGGGACTGGATAAGGCGTCCCAGACTAAAGGTCTTGATCAGCAATAGTCATTACCGAAACGAAATGTCGAAATTGCTTAGCTGCGAAGTAACGGAGGGCGCGGAACAATCCTGAAGAAGCGAAGCGCTCGCCTTTGTCCTCGGATTTGAACATTGATAGTTGATTCAAGAAATCCAGGGACAACAGCGATCGTAAGGATGTTCCGGGACCGGAGTGGCATGCGGGGCGGGCAGTATGCTCCTGAGTCGACATCCTGGGCGGCAGTTCCGCAACTGGAGTGGGCATCCAGGACGGCAGTTCTGCAGCCGGAGTTGGTATGAAACTTAACTTCCCAAGGAGTGTGAGAACACGATGAGAGAAGCTGTAATTGTATCGATGGCGCGTACCGCCATTGGCAAAGCGAAGAAAGGCAGCCTTACGCAGACCCGGGCCGATGATCTCGGCAAGATCGTGCTGGAAGCCGTGATTGAGCGAGCTCCCGGACTGAGGAAGGAAGATGTCGAGGATGTCATTATTGGTTGTGCCATGCCTGAAGGGGAGCAAGGGCTGAATTTTGCCAGAATCATGTCTTTGTATGCCGGCTACCCGAACACAGTGCCTGCTCTAACGATTAATCGCTTCTGCTCATCGGGGCTGCAGTCGATTGCCTTTGCGGCCGAGCGAATCATGCTGGGAAATGCGGATGTGATCGTGGCAGGCGGCGTGGAGAGCATGAGCCATGTTCCGATGACCGGCTTCAAGATCTCTCCGAATCTGAAGCTGGTGGAAGAAATGCCGGAAGTGTATATCGGCATGGGGCATACAGCTGAGCTTGTAGCCGAGCGGTTTGGCATCTCCCGTGAAGATCAGGATGCCTTTGCGGCACGCTCCCATCGGAAGGCAGCAGCGGCCATTGCGGAAGGTAGATTCAAAGAGGAGATCGTTCCTTTTGAGGCGGAGCTTACTCATGTGGATGACAAAGGGAAAGTGGTGAAGAGAAGGTTCGTCTTCGACACAGACGAAGGGGTGCGAAGCGATACCACTGCCGAAGGCCTTCGCAAGCTCAAACCAGCTTTTAAGCTAGGCGGTTCGGTTACAGCGGGGAACTCATCACAGGTTAGCGACGGAGCGGCAGCGGTCGTTGTGATGAGCCGGGAGAAGGCCGAAGAGCTTGGCCTTAAGCCGTTGGCTACGTTCCGGTCATTTGCGCTAAGCGGAGTTGAGCCGGAGATTATGGGGGTTGGCCCCGTTAAGGCGATTCCCAAAGCTCTTGAAAAGGCAGGCATTACACTTGAGGATGTAAGCTTGTTCGAGATTAATGAGGCTTTTGCTTCCCAATGTGTGCAGGTCATTCGGGAGCTTGGCATCGATGAGGAGAAGGTAAATGTGAACGGCGGCGCGATTGCCCTTGGGCATCCGCTTGGATGTACGGGAACGAAGATTACAACAACACTGATCAGCGAGCTTCGCAGAAGAGGCGGCGGTTATGGTGTCGTATCCATGTGTATTGGCGGCGGAATGGGCGCGGCAGGCGTTTTTGAAGTTCATGCAGGGTAACTTGAATCATGAGAGGAGCAAATAATCATGAGCAGAGTGTTGAACAAAGTGATTGGCGGCAGCTTTGTAATCCAGGACGTTGACCATCAGCAGATCATAACCCCGGAGGACTTTACCGAAGAGCATCGCATGATTGCCAAGACCACTCAGGATTTTGTTGAGGGTGAGATTGTTCCGCATGACGAAGAAATTGAGAAGCTGAACTATGAATTAACCACCGAACTGCTTCGAAAAGCCGGAGAGGTGGGCCTCCTCGGTGCTGAAGTCCCGGAAGCGTATGGCGGACTTGGTCTAGACAAGGTCAGTGCAACGCTCATTAGTGAGAAGCTGACCGCGGCGTCGGCCTTTGCTTTATCAGTTGGAGCCCATGTGGGCATCGGTACACTGCCAATCGTCTATTTTGGTACAGAAGAACAGAAGATGAAATACTTGCCCTCGCTGGCCTCAGGTGAGAAGGTTGCCGCCTATTGCTTAACTGAACCTTCCTCCGGTTCCGACGCGCTGGGCGCGAAGACTACAGCCACACTTAGTGATGATGGTGAATATTATATTTTGAACGGCAGCAAGCAGTTCATTACGAATGCCGGCTTCGCGGATGTGTTCATTGTGTATGCCAAGGTGAACGGTAAGGACTTCAGTACTTTTATCGTGGAAAGGGAAATGGATGGGGTCAGCATCGGGCCAGAAGAGAAGAAGATGGGGATCAAAGGCTCGTCTACCTGTCCGCTGATTCTTGAAGGTGTGAAAGTCCCGGCAGAGAATCTGCTGTGGGAAGTTGGCAAGGGTCATCTCATTGCCTTTAACATCCTGAACATCGGACGCTTCAAGCTTGCCGCCGGATGTGTAGGCGCCTCCAAGGATACGATCGCACTTGCCGCGAAGTATGCGAATGAACGGACCCAATTCGGTAAAACCATCTCTTCCTTCCCGCTGATCGGCAAGAAGCTGGCTGAGATGAACACAAGAACCTTTGTACTGGAAAGCATGGCTTATCGTACAGCAGGGCTCTTTGACGTTGGGCTGGCTGAAGTGGATCACACCAGTGAGAACGTAGGGTACCAGTCTGCGAAAGCTATTGCCGAATATCAGCTGGAATGTTCCATCAACAAAGTGTTCGGTTCGGAGACTTTGGATTTTGTCGTCGACGAAGGGGTACAGATTCACGGTGGGTATGGGTTTATTCAGGAGTATCGTGTTGAGCGAAATTACCGCGATTCGCGGATCAACCGAATTTTTGAAGGAACGAATGAGATCAATCGGTTATTGATTCCAGGGACATTGATCAAACGTGCAATGAAGGGCGAGCTGCCACTCATGCAGAAAGCTATGGCCTTGCAGGCTGAATTAATGCAGCCGATTCCCAGCCAGACGTTTGAAGGAACGCTTGAACGGGAGACGCATCTTCTTGCTATGTCTAAGAAAATTTTCCTGATGACCGGCGCCCAGGCTGTGCAGAAATACCAGCTGAAGCTTGAGGAGCAACAGGAAATCCTTAGTCATCTGGCGGATATGATGATTCAGATCTATGCGATGGAGAGTGCGCTCCTGCGAACACGCAAAATAATCGAGCGCTCCGGTGAAGCCAAGGCCGGCCTCGCGATTCTGATGACAACTGTTTTTATTCAAGAGGCTTTCGGACAAATTGAGGCCTGGGCAAAAGAGACTCTTGCTGCGATGGAGACAGGAGATACACTGCGTACACAGCTGTCTGTTCTGAAGAAGCTTACGAAGAGAGCTCCTGTAAATACAATAGAGATGAAGCGCAGCATCGCTGCCAAAGTGATTGAGGCGGAGGAGTACGTACTGTAACCATTGTTTAAGAATTGGGGTGTCCTGAATGCTGAACAAACCATGGTTCAATCATTACCCGGATGAAGTCCCGCATTCTTATGATTATCCGAAACAGAATCTGGCGAAATTCCTCATCGATACGGCACAGCAGTATCCTAGTCACATTGCGCTGGATTTCATGGGGAAGAAGATCAGTTACAGTACCTTGCTCAAATCCGCATACCGCTTTGCGAATGCTCTGCTTCAGCTGGGTATTCGCAAAGGCGACCGGGTAGCCATTATGCTGCCCAATTGCCCTCAGGGGGTTATCGCATACTACGGCACGCTGTTAACGGGTGCCATCGCCGTGATGACGAATCCGCTCTACGTCCCCAGGGAAATTGAACATCAATTAACCGACGCCGGGGTTCGTCTCCTTGTAACGATGGATGCATTGGTCTCCAGGGTACAAGAGGCGATGGAGAAGCATCCGCTGGAGTATATGCTGGTGGCGGAAATACAGGATTATTTACCTTTTCCGAAGAACCTGCTCTATCCAATCAAGGCCAAAAAGGACGGGATGAGGTCCCGGATCGAGTATAACGAGCGCGTACTATCCTTCAAGCAGTGTCTTAAGGATTCCTCCGATCTGCCTTGCAATGTCCTGGTGAATGCGGATGAGGACCTAGCCTTGATCCAATACACCGGAGGAACCACTGGGATTGCCAAGGGGGTTATGCTCACCCATACGAACCTTATAGCTAACACGGTTCAATCCCAGCTTTGGTTCTACAAGAGCAAGAAAGCGTATGAGAAGTACCTGGCGGCACTTCCCTTCTTTCACGTATTTGGACTTACAGTTCTGCTTAATCTGGCTGTATATAATGCCGGCACACTAATTCTTCTTCCCCGGTTCGAGATCAATCAGGTAC
Source organism: Paenibacillus sp. SN-8-1 (assembly GCF_050995535.1). Taxonomy (NCBI): domain Bacteria; kingdom Bacillati; phylum Bacillota; class Bacilli; order Caryophanales; family Paenibacillaceae; genus Paenibacillus; species Paenibacillus sp. SN-8-1. Next base: position 1,419,206 of record NZ_CP194782.1, read on the forward strand.
TGAGAACAATTGATAAGCTGAAGCCGACCATATTTCCAGGTGCGCCTACGATGTATATCGCAATTATTAATCACCCGGAAGTAAGCAAGTATGATCTGTCTTCTATCAATATCTGTGTCAGCGGTGCAGCCCCTCTGCCTGTAGAGGTTCAGGACCGGTTCGAGCGGATCTCTGGAGGTAAGCTGATCGAGGGCTATGGACTAACTGAAGCCTCTCCGGTTACTCACGTGAACAATATTTGGGAGCTGAGAAAAAGCGGGTCGATCGGAATCCCCTTACCAGATACAGATGCGCGTATCGTGAATGCATTGACGGGAGAGGATCTACCTCTTGGTGAAATCGGGGAGCTTATTGTCCGCGGACCTCAAGTCATGAAAGGATACTGGAAGCGCCCTGATGAGACCGAGGCTTCACTTAGGGAAGGATGGCTGTACACAGGGGATTTGGCACGTATGGATCAAGATGGGTTCTTCTACATTCTTGATCGGCGCAAGGATCTGATCATTGCCGGAGGATATAATATTTATCCCCGCGAGGTTGAAGAAGTGCTGTTCGAACACCCAGATGTGGAAGAAGCGGTTGTGGCTGGAACTGTTGACCCTTACCGGGGGGAGACGGTAAAGGCTTATATCGTTCTGAGAGAAGGCTGCATGACGACAGAGGCGGAGCTGAAAAGCTTTTGTAAGGAGCGGCTAGCAGTGTATAAAGTTCCTAAAGTATATGAATTCAGAAAAACGCTTCCCAAGACGCTGGTCGGGAAAGTTCTCCGTCGTAAGCTGATCGATGAAGAGGCCCTGAAGGTCACCACAGACGACAAGGAAGAAGCATGACCTGATTCGTAGACATAAGACTAAGCTCAACTTATTTTCTGTTCCAGCTTAGTTATTGAAGAGAAGGCCGCTGCTCAAGAGGTTCTCATTCTCCTCTGGGCGGCAGTGCATTTTGGGAGGAGCTCAAGTCTTGTCTTCAGAAAGGAGGTCTAAAGCTTGGATGCCGAATCTAAGAAGCATATACCGAATCTGGAACGGTTAGAGCAAGCCGCCCGGAACACGTTCTGGGATTATCTCGGGTGCCGGATTGATGAGATAGACGATCAGATGGCGACCGTTTCTTTTGATATACAGCCTCATCACCTGAACCTGATTGGGATTCTGCATGGGGGTGTTCATGCAGCTGTGATTGACTCCGCAATGGGACTCATCCTCATGTTAGCAAGGCCAGAGTCCAGCATAGTTACGATTAATCTGAACATGAATTATGTTGCCCCGACGCAGCAGGGCAGGGTGATTGTGACCGCCAAGATCATTCACAGCACTCGCAGAATCATGACAGCTGAGGCTTATGCAAGGAAGGAGAATGGGGATTTGCTGGCTTTCGGAACAGGAACGTTCCGGGTATTGGATAGGCCAGTAGGAGAGGATCATCCACCAGTGGGGAATGAACACGGGTGACCAACTTGGGAAGCGCCTTTGAATGTAACTAGGTGAGATTCTTATTAAATATTCGAGGTAAACACAGACAGCAGCTCTCTATTCCTAGAGGGCTGCTGTCTGCGTTTATTACCCGTGGTATGGAGTGGGCTTCCCGGGCATGTGCGGGTAGTGATAATGATGGTGATGATGATGGTGGTGGTGGTGGAAATGATGACCTGGATGATACGGTGGATAAGGATGATAAGGAGGGTACGGATGATATGGCGGCGGGTTATGACTACTCCCATAATGATCGTGGCCGTATGGCATAGGAGGAGCCGGGTCTCTTGCCCATTCATAGTTCGGATGAGTCATATATTTAATCTCCTTTCAGGACTGGGATCTCCATATATGTTATGGCTAATTTATCTGATTGGGTGCTCATCCAACTTAAATGGGCGTATTCACCCCTGTGTCGGCTTACGGGTCAATTCCGCGAGAACATCCCACTGCTGAGGGGTTACTTGCCTTAGATCATTGAACTGACCTGCTCCCTGAAGCCATTCCCCGCCGTCAATTGTAACTACTTCCCCATTGATATAACCGGCATAATCCGATATTAAATAGGCGGCGAGATTAGCCAGTTCATCCGCACTGCCTACTCTGCGCAGGGGTACACGGTTAATCATCTGTTCTTCCAGTTCAGGCGTGGGGGAAAGGCGAGACCAAGCGCCTTCAGTAGGGAAAGGTCCAGGTGCTATCGCTGCCTGGCGGATGCCATACGGGGCCCATTCCACAGCAAGCGATCTAGTAAGTGCGAGCACACCAGCTTTGGCGGCTGCCGATGGAGTCACAAAGCCGGAGCCTGTCGAAGCATAGGTTGTAACTATATTAAGCATGGTCCCTGGATGACCCTGTTCAATCCATCTCTTGCCGACTTCAAGCGTCATATGAAAAGTCCCATGAAGCACAATATTCAGCACCGCATCCACTGCGCGGGGGGATAGGCGTTCTGTCGGGCTGATGAAATTACCAGCCGCATTATTCACCAGAACATCCAGACGGCCAAAGTGATCATAGACCGCCTCAATGAGTTCATGAATCTGAGCCGGGTTGCGAACATCGCATGGATAGTAGAATGCATTGTAACCGTTCTCGGTAAAAGTGTTACAAGCTTCCTGAAGCACCTCTTCGCGGCGACCGGTGATCGCAATGCTGGCCCCAAGCTGAGCGAATCTCTGACCCATCGCTAGCCCGAGTCCAGTACCTCCTCCAGTAATAAGTACAACCTTGTCTTTAAGCAGATCTGTACTAAAAGGTCCCATGGCTCATCCTCTTTCATCATTTAATAGAAAGAAAAGCAGTACTTATTCTAGTATAATATATGCCTCCCGCCTCGGGACATTTACATAGAATATCTTTATCTGCTGTGAAGAACGAATGAAGGTAGCCCCGGCAGGCAAGGTGCTAAACCCTCTCTTGTTCCGCATACATATGGGATAGAGGAGGAGAGTGGGAATATGGACAAGAAGGTAGAGCTTTATTTTGAGTTGAAACAGCAGCACAAGGCAATTGAACTACAGCTTGCCGAACTTCGCGGTGAAATAACCGGCTATCTGGGAGATCATAACTTCACCGAGCTTGACATTGGCGGCTACAAGGTTAAGCTGGTCCATCAGGAGCGCAAGGAATATGATGAGAACAAATTGTATCAGGCTCTTCCTGACCCGGAGCTGTGGCGGCTTACGTCGAGGCCCGATGCATCGAAGATCTCAAGCCTGCTTAAGCTAAATGTCCTCTCTGAGGCCCAGTTACAAGATACCTATTCGGTTAAGCCGATAACTTTGCTGCATGTGGAGAAGAAATAACAGGCGACACCAAAACGGACACGGCATCCTGGTTAGGGATTGCCGTGTTCGTTATGGATGTTCATATGCGGGTTCGGTTCAAAAGCTTGATATATATCCGGCGAATCTGGTAACGCGGTCATCACGATAAATACTCTTCTGATCGAGGATCCCATATAAGGGACGAGCCTCGGCTGGAGATGTGGCCACTTTATAGATAATGAAGAGTGAACCTTTTAGATAGGGTTCTTTTTTTTTGTCCATCAGTACGGTTGTTTCACAAGGGAGGTTGTAAAAGTTCATATTGAGTTCATTTCCCCTATTTATACTGACACCATATCAATTTTCATTGGGGGATTATGAATCATGAAAGCATGCAAGCTTTATAAATTAACCGGAAGATCAAGTTATAAGAACAGATTGATCCTGCACTTCGCTGCCTTGCTGCTGGTTACTGCACTGGTTACCACTGGCTTTTCTCGCTCCGCTCATGGGGCAGAAGATTTAATAACAGGACATACGCCGTCAGGTATCCCGTACAGTCAATTGGCACGTGAGATCGATAACTATGTGAATTCGTATATTGGGAAGTCCAGCCCGGGGGCGGCTGTTGTGGTGACCAAGGGGGACCGGATCATTTTCTCCAAAGGTTACGGATATGCCAATGTAGAGCAGAAGATTCCGGTAGATCCATCCAAAACGGTATTCAGTTATGGCTCCATCAACAAGATGTTTGTCTGGACCTCGGTAATGCAGTTGGTGGAGCAGGGGAAGATGAAGCTGGATCAGGACATCAAAGCATATCTCCCGAAAGATTTGGGAAATAAGCTTCGTTATAAGAGGCCAATCACGATGCTGAACACGATGAGTCATACGGCCGGATTCGAGCAGCATCCGCTTCCTTTGTTCATCAGGTCCATGGATGACCTGAAGTCGCTGGAGCAGACGCTGTTATCGGTTCAGCCTAAGCAAATCTACGAGCCCGGCAAAGTGATCGCCTATTCCAATTACTCTACCGCTCTGGCGGCACTAACGGTGGAGAAGGTCAGCGGGGAGAGCTTCTCAGACTACGAGATGAATCACATCCTTCGTCCTCTGGGAATGCTTCGCACGTCCGGACATCCTAGCCTTAAGGATCACCCTGATCTGAAGAAGGATGAAGCGGAAGGGTACGCTGCAGCAGAGGAAGGGGGATTTAGCCGCCGGGAGCACTACTATATCCCACTCTATCCAGCCGGCGCCATGGAGGGGACAGCTGAAGATCTGGCCCGCTTTGCTATGGCCCTGACCTCGGAGCATAGCCCACTCTTCACCGAAACACAGACTCTGCATACGATGCTCTCCCGCAGCTATACACCAGACAAGGATTTGCTTTCGAATGCGCATGGCTTTTGGGAATATAATGCATCGCCCCGTTCGGTGGGCCATAGCGGGAATACAAAGGGCTTCTCCAGCAATTTTGCCATTGTTCCTGAAGAGAAGCTGGGGATCGTGGTGCTGACCAATGCAGAGTTAGAGCAAAGTCTTACAGCCGGCTTGGTTAATCATCTGATAAAGAGCAAGAATGCGATTTCTGCTGAATCCGGTGTTCCTTTACAGAGATCAAGTGATGTAGCCGGACATTATGTCATTGCCCAAAATTCTTATACCACAATCCAGGAAGTGCTCAGCTATATGGGTCTGGTTACGCTTGAGGCTAAGGGAGAATATGATCTAACCGTTCATGTAATGGGAATGTCCGGTGAATATAAGCAAATTCATCCACAACTATACCAGCTTGCTCATACCGAATATCCAAGACTCCAAAAGCTCGCTCCGCTGCTGTACGCTGAAATGTCAGATGGCAAGGTGGTGCGTCTAAGTAAGGGGATAGCCACGGATCTTGTTCCGCTACCACCGGGCCGCTCGCTGCCCGCATTAATAAGTTATTTGGCCCTGGCCGTCCTGGATATTTTGTTTTTTGTCATAGCTCCCGCTGTGCTGTTAGTGAGGTGGTTATTCATCAGGAAAAAGGGAAAAGGCATATCCGCTTCGAACCCTTCGGGCCGCTGGACGACAGTAACTTTGATCTGCGGAGCAGCCGTAGCGCTGAATAGTGTAGCCCTGCTTATGAATGCCATAGGCAATCAGGATGTTACTGAGCCACAGTTAAATACTGGAATTATGGTAAACTGGATACTGGCTGTTCTTGCCGAGCTTTTACTTGTCACTTCAATCTATAAAAGTAGACGGCAGTCACGAACCCGCAGGCAGAAGTGGATGCAAATGACAACGGCTCTGCTGATAAACAGCTTCTTGATTCTATTATATAATTGGCATTTCTTTCATTTCATAAACTAGAAGATATATAAGCGGTATCAGAATGGAGAAGCGGACATGATTCATGTGCTGGTTGTTGAAGATGATAATAATCTCAGAAAACTGATCACTGCCTCGTTAGAGCGGCATCATTACCGCGTCCTCCAGGCGGCGGACAGCAGGGAGGCGCTGTCTCTTCTAGAGGATCATCAAGTAGACTTGATGATCAGCGACATCTTGATGCCAGGGATGAACGGATTTGAATTGACCCGTCTGGTGCGGGAGGCTAATTTCTATTTTCCAATACTGATGGTGACGGCCAAGGAGGAGTTCGAAGATAAGAAACAGGGCTTTCTAGCCGGGACGGATGATTATATGGTGAAGCCGCTGGATATTGATGAGATGCTTCTTCGGGTTGCCGCCCTGCTGAGGAGAGCCAAGATCGCGAATGAGCATCGGATTGTTATCGGAGACAGCGTGCTCGATTGCCATACAATGACGGTTACTGTAAAGGACGACTGCATTCCTTTGCCCAAAAAAGAGTTCTACTTGCTGTTCAAGCTGCTAAGCTATCCCGGCCAAATCTTCACCAGGCAGCAGCTCATGGACGAAATCTGGGGCCTGGATGCCGCAGCGGATGAGAGAACCGTGGATGTGCATGTGAAGCGCCTAAGGGAAAAGCTTGATGAATGTACACCGTTCGGCATCGTTACCGTGCGGGGCCTAGGGTATAAGGCGGAGAAGCGGGTATGAAAAGGTTTGGCTTTACATCGATACGTCTAAAGCTCGTTCTTATTTTTATGGGCATTCTGTTGGGGTCCTGCCAGCTGGCATTTACGTTCGCTATTAATTTTTATTTTGATAAGGTGCTTACGGACATGGAGAGCCATCTGATGGCAGAGTCGCATCTGATCAGGCAGCTCGCACAGCGGACGGACCTGAGCGCGGATGAGATCATCCGCCTGAGCAGTACGTCTTTCTACCAAATGGATCATTACTCGAAGGTCCGGGATCTCCCCGTGTCCCTGGATCAAGGTTCGAGAGCTCAGCTGGAAGCGGGGACAAGTATCTATGTGCCTGTGGAACGGGAGCATCGGAGCATCCGGGCCACTTTGTTCAAGCTGCGGGAGCAATATGTGCTGCTGACTCCGTATGTGGCGGCCTACTTTGACCCGGTAGCGCAGCTCATGGTGAACACAATAATTAACTGCGCCATTATCGGTTCTGTGCTAATCCTGATTGCGGTCAGGCAGATTATGAAGCCTCTTCGGCGGCTGACTGAGGCCACCCGTGAGGTTGCCAAGGGCAAATTCTCGGTGCAGGTGCCCTATTCGGGCAGGGATGAAGTGGCGAGGCTGGCCCAATATTTCAATACGATGGTTCAGGAGCTTAAGCAAATAGAATTTTTGCGCAAGGACTTCATCAACAATGTATCTCATGAATTTAGAACGCCTATATCATCCATTCAAGGCTTTGCCCGGCTCCTCCAGACCAGCTCATTGCCCAAGGAACGGCTGCTTGAATATACAGATGTGATTATCGAAGAGACCGAACGTCTGAACAAGCTGACCTCCAATATCCTGAAGCTGTCCCGTGTCGAGAACCAAACCAAGCCCACCCACTGTACGTCTTTTGTGCTGGATGAGCAAATCCGAAGGACAATTCTGCTGCTGGAGACGGAGTGGAACAAGAAAGGTTTGACACTTGATCTTGATCTGCCAGGAACGAATTACTGGGGGGATGAGGAGCTGATCCAGCAAATCTGGATCAATCTGATTGACAACGCGATTAAATTCTCAGATGACGGAGGTACTGTTGGTGTATCCATAGTCCGTGAGGACGGAGTGATCCGTGTCCACATCAGGGATGAAGGCTGCGGAATTCCTGAAACAGCCAAGTCACGCATATTTGAGCACTTTTATCAAGCAGAAAGTTCACGCGGCAGACAGGGAAGCGGACTCGGACTTGCCATAGTCAAAAGGGTCACGGAGCTGTGCGGGGGTTCGGTAACGGTTGAAAGTGAAGAAGGAGAAGGATCAGTTTTTACGGTTGAGCTTCCCTTGATTAATCCCGGGATACAAACACGGCTGTCCTGACAGACGAGAACTGTGGAAATAGATACAAGCCGTGGTTCAGCCATAAACTGGCTGACCACGGCTTTGTTAAGTTAGAGTTACTCTAGACCTTCAGAGAAAAGGACGTTCTACTGCTGCCTAATTGCTATTACCGTCCGGAGAGACTCGGGATGACGGACGTGTTCCGTCCGGTCTCTCATTCGCCAGCGCATCCGGCAGATCCACACTGTCCGGATAAGAGTCTTTCACGAACATACCAGACTCCTTATCAATATCCCTCTGGGTTACCAAGTCATCTTCTTCATGAGTTTCATTCCGTTCATTCATCCTAGTGCCCTCCCTTACTGTAATGCATTCCATATATATATCCCCGTTTGAGTACCAAACCAATCAAGGAACATACTTTAGAATTCATTGATTTAATCAGGGAGGGCTAATATTAACTCAAAGGGTGCAATTGAGCAGCTTAGATGAGGGCGATAGCCAGAAGTGTGAACAGACTGAGTGTCAAAATTTCATTTCCATAACCATAGCCATACGGTGAAAAGGCAGATGTGCGGATTGGGCCGCCGCCCTCCTGCCGCAGGTAGACATTCTCCCGGTCTACATCGACAATGGTTCCCTGGTAATGCCGGCCATCCACAGTAAGTAAACGCACTTTCTTGTTCATGCACTGCAGGCAATTATAATAGGCTTCCATATTAATCACTCCCTTCTCGTATATATGTATAATATGAGCAGGTAAGGGTCATGGAACGGCATTGGTACCTATATCTAGTTATAAGGAGTTCGTTTTTTCAAATCGTAAGGAGTATGATATATTTGTTAGAAAAAATATAAAAAGGGAGCAGACCGATGCAGGTTATCGATATAGAACAAGTTCAGAGCAGAATTGATTCGTTCAAGGATCAGGATATCTACGTCCATTTGGAGTTAACAACGGGCGCCTATGCGTCCCATCATGACAGCTCGAAGCATCCGGCGGCCAATTTCATAACTAACGCAGTTATTCGTTATTCCAATGGCTCCATTGTAGGCAGCAATGGCATATACAGGGCGGGTCTCAAGATGGAGCATGGCTGGCTGTACGCGGAAGGTCTTACAACTTGGGATGAGAGTGACCCCGACAGGCTCATTCTTGCCGGACATGATGGTCAGGGTAAGCTGGTTGTAGCCCTGCAATTAAGCAGGGAGCCATTCTAATGGGAGAGGAGCTAAAAATAATGCATCAGCGGATTCTTGTTGTGCTTCCTCATCCCGATGATGAGGCGTTCGGATTGTCAGGCACACTGGCCAAGTATATTCAGCAAGGAGCTCAGGTGACATACGCTTGCCTGACCTTGGGGGAGCGGGGACGGAATATGGGCATTCCTCCTTTCGCTAACCGGGTTACACTTCCTGATGTACGCAGGGATGAACTTCTGGAATCTTGTAAAGCGATTGGCATTCAGGACTTGAGGATGCTAGGTTTTCATGATAAGACTATAGAATTTGAGGATAAAGTACTGCTGGATGGCCGTATAATGGAGCTTGTTCAAGAGGTTCGCCCGACACTGGTGTTCACTTTCTACCCGGGGTATAGTGTGCATCCAGACCATGATGCTACCGGAGCCGCTGTGGTGCGGGTCATTGAAAGCTTGCCAGCCGGAGAACGACCGGTCGTGCTATGTATGGCATTCTCCAAGAATTGCTACAGTATTCTGGGACAGCCGGATGTAAGTGTGGAGATCACTGACTTCCTGGAACACAAAATGAACTCCATTCAGGCTCACCGCTCCCAATTCCAGGCTGCCGAGCTGCTTGGGAACAGAACCCTGAAGGATAAGGAAATTCTTGACCGGTTCGGAACAGAGCGGTTCTGGACTTATTCTTTTGAATAAATACACGAAGAGATTTCTTTGGAATGCATAGAGATTTCCAAGCTTCTGGCTTGGGGATCTTTTTTGTCCTTTTATAGCATTTTTTTGAAGATGAAGATCCTGATGAAAGCCTAAATTGCCTGGATTTTTGACCGATAATATAGAATAACCTATTTTATGACTTTGGAGATGATCGGATGCATCACAACATACTGCAGGGACACTACAAGTATTGGATGGTGCTTCTATCTTTTATTATTGCGATATTCTCCTCTTATTCCGCTCTAACCTTGGCAGCCAAAATTAATCATGCCAGCGGGCGTGCTCAGATGGGCTGGCTGCTAGCGGGCTCTTGTGTTATGGGCTGCGGCGTATGGGCCATGCATTTTATCGGTATGCTGGCTTTTAGCCTGGACATTCAAATTACTTATGACGCGGGAATCACGATACTTTCACTGATCTCCATGATTCTGGCCTCGTATGTTGCCTTCCGAATCACGCTTCCGTCGAAGGTTCGGGTCAGGAATCTTGCTATTGGTGGATTCTGCATGGGTGGTGGGATCGTTGCGATGCATTATACCGGGATGGCGGCCATGCGAATGGGAGGGAATCTGACTTATGATCCTCTTTACTGGACTCTGTCCGCCATTATCGCACTTACGGCGTCCTATGCCTCACTGTACTTGTTCCTGAAATTCAGGAACCGGGCGGCAGCCAGCGTGGCGAAATGGATCTCGGTTGTTATTATGGGCATAGCCATTTGCGGGATGCATTATACGGGCATGAAGGCGATGATCTTCTCCTCGAGTCATAACGGAAATGGAATATCAAATTCAGACTCCTATATGCAGATCAAATTAATCTTGCTCGTATGTGTATCGGCTGCGATCCTGGTCATTCTCTCGATCTCGTCACTGGCCGTCTATTTCGATCGGCGTACCATGAAAGGGATGGCCTACACGGATGAATTAACGGGATTACCGAACCGGTACCGCATGAATCAATTTTTCGATGCCTATGACTTCCAGGCACCAGATAGTCAAATGGCCCTGCTGTTCGTCGATCTGGACCGGTTCAAGAATGTGAATGATACTCTGGGTCATGACTTCGGCGATATGCTGGTCAGAGCTGTAGGGGACAGGCTTAGGAGAACGCTGAATCAGAGCGAAATCTACAGGCTTGGTGGAGATGAATTTCTGTGCGCGCTAAGCGGTACAGGACAAGCTGAGGCTGAGCAATGGGCCAAAGTGCTTCTCGAGGAAATTCAGAAGCCCTTTGTATTAGACGGTTATGAGCTCTACATTACGAGCAGTATCGGGGTAAGTCTCTCTCCGCTTCATGGACAGGATCGGCACGCGCTGCTGAAAGCAGCGGATACCGCAATGTATAAAGCCAAGGAAGAAGGAAAGAACCGGTACCGCGTGTTCGATGAATCGCTGGACCGGGGAAGGATCCGCCGCCTGGGGCTGGAGAATGATCTGCGCAGAGCTGTACATAACGAGGAATTCTTCGTGTTATATCAACCTAAGTGGGATGCTTCCTCTGGCAAGGGGGCAGGAATGGAGGCCTTAATCAGGTGGCGTCATCCCGAGCTTGGGGTGATCTCTCCAGCCGAGTTCATTCCTATTGCGGAGGAGACAGGCCTTATTATTCCGATGACCCGCTGGATTATGATGGAGGCTTGCCGGCAGAATCAGCAGTGGCAGCAGGAAGGATTCGAACCTCAGTGTGTCTCTGTCAATCTGTCGGTACGTGTATTTGAGAGCCAGAATCTGCTGGATATGATTCAATGCGCACTAAATAAGACTGGGCTTGCGGCCCAGTATCTTGAAGTCGAGATCACCGAGTCGATACTGGCATCGGATATTCATGGGATTACCGGTCAGCTCACGAAGATCAGAGAGCTGGGTATCAAAATTGCTATGGACGATTTCGGCTCAGGCTACTCTTCACTTGGCTCACTGGACAAGCTGCCGATTGACACCCTCAAGATCGATCAGCTCTTCGTCCGGGAATATGAATCAGGCTCGAAGAAAGCTATTATTCAAGCCATTATTACACTCGGGCAGCAGCTCAATCTGGAGCTTATTGCAGAAGGAGTCGAGACGATCGAGCAGTCTGAATTCCTGAATGGCCTTGGCTGCAGTATTATGCAGGGCTATTATTACGGGAAGCCAATGAATGAGGATCAGATTCGGGAATGGCTCGGTCACAGAGCGTATTCAAGCGCAACTCCAATTCCAACTCAAAGCCAAGCGAATTGACCATAATTAGTGAGCAGCAACCTGGGGTAATTATCGAATCTGTTTATCAAAAGACGAAGAGCCATTGGGATCATCCACTGGCTCTTTCGTGCGTTTGTGTGGAGCCAAGCCTTCGGCATAACGATCACATCTTCAGCACCAAAAAGACAGATTGGCTTGAACAAGCTCGCAATTTCCAGTCCAGCGCGAAAGAGAGCTGCATCAATCATGTTGAATACTTTTCTCTAGCCGCGAGATAGCTTCCGGAACAAGAATCTTAAGCTTACCTTAACTTTAGCAGGGTTTAACCACCAGTTGATTATGCTTCATTATACTTGAAGTGAATTAAAATCAGGCTGCTAAGGAGCGATTCCCTTTGATTCGAACCCGATCTATACTTCGAAAATTAAAATGGTTTTTCCTAAGCTTAGTTATTTTAGCTGCAGCAGGGATTACATATGAACAAATCTCAGAAAATATGACCAGACACAAATACCAGCCTCCGGGACAAAGGATTGATATCGGTGGTTATAAGCTTCATATGGTTGCGGTAGGTAAGTCCACTGGCCTGCCAAAAGTGGTTCTGGAGTCGGGACTTGGGGTCCCGAACCCGAGTGAAGATTGGAGTAAGGTTCAACCAGAGCTAGCCCAGTTAACCAGGGTGATCAGTTATGATCGAGCGGGGTACGGATGGAGCGATCTTGCCGATTCAGAGCGAACAGCTTTAGCGTCAGCACAGGATCTGCACAAGCTTTTGCAGGCCTCAGGCAATTCCGGACCGTATGTGCTGGTGGCTCATTCCTACGGTGGGTTTATCGCTCAGACATTCGCTTCACTCTATCCCGAGGATACCGCGGGTATGGTCTTGATCGACAGCTCGCAGATTGGGCAGCAGCTAAGCTTTTCAGACTGGCAGCTGCTCCTTATGGAAGCCTCTAGAATAACAGGGGTGAATCGTCTTCTGGGAACCTTGGGACTTGTTCCTATGCCTGATCAAGATACTAAATCCAAGGATTTGTTCTACCAGATGGCCTATAACCGCAACCATACCAGCGAGCTGCGAAATATGATGACGAAGTCGAGGGATCAGGTTCAGGCGGCTGAGTCACAGGGCTTCCACAGCTTACCGCTTGCGGTGCTGGCCGTTCCGAATGAATATACGGATTGGCTGGATATGCAGAAGAAAATGTCGGGCTTATCCTCGAACAGCACTTTTCAAGTAGTCCAGAATTCCACTCATTTTGTTCAGAAAGACCAGCCTGATCTTGTTATTGATACCGTCGTCAAGATGCTAAAGGAGATCGGCAGCAAATAATGTTTTTGACTATGCTCTAATTGTTCCTATAATTGAAAAAAGCAGCAATGCGTTATGACACAAGGTTAGAAAGGAGTTATGGAGCATGGTTCTGACGGGTGCGTTAGTTAATAGGATTGCGGTGGTAGGAGGCAGCCTGCTTGGGAGGCTTCTGCATCGAATACCTGAGCGTATCAAAGATAGCGTGATGAAGGTGATGGGGCTTGTCGTGTCCGTGCTGGGAATTCAAATGGGGCTGAAGAGCGCAAGCTTTCTGATCGTTATTATATAATGGGGATTCTTGGTGCGCTGGACAGCGGTATCAGGGGTAATCATGATTCTGGCGATTGGACTGAATCTTCTGGGGCTGACCAAGATTAAAGTGGCGAATCTGCTTCCTGCGATTATAGTTGTGGCGGTGCTTGTTACGATATTTGAGTAGACGGTGGGTTTGTTTTTGTCTACGGAATATCGGGAAGGTGATCTATCCAACTTTTTTAAAATCCGTACAGGCACGCCTGGGCGGCCGCCCACATAGAATGAAGTGACCGCAGACCGGTTGCACGCATTTATGCAGGAGGTGGCACCATTGCCCGGATTGTTTACCACAATTGCCTTGTTCATCAAACAGTTGACCCTTCTCGTGTCTTATGTCAAAAATAACGCATTTCCCCAGCCGTTAACCGAGGAAGAGGAAGCGAAGCATCTCCAGCGCATGACGGAAGGCGACCCTGTCAGCCGCAATATTCTGATTGAGCATAACTTAAGACTTGTCGCCCATATCGTCAAGAAATTCGACAACACCGGGGAGGATCTGGAGGACCTGATCTCCATCGGTACGATTGGCCTGATCAAAGCCATTGAGAGCTTCCGGCTGGGCAAAGGCACCAAGCTGGCGACTTTCGCGGCTCGTTGTATAGAGAATGAGATTCTAATGCATTTACGTTCACTCAAGAAGACGAAGAAGGATGTCTCCCTGCATGACCCAATTGGGACGGATAAGGAAGGGAATGAGATTACCTTAATCGATATCCTCGGTTCCGAGAACGATGATGTCGTCGAGCGGGTTCAGCTTAAGATGGAGAAGAGCAAGATCTATCAGAACCTAGATATCCTGGATGAGCGTGAGCAGGAAGTGATTCGTGGAAGGTTCGGACTGGATCAGGGCGGAGAAGAGCGGACCCAGCGGGAGATTGCGAAGGAGCTGGGGATCAGCCGGAGTTATGTGTCACGAATAGAGAAGAGAGCGCTGATGAAGCTGTATCATGAGTTTTATAAAGCGAAGCGATGAGAGAGGCCCGGGATGGAGATCCCGGGTTTTTCTGAATGAGACGAAGATTAGGCATTTTAGCAGTCAAAGCAATGCATAGTAATTTGGCTTCTGCACCACAATTGGTAGGCTAGATGGATTTACATCACAGGGCCAGTGGTATTCTCACCTAATCGTGGGTTACAGCTCACTGCCAACGGGATAATGAGTGATGGTTCAATTACAGATATCAGTTCAACCGCTAGCTTGAGTTCTGATAACAAGGTTGTTGCCACTGTATCCTCAGGAGGAATTGTAACAGGGCTAAGTAAGGGGGCGCTAATATTACTGCATCACGTGATGGGAAAACTTCTAGCTCAAGCGGGTGTCATTCAGGGCAATGGCCGTGCCGATTAGCCGGGCATTTTTTGGTTTGTGCAATAAGAGGATAGGATCTCAGGAGCAGGCGAGAGGAAGGAGGTAATCCAAACGAAAAGCGTGTACTGAGGCAGGAGAAGATTGAAGCTTACAGAGTCTAAAAAGCAGCTTTATGCAAAAATTCGACTAATCTATTCATTATTCGACAAATAATGACGATATTACTTGTGCTCCAGATTCTGTTTACTCCAAATTTGGAATCTACACACAGAGAGGAAGAAGACATAGCATGTTTTCAAAGTTTAAACAAAAGTTTGGCGCCCTGCTGGCAGCCGTAATGGTGATCACGTCACCATCTTTCGTAATTGCAGGCTCTGCTGCAGAGGCTGACGGTGACACTCCGGTCCTGAATAATACGTCTGTTACTCTCGACAGTGCGCGCAACCCCGCCCTTGAGGGAGAACCTGTAACATTCGTGGCAAGATTAGACACCGGCGATGTTTATATCGAGCCTAAAGGAACGATAACCATTAAGGAGGGGGATACTGAGCTGGGTACAGCTAGATTGGGCCAGGAACCAACCAAACCCAAATTAGCATTTGTCACCATTAAAGGTCTAACTTCCGGAAATCATGAGATTACAGCCGAGTATAGCGGAGACACTAACTATAATGCCAGTACTTCTGCTCTGTTTAGCCAGGGAGTCTCTGCTGACGAAACGGCACCAACACAGAACCCGACTGTAACTACGGTTGTAAGTTATAATAACCCCTCTAACTATGGGGAATCCGTGACTTTCCATATCGAAGCCAAAACAGATCCGCAAAAATATGTAAATATGTCCGGCTCGGTGATTCTTATGGATGGTAACAAGGAAATAGCCACGCTTCCTATGTTGCCAAAAGGAGAGTCAAACGGTAAGGCGGCAATCGATTATACTACAACAGATTTAAGTGTCGGCGAGCACCCGATTACGGCCAAGTATTATGGAGACAAAAGATATAACGTGATGGACAGTGTCTCTGAATCTATGACTCAGGTTGTAAAGGGTACCACTGACAGTACAACACCGTCCAATCGTTCTAGTCCACCGAACGAGCAAAATCCGACACCACCAGTTGACAATCGGTATAATACGTCCGTCACTATAGATAGTGCCCGCAATCCTGCTTTGAAGGGAGAGCCAATCACATTTGTTGCAAATGTCAATTCATTAGACTCTTATGAGATACGTACAGGTACAGTAACCTTTAAAGAAGGGGATACTGTTCTAGGTTCTGCCCCAGTGGGAGATGATCCAACTAAACCCGACCTGGCTATTTTTGCGGTGAGAGAACTGCCTCTTGGCGATCACGTAATTACAGCTGAGTATAGCGGGAACGATAAATATCGTGCCAGCACATCTCTTCCATTGACACAGAAAGTTACTGCAACGGCGACGGCTCCAACGGGAAATCCGACCCAAACAGAGGTTGTCAGCTATTATAATCCCTCCAAGTTTGGAAACTCAGTGACTTTCTCTATCAGAACGAAAACAGTGCCACAACGAACCATTAACATGTCCGGTACGGTCATTCTGATGGATGGAGACAAGGAGCTGGCTGTTCTCCCCATGCAGCCGGATGGTGAATCCAATGGTGAGGCAAAGGCGAGATTCACTACAGCGGATTTAAGCGTCGGAGATCACCCGCTTACCGCAAAGTATTTTGGAGATGCGAGACTAAATGTAGAAGACAGTATTTCGAAACCTATGGTTCAGGTCGTATTGGGCAGCGGCGGCAGCTCAACACCTTCGGTTCCATCATCTCCACCCGAACCAGTACCAGCACCAGTACCAGCACCAGTACCAGCACCAGTACCAGTACCTGACAAAAACGATGGCAAGCAAGAGAATAAAACAGACTCAGCAGCAGAGGAATATCAAAATCCCGATGATATTTTCAGAAGTCGGGTTGTAAATACAGACAGTAATGTTATTGATGGCGTAGTAGCCAGAACCGCTGAAATTCTCAGCAAAGGCAACAGCTTCAATGTCTTAAATTATAAGGATGTAGCACAGCACTGGGCGATCTCATCTATCGAAAAATTGACCAAGCTACGCGTCCTTAAGGGATACCCTACTGGGAAGTTTGAACCGGATGAGCAGATCACCCGCGCTGAATTTGCGGCAATGATTGATAGAGCTTTTGTAGATATGGCCTCAAGAAATATTTCCATTAATAAAGAGGATTTCGTGTCATACAAGGATATTAATGGCCACTGGTCAACGGATGACCTCAAGAAGCTTATTAAGGTTGGGGTTCTGAACGGATATGAGGATGGAACGATCCGCCCGGAGAAAACGATCTCCCGGCAGGAAATGGCTCTAATTATCACTCGCGTGCTGAATGCCAATATTTTGAAGGTGAATACCTCAAAAGTTCAATTTAATGACTTGGACGGAGTATATGGCGCCGATGCAATTAAAAAGGCATCTGCCTTGGGAATTTTCAATGGCAAGACGGGGCAGACGTTTGATCCAAATAGTGGAGCTACACGTGCCGAGGCCATCGAAACGATCGTGAATACTTATAGTTTGAGTCCATCAATCAAGGAAGCATTAAAAAATTTGAAATAAATCGCTCTTCGATTGATCTGATATACAATCAGGTACTGAGCAATCAGACGCCTTAAGGGGAAACGCTAATTGCGTTTCTCCTTTTTTTATTTTTGACTTAGCCGGTTGAGTGCGTGAAACGCGCGAAACAAAAAAACACCCGCTATGGCGTGGAGGGTTACACAAAGACTGTTGATATAAATCATTTAGTAACGTGTTAATGATACTGTAGAGGAATGATATCCATTTGAATATTAGTAGCGGTGGAAAGGTAGCCATAGTGGGAGAGTCAGGTTCAGGAAAGTCAACAATGGCCAAAGGCAGCGGTTATGCATTGCACGAGTGCTTCTGAAGAATCTGAATATTATTCTGATGGACGAGCCCACAAGTTCTCTGGATAACATCTCGGAATCTTGTATAATGGAACAGCTGTTCTAGCTGGATTCAACGGTCTTGGTCATTGCTCACAGACTCTCAACCATATGTGAGTGTATAACTCCATCTGGTTGGATGCGATGGGCATAGTGATATCTGAAACAATCAAGTTTATCGCGTCGTATTTGTGCCTTCGTCATTTCAGCCGAACGAGAGATTCAACATCGAGAATTTGAACTTTCTCATCGAAGTCATATGTATCTGCACAGGAAGTCACCACATATCCATCTTCCAAAGAAAAGGTACGAAAGTACCATACCTTACTCCCGATTAATTGCATCTGAGCCATATCGTCACCTTCTACTGTGGAGAAGCTGTCAAGAGGGACGGACAATCCTTTACCGATGGCCTTGATATAGCTCTCCTTCGCTGTCCAAATACGAAAAAACTGCAATAAGCTTTGTTCATGTGAATGCTGCTTCATGATGGAGCTGTATTCATCCTCCGTATAGAACTGTCTAGCTACCCCGAGATCCGTCGCATTAATTCGCTCTATATCTACCCCGATCTTCCCTGATGAACCTGCTGCCAACACAACCCAATCCCCTGAATGGGAAACGTTGAAGCCAATATTCTGATCATACCCAAGCAAGATAGGCTTCCCATATAAACTCTCACCGAACTTCAATTCGCCAGGAGTACAATCCAGCATTTCTGCGAGCACTGCTCTCATTAGCAGATCGCCGGTAATGCCGCGAAGCATGTCTGGCAAGAACCGAAATCTCAGGAGCTTACTCCGTCGTTCCTCTGGGAGTCCAGCCAATATGGAATCCAAATTTTTTGTTGGAAAGCTTGTAATCCGTGCAGCATATACCTTAATCAAAATACTATCACTCCCAAGTGAAATAAATAGCTGGAGTCTTCCGTATATTTCTATAGTATACGCTAACCCGGCTTAGTTGGGGAGCTCTCAAAGGAGCATTTATCGGCGTTCTTAGTGCAAACGTTTTCACGATCTGCGCAAGTGAGGAATAAATTATCTGAAAGTTGTTACCTTATTTTCCATAAAGTGTAGGGATTTGAAAGTAGTTCTTTAGGAATTTGAGTTGGTTCTATTTTCCTATGAAGTAAAAAATAAACTAATTTTAAAGTCTCATAAACAGAATTATAGTCAAATTTTTAGTATTTTTTGCTTGATATTTTAGATAGAATTCGATTATCTTTAACATAAAGCTAAATACAAAAATTAGCATTTATGTTCTAGCCGATCAGTAATGTAATTAATTTGTGCAATCCTTTGCACGCCGTGTTGTTTGCTTGCTAAGGGAGTACTTCCCAATTGTAGTATGCGCTTTCATCCTAAAGGGGGCAATGTATGCATAACAAAACATTAATAGAATCATTGGAGATAAGTGCCCGAACGGATAAAGGGATTACCTTTATCGATAGAAATAAAGATTTACCTGTAACCTATCGACAGCTCTACAACGAATCGCTAATGCTTCTATACCAATTGCAAGAACGAGAATTACGCCCCGGAGACAAACTCCTATTTCAAATTGAGGAGCCACGAAGTTTTCTCACTTTTTTTTGGGCCTGCCAGCTCGGAGGGATAATTCCTGTCCCTGTCACAGTCGGAACGACACCTGAACACCGCTTGAAAGTACAGCGAGTATGGGAAATTACTGAAAAGCCTCCTGTAATCGCATCACCCGATCTTCTTCATTCATTTACCGAACATTTAGGGCACGATTCCCCGAATCTGCAGACACGGGAGTTACTGCAGCGACTTTGGGATGCGGACGAGATGTTGTCCGGCTTGTCCGAGAAAGGAATCCCACATACCGCGCACCCGGATGATACCGCACTCATTCAATTTTCATCTGGCTCCACTGGCGATCCCAAAGGCGTCATCTTGACTCATCGCAATTTGCTTATCAATATCGAAGACATTCTGACATGCTCCGCAGCAGCGCCTTCAGATAGGTCATTAAGCTGGATGCCGCTTACACACGATATGGGATTGATCGGATTTCATTTATCCCCTCTTGTCGGACAAATGAACCAATGGATGATGCAGCCAAGCCTGTTCTTGTTAAGGCCGCACCTCTGGCTGCATAAAGCTCACGAATATCAAATTACACAAATCTGCTCTCCTAACTTCGGCTACAAACACTTCATGAGCCACTTTAACCCGCAAAATGCCATCGATTGGGACTTATCATCCATACGCTATATATTTAACGGTGCCGAACCAATCTCACCACAGTTAGCACAAGACTTTTTAGCTCTCCTCGAACCCTATCATTTGCAAAAGAAAGCCATGTTTCCTGTATACGGTATGGCGGAAGCGAGCGTTGCTGTTGCTTTTCCACCAGTAGATGAGGAACTTCAAGCCGTCTATGTAGAACGGAAACAATTAGCCCTTGGAAAGGAAGTGAAGTATTCCTCACCAGATAGTGAGACAAGCATTGGCTTCGTTGATGTAGGTTATCCAATTGCCCACCTCGAAGTGCGAATTTGCGATGACACGAACACACCGCTTGGCGAAAGTTATGTCGGAAACATACAGATTAAAGGAGGAAATGTTACAAGAGGGTATTATCGTAATGCCGCCGCTACGAAGCAAGCCTTTACCGAAGACGGCTGGCTGCTGACTGGCGATTTGGGATTCATGCGGCAAGGAAGGCTGGTCATTACCGGCAGAAAAAAAGACATTATTTTTGTAAATGGCCGCAATTATTTTCCTCATGATCTGGAATGGCTGGCACAAGAGGTTGAGGGCATTGAGCTGGGGAAAATCGCAATATGCGGAATTACCAATCAGGCCCTAGGCAGAGACGATGTAGTTGCGTTTCTTCAGCACCGCGGCCGCGGCGATTCCTATTCAGGAACGGTTTGGGAGCTTAAAAAGCATATTTCGAAGAAAATGGGTCTGGAACTGACCTGCATTCTGCCTGTCCGGCATATTCCCAAGACGACTAGCGGGAAATTGCAGCGTTACAAGCTGGCAGAGATGTATGTGAACGGAGATTTCGCAGACCAGGTGCTTCACTATGAAGAACTGCTTAACTCTAGAGCCGAGGAAATAGAGAAAGAGCCTCCAGCAGACGAACTGGAAAGCCAGATGGCCGAACTATGGTCGGATGTGCTGGGACAGGGAACGCTGATCGGCGTGACGGATTTATTTGCCGATTATGGAGGGGACTCTTTGAAAGCGGCCGTATTGCTGGCCAGAATCCACAGACAATTCCATGTGGAAATTCCCACGCAAAGCTTCAGTAATGACGCTACCGTAAGATCGATTACCGATTATGTCCGAAATTCAGAAGCAAGTCTCTATGTGCCTATTACCCATGTGGAGCCTGCCGATCACTATCCGGTGTCTCCATCGCAGCGCAGAATGTACATTCAGGAGCAATTTGGCGGTGCTGGGACTGCTTATAACATGCCGTTTGCAATCAAGATCGAAGGCGCTCTGGATGTCGTCCAACTAGGACGTAGTCTGCAAAGACTCATCCAGCGTCATGAATCGCTTCGCACGACATTCGCTATGGTGGATGGCGATGTCAGACAGGTTGTACATCCATCTGCTGAGATCCAAATCCGTTCACTGACTGCAAGTGAGCATGATGTCACAGAAGTGCTTAAGCAGCTTATACGTCCATTTGATTTGCACGTTTCTCCATTAATCCGCAGCTTTCTGATTGAGGTTCAGGGCAGTGAAGCCTATAAGATTCTGCTCATTGATATTCACCATATTTGTTCTGATGGCATTTCGGCGCAAATCATGCTGCAGGAATGGCTGCAATTGTATCAGGGCAAGGAACTGCCGCCGCTCGACTTGCAGTATCGGGATTATGCGGTATGGACGAAGCAGCAATGGAAGGGTGCGGATTTGGATCAGGCACGATTGTATTGGTCTGAACGATTGAAGGGTGAAATTCCTGTACTGGAAATGCCTTTGGATGGCAGCAGGCCGCATACAAAAACCTTTGACGGGGACACGAGCCGGTTTGTTATACCCGGAGAAACAGCTGAGCAGCTTCGGAATTTCATGAAATCAAGGAACGTGTCCTTGTACGAGCTGCTCTTGACGGCGTATTCGATATTTCTGCATAGCTATACGCGGCAAGAGGATATGATCGTGGGCGCTTTGGTGGCCGGCAGGCAGCATGCGGATCTGGAACAGATGCTAGGCGCTTTTGTGAATTATGTACCTGTGCGGTTTCAGATCGATGCAAGGCTAACGTTTGACGAATATATTAAGCAGGCTACCGCACATATGCAGGAGGATTTCGGAAATCAACAATATCCGTTTGATGAAATCGTCGCTTTAACAGGCAGCATGACGGAGCCTTCGCGTAATCCGCTGTTCGACACGATGGTGATTCTGCATAACCAAATGGATATGTATCAGGCATTGGCCTCAGATGCTATAAAAGCAACGTACTATCCGCTTCCTGGTTGTACGTCTAAGTTAGATTTCAAGTTGGATGTGTTTGTAAGCGGTGATAGCGAACTTGAGGGTGTATGGGAATACAATACGAATCTGTTCCGCAAGGAAACGGTAGAACGATTCAGCGTTCATCTGCTTCGATTGCTGGATCAGGTCATCCTGAACCCGAATACGCGGCTTGGGGACTTGCGGCTGCTGACCGATGAAGAACAAACGCAGCTCTTGAAAGCTAATAATCCCGCTCCGGTACCCTACGCGGAGAATCAGCTTATTCATGAGTGGATCGAACACCAGGCGAAGATCAGGCCTGAGCAGACGGCGGCTATCTTCGATGATGGGCGGCTCTCCTACGGAGAGCTCAACGCGAGAGCCAATCAGCTTGCCCGCGTATTACGCGCGCGGGGAGTGAAGCCGGACAGCATCACTGCGATTGCGCTGGATCGTTCGACTGAAATGATCATCGGCATCACGGCGATCTTGAAGGCAGGCGGAGCTTATCTGCCGATTGCGCCGGATGCTCCGGCGGAGCGTGTCCGTTATATGCTGGAAGACAGCGCAGCCAAGCTGCTGCTGGTGCGCGGAGGTGGGCTTGGCGATGCACGGTTTGACGGTGAACAGTTTAACGTCGATCAGTATCACGTCGATGAACCATTTGATGTAGAGCGCATTTCGCTTGATGACGAAAGCTTGTATCAGGGCGACGCCAGCGATCTGCCACCCGCAGCTCATGCGAGAAATTTGGCTTATGTGATCTATACGTCAGGCTCGACGGGGAACCCGAAGGGGGTCATGATCGAGCATCATTCGGTGATTAACCGGATAGCGTGGATGCAGAAGAAATATCCGCTTACAGCGGAGGACGTCATTTTGCAGAAGACGGCGTTCACCTTTGACGTATCGGTATGGGAACTGTTCTGGTGGGCGCAAGCCGGAGCCGCCGTGCACTTCCTCGTTCCTGGAGGAGAGAAGGACCCGGAACAGATCATTCAAGCGATTGAGACAAATCAGGTCACGACGATGCATTTCGTGCCGTCCATGCTGCATTTGTTCCTTGCGCATCTGGAAGCAAGGCCCGAGCGGCTGGAACGCCTGCAGAGCCTGCGCTATGTGTTCGCCAGCGGGGAAGCGCTGCTCGCACATCAGGTGGATCGGTTCCAATCGCTGCTGGGCGAGCGGTATGGCACAAAGCTGATTAATTTGTACGGTCCGACCGAAGCCACGGTGGATGTGTCTTATTTCGAATGCCGGACAGGCCTGCAGCTGAGCAGCATACCGATCGGGAAGCCGATCGATAATACCGAGCTCTATGTCGTAGACAGCCATCTTCAGCTGCTGCCGCCGGGGATCCCGGGCGAACTCTGCATCGGCGGCGCGGGATTAGCCAGAGGCTACCTAGGTAGGCCCGAGCTGAGTGAGGAGAAGTTCAGAGCCAATCCATTCAGACCGGGCACCCGCATGTACCGGACGGGGGATTTGGCGAAGCTGCTGCCGGATGGCAATATCGAATATTTGGGAAGGCTTGACCATCAGGTGAAGATTCGCGGTTACCGGATTGAGCTTGGTGAAATCGAACACCATTTACTTCAGCATGAAGCCATAACGGAAGCGGCGGCGATTGTGAAATCAACAGGCAGCGAGCATACCGATTTATACGCTTATTTCGTTGCCGATGAGAACCTAGATACCACGGAACTCCGTGCCTTTTTGAAAACCTATGTGCCGGATTATATGGTGCCTGCTTATTTTGTACAGCTGCCAAGCATGCCTTTGTCCGATAATGGCAAAATCAACCGTAAAGCGTTGATAAATGCCGTCAGTGATGTCTCGTTAGCGAAGGAATACGCAGCTCCACGGACTGCAGTAGAGACAGCATTAGCCCAAATTTGGCAAGAGGTGCTGAATGTAGAACGCCCGGGAATCGACGACGACTTTTTTGAACTGGGCGGGCAATCCCTGAAGGCGGCGCAAACTGTATCCAAGATTCATCAAATCTTTCAAGTGGAACTTCCACTCGCAGAGATGT
Source organism: Paenibacillus sp. SN-8-1 (assembly GCF_050995535.1). Classification (NCBI taxonomy): domain Bacteria; kingdom Bacillati; phylum Bacillota; class Bacilli; order Caryophanales; family Paenibacillaceae; genus Paenibacillus; species Paenibacillus sp. SN-8-1. The sequence goes on from NZ_CP194782.1 coordinate 1,443,314, forward strand.
TTGATCGATTGACCATACGGGAACTGGCAGGCTGGATTGAACAAGCTGAACAGCAAGGCTATGAGCCTATTGCTGCTGTGGAATCAGGGAGCTCTTATCCGCTGTCCTCAGCACAATCGAGGTTATATATTTTGGACCGTATGGAAGGGATCGGAACGGCCTACAATCTACCTTTTGCTATAGAGGTCAGAGGCCGCCTTCAAGTGGACCGAGTCAAGGAGTCCTTTCAAGCGATTGTGAATCGCCACGAAACGCTTCGGACCTCATTCAGTATGCAGGATGGAGAGCTAAGGCAGGAGATCATGGCTGCCCACACGGTGGAGCTGCCTGTTACCTTTAGTGCGGCAGCGGAAGAAAACGTTGATGCGGCGATTCATTCGTTCATCCGGCCTTTTGATCTTCACAAAGCTCCCCTCTTTCGGGTAGAAATCATTGCGCTGTCTGAGGAACGCCACGTCATCGTGTGTGATATGCACCATATCATTTCGGACGGGATATCGATCATCGTGCTGATGGAGGAGTTCATCCAGTTATACGCTGGTAATGAGCTTCCTCAGCCGAATATCCAATTTAAAGATTACACGAACTGGATGTCTCAGCGATTGACATCGGATCATTTGGAGAAGCAGGAGGTCTACTGGCGAGAAGTGCTCCAGCAGCCTCTGCCGTCTGCGGAATTACCACATGATACGAAGCGAGCTTCGGCGCTTTCATTTAAAGGGGACCGATATACGTTCGAGCTGGATCCAGGTGTCAATCACCAAATCAAATCGTTAGCTAAAGAAACCAATACAACGCTGTATATGCTTCTCTTGGCTGTGTGCAACGTGCTGCTCGCCCAATATACGGGTCAGCAGGATATTATCATTGGCTCGCCGGTCTCGGGGAGGAATCACCCCGATCTGCAAAAGGCGATCGGAATGTTCGTGAATACGCTGGCTATGCGCAATTATCCGGAAGCATCCAAGTCATTTAGAGATTTCCTGCAGGAGGTCAAGGCGAACAGTCTATCCGCCTTTGAGCATCAGGAATATCCGCTGGAGCTATTGCTGCAGAAGCTGAATATCTCACGCGAGATGAATCGTAATCCGCTGTTTGATGTCTTATTTGTGGTGCAAAATATCGGGATTCAAGAACACTGGGAAGCGGCTGGTCTCGAGTTTAGCCGATCTCAGCTGATTAATCCGGCGAGCAAATTCGATCTGACCATAGAAGTGATTGAAACGGTGAGCGGTCTTTCGTTCGCACTCGAATATAATACGGATCTGTTCCATAGAGACACGATAGAACGGCTTGGCGTTCATTTGCTTCGATTGCTGGATCAGATTCTTACGGTTCCGGACACGCGGCTTGGAGATCTAAAGCTGTTAACGGATGAAGAACAATCGCAGCTGCTGCAAGCCAACAATCCTTCTCCGGTGCCTTACGCGGAGAACCAGCTTATTCATGAGTGGATCGAAGCCCAAGCGAAGATCAGGCCTGAGCAGATAGCGGCTATCTTTGACGATGGCAAGCTCTCTTATGGGAAGCTCAACGCGAGAGCCAATCAGTTGGCCCGTGTTCTACGCTCACGGGGAGTGAAGCCAGACACCATTATTGCGATCGCGCTGGAACGTTCGCCTGAGATGATCATCGGCATCACGGCGATCTTGAAGGCAGGCGGAGCTTATCTGCCGATTGCGCCGGATGCTCCGGCGGAGCGTGTCCGCTATATGCTGGAAGACAGCGCGGCCAAGCTGCTGCTGGTGCGCGGGGATCAGCTTGGTCATGTGGAGTTTAACGACGAACAGTTTAACAATGAACAGTTTGACGTAGAACGCATTTCACTTGATGACGAAAGTTTATATCAGGGCGATGCCAGCGATCTGCCGCCCGCAGCTCATGCTAGAAATTTGGCTTATGTGATTTATACATCGGGCTCGACAGGGAACCCAAAAGGGGTCATGATCGAGCATCATTCGGTGATCAACCGGATAGCATGGATGCAGAAGGCATATCCGCTTACAGCGGAGGACGTCATATTGCAGAAGACGGCGTTCACCTTTGATGTATCGGTATGGGAACTGTTCTGGTGGGCGCAGGCAGGAGCCGCCGTGCACTTCCTCGTTCCCGGAGGAGAGAAGGACCCGGAACAAATTATTCAGGCGATTGAGACAAGCCGGGTAACGACGATGCATTTCGTGCCGTCCATGCTGCATTTGTTCCTTGCGCATCTGGAAGCAAGACCCGAGCGTCTGGATCGCTTGCGGAGTCTGCGTTACGTATTTACCAGCGGGGAAGCGCTGCTCGCACATCAGGTGGAGCGGTTCCAATCGCTGCTGAGCGAGCGGTATGGCACAAATCTGATTAATTTGTACGGGCCGACCGAAGCGACGGTGGATGTGTCTTATTTCGAATGCCGAACAGGCCTGCAGCTGAGCAGCATACCGATCGGGAAGCCGATCGACAATACCGAGCTGTATGTCGTCGACAGCCATCTCCGGCTGCTGCCGCCGGGGATCCCGGGCGAACTCTGCATTGGCGGCGCGGGATTAGCCAGAGGATACCTAGGTAGGCCTGAGCTGAGTGAGGAGAAGTTTACAGCGAATCCATTCCGGCCGGGCACCCGCATGTACCGGACAGGGGATTTGGCGAAGCTGCTGCCGGATGGCAACATCGAATACTTGGGAAGGCTTGACCATCAAGTGAAAATTCGCGGCTACCGGATCGAGCTTGGTGAAATCGAACATAAATTGCTGGAGATTGAAGGTGTCCAGGAGGCCGCCGTATTGGCGAAGGAGGATGGGGGAGGTAATCCATATTTATGCGCCTTTCTCGTGACGAAGGAACAGATTCCTTCATCGATTATACGTGCTTCGCTTTCGCGAGCGCTTCCTGACTATATGATTCCTTCGCAGTATGCGTATCTACCCGAAATGCCGCTGTCCGCTAATGGAAAGCTGGATCGCAGACAGCTGCAGCACCTGCAAGTGATAACGGAGACTGACGATACGTACACCGCGGCGCAGAATGAACTGGAAGAACAGCTTGTGATGCTGTGGCAGCAATTGCTGGGCAGAGAACGTATCGGTGTCCACGAACATTTCTTTGAAATTGGCGGACACTCGCTGCTTCTCCTGCAGATGCACACTCGCCTTGAGGCATCCTACCCGGGCTTAATCCAGGTCACCGATTTGTTCGCTTACCCGACCATTTCCAAGCTGGCGGCCTTTATGAAGCAGGCAGGTGAGCAGCATTTGGCAGCTCCGCTTTCCTACTTGACGCTGCCTACCGATTATTTCGTTCAGCAGACGGCTGCTGCTCAGCAAGCGGTATATAAGCTGCAATTAGGCGAGCTTGAAACAAGATTGCTCGGTGAACTTGAGCAATCCGGGCATGCGAAGCGGCAGGTTGTGCTGCTGGCCAGCCTTGCTTATCTGCTAGCTGCTGTTACCAAGAGCACGGAACTCACAATCGTGCATTCTGATTCCTTGCGATCCTTCCAGATGTTGGAGCTGCAAATGGGCCAAGTAAGCGAGATCGCATCCTTGATCTCTATGGCTCAGAGCGCCCTGAGCGCTAGCCAAACAAGTGAACTGCTGCTGGAGCAAATTCAGCCTGTGAAAGTCAAAGAGACCCCGCAGGCTGTACTTCCTCTATTTTATCAGAGAGGGGCAGTTCCAGTCCGTGATGTACATCGCAGTAGATTTGACATCCAGTTCTCCTACTATACGGAGAATGACCAGATTCACTTGCTTTGTGAATATAACGATCAGCGTCTATCGAAATTGAAAATGAAAGAATTATTCGGTCAATATATTCGTATTATTCGCACCGTCATTCAGCAGTACGCGGGCGAGATTCAATTCATGGAGGCCGCTGCGGCAAGCGAGGACAGAAAGGTGGAGAGAAGCTTATGAAAATCGCCTTGATGTTCCCCGGATCTGGGACCCAGTATGCGGGGATGGGCCAATCCTGGCACGAAGCCTACCCGATCGTCAGAGAGACGTTCGATGAAGCGAGCGAGCGAATGGGGTTCTCCTTGTATGACGTGTGCACAAGCGAAACGCTTCAGCAGGACATGGATCTAGTGACTGCACAAGCTGCTATCTTCGTTTGCAGTGTTGCAGCCTATCGCGTCTATATGCAGGAAGTGGGGATCACACCCTACTTGTCTGCTGGGCATAGTCTAGGAGAGTATGCCGCTCTGGTCTCGGCAGGGGCCATCCGCTATATCGATGCGCTCGATCTTGTGTGCCTGCGAAGCAGGCTGATGACCGAGACGGCCGTTCATGGGGAGAGTGGAGTGGTTGCGTGCAGGCAGCTTCCAATCCAGATTACCAGGCGCGAAGTGATGAACTGGAATCGCAGTTACCCTGACCGCCCTGTAGATGTTGCCTGTTACAACTCGCAGGATCAAGCCGTGATCTCGGGCTATAAGCCGGATACGGAGCAGCTTGCTGCCATTCTGGAGGGACTTGGAGGCAGGGCGATCCCCCTGTCTATCCAGGCACCCATTCACAGCAGATTGCTGCAGGGAGCGGTGGCTCCTTTCCGCGAGCAGTTAGCCCGGCTGTCAATAGAGATGCCGAAATGGCCCGTCATTTCCAATGTCACGGCCAAGCCTTATACGGATGCGGAGTCCATTGTGACGGGGCTGGCCATGCAGTTAACGCAGCCAGTTCAATGGCTTAACACCGCAAGATTTATGCAGCGCAGCGGGATATCACACGCGCTAGAACTGGGTCCGAAATCGACGTTGTCCACTCTAACCAAGCGAACTGCGCGGAATATCAGGACCTATGCTCTGGATAAAGCAGATGATCTGCCCAAGATCCAGGCGCTGAAGTATTCTAGCAGCGATTTACTAGGAAAATGTCTGGCGCATGCCGTTTCCTGCCGGAATCGGTGTGAGGACGCCGCGCAGTACGCAAGTGAAGTGGCGGAGCCATTTCATAAGCTGGCAGAGCTTGCGAATGCCCATGCGGAGCACAGCGAACGTTCGCTGTCTGAGCAAGATGATGAGCTGCAGACGGCAATTGAACTGCTTTTGCAGATCATGAAGGGGAAGAAGGTGCCTGAGGACGAGCAGCAGCGTAGATTAAACCGCTTGTGCGCTGAAGGATGCACGGCAGCCAGAAGCATAGATGATTTGGCGAAAAGCTATTAAGGGGTGTATGGATGAAAACATTCAAAACGTATTTGATCACGTTGGGCGAAGTTATTTTGCTGGCTGGAATCTTTCTCGCGGTGGCGGTTCTGCACAATTACGTGCTGGTTCCGAATTCCGGAAGCTACGGACAATATTTAATGCATAATCTGCCATTATGGATTTCCATCATGTTTGCGATTGATGCCGTGCTGCTCACGGTCTACTTTCTTATTAAAAAGTCGATCTTGAAAGACCGTTACGTCAAGGTCTCGCAGCTGTGCAATTTCTCACGCTTAAAAGGGAAGGACTTTCTGATCTCTACGTATGTTGCGATTGCGGCAGGACTGCTGTTCATCTGCCTGCTGAAGCTTCCTTTCGTGAAGACCAACTTCCCGGACATGCAGGATTACATTAATTTGTTCATGAATTCTGACAGCTTCATTCTGACCTTGCTTGGACTTGCCGTTATCGGGCCTTTATTTGAAGAAATTTTCTTCAGAGGGATATTGTTCTCCATGATGCGCGGCAAGCTTCCTTTTCTTGTTGCTCTGCTGATACAGGCCGTGATCTATGGATACTGTCAGCCGAGCCCTTCGATTCAGGTTACAGGATTCTTCCTAGCTATTATGTACGGGATTATGTACACGAAAATGAAGACGATTCTGGCCACCATATGGACGGCCGTGCTGCTGAATGCCTTTATTTTTACGTCGAAACAAATCGGGCTGCATGAAGTGATTGAAGGCTTCTCACCTTCCACGCTGCTCATCATTATCGCTCTGTGCCTATTCGTCATCGTCTCCAGTCTGGTTGTGCTGGGAAAGGAAGATCGGAAGCTTCCTTACGTCAAGGTTATTGGCAATTTGCTGTTGTGGACAGGACTGTACGTCGTCATCTACTACCCGATTCTGTTTGTCTGGAACAACCATATTATGAGTATCGCCTCCATCTCAAACTGGCTGGGCGAGAATAACGTGCTTGGCTTTATTTTCTTTGACACGATCTCGTTAGCCGTGTTCTACCTGGTGATGAGGCTCATCCATAAAAAAAGTCTTATCGTCGAGTGCAACTTTTCCGCTATCCCTCCTAGGGCCGGAATTGTCATGGGCATTTTGGGAGCGGCGATGGGAGTTTGGGTGCAGTGCTTTTTCAAAATCCCTTATTTCGCCGATAATTTCCCACAGTTTCAGCAGCTGTTCGACTACTTGACGACGGCTTCGCTGCCGGTATTTATCGCCTTCTTAATTCTTCACTCGATGTACAAAGAAGTCTACTTCCGGGCATTGATCTATAATGTGCTGCGCCCTGCTTTCTCGGTTCCGATGTCGATTATCGTGACGGGAATTATCTATGGCGGCTTGTTCTTCAACTGGGATATTCCGCTTACGATTTATGCTTCGGCAGGGGCGCTGATCTTCGGTCTGCTGTTCGAATGGTATCGTTCCATTTGGGCTCCGATTATTAACGAGATCATCTTGTTCGGCACGTATTTTGTGATGAAAAAATTACAGCTCACCTTCTCCGCAGGGATTGTTATCGCGATGGTGGCAAGCTCAGTAGTGATCATTTACACGATGTATTGGTTGTGGAAGCGTAGAGAAATCGATCAAAAGAATGCGAATTCGGCCCATGTTCAGGCTGCTGTTCAATCCGCCGTATCACTTTAAGCTTCGAGGAGGATCAGGATGTTGAATTTGAACTGGCTTGATGAGCAGCCCACAGAAGACGACTTTGAAATTGAGGAATTATCCGTCCAGGATATCGCTATTATCGGGATATCGGCCAACCTGCCAATTGTTAAGGATTTGGATGAACTATGGGAATTTCTGAAGAACGGCGTGGACTTCATTTCCGAATTCCCACATGGCCGCCGGAAAGATACAGAGCCTTTCATGCAGGCAAGAAGAAGGGCTAATCCGTCTGCAGGCTACATGGACGGGGCTTATCTGGATGAAATCGATAAATTTGACCATGCCTTTTTCCGGTTGTCTCCCAAGGAAGCGAGCTTGATGTCACCGAATCAGCGCCTGCTGCTTGAGACGGTCTGGAAGTCGGTCGAGGATGCAGGGTATGGAGGGGATGCGCTTGCCGGCAGCCGGACGGGCGTATTCATCGGTCTGAACAATGATGCGATATACGACTACAAACGGATGATTTCGGAATCGGATTTATCGCTGTTGTCCTATGCGGTTCCAGGCAACTTGATCAGTGTGACGGCGGGAAGAATCGCTTATGTCCTTGATCTTAGAGGCCCATGTGTGTGTATGGACACAGCTTGTTCCTCCTCCTTGGTGGCCTTACATACAGCCTGTCAGTCCATCCGGAATGGAGAGTGTGAATCGGCGATTGTAGGCAGTGTGAAAGTTAATTTGCTGCCTCTTGATGAAATCAAGATCGGCATTGAATCCTCCGATTGGCGGGCAAGAACATTCGACGACAGCTCAGACGGTACTGGAGGAGGGGAAGGTGTCATTTCTCTGGTTATCAAGCCCTTCAGTAAGGCGATGGAGGATGGCGATTCCATTTATGGTGTCATAAAAGGAAGCGCGGTGAACCAGGACGGTCGGTCGATTGGACTCACGGCTCCAAATGTACTGGCCCAGGAGGATGTCCTGGTTCGCGCGTGGACGAATGCCGGGATCGACCCGGCCACGATTGGTTATATGGAGGCTCACGGTACTGGAACGAAGCTTGGGGACCCGATCGAAAGTGATGCGATAAACCGTGCTTTTCGTCAGTTCACGGACAGAAAGCAATTCGCCGCTGTGGGTTCCGTCAAAACGAACCTCGGGCACCTCGATCACGCCGCTGGATTAATGGGTGTTCTGAAAGCGGTGCTTGCGCTGAAGCACAAGCAAATCCCGCCTATCCTGCATTTTAACAAGCCGAACTCGAAGATTTCATTTATTGATTCACCGGTGTACGTATCCGATGAACTGACGGCTTGGGAGGCTGACGGGCATCCGCGAAGAAGCGGTGTAAGTTCTTTCGGAATGAGCGGCACCAACTGTCACGTTGTGTTGGAGGAATTTCAATCGGGACCGATGGCAGATGAGGAACTTGGTCCACATTTATTCGTGATATCCGCCAGCAGTGAAGAATCACTTCGCCGTCTGGTCGATGCTTACTGCGAATATGATCTGCCAGAGGATCGCCTGCGTGACATTTGTTTTACCGCAAGTGTAGGGAGAGGGCATTACGCTTACCGGCTTGCCATGGTTTTTGGCACCAAAGAGGAATGGATGCAGCAGCTGCGCCGCGTCAAGGAAAACGGCCTTCATACAAGCGAGCAGTTCAGGATCTACTATGGAGATTCCAAGCGAGAGGCAGCAGGACAAGGGCGTTCCCAAGCTTTATCTGCTACTGAAATAGCATTAGATCCGTTGGAAGATTTGAGCCAACTCGCAGCTTCCTATGTGGATGGGGCGAGTGTGGACTTGTCTTCCTTATACTCGGGCGAACGCAGAAAAAGAATCTCTCTTCCTACGTACCAATTCGAGAGAACACGCTGCTGGCTGGACATTGATGAAAGTGCACTCGCTGCTTCTCCGGAGGCAAGCCGCCATGACGGAGAGCATCTATCCGAAGTGAAACTGCGCGGAAGAGAGTCAGAACAATATTCTATTACTGAACGAACAATCGCGAATATTTGGGGGGATATTTTAGGGATTCAGGAGCTTCATATTGAGGATACGTACTATGAACTTGGCGGGGATTCGATTCTGGCCTTGAAAATTGCCAACCGCATGAAAAAGGAATTTGACGTCTCTATCGAGATCGCCGATTTACTGAGGTATGTCACGATCAACTCGCTGGCGGAGTGGATTGATTCACGGCGATTGCCTGCCCTGCCTGAAGTAGAGTCAGACACATTCCGCTTGGTTCCAGCCAAGCAGGCTGACGGATATCCGTTAACACCTTCCCAGCAGCGCGTCTACATCCAAGAGCAAATGGAACATATTCAGACGAGCCATCATGCGCCATTTTGCGTCAAGGTGGAAGGAGAACTGGATGCGGCCCGGGCCCAAAAGGCGATCAATCAAATTGTAGAGCGTCACGAAGCCTTTCGAACGGTATTCGATTTCGTGGATGGCGAACCCATTCAGCGCGTGCTGCCGCATTTGGAGATTAAGGTGGCCTTGTTCGAGGCTTCCGAAGCGCAGGTGGATGAACGGATCGAAGCCTTTATTGAGCCGTTTGATTTGGCCCATGCGCCATTAATCCGAGTAGGAGTCTTCACCCTAACGGCAACTGAGCATATTATTATGCTCGATATGCATCACATTATTTCCGACGGAGTAACGAACAGCATTTTTATTCGGGAATTTTGTGCCTTGTATCAGGGGCTGCCGGTGGCGCCTGTACAGGTGCAGTATAAGGATTATGCGGTATGGCTGAATAGTCAATTAAGCAGCGGTGCTTTAGAGCAACGGGCGGAGTATTGGTCGAAGCAGCTTTCTAGTCCGCTTCCTATCCTGAGTCTTGCTGCTGATCGCAAGCGGCCGGAAGTGAAGACGTTCGACGGTCAGTCACTGCGATTCACGATACCGAGCGAACAAGTCCACGCGCTGCGTGAACTGGCGGCCAAGAATCAGGTCACGCTCCATTCGCTTTGCTTTGCGCTCTATTCCTTGTTGATTCGTAAATTCTCGGGCCAGGATGACATGATCATTGCTACTTTGGTCTCGGGACGGAATCATCCGGATCTGGAAGCGATGATGGGTATGTTCATTAATTTCCTGCCTATTCGGCTAAGAATTGATGAACGTTCAAGCTTTAAGGTGTATGCCAAGGACGTACATGGACAGATTATCAGCGCTTATGAGCATGATTATCCGTTTGACAGCATGCTGCAAAATCTAGACTTTAAGCACGACCCATCCCGCAATCCTGTCTACGATACGATGTTCGTCTTCCATAACGAATTTAAGATGAATTCGCAGGACAGTATGCTGCTTGGGCAAGAGGGCTTGCATGTTGCGGAATATCCGATTCCACAGCATACGTCCATGCTAGATGTGAAAATGGATATGTGGGAACAGGCTGAAGGCAGTCTGCATGCCGTGTTGAATTACAGTACCGATCTGTTTGACGAGACTACGATGCACTCGTTCAGAGACGCGTTCATGGGAATCATTTCTGACATTTTGAACGATTCGTATAAGGAATTAGCTCACTACGAGGCGCTTGCCCCTCTAAAGCAAGCAGAAGTCGCTAACCAGGCTGTATCCATTGCTGTTAGTGCCACATTTACCGCAGAACCGATTGAGAATTATATCCAATGGTGGTGTGAACGATTCCAGGTTCAAGCAGAAATCTCGTTCGCTCCCTATCACCAGGTATTTCAGCAGTTACTGAGCCCGGACAGCTTGCTCGCGGCGAATCAGGGAGTTAATCTGCTGCTCATCCGTTTTGAAGACTGGATTGGGGGAGAGACGTTAACCCAGGACCAGCAGATCCAGCAGTTAGAAAGAAGCTATGTCGATCTCATTCAGGCGATTCGGAACTTTCCGAGTAAGGGTTCTTTATGGATGGCTGTCTTCCAGCCAAGCGATGAGTATCATCCCGTTGTCACCACCTATATCCGCGATCTGAATGAGCGTTTCAAGCAAATGATTGCGCCGATTGAGCATGTAACCCTGCTGGATCTTAGCGATATCGAGCGCAGATATCAGATCCCTGAGGTGTTCGATAGAGTCAAGAATCAGGAAGCCCATATTCCTTTTACAGATGAGTATTATGCAGCTCTGGGTACCGTTGCTGCAAGACGGATCGTGTCTTGGAGAAGGCCCGATTTCAAGGTCATTGTACTGGATTGCGACAATACCCTGTGGCAGGGGGTATGCGGGGAAGCCGGCGCATCTGGTGTGCGGCCTTACCAGGAGCTGCAGCAGATGATGATTACGCTCAGCGAGCAGGGCATGCTGCTGGCGCTTTGCAGCAAGAACAATGAAGCCGACGTCTGGGAAGTTTTTGATAAGCAACCCGGTATGCCGCTAAGGAAAGAGCATCTTGTAGGCTGGAAAATTAACTGGCAGGCCAAATCGGCCAATCTCCGGGAACTGTCCGAGGAGCTTAATCTGGGACTGGACAGCTTTATCTTCATCGATGACAATCCCGTAGAATGCCGGGAAGTGATGCTGAACTGTCCGGATGTGCTGACGATTCAGCTTCCGAGTGATCCGGCGCAAATCCATGCGTATTTGAAGCATATTTGGGCCTTCGACCGGACCCGCAGCACAGAAGAAGATCGGAATCGTACGTCTATGTATAGAGCTGAGAACCAGCGGAAAGCGCTGAAGGAACAGTCGGAGCTTTCACTAGATGAATTCATGCGGGATTTGAAGCTTCAAATGAGAATGAAGGAACTGGAGACAGCAAACATTCCGCGTGCTGCCCAGCTTACAGAGCGGACGAACCAATTCAACATGAGTACGATTCGCAGAACGGAGGACGAGGTTCGGACATTAATGACTGAGCCCGGGTGGAAATGCTGGACCGTTGAGGTGCGTGACCGTTTTGGCGACTATGGTCTAGTGGGATTGGTGATTGGCCGCACGCAGCAGGATACTTTGATGTTAGATACATTTCTGCTGAGCTGCAGAGTTCTGGGAAGACGAATTGAATATGCGATCCTGTCTGTTCTCAAGCAGTTCGGCTTAAGCATCGGTATAACACAGATTCAGGCGGCTTATCGGCCAAGCTCCAAAAATGAGCCGTTCCGCCAGTTCTTGTCTGCATCCGGCTGGGCGGAGGACGGGCATAAGGATGATGCTCATCTATATAATCTGCCGCTCGAAGCTATCGCGGATTCGGCCGGATGTATCGAGTTAACAGATGTCTTCGCCGAATCAAGCATAGAGGCTGAAGTAGCGCTGCCTGTTGCGGAGATTGCGGCGACAGCAACCTTATTCACTGAAGAGGAAGAAGCGGTACAGGCTGAGAGACCGCTGGAATGGGAAATGGAGCTTGACGATAACGATGCGGCTGGCATGAAGCACAAAGTCTACTGGCTTCCGCTTCAATATCATACGGCTGCATCGATTATGCAGCTCCCGCAGCGGGAGCATTCGGGAGATTTGAAGCGGGCGGCCTACGCAGCTCCTTCGGACGATACGGAACGAACCTTGGCTGAGCTTTGGGAAGCTTTGCTTCATGGGCGTCCTATTGGTCTGGACGATCACTTCTTCCATATTGGCGGCAATTCTCTGCATGCAGCTTCGCTGGCATCGCGAATTCATAAGCAGTTCCATGTTCCGATCACGCTAAAGGATATTTTTCAGCATCCGACTCTTAGAGAAATGGCAGGGAAAATACGGATCTTGCACTCGTCAGAGGATACATCAAGCCCTGTACTTTCGATCCCGAAAGCGCCTATTCTAGACCACTATCCCGTATCCTCTGCTCAGAAAAGGCTGCTGATTCTGCATCAGTTGGATCCGGCCGGGACGAGCTACAATATGCCAGGTGCGCTCAGGATAGAAGGGAAGCTGGATGATGGCAGGTTGGAACAGGCGTTCCGGCTTATTCTTGAGCGCCATGAGAGTCTGCGCACTTCATTCCACTGGACGGCAGAGGGCCCTGTTCAGCGAATTGAACAGGAAGCTGCTTTCGCACTGGAAGAGCTGGATGGGGATATTGTTCAAGCGGATGAGGCCGATCTTCTTACGGATGCGGCTGCAGCCCGGTTTGTGCGTCCGTTCAAGCTGGACCAAGCTCCGCTGCTTCGCGCAGGGCTGCTTCAGATGGACGTGGACAAGCATGTGCTGTTCATCGATATGCACCATCTGGTCTCGGATGGCGTATCGATGATGAACATGATGAGGGAAGTTATAGATGCATACGAAGGCTTGCAGCCGAGGACGGAGCTCACGATTCAATATAAGGATTACGCCGTCTGGCAGCAGCAGTCTTTGCAACAGGAGTCTCATAAGCTGCACCAAGCCTACTGGCTGGATCGGTTGAGGGGCGAATTGCCATTACTGGATCTGCCGCTCGATCGGCCGCGGGTTTCGCTCGGCAGCAACCTAACGGAAGGCTCAAGATTTCATCTGGAAGCGGGCGCCGCTCTACGTAATGGGTTGGAACGGCTGGCCGCTGGCACAGGAACGACGACTTATCACATTATGCTTGCTGCATTCTCCATCCTGTTGTCCAAATACACCGGGCAGAATGATATCATCATTGGTTCTCCGGTTGCCGGTAGAACCCATGCGGACCTTGAACCGTTGATCGGCATGTTCGTGAACACGCTGCCGCTGCGGCTGCATCCCGAAGGGCATAAATCCTTCAGCGATTATCTTGCTGAGGTGAAGAGCTATACGCTGCAGTCTTTTGAGCATCAGTCCTATCCTTTCGAGGAGCTAGTCGATCAGCTGCAAATTAAGCGGGATGCATCTCGCAATCCTTTATTCGATGTGTTCTTCGTCTTGCAAAACATGGACCAAGGTATTCGCCAGGCTGGCGATCTTAAGTTTATGCCTTACGAATTACCGATTCGGCACAGCCGGTTCGATATCACGCTGGAGGTTATTGATCGGCCTGATCAATTCACGTTTACATTTGAATATGCCGCGCAATTGTTTGACCGCGAGACGATCGAGCGAATGGCGGGCCATTACGTACAGATTCTCGAATCTATCCTGCGGGATAACAAGATGATCCTTTCGCAGATTAACATGCTGCCGGATGCCGAGCAGATCAGACTGCTTCAGGAATTCAACCCGCGCCCTACGCCATATTCATCCGATCAAACCGTGCCTGAATGTGTGGAAGGAATAGCGGATTTACAGCCGGATCATATCGCATTGGCGTTCGGGAACCGAACTATGACTTATCGTGAATTGAACGAGAGAGCGAATCGGATGGCGCATGACTTGCGCGGCCGTGGCGTAACAGCGAATGGTGTCATCGGCATTATGGCCGATCGATCCCTGGAGATGGTTGTCGGCATCCTTGCTGTGCTGAAAGCCGGGGGCGCCTATTTGCCTCTGGACCCTGCTTATCCGCGGGAACGCTTGGCCTATATGATGGCTGACAGCGGGACAAGGTTTGTGCTGGGTCATCCAAGTTATGCCGGTTTGGTTCAGTTTGATGGCGAATGGCTGGATATTTCGAAGTCTTACGATCAAGAAGAGTGCGGTAATCTTGTCCGCGCATCGAAGCCTACAGACCTTGCCTATGTGATCTACACATCAGGTTCAACAGGGCAACCAAAGGGCGTGATGGTCCAGCATAACGGACTGCTGAATTTGAAAGTGTTCTTTGAACAGGAACTCGGTGTCACCTCAGCAGATCGAATCGTACAATTTGCGAGTCTTTCTTTCGACGCATCGGTGTGGGAAATTTTCATGGCGTTAACGACCGGGGCAACCCTGGTGCTCGCAGCGAAGGAGGATCTGCTGAATTACCGTAAGTTCGAGGATTTCATGAATGAGCATCAAATCACTGTGGCTACACTTCCTCCTACTTATACGGTGCATTTGCAGCCGCCGCGGCTCCAGACGCTGACTAAGATCATTACGGCCGGTTCGGCCACGAATTTCGAATTGATCCGTCGATGGAAGCCATATGTGCGCTACTTCAATGCATATGGCCCTACGGAGACCACGATTTGCGCAACGATATGGGAAGCGGAACTAGAGGGGCGTACTGAATCAGCGCCTGTGCCGATCGGAAGGCCGATCACGAATACGAGCATCTATATCGTAGACAGGGATCTGCGGCTTCAGCCGATTGGCGTTGTTGGTGAAATTTGCGTTGGAGGCGCGGGGCTGGCCCGCGGCTACTTGGGCAAGGATGACTTAACCCGTGAGAAGTTCATCAAGCATCCTTTTCATCCGGGGGAACGCTTGTACCGGACAGGAGATCTTGGCCGCTGGCTGCCGGATGGAACGATTGAATACTGCGGAAGAATTGACGACCAGGTGAAGATTCGCGGGTTCAGGATCGAGATCGGAGAGATCGAAGCCGCGCTTGCGAAACAGGAAGCGATTATTGATCAAATTGTTCTCAGTCTCACAGGACCGGGCCAAGAAGCCTATTTGTGCGCTTATTACACCGGGTCAAGGTCCATATCGGCTGGAGAGCTGAGAGATGGTCTGCTGCAGAGCCTGCCAGAATATATGGTGCCCGTCACCTATGTTCAGCTGGATCAGTTCCCGCTTACTCCAAGCGGCAAGATCGACAAGCAGGCATTGCCTGAGCCGGATTCTCTGCGGTCCGCAGATTATGTGGCTCCAAGATCAGCCATGGAGCACAAGCTTGCAGTTTTGTGGGAGGAAATGCTGGGGCGCAGCCAGATCAGCGTGCGGGATTCTTTCTTTGAAGTCGGGGGAGATTCCCTAAAAGCTGCGCTGCTGGTGGCCCGCATTCATAAGGAGTATGAGGTTGATATACAGCTGGGCGACGTATTCCGGAGTCCGACCATTGAACAAATGGCGCACGCCCTGCAGCAGAAGGGCAAGTCACTCTTTCAGCCGATTCCCAAAGCGGCCGAATCCGCCTTTTATCCGCTATCTTCGGGTCAGCATCGGATCTTCGTCATGCAGCAGCTGGATGAGGACGATGTCAGCTACAATATGCCGGGTGTGTTCCTGCTTGATGGCACACTGGATGAGGCGCGGTTCACCCTTGCTTGGCAGGCCTTGATAGAGCGGCATGAAAGCTTGCGTACTTCTTTTGAAATTGTAGAGGGGCAATTCGTGCAAAAGGTGCACACCAATGTCTCCGTAGTAATCGAACATTTGCCAGAGGCATCCGATCAAATTGCCGGAATCGCTCGTTCGTTCATTCGGCCTTTCAAGCTTGGCGGGGCTCCGCTGCTCCGTGTAGGTCTTAGCCGGATCTCTGAGCATCGGCATCTGCTGCTTCTGGATATTCACCATATCGTATCGGATGGTGCGTCCATACGAAATATGGCCTTGGAGTGGATCGAGCTGTATGAGGGAAGGACACTGCCTACACTCCCTGTTCAATATAAGGACTACGCAGTTTGGCAGAGGGACCATCTGGAAAGCGAAACGCTGCGCAAGCAAGAGATCTATTGGCTGAATCAATTGGCTGATTATAATCCGGCGAAGGCTCTGCCAACCGATTACGCACGAACAGAAGATGACAGCGCGGAAGGCAGACGAATCGTGCGAACGATCGATTCCGGTCCGATCCAGAATCTGATGCGTCACACGGGAACGACACTTTATATGGTCTTGGCGGCGGCTTACCAGCTTACGCTTGCTGAATATGCATCTCAGACGGATATCGCCATCGGCTCTCATGTGGCGGGGAGATCGCATCCAGATACGGAGAGACTGATAGGGATGTTCGTTAACACCATTGTTTTAAGGTCCAAGGTTCGTGAAGAGCAGACGATTGCCGATTATTTGAATGAATATAAGCATACGGTTATTGAAGCGTTCGAGCATCAGGAATATCCGTTTGAACAGTTAGCCGAGAATTTGCCGCACCCGCGGAATAGATCACGGAACCCTGTCTTCGATGCCTTGTTTATTTTGCAGAATGTCAATATGAAGCAAATCGAGACTGAGCAAATCACCCTTACAGCGTATCCTTTTGACCATCCTTGTGCCAAATTCGATATCACGCTGGAGGCGCTGGAACTTCTTGACGAAATTGAATTAACGTTTGAATTCCGCACAGCCTTGTTCACAGATAACACCATCGTGAACCTGTTCGACCGCTATCAAGAGATCCTGGCCATGATGGTCTCAGACTTAGACGCGAATCTCAGCGAATTGCTTCCGGGAATAAGTGCTAGTGCAGCAGCGGACAACCCGCTCGGAGATATTCAATTTCATTTTGAATTATAGGGAGATGTATGATGACGAACATTTACTTGCCAAAAAAGGGGACAACCCCAGCCTCCTCGGAGCCGATTGCGTCCAGCCGTTCGATTCTATCGAATGGCGTGTACGTATTAGATTTGCCGGAACAACTTGTATCGCGACTCTTTGCTGTCAGCAGGGAATCGGATGCTGCTTTGTTCATGGTTGTGCTGGCTAGCACGATGTATCTGCTCACCCGATATTCAGGTGATTCATCGATCACTGCAGCGATCCCTGAATTTACGGTTCGCGGGCAGGCGCAGCGGCACAAGCAGCAGGCAATCGAGGTATCCGCAAGCTTGCAGGGAGAAGAAACTTTCAAAGACTGGCTGCAGCTTGTCAAGGAGCAGGCAACGGAAGCAATCGCCGCATCAATATTTTCCTCCAAGGGCGAGCCGCTAAAGTCGGCGCTCGTCTATATGGATACGCTGCACGGAGATAACGCAGCCGACTTCGCCTATTCCGACCTGGCGTTCGGATTGTATCGCGAGTCCGGCCAGCTTAAGCTGCGAATTCATTACAGTCTGGATGTATATACGGAGCAGCGAATAGCTCAAATGGCCGAACATTGGCTGAGTTTGATCCAGAAGGCTCTACAGGAGCCGGGACGGCCCATGCGGGAATTGGATCTCGTCAGCGAAGACGAGAGGCATCGTATGCTCGTTACGTATAACGATACGGAAAGGGAGTTCAATAAGGAGGGACTGCTCCACCAATACTTGGAGCTTCAAGCCCTCCGGAATCCGGGCCGCACGGCTCTATTCTGCGGGGAAGAAACGCTTTCCTATGAATCCCTGAACCACAGGGCGAACCAGTTAGCCCGACATTTAGTGGCATGCGGGGTTAAGCCTGATCAGCCTGTGGCCGTTATGGCGCAGCGTTCCTTCGAGTTGATCATCGCGATTATGGCGATATTGAAGTCTGGCGGTGCCTATCTGCCGATCGACCCGGCACATCCGAAGGAACGTATCCGCCATATGCTGGAGGACAGCGGTGCTGCATGGGTTTTGGCGGCACAGGATGGCCTGGAAGCTATCAGCGGGCTGTCTGCAGATCGAATTGTTCTCGATCTGGAAGATCCTGCGCTCTATCAATACGATCATTCTGATTTGAATATCGAGGTGACATCCGCGAACTTGGCGTATCTGATCTATACGTCGGGATCTACAGGGAATCCGAAAGGGGTTATGGTAGAACACCGCTCCGTTATCAATCGGCTGCAGTGGATGCAAAGACAATACCCGCTAAGCGAAGATGATGTGATACTGCACAAGACGCCGGTTACATTCGACGTCTCGGTATGGGAGCTGTTCTGGTGGTGCATGGCTGGAGCCTCGGTCTGTTTGCTTGAACCGGGAGGAGAGAAAGACCCCGAGGAGATATTGCAGGCCATCGATGATTATCGTGTTACGACCATGCATTTTGTTCCTTCGATGCTTTCATTATTTCTGGATCATCTGGAGCGTAATGAACGCGGCCATGCCGCCGCTTCTCTACGAAGAGTGTTCGCAAGCGGAGAAGCCCTGCAGGTTCAACAGGTTCAGCGCTTCGAGCAGCTGGTTCATCGCTCCTCTGGTGCGGATCTGGTCAATCTCTATGGTCCTACGGAAGCGACGGTTGATGTGTCGTACTTTGATTGCCTCAGCGCTCCCTTAACGTATACCGTTCCGATTGGACGTCCAATCGATAACATTCGCTTATATATCGTTGATGCGGATGATCGTTTGCAGCCTGAAGGTGTAATAGGGGAATTATGTATTTCCGGGGAAGGGGTAGCCCGTGGATATTGGAACCAGCCGGAGCTGACCGGGCAAAAGTTCGTACCGAATTCATTTGAGCCAGGAAAGCTCATGTACCGGACAGGCGACCTGGCTCGCTGGCTAACGGATGGCACGATAGAATACGCGGGTCGTATCGACCATCAAGTCAAGATCAGAGGACAACGAATTGAATGCGGTGAGATTGAGCATCAACTCCTTCGCCATTCTGATATTCGGGAAGCGATCGTAACCGCACTCCGAGATGACAAGGGAGACAGCTATCTTTGCGCCTATGTCGTTAGTGATCATGCTCTAACAGCAGATCAAATTCAACTGTTCCTGTCCGATCAGCTTCCTGCGTACATGATCCCTGCGTATGTTGTTCCCCTGGAACGCATCCCGCTTACACCGAATGGCAAAGCCGATCGCTCCGCGCTGCCTAAGCCGGACAAAGCTCAGCTAACACATACGGAGCACTTAAGTCCCGCAGATGATACGGAACGTGCGATTGAGAAATTATGGTCAGCTGAGCTCGCGCTGGATTCATCCAGCGTAGAGGATTCATTTTTTATGCTGGGCGGCGATTCCATCAAGGTTATTCGGTTGATTAGTCAAGTCAATCAGGAGTTTCAAGTCCATGTGAAGTCAAAGGATTTCTATAAAAATCCGACGATACGAGGTTTGGCGCAGTTGGTCCGTAATAGACATGCAGCTGAAGGAGCACAAGAGCGGCAGGCTGGAATGGCTAGCATTGAGCTTCTGCAATCTTCAATTATGAATGATCCTGTTCAAACTAAGGCACTTCCGAGAGATTGGACAGACCTGTATCCATTAAGCAACATTCAGCAAAGCATGGTGTTTTATTCCAGAATGCGCCCTAATGAACCTATTTACCATGATCAATTCTGTTATCAGTTCTCAGCCTGTTCATTTGACCTGCAGCGATTTGGGCATGCACTTGGGCTGATGGTCAGCAAACATCCTATTCTGCGAACGACAATTCATTTGTCTGCGTTCGTTGAAGCGGTACAAATCGTTCATCAGGATATGGAACCAGAGCTTGTCTATGAGGATATTTCGGATAAGCCGAAGCTGGAACAGGAGCGTTGTCTTCATGCTTACCTGGACGAGGATTTGAAGCTCAAATATAAGTTTGAAAATGAACGGTTGTGGCGCATCCGTCTATATCGGGTGGATGAATCTGATTATTGCTTGATGATCTCGTTCCATCATGCCATCCTGGACGGCTGGAGCGTCGCTTCCTTAATTGCGGAACTGGTGGATACTTATTCCCGCTTAACCGAAGGGGAAGTGGTGGCTCCAGAGCCTTTGCAAGCGAGTTACAAGGATTATGTCGCCATACAAATGAGCCGGGTTGCATCTGAGGAATCCCGGTCTTATTGGAACAACAGACTGGCCGATTACTCGCGCAACAAGCTTCCTTTCAATTTCACATCCAGAAAAATGGATGACATACCAACCGGTAAAATCGTCAGGGAACGCCTGGATGCATCTTTGCTGCTGGCGCTGGAGAAGAAGGCCAAGGAGCTGGGCTGCACGCTGATGGAAGTATGCTTCGCCGCTCACTTGTACCTGCTTAGCTTGTTAACGACAGAGCAAGATATTGTGACCGGCTTAGTGACGCATGACCGACCGGAAGTGATGGATAGTGAGAAGGTGCTCGGATGCTTCTTGAACACGGTTCCGTTCCGAATTCAGACCGAGAAGAAGCTGAATAAGAACGCTTTTATCGCCCAAATTCGCAGTTTGCTTGGAGAAGCGAAGCCGCACGAAATGTTCTTGTCCGATATCGCCGCGGCGGTAGGGGAAAGCGGGCAGCGTGAGAATCCGTTCTTTGATACGCTGTTTAACTTTATTGATATGCATGTGCTCGAGAATGTGGATATTTCGGCGGATCGCCCGATTGGTCCGATCAGCAACGAGATGAAGATTAATGCCAACGAAATGACCAATACGTTATTCGACTTGGAAGTATCCAGAACGCTGCATCAACTGCATATTCAGCTTAAATATTCTCCCAATTATTTTCACGACAATGAAATTCGTACGGCCTTTGATATGTATGTACGGATACTGGAGAGGTTCGCCGATCAGGAGGAGACGATTCAGGCCGCCGATTGTCTGCTTGCCGAGCAGATCGATAAAACCGTTGTCGCATTCAATCGTACGGAGGCCGATTATCCCAAAGACAAAACGCTGCATCAGTTGTTTACCGAGCAGGCTACGCGCACCCCGGATAACGTGGCGCTTCGCTTCGAAGAGCAAGTGATGACATACAGCGAGCTTGACCGTGCTTCGAATCGTATCGCGCGAATGCTGCTGTCCAAAGGAGTCCAGTGCGGCAGTCACGTGGGTCTAATGGTTCGCCGCGGCTTTGAGATGGTCGTATCTATGCTGGGCATTCTCAAGTGCGGGGCCGCTTATGTCCCTATCGATCCCGACTTTCCGCAGAACCGGATCGCTTATATTATGGAGAATGCGCAAATCTCGGTTGTCCTCACGGATCAGCCGCTTGAAGGCATTCAGCAGGCCCAGTGTATTGTACTGCAGGAGATATCCGTTTCGGAATACTCTGCGGATGCGATTGACATCACTCAGGACTCTTCCGAACTCGCCTATGTTATTTATACTTCGGGATCTACGGGGATGCCCAAAGGCGTCATGATTGAACATCATGCCGCTGTTAATTTAATTCATTGGGTCAACAATACGTTCCAGGTCTCCGTTCAGGACCGTCTGCTGTTCATCACATCGATGTGCTTTGATTTGTCTGTCTATGATGTATTCGGGATGCTTGCGGCAGGCGGACAAGTCGTGATTGCGAAGAAAGAGCAGGTGCAGAGTCCAGCTCAGCTGAGCAGGTTAATCTCGGAGGAAGGGATTACTTTCTGGGACTCGGTTCCAAGTACGATGAATCATCTGGTTCAGCATATAGAGCAGCTGGATTCAGCCCTGCGTAATGATACGCTGCGGTTAGTCTTTATGAGCGGAGACTGGATCCCGGTTCAATTGCCGGAGCGAATCCGCGCTATCTTTCCGAATGCCCGAGTGATCAGCTTAGGCGGCGCAACGGAGGCGACGGTATGGTCCAATTATTATCCCGTGGAGCAAGTTGGCACCTATCAATCCAGCATTCCATATGGCAGACCGCTGGCTAACAACTACTTTTATATGCTAGATGATGATGGCAATCCCGTTCCGGAAGGTGTCGCGGGAGAGTTGTACATTGGAGGCGTGGGAGTAGCCAGAGGATACATGAATGATCCTGAGCGGACGGAGCGTTCCTTTGTACCTAATCCATTCTTGCCTGGCAGTGCGGTGAGGATGTACAGAACCGGCGATTTGGGCCGGCTGCTTCCTGACGGGAATATGGAATTTCTGGGGAGAAAGGATTACCAGGTGAAGATCCGCGGCTACCGTGTCGAGCTGGGGGAAGTCGAGAGCCAGCTGTGTAAATTGCCTTCCATCCTGGAAGCTTGCGTCATCGATTTGACGGATCAGGACGGGAACAAGTTCCTCTGCGCTTATTATGCTGCTGCGCAGGAGATTCCGGTTAGCGAGATCAGGGATCAGCTTGCGGAGGTGCTCCCGGGCTACATGATTCCTAGTATGTTCATGCAAATTCCGCAGCTGCCTTTAACACCTAACGGGAAAATCAACCGCAAAGGTCTGCCTGAACCGAAGGCGGTATTCACCGTAAATGAGCATACCTATATGCCCCCACGTCATGAACTGGATGAGAAATTAATCGCGATGTGGAAATCGGTATTGAACGTGGCCGATGTAGGGATTCAGGATAATTTCTTTGAGATTGGCGGGCATTCGCTGCTTGCGGTGAAGCTGGAGCTTGAGGTTGAAAAGTACGCCAAGGTTCCGATGGATATGTTTGTGTACAGCTATCAGACGATTGAAGAGCAGTCAGATTTCCTGATTGCTAACGGGGGAAGTGATCTGACATGACAACACTCAAATTATTCTGCTTCGCGCATGCCGGAGGATCGGCTGCTGGATACAGCAGATGGCGCAGGCAGCTCGAACCATGGATTGAACTGTGTCCTCTCGAATTAAATGGACGCGGGGCGAAAGCGAATCTTCCGTTCTATGACAGCATCCAAGAAGCTGTCATAGATCTATTCGCTCAGATTCAGCGGCAAGCAGGCGATCAACCTTACGCGCTGCTCGGTCACAGCATGGGAACTTTACTTGTATATGAAATGTGCCTGCACATCCGCAGAATGGGATTTCATAGTCCGGCCGCTGTAGTCTTCTCCGGCCGGATACCGCCTCATTTGGACGAAAGCGATGAGAAAATCCACAAGCTCCAGGACGAGGCATTCACCGAGAAGATCAGAGAAATGGGACTCAGCAGCCCGGAATTATTTGAGCATCCGGAGCTTCTGAATCTCTTCCTTCCGATTATAAGGTCGGATTATCAGTTGCTAGAGACCTATGCGTTCGATGATAACGAACCCCCGCTGAGCACGGACTTTTTTGTGTGGACAGGACAAGATGATCCTTGGACAAGAGAGAACATTCATGAATGGAACAAGCTCACGTCTAAAGGATGCCAGTATCATGAATTCGAAGGCGGCCACTTTTTCATTTATGAACGGACCAGGGAAATTATCGCCGCGCTCCATGAATGTTTGGGAACTGTAAGAGACAACAACGTGGTGGAACAAGCGTAATTCTGTCTGCAGACGAGGGAGGGGCCGATGAGAAAGGTCTACGAAATCCAAAACGTACGGAAAGTCTATAAAAAAGGAAAAAAACTCGCCAATGAGGATATCACGTTCGATGTGCATGAAGGAGAAATCTTAGCGATACTCGGACCCAATGGCGCGGGAAAATCGACTCTTGTGAAACAAATGGTCGCGCAGTCAAAGCCAACGTCCGGACAAATTACCTTGTATGGACGTGATGTCATTCGATACTCGAGTGAAGTTGCGCGGCGAGTTGGTTACTATGCGCAGGAATCGTGGGCGCTTGCCAACCTGACCGTACAGGAAGCTATCTTCATAACAGCTAGATTAAGAGGAATCAACCGGATCGATGCGGATCGCTTAACACGGTTATGGATAGACAAATTCGATCTGAATCCAATTTCGGATAAAATGATCAAACGCATTTCCGGCGGCCAGAGAAGGCTTGCCGGACTTGCCGCGGTCATGGCCGGAGATCCTGAGGTGCTCATTTTGGATGAGCCGACAAATGAGCTCGATCCGGTAAAGCGTAAGCTGGTGTGGGACCTGGTTCGCGAGAAGAACAGGGAACAAGGCACGACGGTGCTGCTGGTCACCCATAATGTGCTGGAAGCCGAGCAGGTAGTCGACCGTGCCGCGATTATCGATCACGGGAAATTACAGGTCATCGATTCGATTACCAATTTGAAAAACCGGGTGGACCCGCGTCTAAAGGTGGAAATTACTCTGCTTAGCGGTTACAGGGAACAAGCGGAGCAGCTGTTAAGCCAGTGGGGGGCGGTTGAAACGCTGAGTGAAAATCGGGTGCAAATGCACGTGCAGCGAGAAGAAGTCAGCCGTTTGGTATCCAACATCACAGAGCATCTTGATCAGCTGTCCTGCGAAGCCTACAAAATCGTACCGCCCAGTCTCGAAGACGTGTACATCAAGCTGGGAGGTGAGAATAGCCATGAGCATCAATAGCGAGGCCGCCGCGGAGCAGCATGTGACTGCCGCAGCTTTGTCAGAACATGTCCCGCTGAGAACAGCACGCAAAGGAATACTTTCTTCATGCGCTGAACTGTACTATTTGCTAAGAATTCAGTACGCCGAAGTACGGGAGACCTGGATTTGGGTCATCGTCATGGCATCGCTTTTTCCATTTTCGACTCTGTTGTTCATGAAGTTCTTCCTGGAGTCTCCGTCACCGGATGTGATCATGCGGATTGTCAGCGGAAATATTATTTTTCCGATTATTATCATGAGTATAAATGGGCTGGGCAATCACATATCGTGGAGTAAACATCAAGGGCATTTTACATTTTACGCCTCGCTGCCGATTTCCAAAATCAACTTTTTACTGGCTTTTATCATCCGAGGTTTGCTGATGACGCTGCCCTCTGTAATCATTATGACTGTTGTCGGGCATTTCGTATTTCATGTTGATATTCATTTGAACATAGGGCTAATTCCGATCGTTCTGCTTGCGATCTCAGGATCCGCGGGTTTTGGAACGCTTATCGGGTTTCTATCGCCGAACCAGGACATGACGACCATGATGACCAATTTGCTGATGGTATTTTTGAATTTTCTCACGCCGGTCATGATCGATATCGATCAGCTCCCTTCTGTATTGCAAGTCGTTTCGTATGTCTTTCCAACCACCTATGCCGCAGACGGATTGAAGCAGCTGCTTCAGGGAATTTGGTCTTCATCTGTCACGATTGATATGTTGGCATTGCTGGCATTTACCTGCTTGTCCCTGTGGATCGTCGTTAAGAAAATGGATTGGAGACATGAATAGCATCGAAATAAGGAGGGAATTTATGAAAATATTAGCCGCTTCCATTTTGTCCATTATTCTACTAGTTGGTTGCGCGAATAGCGCGGAGCAAGCCGCCACCGCCACCGCCGCCCCTTATACTAAAGCGGTCACCGAATCCGCTTCTGCTTCATCAATCCAAACAGTAACTTTGAAGAGCCACGCCTTAAAGAGAGAGATGAACGCGGAGATATATTTACCGCCCGGATACAACGCAGCGGTACATTATCCGGTTCTGTATATGCTGTACGGCTACGGAGGTAATGAGAGCTCCTGGTTCTCTTGGCTGGGCTTGAACAAGGCCGCGGACCGATTGATTGGGGAAGGCACTATAAAGCCCGTCATTATCGTGTGCCCCGCCTACGGTAACAGCTTTGGCGTCAACACGAAGGCTGGGCAAGGGGTCAACCCGGGGGGGGTGGACGAAGGGATGTATGAGGATTACTTGACGAAAGACCTCATCACCTATGTAGATCGGCATTATAGCACAATCGCGTCGAAAGAAGGCCGGTATATCGGTGGAGCTTCAATGGGTGGTTACGCCGCTTTGTACCTGGCATTTAATCATTCGAACTTATACAGTAAGGTCGGCGGACACAGCGCTGCCTTGTGGGACTACAGCCAGGCGGATCAGTTCACCGATCAGCGTGATTGGCTGTATCCAAATGATAAGCTGAGACAGCAGAGAGATCCGCTGCTCCTTGCCCGAAGTAAAAAGTTAGCTGGGCTCAAAATATACTTGGATGCAGGCGATTCCGACCAGCTATCCATAGAGGATCAAGGCTTGTACAACATTCTAAAGTCTCAGAAAAAGTCTGCCGAGTGGCACTCCGGGCCTGGCGGACATGATACCAATTATTGGGGAAGCCAGCTGGACAACTATTTGAAATTTTATGCAGGCAGATAGAGGGCAGTCCAAGTAGTACTGAATTTAACCAGAATATAACATGGAAGAGGAGACTGTCAGATGATCGCTTTGGATGTAGAAATTGTTCGGCAAGGTGTGAATTGTCTAGATGACGTAATAGCTACGGTGTGCAGCTGGCATCATCGCCGCTTTGAGCTGATGTATGCACGCTGTTTAAACTTTCAATTCGATTCGGAAAATACCGCAAAAGATATGGGAGAAAGGATTTCGGCCGAATATAGCGATGATTATTTGCATTTACTCGAGAAGTATCATGGGCTTCATTGTGAAATGCATCTGAATCAACCCATTAGTCAAGGGATTAGAATGATCACCGAGCAGCTTCGAGCCGGAAATCCACTGCTTATTTTACTCGATTGCTTCTGGATCCCTTGGGTTGATAAATATCAGAAAGTGCACGACTTCGGCCATACGTTGGTCGGGGTCGGGTTCGATACGGAAACCAATGAGTTATTCGTTACAGATCCATTTTTTGAAAAAAAGTCAGTTCGCATTTCTTATGAGCAGCTTGAACATGGCTATTATGGTTGTGTAACGGTTACACCGAGTAGCGACCAACTTGCTCCATATGATGTGATTTTGAATGAGCTCAGCATGACTGTACAGGAACTGCTGCAAACGGGGAAGACTTCACAGGCAATCACTGCTTTTGCGCGTGAGACAGGTACGATTCCTTTTCAACCTGATGCCACAGCGGAGGCCATGGTGTCGACATCGCCCTTATTCATGAATCTAGGGAAAGTTACGAATGCAAGAAACAATTATGGCAAGTTACTGCGTTATTTGCATGAATACCATGGAGATGAGAGATTTGAAAAAATGGAAGAGGAGTTAAAAGCACTCTCCATACAGTGGTCCTCTGTTCGCGGCTTCTTAACAAAGATGGCCCTGGTCGACGAGGCATCCATGCACACCTATTTAAAGGAAAATACGGAGAAAAAACTGATCGATATTTCGAACAAGGAACAAGCAATCATGGAGCGGCTTCTAGCGCTATATAAGCTACAACCAGATCAAGCTGGTTTATTGGAAGCGGAAGGCTACAGCGCCGCGGCATTGGAGCAGGAAGAGGGCGCTATTACGGTGAACCACTATGTGGATTTGACCCGCTATTTCACAAATAAAGGATTTGGGAGCACAGAGAATTCAGCTGACTTTGATTCAAATGGGTTTTATTTCTCTTCGACATCGAGCCAACCGGAATCCCCTCTTCATCTGGATGATATGTCTTTTGATGTGAGTTTTGCTGGCGGGAACTCTGAATATGACAATATTGCCTGCTATGGTCAAGAAGTTGATATGGAAGGGAAAAAAGGTCACTTCCTAACCATACTCGGCTGTAGTGAAATGGGTAGTTTCCTGGATGAGCTTATCGTAAAGTATGAAGATGGTTCGAAGGACACACTCAGCTTCGGCTTTTCCGATTGGTGGTCTTTCTTTGCGGTAAATAAAGAGCGAGTCGCCTGGAGTGGACAGGCTGCGCACAAAGAGCAAGGATTGCTTAACCATGAGGTGCATATTTACGCCTCGAAGCTGAAGCTAAAGTCTGATCGCCCGGTTCAGTCAATCGTACTCCCGCTGCTGCCTAATATCCATATCTTTGCGATATCTGTGGGAACGAGTTGAGAACATTCCACAGCTGGAGAAGATGCTAGAAAGAGTAAGACCTGGACACCATGGCAAGATGGTATCCAGGTCTTATTTATTGTCTGAGCACAATCAGGAGATCACTTTGTTGATAAATACTAGAGACTTCTCTCTAACAAAGCACCGACCTGCTTGGCCATGACTTGAGGCGGATAGGGCATTCCGTTCCTGATCCACCATTCAATGACCCCCACATAAGCGGTTCCGGCATATTGGAGCATGACCTCTTCGCTCAAATCTGTATTTCTTCCGCTTTCTTTGTCAATCTCATCCTTGAAGCCTTCCATAAAATGAGCAAGAAGCCGAGTTCTAAAAGAAGAAGCTCCTTTACTTGCAAGCATGGTTGAAAAAAACAAGAAATTTTCTTCGAAGTATTCAAAATAGGGTACGAGGGCATTAAGCCAGTCAAGCTCACATGCCCATTCACCCATCTCCCCTAATTCATTAATGTGTGTTTCTATGAGCTTATCCAATAGATCAAATTTGTCCTTATAATGAAGATAAATCGTTCCGCGGTTGACGTTAGCACGGTCAGCTATATCCTGAATGGTGATGTCATCAAAATTTTTTTCCGTCATTAGTTCAATAACGGCTTTTTTTATCGACTCTTGTGATTTTAGAATTCTCCGGTCCACTTTTGTCATTACAAATATCCACCAAGCTTTCTAGATCATTAACATTTTCACTTGCAGTGTTGATTTATTAGCATATCAAGTTACTGTGACCATTAATTATAAATGTCTGAATTACATAATAATAGACGCGCGTTGAATTATCAAAAAAAGCATCTCAGTGTGGGGTGCTTTTTCTATTGCCGATGTTAAAAAATATTAATACTAAAATTGGGTGAATACCGTGTTGAAATTAGTCTCAAGTCCATACAATGTGGCGATAACCGCAAAAAAAATTGTGGTCAAGCAGCAAATAGATGGTTGGAGGTTAGTAAAATATCCGATATTTTCCGAAGGGGGAACGGTAGATGACCTATCGGAACCAAATACGTATGTTGGATGTAGCCAACAGGCGGCTGCGAAGAGCGAAATATTGTTTGTTGCGAGATAAATATGAAGATGCAATAGATGAAATTGAGACCACCCTAGTCATTATGAATGGAGTGTTCGTTAGCTTGAACAACCCTAGGAGAATTAGACGCACGCGGAAAAGTCGGAGGAGAGCCAAAGATGAATAAGCGGGAAAGGTTACGCAAAAGGTGTATAAGAAAAGTGAACTCGACAAGAAAACGATTGCGGGAAGCAAAGAGTCTATTGAAGCGCAAAAATATAATTCGTGCAAAAAGAGAAGTTGCGGATTCTCTTCGCCGCCTTCATCGGTTAGTGAGATATATCACAAAACTTGAAGACCCTATCATAGATCCACCAGCAGTAGCTGCGGGGGACCCCGGGGGGAGTGGGGCGACCGGAGAGGCCGGAGCAGCCGGAGTGACTGGAGTGACTGGAGCGACCGGGGCGACTGGAGCAACCGGAGCAACAGGAGTAGCGGGAGTAACGGGGGCAACAGGAGCAACCGGAGCAACAGGAGTAACGGGGGCAACGGGAGCAACCGGAGTAACAGGAGCAACGGGAGCAACCGGAGCAACAGGAGTAGCGGGAGTAACGGGGGCAACAGGAGCAACCGGGCCGACAGGAGTTGCGGGAGCAACCGGAGTAACAGGAGCTGCGGGAGCAACAGGAGTAGCGGGAGTAACGGGGGCAACAGGAGCAACCGGGCCGACAGGAGCTGCGGGAGTAACGGGGGCAACGGGAGCGACCGGGCCGACAGGAGTAGCGGGAGTAACGGGGGCAACGGGAGCGACCGGGCCGACAGGAGCTGCGGGAGCAACCGGAGCAACAGGAGTAGCGGGAGCAACGGGAGCAACCGGAGCAACAGGAGTAGCGGGAGTAACGGGGGCAACGGGAGCAACCGGAGCAACCGGAGCAACAGGAGTAGCGGGAGTAACGGGGGCAACGGGAGCGACCGGGCCGACAGGAGCTGCGGGAGCAACCGGAGCAACAGGAGTAGAGGGAGTAACTGGAGCAACAGGAGCTACGGGAGCAACAGGAATAGCGGGAGTAACGGGGGCAACGGGAGCGACCGGGCTGACAGGAGCTGCGGGAGCAACCGGAGCAACAGGAGCTACGGGAGCAACAGGAGTAGCGGGAGCAATCGGAGCAACCGGAGCAACAGGAGTAGCGGGAGTAACGGGGGCAACGGGAGCGACCGGGCCGACAGGAGCTGCGGGAGCAACCGGAGTAACAGGAGCTGCGGGAGCAACCGGAGCAACAGGAGCTACGGGAGCAACAGGAGTAGCGGGAGTAACGGGGGCAACCGGAGCAACCGGGCCGACAGGAGCTACGGGAGCAACAGGAGTAGCGGGAGTAACGGGGGCAACGGGAGCGACCGGGCCGACAGGAGTAGCGGGAGTAACTGGAGCAACAGGAGCGACCGGGCCGACAGGAGCTGCGGGAGCAACCGGAGCAACAGGAGCTACGGGAGCAACAGGAATAGCGGGAGTAACGGGGGCAACGGGAGCGACCGGGCCGACAGGAGCTGCGGGAGCAACTGGAGCAACAGGAGCTGCGGGAGCAACCGGAGCTACGGGAGCAACAGGAATAGCGGGAGTAACGGGGGCAACAGGAGCAACCGGGCCGACAGGAGCTGCGGGAGCAACTGGAGCAACAGGAGCTGCGGGAGCAACCGGAGTAACAGGAGCTGCGGGAGTAACTGGAGCAACTGGAGTAGCGGGGGCAACGGGAGCAACCGGAGCAACAGGAGCGACCGGCCCAACTGGCCCAACAGGATCTTTCCAACAGTTTCAGGTATCGGAGAACTCACCAAATACGACCGGAAGTTCAGCAATTGCGTTAGGGGCCGCCGCTACTACATTAAAAACCATTACAATAACAGGAGTTCCAGCAGGTAGCAGGATTTGGTTAACCGGAGTTGCTGGATGGCAATCTACAGCAGGCAATACTGCGGTTCAATTACAGATTCTCCGTGGAGCAACCCTTATATTTAGCATTAATCAGCATGCGGCTGGAAATTCCACATTTGAAGCAACGAGTGCAGATCACGTTGATTTAACTCCCGGAACTGGTAATGTTACCTACTCGTTAGTAGCACTAACAACCGTAGGCACAGCAAATGCTATCGGTGCGATCACCTTTACAGGTGTGCTAATATAAGCTAGGTTAAAAAGCGGCCAATTGCTGAGCGGCCGCTTTTGCTTTTTGGAATAAAATTCAACTGTTAACAGGTGGCTTCTATTTTTAAATTTGATATAATTATATAGTATTATTGGTATGCGCTTACATAAGCTCATCTATCAAGGTCAAAATCATCTGTTTACGTTTATCATTTGCTTACTATATACGGGGGCATCATACAATATGTTTGGTCCAAATTATCGTCTGCCAGCCAGACTACCTCTCGCTCTACTATTTTTGATTCTTGGTGTGCTAGGCGACTTTTTTTCTCTCCCTATGCTATATGGTATGAGTTTCCACTTATCATCACTGTTTTTAATCTTGGCATTCATACTCATCGGTAGCCCGGCAGCGATTATAATAGCATTTCTTGTTGCTTGCAGTAATTATTTTTTGCTTCAAATGTCCGTGTTCGACTCAGTGATCATTTTCGCCGAGGTCCTGTTTTTAGCCCTTGCCTCCAGGCTGCGTAAGGGCTCTGTTTTCTTGTATGATCTGCTCTTTTGGTTCCTAACAAGTGCTTTGGTAATCTGTCTATCAGTGTACATTGATCTGTTACAATCACGTACACAGCTGCTTCTCCTCCTGGCGAAATCAAGCGTGAATGGTTCCTCGAACGCTTTAATTGCAGAGGTGTTGACGACCTATCTTCCTTTTATTCGCCGGTTAAAAATTAAGAAGAGGACCAAGAAAATTCCTCTTCAGCAAATTCTAGTTCATCTTTCTATTAGCGGTCTCGTTCTTCCTTTTGTCTGCTTCATGATTATGACGGGAATTTGTTATTAATTTACGCGCTCTGCAGCTGACCCAATCTACGGCCAGCAGTATTCAGGAGCAGGTCAGCAACTGGAGCAGAGCGGACTATCGTGCCATGGAGCTGCGGGATGTTATCCAGCTGGGTGAGCTTCATAGGATTGTTAATAATGCTGCTTCAAACGGGGTTCAGGTCGTCATTTCCAACGCGAATGGTGACGTACTGGCTTTCAGTTCTCGGAACACTCCCGAACACGCTTCAGTGAGCAGTCTAACCAAAGGCAAAATATATCAATACAATTCACATTTATTTTTATCACTTCCAGAAGGCAGACATTTCACAGAGTTGTCTGTATGGAATGACGGGCTTTATTGGTACAGCATTCCGATGCATTCAAGTGTGGGATACACGATCCAAGTGAAAGTTCCCGCATCTCACTTCATGAATGAAGTATATGGGATTTATGCAATAGAGTTTGGACTGATCATAGCGTTTATAATATTAGTTCTTCTGGTTGTATATTGGTTCAGTAAGCTGATTGTCCAGATTCTGATTAAACTCACTCATGAAACGACGGGTCTCCCTGATAAAATAGCTGCAGCCTTTGAGATGTCAAGCGCAGAAAGCCATGTTGTTGAGTTCGATAAACTGTATACAAATTTCCAGCAGATGGCCATTAGACTTAAGGAAATGTTCACAGAAGCTATAAGAATGAACAGGGTATTAACTGAACAGGCGCAGCAGATCAGACAGTCTGAGCAGGAATTCCAGCAGCTGGCATTCACAGATGCTCTGACCAAAATTCCAAACCGCCTATATTTCCATAAGCAATTGAAACAGTTAATAGAGGGAGGTTCAACAGCTGTTACAGTAATGTTTATGGATTTGAATAAATTCAAAAACATCAATGACACCTACGGGCATGAAATAGGAGATATGCTGCTGAAGCATGTTGCAGGTTTATTAACAACTGCGGCAGGGACAGGCAATGTATGTCGTCTTGGTGGAGACGAATTCGTGGTCATCCTTCCGACAGCAGACCGAACACCTGTTATACAGACTGCAGAACAGATTTTGGAGCTGTTCAAGATGCCGCTGCAGATAGAGGATCTTACACTTCAGCCGCGAACGAGCATCGGTATTGCATGTTATCCTGAGGACACGGGCAATCCAGACGAACTGTTGAAGCTTGCGGATCAGGCGATGTACCTGGCCAAACAGTCCGGCTCCCCGGTTGTCTGGTACAGCAATGAACAAGGAGATGTTTAAGTGTGATTAGATTTTGGAGGCTGACCGTCTTCATGATGCTCTTGGTAACGACAGCATGCAGCAGTTATGTGACAGAAATGACGCCAATCGTACCCGGCACAGAATCGGTGGAGGTAGCTCAGCCTGCTCCTGTAACGAAGAATGAACTGATTGTATGGACATATTATGATATTACAGAGACAAATCGGCTATTTATGATCCTTCATCCTCAAATAAAAGTAAAAACCGTTCGGCTTAAATACGAAGAAATCGCGGATGCATTTATTAAGGCTTATGGAACACGGGAGTCCCCGGATGTAGTCTTTCTTGACAGTTCGATGACAGGGCAGCTGAATGGTCTTGATATCCTGAGTAACCTTAGAGAACAGGGGAAGCAGATCAAGCCAATTGAAAAGAAATTGCCAGTCGATATGCTGCCGCAGTATTCGAACGTGAAGTTGAACAAGTTAATTACCTTGCCCATTGCATTACCGACTGCCTTCACGTATTATCGCACTGATTTACTTAAGGAGAATGGCTTTCCTACGGATCCAGAAAAACTGGCCGAATATTTGAGTACCCCGCAGAATTGGATAGATATGGCCAAGAAGCTGAAGAAAAAAGGAATATATCTGTTCCAGCATTATACCGACCCTCTCGATGTGGCTGCGATGTCCTCCAGCATTCTTAATCGTAATCTTGAGTTCGCTTGGGACAGTCAGGTCTTTCAGGATGCTATCTATGTTGCTCGTGAGATTCGAAGGAATGGTCTTGCTCTTCGGAGCACCATATGGGATCCCTCTGGCGAACAGGCGCTGCGTGATGGGCAGCTAGCGATGTTGTATGGGGGACCCTGGATAACGGATTCGCTTAAGAGCTGGGCACCTAATCAGGCGGGTTCGTGGCGGGTAACACAGATGCCACTTCATTTATATGGCTATCGGGATGGTGCGATGATCGGGATTGCCAAAGACAGCCAGCATAAAACGGAAGCATGGAAGTACGTACAAAATGTAGTATCGCTGACGAAACCGGCTGACGATTCGGGGCCGGATAGCTACCTGGGTGGACAAGATACATCGACCATGGCCAGAAGCTATGCTGAGCGCAACAAGGGGATATACCCAACGCCGCTGGATGCGGAGCTGAAAGCCCTATGGGATAAAAATATTCCAGGGATTATTGAATCTGACCAACCCATAGCCACTCAACTTGCACTGCTTAAGGAGCAAATGGAGCAGGTAACCGGCGAGGAAAGATCCATCATCAAGGAAGCCATTCAATCGAAGGACTAGGCTGGAACTGTTGCAACAACATGAAAATCTAAACGAAGCAACCTTAATTCGGGTACATACCCGGAGAAAGGTTGCTTTTTGCGTTTTAAAATTCATGAAAGTCATCAGCTGGGATTGATTTTAAGTTCCCGGACGCCCGGCAAAAACAAGATAATCAAATTAAGGCGATCAGCAGTTTTTTGCCCAAAAGGTAAATGTTATCCGCCTTCTCCGCTGGCCGTGGAATCCTGAAACATTCCTTGGTTCAGCTAACCAAGTACCTTGAGGTCATTCTATGCTTAAGCCATTCCTCTCTCTATTAATTTATAAGTTATCGATTAATATATAATTAGCTGACAGACCACGCTTTAACGTTCGATATAGAGAGGTTTATTGCCTTAATAACCTAATGAAAGCACTAAATTTATAGAAAAGTTGCTGGAAAAATATGTTGACAGTAAATCGCTTACAATTTATATTGATTTGTAAGCTTAACGGTAAGTTAATACCTATGACAAAGGAGGGAATTCATGAACTGACTATGGGAAGCTACTTCACATCCTATTGTCACCCACACTCCACGCTATTGCTGCACCATGCGGCAAGCCTAATCCTCATTTTGTTCAGTCATCTCTTGAGCTCATCTTGCTAACTAACACGTTAAGACATGATTAATTCAGGCATTCTAAGGCGTAACTGGATCTGTGTCCAAAACAAAATTACGGAGGTTAAAGTTAATGAAAAGAATGTGGTCTTGCTTGACTATTCTTGCTTTATTTATTAATTTGTTACCGCTTACAAACGTAAGTGCCGCAGCAGCGACGAAGGTGAATGTTGCCCTTAACAAAACCGCCACGGCAAGCTCGGTGGAAGATGCTTCGAAGACACCTGCAATGGCTTTTGATGGGAACACAGCAACCAGGTGGTCATCCAGCTATTCTGATTCGCAGTGGATCAGCGTTGATCTCGGTAGCAATACAAATATTAACGGAGTGAAGTTGAACTGGGAGGTTGCTTACGCTAAGTCCTATAGAATTGAGACTTCAAAGGACAATAGCAATTGGACAACGGTATATTCCACACAGACAGGGGATGGGGGAATTGACGAGATCTCCTTTGCAACGAACAGTGCAAGATATGTAAGAATGTATGGGATACAAAGAGCGACGAATTATGGGTTTTCTCTTTGGGATTTTGAGGTATACGCGGCTGACGGAAGTACTGATCCAGGACAAACCGGAATTGTATCTGGCGAAATTTATAAAGTGACAGTGCTGCATAGCGGAAAAAATCTTGAGGTAGCTGGCGGCTCGTCTGCAGATGGTGCAAATGTGCAGCAGTGGACGGATAGCGGCAAACCAGAGCAGCAATGGAAGGCTGTTGATGTTGGCGGTGGATATTATAAGCTGATCTCTCAGTCTAGCGGTAAAGCATTAGACGTAGTGGGATCATACACTTATGATGGAGCTAACGTACAGCAATGGACAGACAATGGCCAGGCGAATCAAAAATGGAAAATCGTCGACGTTGGCGGTGGTTACTATAAGCTGATTTCCCAGTCGAGTGGCAAAGCCTTGGACGTGGCCGGAGGCTCTACAGCAGATGGAGCCAATGTACAGCAATGGACGGATAATGGAAATGCTCAGCAAAAGTGGAAATTCACCAAAGTTACGACGCAGCAGGATACCACAGCCCCTTCAGCACCAACTAACCTCGCGAGCACATCTAAGACGAACACAACAGTCACACTCACATGGACAGCATCAACAGACAATGTAGGTGTAGCGGGATATGACCTCTACAGAGGGACTACACTCGCTGGATCAAGCGTAACAACAAGTTATACTGTGACAGGTTTGACTGCGGGTACAGCTTACAGCTTCACTGTTAAGGCCAAGGATGCAGCAGGCAACGTGTCGGCAGCAAGCAGTGTGCTAAATGTTACTACATCCAGTTCAACACAGCAGGATACCACACCTCCTACAGCACCAACCAACCTAACCAACACATCCAAGACAGACACAACCGCAACGCTCAACTGGACAGCATCAACTGACAATGTAGGCGTAACGGGATATGACATTTACAGAGGAACTACGCTAGCGGGATCAAGCACGACAACGAACTATACTGTGACAGGCTTAACCGCAGGAACAGCATACAGCTTCACTGTAAAGGCCAAGGACGCAGCTGGCAATGTGTCTGCAGCAAGCAGTGTGCTGAATGTTACTACGAACACAACTTCTAAAAGTGCTGGGTTCTACATTAATGGCACTACACTGTATGATGCGAATGGTAATCCTTTTGTGATGAGAGGAATTAATCATGCTTACACTTGGTATAAAGGTCAGGAGTCCGTGGCTATTCCTGCAATTGCCAAAACAGGCGCGAATACGGTAAGAATCGTTATCTCCGATGGCCAGCAGTGGACCAAGGACAGCTTGTCTACATTACAAAGCCTGATTACCTTGTGCGAACAAAATAAACTGGTCGCCATTGTTGAAGTACATGACGGTACGGGATCAGATAGTGCCGCTGTACTGGATAATATCGCGAATTACTGGATTGAGATGAAGAGCGCTTTAATCGGGAAAGAAAAAACGGTGATCCTCAATATCGCAAATGAATGGTACGGCACATGGAATGGAGCAGATTGGGCTAAAGGCTATACTTCCGTAATACCTAAGCTTCGAAATGCCGGGATTAAGAATACGCTTATGGTTGACGGTGCAGGATGGGGACAATATCCGCAGTCGATCTTCGACTATGGAACACAGGTGTTTAATTCCGATCCTCAGAAAAATACCATGTTCTCTATCCATATGTATGAATATGCGGGAGGGAATGCTTCAACGGTAAAAAGCAACATTGACAATGTTCTCAACAAAAACTTGGCACTTGTGATAGGTGAATTCGGTATTAAGCATACGAATGGCGATGTTGATGAGGCAACCATTATGAGTTATAGCCAGCAAAAAGGCGTAGGTTATCTGGGATGGTCCTGGAAAGGAAATGGAAGCGGACTTGAGTATCTGGATATGGCTAACGACTGGGCCGGAACGAGCTATACGGAGCAAGGGAACGCGATTATTAACGGTCCGAACGGAATCAAGGCAACATCGAAGATTTGTACCGTTTTTAATTAATTTTCATGGCATTTGTGTGTCACGAGTTTAACAAGATAAAGCGTAAGAGAGGTCCGGGATAACAATCCCGGGCTTTTTCGCATTCATACTGTTGGTTACTTTTACCTCGTTGAAAAGTTAAAGAAATGTTACCTTTTGTCGATATATGGTTTGTCCATGTAACTTGGTAGTGTGTTGCTGCTGCATTCTACTTAATTTTTTATTTAAAAAATCGGGGGTCCTAACTTTGGCAATTAAACTTCGAACTAGACTGTTACTCAGCTTTTTCTCCATAATCTTACTGTTCCTAATAACTGTAACGGTTACTACGATTATGAACCAGCTTATCTCGGGCTTAAATGATAGTATTTTTGAGTCTCAGAAAAGGATGGAAGTCATTCAAAGGTTGAACCTGTTTGCTAGAACAGCAAATGATAATGGAGCGCATTATTTGCTTGCTCCTGACAATTTGATGGGTAATTTTAAAAGCCGTTTTGATGAAACGGTAAAGTTTGTGGATCTTGAATTATCTGATCTTAAGAAAATGACCAAGGATCAAGGCAGCTTGAAGCAGATCGAGCAATTCCGCACACTGTGGTCCGAGAATATTGATTACAAACGAAAACTAATGGACAAAAAAGCAGCCGGGGAGACCTTAACAGCTCAAGAGAAATACAGCAAGGAATCCTTCGATCCGGTCGCCTTCTCCCTTCTGTCCTTCATGAAGGATGAACAGGCAAAAATTGAATCGTACAAAAACCAGATTTCCAGCATGAATGAAAGGGTAAAGCTGGTCAATTACTCACTGGTTGGCATAGCCATACTATTGTCTGTCGGAATCGCCTATCTGCTCTCTCGTTATTTGATCAGCCGTACCCGGAAGTTAATTCAATCTGCTGGCGCGGTAGCCGAAGGAAATCTTCAGGTTGAGACTTTAAAATTCAAGGGAAAGGACGAGCTATCCGAATTGGCTGAGGCATTTAATACAATGACAGGTTCACTGCGTACGGTCATTGGAAGTGCGGAAATGGTATCCATGCAGGTAGCCGCATCTTCCGCGCAATTGCAGGCCAGTGCTGAACAGACAAGCCAAGCTACCTCGTATATTGCTACGGTTATGCAGGAAATTACGCAAGGTACTGAGAGTCAATCGACTCAGGTTGCCCATAACCTGAACACGATAACGAACCTCTCGGAGAAGGTTCATCACATAGCCAGCAACGGACAAGCTGTGCTGCAG
The DNA here is from genome assembly GCF_050995535.1 of Paenibacillus sp. SN-8-1. NCBI lineage: Bacteria > Bacillati > Bacillota > Bacilli > Caryophanales > Paenibacillaceae > Paenibacillus > Paenibacillus sp. SN-8-1. Next base: position 1,481,992 of record NZ_CP194782.1, read on the forward strand.
ACAGTCACCCATACTTCGGCAACAGCTATGCAAGGCAAAGATGATTTGGTTAAGGTTATTCAGCAAATTCGTACAATAGAGAGCAGCAATGGCAAGCTTGCAGGAGTTATAGACGATTTGGAGCAGCAGGCCATCCAAATTGGTACAGCTACACAGCTGATCATGGATATAGCCAGCCAGACCGACCTGCTCGCATTGAACGCAGCCATTGAAGCAGCAAGAGCTGGTGAACAAGGACGCGGCTTCTCGGTTGTGGCACAAGAAGTACGTAAGCTTGCGGAGCAGTCCCGTGTCTCAGCTGATCAGATACGCGGCCTGGTTAAGGGGATTCAGGAGGAAGCTAGTGTGGCGTCACTCGAAATGGAGCAGGGAACTCTTGAGGTTCAAAAGGGGATTGAGCTCATAGAAGTAGCCGGAGAATCCTTTAAAAGAATTATGGAGCTCATTAATCAGGTTGAATACGACGTGCAAGGTGTTACCGCGTCAACCACCGATATTATGACAGATACGGAAACTGTAGTCTCGGGAATCACTTTAATCTCTCAGGTCGCAACAGAGAATTCATCGGGTACACAGAGTGTGGCTGCATCGACCGAGGAACAGCTGGCTTCAATGGAGGAAATCTCGGCTTCGTCAAGCGCGCTGGCGGAATCAGCCGACGAACTTAAGACGCTTATCGGTAAATTCCGTTTATAATTTCAAAAGCTAGGGGTGATACAGCATGATAATAAAACGATTTATGGCCTTTCTATTAGTGTTATCTTTAATATTAGTAAGTGCTTGTTCTATTTCTTCCAAGTCAGAGCAGCCTGTAACACTAACATTTGTGAGCACTTATGATGGTAAAGAAGCTGAGTTCTTCAAGAGCCGTATCAAAGATTTCGAGAAGGAGAATCCTGGAATCAAGGTGAAAGTTGTGGATGTTGCCTTTGGTTCTGCTTCAAATTATGTCAAGACGGCAATGCTGGGCGATCAGACACTGGATGGATTCAGGTCCGATAACTCTTGGGTTCCCGAGTTCGTTGAACTAGGGCTTCTGCAGCCACTTGATTCCTTAATTTCTGCTGAGGATAAGGCGGATTTCAATCCAACAGCGCTTAACTCTGTAGTTATTAACAATAAATTATATGGACTGCCGACCGTAATGGAGGCTCCTGCGTTACTATACAATAAACAGATTCTTAAGGAGCTTGGATATACAAATCCTCCGCAGACAATGGATGAAATGATGGCTATAGCGAAGAAAGCTACTAGGGATGGACATTACGGGATCTATGTTTCGGATGACTCCTATTATGCTCTTCCTTATATCTGGGCGTTTGGCGGAGAGACGTTGACTGACGACCGAAAGGTCCACATTGCTTCTCCTGATTCCATAAAAGGTCTGGATTTCATGCTCCAGTTGCGCAATGCCGGAGTTACACAGCCATACCCGGATTTCAGTGATAGTTATAATACAATGATGACGGATTTCAAAGAAGGTCGATCCGCGATGATTATTAACGGCCCATGGGCTGTAGGGGACCTGCTTGGAGGTAGTGAGTTCAAGGACCCGAGCAATCTGGGCATTGCGGCCGTTCCGAAAGGACCGAAGGGCCAAGGCTCACCGGCAGGCGGTCACAGTCTTGTAATTTCCAAGTACAGCAAGCATCCTCAAGAAACTTATAAGCTGATTCAATACTTAACAAGCTCAAAGGCCCAGACCAAGCAGGTGAAGGAAGTTAAGACTTTACCTAGCCGTCTAAGTGTCTATAAGGACCCTAGTCTTGCTTCTGATAATATCGTTCAGGGCTTTAAGCTGGTGTTTGATGCAGCTAAGCCTCGTCCCCGTATTGTTGAGGGAGCAGAAATGTTCGGCGATTTCACCCCCAATTTGGGACAAATGCTGCTGAAGAAGATTACTCCTGAAGAAGCAGCCAAAAATATTGAAGTCGCTTGGCGAGAGCTGCTGAAGCTTGATCGATAAGCAGTATAAGTCCGCATTAATACTGGCTTAATTAGTCAAATAGCAAGGCAACCGGTGGTCATTCAAAATGGTCCACGGGTTGCCTTTTTTTAATTTTGGTCATATGAAACTCAGGTACAATGTGTAAAACTTGTGAGAATAATATCCAATTAATTTGTTTATTATTGGAGTTATGCGTGCAAAGATATGAAAAACACGCACTTGCAAGCGCATACATTTCAGAGCGGAAATTGCTGGTTTCACGAAGGGAGGTGAGGCGGTATTGAATATGTTGTCATCATTTAACTACTGAAAGGAGACCAATTGATATTAGAAATGAGTGCATCTCTGCATGATGTGAAGTTGAGCGAAGTGCTGTCTTCAGCGCAAACGATTGCGTAAAACCAATTATACTATTTCAGGATTGGGAGGTTATTTGTTTGATAAGGAGAAGGTTCAATCGATTTGTTGCTTTACTGCTCGTATTTGCCATTTCATTCAGTTTGTCGGGATTGACTGACGGTGCCTTGGTCAGCACGACCAACGCTGCCGCAAGCACTCAGAAGTATGAAGCTGAGAGCGCCTCGCTGTCAGGAGGTGCGAAGGTAAATACGGATCATAAAGGCTACTCTGGGACAGGCTTTGTTGATGGTTATTTGACTGTCGGTGCATCTGCGACTTTTAACGTTCAGACTACAGAGACGGGTACTTATAATGCTACATTGCACTATTCGAATTCAACTGGCAGCGCCAAGGGAGTCTCGATCTACGTTAATGGACTCTTGGTGAAGCAGACGACTCTGGCCAATTTGGCAAATTGGGATACTTGGGCTGACCAGACGGAGACGCTCACCCTACCTCAAGGGAATAATACGATTACTTACAAATATAATTCGGGAGACAGCGGAAATATCAATATCGACTATATGTCAGTCATATCGTCTGATACTTCGGTAGATCCCAAGCCTGCTGGATTAACCGTTCACGTCAAGAAACGCGCTGACTGGAACTCCGCGATCCGCATTCATTATTGGAACCTGACTCCAGCCTCTGTGCCGAATAGTGGTGCATGGCCGGGTATCCTGATGAAGCCGGAAGGGAACGATTGGTACAGCTATACGATTGACGGAGCTTCGAGTACGAATGTTGTCTTTAATGATAGCAATGGCAAACAAACAGCGAACCTGTCCCGAAGTGACAAAGAGGGCTGGTACTACACGGATAACAAGTGGTACGACGAAAATCCCGAGAGTCCTAAGACACCGGTCATTTCGGCCTCACCGGCACCTAAGACTTATGATGCTGCGCAAACGGTTACACTAACCAGTTCGAATACTGGAGATAAAATCTACTACACAACAGACGGAACAACGCCAACGACCTCTTCAACTATATACACTGCGGGAATTAAAGTAGATGCATCCATGACCATCAAGGCTCTGGGCGTCAATTCCGCTGGTCAAGCAGGGAGCCCAGTCTCATTCGCATATGTCATTGACCAGAACACGGACTCAAAACCACCAACAATTACACCAAATTTGCCAGTAGGGAACTCAAGTACGGCGGTTACCGTATCTTTTATTGTAAAAGATAACAAAGCTGCTGCGACTACAGCCTACTATACCGAAGATGGAACCGAACCTACCAAAAACTCGAAGGTCTATATCTCGGGGAATGCTTCAGCTGGAATGACGGGTCCGGGAATTCTGGTCTCCAAGACAACAACCTTGAAATTCCTGGTTATTGATGGTGCTGGTAATCAGACCACACAAAACTTTGTCTATAACATCGGCAAAAGCGGGGACTTCCGGGAAGATAGCATTTATTTCGTCATAACTTCTAGGTTCTATGATGGGGATAAGAGTAATAATGTGCACGCTTGGGATGATGCCAAAGCAGGCAATCCGGATTCAGACCCGGCTTGGCGGGGAGACTTCAAAGGTTTGATCGAAAAGCTTGATTACATCAAAGCCCTTGGCTTTAGTGCAATCTGGATTACTCCAGTTGTACAGAATGCCAGTGGTTATGACTACCATGGCTATCATGCGATTAACTTCGCCAAAGTAGACCCGCGTTTTGAATCAGCGGGGGCTTCTTATCAGGACCTTATCAATGCAGCTCATGCGAAAGGTCTTAAGATTATTCAGGATATCGTGGTCAATCATACCGGCAATTTCGGTGAGGAGAATCTGTTCCCGATGTTCAAGAAAGATCCGACTAAGCCTGATACTGTTAATAACATGGTCAAGATTACAGATAAATTACCTGCCAACTATGATTCTATGACACCCGATCAGCAGTACCAGGCCAGACTGGCTCTAATGAAGACTGCGGAGACCAATAATAACATCTACCATACGGAGAAGAGTCTCTCTTGGGAATCCTATACGGTTCAGACCGGTCAGATTGCCGGAGACTGTGTAGACCTCAACACGGAAGAACCTCTGGTCGATCACTACCTGGTTGATACCTATAATAAGTATATTGATATGGGTGTAGATGCTTTCCGGGTAGATACGGTTAAGCATGTCAGCAGATATATTTTCAACAAATACTTCATTCCTGCCTGGAAGGCAAGAGGCGGTTCCGACTTCTATATATTTGGTGAAGTAGCTACCCGATATCGCGACGTATGGAACAGCGGAATCCCAGCAATCTCTACACCATTCTATACTTGGAAAGAATCCAAAGCTTATCCGGGTGATGGCAAAGATGATTACGCTTCCAATAAGGCTTCGGTTGAGCAGAACTGGGCAGACAACTCCACGACAGCAGGACAGCCTACTTCAAACAACGCCGTGCTTAACGGAAATAACTACCATGCTCCTGACTATTCCATGAGCTCAGGTATGAATGTAATTGATTTCCCGATGCATTGGGCGTTTAAGACAGCACAGGAAGCATTCAGTATGCGAAGCGGAGACAAGTTCTATAATGATGCGACTTGGAATGTAACCTATATCGATTCCCATGACTATGCTCCAGATCAAGCACCTGAGAATCAGAGATTCGCAGGCACACAGGATACATGGGCAGAGAACCTGGATCTCTTGTTCACTTTCCGTGGAATTCCAGCTATCTTCTACGGTTCTGAAATTGAGTTCCAAAAAGGTAAAGTCATTGATCCGGGCCCGAATGCCCCACTTAGCACAACGGGAAGAGCTTATTTTGGAGATAATATTGAAGGCAGCGTAACAGCTCAAGACTTTGGTAAATATACGAATGCCACAGGTAAACTTGCAGATTCACTTAATTATCCACTTGCGAAGCACATCCGTCAGCTGAATCTGATCAGAAGAGCAGTGCCTGCCCTGCAGAAAGGTCAATATTCCACTGAGAATGTAAGCGGAGACTTGGCGTTCAAGAGAAGATATACAGATACTGCTAAAGGTCTCGATAGTTTTGCATTGGTAACCATTTCGGGAAATGCAACCTTTACTGGAGTTCCGAATGGAACCTATGTAGATGCAGTTACTGGCGACACCAAGATTGTATCTAATGGAAGCATTACTTTGAATTGCTCAGGTAAGGGGAATGCGCGGGTATACGTGCTAAATGGTCCTGGGAAAATTGTAGAGGCCGGCAATACCTACCTGAAGTAGAAAAAATGATTACCAGGAAACTACCCCTGATTGTGCACTTGGCATAACAACGAAATAGGAAAAATTTCTGAAAAGGCTGCTGATATCTGATCAGCAGCCTTTGGCATGATCATTTATAATAAGAGCAATTATTACTAATACTGTGAAGCGAGGTGGACGAAGTTGATTCTTACTCTTAATCCTGTAACAACAGGCGGAACCTTCCTTGAGTTTTTGGACGCAGCACGCGATGCCGGCTTTCCGGCGATTGAATATGACATTCGGCCATTTGCCAAGGCTGCGGAAGAGCAGTCTCTTGAGGCGGCTAAGGAATTACTGTCTTCAAGAGGACTTATACTTGGCTGTATCGGGCTTCCTGTCGAATTCCGCCAGAGCGAAGAAGAGTTCAAGCAAGATTTGGCCAAGCTGCCTCGTCTGGCTAAATTCGCGCGTGAGCTCGGCGTGGAGCGCTGCTGTACATGGCTCATGCCAACTACAGATGAATCGATTGCAGAATACACCTGCCGCACGGTGGCGAGACTTCGGAAGTGTGCGCAAATATTAGGTGCGGAAGGAATTCGCTTCGGACTCGAATGGGTGGGTCCCAAGACCTTGCGGACGCAAAAATATGACTTTATCCATGATCTGCCGGGAGCCTTAGATCTGATTGATGCCATTGGAGAGCCGAACGTAGGTCTCTTGTTCGACAGCTTCCACTGGTTCACTTCCAGTGGAACGGCGCAGGATATATTGAATCTTAGACCAGAGCAGATCGTGCTGGTGCATATTAACGATGCTCCGAGCCTACCGGTGGATGAACAGCTCGACCAGGTGCGTCTGCTGCCGGGCGAAGGGATTATTGACTTGTCCACCATGTTCGAAAGCCTCAGCAAGATCGGATATAACAGCTATGTGTCCGTGGAGACATTTGGTAAGGAGCTTCCAGCTTTAGGGGCCAAAGAAGCCGCGTTAAGAACAAAGGCAGCTGCGGACAGGATACTCCGTGTGCTTAGGAATACATAAAATTCAGCATATGGTAAAAGCTAAGTGGAATGAACTGAACTAAAATAGCAAAGGAGGGTGTATGAACATGGAGAACAAATCTCACAGCGGAAATTATAGAGGAACCACAAACATGAAGGCCAAGAATCAAGATATGGCTTTCGTGAACGATACATTGGAGAATGCGAAAAATACAACGCCTGTGAATACGATGAAGGATGATGTTAACGAAGGAAATGAACAAGAACCTCTTAATCTGAATGGAATCTAGAGTTAGAACGCTTCTCTCAGGAAGCGGCAACAAAGCTTGGAAATGTGGCAGCAGCTGCGCTTCCAGGCTTTTTTTCGCTATCTAAACCTGTACACACGCTGTTGACAGCGACTTCAGCTGTCGGTATTCTAGCGCTCTACTATAACCCCAAAAAGGTATGCTCTTGAAGCAGACTTTTTGGGGTTTTCTGCATCATCAGGATAAAAGTCATAAAGTGTTTATTTCCACATATCGCCAAATCTATATATGCATAGTAGAATAGACCTAGGTGATAGATTGATAGATGCCAATAGGTCACAAATTAAAGAGAAGGAGTAATATCATGAAAAAATGGATGCTGAAGTGTTCCGTTATGCTGCTAGCCGCTTTTCTATTGATTCCGGGCATGGCAGGAGCAGAAGAAAGCTCAACTTTCACAGATGTAAAGGGTACATATTGGGCCAAAGATGCGATTGACAGTTTAGTTAGCTTAGGTGTGGTCAAAGGGTTTGAGAACCATACATTTAAGCCGGAGTCACCGGTAACCCGTGAGGAATTTGCCCAGTTAATCACGTTGGCCTTTTATCTGGATATACCCACAGATGATGCACAAACGTATAGGGATGTTGCTAAGTCGAGGTGGTCATTTCCTGCGGTGGAAGCTTCTAAAGAATTTTTGACAGGATATTACCCTCCAAATGGAAAAGCTTTCTTTGATCCGACAGGAAAAGCGACCCGTGAAGATGTTGCTGTAGCTCTTGTAAAAACACTTGGATATCAGCCTGATGATCTTCAGAATCCGGATATCCTTGATCGGTATAGAGATGCTGATGATGTATCTCCTAATCTGAGTACATACTTAGCCCTGGCTGTTGAGAAGAAGCTTCTCACCGGTTATGAAGATTACACGATTAAACCGACAAAAGCGGTAACCCGTGCGGAAGCGGCTTCGTTACTGTACCGTGTGCTCAAAAGCGCATCTAGTGAAAGTCAGTCTTCACTTGCACTTAATGTGGATGCTCCTGAAACCACCTCTTCTCCAACTTTCTATATAACAGGAGATGTTACTAAGGGTGCCAGTGTGTATATTAACAATAAAGCTGCTGAGGTCGTTCAAGGCCAATTCCGTGTTGCAATTCAGCTTAAGGATGAGGGGACTTATACTTACACCGTAACTGCAAGAATACCTGGCGGTAAGACGCAAACTGTCACAAAACAGGTTAAATTTGAAAAAGGTGCTCCTTCTGTAGTAGTAACTGGGGTGGCGGAAGTTACGGATAAACAGAGTATTACTGTGGCATGGACGATTAAGGATGATAATGATCCGAGTCCAATTGTCTATGTGAATGACCAAAAAATTACGTATGCCAGCAGTACCACGGTGAACTTAAAAGAAGGAGATAATACAGTTACAGTAAAAGTGGAGAATAAATTTGGAAAATCGACTGTGGTGACCAAGCATGTTGTTTTCCAGACGGGAGGTCCTGTATTAAAGGTTACTGATCTGCCGGCAACCACCAACAAGGATTCGGTTACTGTCTCCTGGACTGTATCTGATCCGAATGATTACAATCCCGAAGTCTATGTCAACGATCAGAGAATTTCTTACAGCAGCAGTACCTCGGTTAAATTAAAAGAAGGAACAAATACGCTTGTCATTAAAGCTACAAACAAGCTGGGTAAATCTACAATTGTGACAAAAACGATTAATTTTGTTAGCAGTGGTCCTGTTCTTAAAGTAAGCTCCATTCCGGAAAACACAACCAAGAATAGTGTAACTATATCTTGGAATGTTACGGATGAGAACGACTACAATCCGAGTGTCTATGTGAATGACCAACAAATTTCTTATAGCAGCAGTACCACCTTGAAGCTCAAGGAGGGTCAAAATACGGTAATAATCAAGGCAGTCAATAAATTGGGTCAAGTAACACAAGAATCCCATAACATTAACTTTGCGCCGTCCGCCCCTTCTCTAAAATTGGGATATGCTCCAGAAACAACATCTTCACCTTCTATTACGCTTACATGGTCTGTATCTGATGAGAACGACTACAGTCCTAATGTCTTCATCAACGATCAGAAAATTTCTTACAGCAGCAGTACCAATCTGGTGCTGAAACCGGGTGTAAACACATTCAAAATCGTGGCAAGCAACAGCTACGGTAAAACTACGGAATTAACGTATACGGTGACGTACACACCGGTTGAGTAAGCCAAGTAACCAAGCAATTATAATCGAAGGAAGTCCTGCTCCGCCGTTGTGGCAGAGTAGGGCTTTTTGTCGTTCTCTGTTCAATGACAGAGAGCATGTTTTTACTTAAGAGTTCGTTCAATCCTTCCAATACTACATAAAACAAATCAATCAATAATTTGTACTGGCATTATGAGCATATGATCTAAAGGATAGAGATAGTAAGCCTTTAATTTTTCTCATCTAATTACTGCAAGGGGAGGATCGATGGAATGGCTTTGTTCTCAACCGGTCCAATTGATGAATGATAACCATAAGTTTATGTATGATTGTGAAGAATGAGGAAGACACAATTGGCCGATGTCTAGAATCTGTACAGAATATTGTGGATGAAATCAATATTATCGACACGGGATCAAGCGATAATACAAAAGAGATTGCATCAAAGTATACGGATCGTATTTTTGATTTTGAATGGGTTCATGATTTTTCCAAGGCAAGGAACTTCGCCTTTCAGCAAGCAACCAAAGAGTTTATCTTGTGGCTCGACGCCGATGACGTGTTTCTGGAGAAGGATCAACGTAAGCTGAAGCTATTGAAGAAAGAGCTCAAAGCCTCTATTGACTCTGTGACTATGGAGTATCACTTGGCCGCTGATGAATACGGCAATGTAACTATGAAATCCGTACGAAATCGGCTGGTCAAAAGGAGCAACCAGTTTAAATGGATTGGGGCAGTCCATGAATATTTGGAAGTGAGCGGAGATATTTTTACCGGTGATATAGCAGTCACCCATAAAAGCATTCGGCACGATACAGATAGAAATTTGATGATATACGAAAAACAATTGTCAGAAGGCAAATTATTTACCCCTCGGGATTTATTCTATTTTGCTAACGAATTACGGGATCACCAGCAGTATGAGCGTGCCATTGAGTATTACGAGAAATTTCTATCAACGGATAAAGGCTGGATCGAGGATAACATTTCTGCATGTGGGAGACTGGCCGATTGTTATTTTGCTGTTGCGGATTTTAAGAAACAGCTTGAATCCACTTTGCGTTCGTTTCAATACGATCATCCAAGGCCGGAATTTTGCTGTAGATTAGGCTTTTACTTTTTATCCAAGCAAAATTTTAATGCAGCTATTTTTTGGTATAAACTAGCCACCACAATTGAACTGCCCATAGACAACATGGGTTTTAAAAATCCAAGCTACTCAACCTGGTTACCCCATCTGCAGCTGTGTGTGTGCTATGACCGGATAGGCCAATATGAGTTAGCCTACAAGCATAATGAAGAGGCCCGAATATATAGGCCAAGCGATACAAAGATACTTCAAAACAAAAAATATTTAGACTCGGTTCTGCAAAAAGAGGTTGAGACGCATGGGTAAAGTAAAAGTTCTGGTGGCTAGTCCTATTCATCAAAAACCTTCGATTTTACAACCTTTCCTTGAGTCGCTAAGTCGCCTTAATCAATCGGAGATTGATTGTTCGTTTGTGTTTATTGACGATAACAAAGAGATTAGGTCCAGCGAACTTTTACTCGAATTTCAGCAGATTAACAATAAAGTGACCATAATCAAGACCAAACATCAGTCTGATTATGTGCGTGATGACAGAACTCACTATTGGAATGAGAGCCTGGTGTGGCATGTCGCGGATATCAAAAACACGATTATTCAGCACGCGCTAGACCTGGAATATGATTATTTATTTTTAGTGGACTCCGATATTCTCTTATACCCCCAGACTGTTGATCATTTAGTATCCCTCAGGAAAGACATTATTTCAGAAATCTTTTGGACAAAATGGCAGCCTGAGGCTGGGGAACAACCTCAAGTGTGGATGAGTGATGAGTACATTCAATGGAAGCAGGTTCGGGGTGAGAACCTTACAGATGATGAGAAAAAGCGGCGTTATGATGAGTTCATTCAGCAAATGAGGACTCCCGGAGTCTATGAGGTAGGGGGGCTGGGAGCATGCACTTTAATTAGCCAAAAGTCACTGAGGTCCGGTGTGAATTTCAAGCAAATTCCGAATCTTTCGTTTTGGGGAGAAGATCGGCACTTTTGTATAAGAGCTGCTGCGCTTGGCCTGCGGTTATACGTGGATACCCATTATCCGGCCTACCATATTTACCGGGACTCTGATCTTAAAGGTGTTCCTGAGTTCGTATCCAGAACCTCATCGGATCAAGGAATGGATCAAGCCACACCTGTCAATCAAGCACCTCATGTCATTACGGGAGAGAGATCGAAATTAACCTTGTCGATGATCGTGAAAAATGAAAGCGGACGATACTTAGAGAAAGTTATCGCAGAACACAGGAAATATATTGACGAAGTAGTCATTATTGATGATGGCAGCACCGATGATACGGTGGATATATGCAAGTCATACTTTGCCGGCATTCCTGTACACTTGGTCAGCAACACCTCATCCAAGTTCTCCAATGAAGTTGAACTTCGTAAGCAGCAATGGCAAGAGACGATATCCACCAATCCCGAGTGGATCTTGAATCTCGATGCGGACGAAATGTTTGAGAATAGGTTCAACAAGGAGCTGCCAAAGCTTGTTAATCAGACTCACACGGATGTGTTTTGTTTTCGCTTATATGACTTTTGGAACGAAGATTATTACAGGGAAGATGAATTTTGGAGCTCACACAAGACATACCGTCCTTTTTTAATAAGATACCGTCCAGATTTTGAATATACCTGGCGAGAAACGCCGCAGCACTGCGGAAGATTTCCTAATAATATTTTCACGCTTCCCAATGCGCTTTCAGACATCCGCCTTATGCATTTTGGATGGATGAGGGAGGAGGATCGTATTCGAAAATTTAACCGCTATATGGAGCTTGATCCCCTAGGAGAGTTCGGATCCATGGCGCAATACTTGTCTATTCGTGACGTGCATCCTTATCTTGTGAGATGGACAGAGTGACTATAGACGGGGAAGTCATGATTTGACCTGGAGTGCAAGGTCATTTTCCAGGTTATCTGCTGGTTAGTATAGAAGAGAAAAGGAATATTGAGAAGATTGTCGAATAAAGATAGTACACACATACATGCAGATTGCCATTAACATAGGAAATGGACAGCAAAGGGTGGAAAATTTCACCCTTTTTTCTTTTGAGCATGCTAAAATTAGCTTTGGATCCGGTGGTTTTATAGCTTTTAACAAGATTTTTAGGTTAGCACAATAAAAGTGTCATAAAATGATGAATTTTGTCGATAAATAGTTATAACAATTTGGCAAAAGTAATAATAGAAAGGAAATACTCCTGAGATGATTGGATTTAGAAGATTAATGATTGTATACATATTAGTAATGAGCCTATTATTGATTTTTTTGAACGGGATCTATTATTACACCATGAGAAGTGCTCTCCTGGACGGGCAGAAGCAGAGCATAGAGATGATGACCTCTCACATTAAATCTTCCCTTGAAATTACGCAAAAAGGGGAAATGCTGTTCGAGGAGGCTCTGTCGGAGAAGCTGCGCCTTGCATCCATTGCAGCACAAACTATGCTGCCTCATAAGCTTGAAGATGTGACCAATGAACAGCTCATGCAAATACGGGACAAGCTGGGGATTGAGGATTTGACCCTCTTCAAGTATTTGAAGGAAGAGAACAATTTCATCGGAGTGAAATCCAGCGATCCTAAAGAGATCGGGATGACCACAGAGACCTGGGGGTCTGGAAAGTGGAATAAAGTATTTAAAGAATTGATGGAAAAGCATAATGCTACGCCGATTCCGAACTTCGGCGAGAACCTGCCTAACTTCTGGGCGGGACCATTTGATACCTCGTCCTCCGATCCTACTAAGATTAGCAAATGGGGTTACTACAACGATGGGACCACGGATTATCTGATTGATCCTTATATCTCAGAAAGTATTATTAATAGGTTCAGAGACAAGGCTGGGGTTCAGTTCAATATCGAGGAGCAGGAGAAGAGCAATCCGTTAATCCTCGAAATTGGCATCTTGAATGATAAAATTTTGCAGGGAGAATTTAAGGTTCCCAAGGATAAGCCTGAATGGCATTCGGAACGTAAGCTTCTCTATGGTAATTATAATTATACTTCCCCGGAAGACTCAGCAATGGCCAAGGAAGCTTTCTCCAAGATGGAAAAGGTGCATAAGGTGATGGAGATCAATGGAAGATCTGTGCTAAGAACCTACTCACCTATTAGTCTGGAAGATAACGTGAACAAAGGGTTCGATCGTATGCTGATCATCGTTACTTCTGATATGGATCAGCTTACATCGGACCTGATCCAAAAAGAGGTAAAAATATCGATCGTGGCTTTGATTATTTTGGTCATCGGGGCCTTAATGATTAGTGCCGTAGTTAGATATATTAAGAGACAGGGCAGAATTGTTAATGATGTGCAAAGCATGTATCTTCAAAATATCGATAGCCTGTTCAAGACGATCAAGGAGTATCGGCATGATTTCGTGAATCACATCTTTGCACTGACTGGACTTGCTAGGATCAAGAAATATGAAGAACTTGAGGCTTATCTCCACAGCCTCACTCATATTAACAAATCATTTAACGAAATTATTGATATCCAGGTTCCCGCCTTTAACGGGCTTATTCAAGCGAAAGCCGCTCAGGCGCTGGAACGAAAGATTAACTTTGAATATTATTTCACCGGGTTCGAGCTTCTGAATCTGGATATATTAAAAATTACGAATCTCGTCCGCATCACCGGAAATCTGGTGGATAATGCCTTCTATGCGGTACAGGATATAGATGAGGCTGACCGGACAGTAGAGGTACTGGCCCGGGTTGAACAGAAGAAATTAACCATTCAAGTTCTCAATAATGGGGAGCCTATTCCGGACGAGCTCCGAGATCGGATCTTTGACCATGGGTTCACGACGAAGCCGAAGAATCGGAACAGCGGTCTTGGTCTTGCTATTGTAAGAAAGCTTGTTGAGGGCTACAATGGACGGATTACGCTTGAGAGTAGTAACGAATACACCTGCTTCAAAATCGAAATTCCGCTTAGTCCCAAAGAACTTCATGGGAATGCTTGACGGAGTGAAGTATTGCAGAATAAGAGCCTGGGAGAATACTCCCGGGCTCTTGTTCTATCTCACAGTCGTTGTTAGCATACTCCGGCATAATTATGGATGATGAGCTGAGTATGGGCAAAGGAATATTAGACCTGCTGGCCGAATACTAGTCTGTGGCATATCAATTGAAATGAAACGCGATTGGAGTGATCAGGTTGAATATATTTTTTGAGTACAATTGGCAGGTAAGGGAAGAGTGGTTCGATTGGTGCAGCCAAATTTCTCAGGAGAAGCTTGTTCGTGAGCGTATAGGCGGTGTTGGGAGCATTCTACGTACCTTGGTGCACATTGTAGATGTCGAGCAGTCTTGGATCAGGGGTTTAATGGGGGTACCTGAGTTTCATTATAAATATGACGATTATACAAGCCTTGAGTCAGTAAGGAATTTATCGGATAAATGCAGGCTTGAGATTAAGGATTACATTAGCGAGTGGTCTGAGGATGAAGAAAAACGCCAATTCAATCAATTTACGTATGCTGAAGTGATCCGTCACGTCATCGCTCATGAGATCCATCATATAGGCCAGCTGTCCATTTGGTCGAGAGAGCTGGGGCTGACGCCGATCTCGGCTAATTTTATTCGAAGAGGCTTGGGGCAGGGAGTGGAATGAAGCCGCACTGCTCCGGACCAAAATTTATAATCCCGCGAAGATATTTAGCAGCCTAGTTCAAATGTCCAGGGACAGAAATTGGCTTGCTGCGGTCAGAGGTGTGAAATGCATCAAACCTCATAGACAGATTGATCTTGGCGTACCTGTTGGATGCGGAGCGCTATCCTGCACAATGAAATCAGTTCTTTATTCCATATAAAGGAGTGATGCTGTCTTATGCCAATTGTGCGAAATTACGTGAAGTTATTCATGGTAGTCTGTCTCGGATTGAGTCTTTCGCTGAGTGAATCCGGCACCGGGAATGCATCGGCAGGCTCGCCTGTCCTTGAGAAGGAGTGGACAGAGTTCTATGGGGATTCCTCGAATTACAATGAGCCCCGTGATGTGGCGCCAACGGCAGATGGAGGGATGGTAATTCTGGCTGACAAGACCGGGCGCGAGAACTATATTACCAAACTGAATGTGATTAAGACCGATAAGAATGGGGCCGTAGAGTGGGACAAGGAATTTTTCGATAGTCAATATGACACAGACGCGCTCCACGGCTATACGATTACACAGGTAAGTGATGGCGGTTATATCATAGGGGCGGCTGTTAAGGATAACAGCGATGGGAGACCCAGCTACGTTGCCTATCTCCTTAGGTTATCTTCAGATGGCAGCAAAAAATGGGGCCGAATCTACATATCTAAAGTAGTAGAAAACCCGGTCAACAGTGTGAGGGAAACCGCGGATGGCGGTTTCATTGTGACCTCTTCGACTTATAACAGGTCAGATACGGCTCCAGCTTATATTCTTAAGACAAATAGAGATGGAAAGAAGGAATGGGAGCGGACCTTCAGTAATTCCCTCGAAAACTTCGGTGCAGGCCAATCGTTCCGGGATGCCGTCCCGGCGCTAGATGGCGGATACTGGGCCATAGGGGATACCCAGAATGTTAATTTGCCCCGCAGCTATCCGCTGCTTGTAAAGTACAGCTCCTCCGGGAAGTTTGTGTCCAGACGAATTAAAGAGTCCTTGGACTGGGGAAGATTAAGTTACAAACAGATCGAGGCTGCTCCAGAGGGCGATGGTTATACGATGCTCAATGCTGAAGGTCTGTGGAAGGTCAATAAAGACGGGCAGACTCAATGGAACAAGAGGCTGACAGATTCCTCGCCGGAGCTGTTGGGTACAAGTTTTGACTATCTGAAGCCTGTGGATCATGGTTATGAAGTCATCGGCACCACCAAAGATCGTGGTGATCTGGTGACCGTGAAGGTCAGTCTCGGCGGGAAAATAACTTCCGTGCTTCATCAAGATATTCCGGCATCTGCTTCAACAGGCGGATACAGAGCTTATCTGCCTAATGGAGGTCTTGCCTTATTGGGCAAGACTGAGAATGCCGAACAGCTGAACCTTACGAGATATAAATCGGTTCTGCCCGGCGATGAACCCGGAGAGACCGATGGGATATATACTCTTGACTCGAATGAGTACTCATTAACCGTCAATCACACAATAGATCCGATTGCCCTGTTCATGAAATCAGACGGAAGCGTAATCCCCGTGACAGGTGAATCCAAGTTGTCTATCAAGCATCCCGAAATCGCCACCATTGATGAAGCGGGTAATATCACCGGTCTTTCCCCGGGCCTAACCCAGATTACCGCTGAGTACCAAGGATATACAGCAACCGCCACACTCCTTGTTGTTCCCCCCTATGTACAGAATTAATTGAATAAATGGAGCCAGGACCCCCTCACGGAGTCCTGGCTCCTATCTAAATCGCCCTGGCATTCCAGGAAAGGAGAACCTGCATAACTTGAAACCTACACTAAAAAACAGATTCTCCATTGAATTAATTTATGTTTTGGGGATTGTCGCCATCTCGTTTGCGGCCATTTTTGTAAAATGGTCGCAGGCTGAGGTATCCGCTATAGCCATGTACCGTCTGTTCATCACAGACCTCTTGTTAGTACCGCTGCTCTGGAAATATAGAATTGAATTCTCCAAGCTGACCCTACGACAGCTCGGAATGCTGTTCGTATCGGGGACTGCGCTGGGACTTCATTTCCTCTTGTGGATGGCCTCCCTCCGCTTTACTACGGTGGCTAGTTCAACCGTCATACTGACCTTAGAGCCGATAATTGTTATGCTTGGTTCTTTCTTCTTGTTCCGCCTTCGTTCAAATAGAGCCATGAGAATAGGCATGGCCGTAGCCATTACCGGGTCACTAGCCATAAGCATGGGGGATTTCACATTATCCGGCTCCGCTTTAGTAGGCGATATCCTGTCTTTTCTAAGTGTCATTGCGGTGTCTGCTCATCTTCTCATAGGTAAGAGGATGCGGGAGTGGACCAGTGCTTATGTCTATAATTTCTGTGTATTTGCCTTTGCGGGCATATTTCTAGCTGTCTACAATGTAGTTAGTGGTATACCATTTGGAGGATATTCGGAGAGAGAGTGGGGATTATTCCTTCTTCTCGCTTTGATCCCGACCTTGTTCGGCCATTACTTATTCAATTGGCTGCTAAAGTATATGAACGCTTCTGCCGTGTCCATGGCGGTTCTCGGTGAACCGGTGGTGGCTTCCATTCTGGCCTGGCAGCTGCTGAATGAGAGACTGACTACTCTGCAGCTGGTGGCCGGGGTGTTCATTATAGCAGGGGTATGGGTATTTATCCGCTATGGCAAAGAGACAGACAGGGACTGAGGAGCAACCGGGATATATTCCCTAGGTTGATCTCTCCACAGATACCCGCATCTTGTCGAAGAACTGGGTCAAGGCGAGTGAAGCAGCTCCGATCACAGTCGCTCCCATGTTAAGGTGGGAGAATTCGATCTGGGCTTTGTCTTTATGGTAAGGTAGTGCCCGCCTCGCCACAGTCTCCCGAATTTCATCTGCTATCCAAGGTTCAGCCAAGGCAATCCGGTTCCCGATAATGATCAGCTCAGGGTTGAAAATATTAATGATGTTGGCAATTCCTATCCCGAGAAAGTGGCCGTTGTTCTTCAATATACGTCGCGCTTCCTCATTTCCGCTTTCCGCAAGCTGCACCAGGTGCTCGAGCCTCAGATCATCGCCATCCAGAATATAGGCTTTGGCTGCTTCATGTACAGTATCTGATTGACGCGCTTCTTCGAGAAGAGCACGCTCGGATGCATACAGCTCCCAGCAGCCATAATTGCCGCAGCTGCATGGTTTGCCATCTGCTTCAATGGTCGTGTGTCCAGCTTCGCCGGAATATCCGGATACCCCTTTATAAATATCTTGATTAATTACAATCCCCGTGCCGATACCGTGACTGACGCTGAGATAAATTAAATGGTCTCGATCTTTGCCTGCTCCAAATGCCTTCTCTCCCTGAGCACCGGCATTGGCCTCGTTATCTATTACCACAGGAATTTGGAACGCTTCCCTAAGCCAGCCTCCCAGATTGACGTTCTTCCAATGCAGATTGGGAGCAAAGAGAACCGTGCCGTTGTCATCAACAATACCCGGAACACCCACACCAATGCCCACAACTCCGTAATGGCTTTCAGGCGCTGAAGCAATTAGTTCACGAATCATTCTGGAGAGAACAGCATAGACGAGATTAGAATCGATGGATTCAAGTGACGACTCTATCTGCTGTACAATGCTCCCTTGAAGATCGGTAAGCACGGCAGAAGCCATATCAATTCGCAGATCGATCCCAATTGCATACCCTGCACGCTGATTAAAGCTCAGCATGACCGGTTTTCTTCCTCCGCTGGATTCTCCTTGTCCCAACTCTTCGACTAATCCATTCTCGATAAGCTGGTTGACCAGACTAGAGACCGTCCCTTTATTCAGACCCGATTTGGCCGATACGGCTGCCCGCGATATGGGGGAGTGGGTTCGTATAAGATCAAGTACGATAGAGCTGTTAATTTGTTTGACCAGGAATTGGTCGCCCGTAAGCTGCCGCATGATTGCACCTCAGTATTCCAAAAAGTAATAGCCTGCCATTATTTCATTCACTTTATTAAGTGTAGAACGTTCCTAAAAAATAATCAATAACTTAGTTTATTCAATAGACAAACTAAGTTATCCGGTGTAAGATATGGGCAGATCCAATTATCATACTGTCTGGGAGGGCATTTTAAATGAGTTATTTTGCAAATGTTAATGAAATCGCTTACGAAGGTAAATCATCTACTAATCCACTGGCTTTCAAGTACTATAATGCACAGGAGAAGATTGGCGGCAAGACCATGGAAGAGCACCTTCGCTTTGCCGTTGCTTATTGGCATACTTTCAAAGCAGATGGTACGGACCCGTTCGGAGTGGGGACAGCAGTACGCGGCTGGAATAAATATTCCGGTCTGGATCTTGCCAAGGCCCGTGTTGAAGCTTCTTTTGAATTCTACAGCAAGCTGAATGCCCCATTCTTCTGCTTCCACGACCGGGATATTGCCCCAGAAGGGGGGACGCTTCAGGAGACGAACAAGAATCTGGACGTAATTGTTGATATGATAAAAGAATACATGAAGACCAGCAGCACTAAGCTGCTGTGGAACACCGCTAACATGTTCACGAACCCCCGCTTCACCCACGGCGCAGGTACGACAAGCAACGCGGACGTCTATGCCTATGCGGCAGCCCAGGTGAAGAAAGGCCTTGAAGTCGGCAAAGAGCTTGGTGCGGAGAACTATGTGTTCTGGGGCGGCCGTGAAGGTTACGAGACTCTACTAAATACAGATATGGAATTTGAGCTTGATAATCTTGCCCGTCTCTATCATATGGCGATTGATTATGCCAAGGAGATTGGCTTTGACGCGCAGTTCCTGATTGAACCCAAGCCGAAAGAGCCTACCAAGCACCAGTACGATTTTGATGCGGCTACTACACTAGCCTTCCTGCACAGATATGGTCTTAAGGATCATTTCAAGCTGAACCTTGAGGCTAACCATGCCACGCTTGCCGGACATACTTTCGAGCATGAGCTCCGGGTTGCCCGGATCAATGGCGTGCTAGGATCGCTGGATGCGAATCAGGGGGATATGCTGCTGGGCTGGGATACGGATGAATTCCCGCAGGATCTTTATACGACTACACTGACGATGTATGAAGTGCTGAAGAATGGCGGGATTGGCCGCGGTGGTGTTAACTTTGATGCGAAGGTTCGCCGCGGTTCATTCGAGCCTGAGGATTTGTTCTATGCTCACATTGCCGGGATGGATGCCTATGCGAAAGGACTTAAAGTAGCGGCGAAAATGATCGAGGACCGTGTATTTGAGAAGGTGATTGAGGAACGTTATGCTACCTTCAAGGAAGGGATCGGTCAAGAAATCTTATCCGGCACAGCAACCCTGAAATCCCTTGAGGCGTATGCACTTGAGAATAATCCTATTAATAAAAAATCAGGCCGCCTGGAACTGATTCGCTCCGTGTTCAACCAATATATCTTGGGCGACCTGTAATCGATCTGTGTAATCGATCGGAGATTCTGGATATACTCCCGGAGAGTGATAAGGAGAGAAATCTATGAAATATGTAATCGGAATTGATCTGGGCACCAGCTCCGTTAAGGTTCTGCTGGTAGAACAGGAGGGCAGCATCCGGGGCGAAGCGTCCGAGTCATACCCCTTGATTCAGCTAAAGTCAGGCTTTAGTGAGCAGGATCCTGAGCTGTGGGTAACCCAGACGGTCAAGGCCTTGAAGAGACTCGTCACCGAGTCGAAGGTGCCGCGCGAAGATATCGACGGCATCAGCTTCTCTGGGCAGATGCATGGTCTGGTCCTGCTTGATCAGGAGCACCGTGTGCTCCGTCATGCCATTCTATGGAATGATACACGGACGACGAAGCAATGCCGTGAGATTGAGCAGAAGCTGGGTGATCACCTTCTCAAATATGCGAAGAATCCCGCTCTTGAAGGGTTCACGCTGCCCAAGCTGCTATGGGTAAGAGAGCATGAGCCGGAAGTTTATAGCCAGGCTGCCACCTTCTTGCTCCCCAAAGACTATCTTCGGTACAGGCTGACCGGAAGAATCTCGATGGAATATTCGGATGCAGCAGGCACACTAATGCTGGATGTGTCAGCCAAACGCTGGAGTCCGGAAATTCTGGAAGCCTTCGATATTCCGCGTAAGCTCTGTCCTATGCTTACCGGCTCGGATGAGAGGGTAGGAACGCTCCTTCCGGAAATGACAGAGCTTACCGGACTCGGCGAGCATGTCCAGGTATTTGCCGGGGGCGCGGATAATGCGTGCGGAGCTATCGGGGCAGGCATACTTCGTCCAGGTGAGACTCTGTGCAGTATCGGCACCTCGGGTGTTGTGCTCTCCTATGAGGAGAATCCTGATGCAGATTACGAAGGCAAGCTGCATTTCTTCAATCACGGTAAGCCAGAAGCCTTCTACGCGATGGGGGTGACACTCGCCGCAGGCAGCAGCATGACGTGGTTCAAGGATACGTTTGCAAAAGATCTGTCCTTCGATGAGCTGCTCTGTAATCTGGATCGGATTCCGGCTGGCGCAGGCGGGCTCCTGTTCACGCCATATCTGTCAGGCGAGCGTACGCCACATGCGGACGCCGTGATTCGGGGCAGCTTCATCGGGATGGATGCCGGTCACAGCCGGGATCACTTTGTGAGAGCGGTAGTGGAAGGCATCACATTCTCTCTGGCAGAGTCTATTCGAATTCTCAGGGATTCGGGCCAGCAGATTGAATCCATTATCTCGATTGGCGGCGGAGCAAGGAATGAAGCTTGGCTGCAAATGCAGGCGGATATCTTCGGTACAGAGATTGTACGCCTTGAGAGTGAGCAGGGACCTGCACTCGGCGCGGCCATGCTGGCTGCGTTTGGTCTGAAGTGGTATGAGTCCCTTGAAGACTGCGCAGCGGCCTTTATCCGGCATTCCAGAACCTATAAGCCCAATCCGGAGCGTGTCCAAGTATACGCAGACCTGTTCGAGATTTATCAGCGCGTCTATACAGATACGAAGCAGCTGAACAAGAGCCTGGAAGCTTACCGGACATAGACATAGTGCCAAATCCGCAATCAGGTCCACTAAGCCGTTGTTATGGCAATGTGGACCCTTTTGCATGCAAAATATAGACTTTCCATAGAAAGCCAGTTCCCGCATTGAGCCGCGTTCTTGTTAAGCACTTGTCATCCTAAGCTTAGAGTTCTGCCAGTCTCTACAAGCGTCTTGATATTACTGAGAATCATGGGCCAGGCGTTCTGGCTTCCCTGGTACGAGGGATCATCCTTGTGCCAATTGTCATGGATTAAAGTCAGTTTGGTTGTCCCGCCGACCGGTTCAAGCAGCCACGAAATCCGAGATTCATAATTCTCGGCATCCGGTTCCTTAAGATAAGAAGGTCCAACCTTGTGTGTGAACCGGAACGCCTTCTGTGGACTGAACTCCAATACAGTTCCGAACACGTGAAGAGTGTTCTCTCCATCTTGACCTGGACCAATATACTCCAGAAGGTCCCCCTCTTTGAAGGTAGAGTGAATCACGCTGCCGAAGTAAATTTGCCGCACCTGATGGGGAGCAACCAGAGCCTCCCATACCTCTTCCGGTGAGCCCCCGATATAGATTTCATATTTCAATTCCAGCATGTAATGACCTCCTCAATTCTTATGTGAGATACATGTACCAAGTATCTTCGCCAAGTATAGAACAAGATCACTGCCAGCTGCTGTCAGTCATGTACAGGCTGCTCATAATGTTCAAGCATGCCGGTTAGGACCTCGACCATTCTAAGCTTAAGACTTGCAGGTTCGAGTATGCGGATTGCCCTGCCGTAAGATAATAAGAAATAGGGCGCGAAGGTCTGAATGGATTCCTCGGTCAATCTGAACAGAATTTCTCCGTTTTCAGAGCTGACAAGGGTATGGGAGAATAACCAGTGCCTGCTAAGTTCATTCAGCGCTTCTTCCTGCCCGGATATCCTTACCTCGATCAGGTCGGACTCTTCCCCGGATCCGGGCAGCAAAGAGCTCATAAAGAAATCGCTGGCAGAGAAGGCTTCTGGTGGCGTAAAGTTAAGCTCCGTGACCGACATCGCCTGTATCCTGTCCACGCGGAAGCTCCGGATTTCCCTTCGTTGATGACAGTAGCCGACGACGTACCAGTTCCCTTTCCATTGTACAAGCCCATAGGGATCAAGAAGACGCTCTGCAGCTGCCGTAAGACTTCTTTTGGCATAAGTCATGCTAAGGGTTAGACCTTCCGCCGCACATTTACTAAGCAATTGAAGATGATCCTCTATCTTCTCTGATGAAGGTGTGATGACCCCGATCCGGTTCTCATGGAGCATGACTTGCTGAAGCTGCTGGGGCCCGATATAAGTTTTCAGCTTGGAGATTGCCCGGTTCAGATGATCTGGAAATGGATACCCGGCCTCCTGAGCGAACTGTGCGGCCTGAACGAGACTCTTTTGCTCGTCTGAGTCAAAGAGCAGCGGCGCAGACTGGAAATGTTCCATGAGGCGGTACCCGCCATTATGCCCAGATTCCGCCATTATGGGAACTCCGCTGGCACACAGCGAATCGATGTACCTGTAGACCGAACGCACACTGATCTCCAGTTCCTCTGCAAGTTCACGAGCCGTGATACTTCTGCGGGTCTGGAGAATCCATAGTATCGACATCATGTAATCCGCTTTGGCCATTTAAGGAATCACCTTCTTTACTGTGATAAATGCACACGCTTACTTTCTGGGTATATAATATAATATAGATGTAACTCCAAAGATAGGGGGAGTATATATGAAAGTCAGAGATTTCATGATTACAAGTCCAGTTACGGTGAGTAGTACAACAACCCTGCGGGAATTGCTTCAAAAGCTGGTTGATAAACGAATAGGCGGTGCTCCTGTCGTGAGCGACAGCAATAAGCTGCTTGGGATGATTAGTGATGGAGATGTAATCCGCTACCTTAAGCCAAGTACAGGCCGCGTTTATGATTTCTTCAGTTATGTAATCCAGACGGAGACAGAAACCTTGGACAGCTCCGTGATGAATAAGCTTGAGACTTCGGTTGGCCAGGTTATGGTCAGCAAAAATTTATACACCGTATCACCGGACGATCCTTTGGAAAGAGCCATTGAGATACTGGGTAAGCATCACTTTAAGAAAATCCCTGTTGTAGATGCCGAGGGTACTATCGTGGGCGTGATTAGCCGGGGAGATGTGATTCGCCAGCTGGTGAATTCATTTGTGCTGAACCCGTAAATATATCTTAAATCTGAAAATACAAAAAGACCTCGGCACCTTATTTGGTGCCAAGGTCTTTCTTTGTAATTGCTGCCTCCGGGCATAGGCCGGCTCTTATTAAGAGCCTAGCTCCGCTCCAGAATGGTATTAAGGGTCGTCCGGTCCAGTCCCCGTACCAGCTTGATTAACAGCTCCTTGGCTGCCGCATAATCGTCGGTATGAAGAATGGATGACGAGGTGTGAATATAGCGTGAGCAGACTCCAATAACTGTGGAAGGTACACCAATTCCGCTCAAATGGACCTGCCCGGCATCCGTGCCGCCTGGGGATACGAAATATTGGTATTTGATTTTGTGGGTGTCCGCAGTGTCCTGTACATATTCAACCAAGCCTCGATGCGTCAGC
Organism: Paenibacillus sp. SN-8-1; assembly: GCF_050995535.1. NCBI lineage: Bacteria > Bacillati > Bacillota > Bacilli > Caryophanales > Paenibacillaceae > Paenibacillus > Paenibacillus sp. SN-8-1. The sequence goes on from NZ_CP194782.1 coordinate 1,506,253, forward strand.
ATGGTAGGGTCAAGGATACGAAGCAGCGCTCCTTCGCCCAGCTGGCCGAATTGCCGTTTGTCTCCAGTCATATCATTCGCGGCACTTGCATCCAGCCCGAAGAAGATATCCGGCTGAATCAGATTCGCCGAGGTTCGTGCTCCCCGGAGCCCCAGCTCTTCTTGCACCGTAGCTCCTGCATACAGAATATTAGGAAGCTTCTCCTTGTGAAGAGCTTCCATTAGCTCAATGGCGAGCCCCACACCATAACGGTTATCCCAAGCTTTCGCCATAATCTTCTTCGGGTTGGCCAGAGGAGTGAACTCACAGATCGGCACGATCTGCAGTCCAGGACGAACCCCGAAGCTCTCGGCTTCTTCTTTACTGTCCGCACCAATATCCAGATACATGGTTTTGAGGTCTACTGGCTTGCTTCGCAGAGCGTCATCCAGCAGGTGGGTCGGTATAGAGCCGACTACCCCGACTATTCGTCCTTCAGGTGTAATAATTTGCAGCCGCTGAGCAAGAACGGCCTGGCTCCACCAGCCGCCGAGGGGCTGGAAGCTGACCATCCCGTTAGGACTGATGCCAGTAACCATAAAACCTACTTCATCCATATGTCCTGCCACCATGACTTTAGGTCCTTGTTCATCACCGCGGAGGACGCCGAATAGACTGCCCAGGCGATCCTGTACGAATTCTCCGGTATAGGAAGAGAGCCGCTCTTTCACGAAGCTGCGAAGCTCCCGCTCAAAGCCAGGCGCTGAAGGAAATTCAGTCAAGGTGCGAAATAGCTCAAGTGTGTTCTCATTCATATGATGTGCTCCCCTTTCATTCAATAATTCTAGTATGAACTACGATTTAGGCCTTGTCGAGTTGATGAGCATAAGGTCAACAGACATGCACAGAACCCTTCCGGAAGCATACGATGTGTGGAAGGTCTCGCTTGGAGGGAGTCAAATGACAATTGTACAGTTGAAAAAGCTGCTCATGATTTGCCTGCTGTTCATTTTGCTTGTCATCGTGCTCTATTTTTTTGAGAGACAGTCCCACCTGCTGCTCATGTACTGAACAGTCTCCGGCCGGAGGCTGTTTTTCTTTTTATTCTAGTCTTGGCATATGGATGATTTACCAATCATAACAAACCACACACTGACAAATAATGATGGGGACGAATTGCTGCGAACAAAGGCGGATGATAAGGAGGAAGCAGGTTGGCTGAACAGATTCATACAGAAGCAGGCGCCTCATCAGCTTCGAATTCAAATAAGACGAGCCTTGAAGAATACAAGCAAATCGCCAAAAAGCATGAGCCTCCGAGGAAAATTGCGGCGAATTGTATAAAAGCCTTCTTGGTCGGCGGATTAATATGTCTAGTTGGACAAGGAGTGCAGCAGTTTTTTATTTCCATATTCCATATTCCATATGGATACCAGGGAAGCCAGCAATCCGACCGTAGCTGTCATGATTCTAATCTCAGTGATCTTAACGAGTCTCGGTGTATATGACAAAATCGCCCAGTGGGCCGGAGCAGGGTCTGCTGTACCTGTAACTGGATTTGCCAACTCTATGTGCTCCTCCGCGCTGGAGCATCGGTCCGAGGGTCTCGTGTTAGGTGTGGGGGCGAACATGTTCAAATTGGCTGGCTCAGTGATCGTATTCGGTGTAGTTACCGCGTTTCTAATCGGCTTGGTCCATGTCATATTCGGGATTGATGGCGTGCATTAACAATTAATGAAGGGGACATGATCAAATGATATTTCTCTGGGCATTTATTATCGGAGGTTTATTTTGTGTAGTGGGCCAGCTTATGTTTGACCTGTTTAAGCTTACACCGGCCCATACGATGAGTACACTCGTGGTCATTGGGGCCCTGATGGATGCGTTTGGCTGGTATGAGCCTTTAATCAAATTTGCAGGTGCCGGAGCTTCGGTTCCAATTACCAGCTTTGGAAATGCGCTTGTGCATGGGGCAATGACAGAACTCAAAAAGGATGGCTGGATCGGGATAGTCACAGGGATATTTGAAGTGACAAGCGCAGGGATTTCTTCCGCGATTATATTCTCGTTCTTCGCCGCATTATTTGTTCGTCCCAAAGGATAACATACAGGTTCAAATTTGACACCGGTCACGATAGACCGGTGTTTTTGGCATGCCCGGCAAAGTTTTGGAACTTAATCCAATTAGTTTTGGAAAGCAGTGGAGCTATACGCAGGCCTATTTCATCATGTACAATAGGAAGATATATACAGGCTTAATGTAAATTGTATGGACGAACATTTTTTGATGAGGAGGAAGTCGGCATGACGTTGATGAGAGAATCGGGGCAAGTAGTTACAGCTATCAGATCAAATCTGGAATCATGTATATTAGGTAAATCCTTTGAGATAAAGCTATTGTTGACTTCACTTCTTGCCGGGGGGCATGTCTTGATTGAAGATGTCCCAGGGACGGGCAAAACCCAGCTGATCAAGGCTCTGGCCAGATCCATGAACGGCGAATACCGGAGAATCCAGTGCAATCCCGATATATTGCCAAGTGATATTACGGGGGTATCCATATTTCATCCCCATGAGGAACGCTTTGTATTTCGGCCTGGTCCTGTTATGACCAATATTCTACTTGCCGATGAGATTAACCGGGCAACCACCAAGACACAGTCCGCCCTGCTTGAGGTTATGGAAGAACGCAATGTGACGGTAGATGGAGTGACCTACGGGCTGCCGAGTCCCTTTATGTTATGCGCTACACAGAATCCGATTGATTTCGAAGGGACTTATATGCTTCCCGAGGCACAGCTGGACCGGTTCATGATGAAGCTTCGTATGGGTTATCCCGATGAGAATACCGAGAGAGCCATGCTGTACTCCCACCAGAAGGGACAGCCAGTGGATCAGCTTGAGCCTGTGACTCAAATGGATGAAATTGCCCGAATTCAAGAGGAAGTTCGGCATGTACATATTGATGACGCGGTGCTGAATTATCTGCTGGAGGTTGTTCGTCGTACGCGGGAACATGAAGGTGTATTGCTTGGTGCCAGCCCAAGGGCAGCTCTCGCTTTTCTTAATGCGGTGAAAGCGCATGCATTTGTGAATGAACGAAGCTACGTGCTTCCTGATGATATTAAGACCCTGTCTCCCTATGTGCTTGGTCACCGGATTCTAATCAGACCGGAAGCAAGGCTCGACAGTCTGAACGCAGACACTGTGTTGCAGAACATTCTTAGACAAGTCTACGTCCCGGTTTCTGTGGAGCGATAAGCTTGTGAATCGAAGCTTGTCGGCTTTAAAGGGAGGATCAGGGATGAAGCGATTATGGAGACCGGTATTGTTGTGGTTCGTTTGTCTGATGTATACCGTGTATCAAGGCGGTAAGATCTCCATCATGCTGCTGATGATGGCAACTATCCTCATGATCTATTGGGTTCTTTGCAGCCGGATCGGTCTGAGGAAGTTGAGCGGAACAAGGACGCTGTCCATGGACAGCGGAATGGGAGGCCTGATGCAGGCGGGAGATCAAGTGCATGTTAAGCTGAACCTGGAGCATAGCGGCTGGGCGCCGCATCCATTCGTAATTGTGCGCGAGATTTTACAGCGGCACAGTGGCGGTTCCTGGGCTTTTGAAGAAAGTGTAATTCCCAGATTTCGCTCAGGGGTACAGATTTCATTCCAGACACCGCCTCTGGAGCGGGGCAGGTATTCATTTGCGGAGACGGAATGCAGTGCAGAGGATATCTTTGGTCTCATCAAGCATACTCGCACGTTTGATTTTAAAGGTGATTTCTACGTGCTGCCGAGGACCGTATTTATTCCTTATTGGCATTTAACCGACCGTAATTCCCGGTTTGCAGGTCCCGAGAACGCCCAGTCGCTGTCCCGGCGTGAGACGACCCAGATTAATGGAGTAAGGGAATACGTATACGGGGATAGGTTGTCCAGAATTCACTGGAATGCTACAGCGAAGACGGGAAGCTGGAAGTCCAAGGAATTTGAGCATGAATCCCTTCCCAAGACTGTACTGGTGCTGGATGCCACTCAGAGCAGTTATCTGGACCCGGCGGATTTCGAGCTTGCTGTATCTACGGTGGCCTCCTTGCTGGATTACAGTGCTAGAGAGCGCATAAGCATTGGAATGTGTACATTGGGCAGCAGCTTTAAGGGATTTCTTCCTATGAATAATGCTGCCGATCGGCAGCGGATGGTGCAGCATTTGGTGGACATCAAGGCGGATGGCCAAGGCAATCTGAAGGATAGACTGGCAGGCAAGAAGGAGTTGTTTGCATCTGGTACATTCTTTGTGCTTATTAGTTCCCGGAAGGATAAAGAAATACTGGAGACCTTGCAGTGGGCGAAGTCCAACCAAATGTCCCCCTATCATATATTTATCGGCGAAGCGCCGCAGGACGGGCGTTTCTTTATCTCTCTAAGTCAACAAGGGTTGCGAGGGATTGTTGTCCCTTCTCTTCAGGAGCTTCCTGTATCCATGAGAGGAGGCCGTTATGATTAACAGGTTAGGCAGAGTTCAGTATTCCTGGTATTTTATTTTTTGTATTATTTGGGTCATGATTATGGCTGTCCAGTGGATCAATTTCGTCAAGCCAATCTGGTACGACGAGACTTCAGTGCTTGTTCTGGATGTACTGATTGCTGCGGGCGCGGCTGAGATCGTGCTGCCTTTTAACAGATGGCTCAAGTGGACCGTTAAAGTTATAGTCATCGCTATTATTCACTATTCTGTCTTATCTTCCTATCATGTTTTCTTTGCAGATGGACCTTTGTTACCCAATGGATTCATTCAGTTCATGAAAAGCCTGGATCCTTATATCTGGTTTTCTCTACCGGCATGGGGCTTGTTCGAGCTTGCGATCCGCCTTGCGGTTTATCGCGGATTTATCCTTCTTTTTACAGGGATGAATATTGTGACATTCGCTATTTTGGACTCGTTCACCATCTACTATTTGTGGACTCAGGTTGCATGGACGGTCTTCGCCGGACTTGGATGGCTGGTCAGCTTTCACTTCCGCAGGTATCAGATTAAATACCCTCAGGGCTGGGGCCATTTACGGCTGTATCCATTTAGAGTCTTTGTAAATATTGTGGTGGTATTCTGCTGTGTTCTGCTGCTTGGGATCAGTATGCCTGAGGTATCTCCGCTTCTGACTGATCCATACTCAGCTTGGCAGAACATGAAGGAGAACAAGTATGGGAAGTCGGAGGAAGCAGATAAGAAGCAGGAGCAGTCCGCTTCAGGATATAGTAGGGACGACTCCAACCTTGGAAGCGGGTTCAATTTTGATTACAGTACCGTCATGACGATTACTTCTCCTAAGGCTGCCTATTGGCGAGGGGAGACCAAAGACGTCTATACAGGCACCGGCTGGAGCCGTAATGATGACCAGGCCAATGATCCTGTTGATGTTCTGGATCAGTCTGTGCAGAACAACAAGCTGGGAAAGAATGTGAAGACCGAGCAGGTAGAGCAGATGATTGTGATGAACAGTAAGCGAAGCTACCCTGTGCTGTTCGGAGCCTACTCGATCTCCAAGATCACACTGATGAATGATGAGGAGAAAGCTAAAGACCCACTCGCAAAATGGTATCCAGCAGACAGATCTGTGAAATGGGACGGCTTTGGCAATAATCCGAAGAAGGCCGGATATCCTTCCATTTACAAAGTGGTGTCAGAGATGCCCGTTATTCCGCTGGAAGAGCTGCGCAGCGCAACCTATGACAAGCTTTACCGTAACGGGTTCGAGAGTAAATATCTTCAGCTAGATTCCGACTTCCCGGACAGTGTGACGCAGCTCGCAGAGAAGGTTACGGCGAAAGGGAAAACCCCCTATGACAAAATGGTGCTGCTGCAGGATTACCTCAAAAATACCTACACGTACACCAACACGCCGGACCTGTCCCGCAAAGTCCATAAGGACTTGGTGGAGAGCTTCTTGTTCGATATCAAAGAAGGGTATTGCGACTATTTCTCCACCTCAATGGTGACTATGGCCCGTTCGATCGGAATCCCCGCCAGATGGGTCAAAGGATTTTCCACGGGACATCAGGAATACCTAGGCCCGGAGAATCTGACCAGTGAACCCACGGGTCCTTATATAGTAACCAATGCGGATGCCCATTCCTGGGCTGAAGTGTATTTTGGAGAAGATTATGGCTGGGTTACCTTTGAGGCAACTCCGGGTTTTGACGCCCCAATGAATGTGACTGACGATGAAGCAGTTAACACCCCGGCAAAGCCGGCTTCGGCAGAACCTGAAGATGTTGATTCAGAAGACGTGTCTAAACATGAGACAAAGGGCACTCTAGCCCGCCTAATCCTATTCGTAGCGGCTGGCATTCTGCTAATTCTGGGTGGATATCTTCTATGGAGATACCGCAGCGCGCTTCACTTTGTCTATCTGCGTGTGCGAAAAGGACGTGAACTGACATCCGGAGAAAAGGTTGTGGTCGAGACCGGCCGCTGGCTGAGCTTCATGAGAAGACGGGGCTTCACAAGAGAAGATCATGAGACCCTACGCGAAGCGGTTAACCGGTGGAAGAACGACGCTCCTGATATGGCCCCGCCATTTGATGAACTGCTGCTGCAATTTGAGAAGGCCAAGTACAGCCCGCATGCCGTCTCGGAGCAGGATTGGAGAGCCCTTCGGGTGACGCTGCAGAATATAAGCAGAACTTTGAAAAAGTCATATTCGCGTTAGTGGAATCATCTAATTACAATGCCTTGGGAAGCAGCATTCCCAGGGCGTTTCTTTTTTACTATAAAGAAAGATTATGGTATAGTTTGTCGTAGAAACCGAGGTGACGTCATTTGTTTGAGAAGTTGATGCCCAAACTGCGGGTGAATACGGTGTTTGATATTGATCTGGAAGGACTTTACGCTTCAGGCTACCGGGCCATCATTACGGACCTGGATAATACGCTTGTAGGTGCGAAGGAACCTTCAGCAACACCCATCCTTGTAGAATGGTTTGAAAAAGTAAAGCAGCATGGTTTTAAACTTGTGATCGTGTCAAACAATAATTTGGGAAGGGTGTCGACATTCGCCACCCCTTTAAATATTGAATTCATTCACAAAGCCAGGAAGCCATCTAACATACCTTTTCATAAGGCCTTGGGCCTGCTCGGATTTAAGCCGAGTGAGACAATTGTGGTCGGGGATCAGCTCCTTACCGATGTCTATGGAGGGAACCGCATGGGTCTGTATACGGTGCTCGTTCAGCCGATTGCGCTTGAAGATGAGGGCTTCGTCACCCGGTTCAATCGCCGGGTAGAGCGTATTGTACAGAGGCGTTTACGTAAAGTTGGAGTATGGACCGAGGAGGACAAGAACTAATGACAGAAGGACCGCTTATCCCGGAAGGGAGAAAGTGCAGCGGATGCGGCGTGAAGCTGCAGAATGAAGATGTGAACAGACCCGGTTATCTTCCAATCCAGGCATTGGAACGCGAACCGGTCATTTGCCAGCGCTGCTTCAGAATCAAGAACTATAATGAATCCTCATCTGTAACGGTGGAGCAGGATGAGTTCCTGCGTCTGCTAAGTCAGATTGGGGAGAAGGATGCGCTTGTCATCCACATCGTGGATATCTTTGATTTTGAAGGCAGTGTAATTGGCGGCTTGCAGCGATTCGTGGGTGCTAACCCCGTGCTGCTCGCAGTGAACAAGATTGACCTGCTGCCCAAGGTAACCAATTGGAACAAGCTGCTGAACTGGGTACAGAAGCAGGCGAAGGAGCTCGGGCTGAGGACTCAGGATATCATCTTCTGCAGTGCCAAGCAGAACAAGGGATTTGATCGTCTCCTAGAAGCAGTGGAGCAGTATCGAGGCGATCGGGATGTCTACGTCGTGGGAGCTACCAATGTAGGTAAATCCACACTGATCAACCGCTTGATTCGCGATTATAGTGATCTGGATCAGGAGCTGACCACCTCACGTTATCCAGGTACGACCTTGGATATGGTTAATATTCCGCTGGATGACGGACAGTATATCATTGATACGCCAGGGATTATGTACCCTTCACGCTATAGTGAACTCGTTGGACCAAGCGATTTGTCCGTGATTATGGCTGACAAGCCGCTTAAGCCAATCGTCTATCAGCTTAATGAGGGACAGACGCTCTATTTCGGGGGATTTGGCCGATTTGATTTTATTCAAGGGGACCATCAATCCTTCACCTGCTTTGTCAGCGGCAAGATGCCGATTCACCGGACCAAGCTTGAGAGAGCGGATGAGTTGTTCGAGAAGCATGCAGGCGAAATGCTGTCTCCTCCGAACCGTGACGAGATCAGCAAGCTGCCGGATTGGACAAGACATGAATTTAGGATTCCGCGCGGAAGCCGGAGCGACATATTCATTTCTGGACTGGGCTGGATCAAGATTAATGGGGAGTCAGGTGCGGTGGTAGCCGTACATGTGCCGAAAGGGATTAAGGTGCTGCTGCGTCCATCCTTGATCTAAAATAAGCAATGTTATATGGAATGAACTTTAGAGTTAGTCCATATAAGTGGGGGAGGTTGCCTTATGGGCAAGGAGATCAGTTATACTTCAACAGGACCGCTGTTATTAGGTGTAATGGGAGATCCTATAGCGCATTCTAAGTCTCCTGTCATGCATGAAGCGGCTCTGCGCGCCGTTTCTTTGCCAGGAAGCTATGTACCACTGCATGTGAAGTCAGATCGTTTGACTCAGGCGATTGAGGGAGTCAGAGCGCTTGGGTTTCGCGGGGTGAATGTAACGGTACCGCATAAAGTGAACGTGATGGACCTGCTTGATGAACTGGATGAAGGGGCGCGTCTAATCGGTGCGGTGAATACCATTGTCAATCATAACGGTGTACTAACCGGTTATAATACAGACGGAATTGGCTATGTTCGGTCCTTGAAGGAAGAGGCTGTGCCTGATTTGAAGGGGAAGACCATACTTGTCCTTGGAGCGGGAGGAGCAGCAAGAGGCATTATCTACGCTCTTCTTCAAGAGTCACCTGCTCAGATCATAGTTGCGAACCGAACACCTGACAAAGCGAAGCAGCTAGCCGGGGAGTGGTCCGGGCTTGGGCATTTGACGGGATGCGGGAATGAGGACATTGAAGCAGCGGTGAAGAATGCGGATGTACTGATCAACACAACCTCTGTCGGCATGCATCCGGCCGTAAGCGATATTCCGATGAATCCGGACTGGATTCCGGAAGGGATAGTCGTAAGTGATCTTATCTATAATCCTCTGCAGACCGAACTGCTTCGTCAGGCTGAGGCCAGGGGCTGCCGCACACACAGCGGACTAGGCATGTTTATCTATCAAGGAGCGTATGCTTTTGAATATTGGACAGGTCTCTCGGCTCCGGTGGATACGATGCGTAAAACCGTGCTTCGCAGCTTACAGGGTAACATTAAATAAAGAAAATGAATATTGGCCTACAGTTACGGCCATCTAAGGAGTTAGAACAATACATGCTTACAGGCAAACAAAAACGTTATTTGCGCAGTCTAGCGCACCATCTGCAGCCTATATTCCAGGTAGGAAAAGGCGGCACAAATGAACAAATTATCCGTCATATAACCGATGCGATTGAGACCCGGGAGCTGATCAAGCTATCCGTTCTTAATAATTGTCTGGATGACCCGAAGCAAATCGGAGAAGAGCTGGCGGCCGATTCTGGTGCTGAGCTGGTGCAGGTAATCGGCAGAACCATCGTGCTCTATAAGGAATCACGCGAGAATAAACAAATCGAGCTTCCCAAGAATTAATGCGAAAAGGATGGTTAGATCATGAGAAAAATCGGAATTATGGGCGGAGCGTTCGATCCGATTCATGTCGGCCATCTGCTCGTTGCGGAGGCAGCCAGGGACCAGTTCGGACTTGAGGAGGTCTGGTTCATGCCCTCACATCTTGCCCCGCATAAGCGGCAGGCCGGTGTGAGCGGGCAGATGAGGCTTGAGATGGTTACCGAAGCGATCGCGGGCAACCCGGCCTTCAAGCCGCTGGATATCGAACTTGTACGAGGCGGGATTTCCTACACGATCGATACCATGAAAGAGCTCAAGGGGCTTCATCCGGATATCGAGTTTTATTTCATTATCGGTGCGGATATGATTAACTACCTTCCAAAGTGGGAAGGCATTGAAGACCTGGTGAACATGGTCAAATTCATCGGCCTGCAGAGACCGGGAAGTATGCTTGATCTGGATACGCTGCCTCAATTTATTGAAGATGCCGTTCTTCTTGCAGAGATGCCGCTTGTGGATATTTCCTCCAGTCTAATCCGTAGACGAATGGCCAAAGGGCAGTCGATTCGCTATATGGTACCTGAAAGTGTATACGAATACATGATAAGGAGCGGGATCTATGCGGTACAGCCGGGATGAATTAATCAAGGCGGTATCCGGTCAAATGCCGGAGAAGCGCTGGAAGCATACGGAAGGGGTCATGAAATCCGCTGTTGAACTTGCGGAGCGGTATGGGGCAGATCCGCAGAAGGCGGATCTGGCGGCGCTTATGCATGATGTGGCCAAATTCTGGCCTATTGACCAGCAGGAGCAGGTTATTCGCGAGAATCATTTGAACCAGGATTTGCTCGGAAATGACAAGCAGCTGTGGCATGCTGAGGTTGGAGCATTTGTTGCCAAGCGGGATTATGGGATTGAAGATGAAGAGATTCTGAATGCGATTCGCTATCATACTTCAGGCCGGATTGGTATGACAATGCTTGACAAGGTCATTTGTCTGGCTGATTATATCGAACCCGGGAGGGATTATCCCGGTGTGAATAATATAAGAGAACTGGCAAATCATAGCCTTGAAGAAGGGCTGATCGCCGGGCTGGATTCAACGATCCATTTTCTTCTGGAGAAAAGAAAGGTGATCTATCCGCTTACCGTTCTTTCGCGCAATGATCTGATTCGGCAACTAAAGTGAAGATTAGATACTAAGCTCACTATACAATTAGGAGGTAAATGAATGACAGTAAGTCCAAATGAACTGCTTAACATAACTATAGAGGCCGCTGATGACAAGAAAGCAGCCAACATCGTAGCTCTGGATTTGAAGGGAATCTCCCTGATCGCAGACTATTTCGTCATTTGCCACGGGAATTCGGATACCCAGGTTCAATCCATTGCAACAGAGATCCGCAAACGCGCTCAAGAAGCGGGAGTAACGATTCGTGGGATTGAGGGCATGGATTCTGCCCGCTGGGTGTTAATGGATCTTGGTGATGTGGTCGTACACATTTTCCACCGTGACGAACGTGAATATTACAATATAGAGCGTCTGTGGTCAGATGCTAAAGTGGTGGAGACGGTATGAGTCTGATTGCGGGTACGATTGTCTCTCTGATGATTGACAGGGAGGTCTCGCCCTACGGTTTCTTTCTAAGTTATGGTTCTGAGGATGTTCTACTGCATTATACGGAGCTGACCCGCAACGTTGAGCCCGGTGATACCGTTGAAGTATTCCTGTTCTATGATACAGAGGATCGGCTTGCGGCCACAATGAAGAAGCCTTACCTGACACTTGGAGAACTGGCTCTGCTTGAAGTTGCCGATGTGCATCCAAGGCTTGGATGCTTTCTGGAAATGGGACTCGGCCGGCAGCTGCTGCTGCCTATTAGGGAGCTGCCTGAATTTAAGGAGCTTCATCCGCAGGTAGGAGATCATGTCTACGTAATTATGGAGCATGACAAACAAGGAAGGCTCAAAGCGAAGCTGGCAGGTGAACAGGAGCTTGCTCCGCTGGCTTTTCACGCTCCTACGACTTGGAATAATCAATGGCTGGAAGCTATAGTGTACAAGCCCCTGCAAATGGGTACGTTCGTCGTTGTTCAGGGCGGTGTTCTTGGATTTGGTGCGATTGGAATGATCCACTCCACCGAACGCAGCAGGTTGCTGCGCCTAGGTGAGCGTGTGAACGTGCGTGTGGCTCATATTCGGGAGGATGGACGAGTGAATCTGTCTATGGCCCCGCGCAAGGAAATCGGCCGCAATGAGGATGCCGACAAGATATTCGAATACCTGGAGAGTCGCCCAGGCGGTGGCATGCCTTACTCTGATGCCACCCCGCCTGATGTCATCAAGCAGCGTTTCGGGATAAGCAAGTCTGCATTCAAACGCGCCATGGGCAAGCTGATGAAGGAAGGAAAGATCCGTCAAGAAGAGAACTGGACTTATCTCATCAAGGAAACTCCAGCTAATGATATAAGTGACGGAGACGGACAAGCCTAAGCTTCAATGGAAAGCGGTGTTGATTAATGGCTTCATATCGCAAATTTGCGTATGTGTATGATGAACTGATGGAAGACATGCCCTACCCGGACTGGATTCGATTCGCAAGAACCGCCTGGGAGAAGCACGGGATGCCGAAGACGGTGGTCGAGCTTGGCTGTGGAACGGGTAGTATTACCATTCCGCTGGTTAACTCGGGTTTTGATGTAACTGGGATGGACTTGTCTCCGGATATGCTGGCGGTTGCTCGGCGCAAAATGGAGCAGACCCCGCGTGGAAGCAGGCTGTTCCGGGATGGATCTGTACGCTGGGTTCAGCAGGATATGAGAGAGTGGGAGATGCCAGAACTCGTGGATTCCGTAATCTCTTTCTGTGACTGTATCAATTATCTGTTGGAGCCGGAGGATCTCATACGGACATTCAGACGAACTTTTGATGGACTGAAGCAAGGGGGAACATTTCTCTTTGACGTTCATCATCCGAATACCTTGAAGCGGTACGAGGAAGAACAGCCGTTCATTTGGGACGAGAAATCCGTCTCCTATATTTGGACGTGCGAACGGGATGCGCACCGTAATGAGATCGAGCACCATCTGACCATATTTGCGCGTGAAGAGGGACAGGGCCCTGATATGTATCGCAGATTTGAGGAAACGCATATTCAGCGGGCCTATGATCCGAATTGGATCAGGGTAGAGCTTACGAAATGCGGTTTTTCACAGGTGAATTGTTATGCTGATTTCGAGTGGGTCCAGGCCGATGAGGATGCAGCAAGATTGTTTTTTGTAGCGGTAAAATAATTCGAAATACTAGAACAGCCGGCCATCTTCGGGATGACCGGCTGTTTGTTTAGAGCTCCTTTCCAATATATTCAGCTAATTGTTGAATAGTGTCTTCATTCCTGCGGTAATACGTCCATTGGCCTATCCGTCTGGCTTCCAGCAGACCTGATCGTTGCAGCAGGGATAAGTACTGGGATGTAGTGGACTGGGACATGCCCGCCTTCTCCTGAATCTTGCCGACGCAGATCGCATCTTTGAAATCATGCTCTTCTGCGAGGGGAGCTGCGCTCGGGAAATTCAGCTCCGGTTCTTTAAGCCACAGCAAGATCTGCAGCCGGGTTTCATTCGCTAATGCTTTAAAAATAGTCAAGTAATCCATGGCTTCATTATATTTGTTCTTTCTGACTTGTCAAAGGATTTCCTGATTTCCTTCAGGCATAGTCACCTTGGCGTTAACAAAAAGTCGTAGAAATTCACAAATTGAACCCATTTTTGAATAATAACCCTATATTAAATAGATAAATAGCTATATAATTAGGAGAATAGTAGCAAATTTTACCTGAAATATAGGAACAAAGTCAACAATGCGTTTAGGTACAAAGGGGTGTTATTTAACAAATTATTGGGTTAACAGGAATCCGTCACTCGTTATTACCAAATTCTACTACTAAAACTTCTGAGGTGAACATTCTTGAAATTGTCATTAGGTTCAAAAATGGTGCTGGGCTTTATCCTTACGTCCGCAATTACTTATGGGACAAGTGCTTTTTTTATTTTTTTCCTCAAATCATACCTTGCATCCTCCCTGCCCGAGGGGCTGTATATCACTATTATTTTGTTACTTGGGGTTCTTTGGAGCGGTATCATCGGATGGGTGGTCTCCAAATGGTTGACTAAACCGATTGTCCAGCTGGCAGGTGCTGCCAAGGAAGCTTCTCAGGGGAACCTGCTCGTGCAGCTGCCCGAGCGTAAGTCGGAGGATGAGATTAAGATTCTGTATGATGCCTTCAGTGGGATGATCTATAATATCAAAGATATAATTCATGATATTTCTTCAAGTTCACAGATTACTTCCAAGAATGCCGAAAATTTAGGTGAAGCTATTACAATGGCTACCACTCAGATCGAATCAATGTCTGTAGTAGTTGACGACATTTATCAGGGGGTCGAGAAGCAGAAGCTGTCGTCTGAGCAATCGCTGAAGACCGCGGATGAGATGCTGCATGAATTTCAGACTATGAAGTCGAAATCGGCGCAAATGCTGGATTTGTCCAGTTCAATGTCTGGGTCCGTAGAAGATACCAAGCAGATTTTGTCACTGCTAACCGAAGGGATGAGGAATTTAACCGCCTCCTATACTGTATCGAAAGAGACGGTTGCGAGACTAGAACAGGAAGCGCGGGATATTGAGACAATAACAAGTACCGTCAAGGATATCTCCGAGCAGACGCATCTGCTTGCCCTAAATGCATCTATCGAGGCCTCAAGAGCTGGAGAACACGGCTATGGATTTGCTGTGGTGGCTCAGGAGATCAGGAAGCTGGCCGGGCAAAGTTCGGAATCCGTGCTCCAGATTACAGAATTAATCAGCCGTGTTCAGGCAAAGGTGAATGAGACAGTAGAGCTTCTAAGTGAGCAGACTGCTCTTGTAAATCAAGAATCGGAGCATACCTTATCGGCTGCTAAGACTCTCGACCAACTGTTTGTGATTGCTGAGCAATTTGTAGAGGCTATTAAGTTAATCGAATCGACCGTCTCAGCACAGACCCACCGTGTGGAGCGCACCCATCAAAGCGCAAATGAAATTCTTGTCATGACGAATACTTTTTCAGAGGGAGCTAAGCAAATATCCAACACAGCTCATGAAGAAACAGCGATTATGGAGGAGATCACCTCTTCGTCAGAGGAATTGATGATTTTGACCAATAAGCTGTTCGAGAAGACGAAAGTATTTAAAGTCTAACCTGACCGCAATACACAGAGTGGAGAATTATGATCTGGTTAGGGCGCCTGGCATTGACTATAAGCGAAGTTATGAATATAATAATTGATAATAAAATTGGATACTTAAACTTTGATGAGGACCAGTAATTCAGACCTAATCACACAGAGAGCCGGTGGGGGTGCGAACCGGTTGATAAGACTGTAATGAACTCGCCTCGGAGTCATGATGCAAGCCGGGAATCCGGGCAGATTACTGCCTTCAATCTGGTGAACATACATCGTTACACCCGCGTTAAGGGTGCTAAAGTGAGCGCAGGGCAAAGCATGTTGACGCGCTAACTAGGGTGGTACCACGGGAATATTCCTCTCGTCCCTAGCGGTAATAACGCTATGGACTGAGAGGTTTTTTTGTGACAATTACTTACTATATAAGACGCAGCTAAAAATTGACTTGAGGGTAAGGCGTAACGGAGGGGAAGCTTGGAACTGTAGGAGCGAAAGCGAATCGCCTACAAGCTTTCTGAAAGAAAGCTACATCGGAAGCATATGCCTTTGTCTCCGGATTTCATCCGCCCTGCGGTATAAATCAAGAAATCTGGAGGCGGGCAGCGGCCGAAAGTCCAAGCATTCCCCGTAGTTACGACTGTACCCACAAACATTTTAACTGCGGCTTATATAACGAATGCCTGACATGATTTCAAATTACAGATGTGCAACCCAAGGAGGATCTTTTTTCATGACAGACAAAAATGGCAATACTCACGTCTATCATCCGCAGGCGATTGAGCCGAAATGGCAAGCTTACTGGGATGAGCACCAGACGTTCAAGACAAGAGAGGATGCTGGTAAGCCGAAGTTCTATGCACTGGATATGTTCCCTTATCCTTCAGGTGCTGGTCTGCACGTAGGCCACCCGGAAGGCTATACCGCCACAGATATCGTCTCTCGATATAAGCGGATGCGCGGATATAATGTGCTTCATCCAATGGGCTGGGATGCATTCGGTCTTCCTGCTGAACAGCATGCACTGGATACTGGCGAACATCCCCGTCATATTACGGTGAAGAATATCAACAATTTCCGCCGCCAAATTAAGTCGCTAGGCTTCTCGTATGACTGGGATCGGGAGATCAGCACGACGGACCCGGAATATTATAAATGGACACAATGGATTTTTATTCAGCTCTATAATAAAGGACTTGCATATGTCGCGGAAGTACCGGTGAACTGGTGTCCCGCACTCGGAACTGTACTTGCTAATGAGGAAGTCATTGACGGGCTGAGCGAGCGTGGTGGACATCCGGTTATCCGCAAGCCGATGCGTCAATGGGTTCTTAAGATTACTGAATATGCTGAGCGTCTGCTTGAGGATCTGGAAGAGCTTGACTGGTCAGAAAGTATTAAAGACATGCAGCGCAACTGGATCGGCAAATCCGAAGGTGCGGAAGTCAATTTTGCAATTGAAGGCCAAAGCGAGTCCCTGACCGTGTTCACAACCCGTCCGGATACCTTGTTTGGGGCCAGCTATGCGGTTCTTGCTCCAGAGCATGCACTTGTCGATGTGATTACAAAAGACGACCGCCGCGAGGCTGTGAAAGGGTATCAGGAACAGGCTGCCCGTAAGAGCGATCTGGAGCGTACAGATCTTGCAAAAGAAAAGACCGGTGTGTTCACAGGGGCTTACGCGATTAATCCGGTCAATGGTGCCAAGGTACCGATCTGGATTGCTGATTATGTACTTGCAGGCTATGGTACAGGCGCAATTATGGCTGTTCCAGCTCATGATGAACGTGATTATGAATTTGCGAAGCAATTTGATCTGCCAATTCTTGAGGTAGTGTCAGGCGGTGATGTCAGCAAGGAGGCTTATGCGGGCGATGGGGAGCATATCAACTCCGACTTCCTGAATGGACTGAATAACGAAGAGGCGATTAAGAAAGCTATCTCATGGCTGGAAGAGCAGGGGAAAGGTAAAGGCAAAGTCACATACCGTCTGCGTGACTGGTTGTTCAGCCGTCAGCGCTACTGGGGTGAGCCGATTCCAATTCTGCATTTGGAAGACGGAACCATGAAGCCGGTTCCTGTGGATCAGCTTCCGCTTGTTCTGCCGGACGTGGATCAGATCAAGCCATCGGGAACAGGGGAATCACCACTGGCGAACGTGACGGAGTGGGTGAATACTACAGATCCTGAGACAGGTCTCCCGGCCAGACGGGAGACCAACACGATGCCGCAGTGGGCAGGAAGCTGCTGGTACTATCTCCGCTTCATAGATCCGCACAATGATAAGGAGCTGTGCTCGCCACAGAAGCAGAAGGAATGGCTGCCGGTTGATCTATATATTGGAGGTGCCGAGCACGCCGTACTGCACTTGCTGTACGCCCGCTTCTGGCACAAAGTTCTCTATGATCTCGGTGTGGTATCTACTAAGGAGCCGTTCCATAAGCTGGTTAACCAAGGTATGATTCTTGGAACAAACAATGAGAAGATGAGTAAATCCCGGGGGAACGTGATTAACCCGGACGAAATTGTAAATGAATATGGGGCAGACACACTCCGTATTTATGAAATGTTCATGGGTCCGCTTGAAGCTACCAAGCCTTGGAACTCGAACGGAGTCGAAGGGACGTACCGGTTCTTGTCCCGCGTATGGCGTCTGTTCGTCGGAGAGGACGGCGGACTAAGTTCAAAGTTCGTGGATGGAGAAGGCAGCGAGGAATTCAAGCGCACTTGGCATAAAACGATCAAGAAAGTAACAGAGGACCTTGAAGGACTCCGCTTTAATACTGCCATCAGCCAGCTGATGATTTTCATTAATGAAGCCTATAAGACAGACGTCGTCCCTAAGGAAGCGGCAGCGAACTTTGTACAGCTGTTGTCACCACTTGCTCCACATATTGCGGAGGAATTGTGGCAGCGTCTTGGCCATGAAGAAAGTGTGACCTATGTGTCATGGCCGTCTTATGACGAAGCTTGGACCGTGGATGCAGAGGTAGAGATTGTTGTCCAGGTTAACGGCAAGATCGTTGAACGCACCAAAATTGCCAAAGATTTGGATCAGGCTGCCATGCAGGAGCTCACATTGGAGCTTCCTAATGTTAAGCGGGCGATCGAAGGTAAGTCGGTCCGTAAAGTGATCGCTGTGCCTGGTAAGCTTGTAAATATTGTTGTCGGTTAATCATCCCTTTCCTCCAGCTGGCTAAAGCTCGCATCGAGTTTAGCCAAGTCATGTTCATGCTTATGGGCAGTGGTCTGGATTAATTCGGGGAATACCGAAATTAAATGCTGCTTGAGTACGGAAAGGCCTTCCGCAGTTACACCTCCGGGTACGACAACTCGCTGCCTAAGTTGTTCCAGTGAGAAGCCGCCCTCGGTGAGAAGGCGTCCTGTACCAAGCAGCATTTCTGCGCCCAGGTGTACAGCGGTTGTACGCTGAAGTCCGGTTAATTCTGCGGCAGAATCGGCCCACAGTCCAAGAATAAATGCCAGGAAGGCCGGTCCGCAGCTCGAGATATCTGAGGCCGCGCGAACATGGGCTTCATCGATCAGTACCGGGGTGCCTACTGATGAGATCAGCTGTTCAAGCAGAAGTCTGTCTTCGGGAAGAATTCGCTGGCCGTACATGCATAGCGAAGCGCCGCTCAGAACGGCGTGGGTTATACTTGGCACGACTTTGGCCACTTTGCATGGAAGAATACCCTCGAGGTGACTGATCTGGACCGGACTTGTGATGGATACAACAATTTGTTCCGGATTCAGGGATTCCTTAATTTCACTGAGAACCAGATGGAACTCCAGTGGTTTCACGCAGAGAAATATAATATCGCTTTGAAGCACTGTCCGAACATTACTGCTGACAGCCTGAAGACCTGGATACTTGGCCGACAGTCGTTCTGTTTTGGCTAGAGTACGGCTGCTTGCCGTAATCTGCCGAGGCTGCAGTGCTCCGGAACGCAGAAATGACTCAATCAATAGACTTCCCATACTTCCTGTTCCGATAAATCCTATTCTCATCACTGAGATCTCTCCTTCTGCGCGAAGGCGCGGCTTCGTCGTTTACAATGTATGCAACTCAGATAGATATTCATGACAATGAGTTTATAGATTTGAGATTGGAGCTGGGTGAATGTATAGAAAGTGGATTGGAACGGCTGTAATATCGGCTGCAATTGGTGCAGGTCTAATGCTGCTTGCAATAGGAGCACGGCCGCCTGCGGGTGTTGATGGCTGGGTCCCGGTAAATACCGATGTAGCCAAGGCTATGGAATCACATGAAGAGCCGCAAATGAACGCGAATAATCAGACTCAGCAGACCAAAAGGGCTACGAGCAGCAGCGCTGACGGACATGCAGTGGGGACTAATAGAGAGGCAGCCGCAGCGGAAAGCCAGCCATCTGCAGCTAAGAGCAGCGGTTCGGCGGATTCTAGCAAGCCCTCTGAATCGGCAGGAACCATTAATATAAATACTGCGGGGCTTGAGGAGCTTCAGAATATACCGGGTATCGGGGCTAAGAAGGCTGCTGCCATTATGGATTACCGAAATCAGCACGGTGCCTTTAGTAAGGTGTCGGATCTTACCAAGATCAAAGGGATAGGTCCCAAAGTGCTTGAAAAAATGAAGCCTTTCATTGGGCTTTAGATAGGAGTAAGGATAAATGAATCCTGACAAACGGAAAGATTGGGATACGTATTTCATGGATATCGCTTATATGGTATCTACCCGTTCACGCTGCAGCAGACGTCATGTAGGTTCTGTTCTTGTTCAGGGCAAGAAGTTACTGGGGACAGCATATAATGGCGCTCCCTCTGGAGTTCCTGATTGTTCTGAAGCGGGCTGCATGATTGCAGAGGAGTATGAGCTGGTCACTGAGAATGGCCATGAGCAGATGATTAAGAAACAGCGTTGTATTAGAACGATTCATGCTGAGCAGAATTTGCTGCTTTTTACAGATCGGATCGACCGGGAAGGATCTAGCGTATATGTTACGGATGAGCCCTGTTGGACATGCGCAAATATGCTCGCGAACAGCGGGATTACCCTGATTGTATACCACCGCCCATACCCGAAAGATTCTGCTAAGGTCAAGGCTATGATGAGTCAAAAAGGGATCACGTTCAGACAGCTGGATTCCTATTCACCCCCTCCGGAGACGGTACAGAAGGTGCAGGATTAGCAGTCTCAATTTGAGTGACGATAATCTATAGAATATTGCTGAGGAAGAACCTCCGCTTGCGAATGAAGCAAGAGGGGGTTCTTTTTGTATTTCCAAATTGTATACGAGGTGAAAGGGGGGGCGGAAAATGGCTCGCAGACCACTGATGGCAGCGGCGTGCTTGTGGATTACGGGAAGTGCATTGGCAAGCCAATATCAAGGGTGGACTTTTTGGCTCCTTTGGACAGGTTTGTCCTTGGCATTTCCTCTCATAGGTCACCTGGGTAAGTGCACCTGGAAGAGTACTCTTATATACTGGCTTATTTTCTCGGCATCGGCCCAGTATTGGAATTATAACGAGATGAGGAATGTAAGCACGATTACAGGTATTTTGAACACAAATAAAGTAGCGGCAGAAGAAGCTGTAATCAGCAGGGCAACGGGAGTTATCATCTCTGCACCGGAGACCGATGGGGACAAAACGGACTTTAGGATCAAGCTGACACACCTGTCTATAGATAGGCCAGGACAGAATTCTCTGACTGAGAACGATCTGCATGATGAAATGGGGATAGTTCAGGTTCGTTTGCTAAGCGCGGAGGAACTTAAAATCTCCCAAGGGTGGACCCGTGGACAAAATGTAGTACTGACAAATGTGAGTCTGATAGCACCAGCCATTGCCCGGAATTTTGGAGGATTTGATTACAGTAATTACTTGCACCGGGAACATATCCATTGGTTATTGAAAGTCAAAGGGGCGGCAAATGTTCAAGCAACAGAGGCTGGTTGGAGCTTTACTGCCATAATGGCCTGGAACGATCAGCTTAGAAGTACACTCGCGAATCGCATCGGTCAATTGTTCGAAGAGCCGAGTGCCGGTTTCATGAAAGGTCTATTAATCGGGGTAACAGATGATCTTGACCCGGAGACATACAGCAGCTTCTCCCAGCTGGGCTTGACTCACATTCTTGCTATTTCGGGAAGTCATGTCGCTATTAATATGGGAATTTTATTTTGGCTGTTAAGACGATTCAAGGTTAGTAAAGAGAAAGCATATCTTGTTGTTCTCATATTTATACCATTCTATGTATTATTAACAGGATTCACCCCTTCCGTAGTCCGTTCCGGAATAATGTCCATGCTGGGTGTCTACTTGCTTCGGAAGGGGCTTTTTAAGGATACCTTGAATATTTTAGCGGCAGCGGCCCTATTAATGCTGTTGTGGGAGCCTTACTATTTGTACAACGTTAGTTTTCAGCTATCCTTTATCGTCACAGCTGGGTTAATCCTTCTTGTTCCCTACGTGAATCCATTACTGACCTTTCTCCCGAGAAGAGTAAGAACTGCCGCTGCCATAACGATCGTGGCTCAGATTGTATCATTCCCCTTAACCATCTATTACTTTAATCAATTCTCCCTTTTGTCGCTTGCAGCCAACTTTATTATCGTTCCGATCGTGGGCGTATTTTCTTTATCCGCTGGAACTGCTGCTCTTCTGCTCAGCTTTGTATGGCTGCAATTAGGCAAGTGGATCGCTTATCCCGCTCATATCATGAACGAGCTTGCTTTTATGGCAGCGTCCTGGATGAATAATCGAAGCGGATTTATAACGATCTGGAAATCACCCACAGTAGGATGGATAGCCGCATATTATATTGTCATAGGGTGCTTCTTGTACTTGGGTAGACGAATAGCCGAAACTGAGCAATCAGCAGTCAGTTATTTGGACACCGGTGAGACACAGCCTCTTACGCCGGAAATGTCACCTGTGTCCCGATTGAGAAGTCCAAGCCGCGTTAGACACAGGCTCTATTCTGTGGGTCAGCTTCTAAGCTGCTTGGGCCTGGTTGGATTGCTATATGCCGGATATCAGCCGGAGAATCCCCGTAATATTGGAACTGTCCAGTTCCTTGATGTAGGTCAGGGGGACTGCGCGCTAATTACTACGCCTGAAGGCAAAAATATTCTGGTGGATGGTGGGGGGACTGTCACATTTGGTAAGCCGAAGGATGCTTGGAGGAACAAGAAAGAACCTTACGAGGTTGGTGCGAAGGTGGTGGTTCCTTTATTGAAAAAAAGAGGCATTCATCAGCTTGATGCCATCATCTTAACGCATGGTGATCAGGATCATGCTGGGGGGCTTCAGGCTGTACTCGACTCTATTCCGGTCAACGCATTATTCATTAATGGAACACTCGCGGATACGAAGACCATTAACAAGCTTGTACATACCGCTCTTGGCAAGAAAATTAAGCTGTACTCCATATCGGGAGGTATGCAGATTAAGCCAGACAGCCGAACGATGCTGACTTTTCTGGCGCCCGTTCTGCCAGCGGAGTCCGAAGAGGGTCAGGTCCCATTTATTCAGGAGCAAAATCATTTATCGATCGCGTTTCTTATGGAGATGGACGGGTCCCGCTTTTTGTTCACAGGAGATATGGATAAGGCCTCAGAGCAGGAGGTGACCCAGAAGCTAGGCTCTCCAAAAGGCCTTGGCTTACCCGACGTTCTGAAAGTTGCCCACCACGGCAGTCATACTTCGACCTCTGAAGACTGGCTCGACTTCTGGAAGCCCAAGGCAGCCGTTATTTCTGTTGGCGTATCGAACAGCTACGGTCATCCACATACCGATACTCTGGATAAATTGCAGAAGCGGGGAATTCACATTCACCGCACAGATGAGATGGGTGAGATTCAAATGCAGGTACGCTTGGGGAGTATAGTCACACGGCATAAACTTTAATAGAAGGACTAAAGTCACCTTAGTAAACTATACATCATGTGCAAATAGAAGGCCGGATGACTCTGTGTGAGATTTCTGTTATTCTTAGTTGAGACTTATGACATAAATTAAAATGAAAAAGACTAGATGTCATTGCAACAAATTACTGAAATGTAACGTCTGTATAGTTGCAAGGAAGGGGGATCCTTTGTGGTCGAGCAGGGACTCATCAGAGCCGCTCAATCAGGCGATCGCGACGCTCTAATTACCCTATTGCGAGAGATAGAACAACAGGTGTATCGCACAGCCTATTATATTCTAAATAATGAGCAGGATGCCCACGATGCCGCCCAGGAAGCACTCATTCGTGTTTATACTAAAATCGATTCCTATGAAGAGAAGGCTCAGTTCAAAACCTGGGTCCAGCGGATTGTAACCAATATATGCATCGACAAGTTCCGCCGTAACAAACCTACCGTATCCATCGAGGAGCACGAGATGGTATTTCAGGGTAAGGAGAACGTGGAGCGGCAGGTCATGTCGACTTATTTGGCACAAGATATCCAAGAGGCGATCAATCGGCTTCCGGATCATCATCGCTCGGTTGTCGTCCTTAGATATGTTCAGGACTTATCCTATAGTGAAATTGCCGATTGTCTAGACCTCCCGCTTAATACTGTTAAATCCTATCTATTTCGAGCAAGGCAACAGCTTCAAAACTTACTTCAAGATTATCAGAAAGGTGGTGTATCAGGATGAAATGCCCGGAAGCGGTGGAATGGATGCATCGTTATTTGGACGGGGATCTGAGTGTGGAAGAAAGCGATCTGCTGATCGAGCATCTTCGCAGCTGTGATGAGTGCGCTGAAGCGTTCGGGTTACTGAAACATTTGTCGGACAATCTCTATCAGCTTCCGGATGTAACTCCGAAGTTCAGTATTGTCGACTCGATTCTCCCAAGGCTTGAGGAGATTGACAGAGCCCGTGCTGAAGAAGGAAGTGCACTTGAAGTGACTGAGCCGGCGGTTCCATTGATGAGAACTGTACCGAACAAGGCCCAGCAGACACAGCGAAGCTCATTCTGGCAGAGATCTTCGAGAACTTGGATCGGCGGTGTTGCAGCTGCGGCCGTTATATTAGGTTTATTTATCTATCAATACGAGCCTAAGACATTGCCTAATGCTGAGATTGCTTCAACTGGAACCTCTTCTCAGATAGAGAAGTCTATTACGGAAGATTCAAACGCAGCAGGATCTGCCGCGTCGGATATAGCGATTCCTTCTACTGATCAAGACCAGACTCCGAAGTCTGGTAATGGAACGGCTCCCGCTGCGGGTAATGAGCAGGAGAACTCGAAGACAGACTTGCAGGCAGCCACTCCTAAGAAGAGCGATGGGAAGACGGATGGTGGTGATGTCGTATCTCCGAAGCAGGAAGGCAGCTCGGGTCAATCGTCTGTACCTCAGAAGGAGATCTTGCCGAGTCCAAAGAAAGGATCGGCTTCCACCCATAACAAAACTGCACCAGCTACGGATTCGAATTCTTCCTCGGTGAGTAACTCATCTTCTGCAGAGAAAGCAAATCCGAAGAAGCCGGCAGATTCACAGGGAGTCCAGGAGAATCAGGTGGCTGATGTTCCTGACAATAAGGCCACTGCAACTGGTCCAGTAACGAATCCTAACAATTCTTTCATGGGAATAACCAGCTTCCCGCCAATCAAAGTGTCACCGGACGGTAAATATACGGCGGAAGTGGAACAGAATCACTTGAAAATTTATGCCAATGACGGCCAGAACCGGACGCTTTTATCAGACATTTCGCTAATTGGAGATTGGGTGAAGGGGGAATGGTCCGAGGATAGCAAAGTCTTCCACTATCAGACCACCAAGGATGAGATCACCAAAGATTACTCCTTCAATGCCGCGGATTCGGATAAGGAAGATTCCACCAATTCGTCACAATAGGAACCTTTTCAGACCTATCTGAATAGGTTATATATTAAGTAACGAGCAATGAGTTTCCTGATCGTCTATGACCGCCGGGCAGTGAGTTTCTAGAGCTTTCTTGCCTGACGTTTATATAGATGTTCCGGGACAAAGAGACCTTAGTGCCTTATGGTGCGGGTCTCTTTGTTGTTTTATCCGAGAGTCTGGAGGATCGTATTGAGCAAGCATAGACTTTGAACTAAGTTTTACTTACAATATAGAAGGTATGGCAGGAGGGATTGAGAATTTGGACATCAAGGCAGCAATTAAAGAAATTAAGCGGGGACAGGTATCCCCTTTATATTTATGTTATGGCTCGGAGAAGTATCAGATCCAAGAATTCATTCAGCTTATTCAAGATCAGATTGTCGATCCGGAGAATCGTGATTTTGCGGTGGTCCATTACGATTTGGCCGATACCCAGATTGAGACGGTAGTGGAAGAGGCAGAAACGCTACCCTTTCTTGTAGAACGCAAGCTGGTTCTGGTTCGTGACAGCTCCTTATTTTCAGCGGCTAAGGAAGGCGGTAAGATTGAGCATAAAGTCGATCGACTGCTTACATACCTGGATAATCCGGCTGAGCATAGTGTAGTGGTGTTTACAGTAAATGGTGAGAAGCTGGATGAACGGAAGAAGACCGTCAAAGCAATGAAGGCGAAAGGACAAGTACTCTCGTTCATGCCCCTTGGAGGCCATGAGCTTATTCAGTGGGTAATCAAGCAGGCTGCGAGCCGCGATTGCACCATGGATGAGACAGCGGCTCAGGCGCTTCTGGCTAGTGCCGGCGTACAGATGGCTGCGCTGTCTGCCGAGGTGAACAAGCTGTGTCTGTATGCGGGGGCTGGGGGGACCATAACGGCGGAAGCGATTAATCAGCTCGTTGCGCGGACGACTGAACAGAATGTGTTCGGAATGGTCGAGGATATCGCTAATCTTAAGCTGGAACGTGCTCTATCGACTTTCTATGAACTCCTGAAGCAGCGTGAGGAACCGATTAAGATCGCTGCTCTTATTGCCCGGCAGTTCCGGATTATGCTGCAGGTGAAGGAGCTTGGCGGGCAGAGTTATTCGCAGCAGCAGATTGCTTCACAGCTTGGGCTGCATCCTTACGCGGTCAAAATTGCGGGAGAGCAGGCGAGGAAGTTCGAGGCTAGCAGGCTCAGAAGTTCCTTATCTGAATTAGCTGAACTGGATTATCGGATGAAGAGCGGCCGAATAGATAAGGTGCTGGGGCTGGAGATGTTCTTATTGGGACTTGGCGCATAATAGGGAGAAGGGCTTGGCGATTAGGCCAAGCCCTTCTATGTGATCCTTGAGAATCAAAAAACGGGCACCTCCCTAAAGGGAAGTACCCGTTTCATGCATTTGACATATAATAGCGCCTTACGCTTGCTTTGTAAGAGCGTTCAATTTTTTTGCCAAGCGAGATTTCTTACGAGCAGCTGCATTTTTATGGATCAAACCTTTCGTTACGGCTTTGTCCAATTTCTTGGAAGCTGCGGCGAAAGCGGCTTTAGCTGTATCCACTTCGTTGTTAGCCAGTGCGGAATCAGCGGCTTTAACAACCGTACGAAGAGCGGACTTTTGAGAAGCGTTCAGCGCGCGGCGTTTGTCATTAGTTTTCACACGTTTAATGGCGGATTTAATGTTAGGCATTGCATTCACCTCCTGTAAAGCATCTATCGAAAATTCACAACTTAAAATATTTTAGCATGGGCCCCTATAAAAAGCAATAAATTCATCGCAAAACATCTATAGTATAATCTGCACGCCTCTCCCGCACAATAAAGGAAACAGTGCATTAGGAGGTTGCAGGTATGACATTGGATCTTAGTCAATACATGGTACGAACGGATTTAGCCGTAGAAGCCAAGGAGCTGGCTGAACGAATGCACGGTGCCCCAATTCCCGGATTGAATGAGGATATCACAGAGGATGACGGAATCAAGGTGACCAGACTGGATGTTCTAAGTGAGTCGGCTTCCATGCAGATCGGCAGAGTTCAGGGCCATTATGTAACGATAGAGGTGCCAGCCCTAAGGAATCAGGATACAGGACTGCAGGAAAGGGTGGCAGCCACTTTTGTAACAGAGTTCACAGGGTTCCTGAATAAAATAGGGATTACCGATGAGAAGAAGGTGCTGATTGTCGGGCTTGGGAACTGGAATGTCACCCCGGATGCGCTGGGACCGCTTGTCGTTGAGAACACCATGGTCACACGTCATTTCTTCCAGCTTGCCCCGGATCAGGTGGCTCCGGGTTATCGTGAGGTCAGCGCCGTAGCTCCCGGGGTGCTCGGAATTACGGGAATTGAATCCAGTGAAATTGTTCAGAGTATCGCTGAGCGAACCAAGCCAGATGTTATTATCGCGATTGACGCCCTCGCCTCAAAGTCACTCGATCGCTTGAACACAACGATACAGATTGCGGACATCGGCATTCATCCAGGCTCTGGTATTGGTAACAAACGGCGTGGATTAACCAAGGAAATTCTGGGTGTACCTTGTATTGCGATAGGTGTTCCTACGGTATGCTACGCTTCTACGATCGTAAATAATACGTTCGACCTTCTTCTGAAGCATTTTGATCGGGAGCATGGGAGCTCTGGAAGCACGCAGACGAAGCAAATTATGGGGCTCATTACAGATTTAAGCGAGCAGGAAAGACTTGGTCTGGTAAAAGAAGTTCTGGACCCGCTTGGTCACGATGTCATTGTGACTCCAAAAGAGATTGACGAATTCATCGAAGATATCGCCAATATTATTGCGAGCGGGTTAAATGCTTCGCTGCATAAGGCGGTCAATGCTGACAATGTCGGCGCCTACACCCACTAAAGACATGATCTATGAAGTTCGCAATCTAGCGAACTTCTCTTTTTTTGTGAGATTAAGGTTCTACCTTTTTAGCCCGGTTCATAGATTTGAAATATAAGAGTGAATCACTCAACCGGCTAAGAGGAGGACAAGGCGACAATGAAACCATTCAGAATCTGGAATGTTGCAAGATGGAGACAGAAAATGATGCAGGTGCTCGCAATGGGCCGTACCTTTATGCTGCTCATGGTGTTGTCGATAGTGTTTTTTATTCTGCTAGGCATAGGCGGGCTGGCTGAACGAAGTCTGAATACTTCTCCCGTCTCCTCCATGAAAGGGCTCGCTGCCTCGCTGTCCAGCCGTTTCTTCGTAGATATGGTTGGCATGGAGGTGCCTCATCTTGGTAACGGACAAGGCCCGTCGGCGCTGTCTGGTAAGAACATGACGAATTTCGTATTCCAGCTGCTGACTAATGTGAATCCCTCAGATCCCAAAAGCCTGCTGGCTCGTGAAGTTCCCGGCCTTGGAGCGAACAGCCCAGTTCTTCTTCGCACGGGTTCAGGCAACAAGGCAGTAGACGCCCCTGAGGATTATAATCCGGCTTCAGATAAGCCGGCATCGGATAAAGCTGCATCAGACAAATCTGCATCAGATAAACCGAAAGCAGAAGATCCGAAGACGGACAAGGATAGCGCACCGAACACCGCGGAGAATGACGGAGGGACGGATAGGAATCAGAGTGTGAAACCAGGCTCTAAGAAAGTAGTTATGATCTATCATTCTCACCCTCAAGAATCTTATAACCCGCTCCTTGGATCGTCCGGGGACAATCCGAGCTCGGCGAATTTCTCCAAGAATGTCGGTGTTGTCGGAAGCATGGTAGCCAAGGAACTTGAGCGAAAAGGGCTGTCCACGCTCCACACGCTTGCCGATTATGCCTCTACTGTCAAGAATTACAATTATAACTACTCATACAAGTACTCTCGCGCCACGGTGAAAGAGGCGCTGAGCCAGAATAAGGATCTGTCGTATTTCATTGATATCCATAGAGATTCACAAAGTTACAAAAAGACAACGGCGACACTAAACGGAGTGTCATACGCCCAGGTCTACTTTATTATCGGCCACGCCAATCCGAATTGGCGGAAGAATGAAGCATTTGCAAGCCGAATTCATAGTCGGCTGGAAAAGGCTTATCCCGGCATTTCCCGCGGGATTTGGGGAAAGACCTCGGCTCAAGGCAACGGGGAATATAATCAATCCTTCTCTGCTAACAGTGTGCTGATTGAGGTTGGTGGAATTGACAATACTAAAGAAGAGCTGGAGCGGACATCCAAGATCCTTGCGGATATGATTGCTGAAGTATACTGGAGTGATCAGAAAGCCAAAAAAGTTGATGAGCCTAAGAAGGACAAGCCGAAAAATACGGCTCAAACGGATAAATCAGTGACCCCGCACGCTTAAGAAGAGGGGATGATGTAAGCAGAGGAGGCAGTGGTCATGAAACGAATATTTAGAAAGACCTTGCTGTATGGTCTACTGCTTGTGGGGGGAGCCACCATTGGCCTCCAGCTTGCCGATACAGCCCCGGCGAATTCGACCGAAGGAGCAGGCATCTATTCTGCCCAGCAGTATATTCAGCAGGGGGGAGCCGCGCTGCCTGCTAGTACTCTTCAGGCGAATTCACAGCAGGGAAATGTCCAGCCGGGAGGTGTACAACAAGGAAGGATGCAGCAGGGTAATCCACAGCAGTTTGTGCAGGGTGAAGGAGCTGCCAATTTAAACTATCCTAACGCTGGAGCTTATCAGGTGCAGAGTGGACAATATGTCCAGTCCAACCAGTCCCAGCAGGTCATACAGCAGACTTCTCAGACACAGGCTGCCTCGGGAGTGCTTCAGACACCTGGGAATATCCTTATTCCCGCTTCTCACAAGTCGCCGATAGACCATCTTGCAGATCGCACAGGAGAGCTGCTGCAGCAGGCCTCCCAAAATGGAATCAAATGGGTAGTATCCCTGTTTGGTTCCTTCACAAACTAGGTTCAAAAGCGGACTAATCTCTCATTCCTGAAACGCAGTCTTTAATTCATCCCGCGTAGCTGATATAATGAGTTGATTGTACTTCAGGTTCATTGGTGGGGGTAAGGCATGACGGATATTAGAGCAAGACAGAAGAAAATCAGAAATTTCAGTATTATTGCACATATAGACCATGGCAAATCAACGCTTGCAGACCGTATTCTTGAATTTACGGGAGCACTGTCATCCCGTGAAATGCAGGAGCAGGTTCTGGACCAGATGGATCTGGAACGTGAGCGCGGGATCACCATCAAGCTGCAAGCTGTAAGACTAACGTACAAGGCTGATGATGGTGAAGAATACCTGCTGAATCTGATCGATACACCAGGGCACGTCGATTTCACGTATGAGGTATCACGAAGCCTTGCGGCTTGTGAGGGCGCTCTTCTTGTTGTTGATGCGGCTCAGGGGATTGAAGCTCAGACGTTGGCGAATGTCTATCTGGCACTCGATAATAACCTTGAGATTCTTCCGGTCATTAATAAGATCGACCTGCCGAGCGCAGACCCGGATCGGGTGAAGCAGGAGATTGAGGATGTTATTGGGCTGGATGCCAGCGAGGCGGTGCATGCATCAGCTAAGGCGGGAATCGGGATTAAGGAAATCCTTGAGCAGGTGGTTAATCAGGTGCCGGCTCCAACCGGAGATCCGGATCAGCCGCTGAAAGCCCTAATCTTTGACTCTCACTATGATCCATACAAAGGGATTATCGTGTATGTTCGTGTTATTGATGGTAAGATCAAGGCGGGCTCTAAGATTAAAATGATGGCTACAGACAAGACGTTTGAAGTTATTGAAGTCGGTGCTTTCATGCCGCGTATGAGTATAGTGGACGAGCTTAATGTAGGGGATGTAGGCTTCATAGTTGCCGGGATCAAATCTGTAGGAGACACCCGTGTGGGTGATACGGTAACAGATGCGAAGAACCCAACGCCGGAGCCGCTTCCAGGTTACCGTAAGATCAATCCAATGGTATACTGCGGGTTGTATCCGATTGAGACTTCGGATTATAACGATCTGCGCGAAGCGCTTGAGAAGCTTCAACTGAATGATGCTTCACTGAGCTTCGAGCCGGAGACCTCCAGTGCGCTAGGATTCGGATTCCGGTGCGGATTCCTGGGACTTCTGCATATGGACGTTATTCAGGAACGTATTGAACGTGAGTTTAATATTCCCCTGATCACAACAGCACCGAGCGTTATCTACAAGGTCACACTGACGAATGGTGAAGTTGTTACCATTGATAACCCTTCACACTATCCGGAAGTGGGCAAGATCGATAAGGTGGAGGAGCCTTATGTTAAAGCAAGCATCATTGTGCCTAACGATTATGTAGGTACAGTTATGGAACTGTGTCAGAACAAACGCGGTGAATTCGATAACATGGAGTATCTGGATACGACGCGTGTTACGATCACATACAATATTCCTTTGTCTGAAATCGTGTATGATTTCTTTGATCAATTGAAATCCGGTACCAAGGGCTATGCTTCATTTGACTACGAGCTGACAGGCTATCGTCCTTCTAACCTCGTCAAGATGGAGATCCTGCTTAACGGGGAACAGGTGGATGCGTTCTCCTTCATCGTTCACCGTGACAGAGCATTCCACAGGGGTCGGCTGATCTGCCAAAAGCTTCAGAAGCTTATCCCACGGCAAATGTTCGAGGTGCCTATTCAGGCTTCCATTGGTACAAAAGTTGTTGCACGTGAGACGGTAAAAGCAATGCGCAAGAACGTACTTGCCAAATGTTACGGCGGAGATATCTCCCGTAAGCGGAAGCTGCTTGAGAAGCAGAAGGAAGGGAAGAAGCGCATGAAGCAGGTCGGCAGTGTTGAGGTGCCGCAGGAAGCGTTCATGGCTGTTCTGAAGATCGACGAAGATTAAGTGGAAGTACGGAGAAAAGGAAAGCTGCGGCATACTCAGAGATGACGAAGAGAATTATAATAAACAGATTTAGAGAGGGAAATGTCTTTCCGGCCGCTTCTTGTCCGTCCTTTGCCTGATTAGATTAGGTGGTGGCAAAGGACTCCCAAAGGCGGACGTAAACTCTTACAAGACATTCTCCCTCCTACCTGATCTGATAATTAAAATAATAAAGACTTTGTCAGAACGCTGAAGGAAAGCCGCGAGGCTTTCCTTTTTCCGTAAGGGAAGCGGGTAGGAATAGAAAAACAATCGATATGAATACTATCGATTTTTGAAATAGGAAGAACAGAAAGCAGTATAAGTTACCTACAAGCAGAATGCTTCGAGGTAGGGAGGGCAACAGCATGCATAACATAGCTAATTTAAAGGCAGGCGGAGCTGCCAATCTGCGATCAGCAGAGGTAGACGCGCCCAAGGCCATTTATATACACATTCCATTTTGTACAAATAAATGTTTTTATTGTGATTTTAATTCCTATGTTCTCAAGGATCAGCCGGTCATGGAATATTTGAAGGCACTGGATCATGAGATGGAGCTCACCGCGGAGCAGACTCCTCCAGGAGTCATAAATACAATCTTTGTCGGGGGCGGAACGCCAACTGTACTAACACCTAAAGAAATGGAGTTCTTCCTCGCCTCTGTCCGTCGTCATTTTCCAAGGTGGGCGGAAGATATTGAATTTACAATGGAAGCGAATCCGGGTACTACGGATTTGGAGAAGCTTGCTGTCATGAAGGATGGCGGAGTGAACCGGGTCAGCTTTGGCGTGCAGGCATTTCAGAATGAACTTTTGGGACGTATCGGGCGTATTCATAATACAGATGATGTGTACCGCAGCTTGGAGAACGCCCAAAAGGCAGGAATCAGCAATATGTCCATTGACTTGATGTTCGGGTTGCCCAATCAGACCGTTGAAATGCTGGATCAGAGCATCACGAAGGCTTTGGCTCTTGGACTTCCGCATTACTCAATCTACAGCCTAAAGGTAGAGGAGAACACGCTCTTCCACACGATGTATCAGAAGAATGAGCTTCCACTGCCAGACGAGGAAGATGAGCTGCAGATGTATTTGCTGCTTATGTCCCGGATGAAAGAGGCGGGATATAAGCAATATGAGATTAGCAACTTCGCCAAACCTGGTTACGAAAGCAGACATAATATGACCTACTGGCGCAATGAGGACTATTATGGCCTTGGGGCCGGGGCTCATGGTTACGTAGGAGGTCAGCGTCATATTAACATCAAAGGCGTCAATCCTTATAATGAGGCCGCTTTAGCCGGCTTGCCCCGTCTTGATCAATTCGAAGTCACAACAGAAGAA
Organism: Paenibacillus sp. SN-8-1; assembly: GCF_050995535.1. Classification (NCBI taxonomy): domain Bacteria; kingdom Bacillati; phylum Bacillota; class Bacilli; order Caryophanales; family Paenibacillaceae; genus Paenibacillus; species Paenibacillus sp. SN-8-1. Next base: position 1,539,192 of record NZ_CP194782.1, read on the forward strand.
GCAATGGAAGACTTCGTCATGGTTGGACTTCGTGTTCTGGACGGTATACAGAGCCAGCAGTTTCTTGAACAGTTCGGTGTCTCCATAGAAGATAAATTTAAAGCACCTTTGGACAAAATGCTTCATGCAGGTCTGCTTGAGCGGACTTCTGCAGCTGAGGGATACAAGCTTAGCGAGAAGGGGATTTTGTTCGGAAATGAAGTCTTTGCTGAATTCATCGGCTTTTTGACCGGTAATAATGATTAAGAATTACTTCAGATTAAATTTGATGTAACCGCCGTTATTAATCTGCATACCTTATTTAAATATAGTTATTTATATATTGAAACCTTATACGACTTAGTGTATATTTATTCATATTATATACAACTCAGGGGGCAGTATAATGGCTGTGGTATGCAGACAGGCGGCGTTATCAGATGTTGGGCCGCTTTTTGAAATGATAGAGGAATATGCACGCCGGGGCATTATGCTGCCGCGGTCGCGCAAAGTTCTAGAACAGCAGATCAACGATTTTGTTGTTGCGGAAGTGGATGGCGTCGTTGTTGGATGCGGTTCTCTGTGCCTTCTGGGACAAGATCTGGTGGAGGTGCGTTCACTAGGGATTTCCGAAGGATATCAAGGAATGGGAATCGGCTCGAAGATTATTGACGAGCTGATCAAGCAGGCAAGAGAGCGGAAGATTCCAAAGATCATGGCACTGACCTATGAAGTATCTTTCTTTAAGAAGAATGGCTTTATCGTTGTAGATAAAGAGATTTTCCCCGAGAAAGTTTGGACGGATTGTGTGAACTGTCCGAAACAGCATGCGTGTGATGAAATCGCTGTTTTGAAAATGCTGAACTGACATCAATTTAGAATTACAGATTTTCAATAATAGGGTATTAGACCGCTCCCGCAAATTAGCATATTCATTAGCTAATTTGCGGGAGCGGTCTTTTTTATGACAAGAAATCCTCGTAAATCTAGTGAAAAAAGATCTATGCTAGTTGGACTAGTGTCAAAAAAATCATTCCCTTTATTGGTACTTTTATCCTATAATTAACTGAATGTAAAATTATCTATTAGATAGAATGGGGAAAAGAAATGAAGAAGGTAGTCTTATTGGTTTTATTTTTATCCATCCTTTTACCTGCTACGGTGTTTGGAGCTGAACAGGGGATCAACGTCTATATTGACGGAGTAAAGCTGCAATTTACCAGCAAACCGATTCAAGAGAATGGAACCACACTCGTTCCCTTGAGAACAATTTTTGAAGGTCTGGGTGCTAATGTGAAGTGGGATGCAAAAACTCAAACCGTAATAGCTTCAAAAAACGGTGTGAACATTGAGATTAAACTAGGGCAAAAATTCGCCACTAGAGATGGCAAGAGAATCCCGTTAACAACAAAGCCGCGCACCATTTTGGGAGTGACTTATGTGCCTCTTCGTTTTATCGGTGAGTCGTTCGGGAATACGATTGAGGTAAAAGGTAAGGAGATATATATCATTTCCCCTGAACCTCCTTCCTTTGAATATGAGGCAAAAGACAGCTCTGTACAGGCGGGAACAACTCCAAATCAGACAACTACGCCGGCCCAGTCTGGATCAAATGTATCTGTGCAGGAGATCGGCAAGCTATCAAATCGTGTGGTGTACATAGAAACATATGATGCCTCCAACAAGCCGCTCGCAACTGGCAGTGGTATTGTTGTGAGTAGTGATGGCAAGATACTGACTAACTTTCACGTAATTGACGGTGCTTCTTCAGTAAAGATCGAATTTAATGACTGACGTTCCTTTACAACTTCTACTTTGCTGGCAAAGGATGAAAATCTTGATTTGGCTTTATTAAAAATACCGGCTGCTAACTTGCCATACGTTAATATAGGTGATTCTACTAGTCTTCAATTAGGAGAAGAAGTTGTTGCTATTGGTTCTCCTTTAGGCTATAAAAACACTTTAACTAGTGGGGTAGTAAGTCAAACCTTAAGAAAAGTGGACGGCCAAAACTATATTCAAATTTCCACGCCCATTGACCATGGCAGCAGTGGAGGAGCTTTGTTTAACATGAAGGGTGAACTGGTGGGTGTAACCTCAGCGGGTATTCAAAGTTCAGCGAATATTAACCTGGCCATTCCTTCTAGCGATGTGAAAGTCTTTCTTTCGAAGCCCCAAGCTGAACAGAGATTAACCCCTTCTGCACAGCAGCAAAAACCTAGTACAAACATTACTGGTGTAAATAGTGCAGGTGCCAAAACTCTTGCTAGTTATTTAAACGAAAATTACGGCAGTCTAGACTACGACGGTCTTGAAGTGGACTTTGAGTGGTTCGTCGTACCTTCTGAGGACGGAAAGCAGTATCTCATCGGTGGATCCATGGAAGATGGACAGCAGTGGGCGGATTGGGTTGACAAGCAGGATGATGACGAAACTGCTATGCCAAGCTTGATAGTATATTTATCTAACGAATTACGTAATAATTTAAAAATATCCGATACATTCTTTTCATTATATCTAAATGTTTATTTGGATAAATACCCAAGTAGTTTTCCTGCTGAGTCCATCACCAGAGAGGGAAGAGGCTACCGCCTGAATTATAATTTCATATATGGCTCGGTGGATTACACTTCAGGTTATTTGTATTACATCATAGACCCTGTTAACAATAAAGAAGTTCAATCCATGAAAATTAAATAAATCGGCAATAAAACACACCACTATTTATTAGCTTAACGCCGATAAAATAGTGGTGCGAAGATACCGAACTGACTTGACAATGTCTAGGTTGGTTTGGTATTTTTGTATTACCGATTAGCACTCGTTAGAAGTGAGTGCTAACGATGAAACGGTGGCTGAATAGAATGTACGATAAAGTCCGCTAGGAGGGATATCATGTTAACGGAACGGCAAAGAATGATTTTGACTGCTATTGTAGATGACTATATCCGTTCGGCTGAGCCTGTAGGCTCTCGGAGCATTTCCAAGCGTGGCGATGTCGGTTACAGTCCGGCTACAATCCGAAATGAAATGTCCGATTTAGAGGAGCTTGGGTTCCTGGAACAGCCCCACACTTCTGCGGGGCGGATACCTTCACATAAAGGCTACAGATATTACGTGGATCACCTTGTTCCACCGGAAGCTATTGCGTCTGAGGAATTAATGCAGCTTAAGACATTTTATGCTGAGAAGCTAAATGTGGTTGAGCAGGTCATTCAACATGCGGGCACGATTCTCTCACATATGACGAATTATACTTCCATCCTGCTGGGACCGGAGGTTTTTCATACTTCACTACGCCACTTTCAGCTGCTTCCACTTAATGAGGATACGGCAGTTGCAATTGTGGTGACGAATACAGGACAGGTGGAGAATAAGACGGTGTCTATTCCTGCCGGAGTATCTGTATCGGAGATGGAGAAAGTCGTTAATCTACTGAACCGCAAGCTAGCAGGGGTGCCAATTTTCAAGCTGAAATCAGCACTTTACACCGAGCTCGGTCAAGAGCTGCAGCGTCATGTATCCCATTTTGAGGAGGTCATGACGGTTCTGGATCAAGCTCTTGACAGTGGTAATGAAGGCCAGCGCGTATTCCTGAGCGGGACAACAAATATGTTAACCCAGCCGGAATTCCGCGACGTGGATAAAGTGAAGAGCATTCTTGATTTGCTTGAGGAGACTCCAACTTTAATGAAAATGCTGGTTTCGGCTTCTTCAGGCTCGGGTATTCAGGTTCGTATAGGTACGGAGAATGACCATGCTGCCTTTGCTAACTGCAGCTTGATCACAGCCACTTATGCCGTCGAAGGTGAAGCGCTCGGAACTATAGGAATATTAGGCCCAACCCGAATGGAATATGCCAGAGTCATCGGCATCCTCAATATTTTGTCGAAAGATATGACGAAATTTTTGTCCAAACATTAAATTGAATGAATAACAGCAATTTTCGTATTTTAAGGAGGTGAAGACATCTTGAAGGAACAACAACCTATTCAAGAAGAACTCAACAATGAGGTAAAGGAAGATAACATGAACCCTTCTAATGATAATGTTAATGTATCCAATGACGATAATGTGGAGGCGGAAGGAGTTAACGCTGCCGAAGCTGGGGAAGGCGTAGAAACTGCAGAGTCTTCCGAGTCAGCAGAACTGGAACAGCTTCGCAATGAAGTGCAGGAGCATCAGCAGCGTTTCCTGCGTTCACAAGCTGACTTCGACAACTTCCGCAGACGTACGCTGAAAGAGAAAGAGGAGCTTGCGAAGTATGCTTCCGCCAAGCTGATTACCGAGCTTTTGCCAGTAATAGATAACCTGGATCGTGCTCTTGCGGCCGTTCAGGAGAATGCGGAAGCGGAATCGTTCGCCAAGGGCGTAGATATGATCTTCCGACAACTTGAAGGCATTCTGTCAGCTGAAGGGCTTTCTCCGATGAATGCGGTGGGCCAGCCATTTAATCCGGAATATCATCAAGCGATCATGCAGGTAGAATCGGATGAATATGAAGAAGGCATCGTTGTAGAGGAAGTGCAGAAGGGCTATCTTCTCAAAGATAAAGTCCTGCGCCCTGCAATGGTTAAAGTAAGCAGCTAAATCACACATATACGCAAACAGAACATAGCATCCTTAAGGAGGAAATAAACTTATGAGTAAAGTTATTGGTATCGACCTTGGAACAACTAACTCTTGTGTAGCAGTTATGGAAGGCGGCGAAGCCGTTGTTATTCCTAACCCGGAGGGTGCGCGTACAACTCCTTCCGTAGTTGGTTTTAAGAAAGATGGAGAGCGTGTGGTGGGTGAAACTGCCAAGCGTCAAGCTATCACTAACCCGGACCGGACAATTATCTCGATCAAGAGACATATTGGTACGAACCACAAAGAATCAATTGATGGCAAAGATTACACGCCGCAAGAGATTTCCGCAATTATTTTGCAAAAATTGAAAGCTGATGCTGAAGCATATCTTGGACAACCGGTAACTCAAGCGGTTATCACGGTTCCTGCATACTTCAATGATAGCCAGCGTCAAGCAACCAAGGATGCGGGTAAGATCGCGGGTCTTGAAGTTCTTCGTATTGTGAACGAGCCAACGGCAGCAGCTCTTGCTTACGGTCTTGAGAAGTCCGAAGATCAGACGATCCTGGTCTATGACCTTGGTGGCGGTACATTTGACGTATCCATCCTTGAACTGGGCGACGGATTCTTCGAAGTTAAAGCAACTAGCGGGGATAACCGTCTGGGCGGAGATGACTTTGACCAGGTTATCATTGATTACCTCGTTGCAGAATTCAAGAAAGATCAAGGTATTGATCTGAGCAAGGATAAAGCAGCTGTACAACGTCTGAAAGACGCGGCTGAGAAAGCTAAGAAAGAATTGTCTGGCGTTCTTACGACAACAATCTCACTGCCATTTATCACTGTAGCTGACGGAGTACCTCAGCACTTGGAAGTTAACCTGACTCGTGCGAAGTTCGAAGAGCTGTCTGCTGATCTGGTAGAGAGAACACTTGGACCAACTCGCAGCGCGCTTAGTGATGCAGGTATGACTCCTGCGGATATCGACAAAATCGTCCTTGTCGGCGGTTCTACTCGTATTCCTGCAGTTCAGGAAGCAATTAAGAAATTGACTGGCAAAGAACCACATAAAGGCGTTAACCCGGATGAAGTAGTAGCCCTTGGCGCAGCGGTGCAAGCCGGCGTACTTACAGGTGACGTTAAAGACGTAGTGCTTCTCGACGTAACTCCGCTCTCCCTGGGTATTGAAACTGCAGGCGGCGTATTTACGAAGATGATCGAACGCAACACGACGATCCCTACAAGTAAATCCCAAGTGTTCTCCACTTATGCGGATAACCAGCCTAGCGTTGAAATTCACGTGCTTCAAGGTGAACGCGAAATGGCTGCAGGCAACAAAACACTTGGACGCTTCATGCTGGGAGATATTCCTCCAGCTCCGCGCGGTGTGCCTCAAATCGAAGTTACCTTTGACATCGATGCGAACGGGATCGTTAACGTATCCGCAACTGACAAAGGAACGAACAAGAGCCAGAAGATCACCATCACTTCTTCCAGCGGTCTGAGTGACGCGGAAGTTGAACAAATGATGAAGGATGCAGAATTGCACGCAGAAGAAGACAAGAAGCGTAAAGAGCTGGTCGAAGCTAAGAACGCAGGTGACCAACTTGTATATTCTGTTGACAAAACAATCAAAGACCTTGGCGATAAAGCAGATGCAGGTGAAGTTGAGAAAGCAAATGCTGCTAAAGACGAGCTGAAAAAAGCGCTTGAAGGTGACAACCTTGAAGAAATTAAAGCGGCTACCGAGAAATTGACCGAGATTGTTCAGCAGCTTTCTGTTAAACTGTATGAGCAGGCTGCACAAGCTCAGCAAGCTGAAGGCGCTGAAGGTGCTTCTGCTGGCGGAGCGGCAGGTAAAGATAACATCGTTGATGCTGATTATGAAGTGGTTGACGAAGATAAGAAAAACTAATTCACCTATTGAGTGGTGTTATAGCTTAATTTAGGTAACAGGGAAGGTCAAAGCGCATAGGCATCCCGCGCTTTGGCTTTCCTTTTGCCTAACTAAGTCACTTTGCAGTGCTAGCCTTAAAGATATGGGGGGTGGAACAATTGGCTGAGAAACGCGATTACTATGAGGTCCTGGGCCTCGGTAAAAGTGCTTCTGACGAAGAGATTAAGAAGGCCTATCGAAAGCTTGCACGTCAATATCATCCAGACGTAAATAAGGCTGCGGACGCTGAATCGAAGTTTAAAGAGGTTAAGGAAGCGTATGATGTCCTTAGTGATTCGCAGCAGCGGGCCCGTTACGATCAATATGGACATATTGATCCGAATCAAGGCATGGGTGGAGGATTCTCCGGTGACTTCGGAAGCGGCGGTCTAGGTGATATATTTGACATGTTCTTTGGTGGCGGAGGCGGAAGAAGAGATCCGAATGCTCCGCAGCGAGGAAATGACTTGCAGTACACGATGACGGTTGAATTCAAGGAAGCGGTGTTTGGCAAAGAGTCTGACATTACGATTCCACGCACAGAATCCTGTGATACCTGCTTTGGTTCCGGGGCTAAGCCTGGCACCAAACCGGAGACTTGTTCCGTATGTCATGGTTCCGGACAACAGGAAGTGGTTCAGAATACGCCGTTTGGCCGTATGGTGAATCGCCGCCCGTGCAGCAATTGCGGTGGCGCAGGCAAAATCATCAAAGAGAAATGTCCAACCTGTCATGGTAATGGTCAAGTGAAGAAGCAGCGCAAAATTCATGTTCGTATTCCTGCTGGTGTCGATGATGGCGCCCAGCTTCGCATGTCCGGAGAAGGAGAAGGCGGTCTGCGCGGGGGGCCGGCCGGCGATCTCTATATCGTGATCCGCGTGAAGCCGCATGACTTCTTCGAACGTGAAGGGGACGACATTTACTGTGAAATTCCGCTTACTTTCGCACAGGCAGCCTTGGGCGATGAAATTGAAATTCCTACCCTAACGGAGAAAGTTAAGCTCAAAATCCCGGCAGGCACTCAGACCGGTACTTACTTCCGGTTAAAGGGAAAAGGAGTACCACGGCTACGCGGAATGGGACAGGGCGACCAGCATGTTAAGGTCGTTGTTGTAACTCCAAGCAAGCTTACTGAAGATCAGAAAGAGCTGCTCCGTCAATTCGCGGCGCTTGAGGGCGAGCACACGCATGAGAATGAGCAATCGTTCTTTGATCGTGTGAAGCGGGCTTTTCGTGGAGATTAATAGATAAGCTGATCAAATAGAAGCTGATCTACAGGTCGTAAGTCTGTAGAACAGCTTCTTTTCTATTTCGTGTTAACATTACAGGCATACAATAAGCCCCCTGCCTAGGGCAGAGGGCTTGTCTAGTTCAATCTTCCATTTAGTTCGCAATCCTAGCAGTGATCTCCTCATCCAGATCCAGTGTAACATCCTCCCGGAATACCCGAAGACCATACTCTGTGTGTGCGTACAGTAATATAGCTTCAATAATGTTGGCTTCCACGAGATACTGACTTCTGCCATTGACCCATACCTCAGCGGTATATCCGGTATCTTCATCCCAGGCTAGTTCAACCTGAACTTCGGTAGGACGAACGTCTTTGCGCTGAGCCATATGAAGACAGATGGCATTGATGATTTCATCCATACTGAGAACCATACTTAGTATCTTCCTCCACGATGATCGTTATATCTCGGTTTCTTGAATCTTCGGAACAAGGCAACCCCAATCATAACCACTACATAAATGGCAAGCAGGTTAATCAATAGGCCGAAGATGCTGCCAAAAGCACCCATATTGGAGAACATTCCGCCAAAGAGCATTCCTGCAAGGCCACCGATCATAAGGCCCTTCATAAATCCTCCACCGCTAAAGAATCCGCGGTTAGCTGTTTGTCCAGAATTTGTAGTTGAAGAATTCTTAGTGTTGGTAGATCCAGAATCATTGGATTTCTTAGGTGTGTTCGTGTAAGAACGTGTGCCGGATTTAAATCCGCCTGAGCGTTTAGCGTCAACTGCATGAGGTACGGTAAAAGCAAAGAACAGAGTGAACGCCATAACGACAAGCATTAATTTCTTCATCATTTGTGTCTTGAAGCCTCCTATAAAGATATATTGTTATTTGTCTATAACATTTAATACGAATTGGACAGGAATCGGTTTCATTTTCTATAGAAAATTAGTTTTCCCTGGCGAATCCCATATTATTTACCGAATAAATTGGCTCATTGCGCCGCATCCTATTTGTCCATGGAGCCTGTGAATCAGAAGGGTAGAACCACAACGGATTGATGATCAGAAAGGTGGACGATAGAACATGACAGAGAAGAATATTCTAGCCTACTTTAAAAGTCCGGAAGAAGCCGAGGGAGCTAAGCGTAAGCTTCAGGCTCTTCGGGTTGTAGACATGTCCATAACCCGGTTCAGACGTTACCCGGGTGAAGGCTATAATCCTGTGAATATGTTCTCGGGCGAGTGGAGCTCGCTCGCTTCTCTTACGCAGGATGCGGAGATTACAAATCAATCTGCTGGAATTCTAGTTGCAGCGGACCCAGCGGCCAGCGGGATGAGCGATGGAGGCCAAGGGGGGCCCACCGGGAGAGACATCCTTCTTACAGTTGTTGTGGACGAAGGGGTTCATCATCAGGCGCTGCGAATTATTGAAGAAGCAGGTGGCATGATATAGTGGCATCCTTAAAAAGATAAAGGAGTGAATAATGTGAACAAGAAGCCTGGATATAACAAACGCTTTACAGGCAAGATACCTCAGAATCTTAAGGGCAGCAACCTTGATGTGGAGTTCTCCGAGGAGCGTGCGGATCAGGAAGACTGGGAAGCGCTGCAGCGAAGTGAGCGGGCGGATGCTCGCCAGCATGGTAATCGATTGGTCTAAAAGAAACTGGAGCCAAAACCGCCGATTTTTTAATCCGGCGGTTTTTTTTGAGAGAATTTTGTCTCGCCTCGAATTGTATAGTACAATGAGAGTTATGCAATTAGGAAAGAGGAGGCATTTAACTCATGAATTGGAGAGAGTTAACTATACATACAACAGAAGAAGCGGTGGAGATGATCACCAATTTTATGCATGAAGCTGGTGCAGGTGGCGTATCCATCGAAGAGTCCATACAAAGCAGCAAACTTCAGGATCTTTCCTACGGACAATGGTATGAGCTGGAGCCAAATGACATTCCCGAAGGGAAAGCCAGAGTGAAAGGCTACTTCCCGGAGACAAGTAATGTAGAAGAGGTGTTACAGGAAATCAAGCCCCGGATTGAAGAGTTGAAAGATTTTGGCATCAATGCTGGCGAGCTCAAATTTGAAATTAAGGATGTCCATGAAGATGACTGGGCAAATAACTGGAAGCAGTATTTCAAGCCCCTGCGTGTATCAAAACGACTGACTATTAAGCCAACATGGGAGCAGTATGAACCAGAGACACCGGAGGAGCGCATAATTGAGCTGGATCCCGGAATGGCTTTTGGTACAGGAACTCATCCTACGACAGCACTATGTTTAAGAACATTGGAAGGCGTTATTCGCGAAGGAGACGAGGTCGTAGACGTCGGAACAGGCTCCGGCATATTGGCGATTGGAGCTGTTAAGCTTGGTGCCAAGCATGTACTGGCGATTGACCTTGACCCTGTAGCAGTCGTAAGCGCCAGAGAGAATACGCTGCTTAACGGACTCAGTGAACAGATTACTGTACATGAAAGCGATCTGCTGTCTGTACTTAAGCAGGGAACAGAAGGACTGGGCATTAACCTGCCTGTACGTGTCGTGGTGGCTAATATTCTGGCTGAGATTATTATGCTGTTCATTGATGATGTATATCAGGCTCTTGAGCCGGGCGGATTCTATATTGCATCGGGGATCTACAAGAATAAGGAGCAGTTTGTAGAGGACGCTCTGATTGCAGCAGGTTTTGAAATAACGGAAAAGGCCCGTGAAGAGGATTGGGTTGCTTTCGTGGCCAGGAAGAGGTAAAGTATGGATTTTTTGAACAGACTATTTCGATTTCCTTTAGACCAGCTTCCATTCTTTCTTACGGCGCTGGTTATCGCATTTACGGTGCATGAATTTGCGCATGCTTATTTCGCGAACAAGTTTGGGGATCCTACCGCCAAGCTGCTCGGTCGGGTAACGCTTAACCCGGCTGTTCATTTCGATTTTATCGGGGTATTGATGCTGCTCATCGCAGGATTTGGTTGGGCAAGGCCCGTCCCGGTTAATCGGGACAATTTCAGCAGTCCGCGTTTGATGGGGATTATTGTATCTGCAGCCGGTCCAATCAGTAACTTGCTGTTGGGGATTGTGGGAACTTTGATCTACGCGGCACTTTTTCATTTTGGGGTCATGAATTCACTGTGGTTAGATAGTGAACCTACCAAGCTGGCTGAAGCGATCTCTTCATTTTTCTACTACTTTAACTTAATGAATTTCTTTCTATTCTTATTTAATCTAATTCCATTGCCTCCATTGGATGGGTATCGTATTGTTGAGGATTTGGCACCCCGTTCGATGCTGGGCAGGCTGCAGCAATTTGAACGCTGGGCTATATTCATCTTCCTGCTCATTTTGTTTATCCCCGAACTACAGCGTTATACTATAACGCCGCTCTACAATACAGCAAGTTCGATGTATTTAGGTCTGTTTCATCTCGTCTCTGGTTAGGTAGGCTGGAAGACCCTGGGAGAGTGTTTTTCACACTGGTCAGCCTACGCCAAAAGTTGTATGATGTACTTTGATGATTTTGGACAAGGATGGTTGAGACATGCAGCGTTATTTCATTGCGCCTGAGCAGTTCGGAGACACTACTGTAACAATTACCGGTGAGGATGCCAGGCACATCGGCCGGGTGATGCGGGGTAAGCCGAAGGATAAGGTTATTGTAAGTGACGGCGTCTCCAAGGAGGCAATTGTCGAACTTCAGACCATCGAACCGTTGGAGGTTCAGGCAGTTATAGTTGAACATCTCTCACTTTCCCAGGAGCCTTGGCTTCAGGTGACGGTGGCGCAGAGCTTGCCGAAGGGCGATAAAATGGAAATGGTTATCCAGAAATGCACCGAGATCGGTGCAGTTTCTTTTGCGCCTTTTTTGTCGGAGAGGACCATTGTTCAGTATGACGCGAAGAAAGAAGAGAAGCGGATTACCCGTTGGCGCAAGATTGCCAAGGAGGCTGCTGAGCAGGCTCACCGCAGCAAGATTCCAGAGGTAGAGCAGGCATTGACCTGGAGACAGCTGTTGGGGGAGTTCTCAGCTTACGATCTCATCTGTATTTGCTATGAGAAAGAGAATGGCAAGCACCTGCGTGATGTGCTGAAGCCTTGGTCCGAACAACTCGAAAGGGACCATAAATATAGAGTTATGATTATGGTTGGCCCTGAAGGTGGATTCACAGAGAAGGAGATTGAAGAAGCCGAGACGGCAGGGGCTGTATCTGTCGGACTTGGACGACGTATTCTTAGGACGGAGACGGCTGGAATGGCCGCCCTGACATGTATGCTTTATGAAACCGGAGAAATGGGGGGAGCATGACAACATGCCATCCGTAGCATTTTACACTTTGGGCTGCAAAGTGAACTTTTATGATACTGAAGCAATCTGGCAGCTGTTCAAGAATGAGGGCTATGAGCAGGTCGATTTCGAGCAGACAGCTGACGTATATTTGATCAACACCTGTACCGTAACGAATACGGGAGACAAGAAGAGCCGTCAAATTATCCGCCGTGCGGTCCGCCGCAATCCGGATGCCATTATAGCGGTAACGGGATGTTACGCACAGACATCACCTGCTGAAATTCTTGATATTCCCGGGGTAGACCTTGTCATTGGTACACAGGACCGGGACAAAATTATGCCTTTCATTCAGCAGATTCAAGCTGAACGTCAGCCGATTAATGCGGTACGCAACATTATGAAGACCCGCGAATTTGAGGAGCTGGATGTACCTGATTTTGCGGATCGTACGAGAGCTTTCCTCAAAATTCAGGAGGGCTGTAACAACTTCTGCACATTCTGCATCATCCCTTGGTCCCGCGGACTATCACGAAGCCGTGACCCACAAAGTGTGATTAAGCAGGCTCATTCGCTGGTTGCTGCCGGATTCAAGGAAATTGTTCTGACCGGAATTCATACTGGCGGATATGGCGACGATTTGGAGAATTACCGCCTATCTGATCTGTTGTGGGATCTGGACAAGGTCGAGGGTCTTGAGCGCATTCGTATCAGCTCGATTGAAGCGAGCCAAATCGATGAGAAGATGCTTGACGTTCTGAAGAACTCTAGCAAGATGTCCCGGCACTTTCACATTCCGCTTCAAGCGGGCAGTGATGAAGTGCTGAAGCGCATGCGCCGCAAGTATACAATTGCCGAGTTCGAGGAGAAGATCCGGTTAATCCGTGACTTCATGCCGGATGTAGCCATTACGACAGATATTATCGTAGGCTTCCCTGGTGAGACGGATGAGTTGTTCCAGGAAGGTTTTGAAGCGATCAAGAGAATCGGATTCTCAGAAATGCATGTATTCCCTTACTCCAAAAGAACAGGTACTCCCGCTGCCAGAATGGAAGATCAGGTGGACGAGGAGATTAAGCATGCGCGCGTTCATGATTTAATTGATATGTCTGAACAGATGCAGCTTGCCTATGCGGAGAAATTTGTGGGTCAAGTTCTGGATGTTATACCTGAACGTGATGAGAAGGGGCTGTGCGGTCCAGGCAAATTGATGGGGTACAGTGACAACTACCTGCAAATTTTGTTCGATGGCCCTGAGGAGCTTCGAGGCGAAGTATGCCGGGTTAAAGTAACAAAGGCGGGCGTAAATACTTGTGAGGGGCAGCTGGTTCGTGTGCTTGGTTCTGCGCCAGAAGCAATTGCCTAATACAAAGCAACGCGATACTAGGGTTCGTTCGTGGACACTGGTTGACCCTATATAAGTGGTGGAATAACAACAAGGATTTCAACCCGCTTCGGGCTGAAATCCTTGTTGTTCAAATACAAATGAACAGCGTGACAAGAAGGAGGCCTCACAGCATGTCATTCAAAGAGATATCCGCGGGTGGGATTGTGTATCGCCGTGTCCAGGACCAGCTGCAAATCCAGCTGATTACCGACCGCTATGGCAAGATCTCATTTGCTAAAGGGAAGAGAGAAGCCGGTGAGACAATTGAACAGACCGCTCTTCGGGAGATTGTAGAAGAAACGGGTGTAACCGGTCGTATCGTTCAGCCAATCGATATTATTGCATATACTTATCAGCATCCTCAGCACGGCAATGTGGACAAAGAAGTGCATTATTATCTTGTCGAATGTGTGAGTGGTGATTTGCGGGCACAGGTCGAAGAGATTAGAGGTGTTGCTTGGTATGAGCCGAAAGATGCCTGGGAGAAGCAGCAAAAGTCTGGCTACGACAACAATGATTTTATATTGGAGAAGGGTCTTAAGCTGTTGGGTCTAGATCTGTAGACAACTTTTTCAGATCGTCTTCTGGGCTGGTGGTCGGCTTTCTCTAGATGTCCATATAGGCAGGTAGCAGATCGGCAGGGCAAGGACGGAACAGATGATATTAAATAGGGTCTGGCTGTGGGCAATTTGGGAGGCGGGATCATCCGTAATCCATGCTGAGACGGCTTCCAAGCCGTGAACAAAGGGAAGGAACAGGACAGCTCCTCCCAAATTGAGAATGATATGCGACCAGGCAACAAAGCTCCCGGATCGGGTGCCGCCTAAGGAAGCGATCAGAGCTGTCACACAGGTTCCTACGTTTGCGCCAATCACCATGGCAATCCCCAATTCCACTGGCAGTGCGCCTGATCCTACAAGGGTCATCGTCATCCCAATCACCGCCGCGCTGCTGTGGACCAGAGCTGTTAGAATAGCTCCTGCGGCTGCTCCCCACAGCAGGCTGTCTGAAGCTCTCCTAATGAGCCAATCCAGAATTCCTGCACTCTCAAGTGCGGGACTAACCGACTGCATCCACCTAATAGCTATCATGATTAGGCTGAAGCCGGCTGAGGCTAATGCTCCATATTGAACTGCTCTTAATTGCGGCATATAGTTTCTTCCTGATCTGAGCAATTCCTCAATCAGGATAGAGGCCGCCCAGAATACGGAAGAGATGATAAGCATCGGAACGCCGATTTGGGTGAAGTTAAAGGCTATGAGTTCAGTGGTCAGACACGTGCCGATATTACCCCCGAGTATGATTCCAAGCGTACGTGCGTAAGTAAGGAGACCCGCATTGACTAGCCCAATTGTCATCACCGTGACGGCCGTACTGCTCTGCAGCACGGCGGTGACCAAGGTGCTGAACACCATCCCCTTCAAGGGTGTTGTCGTGGATGCGTTCAGCAGCTTGGTCAGCAGAGGGCCTGCCCATGCGTGAAGGGCGGACTCCATAATTTTCATACCGAACATAAAGAGGGAGAGTCCGAGTGTCAGTGGAATAATAATTTCACGAAGCAGCAGGATGAATCCCTCCTTCTGTTGTTGTGAACGTCTATTGTTAAGCTATGCTGGGAGAAATACAAGCATGACAGGCCATTCCCAGGCAACTGAGTTATAATACGAAGAAATTGGAGTGATATTGGTTGGCATCCGTAATCTTGACGCGCAGCCGGAGAAAGAGGCTGGAACAGGGACATCCCTGGATATATAACAATGAAATTGAGACCGTAGAAGGTGAAGCTCAGCCGGGTGAGTTGGTAGAGATTCTTAATCATCAGCGCAAATACTTGGCGACAGGATATTACAACCCTAAGTCCCAGATCACAGTGAGAGTTGTATCTTACCATCCTCTGGAGGAGATGGATCAGGCATTCTTCACCAGAAGATTCAAGGAGTGTCTCCAGCTGCGGGAACGCTTTGTGGAAGAGGATGCTTATCGCCTTGTTTATGGCGAGGCGGATTTCCTGCCTGGGCTGGTGGTTGACCGATTCGGTGATGTGCTCGTTATCCAGGTGCTTACGCTTGGTATGGATCTGCGCCGCGAGGAGATTGTGAAGGCGCTGGTTGAGGTTGTGAATCCTAAGGGGATCTATGAACGCAGTGATGTCAGCGTACGTGAGATGGAAGGACTGGAACAGATCAAAGGGCCGCTCTACGGCACTTGTCCTCGTCATGTAACGGTAATGGAGAACGGCCTGATTGTATCCGTAGATATTGAAGAAGGGCAGAAGACGGGGTATTTCTTCGATCAACGCGAGAACCGCGCATCTATTGAACCGCTAATGACAGGCTGGGGATCCAGAAGCGGCATAACTCTTCAGGAAGTTGCCGGGGAAAGTGGTGAGACCAGGCTGGTACCACTCAACCGTAAGGGCAAGGAAGTTACATTCCCATACTGGGATGGTGCAACGGTGCTGGAGTGTTTTTCCCATACGGGAAGCTTCACCCTCCACGCGTGCAAGTATGGTGCGAAGAAAGTAACCTGTCTGGATATCTCGGCCCATGCGATTGAGAGCGCCAAAGCCAATGTGGACTTGAACGGCTTCGGAGAACGTGTCGAGTTTGTTGTTGCCGACGCTTTCGATTTTCTACGTGAACAGGTTAAAGGCGTAGACGAACGACAGCTTCGTGCTGGGGCTTCGGACAATAAAACCGATACTTCGGTACCGATGACGGCCGCTGGAGGGCGCACCTGGGATGTGGTCATTCTGGATCCGCCGGCTTTCGCCAAGACGAAGAGCGCGGTTAAGGGGGCTACAAGGGGATACAAAGATATTAATCTGCACGGGATGAAGCTTGTAAATGAAGGTGGTTATTTGGTAACAGCCAGCTGCTCTTACCATATGAAGCCAGAGCTCTTCCTGGAGACCATTCTGGATGCGGCGGCCGATGCGGGTAAGGTGCTCCGTCTGGTCGAGTGGCGGGCTGCAGGCAAGGACCATCCGCAGATTCTGGGTGTTGAGGAAGGGCATTATCTGAAGTTTGCCGTCTTCGAGGTTCGGAGCAAGAAAAGCCTATAAAACCCATGCCATACACAGTGCGATGCTATAGAGAAGGGCTCTCGATTTAGTGAGATGCCCTTTTTTGCTTTTCATCCGAAGGATTAGTTCCATCGAAGGCGCGGAGTTTTTTTCTTCTATGAGTGGACACCGATAGATTTGTTAAACTTTATGCTGAGTAACATTCCGACCCTTTTTTAGGACCAACCTTTTCCCAGATCTTAAGCCAAATTTTACAAACGTACGTTCTCTTCTTGAGGGGTTCTATATGATATAATAGGAAGCATATTTGTCCGTGCAGAATTGCGGATATAGACGGAAATTTGGGCAGGAGGCCTGTAAATGTCACTTCAATTTATCATTGGCCGATCCGGCAGCGGGAAGAGCAGCCTGGTGCTGGAACAGGTTCGAACAAGACTGCGCGAGGACCCCATGGGGCCTCCGATTATTATATTGGTTCCAGAACAAGGAACATTTCAAATTGAACGCGCGCTTGCGGGAAGCGAAGAGCTCAAAGGGACAATCCGGGCTCAGGTGCTGGGCTTTCGCCGGCTGGCACTTCGGGTTATGCAGGAGACGGGTGGCTCAGCTCTGATCCCTATTAGTGATGAGGGCAAGAGGATGCTTTTGTATAAAATCATGCGGCGCCGCAAAAGTGAGCTTAAATTATACAAGAATGCGGGCGATCAGCTGGGGCTGATTGACCGTTTGAACACGCTATATACCGAAATGAAGAAGTATTCAGGGGATGCTGCGACTCTCGAATATCACTATTCCCAGCTTCAGGGCGGCGAGGAGGAGTCCTCTCTGCTCAAGGACAAGCTGCATGATCTCTCGCTGCTCTACAAGGAGTTTGAAGAGGAGCTCTCGCACCATTACGTAGACGCAGAGGATCATGTGATCAAGCTGGCCGAAGGTGCGGAGAAGTCTGGCTTTTTAAGCAATGCCGAGATTTGGATTGATGGCTTCTATACATTTACCCCGAAGGAATATGAAGCGATAGGACAACTCATGAGAAAGGCGGCCAAGGTCCGGATATCGCTTACGCTGGACAAGCCTTATGATCATGGCACTCCGCCTCACGAACTTGACTTGTTCCATCCCACGGCGCTTGCTTACATGAAGCTAAGAGCCCTGGCCGAGTCCCTTTTTGTCGATGTTGAGGACACAGTGGTGCTAGACGCCAAGCCATACCCTCGGTTCGTACAGAGCGAGACACTCGCTCATTTGGAGTCTGCTTATGAACGCCGAATTCGGTGGAGAGGAGAGCTTCCATCGGATTTCCGCAGCAGCCTGAACCTGTATGCAGCGCCTGACCGCAGAGCGGAAGTCGAAGAGACGGCCCGTGTCATCCGTAACCTGGTGCAGGAGCAGGGAGCGCGCTGGCGGGACATGGCAGTATTTGTGAGGAACATAAGCGATTATGAACATATCGCAGCTTCAGTCTTTGAAGACTATGGGATACCTTACTTTCTTGATCAGAAGCGTTCGGTACTGCATCATCCGCTCATTGAATATGTTCGCGCTTCTCTTGATGTGGTGCAGAGATATTGGAAGTATGACGATGTGTTCCGCTGCGTCAAAACAGATTTCGTCCTCCCGTTAAATGGGTCAATCACAAGAAATGATATGGACGCTCTCGAGAACTATGTTCTGGCAAGCGGGATTCATGGGTCCAGATGGACCGATCAAAGGCCCTGGAAAGGGAGACCGAGCCTGTCACTTGAGGCTTCATCGGCTGCAGAAGTAACATCAGATTCAAGCGGAATGGCCCGAATCGAGCTCTGCCGTCAGGCGATTGCTACGCCTCTAGGGACATTTGAGAAACGGCTCAAGAAAGGGAAGACCATCCGCGAGAAGTGTGAAGCCGTCTACTGGCTTCTTGAGGATATAGAAGCTCCGCAGCGGCTGGATTTGCTTGCTCATAGTGCTCTGACTAAGGGGCATCCACAGGAGGCGATGGAGCATAGACAACTGTGGGGAGCCATTCTGGATCTGCTTGACCAGATGGTTGAAATGATGGGCCAAGAGACCTTGAGCAATGAAATATTTGCGGGGGTTCTGAATACCGGTCTGGAAGGCTTGAAGTTGGCTTTGGTTCCGCCTTCCCTGGATCAGGTTCTGATCGGCTCCACCGACCGGACCCGCACGAGTCATGTGAAGCATGTCTTCCTGCTGGGGGTTAACGAAGGTGTGATGCCCGCACTCATCCAGGAAGAAGGAATATTGACAGAACAGGAGAGAAGCACGCTCGCGAAGACAGGAATGCAGCTCTCACCGGGGATCACCCGTCAGCTGCTGGATGAAAGGTTCCTAATCTATCACGCGCTATCTGCCGCAAGCTGCTCGCTCCGGTTAAGTTATCCGTCTGCAGATGAGGATGGGAAGCCGCTGCTGCCTTCCGAGGTGATCAGACATATTTCCACTATATTTCCTGCGCTGCGCGAAGGGGCTCAGGAGTCAGCTTCTCCAGCCGAAGATGCAAATAGTATTTCTAGAGTAACTCATCCTTCCCCAACTCTTAGCGAGTTAATCGGTCAGCTTCGACTATGGAAGATTGGTACGGAAATAGCTCCGGTCTGGTGGGAAGTGCTGGAGTGGTATAGATCAAGACCCGAGTGGAACAGGAAGCTGGATCAGCTGCTTGGTTCGCTAGGCTATCGTAATAGAACCAATACCCTTACCCCGGCTACAAGCCGCAAATTATACGGGAAAAGACTAAGGACCAGCGTCTCCCGGATGGAACGGTTCGCATCCTGTCCATTCTCGCATTTTGCCTCCCACGGATTGAAGCTTAGAGAGAGACAATTATACCGTCTTAAAGCTCCCGATATTGGGCAGCTCTTCCATGCAGCCTTAAGCTCGATGGCGGTTACCTTCAAGGAGCAGAACCGGAGCTGGGGCAGTCTGTCAGCTGATGAATGTGTCAGAGAAGCCGAAGCGGCAGTGGACAAGCTGGCTCCCAAGCTGCAAGGAGAGATTCTGTTAAGCTCGAAGCGGTACGGTTACATTTCCCGCAAGCTCAAGAATATTGTTGGCCGTGCTTCTGTTATTCTGGGGGAGCAGTCCCGCCGGGGAAGCTTTGAGCCGATTGGACTGGAGCTTGACTTTGGGCCTGGAAGAACGCTTCCCCCGCTTACTTTCGAGCTGCCGAACGGCTGTGTCATGGAGATTGTCGGCCGAATTGACCGTGTCGATATGGCTGAGGGCGAGCAAGGGATTCTGCTGCGTGTCATTGACTATAAATCGAGTCAGACCGATCTTAAGCTTCACGAGGTGTATTACGGTCTCTCCCTTCAAATGCTTACTTATCTGGATGTCATTATCAGCTCGGCGGAAGAGTGGCTTGGAAAGTCTGCTGTACCGGCCGGAGCCTTATATTTCCATGTGCATAATCCTCTGCTTCAATCTGCCAATGGCCTTGACCCGCAGCAGGCGGGACA
The DNA here is from genome assembly GCF_050995535.1 of Paenibacillus sp. SN-8-1. Lineage (NCBI taxonomy): Bacteria > Bacillati > Bacillota > Bacilli > Caryophanales > Paenibacillaceae > Paenibacillus > Paenibacillus sp. SN-8-1. Next base: position 1,559,069 of record NZ_CP194782.1, read on the forward strand.
GGAGCTGCTGAAGAGGTTCAAAATGAAAGGCCTTCTGATGGCCGATAAGGATGTCATTTCCCGAATGGATGGATTGCTGGAGAAGGGCTATTCAGATATTCTTCCTGTTGCGTTAAAAACAGACGGATCTTTCTACACCAGCGCGTCTGTAGCTACATCCGACCAGTGGGATACGCTCCTTCGTTCGGTCAGAAATACAATTAAGGGAATAGGAACGCGAATTACCGAGGGGGACGTAGCTATTGAGCCGTACCGGATCGGTCAAGAGACGGCATGCACCCACTGTTCTTACAGACCCGTGTGCCAATTTGATGAGACGATGGAAGACAATAAATACAATATGCTGACCAAACCGGACAAAGAGCAGACTTGGGATTTGCTAGGGGAACGCAGCCGTCAAGCGGATTCTGCATGGGTGTCTTCCGGACCAGCGCGGACTAGTGAGGAGGAACTCGAATGAACATTCCCAAACCGCCCGGAAGTAAATGGAGTGACGATCAATGGAACGCCATTTCCCAGTCTGGAGGTAATATGCTGATTGCCGCTGCAGCGGGATCAGGGAAGACTGCGGTGCTTGTAGAGCGGATTATCCGCAAAATATCAAATACCGAGGAGCCGCTAAGTGTGGACCGTCTATTGGTGGCAACGTTCACCAAAGCCGCGGCCTCCGAGATGCGGGAACGTATTCGTTCGGCCCTAGAAGCCCTGCTTGAAGAAGACCCGTCGAATGAGCATTTAAGCCGTCAGCTGGCTATGCTCGGCCGTGCCTCTATTACAACGCTGCACTCTTTCTGTCTGGAAGTGATACAGCGCTACTACACTCTAATTCCACTTGATCCAGGCTTTAGAATTGCTTCGGAAAGTGATGTGAAGCTGCTTCGTCAGGAAGTGCTGGAGGAGCTGTTCGAGGAGAAGTATGGAACTGAGGCAGAAGGAGGAGCCTTCCTGACTCTGGTGGATTGGTTCAGCGGGGAACGCAGTGATGATGCGATGTTCCTGCTGGTTCAGAGGTTATATGACTTCTCCCGAAGCCATTCCTGGCCGGATCACTGGCTGCGCTCTACGGCAGCGCTGTTCAAAATGGCGAATATGGAGCAGATGTCCGAGAGCCCTTGGGTGAAGTCTATCCTTGCCGATACCCGGCTGACTTTGAACGGGGTGTGCGATCTGCTGAAGCAGGCAAAAGAGATCGCGCTATCCCCCGGCGGCCCGGCTCCTTATGCTGTCTCCCTGGACGAGGATCTTGAGGTGGTTGAAGGACTTCTCGAAGCGGTCTCTTATCAGCCATGGGAGAATTTGTATCATGTGTTCCAGTACTCGGGCTTTGGCAAGCTGAAGCCCTGCAAGAAAGACCAGACAGATCCAATTCTTCAGGAGCGGGTAAAAGGCCTGCGCGAAGAGGCGAAGAAGACGATTACGGAGCTTCGCGGTCAGCTGTTCGGACGACCGGCAGAGGATTTCGTGGCAGAGCTGCACACAACAGCTCCGCTTATGAACGAACTGACAGAGCTGATCATTTCATTTGCTCAGAGGTACCAGGAGGAGAAGCAGGCCAAAGGATGGCTGGACTTCTCGGATCTCGAGCACTATTGTCTGCAAATCTTGAGACACCCGGATTCAACTCCGGCGAATATCATCCCTTCCGAAGCTGCTCTTGAATATCAAATGCAGTATGAGGAAGTTCTCCTGGATGAGTATCAGGATACGAACACAGTTCAGGAGGACATTGTACGACTGATCTCTACAGCAAAACCCGGCAACAGGTTCATGGTAGGCGATGTGAAGCAGAGTATTTACCGCTTTAGACTGGCAGAGCCCGGATTGTTTCTGGACAAATACCGGACCTACGGCCAGGATTTCACTGGTGAAGGACTTCGAATTGATCTGGCGCGCAATTTCCGGAGCCGCAGAGAGGTTGTTGGTGCCGTCAATTATCTATTCAGACAGATGATGAATGAAGGGGTTGCGGAAATCTCCTATGACTCAAGAGCTGAACTAGTCTATGGTGAGGGCTTTCCGGAGGACTCCCCAGACAGTTCCGGGTATATGCCCGAGCTGCTCCTTGTTGATCGAAGCAAGGCAGACACGGCAGCTGGTGAGAGCATAGCGGAAGTGAATCCGGAAGATGAAGGAAGCGAGGATAACGCAGCGGAGCTGGAAGCGGTTAGGCTCGAAGCGCGCATGATTGCTGCCCGCATTCATGAAATGATGGGGGAGAACGGCAAGCCGCTCTTTATTTATGACAAGAATATAAGAGAGCATCGTCCCGTTCAGTACCGGGATATGGTGATTCTTTTAAGGTCTACGCTTTCCTGGGCTCCGGCTATGATCCAGGAGCTGCGACTTGAAGGAATTCCAGCATACGGTGAATTAAGCCAGGGCTACTTTCAAGCGTCTGAAGTGGAGATCATGCTGTCCCTGCTTCAGGTTATCGACAATCCCCAGCAGGATATCCCGCTTGCCGCTGTTCTTAGATCTCCGATCTATGGATTGACCGAGGAGGAACTGGCTGGAATCCGATTAGCAGCCCCGAATGGAGGCTTCTATGAGGCTGTTCAGACTGCGGCAGCGGACGAATCATCCGGCGGTGAGTTGTCCCGCAAGCTTGGCATATTTCTTAGCCAGCTTGAAGGCTGGAGGACTGAAGCCAGACAGGGGGAACTTGGGAGGCTGATCTGGACCATTTACAGAGATACAGCGTATCTGGACTGGGTTGGCGGTCTGCCGGGCGGAGCGCAGCGTCAGGCGAATTTAAGAGCGCTATATGACAGGGCGCGGGCTTATGAGCAATCCACATCTTCCCGTGGTTTGTTCCGATTCCTTCGATTTGTCTCCAGGCTGAAAGAAAATGGCGGGGACTTTGGTGCTCCCGGAACGGGCAGCGATCAGAATGAAGGCATTCGTATAATGACTATTCACAAGAGTAAAGGATTGGAATTCCCTGTTGTGTTCGTTGCAGGTCTGTCCAAAATGTTCAATAGACAAGACATGAATGCGCCATTCCTGATGCATAAGGAGCTGGGTTTTGGTCCCAAATTCGTTGATGCGGATACAAGGGTAAGTTATCCAACACTTCCTAACCTGGCCATTCGCAGGCGTGCGAACATGGAATTGCTGGCTGAAGAAATGCGGGTACTCTATGTCGCACTTACCCGTCCGAAGGATAAGCTTGTACTCGTGTCTGCTGTTAAAGATCTGCCTAAGGCAGCTGCTGTCTGGAGCCAGGCGCTCCAGAATGGAGATGAAATGCTCCCTGACTATATGCTCGCCCGGGGTCGGAGCTATTTGGACTGGATCGGACCAGCCTTGATCCGGCACCCGGCAGCCACCGCGTTAAGAGAGCTTGCTGACGTTAGTGAAGATACAGGCGCAAGGCTCCCGGCACAGTTCCTGAATTGGCGGATTGGAGTCCTGTCATCCCAAGATGTGCAAAGGCAGGCTGCGGCAGCGTCTGAAGAAGCGGGGGATACTGGCGCCGCTAGCGACAGAGCGGCGCTGCAGGCGCTGATATTAGGACATCCAGTCCTAGTGAAGAAGGAGGTTGACCCGGACCTTTCTGGTGCTGTTGCTTCCAGGCTGGGTTGGTCGTATCCTTTCGAAGCGGCCAGTCAGATTTCAGCCAAGACCACCGTAACCGAGATGAAGGCATTGCTTGCATCGCAGGATGATCCTCCAGTTAATGTACTCGAAGGTCAGGCGATGCGGGAAGAGGCGAAGCAGCCTGCTGAACCCGATTCCTTCAAGCTTCATCTTCGCAGACCTAAATTCATGGAGCAGCGGAGAATGACACCCACAGAGCGGGGAACCGCTTATCACACGGTCATGCAGCATATATCTTTTGATGCTGAAGCCGTGGACCATGCAGCGGAGGAGACCATTCGCTGGCTTGTTCAGCAGCAGATTATGGCTGTAGATCAGGCTAAGGAGCTTGAGCGGGACAAGATTACACAATTCCTGAAGAGTCCGCTTGGACTCAGGCTCCGTGAGGCGGAATGGATCAAGCGAGAGCTTGCATTCAGTTATGGAGTATCGGCATCGGAAGCGTATCCCGTGCTAACTGGTAATGGGGATGATGCTCCTGATAACGATAGGCTTAAATTACAAATCCAGCATGGGCTGGAGCAGGAAACTGTGCTTGTTCAAGGGATTGTGGATTGCCTGTTCTGTGCCAATGGGAAGTGGATTTTGCTTGATTATAAGAGTGACCGTGTGCTGGAGCATCAGGGCGGGCTGAACGCCCTTGCTGAGAAGTATCGATTCCAATTAGAACTCTATGAGAGAGCCATGGAGGAGATAACAGGAGCTCCCGTGCATGAGAAGTGGTTGTATTTCTTTGATCAAGGAGAGGCCGTGAAATTATAAATATAGGCTGGATTGAATCCAGGTTAGAGTAGAGGGGGGGAAGACCATGCGGATTCTGCATACAGGAGACTGGCATCTGGGAAGAACGCTTGAAGGGAGAAGCCGATTAAGTGAGCAGGAAATGTTCCTGGATGAGCTGGTGCAGCTTGCCAAGGATACTAAGGCCGACCTGATTATGATGGCGGGAGACGTCTATGATAGCGTCAATCCTCCAGCTGCCGCGGAAATGTTGTTCTATGATGCGGCGGCAAGATTAACTGAGGGTGGCAGACAATTGGTTGCCATTGCGGGTAACCATGATCAGCCTGAGCGGGTAGCATCCGTAACGCCGCTGGTTACCCGCAGCGGGATCACACTGGTAGGCCTGCCGTCTTCAGAACCCGTGCGGCTGAGTGCAGCCAGAACGGGGGAATCTGCCGTCATCGCAGCACTTCCTTATCCATCGGAGGCGAGACTTGGCGAGCTTCTTGCAGGTCAGGTGGATGAAGGGGAGCTTAGATTGGCTTACAGCGAACGGGTTGGGCGTTTAATGCGGCTTCTGGGACAGTCGTTCAGCAAGAACACGGTAAATTTGGCGATGAGCCATATTTATGTCCTGGGAGGCGTCGAGTGTGACTCAGAACGTCCGATTCAGATTGGCGGCGCTTATACCGTCGATCCTGCCGCACTGGATATAGGAGCCCAGTATACAGCGCTTGGTCATCTACATCGTGCCCAATCGGTTAAAGGAAATGGTTTGATCCGATACAGCGGTTCACCACTCGCCTACAGCTTTTCTGAAGCTGGGCAAGCCAAGTCGGTGATGCTCATAGACGTTGAACCAGGGGGAATACCCGTAAGCGAAGAAATCTATCTGCGGAGCGGAAGACCGCTGGTTCGTTGGACCTGTACGGGCGGACTCGAAGAGGTTCACCGCTGGCTGGATGACGGGCGTGATGCGGATGCATTCATAGATTTGGAGATTCGTCTCACGGAGGCGATGTCACTTGGTGATATCCAGTCGCTCCGTAAATCCCGCGAAGGGATTATCCATATCAGACCGGTGTATCCGGGCCGTGAACTTGAACAGACGGCGGCTGGACGCTCACAAATGCCGGTTCATGAGCTGTTCCGCAAGTTTTACCAGCGTCAGAGCGGAGGCGCAGAGCCGGAGGAAGAGCTTGTGGATCTGTTTATGCAGCTTGTAGCTGAGGATGAGCACGCGGCAGGCCCCGAGGGGGGAGAATCATGAAGCCAATTTCTCTCAAACTCTCAGGTCTGCAAAGCTATCGCGAGCCTCAGGAGGTAGATTTCACCAAGCTGTGCGAGACCGGACTGTTCGGCATATTCGGTCCAACCGGAAGCGGCAAATCCACACTGCTGGATGCTATTACCCTTGCTTTATACGGCAAGGTGGAGCGCGCGGTAAATGGAACCCAGGGCATCATGAATCATTCGGAAGACAGCCTCTTCGTCGCCTTTACCTTTGAGCTGTTGTCAGCAGACGGGGCAGAACGTTACCGGGTCGAGCGCAGATTCAAGCGAACAGGAGAGGTCTCGGTCAGCAATACGATCAGCCGCTTTATCCAGGTTCTGCCGGAAGGAGATCATGTTCATGCTGACAAGCTGGCCGAGGTTACCCGCTGCGTGGAGGAGAAGATCGGGCTCAAGATGGATGACTTCACCCGGGCAGTGGTGCTTCCGCAGGGGAAGTTCGCTGAATTTCTATCTCTGAAAGGCAGTGAACGCCGGCAGATGCTTCAGCGCTTGTTCCATCTGGAGAAGTACGGCGATCACTTGGGGATGAAGCTCAGCCGTAAGGTCAAAGAGACCGATAGCCGGCTCAAAGAGCTGGCTGCTGAGCAGCAAGGGCTTGGTCTGGCTTCGGAGGAAGCCCTACAGGAAGCCGCCGGGCGCCTGAAGGCGGCTTCGGCGGAAGCGGAGCTGCGCCGGCGCGAGCTGCAGGAGGCCGAGCGCCTGTTCGAGCAGCTCTCCAAGCTGCGCGAGCTTAGCGCCGAGCTGCGCCAGCGCAAGCAGTCGCTCCTGCAGCTGCAGGAGCAGAGCGGCGAGATCGCGCAGCTGGAGGCGCGGCTTGCGAAGGCCGCTGCCGCCGAGCAGCTGCGTCCGGCGCTTGGCGCATGGCATGACGCGCGGCGCTTGGCCGCGGAGCGCCAGACGCAGGCGCAGCAGGCCATGACCGCCGCAGCTGAGGCGGAAGCTGCGGCGGCACAAGCTGCTGGTGCGGCTGAGCTTGCGCGGCAGGCGCTGGTGGCTGAAGAGCCGGGTCTGCTTGTCCGGCTCGATCAGCTTGAGCAGGCGAAAGGGCTTCAGGCCGAGCGGGATGCGCTTAAGCTTGAGCAGGCGGAACTGCAATCCAGGCTCACAGAAGCCGTACGTGCTCTAAATATCCATACGGAGCAGATAACGAAGGAGGAGCAGCTGCTTGCCAAAGCAGTACAGCGACGTCAAGAGCTGGAGCAGCGGCTTAAGGAAGTGGAGGTACCTGCTCTACTAAGACGCAAAGTTCAGACGGCTGCATCGCTTAAGGACCGGTTCAATCAGCTTACGGCCCGAAGAACCAAGGCCGACAGCACCTCCTCTGAACTGAAAGAGCGCCTCGTTATAGCTCAAAATGCACTTAACGAAGCTCAGCAGCTTGAAGCGGCAGGACTCGAATCTCGTCGTCAGGCTGCGGAGCAGGCCGCTGGATTAATAGAGACATTTACTAATCTAGCGCAGGACTGCCAATACATGCTTAACGGACTGGAGCAGCGTGAGAATGCACTTCGTCTTGCTGTGAAGTCGCAGGAATTGCATTTATGGTCAGCCCGGCTGGCGGAGCAATTAATCGACGGTGAATCATGCCCGGTCTGTGGATCGGACCATCACCCTGTTCCAGCCGGACACATTCTGGATGAAGCTGAGCAGCTTGAGGGTGAACTGGAACAGATTGCAGCGAGCCTGCCTGCCATTAGAGATATGAAATACTGTCTGTCCCGTGGACTGGACACATGCAGAGCATTAATGGAATCATTAAGTCCTGAGATAAGCGGAGCTGGGGATCAGGCTAATCTGCAAGCTGCCGCTTCCATGCAAGCCGAAGCACAAGAACATAAGTCCGTAGCTTCTAAGACGTATGGCGAGTGGGCAGTAGGGATGAATAGAGCTCAGGAAGACATGAACGCATCACTGGCTCGTCTTGAAGAGCTTCAGCAGGTGGTAAAAGGTGTTCGGGACAGCCATGCTGCGCTGCAGCCCCGGCTGGCAGGCCTGAATGCGGAGCTTGCGGCTCTTCAGAGACAACATGACCAGTCTCTTCACATGCTGAATGAGCTGACGCTTGAGCAGACGGTGCTGGCAGGGGAATGGGGCAGAGAACTGCCTGAATATTCATTGGCAGATACGCAGCGGCTGATTGAGGAGATCAATGAGAAGGATGCTGTGTCTGAAGATGTGAAGAAACGGCTTGAGCTCAGCGGGCCTTTTATTGAGGAGAAGACAGTCCTGCTCCGGAGTCTGACTCAGGAGGCGGCTGAGCTGGACAAGCAGCAGGTTCAGCTGCAGGCCCAGCTTGCGGGTAAGACTGATTTGTTAAATGAGAAGGAAGAACGCCTCCGTGCTTTGGCCGGGGATGAAGCGGTCGATAAGCTGCTCATAGAGACGGCGGACCGTCTTGAGCTTCTGAGAAGAAAGGCCGCTGCTCTCAAAGAGCAGCATATGAAGGCGGATCAAGTGAAGCAAGAAACGGCGAAGACAGGAGCAGCAGCGCAGCAGACTGCAATCTCTGCGCTTGAACAGGAACAGCAGCTGCGAAGCCGCTTTGAGCAGCAATTGGAGATGAGCCCATTTACCCGGGAGGAAGAGACCGAGCAAGCTCTTCTGGATTCCAAGACCAGAGAGCAGCTGGAAGAACGCATCACGGTCCACCGCGACATTGAACGTGAGCTTACCATTCAGACTAGGGAACTTGAATCCAAGCTTGCGGGCAGGCAGATTCAAGAGGAAGAATGGGAGAATTGCAGGATTAGGCTGGCTGAAGGCAAGGAAGCGGATGAAATAGCAGTGCAATCCAAGGCCAGAGCCGAACGGGATCTTGAGGATATCGAGGTGCGTCATATCCGCTGGAAAGAGCTGGAGTCTGATCGAATTAAGCTTAACCATTCTGCTAATCTCCTGAGCAAGCTGCAGTCCAGCCTGCGGGGAAATGCATTCGTAGAGTATGTTGCTGAAGAACAGCTCATGAATGTCAGCCGCGCCGCTTCACAGAGGCTAAGGGACTTGACCAAACAGCGTTACTCTCTCGAGACAGATTCCGGAGGCGGGTTTATTATATGTGATGATGCTAATGGTGGAATCAAGCGTCCGGTATCAACTTTGTCTGGAGGAGAGACCTTCCTGACCTCGCTCGCCCTGGCGCTTGCCTTATCGGCACAGATTCAGCTTAGAGGCCAATATCCATTGCAGTTCTTTTTCCTGGATGAGGGCTTTGGTACGCTGGATCCAGAGCTGCTCGATACGGTCATCACTTCTCTGGAACAGCTTCATCATGATCATCTTGCTGTAGGCGTCATCAGCCATGTAGCCGAGCTTAGAGCACGGCTTCCGCGCAAGTTGGTTGTGATTCCGGCGGAGAATGCAGGCATGGGCTCGCGCATTATGATAGAAAATTTATAAACTGCTAAGTGCATACAGACACATTACAAGCTCATTCCAGGCACATGAAGCGCAGGATAGATTCCTGCAAAGCATGTGCTTCTTTTTTTGGTTTATTTTCGGTATGATAGAAACAGCTCGGGAACTGACGGTCTCGTCCTTCTCTTCAGGCGAAATCAAGAAAAGGAGGTTACGACTACGATGGATTGTTTGTTTTGTAAAATTGCCGAAGGCTCCATTCCTTCCAACAAAGTGTACGAAGATGACAAATTTCTGGTATTTCATGATATCCAGCCGGCGGCGCCTACCCATGTTCTGATTATACCGAAGAAACACATTGCGACCATGAACGATGTGGCTGCCGAGGATTTGGCTCTTATTGGTGAAATGCACAAGGTAGCTCAGAATGCTGCCAAGAAGCTGGGAATTTCGGAGAGCGGCTACCGTCTAATTAATAACTGCGGTCCTGATAGCGGACAGGCTGTGTATCATATTCACTACCATCTGCTTGGCGGAGCGAAGCTAGGGGCATTGACCGGAATTTCCGATTCACATGCCTGATTTTGGAATTGAATTTAACTGGATATAAAAAAGAAAGCCACTCACGGTTGACACCCTATTTCCTTTTCACCTATAATGAAAGTTGATGAACCGTGTTGTGCTCTTGGACGGTCTGGTCGGAGGGAGGGAAAACTGGTGTCTGAAACTAAAGTTCGCAAAAACGAGACTATTGATGCTGCACTTCGTCGCTTCAAGCGTTCCATTGCAAAAGATGGAGTCTTGGCTGAGGTGAAGAAACGCAAGCATTATGAGAAGCCAAGCGTGAAGCGCAAGAAAAAGTCCGAGGCTGCTCGTAAGAGAAAGTTTTAGGAGGATTTGAACTACCATGAATCTTAGCGAGCGATTGAACGAAGATATGAAGCAAGCGATGAGGAGTAAAGACAAGCTGAGACTCTCCACCATTCGAATGGTTCGTGCAACGATTAAGAATCTTGAAATAGATTTGAAAAGAACTCTGGACGACAACGAAGTGCTTGATATCCTAAGTCGTGAAATCAAACAGCGCAAAGATGCCCTCCAAGATTTTCAAAAAGCAGGCCGTGATGACCTCTCTGCTCCTTTGGCGGAAGAGATCAAGATAATTGCCGAGTATCTTCCCGAACAACTTTCTGAAGAAGAAATTAAAGTCATTGTACAGCAGACCATCCAGGAAACCGGTGCTTCTTCGAAAGCCGATATCGGGAAAGTAATGAGCGCCCTCATGCCTAAGGTCAAAGGCCTTGCAGATGGTAAGCTTGTTAATCAGGCAGTTCAACAGCTATTGCAATAACAAGTACGAAACACCCTCTAGTGATAGAGGGTGTTTTTTCTTATTTGAAACGAAGCAAGACATCGTTCGTAGTACATAATAGGATAAGGTGTTAAAATTTACATAAGGGGAGGGGTTCTTGGTGAAGCGCAAGCTAAGGCTAGTCATGTGCCCGACATTGATGCTGGTGTTTTTGCTCATAAGCGGATTTGCTTCGGCATTAGTGTCTGATGTCGAAGCTGCCTCTGCTCCAGCTAAGATGAGGTCAGGAACAGTCTATGTTATACCGCTGGATCAGAAGATTGAGTCAGGGCTGGAGAAATTTCTGGAGCGCGGATTTAAGGAAGCGAAGGATCAGGGAGCAGCTCTAATCGTCCTTGAAGTGAACACGCCGGGAGGGCGGGTAGATAGTGCTGAGAATATCGGGCAAATGATTGCTGGAAGCTCTGTTCCCACGGTTGCTTTTATTCAAGGGAATGCGGCTTCGGCTGGCAGCTACATCGCACTTCATGCGGATAAGATTGCAATGCGGCCGGATAGTGCAATTGGAGCGGCTGCGCTCGTTGACTCCTCAGGACAGGCGGTGAATAGTCCCAAGGAGATTGCTTATTGGAAAAGTAAAATGAGTGCGGCGGCGGATCTTCAGCATCGAAACCCTAGAATCGCCGAGGGGATGGTAGATCCCTCTCTCACGGTGGATATGCCTGAGATTAACCGAACCAAAGAGAAGGGTCAAATTATTTCATTAAGCAGCAGCGAGGCACTGAAAGTAGGTTATGCCGATACCCTTGCGGACAGCACGGATGAAGTTATTCACTGGATGGGATACAGCGGCGAAGATACAATTCGGGTAGAACGGACACTGGCTGAGAACGTGGCGATGTTCCTCACGAATCCGATTGTTATGACGATTCTTCTGTTTCTGGGAATTGCAGGAGTAGTAATCGAGCTTCTCGTGCCCGGCTTTGGGGTGCCTGGAATACTTGGAGTTACAGCTTTCGGACTATATTTCTTCGGTAATTATATCGCCGGATTCGCGGGTATTGAGACAGGCGCACTATTTGTTATCGGTCTGGTGTTAATGGCGATCGAGCTGTTTGTACCGAGTTTTGGGATTCTTGGCATTCTGGGTTCCCTGTGTCTGGTTGGAGGAGTAGTTCGGGCTGCCTATGATACCCAGCATGCGCTTAGATCGCTAGGCATTGCTTTTCTTGCCGCGTTAGTGGTCATTGTTATTGTGGTATGGATCTTCAAGGAACGCGGGATTTGGAACCGGTTCGTTCTACGTGACGAATTGACCACAGAGAAAGGTTACAGCTCTATAAAAGAGAGAAAGGAATTGCTTGGACTCGAAGGAACCAGTCTTACTCCACTACGCCCTGCAGGGACCGCTGCAATTGGAACCGAACGCATTGACGTTGTGACTGAAGGCGGGTTCATTAAAGCAGACACGCCGGTAAAAGTAATTAAGGTAGAAGGAACTAGAGTGGTGGTTGCAGAAGTCTGATACGTGTGGAATATGGAATGAGCCTGGCTCATTCCTATGACTATAAATAATACACTTTAGGAGCTGATACACTGTATGTTGGATTCATCATTTGTTGGAATACTTCTCATTGTGGTAATCGCCATTATTGTGCTGAGCGTCTTCTTGAGCTTCTTCCCGGTGATGCTGTGGATTTCCGCACTTGCATCTGGAGTGAGGATCAGTATATTAACCTTGGTCGCTATGAGACTTCGCCGGGTTACGCCGGCTCGAATCGTTAATCCGCTCATCAAGGCTCATAAAGCTGGTCTGGGTCTATCGATTAACCAGCTCGAGAGCCATTACCTGGCCGGTGGTAACGTGGACCGGGTAGTCAATGCCCTGATTGCTGCTCAGCGCGCGAATATTCCGCTGGAGTTTGAACGGGCCGCGGCCATAGATCTGGCTGGACGTGATGTGCTGCAAGCCGTTCAGATGAGCGTTAATCCAAGGGTCATCGAGACTCCGGTTGTCGCGGCAGTCGCAAAGGACGGGATTGAAGTTAAAGTTAAAGCACGGGTTACGGTACGTGCGAACATTGACCGCTTGGTCGGGGGTGCCGGTGAAGAGACCATTATCGCACGTGTTGGTGAAGGTATTGTCACCACGGTGGGTTCAAGTAACTCGCATAAAGATGTACTGGAGAACCCCGATATGATTTCTCGAACAGTTCTGAATAAAGGACTCGATGCAGGAACAGCATTTGAAATTCTCTCGATTGATATTGCGGACGTAGATGTAGGTAAAAATATCGGTGCATTCCTGCAGACAGAGCAGGCTGAGGCGGATAAGCGGATTGCCCAGGCCAAGGCTGAGGAACGCAGGGCTATGGCTGTAGCCCAAGAGCAGGAAATGAAGGCCCGCGTTGTCGAGATGCGTGCTCGCGTTGTGGAATCGGAATCCGAGGTTCCCCTGGCTATGGCTGAGGCTCTCCGGGGCGGTCAGATTGGAGTACTTGATTATATGAATCTCAAAAATATCGAAGCTGATACCAATATGCGCAGCTCCATCAGCAAGCCAGGTGACCCATCTTCTTCAACCAAGGATGACGAATAGGCGGTGCTCTAAATGAATGATCTGCTGGAATGGGTGCAGAGCCATCTTTATCTGGTCATTGTAATCGGATTTGCGATCTTGTCTATGCTGGGTAAGAAGGGCAAGATTCAGGGTGGCGGTTCTAACCGGATGCCTACTTTCGGAGGGGGCTCAGGCCAAGAGCCTAAGGTTGGCGGGCAGCCCGAAAATACTGGCCCTAGCACTCTTCAGTCTGTTGGGCAAGCTAATGAACCGGGCCGAGCGTCAGATCAGACACTGGATGAATGGGGGAGGAATATTCTGAGTCCTTCCGTGAACTGGGCGGAGCATGAGGAGAATTCAATTGGTCAAAAGTCCGCGGAAATTGAGGAAGGTCGGGAGGCAGCTGAAATTATTAGCTTGCAGCGCAAGCTTGAACAGCTTGAACGAACCAACCGCTCCCTTGTCCGTGAACTGAAGCGTAAGAATCTCCCAGGGTCTGGGTCCTCATCTACCTTAGGTGAAGGTACATCTTCTTTGAAAGCAAGCGAGTTGGCAGAAGGAGTTGTCTGGGCTGAAATTCTAGGTAAGCCTCGTGCGAAGCGTCCGTATATGTTTAAAAGATAAGTTTTGAGGGCTGTATCCATTTGGATCAGCCCTCTTTCTTTTGTATAAGTCCCGAGCTTCCTTCGCCCGAAAAAAGATTCCTAACCCTCATAAATCTGCATTCTCCCGCATAATTTGTACAGTATGGGAAGGAGGACTGCCGATGAGCCGTTTTACCCGCAAACTACGCAAATGGTCGGTCGATATTCTCGACCTCCCTCAGGATCTCGTAATGGATCTGCCGAGGCTCACGATGGTTGGCAACAAGCAGTTGCTGATTGAGAATCATCGCGGTGTCCTGCATTTCGCACCAGATAATCTGAGACTGGCACTTCCGGAGGGCTCTCTTTCGGTAGTGGGCAGCAGTCTAGTTATAAAAGCGATTATGCCTGAAGAAGTGTTAATTGAGGGTGATATAGCAGCAATCCAGTATCTTGGAACGGGGGAGAAACGATGAAGACACCGGGATTAAGCAAATTACGCGGTTCGGTGAGGGTAACCATTCGAGGGCAGCGCATTGAAGCGTTTGTAAATGAACTGGCCAGAGAGCGGATTGAGGTATGGAATCTCAAATCACTGGGGCCTAATCGTCTTGAGATGGAGGTTGTTATCTCCGATTATTACCGGCTTCGCCCGCTCCTCAAGAAGACAAGCTGCCGAGTGCATGTGGATCAGAGAGACGGACTGCCCTTTTTTTGGAACCGGGTATTTAAACGAAAATGGTTTATCGTCGGTTTTATCCTTTTTTTCCTCATGATCTTTGGATTCTCTTCCATGGTGTGGGATGTTGAGGTGAAAGGGAATGTGAAAATTCCAACCGAGGATATTCTGCTTGCGGCCAAAGAGGAGGGGATCTATCCGTTTCAGTGGATCTATCGTCTGCCCGAACAGGACAAGCTCTCCAAGGATTTGACAAGAAAACTCAGCGGAACCTCCTGGGTTGGCGTTTCAAAGACAGGGACCAAGGTTACGATTGAAGTGGTGGAGGCGGCGCAGCCCAAAAATACGGAGCTCCTCAGCCCAAGACATCTTATCAGTAAGTCAGATGCCGTAGTGACACATATTTTTGCCGAGAGAGGACAGCCAGAGGTATCGAAGAATGATCATGTGAAGAAGGGAGCTACACTAATTTCAGGAATCCAGGGCGAACAAGCTGTGGTAGCTAAAGGAGATGTACGGGGTCTTGTCTGGCATGAGTATACGATTGAGGCACCGCTTGTGCGCAAGCAGAAGGTCTATACGGGAGAGAAGAAAGAGAAGGGGTATCTTTATTTTGGCAGCACGGCTATTCAGATCTGGGGCTACGGCAAAGTAGGGTATGAACAATCGCAGACGCTTACCCAGCTCGATCCGCTGACCTGGAGACACTGGAAGCTGCCTATAGGCTGGATGTCCGAAGACGTGATGGAGGTTACGGAGCTTGAGACTAAACAATCCGTGGAGCAGACGGTGACACGTGGACTTGAAAGAGCGAAGCTTGATATCTTGGCGAAAAACGGAGCAGACGCTCAAATTATACAGCAAAAAATTTTGCATGAGAAGACAGACAATGGTAAAGTTTATATGAAAGTGCTTTTTGAAGTGGAACAGAATATAGCGGAAGAACTTCCGATAGTTCACGATCAAGGAGAATGAGGCTATTTGTCAGAGCAAACCGTAAGCATCAAGATACCGCTGCTAAGCGCAGCAGAGGGGCTGTCTTTATTCGGCCCTCAGGATACTTTTCTTAAGCTGGTTGAGGAGAAAGTAGAAGTACAAGTGGTTTCGCGGGAGTCGGAGATTACGATTCGCGGAGAGAGAAGAAGCGTTGATGTGGTTCAGCAGCTGTTCGAGGTCCTTCTGCAGCTCATTCGTAATGGGTACATTCTCACTGAACGCGATGTGCTGTATGCGATTGATCTCGCCCTAGACTTACGCGCTGACCAACTGCTTGATTTATATAAAGGTGAGGTTGCGATAACTTACAGAGGCAAGCCGATCCGCGTGAAGACAATTGGGCAGAAGCACTATGTCACAACCATCAAGAAAAGAGACGTTGTATTTGGAGTAGGCCCAGCTGGTACCGGCAAAACCTATTTGGCTGTAGTTCTAGCCATCACAGCGCTGAAGGAAGGCTCGGTCAAGCGGATCGTACTTACAAGACCTGCCGTAGAGGCCGGAGAAAGCCTAGGCTTCCTTCCTGGTGATTTGCAAGAGAAAGTAGATCCTTATCTGCGTCCCTTGTATGATGCGCTGTATGATGTAATGGGACCTGAACAGACCGCCAAGGCTCTGGAGAGAGGACTAATCGAGATTGCTCCTCTTGCTTACATGCGCGGGAGAACCCTTGATGACGCTTTCGTTATCTTGGATGAAGCCCAGAATACAACGCCTGAGCAAATGAAAATGTTCCTTACACGTCTCGGCTTTGGCTCTAAAATGGTAATCACCGGGGACGTAACCCAGATTGATTTGCCTAGAGGCAAGAAATCCGGATTGGTTGAAGCCAAGTCCGTTCTTAAGAATATCGATGAAATCGGCTTCGTCTATTTCGATGAGTCGGATGTAGTACGTCACTCGCTTGTTCAGAAAATCATTATCGCTTACGACCAGGCTGCAGAGAATCAGGACTAGCAGCTCAAGGGGAGCAACCGTCGATCTAAAGAGAGAATTCCCACAAATATTTAGGTACTTTCAGAAGATAGAGAGGGCTGTTCTATGACCTCGAAGGAAAAGTCGAAAAGCAGTACATTTCAATCCAGAACGGCAGGATGGAAACATAGCGTACCTGTACGCTATGTTCTGTTTTTGCTGTTTGTTGTTTTATTTTATGTCAGTCTGGCTCCAAAGCTTTTGCCTGAACGCTACAATATTGTTATTGGGCAGCCTAGTGACAAAGAAATTCTGGCACCCGTCCAGATTCCCAATAACAAAGCGACGCTCAAGGCACAGGAGCAGGCAGCTGAGAAGCAGAAGGATATTTACAAAATCGTGCCGCTTCGTAATGAAGTGCTCATTGCCCAGATTCTTGACCGGATTCTGCGTTTGAATCAGGATGATCAGGTCTCGAGAGAGGACAAGACTTCGATCTACCGGCAGGAGCTTCCCAGCAAGGCTCAGGAATACGCTCAGAGTTTTATTTTGAACAATAAGCTGTCTTCAACCTATTCGGAATCTCTGCTGGAAGAGATGAAGAAACGGATTAATGAACAGGCTTATCATATTTCTGAAGAGACATTTATCAAGATTCCTCGTCTTACACCTGAGGACATCAGTGAAATGAAGCCTGTAGCGAAGGATATTGTATCCCGGCTCATGAGTGATCAGGTTACCGAGGCTCCTGCGGTACGCGCTAAGGTAGCTGAGCAGGTTAATTCCAGTATGCTGAGTAAGCGAATCTCCCGTGAGGTGGTTCAGGAGCTCATACGGCTGGTGATTACACCAAATAATTTCAGGGATGATGAGGCGACTAAGGAAGCCAAGGTGATGGCTAGAGAGAGTACCGAACCCGTGTATATTAAACAGGGGGATGTGCTTGTCGCCAAGGGTGAGCGTATTACCGAGGAAATGTATAACCTGCTGGATCAGAACGGGCTGCTAAAGGATGAAGTCAACTACTGGCCTCAGCTGGGCCTGCTGCTGATGTCGCTTCTGTTCGGTTTCGGTCTTATTATGTATATGCGCCAATCCGAGGGAGCCGCCAGGTTCAAATATAACAATGTACAGCTGACCATGCTGCTACTAATCTTTGCGATCACGATTTTATCTATCCATGTGGTTAATATTCTGCAGAGCCCGCAGCGCCCTTATATCGGGTATCTAGCCCCGATCGCTACAGGAGCTATGCTGATTACCCTGCTGATCGATATCCCGCTGGCTTACATCAGCTCAATCGTGCTAGGAATTTTGGCAAGTATAATATTGAACAGCCATCAAGGGCAGATTTTTGACTTCCATTTTGGCTTCTTCGCGGTCATTATATCGTTCGTATCCATATTCTCGATTCACCGTGCCAGTCAGCGTTCCACAATCCTTAAGGCGGGAATTATGGTCTGCCTGTTTGGATCCCTGTCTGTGTTCACCCTTGTTCTGCTTAACGAGAATGGCTGGACACAGTCTAATACGCTGTATGCGATTGGATTCGCTTTTGCCGGTGGGCTCTTGACCACGATTCTGGTCATTGGTCTGATGCCATTCTTTGAGGTATCATTCGGAATTCTCTCCGCCCTCAAGATGGTGGAGCTGTCCAATCCTAATCATCCGCTGCTAAGGAAGCTGCTTACGGAGACGCCTGGAACCTATCATCACAGTGTTATGGTCGGCAATCTGTCTGAAGCGGCGGCGGAAGCCATTGGTGCGAACGGGCTGCTCTGCAGAGTCGGATCGTATTATCACGACATTGGGAAGACGAAGCGGCCGAGCTATTTCATTGAGAATCAGAACAATATTGAGAACCCGCACGATTTTATTGATCCCAAGCTGAGCAAGTCGATCATTGTGGCCCATGCGCGGGATGGAGTGGAAATGCTTAAGGAATATAAGTTGCCCA
Organism: Paenibacillus sp. SN-8-1; assembly: GCF_050995535.1. Classification (NCBI taxonomy): domain Bacteria; kingdom Bacillati; phylum Bacillota; class Bacilli; order Caryophanales; family Paenibacillaceae; genus Paenibacillus; species Paenibacillus sp. SN-8-1. The sequence continues at coordinate 1,577,045 of NZ_CP194782.1, forward strand.
AACCGATTCGGGATATCGCCGAACAGCATCACGGAACTACCTTCCTGCATTTCTTTTATCACAAAGCGCTTAAAATTGCTGAGGAGCAGGGGCTTGAGCCTGACTTTACGGAGACAGATTTCCGTTATCCAGGTCCGAAGGCACAATCGAAGGAAGCCGCGGTTGTCGGGATTGCCGATAGTGTTGAGGCCGCGGTAAGATCGCTTCGCAAACCTACGGTTGAGCAGGTCGAATCCATGATTGAGAAGATTATAAAAAGCCGTCTTGATGACCATCAGTTCAACGAGTGTGATCTGACAATGCGGGAGCTTGATGTGATCGCCAAGACGTTGAAAGAAACGGTAATGGGCATCTTCCATTCACGGATCGAATATCCGGAGGAGATTAAGAAGCCAAAAGGAAATGATGAGAAAGACAAGGGGCGTGAAGTGAGTGGGTCTGAAGCTGGCTTGGAACAATGAGCAGGAAGATTTTGAGATCAGTCAGGAATTAATAGAATTGCTTGAAAAAGCTCTGGATATAGCAGGTGAGGCCGAAGGAATAGTTGATGGAGAGGTGGATCTCACCTTCGTCAATAACGAAGCCATCCATGAGCTGAACAAGGAATACCGGGGGATTGACCGGCCAACGGATGTATTATCTTTTGCGATGAATGAATCCGTGGATGAAGAACCGGAGATTCTGTACGAACTCGAAGAGGGTCAGAGTCTGGATGATATTCCGGATGTACTTGGAGATATTATTATTTCAGTAGAACGGGCTAAAGAGCAAAGTGAGGAATACGGACACTCGCTTGAGCGGGAAATCGGCTTTTTGTTCGTACACGGTTTCCTGCATCTGCTGGGCTATGACCATCAGGATGAAGCCAGCGAAGCTGAAATGATGGCCAAGCAGGAAGCTGCTCTCTCACAGGTCGGCCTCGTACGCTAATGAAGCGAAGTCATACATGGAGTTCCACATTCCGTTATGCAATTGAAGGCATAGGGTACGGGCTCAAAACACAGCGCAATTTACGCGTTCATGTCATTTGCGCGGTGCTGGCGGCCGGTGCGGCCGCCTTTTTCCATTTAACACCGGTCAAGTGGGCCATTCTGCTGCTAACAATCGCACTCGTCATTGCGCTGGAGCTTATCAACACCGCCATCGAGTCGGTGGTCGATCTAACAAGCCCGGATCTCCATCCTCTGGCCAAAGCCGCCAAGGACACTGCCGCTGGCGCCGTTCTCGTCTCAGCGATCTTTGCAGTGATCATCGGTATTGTCCTGTTCTACGCCCCCGTACTCGAGTGGTTTTCAGGAAAGTAACCAATTATACAACTGCGTTTTGAGACTCTAACATGGCTCGGAAGTAGAGCGCATCCCGCAGGGACAGCGGCTCCCAGCACGGAGCAGCACAAACCCGCTCCCGCCGGTGCTCCACAGGTAAAGCGTGTCCCGCAGGGACGACAAGCGGCTCATCGCACACATTCTCAAAGTGCCGGCAGGAGCGCCGCAAGTAAAGCGTGCCCCGCAGGGGCGGCAAGCGGCTCAACGCACCAACAGCAGCCCAGGCGCACCAAGCTACCCACATTCCGCCAAACCACAGGGTGTCCAGAGGGCAGAGCCCTTGGGGCCCTCCCTAAGCAGGGAGGGTTTGGGTGGGTATGAAAAGAAATGTTTTTACAAAAAAAAGGAGTATTCCAATGACACCTAAATTCAAATCCGGCTTCGTTGCCATCGTCGGGCGCCCTAATGTGGGCAAATCGACATTAATGAACCAAGTCATCGGGCAGAAAATTGCAATTATGTCCGATAAACCGCAAACCACGCGTAACAAAATCCATGGGGTATATACGACTCCAGAACTGCAGATCGTGTTCCTGGACACCCCGGGAATTCATAAACGCCAGTCCAAACTGGGTGATTTCATGAATCAGACTGCGCTTAACACTTTAGGCGAAGTTGAAGCCGTGTTATTCCTTGCCGATGCCTCGGAAGGATTTGGAGGCGGTGACCGGTTCATTATTGAGCGCTTGAAAGGTATCCGTACTCCGGTCATTCTGATCCTCAATAAAATTGACAAAATAGAGCCCGAGCAGCTGCTGCCTCTGATCGAGGAATATCGTAAGCTGAACGATTTTGCCGAGATCATTCCGATCTCTGCGATGCATGGTAACAACGTGGGCACGATGCTGGATCAGATCGCTAAATATTTGCCAGAAGGACCGCAGTATTATCCGGATGATCAGATCACGGATCACCCGGAGCAGTTCGTATGCGCCGAGTTGATCCGGGAGAAGATCCTTCAGAATACACGTGAGGAGGTTCCGCACTCTATCGCGGTTACGATTGAGGATATGAAAGTGGAGAATAATGGAGTCGTTCATATCTCGGCGGTTATTTATGTTGAACGGGATTCACAGAAAGGCATCATTATTGGCAAACAAGGGGCCATGCTCAAGGAAGTCGGCCGATTGGCCAGACACGACATCGAGAACCTGCTGGGCTCCAAGATCTTCTTGGAATTGTGGGTTAAAGTCAAGAAAGATTGGCGTAATCAGGAGCGTGTTCTGAAGGACCTTGGCTTCCACAAGAACTCCTAGGAATTTGTATACTGGGAGTTATTGCAACACATAGTTCGGATTCCACAGCACATCCTAATCTCGTAAATGCAGCGTCATTTTCTGAGAGGGGATGTGTACGTATGCGTGATTTCTCGTGGAATTATTTTACGAACAGTGGGGATGTCGATGCCTACCTGCTTTATAAAGCGGCCACTGTCCATGCAGAACAGGAACCGGAAGCCGTGGATGAATTGATCCTTGAAGAGGAAGCGAATTAACCGCTTTGTGAAAGTCAAGATCAGCTTGGGGGAGGGTACATGCTTTACAGGGTGGAGGGGATAGTCATCCGCAGCATGGATTACGGTGAGGGGAATAAGATTATTACGATTTGCACGGCCACCCATGGCAAAATCGGGGTGCTTGTGCGGGGAGCTAAGAAATCGAAAAGCCGCCATGCTGCGCTGACCCAGCCTTTTACAAATGGGGAATATCTGTTTTTCCGAACGGGAAACGGACTTGGTACTTTAAATCAAGGTGAGATTCTGGAATCTCACCATCTTTTACGTGAAGATCTTATTTTAACTGCTTATGCTTCTTATGCTTGCGAGCTGCTGGATCGGACACTCCAGGATGAAGAAGTTGGGGCGTTCTGGTTCAATCAGCTGAAGGCTTGCCTTGAGGCTTTATCATCGGGAAAAGATCCACAGGTTACCGTGCATTTGTTCGAAATGAAAATACTTCAAGCCGCAGGCTATGGGCCTGTCCTCGATCAATGCGTATCGTGCGGCAACGAGAACGACCCGGCAGTCGTCAGCCCACGTCTCGGCGGTGTACTATGCCGAAGATGCAAGCATCACGACCCCGCGGCGATGACGGTTACGCCGGGGACGCTGAAGCTGCTTAGGTTATTCGCCAAGCTTGATCTGAGGCGCCTTGGGAATATTGATGTCAAAGACAGCACGAAAGCTGAAATGAAAGTGGTTATGCGCGCTTTTATGGATGCTCAGCTTGGTCTTAACTTGAAATCGCAGCGTTTTTTGGATCAGCTGGATAAATATGAACTGGAATAGCTAAGGCAGATGAAGTCAAAGCTTGCTCTCAGAGTTTGACTAACATCATGAAATCATTTATTATGGATTAGAAATTCTCTCAAAGAGAACATGCGTTGAACGGGAAAGTAATGGATTGCGGTTCTTGGATTAAGCGATTCGGGGATGGTGTAAGCCCGAAAGGACGAATTCATGAAAATGGCACCCGGGAGCATGAAGCGAACGGAAAAGTGGATACAGCAATAGCTGGGGTTACCCCCGTATAGCAGCTGTATCAAGTAGGGTGGAACCGCGGGATCAGCTCTCGTCCCTATGTCTGTACAACAGGCGTAGGGTCGGGAGCTTTTTACTGTTCTTAATGGTTGTAAGTCAAATCCCGCTCACTGCGTCCAATAAATACGTAAAGGAGAATGGTGTTCATGAATTTTCAGCAAATGATCCTTACACTGCAGCAGTTCTGGGCCGAACAGAACTGCATAATCGTGCAGCCTTATGACACGGAGAAGGGTGCGGGTACAATGAACCCGATGACCTTCCTGCGTTCTCTTGGCCCAGAGCCTTGGAAGGTGGCATATGTGGAGCCATCCCGGAGACCGTCGGATGGACGATATGGGGAGAACCCGAACCGGTTGTATCAGCATCACCAGTTCCAGGTCATTATTAAGCCATCCCCGGACAATATTCAGGAAATCTATTTGGACAGCTTGAAGGCACTTGGAATAGATGCTCTTCAGCATGACATCAGATTTGTGGAAGACAACTGGGAGAACCCTTCCTTGGGTTGCGCGGGTCTTGGCTGGGAAGTATGGCTTGACGGTATGGAAATTACCCAGTTCACCTACTTCCAGCAAGTTGGTGGGATTGAGACAAGCCCTGTAGCTGTTGAAATTACTTATGGTATGGAGCGTCTTGCTTCCTACATTCAAGAGAAAGAGAACGTGTTCGATCTGGAGTGGGTGAACGGAATTACTTACGGTGATGTGTTCAAGCACCCGGAATTCGAGCATTCCAAATATACGTTCGAGGTATCTGATACCAAGATGCTGTTCACGCTGTTCAACATGTATGAGCAGGAAGCAGGCAAGGCGATGGAAGAGCATTTGGTCTTTCCGGCTTATGATTATGTACTGAAATGTTCGCATACGTTCAACTTGCTGGATGCACGCGGTGCAATCAGTGTAACCGAAAGAACTGGCTATATCACCCGTGTACGTAACCTTGCCCGTCAAGTGGCAGCGACTTATATGGAGGAACGCGAGAAGCTGGGCTTCCCGCTGCTGAAGAAAGGGGGAGTTACCCATGGCTAAGGATTTATTGTTTGAAATTGGACTGGAGGAAGTTCCTGCCCGGTTCATTCGCGCTGCGATGAATCAGCTTAAAGACCGTATGGTTAAATGGCTGGCAGACTCAAGTATCACACATGGGGAAGTTCAGGCTTTTGCTACGCCAAGACGTCTCGCGGTGCTTGTTCAAGAAGTTGCCGAGAAGCAGGAGGATGTTCATGAAGAAGTAAAGGGCCCTTCCCGCAAAATCGCACTTGATGAGAACGGCCAGTGGAGCAAAGCAGCGCTTGGCTTCGCTCGCAGTCAAGGCGTAGATCCAGAACAGTTCACTTTTAAAGAACTGGGCGGTACCGAATATATCTATGTGAGCAAGAGTACCACGGGCGTGGAGACCTCAACTGTATTGGCAGAGGGGCTTCTGGGTATTCTTCAATCGATGACTTTCCCGAAAAATATGCGGTGGGGCAGTTATGATTTCAAATTCGTTCGTCCTATCCGCTGGATTGTCGCTCTGTTCGGCAAGGAGATTGTGGACATCGAGATTACCGGTGTGAAATCAGGTAATGTGACCCGGGGTCATCGCTTCCTTGGTACAGACACTGTGATTACAGAACCATCCGCCTACGCCGAGGCTCTGCGTGCCCAGCATGTAATTGTGGATGTGAATGAGCGGGAACAACTGATTACTTCTCAAATTAAAGAGCTCGCAGCGTCCAAGGGCTGGAATATTGCCGTCAAAGAAGATTTGCTGGAAGAAGTGCTGTTCCTAGTAGAGGTGCCTACCGTACTGTTCGGAACCTTTGAGGAATCTTTCCTGAACATTCCGCAGGAAGTACTCATTACTTCTATGCGTGAGCATCAACGGTATTTCCCTGTGCTTGATAGTCAAGGTTCACTGCTTCCTTACTTCGTAACTGTTCGAAATGGCGGTTCGGTCGCTCTCGAGACAATTGCTAAAGGGAACGAGAAGGTTCTTCGCGCACGTCTGTCTGATGCTAAATTCTTCTATGAAGAAGATCAGAAGATGCAGATTAAGGATGCTCTGTCCAAGCTTGAAACCATTGTCTTCCACGAGGAGCTAGGAACCGTTGGCGATAAAGTTCGCCGTATTCGTCGGATCGCGGACAGCCTGTCCGAGAAACTGAATCTGGAGACAGGGGCAGCGGAAGAGGTAAGCCGTACAGCTGAAATTTGCAAATTCGATTTGGTTACTCAAATGGTATATGAATTCCCAGAGCTTCAAGGTGTAATGGGAGAAGACTATGCCCGCAAAGCTGGTGAACCCGAAGTGGTGGCCAAAGGTATCTTCGAGCATTATCAGCCTAGATTTGCTGGTGATGCCGTACCTGCATCCATGGTTGGCGCGATTGTCAGCATTGCGGATAAAATGGATACGATTGCCGGCTGCTTCTCAATCGGCATCATCCCTACCGGATCCCAAGACCCTTACGCACTTCGTCGTCAGGCTGCGGGTATTGTACAGATTGTTCTGGAACATAAGCTGCCATTGCTGCTTTCAGACATTTTTGCAATCGCACTGGACGTTCACGAGGATAAGGGCAATCTGAAGCGTTCTGTTCTTGAGATTCGTAAGGATTTGCTTGATTTCTTCGGGCTTCGTGTCAAAAAGACATTGTCAGACACCCTACGTTATGATGTGGTCGATGCGGTAATTGCTGCGGGTTATGATGATGTTGTCTCTGTTGTAGCACGCGGAGCGGCATTAATGGAGACGGTAAATGCGGATTCAGACTTCAAGACTACGGTTGAATCCTTTAGCCGTGTAAGCAATCTCGCCTCCAAGGCATCCGCTGAGAAAGTCAGATCTGATCTGCTTCAGGAAGAGGCAGAGAAGAACTTGTATTCTGCATGGCAGAAGGTGTCGGGTGATTACCGCGAGCAGCTGTCGGAGAGTAATTCAGCTGGCGCGCTTGAGCTGCTCAGCAGCTTGAAGCCAAGCATCACAGGCTTCTTCGATTCCGTAATGGTTATGGCTGAGGATGAGCAGATCCGGAACAACCGCCTTGCGCTCCTGGCGGCGATTGAAGAGGATTTGAAGACATTTGCCGATTTCAGCAAGCTGGTCTGGGCTTAGAATAAGTTCTGCGCGTGGGCAGCAGGAAATAGCTTTGAATTCACGTATATAATAAATAAGCAGGAACCATATAATAAATCGGAGTACACTTGACAAAGGGCGGGAGCGAAGGCAATGAGAATTGTAGTGGATGGAGATTCCTGTCCTGTAAAAGATGAGATCAGCCGGACCGGCAGGAGTATGAATGTACCGGTCCTTATGGTATCATCCTACGATCACGTTCTTCGTTCCGAAGAAGGGGTCTCCGTAATCCAGGTGGACCGGAGTTCCCAGAGTGCCGATTTGTTTATCGCCAATCATATTGTTTCAGGAGATGTTGTCATTACGCAGGACTATGGTCTAGCTGCTCTAGCGCTAGCCAAGTCCTGCGCTGTGCTTTCTCCCCGTGGTGAGAGCTATAATAGTGGCAATATTGACTATTTGCTTGAGCGGAGGCATCACCATGCCAAGGCAAGAAGAGGCGGTAAATATGCCAAGGGACCCAAACCTTTTACGGATGAGGACCGGCAGGTATTCCAGCAGGAATTGACAAAAGTTTTAGTAGATTTGCAGGAGAACGCTGGAATTTAGCGAATTATAACTTACGTGTTAAATGGAATGTGCAGCAAAACCTAAGCCCATCCATATAACATTTTCTCTTGAGAATGAGCAATCAGTTTGAGGAGTCTTTAGTTCATTCAATTCATAGAGATGAAGGTGGTTAAGATGAGTACCGGACGGGGGACAATTCCGGAAGAGATCATTGAATCTGTGCTAAGACAGCATGATATCGTGGATACAGTTAGCAAGCATGTTCATCTGACCAAGCAGGGGAAATATTTAAAAGGTCTTTGTCCGTTTCACTCCGAGAAGACACCGTCCTTTACGGTAACGCCTGAGCGGCAGATCTTTCATTGCTATGGCTGCGGGATGGGTGGAAATGCCATAAAGTTCAGGATGGAAATCGAAGGATTATCATTTCCAGAAGCGGTTAGAGTGATGGCGGAGGATGCGAATATTCCTTTCAAGGATGCCGCTGGCATCGACCATACCCCGCGTAATCCTGAGCTGGATGCGCTGCTGCAAGCCCATGAATGGAGTGCCAAGCTGTATCATTTCCTTCTGAAGAATACAGAGCATGGCAGACCGGCCATGGAGTATTTGAAAGCAAGAGGTTTCACTGACAAAGCGATAGACCAGTTCCAAATTGGTTATGCTCCTGCACGCTGGGATACACTCGTTCAGTTTCTGGACAAAAGATCCTTTGATCTCGGCGCGATGGAGCGTGGCGGATTACTGGCTTCAAGACAAGATGGCTCCGGATTTGTAGATCGGTTCAGAGATCGCATTATTTTTCCGATTCATAACCGGACAGGGAAGGTAATAGCTTTTGCGGGCCGAATATTGGGTGAAGGACAACCGAAATATCTGAACTCTCCCGAGAGCAAGCTGTTTATTAAGAGCCGTACCCTTTACAATCTGCATCAAGCTAAATCGGCGATCCGAAAGACCGGGCAAATTGTTTTGTTTGAAGGTTATGGAGATGTGATCAGTGCTTCTGAAGCGGGGGTTCATAACGGAGTTGCCACGATGGGAACCGCCTTGACTGAAAGCCATGCGGCCATACTGCGAAATCTGGCTGACGAAGTTATTGTATGTTATGACGGAGATAACGCTGGACAAGCTGCAGCACTCAAGAGCATTCCTATACTCGAAGCGGCTGGGTTTCAAGTCAAGATATCTGTTCTTAGTGAGGGACTGGATCCGGATGAGTTCATACAGAAGTACGGAGCTGAACGATTCATACGGCAGGTCATTGAAGGCAACGTATCCTCTATAAAATTTAAGCTTATAAACCTAAAAAAGAACCATATAATGCTAGGAGCAGGTGAAGACGCCAAGGTTCCCTTTATTAAGGAAGCTCTGGAAGTGATCGCGCCCATTGAATCTCCTACGGAGAGAGAAATATATTTGAAGGAATTATCGGCAGATCTTAAGGTGTCTTTCGAGAGCTTGAAGCAGGAATGTAATCAGCTCCGTACCGATCTGCAAAAAATGGAGCAGGGCGGGGATAATAACCCTAAAAGGTGGAATAATGGTAGGCATAAAAAAGGGCAAGCGGAAGCTCCTGTATTACTCCCGGCATATCATGCCGCTGAGCGAAGATTGCTGTCATTTATGCTCCAGGATGAAGAGGTTGCGACCTATGTCAATCAACGCCTTGGAGACAGTTTCAATATTGAAGATTATGCGGCAGTTGCTGCTTATCTATACGCATATTACGCACAGGGAAAGAGCCCGGATGCAAGCCGATTTATTTCTTCATTACAGGATGACCGGCTTGAGAAGACCGTAAGCTCGATCGCGATGATGGAAACGCCGCAGGAATGGACGGTTCAGGAATTGGATGACTGTATCCGTGAAATCCGGAAATATCCGATTCGGCAAGAGATTGAACATAAGAAGGAACAGATGATCTCTGCGGAACGTGCAGGTGACTTCATGGGTGCTGCACAAATAGCAAGTGAGATTATAGCCCTAGAGAGACAGATGAACGAGAAATAGCGCGGATGTTTCTAGGGAGGAGGGAGTCGAGGGAATGGCAAATGATCAGCATGCTGAACTAGAAACGGAACTAACACTCGATCAGGTGAAGGATCAGCTAATTGAGAAGGGCAAGAAGAAATCTTCATTATCCTATAAGGAGATTGTTGAGAAATTATCCCCCTTCGATCAGGATCCTGAACAAATGGATGAGTTTTTTGAACAATTAGGTGACTTGGGTATCGATGTATCCAATGAAAGTGATGAGGAGCTTATTTCCCGTCCAGGCGATGATGATCGTGAACGTGAGGATAAGGATGATTTCAACTTTGATGACGATCTTTCTCTTCCTCCGGGTATCAAAATCAACGACCCCGTCCGGATGTATCTGAAGGAAATAGGACGTGTTCCCCTCCTGTCGGGTGATGATGAAATCGAGCTTGCCAAGCGGATAGAGGAAGGCGATGAAGAAGCTAAACGCCGGCTGGCTGAGGCAAATCTTCGTCTCGTGGTAAGTATAGCCAAACGTTATGTAGGACGTGGAATGCTGTTCCTGGACCTCATCCAGGAAGGGAATATGGGGCTCATCAAAGCGGTGGAGAAGTTCGACTTCAAGAAGGGCTTCAAATTCAGTACGTATGCGACCTGGTGGATTCGTCAGGCGATTACTCGCGCGATTGCCGACCAGGCCAGAACCATACGGATACCGGTGCATATGGTGGAGACGATTAACAAGCTAATTCGCGTGTCCCGCCAGCTGCTGCAGGAATTAGGCCGCGAGCCTGCTCCTGAAGAAATCGCTGCAGAGATGGAGCTCAGTGTCGAGAAAGTCCGCGAAATTATGAAGATTGCCCAGGAGCCTGTATCTCTGGAGACACCTATCGGGGAAGAGGATGACTCACATCTTGGTGACTTTATTGAGGATCAGGAAGCTCTTGCTCCTGCTGATGCGGCGGCTTATGAGCTGCTTAAGGAGCAGCTGGAGGATGTCCTGGACACCTTGACGGAAAGGGAAGAAAATGTGCTTCGCCTCCGTTTTGGATTGGATGATGGCCGGACCAGAACGCTTGAAGAAGTAGGTAAAGTGTTCGGGGTTACAAGGGAAAGAATTCGCCAAATTGAGGCCAAGGCACTTCGGAAGCTTCGTCACCCTAGCCGCAGCAAGCGGCTTAAGGATTTCCTCGAATAGACACACCATGGTATCCAAGACCTTTCTGCATGTGCAGTCAGGTCTTTTTTTCTGAATCAGGGTCATCTATAATGATTGCAGTATCTCATTCGCTTGCATGTGGGGGTTAGGGACATTTGAATCCTGAAAGACGCGAAATTATTTTAAAAGAGATTGATTATTGGCGCACGAACCGGCTTCTTCCGGAACAGTATTGTGATTTTCTTGAGAATCTGTACCACGAAGAAGAGACCCAGGCTTCCAAAAGAACATTCTCTCTGGGTGCAATCCAGCAGGGAAGCATGCGAACATGGCTTCTAGGTTTTGGTATTATATCCTTAATTTTCTTCATTGGATTTTATTTTAGCCTTTTTCCATGGCCATTGCAAATGGCTATCGCTCTGCTGGTTACGTCCATCTGCTATACCTTTGCTGCTGTGATTAGACCGAAGAAGAAGGTGGGCGCGCTGCTTCTTGCTTCGATTGGAAGTGTTATTTTACTTGGTATGGGCGGCTGGACTTTGTGGCTTCAGGATTGGCTCAGTGCGGGAGGCGTCGCTGGACTGATCGGAATATGCGGATTGATCTGGTGGATTGCCGGTTATTTCCTGAATCTAGGAATCCTCAATTACTGCGGATTTGTCTGTTTCATCCTGCTGTATGGCGTGATGCTTGAGCGAATTCATCCTGATGCTTCCTGGCTGATGATGCAGTTGTTCTGGCTTCCGCTCAGTGTAGTGATGATTTGGCTTTGCTGGTTGGCTCATCACAGAATCAAGCGGATTGCCCAGGTGTTTTTTGCGGTTGGAGTTACGGTTTGGTTCATGCCTGAAGCGGATATGCTTCTAATGAGTGAGCATGTTCCAAGCGGAATGGCCTTATTATGTCTGTTCAAAATTGCTGGAGCGTTTATAATTTTATATTTTCTTCGAAAAAAATGGATTGTGTGGGTGTCTAAATGAAACTATCGGCAAGATTACAACAAATATGCGATCAACTGCTTCCGGGCTGCCGGTTCGCAGATATTGGTTCAGATCACGCATTGCTGCCTGTGGCCGCAATACATAGTCGACAAGCGGCTTCCGCGGTAGCGGGAGAGGTTAATGAAGGGCCATATGAAGCGGCGAAGCGGCAGGTGGCGCAATCGGGGCTTAACAGCAGAATTTCAGTCCGTAGAGGTAATGGGCTTGAGGTGATCGATTCGGGTGAGGTAGAGGTAATTACAATAGCTGGAATGGGCGGAGCGCTCATTGTCTCGATTTTGAGCCAAGGGATTTCCAAGCTTAATGGGGTGAAGCGGCTTATTTTGCAGCCTAATGTTGGGGAAGACCTGGTACGCCGGTGGCTGCTGGATGAGGGCTGGTACTTGTCTGCCGAACATATTCTTGAAGAAGATGGCAAGATCTATGAGATTCTAACGGCAGACAGGCTGGACGAGGCGGCAACGCTTAATCGTGAGCTGTATCAAGACCGGATTATCCCTGGATGCAGCCAGGTCCTGAACAAAGAACGGCTGCTGTTAATGGGACCAAGGCTAAGCGAATGTCCGTCTCCAGTATTTTTTGATAAATGGGAATCGGAAATTGCAAAACTTATGAAGGTTCGCAGTCAAATTGCCAAATCGGAACTTGAGGCATCACGCGTTAAGGAAGAAGAGATGAGAGTGCAGATCGAAGAATGGAAGGAGATATTAACATGTATGCGAAAGGACAGACAGTCACAGGGCTGATGGAGCAGCTTGCTCCTAAGCATGTGGCCGTACCTGATGACAAGATTGGCCTGCAGCTGGGAAGCTTGCAGAAGGAGATTAAGAGCATACTTGTGACCCTGGATGTGACGGATGCGGTTGTTCAGGAAGCTATAGAGCTTAAGGCAGATCTTATTATCGCTCATCATGCCATAATCTTCAGACCTCTTGCCCAGCTCCAGACAGATACGCCGGCCGGCCGTTTGTATGAGAAGCTGATCAAGAACGATATTGCTGTCTACATCAGCCATACGAATCTGGATGTGACCGAGGGCGGAATTAATGACTGGATGGCGGAGGCACTTGGCATTGAGGCTTCTGATTCACTGGAGAATGTGCATACGGACAAATTATTCAAGCTGGTTGTCTTTGTTCCGAAGTCTCATCATAAACAGGTTCTAGATGCGGTATTGAATGCTGGTGCAGGAGCAATCGGCAACTACAGCCATTGCAGCTTTAATATCGAGGGCTATGGAACCTTTGTACCGCAGGAAGGGACCAATCCCTTTATCGGTGAACAAGGCAAGATGGAGCATGCTGAAGAGATTCGAATTGAGACGATTGTGCCAAGCAGTCTCCGGAGCAAGGTGATAGGAGCCATGCTTAAGAGTCATCCGTATGAAGAGGTCGCCTACGATCTCTATCCCATGGACTTGAAGGGAAGAACACTGGGATTGGGCCGAACAGGTAAGCTTCGCGAGCCTGCTCTATTAAAAGATTTCGTAGACCGGGTAAAGACGGGATTGAAGGTAGATCATGTGCGCGTCGTGGGTGATTTGAACCGGCCGATCAAGAAAGCAGCCGTACTTGGCGGCTCTGGCGGCCGCTACTGGAAGCAGGCTCAGTTCCGCGGGGCTGACGTGCTGGTAACAGGCGATGTGGATTTCCACACCGCTCAAGATGCGCTTGCAGCTGGAATCGCAATAATCGACCCAGGGCATCATGCCGAGAAGATCATGAAGGAAAAGGTTGCAGGCTGGCTGAAGGATAAGCTCGGTGAGTCAAGGTATAGCACAGAGGTACATGCCTCCAAAGTCGATACCGAACCATTTCAATTTATGTGAATTTATTGACGCAAAATTGCCATTTTGCGCTAACGGACCCTGTTATTTAGGGTTGTGCAGGTCGTGAAATGCCTGTATACTAGATCAAGTCATGGGAAGTTTGACAGACAATCGCCGGCAAGCTCGTCTTGCGGGAGGAAAGTCCGGGCTCCACAGGGCAGGATGCTGGATAACGTCCAGTCGGCGCGAGCCGAAGGATAGTGCCACAGAAATGGACCGCCGATGGCCGTTCTTCAGGGAACGGATCAGGCAAGGATGGAACCGAGGTGTAAGAGACCCCGAGGAGCGTTGGTGACTTCGTTCCTGGTAAACCCCATCTGGAGCAAGACCTAATGGGACGCAGTTTCCTTTTATGAGGAGACAGCCTTAGCCCGAGGCGCGTCTAGGTTGGTCGCTTGAGCTGTGCAGCAATGTACGGCCTAGATAGATGATTGTCGCTTGTAGTGGGAGGGTAGTTCCCGTACGTACCACCAAAGAGCACAGAACCCGGCTTACGTCTAACTTTCCTCAACTAACAAGAAGCCCCGATCCATTAGCAGATCAAGAATGATTTGCTCGTGGATCGGGGCTTCTTTGTATTAAGGCTGGACTCTCTTTTGCAAAAGATTGTTGATTTCATCCTGGATATGCTGAGGCCATAGCTGAAGCGGAGACTGGCCGCTGCCAGCCGCCTGAAGGGCAGCCAGAACATCAATCTGGCCAAATCCATAGTATTTATCCCGGCCGGGCTCCCCAAGATCAATAACATTCTTGCGAATGATATCCATTACTTCCGTGTTACGCAGATCCGGATTAATGGAACGGATCAATGCGGCCAGGGCCGAGACATGAGGGGTGGCCATAGATGTTCCGGACAGTGCTGCATATTGATTATGCGGATAGGTGCTCGCAATACTCTCGCCTGGGGCCATGACGTCAATGTAATTCCCGTAATTGGAGAAAGAAGCTTTATTCAGCTTCGAGTCGGTTGCCGATACGGAGAGAACTTCCGGATAAGCGGCGGGATACCCCGGTCTCTCGGTATTGTCGTTCCCTGTTGCGGCGATGATTACGACATCTTTGTTATAGGCGTACTTGATAGCATCGTGAAGGAACTGGGCATCGGCATAGTTACCCAGACTAAGATTGATGACTTTTGCTCCATGATCAGCCGCCCAGATGATTCCTTGGGCAACCGAATAAGTTGTACCTGAACCGGAAGCATCCAATGCTTTGACAGGGAGGACCTTATTCCCCCACGTCATTCCGGCAATCCCTTCGTTGTTATTAACTTTAGCGGATATAATCCCGGATACATGCGTACCATGACCAACATCATCCATCGGCTTGTTGCTTGGAGAAATGACATTATAACCAGGGAGAAGACGACCTTTCAAATCCGGGTGTGAGAGGTCGACCCCGGTATCCACAACAGCGACAATGACATCACTCTTGCCCTTGGTCAGATTCCAGCCTCTAGTCGTTTCAATAATAGGCAGGTTCCACTGATACTCGGAGTAAAGAAGGTCGTTTGGAGCTCCTGTAGTATCCTCCATAGTTCCTGTCTGGGGTGTAGTCTCATTCGTCAAATACAGGTAATGCGGTTCTACGAATTTAGGATTCCACTTTGAGGTGAAATAAGCTTGTAGCTGGCTCATACTTTTGTTACTGGCGTGAAAAATGTACGTATTATTAATTTTCTGATACGGGATAATGCTGCCAAGGTCCTTGCGAATCTGTTTCAATGCAGCCTGTGTAGGTGGCTTATGAAATGTAACTACAACCTCGTTCTCGTAATAATGGCTTGCATTCTCGTTATCCTGTCCGGTCTTAACTGTCGTATCCATTAACGTATCCGGATGGAAGGATTCCATTTTGTAACGTCCTTCCTTTGGATAAGGAATCAGCCTAAGATTCTTGTGTTGGTGATTCTTTACTTTATCTAGAATTTCAAGGCTATAGAGAGCAATCACACCTTGCTCCCCCTTCTTAGCTGGTTCTCCAGCTACAAAAAACTTCGGATTATCGGCAGGAAAGCCAGGTGATTCGTATGACTGATTACGGTTAAGGGACTTTTTGGCTAACTGTAAGTAGGATTTGGCCTGTTGATCCTCCTTGCTTCCCGGAGTAAAGGAAGGGTGCCTGAATTCTTGCTCATGCTTGCTGTCAATCCATATGAGTGACAGGAGATGCTGGTGTTCATCCTGAAGCTTGCGGATGTATGCACTGTTCACCTGCTCGGGTGAATGTGTAAGCTTTTGACTCAGCTCCTTAAGGTGCTTCCTGGCATCGTGGCGCACAATCCGGTCCGTAGCGACCATATCTCTTTGGAGCAGGAGCTGCTTTAGATGCTGTTCCTGACGAGGACCCCTGGATTCTGATGGTTTTGCCTCATTGTGCACGGGGGTCTTGGAAGGGAACATGGATATTGCAAGGAGAGCAGCGGTTCCTGTTAAGCCCGCAGCGATCCATTTACGTTTTGACATGGGCAGAAAGCCTCCTTAAAAGTTCCATCAGATATCTATGTAGCTATAGCGTTAGAAACGGCACGCCTTTTTATTCCTACAGCAGTTCGCCAGTCAGGAGCAAATGATGGTAACCCAAGAATATTTAAGCGATTGGGGACAAGAAAGGATATCGTTTTGAGTTGTTTTGTGATACTATGATTTAGAACACAGTGACTTTCAGTGTGTTTGCTGTACCCATTGCTCTTGCTTGACAGAACGGAAGGAGAACAGTTTTATGCCTGAAACCAATGTCCAACAATTATGCGAAAGCGCCAAAGAGAAACTTTTGATTGCCATTCCTAAGCTGGAACAGTTTCTGAACGAAAATTCACTTACGCAGCTCGCTCCCGAACAAGATGAGGAATCAATTCGGTTCTCCAAGGGCTTTCTGACGGACCTGCGTCATCTTCTGGTTAAATCAGAAGTTGTGTATGAGAAATTGGGTGTTGTACTTCGCCGGGCTAACTTCGATAAAGAAGCCGCAGAGAAAGTGCTCTACAACGTATATCATGAATGCGTGAACAGTTTCTTCTATCCTAAAAATGAAAGTTACTCAGAAGATGGGCGTTATGCTTATACCGGACAAGATGCAATCCGTTTCCGCAAAAAGCCAGTTCGTGCTGCACGTGACATCATTTTGGACGTAACCAAAGTATATGAAGACCTCCGTGATGAGCTCACGTTTTATGAAAGTGACTATCTGACCCAACGCCGTATGCAGAAAGCGAACGTTTAAGGGACAGAATTATAAATAAGCAACGATTCGAAGATACCTGTTCAAGGTATCTTTTTTTTGCTTTGAATTGACAGATAAGCTTCTGAATAGGGGGCTTAGCCTGGGGAGAAAATGTACCTGAGGTGATAAACATGCCAAATGGCGAGAAGCCCATAGTGAAGTGCAGTGTCTCTAACTGTCATTATTGGGGTGAAAAAAACGTCTGCAAAGCCGATTTGATTATGATTGACATTGATCAGCATGCGGCTGCAAGCTACCGCGAGGAGTATGCAGGAGAGACGTTTGACACAGACCATCAAGACGCGGCCCGATCCTCCGCGTCTACCTGCTGTCATACGTTCAAGCCAAAGTCGAAATCATCCTAAATTGACCATTCTCGGAGGTGTGCACAATGAGTGAATATCCAAAAGAAGTCAAAGATGATCATCAATCAACACAATTGACATCATCGTCGACACATCCTGCACAATCAACATCAACAACGCATCCAGCAGGGTCAACTTCAACAACATCACCAACGCATCCAGCACAATCAACATCGACAACATCATCAACATCATCAACATCATCAACATATGGAACCTCCAGCCAGTTCAACAACCGTGTGGATTATCCGCGTAGAACTCATCAAGAGGAGTATGCCTCAGAGGTCACTCCGAGAGTATCCTATACAGGAGCACGGTCTGTGCGGGATGATAATACAGCCGATTCATCAACAGAATCCGCTTCTGGCCGAACAGCAGGATACGTAGGTGTAGCGCTGGGGATTGCCTCCCTGTTCATTTGGTCCATTATCCTAGGGCCCATTTCCGCTATCCTCGGGTTCTACGCATACAGCCAGGGAAAAAGAACTTCAGGAGCCTGGGCTGCAGGACTTGGTATTATCGCCACACTTAGTTATTTCTTTTTGATTCCATTTACACGCTAAAGAAATCATCTGAGTTAATCTCAATATTTAACAGGCCCTGTCCGATATAAAGATCAGGGCCTGTTTTTTTTGCCAAAATACTGGTTATCAGACTAACAGGCATGTACAATAAAAGGTAGGATTTGAACTAAGAAGAGGAGCTACTTTACATGCAAATAGATCCGCGTACCGCTAAGCAGTTGATTGACCTTCAACTCATGAGCGGAATCGATTTACAGGGTACTGCCCTTCAGAATACGTCATCTACAGGCGGAAGTGATTCCGCTTTTAATTTGGTGCTGCAGCAGCTCATGGATTCCGATTCAGCAGCCACTTCGGAGAATGATTATTCCTCTGCTTTAAGCCTGGGGCAGACGATTAATGTGAATGGCCAGCTATGGCAGCTTTTGCAAGCAAACACAGAAGGAAGCCATGTTGATGCTGACTCGGGAGTACAGTCTACTCAAGCAGTGCCAGTTGATCACAGTGTGGATCACAGCTCTAAACCGACTGCTTATAATGACTTGATTAGCAAAGCCAGCCGGGATTACGGGGTTCCCGAGTCTTTGATTAAGGCCGTTATTGATACAGAGTCCTCCTTCGACCCGAACTCTTTATCCTCCGCGGGGGCCAAGGGTTTAATGCAATTAATGGATGGTACGGCTCAAGGTTTGGGGGTCAGTAACTCCTTTGATCCAGCCCAGAACATTGATGGGGGAACCAAATATATTTCTTATCAGCTCAAACGTTATGACGGAAATATAAGTACCGCTATGGCCGCATACAATGCCGGACCTGGCACCCTGAAGAAGCTCGGAATCTCCAATGATAAGGAACTGATGGAGAAGCTTCATCTACTCCCTGTCGAGACACAGAAGTATGTCACCAAAATCGCCCGGGCCCGTGCCAAGTACGAGGTATAGGGAACTTTCATAATGGAGCGTTCTACTCAAGTGGAACGCTTTTTTGCTGCTTTTTCAGCACAGATGGGAAATCTGTTACAATGGACTGAGGGGGGATGTAGATGTATTATTTTGACCACGCCGCAACAACCCCGCCAAGCGAAGAAGTTCTTCGTACCGTGTATGAAGTGATGACCAGACATTATGGGAACCCTTCCTCGCTTCATCGCCTAGGAGAGGACAGCGAGAAATTGCTGAGGAGATCGCGGGAAGTATGCGCAGCCTCGCTTGGCGTTCAGAGCGCCGAGATTATCTTCACTTCAGGGGCGACAGAGAGTAATAATCTGGCTCTCAAGGGAGCGGCATTACAATATAGAAGCAGAGGGAATCATATTATTACAACGGAAATTGAGCATCCTTCCGTATATGAATGTGCTAAGCAGCTTCAGCTATTAGGCTTTGAAGTCACCTTCCTGCCAGTAAATAAGGATGGCACTGTAACTGTAGAGCAAGTCATGGATGCGGTTCGTCCCGAGACGATCCTGGTCTCGATTATGCACGTAAATAACGAAACGGGGAGTATTCAGCCGGTTAAGGAAATAGGCATTCGCCTTAATCAGACACGGCCTAAAGTGCTGTTTCATGTCGATGGTGTTCAAGGCTATGGGAAGGTTCCTCTATCTCTAAAGGAGAGCGGAATTGACATGTATAGCTTGTCCGCACACAAGATAAGAGGCCCCAAGGGAACAGGTCTTTTATATATAAAAGAAGGAGTGTCCTTATTCCCGCTGCTGGCAGGCGGTGGTCAGGAAAGAGGACTTCGCTCCGGTACCGAGAATGTACCGAGCCTGGTGGGGATGGCTAAGGCGGTTCGCCTTGCCGGTGAAGGAGTACAAGCAAGATCATCTCAGCTGGGTGTTCTTCGCAATCAGTTCATTGAAGGATTAACTCAAATTCCGGAGGTGGCCCTCAATTCACCACGGGATGGCGGAGCCCCGCATATTATTAGCTTTTCTCTTCCTGGAATGAAGGCAGAAGCATTGCTTCATATGCTGGAGGAAGACGGCTTTATGGTCTCAACGAAGTCTGCGTGTTCATCCAAAGCGGCCGAACCCAGTCGTATTCTCCTGGCTATGGGAGCCGGTCAGGCCGCCGCTTCAAGTGGAATTCGGGTTAGTCTTGGTGAAGAACATACAGAGCAGCATATACAGCTTCTGCTCTCCACTTTGAATAAAGCGGTGAACAGACTTCGTCATTTGAAAGGTGGATTTTAATAATTAATGCAGACTTATGATTTATTACTCATGCGTTTTGGCGAAATGGCCATCAAAGGCAAGAACCGCAAACGATTCGAGAAAGCGGCTTTAGCCCATGTACAAACGATACTTGAATCTTTCCCCCGTGCGTCAGTACGCAAGGAATATGGGAGATTTTATATTATGCTTGGCGGGGAATCCCCTGAAGAGCTTCTTCATGAGCTGAAAAAGGTATTCGGTATAGCTTCCATCAGCCCGGTTATTGCCGTAGCTTCGGAACTGGATGCTATCCTGCAAACGGCTGCATCATTTATGAGCAAGATGACATTACCTGAAGGCACAACCTTCAAAGTAAATGCCCGGAGAGTATGGAAGGACTTCCCTCGCTCCTCACATGAGATGAACAGATTGGTAAGCGGCCCCATACTGCGGGAGCTTCCTTCGCTCAAAGTGGATGTGCATCACCCGCAAATTGAGCTAAGAGTAGAAATCCGGGAGGATCAGACGTATCTCTTCAGTGAGGTCATACCTGGAGCTGGAGGTTACCCTCTTGGCACGAACGGGAAAGCCATGCTCTTATTATCGGGTGGGATTGACAGCCCGGTAGCGGGCTGGTCTGCTATGCGCAGAGGGCTTGAGATTGAATGTATACATTTTCACAGTTATCCATTCACAAGCAAGAAGGCTGAAGAGAAGGTCATTCGTCTGGCGCATATTCTTTCGTCGTACTCTGGTGAGGTCAAGCTGCATCTGGTTCCATTTACAGAGGTGCAGACCTTGCTGACCAAGGCTAAGCAGGACAGTCTAATGATTACGTTAATGCGAAGAGCGATGCTGAGAATCGCTTCCGCACTAGCGGAGCAAAACGGCGCATTGGCTCTTGTTACTGGCGACAGCCTCGGACAGGTGGCGAGTCAGACTCTGCCCAGTATGAACGTGATTGGCCGGGCCACCGAGCTTCCGCTGCTAAGACCCTTGATCATGATGGATAAGCCCGAGATTATTGAGCTTTCTAAGGAAATTGGTACTTATGATTTATCCATTCTTCCGTACGAGGATTGCTGCAGCCTATTTGTTCCGAAATCGCCATCGACGAATCCGAATCTGCGGATTGTACAGAAGATCGAAGCAACTTCTCCTGAACTTGCTCAGGAAATTGAAGCTGCGATTGCTGGCACAAGAACGATCGTGCTTCGCCCGAATGCACAGCCCGTAATTGAAGAGGCGGATGAAGTCATACAGCAAGATTGGTTTTAGATACAAAAAGATGGAGCTATCCGCAAAGGGAAGCTCCTTCTTTTTGTATTGATGGGTGTGTGCCTTATGAATGCGTAGCTGGATCTGAGTGAGTCTTCTTACCACCTGGGCGCTGATTCTGCCTCTTCTTGAGGTGTCCAAGAAGAAGTACACCTGCAACTATGATAGTGATAAAGGAGATCCTCATCATAGGCTTGTCCCCAAATATAGAGATCAGCTTCGGCTCTGTCGTAATCATGTGAGCCGCGGTATAAGCAAGTACGGCTGCGCCTACATAAGCGATCCAAGGGAATGAGTTAAGCAGCTTGATGAATAGAGTACTGCCCCATACGACAATCGGCACGCTGATCAGGAGCCCGATTACTACCAGGATCATATGCTGCCCTGAAGCACCCGCCACCGCGATGACATTATCGAGTCCCATAGCCGCATCAGCAATAACTATGGTACGAACAGCAGGCCACAGCGTGCTTTCGGCTTTGATTGTATCGTGATCTCCGTCATCGGTCAGCACTTTGTACGAGATAAAGATCAGTAGAGCTCCGCCAATAGCCAGAAGCCAAGGGATATTCAAGAGCCACACTACAACAAGGGTTGCCAGTATCCGAAGCAGGACAGCACCGCCAGTCCCGTATAAAATGGCTTTCTTCTGTACTTTCCGAGGAAGCTTTCTTGCTGCCATTCCAATCACAATGGCATTATCCCCAGCCAGAATCAGATCGATAAATATAATGTTAATCAAAGACACAAAAAACGCAGCACTGAACAATTCCAACTTAGGTCACTTCCTTCGGTGTTATATACGTATTTATTAACCAAAACGTTTCATTTGTCTAGTCCTATCTCGAATGAACTGACGATATTTACACCTAACGGTATTAAAAAGTCTGAGGAATAGCTTGGCTATTCCATGCATAAATAACTAAGGGAGGGATGTACGTGGAATCGCTGGTGCTGCTAGGAGAAATACTTATGGTTAACCTTGTATTAAGCGGCGATAATGCCGTTGTTATTGCACTCGCTAGCAAGAATCTGCCGCTGAATCAGAGGAAACAAGCGGTGTGGCTTGGCGCTTTGGGAGCCGTTTTGCTAAGAATTATTCTAACCTGGATCGCGGTTATTCTGCTTAAAATCCCCCTGATTCAAGGGATTGGCGGCATTATGCTGCTCTACATTGCTTTCAAGCTGCTGCTTGAGCATGAGGACGAATCTACAGTAAGAGGGGCGACAACGATCTGGAAATCGATCCAGACGATCCTCGCAGCCGATTTCATTATGAGTCTTGATAATGTTCTAGCTATTGCTGCACTTGCGAACGGTGATTTGGCTATCCTCGTTATCGGTATTGCGCTCAGCATCCCGATTGTGGTGTGGGGAAGCAATCTGATTGCCGATTGGCTGCACAGATACCCGCTGCTGGTCTATTTGGGGGCAGGAATTCTTGCTTATACGGCCGGGAAAATGCTGCTTCATGACCCAAAGCTCGGCCCTCTGCTTGAATCCTTCATTCCAGCGGTGATTAATCTCGTTCCGGTGTTCTTTGCCGGGATTGTAGTTATAGCGGGCTGGTTCAAAAAATATAATCAGAACAGAGCTTAATATTTGACAAACTACAGGCCGGCATCCGCTGGCCTTTTTGCCTTATATTTGCAGAGCGGACAGGGAGAGGAGGGTGGAATTTTTTGCTTTTTTCATTTAAACTAAGAGTATGAGAATGTCGCTTATTGCAGCGGCTTGTCTTCAAAAGGACTTTTTTGGAAGGTGAGTGATGGAATGTCGGAGAACAATAAGCTGGTTACCGGGATATTTATTCTAGCAGCGGGTATTGTTATTCTTCTGGGGAAATTAGGAGTATTCAGCTTTCTTGGCTTCACGCTCTGGCCGTTAATATTTCTTGTCCCGGGCATTCTGCTCCATCTGCTGTTCTTTGCAAGAAGAGGCTCTGCCGTTCTGCTCGTTCCAGGCGGAATTCTCACCGTGTACGGGATTTTATTTTTTATTCTCAATTTTTCGGGTTCCGGAGTGCTCGCGTATATATGGCCTTTGTTTATACTCGGAATCGCGATTGGATTGTTTGAATATGACATGCTGGCATTTCCGAGGCCGGCTGGCGTATTTCTGATTGCGGTTATCCTCACGGCAGTTACGGCCGTGATCTATGGAATAACTCTATTGTCCATCTCAATTATTTATTTGCTTGCATTACTGCTTATTGCCGGCGGTGTCTGGTTAATTGTCGCGCGTGGAAGAAGCAGACGCGGTTGGTGATTGAATGGAAGTTCTTGAATTATCCGCGATATAGCGTATAATATAAGGGATATGTCAAGCGTCGGCCTTAATAGATCCGGCGCTTCTTTTGTGATGATTAACTTTTTCCACAGGAGAAAGAACATTAAATAGAACCAGAAGGGATATGGAGAACAACCATGCATTCTAGAGATCAGATTCGTAATATCGCAATTATTGCCCACGTCGACCACGGCAAAACAACGCTAGTCGATAAGCTTCTTCAACAGTCCGGGATTTTCCGGGAGCATGAATCCTTACAAGAGCGCGCCATGGATTCCAACGATTTGGAGAGAGAACGTGGAATTACCATCTTGGCGAAGAATACTGCCATCACTTACAAGGACTATCTGATTAACATTGTGGATACTCCGGGTCACGCCGACTTTGGTGGTGAGGTTGAGCGTATTATGAAGATGGTTGACGGCGTTCTGCTTGTCGTTGACGCTTATGAAGGATGTATGCCGCAGACTAAATTCGTACTGCGCAAAGCGCTTGAGTCGAACTTGACTCCAATCGTTGTCGTGAATAAGATTGACCGCCCAGCCGCGCGTCCGGCTGAAGTTATTGATGAAGTCCTTGACTTGTTCATTGAGCTTGGAGCCAATGATGATCAGCTTGAGTTCCCTGTCGTGTACGCTTCCGCATTGAACGGTACATCAAGCCTGGATCCTGAGAAGCAGGACGATAACATGCTTGCTTTGTACGAGACCATTATTGAACATATTCCATCTCCAACCGAGAACGTTGAGCAGCCTCTTCAATTCCTGGTTACTCTGATGGATTATAACGAATACCTGGGACGTATCGCAATTGGCCGTGTGAACCGCGGAATTATCCGTGCAGGCCAACAAGTGGCTGTCATGACTCGTGATGGAAGCAAGAAGTCCGCACGCATCGAGAAGCTGTTCGGTTTCCAAGGTCTGCGCCGCGTGGAGACAGAAGAAGCCGGTGCTGGTGATATCGTTGCGATTGCAGGTATTAAAGATATCAACATCGGTGAAACAATTGCAGATCCGAACAACCCGGAAGCTCTTCCGGTTCTTAAGATCGATGAGCCAACTTTGCAAATGACATTCCTGGTTAACAACAGTCCATTTGCCGGTCGTGAAGGAAAATGGGTAACATCCCGCAAGATCCGTGAGCGTCTGATGAAAGAGCTTGAGACTGACGTAAGCTTACGTGTGGAAGAAACAGACAGCCCGGATGCATTTATCGTATCTGGACGTGGTGAGCTTCACTTGGGTATCCTTATCGAGAATATGCGCCGGGAAGGCTACGAGCTTCAAGTTTCCAAACCTGAAGTCATCGTTAGAGAAATTGACGGAGCGAAGATGGAACCAATTGAGCGTCTCATGATTGACGTGCCTGAAGAAAGCATGGGCGCTGTAATGGAGAGCTTGGGTTCACGCAAAGCGGAAATGGTCAACATGATCAATAACGGGAGTGGACAAGTTCGTCTTGAGTTCCTGATTCCAGCGCGTGGTCTGATCGGATACCGTACACACTTCCTGACGCTGACTCGCGGCTATGGTATTATGAACCATGCTTTCGACAGCTATGGACCACTTCATGGTGGTCAAGTGGGCGGCCGTCACGAAGGCGTACTCGTATCCAGCGAGAACGGTGTATCTACGCTTTACGGTATCCTGTCCATTGAGGACCGAGGTATTCTCTTCGTTGAGCCAGGCGCAGAAATCTACGAAGGTATGATTGTCGGTGAACATACACGTGATAACGACATTGTCGTGAACATCTGTAAAGAAAAAGCCGTTAATAACATTCGTTCTGCTAACAAAGAAGAGACTGTTAAGATGAAGACGCCGCGTTTGATGTCACTAGAGCAAGCTCTGGAATATCTTAATGATGATGAATTTTGCGAAATTACACCGAAATCGGTACGGATCCGCAAGAAAATTTTGAATAAGAGCGAACGCGAACGTGCGGAGAAACACCGCAAGAACGCGCAAGCCAATCTGTAACACTTAAGCCAAGTGGGCCTAGTGAGGAGGGCGTTCCATGCAGGACTGGTTTTCACATCATCCGTACATTGCCTTTGTAATTATCTTTGTACTGGTGGCCTATGTGTATAATAAGGTGTTTCGTGCTCAGCAGAAGCTGCCGCTCTGGAAAGAAGCAATACTGTATGTATTGATGGCGATCGGCTCCTTCCTGCTGCTGATTTTTCAGATCGACAAGCTTCCGATTATCCAGTGCCTGCTGGTCGCTGTCTGCCTAATGCTTATGGTGCGGATCCGCTACTTCGTTGAGGCTCGTCAGAAGAAGAAACAGAACAAGGTCCCACCTGCTGAAAAAGCGGGAAGACTATAACTGATAGGAAAAAGGGTGTAAAGATTCATGAATCCTAGAACCACTGGTCTTCCTCCCCGAGAGGGAGGCCAAAGAAAGACATCAGGTCGCCCTCAGGGCGGCAAAAAAAAGGCGCGAAAAGGCAGGACGTTCCTAAAACTCCTGCTTACGCTAATTATTCTGGCTGTTCTTATTGTTGGTGGATATTTTGGGTATCTGTACTGGAAATTAAATCAGGTTATTGATACGACGGGCACCTCGAAGCCGGTTCCTGCTGAGAGGTCTGCTAAGGTTAAGCCGCTATCTGTGCTGCTTATGGGAACGGATTATCGGCCGGAGACGGGTACCCATTTGACTGATGTCATGATGGTGATCGCATTCAATCCGAACACCAAGTCAGCAACTATTGTCTCCCTTCCTAGGGATACTCGTTTCAAGGCTAAGGGGTATGGAACAGGAAAGATCAACTCGTTCTATCCGAACATTCTGGCAGAGACGAAAGATCCAGTTAAGGCTGGGGATACCATGAAGAAGCTGATGGGGGATTATTTCGATCTGGAGCTTGATTACGTAACCGTTCTTAACTTCCAGGGCTTCCGCGATGTCGTAGATGCGCTTAAGGGTGTCGACGTGAACGTGGATATGAATATGTGCTACCGGGATAAGGCAGACGGAACTAATATCAATCTGAAGAAGGGTCCTGCCCATCTGGATGGTAAGGATGCACTGGACTATGTACGTTACCGTAAATCTAACTGTAAGCCTAAGACCAAAGGATCGGATGACTTCGACCGGAACCGCCGTCAGAATGAAGTGCTGCATGCCTTAATTGATCAAGCTAAGTCTTTCAATGGGGTTGTGGGTGCTGCTGATGTAATTGAAGCGGTGGGTAAGAACATGGATACTGACTTTGAGTCCGAACAGCTTAAGGATATGATTGCGACATATTGGAACATATCCAAGGAGAATGTACACTTCATGCCGGTTACAGGTGAGTGGAAGAGCCCTTATGTATACATTAATGATGATCAGCTCACCAAAGCCAAGAAAGCCCTTCAGGATGAAATGGCGGGCAAGGATACCCCGGCAGTTACCAATTGAATGCAAGTTTTGCCTCGTGTTATAATATAAATAGTATAAGTAAGAACTAAGTGAGTTTCCGAGATCGATTCAACTGTACGGGAGGGCTGGCCTATGTCAGAAGCTGTCGCGCAATTGTATGAATCATTACATGTTCTAGTCAAGGTCCCTAACCAGGTATTCTTGTTGAATCTGATCGATCAGCAGACTGACTTAGATGCTCGATTTGAGGCTGGGAACCGTGCGCATAATTTTGCGCAACAGGCTTCTATTGCCGTATGCATGGTTGAATATAATAAAGATGCTGCAGACTTGCCGAACGGACAAGTGTGCACTTTGAAGAAAAGCCCTGTGAGATCTCTCACTGGGCTTTTCTGTTCATTTGGGACAATCTATTTTGAAGTGGCAGATGGAGCGGGATGCACAGCTTTATTGTGGGGCTGTAATTTGGATGGTTCTCCTGTTCCTTTAGTGGACGGTTTTGGTGTGTAATTTGCAGGCGGTCTTACATCCTTCGACATTTGAGGAACAATCCGTCCAATGATGTCGGATAATTCGTTGCCGAATCCTGAGAGGGGATGTCCCTGGCGAACACTATGACTGATATCCGAAATTCGGTGTGACAAGTCGATATCGGCTGTTACGATGGCGTTCTTGCCCCGCGGATCCTTGCGAAGGGCTTCGGCTGTAGAATATTTAATTGTTCCTACTCTGGAACGATCCAGATTAGCATCAACATCAAGTCCCACAATAGCTGTATTCCCAAACACGACACAGGTCGCATTTTTGACGCCGGGAACCCGTTTGGCAATGGACTCCAAATGAGCCTGCAGGGGCTGCTGATCGTGTCCTGGCGCAGGAGTAATATTTGTTCTACCCGCTTCATTATTGCTAAGTGTGCGCGGTGTACTTCCCTTTTGACTCTGAGGAGAGGGTGATGCATGTTTATTAGCTGCAGTTCCACAGCTTGATAGCAGTAATGCCGTTAATATTAGACACAGCCATGTTCGCATGAATGTTCATTCCTTTCGGGTAATCTCAATCGTAATGTTAGGCTACCCGGGCCGGAGAAAAATATGTATGTGAATGATAGGGCTGCAAAGACCGCGGTGGAGGGGATAGCTATGAAGAAAATATTTGTCCTGGATACGAATGTGTTGCTGCACGACCCCAATGCGATTTTTGCTTTTGAAGAACATGAAGTAGTGATTCCTGCAGTTGTGCTGGAGGAGATTGATTCCAAGAAACGTAACCCGGAAGAAATCGGTAGAAATGCCCGTGTTGTATCCCGGCTGCTGGATGGGCTTCGGGAGAAAGGACATTTGCACAACGGCATTGACCTTGATCATGGTGGAAGACTGAAGGTTGAACTTAATCATAGAAGCTTCATCAAGGTACAGGAAATGTTCGGAGAAATAACGAATGATAATCGCATTTTGGCTGTTGCACTAAATTACCATTTGGAGGAACTTGAGACTGCCAGCCCAAGGTCTGTCGTACTGGTAAGTAAAGATGTACTTGTGCGAATCAAAGCGGATGTGCTGGGATTAACCACACAGGATTATCTATCTGACCGTACAGCAGGCCCTGGTGATCTCTATTCAGGCTATTCAAATATCAAAGTTCATCCTTCTATTATAGATGAGTTCTATACCTATCGTTCTTTGCAGATTAAGCCGCTGGGCTTTAATTTCTCGCTATATCCACATGAGTTTGTGATTCTGAAAGATGAGATGGGAAGCGGCAAATCGGCACTGCTTAAAGTAAATGAGGACGTTACACACCTGGAACCCTTGTATATGAGCAATGAACCAGTGTGGGGAATCAGTGCGAGGAATGCCCAGCAGCGGATGGCGCTTGAGCTACTGCTGAATGATGATATTCCACTTGTTACTATTACAGGCAAAGCTGGAACCGGGAAGACTCTACTGGCTCTTGCAGCGGGACTCCTAAAGACTGAAGACGAGCACAAATACAAGAAGCTGTTAATTGCACGCCCTGTGGTCCCTATGGGGAAGGATATCGGTTATCTGCCTGGAGAGAAGGACGAGAAGCTGCGTCCTTGGATGCAGCCAATTTATGATAATCTCGAGTATCTCTTTGATACCAAGAAGTCAGGCGATATTGATAAAATATTAATGGGACTTGGAAGCATCCAGGTCGAAGCGCTCACCTATATCCGGGGCCGATCCATTCCTGGACAATTCATTATCATTGATGAAGCTCAGAATTTATCGCGGCATGAGGTCAAGACCATTGTCTCTCGGGTAGGAGAGGGCAGTAAAATTGTGCTAATGGGTGATCCTGAACAAATAGATCATCCTTATCTGGATTCGGTCAGCAATGGACTTTCATATTTGGTCGAACGCTTCCAACAGGAAGGGATAAGCGGCCATATTACACTTGAAAAAGGAGAGCGGTCCAAATTGGCACAAGTTGCTGCTGATCTGCTATAGTCATGAAGACCGCCGCTAGGCACAGCGGTGGTCTAATTATATACATATGAAAGAAGTAGTTTGCCAAGAAATAGGGACAAAGACGCAGGGAATTTGTTACAATAATATTGAAGGTTACTTTAAGGCACGAGAGGGAGATCAGGTTGTGAAGCACAAAAACCAATGGGTGCTTTTTGCCGTCCTGCTGTTGGCCTTAATCAGCTTGTCTCCTGGTGAGGATTCGGCACTTACCCAGCCTGGCAGACAGGAGGGGATCAGTTTTGTTCCCCAACCCAAGCAAAGGACGGAGAAAGAGGCAGGCAACATTAAGGTTACCGTATCTATGGGGCCCGAAGAATTTAGTCAATTGAATAAGATAAATCAAGCATTTATGGAAGAGCATCATGTACAAGTAGAGCTTGTTAATATACCTGAGAGGGATGCATATCACTCTTTTAAGAGTAGCATGGATATGGGAGAGTCCTCTGATGTCCTGCTTCTGGACAATGCTTGGATTCGGGAGTTCGCCTCAGCAGGCTTTCTCCTGCCTGTAGAGGCTTATTATTCGGGGCAGGCGGGCGTTGACTCGTTGAGCACTTCACTTACCGAGAACACTTGGAACGGTTATGTATGGGGTGTGCCCAAGGACTATGATCCCTATGTTATTGTATATCACCCGGGAAAGCTGCAGGAACTAGGTTATACCCAGCTTCCGAAGAACGCTCGAGAATGGTCCGAGCTGGTGGCCAGCTACAATAAGAATAATCATATCCCTTACCTGGCGGCATTTGACCCGAGTGATGCATATGCAACCATCTCGCTATTGTGGAGAATGGGTGGAGCTTCGGATACCGATAAGGACCTTGACTTTAGCTTGTCAGCGGACATGAAGGCGGCCTTCTTGCGAATCCAAGAAATGAAATCAAAGTTCTATGTGATTTCAGGGGACGACACCGAGGAAGAACTGACCTTGAAGCAGCTGGAACGGGGGGAAATCCTTTTCTACGTAACGAAAGCGTCCGCATTTGATGACAAGCTCTGGCCAACGCTTAAAATGGAGCAGCCTTCACCACAGCGTGATGTTCGTATACTCTGGCTTAAGGGAAGAAGCTTTTGCTTAACCGCACAAAGCAAGAATGCGAAGACCGCGAATGCCTGGATTTCAGAGATCACTTCATCCAGGCAGCAGGCAGCCGTCTATCGTGAAGAGGGCAAGCTCCCAGCATTAAAGACCTTATATAATCAATCCGATTTAAAACGATGGGGCTCCGCTATCCTAACTAGAAGCAGGAGTGGTTCTGTACCAGTTGATGCCAAACTGCCGGGGTATCTTAATCAGCTATCCTCTGACGCTTCGGCATATCTAACCGGTACAGGCAGTCTCAAATCATTTATGGTCTCATTTGAACATATCGGTCAAGCGGCTCGCCCTTAGAGGGCGAGCTTTAATTTTATAATGAGAAGTCCTTTTTGCAGTGTAACATCACTGGCTTCTACCAACGGGATGATTAATTTAGGATAAAATCCAAGGTCGAACTCGTTCTCAAGCTCCCGACATGTGGTGTCAGGCAGTGTGAGCCCATTAAATATTAATTTGTCCACATGGAATTGGATAGAGTTTTGCGGCTTATTCTCAATCGTATAGTGACCTTCAACCCTTAGCTGCAGGGAACCTTGTTTCCCCTCTGCGATGATCTTGCCTTCTTCGAACGTAAAGGCGAAATTATTAAAAATTTCATTCTCGGATTTAAGGAAGGCGTTCAGATCTTCCTGCTTGATCGAGATCGTATAGTTCGTACCGGAAGCTGTGATACTGTTCCCGTTATTCTTCAAGAATTCGGGCAGATCGACCATGGCGTCGGCGAGAGCTTTGAAGTGTCGTCTAACCTCAAATAGACCGACATTGTTCCAATAGGCATTCATCTCTTCCATAAGCGCTTTAAGTCTTTCAGCATCAGAGCTTCCTTGGAGTGAGCTGTTGACACTAGCCTGAAGCTTACTCACGCGTTCCCTCTGAATCAGAAGATTACTTTTCAGCTCTGTGAGTTCAGCAAGTAATTGATTCTGCTTGTCTCTGGTATCGACAAGACTTCGATAGGCTTTCTGGTAGTCACCCAGGATATCGTGGTCCCTCTCAAAAATCATATCAATGATATCCAATACGGAAATGAAATCGCTGATGCTCTCGGTTGACAAGAGCGCTCCAATTAAGTCCTCTCTCTCGCCCATATAGTAGGCCCGGATACGGTCATCAGTCTGAGATTGACTGGCTGAGATCTGCGCCTGCTTGGCTTCAAGCTCTGTGGAGAGCATGTCCATTTTGGACTGGGCCTGCGCTTCAAGCTGCTCCGTCTTCTTAATCTCCCTGTCGATCTCAACAATAGACAGACTCTTCTCAAGAAGCTTCCGAGTCTCTTCAGATAGAGGATCTTCTGCATGGACGCGGCAGGGGAAGAGAATAAGAGCGGAGCAGAACATCAGCAGGCTACAGCTTAAAAAACAACGGCGTAGCAATGAAATCCTCTCCTTATTAAACTTACATATGAAATAGCTTCATGCAGTATATATGATTATATGTTAAGCCCAATCATAATAGATGACCTTTAACGAAAAAAAGATGATCCGGCAGCAGCCGAATCACCTTTAGTTGGTTGGAGACATAGCCGAATTAAAGCGGCAAGCCCATTTTGAATACTGTCCAGTAGCTAAAGCCGGTAAATGTGACGATCATGTATCCCCAGAAGAGCAAGATATACGTTCTTTCCGTGAATTTCAAATATCCGAAAATAACAAAAAAGGCAGTTTGCAAGAAGAACAGCAGGGCCATTTCAATCAAGTTGCCGGCATAAGCCATAAGCCCGATGGCTAGTGTGAAGAAACCAAGCACCCGGAACATGCGTGCCATGATTTATCCCCCTCTCATATGTATGTAAGCGACCTCATTTTTATTAATTACATTATACCCGGAATGCATTAGTGTGTAAACGAGAAGTGTGATTAATTAAGAGTTAGTATTATCAGGTTGGATAGGTATGACAAGCTAGATTTTTGGAAATACATTTTAGTATCAAATAGATTCTATGAACTCTACGAGAGGCATAGAAATGGATTAAGCAGCTTTTTTACCTTATTCAGGCCCCCGGGCGATCCGGGTTATGAAGACGGTTATATCAGGATGTCGTTAGGAGGGTTTGTATCGCATGACAGCAGTAAGACAGGATGCATGGAGCGCAGAAGATGACTTAATATTGGCCGAGGTCACGCTACGCCATATTCGTGAGGGCAGTACACAGTTAACCGCGTTTGAGGAGGTTGGGGAGAAGATAGCAAGAACTCCCGCCGCTTGCGGGTTTAGATGGAACAGCTGTGTCCGTAAAAAATATGAAGCCGCTATTCAAATTGCCAAAGCACAGCGCCAAAAAAGAAATTATTTAAAAAAACAATCTCCTTTAATGGGTGGAAGCAGTATGGCATCACTGACATCCGTAGATTTGGAAGAAGGATTGTACAAGAGTGAAGGCGTAACCGAAGAGACCATATCTATTGATGCGGTTATACGCTTTTTAAGACAGTGGAAGAACACGGTTCAAGAGAGCAGCCGCCATATGAGATCTTTAGAGAAGAAGATCCGGGATAAGGAAGAGGAGATTGCGTCATTAAGAGAAGAGAATCGCAGATTGTCGCTTCAAGTAAATGAAGTGCAGACAGACTACCGGGTAGTCAATGACGACTATAAGGCGTTGATTCAGATTATGGACCGAGCGCGCCGTCTTGCATTTCTCAATGAGGA
This sequence comes from Paenibacillus sp. SN-8-1, assembly GCF_050995535.1. NCBI lineage: Bacteria > Bacillati > Bacillota > Bacilli > Caryophanales > Paenibacillaceae > Paenibacillus > Paenibacillus sp. SN-8-1. Next base: position 1,609,961 of record NZ_CP194782.1, read on the forward strand.
AGATGAAGAATCGAAATCCCGGTTCAAAATGGATGCGAATGGGAATTTAGAACGTATTGAATAGCAAATGTCGCGTTATAGAATAGAACTAATTCCCGGCCTGTTAAGGTCGGGGATTTTTTTATGGTATAAAAGAATATAGATAAACTCGGTCAAAGTGAGGGAAGAAAGATGAAAGTGGAGATTATAGGCGCCGGAGCCATAGGGTTAATGTTCGGAGCAGCACTATCAGCAGCAGGGGAGGAGGTGCGTTTCTGGACTCACACTACAGAGCAAGCGGAGGAGCTGAGCAGGGAAGGAATCCGGCTGATCATGGAGGATGGACAAGAAGTGTTCACCCCGGCTGACCGTTATCAGGTGGAGTGCAGCATACATATAGATAAGCCAAATGGGCTGAACCCCAGTGCGGATTGGATTCTCGTGACTACAAAGCAGCGTCATATGAATGAACGTTTGTACTCTCATCTCCAGGCACTCCGTGGACAAGGGACAGATATAATATGTTTTCAGAACGGAGTAGGGCATATTGAACGGCTTAGTGAAGCTTTGGGAGGCCAAATCGTCCTAGCGGCATTGACAACCGAGGGGGCCCGTAGAGAGGGGAATCTTACGGTATACCGCGCGGGGAGGGGGCAGACAAATTTAGGCTTCTCAGGAATTCATCCCGGGACAGAGCAATTAAAGACTAAAGCTGAAAATTTAGCTTCCCGCCTGTCCATAGCAGGATTTCCATCCGTATTGTCGAATGACATCGATAGGGAGATTTATCGCAAACTTTTGATTAATGCAGCCATTAACCCTTTAACCGCACTATGGAGAATCCGCAATGGGGACTTGCTCGCTTCCGGAGAGCGGAGAGCCCTCCTGGCTGAGCTGATTGAGGAGACTCTTGAAATTTATAAGCAATATGGGATTGCATATGACGCAGATATCAAAGACCAGGTTACCCGGGTATGCCGCTCTACTGCGAATAACATGTCTTCCATGCTGAAGGATGTTCTTGCGGGACAAGTAACTGAAGTGGACAGCATCAATGGTCATCTGGTGAGGATGGCTCGACAGAAAGAGCTTAAGGTCCCTGCGCTTGAAATGGTCTGGCGGTTAGTCTCGTCCATGACAACCCGGCCTGAGGAGGAACAGAGGCTTTAACCTGTTCAAATTTTGTGGAGGTGAAAGATGTGAATATACTGCTCGCTCCGTTTATCTTTTTCAGTGCTGTGCCCATTGTTCCGTTTCTGCTCGTATATATGATTCATTATATCTGGAATGGGAGGAGGGATAGAAGGAGATCCTTGCTGCTGGCTGTAGATGTGACGACCGTCTTTCTTATCTTATCCGTCTCTGCCTTGTTCAAGCTGATCTTTGCTTCGGGATTTGGCTTCTATTTAATCGTGCTTCTGCTTCTCATCATTGGAGGATTGATTGGAGGAGCCCAGAACCGGATGAAAGGGCAAGTAGATGTCAAAAGATTGCTTCGCGCGGTTTGGCGCTTGGCTTTTCTGGGCGCCGGCTTAGCGTATATTGTTTTTGTAATTATTGGTTTTTTTCCATACATATTAGGGGTGTAATTAAGCCATACTTAATTTAGTAATACAAGCATATGCTGTAATTGAAAACCAATTATTACATTCTGAAATTAATCTTCACTAATTAAATATTTAGTACTGAAAGAGCGATCAAACTCCATAAACACAAGCATATTTCATATAGAATATGCTTTTTGTTTTATTTAAATCAAGTAACTGAGGTAGGAATTCCCATTGTGATTTTTTGACCGATGGTTGTATAATCGAGAACACACATACCAACATTGTAAGGGAGACAGCTAGATGAACAGAAAGAAATTATTGGTTCTTGTAACACTATTGCTTGCACTTAGCACAGTTCTAGCCGCCTGTGGTCAAAATAATGGTAATGCTGGTAACCAGGGCAGTGCAGGGACCCAAAGCGATAAACTCGCAGCGGATCAAACGTTCCATATCAACCTGGCTTCCGAGCCGCCAACGTTGGATCCAGCCCAGTCGCAGGATAACGTGTCCAGCGCGGTGCTTAGAACATTGTTCGAAGGCTTGACCCGTAAGGATAAAGACGGCAATGTCGTTCCAGGTGTTGCTGAGAAATGGGAGCAAAATGGGAAAGAATATACCTTCCACCTTCGTTCTGACGCGAAATGGAGCAATGGTGACCCTGTAACCGCTAAAGATTTCGAGTTCGCGTGGAAACGTGTACTTGATCCGGCAACGGTTCCAGCTCCTCCGTACGCTTACCAATTGTATTACATCAAGAATGCACAAGCTTACAATGAGAAGAAGATCACGGATGCTAATCAGGTTGGTGTGAAGGCTGTTGATGATAGAACCCTAAAGGTTACGCTTGAGAATGAGACTCCATATTTCCTGGGGCTTACTTCATTCACGACCTACTACCCAGTTCATCAATCCGTGAAGAATAACCCGAAATGGGCCGCTGATCCAAGCACGCTGATCTCCAACGGACCTTTCAAGTTGACAACTTGGACAACTGGACAAGCTCTTGAAGTTGAAAAAAGCGACAAGTATTGGGATGCGAAGAACATCACTTTAAATAAAATTACGGCTTCTATTGTGGACCAAGCAGCTACAGAAGTCAGCAGTTATCAGAGCGGTCAGCTCGATCTTGCGGGACAACCGATTGGTGAGATTCCTACAGATCAGATCGCTGCCCTTAAATCCCAGAATCCGAATGAATTAACGATCAAGGGGATTGCGTCTACTTATTACTACCTGTTCAATACAACATCGAAGCCTTTCGATAATGTGAAGATACGTCAGGCATTTACGAAGGCAATCAACCGTAAAGCCTTGATTGAGAATGTGACCCTGGCTAACCAGATTCCGGCTTTCGGTCTTGTACCTCCGGGAATCAAAGGGGTAGACAAAGAGTACCGTCAGGAGAATCCAGATTCTGCTTATGGTAATGAAGATGTGAATGAAGCTAAGACACTTCTTGCTGAAGGGCTTAAGGAGTCTGGTCTTACCAAGCTTCCTAAGATCACCCTGATCTATAACACGAACGACAACCACAAGAAGCTGGCACTGGCTATCGCCGATATGTGGAAGCAGAACCTTGGCGCTGAGGTTACTATTCAGAACCAGGAGTGGGGCGTGTTCCTGCAGAACCGCCGCAACTTGAACTATCAAGTCGCACGTGCCGGCTTCGGAGCGGACTATGATGATCCGATGACTTTCATCGATCTGTTCACTTCTACTAGTGGTAATAATGATACAGGCTTTAAGAATGCGGAATACGACAAGCTGGTTAAAGAAGCATACTCAAGCAATGACAACAAAGCGCGTAACGCAGCAATGAAGAAGGCCGAGGATATCCTGATCAAGGACAACCAGGTTATCCTTCCGATCTACTACTACACGAACATTCAGCTCGTTAAGCCATATGTGAAAGATGTGATTGTAGACTATGCGGGTCAGCTTGATATTACACGCGTTAAGCTGATGGAACATTAATAGTAATCTTCTGTAACAGGACGATTGCTTCGGGGTGTATATGTGAGGGCTCATTCCTCCATATATATCCCGATTTTTTGTGTAGAAGGGCTTTTTCCATATCTTGTTTCCTTTGGAGAAGTTATAGAGGGATTGGCAGCTGCTTGCCTATTGTATGAAAGCTTGCGATAACACTGACAGATTGGGGTGAAGGCTGTATGTTTCGGTATATTTCCAGTAAATTTTTATATATGTTGGTTTCGTTGCTCATTCTTATTACGGCAACCTTTTTCTTAATGAAAGCTATTCCGGGGAACCCGTTCATGTCGGAGAAGCAGGTACCTCCGCAAATTAGGGAGCGCCTGATGGAACAGTACGGCTTGGATAAGCCGGTCATCGTACAGTATGGACAGTATTTGAAGAATATTGCCCAAGGTGACTTCGGGATTTCGATGAAGATGCAGAACAAAGAGGTGACTGGGCTGATTACCGATACGTTCGGTGCGTCCCTGAAGCTGGGCTTGGTTGCTATTGTTGTGTCTGTAATTGTAGGTGTGCTGCTGGGACTTCTTGCTGCACTCTATCACCGAAGACTGATTGATAATGTGGCCATGGTCCTTGCCGTGCTAGGAATTGCGGTTCCAAGCTTTGTGGTTGCTTCCATGCTGCAGTATGTTTTTGCTCAGAAAGCGGGAATTTTCAACGTAATGGGCTTCAATGGCCCACTCGACTACGTTCTGCCCGTGGCCGCTCTTGCCGCACAGCCAATCGCGTTCATCGCGCGGTTGACCCGTTCGAGCATGCTGGAAGTGCTCCATGCGGATTATATCAAGACAGCCAGAGCCAAGGGGCTTAACTGGATGACCATTCTTTTCAGACACGTCGTTAGGAACGGAATTCTGCCAGTGATCACGTATGTGGGCCCAATGACAGCCAATATCATTACAGGCTCTGTCGTAATTGAACAGATCTTCGGGATCGGAGGTCTCGGTAAGGTCTTTGTCTCTAGTATTAGTAACCGTGACTATACCCTGATAATGGGCGTAACTATTTTCTATGGCGTCATTCTGATGCTTGCCCGTTTCTTGACCGATATTGCTTACGTGTTCGTGGATCCTAGAATTAAACTGACGAACAGGAAGGAGGGCTAACATTGGGAGTGAAAAATGAATTAATTCCTCAGGCTTCAGCGGCCAATTTGACACCGGAAGACTTCCGGCAAATCGGTGCGGATGAGAAGCAGTCCGAAGTGATCCAGCGGGAAAGCCTCTCGGCTTGGCGGGATGCATGGGAACGGCTTCGATCCAATAAGCTTGCGATGGCAGGCCTGATTGTTATGGCTCTTGTGGTCATCATGGCCATCATTGGACCGTGGATCTCCAAATTTGATTACCAGACCAATGACTTGATGAATACCAATAAGCCCCCGAGCTCGGTTCACTGGTTCGGCACGGATGATCTGGGACGTGATATGTTCGTGCGTACCTGGATGGGTGCGCGGATCTCTCTGGTTGTTGGTCTTGCGGCAGCTTTAATTGACCTTATGATTGGTGTTATTTATGGGGGGATTATGGGTTACTTCGGCGGGCGTGTGGATGAGATCATGAACAAATTCGCTGAAATCCTGTACTCTATTCCTTATTTGCTGGTTACAATTCTGCTTCTCGTTGTGTTCGAACCGAGTCTGGGTACCATTATTCTGGCTCTTACCATCACAGGTTGGATCAATATGTCCTGGATAGTTCGCGGTGAGATCATGCAGCTCAAGAATAGAGAATATGTACTCGCTTCACGGTCTATGGGAGCAGGCTCAGGCCGGTTGTTGTTCCGTCATCTGGTTCCGAATGCAATGGGTCCGATTATTGTGACCTTAACGCTGTCAGTACCGAATGCGATATTTTCTGAAGCGTTCCTGAGTTATCTGGGACTTGGCGTACAGGAGCCTATAGCCTCCCTTGGCTCGATGATCAGCTCCTCCTTGTCAGGCTGGATGCTGTATCCTTGGCGGATGCTGTTCCCCGCTCTTTTAATCAGTTTAACGATGCTCGCATTTAACATATTTGGTGACGGTCTGCGTGATGCGCTTGACCCTAAACTCAAGAAATAGGAGGTGAGACTAGTATGGAACCCATTTTAGAAGTAAATGATCTACACGTATCCTTCTCTGTTCGCGGTGGCGAAGTCAAAGCCGTCAGAGGTGTGAATTTCACAGTAGGCAAAGGGGAGACGGTAGCGATTGTTGGTGAGTCAGGGAGCGGGAAAAGTGTTACCGCTCAGACCATTATGCGTCTGATTCCATCTCCTCCGTCCAAGATTAAGCAGGGCAAGGTTATTTTCAATGGGCAGGATTTGCTTAGCAAGACGAACAAGCAGATGGAGGCCATTCGTGGCAAGGATATCGGGATGATCTTCCAGGACCCAATGACCTCACTGAATCCGACGATTAAAGTTGGTAAACAAATTACCGAAGGGTTGATCAAGCATCAGAATCTCTCCTTCTCTGAGGCCAAGACACGCGGAATTGAGATGCTTAAGCTGGTAGGTATCAAGAATGCGGAAGCCCGGTTTGATCAGTATCCGCATGAATTCTCAGGCGGTATGCGTCAGCGGGTTATGATTGCGATTGCTCTGGCCTGCCGCCCAGCGCTCTTGATTGCGGATGAGCCAACTACGGCACTGGACGTTACCATACAGGCTCAAATCGTAAATGTAATGAAAGATATGCAGGAGCGGTTCGGCACTTCCATTATTATGATTACACATGACCTTGGCGTTGTGGCTGGGATGGCGGACCGGGTTATTGTCATGTATGCGGGTGAAGTCGTTGAGACGGGAACCAGCATGGAGATTTTCAAGAATCCTCAGCATCCTTATACAAGAGGCCTGCTTCGTTCGCTTCCAAGAATTGATCAGCGCAAAGATGAGCCGCTTATCCCGATTCTGGGTACGCCGCCGGATTTGATCAAGCCGCCGGTAGGCTGTCCATTTGCGGCCCGTTGTGATCATGCCATGAAAGTGTGCGAGCGTATTGATCCTGCGCAGACCCATTTAAGTGACACGCATATGTCCCGCTGCTGGCTGCAGCATCCGATGGCACAGGAGGTGCAATCTTCATGAGTCAGCCGTTAATAGAGGTAGAAGGTCTGAAGAAGTATTTCAATCTTGGCAAAGGGAACGTCCTGAAGGCCGTGAACGACATCAGCTTCTCCATTAATGAAGGAGAGACGCTTGGCGTGGTAGGGGAATCGGGTTGTGGTAAGTCTACTGCTGGCCGCACAATTCTCCGATTGTATGAGCCTACCGCAGGGAGTGTCCGGTTTGGTGGAACCGATATTTACAAGCTGTCCCCCGGTAAAATGAAAGCGATGCGCCGCGATATGCAGATGATCTTCCAGGACCCTTACGCCTCCCTCAATCCCCGTTTCACGGTAACGGATATCATTGGTGAGGCTCTGGATATTCATAATATGGCGGGCAGCCGGAAGGAACGCAAAAAGCGTGTCGAGGAGCTGCTGGATATGGTCGGACTGAATCCGGACCATGCGACTCGGTACCCGCACGAATTCTCGGGCGGACAGCGTCAGCGGATCGGCATAGCCCGCGCGCTTGCTGTTAATCCCAAATTTATAATTTGTGATGAACCTATTTCAGCGCTGGATGTGTCCATTCAGGCACAGGTTGTCAATCTGCTGCAGGATCTCCAGAAGAAGCTGGGTCTGACTTATTTGTTCATCGCCCATGACTTGTCTATGGTGAAGCATATCAGTAACCGGGTAGCTGTTATGTATCTGGGCAAAGTGGTAGAGCTTGCTGAAAGTGAGGAGCTGTATGCGAATCCGATGCATCCGTATACGAAGACGCTGCTGTCAGCGATTCCGGTGCCCGATCCGGAAGTAGAGGCGAACAAGCCCCGTATTTTGCTGAATGATAACAGCTCAGGCCCGATTCACTCTGCAAAAGACGGAGCAGCGTCCGGCGATATATTCAATCTGGATAACTCTACTCTTGTGGAAGTGACCAAGGGACACTGGGTTGCTATACCTAATTCATAACCGAAAACCGCCGATAGGATCATTTCACTAAGTTACAAGACAGTGGTATGATCATAGTCGGCGGTTTTTCTGTTTTCTTTTTGACGGAGAAGCTTTGGACCAAGTACAATCAAATAGGGTTAGTTGGGCTACAGACAGGAGGATTACACCTTATGAATATCATATCTGAGCCGCTTCCATCGCAGCAGCCGCTGGCTGAAGCGCTGGTCTCGGACTATGCTGCTGTGCAGCAGTTATATACAAGTGACGCAAGACTGGATTCAAGCTGGGTGAATCGAGCGGAATGGCTGAGCCGGACCGAAGGTACCCGGGTGGATCGGAAGGCAGTTGTAGAGCGGCTTCGTCGTTACAATGCCTTGCATAATCCATCTCCAGAGGTATTGGCTGCCCTCGATCTGCTGGAACAGCCGGATACTTACGTAGTGACAGGAGGCCAGCAATCGGGGTTGTTTACAGGGCCGGTGCTTGTCATCTATAAAGCAATCACGATCATTCAAGCAGCAGCTCACGCATCCAAGAAGCTGAACAGACCCGTGGTTCCTGTGTTCTGGATTGCGGGAGAAGACCATGACTGGGAAGAAGCCAACCATGCCTATGTGCTGACCCGTGAGCTTGAGGTTACCCGGATTCGTGTCCATAAAAATGATGACAGACGGACTCAAGTAGGCCAGACTGAGGTTAGTCAGGATACCTGGAATGGTGTTATTCAGAAGCTCTCCGAGGTGCTGCAGGATAGCGAGCACAAAGCGGATCTGCTTGAGAGCCTAAGAACGACTGCCGCGGCTTCGAACACGCTGACCGAGTTTTTTGCCAAGCTGCTTGGAATGTGGTTTGGACAATACGGTCTTATACTTCTGGATTCCTCGGACAAGGAACTTCGGGAAGTGGAACGGCCTGTCTTCGAACAAATCATCCTGAATAATGATCAATTGGGGCAAGCTTACCGGGAGTCAGCGGATCAACTGGAAAGCCTTGGGTTTAGCGCGCAGGCGGAAGTCGCGGAAGATGGAGCTAATCTGTTTTACATACATGAAGGGGAACGGCTGCTTCTATTCAAGCGGGAAGGCAGATTTGAAGACCGCAAAGGCTTGGTATCCTTTAGCCGCGATGAGCTCCTCGGGGAGGCGCGCCTTCACCCTGATCGGTTCAGCAATAACGTGCTGACCCGCCCCTTGATGCAGGATTCACTTCTGCCCGTTCTGGGAACCGTGCTTGGTGCCGGGGAGATAGCATACTGGGGGCTAACGGGAAGAGCCTTTGCGGCAATGGGCCTACAGATGCCAATCCTGCTGCCGAGAATGTCATTCACCATGACGGATGCAGCCGTACAGAAGTATATGGCGAAATATGATCTAACTTTTGAAGATGTCAAAGAAAGATTGACCGAGAAGAGAGAAGCCTGGCTTGCAAGTCAGGTGGATATGGATGTAGAACGCCGTTTCGATGAGATCATCCAATCCTTCGAAGCCTTGTACGAACCGCTGATTGAAGAGGTTGGCACGGTTACGAGAGGACTTCTAAAGTTAGGCGCTGCCAACAAGGATAAGATCAAGGGGCAGATCGAATTTTTGCGCAAGCGGACGCAGGGAGCTTTGGAGGAAGCCCATGAGGCGGCCTTGAAGCAGTGGGAGTGTATAGGAAGTACTTTGTTCCCTCTGGATAAACCACAGGAGCGGGTCTTGAATGTGTTCTATTACTTGAATAAGTATGGACACGGGTGGATTCATGATTTACTGCAAGTTCCATACGAAATTACAGGCGGACACCGAATCGTAGAGCTATAGCTCATCAAAAGAAATAGATGGAGGTATTAGTCAAATGAGTACACAAGCAATACAGAACAGTATAATTACGGATCTTTCGCTAGCCCCTGAAGGACACTTGAAGATCGATTGGGTTGAAGCGCATATGCCCGTTCTTAACCGGGTTCGCAAGCAATTTGAGGCCGAACAGCCGTTTAAAGGCTTGAAGGTTTCGATATGTCTGCATCTGGAGGCGAAGACGGCATATTTGGCCAAAGTCGTTCAGGCGGGAGGCGCGGAAGTTACAATAACGGGAAGCAATCCGTTATCAACTCAGGATGATGTCTGTGCAGCTTTGGTGGAAGATGGCATTACCGTATTTGCTAAATATAACCCGGATCCGGCGGAGTTCAAGCAGCTGATTGTTAAAGCTCTGGAGACCAAGCCGGATCTGATTATCGATGACGGCAGTGACTTCGCATCCATCCTGCATGGAGAGCGTCCAGACCTGCTTGAGACCATCCGCGGCGGGGCAGAGGAGACCACAACCGGGATCATTCGTCTGAAGGCACTGGAGAAAGAGGGAACACTGAAGTTCCCGATGGTTGCCGTGAATGATGCTTATTGCAAATACCTGTTCGATAACCGCTATGGTACAGGCCAATCCGCATGGGATGGCCTGATTCGTACGACCAACCTTGTTGTTGCGGGCAAGACGGTTGTTGTGGTGGGATATGGTTGGTGTGGTAAAGGTGTGGCGATGCGGGCTAAAGGTCTTGGAGCAAAGGTAGTCGTAACTGAGGTAGATGCTATCCGTGCTGTTGAAGCGCATATGGATGGGTTCGACGTTCTGCCTATGATTGAGGCAGCTAAAGTCGGAGATTTCTTCATCACCGTTACCGGCAACAATTCGGTTATCCGTGGTGAACATTACGATGTTATTAAGGATGGCGCAATTTTGTCCAATGCAGGCCATTTTGATGTGGAGGTCAACAAGCCTGAGCTTGCCGAACGCGCAGTATCTATTCGCACAGTTCGGAAGAATATTGAGGAGTACAAGTTCGAGGATGGGCGTAAAGTGTATCTGATTGCAGAAGGTAGATTGGTTAATCTTGGTGCCGCGGACGGACATCCGGCAGAGATTATGGATACCACTTTTGCTCTACAAGCTCTATCACTGAAATATGTAAATGATCATTATAAGGAAATTGGCAGTGCTGTAGTCAATGTTCCCTATGAGCTTGATGAACAGGTTGCCAGATACAAGCTGGACAGCCTCGGGATTCAGATTGACACATTGAGTGAAGAACAGAAGGCTTATCTGGATAGCTGGAAATAAATGAGTATAATAGTACGAAACTCCCTTCCTGTGTGAGCAGGAAGGGAGTTTCTGCGTTTAACAGCGTATGTACCGCAATTTACCATTAAATTTTTATGCTTGTTTAGAAGGAGTTTACAATAGGGCGGAGAATAAGTATTATTTATAAGTGGTGGAAAGTGGTGTAAAGTGGTGGAAAGAGGTAAGGAGTGAGCGCATCCAATGTTTATGGGGGAATATCAGCATAGCATTGATGATAAAGGCCGGATCATCATCCCGGCTAAATTTCGCGAACTTCTGGGAACTTCTTTCGTCGTTACCCGCGGACTTGACCAATGTCTGTTCGTATATCCCCAGGATGAATGGGGTGTTATGGAGCAGAAGCTTAAAGCACTGCCGCTTATGAAGTCTGATGCACGTGCTTTTACCCGCTTTTTTTTCTCCGGAGCTACTGAATGTGAATGGGACAAGCAGGGAAGGGTAAATTTACCGGCTACTCTCCGGCAGTATGCAAAGCTTGAGAAGGATTGCGTAGTGATTGGTGTATCCAATCGGGTAGAAATTTGGAGCCGCGATACTTGGGAGCAGTACTTCCAGCAATCGGAAGATACGTTCAATGAAATTGCGGAGAAGCTGGTTGATTTCAATTTCGAACTATAAATTTATTATTCTAGAGTCTGGGGGGCGGCAGCTTGTTTCATCACATCACGGTACTCAAGGAAGAGGCGACAGAAGGGCTGCGCATCAAGCCGGACGGCATTTATGTGGACTGCACCTTAGGTGGCGGAGGCCATACTTCGGTTATCTTATCGAAGCTAGGGCCGGAAGGCAGACTGATCGCCTTCGATCAGGACGATTGGGCACACGCTAACGCCAAAGAGAAGCTATCCGAATATGGAGACCAGCTCACCTTGGTGAAGAGCAACTTTCGCTATCTGGAAGAGAAGCTAAGAGAGATCGATTGGGTTCCTCAGCAAGGAGGAATTCCGCAGGTAGACGGCATTCTGTATGATCTGGGTGTATCCTCTCCTCAATTTGATGAGGGTGAACGTGGTTTCAGCTACAATGCGGATGCGCCGCTTGATATGCGGATGGATCGTTCATCGGATCTTACAGCACGAGAAATTATCAATGAATGGCCGGAGAAGGAGATTGCCCGGATTTTGTTTCAATACGGGGAAGAGAAATTCTCACGGCGTATCGCCAAGGTCATTGCTGACAGCAGACTTGAAACGCCTGTTGAGACAACAGGCCAGCTTGTTGAATTGATTAAGATGGGAATTCCGGCTGCTGCTCGCAGAACCGGAGGGCATCCCGCGAAGAGGAGCTTCCAGGCTCTCCGAATTGCCGTAAATGATGAGCTGGGTGCCTTCGAGGACGGTCTTCATCAAGCCGTTCGCTGCACGGCGGCCGGCGGCCGGATTTCGGTGATTACGTTTCACTCACTGGAAGACCGGATTTGTAAGCAAATTTTTGCCGGATATCTAGAGAAATGTACCTGTCCTACGGACTTCCCAATGTGTGTATGCGGAGGGAAGGGAACGCTCAAATTGATTAACCGGAAACCGCTGGTTCCTTCAGAAGAGGAGCTGGCTCATAATCCCCGGGCGCGCTCAGCCAAGCTGCGCGTAGCGGAGAAATTGCAATCTATAGCGGAGGAAATTTGATATGGCCTACACACGGGGTAACCTGGCAGTCAAAGAGAAAACGTCCGGACGGGGACAAGCTGTACCGAAGTACAAAGAAACGACCAAGGTCGTTACGAGACGCGCGCCGCTGCCAGTAGGTGAGAAGCTGCTGTATATTTTTACTGTAGTCTTCTGTGTGGCAGTGGCCAGTCTGCTCATTTGGCAGAATGCCAAAGTCTATAACTTGAATTATCAGGTTCATCAAACAGATTATGATATCTCAAAAGTAAAACAAAAAATGTCGGCACTGGAAGTGAAGAAGCAGCAATTGGAGCAAGGGGTTCGGGATTACGCCATTAACGTGCTCGGGTATGAGCAGCCTGGTGACAGAGAAAGTGGCACCAATGGAAGTGCCTCTACAGACGGGAAGGATATATCCGGGACGAAGACAGCCCGGAATTAACCAATAAAGTTGAGGTTTGAGCGATGGACAAGAGAATAAAACTTCGGACACTACTTATAGGGGGACTTGTTACCCTCTTTTTTCTTGTAATTATAGGTAAAGTCTTTTGGCTTCAAATTGTCCAAGGTTCCTTCTGGGAGGCATACGGTAAGGACAAGAATTGGTCCCGTAGTCAGATGATTCCGGCTACACGCGGCGAGATCACTGACCGGAACGGGGACGCATTGGCTATTAACGCGCCAGCTTATACCGTGGCCATCAATCCAAAGGTGATTCTCAAATACGGGCTGGAGGACGAGGTTGCCCAGGGGCTGAGCAAGCTGTTGAAGAAACCCGAAAGTGAAATCAAGAGCCTGATTCACAGCAAGAACAAAGACGGAGAATATTTCGCTCAGAAAGAGGTTCGAAATGAAGGCTGGAAGATTGACCAGGAGCTGAAGGATAAGGTTGCTGCCCTGTCGGAGCAGATTAAGAAGAATCACAAACCTAAAGCACTTGCAGAGTCCGGAATCAGCTTCATTGAAGAGCAGAAGCGTTATTATCCCAAGAATACTCTTGCTGCTCATATTCTGGGTTACACAGACCGTGAAGGGATTGCAATAACGGGCCTGGAGAAGAAATACGATAATATTCTGCACGGCGTTGATGGATCTATCAAATATGAGAGTGACCGGAAGGGCGTCAAGCTGACTAAAGCTGAGGAAGTCTACAAAGCTCCCAATGATGGAAGTAATATCAAGCTGACGATCGACGATACAATACAGTATTATATCGAAGACGCGATGAAAGAGGCTTATGCCAAGCTGAAGCCAATCAGTATGACTGTCATTGCGGCTGATCCGAACACGATGGAGATCCTGGGTATGGCTAATATGCCTACTTTCGATCCCAATCAGTACTGGAAGGAAGAATACAAGAACAACTTCAGGAATCATGCGCTTGCTTCTACCTATGAGCCTGGATCGACCTTTAAGATTGTCACTTTGGCAGGTGCCGTTCAGGAGGGCTTGTTCAATCCGAACGCTACCTACATGTCAGGGCATATCAAGATCCCTGGCTATAAGACTCCTTTGTATGACGTGAAGCACGATGGATGGGGACCATTAACTTATCTTCAAGGGGTTAAGCACTCGAGTAACGTAGCCTTTGTTAAGCTAGGTTATGAAATGCTGGGCAAGGAGAGACTGTTAAATTACATTAAGAGCTTCGGATTTGGTCAAAAGACAGGGATTGAGCTGTCGGGCGAAGCGAAAGGGATCGTTAACCCGCAGCGGGACATTGAGTATGCCACCACGACCTATGGACACGGGATTACCGTGACCCCGATTCAGCAGGTTGCAGCCGTAGCCGCTGTTGCCAATGGAGGTAAGCTGCTCGAGCCGCATATTATTAAGGAAATTGATCCACCTTCAGGAGCTCCGGTGATTACCCAGCCGAAAGTCGTTCGGCAGGTGATCTCTCCAGATAAAGCTAAAGAAGTGGGGAGCTACCTGGAGCAGGTGGTCTCTGACCAGAAGATTGGAACAGGGCGACATGCTTATATTCCAGGGTACCGGGTAGCCGGGAAGACGGGTACTGCGGTTAAGCCGAAGACCAATGGTGAAGCTGGATATGACTATACGAAGCAGGTGGTCTCTTTTATCGGATATGCACCAGTTAACGATCCCAAGATCTTGGTTCTTGTTGTCATTGACGAACCTCAGGATTCAGACCTGGGGGGCGGAACGGCTGCGGCACCAGTATTCAAGAAAATTGTAAGTCAGACCTTGGAGTATATGGGTGTGCCGAAATCAAACGTAGCGGCAGGTGAGCCAAGCGAGACGATGACCGCTGCCCCTGACCTTAAGGGGATGCAGCTAAGAGATGCCAAGAGCAGCCTGACGAAGAAAGGGATTTCCTTCGAAACTTTAGGTAAGGGCAGTAAGGTAATCAGTCAATATCCGAGCGCGGGAACCATGATGTCCTCCGCACAGCGGGTATTCCTTCTTACCGAAGACAGCAAGGCGATGGAGGTTCCGGATCTGACGGGTGTTTCTCTGCGTGATGCGATGGAGATTCTGACACTCATGCAGGTGTCCGTTTCGGTAGATGGAGAGGGATATGTGGCGAGTCAGAAGGTGACGAAGACAGGCGGGAAGCGAAGCGTCCTGCTTACTCTTCAGCCGCCGGCAGCTACTATAAGGAATACGGATACAAGCACGGGCAATACCCCGGATAAGAAGCCCTAAGCAGGATTCTGTATAGCTTGTTCTAACCCCTGTTTGTCCTGAATATTCATGATATCAAAGCCATCATGGACAAGAGGATGAACAGGAGGGACACGCATGAAGATTTCCGGGATTACGAGAAGACGCAGACTTTTCTCGCTTCTCTTGATACTTTGCTTGCTGTTTGGCGCGTTAGTGATCAGACTGGCTTACGTTCAGCTGAGTAAGGGTGGTGAGCTATCAGCCGAGGCTGAAGACTTGTGGCGTCGCAACATTCCATTCTCCGCCAAGCGCGGTGAAATATTAGACCGTAATGGCGTATCACTGGCCTACAATATTACGACGCCAACAATAATGGCAATTCCTGCTCAGATCAAAGATCCGGAGACGACCGCGCATAAGGTGGCTCCCATACTTGGGATGAGTGAGGAAGCAGTTCTGAAGGCAATCAAGACCAGACAGCTGATTGTTAAACTACGACCCGGCGGGCGAAAAATTACGATGGAGAAGGCTCAGAAAATTCGTGATTTGGGTCTGCCGGGTATTGTCATTGCCGAAGACAACAAAAGGTATTATCCTTATGAAGGACTTGCGGCACATATACTGGGCTTCACGGGGATTGATAATCAGGGCCTGACAGGTGTAGAGAAGAAATATGATGACAAGCTTAGCGGCATGAACGGAAGTATTTCATTTCTGTCCGATGCTGGCGGACGGATTATGCCCGGGTCCTCTGAGAAATATGTAGAGCCGAAGGATGGCCTTAACCTTGAGCTAACCATTGACAAGAACATTCAGAGCATTATGGAGAGAGAGCTCGATCAGGCGATGGCCAAGTTTAAGGCTAATGGGGCCTGGTCGATTGCGATGAATCCCAAGAATGGTGAGATTCTTGCCATGGCCAGCCGGCCGGGTTATGAACCAGGACAGTACCAAGAATACCCTTCACAGGTGTATAACCGTAATCTGCCGATCTGGATGACCTATGAACCAGGTTCGACGTTCAAGATCATTACACTCGCAGCCGCTCTTGAGGAGAAGAAGGTGGATCTAGTCAATGATCGTTTCTTTGATCCTGGTTATGTGAAGGTGGGCGGAGCGAGTCTCCGATGCTGGAAGAGAGGCGGTCACGGCAGTCAGACCTTTCTACAGGTGGTGGAGAACTCCTGTAACCCAGGCTTTGTTGCCTTGGGCCAGCGTCTGGGCAAGGAATCATTATTCAGCTATATCCAGAATTTCGGCTTCGGAAGCAAGACGGGAATTGACCTTGGCGGGGAAGAGAACGGAATCCTGTTCAAGCTGCCGAAGGTAGGTCCTGTCGAGCTTGCCACTACAGCTTTTGGTCAAGGGGTCTCGGTAACCCCGATTCAACAGGTCGCAGCCGTATCTGCAGCCATTAACGGAGGCAAGCTGTTCAAGCCCCACGTGGGCAAGGCTTGGGTTAATCCGGATACCGGACAGGTCGTGGAGAAGATGGAGCCTGAGTTTGTCAGACAGGTGATCTCGGAGAATACCTCGAAGCAGGTCCGTAGTGCTCTGGAGAGCGTGGTTGCCCTCGGCACAGGACGTCCAGCTTTTATTGATGGTTACCGGGTTGGAGGTAAGACGGGAACTGCGCAGAAAGTCATTAATGGACGATATTCCTCAAGTGAGCACATTGTTTCTTTTATTGGATTTGCTCCGGCAGACGATCCTCAGATAGTTGTCTACACAGCTGTAGATAACCCGCAGGGGATTCAATTCGGTGGCGTTGTGGCAGCGCCTATTGTTAAGAATATTCTGGAGGATTCCCTTCACTATTTGAAGATCCCTCCACGTAAGGATCAGTTGCCCAAAAACTATAAATTTGGCGAGCAGCCTATTGTGGAAGTGCCTGATCTAGTGGGTGCCTCAGTGCAAGACTTATATGAAGACTTGAATATGAACTTCAACTTAGCTCGTTCAGGCTCCGGTAGCTATGTAATTAACCAAGCGCCGAAGCCTGGAGAACGTGTGGAAAGAGGGTCTACAATCCGCATTTACATGGGGAATGAGGCGGAAGTAGAACATAATCATCAAGAGTAAGATGCCTGAGTAGACGTTAATTTGACGATACTATTATGGATGGAGCTTAGTCATCCATATATTTGAATGAATCAGTGACATAGATGGAGGTATGACCCATGTTTCTTAAACAACTAGCAGCCTATCTTGCAACTTCGAGCATCCATGGGGATGATGAGGTCGCCATTACAGGTATTCAAATCGACTCACGCAAGGTGACCCCAGGCGACTTGTTCATTTGTCTGCCAGGACATACCGTAGACGGTCACGACTTTGCAAGTCAGGCTGCTGAGAAGGGTGCGGCTGCACTGGTTGTAGAGCACATTCTTGAAGATGTTAAGCTGCCCCAACTCAAAGTGAAGGACAGCCGTCTGGCGATGGCGGTTCTGGGCAATGCCTTTTACAATGAGCCAAGTTCCCGTCTTCGCGTTATTGGCGTCACCGGCACGAACGGGAAGACGACAACCACTTATCTGATTGAGCAGATTCTTAAGGATCAGGGTAATAAGCCAGGATTAATAGGTACGATTCAGCGTAGATATGATGGGCAGAGCTATCCGATGTCAGGCACGACCCCCGAGTCACTGGACCTGCAGAGTTACTTGAACGAGATGGCAGAGGCTGACTGCAATTATTGTGTAATGGAAGTGTCCTCACATGCTCTTGAGCAAGGTCGTGTTAAAGGTACTCGGTTCCGTACCGCTATATTCACGAATTTAACCCAGGATCATTTGGATTATCATAACACCATGGAAGAATACCGGGCTGCCAAGGGGCTTTTCTTCTCGCGTCTAGGTAATCAATATTTCGAAGACCCGCAGGAACGTAGCTATGCGGTTCTGAATGTGGACGATGAAGCATCAGCCTATTATGCAGCGCAGACAGCTGTGGAAGTCATTACATATGGTGTGGAGAAAGAGGCTGATGTTCGCGCTTCGAACATTTCAATTACGGCCCGCGGAACGTCTTTCCATGTGGATACTTTCAAGGGAAGTGCTGATATCAACCTTCGAATGGTCGGCAAGTTCAATGTCTACAATGCTTTAGCAGCGATCAGTGCCGCCCTGCTGGAAGACATTCCGCTGGAGAAGATCAAAGCTAGCCTGGAGTCTCTGCAAGGTGTAGAAGGCCGTGTCGAGGCGGTGGATGAAGGGCAGGAATTTGCGGTCATTGTGGATTATGCCCATACGCCTGACGGACTGGAGAATGTGCTTCGTACCGTGAAAGAATTCGCGGAAGGTCGCGTAATTTGTGTATTTGGCTGCGGTGGAGACCGGGATAAGACCAAGCGCCCGATTATGGGCCAAATTGCTGCCAAGTATTCGGAGTATGTCTTTGTCACCTCGGATAATCCGAGAACCGAGAATCCCGAGGCTATTCTATCTGATATCGAGCAAGGGCTGACCGGGCAAGGTGTAACACCAGATCGTTACGAGCTTGTTGTCGATCGCAAGGAAGCTATTGAAAAGGCTATTGAAATGGCAAGCTCTAAAGATGTAGTATTGATTGCGGGGAAAGGCCATGAGACCTATCAGCTTATTGGGTCCCAGGTACTTGACTTTGATGATCGTATTGTTGCTAAAGAAGCCATAAGGGGTCCTCGAAAGTGATAAATAGAAACCTAGATCAAATTGGACAAATGTGTGGAGGGAATCTTGTAAATGCCAAGCATGCGGGAATTACCGCGGCGGGTGTAATTACAGATTCTCGCAAAATAACTCCTGACTGCCTGTTCGTCCCTTTGGTGGGAGAACAGTTTGATGGACATTCCTTTGCTGCTGAAGCTATCAGCCAAGGGGCTGCGGGTGTTCTGTGGCAGAAGGATCACGGCACTCCGCCAGAAGGTCCTGTCATTCTCGTTGAGAATACACTGGAAGCTATGCAGCTTCTCTCCAAAGCTTACCTAAAAGAGACAAAAGCGCGTGTGATTGGGATCACGGGCAGCAACGGAAAGACAACAACCAAGGATATCGTTGCCTCTCTGTTAGGTACAACTTTCAAAGTTCACAAGACGAATGGGAATTTTAACAATCATATCGGGCTTCCGCTTACGATTCTATCAATGCCTGAAGATAGTGAAATAGCGATTCTGGAAATGGGCATGAGCGCCCGTTATGAAATTGAATTACTTTCAAAGCTTGCAGAGCCTGAGACGGTGCTGATAACGAATATTGGGGAATCCCATCTCCTTCAGCTGGGCTCAAGGGAAGAAATTGCTCGTGCCAAGGTGGAAATTCTTGCCGGGCTGAAGTCGGGCGGTCTGTTTGTCTACAATGGAGATGAGCCTTTGATTCCTATGGTTCTGCAAGAACCAGGGACCAAGAAGCCGGAGAATTTGAAGATTTCAACATATGGAATGAATTCCACAAATGATGATTACCCGACAGGCATCCTGTTTCAAAGTGGAGGAACTGTGTTTACCTCTTACTCAGGCCATTCGGATACTACCTATCGTCTTCCTCTGCTGGGTGAGCACAATGTGATTAATGCATTAGGCGCGATCACGGTTGCAAGACATTATGGGGTGACTGAAGAGAATATGGTCAAGGGTCTGGAGCATCTGGAGCTTACAAGCATGCGGATTGAAATGATCGAAGGGGTCAGCGGCATCGCGATCCTGAACGATGCATATAATGCCAGTCCTACCTCAGTCAGGGCAGCGATCGGTGTGCTAGAGAAGTTGAAGGGTTACAAGAGAAAGGTTGCTGTGCTTGGTGACATGCTCGAGCTGGGTGAGCTGGAGGAACATTACCATGAAGAAATCGGTCAGTTTATAACTCCGGGTAAAGTGGATCTTCTCTATACTTATGGACCGCTTGGTACCAAAATTGCACAGAGTGCTTCAGCAAATCTTCCCGATACGCATATCCATGCATATACTGACAAGACCGAGCTTATTCGTGCCCTTATACAAGAATTGACCCCTAAGGATGTTGTACTAATCAAAGCTTCCCGGGGAATGAGACTGGAAGAAGTGGCACATGCCATTAAAATAGATAACCTTCAATCTTAAAAAATGATAGCGAAAGGAGGGAGATCCGTGGATTTCTCACTTGTACTTCTAACCATAGGCGTTTCCTTCATCCTCGCCGTCATTGCGGCTCCCTTATGTATTCCTCTTTTGCGCAGGCTCAAATTTGGACAGCAAATCAGGAGTGAGGGGCCTCAGTCCCATTTGAAAAAAGCAGGTACGCCGACTATGGGCGGCATTATTATCATGATTGCATTTACACTCGCCTTTATGAAATTTTCTGTGATCAATACGGATTTTTACGTCATGCTGGTAGCTACACTGGGATTTGGACTGGTAGGATTCCTGGATGACTATATCAAAATCGTATTTAAGCGTTCATTAGGGCTAACAGCTAAACAGAAGCTGGTTGGACAGCTGGTGTTCGCGGCGATCGTATGTATTTTGCTAATCTCGAATGGCCACAGCACAGCAATCGGGATTCCCGGTACGAATTATTCTTTTGACTGGGGCGGTATCTTCTACTATCCATTTATCGTGCTGATGATGCTGGCAATTACGAATGCTGTTAACTTTACAGATGGTCTAGATGGACTGCTGTCTGGTGTCAGTGCTATCGCGCTTGGAGCTTACGCCGTTGTCGCGATGCAGGCGACTTCCCTGCCGGCTGCGGTATGTGCCGGGGCAATGATTGGTGCAGTACTGGGCTTCCTCGTGTTCAATGCTCATCCGGCAAGGGTGTTCATGGGTGACTCGGGATCGCTTGGTATTGGCGGAGCCATCTCGGCCATTGCCATCGTCACGAAGAGTGAATTGTTATTTCTGATCATTGGCGGAATTTTCGTTATCGAAATCTTATCCGTGGTGCTGCAGGTCGCTTCATTCAAGACCCGGGGCAAGCGTATATTCAAAATGAGTCCGATTCACCATCACTTTGAATTGTCTGGCTGGTCCGAGTGGCGTGTAGTCATTACGTTTTGGGCGGTTGGACTTGTACTCGCAGGTATTGGACTTTATCTCAACAAGGGGTTGTAATTACAATGAATCATCCGGAAATGTATAAAGGCCGTGAAGTTGTTGTCCTGGGCCTTGCCAAAAGTGGAGTTCAAGTAGCTAAGACCATGTATGAAGCAGGCGCGAATGTAATTGTTAATGATAAGAAGGATAGAGAACAGTGTCCCGAGGCATCCGAACTGGAGGCTTTGGGAATTTCTGTTCTATGCGGGAGCCACCCGGAAGGACTTATCCATCCGGGTGTCTCTCTGCTGATTAAGAATCCGGGGATCCCTTATTCGGTGCCGCCTGTACAGAAGGCGCTTGAGCTAGGGATTGAGGTCGTTACCGAGGTTGAAGTGGCTTATCATATCTGCCAGGCACCTATAATTGGAATTACGGGCTCCAACGGCAAGACTACGACTACTACATGGGTAGGCAAGTTGTTAGAAGCAGCCGGCCTGCATCCGATTGTTGCCGGTAATATTGGTACTCCTCTGTGTGAGGCGGCAGCCGCTGCCAGCCCAGAAGACTGGATGGTCGTAGAGCTTAGCAGCTTCCAATTGAAAGGAACGCAGGACTTCCGTCCGGCTGTTGGCTGCTTGCTAAATGTAGCAGAGACTCATCTGGACTATCACGGAGATATGGAAGACTATGTGAACTCCAAAGCGAAACTTTTCGCCAATCAGCTTGAGAGCGATACTGCTGTGCTTAACTTTGATGATCCGGTCTGCCGGAAGCTGGTTCCTTACGTCAAATCAAAGCTTCTGCCTTTCTCGGTTACAGAGACTTTGGTAGAAGGTGTGTATCTTGATCCGCCGTATGCTGCTGATATCCCGGACCATGTGTCAAGAACGGTGATATACCGGGATACAGAAGGGAATTCACATGAAATTGTGCGGGTGGATGAAATCGGTCTGCCGGGGCGTTTCAATGTGGAGAACGCGCTTGCTGTTATTGCAATCTCCATTGCCGCAGGCGCAAGCCCGAACATGCTTGCTGAACCGCTGAAGACATTCCGCGGGGTTGAACACCGCCTGGAGTATGTTGAGGTGAAGAACGAGGTCACCTATTATAACAATTCGAAGGCAACCAATTCCAAAGCGACTATAATGGCATTGGGTGCGCTGGATGCGCCTATTATTTTGATTGCAGGCGGGCTTGACCGGGGCTCCGATTACATGGAGCTGATTCCTTCCTTCAAAGACAAGGTCAAAGCGGTGGTTGCGCTTGGAGAGACCAAGGAGAAAATCGGCCGGGTAGCCGAGCTTGCCGGATTAACGCAGATCGTGCTCGTCGATACTGAGGAAGACGCTGCCTCTGTACTCCGTACTGCGATTCAAGAAGCTGCGCGTCTCGCTCAGCCGGGGGATGTTGTTCTATTATCCCCGGCTTGTGCTAGCTGGGACATGTTTGCTTCCTATGAAGAGCGTGGACGCATTTTTAAAGAGGCCGTGCATAACCTTTAGTAGAGGGGTGGATAAGCCCCTACTACTATTATAGTTAGAGGTGGCTTCCGCTATGAGCAAGACGCGCCATGCGCCTGATATTTGGTTGTTAATTTGCATTCTGGCACTGTTGGCGATCGGCATGGTCATGGTTTACAGTGCGGGCTCGGTGCTTGCTTTTCATGATTATGGAGATTCCTTTTATTTTGTGAAAAGACAGCTGCTGTTCGCGGTGCTGGGACTGATTGCAATGTTCTTTGCCATGAATCTTGATTATCGTAATTTACGCAAATATTCGAGAACCATTCTTATTTTTTGCTTTATCCTTCTAGTAATTGTGCTTATACCAGGTGTGGGTGTTGTGCGCGGGGGCGCAAGAAGCTGGCTGGGCATCAGCTCGTTCGGTATTCAGCCTTCCGAGTTCATGAAGCTCGGTATGATTCTGTTTCTATCTGATTGGCTGAGCCGGGAGACGATGGATATCACAAGGTTTACAAAGGGGCTGCTTCCGCCGCTTGGGCTGATTGGACTTGCATTTGGACTTATTATGCTGCAGCCTGACCTTGGGACAGGAACTGTAATGCTGGGGGCCTCGCTGCTGATTGTTTTTGCTGCAGGCGCCAGACTTAAGCATTTGTTCACGCTTGCCCTGGCTGGGGTTGCCGGATTTGTGGGTCTGATCCTCGCCGCGCCCTATCGGCTAAAGCGAGTTACAGCCTTTCTTGATCCATGGTCGGACCCATTAGGGGCCGGTTATCAGATCATTCAGTCTTTGTATGCGATTGGTCCAGGCGGGCTAGCCGGGCTGGGTCTGGGTATGAGCCGCCAGAAGTATAGTTATGTGCCTGAACCGCAGACGGATTTCATATTTTCAATATTGGCAGAGGAGCTTGGGTTTATCGGGGGTCTGCTCGTGCTGCTTCTCTTTACAATTCTGGTATGGAGAGGCATGAGAGTTGCGATGACGGTTCCCGATACATTCGGCAGTCTGCTTGCTGTAGGAATTATTGGTATGGTCGCCGTTCAGGTTGTGATCAATATTGGCGTTGTCATCGGTCTAATGCCGGTTACCGGCATTACGCTGCCGCTCATCAGCTATGGCGGATCCTCGCTCACGCTGATGCTAACGGCACTAGGAATTTTGCTTAACTTATCCCGTCATTCGAGGTGAACATCATGCGAGTTGTATTAAGCGGAGGAGGAACTGGGGGACACATTTATCCAGCTCTCGCCGTCGTGAAACAATGTGCTTCTGAATATCCAGAAACGGAATTTCTATATATAGGGGGACAAAAAGGATTGGAGAGTTCCCTTGTTCCCAAGGCAGGTATACCTTTTGAAGCTATTAATATTACAGGGTTCCGTAGAAAGCTATCACCGGAGAATATAAAAACCGTTGTCCGATTTCTTCGTGGCGTCAGTACTTCCAAGAAATTGCTTAAAAAGTTTAAACCCGATGTAGTTATCGGTACGGGCGGATATGTGTGCGGACCTGTCGTATATGCCGCTTCTAAGCTCGGGATTCCCAGCATTATTCATGAGCAGAATGCCATTCCCGGCCTTACCAACCGCTTCCTGAGCAAGTATGCGGATACCGTTGCTCTTAGCTTTGAAGGTATGGAGAATGCTTTTCCGAGTGCGAAGAATATTATTTATACTGGAAATCCGCGGGCAACTACAGTCTATGAGGCGGATAAGACCAAGGGTTATTCTACATTAGGCCTTATTCCGGGAACTCCTAT
This sequence comes from Paenibacillus sp. SN-8-1, assembly GCF_050995535.1. Lineage (NCBI taxonomy): Bacteria > Bacillati > Bacillota > Bacilli > Caryophanales > Paenibacillaceae > Paenibacillus > Paenibacillus sp. SN-8-1. The sequence continues at coordinate 1,634,050 of NZ_CP194782.1, forward strand.
TGTGCTGGTGGTCGGCGGCAGCCGGGGAGCCAAGGCGATTAATGACGCCATGATTGAGATGGCACCCATGCTGAGTGAGCTTGAACATGTCCGCTTTATCTATGTAACCGGTGAGAGTTATTATGAGCCCACGCTGCAAGCGATCAAGGCTAAGGCAGGCAATCTGCCGAGAGGTCTTCAGGTGCTTCCTTATGTGCATAACATGCCGGAGGTGCTGGCCTGTACTTCACTAATTGTGAACCGCGCTGGAGCTTCCTTCCTTGCGGAGATCACCTCGCTGGGCATCCCATCAATTCTGATCCCATCTCCCAATGTGACCAATAATCATCAGGAGAAGAATGCCAGAACATTGGAGAGCGCCGGAGCGGCTGAAGTTATACTTGAACAAGGCTTGACGGGTTCAGCGCTGTTCACGTCCATCAAGCGGATTATGGAGGATGTCTCCAGACAGGTCTCCATGTCCACAGCTTCCCGCAGGCTGGGTAAGCCGGATTCTGCACATCTGCTGGTAGAAGAGATGCACAGGCTTACCCAGCAGCGGAGATAAATCCAGGCTCTGGGCGGGTGTCACACTCTATGGAGAGCTGACATAAGATACTCTATAATCGCGTGACAATCTACCCAAGGTGCTGGTGTGATGCTCCACATATCCATCCTTACTAAGCGTTGATCTATCAATTGGCTGTGAGGGTAACGAACCAGGGAGGGGAATTAAGATGCAGCAGTGGATTTCTAAATTATCCGAGGCAAAGGTCGGCAGTATCCTGCCGAACGAGCCAATGGCCAAATATACAACATGGAAAATCGGAGGTCCCGCTGATGCGGTGATCGTGCCTGAAACAGTGCAGCAGCTTCAGCAGCTTATCCGTATCCTGCATGAAGAGAAAGTTCCTTGGATGCTTGTTGGCAAAGGATCCAATATGCTCGTGTCCGATCTTGGAATCCGCGGCGCGGTGATCAAACTGGGCAAAGGGCTCGAGGGCTCAGAGTTCCGGGGGACTGAAGTGGAAGCTGATGGGGGCGCAAGCGTTGTCAGTCTAAGCATCATGGCGGGCAAAAGAGGCCTTACAGGTATGGAGTTCGCTTCAGGTATTCCCGGCACGGTCGGTGGTGCGGTGTACATGAACGCCGGCGCGCACGGGTCTGATGTGTCACGCATATTCAAATCCGCTGAGATTGTACTGGAAACAGGGGAATTGGTTAGCTATAACGCGGAGCAGATGGAGTTCGCTTATCGTCATTCGATACTGCATGAGCAAAATGGAATCGTGGCTAGAGCAGTCTTCCAACTTATGGAAGGTGATCGTGCAGAGATTTCATCCTCCATGGCAGCCTATAAAGACCGGAGAAGACAGACTCAGCCGCTGCAACAGCCATGCGCCGGAAGCGTGTTCCGTAACCCGCCGGGAGATCACGCCGCGAGGCTGATTGAAGCAGCAGGCCTGAAAGGGTACCGGTCAGGCGGTGCCGAGGTATCCGAAATGCACGCCAATTTCATTGTAAATACCGGGCAAGCGACAGCAGAGGACGTACTCACCCTAATGAGCCATATTCAAACCGTTATTGCCTCCAAATTTGAGGTGAATTTGGTTCCGGAAGTGTTCTGCGTGGGTGAGCGGTAAACTCGGAGGTGATACATTGGACAAATTGGTGATTGAAGGCGGGAAACCCCTATCAGGAACCATTCGTATCCATGGAGCGAAAAATGCCGCATTGCCAATCCTGGCGGCGAGCCTGCTGTCCGGAGGGAAGGTTCAGCTGCGCAATGTACCGCGGTTGCTTGATATTGATGTTATGCTGCGCATTTTGAACCGCCTAGGCTGCAGTACGATTCACAGAGGGGACACCGTGGTTGTCGATTCAAGTGGGGCGGATTCTTGTCAAGTACCGGAAGATTTAATGAAGCTGATGAGGTCCTCGATATTCCTTATGGGACCTTTGCTGGCCAAGTTTGGTGAGGTATGTGTATATCAACCAGGCGGATGTGCGATCGGAGAACGTAAAATTGATCTTCATTTGAATGGACTAAAGGCACTGGGTGCCCAAATCGAGGAGAATGACGAACAGATCTGGTGCCGGGCCAAAAAGCTGGTTGGTGCGGATATTCATTTGGATTTCCCAAGTGTAGGGGCAACAGAGAACATTATGATGGCTGCTGTTCAGGCTGAAGGAACCACAATTATTACCAATGCGGCGCGTGAGCCCGAAATTCAGGATCTTCAAAATTTCTTGAATGAGATGGGCGCCAGCATTATGGGAGCAGGAACAGATACCATCAAAATCCGCGGGGTGAAGCAGCTAAATCCGTGCGAGTATGAGATAATTCCTGACCGCATAGTGGCAGGGACTGCGTTAATTGCCGCTGCCGCTACCCGGGGCACCGTTACATTGACACATTGCAATCCAGCTCATTTAATCTCACTGATTCATGTCCTGAGGCGCGCTGGTGTTCAAATAGGGGCTTGCAATGATATAATCAATGTTAGTAGTCTTGGAAGACCTAAGGCGGTAGAGAGCATTGTGACCTCGCCTTATCCTGCCTTTCCTACCGATCTCCAGTCACAAGTGATGGTACTGCTATCCTTGGCGGATGGCGTTAGTATGATGAGAGAGACTGTGTTCGAAGGCAGGTTCAAACATGTGGATGAACTTGTGCGTATGGGCGCCGATATCTCCGTGAACTCTGTTTCTGCCTGCATTAGGGGGGTTCCGAGATTATATGGGGCGACCGTAGAAGCAACTGATTTAAGAGCGGGCGCGGCGCTGGTAATTGCAGGACTGTCCGCACATGGCCAGACCATTGTTGAGCAGGTTCATCACATTGACCGGGGATATGATCGCATAGAGAATATGTTTCAGCGACTGGGAGCCCAAATGCACAGACAGACTCCAGTGCTCAAACAGCTTGATTTTGCCTGATTAATGCCAAGGTTGTCCCCTCCATCCGGAGGGGCTATCAGGCTTTATGGAGAAGTGAATATGCCAAAAGCAAATGTACCAGTCCTTAAGAAGGACAAGCCAAAAATGAAGACAAGCCGTAAAGTCATCGCCATATTAATACTGCTGTTTGTTGTCTTGATGGGTGTACTGTTCTTTCGGTCACAGATTAGCAAAATTTCAGAAATACGTTTCTCCGGGAATAAATATACAACGAATGCTGAGCTACTGAAACAGATTGGAGTCGGGGTCGGATCGCCTTTCTTCGGCATTAGTGAAAGTACGATTCGTGAGCGTCTTACCGCCATTTCATCGATCGAGAAGGTGACTGTGGACAAGCAGTTCCCTGGGCTTATCAGCGTGAATATCGAGGAGTACCGCGCCGTGGCTTATTCTCTGAGCAAAGACGGCAGTCTGAAGGCTTATCTGGCCAACGGGACCGAGGTTCCTGCCAAGAATGGCGGGATCGCCGCGGGGAAGCCTCTGCTTTCAAATTGGAAGAAGGCTGATCCGAATTTGGCCAAGCTTTGCAGTGTGCTGGGTCAGATTTCAGACAATTTGACTGCGGATATTTCGGAGATCATCCCTTCGCCAACCGTATCGTATCCAGATCGGATTAAGTTGTACACAAGCTCGCATTTTGAGGTGATTACGGCGATTTCACTGCTGCCTGAGAAGATCGAAGATCTTAATTCGGTTATCGATACACAGCAGCCGGGGACATTAACCATGCTCGAGGCGAACTCTTATTCGTCCTTTGGGCCTGCTGAAGACAATACCGAGCCTCAAAAAGAGACTACTAATCAGTGACGAACAATGATAAAATATAATTTATGAGCTTGTTAGCATTCTCCCTCTTTTTTCTTATTATTTTTGTCGTAGCTTTGTTTTAGGATTCTGTGTCAAATCGTTGCTGGGACAGGGTTCTAACTAAATCTGGTAATTAAAAAATTTGTAGAAAAAAGAGGGAAAGTATAAATTGCGTTGAATTAGTAGAGAGTTGTACTTAGGTCTAGTAAATAATTTTTATGATAACAGGAGGTGCCAGGGGCTTGAGCAACAATGACATCATTGTTAGTTTGGACATCGGTACATCCAAAGTTCGTGCTATTATTGGGGAAATCTCGAATGGAACCTTTAATATTATTGGGGTTGGATCTGCCGATTCGGAAGGAATCCGTAAAGGCGCGATTGTAGATATTGACCAGACAGTACAGTCTATCAAGAGTGCGGTCGACCATGCTGAACGCATGGTGGGAATTCAAATATCGGAAGTGTATGTCGGTATTTCGGGGAATCATATCGGACTCCAATCCAGTCACGGCGTAGTGGCTGTGTCGAACGAGGACCGTGAAATAGGGGAAGAGGACATTGAGCGCGTCATGAAGGCCGCAGAAGTGATTGCACTTCCTCCTGAACGGGAGATTATCGATGTAGTAGCCAAGCAGTATGTGGTGGATGGATTGGAAGGAATTCAAGATCCTCGTGGAATGATTGGAGTAAGACTTGAAGTCGAAGCTACCATTATTACAGGTGCAAAGACAGCAATACATAATCTTCTTCGCTGCGTAGAGAAGGCGGGTCTGAAAGTTACTGATCTTGTTCTTTTGTCGCTGGGTGCGGGTCAGTTGGCTTTATCCAAAGATGAGAAGACTATGGGTTCTGTGCTGGTAGATATTGGGGCCGGGGCTACAACGATTGCCGTATTTGAGAATGGGACAATCTCCGCGACCTCCACCCTTCCAATTGGTGGAGAATTTATTACAAATGATATAGCCTATGGGCTTCGAACTTTGACGGATCAAGCTGAGAAGGTGAAGCTTAAATACGGATGCGCACTTATTGAAGACGCTGCTCATGATGTTACTTTCAAAGTAACCCGTATCGGAAGTAATGTAGACAAGGAATTTACCCAGGAGGATCTGGCTGCAATCTCGGAGCCGCGGGTACAGGAGATTTTCCACCTGATCCGTCAGGAAGTTAAACGGCTCGGTTACACAGAGCTTCCGGGAGGTTATATACTAACGGGGGGAACGGTATCCATGCCTGGGCTGCTGCAGGTGGCTCAGAATGAACTGGCCGCTTCTGTGCGGATTGCTGTTCCAGACTACATTGGAGTCAGAGACCCTGGTTTCACAAGCGGAGTTGGAATCCTGTATAATGTGATTCGTAACATTCGTATCCGCAGCACTGGGAATAAGAAGACAGTCAAGAATCCAAAGTCGGCTCCAGCTGCCCAGGAGACAGCTCCTAAGGCGGGAATCTGGGGAAGTATCAAGAATATCTTTAAAGAATTTATATAACTGGACCAAATGATGGACGGGCCATCCACGCACACTGAGGGGGAGATGGAAGAGTATGTTGGAATTTGATTTTGAAATGGAGAGCATGGCTAAAATAAAGGTCATCGGGGTTGGCGGCGGCGGAAGCAATGCCGTGAACCGTATGATCGAGAATGGAGTGCAGGGTGTGGAGTTCATTACGGTGAACACCGATGCGCAGGCACTGCATCTAGCTAAGTCCGAACACAGATTGCAAATTGGGGATAAGCTGACTCGTGGTCTTGGAGCGGGCGCTAATCCGGAAGTTGGTAAGAAAGCAGCTGAAGAATCCCGTGATTTGATTGCGAACACGCTTAAGGGCGCTGATATGGTATTCGTGACTGCAGGTATGGGCGGGGGAACAGGTACAGGCGCCGCTCCTGTGATTGCTGAGATTGCAAGAGAATGCGGAGCATTGACAGTGGGCGTAGTTACAAGACCGTTCACCTTTGAAGGACGCAAGCGTTCTTCACATGCCGAGCTTGGAATTGAAGGACTCAAAGAGAAGGTTGACACGCTGATCGTGATCCCGAATGACCGCCTGCTTGAAATGGTGGACAAGAAGACTCCGATGCTGGAAGCTTTCCGTGAAGCTGACAATGTGCTTCGCCAAGCGGTTCAGGGTATTTCCGATCTGATTGCAGTGCCAGGTCTGATCAACCTTGACTTTGCGGATGTGAAGACCATTATGACCGAGCGCGGCTCCGCGCTTATGGGAATTGGTCTCGCAACAGGTGAGAATCGTGCGGCAGAAGCAGCTCGTAAGGCTATCATGAGCCCTCTCCTGGAAACTACAATTGAAGGTGCTAGAGGCGTCATTATGAACATTACCGGCGGCTCCAATCTGTCTCTTTATGAAGTCAATGAAGCGGCGGAAATTGTCATTTCTGCTTCCGATCCTGAAGTTAATATGATCTTCGGTGCGATAATTGACGAGAATATGAAGGAAGAGATTAAAGTCACCGTAATTGCTACTGGTTTTGAACACAAGCCTGCTCCTGCACAGCAGCCGCTGCGCAAGCCTTCGGTAAGTACTTCAGAGCCGCAGGAGAATCGCACGAATAATTTAAGACCATTTGGAAATCAGCCAAGCGGAGATCAACTTGATATTCCAACATTCCTGCGTAATCGCCGTAACAACGATTAGTTCAGGATAGATTTCCCCCATACATGAAGCTCGTTTATCGCCTTGTGCGATGAACGGGCTTTTTTGATTTTAACCTTGCTAGGGCAGATAGAAGGAACCACAGATAATCTCTGGAAGGTCGACAAAAAAAGTTGAACTCCGCATTCAATATTAGACAGACTTCATACTTTGATCTACTTATACTGAGAACATCGATCTGCTTTAAGAGAATGGACAATAAGACTGAACGGGGGACAAAACATTTCAAAGTGGTAATCTCTTAAGTGTTCTTAGCATTTCCATGACGCTAGCAAATGAAGAGCTGCTTTCCGTGGAAATAGGCAGGTGAAGCCGTGGTTGTTTATATTGATCTTATTTTCCTTATGAACCTGGTCATTGATGGAAGTCTTCTCTGGGTTACAGCGTGGATGCGGAAGCTGAAGGTGAAGAAATGGCGTACAGCTGCAGCAGCGGTAATTGGCGCTTTATATGTGCTTATGATGTTTCTGCCTCAGCTGTCTTTTTTGTATACGTTCCTGACTAAGTTTTTATTCTCAGTAATTATGCTTTGGGTTGCCTTCGGGTTTGGAAGTCTGCAAAACTATCTCCGGAATATGGGTGCTTTCTATATCGTCAATTTCGTCGCGGCCGGGGGGATTCTTGGTATCCATTATTTGCTGCAAAGCTCTGGAGAAGTATGGAGCGGCATCTGGTATACGACTACTGGAGGAGCGGGCTTTGAAATAAAGCTGGGGGCCTTGTTCATCCTGGTTGTTTTTGCGGTCGTTCTGCTGTGGTTCAAGTCCGTTCAATCCTCCAGACAAAGGCAGCAGCGTTTAAACACCTACCTGGGAGAAGTAACGGTTCGTATTGAGGAAGTGGAAGTAAGCTGTACGGGACTCATTGATACAGGGAACCAGCTTACAGACCCGTTAACCAGGATGCCGGTCATGGTTATGGAAGCCTCGCTCTGGGAGAACTTTCTCCCGGGGGGCTGGGCTGGCAAGCTCAGCAGTGGCGGAGCGGACAACCTCATTATGGAGCTAAGTGAAGACTCAGCTTTCCCTTGGAGAGATAGACTGCGGCTGGTTCCCTACCGGGGGATTAATAAAGGTTCGCAGTTTATGATTGCACTCAAGCCGGATACGGTAAGCGTTGTGATCGGAGACAAAAGAACGACAACGAGCCGGGTGCTGATCGGATTAGACGGTGGAAGGCTGTCGTCTGAAGGAGCTTATAAGGCCATTATCCATCCACAGCTAACGGAAGAGACAAGCGAAAGCGACCAGGCAAGTGCAATTGCTAACGTGATATAGGAGGTTTGGGCCATGCTTGTAAAATGGAAATTGACACTTCAACTTCAGTATTATAGGCTGCTGTTCCTTTTAGGGATGAAAAGTGAAGAAATTTATTATATCGGGGGGAGTGAGGCGCTTCCGCCTCCTTTAACACGTGAAGAAGAGGAGTTTTTGCTGCAGAAGCTCTCCAGTGGAGATGCAGCCATAAGGGCGATGCTGATTGAACGCAACCTGCGCCTGGTTGTGTACATTGCCCGTAAATTTGAGAACACAGGGATCAATATTGAAGATCTGGTCTCAATCGGAGCCATTGGATTAATCAAAGCCGTCAATACTTTTGATCCCGAGAAAAAGATAAAACTTGCAACCTACGCTTCGCGTTGTATCGAGAATGAAATTCTGATGTATTTGCGGCGGAACAGCAAGATCAGATCCGAGGTATCTTTTGACGAGCCGTTAAATATCGACTGGGATGGTAATGAATTGCTGTTGTCGGATGTTCTGGGCACCGAGAATGACACCATCTACCGCAACATTGAAGAGCAGGTGGACCGTAAGCTGCTTCACAAGGCGCTGGAAAAGCTTAGCGATCGGGAACGCATGATTATGGAGCTTCGCTTTGGACTTACCGATGGGGAAGAGAAGACGCAGAAGGACGTGGCAGACCTGCTTGGGATCTCACAATCTTACATTTCCCGTCTTGAGAAAAGGATCATCAAGCGTCTGAGAAAAGAATTCAATAAAATGGTGTAGCCCCAAAATATAGGAATAAAAAGACCTCCCTCGGAGATAATGTACATTAGTTTCACCGCAGATTAGGTAGGGCCGCAGAGCCTTACAGGTTTGATCTGTATCCTTGGGAGGTAAGACACGATGACACGAAACAAAGTCGAGATTTGCGGTGTCGACACTGCAAAACTACCTGTTCTAACGAATGCGGAAATGCGTGAATTATTCCACTCTCTACAACAAGACCACGTGCGAGCAGCAAGAGAAAAGTTAGTAAATGGGAATCTGAGGCTCGTGCTCAGCGTAATCCAGCGGTTCAACAATCGGGGTGAGTATGTAGATGATTTGTTCCAGGTCGGTTGTATCGGACTAATGAAGGCTATTGATAATTTTGATTTATCGCAAAATGTGAAGTTCTCCACCTATGCGGTTCCTATGATCATCGGTGAGATCCGTCGGTATTTGAGGGACAATAACCCAATTCGGGTCTCTAGGTCCCTGCGGGACATTGCATATAAGGCGCTTCAGATGCGGGACAGTCTGACGAACCGGAACTCACGCGAACCGACCGTACTTGAAATTTCGGAGGCTTTGAACATACCTAAGGAAGACGTAGTATTCGCACTAGATGCTATCCAGGACCCCGTATCCCTCTTTGAGCCTATCTATCATGACGGCGGGGATCCGATCTATGTGATGGATCAGATCAGCGATGATAAGAACAAGGACGTATCCTGGATCGAGGAGATCGCGCTGCGTGAAGCCATGCACAAGCTTAACCGCAGAGAGAAGATGATTCTGTCCATGAGGTTTTTTGAAGGTAAGACCCAGATGGAGGTTGCGGATGAGATTGGTATCTCTCAGGCACAGGTATCCAGGCTGGAGAAATCCGCTATTTTACAGATGCAAAAGCATGTGAAATCCTGACGGCCCGAAAGGGACCGTCTTTTTTTGTGCTTGATCTTATTTTTTGGATAAGAGCCTCATATATTTAACAGACAAGGGCGCAAGAGGTCCTGACAGGTACTGGATGTATGATGTGCACAAAGGGGGAGAGGTTGCTTGGTGAAAATCTCCGATTTCCAGACGAAAGATGTTATTAATGTAGTGGACGGAAAAAGACTCGGTCAAATTAGTGATCTGGAGCTTGATCTGCGCCAGGGACTTATCGAAGCTATCGTAGTTCCGGGCTACAGTAAATTTATGGGGTTGTTCGGGGGCGGTAACGATATGGTCATTCCCTGGCGGAATATTGTAAAGATCGGTTCGGATGTCGTGCTTGTAAAGCTGGATGAAAGCCGGATCAGAACCCAGGAAAATGATAACACGATCTATATTGAACGAGACAGACATGAGGGACGCCGGAGTTTGTAAGGCTGCTAAGATGGCTCGCTATATGCAAAACTCCTGGATTCAGGGTTAGTAAAGTTCCGAGCATATGGTACACTGTATTAAGGTGTTATTAGGAGGATATGGGATATGGAACCGTTTGTTAGGGTAAATATAAAGGACGGGGAGCCGGAGCGACTGAGCATACGTTCTTGGGAGGAAGCCTTTCCGGAACTGAGCGTTGGCTTTACCGGAAGGGGCGGCGGGGCGGGAGCCTCTCCCTATGATAGTCTTAATTTGGCTTTGCATGTAGGAGACGATCCAAATGTGGTGATTGCCAACAGGGCAAAGTTAGCGGAATCTTTGGGATTCTCATTCGAGGCATGGACCTGTGGAGAACAGGTCCATGACACCCGTGTAGGAGTGGTAGGAGCTGAACAACGTGGACGGGGGAGGCTCGACAGAACAAGCAGCTTTGAGGATACGGACGGCCTGATTACGAATGTGCCGGGAGTTTTGCTTACGTCTTTCTATGCGGATTGTGTGCCGCTTTATTTCTTCGATCCTGTACATCATGCTGTTGGCCTAGCTCACGCGGGTTGGAAAGGAACAGTTCAGCAGATTGCCTCGCAAATGGTTATGAAGATGGAGGAAGCTTACGGCAGCAGACCGGACGAGATCAGAACAGCGATTGGCCCTTCTATAGGGGATTGCTGTTATGAAGTTGATGAGCATGTGATGTCCAGGGTTAGAAGTATTGTGCCTGAACATTCACAGCGGGAATTGGAAGAGAAGGTAGCCTCTGCGTCAGTTAATACCGGCAAAAGCATGCTGAACTTGAAAGAACTGAATCGAATCATTATGATAAAAGCAGGAATTTTGCCGAGCCATATCGAATGTACATCATGGTGTACAAGCTGCAGTACCGATGTCTTCTTTTCCTATCGCAAGGAGAATGGAATTACCGGTCGTATGGCCAGCTGGATCGGAATGAAGGAGAGGTGATCCTTCTTGAGCTTGAAGGAACGGATTGAACATGTGAACACACGAATCAGACAAGCCTGTGAACGAAGTGGAAGGCAGCCTGAAGAGATTAACATAGTAGCGGTGACGAAATACGTCTCGGTAGAGGCAACTGAAGCGGTGCTTGACCAAGGGCTTACACATATTGGTGAGAATCGCTTGCAGGTGGCAGGTCCGAAATGGGAAAAGCTTGGCGGCAGAGGTACCTGGCATTTCATTGGCCATTTGCAGACCAATAAAGTGAAGGATGTTATTGGGAAGTTTGGGTATATCCATTCCTTGGACCGCCTATCCCTGGCTAAAGAGCTGGAGAAGAAAGCCGCCGCGGAGAATACGTTTATTAAGGTATTTGTCCAGGTTAATATATCTGGTGAGGAGACTAAGCAGGGCCTTGCTCCAGGTGAAGTGCCTGGCTTTCTTGAAGAGATTCGGAAGCTGCCTCATCTCAAGGTAATCGGGCTAATGACTATGGCCCCCTTCGAGGGTGACCCGGAGGATACAAGACCTATTTTCAGAGGGCTAAGGGAGCTCCGAGATCAGCTGAATGAGAAGTCGTTAACAGACGAGCCGATGGAACATTTATCGATGGGAATGTCGAATGATTTTGAGGTGGCGGTTGAAGAAGGGGCGACATGGCTTCGCCTCGGAACTCTATTAGTGGGGAAAGAGGAGGAGAATTAATGGGAGTCATGAATAAATTTATGAATTTCTTTGGTCTTCAGGAAGAAGAGGAAGTTGTGGAACGAGAGAAATTCCAGGAGACGGATGAACCTGAGCTTGAAACTCCGAGCTTCGACGCACGTAGAAATCAAAGGGGAAGTAATGTGGTAAGTATTCATTCCCAGAAGAATGTGAAGCTGATCTTGAATGAGCCTCGTTCTTATGATGAAGCGCAAGAGATTGCAGATCATCTGCGTTCGCACCGCGCAGTGGTTGTCAATCTGCAGCGTGTCCGTAATGATCAGGCCCTTCGTATTATCGATTTTCTGAGTGGTACGGTCTATGCTCTGAGCGGTAGTATTTCCAAAATTGGCGGAAACATCTTTCTGTGCACCCCGGATACGGTTGAAATTCAGGGCTCCATTACTGAAATTCTAGCCGACGAACAAGAATATAACAGAATGAGGTGACCGGAGTTTGAGCAGCATTGAGACGATTATTTATGCCTTGTATCAAATTTATACGTATATGATTATCATTTACATTCTGATGTCATGGATACCGAATGTCAGGGAGAGCTTTATTGGTGACCTGCTTGGGAAGCTGGTTGAGCCATTTCTTGCTCCATTCCGCCGTTTCATACCGCCGGTTATGGGCATGATTGATATTTCTCCAATCGTAGCCTTATTTGTACTCCGGCTTGCTGTTATTGGGCTTGTTAGTGTGATCGGCTATCTTACAGGAAGCAGATAATGAAGATTGACATCTATGAGCATTTCCGGCCGGAAGAACGAATGTTTGTTGACCGGGCATGGGAGTGGATTGTTGGAGCCGGGGAATACCATGAAGTGAAGTTAACCGATTTCCTGGACCCTCGTCAATTCTTCATCCTGGAATCTCTGGCTAGAAGGAACCCCGAGGTGAGCGTCCGGCATGACGGCGGGTATGAAGGAGCTGAACGGGTTCGCGCTCTTATAGCCCCGGGCTATCGGGATTTATCCTATGAACCGATGAAGCTTAAAGTTCTTGATATATCTTCTCTTGACCAAAAGCTGGACAGCTTGGAACACGGAGACTATATGGGGGCCCTGCTGTCCTTGGGACTGAAGCGTGACAAGATTGGAGACATCCATGTTCTTGAGGATGGCTGCAATGTAATTGTTGCTGAAGAGACCGCGGACTACCTTCGTGCTAATCTGCGTCAAGTCCACAGGGTCAATGTATATACGGAGATCAAGGATTTACATGAACTTCGTGTATCGAGTCAAAGCCTGGATTCCATGGTGCTGACCGTGGCTTCCTTGAGATTGGACGGGATTGTCAGTGATGTGTACCGGCTTAGCCGAAGCAAGGTTTTGATTCCAATCAAAGCTGGCCGCTGTCGAATCAATTGGAGGACAGAGGAAGACCCTTCAAAGAATTTAAAAGAAGGGGATGTTGTCTCTCTGCAGGGATTTGGACGGTTCAAAGTCCTGGAGCTCGACGGCGTGACGAAAAAAGGGAGATTCCGTGTGAAAATCGGGAAATTTGTGTAGAAGACAGCAGGAAATCTTCTTGATCTGTCGAATTGGAATACAGTGTACAGAGCGACAACCTGATCTTCTGCCTTGTTGTTCAAATTTTTAGGAGGTGCGCAGCATGCCATTAACGCCGCTGGATATACATAATAAGGAGTTCTCTAGACGTCTTCGCGGTTATGACGAAGATGAAGTGAATGAATTTCTCGATCAGATCATTAAGGATTACGAGAGTGTCATTCGGGAGAACAAGGATCTTCAGAACCAGCTGCTGACGGTGCAGGAGAAGCTTGACCATTTTGCTACGATTGAAGAATCGCTGAGCAAGACGATCATCGTTGCCCAGGAAGCGGCGGACGAGGTTAGAAACAATGCGAAGAAGGAAGCTCAGCTTATTATAAAAGAAGCAGAGAAGAATGCGGATCGTATTATCAACGAATCCTTAAGCAAATCCCGCAAGGTTGCCCTTGAAGTTGAAGAACTCAAGAAACAGGCATCCGTGTACCGGGCTCGCTTCCGGGTACTGGTCGAAGCACAGCTGGAACTTTTAAGTCAAGATGGCTGGGAATCTCTTGAAGAGGATACCAAACGCGGTGAGCGTGAAGTGCGCGAGATTTACTAGGCCTTCTCCAGGTTGACATTATGACCTAAAACAGGTATAAATAAGAACATATCATTTTAACTGCAAAGCAATCTTTTGATGATGGGAACCAGTACGCTGAACCCCTTGATCCCCAGAGAGTTGGCATCCTGCTGAAAGCCAACGTTCAAGAGCCAGACGGAATATCCTCCCGGAGAAGTTAAGCCTAAATTTGCAGAGATCAAAGTTCTCTGGAGACGTTAAGCTTTACCGGCTGCCGGCCGTTATACCGGACCCATATCAAGTGTATGGACTAAGTTGTCAATCTTTCATCTGCCACGCTGAAGGAAGATTGGAACAAGGGTGGTAACGCGAGCATAAGTTCGTCCCTTTAGGGACGGGCTTTTTTTGTTGTTTTCAGACTATGATTTTACGTTGGAGAAAGGAAGGCTGTTAGGGATGCAAAAGGTGGATGTGAAAGAAAAAGCCCGTGCGCGGGAGAAACGGATTTTGGCCAAATGGAATAGTGAGGATACGTTCCGCAAAAGTATTGAGAACCGGGCAGGGAGACCGAACTACGTGTTCTATGAGGGACCTCCGACTGCGAATGGACGACCTCACATCGGTCATGTGCTTGGCCGTGTAATCAAGGACTTTATTGGGCGTTATCAGACTATGAACGGTTACCGGGTTGTCCGCAAAGCTGGCTGGGATACCCATGGTCTGCCGGTGGAGCTCGGTGTGGAGAAGCAGCTTGGAATTTCCGGCAAGCAGGAAATCGAGAATTATGGGGTTGAAGAATTCATTAAGAAGTGTAAGGACAGTGTCTTTGAATATGAGAAACAGTGGAGAGAGCTGACCGAAGCGATCGGCTACTGGACGGATCTTGATGATCCTTATATCACGCTTAAGAACAGCTATATTGAGAGTGTGTGGAACATTCTGTCCACTATCCACAAGAAGGGGCTTCTGTATCGTGGTCATCGCGTGAGCCCTTATTGCCCTTGCTGCCAGACTACCCTAAGTTCACATGAAGTGGCTCAAGGCTACGAAGATGTTAAGGATCTTAGTGCGACCGCCAAATTCAAGCTGAATGACAGCGAGGAATACATTCTTGCATGGACGACGACACCATGGACGCTGCCAGCGAATACTGCGCTTGCTGTGAATCCGTCAATCACTTATGCGCGCGTTAAGCAGGGCGACGAAATATTTATTTTGGCTGAAAGTCTTGCCAAGGATGTACTTAAGGGCGAGTATGAAGTTCTCTCCACTCTGAGTGGTGCGGAACTGGTCGGCAAGAGCTACAAAGCTCCGTTTGACTACATCCATCCTAAGAATGGCCTGGTGGTAGTGGGCGCTGAATTTGTAACGGATTCCAGTGGTACAGGGATCGTTCATTTGGCTCCGGCTCATGGTGAGGACGACTATAGAACCTGCCGCGAGAACGATATCGAATTCATTAGTGTCGTTAACCTTCAAGGAAGATATACCGAAGTGGTAACCGACCTCGCAGGACGTTTTGTGAAGGATTGTGATCTGGATATCGTCAAATTGTTGTCCGAGCGCGGATTGCTGTACAGCAAAGAGAAGTATGAGCACAGTTATCCATTCTGTTGGCGCTGTAAATCGCCGCTTCTGTACTATGCTATGGACAGCTGGTTCATCAAGACAACCGCTGTGAAGGATCAGCTGATCGCCAACAATAACAGTGTGGACTGGTATCCAGGACATGTTCGTGAAGGACGCTTTGGTAAGTTCCTGGAGGATTTGGTGGACTGGAACATCAGCCGGAACCGCTACTGGGGAACTCCGCTGAACGTATGGGTCTGTGACAAAACAGGCAAGGAATTCGCCCCTGCAAGCATTGCTGAGCTGAGAGAGCATGCCATAGGCGATGTACCTGAGGATATTGAACTGCACAAGCCTTATGTGGATGAGATTAAGCTTAAATCTCCATTCCATGAAGAGGGTGTCATGACACGGACATCGGAAGTCATCGACGTATGGTTCGACAGTGGCTCCATGCCATTTGCCCAGCAGCATTATCCATTTGAGAATGAGAAGGAATTCAGCGAGCAGTATCCGGCGGATATGATTTGTGAAGGGATTGACCAGACGCGCGGTTGGTTCTACAGTCTGCTGGCGGTCTCCACTCTGTTCACCGGTAAAGCACCGTATAAAGCTGTAATTGCAACAGGGCACATCCTGGATGAAAATGGGCAAAAGATGTCCAAATCCAAAGGTAATGTAATCGATCCTTGGGATATCATTGAAGAGTATGGCACCGATGCCTTCCGCTGGGCGCTTCTGTCCGACAGTGCGCCATGGAACAGCAAACGTTTCTCTAAAGGTATCGTAGCTGAAGCCAAATCAAAAGTTGTCGACACGCTGGTTAATACCCATGCGTTCCTTACATTGTATGCCAATATCGATGGGTACCGTCCTGAGGAGCAAGCTTATCGTCCTTCTGAGAGCAAGCTGGACCGTTGGGTGCTGTCGCGCCTGAACAGTCTGATTCTGACTGTGGATAAAGGTCTGTCGGTGAACGATTTCCTGAATCCGGCCAAAGCGATTGAACAGTTCGTGGATGAGCTCAGTAACTGGTACATCCGCCGTTCCCGCGACCGCTTCTGGGGCAGCGGACTCAGTGAAGATAAGCTGTCTGCTTACCAGACACTAACGAATGTTCTGGTTACGCTGGCCAAGCTGACCGCTCCGTACACGCCTCTACTTGCTGAAGATATTTACAGCAATCTAGCTGGGGAGCTTGAAAGTGTCCATTTTGCGGATTATCCAAAAGCAGATGAGTCCCTTATTGATAAAGACCTTGAGCAAGATATGGAGACGGCTCGTCAAATTGTCGAGCTGGCCCGTAATGTTCGGAATGAGACAGGAATTAAGACGCGTCAGCCGCTGTCCGAGCTGATTATCTCTATTGATCGAAGCTTTGCAGTTGCGGATTATGAAGAGATCATTAAGGATGAGATTAACATCAAACACATTGAAATGGAGCAAAGCGACAGTGGATTTGTTGATTTCACGCTGAAGATGAACCTTAAGGTCGCTGGGAAGAAATATGGCAAGAATGTTGGCTTCCTGCAAGGTTATCTGAAGGGTCTTGCTGCGGACGAAACCCGCCGGATCGTAAGTAGCGGCGTTCTTCATATTACCTCCCCAGAAGGTGAGGAGCTTGAGATTACAGCAGAGGAACTGCTGGTTGAGAAGCAGGCGAAGCCTGGATTTGCATCTGCCTCCGGGTACGGGATTACAGTTGCCTTGAATACCGAGATTACCCCTGCCCTTGAACAGGAAGGACTGGTTCGTGAGGTGGTTCGTGCGGTTCAGGACACACGCAAGAAGCTGGATCTTCCGATTGAGAAAAGGGTTCACCTTACGCTCAGTGTAGATGATGAGCTGAAGGCTGCCATTGCCGCTTTTGACCATGTGCTTCGTGAAAATGTACTTGTTACGGAAGTATCCTTCGGGGATAAGGAAGGCTCGGAGCAGGTTGATTTGGGAACCAAACAGATCAAAATTCATATTGCCGAATAAAAACAGCATGGTTCTCTGAATTAGGGCCATACTAAATAGCAAAAAATAACTAACGAGCTTTAGCCAGAAATTCCCCCTAGGAAAATCTGGCGGGCTCGTTTGTATTTTGAATGAAGCAGCTTAAAGGCCACCTACGGAAGGACTGAACAAGTCAAATGATACACCGCAAGCCGGTGAATGCAGCTAAAGAAACTGAAGAACAATTGCTGGATGGGACGATGGAAGAGAAGATGGGAACTGTATATAAAGTGACTCTCCATTGGTCACATGAACTGGAGAAGTCACGAATTTTGGAGTATACCCAGCTTATGATGAAGCCGTGGAGGCTTATTTGGCTGAACCTAATCTTCGGTGCCTCCCGCGGGGTGGGGATTGCGATCGGGTTCACTATTTTTGCGGCGACCATTGTATACTTCCTTCAAGTGTTAGGGGCGCTTAATTTGCCGATTGTCGGTGATTATATTGCTGATATTGTGCGTATTGTCCAGCGTCAGCTGGAGCTTAATACTCGTTAGAGCCGGTGCCTAAGGAATCCTCAGATTCCAGATGCTTGGTGCTGCTCATATGCTTGCGATACTGCCCATTCCGGTAAAAGAATACGTCGGTACCCGTGATGTCGGTTGCGACAAAGCTTTCGTACGGCTCAACGAATCCATCCAGCTCACTGTCGGCTTCAATCTCCATATCATTGTAATTGTCAATTTCGTTGTCCTCCGCCATAGCCGGCGAGTTAGAGGTTCCATAGCTTTCGAGAATTTGCCAGGCATCCTCTCCATCAAAGCCGTTCTGATCATCTCGCTCATCAAGGCTGGTTCGGCCGAAGGGAGGGTACAGGAATTCCTCTTCAATAGGACGTTTGCTGGAGACTTCTCTTTGTGGTGTATGCTCCTTGCAATATGTGGTTTCGGGGATGGCGTTCAGCCGGTCATAACTTATGGGCTGGCCGCAGGTAATACATACTCCATAGCTCCCTTCTCTGATTCGATCCAGAGCGTCATCAATCCGGTCCAAACGGAGCTCAGCATGCTCAGCCAAGGCTAAATCCTTGCCACGCTCGAACATTTCAGTACCGAGGTCCGCGGGATGATTGTCGTTGGTGGATAATTCATCAATATTTTCGCGTGTAGTTGCAGCCATCCCAAAATGCTCATTGTAGGCCAGACGGCTTGCAATATCCTCGCGCTGCTCCCGTAGTCTTTGTTCAAGAGTGGTAATCTGCTCTTTGCTTAGATGAGACATAAGGGTTCTCCTTTCTTATGTGCACAGAATGTAAAAGCACTTACCTCTAGGTTGTGCAGAGGGGGGGTGTTTTAGAGGAGGAAAATCCTATCGTACGTGGACGTTTTCTTTCCTGCTGTGCTACAATATACAAGGCTAAATTGTGGTTAATTCTGCCGGATTGTGCGGTGGGTAATATCAAAAACGAGGTGACGATCTGCAGTGATTTATTACTTAATCGCATTCATTGTATTTCTGATTGACCAGGGAACCAAATATATTGTGGCCACAAAAATGCAGCTGCACGAGCAAATCCCTATTATCGGAGATTTTTTTGGACTTATGTCACATCGGAACACTGGAGCGGCATTCGGAATACTCGAGAACCAACGTTGGTTCTTTATAGTCATCACGGTGATTGTGGTCTTGGCCATCGTATGGTATCTGCAAAGAATCAAGAACGGTAAAAACAAGCTGCTTCCGACTGCCTTAGCGTTGGTGCTTGGCGGTGCAATTGGAAACTTTCTGGATCGTGCGCTTAATGGAGAAGTAGTGGATTTCCTGATGCTCAATTTCGGAAGCTATACATTCCCAATCTTCAATATCGCTGATTCGTGTATCGTTGTGGGTGTGGCGTTAATTATTCTGGATTCGTTCCTGGATATGAGCAGACAGAAGAAAAAACAGGCAGACGCAGGGAGCGAACAGACTTCATGAATGAAACTCTTGAATGGACGGTCACACCAGGCACGGCTAAAGAGCGTATAGATAAATATGTGAAGGAATGTCTTACTGAAGATTATTCCCGGAGTCAGGTCCAGCTGTGGATTGAGGAGGGGCATGTCACAGTTAACGGTAACGCCGTCAAGTCCAATTACAAACTTGCTGAGGGCGATGTCGTGTGTGTCAGCATCCCTGAACCAAGCTCTGTTGAAATTGTACCCGAGAATATTCCTTTAGATGTGTATTATGAAGATCCGGACGTTATTGTCGTCAACAAGCCTAGAGGTATGGTGGTTCATCCCGCACCAGGTCATTCTTCAGGAACCTTGGTCAACGCGCTAATGTACCATTGCAAGGATCTTTCGGGGATTAATGGCGAGCTGCGTCCTGGTATTGTTCACCGTATCGATAAGGATACCTCAGGGTTATTGATGGCGGCCAAGAACGATAAGGCTCATGCATCGTTGGCCGCTCAACTTAAGGATCACTCCGTAACACGTAAATATTTCGCGCTTGTGCATGGAAATGTGGCTCATGATCAGGGAACGGTGGATGCACCAATCGGCCGTGATACCTATGACCGCAAGATGTTCACGGTTACCGAGCGGAACAGTAAGACAGCAGTCACTCATTTTCACGTTGCGGAGAGATTCGGGGATTACACGCTGCTTGAGCTAAAGCTGGAGACCGGCCGCACACACCAAATCCGGGTGCATATGAAGTTCATTGAGCATCCGCTAGTAGGAGATCCGTTATATGGTAGAAGTAAAGGGATCAAGATGAATGGACAAGCCCTGCACGCTGCTGTTCTTGGATTTATTCATCCGTCCTCAGGTGAATATCTCGAGTTCTCAGCTCCCATTCCGGATGATATGGAGAATTTACTTATCTCTCTCCGGAACCGGTAAATTATCCATAAAAGGCATTTCTAGAAACGACCACTTGTCCCTATAAGGAACAGTGATTGGTTTCAGAAATGTCTTTTTTATTTGAATTAAGGAGATGTTAAAGACAGATTCTTGAAGTGCATCCCTGATTGTAGTTATGCCGGGCATGACGAACAGGATGTCCTTATTTGTTCAGTGTACCTGCAAAGCCAATTTCAATAACCGCCCCTCATTGGTTAAAGCGTGAAACAGGGCCACCATAGATGGTCAAATAGTACAAACGATCTGACGGATAATCCATTGTGAAAAGACTTCAATTCCAGCATATTAAACAATAGATTTAGTTAAGGAGATGGACTGGCATGAGTATTGAACAATACCAACAAACTTATATTCAGAACAATTTTGCAGACCGCATTGGCGGCGCTAATTACGGGAAAGATACCGCAATTTATAAATTCGAGAAAATCAAACGCGCAAAAGCGGCAGCCAAGAAGGATTTTCCGGATGTTGAACTCATTGATATGGGTGTGGGAGAACCTGATGAAATGGCTGATGCAGGTATCGTGGCTAAGCTTGCTGAAGAAGCTGCCAAACCAGAGAACCGCGGTTATGCTGATAACGGAATCGTAGAATTCAAAGAAGCTGCTGCGAAATATCTGAAGGAAGTATTCAGTGTAGAAGGAATCGATCCAGTTACCGAAATCGTTCACTCAATCGGCTCCAAGCCTGCGTTGGCTATGCTGCCTTCATGCTTCATTAATCCTGGAGATGTAACGATCATGACTGTTCCAGGTTATCCTGTTCTCGGAACACATACCAAATACTTGGGCGGAGAAGTGTACAACGTACAGCTTACTGAAGAGAACAATTTCCTGCCTGATCTGTCTTCGATTCCAGAAGAGATCTGCGCACGCGCGAAGCTTCTCTATCTGAACTATCCGAATAACCCTACAGGTGCCAGCGCAACTAAAGAATTCTTCACTGAAGTCGTTGCGTGGGCTAAGAAGCACAACATTGTAGTAGTTCATGATGCTCCATATGCCGCTTTGACTTATGATGGTCTCAAGCCGCTTAGCTTCTTGTCCGTTCCAGGAGCCAAGGATGTTGGAGTTGAACTGCACTCCCTGTCTAAGTCTTACAATATGACAGGCTGGAGAATTGGATTCGTAGCAGGTAACCCGCTTGTAGTTAAAGCATTCAGCGATGTGAAGGACAACAATGACTCCGGTCAGTTCATTGCCATTCAGAAGGCTGCGGCATACGGACTTGCAAATCCTGAAATTACCGAGAAGATTGCGGATAAATACTCCCGCCGTCATGACATGCTTGTAGAAGCACTTAATGAGCTGGGCTTCAAAGCCAAGAAACCAAAAGGTTCATTCTTCCTTTATGTGGCTGCGCCGAAAGGCGTGGTAGGTGGACCATCCTTTGAGAGCGGTGAAGCCTTCTCGCAATATTTGATTCGTGAGAAGCTGATCTCCACTGTACCTTGGGATGATGCAGGCTCCTTCGTCCGTTTCTCTGTTACATTTATTGCTAAGGGTGAAGAAGAAGAGAAGCGTGTTATTTCCGAGATCAAACGTCGTCTTGGTGATGTGAAGTTTGAATTTTAATTGAACAAGAATTTAGAAGCTGCCGCGGGATAATCCGGCAGCTTCTTTGTGTATGAGGGATAATGTTGACCATAGGAAAGACTAGGCAAAGAAATTGGTTGTATTTCATGTGGATAATTATGCAGATTTATTGTATAATTATGAGTACAGATATGATAATAAGGAAATCCTCTGACATCTTTGAATTGGTAAAGCGACAATGATCGACAATACCTACGAAAGCCCGCCTTGACAGGTTCCCGGTCTTCTGTCATAATTCATGTAAATCAATAGCACCTTTAAATCAGTCCCGTGAGGCTGGCAAGGTAACGTGAATGAGGTTAGTTCGGAATGGTTCAACACCGCGCGCTGCGCTGGTGCCCCTTTCGTATAACCTGTGACAGTCATAGTCTAATCTGTGACTCGAGAACTCCTTGCCTGGAACCTGGGCAAGGAGTTTTTTTGTAGCCCTTCACGGAACCTGATGAATTTATCATTAGGAGGCGTACACTGTGAGCACTGAAGCACAACACGTCATTATGGACGAAACGGCAGTTAGGCGGGCGCTGACTAGAATTGCACATGAAATTTTAGAGAAGAACAAAGGAATTGAGGGTTGTGTTCTGGTAGGGATTCGGACTCGAGGAGTATTTCTGGCCAAGCGGATTGCAGAAAGACTTGAGGAGATCGAGGGAACCAAGGTTCCTTGGAGTGAAATTGATGTGACCCAGTACCGGGACGACCGATCTGCCACCAGCGCGAAGATACATTTGGGTCAACAGCTTGGGGATCAGACAATCCAAGGTAAAAAAATCATTCTATGTGATGATGTTCTTTATACAGGCAGAACGATACGGGCGGCCATGGATGCTCTTATGGATTGCGGCAGACCTGAATCGATTCAGCTGGCAGTTCTGGCTGACCGGGGTCATCGGGAACTTCCAATAAGAGCTGATTATATCGGCAAGAATGTCCCTACCTCGAAGGCTGAGGAGATAGAGGTGCTTCTTCAGGAGTTTGACGGCGTGGATCAGGTGAGAATCATACAGCAACGGGAGGGCAACAGATCATGACCATTTCAATGTCAGCAGTGAGGGAGCGCAGTCTGCTTGGTCTTAAGGAGATTAGCAGGGATGAGATTTCTTCCATACTTGATCGGGCAGCGTATTGGGAGAGTCAGAAAGAGAAAATGATCCCGGTGCTGAAGGATCGTTTTGTAGCGAATATGTTTTTTGAGAACAGCACACGCACCCGATTCTCCTTCGAAATGGCACAGAAACGTCTTGGAGCTCAAGTTCTGAATTTCGCAGCAGCGGCATCCAGTGTTGAGAAGGGCGAGTCCATCTACGATACGGTTCGCACCCTGGAATCAATGGGAATTGATGCCGGTGTCATTCGGCTTAAGCCGATAGGGCTATTGGCCGAGCTGGCCGAGAAGGTATCAGTTCCGCTGGTGAATGCGGGAGACGGCAATAATGAGCATCCTACCCAGGCGCTGCTAGATTTGTATACGATGAAGAAACAGTTCGGGGACCTGAAGGGACTTCGCGTTTCCATCATCGGTGACATTCTACACAGCCGGGTGGCAAGATCGAATCTGTGGGCGCTTGAGAAGTTCGGAGCTCATGTGAAGTTCTGTGCACCGCCGAGTATGCAAGCTCCAGAGCTTGCTGAGCATGCACCTTATGTAACTATGGAAGAAGCTTTGAAGGCTGATGTGGTGATGATGCTTCGGGTTCAACTGGAGAGACATGCTGTAGGAATGTTGAAGTCTGCCGAACAATATCGTCTGCAATACGGTCTGACCGAGGAACGGGCTGCCCAGCTAGAGCCAGGGGCAATCATTATGCATCCGGCCCCAGTCAATCGAAATGTAGAGATTGATGACGGTCTGGTGGAAAGCGATAAATCGCGAATTTTCCCACAAATGTCAAACGGGGTTCCGATCCGGATGGCAGTTATGGAACGCGCTTTGAAATTGTAACGGCGAATGCCCATAAACGATATGATATCAGCAGGGAAATAAGGGAGCGGAGGTTAGTCATGAAGCTTATAATCAAAAATGCCAATATTCTTGGTGCAAATGACCAGCTTGAATTAAAGACGGTTGTCCTAAGCAATGGAGTTATTGAAAGTGTATCCGATGCTGCAGGCAGCGAGTCAGTAGAATCAGCGGATACAAAGGTTATCGACGCGCAGGGAAAGCTCGTATCTCCAGGATTTATCGATATGCACGTTCATTTGCGGGAGCCGGGATTTGAATATAAAGAGACCATTGAGACAGGGGCACGTTCGGCGGCTAAGGGAGGGTTCACTACGATTGCATGTATGCCAAATACGCGCCCGGTGACAGACAATCCGGAGACCGTGAAGCTGGTGCTGGACAGAGCTAAGGAAGCGGACCTTGTGAATGTACTTCCTTATGCTGCAATTACCAAGAGTGAGCTTGGGCGTGAGCTTACAGACTTCGTAGCCCTCAAAGAATCCGGTGCGATCGGATTTACAGATGACGGAGTAGGTGTTCAGAGTGCTCAAATGATGAAAGATGCCATGAAATGGGCCGCTGAGCTGGGTATGCCGGTTATCGCTCACTGTGAAGACAACACGCTCGTTGAGGGAGCCCCGGTTGCCGAAG
This sequence comes from Paenibacillus sp. SN-8-1, assembly GCF_050995535.1. Lineage (NCBI taxonomy): Bacteria > Bacillati > Bacillota > Bacilli > Caryophanales > Paenibacillaceae > Paenibacillus > Paenibacillus sp. SN-8-1. The sequence goes on from NZ_CP194782.1 coordinate 1,658,183, forward strand.
GCGAATTCGCTAAGAAGCATGGGCTTAAAGGGATTCCTAATGAATCCGAAGCCATTCATGTAGGTCGCGACATCTTGCTGGCCGAAGCTACAGGCGTACACTACCATGTCTGCCATGTCAGCACTGAGCAGTCCATCCGGTTGATCCGGCAGGCTAAGGAGATCGGAATCAAGGTAACCGCTGAGGTATGTCCGCATCACTTGATCCTTTCAGAAGAAGATATCCCTAGTCTTGACGCCAATTGGAAAATGAACCCCCCACTGCGTTCACGCCGTGATGTGGAAGCCTGCATTCAGGCTATAGCGGATGGCACGATCGATATTATTGTGACTGACCATGCCCCGCATAGTGAAGAAGAGAAAGCCAAGGGAATGCAGCTTGCACCTTTTGGTATCGTAGGATTTGAGACAGCCTTCCCGCTGCTCTATACGAAATTCGTGGCTACTGGCAAGTGGACTCTGGCTAAACTAATCCAGCGGATGACCTCTGATCCAGCCCGTGTCTTTGGCCTTAAGGCTGGTAAGCTTGAACCCGGTGCGCCTGCCGACCTGACGATTGTGGATCTGGACTCCGAAAGAGCCGTAGACCCATCGACGTTTGCTTCGAAGGGACGTAACACGCCTTTCACAGACTGGAAGCTTCAAGGCTGGCCAGTCGCGACAATCGTAAGCGGCAAAGTAGTCTGGTCCGAATAGAAGTAAAGTAAGACCAAGAGCGAATCCCGCAGGGAGAGCGACTCCAAACAGAGCAGAACTCAAGAGCACAAAAGCAACTCTCCCGGGCCCTGCACAAGCCAAGAGCGAATCCCGCAGGGAGAGCGGCTCCAAGCAGGACAGGGATCAGAAGCAAAATAAGCAACTCCCTGGGCCTTGCGCAAACCAGGAGCGTGTCCCGCAGGGACGACAAGCGGCTCTATGCAGCTCAGCCCAGAGAGCAAAATATAGAAGCACCACGCACCAATGCTTTTTCGCAGCTAAGGAGCACCGCAGTCAAGCGGGTCCCTGAAAGGGACGGCAAGCGCTCCTTGCACACAGTACTAAAGCAAAGCACAAATAAATCCTTCGCCAACCTTTCGGGTGTCCAGAGGGCAAAGCCCTTGGGGCCCTCCCTTCTAGGGAGGGTTTGGGAGGGTCAAAACTAGAGGAGATGATATCGTAATGCAGGCAAGATTATTGCTCGAAGACGGTACTTTATTTACAGGCAAATCTTTTGGAGCAGATGTTGAGAAGACGGGTGAGGTTGTATTTAATACCGGTATCACCGGTTATCAGGAAGTTTTGTCTGATCCATCCTACTGCGGACAGATCGTAACAATGACTTATCCGCTAATTGGTAACTACGGGATTACCCGCGATGACTTTGAATCTGTAGCTCCATCCATTCATGGATTCGTGGTGCGTCGTTACGAGGAGGTACCGAGCAACTGGCGTGCACAGAATAGTGTAGGCGATCTGCTTAAGGAGTATGGCATCCCAGGAATCAGCGATATCGATACCCGCATGTTAACCCGGATTATCCGCCACCACGGAACAATGAAGGGAATTCTTACGACTTCATCTAAGTCCATCGAAGAATTGAAGGAAATGATTCAGGCAACCAGCATTAATGAGCTGAGAAACCAAGTGGCACGCACGTCCACTAACCATATTTACACCAGCCCTGGCGAGAAAGAGCGTATTGTGCTCGTCGACTTCGGCGCTAAGAGCGGAATTCTCCGTGAGCTTACCAAACGCGGCTGTGACGTTATCGTAGTTCCTCATGACACAACGGCTGATGAGATTCGCCAGCTGCATCCGGATGGCATTCAACTGTCCAACGGCCCTGGGGACCCGAAAGATGTTCCTTATGCAGTCAAAATGGTCTCCGAATTGCTCGGTGAGTATCCGATCTTCGGTATCTGCCTCGGACATCAGTTGTTCGCACTTGCCTGCGGAGCTGATACGGAGAGCCTGAAGTTCGGTCACCGCGGAGGGAACCATCCGGTTAAGGAACTTGAGTCCGGACGCTGCTACATTACTTCCCAGAACCATGGTTACACGGTAACGGAATCCTCGATTGCCGGAACCCCGTTGGAAGTGACACATATTAACAATAACGACAAGACCATTGAAGGTCTCAAACATACGAAATTCCCTGCATTCTCCGTCCAGTACCATCCAGAGGCTGCACCAGGTCCATACGACAACAGCTATCTGTTCGACCGTTTCCTTGAAATGATCCGTACACATAAAGAGCAGAACCCAACTAAACCGCGTCAGGCGCTAATTATGGCTGCAGCGAAAGGAGCGCGTTAAGATGCCAAAGAATAACGAACTTAAGAAGATCCTGGTTATTGGTTCCGGACCGATTGTAATCGGTCAGGCAGCCGAATTTGATTATGCGGGTACACAGGCCTGCCAGGCGCTGAAAGAGGAAGGCGTAGAGGTTATCCTGATTAACAGCAACCCGGCAACGATTATGACAGATACAAATATGGCGGATAAAGTATATATCGAGCCAATCACACTTGATTTTGTAACCCAAATTATTCGCCAGGAGCGTCCAGACGGATTGCTCCCAACGCTTGGCGGACAGACAGGTCTTAACATGGCTGTTGAGCTTGCACGGGCGGGCGTACTAGAGCGTGAAAATGTCAAGCTTCTCGGTACCCAGCTAACTTCAATTGAGAAAGCAGAAGACCGTGATTTGTTCCGCGAGCTTATGCGCGAGCTGGAGCAGCCAGTACCTGACAGCACGATTATTACTACAGTTGAAGAAGCTGTGAATTTTGCGAATGAGATTGGGTATCCGGTCATTGTCCGCCCAGCCTACACTCTTGGGGGAACTGGCGGGGGTATCTGTGCGAATGAAGAAGAGCTGCTTGAGACAGTAGCCGCCGGTATTCGTTACAGCCCAATCGGTCAGTGTCTGATCGAGAAGAGTATTGCTGGCATGAAAGAAGTAGAGTACGAGGTTATGCGTGATGCGAATGACAACTGTATTGTTGTCTGCAACATGGAGAACTTTGATCCGGTGGGCGTACATACTGGAGACAGTATTGTTGTGGCGCCGAGCCAAACGCTCTCTGACCGGGAATATCAAATGCTGCGTTCCGCATCATTGAAAATCATTCGTGCCTTGAATATCGAGGGTGGATGTAACGTACAGTTCGCGCTTGATCCGCAAAGCTACCAATATTATGTAATTGAAGTAAATCCGCGGGTAAGCCGCTCTTCAGCTCTTGCCTCCAAAGCTACAGGCTATCCGATTGCCAAAATGGCTTCCAAGATCGCGCTGGGTTATACGCTGGATGAGATTGTTAACCCGGTTACCGGCCAGACTTATGCATGCTTCGAACCGACACTGGATTATATCGTCAGCAAAATCCCGCGTTGGCCGTTCGATAAATTCATCAGTGCCAACCGTAAGCTCGGTACACAGATGAAAGCTACGGGAGAAGTTATGGCTATCGGCCGGACTTTTGAAGAATCCATCCACAAGGCGGTTCGTTCCCTTGAAATCGGGACTCACCGACTGCTCTTGAAAGGAGCGGATCAGCTTAGCAAGGAAGAACTCGACAGACGACTGGTTCAACCTGATGATGAGCGCCTGTTCCTGGTTGCCGAAGCCTACCGCCGCGGTTATGAGCTTCAGCAGATTCAAGATTTGACGAATATTGACTGGTGGTTCCTTGACAAGATCGAGCGAATCGTGAATTTTGAGAAAAAGATCACGGCAGAAGCCGAGCTTTCAAGCGAGACTTTATATGAAGCCAAACGCCTTGGATTCACAGACCGGGCCATTGCAGAGCTTCGCGCCGAGGCTTCACGCAGTGAATACACTACGGAGAACAGTGTAAGAAGTCTTCGACTGGAGCAGGGACTGCGTCCTGTATATAAGATGGTAGATACTTGCGCGGCAGAATTTGAAGCCACAACGCCGTACTACTACTCCACATATGAGACAGAGAATGAAGTTCTGCCTTCAACAAAGGAGAAAATTATCGTCCTCGGTTCTGGTCCAATCCGGATCGGTCAAGGGATCGAGTTCGACTACTCTACGGTGCATGCAGTCTGGGCGATCCAAAAGGCGGGTTATGAAGCCGTCATTATCAACAACAACCCGGAGACCGTATCGACTGACTTTAACACGTCGGACCGACTGTACTTCGAGCCACTATTCTTCGAAGATGTAATGAACGTCATCGAAGAAGAGAAGCCGGTTGGCGTTATCGTGCAGTTCGGTGGTCAGACTGCGATTAACCTTGCTGCGCCACTGCAAGCCGCTGGTGTGAAGATTCTTGGAACAAGCCTGGAGAGCATTGATGAAGCGGAAGACCGCAAGCGGTTTGAAGCTCTTTTATCCAGACTTGATATTGCACAACCTAAAGGCAGCACAGTAACTTCCGTTGAAGATGCGGTAGGCACTGCTCAGTCCCTTGGTTATCCTGTACTGGTTCGCCCTTCCTACGTACTCGGCGGCCGCGCAATGGAAATTGTGTACTCGGATGACGAATTGCTGAGATACATGGAGCAAGCGGTACAAATTAATCCTAAGCATCCGGTACTTATTGACCGCTATATGCTGGGTAAAGAAGTCGAAGTAGATGCCATCTGCGATGGAGAGACTGTGCTGATTCCGGGAATTATGGAGCACGTTGAACGTGCAGGGGTTCACTCAGGTGACTCGATTGCCGTATACCCGCCTCAGTATCTGTCTGAGACACTGAAGCAGAAGATTGTTGATGTTACCATTAAAATTGCCAAAGAATTGAAGACCGTCGGTCTGGTAAATATCCAGTTCGTTATCTACAAGGACGAAGTGTATGTGATCGAAGTGAATCCGCGTTCTTCACGGACCGTTCCTTTCCTGAGCAAAGTAACGAATATTCCGATGGCTAATGTAGCTACACAGTGTATTCTTGGCACCAAGCTTAAAGACCTGGGTTATGTGGATGGATTATGGCCAGAGAGCGAGTTTGTCTCGGTAAAAGTACCGGTGTTCTCTTTTGCCAAATTGCGCCGGGTAGAGCCTACGCTTGGTCCTGAGATGAAATCGACCGGTGAGGTTATGGGTCGCGACCAGAACTATGCGAAGGCCTTGTACAAAGGGCTGATCGGTGCAGGTATGAAGATTCCTGCAACAGGTTCTATGATTGCTACGGTATCTGATAAAGACAAAGAAGAAGCTATTGAACTGTTCCGTGGATTCAACAACCTGGGGTACAACATTATTGCAACTGGTGGTACCGCTGAAGCCCTGAAGGAAGCTGGTATTCACGTAACGACTGTGAATAAGCTTAGCGAAGGCACACCTAATATTCTTGATTTGATCCGCGGAGGTAAAGCTCACTTTGTGGTCAATACATTGACGAAGGGCAAAGAGCCTGAGCGTGACGGATTCCGAATCCGCCGCGAAGCAGTAGAGAATGGCGTGGTATGTATGACTTCACTGGATACGGTTCGCGCATTACTTACGATGCTCGAATCCATTAACTTTACTTCACAGGCAATGCCTTCATTAACTACTGTCTAATCCTTCTTCTGCATCAGGGCATTAGAACTGATTATAGGGAGGAGAATGTAACAAAATGAGAACTAATAATATTGCCGGACGTTTGATGGTAGCCTTGGACTATTCCTCAGCAGAGGAAGCCAGGCTGCTCATTGATCGGCTTCAGGGGATACCCTGCTATATGAAAGTTGGCATGCAGCTGTACTATGCGGCTGGCCCCGATTTCGTACGTGAATTGAAACATAAAGGTTATAACGTATTTCTGGATCTCAAAATGCATGATATTCCGAATACGGTCAAAGGTGGCGCGAACAGTATCACCCGTCTTGGTGTGGATATGTTCAATGTTCACGCCGCAGGCGGTGTGTTGATGATGAAAGCTGCCAGAGAAGGCGTGAATGAGGCTCTTGCACAAGATGCCTCTCTCACTGCCCCATTGATCATTGCTGTAACCCAGCTTACCAGTACCGATCAGCGGACGTTGAACGAAGAGATTGGTATTCCGGGTGCGGTTGAAGAAACCGTGGTTCGTTATGCCCGCAGAACGCTAGAAGCCGGTCTGGACGGGGTGGTTGCCTCGCCGCTGGAAGTGAACGCGATTAAAGATGCCTGCGGTACAGAGTTTAAGACGGTCACACCGGGAATTCGTCCGCAGGGCAGCGAGAAGGGTGATCAGTCCCGGACACTTACACCGGGTGAGGCCATTCGTAGAGGAACAGACTTCATCGTAGTAGGTCGTCCGATTACCGCGAATGCGGATCCGAGACGCGCGGCTGAGCAAATCATAGAGGAGATGACCATCTAGTGCTGAATCAACGAGAAACAGAGTCCAAGATTGCAGAAAGTCTGCTTGAGATTGGCGCGGTTGCGCTACGCCCACATCAGCCATTTACGTGGACCTCTGGCATTAAATCACCGATCTATTGCGATAATCGTCTTACGATGTCATTTCCCGAGGTTCGTGATCTGATCGCTGAATCGTTCGCAAGCTTGATCCGAGAGCAGTACCCGGATACAGAAGTCATTGCGGGTACTGCAACAGCAGGGATTCCGCATGCGGCCTTCGTATCGCAGAAACTAGGTCTGCCTATGGCATATATCCGCGATAAAGCCAAAGGGCATGGCAAGGAGAATCAAATCGAAGGTCTGATTAAGTCAGGTCAGAAGGTAATCGTGATTGAAGATCTGATCTCCACAGGAGGCAGCTCCATCAAGGCAGCGCAAGCGGTCCAGGAAGCTGGAGCTACGCCGCAAGCAGTGCTTGCCATCTTCAGTTACCAGCTGGACAAGGCGGTAAATGCCTTTAGTGAAGCAGGGATTGCGATTCAATCTTTATCAAATTACACAGCCTTGATTGATGTTGCTGTGAAGAAGGGTACCATTCAAGAACAGGATTTGGAACTGCTCAAATCCTGGAGAGAAGACCCATCGTCATTTGGCAATTAAGAGATGAATTCGATTTGGTAAAAGAATTAAATAGTTATGCGTGAAGACAGCCGACATTTGCCGGCTGTCTTTTTTTTATATCAAGAGTAAAAATAGTGAGATTTTCTTATAAACATATTGTAACTTTTTTACAGCATAAAACGTTTATAATTCGAAAGGACTTGGAAATATTTACATACACTAATCATAGGGAGAGGTCATGTTATGAGGCTATGGGCGCGCAAACGTCCTATAGACGAGGCATCGGAAGCGGAGAAAGACTCTTTGTCCACCTCCACACTGGTCTCTGATTCGGGGCCGGATATAGTCAAGCTGCATGATAATTTGGTAGACTCAGAGATTTTGGACTCTACTAGATCTGAGCCTTACAAGGAAGAAATTGAACAAGCAAGTAATCCGGTCCTCATACATAAGTCATCGGAGCCTATTCTCGAGGTGAAGGATGTTCATCGGTCCTTTCAGGTCGGAGGGCAGTCCTTACATGTGCTCAAGGGGATACAGATGGAAGTGCTGCCAGGGCAACTGGTCATGCTTAAAGGGAGATCGGGCTCGGGCAAGACCACTTTGCTGAATATGCTGGGTGGACTGGATCAGCCAACTGAGGGGGAAATTTATTTCCGCGGTCAGACTCTTCATACCTTGAGCGACAAGAGGCGAACAGTGCTTCGACGTGATCAGATCGGATTTATTTTCCAGGCATATGCCCTGCTTCCTCTTCTGTCTGCCTGGGAGAATGTCGAGCTCAGCCTTCGGATGGCCTCGGTTCCCTCAAGAGAGTGGAAGGAACGAGTTGCCCATTGTCTTAACTTGGTTGGGCTAGGCAAGCGGATGCACCACAGGCCCTTCGAGCTCTCCGGGGGGGAGCAGCAGCGGGTCGCCATTGCCAAAGCCATTGCCCACAGGCCTCATCTGCTTCTAGCGGACGAACCCACAGCCAATCTGGACTCCCAAATGGGCGCACAGGTAATGGCGGTATTCAGAAATATTATCGAGACGGAGAATGTGACAATTTGTATGACCACACATGATCCGACAATCTTGGAGGTAGCAGACCATGTTTACGAAATGGTGGATGGAAAATTTATCTAAGGACAGGGGGAAATGGGGACGAAGTCTTGGCATTGCAGCTTTATGTGTGACCGTACTTGCCTCTTCGGGCTGCGGGCTGCTGCCAAAGGAACAGGAGGAGGAAGTGCTGCCCACCATTCAGGCGCCCAAGATTTCCAAGAAGCCTGAATACGAGGTTACGTCAGATACATTTGAGACAACGGTTCAAAGCAGCGGGCAGTTCCTTAGCCAGCGGGAAGAACCGGTATATTTTACACTAGGCGATACACTTCAGCTTCATCTTAAGGAAATTAACATCAAGCTTGGCGATAAGGTGAAGAAGGGTGCGGTTATTGCCACTCTGGATACAGAAGAGCTTCAGAAAAGCGTACGTGATAAGGAGCTTGATATCCGTTCGCAAGAAGTCACGATGAAGGAAGCGCTTCGCACGCAGGATGAGAAAGACCCGATTGAGTTCGAAACGAAGAAGCTCCAGTTCGAGAAGGCCCGCCAAGAGCTGGCGGATCTGAAGGATCAAATCTCGAGAGCTGTGCTCACAGCGCCTTTCTCAGGAACTGTGACCTCAGTCAATGTAGATAAGGGAGCAATGATTAAGTCCTATGATACTATTGCAGTCATTGCGGATACCTCCAATCTGGTTGTTGCCGCCAACATCCAGAAGGAAGATCTTGAGAAGCTGGTGGTAGGAATGCCAGCCAAGGTAGACATCAATAAAGTAGGAGAAATTAGCGGGAAGATCAAGGTTCTTCCTAGTGCCAGCGCGTTGGAGAAGAGCAGTGACAATGGGGGCGGCACAGGTGGTAATGGAGGAAATAGTGGCATTGGAGGTAATGGAACTGGCGGCACTACCACACCTCCGAAGAAGCAAACCCTTGACCAATACATGATTATTCAATTGGACAAATATCCGAAAGGGATTGAGCGGGGAACCCAGCTTAGTGTTACGGTATCCACCTCGAAGAGGGAGAATGTTATCGTCATACCGATCTCTGCCCTGCGTACAACGGGCTCCCGCAACTATGTTCAGGTCGTGGAAGATGACGGCAGCAAGCGGGAAGTGGATGTCGAGGTGGGTGAGCAGAGATCAACAGATGTTGAGATCAAAAAAGGACTCACCGTAGGACAGAAAGTTGTGGGCCGCTAATGGGAATGCCACTGGTTCGATTCTTATTCCGAAAAATGTGGAATACAAGGTGGCTGACCCTCAGCACACTGCTCGGATTGATCGTGGCAGTGTCATTTACGGTGAGTATCCCGATGTATTCGGATGGCGCCCTCAAGCGAGTCGTAGCCCGAACACTTCAAGAGAAAAGCACAGGTCTTCCTGCCGGGTCACTTCTGATGACCTATCAGGCTGCCGGAGGAGATAAAACCGACCAGCCCGGCCTTAAAGCGGTGGACCAATACATAAGACAAGACGTACCTAAAGAAATTGCGTTCCCGTATAAGGCCTATGTGAATACCCGATCCATCCGCGGAACTGAGGTATATCCTGAAGATCCTTCCAAAGTAGATGCCAGCCGTACCCGTTCGATGACGCTGGCAGCAATGAGCGGTCTTAAAGATCAGATAGACATCACAAAAGGCAAGCTGCCTGGTGAGAAACGGGCGGACGGCGTTATTGAAGTGATGATGCTGGAGGACGGTATGTATCAGAATGATCTCCATGTGGGAGATATTCTGAACTACCCGGTATACAGTGGTCTGGATATTACGCTTCGTGTGGAGATCGTAGGTTCCTTTAAACCTATAAAAGAAACGGATCCTTATTGGGTACAGGGCTTTGAAGCCATGGCCAATAATCTGTATACAAGCGAATCTGTTTTTAACGAAGGAATTGTTAAGGATCAGAACGTCCCATTAAATAACTCAAGCTGGTACTATGCTTTTGATCTTAGTGATATTAAGACCAGCCAGATCACCACTTTATCGAGTTCACTGGATCGACTCAATGTCGAGCTGTATCAGAAGCTGAAGAATACCAAAGTAACGATTTCCTTTGGTGAGCTGCTTAATAGCTTCCGGAGCCAAAGTCTGCAGCTTCAGACCATGCTGTTCACGCTGGCCGCACCAATGATTGCCATGGTCTTTTATTATATTGTGATGAACGCGCGTCAGGCTCTTAACAAGCAGCAGAGTGATATTGCAGTACTGCGAAGCCGGGGCGCGTCAACCAGGCAGATTATTATGATCTACCTGCTTGAAAGCATTATACTTGGCACAATTTCGATGGTTCTTGGACCTCTGCTTGGCTGGTTCATGTCGAAATCAATAGGTTCAGCGAATGGGTTCCTGGAGTTCGTAGACCGGAAATCGATTCCGGTCGGATTTAATACCGATGCGCTCTTGCTTGGAGCAGGTGCGGTCATTATTGCAATCTTGTCGACACTGATTCCGGCTATCTCTTTTGCGAGGTCATCTATTGTGAACGCGAAGAGGAAGCAGGCCAGAGCTGACCGAAGCCCCTTCTGGCAGCGTTGGTTCCTGGATGTTCTCCTGCTTGGTGTGGCGGGTTACGGCTACTATTTATTTAATGAACGACAGATGCTTACTTTTACAACAGGCTTAACTACGGACCAACTGCAAATTCAGCCTTTTCTGTTCTTCGTGCCCGCAATAGCCATATTTGCGATTGGGCTGTTCTTCCTGAGAATATTTCCGTGGTTGCTGAAATTAATCGGGTGGGCAGGGAAGCGCTGGCTGCCGGTGTCGTCCTATTTGAGTCTTACTCAGCTATCCCGCTCGGCCTTATCTTATTATCCGCTTATGATCCTTCTGGTCCTTACATTAGGACTAGGTGTGTATAATGCGTCCGCGGCCAGAACCATCGATCTGAATTCAACAGAACGTACACTGTACAGCTATGGTACGGATGTTATTGTCGAGACACAGTGGACGGGGACCCCGGAGATCACACCGAATTCAGGTGGAAATGGGGGTTCTGGTGGAGCCCAGGGCGGCATGCAGGGAGGAGGAGCACAAGGAGACGGCGTAGGTGGAGGCCAAGGTGGACAACAGAATAAAAATGCGAAGATTGTATATTCTGAACCGCCATTTGAAGTCTTTCGCACCTTGCCGGGTGTGGAGAGCGCAGCCAGAGTTCTTCAGACAAAAGGGAATATCGTTGTCTCCGGTCAGTCCGCGGGTCAAGGCAAGATTATGGGGATTGATAACGTTGATTTCTCCAAAGTGGCTTGGTTCCGAAATGACCTATTCCCGGCACATCCTTTTAAATATTTGAATCTGCTGGGACAGTATGAGGCAGCAGCTTTAATCCCAACGAACCTGGCAGACAAATACAAACTGAAGCCCGGGGATATCTTTACTGTATCAATTGATGATCAGACGATTGATTTTGCCGTCTACGGCATCATTCCATACTGGCCGAATCTGTATCCGGATCAGGCGCCTTTTGTCATTGCCAATCTGGATTACATTTACGATCAGGTTCCTATGATTCCATACGAAGTATGGCTGAAAATGAAGCCTGGGGCCAAGGTAGCACCAATCTATACCAAATTATCCGAGCAAGACATTACGATATCGAAGATTAAGGATGTTAGAACTGAACTGGTTACTCAGAGTAAACTGCCGACCCGAGGCGGGGTATTCGGAATCTTGAGTCTTGGTTTTCTTGTATCTGTAATCGTATCGTTAATCGGATACATTCTGTTCTGGTTCTTTAATCTGTCCGGCCGAGTCGTTCAGTTCGGGATATTAAGAGCCATGGGGTTATCCAGACGGCAGTTGACCATCATGCTCCTGGCTGAGCAGATCTTAACAGCGGGACTGTCTATTGTGCTCGGGATCGCGATCGGCAAGCTTGCCGGGCGATTGTATCTTCCTTTTCTCCAGACAGCAGACAATGTGACCTCTCAAGTGCCGCCTTTCCGTATCGTATTTGATGCCAAGGATACGCAGCAGTTGTATATGGTCGTAGCTTTTATGCTATTGATGGGTGCAGGCTTGCTGCTCTGGCAGATCCGCAGGCTGAAAGTACATCAGGCTGTAAAGCTTGGGGAGGAGAGATAGAGTGTGATTCACTGCGAAGGATTAGTCAAGATTTTCAAGACGAAGGATATCGAGGTTGTCGCACTGCAAGGTCTCAATTTGACGGTTGAAGACGGTGAAATGATGGCCATTATCGGGAATAGCGGCAGTGGCAAATCAACCCTTCTCAATATACTTGGGGGGCTGGATCATCCATCTGCCGGTCAGGTAATTGTGGGTGAATGGAATCTTCTCAAAGTCAATGAGAGTGAACTGGTTCAGTATAAGCGGAACACGGTCGGATTCATCTGGCAGAATAATGCCCGGAATCTGCTGCCCTACTTGACGGCACTGGAAAACGTCGAGATGCCCATGATGCTTAGCGGCAAGGTTGATGGTGCTTATGCGAAGCAGCTTCTGGAATGGGTCGGTCTGAAAGACCGAATGCATAACAAACTTCATCAGTTATCCGGGGGGGAACAGCAGCGCGTAGCCATTGCGATCGGTCTGTCTAATCGCCCGAAGCTGCTTCTTGCTGATGAACCAACGGGTTCAGTAGACACCCGTACCTCAGATCAAATTATGGAAATATTCCGCCGGATCAATCGGGAGATTGGTCTTACTATAGTCATCGTTACGCATGACCTGACGCTTGCCAGCAAAGTTGACCGGGTTGTTGCGATACGTGACGGACTTACAAGCACAGAGTTCGTTAAGAGGAACCCGGGACTTGACATGACTTCTGAAGAAGGTGGATTTGGCAATCAAGGCGGACTTCAGGAGGTTCATGAAGCATTCGTTGTTGTTGACCGGGTTGGTAGACTGCAAGTTCCCAAAGAATACCTGGAGGCTCTTGGAATTGGGGGAAGGGCCAGCATGGAATTTGATGGAGGGAAGATTGTAATTACACCACCCAAACCAATTAAGGAGGAAGAATCTTGAGAAACCGATTTGGTAAGGCGTACAAAATTTTGGCAACAAGTCTTGCTGCAATCATGCTCACAGGGATGATCGCAGGCTGTACCTCGGATAAGGCGAAGGACAGCAATGAGCCCAAGGTGCTCCGTATCGGAATGTTGTATGGCGGTGGAGGGAACGATCAATATTTCAGACAGCAGTTCACGGAAGTATATGAATACACCCATCCTAATGTCACTGTAGAACTAGTGCCTGCCATCAATAGTGATCAGATGCGTTATTCGGAGAACCAGAATTATCAGCCGCCGGATACCCTAAAGAGTTTGAAGAAGGTGATGACCGGCAGTAATCCGGTTGACGTTATTGTCTCGGACACGAACAGCTTGAAGAAATTGATTGACGAGAACATGTTGAAACAGCTGGATCCGATGATTCAAGAGGATAAGTTTGATACGGCTGACATAGTTCCTTCAGTTATTGATGGAATTAAGCAAATGGGTAATAACAACATCTATGCCTTGGCACCAACCTTTATGCCTTCTGCCCTCTTCTATAATAAGAAAATTTTTAAGGACGCCGGCGTAGAAGTTCCTAAAGATGGCATGACCTATGATGAGGTATTTAACCTGGCTAGACGTGTAGCTAAAGGTCAAGGGAAAGACCGGATCTATGGCTTCGCATTTAACCGTTATAATGGCGCTAGTGCGAGTGATGATTTGTATAGATACATTCAACCACTGCAATTGCGATACTTTGATGAAAAAGGGGAAAAAATGACGGTAAATACACCGCAGTGGGAAAAGGCGATCAGCACGATTGTACAGCTGAGAAAAGATAAAATTTTATTTGAGAATACACAAATGAACAACCCACAGCAAAATCAGGTCTATAGTCCAGTTGATAACGATGTCTTCATGTCTGGAAAAACAGCAATGGCTATAGGCGATGTTGGCTTGGTTACGGAGCTGTCTGGAATGAGCGAGGCTGCGAAGACGAACAAAAAGCTCAAAACCTTCGACTGGGATGTTGTAACCATTCCTACACATCCGGAGAAGCCGGGCGTTGGTGGGGACATCTACCTTGGTAATTATATGTCTATTAATGCAAGTGCACCGAATCCGGATACCGCTTGGGATTTCATTAAGTTTGTGAATGGACCAGATTGGGCCAAGATTAAAGCAAGAAGCACATCCTATGAAATGGTATCCCGCAAATCTTTTATCAAGCCAGTGAGTGGACTTAATTACAATGTGGCTGCCTTCTATAAGTTGAAGCCTATTCCGCCTGTGAACTCGAATGATGAGAAACTTCAAACTGAGAAGCCGGGTATATATGGAGTTACGATGGTAGGACAAAACTTCATTCAAGAGGTTATCGACAATAAGAAGACACCAAAAGAAGCTCTCCAGGCCTGGGAGAAAAAAGGGAATGAAATGCTTCAGGAAATCAAAAAGAACCCAAAAACACAGTTCCAGCCTGATGGAACTCCATATATCCCACCAACCGATGGAGCTGCGACCAAAGGTTAAGTTAACCGGGTTATAGCCACATTAAAAGTACACCTGCCGTCCTTTGGAAATATTCAGAGGACGGTTTTTTGTGCGACTATTTTTTGGTTCAATCTGGACATAATAAGGGTAGAGCTAAGTATTGATCAAAAAAGAAAGTGAGCGGATATCCATGCAATGGGTGTACTTTAACAAACTATATAGAACGAAGTTTCAAGCAGGCTGCCTGGCCCGCAGACTTGAGCATGATGGCTGGATCTATGGTCTGGACGATCTAAGTGAAATAGAAATTTTCCGTTCCCGCCGGGGCAAATATGGAGTTCGATTTATTCTTTAATGGTGACACTTGACTCATGGCGTGTTCATGAGGTATATTAATTGATGTCGCTATTTACTGACGCGGGGTGGAGCAGCCCGGTAGCTCGTCGGGCTCATAACCCGAAGGCCGCAGGTTCAAATCCTGCCCCCGCAATACTTTTTTATCAAAAAGGTAACAAGGGCCCTTAGCTCAGTTGGTTAGAGCGGTCGGCTCATAACCGATTGGTCGGGGGTTCGAGTCCCTCAGGGCCCATAGCGTGCAGGACCCTTGCGAAGCAAGGGTTTTTTGCTGTCCATAACGGCGATTGTATAATGACTTTCCAGAGTGCCCTTGCACCCGGCAGATGAGGAGCATACATTACTTTAGACTCGGGATCGAGGGGAGGGGAACTACGATGAGTGAATGTAAAGTGAATCGTCCAAATCCTGTTTTTACTTCCACAGGAGTGATTTTGGTTCTTTTTATTCTGCTGGTGATTATTACCCGTACTTTCATCTAATTCATCACAACGGTAAATAATGAAGATAGGCAAAGACGAGTCGATTAGGCTCGTCTTTGTTTTATGTGTGAAAAGTGTTGTTGCTGGAAGTTTTTCTTGGTATATTTAATTAGTAAAAATAACCAAAAATTGAACATGATCCATTTTGTATTAGTCCTAATAGAAGTTCTCCTTGCAACTTACGATGAAAAAGATTCCTAATTCCTAGTTTTGGGTAAACATATTGTACTTTTGACTCGAATACTCATCAAAGTTGGGGGGCCAATGCAAAATGGAATTACCTATACCTGAGATTAATGTGAAGTTCAATTGTCAGGTCTGCAATCATGATATTAGTGTGCTCTTCAAAAGCCAACAAGTAGAGGCCGTTCGCTGTCCTGAATGCAGTAAGGTCTATTCTCTGCTTAAGCCTACAATAGGGGAAGAGATTTTGCTGGATTGGGAGCGAGAGGCTTTATTTCATAAAATAAAGGCTGAAAAGACGAAGCAGGATAACAGCAGTCTGGTAGCACTTATGATTAAAGTGGCAGAACTGCTGACCTGGCGAGATGGTGGCAACGGTAAGCTAAAGGCGATTGAGGCACTGCGAGAATGGTGTATCGATAACGAGGAGCAGGCCGCAATGGAAGAGCTCAAGATCATATATGGCCGCGGAAAAGCAAATCGATTACCGCCAGGATAGACATTCGCCGGGGAGTATGAATAATCCAGCCTAATTTCACCCAGAATAAATGGTGTCTTTCAAACCAAACTTAAGGGG
This sequence comes from Paenibacillus sp. SN-8-1, assembly GCF_050995535.1. NCBI lineage: Bacteria > Bacillati > Bacillota > Bacilli > Caryophanales > Paenibacillaceae > Paenibacillus > Paenibacillus sp. SN-8-1. The sequence continues at coordinate 1,674,184 of NZ_CP194782.1, forward strand.
AGTGTTAGGCATGCGTGAAGGCTTGGTTCCAACGGTTCTTGGTGCAGTGGTATCAGCTACAGCTGCTTCCATGCTAAGAAGCCGGTACAAGATGGCTGCAACTGGAGCGCTCGGTTTTGGTCTGGCTCATATTGTACTCGGGACAATCGATTTGTTCGAGCACCGTTAAGCGTTTGGAAGATGCCGGGAAGAGCATAGCTCTTTCCGGTTTTTTTATTATTTCTATCACATATACGCACTCAGCACCTCTTCAATATCTTGAAGCCGAATGATCAATTGATCCACATCTAACGTTTGATGACGCTGGTGGATGCGTGGAAGATCGATCCCGATAAAGTCCTCATTCCCTTGTACCTGTACGATATCCTCAAGGAGTACCGTGATTCCGATCCCATCCCCAAATTCCTCTGGCTCAAACTGCTCCCATGGCGGCGTTACCTGTAGATACAGGATAGAAGACCAGTCCCGTTCTTCCAGATCTAACTTCACCAGCAGAATTGCTGGAGCCTGGGCATCTATACCAAACTCTGTTAAGACACCTAATCTTGCCAAAACTTCTTCACTCCCTTGCTTAGCTGTCTGGATAGCTGAGTCAATATCCGCTTGGTTTCCTCGGACTGTGCAGATTGTCGATGAGCATCAATTCCATCTTCATTAGAACTTGATAGCCTTGCATTCTCCTGAGCGGTGATCTGATTAAGAATCCGGTTCTGAATTTGCAGCAGCCTCGTGTAAGAGAATTTATAGGGAAGTGCGAATTCTGCGGAAATAAGCTCAACAGCTTCTTTTTGTCTCTCCCCAAGTGGAAGCTCCTTAATCATATAGAAGGGAGCTGCGGCATATTGGAGAAATCGCTCTGCCTCTATCTCCTGCTGCTGCAGGAAGAGTTCAGGCATATGTCTCTGATTACCCGCATGCCGGAGAACATGACACAGCTCGTGAAAGAAGACAAGCCGCTTAGTGAGCGTATCCATCCCTTTGGGCAGGAAGATGACGTCTGTCATATTACAGCTGAAAGGCGGACCCTCATATTCCACAAGATCAACCTCGAAGGCAGCGGATACTTCATCAATATCCAAATCCGAGGGATGAAGAATTCCATGTTGTATGTAGCGGGAGCTGATCCATTGTTCAAGCTCGGTTTCATAGTAAAAAGATAAATCCATAACAGATTCCTCCAGTTAGGGAATGTATGTTCGTATATAAGACGAAAAATAATGCCCTTAATGTAAGGGCAGGACTTTCTACCGAAGCAGCTTCTTTTTTTGTTCCCGGTAAGCTCTAAGGGCAGCTTCCATGACTTCAATCTCATCCTGGCTATATTGATCCGGTCCACCGTAAAAAGCAATCCCGGTCTCTTCGTGCTTAGGCTGTGAGGTTCGGCCCAGCAGGTAGTCTGCATCTACCTCCAGTATATCTGCGAGGGTTGCCAAGGTTTCGGAATCGACCGTGCGCTTGCCGGATTCATAATGTCCGTATCCCTGCCGTGTCATTCCTAATTTATCAGCCATATCTTGATGGGTCAAGCCCTTGGAGAGCCTGAGCTGAGTTAATCTGTCCGTAAACACTACATCACCTCGCTTATTTCTATTATACCCATTGTGTGAAGAAGTACGCAACAATTAGTTTCTTATTTGCGATTGACAGCAACAATTTGTTGCGTATAATGAGATTTACCAGGAAACAAATTGTTGCCAAAAATACGGAGAATGGGGATATGATTATGATGAAGAGTAGAGGTAACGCTTTGCAGTTAACTTATGAACTGCCTGCCGTCAATAATGAAGCCACACGGAAGCGGGTCGAAGAGGAACTGGAGACGGTTCGTATCTTTAGACGTATCGGAATAATCCGGCGAGAGGCTGGAACCACTTCCAGGTATGAGCCTCGAGTTCATGGATCAACCAATATGGTTAGTAAAACAACGGAGAACCATGCGGTATGGAATGCGGACAGAGAGCTTTTGATGGAAAGAAAGTCCGTCATGATGGATAAAGCCCTGATGTGTCTGAGTGAGCTTGAGAGGGACCTCATTCGTCAGCGATATTTGGACACGGATGATACTTATGACTATCTAGTATGTGGAGATCTTGGCGTAAGTGAGCGTAAGTACCGCAGGGTGAAGGCACAGGCTATGTACAAGCTTGCCCTTGCTCTTAAACTTGAGGTCCTGGCTTAAGATTTATAGAGAACGTGAGGTAACAACTTTATATGGGTGCTTTTCACAGAACCAGTTGACCTAGGTCAGCTGGTTTTGTTGCTTTTGGAGTCTGGTTGGAGTTGATACTGTTGGAAGAAGACTCTCTATTTGAGATCGTTAGGGCTGGCCGGAAAGTGGCCGCTTGATGGCCGGAAGATGGCCGTTCATTAGGCAAAACCGGTGTTATAGTTATATCATCGGGAAGTTAAGCAAAGGACACCGAAGGCGGACAAGCCCATAATTGTAGACCGGCTCGGTAGAGACCGGTCATTTATATTTTAGCGGAATGATCCGAGAGCTTGGCTTCCCGGTAATGATCTTTAATAGGAAAGGAGTTGAATATGAGAATAGCGGTTAAGAATCAAATCGATGTTAGAAAGACATGATAACCTTCTAATTTCGAAATCATTAGTCACGCATGGATGAAAGCTCGTTCTTAATGGTTCTAAGTTGTAGAATACACCTTAGTTGGTTGTATCATGAACGCGGCAAACCTCATAATTAAATCAGTCCAAACCATTAATTAACCAACTTCCATCATCCTGCTTGAATAAGTAATACACTGTATCTCCTACGGAACCATAAGGGGAATCTTTATATTCTTCTCGAACCGTTACAGCTATCTGATCTTTGCTTTCATTCAAAAACTTTGGATTCTTGAGGACCGTGATTTGCGTATCATCTCCCTTATAAGCATCGATATTGTTTTGAGAACTCGAGGATGTGAAGACGGCTGGATATTGTTCTTCATCACGATTATTGAAATACTGGACGCGCTTATTTATCACCTTCAGAACCTCTTGCCGGTCACCTTGATATGCCTTCACCTCCAGGTAAGAGGTTTCAACCTTCTTTTCTTGTCCGCAGGCCGCTAAAAAAACAATTAGAACCAACATTCCCAACAGGGATGTCGTTTTCACTAAATGCTCCCCCTCTTCAAATATTCTCTTTGTTCAGTTAAACGAGCTGTAGAACAATTTGTTGCGCTAATGGCCACAACTATATGGATTGAACTAAAGACTGCGTGATCGATTCTTTTGCATAACAAGTGTTAGCCTTGATCCATGCGCTCATTTCTTTAGTTCATTCCATATAGAGGCAATTTTGGATCAGAATAAACAAACAGCGCCGCTAGGCATATTTTTAAGCCCATGGAATAACGAGGGCACATCTAGCAAAACTTTTTTCGTGTAGAAAGGAGGCTCGTTATGGTTGACGGGAACTTGAATAAAGAGGGAGAGACTGAGAAAGTAGGTTGTATTCAAAGGCTTGAAGAGGTGGAAAAGGGACTTGCAGAACTATCTAATGAGTTTACCCGGCTGGCAGCTGAGAACATTGACACGATAACAAAAATCAAGCTCTTGGAAGAAAACGATCATCGTCATGATGAGAGTATCAACCAGTTTAAAGAGTCCAACCTAAAAATGGAAATTCAGCTCAATACGATGATGGCCAAGTTCGATTCTTTAGAAAATAAGATATTCACACTCCTTCAGCAGGCAGGCAAAGACAGCAGCGCAGAACGCAAAATGTGGCTTGATCTGCTCAAGTACGTAATCGGGATAACCGTAGGAGTAATGGTAGCGAATATGTTTCTTGGAAAATAGAAGACATTGCACAGCATTAACCCTCCAGGCTCGTCCTCCACTTCCGCATTTATTTCCTCCAAAGGGGCGTACACCCAGCCCATCAGGCGCCAGCGGGCATATGGTAGGGTAAGTCAACTATCAAGGAGGAGTTAATCAATGAACAATGCTGCCTTAGGCATGACAGAGAACAAAAAATTGGGAATGGGATACGGTGCCCCAATGCAAAGCCCGACTTTTACATCTCCAGCACACGGTTATGAAAATGAGCATATGCACATACATGGAGCTCATTATCATCACTGTCCACCTGTATATGAGCACCCTGTGTGTCATGCTCCAGCGCCTTCCGCAGGAATCTGGTCATCCACTGGCTATATTCTTGTACTCTTCATTCTTCTTGTCATCATCACCCGCGGTTTGTGGATCTGAGGATTCTCTTGTATTGGAACAAGCGGGCCTTCAGGGCCCGCACTTTGTTCTACAGCCCTGTCTTTTTATCGTTGTCCTGCACATCTTTTACGGGTTCTGCATGCTTCTGATGCTTCAGCAGCTCACTGACGGTAACGCAGCGATAACCGCGTTTTTGGATCTCTGGGAGAATGGTCTTTAGAGCGAGAGTGGTCTGGGAGCTGCCCTCCACATGGTCGTGCATGAGAATAATATCACCGCTGCGGAGATTACCAAGGACCTTGTTCACGATCCGGTTCACGCCAGGTTTTGCCCAGTCCCGTGTATCCTGATGCCAGGACCATAATACAACCTGGTAGCCTTTGTTATGACTCGAAGTTACAATATTTTTATTGTAATAACCGCCTGGTGGGCGGAATAGGACGGAACGCTTCCCTGTAGCATTATATATCGATTCTTCAGCACGGGTGACTTCTTTATCGAATAATTGGGAATTTCTCGCATTGAAATACGTGTGGTTGTAGGTGTGATTGCCAATTTCGTGCCCTTTTGTGAACATCTTCTTAAGAAGCTCCGGATATTGGATAGCCCGGTTACCAATCACGAAGAAGGTTGCCTTCGCCTGATATTGTTCGAGCAGATCAAGGATGACAGGAGTCTGCTTGGGGTCAGGTCCATCGTCAAAAGTAAGAGCAACCACCTTGTCCTCAGTAGGAACCTCCCATACAATTTCCCCCCGGGGTTCAAAGTAATCACGTCCCATCGGTGCCTCTTGAGCCGCCACAGAGGTCCCATAACCTAAGATTACGCCAGTGCTTAAGATCAGGGAAAGGGCTATTTTCCGCCAGTTATACATGGTTGCCTCCTTAATGGTTGTAGCTATTCACTTTATTATGTGAGGAAAAAGGCAGTTCATACATTTCTATCTATATGGAATGAATTAAAGAAATGAGCGCATAGATCAAGGCTAACACTTGTTATACAAAAGAATCGATCACGCAGTCTTTTAGTTCAATCCATATAAAAAGTTGGGGTTTATAGATAGTGTTGACATACTAGCAAGCAACATGGTATGATCTATTTCGTTGCCAATAATGTAAAATGGCTTTCAGCTGAAAGTGGCGTAATTACGCCGGGGTGGCGGAATTGGCAGACGCACAGGACTTAAAATCCTGCGGTAGGTGACTACCGTACCGGTTCGATCCCGGTCCTCGGCATCTTTTTAAAAAGGAAATCCCTTGAAATAAGGGATTTCCTTTTTTTTATATCTTAAAATCCTAACCTGAACGATGAGAACGAAAGTTTTCACTCATGTGAAGGTCGGAAATGCTGCTTTGGACTAACGGTAACGAGGTATACTGTTGTTTTGGTAAATAGGTTGCATAAGAGAAGGGTACTAAGTATTATGAACCAAATTTCATTTACAGTATGTCCCAGTACAGTTTATAATTCAGACATCTAAATACCTATCTTTAAACGGGGGAGATTGAAATTAATCTTACACATAACAATATGGATTCTACAACTCAGATCCAAAATCATGGGGGGAAGAAGAAAGGTTCATTTGGATTTCTAGCCATATTAATAGTTATAGCGATTATCTTAGCAGCAACTAATCCTTCCAAGGAGGACTTTACTGAGTATGTAGTGGATCACATAAATGTCTCATCCTCTAGCAACAATGCATTTGCAGCAGGAATGACAAACCTTATTGGAAAACCTATACTGAGTGCTATGACAGCCCGTGATAACTACACCCTGTTTTCGGTATTTACGATTAATGATGGTATGCACCCAGTGAAAGTAATAGGTATGTTTAACGATGTCTATTTCAATATCGAAAATTGATATGGAGAAAAAAAATTAATCCTGATATCAATGATTGGGTTCTCTCCTTAAGCGAGGTAATAATATGCTGGTAGCTACCTTCTTCATAACTTTGATATCCGTGATATTAGGATGGTTTATAGTTCCCTTTATACTAGATTATTTTAAAATTGAGATGTTCACTAAAGCGCCTGATTTACTTACATATTTATTTCACACAGTACCTTTTGGCTCGGTATTAATTGCCTGCCTCGTTACCGTTATAGTTGGAGCTTACTTCCGGGAAGAAGAGCAAGAGAACAATTTGTAGATGATCCTATGATCCAGACGATAATACTCCTTTTCAGTGCTTGTCTAATCACAAGTTCTGGAGAGGAGTTTTTATTATGTAAGAATGACATTAGTCAAAACTATACTCTAAATAATAAATATGTATGAAAATAACAGGACTTTGTACCCGATCTAAAGGTCACTTTGTAATGTTAATATCTACAATAGGTTAAAAATAACAATAACTTCAAACTATTGTTTTACCAGGGATAGGCCAACAAACGACCGCTATGGAAATGCGGTGGGCTATCTCTCAACACCATTAGAAAGCGTTTTCAAATATTAAAGAAGGAGAAAATGAATGCGGGAAAAAATCGTAATCGTTGATGATGATACTGAAACTCGCAAGTTTTTGGTTCAATCTTTACTAGAATATGGTTATGATTCTATTGGATATGCTCAATGCGGACAAGCATTAGTCAGCTTCATTCATTCTCAAGATCCTGATTTAATTATTCTTGACCTGTCTGTGCCAGGAGCAGACAGCTTGAACTTGTGCACAGAACTTCGCAATTTCAGCGATAAACCAGTCCTTTGTACAAGCCATCATACTGAGGATGATCTCCGGATTGAAGCCTTGAACCGGGGAGCAGATGAGTTTATTGCCAAACCCTCCAGCTTTGAAGTATTGCTCGCCCGAATTCGAGCACACCTCCGTAGGTATAAGCGGGCTTTCCCTGTTAATCAACGACATTTGATAGTCTATCCAGGCCTGCAGATCGATCCTACTACCCACTCAGTAATAGCCTATGGCAAGGAAGTCTCTCTATCTTCTAAAGAATTTCAACTCCTCATTATTCTGGCAAAGAACCCCAATCGTGTATTTCACACCGAAACTCTATATGATCTCATTTGGAAGGACATTAAGCACGGGGACGTACGAACCGTCATGGTTCATATTTATAACTTGCGGCAAAAAATCGAGAAAAACCCGAGTGAACCGATATTTATCCATACGGTTAGAGGTGCCGGCTATAAATTTAATGGATCGGTTTCACTCATGATAGAATCCATGGATGCATAACATTAACACAACGTTTATCTACTAATCTATGACTTTTCTTAAAAACTTATTCCCTTACTTTAACTGAATTTTAACATAAGTTGGTAAAATTAATTTTGGATGAAAACGATTGCTTTCGCATGAATCCAGCCTTTTAAAGCATATCGCTTTCTGGTCAGGATCACGTTACTCGTTTCATACCAAAGGTTAGAGGAGGAGAATTAAGTTAATGGGTAAAAGGAGTTTCAAAGTTTTACTATGTATGATGCTGCTCTGCTCGGCGGTATGGAGCGTTGCGGTCTTGCCGGCGGGGCAAGCAGCAGCAGCCACAGGGACCCCGGCAGCAAAGCCGACAGTGGCTCGGGCAGTAGGGGCCGCAGAGCCCCACGCGGCATCAGTCACAGCAGGCCCAACAGCAGCGTCTGCAGTAACGCAGGCAGCAGCGCCAGCAGCAACAAGCAGTGTGCCGGTTAATGGCACGATGATGCAGTATTTTGAATGGAATACCCCTAAGGATGGTGGACATTGGAACCATCTTGCTGCTGAAGCCGCTAATCTGAGCGATGTGGGTATCACAGCGATCTGGATACCACCTGCTTATAAGGGCCACGTGGGAATCGATGATGTCGGTTATGGCGTTTATGATTTCTATGATCTGGGTGAATTCAACCAGAAAGGAACAGTACGTACCAAATACGGTACGAAAGCTGAATTGAAGTCGGCGATCGACTCACTTCACAACAATAATATTCAGGTATACGCCGATATCGTAGTCAACCATATGATGGGCGGCGATCAAAGCGAGAATATTAGAGTTACGCAAGTAGATGGCAAGAACCGGAACAATACGATTGGCGAGTTTAATACAAACGTTTACACCAAATACAATTTTGATGGCCGTAACAATGCCTATTCCTCTTTCAAATGGGATTGGACGGACTTTGATGGTTCAGATGACTACGGTAAAATTTATCGTTACCCAGGCAAGTCATGGGATTGGGAGGTTAGCACCGAGAAAGACAACTACGATTACCTGATGGGTACCGACCTTGACTATGATAATCCTGCAGTTGCAGATGAAATTAAAAAATGGGGCGTATGGTACGTTAACGAAATGGGGCTGGATGGTTACAGACTTGATGCTGTTAAACATATCAAATTTAGCTTCATGAAGGATTTCGTAGAAAATGCCCGTGCCAAAACAGGCAAGGAGCTGTTCTCTGTCGGCGAATATATCGGTGGTACAGATGAATTGAATTCTTACCTGGGCAAAGTGAATCAAAGCATGTCCTTATTTGATTTCCCGCTCCGCAACAACTTTGCGGCAGCTTCCAGCTCCAATGGAGGCTTTAGCATGCGCAACCTGGCCAGCGGAACATTGACAGGAACCAATCCGGTTAAGTCCGTTACTTTTGTTGAGAATCATGATACGCAGCCTGACCGTTTAGCAGATGCACATGGCGCACCGGTTCTTGATTGGTTCAAACCACTTGCTTATGCGTTCACGCTAACACGCCAGGAAGGTTATCCTTCGGTATTCTATGGTGACTACTATGGTACAAGAAGCAGCAGCACGGCTGGTCCTGGAACTGGTAAAATCCAATCTCTGAAAAGCAAGCTTGATCCGCTGCTGAAAGCACGCAAGGATTACGCATACGGCAAACAAAACGACTATCTGGATAATGATGACTTGATCGGCTGGACTCGTGAAGGCTTGGCTGGCAAACCGAACTCCGGCTTGGCAACAGTGATGACAGACCGTACCGGCGGATCAAAAACGATGTATGTCGGAACAAGCCACGCCGGTGAACAATGGAAAGATATCACAGGCAACTTCTCTGATAAAGTAACGATTGGCTCCAATGGTAATGGTACATTCAAGGTTAAAGATGGTTCTGTATCGGTATGGGTACCTGATGTGGCAACTCCAACCGATCAACCTCCTACAATACCAACAAATGTTGAAGGAACAGCAACAGGCACTACATCCGTTACTTTGAAATGGACAGCATCTAGTGACGACAAGGGAGTAGTCAAATACGAAATCTATCGTGACAGCGCTCTCATTGGTGAATCCACTAGCACTGCCTACACGGATTCAACAGTTCTTGCAGGCAAGACCTACTCTTATACGATTAAGGCTGTCGATACGATCGGACAGAAATCTGCATTCAGCACTGCGACTACAGTTACCGTAGGTGACGGTGGAACGCAAGACCAGCTTCCAACTGCACCAACGAATGTAAAGGGAACAGCAGTAGGCACTACTTCTGTCAACGTGACATGGAGTCCTTCTACGGATGACAAGGGTGTTGTGAAATATGAAATTTACCGTGACGGTACGCTGAAGGGCGAAACAACGGGAACGGCATATTCAGACACAACAATAGCAAATGACAAAACATATTCCTACACAGTCAGAGCAGTAGATACGATCGGACAGAAATCAGCATACAGTGCTCCTGCTGTAGTGAAAATCGGCAACGGCGGACAGCAGCAAGAAGCAAACCCATTCAGTTGGGATAATGCGAATGTTTATTTTGTCATGACAGACCGTTTCAACAACGGGAATACCAGCAATGACGGCGCTTATGGCAGACCTAAGTCTGATGCCTGGGGCTCGAATGTGGGAACATTCCATGGCGGAGATATTAAAGGCCTGACCAAGAAACTGGAGGAAGGCTACTTCACAGATCTGGGTACAAATGCAATTTGGATCACAGCTCCCTGGGAACAAATGCACGGCTGGGTAGGCGGTAAAGATGGTGACTTTGCTCACTATGGATACCACGGCTACTATGGTCTTGATTTCACTGAAATGGACAAGAGCATAGGTACTATCGATGAAATGCGCGAGTTCGTTGATCTCGCTCATAGCAAGGGAATCCGCGTTGTCTTTGACGTGGTTATGAACCATGTCGCTTATCCGACACTTGTGGACATGGCGGAATACGGGTACGGAGACCGCGGCGGACTCGCCGGCAACTGGACTCCAGATAAGAACCAAGGCCAGAACTGGCACACGCACAACACCATTATGAATACGAATAATTCGAGTGCATGGGCTTCCTGGTGGGGAAGCAGCTGGATTCGCGCCAACAATATTGCGGGTTACGATCAATGCGGCGGCAGCGATCTGACGCAATGCGTAGGGTTCCTGCCTGATATCAAGACGGAGTCTACTACTCCTACCGGTCTACCACCGATCTTGAAAACGAAGTTCAACAAAGAAACAAGCGGATACGACAACTGGATTGTTCCAGCCGCCAAGCAATACCGCCAAGACTTGAACGTCGCTCCTAAGGACTACATGATCAAATGGCTGTCTTCATGGGTCGAGGAATTCGGAGTTGATGGCTTCCGTGTTGATACTGCGAAGCACGTTCAGGCAGACAGATGGAAAGAACTCAAGACTAGCGCAAGCAGTGCCTTGGCGAAGTGGAGACAGAACAATCCTACGAAACCGGGAGCAAATTGGACAGATAACTTCTGGATGACAGGTGAAGTGTACGATAAAGGTCTCGGCAGAGACGGCACTTATTTCGACAATGGATTTGATTCCTTAATCAACTTCTCGTTCCAAAATGCGAATAAGAGCGATCTGGAAGGACTGTTCTCTCGTTACGCAAGTGAGTTTAATAACGATCTGCCCAACTATAATATGCTTAGCTACATCTCGTCCCACGATAGAAATCTGTACAACCGTGCTGGCTTGATTGATGCAGGTACAGCTTTGCTGCTGCTTCCTGGCGCGGTGCAGACCTTCTATGGAGATGAGACGGCAAGGCCGTTCGGGCCTACCGGATCAGACCCGGACCAAGGCTCACGTTCAGATATGAACTGGAGCGGCATTAACCAAAGTGTTCTGTCACATTGGCAGAAGCTTGGACAATTCAGAAACAACCACATTGCAGTAGGCGCAGGAACTCATAAGAAGCTTGCGGATAGCCCTTATACGTTCTCACGCATCTATGAGAAGGATGATATTCTGGATAAAGTAGTTGTGGCTACAGGAGCTTCCGGAACTGTAGATGTCAATGTATCCGGCGTATTCCCGGATGGTACAACTGTACGCGATGCTTACACGAAGAACGAAGTAGTTGTAAGCGGAGGCAAAGCTAAATTTACCGCTGGAGTCAACGGGGTTATTCTGATTGAAAATGTTGGTGTGAACAAAAAGTTCCCGGTTCTGACTGCCTCACCAGCAGGAGGTAAATTCAAAACGGAAACGACTACTGTAACGCTTTCGGTCAAAAATGCGGACAGCGGCAAGTACACGCTGGATGGCAGTGATCCGATTAACGGAACTGCATTTACCAATGGAACAACAATCACAATTGGCGCAGGCATGGCCATTAATGACACGAAGACACTGAAAATGTACGCTGTAAATGAAAATGGCGAAGGTACGGCATCATTCGATTTTACGAAGGGCGATCCTAATGCCAAGCTGGAAATTTACTTCAAGAAACCAGCCGGATGGGGAACACCTTCGATCTACTTCTACGGTACAGCGCCTAAGGACAATGACCCAACCTGGGCTACAGCACCAGCAATGACAAGCGATGGCGGAGACTGGTATGTGTACACCTTCGACAAAGCTGAACAAGCTACGATTATTTTTAAAGACAGCACAGGCAAACAATTGCCTGCCCAGAACCAGGCTGGCTTCACAAGAACAGCAACAGGCTGGTATGACGGAAGCACATGGTTCGATACAGATCCACGTATCAAAACTAAACCGACGGCTCCATCAAACCTGGCTGTATCTGCGAAGACAGATAAGACCGTAACATTGACTTGGAATGCGTCAACTGACAGCTCCGGAATTGCCGGCTACGATGTATACCGCAACAATATCAAGGTTGGATCGCCATCAGCAGTAACTTATAAGGATACAGGCTTGACTGCAGAGACAACATATACCTATAAAGTTATTGCCAGAAGCCAATCTGGCGGAATCTCTGATCCAAGTAACGAGCTTAGTGTCAAGACCAATCCACCTGAACAAGGTACGGATAACACCGTTACTGTCTACTACAAAAAAGGATACGCAACTCCATACATCCACTATCGCGCCGAAGGCGGAACATGGACAGCCGTTCCTGGTGTGAAAATGGCAGATTCTGAATTTCCGGGATATGCTGTGTACACGATTGACCTGGGTACCTCGACGGCAACACGCGCGGAGGTAGCATTCAATAATGGCAGCGGTCAATGGGACAGCAACAATCAGAAGAACTATTTCTTCAACAAAGGCGACAATACCTATGACGCAGGTAAAGTGACTGCCGGTAAACCGGAAGAACCAAAGCCAGGCAACAAGGTTACCGTCTACTACAAAGAGGGCTGGACAAATGTTAATATTCACTATCGTGCCGAGGGTGGCACCTGGACGTCCGTTCCGGGCGTGAAGATGGAGAATGATTCTCTGAACCCTGGCTACAAAAAAATTACTGTTGATATTGGAACTGCAACCCGTCTGGAGGCTTGCTTCAACAACGGAAGCAATGTTTGGGACAGTAACGGTCAGAAGAACTACTTCTTCAACAAAGGCGACAATATTTATATTCCTGGCATTAATAATGCTCCAGGGCAAGTGAAGCTTGGGGAGAAACCGCAAGGAGTAGATACGGTTGCTCCTTCTGTTCCAGCTAATCTTGCTGGCAATCTCAGCAGTGGATCTCCTAAGACAATCACGTTGACTTGGGGTGCCTCTACTGACAATGTTGGCGTAGCCGATTATCAAATTACTCGTAAGAGTGGTACGAACACGGAGACATTTACGGTGAATGCAACAACTTTTATCGACAGTACCGTAAAGGAAGGTACGACTTACAAGTACCAAGTCCGCGCTCGTGATGCTGCAAATAATTTCTCTGCTAACAGCAATGAAGTAACTATTGAAGTACCGAGCGCGGGTGATACCACTGCACCTTCGGCGCCAACCAATGTAACGGGTACAGCAACTACAACCAGTGTTGCTCTTGAGTGGACGGCGTCAAAGGATAACGTTGGGGTAACGGGATACGACATATACAGCGGCAGTGTTTTGGCTGGAAGTGTGGCGGGAGCAACCACAAGCTTTAAAGTTACAGGCCTGTCGCCAAATACGGATTACAGCTTTACCGTGAAGGCTCGTGATGCTGCTAATAATGTATCTGATGAAAGCGCGGCTTTCCGTGTGAAGACACTTGCTGTAGACAGCAGCAACCTGCTTGTTAACCCAAGCTTTGAAACGTATACCGGTACTAACGGTGTGGCGAACAGTTGGGCCAAATCAGCGACATCAGGTGTGACCTCTTCATTTGAAGTAGTTGCAGCACCAGTTGCATCTGGCAGCAAGGCCCAGAAGCTGACTGGGTCCAACATGGCTAACAATAATGCGGTTATGGTGTCTCAACCGGTTCCGGTTGTAGGTGATGCTTCATACACTGCAAGCGGCCAATTCAAAGTCGACAGCTTAACCAATGCGAAGGTTCAGCTGTACATCGATTTCTACAATGCGAGCAACACTTATATCTCTTATGCAAAGGTTGACTACAGTAAAGTAAGTGACAGCTTTGTTCCTCTGCAGCTCAGTGGGAAGGTGCCGGCAGCTGCTACAAGCGCTAGAGTCTATGCTATCCTTCGTGGAACTGAAGCAGATGGTGCGGGAAGTTTTGTAGTTGACGACATGAAGTTCAGTTCAGGAGATTCTGGTGATACACAAGCGCCAAGCGCACCTGCGAGTCTTGCTTCCACTGGCAGTACCGCTACTTCGGTAAGTCTGTCCTGGACAGCTTCGACAGACAATGTTGGCGTAAGCGGTTATGAAATTTATCGTAATGGAACTAAAGTGGGTACTTCAACTACTCCAAGCTTTACCGATACAGGATTAACTGAAGCGACTTCGTATAAGTACACAGTTAAAGCTTACGACGCTGCAGGTAATTTTTCGGCTGCCAGCAATGAAGTAACGGTTGGAACTTCAGCTGGAACTGATACACAAGCGCCAAGTGTTCCAGCAAGCCTTATATCGACCGGTAAGACATCCACGGCGGTAAGCCTGTCCTGGGCGGCTTCAACAGATAATGTTGCTGTGGCAGGTTACGACATCTATCGTGGTGCAGTAAAGGTAGGAACTTCAACAACAACTACTTTCAAGGACACAGGTTTGACTGCTGAAACATCGTATACCTACACTGTAAAGGCTTTCGATGCAGCAAATAACTTCTCCGCAGCAAGCGCTGAGCTTACCGTGGTGACATCGAAAGATATTATCGTTATTCCTGGTGGAGACAAGCCGTATTCCACTAACCCCTCATTTGGTAAGCGGATATCTACTCCAATCACAATTGATGGAATTAACAATGGTGAATGGACAGATGACATGCTGATTGCCATCGACATGGCCGGTGATGATCCGCGTTCACTTGGAAGCAACTGGTCTATGCATGAAACGCCAATGGATCTTACCCATTTGTGGGCAGCATGGGACAATGAGTACCTGTATCTGGCCTGGCAGTATGTAGATGTCACTGACATCGTTGACCCTGCTAATGCTGGTTCTGCAGGCGGCACACCGATCCGTTCTATGGATATGCCGCAGACCCTTGCTTTTGATACGATTCGGGGTGCTGGCGCAACCAATGATATGTGGAAGAAGAATGGAAATAAGCCACTCTGGGGAGGTCTGGATCTTCCTGATTATCAATTTAACATCGCATCGAACATGTTCCACTCCGGTTACATTTCCAGAGCCGTTAACGGTCTATTCCCGGTTGACGATGCTGGAGTGAACTATAAGACAGGCGCCGCAGCCGGTATTACCGTTAAATTTGCTAAAGGCAAAGGGTATTCGACGCTATGGGGCGTGAAAGATGCTGATGATGTTAATAATCCAAGCAAGCTTGTAAACTTCATGACACTTGGCCATGATCCAAACCGTGACACGTTCTATGAAGCGAAAATCCCGCTTAGCGCACTCGGCAATCCGGATATTGAGAATGAAGGTATCGGTGTAATGCTGCACCAAGGCGAGTTCTCGCCAATGGATACCCTTCCTAATGATCCAGCGACTTCCGATACACCTGGAGTTTCAGAATCCAACTCTCCTAAAGAGTGGAGCGACATCGATCTATTGACTGTTCCATTCGCGCGTATCGGCAGATAATTGCAGACGGCTATTATTAAACTGCATATTTCCTGCAATAAAACAAAGAAGTCGTCCAGTTTTCTGGCTGACTTCTTTTCATGAAAACACCTTCATGGTGTAAAAAAATACAGTTTCACTATAAGTTGTAGCCATAAGAAAAGCATTGTAATTCCAATTTTATAGGAATTGCAATGCTCTTTTTTTAGTTTGATTTTTTTAACAAGATTACAAAATGGCCACGATCTACATACTCATCCAGTATCTGGACAGATTGTGATTGATGCAATATAATCTAAATACTACTTAACAGGTTGGAATAATATGAAATAGATCATATTCCACTCTGTAAGTTTGATATAGACTTCACTAGTACATACATACCTATTTGTAAATAGAAGGGTGGAAATATGAATCTAGATTGGGACTTTATTGCTGAGAGTCTTCCTCTATACATTGATGCCATGTGGCTGACTCTAGAGTTAGCTCTTATCGCTATCGGTTTATCAATGGTACTGGGGCTACTGTTCAGCCTTGTGTTGTTTTATAAGATCAAGGGTCTCAGAGGCATTGTTATTGGCTACGTTGAACTGTCCAGGAATACTCCTTTGCTCGTTCAATTGTTCTTCCTGTACTATGGACTACCCAAAATAGGTCTGCATTTGAGTGAGTTCAACTGTGCAGCTATAGGTCTGGTTTTCTTGGGCGGAGGGTATATGACGGAGGCTTTCCGTAGTGGGATCGAAGCTATAAGCAAATCGCAGATTGAATCGGGTTTAAGCATCGGACTTAGCAGGAAGCAGCTTGCCAGGTATGTAATGCTTCCGCAAGCTTTTGCAATCAGCATCCCTTCACTTGGCGCGAATGCAATCTTTTTGCTAAAAGAAACTTCAATTGTTGGCGCAATCTCCCTGATGGATCTGATGAATGTAGCCAAAGACCTGATTGGCATGCATTATAAGACAGCGGAATCTCTACTTTTGCTGGTACTAGCCTATTTGTTACTGGTGCTGCCTTTATCCCTGTTGCTGACTTGGGTCGAAAGGAAGGTTAGACATGCCGAATTTGGGGGTTGAAGTGCTTTTTGAAGGATCGAATTTTGAACGTCTGCTTGGCGGGCTGCTCGTAACTATAGAAATAGCTTTTATTTCTATTATTATCGGAACGGCTCTGGGTGTGGTTATGGGACTGCTCCGAACCCTCCCTTCCAGGCTTTTGCGGTTCATTTTAAGGCTGTATCTAGAAACCTTTCGGATTATTCCGATTCTGGTCTGGCTGTATGTGGTTCACTTTAGCTTTTCGCCACTGCTTCACATTGATATCAGCGGGGAGACTACAGCAATATTGGTATTCAGCCTATGGGGTGCGGCGGAAATAGGAGATATTGTGCGGGGCGCTCTCGAATCTATGCCGAAGCATCAAGCCGATTCCGGCAAAGCCTTGGGACTGAGCAACGTACAGTTGTACAGACATATCCTGATCCCTCAAGCCATACGCAGAATGCTGCCGGGGGCTATAAACCTGGCAACACGAATGGTCAAGACGACTTCGCTGGTCGTGTTGATTGGTGTCATTGATGTAGTGAAAATTGGACAGCAGATAATAGAGCTTGGTGTGATTAAAGCGCCAAATGCTTCATTTTGGGTATACGGCTTTATTTTTATTCTTTATTTTCTTGTATGTTATCCATTATCGGTGCTGTCCAGGAAATTTGAGCGCAGATGGCAAGCCTAACACAAGGAAAGGACAGGTAGGATAATGGAGAACGCGGAAATTTTGCTGAATGTGCAGGGATTGCAGAAATTTTATGGAGACAGGCAGGTATTGGATGGAATTAACCTTCAGGTGATGAGGGGAGAGGTTACCGTCATTCTTGGGCCATCTGGCTGCGGGAAAAGCACATTCCTCCGATGTTTGAACGGTCTGGAGCCGGTTCAGGGTGGGACCATTCAATATCAAGGACAGGAATTAATCGGGACTGATGTGAATTGGCGTGAAATAAGACAGCATATAGGGATGGTATTTCAGAATTATGAGCTTTTTCCGCATATGACAGTAATCGATAACATACTCTTGGGACCGTTGAAAGTGCAAAAAAGAGACGCCAAGGAGGTGCTGGAGCAGGCGGAGGCGCTGCTGGACCGGGTAGGGCTGCTCGAACGGAGGAATGACTATCCACGGCAGCTTTCGGGAGGCCAGAAGCAGCGGATTGCTATAGTTCGTGCATTGTGTATGAATCCTGAAATTATTCTTTTTGATGAAGTAACGGCTTCACTTGATCCCGAAATGGTACGCGAGGTGCTGGATGTAATTCTTGAACTTGCGAATCAGGGGATGACAATGCTGATCGTGACGCATGAAATGGGATTTGCGAGGTCGGTAGGCGACCGGATTGTCTTTATGGATCAGGGTAAGATTTGTGAAATTGCGGAACCGGAGAAGTTTTTCACCGAACCAGCGACAGAGCGTGCACAGCACTTTCTAAATATGTTTGACTATAACAAATTATAAGAAGCGAGGGAGAAGAGGATGAAGAAGAACATTAAAGTATTGACGGGGGTTTTGGCAGCGGTTATGTTGTTATTGGGGCTGACCGCATGCGGAAATTCAGGTAACAGTGAAGGAACGACTAACGGTTCAGCGAAATTTGCTTCAATTGAACAGCTGAAGAAGAACGATAAGATCAGAATCGGCGTTTTCGCGGACAAGCCGCCGTTTGGCTATGTGGACTCCCAAGGAAAGAATCAGGGCTTTGATGTATACATTGCAAAGAGATTCGCCAAAGATCTGCTCGGAGACGAGTCCAAGGCGGAATTCGTACTAGTTGATGCCGCAAGCCGTGTGGCCTATCTTGAATCGAATAAGGTTGATATTATCATGGCGAACTTCACAGTAACGGATGAAAGAAAGCAGAAGGTAGACTTTGCTAGTCCTTATATGAAGCTGTCCTTTGGTATTGTCTCTCCGGACAGTACTCCGATTACTTCCATCGACCAGTTGAAGGCGAAAGGCCAGAAGCTGATTGTGGCTAAAGGAACAACCGCGGAAACGTATTTTACGAAGAATTATCCGGATATTGAGCTGCTTAAATTTGATCAATATACAGAAATTTTCGCGGCACTTAAAGATGGAAGAGGCGCTGCAATTGCTAATGATAATACCGAACTGATTGCATGGGCTAAATCCAATCCCGGTTTTACGGTTAGTATCCCGGCCTTTGGCGGTCAAGATACTATTGCCCCTGCGGTAGCCAAGGGGAATACTGAACTGCTGAACTGGATTAACAAAGAGATAGAGACTCTGGGCAAAGAAAAGTTCATCCATCAGGCCTACAAAGACACCCTCAAGGATGTATATGGGGAAGGCTACTCGGATCAACTTGTAGTTGAAGGTGGTAAGATACAATAATCTAGCGATACATAATCGTGAAGTAGACAAGGCCGTCTCTGTTCCAACAGGGGCGGCCTTTAATATATATTTCAAAGTGTCAGAAGTGGTAATATGGGTAAGTTGCAAGTAGAGAGCAGTAAGGAGGAGACATGATGTTTGGTAACGATTGGGATGATATTTTAAGGGAAGAGATGAGCAAGCCTTATTTCAAGGAATTAATGAGATGGCTCGATGAGGAGTATAAGGAGCATGTAGTGTATCCGCCGAGAGAGTTTTTATTTCAAGCGCTAAAGCTGACCTCTTATTCGGATACCAAGGTGGTTATTTTGGGACAAGATCCATACCACGGACCGGGACAGGCGCATGGTCTAAGCTTCTCCGTGCTACCCGGCGTTAAAATCCCGCCTTCTCTTAGAAATATATATAAGGAAATGGCAAGTGACCTCGGAGTTCCCGTCCCTCATACTGGAACCCTTACCCATTGGGCTGAGCAGGGAGTGCTCCTGCTGAACAATGTGCTTACCGTTAGAGAAGGTCAAGCAGGCTCGCATCATGGGAAGGGTTGGGAGTTGTTCACCTCCGCTATTGTTGAGGCGCTCAACAAGCGAGCCGATCCACTTGTATTTATACTCTGGGGCGCTCCTGCTCAGAAAAAGGGAGCTATAGTTGATCAGTCACGTCATGAAGTTATTGTGTCAGCTCACCCCAGTCCGCTTGCGGCAAGACGAGGCTTCTTCGGAAGCAGGCCGTTCTCCAGAACCAACGAATTTCTTAAGAAGCAGGGCAAGCCACAGATAAATTGGCAGCTGAATTAGCAGGAATTTGTCTTTGGATATGGAAAAGAAATAAGAACCTATAAATTCAAAGCAAGCAAGGAAAGCTTCTTGGGTGCATCATATGTCACAAGTTACTGGAGAAGGAGAACTGCCTATGCGTTATGAGGATTGGATCGGACAGGAAGTGATCGTGTACTGTCAGAACCAGGATGACATATATTCCGGAACGATCGAAGGTTGGGACAAGGCAGCGAACAAGCTGCTTCTAGGTCCCCGTCCGATCGCGGTACCATTGGATGATATCATTAAGATACAGCCCGGGAGTAGAGGCAGGAGATCTGCCAGAAGAGTTATGAAGACCAAGACAGAGAAGGCAGCCCCTCACTCTGTGGGGTACGTTATGAAGAATCGGGTGCAGTTCGACAACGCCATCTATTTTAAGTCCCCGGTTGCTGTGTGGAAGGACGATCAGCTTCTGCATTATCAGACTACCATTCATCAGCATACTGAGCATGAAGTCATCCTTGTTACAGGGGAGAAGTATTCCAAGCACAATCATATATTTGTTGTCAGATCCATTCGTGGTTGAATGGGTCTATATGTTTTTCTGACCATTTTTCTGGAAAAAAGTAAAGAAAATCATTGTTTCTGTCGATAAACGGGTATAGGACTGGTAAAATTTACACTGTACTAGATGACCAAAGGAGAGAAATGAATGATTGTGAACAGGAAAATGACCAAATGGTTCCTTGTTATTATGCTTTTAGCCGCTGCGGTTTTTCCGGCGAACGTCTTTGCTGCCTCCGGCGATGTAACCTCAATTGAATTTGAGAATTCCTCAGCTGTGCATCTCGATGTGGCTGAGACGACACAGCAGCTCAAGGTGCTGGCCAAGATTGAAGGTCTAACAGATAAGAAGGACGTAACAAGTGATACCACCTGGGTATCTTCAGATCCGCAGATTATCAAAGTGGATAAGGGGCTTCTAACCCCACTTAAGGACGGTAAAGTAACAATTACTGCGAAATATAAAGGATTTACATTAAGTCTGAGTGCGGATTCCGCTTATTTGTTCAAGGAGCTGAAGCTGGACAAATCCGATAATGTGGAATACAAGCTGGGGGAAGAGAACCTTACGGTAAAAGCTCAGACGGTTGATAACGATGGATCGACAAACGATGTGACCGCAAGCGCGGACTGGACCTCCTCCAGCACTTCCGTCGTGACAGTAGCCGCCGGTAAGCTTACGCTGGTGGGCAAGGGAACTTCAACTATTTCAGCAAAGTACAAAGGTCTGACTGCTTCATATAAAGTATCGGTAGTATCGCCATATGATGAGCTTACAATTGAGCCTGCTGAAGATCTGCCTGAAGGCCATATCGAAATGATGATCGGAGAAGACGATATACAGCTGAATGCGCTGGCTAAGCCTACAGTCGGTTCCGCTCAGGAGAAAGTGACCGATCAGGCGGAGTGGAAGTCTTCGGTTCCATCTGTTGTTACTGTAGAGAAGGGTAAACTAAAGGCTTTGGCCACTGGCCAGGCAAAAATTACGGTATCTTACAGAGGAGTAACAGCCGATATTAACGTGCTGGTTCGGACCAAATATGAAGCGCTTCTAATCAGCCCTTCTAATGACCAGACAATGTTCATTGGCGATGAACCTGTTCAGATTAAAGCATTTGTACGTAACGAGACCAACCGAAATAACAATGATGAGGTGACGAGCGGGGCTAGCTGGGAGTCTTCCAATCCTCTCGCCGTGACGGTGAAGAATGGATTGATCACCCCTAGGTTAGCAGGAACCTCAACAATTAAAGTGAAGTATATGGGACTTACCCGGGAGATCAAGGTTACCGTATTCCCGACGATTACCAAGATTGCCGCAGACAAGAACAGCCTGGAGCTGTTCAAAGGTGAAAGTGTCAGTGTCCCTAAAGTAACAGCAACCATGCTTGATGAGAAAGAACAGGATTACACTTCAAATATCGTATGGACATCTAATGATACAAACACCCTGACGATTGAGAATGGGAAGCTTGTAGCTAAGGCGACCGGTAAAGTTACGCTTACAGGTAAGCTGGGCAAGGCTGATCCGATTGTCATTGATGTACTTGTCCAAGAGAAGGTTCTGGTTCTGCTGCCTGAGGTGGAGAGCTTCAGTATTGTGATTGGTAAGCAGCAGGAGCTGACGAAAGTCACAGCCGTTCGTGAGAATGGGGATGAAGAGGATGTGACCGACAAGATCGAGTGGAGTCTAACGGGTTCAAATGCAGTTATTAAGGACGGCAAGATAAAGGGGCTCGTCAAAGGAACTGCAACGCTTAAAGGAACTTATCTTAATCAATCTCTCAGGCTGCCTGTCACAGTCGAGCCTCAGATTAGCAAAATTATAGTTGAGCCTGAATCTATTGAGCTGAATCTTAAGAAATCGAAGTCAATTAAAGTTACAGGGGTCTATACAAACGGAACCAAGGTAACTCTTTCGAATAAAGTGAATTGGATTTCTTCGGATACGAATGTAGCGACAATCTCAGGAACGAGTGTTAAGGGCGTAGGTGAAGGTACAGCTTCACTAACCGGTTCTTATCAAGGGATCGCATTGAAAGTGAACGTCAAGGTAGTTCCTAACCTGCTCAAATTGACAGCCAGTGAGAAGAAGCTGGTTCTCGCACCAGGTGCCAGCAAGACGGTTGACCTTATTGCTGAGTATGATACTGGCAAGACGCCAGAGGTTACAGGTAGTGCGGTTTGGACAAGCTCCAAGCCTTCGGTAGCCAAGGTTACGGGTGGCAAAATTGAAGCGATATCCAAGGGGACTGCAACGATCAAAGCTAAATTCTTAACCAAGACAGTTACCATTTCAGTAACTGTGAAATAACAACAATAAGCACCGCTTGATTAGGCGGTGCTCGTTTTATAATAAATTCCTATTGTTTTCATCGGAATATAAGGGTATATTTAAACTAAAATGTATTCCTCATAGGATTGGATATACGCGCATTGAATTGAATAACTAAGGCTAATGGAATATAATTGGAACAAATGTTCTTAATGAAAAGGAAAACATCTATGACAAGACTTATTCCATTTTTGAAACAGCATATCATAGGATATGCGGCCTTGATTCTATGCATCTCCCTGCTCGCTGGCTGCTCATTCTCCGGCAGCACCAAGAATTCGTCCGCAGGCGGGCCGGTAGATGGGAAGGGCAAGCTGCGAGTTATTTTTATTGATGTAGGCCAGGGGGCTTCCCAATTAATTATTACTCCTTCGGGCAAGACCATGCTGATTGACGCAGGAAATAACGATAAGGAGCAGGTCATGCTGGATACACTGAAGGGGTATGGGATTAAGAGGCTGGATATTGTTATTGGAACCCATCCTGACGCGGATCATATCGGCGGACTGGATAAGGTGATCGATCAGCTGAGTATCGGTAAGATCTATATGCCCAAAGTGAGTTCCAATACGAAGACATTTGAATCTGTGCTTCGTTCAATTCAGCGCAAGGGTCTGAAAGTCTCTTCAGCCAGGGCCGGAATAACGCTGAACCTGGATAGCGGGGTTCAGGTGAGCATGCTGGCTCCGCTAACCAAATATGAAGATACCAACAATATGAGTGCAGTAGTAAAAGTGTCCTATGGCAAGCATTCGTTCCTCTTAACAGGGGATGCTGAAGCGGAAAGTGAGAAAGACATGCTTGCTTCAGGTGCAGATCTGCGTTCAGATGTTCTCTTGGTCGGTCACCATGGTTCCAAGTCTTCTACAAGCGTGGCGTTTCTCAAGAAGGTGAATCCGCAATATGCTGTAATTCAATCCGGCAAAGGCAACAAGTATGGACATCCGACCCAGACCATTCTTAAGCGTCTGCAGAAGCAGGGTGTAAAGGTCTATCGCAACGATACCCAGGGAACGGTGGAAATCTTAACGGACGGGCAGCATTTTCAGATCAGAGCAGAAAGGTGAGCTGGTTATGAAAGGAATTGTCGAAGGATTTGAAGAGGGTTACTGTATAATTGAAATTGACGGACAGACAACAAATGTACCCTTAAATCAGGTGGATTCCTGCGTAAAGACCTGTGATGTGGTGGATTGGGACGGAAAGAAATGGGTTGCGAATCGGAAGGAGACAGAAGCTCGTATCAAAGAGATTAAGTCTCTTATGAAAGATGTGTGGGAAGATTAGATGAACTAGGAGGATTATAGCTATGTCATTACAACGACCATCACAAAATGAATATTCATCGTATTACGAGAGTTATATTCAAGAACTGCCCGAAGGAGAAATTCTGGCTTACTTGGAGTCTCAAATCAAGCAATTTGTCGAGCAGCTTAAGCACATCCCGGAAGAGAAGGCCAGCTTCCGCTATGCAGAAGGCAAATGGAGTATTAAGGAAGTGCTGGGTCATATCAATGATACGGAGCGTATTATGAGTTACCGCCTGCTTCGGATCGCAAGAGGAGATGACACACCGCTAGCCGGATTCAACGAATCCGATTATGTTGCTTACGCGGGATCAGAGCGTCTTTCTATCGATGATCTGCTTACGGAATTCTCAGCCATCCGCACTGCTACACTTGAATTAGCCAAGCGGCTTGATGATGAAGCCTGGCAGCGCGTAGGATCGGCGAATGGAGCTCCAGTCTCTGCCCGCGCAGTAATTTATGTTATCGCTGGACACGCGGCGCATCATTTGAAACTTATTCGTGAACGGTATCTTCAATTACAACCTTAATGGTGATCTGCCATCCACTATCGAAACTTAAGTTAAGCAGTACAAAAGCCTGCATCCGATCAAGCTGAGCTTGAAAGGACGCAGGCTTTTGTCTGTTCATACGGGAGTGAAGTGGCTAGCTGGATTTATTCCCAGGAAGCGATAGCTTCCAGATTTCCTGTAATTACATAAGGTCCGAAATTGACTGGGAGGATAAAGTGATCTCCTTTGCGAAGCGGGTATACTTCTTCGCCGCTTTGAAGTTCGCCTTCACCGGCAATGATACTGACAAGAGTGTATTTGGAACTTGAGTCAAAGTGAGTCATGCCGGTAACCGTCCACTTTTGAACGGTGAAGAAGTCATTATCCACAAAGGTTGTGATTTCCGCATGCTCTTTTGCTTCAGTTCGATAGGTCTCCTCCTTATACACCTGAGGGACGGTTGTGACTTCAATGGCCTTTTCAAGGTGAAGCTCACGGGTGTTTCCTTCCGCATCTCTACGGTCATAATCATATACGCGGTAAGTGGTATCCGAGCTTTGCTGTGTCTCCAGAACGACGATGCCTTTGCCCAAAGCATGCAGTGTTCCGCTTGGGACGTAGAAGAAGTCACCGGGTTTGACCGTTACCTTGGATAGAAGCTGATCCCATTTCCCTTCATGGATCCAGCTTGCCAGCTCTTCCTTGCTCTGTGCACCATGGCCGTAGATGATCTCAGCACCTGGCTCAGCATCTACAATGTACCAGCATTCTGTCTTTCCGAGCTCGCCATTCTCATGTTCTCCTGCGTAGGTATCATCAGGGTGAACCTGTACAGATAGGTCATCTGAGGCATCAAGGATCTTGGTAAGCAGCGGGAATACCTTGGAGTCTGAGCGAAACAGCTCTTGGTGGCCTGACCAAAGATCGCCCAGCGCCATTCCGTGGAAGGGACCATTTTTTACTACGCTTTGCCCATTGGGATGTGCCGAGATGGCCCAGCATTCACCCGTTTCATTAGTAGGGATTTCATAGCCAAACAAATCCTTTAGCTTGGTTCCACCCCAGATACGTTCTTTAAATACCGGTTCCAGAAAAATAGGTTGATTCATAGTTAATTCAAGCTCCTTCCAAGTGATCATTTAGTATTTGGATTAATATGACATATGAACAAGCGCAGCTGCGCCAATAAGTCCAGCGTCCTGCTGCAGGGCGGCTGGGACGATAGGAGTCTTCCGGCCGGAGGGATTAAGGGCGTATCTTCCAACGTAGTCTTGCACGGCTTGGAAGAGCGGTTCGCCGACTTGGGAGACGCCGCCGCCAATAACTATTTTCTCCGGATCAAGGGTATTGATCAATGTGACACAGCCTATACCGATATAACGGAAGACCTTATCGATCAGCTCCTTCATGTCAGGGTCGCCAGCAGCAGCAAGGTCGAAAGCTTCCTTGGAAGTTGCACTTCGTCCAAGCAGCTCGCTCGCTTGTCTTGCAATGGCGGTGCCGGAGGCCACATATTCCCAGCATCCTCGCTGTCCACATACACACAGCCCGGCGCTAGAATCAATGACGAAATGACCCACATCGCCCGCGTTGCCGCTGGCACCCGTGATCAGCTTGCCGTGCATATAGATTCCTGCGCCTATTCCAGTGCTTATGGTGATAAATATGAAATGCTGATCCTCCTTAGCTGCGCCCAGCCACTTCTCAGCCAAAGTTGCTGCAGTAGCATCGTTCTCCAGCTTAATTGAATAGGGAAGATGGCGCTTCAGCTCATGAATCAACGGGAAGTCACGCCAACTTGGCAGATTGGGAGGGCAGGTGATTTGACCGTTGCGTGTATCCAGCGGCCCTGGAGCCCCTATACCGACACCAGCGATATCCTGGCTTGAGATGCCGCTCTCATGGACAAGAGTTAGAACAGTCTGAGCGATTCGGTCTACCATAACATATGGAGTTACGGCTTGATCTGTGGGAATAGAAGATTTCTGAATGACATCACCATTAGCGGAGATGATGCCAACGGCTGTCTTCGTACCCCCGATATCGATCCCGATAGCATACTTCACATTAAGTACCTCCTGATAGATAAGATTAGATTGACAATGCTTGACGGTTTTAGATAATGTAAAGTAATATTAAAGTCAGTGTACCACATTTAAGGGGGATTGCAAGTTATGGCCCGCGTCAAAAAAGTGTCTATGCAGGATATCGCCGACAGGCTTCAAATATCAAAGAACGCAGTCTCACTCGCTCTAATGGATAAGAAGGGCGTCAGTGAAGAAATGAAGATCCGGATTATACAGACGGCCAAGGAGATGGGTTATGGTCCCTATGGAAAAAAACAGGTGGATCATCCGAATTTGCTTGTTGTGGTTCCAGATCGCATTACCAGCTATGATGACAATGACCATTTCCACTTTTACCATGATATGATCTGGGGGCTTGAATCTTCAATCCGGAGAAGCGGCTATAACGCTATTATTGTAAGAGTTGACCAAGCGATGGAGAAAGATTTAATTCTACCTGGCTTGTTTGAGGATATTAAGTATAAGGGTGTAATCTTGTTCGGAATCATGGAGAAAGCTTATGCCAGAATGATCTGGAAGCTGGATACCCCGCTTGTAATGCTTGATTCTTACTATAGGGATTTGCCCTGCCCGGCAGTTACCTCGGCTAATATGGAAGGAGCTTATCAAGCTGTCGAGCATCTAATTGGAAGAGGACATACGAGAATTGGGTTCATTGGTCCCACCAATCTGACAACAAGTCATGAGGAGCGGTGGTATGGGTATTGGCGGGCGATGCAGCAGAGTGGAATTAAGATCGAAGAGAAGTGGTGTCTGACTAGCTCGAGCGGATTTGACTCCACCTGGCAGGAAATTTCGACATTTCTGGATCGTATGGATGAGCTGCCGACAGCTTTCTTTTGCGGGAATGACCGGATTGCCCTGCTTCTTAGTGAGACTCTTCAGAAGCGCGGGATACAGCTCCCATCAGACGTATCGATTATCGGATTTGACGATTTGAATATGTCGGAAGCCTCGAATCCTCCGCTCACAACAATGCGGGTGAACAAGACCGGGATGTGTAATGCGGCAGTTGAGATGCTAATCTCCCAGCAGAATTCTTCGAGAGAAGCGGTACGCTGGAGTATCTCCCCGTTGCTTGTAGAGCGCAGCTCTACGGCTGCTATATAAGCTGAACAACTAGATCCTCTCAACTTGTGAGAGGTTTTTTAGTATAGCTTTGTTATCCGGCAAATCATTCGGGTAAAAAAATATTACAATACGTAATCTATGTACTGGATTAATTTTGTGGAACGATATACAATACGGGTTGTGTCTTTGCAGACATCTATTGAAACCACGTAAAGGAAGTTGAATATGCCTGGAAAATTTAAACGCCTGCTCATCGGCAGACCTATGAAATCTACCGAGATTGAAGGCGAGAAACTAAGCAAGTTGAAGGCCTTAGCCATTCTGTCTTCAGATGCCTTATCCTCGGTAGCATACGGTACTGAGCAAATACTGATTGTCTTGATGGCAGCCGGATTCGCGGCTCTTTGGTATTCGATACCTATCTCCATTGCCGTACTGGGGCTGCTGACGATCCTGATCGTATCTTATCGACAGACGATATTCGCTTATCCTGGCGGCGGCGGGGCTTACATTGTTGCGAAGGACAATCTAGGTTTATCTCCTAGCCTCCTGGCTGGTGGTTCTCTATTAGTTGACTATATCCTAACCGTGGCGGTAAGTGCTTCGGCAGGAACTGATGCAATAACTTCTGCCATTCCTGTTCTTCATGACCACCGGGTTCTGATCGCCGTAATGATGATCCTGATACTTACGATTATGAATCTGAGAGGAGTGACGGAGTCGGCATCCATACTTGCTGTTCCGATCTACCTCTTTGTCGTGGCTATCTATGTTCTGATTATTTGCGGAATTATTAATTATTTCTCCGGGGGAGCACACGCGGCTGCTCCTGAATTTGGCAAGACCATTTCGAATGTAAGCTTGTTTCTTCTATTAAAAGCATTCAGCTCAGGTTGTTCGGCTTTAACGGGAGTCGAGGCCATGTCGAATGCGATACCCAACTTCCGTAAGCCGTCAGATAAGAATGCGGCAGCTACGCTCATGATGATGGGGATTCTTCTCGCGGGGATGTTCATCGGGATCAGCTTGCTGGCTTACTGGTACGGCATTAGACCTGCTGCTGAAGAGACCGTGGTCTCCCAGATCGCAGAGACGACCTTTGGCCGGGGGACGCTATACTATATCATTCAAGGTGTCACTGCGGTGATCCTGGTCTTGGCAGCAAATACGGCGTATTCTGCCTTTCCGCTGCTTGCATTTATGCTGGCCAAAGATAAATTCATGCCTCATGCCTTCATGGTGAGGGGAGATCGGCTCGGATTCTCGAACGGGATCATTTTCCTCAGTATTCTGTCCGCCGTGCTGGTCATTGTGTTCCAAGGAAATACGGAGAATTTGATTCCTCTATACGCAGTAGGGGTATTTATTCCATTCACCCTGTCCCAGCTCGGAATGATGATCCGCTGGATCAAGCTGAAGCCGGCAGGCTGGATGCTCAAGCTCTTCATTAATACGGTGGGGATGCTGACGACACTGTCGATTACGCTGATTTTTATTTTCACCAAGTTCAGTCAGATCTGGGTCATCTTCATCTTCTTGCCTTTGGTTGTCTACATGTTCATGAGAATTCAGCACCATTACTCCAATACGGCTGACCAGCTGCGCATTGATCACTTCAATGAGAAGCCCATTGCGAAGGGGAATACGGTCATTATTCCAGTCGCGGGGGTTACCCGGGTCGTGCTGAATACGGTGAGCTATGCCAAGACGCTTTCGGACAATGTGGTAGCCGTATATGTAGGATTTGAGGATGAGTCGGTCCGCAAAATTGAACAGAGATGGAACGAGTGGAATCCCGGCGTAAGGCTGATAATTTTGAAATCCCGCTACCGGAGTATTCTTGGTCCTCTGCGTAAATTTATAGATACCGTGGAATGGAAAAAGGCGGAAAGTGACCATATCACGATCCTTATACCTCAGTTCATCACCAAGCATTGGTGGCAGAACCTGCTCCACAATCAGTCGAGTCTTATGATTAGAGCTTATCTGATTAACCGAAAAGATGTTGTTGTAGCTACGGTTCCTTACCATATGGACCGCTAATTTCTTCAGATTAAGCTATATAAAAAAGCACCTTAACGGGTGCTTTTTTTGATATAGAATTGACAACCGAAGTATAATTTCGGATGCTTTTAATACAATTAAAACACTGTATTGTACAATGTTAATATGTATGTAATCCTCATGAGTAACAAGGAATAAGGAGTGATATAGGAAAAATGAATTCTGTATGTGTATTTGCGGGCTCCAATCCAGGCGTGAAGCCTGAATACCAGGCCCAGGCAATTCAGCTGGGAAGCGCGCTCTCGGATAAGGGTATCCGTCTTGTATACGGAGGATCCAGACTGGGACTGATGGGCGAAGTCGCGAATGAGGTTCTGCTTCGCGGTGGTCATGTAATTGGAGTTATGCCTCAAGGATTGTTCCGCGGGGAGATCGTTCACCGGGAATTGACGGAGCTGATAGAGGTTGAGAGCATGCATGAACGTAAAGCCAAAATGGGGGAAATCGCCGATGGATTCATCGCCCTCCCTGGAGGTCTAGGTACCTTTGAAGAGCTCTTCGAGGTTTTGTGCTGGGCACAAATTGGAATTCATGCCAAACCGATTGGCCTGCTCAATATTCATGGTTACTATGATCCGCTTATCGAGCTGATTAAGCACAGTGTTAAGGAAGGGTTCTCCAATGAGTCGCATTTGAGCCTGATTACGGTCTCGGATGATCCAGAAGATCTGCTGAATCAAATGATGCGCTATCAGCCGCAGGAGCTTGGTAATAAGTGGAGACAGTTGGTTATCGAGTAGCGCCTATAGCACAGCAAGCCTCGCCGGGTGATGTTGCTCACTCAGCGGGGCTTTTTGTTCTGGTCCGGCTACATCAAGAGAGTAATGACGAGCAGTTCGTACAGGACGAGAGGCAAGATTACATTATTATAATAATAGCTGCCCGGGGCTCCAAGGAAACGTTGACCGTCTTGGCCTGCAACACTCAGATACAAGAACCGGTCATCTGCGCTCGCGATAATCCCTTCATAGGTATAGCCGTCAATCGTAACTACTTTTACGGACCTGTTCAAGTGGATGGAACAAATATGATGAATTTGATCCTTGACACCTTTAAGGTGCTGTACCATATTGGGGTTAGCCTGGTATACCACTTGATTGTCACGCTGTAACTCATATGCCATTTGATAATGACCTCCTTAAGTGGGCGTTTGTCTTGGTTTAGTATATACAGTTGCCTACGTCAAGGTTCCGAATTTTTAGGGTTGCTTAGCTGTACTTAGCTTCGGTCTCTATGCTTTCATCTTGCAGGTCCTTGTTTGGCGGTAAATACCCGGTGGGTAATAGTCATTAAGTAACCGGGGAGGTAATAACTATGGCAAAGCTAATTATTGGTGTATTTGAGACGACACAGGATACGTCCATTGTGATTGATGAGCTTAAGAAGGCGGATCTCGGAGAAGAAGCAGTATCTGTGTTGTCGCGAAAGATCAAGCACATGCATAAGATTTCTGAGAATACGGATATTGGCCAACCTGAAGCCGGCAATGGGGGAAAGAGCATTTTTGGGATGCTCAAAAATGCGGCGGCCCAGATTGAAGATGAAGCCGTTGAGCTGATTGCAACTGGTTCAGCAGCCAGAAAGATGGCTGGAACCAAGGTCGGCGAGGGAACAGATGATTTTATAGTTGCTCTAATGGGGGCTGGGGTTCCCCGCGAGGACGCCAGGCAGTATGAAGAACATCTGCTTCAAGGGAATATTATTGTTATGGTAGAATGCAAGCCGGAGCAGGCAGACCGGGTTACTAATATTTTCACACAGCACCAGGTGGTAGGAATTGAATAGAAATGGTAGATTTATATAAGTCTATTATCTAATATTTATAGGAGTTGTCAGATGAAACAAGTTAAGGCTTTTGTTGAAGGGGAAGAAATTATTGGATTTTATCTGCTGAAGTCTGTAGGGATCAAGCAGACGAATGGGGCGGC
This sequence comes from Paenibacillus sp. SN-8-1, assembly GCF_050995535.1. Lineage (NCBI taxonomy): Bacteria > Bacillati > Bacillota > Bacilli > Caryophanales > Paenibacillaceae > Paenibacillus > Paenibacillus sp. SN-8-1. Next base: position 1,705,691 of record NZ_CP194782.1, read on the forward strand.
TCCCAAAGATTATCTTGATTTGATTTTAGCCGATCCATCAGGGGAAATTTCGGCAAAGTTCTGGGACGCTACGCACACGGACAAAGAAACATTCTTTGCACCCATGCTGGTTAAGGTGAAAGGACTGGTTCACTCATACCGCGATAAGCTGCAGTTCAAGATTTCCCAGATCCGGCCTGCTTCTCCAGACGATGGTCATCATATAACTGATTTCATTAGGTCGGCGCCAGTCGCTCCAAATGATCTGGTGTATGCCATTACGAGCGCCGCCGCCAGCATCAAGGACGAAGAGCTTCGCTGGATTGTGGATGAATGTATCCAGAAGGTAGGCGATAAGCTCCTTCATTATCCGGCCGCCAAAGGAATGCATCATAATTTCTATGCGGGTCTTGCTTATCATGTTGTACGTATGCTCGAGCTTGCTGAATTCATTGTCATGCAGCGGCCATTCCTGAGCCGGGATTTGCTCGTTGCCGGCATCATTCTTCATGATATCGCGAAGACCGAGGAGCTAACCGCTGAGCTAGGAATTGTCTCTGAATACAGCTTTACTGGTAAGTTGATTGGTCATATTTCACTTGCCGTGAACTGGATTACTGAAGCCGCTCTGCGTAGAGGGATGGATCTCGGTTCAGAGAAAATTGTTATGCTTCAGCACTTAATTCTCTCACATCATAACCTGGGGGAATGGGGAAGCCCGGTTCAGCCGCAGCTGCCTGAAGCGTTGGCTCTTCATTTGATTGATCAGCTCGATGCCAAAATGCAGGCTGCTGAGGATGCGCTAGATACGATGGCTGATCCCGGAGGTTGGACACCACCTATACGTGCCCTGGAGAATAAGCCGCTCTACCGGCGCAAGCAATCATAGAATATTACTGCACACAAGAAGAGCCCTGAATTCAGGGCTCTTCTTGTTGTTCCGCTGTATCAGGCTACACCAGCTGTGTATCATCATCTGTATTGTTCTTCTTCTGGGGGTTCTTCTGCGGGGCGTCCCCCTCAATGTTGTTCATAATGGCGCCGACTACATCTTCTAGCTTGTCTGTTGAAGCCGGACGATTTGGATCCACATCAGGGACTTCTTCAAAGCCAGGTTTTCTATTCTCATCGGATGTACTCATATTAAAGTCAGCTCCTTCATTCTTATGATTTATATAATGTCACCGTGAAACCCGGTATATGTAAGGATAACCGCCTGAAAGGGAATTGAATCGATATGCTGAAGTTCAAGTTCACCTTGATTGCACTCCCTGAGAATGGACCCGGATTAAGAGTAACAAAAAAGCCCCTGATCTCAGGGACTTCATTGTAAACATAGGAATTCAGGAATCTTCTTTCAGTCTTTCTTCAATTCGATGCTCAATTTTGTTCAAAATCGCTATAAAATCTGCCCGCTCATCAGATGTGAGTACGCCCAGCAAATCAGCCGCGTACTGGTTGCGGAAGTTAATGATTTTCTCGGCAAGGCATTTACCTTCCTCACTTAAAGAGAGCCAGACAATTCTGCGGTCGTCCATGCTTCTTACCCGAATGACGTATCCTTCTGATTCCAGTTGATTCAGCATAATTGTAGTTGCCCCTGAGGACAGGTTGAGTTGTCTGGATATGTTCACCACCATGGACCGTTCTTCCCTGAAAATAATCATCAGCATCCGGGCCTTGGTATTGTTTAATTTATCGTCTCTCTTTTTATACTGCTGGTCATAGAGCTTATTTCTATATCGAAAGATCGTCTCCATGAAGTGTTCCATGACTTCGACTTCAGATATCGCGTTCTCCCTAATTTCCATAGTCATAAAATCCCCCTGTCTTTCTGCCTACCATGTAATACGATAAAAATTTGAGCTATGTTTCATTATTTTTTTGAAAATAAGGATTGTGTATTCAATTATTTTATGATAAATTATCTTTATTTCCAAATTACTTTATTGTAAAGTAATTATACACAATTTTTGGAGGGAGTTCGAGAGAATTATGAAAGGTCGTCTTATTTTAACTAATATTATTGGTATCGTTGTGTTATTGGTACTGATCTTGGGTGGGGCTTATTATTACTACCAGAGTGTCACCTATATCAAAACCGAAGATGCGCGGGTAGCTGCGGACATCATTCCGGTATCCGCTCCGGCTGCGGGTGTAATTTCCGGCTGGAATCAGAAAGAGGGAGCTGTACTGAGTGAGAAGGCAACCCTTGGACAAGTGGGCAATGGCACAACCAATGTAAATATTACAGCGCCAATGGCCGGCACATTGATTAAGAATCAAGCTAAGAATGGTGAATTGGTGCAAGCCGGAACACCGCTTGGCCAAATTGTGGATATGAAGAACCTGTATGTAGTGGCTAATGTGGATGAAGACCAGATTAAGGATATTGAGGTTGGCTCTAAAGTGGACGTTGTTGTAGACGGCGATCCAGGTACAACTATCCAGGGAAGCGTAGATCAAATCGGTTATGCTACCAACTCGGTGTTCTCTTTGCTGCCTACCAGCAATACAAGCGGAAGTTATACTAAAGTAACTCAAAAAGTTCAAATTAAAGTGTCGATCAGTAACTATTCCAAAAACGTACTGCCTGGGATGAACGCTGAAATCGTCATTACTAAGAAATAGGGAACCATTCGCAGAGGTTATTGATCTGCAGAAAGGAGATTGACGATGGCGACCAATCAACAAATAGACAAACCAGCCAGCAGCGGTTTCAGACAGCATCTCCCGCTGCTGATCGTCCTAATGGTCGGTCTGTTTCTGGCAATATTGAACCAAACTTTGCTTAATGTGGCACTGCCACATATCACGAATGAATATGGCATTACAACGAACACCGCGCAGTGGCTTCTTACAGGTTATATGCTCGTTAACGGGGTGTTGATCCCGCTGTCCGCCTTTCTGATTGAAAGGTTCGGCGTGCGTGTGCTGTTCTTGGCCGCAATGTTCTGCTTCACCCTTGGAGCCTTAATTTGTGGTGTTGCAGGCAGCTTCTCGGTACTACTGACTGGCCGATTAATTCAGGCAGTTGGGGGCGGTGTGCTATCACCGCTGGTCATGAGCGTTATCCTGTTTATTTTTCCGCCGGAAATGCGGGGGAAAGGGATGGGGATCTTTGGTCTCGCGATGATGTTCGCTCCAGCCATTGGACCAACACTTTCCGGTTGGGTCGTGCAAAATTATGACTGGCACATTCTCTTCTCAGGCATGATTCCGTTCGGGGTCATTGTCATTATTATTGCTTTCTTCAAGATGCGCAATATCGAGCAGCCGAAGATAATAAAGCTTGACTACATGGGCACTTTATCCTCTCTCGCTGGTGTGGGTCTGCTGCTGTACGGACTTAGTGAAGCAGGGACCAAGGGTTGGGGCGATACCGAGGTCATGACGTGTATTATTATTGGCGCGATTCTTGTGGCTTTCTTTGTCATCTGGGAAATGCGCACACGGACCCCTTTGCTCAATATGGGCGTATTCCGCTTCGGAATTTTCTCGTTATCAAACGTTATTAACATCTTCGTAACTGCAAGTATGTACGCGGGGATGCTTCTTATTCCGATTTATCTTCAGAATCTCCGTGGGATCACGCCACTTGATTCAGGATTGCTCATGCTTCCGGGGGCACTTGTCATGCTGATCATGTCTCCGATTTCGGGTATCCTGTTCGATATTGTTGGGCCGCGGCCGCTGGCCATTATTGGTATGGTCATTACTACCGTAACGACGTACCAGTTAACCAAGCTGACACTAGATACTTCATACAGCTATATTTTGATTATATATATGATTCGTTATTTCGGGATGTCCTTCCTGATGATGCCGATCATGACAGCAGGGATGAACCAGCTGCCAAGAGATCTGAATAAGCACGGTACGGCGATGTCTAACACACTTCGCCAGGTGAGTGGATCTATCGGTACAAGTGTGATTACAACGATCTTCACTACACGCACAACCTTCCATGGAGCCGCATATGCGGACCGTATGGATACCACGAATCCAACCTTTATGCAGTCCTTTAGTGAGCTTGTGAACAAGATTGCAACCGAACTTCACATTCCGCTTGCTCAAGCCAAGACCCAAGCGGTTACAATGCTTGCGGGCCAGGTCAAGATGGAAGCCACAGTTCAAGGGATTAATGATGCCTTCTTCTGGGCGACAATAATTTCTGTAGCAGGACTGTTTCTCAGCTTCTTCCTTCGGGATGTAAGGAAAGATAAGGATCGCTTGGCTAAGAAGGAACGTAAAGAAACGCTAATGCTGCCAGCTCCGAAAGAGACTCTTGCAACTGAAAGGGGAGGAGTATAACCGATGAACATTTATATTGTGTTTGATTCAGAAGGCGGACATACCAAGGCACTTGCTCAGGCCATTGCCGATGGTGCAGCCCGGATTGATGGGGCTGTCGTACATCTGCGTTCCGTGGAGGAAGCCGATGTCTATGCTCTAGCTGATATGGATGCCATTATTTGGGGCTCCCCCGGTCATTTCGGCACCATTAGCTCCGGACTTAAGCAGTGGATCGACAAATTGGGTTATTTGTGGGCGGAAGGCAAATTGATTAACAAAATAGGTGCGGTATTCTGTACTACAGCTACCGAGCATGGTGGACTGGAAGCTACATTGTTGAACTTAATCACGCCAATGCTGCATCATGGAATGATCATCGCGGGTCTGCCGGGTAATATTCCTGAGAACGCAACATATGGTTCTTACTATGGGGTAGGAGTAGCTTGTCCTATTGATAGCGCTGAAGTTATCAGTGAACAAGGAAGACAGCTTGGCATGGCACTGGGTGAGCGTGTAGCTGGATTGACTGCCCGTTTTGTGAAGTAGTGTGAGGAGGGAGAGTCATGACGATAATCATAACCTGTGCAGTGATTGCTATATTAATCATTGCTGTCCTGGTCTCCATTAACATTCGAAGCGGGTCAGCTTCCAGCCGGGAGCATGTCCCCACTGCAAATGCGACTGAGAATATCGAGCAGCAGGCAGCTGCAGATTCGGAGTTGAAAGCTGCTGAGCCTTTCTCAGAGGGACCTTCTTTAGATCAGACCCACCTGTCTACTTCTGCAGAGGCTCCTGCTACAGAGACTCCGGTAACAGAGGTTGAGGATACCGGAGTGCATGGAACTGAACTGCAGCTTAACCACACGGCAGATCAGGATTTTCGTGAAGCATTAAGAAGGCTGAAGGATCGACCGTCACCTGCAGCTACCACGTTACCTGAACAGAGTGACAAGATGGCAGATGATGCCTATCGCCGGGCACTTAGATCCTTTAAGGATCAGCCGAGTGAAGAGGAATAATCACATGGGCGTAAGGTAGAAAGGGTCTCCTAAGGGCAATGTCATTAAGTTAGTCTCCGAAGACAAGATCGCGAATAGAAAATGAATCTGAAGCGGCATGGGAAATACCCTGTGCCGTTTGTTTTTTGTTTGCAAGACTGAAAAATGGGTACAGCAAACAAACGGATGGACGATCCGCTTAAAAAAATGTTCATATGAATCGAATTATGCTACTCTGTAGACGAAGCTGACAGCTGATCTATAGCGGATTTTGCGCGTATTCTTTTGTCCCGGGCTAAAGGGTCGAATCGGCAAAATGTTTTTGCGAATCAGTGCTTCAACATCGAGCGGGGGTTCATCGCCTCGAGAGCGCAAGAATTGTCTACAAACGTAAACGGCAACCGTGAAATTGACTTGATATTGATGCCGTTTATCCATTTGCGAAATGACGACGTGCGAGGTCATCATTTCAGTGAAGTTGTAGAGAATCATTCTTGCATAAATCTCTTGGGCGATGAACGCTTGCTTCTTTGCGTGAAAGCTCGTCAGACCGACCGTGTATTTTAATGCCCTAAACGAGGTTTCAATGCCCCATCGCATGCGATAAAGGGACCTGAGTTCATCGGGCGGGAAGTCCGCGGCAGAAAGATTCGTAATGACGGTTTCATAAGCGCCGTCAGGCAGGACGAAACGAACAACCCGAAAAGATAGCGGGTAAATCATGTTCTCATGCGAATCCAAAAAATCAAATGTAGAATTGGACGGAAGGAATTTGTACCCAGGATAAGACTTGAACGCTTTGGTTTGTTTTCTGGTAAGTGTCAGATAAATGTCCCGATCAAACTCTTCGCTAGCGGGCAAACGTAAGCTAGACAGAATACCACTGGAATCCAAATCCTTTACCCGAATAACGTAGTTCCACCCTTTACGTTCAATATGCGCGAAATTGTTATAGCTTTCATAGCCTCTGTCCGCAATCACAATGGTTTTGCTCTTGATGGGCGAACGATCAACCATGGTTGCCAGCGCCCTTCCCTCGTTACTTAGCCTTCTTGGCTGGACAAGAGCATCCACGTAAAGTCTGTTACATAAGTCGTACGCTGCGTTCAAATGCAGGAGGTTATAGCCCTTCGTGTTGGGTTGACTTTGAAAGAAGCTGTTCTTGTCAGCCGGATCCGTTGCGATATGTAAATCCGAACCGTCAATGGCAAGTAATCGATATCCGCGGTAATCTTTGATATCCTTGTACGTTTGAGTGAATTTGTGAAATAAGCATTCTACAGCAGACGGCAAAATTTTATTGCGTTGTTGGACAAAAGCGGAAGTCGTTGCCGTGTTTACGTCATAACCTTGCGATTCCAAGAGCTCCTTGTATATGCTGTTTCCACCCATAGAGATCAGAAGTTGCATCATCGTTTCGAAGGGCAGCTTTTTCTTCCGGGTAAAGTCCTTTTCGGGGTTTTTGACATAAGGCGCTGGTGCCGCTGACATCTCTCGAATGAGGGTTGTCAGCGTTTCTTTTAGTGAACTCGCGTAAGCATGCATGGGCGAAACCTCCTCATTTTTTTCAAGGGGCTTCGCCACACATTTTCAACTGCTTGTCAAGGCTTATTTGTCTTTTTGGGCACAAAAAAGAGCGGGCTATCTATTCGATAACCTGCTCTTGCTTTTGAATATTGGGCACACGCTTTAACTTAATGACATTGCTCCTAAGGGAGCCCTTTTTGCTTGTGTCAGGCGTGTTATAAGACAAAATAAAGAGTAACCCCACTGGATAGTTTCAAGTGGAGTTACTCTTTATTTATATGATACAACTTATGTAGCATTTATGATTTAAAGGGAATAATTCTTGTCACATGTTCAATTTCCTCGAGCAGGACCCATACTGCACCTTCAACGGTTCTTAGCTGTACTCCCTTAGGATTCTTATTCCATTTCGGAATACCTGTCATCATTTCTCCCGTGAACAATTTGACTACAACCTCATGCTCTAAAGTAACAGCCATTTTCAGTTGAATTAGATCCAATTCCGCACTAGTCTTCATAATTTAGCCCCCATCTTATGATAGAATAATTTCTTATATCTATTACTTCGGACGAAGAGACTATATTCCTGATAGCAAAATCAAAGATGAGTCTTTAGGCTTATCTAATCAGTAGACAAGACCTGTTTAGCTGCTTTCTGCTGTGATTAGAGCTTCATTTAACCGCCAAATAACACCAATTCCCATAAAGAAAACAAATTAATGATAGCTTAGCGACAATGGACCTAACATTTATAGCTACACTTTCATATTACCCTATTATTGTTATTAATAAATCATATTAGATAGATTCCTATGATATGATCAAAATGTGGAATAATTTTAAATATTAGGGAGCTGCTTATAGTGAATAGAAAAGTTTCAAAAAGAGGGATTTGGATTGCTGCCATTATCATACTACTAGTTGCTATCTTTCTTTTTTGGACAGGGGGTAAGCATAACAAATTTTTCACTTCCGTTGATTCCTTGGGTACTGTCTATGAATCGCCAAATACAAAGCTTGGTGTGCAAAAGGTTGTCTTTAACGGTACGGTAACCAATCACAGCAGCATTCCCACCTATGTTAATGAGGTAACTTTTGTTTTTGATAAGGGCGTTCAGAATCGCTTTCGATCAGGTGATAATGTGGTCAAAATAGACGAATGGATTATGCCAGGTGAACAGAAGGGGTTTAAGGGGAGTTGGACGCTCAGTACAGCAGGCCTGAAAGAGGGTAATCTTAGTTCGTTATCCAGGCTTGGGGAATTTGAAGTGAGTTTTGGGTTTTTTTGATAAGACATGAGCATCTAAAAATAAAGTGAAGACAGCAGCATTGGAGGATTTCCACCCATTGAGTAGAACTAAACTTCCTTACAAATTATTTAATGTGGTAAAATTATACTACTTACATTGGAGGTGCGTTTATGAACAACAGATTAATTTCACTTGCTATCATTGTTTCTCTATTTTTTTCATTTTCATCAGTTTCGCTCGCCAAGGGAAAGACGCCGCAGGATATATTTAAAGCTAAGTATCCTAATGAGATCATCACACTCTTTAAGACTGACGACCTCAACCTTGATAAGAAAAAAGAGTCTTTTATACTTACAAAAACAGGAAAGTTTTACTTAATCAACTCAAAAGGCAGTATTGTGCTAATTGATACTGGACTGAGCAGTGACTATTTTAATGAACTCAAAATTAAAATATTCGCCGTTACTAAAACCGAGAACCATATTGCGTAAATCGGTACATACTTACCATCCAATACTCCAAGCATTGGTCTATAGGCTCAAAAACGGAACATTAACTAAGGTCTTGGATGTAATGGGCGATGTAGATGTTCAGATAGACGCCAAGGGCAGGGTTCATCAATTATGGAAAAATTTCAAAGCTGAGGGTGGTTGGGATATTGCAAAAGGGACTTTTACCTGGAGTGCTAAATCAAATAAGTATATAGGTACAGGACGCTTCGTACTTAAATAAATTAACTCAAATCCCGCTAACCAATTTTGGTTAGCGGGATTTATAATAAGAATTACTGACTGGACTTTAGGAGTATGAAAAAAACCACTATTTATTGTTCTCTTCAAACAATAGATAGTGGTTAACTCTTTTAGAAACGTGTTCGTTTGTGACCACTTTAATAAGACAAGGGACTGAGTTTCCTCAGTCCCTTGTGTCGTAAGGCCTTATGATCTGCAGTGGGCTCGAACCACTGACCCCCACCCTGTCAAGACGTCGGAGCATTCCTCCGCTTTCATTCGAAAGCCTCTGATTACTTACGGCAGTAAGGTTTTTCAGTGTTCGCATTTCGTTCCTATCCTCCGATATTTTCCGCTTTTTATCTACTCGGCGGCACCAGAAATGGCACCACTTTTTAATTCTCTATCTCTTTCAGCTATTTCTGCGATTCTTGTTTGTGCCGCCTTGATTTTGTTAGGTAAGGTATACATATAATCAAGTATTGTTTGAGTGAAATCAATTAGTTGATTTACAGTGTTAGTATCAAACTCAACATCATCAGCATGAGCGGCTGAGTTTCCTTCAATACGCAATATAAAAGCAATATCATCCATTATTGGAGGCAGTTTACCTTTGTCTTGTAAATTTTTGAGTTTATTGAATAGATCCTTTCCTTCTGCCCCTTCATGTTTGCATAACTTCTCTAATGCTCTCCTTAAAGCTAATACACAAACAGCGCCTTCAAGGTGACGGACTTTAAGTGCAGCTTCAAATGCGGTTCCCACTGGTGTAGGAATGTACTTGTTCTCAATAGAATATGGTGGATACAATGTAGTCTCTGTTATAATTGGTTCTCCCCTGGGTCCTATATCTTCGCTATCTCCACTTAATCTTATCAAAGATACATTCTTACAAACTGGGCATAGATAAAGTTTCCAGTGAGAAAACCAGTAAAAACTATGAACTGGGTCGGCTGACCAACGTTCATAGATATGGTCTTGGTCGTTTAATTCATGTTCAGCAACTAGTTTCATTAAAGTTTTATTTCCACAATGACTGCAGTGTAATACTTTATCTGACATCTGTTATTCAACCACCTTTGCAGAAGAACTTTTATAAAATATCTCACCAAATAGATCAGCAGTCTCTTGCTGCATGTTTGGCATAATGTGTGCATATCGATCAATCATCTTAACGCTGGCCCAGCCCATTCGTTCAGCTATACGTTTATTTTTCTCGCGTGCCTTCAAAAGCATAACAACATGAGTATGTCTTAAATCATGGAAACGAATCTGAGGAACGCTCGCTTTTTCTATAAGCCTATAGAAGGATCGGTTTAAGTTTCTCGGGGAAAGAGCTAATGACCAGATCAAGATTTTGGTACATGTTTCTTGAGCCTATTTTTTCCTCTCTGGATCTTTGTTGTAGTTTCCGTAATTCGGCTGCCGTATTTCTATCCAGACCAATTGACCGTGAACCCGAATCAGTTTTGGCCCCACTTTGAAACGATTTCCCATCATGGGCTAGTATCTGGGATATTGAAATTGTCCTTTGTTCAAAATCAATATCTTTCCAACGGAGACCTAAAATTTCACCCTGTCTCATACCTGTTGTTAGTGCTAGTAGGAAAGCGTGATAATATCTGTCTTCGCGGGCAGTGTCCAGGAATTTCTGGGACTCCTCTTCAGTCCAATACAGCATCTCTTTTTTTCTTGCTTTGGGACGATCAACAAGGGCGGCCGGGTTTTTAATAATCATGTCCCATCCTGCAGCACGCTTCAATGATTCATTAATGATGGTATGGCACTTCTGAATATTCTCGTCAGATAAACGGCCTGTTTCAAACAGCAAATTATATAAATTTTGAATGTGACGCGGGCTAATCTCTCCGAGTTTAAGATCCCCTAGTGTCGTAAGGATATGGTTATTTACCAGTCCCGAGTATGTCTCTAATGTATGAGCCTTAACGCTTGTTTTCTTATCTTTTAACCAGTCGGCCATAAATTCACGGTACAATACTTTTGTGCCATCAATATTTAATCTTTGCTTAATTCAGCTATTAGCTCTTGCTGTGCTTCTGTTGCAGCCTTCTTGGTTTTGAAACCACGGCGTTTAATTCTTTTTCTCTTACCGTTTTCATTTACCTCAATTGTGAAGTACCAAGGATTTTCCTTCAAATTTTTATCTTTAGTGACAGCCATAATTATTCAACCGCCTTATGCTCAATGATGTCATTTGGCTGAACATTGAAATAGGAACAGAGCTTGTCGATTACCTCGAGAGACACGTTCTCTCCTTTATCAAATTTGGCTATGGTAGAAGGACCGAGACCAAGTGCAGAACGGAGATCAGTCTTTTTCATTTCACGATCAACGAGCAATTTAAACAGAGGTTTATAGTTGAAAGGCATTGAAATTACTCTTTTATGTATATTGTATATCTAAAATAATAAAAAAAATACAGAAAATCAAACGTTTATGTGGACAACATAGTGATGCTGCGGAGTCCTGTATTTATGATTTTATTGTTTAGATGATGGCGAAAAAAAGACTACGGTTTGGTCATACCCCTGTCAAGTAGACAGGTCTAAAAAGACATGTTTAAGCAGCAACCGTTTCTCGGTATTCAACCGGGGAACGGTTGTTTAGTTTTTTCTGGAATCTACTTTGGTTATAAAATGAAATATACTCGCGCACCTGTTTTTCTACCTCAGCTAAGGTTTGGGGCTTGCTTAAATATATCTTTTCCGTCTTCAGATGAGAAAAGAAGGATTCTATGCATGCGTTGTCCAGACAGTTTCCGCGTCTGGAATGGCTTCCGAGGATCCCAAGTCCAGTAAGTTTACGGTTAAATGGTTTGGAGGTGTATTGAAATCCCTGGTCTGAATGGAGAATAGCTCCCTCCAAATTTACATCTTTACTTAACGCGTCTAGCGTTTCGTTAACCAGAGCCAGATCGTTTCGTTCCGAAAGGTGCCATGCTACGATCTCGTTGTTATACAGATCCTGGATTGCCGAAAGGTAGACAAACCGTTCCCCAACCCGTATGTAGGTAATGTCGGTAGCGAGTTTAGATAAAGGAGTATCCGCCTGAAATTGACGATCCAGCCGATTGGGATTCACGACAGAAGCCTGTTTACCGAAAAAACGACGCTTCTTTCGAATGACCGACTGAATCCCCAATTTCTTCATAATCCGGTAGACCCTTTTGTGGTTAACTACGAGGCCTTCTTTCCGTAAAGCAACCGTCATACGCAGATAACCAAAGTAGGGATGAAGGCGGTGGAGCGACAACATATGAGCTTCCAGTAGCTTGTCCCTTTCTTTACGCTGCCTGGCTGTCTGCTGAGCCCTTCTCCATTTGTAATAGCCTGCTCGTGAAACATGGGCTAACTCTAATAGCCATTTCAGTGAATACCTCTCTCGCATTTCCTCGATGATTCCGAACCTGGTTGCTTTCTTCGTCACTCCTTGTGCAGATTTGGATACTGCTTTTTTAAATATTCAATCTCCGCTCGTAGATACGCCATTTCTTCTTCCATACTGGAAAACTTCGTTTTCGGTCGTCCTCGTCTTGGGCTAGTTGGCTCTAAAATCTCACCTGTTCGATATTTTGTTGCCCAGGTTTGTACCTGAGACTTATTACGAACGCCCAACTGTTTCGCCACTTCACGAATACTCCTCTGCTCCTCGTTCACCAACCGGACTGCCTCCATCTTTAATTCCAAGGAGTACTTCCGAAAGGTTTGCCCCTTTTTGGCCATGAAAAATCCCCTCCGCTCAACAAGAATTAAATCCATCTTACCAGATGTCTTTTTTCTCTTGTCTACTAGAAGGGGATAATTCCAGATAATTCCAAATGGGCGGCTTTTTTTCTTACATATCAGTCACCTGGGGAAATTCTGCTCGGGGGTGATTCCTATAGAGGTACAGAATCAAACAATATTGGAGGTTGGATGATGGATAAGTCACTAAATACAAGTTAAGGAGTGGGGATTTTGAGTGTTATAAGAGATAGAAATGGTCGTGCCATCGGCGATGGGAATCCAATGCCGGTAAAGATAGTATCAGGGGGGCATCAGCACCAAGTCGGTTAAGCTGTTGGACAAAGCAACGGCAGCTGGAACTGGCCAGCCTCAAGCAGTAGGATCCGCAAAGAGCATCCGGTTTGATGTATGGGGTACGGCCACATCATTTAACCTGCAGGTAGAGGCATCCGGGCACAGCGGCAATTACCGCGCCTTACCGATCTGGGATGTCTCGGGCAATACGTTTGTAACTGGCAATGCGATTACTACGCCAGGAATATTCGAAGTAGATGTACAGGGGCTGAATAATGTTCGGACCAACCTCAAAAGCGTGACAGGCGGTAACGTCAACGCCACAGGGACGGTGATTACCTAATGCCGGACTTTGGTAAAGCTGCTTATGATCTGGCCAAAAGAGCCCTGACGTTTGAAGTCTCAGCTCTGCCAGGCGGTGGTAAAGCGTTCCCGCTTAATGACCGTATTCAATTTACAATTTGTAAGTGTAGATGTTGACCAGACTGTTAATCAGATTATTTCGATTTATGAGGCGACGGCAGGCCGGAAGCTATTTCTCGGTGATCCCGTACGCCTCTTTTTATTGTCCATTGCGCAGATTATTGTTCAGCAAAGGGTTCTTATAAATCAGGTAAAACAGATGGATCATTTGCGGTACGCCACCGGAGATTACTTGGATGTTATAGGGGAGCTCTACGGCGTTTCTCGGCTGCTGGCTGACGCAGCCATAACAACCATCGAGATTACTCTTTCCATGCCCCTCAACTCAGCCACGATCATCCCTAAAGGCACGCGAATCGCTCCTCAAGGCGGGGAAGGTTCTCTGTTTTTCTTGACTTCCGAGGTGGTGGAAATTCCACCGGGGTCCCTTATGACTCGGGTCACGGCGACAAGCTCGGTGACTGGAATCGCAGGCAACGGATTCTTGCCTGGCCAGCTTAACGTCCTGGTAGATCCAATTCCGTTTGTAATAAGTGCAACCAACATCACGATTAGTGCGGGGGGAGCTGAAATAGAGTCGGATGAGGAGTTCCGGGTGCGGATCCGGACGGCACCAGAAGGTTTCTCGGTTGCTGGGCCAGAGGGAGCCTATCAATTTTGGGCGCGAACAGCCAGCCCTTCCATTACCGACGTGAGTGTCACTTCGCCAAAAGAATGCGAAGTCGTGGTAATCCCACTCCTTAAAGGAGGAGAGTTGCCAACAACGGACCAATTGGATGCTGTAGCTGAGGCATTAAATGATAGATCTGTCAGGCCCCTAACGGACAAGGTAACGGTAAAAAGGCCGGATGTGGTGCCTTATGATATTGACCTAACATATTTTATTGGCCGTGAGCGGGCAGCAGAAGCAAGTACCATACAGTCAGCTGTAAACACCGCAGTAAGCCAGTATATCCTATGGCAAAAATCCAAGCTTAGCAGGGGTATCAATACATCAGAGCTTATTGCTCGAGTGATGGCGACGCGTTGTCGGAGCGTGTAACACGTGTGGAAGAATAAGCTAAGCAGGCTCATAAGAGGCTTGATCGTAAAGAAGAAATGAATGGAGGAATATAAGTGGACTGGAATATGATTTGGAGTTTGATTGACCCAAGGTTGTTAATAGTGGTGGCCGCATGTTGGGTGATTGGTTTTATGCTGAAGCAAACACCCATGGTCCCGAATTGGTCTATTGTTTATATCGTGGTGATTCTGGCTATTGTCTTCACGTTTGGAATCCTGGACCTTAGCGTTGAATCTTTGGTACAGGGCGCCTTGGCTGGTGCTTTTGCAGTATTTGGCCATCAAGCCGTCAAGCAGGCGAAGGTAGGAGCTGATACTGATGCAAAGTCGTAACAGTCGGAATACCCAAGGCATTGATGTAAGTCACCACAATGGCAAAATTGACTGGCTTAAAGTAAAGGCGGATGGAAGAGTGTTTGCTTTTATCAAGGCGTCCCAAGGCAAGTCTTTCAGGGACGATCAATTTGTTACCAACGTGCGGGGAGCTCGGGCAGCTGGCCTGCTCGTCGGGGCGTATCATTTCCTAAATGCCACAACCCTAGACGATGCAAGGGCCGAGGCGTCCAACTTTGCTGCAGCCATCCAGGTAGCCGGAGGCGCAGATTCATTTGAGCTACCGCCAGTGCTGGATTACGAGAACAACCCCGGTGGCTTATCCGCTGCGCAAATTACGGCTGTAGCAATAGCGTTTCTGGTAGAGATTGAGCGCTTGACCGATCGGCGTCCGATCATTTATACCGGTAATTCGTTTGCTGGCTTCTTTGACGTCTTCCTCGGGTCATACAAGCTCTGGATCGCTCGTTACAGTGATAAGGTGCCGACTGATACTAAGGCATGGAGCAAATGGGATATCTGACAGTACTCAGATGCAGGAAGAGTATATGGTATCGGTGGCAATGTGGATCTGAATGAATTTAACGGAAATCTGGAGGAGCTCAGAACGTGGGCAGCCGAAGGGATAAAAAAGGAGGACGATAAGGTGGAAGAACGCGATATCAGTAAGGTAAGCCCATGGGCGGCAGATGCTTGGGAAGAGGTAACGAAGAACGGTTACTTTGACGGTAGCCGTCCAGGGGATGTCATGACACGGGAAGAGGTTGCAATTGTCGTTAATCGGCTACGCAGAAATATTCTTTTGCTGATAATGGAGAATCAAGATTAAACCACCAATATGGATTAGAGGTTTTGGTAAATAGAGATTGGTGTTGTAATGTGAAATTGCAGAATAACCTATGCTTTGAATATTAGAAAATTGAACCCCTTTAATAGGTTCATATTTATAAAATAGTTTAATGTTGCTTAATTTGTAATTATATGTAAAGATGAGAATAGCAATTAATTGTTTCGTTATAATTTGACCGCTGGCCAGCAGTCTAAAAACTAGGAGGTTTATTTTATAAAAAAGAAGATAGGTTTACTATTATTCACTTTTATATTCTCCAGTGCTTCCTTTATGAGTAGTGTTAACGCATCGTCCGATAACTATGAAACTAAAACATTATCAGATAAGGATATAAAACAATATTACAGTAATTTTAGAGAAGTGATGCCTGAAACTATCAATAAAGATTACGTTGGAAAAATCATAGACAGATATGATTTGATTAGAACTGAAGAGACTAAGGATGAACAAGGGAATAGGAATACTTTGAAATATTATAAAGTAGAGTATAAAAATACCCCAGAGGGTCAAAGCTTAAAGCAAAAAATTCAAAGGAATAAGATGAGTACATCGTCTGTAGGCCCTACAGCCGTTATTAAACCAGAAGAAGGTGATATAAGAATAAATACTACTTACACTCAATTAACTGAGCGTTCTAAATTTGACAGTGTGAAAAAAATTTTAGAGCTCAACTTGCAGTACAGGTTATGTCAAAGGCCCTGGGGTATTTATCCGGAGTTGTTATTTCTAGTCCTGTACTAGGCTTTTTCACCGGCGAAAGACTTAGTGATATTGAGAAAGGTTTCGAGGGAAAAGGAGATGCAACTGGTTATGATAGATTAGTGTATAAATATGGTCAGGTGTATCATAGTGGAAAATGGGTAAATTATTATGAAACTTATCAACGGGAAAACTATTGGAAATTTGAAACAATTACTTACAAGCCAGATGGTTCATTATCTAACGCCAAGACTGAGTACTATTTCCCAGAGACTTTTGGGTATCTTCCTTTTGACTGGATTTATACAAGTGATTTTTACGATAACCAGAGAATCATTGATGTGGCAAATTATCAATATGGCGTAGAGCCTAACCGTACTGCTCCAACCCGAGACTATTATAGATATGAAAACTATAGATCTCTTTGGAATGCTAAAGGTGTTATGCCTTATTAAAATTACTAGCAATAAAAATATTGAAGGGCTCTAGTAATTAGAGTCCTTCAGTTTAGGAGGGGAAAAAGCTCTTGAAGAAAAAAAAAATATGGATGATTGTGATAGTCCTTAGTTTAATTATAGGTGTTACCTTTGCTGTTTATAGCTCTTCATCTCAAGTTTTTTTAAAAAAAACTGTGTCACATGTATTAGATATTAATGAAAATTTAACAGACAGTAACCAAAAACTTCTTAGAGAATATCTTTTATCTACTTTTAAAAAAGAGAAGCTTAAGTCAATTACTTATTCTGCTGATAAAATAAAAGATGGGGAAGATTCAGTTGAATACATAGTTAGATTTTCTACCATTGAGTATGAAAATGGTGATAATAGTCTGGTAAAAGTAATAGAACATAATTTCGATATATTTCTTAAGAAAAAGGATTACTTTGATTGGTACATTGAAAAATTAAAAGAAGTTCGATAGGTCCTTTACTATCGAAATAAAATCAGAAGGCAGCCCTTTTTTCTAAGGTATATATTATATTTCACGAGTTGTAAGAGCCTTTGGAACACAGTGGACGACATGGCAAAAAATAAGGCCAAGCATTGGTCTCCAGAAAATCTGGAGAAGATATTTAGAGCCCTGGAATTACAGAGTGTTAACGATCTGATTGAATATGTAGAAGAAAAGACCACAGAGGCCGAATAGCTCTGTGGTCTTAGTTTGTGTACGGGCTTACTTTTTATCTTGCTGGAGTTTTGCGTAATCGGTCGTGACTGCCTCAAGATTATCTTCTTCCATCCATTTGGCAACGTCCTCAAAATCGCTTTTGTCTTGTCCCTTGTAAATTAATAAAGTAGTTCGTATAAAATCGGCGTGTATTTTGGCATCGTCGGTTTTATTAGAGCTCCCAACGTAATAGACAATAGCGTACATCATATTCTCCCTAAGCTCAGTTTGACGTTTTGCTTCGGGATTACACCCTGCAAGGATCAACATAAGGCTCAGGGTAACAAGCAAAATTTTCAAAAACCTGACTTTCATCCTCTCATCCCGTTGGTGGTTGTTTAAACCATTCTATCAAAACTAGGAAAATACTACCATACCTTTTTCCTTAGTCGATTTGATGGAGTTCTGTGTACGTTGGATCTATGTATTTCGAAGTATCGAGACCGAGGTAAGCCTCCATCTTAACTTGACAGCGGGCACCGATACGGGACCACAACATCGAAAAGTTGTTCTGATATCCCCTACACAAATACTTCACTTCAACCCCCATATGGTCCTTTTCTACGCTGTAAACCTTAATTCCCCTTTTCCTAAATTGAATCCGGATCTCTTTTAAGTCCTGTGTAATCTTGTCTTGAACTGCTTTAATCCATTTTAAATAAGGCTCAGGAGTCTTCAGCACCTTTTCCATAATTTTACGTATTGCTGTGGTAGTTATTAATGAAGGGAAAGGTGAGCAGGATGGAGAAAATCGGATTTGTTAATAAGGATGATTATCCGTCAGTGCTGCAAGCAAAGGATATCCAATCAATCTTAGGAATCGGTGAACGCCAGACATATGAACTTCTGGGCTCTGGACAATTTCATACCGTTAGAATTGGCCGGATGATTAGAGTCTCAAAGGACGTATTCATCAAGTGGCTTGAAGGATAAAAAATGGTGCCCTAAAAAGGCACCATTTTTGCTTTAGTTGAAATACAGGGCACCAAAATGGCACCAACTCGTGATAAGGCACCAACCCACACCTGCGATTAAATAAGAAAAACCCTTGAATATCAAGGGTTTCTTGGTATGATCTGCAGTGGGCTCGAACCACTGACCCCCACCCTGTCAAGATGGTGCTCTCCCAGCTGAGCTAGCAGATCAAAAAATGGATTAGATAATAATAGCTTAGCAGGTTAGATAGCAATTGTCAAACCACACGTGTATAAATTTCAATAAGGATGGGAATAAATAGAAATCATTACGCACCTGGAGGTCAGACAAGAATGAAGAATACTCGGCTTGGCTTAAGGATGGCTCTCTGCATGATCGCGGTGATCAGCTCACTGGCAGTTCTGAACGGCTGCGCCATGAAGGAATCAACAGGAATTCCGGATGATCAGCAGCTGTTTTCATTTCCGGTACATGATGTTCCTGTAACAGAAGATGTCTATAATCCTTCTGTCACCCAGGATGTATATTCACCGGATGGTGAGCAGCTGGACACTTGGCAGTAAAAAACTGCAAACAGTTTATAAGCAAAGTCGATCTGGAGAGCTTTCTTTTTCTACTAATGATCGGCCGTTTTCTTGTCTTAAAATTATTTGTTATAATGATTCAGCTACAGCATATTTCATACTAGAAGAGGTGACATCTTGGCTGCCATCATTATACCGGTACATACCGAAGAGCAGTTGAATCATGGATTGGATATTCGGAAGGAAGTATTTGTGGAGGAACAGAAGGTTCCTGTGGATCTTGAAATAGATGGGTTCGATGTCATTGGGCCTGATTCCCATCATGTGTTGATTGAGCTAGATGGGCGATATGCGGCTACAGGCCGGATTACATACTACAAAGATAATGCCGCCAAAATTCAGCGGGTTGCAGTCCGTAAGGAGTTTCGCTCCCATGGCATAGGACGAGTTCTGATGCTTGCACTTGAACAGATGGCGAGAGATCTCGGCTTTGAGAAAGCTGTTCTAGACGGCCAATGCCAGGCCGAAGGCTTCTATAGGAGGTTAGGATACAAGGTCATTTCAGATGAACCCTTCTACGATGCTGGAATTCTGCACGTAAGAATGGAGAAGAAATTGTAATATTACACAGAGCTTTTGGTCATGCTACCTTCTATTAAGTAATTAGGAAGACAAGGAGAAGGGAGCTAACTACCATGCCTGGAACCGACAGAGACGTGTTCGTTGCTGTTCAGAAGAATGGGGACGGGGACTTAACCGCATTTAAGACCTCGTCTGGTCGTATCCTCTCTTATGAGGAAGCGCTGAAAGAAGTACAAGCAGGCTCTATTGCCGGCGTCAACGCCTTTAAGGGCAGGGATGGAGAGACCTATCTGCGGGGAGATGCAGATGGAGATCCTACCAACAATTTGGATGCGCTGCCTATATTTGAATAACCGGATTTGCTAAATCCAAGAGGCCATCCTATCCCAGGATGGCCTCTTGATTTAACACCAGTTTAGGGTAAAGTGGCTTGCATTTGAATGAGCCTTACCCTAATCAAATGGTATAAATCTCGTGCTGACGGAGGAACTCCATTTCCGCTGTCTGTCCTAGAAACTGCTCCATTTCATCCCCATAGTGCATGAGGCTGATTTGTGAGCGGATTTCGGAGGGAAGGGACAGAAGCTCATCCAGTGTGGTATGGACGATACCCTGGCCGATCAGCTGCACTTCGTGGAAAATTTTGCGGCAGCCACGCTCGCTCACAAGCTGGGACAACAAATCTGGCTGAAACGTCATATCTGCACTATAGAAAAATTCGTTGTTCAGATATAGGGAGTAGCTGTTCTTTCCTTCGATATGTGGCGTACGAATGATCTCCACCTCAAGAGAACTGTTAATCGGAGTTCTCTGGCCCTCCCTCAGCAGTCTGACTTCGAAAGCATCCTCCAGACACTCGATTCCATCCTGACCAAGTCCTCCCTTAAGCGTATGCTCCCAAAGTGGCTGAACGAGCTGCTCGGCAATGTAGAGAACCGGCTTCTGCTGATAGATATATTTCATTTGGAAGGCGAACTCCTCCAGGCCACCCACATGATCCGCATGGATATGGGTAATTAGCACAGCATCGATATCCGCCCAGGTTTTACCAAGTTGATATAAGGAGATAGGTGCCGTTACTCCGCAATCAATAAGCAGTGTCTGATTATCTGTATAGAGCAGCGCGTTATTGTTGAAATATTTCTTGGCAAAGGCGCCTCCCGTGCCAAGCATCTGTATTCGAAGTCCCATGTTCTCACTCCTTTGAATTCATCTCTTTTCATACTTTAACATGCTAAGCCCTGCTCGGACAAAATATGGAGAGCGGCACCGCAACTTAAATGAAAATTTTAAGTATAACCATATAACAACAAGATTATGAAGGAGGGTATTTAGGAATGAGATGGAAGAGAGTGGCTGCGCTTGTATTGGCATTGTCCCTCTGTAGCAGTTCGCTCATTTATGCCGATGCTGCTGTGCAGAAGATTCGATTAATAATTAACGGTCAGGAAATAGATGATGGGGGATACATGGTTGATGGGAGAGCCTATGTACCTGTAAGAGAACTGAACGGTATAATTGACTATGACGATGCTACCAAAAGAGTAGCTTTTACTCAGCCGAATGTAGACTTATTTCTCTTCAAAGGCGATACTCCATTTGGAAAGGTTAATGTTGGGAAGCTTAAATTCAATGTATTTTGTCAGGTTGACAGCCTGAAGGTGGATATCAGTTCAGTCAAGGTCACTATTAAAGGGCCTGATGGTTCCGAGAAATCGATTCAGTCCCAGGATATTGGAAAAGATCAGAAGGATAATTTCTGGTTCAGGACAAATGACTATAGTTATGATTTCAAGAGTGCCGGCAAATATACGATTAACTTCTATATGAAGCCAAGCAAGAGCAAGGACTATGTCCTGGTTAGTGAGAAGGTCATAAATGCAATCGGCAATTAGGCTTTAAGAAGCATATCCAAAATTGACCTATATGATTGGAAATGTTACGATACGAGGGTATGCGACAGTAATTAACAAATTAACCCGAAGTGAGGTATTTCAATGAGCGATCACAAACATGAGCATGACGAAGCTTGCGGCTGCGGACACGATCACGACCATGATCATGAACACGAGGAGTTCGTGCTCACGTTGACAGACGAGAACGGCCAGGATGTGGAAATGGTTCTGGTTGAAACTTTCGATGTTAGTGAGAAGGTCTATGCTCTTCTGCTTGAACGTAACAACCCGGAAGCTGATGGCATTATTCTCCGTCTAGAAGAAGAAGACGATAAGATGGTGCTCTACAATATCGAAGATGAAGAAGAATGGCGTCTAGTTGAAGAAGCCTACAACGAAATTGTGTCTGCACAGGAAGAATCTTAATTCAAATTGCTGTAAGCTGGAAGCTCCCTTTTGGGGGCTTTTTTTGATTTTGGCCAGCTACACTTTACTAGAATTATACAAAAGCAGACCAAACTTGAAATCGTTTGGTCTGCACGTTATCCTCTTAATGTACCTAAAATATGGGATCTGCTTCAACAATGACTTTAACTTGATGGATGCTGCGATCCTCGGGGCCTTTAACCGGAAGTCCGACATCGACATGATCTACGATGTAATCGATGTTCTCCTGCGAGATAACTTCCCCTGGAAGCAGGATGGGGATACCCGGCGGATAGACATAGATGAATTCCGCGATAATTCGGCCTGCTGATTCCTTGAAAGGAATGACCTCGGTATCCGCATAGAAGGCATCCCGGGGAATCAGGGAGAGCTGCGGAATCTCAGGTGTTTTTACAACCAGTTCATTGGCAGTATTCACCGAATGCTCGGCTGCCAGCTCACGAAGAGCCTTAAGTAGAGTATCTACAGTCTCCTGTGTATCCCCTGGAGTTATGAAGCACAGGATGTTGTACATATCACTAAGTTCGACTTCGATGTTGTAGTGCTCTCGAAGCCAATTTTCCGTCTCATAGCCTGTAATTCCGAGGTGTCTAACATGAATGGTGATCTTGGTAGGGTCGTGGGCGTAGGTTGCTTCTCCACCCAGAATCTCTTTGCCGAAGCAGTAGAGCCCTTCAATCTTGTTCACTTCGGTTCTGGCGTAATGAGCCAGCTTGAGTGTCTCTTCAATCATCTGTTTGCCATTCAGCATCAGGTTTCTCCGTGCGGTGTCCAGGGACGCCAGAAGGATGTAGGATGTTGAAGTCGTTGTCAGCATGCTGATAATCGTCTGAACCCGCTGAGGGTTCACATAGCCGTTCTTCACGTTCAGATTGAGCACCGAGCTTTGAGTCATGGACCCTCCGAGCTTGTGAACGCTCGTTGCAGCCATATCTGCACCCGCCGCCATTGCGGAGATGGGAAGCTCATCATGGAAATGAATATGAACCCCATGAGCTTCGTCCACTAGGACAGGCACATGGAAGCTGTGGGCAAGCTCTACAATTTCCTCGAGATGGGCGCTGATTCCAAAATAAGTGGGATTGATGACAAGAACCGCTTTGGCATCCGGATGACGCTTGAGGGCTCTGCGGACAGATGAAGTGGTAATCCCATGACTGATCCCCAAATTCTCGTCTTGAGCCGGAGATACAAAGACCGGCTTGGCTCCGGCGAAAATAATGGCAGACATGACGGATTTGTGAATATTACGCGGAACAATGATCTTGTCGCCAGATGAACAAATGGACATGATCATGGTCATGATTGCACCGCTTGTTCCTTGTACAGAGAAATAAGTATAATCCGCGCCAAAGGCATTGGCCGCTAATTTCTGGGCTTCTTCAATAACCCCTGTAGGTTGATGAAGATCATCGAGTGGCGCAATGTTTATCAGATCTATAGAGAATGCATTATCGCCAATAAATTCACGGAATTCAGGATCCACTCCTGCCCCTTTTTTATGACCGGGGATATGGAACTGGACGGGATTGCTAGCCGCATGTTTCTTCAAAGCCGTAAAAAGCGGCGTACGGTTATGATCCATGTTGAGCCGTCACTGCCTTTCTTGTGTAATATATAAACAAGCTTGAGTATAGCAAATAAGGGCGGGAATGCAAGCGTGGATTGAAGAGCGCCCGTGTAAATTTGGATCAGAATGGGACAAAATAAATAGAGATATGATGTTTCGGAAGGTAGGACAAGGAGGTAAGTATGGAACTTACAAAAGCAAAAGTTGTTTCAAAAAGGTTAATTACCCCGGTTTTTATTTACTTATGGATCATCATGTTTCTTGTGGAATTTGTTAAGGGAGCTCTACTCGTTACGATTCTGCCCGTATATATGGGTGATGTCCTGCATCTGACCACCTTTGCGATTGGGTTATCTATTTCCATGCAGTATATTGGGGACAACTTGTTCAGAAGTCCTTCGGGCTGGCTGATTGAACGGATCGGGTTCAGAATGACTATGGCTATTGGACTTACGCTGACTTTCATCGCTGTAGGCATCATCGCTTTCACCTCGAATACGGCTCTGATCGTTCTGGCCTGCGCTCTGCTTGGAATGGGGACCGCTCCGCTGTGGCCTTGTATTATGATGGGTGTGTCCGCGGTGAGCGGCGAGAACAATAACTTTGCTACGGCAATGGGGATAATACAAATGTCCAGTCTGGGCGGCGCGGGTGCGGGGCCAATCGTGATCAATTTCTTCATCGGGGATGGCTCCTACCGGAAAGTATTCTGGATTCTACTGGGCTGTATGGCGCTGGTGCTGGCAGTATCTCTTCTACTTCCTGGTAAAAATAAAACCAAAAAAGTCGATCCGCATGTGCTGCATCCCGAGGGGGAAAGCAAGCTTATGACGGGAGGAGTCAGGCAGCTGGGCGCTAATCTTCGCAGAACGATTGCAGAAATTAAGAAGAATCTCAATGTAAGCTGGATGCTGTATCCGGCTTTGTTTCTTCAATCCTTTGCCATTGGCCTTCTGACACCGGTTATTACGCTGTATGTACGAACCGTGCTTCACTTAACTCCGGCGAGCTACAGCGCCCTTATGGTGGTGGGGGGAGGGATTACGGTTATCGGCCTCATTCCTATTGGCAAGCTTGCTGACCGGTACGGAACGAAGTGGTTTTTGCATATTGGATTCCTGCTGGCCGCGGTCTCTATTGGGTTGTTCGCAATGAACCGTTCCATCCCTATGCTGTGGGTGCTTGTCATGCTGATTGGGATAAGCTATGCATTCATCCTGCCCACTTGGGACACCATGATCTCCCACATGCTTCCTTCTGGAGAGAAGGGGGCGATCTGGGGACTGTTCCTGACGATTCAAGGCTCAGGTATGGTCTTTGGCCCGATGGTGTCGGGCAAGCTGTGGGATTTATTCGGCCCAAGCTCTCCCTTTATGGCGAGTTCGATCGTCATGGGCATCATGTTCATTCTACACCTGGCCTTATCACGCCGGCATACGTATAATCAGCTGGAGACGAAGTAATCAGAATCATACACAAACAGGGGTGCCCCGGGTCAACAGACCTTTTGGGACACCCCTGTTTTTAATATTTATATGGAATGAACTAAAGAAATGAGCGCATGGATCAAGGCTAACACTTGTTATGCAAGGAATCGATCAAGCAGTCATTAGTTCAATCCATTTAGAAAGAAACTTTATACAGCGGAAGCAGCTTCTCGAACGTATCCTCCACCTTGGCAATGAGCTTGTCCCCATCACGAAGAATAGGATCGCCCTGTTCAATTCGAAGCCCGCATAGGATCTCAGACTTCTTCACAGAACTCAGCTTGGCCGCCATTGCCTTAAAGTCGCTGGCTGTCAAGTCCTTATGAAGCTTACCGCCCGGATCCATATGATCCATCGACCAGTAGAAATCGTCTGGGATATTTTTTTTCACACTTGACGCGTGTTTGTCCAGATATTTGGCGAGAATGAGCTTATTGGGGCTTTCATATATGACAGCAAAAATAATAAACAGATGGGAGGCGAACATCCCTACCTGGAAATGCGGAAGGGCTTTGTAGCCGCGTTTGCTGCTTCCCCACGCTACCCAGCTGTCATGTGGCGGATTAATGGTCCGCCGTGCATGCTTGGCTACATGAGGGAACATTTCCTCCCCGCAGAGCGTGGATAGATAAGGGCTTAATATTCCGCCGAGTTCGTCCAATTTTGGACGCAGAACTTGAATTAAAGCCTCCATGCGGGGTTCAAGTCCCGGAACAGTGAAGACATCGAAATCTTGCTTGGTGAAGCCGGTAAAAGTCATTAATGGTGCCCCCTGAAAATGTATTGATGTGTGTACAATAGAGCTTTGTGAAATGTGCAGCAGCTTGATTATATCAAAAACCTGCTGTTCTTGCGTCACGACCTAATCTTTGCGGGTAAAAATAATCAAATAATCCAAGTTACCGTTACATAAGATAAAGTATAAGATATTGTAAACTGTAACCAGGACGATTGTAATTTTAACGTTTCATGCCCTGCAGAGTCTATGCTTTCGGAGCAGTTTTGCTTAGCAAAACTTGAAGGAGGGAGTCCCATGAACAAAAGTTACGAAGTAGAGTATTGCAATCTCGAATTACGATTTGAACGCAGACATATTCAGCAATTGATTCGTGATTTGATTCAAGATGGCTATTCGCTGTATTGGAGTGAAAGTGAGTCCATCTTTATTGTCTCCGTCCGAACAGGCCGTAAGCTGACCAAGCTTCGTTTTCAGCGGGTACATCAAAGCTATAAACTGGTAGGCGATTACATCATTAAGGATGCTAAGCTCGCAGAATGGCTGGAGAAGTTAATCGGCGATTTACGGGGGCATGCTGTCGTTAAGCGCTTCAAGGATCGTCAGATTCTGATTGAAAATATTTTGTTTGGCGAAGTGATCCGCCTTGTCGAGGTATCCGGGGTACAGCAGCGGGTTTTATATCAGAAAGGCGTGGATCCAAGCTTTGAGAAGATGACGTATATGTATAATTCACTCTCGGCAGAGCATGAGATTGAGTGTCTTCAGGGAGAAGTGGATGCAGAACTTGAACGGTTATTTGAAGCATTGAAATCCGGGGATGAGAAGGCTGCGGATGCCAGCAAAGAAAAGCTGAAGAAACTGCGCCGCAGCCTGATGGAGCTTGAATGGTGATCAAGTTCAAAATAAATACGAAGTGACCGAAGCACCTCAAAACATATCGATTTGGGGTGCTTTGTGCGGATACTGCTTTAACACATTAAAGACCTAAGGGGTTCACTTCTTTGCACAAAAGCATTAAAATGATATTATGTCATAAAATATAGTCTGCAAAGGATGGAGAACCTGATGTCAAAACAACAGATAGGCGTCATCGGTCTTGCGGTGATGGGTAAGAACTTAGCACTGAATATTGAGAGCAAAGGCTTTACTGTATCTGTATTTAACCGTTCCCCTCAGAAGACACACGAACTTTTGGAGAATGAAGCTAAGGGCAAAAATCTGTTCGGAACCTTCTCGGTTGAAGAATTCGTGGAATCTTTGGAAACACCACGTAAAATTCTTATTATGGTACAAGCCGGGGCAGCTACAGATGCAACGATTGAGCAATTGGTCCCTCACCTGGATCAAGGCGATATCATTATTGACGGAGGTAACGCATACTTCCCGGATACCCAGCGCCGCAGCAAGGACCTTGAAGCAAAAGGCTTCCGGTTCATCGGAACAGGGGTATCAGGCGGAGAAGAAGGCGCTCTGAACGGACCTGCGATTATGCCAGGTGGACAAGAAAGCGCTTATGAACTGGTTAAACCAATCCTAACGGCAATCTCTGCCAAAGTGAACGGTGATCCATGTTGTACATATATTGGACCAGACGGTGCCGGACACTATGTGAAGATGGTTCACAACGGCATTGAGTATGGTGACATGCAGCTGATCGGAGAAGCTTATCATTTGCTTAAAGATACGCTGAACCTTGACGCGAAGGAACTTCATGAAATTTTCACAGAATGGAACAAAGGTGAGCTCGACAGCTATCTGATCGAGATTACAGCAGATATCTTCTCCCAGTATGATGAAGAGACTGGCAAGCCTATGGTAGACGTGATTCTTGATGCAGCTGGTCAAAAGGGTACAGGTAAATGGACAAGCCAAAGCGCTCTCGATCTTGGTGTGCCGCTGTCCATGATTACAGAATCCGTATTCTCCCGTTTCTTGTCCGCAATGAAAGAAGAGCGTGTTGCGGCGAGCAAAATCCTTAGCGGACCTGCCAAGTCCTTTGAAGGGGACAAGCAGGAGTTTATCGAGAACGTTCGCAAGGCATTGTTCGCAAGTAAAATTGTTTCTTACGCACAGGGCTTTGCACAAATGCGCGCAGCTTCCGATGAATACGGCTGGGATTTGAAATATGGCAATATTGCGATGATTTTCCGCGGCGGATGTATTATCCGTTCCCAGTTCCTGCAGAACATCAAGGATGCTTATGACCGCGATCCTGGACTGAAGAACCTGCTGCTTGATTCTTATTTCAAGCAAATTGTTGAATCCTATCAGGATGCATGGCGCAAAGTCATCTCCACAGCGGTTGCTAACGGAATTCCAGTACCTGGATTCTCTTCCGCGTTGTCTTACTATGATAGCTACCGGACTGAGAGATTGCCTGCGAATCTTCTTCAGGCACAACGCGATTACTTCGGTGCTCACACTTTCAAACGTGTGGACAAGGAAGGCGTATTCCATCATCAATGGTTCTAATATAACCATAATTCTGACGGACACCCCGGTTAGGCTTATTGCCAAACGGGGTGTCTTTTTGCGTGATGAATAATATGTTATGATATGACAAAGTTATTTTTGAGATTATTTGGAGCAGGAAGATATAAAGTGGGTGATATGTTGAGAGGGACGAAGGACAACATTATATTAATTGGTATGATGGGCACCGGTAAATCAACCGTTGGAACCCTGCTCGCGGCAGAGACCGGGCATGAACTCGTGGACCTGGATCTTGAAATTCAGCGCAAGGCTGGCAGTACAATCCCTGAAATTTTCGCTAATAAGGGAGAAGCCTATTTCCGGGATATGGAGAACGCTGTTCTGCGGGAGGTTCTTCAGCGGGAACGTGTTATTCTGGCAACAGGCGGTGGATGTGTATTAAGAGCTGAGAATTGCAAGGAGTTGGCTGCTAATGGTTGGGTAGTATCTCTGAAGGCCGATGCAGAGAGTATTATTAGCCGGGTAGGGGATGACCCGAATCGGCCGTTATTGGCCGGGGGAGTACGCGAACGGGTGGTTCGTCTTCTTGAAGAGCGCAGAGGCGCATACGATTTTGCGCACTGTACAGTAGATACAGCGGGCAAATCAGCAGCTGAAGTGGCTTCGGAGATTTTAATGCATTACCGCGTTTAAGCTTCGTTCTATAAACAAACGGTGGTTCTTTTTATTTTCAGACACCAGCATAAATATACAAAAGGAGAGTACATATGGATATTATTGTTAGACCGACACCTCAGTTAAAAGGGGAAATTCAAGCACTTTCTTCAAAAAATTATACGACTCGATATTTGCTCGTAGCAGCACTTGCTGAAGGCACCAGTACAATTTATTATCCGGCCCATAGTGAAGACAGTGACGCTATGCGGCGGTGTATCGCCGATTTGGGCGCGGAGATTGAGGAAGACGATGAGAAGATTGTAATCAAAGGCTTTGGTTCCAGACCAAAGGACGTTAAGGAGCTTAATGTAGGCAATGCCGGAGCAGTGCTACGTTTTCTTATGGCAATAACAGCACTTTGTCATGATGTAACCTTTGTTAATACTTACCCTGATTCCTTAGGCAAACGCCCGCATGATGATCTAATTGATTCACTTACTCAAATGGGCGTAAAAGTCGAGCATAAAGAGGGACGTCTTCCTATCCGCATCCAGGGAGGAGCGGCTAAAGGCGGTAAGATTAAAGTATCCGGGGAAGTCAGTTCCCAATACCTAAGTGCATTGCTGTTCCTTACCCCTCTGCTTGCAGAGGACAGTGAGATCGAAGTGCTTGGGGACTTGAAATCCAAAGTCGTTGTTGGACAGACACTGGAAGTATTGGAGCAGGCGGGGATCCGGATTGAGGCTTCCGAAGATTATGTCCACTTTAAAGTACCGGGACGCCAGTCCTACCAGGCTAAGACCTATCAGGTGCAAGGCGATTATCCGGGCTCTGCAGCCATTCTGGCAGCCGCAGCGGTGACGGAGTCTGATGTTACTGTAAAAGGTCTGGAAGAGCACAGTAAGCAAGGTGAGCGGGCGGTAGTTGATGTTCTGAAGATGATGAACGTACCTCTGACTCACCAGAACGGTGTAGTTCATATCCAGGGGAACGGTAAGCTGAAGGCTGTAGAATTCGACGGGGATGCGGCTACTGACGCGGTACTGGCCATGGTTGCTGCGGCCGTGTTTGCGGAAGGAACCTCAAGGTTCTATAATGTGGAGAATCTTCGCTACAAAGAGTGTGACCGTATCACGGATTATTTGACTGAACTCGCGAAGGCGGGAGCCCGTGTCGAGGAACGGCAAGCTGAAATTATTGTCCATGGCCGTCCTGAAGGTGTAGAGGGTGGTGTAGAGATTAACGCCCATTATGATCACCGTGTGATTATGGCACTAACGATTGTAGGGCTGCGGTCTCAGAAGCCTGTGACGATTAAAGATGCGCATCATGTTGCCAAATCTTATCCGCAGTTCTTTGATCACATCTCTGCACTTGGCGCTTCTGTAGAATGGCTGAAATCCTAATATTTATACACATATCTGAATATGGTGACAGGGGGTAATTAGGCTATGGCATTTGAAAATCCGGGTCGTCAAGAAATCAAAGGAATTCTGGAGTCGGCTGGAAATATCGCTATTGTAGGTTTATCGGACAAGACTGACCGTACTTCGTACATGATTGCCCAGGCCCTTCAGATGAGAGGGTACCGGATTATTCCTGTGAATCCGATGGTGACTGAGGATATTCTTGGTGAGAAGACCTACGCAAGCCTCAAGGATATCCCTGAGCCAGTGGATATTGTAAATGTTTTTCGCCGGAGTGAGTTCACCCCGGAAGTGGCACAGGAAGCTGTGGAAATAGGCGCTAAAGTGTTATGGCTGCAGCTGGGTGTGTTCAGTGAAGAGGCCAACCGTATTGCTTCTGAGAATGGACTTAAAGTCATTATGGACCGGTGTATCAAGGTGGAGGATGCGGTAACTTCACCTGCCCGGGGCCGATAATCCCCCGGGAATATAGTTGTAACTGACTGGGCACTCAGCTTGAGTGCCTTTGTTTTTTGAGCTTTTTCCTTTGACAAATGTTCAAATGGGTGTATACCATATCAATATAGAGAGAGGATATCCTATGAGAAGTAGGAATTGAAGGGGGCTCATATGATACAAGGTATCGGTGCTTCGACTGGAGTTGCGATCGGAAGAGCGTTCGTTCTGCCTTCTTGGGAATGGGATGTGCCAGACCGGAGAATGGAGAACATCGATCTTACCAGAGAATTCGATCGTCTGTATGAAGGAATCAGAACCTCCAAAAATGAGATTGAAATTATCAAGAATGAGATCAAGGAAATGGTGGGTTCAGAGGAATCAGGTATATTTGATGCTCATATCGCCATTTTGGAAGATCCCGTTTTTATGAGTGAAATCCAGGGAATCATTGAACGGCAATACAAGGCTGCAGAGGTTGCCGTGAAGGAAGCAATCGATCATTTTGTAACGATGTTTGATTTGCTGGACGACGAATATATGAAAGAGCGTGCCCTTGACATAAAGGATGTGGGCAACAGGCTTCTCAAGCACCTGCTGGGGACACCGGACATCACCCTGCCAGCGGATACACAGCCTTATATCCTTGTGGCCAAAGAGCTGTCCCCCTCACAGCTTGTACACCTGAATCCGAACAATGTGCTCGGTATGGTAACGATGCTGGGTGGGAAGACATCCCATTCGGCGATCATGGCCAGGGCGCTCGGGATTCCTCTTGTCTCGGGCTTAGAGAATAAGCTGACTGTGCCGATTCAGACAGGGGATCTGCTTATTGTAGATGGTGATGAGGGCAGTCTGTTCCTGGAGCCGGATGACGGGCTTGTAAATAAGTACTCTCAGCTTGCAGAGCAGCTCCGCAAACGTAAGGAACAGCTGCAGCAGCTGGCTTCCTTGGCCGCGGTCACGAAGGACGGTACAAGGCTGAGATTAGCAGGTAATATCAGTTCGCTCAAGGATTGCGAGATTGCTTTGAAGCATGGGGCTGAAGGTGTAGGTTTGTTCAGGACTGAATTCCTGTATATGAACCGCAGTACATTCCCAACAGAGGATGAGCAGTTCGAGGTGTATCGGCAGGTTGTCGAGAAGTCGGGAGACCATGCAGTTGTAATACGAACTCTGGATATAGGTGGGGATAAGGAGCTTGAGTATTTCTCCATTCCCGAGGAAGAGAATCCGGTTCTTGGATATAGAGGAATTCGGATTAGTCTGGACTGTCCGGAATTGTTCAAAACCCAGCTCTCGGCTATATTGCGCGCAAGTGCATATGGCCGTATGAAAATTCTACTCCCGATGATCTCATCGGTAGAGGAAGTTACCCAAGCCAAGCAGGTCATCCGGGAAGTGATGCATGAAATGGATGTTAAGGGAATTGCATACGACTCTGAGATTCCTGTGGGGATTATGATTGAGGTTCCGGCTGCAGCAGCTATCGCGGATTTGCTTGCTGAAGAAGTTGATTTCTTCAGTATCGGTACGAACGATCTTGTGCAATATGTTCTCGCGGTAGATCGGATGAATGAACAGATTGCTCAAATGTACCATCCATATCATCCGGCTATACTACGTATGCTTCGTGCTACTGTCAATGCAGCCCATTCGGCAGGAATTACGGTGAGTGTATGCGGAGAAATGGCTGGGGATGAGCGCTCGGTGCCTTTGTGGCTATACTTGGGGATTCATGATTTAAGTATGTCGCCTCAGTCCTTGCTAAGGGTAAAGCACAAGATCCTCAATAGTAAGGCAGCTGAGGGGAAAGCGACAGGAGAGCAATGTTACAGGCTCCGGACCAGCGCTGAGATTGAAGCCCTGCTGGAGCAAAATGTTATGAAAGAAGAGTTGAGTACGAGCGAAGCGCAAAGATGTCCGCTTAGTTAAAGGGGGCTGTGAGCTTCCCCATAACAACAACAAAACCGCTGTGATTCATTCATCAGCGGTTTTTGGTCTTTATTTGCCGGCAGCTGCAGCTAGCGCATCGCAGAAAGCCGCGCCATATGGCGGAAGATCGGGAGGGCGTCTTGCCGAGATAATATGCCCGTCCGTAACGACAGGTTCATCCTTCCAGATAGATCCGGCATTCTCCATATCGTCGCGAATTCCTGGTGTGGAAGTAACTGTAACTCCTTTCAGAATCCCGGCAGAAATAAGCACCCAGCCAGCATGGCAGATCTGCCCGATAGGCTTCTTGGCTTCGTTCATTTCGCGGACAAGCTGAAGTACCTTCGGATAGCGACGCAGCTTGTCCGGCGCCCAACCACCAGGAACTAGAATACCATCATAATTCTGGCTATCTACCTCATCGTAAGCATACTCAGCCTCTGCCGGAACACCATACTTGCCAATGTATTTTTTGCCTTTCTCGGCACCGACGAGATGAACCTCTGCTCCTTCTTCGCGAACGCGATACACCGGGTACCAGAGCTCAAGATCCTCGAATTCTTCGTCTACTAAAGCGATGACTCTTTTTCCAGTTAGTCTCATAACTAACGCCTCCAGTCGAATTAGGGCATTGACTAAAACCTTTATCAGTTATTTAATTGTATCAAAAACCAAAACTTTTTACACATCACTTACGTTAGTTAGATTAAGACACAAAACTATGAAACAGAATGCAGATGATGAGGTGATGATGTGCGCAAGTCATGTGATTGCGGACAAGCGATAAGCCTGGATTTCAGAAAAGTATTTTTTGAAGGGCGAATTGAAATTGAAAATGTACCCATATTATTATGTGAGTCCTGTTCAACTTATGAAGTTCTACCTGAAGTGAAGCCGCATTTGCTGTCGCTGCTCGGGGAATGGAAGCAGATCGAGGGAAGCCGCGTGATTCATTTCAATGAGATGAATGAGGTGGCGAGTCTTCTGTACGATGCTATATATTCGGCTCCTCTAACCGCTTCAATCGAACATATATTGGAACAAAAAAAAGAAGATAGGATCAATCTTCTCCTCGATATCTATGGATATGCCAAAGAAAAAGAAGACGATATGTGGATGAAGGACATCACTCAGCGGCTATCTCAACTTACTCTGTTTCACACCGCTCGACAAGTTTCCAGAATTAAATGATTTTTCACTCCTTTTCAGCCGATTTTTCACGATAATTGGATTTTTTTCGCGTTTTTTGCTAAAATACATAAAGCATGAGGAACGGAAATGGAATTCAAGCCGTGTGAGAACGGAATATCTGATGTTAACCTTACCCAGAATAACTAAGGAAAATAGCTTCGACGTACATCTGTTTCTTACAGTGAATGGCCGTCCGGCTTATCTCCCATTCCAGTATGACCTCAGGTACTTTACAGGAAGATCTGGCGTAGGAATCTTGTTATCGATTGCACAAAATAGCGTTTTATCGTATCATAAATTTAATTCATATTATAGAGAGCTAAAGTCAACAGCCCAAATTTACTATTTTGCATCACTTTGTGAATGCCGCTGCTGATTTTAGTTCGTTCGGATACATCAGCATCTACGCGATCAGAACGAAAAATTTATTGGCAATGGAGAGAAGAATGTGACGGTTACCATTTATGATGTGGCACGCGAAGCTGGCGTCTCGATGGCCACGGTTTCCCGGGTTGTGAACAACAATCCGAATGTGAAGCCGCAGACCCGGAAGAAAGTATATGAAGCAATTGAACGACTTGGATATCGTCCGAATGCTGTGGCTAGAGGTCTAGCCAGCAAGAAGACAACGACGGTGGGTGTCGTAATTCCTGATATTTCAAACTCGATATTTGCAGAAATTGCCCGGGGTATCGAAGACATAGCGAATATGTACCACTATAATATTATTTTATGTAACGCAGATAAGAAGAAAGAGAAGGAGATCCGTGTCATTAACACTCTGCTTGAGAAGCAAGTGGATGGCCTTCTATTCATGGGTGGCACAGTGACGGAGGAGCATATTCAAGCTTTCCAAACGTCTTCTGTTCCGATAGTACTGTGTGCGACGAGTGATGAGAATGGAGTAATTCCTTCTGTCGACATCGATCACGAAGCGGCTGCCTTTGATGCGGTGAATACTCTAATCCGTCACGGACACCGTGAAATCGCGATGATCAGCGGAACGTTACAGGATCCAGCTAACGGGTATGCCAGGTTCCAGGGCTATAAGAAAGCGCTTGAATCAGCAGGGATCCCATACCAGGAAGATCTTGTAAGGATTGGTAATTACCGTTACGAATCCGGTGTAGAAGCCATGAAATACTTCCTTGGTCTTAAGAAACGGCCGACCGCTGTATTCTCAGCGACAGATGAAATGGCGATCGGGGCCATACATAGCATTCAGGACGAAGGTCTTAAAGTACCGGATGATTTCTCTGTAATCAGTGTGGACAACATTCGTATGGCTTCGATGGTACGTCCTCAGCTCACTACAGTCGCTCAACCGATGTACGATCTTGGAGCCGTAGCCATGCGCTTGCTGACCAAGCTCATGAAGAAAGAGAATGTGGAGAATCCCCGTGTGATTCTGCCTCATGAGACAATCCTGCGCTTGTCTGTGAATCATTTAGAGAAGAAGAATTAATAAAGAGATAAATACATTATATGAAAAAGGTTAACGAAGAAGAAGCTCCTGTGCAGGAGCTTCTTTTTGGGAAAGGAGCTATACCAAGATGACCACACTAGGATTGCTTGGCGCTATGGACGAGGAAATAGCCCTGCTGCTTGCTGATATGGAGAGTAAGGAGACTGTCCAGTTCAGCGGGATTACTTTTACTAAAGGCAGTTTGTACGGGAAACAGGTCGTTGTCTGTAAATCAGGAGTAGGTAAGGTTAATGCGGCTGTAACAACGCAGGTACTTATTGACCGTTTTGGGGTCAGTGCTATTCTGTTCACAGGGGTTGCTGGTGCAGCGAACCCGGAGCTGAATATCGGGGATATTGTAATCTCTTCTTCTTGTCAGCAGCATGATATGGATGTTACTGCACTTGGTTTCCCTAAAGGGATTATCCCATATCAAGAGGTATCAGATTTCCCGGCAGACCACACTCTGGTTAAGCTGGCTGAAGCGGCATGCGGCAGAATATGCAAGGATCATAAGTTTATCGTGGGAAGAGTGCTCTCAGGGGATCAGTTCGTTGCCGACCATGCCATCGTGAAATCACTGTATGAGACATTGGGCGGAGCTTGTGTTGAAATGGAAGGGTCGGCCGTGGCACAAGTGAGCCACTTGAATAACATTCCTTACGTTGTTCTGAGGTCGATGTCCGACAAGGCGGACGGAACCGCGAACGTCAATTTCTCTGAGTTCACGGTAGAAGCATCGCGCCGTTCTTATGAGATTCTAAGAGATATATTAGAACACTGGAATTGATTTTGAAGCCGTGCCATTTTCGTCAGGGCATATCTTGAAGTACAGCCGCGAGAGTCTCGCGGTTTTTTGCTGTAATCTCGTCTCTTCTGGGGATAGCCTCCCAGCGGCTTAGGTCATCGAGCCATTCAGTAGGAAGTGATACGGGAGCCTGTGACTGCCATCTGTGGATCCATTCGTCAGGGAGGGGAGTCAGTGGGTGATTCTGCAGCTTCTTCTTCAGTGGATGATCGCTCATCTCAAGCCAAAGCAGACTCCAGGCTCTGGGGACCACCTTCCAGATGTCATATCCGCCCCCGCCAACGGCTACCCATTTACCCCCGCAATAGGTATGGGCCAATTCGTGAATCAGTTCAGGCATTTGGTTATAAATTCTCATGCTGCAGTGCATGTGAGATAATGGGTCCATGGCGTGAGCGTCACATCCGTGCTGACTGAGAATCAGATCCGGCTTGAAATAAGCCGTAACGCGGCGGATGGATTCTGTAAAGCATTCCATCCAGGAATCATCCTCGGTATAAGGCTGAAGGGGGAGATTCACCGTGTAGCCATAACCCAAATGCTCTCCGCGCTCATTCACGAATCCCGTTCCAGGGAACAGATATTTACCTGTCTCGTGTATGGAGTAGGTGCAGACCTCTGGGTCTGAGTAGAAGCTCCACTGTACCCCGTCTCCATGGTGTACATCGGTATCAATATACAGAACCCGGGCTTTGTATTTCTCTCTTATATAGGAGATAGCCACTGCAGCATCATTATATACACAGAAGCCAGCGGCTTTCGCTATTAGAGCGTGGTGAAGACCACCTCCCAGATGCAGGGCGTGTGTGGCCGAGCCGGACATGACCGCTTCTACGGCAGTTAGTGTGCCACCAACGATATAGGACGAAGCCTCATGCATTCCCGCAAAAAAAGGCGTATCCTCATCAAGCAGCCCGTACTGCTCAGCCCGGGCCAGCCATTCGGCGGCAGGATCCTTCATGCTGAGGGCCTGAACGGCCTTGATATAATCCGGACTATGTACACGCAGCAGGTCCTTTTCGTCTGCTTGACGGGAGGAGAGCTTGGCATCCTCTGGCAAAGCTCCGACTTCTGACAGCAAGTCAAGAGTGAGCTGCAATCGAATGGGATGGAAAGGGTGGCTGTCATGGAAATGATAACTCAAATCTTTGTCATGATGAACGAACTTTACTTTTCCAGACATAGCTGAGCAATCCCCCTTTTCTTCTCCGATTAATACATGAACCGCTGTTGGAACCTTATCTGATCAAATTGTTCCTTTGATTCTAGTGGCACATTCTTACCAATCCGCACCATAAGGCAGTTAGCAGGGTGGGAGCAAATCTCAGGATCATCGGTTGCGTACCATACCATATCTACAGTCTGCATCAACCGTTCCATCATCTTGCGGTAGGCCCATACATCAAGGCCACTCGTCTTCAAATCCCAATGCCAGTAATATTCGGTTGTAAAAATAATGTAATTCTCCATCTGGGGATCCTCAAATGCCGTCCGGATCATCGCGCTCCCTAGGCCAAGCGACCGGTATTCATTAGCTACTTCAATCGCACCGAGCTCGATTAGATCGGGCATTCCCCCTTGTGACCAACGTTCCATTTCATCAGGATAATGGAAAGTGACATACCCGACGATGAGATCTTCTTCACGGGCAATAATTATGCGTCCTTCAGGAAGGGCTGCAATTTCGACCAAAGCTGCATGCTGTTCCTCCGGCTTGCGGAAAGCATCGAGTTCCGGATGCATATGGAGCAGGCGTAGTGCGTTAGGGGATACAGGTCCTTCCACCTTAATTTCTTTTGATGGACGAGACAGGATATGGGCGTGGTACATTTTAGGATGTTCCATCGTCGATCTCCTTTCCTCTTTCCTCTCACTTATAGCAGAAAAGCGGGAAATTGAAAAGTGTAGCCGCTTTCTTTAGCGTATGATATAATACCTTTTGACATAAATTCTTCACATTTCCTGACTTGACTTCGTGCGTAATCAAGAGGCCTCGTGAGACTTTTTTCGACAGCATTCGTGTAAGCGCTGTCCAAGACCGAACCTGTTTCTGTTTTCGTGAATTCCAACTTACAAATTTCCGGTTTCGAGAGAGGATTAAGGAGGATGAAAAGATGAACCAACTGCAAGGGGAAGTTATTTCAGCGGTGGCACCCTCGTCAAATTTGGGGGACTATGAAACAGCGTATGAAGGCTTTAATTGGAAAGATGTAGAGAAAGAGTTCTCCTGGTACGAGACCGGTAAGCTGAATCTGGCCTATGAAGCCATAGATCGCCATGTGGATGCTGGACGGGGTGGGAGAACTGCATTATTATACAGCGATGCCACGCGGGATGAGGCATTTACTTTCGAAGAACTCTCGAATTTATCCAACAAATTCGCCAATGTTCTTCGGAATTTAGGGATTCATAAAGGTGATCGCGTATTTGTGTTCATGCCGCGAACTCCCGAGTTGTACGTAAGTATTCTTGGCACGATCAAGGTGGGAGCCGTTGTGGGGCCTTTGTTCGAGGCTTTTATGGAGACGGCGGTGAAGGACCGGCTGGAGGACAGCGGGGCGGTTGCGATCGTTACAACCCCTTCCTTACTTTCAAGAATTAAACGTGATGAACTTCCAGAATTACAACATATTATCGTTGTAGGGGACGAAGTAGAACCTGGCGAAGGGATTATTGACTTCAAATCCGCCATGGCAGAGGCTTCTTCAGAAGCAGATATTGAATGGGTTGACCGGGAAGATGGCTTGATCATCCACTACACTTCGGGTTCAACAGGCAAGCCAAAGGGAGTCTATCATGCACACAATGCAATGATCCAGCATTACTACACGGGTAAGGTCGTGCTTGATCTTCAAGAAGGAGATGTGTATTGGTGTACGGCAGACCCGGGATGGGTAACAGGTACATCCTATGGTATATTTGCTCCTTGGCTTAATGGAGCAACGAATGTTATTCGCGGAGGCCGTTTCAGTCCAGCCGATTGGTACGGGACCATACAGAAGTATGGAGTCTCGGTCTGGTATAGTGCTCCTACGGCCTTCCGTATGCTGATGGGGGCTGGCCAGGATATTATATCGCAATATGATCTGTCCAGCCTTCGGCATGTGCTCTCTGTAGGAGAACCGCTGAACCCCGAAGTCGTACGCTGGGGACTCAAGGTGTATGGGAAGAGAATCCATGATACCTGGTGGATGACCGAAACCGGAGGACAGGTGATATGCAATTATCCTTCTCTTCCGATGAAGCCTGGCTCCATGGGACGACCTCTTCCAGGCATCGAAGCGGCGATCATAGATGACATGGGTAACGTTCTACCGCCTTACCGAATGGGGAATCTCGCGATCAAGACACCTTGGCCTTCTATGATGCGCAAGATCTGGAACAATCCAGCCAAATACGAAGAGTATTTCCGAATTCAAGGCTGGTATATCTCCGGGGATTCCGCTTATTTGGATGAGGATGGTTATTTCTGGTTCCAGGGACGGATTGATGACGTGATTAATTCCTCGGGTGAACGGATTGGACCATTCGAGGTGGAGAGCAAGCTTGTAGAGCATCCCGCGGTAGCAGAAGCGGGGGTAATTGGCAAGCCGGACCTAACGCGGGGTGAGATTATCAAGGCATTCATCTCTCTGCGCGAGGGCTTTGAACCTTCAGAAGAGCTGAAGGCGGATATCTCCAAGTTTGTGAAAGTCGGCTTATCCGCTCATGCTGCTCCGCGTGAAATCGAGTTTAAGGATAAATTACCGAAGACCCGTTCAGGCAAAATTATGCGCCGGGTGCTCAAGGCCTGGGAGCTGCAGCTACCAGTTGGGGATTTATCTACAATTGAGGACTGATAGTCATTTTTTTATTATAAGACGGCTGGACTTGGTTCCATCGATGTTCATTAAAAAAGAATTACAAAAAAACGGAATCCGCTATGGATTCCGTTTTTTTTGTGAATGTGTTTGGTGGCAGACCAACCAACGGTGCTTACTTCTGAATATGAAGTGCAGAGGTTGGTGTGGATTCCCCGGCAGCATTAATTGCCGTTACACGAATGTATCCATTGATCGGGGAAGCTGTGTACTCGTATTGAGTGGACTGAACGGTTCCAACAAGGGAATATACACCGTTTTCTTTATCTGCGTAATACACATTATATCCACTTACACTCTCCGCCTTAGGATTGGCATTCCAGCTTACCTGCA
Organism: Paenibacillus sp. SN-8-1; assembly: GCF_050995535.1. NCBI lineage: Bacteria > Bacillati > Bacillota > Bacilli > Caryophanales > Paenibacillaceae > Paenibacillus > Paenibacillus sp. SN-8-1. Next base: position 1,745,771 of record NZ_CP194782.1, read on the forward strand.
CACCTCCGCTGGTTGGTGCGGCGTGAAGTTGCTGAGGGGTGGAAGGGGCAGAAGTAACACTGCCGGTCCCATCTGCGCCACTGCTTCCACTGTCAGTCCCTGTACCAGAATTAGTAGTTGATCCTTTACCCAGGTTCGGTAACGGCGTTCCCGCCCCCTCGGAGGTGGCTACCGCACTAGGTGACGATTCATGACCGCCAACATCAACGGCTGTGACGTAGTAAGAATAGTTATGGCCCGAAGACGTTCCATCAGTGAAGCTTGTGCTAGCCCCGCTAAGAACAGATCTGCTGTAACGGAACGCGCTGCCATCTACGGACCTGTACAGCCTGTAACCGACAACATCCTTCTCACTATTCTTACTGAAAGTAATGGTGTTATGTCCTCCTCCTGCGATGGCCCTTACATTGGAAGGGGCAGCTGGAGCCTTGCCATCATCCACGCGTGGATCCACTTTAGTCGGAGCATCCTCGGACGCATCCTTAGGGAGATAATAACTGAGGTCTCTGTGTCCGCCTCTCATTTTGGAGAAGGCATTCTGCAGGTCGTCAATTAATTCTTTAATTGGCTTGTCACGCCGCATAACCACCTTCTGCTGTACCATATCCGAAGGGGTCTCGTCATGCGGGATATAGTTCACGCCATTGTACGTGATATATTTGGCTCTCACCAGGACATCATCGGATTTCTTAGGCACATACTTCACATTGAAAATATCGGTGACCATCTTCCCGGCCTGCTCCGTGAGAGAGGTCGGCAGTAGTCCGCTGAATCCGGATACAGTCCGCGTGACAATGCCATCTGGTTTCGTGAATTTCGGTGTCTTGAACAGCTCAGGCTTGCTGTCACTGACCTCATTCATGACAAGCGCCCAGATGGATTTGGCTCTGGATTTGGCCTCTTTGGTCACCAGTGTATTCTTCTGCTCTTTATATCCAACCCATATTCCAAGCGTAACATCCGGGGAATAGCCCTCGAACCAGACGTCACCATAGTCCTGCGTGGTTCCGGTCTTGCCGACAACTGGAATCTCGCCATATTTCTTGAAGTCACGGGCAATGGAATGACCCGTTGAGCCTGGCGCCGAGATCACCGTACGCAGCATATCGGTCATCAGGTAGGCCGTCTGTTTGGAGAATACCTGTGTAGGTTCAGCCTTGTGCTGATATACCACATTCCCGTTCGAATCCGTGATTTTCTCGATCATATAGGCATCATTAAAGACCCCTTGATTCGCAATGGCACCATAAGCATTCGTCAATTCTTCTACAGTTACACCATATCTAAGCCCGCCTAGAACTCCGGTCTGAGCCTGGTAATCCTGCTTCTGGATTGTAGTTATGCCCAGCTTCTTGGCAAAAGCCCAAGCGTCATTAATTCCTACGGTATAGTTGAACAGCTTGAGCGCAGGGATATTCCGGGATTCATTGAGTGCGGTTCTAGCGGTAACGAGCCCCTTATACCCACCGCTTGAGTTAACCGGGATATGATAGCCTTTCTGTCCGTCCCGGAAAATAACCGGAGAATCATCAATAATAGTAGCCGGTTGGACAAGCCCTGCTTCTAGCGCGGGCAGGTAAGCCGCGATCGGCTTCATCGTGGAGCCGGGCTGCCTAACCATCTGAGTAGCATAGTTCATCTGCTCGGTGTAGAAGTCCCGTCCTTCGATCATGCCCAGAATACCGCCTGTTCTGTGATCGATCATCATACCGGCAACCTGCTCCAGACCTTTTGTTTTGCTGTCCGGAGAGAAGTTGCTGCTGTTTTCTGACACTTTATGCATCGCGCTATATACTTTTTTATCAATAGTTGTATAGATACGGTACCCGCCAGTTAACAGCTGTTGCCTTGCTTCCTCCAGTGTTTGGCTTGGAATTTTGTTCTTGTCCAAGGACGGATCTTTCAGTAAAGCAAGGACCTCCGCGCCTTGACGTTCGGTTTCCAGCATAAGATAAGGGTAGGTTGCATATGCCTTCTCGGTCTGCGGAGCAAGAGCCTTCTTGATATCAAAGGCCATAGCCTCGTCATATTGGCTCTTGGTAATGGTATTCTCCTCGAGCATACGCTGCAGCACCAGGTGCTGCCGTTTGACAGCCCGGTTAAAATTGGACTTATTAAATTCCCCTTTCCCATTAAAAGCGGAGTAAGAAGAGGGCAGCTGAGGCAGGCCAGCCAAGTAGGCAGCTTCAGCAATGTTAAGCTTCTTAAGGTCTGCTATCCCGAAGATCCCTCTGGAGGCGGCCTGGATCCCAAATACGTTATATCCATTTGATCCGTTACCAAAAGGAACCTTGTTCAAGTAAGCGGTTAAAATTTCTTTCTTAGTTAAGAACCGCTCGAGACGAAGGGCCAACAGCATCTCCTTTACTTTCCGATTGTCTGTACGATCCAGGCTGAGGAACACCCGCCGGGCCAGCTGCTGGGTTAACGTACTGCCTCCAGTCTGGCTGCTTTCCCGCAGAAGTCTTTCTTTGACTGCCCGCAGGGTTCCCTTCGTGTCGACACCACTATGATTCCAGAAGTTATTATCCTCGATGGAGATGACGGCATCAATCACAAGCTGGGGAATTTCCTCGTAGGTTACAGGGCGTCGATCCTCTTCAGAACGAAGCTGGCCGATCGGGGTGCCATCGCGGAAATAGGCGAAAGCGGTAATATTATTAGTGCTTATTTTCTGCTCAATCATTGCCCTTGAACGGACAGGGTCATCTTTGACGTTGGCTGATACGAAGCCAAATAAGGCTCCTCCAACAAACAGAATCCCTGTAAAAGCAACAAAAACCAGCCATAGGAACACCTTCAGGGTCGTCCTGCCCCAATGTCTTTGGCGTCCAGGTTCTTGTTCAACGGGATCCTTTTCGTGCACTTCTACCATTGAGTATCCTCCTTTTAACAGCAACATTATAGCACAAATGTATCCGTTTGAATCCATTTTCTAGGGTCCTAGTCTATAGGGAAGTCTGTTTTGGCATGAGATCTTGAGTTTGACTTCACAAAAGTATATATGTTATAAGATATACAGTAATATACAAAAGCATATGGATAAAGGCTTAGAAAGATCTAGTAGAAGGTGGAAATCTCTCCTCAGAGAATCGGTGGATGCTGCGAACCGTGAGCGAACCTCCTTTGAATTACAATCTGGAGCCGTCCGGGGGAACTCACATGTGAATGGATGTGTCAGTAGTCCGGTACCGGGTAACCGTTATAAGAATGAAGTGAAAGCCATAGTGTCTATTTGAGTGGATACGGCTTTAATTAGGGTGGTAACGCGAGCAGCTCCTTCTCGTCCCTTTGGGATAAGAAGGAGCTTTTTTGTGTTCAGAAATATAAATGTTACAGGAGGCAGGACAATATGAAATGGGAAGAATTATCACCGGAGCAGCAGGCTGAGGTCGAGCGTCAACTACAAGTAATTTCGCGGGGGGTTGTAGAAATCGTCCCTGAAGAAGAGCTGAAGAACAAGCTGGTTAAGTCTGTGGTTACAGGTGAGCCATTAAAGGTGAAATTGGGACTTGATCCTTCTGCCCCGGATCTACACATCGGGCATACTGTTGTCATGCAGAAGCTGCGTCAATTTCAGCAGCTGGGTCATCAGGTTCAGTTGATTATTGGCGATTTCACGGGCCAGATCGGTGATCCGACTGGTAAATCCGAGACAAGAAAGCAGCTGAGCGAAGAGGATGTGAAGCGCAACTCGGAAACGTACTTTAAGCAGGCTTTCAAAATTCTGGATAAGGAAAAAACAAAAATTCACTTCAATTCAGAGTGGCTGGCTCCGATGACCTTTGCTGATGTTGTGAAGCTTGCAGCGAAGCTTACGGTTGCGCGCATGCTTGAACGTGATGACTTTACCAAGCGTTACCAGAGCGGACAACCTATCAGTGTTCATGAATTTTTCTATCCATTGATGCAGGGAATGGACTCTGTTGCATTGAAGTCGGATATTGAGCTAGGGGGAACGGATCAGAAGTTCAACCTGCTTATGGGCCGTACACTTCAGAAGGAGTATGGTGTTGAACCACAGGTAGCGATTATGACTCCGATTATTGAGGGACTAGACGGTGTTCAGAAGATGAGTAAAAGTCTGGGGAATTATATTGGCATCGATGAACAGCCTAACGAAATTTACGGTAAAGCAATGTCTGTGCCCGATGAATTGATGCTGAAATACTTCCAGCTTGTAACTGATCTAACGAACGAAGAGCTTGCCGTGCTTGAAGAAGGAATGAAGGAAGGGACATTGCACCCTAGGGATGCCAAAATGAAGCTTGCCTTTACACTCGTTAGAATGTATCACAGTCTTGAAGATGCGGAAGCGGCTCAGGAGCATTTCGTAACGGTGTTCCAGCAGCGTGCGCTGCCTGATGATATTCAGACCATCGACATTGCGGATAGCGAGCTGGAGAATGGCAGGATTGGTCTCATCAAGCTGCTAACGCTTCTGGGCTTTGCAGCATCTAATGGAGAGGCCAGACGCAGTATTCAGCAAGGCTCCGTTAAGTTTAATGAAGATAAAATCACGGATTTCAGTGCTGAGCTTGAGATTAATGACGGTGATGTCATTCAGGTGGGTAAGCGGAAATTCGCCAAGCTTGCTAGAAAATAGTACAGCGTAGTAGAGAGGGAGCGAAGGGCTCCCTTTTTTATGAGAATGTTAAGCTCAAAAAAAACCGGCCAAAGTCTTTGCAGACCAGGACCGGTTTGTGTTGAATTGAATATTAACGGTTGTAGAACTCGACGATTTGCTTCTCATCGATGTCTTGGGAGAGCTCGGAACGCTCTGGAAGACGGATGTACTTACCTTCAAGGGAAGTATCGTTGAACTCCAGGTAAGCTGGAAGGTGCGTGCGGTTCTCCAAAGCTTCTTTAACGGAGGAAAGGCCGCGGCTTCTTTCGCGAAGGCTGATTACATCGCCCAGATTCACGAGGTAAGAAGCAATGTTCACTTTCTTGCCGTTAACTGTGATATGTCCGTGGGATACCAATTGGCGGGCACCAGCGCGGGAGTTAGCGAAACCAAGACGGTATACAAGGTTGTCCAAGCGGGACTCGAGCAAGAACATGAAGTTTTCACCGGCGATACCTTGCATTTTGTGTGCTCTAGAGAAGAGCGTTTTAAATTGCTTTTCGCCCAAACCGTACATGTGGCGAAGCTTTTGCTTTTCAAGAAGCTGCATTCCGTAGTTACTTACTTTTCTCCGTTGGTTTGCACCATGTTGACCTGGAGGGAAAGGGCGCTTCAAATCTTTTCCTGTGCCGCTCAGGGAAATGCCAAGACGACGGCTGAGTTTAAATTTAGGACCTGTGTAACGTGCCATTGTATAGTAGACTCCTTCATAAATGAAATTTTAGGTGGGGCTACACTTGCGCCGGTTTTGTTTGTCGGGCGGGGGGATAGAAGAATAATCCGCTCTACTGACCGAAAAGTTCAGCCGCTGTTCAGTCAGCAACAAAAGCCGTGAGGGTGACACAATTTTACGCCCTAAGGTAAGACTCTATCCAGTCTTCATCAACAATAAATATTATATGAACTTAGTATATAAAGTCAAGGTGAAGTTTTTGTATGAAAAAGAGGGTTTTTGTCGATAGGGCTTTTGCACCAAAAACATGGGTCAAAACCATGAATTTTAGGTGCAAAATGCAGATTATAATAGTAGAATAAAGTTATATACTCATTTCCTAATTTATCCTGAGAATCAGTTTGTTGTTTAGCATATGCAATGGTTACCATTAAGCCGACAGATGCGCGGTGCAGAAGGAGCCCCCTATGGCAGAACATCCACGAGAGGACCCGGTGATTAACAATCTACCTTCCCCATCTCTAGAACTGAACGTTAACGCAAGCGAGATCGCCTGGCTGGAGCAGCTTGATATCACGGCACATGATTTTCCATACTTATATCCCTTATTGAATTCCGCGTTTAGAGACTGGATCCCTGCCGTATCTTCATTCCAAGGCTTTGGAGAGCTTTCGTGGCTGCTCGCGGATTGGACAGGGGAAGTAATACACACCGAAGATAAGACTATGCCGGGTAACTGGAATGAAGGTATGAACGAAGCGATGCGAGCTTGTCTTGGCTCCGGGAAGACAACAACGATAAGGCTGAATGGAGATGCTGCGGCCCAACAAATTATAATTGCAGCCGCGATCCCTATTCGCACCAAAAGCAAGGCCGAAATATTCTCATTGCTCGGATGTATCATTCAAGGCACTGCTGAAGAGGTCACCTTTGGAAACCGGATCTTGGGTATTGCCGAGCAGCATTTTAAAGCATGCTTCTACCGCAGGTTCGAGAATACGTTCTTCAAGGACCTGATTGCCATCCAGGAACAGGCCAAACGAGAAACCCAAAGAAGGTCTTTTCTGGTTGAAGTTGTACAGAGGCTTCATGACAAGATAGATGTGGATGCGGTGCTAAATGAGGTGCTGGACAGCATTGTCAGGATATACCCGAATGCGCGTCTTGAAATCTTGATGTCTCAGGATCATCAAAGTTCTAATTCCAGAGTGAAGTCACTGCAGCTGCAAGGAGAGACGGATCGGCTGTATGTCCGGGCTTTTATGGAAGGAAGGCTGCTGCGTAACAGCTTCCAGGCTGAGAGTGGACAGCAGTATCTGGAAATTGCAGTTCCTCTAAGCGGTAAGCAAGGTGTTTACGGAGTGTTTCATTTGTTCATTCCTAATGAACAATTTGAAGAAGCGGATATCCAATTAGTAGGGATGCTGGCCGATACGGCTGGAACAGCATTTGAGAATGCCAAATTATACGAACAATCCAACCAGCTCATTCATGAGCTCCGGTTAATAAATGAATTGACTCAGCAGTTAAGTCAGAGCTTACATCTCAAAGAAGTGTTTAAATTTGCGACTGAAGAGCTTTTAAATATTTTTGGCGCGGAATACTGCTGCATTTCCCAGCTTGATAAAGACAAAGACTTTTTTGAGATGGTATCTACGAACGTCCCTGCGTTGTCTAAGGAGATTTTCCCCAGAGACTGCGGTTTCTGCGGCTTGGTATATGCCACCAAGGAGCCGATTATTCTATCGGATTATCATAATTATGGAAGAGTGTACTCCAAGCTGATGGAGGAGACCGGCTCAAATTCCTTGATAGGGGCTCCGTTAATGATCCGTGGGGAAGTCAGTGGGGCGATTCTTCTTACGCACACCCGCTCACATTATTTCTCCTATGAGAATTATAAGCTGCTCCAGGTGCTGTCTACACATATTGGACTGGCCATTGCGAATGCTTCCTTGCATGCGGAAGTACGGCGAATGGCTAATCGGGATATGCTGACAGGACTCTTCGCCCGCCATTATCTGGACGACAAGCTGCTGGAATTCCAACGCAGGGATGCGAAGGGCTCGCTCATTGTGGTGGATATAGACAAATTCAAGCAGGTCAACGATACCTACGGTCATCAGACGGGTGACAAAATTCTGAAACAGGTCTGCAATATCATTAAGTCTACTGTACGAAAGGTCGATATAAGCGCACGTTGGGGCGGTGAAGAATTGGCGGTATATTTGCCGGGTATGGAGCTGGAGCAAGGCTATCAATTGGCTGAGAAAATTCGTGAACGGGTAGCGGCTGAGACGACACCACAGGTTACCGTGTCCTGCGGGGTATCCAATTGGAACCGCAAGGATGAGAAGATTAGCGTAGAGTCACTTTTTTACCGGGCAGATATGGCCCTATATCGCTCCAAGAACAATGGACGGAATCAGACACAAATTGGAAGGGATAACCAATAAGTCTATAGCAATTCTATAAGGACACCTTTGGGTGTTCTTTTTGTATTGTCCGCATTCATCTGTATAAGTTGCTCTTTGTAGGAGAAATTAGGAGTAGCTTTTATACATTCACGGATGAAAGGTGTGGGGAAAATGACCAAGAAAGCTAGGGTATGCAGGGCGTCAGTGATCATGTTCATGCTTGTGCTGATTACATCCTGTTCAAGGCCGAGGTCAGCACAGGATTGGTTCGACTTGACCTGGGCGGGACTGGCTGGAAGTGACACGCTGAGTTTCAAGGGCACAACAGTGCTGCTGAGAGCGGACAAGCCCCAGCCTGAGGGCAGTGTGGCATTCTCGGGAGAACTTCAAAATCATCAGGTTCTAACGCTGACCGCGAACTCCCCTGTGAAACAGGCGGATTCTAACTTAAAGGCCGCTGAGTCCAAAGGAAAGCCGATCTTTACCACCCTTCAACTGAAAGGCAGAAGGTGGGTTGCTCTGGATCAAGCTCAGGGAAGCAGCGCATCTCATACACTTGAGCGGATCAATCCATTGGCACAGCTTGAAGAAATTCATGATACTAAGTCCAAGAATATCAGACTCGAAAGTGGAGCAGCCAGAGGAACGAAGGTGTTGCGGGTTGAGCTTGCACCGGAAGAAGCCAAGGCGCTGCTTCGCAGACAACTCAGTGACGAGATGGATCTTGTTCTTAAAAATTGGTCAAGGGATAGCCAGCAGCTGCAATTGTCCCCTTCAGAGCGAAATGCCCTGAATCGGGAGGTTCAGGCATTGTGGAGTCAGGGGAACCGTAAATTGTCAGAAAAGTTAGATCAGGCAGAGGTTAGTACGGTATACCATTTAACTATAGATAAGAGATCCGGTCTGCCGAGGCGTCTAACCTCCAATAACAGAATCACCTACCCTGGGAATTCAAATTTAAATAAACCTGAGACCCAGGTTACCGATTGCAGCTTTAAATGAACAGGATTTCCTAAGTTATGATCAAGATGCTACAATAGACAAGAATCAACCATTGTTAAATTAATGCAGCTTTAAGAGGAGGAACAAGAAATGCGTGATCCAAGAATCGGGCAGCTGGCTAAGAATCTGGTGGAATACTCCGTTAACGTTCAGCCAGGTGAGAATGTGCTTGTCGAAATGATAGGTACAGAGCGGGATTTACTAAATGCAATCGTTGAAGAAGTAGGCAAAAAAGGTGGAAACGCATTTGTACAATTAACGGATAAGACCGTTCAGCGGGCGATGCTTAAATATGGGAACAAGCAGCAGATTCAGACATGGGCTGAAATCGATCTGAACCGAATGAAGCAAATGCAGTGCTATATTGGGATTCGGGCCGGAGAGAATGTCAATGATCTGGCCGATGTGCCCGAAGAAAAGATGAAATTATACAACTCGTTATACTCCCATCCTGTACATAGTGAACAGCGCGTTAAGCATACCAAATGGGTAGTTCTACGATATCCGAACGCGAGCATGGCTCAGCTTGCAAATACGAGTACCGAGGCCTTCGAGGACTTCTATTTCTCCGTATGTAATCTGGATTATGCCAAGATGGATCGTGCTCAAGATGCTTTGGCTGAACTCATGAACCGCACGGATAAAGTACGGATTGTGGCGGAAGGAACCGATCTGCGGTTCTCGATCAAGGGCATTGGAGCCATTAAATGTTCCGGACAGAATAACATCCCTGATGGAGAAGTCTACACGGCACCCGTTAGGGACTCGGTAAATGGTACAATCAGCTTTAATACAGCAAGTCTATATAACGGGATAACGTTCGAGAATATCAAGTTCCGCTTCGAGAATGGGAAGATCGTTGAGGCCACAAGCAATGACACGGCCCGGATTAATGAGATTCTGGATGCGGATGAAGGCGCGCGTTATATCGGCGAATTCGCAATTGGCTTCAACCCATACATTCTCCATCCGATGAAAGATACGCTCTTCGATGAGAAGATTGCGGGCAGCTTTCACTTCACACCAGGGCAGGCCTATGAGGTAGCTGATAATGGGAACCGTTCTTCTATTCACTGGGACCTTGTGCAGATCCAGCGTCCGGATTATGGAGGCGGAGAAATATACTTTGATGACCAGCTGATCCGCAAGGATGGACTGTTCGTAATACCAGAGCTCGAGCCTTTAAATCCGGAGAACTTGAAATAAGGAGATTTATCCTTGATTGGTAAGCGGATTCAAGGTATCATGAACATATATTAATATAAATAGAAAACGGAGGATATTCCATGGCGAACAATAATGCAGCGGTTGTAGAAATTGCACAAACAGCAGGAAGATTTACTTCTTCAATCGTGCTTCAAGCGGAGAACAAGTATATTGATGTTAAGAGTATTCTAGGTCTGTTCACCACCTTGGTTAGCTCGGAAAGCTATGAACTTCATGTTCATGGACCTGACGCGGAAGAAGCTAAAGCTGCAGTATCTGAAGCTTTTGCGAAGCATGGTCTTAAGGTTCAAGTAGTCGAAGATTAGACTAGGAAGAACCGCAGCACTCCTGCCTGATGGCAGGAGTGCTTTTTTTGTCCACAGCAGACAGGCCCAGGTCGTTTCCTGAGTTATTATTTTTTGAGGTTCTTGTATTGGTGTTCATTTTCGTCTAATATTAAATAAAGTAAATATAATAATATGGTTAGACTGATGACTTTGTACACAGGGGGGAAGATTGCATGACTTCATCTGATTTGCAGGAACAGTTGAATTTGAAAGCGCTGAGTCTTTTGCATGAAGACGCAGATAAAATAGAGAAGCTAATTGAAGTGCAGATGGAGAATCTGGCAACACGTTATTGCCCTCTATATGAGGAAGTGCTTGATACCCAGATGTTCGGATTCTCGAAAGAGGTTGATTTTGCCGTTCGTGCTGGACTGGTTAATCCTCTGGTGGGCAAACAGATCCTAAGCAAGCTGGAACGCAATCTGGCCGTTCTTTATGAGGCCTTGAATACTAAAGAGTAAGCCTGTCGCAGGATGGGCATACATAGAAACACAAAAATAAAGCGTATGTTCCGGTCTTGGCCGGACATACGCTTTGTTTTTTTTGGGATTTCCTGGATTTCTAGACCAGATAAAAGGATACCCCGAGAATGCCGTATACCGCCAATAGCAAGAGTCCTTCATACCAGTTCGTAGATCCGTCCTGCGTAATGGATTTGGCAATAAAGACGGATACGCCAATGGCTGCAAGCTCGATGACCGTGAACACAATATCCATAGGACGGCCAAGAATATGACTGACGAAGATCAGAACGGGTGCTACGAAGAGAGCGATTTGCAAGCTGCTGCCAATGGCAATTTCAACGGAAGCGCCGATCTTGTTCTTCATCGCCAGCATAATGGCTGCACTGTGTTCAGCTGCATTCCCGACAATAGCAACCACAAAGGCACCAACGAAGATTTCACTAAGACCAAATTTAGCAGTGAACGTATCAAGAGTATGTACAAGCCACTCACTCACAAAAGCTACCATGACCGTGGCAACAATCAGGTACAGTATTGATTTGCCCTTGGACCACATTGGAGCATGTTCATGGGGCAGCTGTTCTTCACTGTCCTCGGTTACATCGGCTAAGTAATCTTTATGAGTAATCATGGAGAATACAAGCCACAGAAGGTAAGCAACAATCAGAATGCCTGCTACAACGAGACTGACTACATTCTTGTCTTCACTTTGTAACGCATGCGTATTTAGGAAGATAGCCGGTACGAATAACGCGATAATACCCAGAATCATCAAAGAACCGTTAAGCCCCGCGAGGGAGACATTGAAGTTCTGAATCTTGTATTTCAACCCTCCGGCAAAAAGGCTAAGCCCAAGCACAAGGAGCAAATTCCCGATAATAGAGCCCGTAATGCTGGCTTTAACAATCTCAAATTGTCCATTGCTGACGAGAAGAATCCCGATAATCAGCTCGGCAGCATTCCCGAAGGTTGCATTCAGAAAGCCCCCAAGACGTTGTCCCGCATAGTGGGATACACTTTCTGTGGCCTTTCCGAGGAATCCGGCAACAAAGATTACCGCAATGGCGGAAATTACGAATTGCAGGGTAGGATCCCAGTCCGCATAATGCCCAACGGCACTAAGTAAGAATGTAAGAATAAGCAAGCTTGGAAACCAATACTTTTTCAAAAAGGACACCTCAACTTTAAGTTATTTGTTATAGACTTATAAGAGTACAAGAACAATATAACCATTATTGTACCCAATATAAACGAAATGTATGGAAATGCGCAGTTCAATCCGTATTATAAACGGAAGATGGAAGAATGGTCCATAGTTGCTTTCAAACCCTGCACCTATTACAATTAGAAATAATTAGATTTTTTGGAGGAGGAATGACCATGACCGAGCAGTTGCAGCTTGAATTAGGGACCATTCGAATCTCGGATGATGTAGTGTCTAAAATTGCGGGCATGGCCGCTTTGGAAACTCCTGGCATCGCTGCAATGAGCGGCGGACTTTCTGAAGGCTGGGCGAAACGGCTTAGCGGCAAGAATGTGCAGAAGGGAGTCACCGTTGAGGTTGGCCAGCTGGAAGCCGCTATTGATCTGCGGATTATCGTTCTATATGAGACACCGATTCATGAGGTGTGCCGCATGCTTCAGCAGAATGTTCGTGTTGCCGTAGAGAGCCTAACAGGGTTGCATGTCGTTGAAGTTAATATTAAGGTCGAGGGTGTAGCCTTCAAAGATGATGAGGTATAAGCGTTATACGTCCTGGAGGCTTTAAAGGTACATAATCCCTATCAACCAACAAAAAAAGGCTGGCCCAGGCAGTGTAATCTGCTTTGGGTCAGCCTTTTAATTATCGGCCGAAGCTTCTTTTGGCCGGTCTCTCGGATACGGCCTGTTTGATTACGACGGATTTGGTACGCTCCTGACTAACCGGCAGATTGGATTGTCTAGATATACTCAGCACAATGCCCATACTTGCCATCATTACCATCAAGGAAGAACCACCATAGCTAATAAAAGGAAGTGTGACGCCTGTAATCGGAATAGTATTCGTGACACCGCCAATATTGATAAAGGCCTGAATCGCAATAAGTCCCATAATACCGACGCCGACCAAGGTACCGAAAGTGTCCTGGCACCTTAGTGAGACGAGAATACCTCGCCAGATGAAATAAATATAAAACAATAGAAAGAGTAGGGTGCCGATAAATCCGAACTCTTCCCCTATAACCGAGAAGATAAAGTCATTATAAGGATTCGGAAGGTAATGAAGCTTCTGAATGCTTTGACCAAATCCTGTTCCGGAAGCCCCGCCGTGTCCGATAGCAATCAGGGATTGGACGAGGTTATAGCTTACACCTTGAGGATCCTGTAAGGGATCCAGGTAGGCTTGAAACCGGCCAGCCTTATAATTGGTCGCCTGCGTACTCACGCTGTCACTTGCACTAATCTTGTCGAACAAGAACTGAGCTCCCAGCGCTATGCTGGCCCCAAGAATAAGAAGAGCAAGAGAGCCTAGAATATGCTTCAAATTGGCGCCTCCAGCGAAAACAACCAGGCCTGCAGTAGCGACAAGAATAACGCAGGAACCGAAATCCGGCTGCAGCATAATTAGACCAGCTACGAATCCTACGATCAGCATCACTGGAATATAGCCGGTACGAAGATCCCGGAACCGTTCTCCTTTTTTGGAGATAAGGGCTGCCAAGTAGAGGATGATGGTGATCTTGGCGAGCTCGGAAGGCTGAACGCCAAAGGAACCAAATCCGAACCAGCTTCTTGCGCCGTTAACATTTTGTCCTACATAAGGAACAAGTAACAACATAATTAAGGTAATTATGAACACAGGCACAAACAGTTTTTTATATTTTGCATAAGGTATGTTCATAGTAACAAACATGCTCAGCAGTCCTAGTACGCCGAAAATCATTTGTTTCTTGGTGAAGTACATGGCATCAAAATTAAATTTGGAATTGACTATGGCAATACTGGAGCTGGAGCTGAATACCATGACTAGACCAAATCCCACCATAAGCAGGGTAAGAATGAGCAGTTGAAAGTCAGGAGTCCCTTTTCTGGTCTGGGTAGTTTTGTTATCATTCATAGCCCCAGGCCTCAAGCCTCGAGCAGTTTCTTTAATTCGTTCAGTTTCTGATTCGCTTTACTCAGAACTTGAGACGGAATTGGAGACTCATATTCGAGTCCATGTGGGAAGGTCGCACGGCCCATGTATACGGCTTCAATAGCAAGGACGGTATCCGGACGCTCCAGTTTGCCCTCCAGAGCACGGGTATTAATACGAAGAAAATATTCGTTATTGCTGTCTTCTATTTTATAATCATATGTAGCGCGATAATATTCCCATTGCCACCGTACAAACCCTACTTTCTCGGCGGATTCATCCAAATAAGCGAGATCACTTTTAATTCCATCCAAACCAGTGTTTTCAAAAATCATTGGGTCATTGTCCTCCCTTAACATACAGTATATTCATTCATGATAGTATGTTTCCCGGAGTTGTGCAAGCACTCTCAAGGCCTTACGCAAAAGACTTTTCGGCAGGTGATCGGTGTGTGTTACAATGATTGCAGCAGCTTTAAGACAGGTGGCAGTGTGAACAAAGAGAAGGATGTGGCTGGGGTGACAGATCTAGAACTGGTAAGGTCTTTATTTCCGGAGATGGTGAAGAGAAGGCGTCATTTGCACCGGAATCCGGAAGTTTCTTATAAAGAAGAGCGTACTTCGGCATATGTCGCAAGTATATTGACGCAGCTTGGGATAGAAGTAAGAACGGGGGTTGGAGGCTACGGTATAGTAGCTGTTATTAAAGGTAAGCTTCCCGGCAAAACCGTTGCACTACGGGCAGATATGGATGCGCTGCCGATTCAGGATGAGAAGCTGTGCGATTATGCTTCAGAGATCCCTGGTGTAATGCATGCTTGCGGTCACGACGGCCACACCGCTACGCTGCTGGCGGTAGCAGAGTACTTCGCGAGACGCCTGGACACGCTTAAAGGCGAGATCCGCTTAATCTTTCAACCGGCAGAAGAGGTATGTCCAGGTGGAGCAGTCGCAATGATTCGCGATGGCGCTATTGATGGGGCAAATGTGATATACGGAGTTCATTTATGGACCCCGATTCCTGTAGGCAAGGCTGCCAGCGCCCCGGGACCGTTGATGGCTTCAACAGATGAGTTCTTTGTAGATATGAAAGGACAAGGCGGTCACGGAGGTATGCCCCATACTGCCATTGACAGCGTAGTAGCAGGTGCGGCTCTAGTAATGCAGCTTCAGACTATTGTCAGCCGGTCTGTAGATCCGCTGGATCCCGCGGTCGTAACGATAGGCTCGATTCAGGGGGGAACCGTGCAGAATGTAATTGCAGAGCATTGCGTCCTGTCGGGCACCGTCAGATGCTTCAAGGAGGAGACAAGGCACCTGATCCGCAGAAGAATTGAGGAGATGGCGGAAGGGATAGCCAGAGCGTATGGGACAGAGGCGGTCATTGATTACGTAATGGGATATCCCCCGCTGGTCAATCATGATGCGGAAGTGAACCGGTTTTTCCGCGAGGCAGGGAATGCGTTCGGCCTTCAGGCAGAGGTATCGCCAAAGATTATGCCTGCTGAAGATTTTGCCTACTATGTACAGCAAATCCCTGGATGCTTCGTTCTTGTAGGGGCGGGAAATCCAGATAAGGGAGCTGCGTTCCCGCATCATCATCCAAAATTCGACCTGGATGAAGAGTCCATGCTGTACGCAGCGGGACTGCTAATCACACTTGCTGAATCTTATCTGGAAGAGAACTGATGAATAAATAATTTTGGTGATTTCTGGAGAATCTAATAGATGAAGCAGGGAAGCCCGCATAACTGCGGGCTTCTTTTGTCTGGAATAAGATACCAAAGTCCGTAACGCGGAAGAAAGGAAGTAAGTATGGACGGCACAGGAGCATGCTTGGTTCAGCGGGATTTCACGGTTCTTCTTGAGAAGGAGCACCCTGGCTTTGAAGCGGCAAGACGTGAGCTTTCGAAATTCGCGGAGCTTGTGAAGAGCCCGGCTTCTTTTCATACCTACCGCCTTACTCCTCTATCCATGTGGAACGCTGCAGCGCAAGGGATGGAGACCGCTGAAATATTGAAACAATTAAGGGATTTGTCCAGGCTGAAGGTTCCAGATCAGGTACTAAAGGAAGTAACGTTATGGTTATCACGTTATGGGAAATTGAGGCTGCGTCAATCCTTCGAACAACCGGGGATTCTCGTTCTGGAAGGTGAACATGCGGAATTCATTGATGAAATCGCAAAACTTGAGTCTATACAGAAGCTGGGCCTTAAGAGAATGGAAGCGACCAAGCTAACGATTCCAGTCCGGAACCGGGGAATGATTAAGCAGGACCTAACCCGGCTGGGTTACCCGGTACAGGACGAGGTCGGCTATCATAGCGGACAAGCCCTGTCTTTCCAGATGCGTGATGAGACTTTAGCCGGTATTCCATTCTCCCTTCGGCCATATCAAAGCGAGAGTGTGAGTGCTTTCACAGGGAGCGGTACGAGTACCGGGGGAGGAAGCGGGGTTCTGGTTCTCCCTTGCGGTGCCGGTAAGACTGTTATAGGACTTGCCGCCATGGCCAAGCTTCAGTGCGAGACTCTCATTCTTACTTCGAATGTAACATCGGTAAGGCAGTGGATTGAGGAGCTTCGGGCTAAATCAACGCTTAATGAACTGGAGATCGGAGAGTATTCGGGGGATCGGAAGGAAGTCCGCCCAGTGACGGTCTCCACCTATCAGATCCTGGCACACCGTACTAAGAAGGAGGATGGCTTCAAGCATATGAAGCTGTTCAATGAGCGGGACTGGGGGCTGATTATCTATGACGAGGTTCATTTGCTGCCTGCCCCTGTCTTCCGCGTTACCGCTGAAATCCAGGCGACCCGCCGGCTTGGGCTTACGGCTACACTCGTGCGTGAAGATGGATGCGAGAAGGATGTATTCTCGCTGATTGGTCCGAAACTATACGAGATGCCGTGGAGAGACCTGGAACAGGAGGGCTGGATAGCTAAGGTGAAATGCTGTGAAATTCGCGTACCCATGAGTGAATCCCTTCGGATGAAGTACTTGTTAGCCGAAGGAAGGCAGAAATTCAGAATCGCTGCCGAGAATCCCGGGAAGCTGGAGATAATTAGGGAACTGCTTGTTACTCATTCAGACCGGCAAGTACTGATCATAGGTCAATATCTGGACCAGCTGAAGCATCTATCCGATCAGCTTCAGGCGCCGTTAATTACAGGAAGTATGCCACAGCAGGAGCGAGCCGAATTATTTTGTGCCTTCCGCAGCGGCAGTCTTTCCATATTAATTGTGTCCAAGGTAGCAAATTTTGCGGTCGATCTTCCGGATGCTTCCGTTGGAATACAGGTATCGGGCAGCTTTGGCTCCAGACAGGAGGAAGCTCAGCGGCTGGGAAGACTCCTTAGGCCCAAGTCAGGGGATAATCGGGCACACTTTTATACATTGGTCTCAGATGGGAGCAGGGAGCAGGAATTTTCCCTTCGAAGACAGCTGTTTCTGATTGAACAGGGTTATGAATATTCAGTAATTACCCCGCATGCTGAAGGCACCGGAGCGAAGGAGGCTGCGCAGTGATCATGCATTCATGGACCATGAATTGGGCTGAGGAGCTTGAAGCTTCTGAACTGGGAAAGCAAACCCTCTATCTAATTATGCAGAGCTATGCTGGTCAGCCCTTCAAGCTGGAGCAGCTTGAGAAGCTTGCAAGAGACGGAATCAGCGGAGCCGAGCTGCGTATCGGTGTTCTCTCTTTAGTTAGGACAGGGATCGTCTGCGTAGTAAAGAAGACCTGGGGTGAGCGGCTGTATTTCATTAGCGGCCGTTTGTTCCCTAAGCTTCAGGCAAGCCTCCTGGGTCCTATTAATAAGCGTGAGGAGGCCGTGGATCTGGTGTCCCTGAACCGCGAAGGCAGGGCTGGGATTGAGGTTGATTTGTTCCGGATGCTGGTATGGGTAGGGCACAATGGTCTGCAGCTAACTGCTAAAGGGACAATTCATCAGAAGACGATAACCAGACTTGGCGGATTGATCCAGCTTGCAGAGGATGACTTCAAGCATATTCCGCTTCATTACCTTCACAAAGACGTCTATCCGGCTAATATAGCCGTTGTGCTGGATCTGTTATTAGCCCTGGGTCTGATTGAAAAGATAGACAGCTGGATTATAAATGAACCTGCTGCGGATGCCTGGCTCAGGCTTACTCCAACAGCTATGCGTCTTGCTGTATATAAGGAGATTCTGGCTCGTTACATTCCTGCTGACCCGAGTCTGCAGCAGTACGCTTATGCTCTCAGCATGGATTATGTTCAAGAGGGGAACTGGTATTTCCTTGATGAGATCGTCAGGTGGCTGCAGAGGTATCGTATGCTTACGGTCCCCCTTTCAGAATTGCAGATCACATTTATGCATGGATGGCTGGAAATGCTCTGCGGCTTAGGATTTGTGGATTTGGGATTTGGGAAGGAGGGGGAGGCTGCCTTTCGCTGGAGAAGCAGGCCAAAGCTCCAAGAACAGACGTGCATAGCCGAGAGTGATGAGAAGGATACGCGGCCTTTCCAGGCTGATTTTGAAGGCAGGTTCTACGTACAGCCAGACTTTGAAATATTCGTGCCTTCTGATGTATCTTACTTGCTAAGATGGGAACTGGAACTCTGCACACTTGGAGTGACTTATGATGCGATGTCCGTATATAAGTTAAGCCGTGAATCCGCCGCCATTGCCCTAGAACAAGGGCGTACTCCATCGGATCTTGAGGTGTTCCTGGACAAGTGGGCAGCTTCGGGAATCCCGGATAATGTTCGAAACGCGCTAAGGCAGTGGGGAAGTGAGCTTGGCCGGACTTCACTTGAGGAGCGGGTACTTCTCCGGTGTTCCGACGAAGAGGCTGCTGAAATGATTAGTAGATATGAGGGAGGACAGTCCAGACTGGAGCGAATTGGGCCTCTTGATTTCATTGTGAATCAGAAGGATCTGAAGGAAATCCATAAAGTGCTGAATCATTTAAATTTGACCCCTCGGAAGTCATTCCAACCGAAATCCGCCATGATCTACCCAAGACTTGATCCAGACCTCCCAATTACCGGTGAATCTTCTTGGAAGGAAGCTGTAGAGATGGATCAAGGTCATTTGAGCCCTAGTGAACCACAGGGGTTGATCTTTAATGGCGCAGCAGTACATATCTATAAGCGGGATGAAAGCCGAGTGGCATTAGCCGATCTATTTCCAGGCATAGATGAAATTCCGCAGGCCTGGTGCAAAGAATTGAGAAGCTATCATACCTCGACCGCAAAGGCTTTGATCCAGCAGGCCTTGGCGTGGCGGACCAAAATAAGACTGGAGATGGAAGGGAAAGTTACTGAAGTTCTCCCTTTGGGACTGCTTAGCGGGAACTCCTGGAAGGTGGAAGCGCTTATGCTGCCATCTCTTCAGGTTCAGGAGCTTTCATGTTCCGAGTGGGACACCTTGCAGCTTCTTTTGCCCGAAGATTCCTGTATTCAAGGATAAGTCTTCTTATCGAATAGGGTTTATGATATGATTATCCTGTCTACCCCTTGGGTAGAACACTTTTAGAATTGGGATGAATTTCATGAGCGTATCAGAGAAGAAGACGGTCGATATGGCCGAAATGCTTACTTACGCCTATGAATTAGGCGATATGATCAATAGCTCTGCCTGTGTTGCCGAATACCTTCATTGGAAGCAGCAGGTGGAGAAAGATACAGAGGTACAGCTTCTGGTCAAGAAGCTGGAGTCGAAGAAGGAATTGTTTGAGGAGACCCAGCGCTTTGGGCATTTCCATCCTAACTATCATGAAGCAATGGGACAGGTAGCCGAAGTGGAGCGGGAACTCGATCAGATTGAAGCCGTCAGCAGGTTCAAGATGGCTGAGAGGGAGCTGGATGAGCTCCTGCATCAGATGTCCGAGACGATTGCTTATGCGGTGTCGGACAGTATCAAAGTGCCAAGTAACGATCCGAACCCCAAGGGCGGGGGATGCGGCAGCGGCGGTAAATGCAGCTGCGGATAATTTGGCAGTCATTTTTGCGGAAGAAAGCGGGGCAGGAAACGCCATGTTTCAGGAGCGTACAGGCTATATTATATGGGTCAGCGATATGAAGGCGGCAAGGAATTTAGATAAATATGGAAGTGTGCATTATTTGTCAAAGCGCATGCATTATGTGGTGATGTATGTGAACGCAGACCGGGCTGAGGATATTATGAAAAATGTCCGCAAGCTGTCTTATGTTCGCAAGATTGAACGATCTTACCGTAATGAAATCAAGACCGAATACACCAAGGATGTGCCAGACAAAACGCAATATTACGGTCTTTAAGCGCTTAGGCTTCCAGCATGAATTCAGTATAAGCAGAGATTGTGTCTTATGACATGGTCCCTGCTTTTTTTTGTTGTCATGATGTTGACGAAAAAATGAAGAAATTGTTTTTTGACTTCATTTTGTCGGAAGTGCTATATTTTGTCCTAATGAACTACTTCCCCTATGAAAAAAACAAAAATAGGAATAAACCCAGACCTATTTCATAGAATTGTAAAATAAGAAACGTTATAACAATACATCCGTACAATAAAGAAAGCGGTTTACTCCTTAATTTTCCTTATTTCGACATTATAGGTTGTAACTTGTGATTTGATAGAATTTCATGTAATATAATGGGTAAATATACTTAGATACAAAGACCTATTTATGGTAGGGGGTGTAGGAGTGAAAGATAAGATCATGGAGAGATGGAATACGTACGAGGCTTTTTTCGTTCAGCTCGGAGACAAGAAGGTGGCTGATGTCATCATTACCAACCACGCTAATATCAGATTTAATGACCGAATCGCTAAGAATCAAAGTTCATCTGATGAAATTGCAGCTTGGATATGGGAGTGTCTTAAGCAAAACCGGATGGTCCCGTACTACCGGAAGGAAGAGGATGTATATTTAATTGATGATGACACTGTTGTCGTTGCTGAATTTACTGAGCTGCCTGGTGAGGTGGATCTGGCCGGCAATCCGTTACATAAAATGATTGTGGTTACTTTCCTCGGTAAAATGTCAGAAACCATAGAGCTTCGTGATCTGAAATCCTATTATTCCTGGCTGCGCCATTCCCGTCGTATGACCTTAATGAAGAACAGCCGTAAGCGCAAATAGATGCAGGCCTGAAATATTGAAGAGACATAAGACACAAGGGATGTGATTCCTGGGTGTCTTTTTTTGTGAGCTTTGGCATGCTATTGTAGATAGACGAAAGGACGGGTACGAATGGCACTTAACTATCATCAACTTCACATTTTTTATACAGTAGCGGAAAAGGGGAGCTTCTCAGCCGCGGCTCAGGCGCTGCATATGACCCAGCCTGCCGTTACTATGCAGATCCAGTCACTTGAGGATTACTTCGGAACCAAGCTCTTAGTTCGCTCCACGAAACGAATTGAGCTCTCTGAGGCCGGGAGAGCCCTTATGCCTTATGCGGAACGCGGTATTGATCTTATGCGGGAGACTGAAAGCGCAATGGCCCGCTTCACTCATATGCTGGAAGGCCGGCTCCAGCTCGGAGCCAGTCTAACAATCGGGGAGTATGTCCTGCCCCGCCTGCTGGGCCCATTCGGGCAGCAGTACCCACACATTAACATTGTGCTCAAAGTGATGAACACAGCGGAAATTCTGGAGCAGATTTTGCATCATCAGCTTAGCTTTGGACTTGTTGAAGCTGCTGTTCAGCATCCGGATATGGTCATGGAGCCCGTTATGCAGGATGAACTCAAGCTGATTGTACCAGCTGGACATCCATTAACTGAACAGGATGGAATTCACCTTCAGGAGGTGCTGAAGTATCCATTCGTATTGCGTGAGAAGGGATCAGGAACCCGGCAGGTCATGGAGGAGGAGTTGACCCGGCTTGAAGTAGATCTGGACCTGGTGAAGACCGTGATGGATCTTGGAAGCACGGGAGCGGTGAAATCTGCTGTGGAAGCTGGATTTGGAATTACTATGCTATCACCTTCCTCCGTGAAGCATGAAGTGGCTCTGGGCCTCCTTAAAGTGATAGATATCAAGGATGCTTCATTTAAGCGGAATTTCTACTCCATTCATCTGAAATCTACGTTGTTGCCAATTTCCGCAGTCACTTTTCTGGATTTTCTGAGATCGCAGAAGCTGCCGCTTTGAAGCCAAATCTGATAGAAGGAGACGAGTCATATGAGCGGTCTAATATTGAACGGACGATATGATTTGCATACGCATACCCAGGCCTCCGACGGAATGAATGCACCTGCTGATAATGTTCGCCTAGCGAAGCAGAAAGGTTTGGCGGGTATTGCGATTACAGATCATGATACGGTATCCGGTATCAGAGAAGCCATGGAGGCCGGGAAGCTCATTGGCCTGGATGTCATCCCTGGCGTGGAGATTAGTACGCGGGCAGCAGGCAAGGATATTCATATTCTGGGATACTATCTTCGGTATGAGGACGAAACACTATGTTCGCGACTTGAGCATCTCCGTACTGTGCGCGAGACGCGCAATGAACGGATTCTGGCGAAGCTGAATGAACTAGGCATTCCGATAACGATGGATGAGGTGATCTCGGGACTCGGCAGGGAGTTAGGTCCTGATGATAGCATTGGCAGACCTCATATCGCTGATGTTCTTGTTCGCAGAGGCGTTGTGGCTGATCTGCGCGAAGCCTTTGACAAATATTTGGCGGAAGGGGCTGCCGCTTATATATCATTGCCTAGAGTAGGCCCTATGGAAGCCATCACGTGGATCAAGGAAGCGGGAGGAGCAGCTGTTATTGCTCATCCTGGACTCTATGAGGATGATGACCTTGTTCGGCGTATCATCCGAGAGGGTCAGCCAGCCGGAATTGAAGTGTATCATTCCGATCATGGACCGGAGGAAGAGATGAGGTACAGCGGTATGGCCCGGGAATATGGGCTGCTGATGACCGGAGGGTCCGATTATCACGGTGTCCGCCAGGGACAAGTGTTCCATGGAGATTTGGGCAGCCGTACGGTATCGGCTGACGTGCTTGAACAGCTGCGGAGCAGATCAGGCCGGCAATAGGCCGCTGTACTTCAGACGTACTTATATAAAAGAGGCATCCGGCAACTGTGAATGAAGTGCTCCCTGTCAAGTGGACAGTGAATAAAACAAAAACGATTCGTTTATTTTCCTCAGCTCGTTTTAACAGAGCTGAGATTTTTTCATTATGCAGCTCTTCGGTATTCGTTAGGTGACAAACCATCCAAACACTCTGTATACCGGTAGTTGTTGTAATAACGAATATATTCGCTAACGTCTTTGAGGACATCTTCATAGGTATCATACTTTGTAAGATAATAGCTCTCTGATTTGTAAGTGCCCCAAAATCGTTCAATAGGTTGGTTGTCCAAGCATCGGCTCACACGAGACATGCTTTTCATAAATCCGTATTTTACATGGAGTCGATTATACTCATGAGACGTATACTGGAAGCCTCTGTCACTTTGAATAAGCGGGGTTACACCGGGGTTCTTCTCATAAGCCTTCTTTAGCGTATCCATGACGAGTTTATTGTTGTTGGAGGGGCTTAACACCCATGAAACGATAGAGTTATCGTATACATCAAGAATTGCACTCAGGTAGGCTTTACGGCCGTTTCCGTACTTCAATTCTGTAACGTCTGTACACCACTTCATATTAGGAGCAACTGCCTGAAATTCACGGTTCATTACATTTTGAGCTACATGCATCTCAGAGACTTTCACGTAGTTCGGCCGTTTCCTACGAATTACCGCCTTTAATCCAAGAGCACGCATAATTCGGTAATACCGCTTTTTATTGTACTTCTTCTTGAGCTTTCGGTTTAATTGGGTGCGCATTTGGCGATAGCCAAGTATCCCCTTTCGCTTGTCATAGCGAAGCTTCACTTCTTTAGCTAGCGTATAATTCTCAAGTTCTCTGGCGGATGGCATCCATTTTAACCCCTTATAATAGGCAGATCGAGCAACTCCGGCTAACGCACACAATTTCGTAATTGCATAACCTTTTTCTTTGTTCAGTTCTTGAATCGCTTGATACAAGTCTGCTTGTCGAACAAGGGTTAGCGTGTATTTCGTCGCTTGATCTCCGCCAACTTTTTTGCGAGGGCATTCTCCATTTCCAGGTATTCGTTTCGAGCTTCTAATTCCTTGATCCGTAGCTTAAGCCGTTCATGCTCATCTAGTTCCTCTGCAGGCTTTTTACGACCTCGGTTGTCCTTGAGGGCATCTTCACTACCAGCTCGGTATTTCCGAACCCATGCGTACACCTGCTGATAGGATACATCGTACTTTTCGATCGCCTTCTGATAATCCAAACCATTAGCGATTGTATATTGTGCAATTTCAATGCGTTCCTTGAAAGTTGTTTTACGTCCTTTGTTCATATGAGACAGTCCTTTTCCCTTAGGTGTAGGTTTCAATTCTATCTCATTAGTATACTTGGAAATCCATTTTCCCAAAACACTTCTACTCGAAATACGATGCTTCTTTGTTGCCTCTTCTACGGAGCAATGACCAGACAACACGTCTTTAATAGCCGCAAGCTTCAATTCCTTTGAGTATGATTTCCATGTATTCGATTCCTTTAATCCATCCAAACCATCTGCTTTATACTTTCTTATCCAATCCTTAACCGTACTCTTACAAACTCTAAGCTGTTTCGCTTCATAGTTTGGATTAGACTTATGCTCAAGACACCGCTGTACGGCATGTAATTTTACTTCTAAAGAAATAGGACTTCTTTTTGACATTAGAAAAACTCCCATCATTGTAGCAGTAGAAGTTTTTGTTTTTTCTACTGTCTACTATGATGGGAGCATATCAGAATGCGCCGGATGCCTCTTTTTTGCTTTGTTAACCGTTCTTCACGGCACTCTTCAGACTTTTCACAAGTCCTTCGTCGGGTGTGATGAACAGGGTCTTCTGATGATCGTAGATAACGAATCCAGGCTTAGCGCCGCTTGGCTTGCGGACATGCCGAATCAAAGTGCAATCGACCGGCACACTGCTTGACTGCTTCGCCTGGCTGAAATAGGCTGCAAGCTGAGCCGCCTCCTCAAGGGTAGACTCTCCAAACGAAGCACTGCGGATAACAACGTGGGAACCTGGAATATCCTTCGTATGGAGCCAGGTATCATTCGAGTTAGCCAGCTTGTTGGTCACATATTCATTCTGTAAGTTATTCTTGCCTACGTAGATTTCGATACCCTCTGAGGAGGTGTATACATGGAGTGTGGGGCGGTCGTTCTTTTTCTTCTTACGGTTCTTCTTGCTGCGGTCCCGCAAATACCCCTGCTGAATCAATTCCTCCCTAATCTCATCGATATCACTCAGGGATGCGAAAGCGAGCTGTTGAAGCAGCCCTTCCACATAAGCGATCTCCTCATGGGTGATGCGCAGCTGCTCGTCAATGACAGCGAGACTGTTCTTGAATTTGTTGTACTTCTTGAAATAGCGCTGGGCGTTCTCCGATGGCGTTAACAGCGGATCAAGCGGGATTCGCTCCATGGCTTGATCTTCATCGTAATAATTCACCAGCTCGATCTCCTTGTCGCCCTTCTTAATCAGATGAAGGGAGGGCAGCAGGAGCTCGCCCCAAATGCGGAACCGCTCGGCATCCTTGGCTTCGTCCAAATCTTCGTCCAGCTTGCCAAGCTTCTTGATATTCTTGGTTCGCTCATTCTGAAGGAACCGGATCAGGTCACTGACTTTCTGTTTAACCGTATCGCGCTCTGCTTTGTCCCCGTAGTAATCCTCAAGGCAGGTGCTGATGGACGAATAATGCTTGACATCTCCTTGAATTAACGTAAGCGAAATGGCGGAGAAGATGCTTTTTCCCTTCGCATTATCCCCGACCACGGGATCATAACGATGCTCCCGGACTGATGTCATCAGATTGTCGAAAGCCTCCCAAAGAGCATCGATCTTGCCGGAGAGATCGCCGGATGTACCCGCTCTCTCGGCACGGTGATGAATCTCCTGAGCTATTAGCGGACTAAGTCCACTAAAGGTACTTACAAACCAGCTCGGAACCTCATCAAGAGCAAGATCGGCTGCAGCTGCGTGATAGGCCGCCTGGAAGGCCTCTTTATCCACTGTGAGCGGGTTCAGCTTATGCTGCTGCGGTGGCTCGGTATAGCTGAAGCCTGGCATAACGACCCGGTAGCTGCTGATTGAAGGGGTAACATGGTGAATCCCATCGAGCTGGGTCCCTGTGGCCGGGTCCACAATAATAATATTGCTGTGGCGCCCCATGAGTTCAATAATGATTCGCTTGCTTGAAATGTCTCCGAGTTCATCCCGCTGCCTTACATCGATGTGAATCGTCCGCTCCAAGCCGTTCTGCGTTATGGATTCAATGACCCCGCTTTCACAGTGCTTTCGGAGCAGCATACAGAACATAGGCGCTTCCTGTGGGTTAAGAAAGGACTGCTCGGTGAAATGAACACGCGGATAAGTCGGGTTCGCTGAAATAATCAGCCGCCGATTCTCTCCTTGAGCTCTAAGATTAAGAATGATGTCGCTAGGTGAAGGCTGGTGTATTTTATTGATTCTTCCGCCAACGCAGAGCTGAAGCTCGTGCACGATTGCGCGGGTTACAATTCCATCAAGTGCCATATTCGTAGATTCTCCTGTCTATCTTTACGTCTTCCCCTACTATGATGCCATAGTTGGGGCAAAAACTTAAGGCCTTCCGGGTGATAATTTGGGACTTGTCTGAATACATTTACCCTAGTACAGGGTGGAAAAGCTCTCACACTGCCAAATACGCGGGAAATACGGGAGGGAAATACGAGCATGGAACAAAAAAACTGGCACCAGTGGAGTGCCGATGAGCTCTTGGAACGGTTCGCCGTAGAGCAGAATCAGGGCCTTACCGCTGAAGAGGCTCAGCGGCGGCGCGAGCAGATCGGCTTTAATGAGCTGTCTGAAGCAAAGCGTATCTCGCCGCTGATCCTGTTTCTGAACCAGTTCAAGGATTTTATGATGCTGGTCCTAATGGGAGCTACGCTGGTATCGGGTCTACTCGGTGAATATCTGGATGCCGTCACGATTGTGGCGATCATTGTACTAAATGGAGTCCTGGGCTTCATTCAGGAATTCAGGGCGGAAAGATCTCTGCGGGCACTGAAGCAGCTGTCTGCTCCCCATGCGAAAGTAATGCGCAGTGGAGCTGTGGAGGACATCCCCGCTCGGGAACTTGTGCCTGGGGATATTGTCCTGCTGGAGAGCGGGGACCGGATTCCTGCGGATCTTCGCTGGCTCAAGGTGAACAGCTGTGATGTCGAGGAGTCTGCGCTTACGGGTGAATCTCACCCTTCCGGCAAAATAACTTCAGCTATTCCATCTGCCGAGGTTCCGCTCGGGGATCAGAAGAACCTAGGATTCATGGGAACCATGGTTACACGCGGGTCGGGTACGGGAGTTGTAATCCGTACCGGCATGGATACGGAGATGGGGAAGATCGCAGATCTCATCCAGAGCACAGAGGCTCAGGAAACTCCGCTTCAGCGGCGTCTGGAGCAGCTTGGCAAAATACTGATCATGCTCTCACTCGGCTTGACCATCCTCGTTGTGCTTGCGGGTATTCTGCATGGACAGCCTGCAGGCAGCATGTTCTTCGCAGGTGTGAGTCTGGCGGTGGCCGCTATTCCGGAAGGTCTGCCCGCGATTGTAACCATTGCCCTTGCGCTGGGTGTGCAGCGCATGATCAAGCGCAAGGCCATCGTCCGCAAGCTACCGTCGGTCGAGACACTGGGCTGCGCCTCGGTGATTTGCTCAGATAAGACGGGAACCTTAACCCAGAACAAGATGACCGTGAAGCAGGTCTGGCTGGAAGGGCGCTCTTACGAAGTTACCGGGGACGGCTATGAACCGGCAGGGTATATACTGTATCAAGGCAAGCCTGCTGATTTCAAGAAAGAGCCTTCTTTACGAAGACTGCTTCAAATCAGCTCCTTATGTAACAATGCCGAGATATATGAGTCAGGTTCCGAGGAACAGCGGGGCAAGAAGAAAGGGAAGGATGATTCAGGTCCGCAATGGCAGCTAAAAGGAGATCCTACAGAAGGAGCATTGCTTACCCTGGCTTCCAAGGCGGGCTTCTCTCCGCAGTCCTTAAGCGGGATGTACAGCCGGGAACACGAATTTCCTTTTGACTCCGACAGAAAGCGAATGTCTGTAATTGTGAGCCACCAAGGCGGCAGACTGTCCTACGTCAAGGGCGCGCCGGATATGCTGCTTGACAGGTGCTCCTATATTTTGTGGGAGGGGAATGTGGTGCCGCTTACCGGGACACTCCGGCAAAAGGTAGCTGCTGCGAACGAAAGCATGGCCCGCTCCGCGCTTCGCGTGCTCGGGCTGGCTTACAGGGACCTCAGACCTCATGACAATACTTCCTCGGCTGATCAGATCGAATCCCAGCTGATTTTTGTCGGACTGACCGGCATGATCGACCCGCCGCGCAAGGAAGTGCGTGAAGCGATCTCTATCTGCCGCAGGGCGGGCATCAAGACCGTGATGATCACTGGTGACCACGGTCTTACTGCAGAGGCTATTGCGAGCGAGCTGGGCATCCTGGTACGCGGAGGCCTTTCACTGACAGGCCAGCAGCTTGCGGCCATGAGTGATGAGCAGCTGGATAAACAGGTCGATAACGTCTACGTGTATTCCCGGGTATCGCCTGAGCATAAGCTTCGGATAGTGAAGTCTCTGCAGCGTAAAGGCCACGTGGTGGCGATGACCGGAGATGGAGTCAACGATGCTCCGGCGATCAAGGCGGCAGATATCGGGATTGCCATGGGAATTACCGGCACAGATGTATCCAAGGAAGCTTCCTCGTTGATTCTAAATGACGACAATTTCTCAACCATCGTGGCGGCCATTGAAGAAGGGCGTAATATTTACGAGAATATCCGGAAGTTCATCCGCTATCTGCTCGCCTCGAATGTGGGTGAGATTCTGACCATGTTCTTCGCGATGCTGGCCGGTCTGCCCCTGCCGCTGCTTCCGATTCAGATTCTATGGGTGAACCTGGTAACAGATGGCTTGCCGGCGATGGCCCTGGGTGTCGATCAGCCTGAAAAAGACTTGATGGAACATAAACCAAGAGGGGCGAACGAGAATATTTTTGCCCGCAGATTGGGCTGGAAGATCATTAGCCGCGGTATTCTGATCGGATTATGTACACTTGGAGCCTTCTGGGTAACGCTTCAAGTAGCTCCAGATAATCCGCAGCAGCTAATGCTGGCGCAGTCCGTTGCCTTTGCAACCCTGGTCCTGGCTCAGCTTATTCATGTATTTGACTGCCGGAGCTCTCGGTCGATTTTCCACCGGAATCTCTTTCAGAACAAGTATCTGGTACTTGCTGTATTGTCTTCACTGCTTCTCATGCTGGCCGTCTTCTATATCGAACCGCTGCAGCCTATCTTCAAGACGGTTGCGCTTGGACCACGGGAGTGGGCTATTGCCTTTGTAGCTGGCGGAATTCCAACGTTCCTGATGGGAGCTGGCAGCGTGCTGTCAACGAAGAAACCACGCAAATCAGGGCCGAGCCGAGCACTGCCGGTGAATAGTACAAATATTCGGGCATAAAATGAATAGCTTTTCCTCTCTCAAAAATATAGACTTACATAACAAGAGAGATAAAGAGAGGGATAGCTATGGAATTTACAAAAATGCATGGACTCGGCAACGACTTTCTGGTCTTCCATGGACACCAGGATTTGCCGGATAATGTGAGTGACCTCGCGGTGAAATGGTGTGACCGTTTCTTCGGGGTGGGCGGGGATGGACTTGTGTTCATTCTGCCATCTGAGAAAGCTGACTTCCGGATGCGGATCATTAACTCGGACGGCTCTGAAGCAGAGCAGTGCGGGAATGCCATTCGCTGTGTGGCCAAATATGTGTATGATCATAAATTAACAGATAAAGAGAATATTACGATTGAGACGCTGGGGGCCGGTGTACAGCCAGTTAGCTTGAAGGTTGAGAGCGGTGTAGTGCAGACGGTTAGAGTGGACATGGGTGAGCCTATTCTGGAAGGCCTGACTGTTCCTACCACGCTGGAAGGCAATCCGGTTCTTGACCATCCAATTGAAGCGAACGGACGTGAATTTAATTTTACCGCCGTATCTATGGGTAACCCGCATTGTGTGATCTATGTGGAAGATGCCCCTAATTTTGATTTGGAGACATGGGGGCCGAAGCTGGAAGTTCATCCGTATTTCCCCCGGAAAATCAATGTGGAGTTCGCCACCGTCACATCCCGTGACCGAGTCGAGATGCGGGTATGGGAACGCGGTGCCGGTCCGACACTGGCATGTGGTACAGGAGCCTGCGCAACTTTGGTATCCTCTGTGCTAAATGGGGTAACCGACCGGGCAGCTTGGATCGGTCTCAAAGGTGGAGATCTGTATATTGAGTGGAATGAGGAAGACAACCATGTCTATATGACCGGGCCCGCAGCCGCGGTATACCAGGGAACTATAGAAGCTTAGGACTCGTTCAGTGCTCGTGAGTTTTGGTAAGGCAGCCTTTCTATCAGAGAGGCTGCCTTTCTATGTATCCTGGACTTACGGTGGGATAAACTTATCATCTGGCCTGATTTATGTTACATTATAGTGAATATTAAGAGGAACCTGTTCCGCTATAGGTTGGAGGAAGCTTAAATGAAACCGGAATTGGATTTACGGGCAAGACTGAAGAAAGAAGTTCTAATCGGTGATGGAGCAATGGGCACTTATTTGTACCAGCTTGGATTTCCGGTAGGGATCTCTTTTGAAGAGCTGAATATTATCCGCCCTGAGGTAATCGGGGATATTCATAGACAGTATGCGGATGCAGGAGCACAAGTACTTGAGACTAACACATTTGCGGCCAATTACTACAAACTTTCGAAATACGGGCTTGAGAGTAAGGTAGAGGAAATCAACCGCGCTGCCGTTCGTATTGCACGTCAAGCGGCAGGGGAGAGCAATTATGTAATAGGAACTGTAGGCTCGATCCGAGGCGGCAAGCGAATTAACGTATCCAATAAAGAGTTAAGACGTTACTATGAACAGCAAATATCAGCTCTTCTGGGAGAACAGGTCGATGGAATTCTCCTGGAGACATTCTTTGATTTGGATGAAATGCGGATTGCACAAGAGATTGTCCGGAAGAACAGTGACTTGCCTGTGATCTGCCAATTTGCAGTAGATAATATTGGCAGAACGATCGATGGCTATTCTATTATGGACGCTTTCTCGATTCTTCATCAGGAAGGTGCCGATGTTCTGGGCTTCAACTGTCATTCGGGGCCTAAAGGGATTATGGGCGTGATGGCTAAGCTAAATGGGCCGCTTGAAGTTCCGCTATCCGTATATCCGAATGCGGGTCTTGCTGATTACGTGGACGGCGAATATATTTACGGGGCAACTCCTGAATACTTCGGACAGAGCGCCATCTCGTTCGCTGATCTGGGGGCGCGTCTGATTGGGGGATGCTGCGGTACGACTCCGGATCATATTGCCGCCATGGCAGCGGTCATGCAGGACTATGTACCGTCGCCTCTAGCTGAGAGTTCGGTTCTGTCCGAACAACTGGTGCCTGTGATTGTGGCCGAGCATCGTGCTGAAGAACGCGAAGTTCCTGCCGGTCGTCCGGAAGGACCGTCCATTGTAGATCTTGTCAAGGAGCGTCACACCATTATTGTAGAGCTTGATCCGCCTCGGGATCTGGATATTACGAAGTTCATGGAAGGGGCCGCAGCTCTCAAAGAAGCGGGGGTTGATGCCCTTACGTTGGCGGATAATTCACTAGCTGTCACTAGAATGAGCAATATGGCGCTTGGTCATTTGGTCCTTAAGGAGACGGGTCTGCGTCCACTGATTCATATTGCCTGCCGGGATCGTAATTTAATTGGGACACAGTCCCATTTAATGGGCTTCGATGCGCTAGGGATCGACCATGTTCTAGCGGTAACCGGAGATCCGGCCAGATTCGGGGATTTGCCTGGGGCGAGTTCTGTCTATGATATGACTTCCTTTGAAATTATCAGAATGATCAAGCAGCTCAATGACGGTGTTGCCTTCTCAGGCAAGCCGCTTAAGCAAAAGGCAAATTTTGTTGTAGGTGCTGCTTTTAACCCGAACGTGAAACACCTGGATAAGGCGGTTCAGCGCCTGGAGAAGAAGATTGCTTCAGGAGCCGATTATATTATGACCCAGCCTGTATATGACGTTAAGCTTATTGCTTCTATTAAAGAAGCAACCGCCCATCTGGACGTCCCGATCTTCATCGGGATTATGCCGCTGGCCAGTGGGAAGAATGCTGAATACCTGCATAATGAAGTGCCGGGAATTCAGCTTTCGGACTCCGTGCGCAGCCGTATGGAAGGACTTCAGGGCGAGGAAGGCCGGCGCGTTGGTGTAGAGATCGCGAAGGAGCTGCTCGATGTTGCGATGGATCACTTCAACGGAATCTATTTAATGACGCCGTTTATGTTTTATGAGATGACAGCGACCTTGACGAATTATGTAAAAGAGAAGTCGAAAGAGCAGCGGGCCCACTTGTTTCACTCATAATTATCAATTACAATAGTGTAACGGATGTGATGCCGATGTCATTCAGTATGACCGGATTCGGTCAGTCCGCCCAGCACTTTGGCGGCTATGTGATACAATTTGAAATTAAATCTGTCAATCATCGTTATTCTGAGATTGTGCTCCGTATGCCTCGGGAATGGTCTTGTTATGAGGATGAATTGAAACGTATTGTACAGCGTCATATCAAGCGGGGACGGATTGATGTCTATATCAACAAGGAGAAGGAAGATGAGTCTTCCAGACCTTTTGTTCTGAACACTTCTGCAGCTAAAGCTTATCTGGATGCGGCCCGTCAGCTCGGAGAGCATCTTGGTGTGGACGATTCTCTAACTGCTCATCAGCTCTTGATGATGCCTGATGTGCTTGTTAGTGAGGATGTCTTGCCGGGAGACCTCCATCCTGACGAAGACTGGGAGAGGGTTCTTAAAGCCGGTCTGGAGCAGGCTATATCAGGGCTGATCAGGATGCGGGAGAAGGAAGGACGGCATCTGACGAAGGATTTGGAGGAGCGACTGTCTAAGCTGGAAGAATTCCATTCAGAGCTCATTCAGCTCGCGCCCACGGTGGTCGGAGATTACCGTAACCGGCTGAGGCAGAGGCTCTCCGAACTCCTAGACGGCACCATGGATGAACAGCGATTCAGCATGGAAGTGGCGATTTTTGCAGACCGCTCCAATGTTGATGAAGAGCTGACTCGTTTGGGTAGTCATTTTGAGCAGTGCAGAGAGCTGCTTCATACCCGCGAACCGATTGGACGGAAGCTGGATTTTCTTATTCAGGAAATGAACCGGGAAGTAAATACGATTGGATCTAAGGCCAATCATTTGGCTCTAGTGAACCGTGTTGTCGAAATGAAAGCGGAGCTGGAGAAAATTCGCGAACAAGCGGCGAATATGGAATAACGAAGATTCGTTTCGACTTGAATGAGTCAAGTAAATAGGGGGATTAACCTGAAGATGGCGATTAAACTCATTAATATCGGTTTTGGGAATATCGTATCAGCTAATCGGATTATTTCTATTGTTAGTCCGGAATCTGCACCGATCAAGCGGATTATTCAAGAGGCAAGAGATCGGCATATGCTGATCGATGCTACCTACGGACGCCGGACACGCGCAGTCATTATTACTGACAGTGATCACGTTATCCTGTCGGCTGTTCAACCGGAGACGGTTGCGCACCGCCTGTCCACGAAAGACGATGACAACGACGAATAATATGGAGAGAACAATGGCCAAAGGGTTACTAATTGTATTGTCCGGCCCATCAGGTGTCGGTAAAGGAACAGTGTGCAGCGCACTCCGCAAGCGGGTACCGGAACTTGTGTATTCCGTATCCGCAACTACGCGTCAGCCGAGGATCGGTGAAGAACACGGAGTGAATTATTTTTTCAAAAGCAAGGAGCAGTTCCTCAGTATGATCGAGAATGATCAGTTGCTGGAGCATGCCCAATATGTTGATAACTTCTACGGCACTCCGCGTGACTTTGTGGAAGAGACCATCAACAGCGGCAAGGATATTATTCTTGAAATCGAAGTTCAGGGTGCGCTTAAAGTGAAAGAAAAATTCCCGGATGGTGTATTTGTATTCCTGCTTCCTCCTTCTCTTGAAGAGTTGAAGGACCGGATTCAAGGACGCGGTACCGAGAATCAGGCGACCATTGACCACCGGATGTCCGTTGCTGTAGACGAAATCAATCTGCTTGAGTATTATGATTACGCAGTGGTTAATGATCAGATTGATCTGGCATGCAAGAGAATAGAATCTATTATTATCGCCGAACATTGTAAGGTGAGAAAGTAAGACCAATAGTCTGGGCGTATATACATAATCAGCCCGAAAGAAGAGGTGTCCCGTATTGTTATATCCATCGATTGATAAAATGCTGGAGAAAGTAGACAGCAAATACTCGTTAGTAGTCGCGGCCTCACGGAGAGCAAGGCAACTGAGAGAGGGAGAAGGGTCCGATCTCAAACAGGCCAAATCCCATAAACAAGTCGGTGTCGCACTGGAAGAAATCTATGGTGACTACGTACGCATCAAGCGGGATGGTCAGGACCTGGCGGAATTGGATAGACTAGACAAATAATGACTGGCCTTCGGGCCGCTTTACGACAACCGCAAGGTTGTTATTTTTTTCTATATATGTAAGGAGAGCGAGGGGTTAGGATGTTAACCGGCAAAAAGATTCTGCTTGGCGTAAGCGGGGGGATAGCCGCGTTCAAAGCGGCTTCGCTATGCAGTAAGCTGGTGCAGAGCGGTGCGGAAGTGAAAGTGATTATGACCGAATCGGCTACGAGATTCATCACGGAGCTTACTCTGCAGGCCTTGTCGCGCGGGCCAGTCTATACGGACACCTTTGATGAGAAGGATCCCGCTGTTATCTCGCATATCGATCTTGCTGACTGGGCTGATCTCGTGCTGGTGGCTCCTGCTACGGCCAATATCATTGCTAAAATGTCAGCAGGTATCGCCGATGATATGCTATCCACCACGCTGCTGGCTACTCAGGCACCGATCATGCTTGCTCCAGCCATGAATGTTCATATGTATCAGCATCCTGCTGTTGTACGTAACTTAGCAGACCTTGCTGCCCGCGGCGTGATGATGGCTGAACCGGGCGAAGGCCTGCTGGCCTGCGGCTACGTGGGCAAAGGCAGAATGGAAGAGCCGGAGAGTCTGGTTCGGATCGTGGAGAACTTTTTTGATAGACAGTTGCGGTTATCTTCCAAGCCTTTGAAGGGCCGGAGGGTGATCGTTACAGCAGGAGCCACCGTAGAACGCATTGATCCCGTTCGGTATATTACGAATGATTCCTCAGGCAAAATGGGCTTCGCTATCGCTGGAGCTGCCCGCGACCTCGGGGCGGATGTTCAACTGATTATCGGCAGCACCCAGGCCAGCCCTCCGCAAGGGATTTCCATTACACGTGTGGAGTCCGCTCAAGATATGTATAATGCCCTTCAGGAAGTATGGGAGACCGCCGATATCGTAGTGAAAGCTGCTGCGGTTGCTGACTATCGGCCTAAGGAGCAATTTGACCGCAAGATCAAAAAAAGCGGGGACCACATGTCGCTGGAGCTTGTGAAGACCGTAGACATTCTGGAAAGTCTTGGCCGGATGAAGACGACTCAGTTCCTGATTGGTTTTGCCGCGGAGACGAATGATCTGGATAAGTACGCTATGGATAAATTAAACCGCAAAAATTGTGACCTGCTGGTTGCAAATGACGTGACAAAAGAAGGAGCCGGCTTCGGAACAGATACCAATGTAGTCAGCATATTTGACCGCAATGGACTTGTGGAGGCACTTCCGCTGATGTCTAAAGAAACGGCGGCGCTTCGTATTATGGAGCTGACTGCAGAACGGTTATCCGGAGCGCTGCATTAATGTATACCATCGCCAAAGTTATTGTAGATGTCCCGAGTAGGGAGACAGACCGGCCTTTTGATTATTTGATACCTGATAGCATGCGTGATTGGATTGAGGTAGGCAGCCGGGTTGCCGTTCCTTTTGGAAGGCGAACTGTGCAGGGGTTCGTGATCTCGCTGGAGCATGAATCAAGTCTGGATAGGTCCAGAATGAAAAAGATCCAGGAGCTGCTTGATCATCTACCACCTCTTCCGCCGGATCTAGTAGAACTTGCCGAGTGGATGAGCCGGGAATATGCGTGCAGCACCATTTCTTCCCTCCAGGCCATGATCCCTTCGGCCTTGAAGGGAAAGGCTGAGCGCTATATCAGCTAT
Organism: Paenibacillus sp. SN-8-1; assembly: GCF_050995535.1. Taxonomy (NCBI): domain Bacteria; kingdom Bacillati; phylum Bacillota; class Bacilli; order Caryophanales; family Paenibacillaceae; genus Paenibacillus; species Paenibacillus sp. SN-8-1. Next base: position 1,781,933 of record NZ_CP194782.1, read on the forward strand.
GTAGAGCCGAATGAAGCTTCTTCGGAGCGAGCCGGGGATTCAATGGACACGAGTGCGGACGGGCTGTTCGCCTATTCCCTGCTTCAGCCTGCGGAAGAATCTGAGATTATTGAATACGTCAAAGCTGCTGGACCTGTGACCTTCTCTCATCTTGACGCCCGGTATCCCGGCCGCGGGGCGATGATCAAAGGACTGATGAAGCGCGGTGTGCTTACCGAGAGCCAGGCGATCAAGGACAAGCTCCGGATCAAAACAGTAAAAACCGTCGCGGCTGCGGTTACAGGGGAAGAAGCGGAAGAGGCGCTGGCTTCTTTCACCGCCCAGGCTCGCCGGCAGCGGGAAGTGCTAGCTTTTCTGCTCGAGGTACAGATTCCAATTGGGATGCAGGAACTGCTTACTACGCTTGGTGTAACGGCGGGAACGGTGAAGAAGCTAGCAGAGAAAGGCTTCGCTGTAATCGAAGATGTTGAAGTATTCCGTGATCCTTATAAGGATCGCCGTTTCAAGCCAACGACTCCGCTGGCGTTAACGCCAGAGCAGCAGGCGGCCTTTGACCATATCGCCGGTAGCCTGGACAGTCATGAGCATGGTGTATTCCTGCTGCATGGGGTGACAGGCAGCGGCAAGACGGAAGTGTATTTACAGGCAATTCAGAGATGTATTTCCCAGGGACGGCAGGCGATAGTTCTTGTGCCTGAAATCTCCCTTACTCCACAGATGGTCGAGCGGTTTAAAGGCAGATTTGGTGACAAGGTGGCTGTACTGCACAGCCGCCTGTCCGGCGGAGAGCGCTATGACGAATGGCGCAAAATCCGCGAGGGTAAAGTGGAGGTTGCGGTCGGAGCCCGTTCTGCTGTTTTTGCGCCTTTTCCCAACTTAGGTCTTATTGTCATGGACGAAGAGCATGAAACGTCCTATAAGCAGGAGGAGACGCCCAAGTATCATGCGCGAAAGGTAGCTGTAAGACGGGCTGCCCAGCACGAAGCGGTTGTAATCCTTGGCTCCGCGACTCCTTCACTGGAAAGCTACCATGCGGCTAGGTCGCAGGCTGACGACGATTTTGCTCCGGTGCTGCTTGAAATGAAGATGAGACCAGCTGGGAGCGAGCTGCCCGCGGTTCGGATCGTTGATATGCGTGAGGAGCTAAAAGATGGGAACCGGTCCATGTTCAGCCGTGACCTGCATCAAGGCATTATTGCAAGAATGGAACGGGGGGAACAGACCGTGTTGTTCCTGAACCGTCGGGGATTCTCCACCTTTGTGATGTGCCGGACCTGCGGATATGTCGCAGGCTGTCCTGAATGCGATATTTCCCTTACTTATCATCAGAAATCGAATAATTTGCGCTGTCACTACTGCGGCTATTCCGAGCCTGCACCTAGCGTATGTCCGGAGTGCGGCAGTGAGCATATCCGTTATTTCGGTACCGGTACCCAACGGGTCGAAGGCGAGCTTGCCAAGCTTTTCCCAGGAATTCGGGTAATCCGCATGGATGTTGACACGACGGTTGAGAAGGGGTCACACGAGAAGCTGCTGAATGCCTTTCGGGAGAAAAAAGCGGATGTGCTGCTTGGCACCCAGATGGTTGCCAAGGGGCTTGACTTTCCTGATGTGACTCTTGTGGGAGTGATCGCGGCGGATAGTTCACTGAACTTCCCGGACTTCAGGGCGGCGGAGAAAACTTTCCAGCTGCTGACCCAGGTTGCGGGGCGTGCGGGCAGGCATCATCTCCCGGGGGAAGTGTTCGTCCAGTCTTATACACCCGACCATTATTCCATTATCCATGCCAGTCGGCATGATTATTTATCATTTGTACGGGATGAGCTCAAGCACCGCAGAACTTTGGGATATCCGCCTTACTGTCGGCTTATTCTGGTTACTATGACTCATGAGAATCTGCAAATTCTTGTACGGATGGCTGAAAATTTCGTGAGTGACCTTAGAGGGAAGGCCCAGCAAAAGGGCTGGTTCGGCGGACTTGACCGATTCACCTCGGACGCCTTTGATATCCTTGGGCCAATCGCCTCTCCCATTCCAAGAATCAAGAACCGCTACCGCTTCCAGTGTATGGTCAAGTTCCGCGGAGCGATCGATGCGGTTCAGCTGGTGCGGGATGTGAGCAATTTGACCCTGGAGCACTTGAAGGATGCTTCACTGCAAATTAGTATTGATGTGGATCCACAGATGCTCATGTAATTTCGAACCCACCCAAACCCTCCCTTCCAAGGGAGGGCCCCAAGGGCTTTGCCCTCTGGACACCCTGCCTGACTAACGTTGGAGTGGAAGAGGCGATGCTTTATGACTTTGGCGGTTGGATCGCTTGCCGTCCCTTCGGGACCCGCTGCCTGGTTGGCGGGACTTTGTTACCTGGAAAGTTCGCTATGGAGCGGCTGTAGGAGCTGGGGAGTGATATTAGGTGCAAGGAGCCGCTTGTCGCCCCTTTGGGGCACGCTCATTGTTTGCGGTGTTTCTGCTCAGTGGTTCGATGAAGTACGAGGCCCCCAAGGGCTTTGCCCTCTGGACACTCTGCCGGCCTAACGTTGGGGTGGAAGAGGCGATGCTTCGTGACTGTGGCGATTGGATCGCTTGCCGTCCCTTCGGGACCGCTACCTGATGGGCGGGGTTTTGTTACCTGGTAAATTCGCTATGGAGCGGTGGTAGAGCGCGGGAGCTATTTGGTGCAAGGAGCCGCTTGTCGCTCCTTTTGGGGCACGCTTTTTGTTTGAGATTTTTCTGTTCAGTGGTTCGATGATGTAGGAGGTCCTGTCCCTTCAGGGGGGCACTTCGGGATCCTTTCTTCCAATGGAGGGCCCTATTTCTGCCCTCTGGACACCCTTCAGGATGCGTGGGTGTACAATAAGGATTGGAGTGCTCCGATTTGAGGTTCAGAGCCTAGTGCTGCGCGAGGCGTTATCCCGACATGATCGTTTTGTACGGAGCAGGGATTAGAGTGTTTTGAGTTACTTGCATATAGATGGAACTAGCGGAGAGGACGGAATCGTTCTGTAGAAGCGTTAGCGTTCGCCTTTGTCTCTAAATTTCTACCTCTGAATATTAAGATAAGGAAATTTAGAGACAACAGCGATCGGAAGAATGATCCGTTATCGGAGCGTGTTCCACGGACAGAAGAATGATCCGTCATCGAAGCGTGCCCCAGCGGACAGAAGAATAATCCGTCACCGGAGCGCGCTCCACGGACAGAAGGATGATCCGTCACCGGAGCGCGCTCCACGGACAGAAGAATGATCCGTTATCGGAGCGTGTTCCACGGACAGAAGAATGATCCGTCATCGAAGCGTGCTCCAGCGGTCAGAAGAATAATCCGTCACCGGAGCGCGCTTCCATGTACAACAATCAAGTTTTATATAGGAATGATAAAGGATGGTGCGTTATGGCGATTAGAGAGATTGTACTTGAACCGAATGAGGTGCTGCATCAGGTAGCGGAAGAAGTGAAACACATTACACCGGCAATTCACAAGCTGCTGACAGATATGGCCGATACGATGTACGAAGCGGAGGGCGTAGGACTTGCAGCTCCGCAGGTAGGTGTGCTAAAGCGGATTATTGTAATTGATGTCGGGGATGACAACGGGCTGATCGAGATGATCAATCCGGTGATCGTGGCCTCGGAAGGGGAGCAATTCGGACCTGAAGGATGTCTGAGTATCCCGGGTTATCGCGGAGATGTTCGCCGGGCGAATCAAGTGACCGTGAAAGGGTTCAATCGGAAGGGCAAAGAGATTACGATTACCGGGACCGAGCTGCTTGCCCGCGCTTTTCAACATGAGATCGATCACTTGAACGGTATTTTATATACCGAGCTGGCTGAGAATTATTATGAGATTCCGCCAGAGGAAGAAGAATTCGAAAACGAACAGGCACAAGATCAGACATCAGAGGCACAGGAACCTGACCAAGAGAAGGAGTGATGAGCGAGTGAATATCGTTTTTATGGGAACTCCTGATTTTGCTGTACCTTCTCTGGAGACACTATTAACCGAAGGGTATAACGTAGTGGCAGTAGTTACACAGCCGGACCGTCCTCAGGGCCGGAAAAAGGTCCTTACTCCTACACCCGTTAAGGAGGCGGCGCTCCGTCATGGACTGCCGGTGCTGCAGCCACAGCGGATGCGGAGTCCGGAAGCTGTGGAGGAGCTTGCCGCTTATAAGCCGGATGTGATCGTAACCGCGGCCTATGGGCAGATTCTGCCCAAAGCGGTGCTTGATCTCCCTCAATATGGCTGTCTGAACGTTCACGGTTCGCTGCTGCCGAAGTACCGGGGGGGAGCACCGATTCAGCGTTCCATCATCAATGGGGAAAAGGAGACGGGCATCACCCTCATGTATATGGCCGAAGGGCTTGATACGGGAGATATGATCGCGAAGTCAGTGGTACCGATTGAAGATGAAGATACTTCGGGTACATTATTCAAGAAGCTGAGTCTGGCAGGTGCAGCTTTACTGAAGGAACAGCTTCCCCTGGTTATCGAAGGTCGGGCCGGACGGATTCCGCAAAACGAGGAAGAGTCCACGTATGCCAAAAATCTAACCCGTGAGGATGAGCGGATTACGTGGTCGGATTCTTCCCGTGCGATCTATAATCGTGTCCGGGGGTTGGTTCCTTTTGCTGGCGGCTTCACGCTCTGGAATGGTGAGGTGTTCAAGGTGTGGGAGGTCGCACAGCCGCGTGACGGAGCATTAACTGGTGGGAACCAGGCTCCAGGTACGGTGCTTGACTTCACAGATCAAGGAATCGAGGTCAAGACCGGAGATGGTTCGGTTATTTTAACTAAAGTGCAGCCAGCCGGCAAGAAGGCGATGGAAGCAGCTGAATTTCTGCGCGGCGGGGTTCTGAAGAAAGGCGAGGTTTTCTCTTGAGCAGCTCTAATGAAAGCGGCAGGAAGGATGGTCCCGCACAGGTAAGACGAAGCGGAGGCCCTAAGTCTAAATATCATGTGAATAAAAGCTCTTCCAAGCCCGCATCAGCACGTGAGGTGGCCCTCCTGGTGCTGACCCAGGTAGAAGAGGAGGGGGCGTACAGCAACTTGCAGCTGAACGGCGCTCTACAGAGAAGCGGATTATCTGGACCTGATGCGGGCCTTGCTACTGAGCTCGTATATGGTACGATTTCTCGTTTGTCGACGATTGATTATTTTTTGGATCAATTTGTGGCCAAAGGGCTTAAGAAGCTTCAGCCTTGGGTACGGAATTTGCTTCGGCTAAGCTTCTACCAATTGCATTATCTCGACAGAATTCCATCGCATGCAGCGGTTAACGAAGCGGTAAATATTGCCAAGAAAAAGGGTCATCAGGGTATATCGGGGATGGTCAATGGCGTTCTGCGAAATGTGCTTCGTCGTAAGGAGGAGCTACGGCTCCCTGAAGGCCTTCCACCAGTAAAGCGGATTGCTCTTGAGTACGCCTATCCCGAGTGGATGGTCGGCCGCTGGATCAAGCAGTACGGTGAGCAGGAAGCTGAAGCCATCTGCCGCGCGAACAATGAACCACCATCAGTCAGTGTCCGGGTGAACCGGACGAAGATCAGCCGGGATGATCTTATGAAGGAAATGCAGGCACAGGGCCTTGATGCCCAGGCCTCTGCGGTATCGGAGGACGGCATTATTGTGCGAAGCGGTGGCAACATGGCGCTTACCGAATGGTACCGCCAAGGATATCTATCCATTCAGGATGAGAGCTCTATGCTGGTCGCGGCTGCCGTTGATCCGGCGCCTGGAATGAGAATCCTGGATTGCTGCGCAGCTCCTGGCGGCAAGTCCTGTCACATGGCAGAGAAGCTCGCTGGAGAAGGGGAGATTATTGCTAACGATGTCCATCCCCATAAGGCGAAGCTGATCGAGGACCAAGCCGCCCGGCTTGAGTTGAACACGGTTCGGACAACAACCGGGGATGCCTTGCAGCTGGCGAGCAAGTACGCGCCTGAATCCTTTGACCGGATACTTCTTGATGCCCCATGCTCGGGTCTCGGTGTGATCCGGCGGAAGCCTGATTTGAAATGGGCCAAGCAACCGGAGGATATCGATGAGATATCAGAACTCCAAATCAAGCTCCTAGATGAAGTAGCCGGATTGCTAAAACCAGGCGGTATCCTTGTCTATAGTACCTGTACGGTGGAAAAGAGAGAGAATGAGCTTGTTGTCAAGGCCTTTCTGGACAAGCATTCGGAGTTCTCCGAAGCTTCGGATCAACCTGATGGCCTGAAGCGGCTTGAAGCCGGGAAGCTTAGAGAAGGCGCCGGGATACAAATATTGCCTCAGGATTATCATTCTGACGGATTTTATATTGCCCGGCTTGTCAAACTAGGTTAATATGTCAGGAGGCATCTCCCCGCTGGAACTTTCCAGCGGGTTTTGCACTTTAGTGTGAACTGTGTTTATGATAAAATGGGAAGAATGAATATAAGCTAGTCTTTAATTTAAATAGAACAGGTGTGTGATCATGAAACCTTTTATATATGATTTTACGTTAGAAGAGCTGCAGGAATGGGCTGTATCCCAAGGTGAGCCCGCTTTCCGCGGAGGACAAATTTTTGATTGGATTTATGTGAAGCGGGTTAATTCTTTTGACGAGATGACGAACTTATCTAAGAGCCTGCGCGAGAAGCTGAATGAGAACTTCCAGTTCATTACGCTAAATGAAATCACCAAGTTCGAATCCAAGGATGGAACCGTGAAGTTCCTGTTCGGCCTTCATGATGACCATGCTATTGAGACGGTGATTATGAAGCACAACTATGGTAACAGCATCTGTGTAACTACACAGGTCGGCTGCCGTGTTGGCTGTACCTTCTGTGCTTCTACGCTTGGCGGACTGAAGCGGGATTTGACTGCGGGCGAGATTGTGGCTCAGGTTGTACGGGCCCAGCAGATTCTCGATGAACGCGGTGAACGTGTAAGCAGTATCGTTATTATGGGAACAGGCGAGCCATTCGAGAATTATGAAGCAACTATGAAATTTTTGCGCCTGATGATCCATGAGAAGGGTTTGAATATTGGACAGCGGCATATTACTGTATCAACAAGCGGTATTGTGCCTAATATATACAGATTTGCTGATGAGAATACCCAGATCAATCTGGCTATTTCCATTCACGCACCGAACGATGCCCTCCGGTCGAAGCTTATGCCGGTTAACCGGCGCTTTCCGTTCGATGATGTGATGGAGTCGCTCAGATATTACCAAGCTAAGACGGGGCGTAGAATTACTTTTGAATACGCGCTTATCGGCGGCGTGAACGATAGACCTGAGCATGCGGAGGAGCTTGCCAGTGTCCTGAAGAACATGCTCTGCCACGTCAATCTAATTCCGGTTAACTATGTACCGGAGCGCAAGTACACTCGAACTTCCAGAAATGACATATTTCAATTCCAACGCATATTGGCGGACAAGGGAATCAATGTTACGATCCGCCGGGAACAAGGTCATGATATCGCGGCAGCTTGCGGACAACTGCGGGCGAAGCATATGGAGTCTGGTGCGAGGTGAGAAGATTTGATAAAAACGGTGTATGTCAGTGATGTAGGACATGTTCGTTCTGTGAACGAAGATTCATCGTGGGTAGCTAATTTGGAGCAAGGTTTCACTTTGGGGATTGTTGCAGATGGAATGGGGGGACATCAGGCCGGAGATACAGCCAGCAGGCTTGCTGTCGAGACGATTGTATCCGATCTGAAATCCCTTCCGAGGGCAACCTCTTCGGAGCTACGCCGCGAGGCTCTCAGGAAAGCCATCCTGCATGCCAATGAAGTGGTATTCCGGGCAGCTTCGGAAAGTGTAGAATATCACAATATGGGAACCACCGTTGTAGCGATTCTTATGGATCGCCGGGAAGGCATTATCGGACATATTGGGGACAGCCGCGCTTATTTGTTCCGGCAGGGGAATATCACCCAGCTGACGGAGGATCACACCTTGGTCAATGAGCTCGTAAAAAGCCGTCAGATCAGTGAAGAAGAAGCGTACAATCACCCACGTAGAAATGTAATTACCCGGGCTCTCGGAACAGACGCACAGGTGGATGTTGATCTTATTCATGTTGTCCTGAAGGAAGGCGATATTCTCCTTCTCTGTAGTGACGGACTCAGCAGCTATGTTCCCAAACAACAGATGGCCCAGACTGTGGGACTGCCTAACGTGTCACTGAAGGATCGGGCAGACCATCTTCTTCAGCTTGCTTTGGATGTAGGCGGAGAAGATAATATTACCGTAGCTTTATTTGAAATACCGGGTACGGCAGGGTCTAGTGCAAAGGAGTGGACAACATGATCGGACACGAATTGGGCGGTCGATATCAAATCATTGAACGAATTGGCGGAGGCGGAATGGCGCTTGTGTACAAGGCACAGGATATTCTCCTTGGACGCAATGTAGCCATTAAAGTTCTGCGCCAACAATTTGTGCACGATGAGGAATTCATCCGCCGCTTCCGGCGGGAGGCGCAATCGGCTGCATCTCTGTCACATCCGAATGTTGTAAGTATTTATGATGTGGGTCAGGAAGATGACATTCATTATATTGTTATGGAATATATCGAAGGCCAGAATTTAAATGAGATTATAAAAGAACGTGCCCCACTTCAAGTGGATGAGGCCGTTCGGATTGCATCACAAATCTGCGATGCCCTGGATCATGCCCATCATAACCAAATTATTCATCGGGATATTAAGCCTCACAATATATTAATTGGCCGCAATGGCCGGGTGAAGGTTACGGATTTTGGGATCGCCCGCGCGGCGTCTTCGGCAACGATTACCCAAACTGGCTCTGTGGTAGGATCTGTACATTATTTCTCTCCAGAGCATGCTAAGGGCGTTGTGACAGGTGAAAAATCGGACCTATATTCACTTGGGATTGTGCTGTACGAGATGCTGACCTCCAAGCTTCCTTTTCTGGGCGAAAGTCCAATCAGCGTGGCTTTGAAGCATCTCCAGGATGATTTTGAAGAGCCGCGGCTTGTTAACCCGCTTATTCCACAAAGTGTGGAGAATGTCATCCTGAAGTCGATGCGTAAGAACCCGAGTGAGCGGTATCAATCGGCCAAGGAGATGCTTCGGGATTTGGAGACCTGCCTTCTTCCGGAGAGACGAACAGAATCCAAGATCATTTTTGATGATTTGGATGATGCTGACAAGACACGGGTTATTCCGGCTATTAAGCCCCCGGTTCAAAGACCGGCAGCTGGAAGAACCTCCCGAGTCGAAGAAGACAATCCACCTGCCAAGCCTCCTGCTGGGAAGAAGAAAGCATGGGTGAAACCAACCTTGTGGATCGGCATCACGCTGCTTGTTATTTTATTCATGCTTGGAGTTGCCTGGTATGTCAATGAAAGTCTTAATAAGCCTAATGTGAAGGTACCTCAGGTAATTAACCTGCAGGAAGATGTGGCTAGGGCGGAACTCGCCAAGGTTGGCCTCACGGTTCAGGAGCCGATTACAAGGCAGTACAAGGAAGGCTTTGCGGCAGGAGTAGTCTATGAGCAGAGCAAGCCGGAAGGGACAGAGGTCAAACAAGGCTCAGCCATTGCCTTGACGGTGAGCGTGGATAAGCCGCTCAAGAAAGTACCTGACCTAAGCGGACTGTCCTATGAGGATGCAAGTAAGAAGCTGATCGACGAGTTCCAAATGAAGGGTGATCAGATTACCCGCAAAGATGATTATAGTGAAGCTGATCCCGGGAAAGTTACAGGTCAGAGCCTGGCTGCCGGTTCGGACTTCGATCCTGCAACTGCTACGATTGAGCTTACAGTAAGTAAAGGACAAGAAAAGGTTAGTATGCCTGATCTTACGGGTCTTACTCAGCAGCAGGCAGAAGCGAAGCTTAAGGAATATGGATTAAAGCTGGCTAAAGACGGAATTGTTCAGGAATCCAGTTATAAGGTTGAACAAGGCCTGGTATTCAATCAGCACCCATATGCTCCTAAGGAGCAGGTATCACCGGGTGAAGAGATCACGATATTCGTAAGTTCGGGGTATCCGCCTGAAGCGATTAAGTTCACTTATGATGTCCCTGTTGCACCTAAGACGGAGGGCAAGAACAGCAAAATTCGCCTTGTGTATACGGATGCCCGCGGAGAGAATCGGGAAGCCGGTGTGAAGACTATTAAAACGGCTCAGACCATCCCGGTTGACCTTGTGCTTGCACCTACTAAAGATGGGGCCATTCTGGTCTACCAGGATGGTAAATACCTGGATACACTCCCGGTATCCTATATTGATGCGAAGCAGGGAACCGTGCCTGTACCGAGTACGCCAATCGGACAGCAGCCGGCGGATAATGTACCTGCGGATTCTCAGCAGCAAGATCCTGCTAATAGTGGAGATAATAGTTCTGGAGATTCGGCTTCTATTAACGGTGAATACAGCGGTGCAACAGAACGTTATGCTTCGGCATCTTCTGCTAATGCTAAGCAGGTCAAAGACGCCCAAAAGGAAGCACAGAAAGCCGAGAAAAAGAAGAAAAAGGATCAGGAAAAGGGCAGATAAACATGGAAGTGAGGCTGCATACATGCCTGAAGGCTTAATTGTTAAGGCTTTAAGCGGATATTATTATGTGAAAGAGACTGGCGGTGAACCGGGTGAACCGGTTCAGTGCCGGGGCCGGGGGGTTTTTAAGAAGAGAGGAATTACTCCACTTGTAGGCGACAGGGTTATTTTCGAGCCTACGGAGAATGGAGAAGGGACGGTTACAGAGATTCTGCCGCGAGTGTCGGAGCTTATTCGTCCGCCGGTGGCTAATGCCCGTCTGGCAGTGCTGCTGTTCTCTCTTCGTGAACCCGATATGAATCTTCAACTGCTGGACAAGTTCCTGGTCCACATTGAGAATGAGGGTCTTCAGACGCTTATTTGTCTAACCAAACGTGATCTTCTTGATGATTCGGATACATCCGATGAATTGACCAAGCAGGTTAGTGATTTATACAGTTCTATCGGCTATGAAGTTATTGTCACCAGTTCACATACGGGAGCAGGCACGGAAGAAGTGCTGAAGCGGCTTGCTGGAGAGATCAGTGTCTTCTCGGGACAATCTGGGGTAGGCAAGTCCTCGCTGCTGAATGCCATGCTGCCTGGTCTAGGTCTTGAGACAAGCGCAATCAGCCTGCGTCTTGGCAGAGGTAAGCATACCACCCGTCATGTCGAGCTTATCGAGCTTGAAAATGGGGGTTACGTTGCGGATACTCCAGGATTCAGCCAGCTGGATTTCCTGGAACTAGGAGTAGACCAGTTATCCGAATGCTTCCGTGAGTTTGTTCCTTATGCCTCGGAATGTAAATTCCGCGGCTGCAGTCATCTTCATGAGCCCGGCTGCCAGGTTCGTGCGGCCTTGGAGGATGGGAAGATTGCCGCCAGCCGATACGAGCACTATGTGCAGTTCTATGAGGAAATGAAAGATAAGAAACGGAGGTACTAATCAAATGATCAACATAGCACCGTCAATTTTATCCGCGGATTTCGCTAAATTGGGTGAGGAAATTGCTGAAGTAGAACAAGCGGGGGCTGAGTGGCTTCATGTGGATGTTATGGACGGGCATTTCGTCCCTAACATTACATTAGGTCCGCTGGTTGTGGAGGCTATCAAGCCTCATACCAACCTTTTTATGGATGTACACCTGATGATTGAAAATCCGGATGCTTACATACCCGCTTTTGCCAAAGCAGGTGCTGATCTGATTACCGTGCATGCTGAAGCTTGTGTTCATCTGCATCGGGTGATCCATCTGGTCAAGGAGCAGGGAGTTAAGGTAGGGGTCGCAATTAACCCGGGAACACCGGTATCGGTCTTGTCTGAAGTGATCGAGGATCTTGACCTCGTGCTTGTCATGACTGTGAATCCGGGATTTGGCGGACAATCTTTCATTTCGAGTACGGTTCGCAAAATCCGCGAGCTGAACGAATTGAAGAAGCAGAAAGGGCTAAATGACCTGCTTATCGAGGTAGACGGCGGGATTACCGCTCAGACCGCGCCGCTCGTCGTAGAGGCTGGTGCAGAGGTTCTGGTCGCTGGAAGTGCTGTATTCGGCCGTGCTGATCGTGCTGGAGCCATTGCCGAAATCCGTAACAGTGTAAGAGCTTAAATAAAAAATGGGGACGACCCTCCGCCTGCTTTAATGGAATAGGGCAGGCGCAAGGCGCATACAATTGTGTTACATGAGCTAAGGTTCTCATGTAACCTTTTTTTTGTGAATAGAGCACACATGATGTGGGTTCGAGTCATAGAATAAAGTAAGCATGGGAAGTATGGGGAGGGTGAATAATGAAGTTTTACACATTTAAGTTGCCTAAGTTTTTGGGAGGTTTTGTGAAGGCCGTTCTGAATACATTTCATAAGAACTAAAAAAGACATTAAAAAAGCACCTCTTATGAAAAAGGTGCTTTTTGTCTATATGCCTGGTTGAAGATTACACACGGGTAACTTTACCGGATTTCAAAGCGCGAGTGCTGACATAAACGCGTTTTGGTTTACCGTTTACCAGAATGCGGACCTTTTGGACGTTAACGCCCCAAGTACGGCGGTTACGGTTGTTAGCGTGAGATACATGGTTACCTGTGCTAGGCTTTTTGCCTGTTACATAACATTTACGTGACACGAAATTACACCTCCTTGTTCCAATACACCTGCATAAAACAATACTCGAATATCATATCACAGCAAAAAAAGCTTCGTCAACCGATTAGCTAACTTTATTTGTGGGGCCCGGTTCTTCTTTTATTTATTTCTCCTTCTTCTTATAGTACAATGTTGAGTAGTCCATAATATTTTTAAGGGGGGAGTGAAGGAAGTGGCTATTGAACTGAATACCGAATATGGACAAATTGATATCTCGGATGAAGCGGTAGCGGTAATTGCCGGATCAGCCGCCATGGAATGTTATGGACTTGTGGGGATGGCAAGCCGGAAGCAATTTAAAGACGGTATTGCAGAACTGCTTGGGCGGGAGAATCTTACCCGCGGAGTAGAAGTGAAACCTGATAACAATAGAATCGTAATTAATCTATATATTATAGTCATTTATGGGATCAAGATATCCGAGGTGGCCCATAACATCCAACAAAGAGTTAAATACGTATTGAACGATATAGTAGGACTTCAAGTTGATGAAGTGAATATTGTAGTCCAGGGCGTACGTGTATCAAGTTAGGAAGGGGATTTGTCATTGAGTAAGCGTTCTCTAAATGGAACAGATTTTACAGCTATGGTATTAGCCGGAGCGGCTCAGCTTCAGCAGCATGCGGAACACGTGAATTCCCTTAATGTGTTCCCGGTTCCGGATGGGGATACCGGTACAAATATGAATCTTACGATGACTGCAGGTGTAGCGGAGCTAACCCGCAGCGGCAGTGGTGGCGTTGGCAGCCGTGCAGCCGTGTTGTCTAAGGGACTACTGATGGGAGCACGCGGGAACTCGGGAGTAATCCTGTCACAGTTATTCCGTGGATTTAGCCGTTATTCGGCTTCTTATGAAGAATTGAATACGGTTCAATTCGCTTCGGCACTGCAAAGCGGTGTAGATACCGCGTATAAGGCTGTTGTGAAGCCAGTGGAAGGAACCATCCTTACGGTGGCTAAGGAAGCGGCTAAACATGCCGTCCATTATGCCCGGCGCACATCGGACATTCTGGAGCTTATGACAGAAGTTCTTGCCAAGGCAAAAGAAGCTCTTGCCCATACACCTGAACAGCTGCCTGTATTGAAGCAGGTGGGTGTAGTAGATTCCGGTGGACAGGGTCTTGTGTACATTTATCAAGGGTTCTTTGATTATTTGTCCAGCAACACGGAGGCCTCGGCGCCTGTCACCCAAGCACGCGGACAAGCGTCCAGCTCTCAGGCTCGTACGGAAGGCTATTCTGACTTCAAGTCAGTTCCTGAAGTGCCTGTATCCGCACAATCCCGCCTTGAGACAGAGGATATCGAGTTCTTGTATGACATGGAATTCTTCATTAACCGTCAGCTGGGTGAAGGAAAAGGCACTGCGTTTGATGAGGATCAGTTCCGCAAGGCTTTGGGTGTAAACGGAGACTCTATCATCGTTATTGCTGACGATGAAGTCATCAAGGTTCATGTTCATTCCAAAGCTCCAGGTGAAGTTCTTAATTTGGCTCTCCGGTATGGAGAGATTACCCAGATTCATATTTTGAATATGAGAGAGCAGCACCGGGATTTGTTGTCTGCAGGCATGGATATTGCTCCGTCGCCCGAGGTTTTCGCCGATATTCCAGCTGAGAAGGCTTGGGTAGCAGACCCGGCTGTACTGCCGGCTGACGAAATGGCGCCTTATGGATTTATCGCGGTGGCTTCAGGCCAGGGAATCGCGGATATTTTTACAAGCCTTGGGGTGGATGCCGTACTGTCCGGAGGACAGACGATGAATCCAAGCACGGAGGATTTCGTCAATGCTATTAATTCGATCTCTGCCCAGCATGTATTTGTACTCCCTAATAACTCCAATATCGTTCTTGCCGCACAGCAGGCTCGTGATCTGCTCGAAGGGGAGCGAAGTGTTACGGTTATTCCAAGCAAAAGTATTCCTCAGGGAATTGCGGCAGCATTCGCTTTCCAGGAAGAGGAGAGCATCCAGATTAACACGGACAGTATGCTTGCCGCGGTGGGCCATGTGAAGACCGGCCAGGTTACTTATGCGGTTCGTGATACTCATTTTGATGATTTGGAGATTAAAGCGGGTCATTATATAGGTATTGAAGATTCCAAAATTGTGTCCACAGAAGAGGGCCTTCTTCAGACGTGTGAGTCACTTCTCCAAAAGATGCTCGTAAGCGGCGATGAAATCTTAACGATCTTGACCGGTGAAGAGGCAAGCAAGGACGATACTCTGCTTCTGCTCAATTGGCTGAAGGAGAATTATCCTGACGCTGAAGTGGAAATTCACGAGGGCGGTCAGCCGATCTATTATTATTTATTCTCTGTAGAATCCTGATTTGATTGTTGGGAGAATGTTCAGAGGACGGGGATGGAGGCTATTTCTGAATGAATCATATTATTATTGTTACCGACAGTACCGCGGATATTCCGCAGAAGACGGTTGCAGAGTACGGCATTCATGTCATCCCAATGACGGTGAACTTTAAAGAGCAATCCTTTGTAGAAGGAGTCGACATTACGCCGGCTGAATTCTATGACAGATTAACGAAGTCACCAGAGCTCCCTACAACTTCCCAGACGTCTCCTTCCCAGTACGTAAATGTATATCAAGGTTTGCTGGATCAGTACCCGGGTGCTTCTATTATTTCTATTCATATTTCTTCGGGGATGAGCGGCACTTTTCAATCCGCGCTTTTGGCTAAATCCATGATGGAAGAAGAGGGCACTATAGCGGACATCACGATCATTGATTCCCGTTGTGCCTCGTATGGATTCGGGCTTCAGGTCGTTGCTGCAGCAAGACTTGCAGCTAATGGCGCTTCGGTTCAAGAAATTGTAGATGAGGTAGAGCGGCTTCGTCAGGTTCGAAGATTGTATTTCCTGGTGGATACGCTGGAATACCTGCAGAAAGGCGGGCGTATTCGCAGGGGAGCGGCTATTATAGGTACTGTCCTGAATGTGAAACCGATTCTCTCTGTGGATGAGGAAGGCGTAATTTATCCGGTAGATAAGGCGCGGGGACGCAAGAAGGCGGTGTCGCGTATTGTGGAGCTGTTCCGGAAGGATTTTGGTGAGCATAAGGACCTGAATATCGCAGTCTGTGACGGGGTGAACCCGGAGACGGCAGAAGATATCATGCAGGAAATGTCACAGCATTTCACGCTGCATGAAGTGGTGCGGACGGATATTGGCGCAGTTGTAGGAACCCATGTGGGTCCGGGGATTGTGGCGGTATTCGTCTGGCCGGCATAAAGTGAGGGATTGAATATGGATATCAGTACGATATCCGTGAAGCAGGTCAGCGGCGTGAGTGCTCTCAAAGAGGGGGAGCTTCACGCCTTTGGCGTCTTTACGGTACAAGATTTACTTGAATATTATCCGTTCCGTTATGAAGATTACCGCCTTCGTTCGTTGAGTGAAGTGAAGGATGGGGAGAAGGTAACGGTACAGGCTAAGATTATGGGACTTCCCGTACTTCAGCGTTATGGTAAAAAGTCCAGACTGACCTGTAAAGTGATGGCTGACGATTGGATGTTCACGGCGACGTGGTTCAATCGGCATTTCCTGAAGGATCAGCTTACGCCTGGCCGGGAGATTACACTGACAGGCAAATGGGACCAGCGCCGCGCACAGATGACAGTCTCGGAATCGGAATTCCCGGATAAGGGTGTGATCCGAAGCGGAAGCTTGCAGCCGGTCTATTCCGTCGGTGGCAACATTACACAGGCCTGGATGCGCAAGACAGTAGGACAAGCTCTGACCCAGTTCGGGGAGATGATCCCTGAGATTCTGCCGGAGGACCTTATCCGTAAGTATGAGCTTATGCCGCGAAAGCATGCAATTCTTCGTATTCATCAGCCACAGGACAGCAGTGAAGGACAGGAGGCCCGCAAGCGGATGGTGTACGAAGAGCTATTCCTCTTCCAGCTGAAGCTTCAAGCTTACCGGGCCATGAATCACGAACGGATGGATGGCGTTCAGCACACCGTAGATAACGCCACGGTCAGAGAGTTCGTCCGAAGTCTTCCATTTGAATTGACGGATGCCCAGAAGAAAGTGGAGCTGGAGATTCTGAAGGATATGCGCTCTCCTTTCTGTATGAACCGTCTGCTGCAGGGGGATGTTGGCTCCGGCAAGACCGTGATTGCAGCGATTGCGCTGTACGCTGCTGTGAAGTCTGGATGCCAAGGCGCCTTCATGGTCCCGACTGAAATTCTGGCTGAGCAGCATGTGAGGTCGCTTACGAAGCTGTTCGAACCGTTCGGTATTACCGTAGGTCTTCTTACGGGAAGTGTGACGGGACGACGTCGTAAAGATCTGCTCGCTTCTCTGCAGATGGGCCTGATTGATGTGGTCGTGGGCACCCATGCTCTGATTCAGGAGGAAGTGTATTTCCGGAGCTTAAGTCTTGTTGTTACAGACGAGCAGCATCGGTTCGGTGTGAATCAGCGCAGCATTCTGCGGCGAAAGGGCTTCAACCCGGATGTCCTGACGATGACGGCTACGCCGATTCCCCGCACGCTGGCCATTACGGCTTTTGGCGATATGGATGTGTCGACGCTGTCTGAGCGGCCCAAAGGAAGAAAGCCTATTTCTTCTTACTGGGTCAAGCACGACAAGATGGATCGGGTGCTTGGGTTCATCTCGCGTGAGATCGGGCAGGGACGTCAGGCTTACCTGATCTGCCCGCTGATTGAGGAGTCCGAGAAGCTGGATGTGCAGAATGCCATCGACCTCTATGTGTCGATGTCGCAGGCCTTTCCAGACTTCAAGGTGGGTCTGCTGCACGGCCGAATGACGGCGGCCGAGAAGGAAGAAGTGATGCGCGAGTTCTATGCGAACGAGGTGCAGCTCCTCGTCTCGACGACCGTGGTCGAGGTCGGCGTAGACGTGCCTAACGCCACACTGATGATTATTATGGACGCCGACCGGTTCGGCTTGTCCCAGCTTCATCAGCTTCGTGGGCGGGTTGGCCGGGGGGAGCACGCTTCCTACTGCGTGCTCATCGCGGATCCGAAGTCGGAGGTGGGTCAGGAGCGGATGAAGGTCATGACCGATACGGACGACGGCTTCGAGGTGGCGCGGCGGGACTTGGAGCTTCGCGGTCCCGGGGATTTCTTCGGCACGAAGCAGAGCGGCGTGCCGGAGTTCCGAATCGCGGACATGGTCAGCGATTTCGCAGTGCTTGAGGCGGCGAGAGAGGATGCCGCCTCGCTGGTGGGCGAAGAGGCATTCTGGACTTCGCCCGCGTACAGCCCGCTGCGGCATTATTTGCAGCGGGAGCAGATTTTGCAAGGTGAGCTGATCGATTAGTATTTTTTGATGGCTGATCTTAAATGAATTCTTTTTCATGTTACCTTCGGTTCCATTTTTTTATGCACTATATGCTCTCCTGCCGTCATATATTAGAACATTGACGTACGGGAGGTGAGAAGCAGCTTTGAATTATCAGCAGTTTGGAATCAGCCCGCAGCTTGTGGAACGGGTTAAGCTCAAGATGAAGAACAAGGCCGTCAAGGATCGTGTGAAGCAGTTAACGGAGAACCTTACCAAGGGAGACTTGCAGGACCCGTCTAAAGTACACAGGCTGGTGAAATCCGCTGCGGTGATCCTGAATGAGAGACTGTCTGCAACTCAGGAGCAGCAAATGGTTCAGTTCGTCATCACTCAGAAAATTGACCCGAAAAATACATTTCATCTGATTAAGCTGTGGGGAATGTTCAGGTAACTTCGTAAGTGCTCTAACGCTTCAAGCTGATATCCGGTTGTGCCGGTGTCAGCTTGTTTTGTTATGGATTGGTTAGAATAGGCGGGCTATCGACAACAGTTTATCAAGCGGCGAATAGTCTGAACGGTGTACTGAAACAATAGAACATGAACTACGTTCACTAATCGCTATAAAAGGAGGAGTCTTTAAAATGAGTTCGAGTTCGATTCATCCTGATAAGAACCTGATCAACACGGTAAAAGATCTGGAAGCCACGCCAGTAACGAGTCAGCAAGCCCAGCAGTTCCAGCAGCAGAAAAATGACAGACGGAAAGAAGCACTCAAGACGGATAATGAAAAATTCCAAAAAACAGAGCAGAATACTTATAAGTAACTCTCAGGGCCCGGTACGATATTGCCGGGCTTGCTTTGTCCTTTTTATTAGGTGAACAGGTGTTTTAGGGAACTCTCTTTGCTGATTGCTTTTTTGTTCAATAAGGTGTAGCTTTATATTGACATGTCAGTAGGTCAAAAAAAGAAAGGGGGATGACCACTTGACTCCTCGCACCAAAGAACAAAATGAAGCGATCCGCACCCGCCGGATGGAACAGATTATGAGGGCTGCTGCCGAGACCTATGTGCTCAAAGGGATTAATATGGAAATGCGCGATGTGGCCGCAGCAGCGGATCTCGGTTATGGCACGGTATATCACTATTATAAGAATAAGTTTGATTTATTATCTGATCTTCTTAACATGGCCCTGGATGAGGCTGAGGAGATGGGGCTGAACTATCTGACCAAGGGCCGTCCTGTCAAAGACTATGGCATAGCTCTGCTGCGAAGGTGGATTAAGGATCCGTCCCTTTTTGTTCTTTATAAGCTCGCATGCGAGCATTTTCGGGAGCTCCCTGAACAGGAAGCGAAAGTATTTATGGAAAGGTTCAGGCAGAGTGTAATTACTCCTTTGGGTGAAGTGCTCAGAACTGCATCCGGGGATTCGCGTTCAGACGAGTCTGCCTTTCTGATTATTGGCGGTTTGGTGGGCTGTGCAGGTCTATCGGTGTACCGCCGTTCAGCTGAGATGAATGAACATGAAATTGTGAAGCTGCTGCTTGGCAGTCTTTAGAGTGAGAGGAGCCGTATAACTATGATTATTTTGAAATCAGGACAAGAAATTGAGGCTATGAGAAGGGCCAGTGAAATTGTGGCCGACTGCCACCGTGAAATCGCAAAGCTGATCGCGCCTGGGATTACTACATTGGAGATTAATGATTTCGTGGCTAATCATATTATCAAGCTCGGAGGGAAGCAGTTTACCAAAGGGTATAATGGATTTCCTGCGGAGACCTGTGCTTCCATCAATGATGTGGTCGCCCATGGCTTCCCGGGCAGGACGCCACTGAAGGAAGGCGATATCGCCAAGATTGATATCGTGGTGGAGTGTGACGGCTGGTTCGGTGATTCGGCTTGGTGTTATGAAGTGGGTCAGGTAAGTGAACCTGCCCAGAAGCTGATGCGGGTCACACGGGAATGTCTGTATCTGGGCATTGAGCAGGCTGTTCCGGGCAACCGGCTGGGGGATGTAGTGTCCGCCATTCAGAAGCATGCGGAGAATAACGGCTTCTCGGTTGTGCGGGATCTGCTGGGACACGGCATTGGCCGCTCCCTGCATGAAGAGCCTAACTACGAGCATGTGGGTGTAGCCGGGAAGGGAGTCCGCTTGAAGGAAGGTATGGTATTTACAATTGAACCGATGATTAATGAAGGTACGCACCGTATCAGCATCGACAATGACGGCTGGACAGCCCGGACGGCCGATGGGAAGCTCTCTGCCCAGTATGAGCATACGGTCGCAATTACCGCGGACGGACCGATTATTTTGACAGAACAATAAGTCCCATCCATTAAAGCCTATTCGAGGTCGATTCCCCAGTAATAACCTGTTGTCAAAGCGAATATTTGTTCGTATTATGAATATGATAAGAACAAACGTTCTGATAGTGGGTGAGTGTAATGAGGGTATTCTGGCTCAGGAATGGGATTATCCTTAATAAGATTGAAGATGCACACGGAAATCCGGTCTCAGCGCGAAGAAGGAATCTTACATGAAGCAGGTGCCTTACCGGACTGAGGAGGAGGCAGGATGGGTTAAGGAATTTCTTTTACTGCCGCTGATTCTCGATTTAATGGAGAAGGATTTGATGCTGGTCTCATCGGGTTCTAGCCCTTTGAAGCTGCCTGAGCTTTATATGGCTGTGCTGCGCGAGTTGCAGTCCCGGATTACCCGGGAGCTGGGCCAGATCCGGCAGCAGATGCGCCGGCATGGAATCAAGGTATATGAGCAGCATCGTACAGGGGCCGGGCTCGAAGCACGTTATTTGTGCCGGGGTTACCAATATGAATTCTCCATGCTGTGGAGCTTCGCCCGGGCGGAGATCGATAGACGCGTAACCTTCTATCTGGGAGAGGTGGTGCTCAAGTGAAATCAGCGGAGAGGGCCATTATGCTTGGAGACTGTCAATCCTTTTACGCTAGTGTGGAGAAAGCCGATCATCCTGCTTACAAGGATCTTCCTCTTGTTGTTGCAGGCGATCCGGCCCGCAGGTCGGGGATCATTTTGGCGGCCTGCCCCCTTGCCAAGAGCTACGGAATAACTACAGCGGAGCGGCTTGGAGAGGCGCTTACAAAATGCCCGGACGTAGTCGTGGTTAAGCCCCGGATGCAGATGTACATCGATATTTCCCTTAAGATCACAAAGATCTATGAACAGTATACCGACCTGGTTGAGATTTTCTCCATTGATGAGCAGTTTTTGGATGTGACGGGCAGTCTCAATATTTTTGGCGATCCCTATACGATTGCGAGGACGATCCAGCAGAAGGTGCTTGATGAGACCGGAGTCAGGGTGCGCTTTGGGATCAGCTCAAATAAGATGCTAGCCAAGGCGGCAACGGATATTTGGGCGAAGAAAAATGCCGAAGGCATCTACATTCTGAATAAGTCAGAGCTGGCCGAGACCCTATGGAAGCAGCCAGTGGACAAAATGTTCGGGGTTGGGTCCCGCATGCGGAACCATTTCTTAAGCCTAGGGATGTATACGATTGGCGATGTGGCCAGAACGCCGCTGCCCCGGCTTAAGGAGAAGTTCCGGGCCCGGTTCGGCAAGCAAAGCGATATCCAGGCCGAGGTGATGTGGAGAACAGCTAACGGGATGGACGATTCTCCCGTGACTCCGGCCACGTTTAATACACCGCCCAAGTCGGTCGGTCATATGATGACCCTTCCCCAGGATTACACGGATGAGGAACAGATTAATACGGTACTTCTGGAAATTACGGAGGAGGTCTGCAGAGACTGCCGCCGAAAAGGATACATGGGTCAGGTCGTATCCGTAGGCTGTATGTGCAGTCCTTACGAGACCCGGGCCGGCTTCTCACGCCAGATGAAGATCCCGGACCCGACGAATGATACGAACACCGTATTTCGTGCGGCCAAAGCCTTGTTCTATCGGCATTGGGATCGTATGCCGGTGCGTCAGATCGGAGTAACGCTCAGCCAACTGGTCAATGATGAAGAATACCAACTGACCCTGTTCGACGATCTGGCCAAATCCCAGGCTTTGAACAAGGCTACGGATTTGATCAAAGACAGGTATGGCAGCGCGGCTATTGTAAGAGCCGCATCCCTGACCTCATCCGGCCAAGCGCTTGAAAGGTCACGAAAAATTGGAGGTCATTACAAATGACAGCTCTCCTAATGATACAGGGGTATCTTTACGGTCATCCGTAGGGATACCCCTGATTCACGTCAGAATTGTGTAACATAACGGCTTGATAATATTAGTATTGAGTACAGGACCTTCGTATAATGCAAATATACGCAAAGGAGGAGAACGATGTCTGGACAAGATCAGCGGCATGAGGAGCTTTGGAATAAAGACTATGTATCGGTTACCGCACTCTCTAGCGCAGCCAACTTTATTATGAATGCGCCTGTGGGCTTCACGCATACTTACCGGACTTATCTCCGTCCAAGGGAGACAGGACGGCTGCACATGCGGATATGGCACAGCAACTCGGTGGACTCCACTTGGGATACGGGGCAGGATGCGAGAGGGAGTGAAGCGGGCGGACCGTGGAAGATTGAGTCCGCTTTCCTGGGAGACGGTGGACGGAGTAGAGACGGCAGTGTAGTTGCCGGGTCACTTGTTCCGGTGACGTTTGGGGGGAGCCACTCCAGAGAGGTAGCACCAGGTGAATGCTTTTACAGTGATGAAGTCACCGTAGATATTGCAGAAGGGCATGATCTGGTATTCAGCTGGACGCTGTCCACATTTGGTCCGGGCAAATCGATTCCCTATAATGTGGAGGGAATGCTTGCTTCGGCTTATGATACCGAAGGGCATTTAGCGGATCAGGACTCGCTCCCCCTTAAGCGGGCATCAGACAGACTGCTCGTACTGCCCTCCTTTATCGGATACAAGAAGGAGACTGCCCGAAGGATAGTCATGCTTGGCGACTCTATAACCCAGGGAGTTCGTACGGAGAAAGACGCCTACGAGTATTGGGGAGCAAGGATTGCAGAAGGACTGGGTCCCGAGTATGGGGTATGGAATATTGGCTCAGGCTGGAGCAGAGCATACGACGCGGCTTCAGACGGACCTTGGTTACATAAGGCCAAGCAGGGAGATGAAGTTCTGATTGTGCTTGGGGTTAACGATATCGATATTGCTAAAAGATCAGCGGCAGAGCTTCTGCATGATTTGAACGCCATTGTAACTGCGCTGAGGAAGAACAGGCCCGAGAGGACTATTCTACTAAGCACCGTACCCCCGTTCAACTTCACGGGGGATCGTGAGCAAATCTGGCGTGCCGTAAACAAAGAAATTCTGAATCATCCCCCTGAGGGAGTGGACTACGTATACGATATGGCCAGTGTGCTGTCGCAGCCTGAACCTCATGAACACCGGATTAAGCTTGAGTATATGAGCAGTCCAGACGATCCTCATCCCAATGGGCTGGCTGGAGAGGCAGTCGCAAGCGATTTTCTCAAGTCGTATGCTAGAGTACAAAATAAACTAATCAAATAAAGAGCTAGGGATGCGAAATGGAGCAGAGAGGAAGAGGTTATTCATACGGAATAACCTCTTTTTTTGTCTTTCAGCAGGAGCAAAACGGGTTAATAAGATCGGAAATTATCGATTTTGTCACAAAAATAACAAAAAAATTGCTCGAAAACTAGTCGTAAAGACATTCTTGACCCGCTTTTTAGGTTTGAAAGAAAAGCATCAATCAGACTAGAGGCTGTATGGACAATGTCGAATGAAGAAGCGCCATATCGAATGAGGTAGAAATGAGGAGAGCGATGAATAGGGTAACCCGACGGTATCATTAACCTTTTTTACAGAAACAAGGAAAAGAGGGAAAGTAATCCTAGGAAAAAAGGAGGTTTAATCGGGACCTTTTTCCGGGGGGAATTGAATTGATTAATTAGCGAATTACCAAAAGACCCTATATAGGTCTATAAGCTCTTTTTCTGTAACTGGTAAAAAGTGTAAAACGTTGATATACAGCGATTTATAAGCAATTTACGATAAGTCTTTGGTATCAATTCTGTTACCAATTTGGAAAAGGGTGGGATATTAACCACAACTTCGATATATCGTTAGCGTTAAATACTACATATAATGGTTCTGAGACTACGGATTAAACATGCCAAATCCGTCTGATCTATAGCTGTGCTTGGAATGACAAGGAAACTCCCGAAATGTCGCAACTGAAAAAATCATAGCAATTTGGGAGTTTATATGGTTCACCGGATTAATAGTTTTTTGTAAGAAATGTTATGTAATGTCGTGGAATTTTCATGAAAGTCCCGAAAAAAAATGCTCCCATCCGCCTAGTTACTTTATGAGTTCACTTGGTTAATCATTAAGGAGTGACGACAGGGAGTGGAGGTGTGAAGATCCATACTATGGAAATCGCCTGCATACAAAAAAATAGCGAGGTGAAGGGATTTTATATCGATGTCAAAATTAGCGCGCAAACGAATAATTTTATGGATTACGATTGGAATCATTTTAATTGGAGGGGTAACCTCCCTGGTATTCTTGTATCTTCCTCCGTCCCACACAAGTTACGCTACCTCGGATGGAACGGAAATGAAGTTCCAGACCTCAGGAGACAAGTTCCTGAGATACGACGGGAAAGGGAACTGGAAAGAAATTTTTGTTAAAGGTGTCAATTTAGGAGCAACCGTACCGGGGCATTTCCCAGGTGAGTTCCCGGCAACAGAAGAGGACTATCTAAGGTGGTTCCAGCAAATTTATGATATGGGTGCAAATGTGATTCGGGTCTATACGATTCATAATCCCGTATTTTATACGTCATTAGTTAAATTCAACCGAGATAAGGGAGAAAATCCTCTCTATTTCATCCAGGGAGTCTATTCACAGGAAGAGCAGTTGATTGACTCTAAGGATGCTTACAGCGGAGGAATTCGTGAAGCTTTCGAGCAGGATATTGATAAGGTGGTAAGTGCGGTATACGGGGATTTGGACATCCCTGTTAAACCTGGATTTGCTGGAGGTAAGTATACTACCAACGCAGGCGCTTACTTGATGGCGTGGCATATCGGAACCGAGTGGGATCCGGAAATGGTGGAGAATACGAACAAGGTTCACGCTGGACAGGCTCCTTATCAAGGCAAGTATTTCAGTGCGACAGATAAAGCCAGTCCGTTTGAAAGCTTCCTGGCCAGTATGCTGGATCGGGCAGCCGCCAAAGAGCAAACCTACGGCTGGGAGCATCCTGCAACCTTCACCAACTGGGTAACAACGGATGTGCTTAAGCATCCGGGTGAACCTTTATTCCAGGAGGATCTCGTTAGTGTAGATGCTACTCATGTCAAGCCGGTGAATTGGCAAGCTGGATATTTTGCGGCATACCATGTGTACCCTTATTATCCTGACTTTTTCCACCTGGATAAGACATTGCAGACCATTCCTGATGGCAAGGGTGGATTCAATACTTATAAAGCTTATCTGCGAAATCTTAAGGCATATTACAAGAATATTCCGATTATGGTTACTGAGTATGGAGTGCCTTCATCTGTGGGTATATCTCACTTGGGTCCGGGAGGACGCAACCAAGGGGGCCATAATGAGAAGGAGCAGGGCGAGATCGACGCGTCACTTACTCAGGATATTTATGATGAAGGATATTCAGGAGCGATCCTGTTCATGTGGCAGGATGAGTGGTTTAAGAAAACATGGAACACTATGCGTTTTGAAATACCGGCCGACCGTCGTTCCTACTGGCTGAATGTTCTGACGAATGAGAAGGAGTTCGGCTTGGTTGCTATGGGTCCTGGCAAGTCTGACAAAATCATCATTGACGGCAAGCTGGATGATTGGAACTCACTTCCAAAGGATCAGGTGACCGAGTGGGATAAGACCGTGCCGGGCATCAGTAAAATGAAGGTCACTCATGATGAAGCCTATGTGTATGTCGGGCTTGAGCTTGAGAAAAATTTCGACCCTCAGAAATCTCTAATCTATCTAGGCACAAATACGCAGCCAGGCGGAGATCAGCCGAAGAACGAGCTGCCGAAGAAGACGCTTAGCGACGGACTCGAGAATCTGATTGTCATCGGTAAGGATAATGAGACTCAAGTTAAGGTTGCTCCGTCTTACGACTTCCACCAAAGACTGTATGGAAGGTATGGATACTGGATGCTTCCTGAGCAGACAGCTGCGGATAAAACAGCCTTCCAACCATGGAAGCTGGCGGTCAGCTTGACCATGACTCCGCCGGATACACGTACATCTCATCCATTCCAAGATGAGACGGTAGGGATTTTGAAGAGGGGCACCTCTAACCGAAGTAGTGCGCAATTTGACTCACTGACTTCATGGCAGTACAGCGGTAAGCAGGTAGAGCTTCGTATACCTTGGATGCTTCTTGGATTTGCGGATCCTAGCTCTCAGCAGGTCATTGACTATTCTCCACTCAATAAGGGACGCACGTTCTCAACTGTGAAAACAGAGGGAATTACGTTCGTACCGTGGATTGTGGATCGCGGAACCAAACAGGTGTCCTGGCCGGGTGGGAATGAGAGTAAGCTGGACCTTAAAGATCAGCCAATCTATAAGTGGAATCCGTGGGAAACTGTGGAGTATACAGAACACCTTAAAGCAGGCTACTACGACCTGAAGGATGTCTACTCAAAAATGAAAAAGTAGTACAGTAAATACGAACTCACAGAGGAGGTCTCATTGCATTATGTTTCAACATGTCACCGTGGCTATCTATTTCGTCTATGTGTGCCTCGGATTGATCGGACTCGGAATTGCAATCCTATTCTATATGAAGCTCAAACATTTGGCGACGCTTAAGAAAACGGAGGAATACCGGCTTAAGCATCAGGATTATTTCAGGTATATCCAATCTCATTTACATGAAGGCAGCGATCTTCCAGTACCGCCGGGCAAATTGACGGCTCTGGAGAGAAGAGTGATTCAAGATAAGTTCGTAGAATGGATCGAACAGTTCAAAGGTGAGCTTCGTAACAGAATCGTTGAATTGTGCGAGAAGGCGGGTTTTGTAAAGGATGAGCTTGAGCAGCTGGACAGCCTATTCTTTGGACGCCGGGTAGAAGCAGCTTACCGACTAGGTAACATGCGGGCCGCAGAAGCGGTCCCCCGCCTGCTTCAAATGCTGAGAAAGCAAAGTTACAGTCCACTCACCATTATTCTCGGACGGGCGATTGCCAAGAGTGCCAAGCAGGAGGAAGAGCTTAAGGAAATGCTCGAACTTATGCTGAGACATGGCAAGCCAATTCATAATCTGGTGGCCGATGTGCTGCTAGAGACAGATCTTGATTCCAGTAAGCTGCTTTTGAAGCTGCTTGAGGACGGAAATGCGGATTTTGTAAAAGTTGCCCTGGTCGCCATGTGGGGACAGGCAGTACCCGAGGTTATTCCGGCTCTCGACCGCCTGGTCGGGGCGGAGGAGAAAGATGTTCGGGCAGAAGCCGTCAAGCTGTACCTGAGCTCTAATCCGGTTCTCAAGGATGAGACGATTAAGCAGCTCATGTCGGATAACAATTGGGAAGTCCGCGCCGCCATCGCCAAATCACTTGGCTCGCTTCATGCAGCAGGAAGCATTCCTCTTCTCAGAAATGCGATGAGAGATGAGAACTGGTGGGTGCGGAATAACAGTGCCGAAAGTTTGGCTAAGCTTGGAGAGACAGGCTTTGAAATTTTGTGTGAAACGGCGCTTCGTGGTTCAGGAGTAGAGCGGGAGACA
This sequence comes from Paenibacillus sp. SN-8-1, assembly GCF_050995535.1. Taxonomy (NCBI): domain Bacteria; kingdom Bacillati; phylum Bacillota; class Bacilli; order Caryophanales; family Paenibacillaceae; genus Paenibacillus; species Paenibacillus sp. SN-8-1. Next base: position 1,809,563 of record NZ_CP194782.1, read on the forward strand.
GCTCTATATCATATTGAGAAAGTTATGACTGAGGGAACGGATCATCATGCTGTTGATCAAATGGTGTCCTTCAATAAAAAACGTTTGCTTTATGACCGGTACTTCGGAGTTGCCGAAAGAAAGCCGGTACGCCAAGTAGCAGCAGTTGGGGGGGATTACTCTGCTTAGGGATATACTTCTCATCTATGGCTTGTTCGCCATTTATTATGTAATGACGGTTAACGTACTGTATTTCTCTGTACTCGCCTTCTCATTCAAGAACATTATGACAATATTCCGCAGATCGGCGTATTCGAAATATAATACGCTCTCGGGTTCAGAGCTAGTACCAGCGGTATCTCTATTGGTACCTGCGTACAATGAAGAAGTTACCGTTATCGAGAATGTAAAGTGTCTTTTGACATTGAACTACCCAAATTATGAGGTTATCGTCATTAACGACGGTTCGAAAGATGACACTCTAGGCGTTCTGGTAAGAGAATTCGGCCTTGAGAAAATTCCAAATCCGGACATGAGAAACTCTATTGATTGTCAGGAGATTAACGGGGTTTACTATAATTCTCAGTATCCCCATCTGTATGTAATAGATAAACCGAACGGGGGTAAGGCGGATTCATTGAATGCCGGCATTAACTTGTCGCACTATCCGCTGATCTCTTCTATTGATGCCGATTCACTTCTGGAGAAAGACGCGCTCATTCGGATGGCAAGACAGTATATGGAGAATCCCGAAGAGACGGTTGCGATCGGAGGAGATGTTCGTATCGCGAATGGCTGTCTGATCGAGAATGGACAGGTTAAGGACTTCTCCTTGCCGAACAAAATGTGGCCAATGTTCCAGGCGGTTGAGTATTTGAAAGCCTTCCTGGGAGGCCGGATCGGCTGGAGCTCCATCAATGGACTTATTATCGTATCAGGTGCTTTCGGCTTGTTCCGTAAGGATTATGTAATTGCCGTAGGGGGCTACCGTGGTGGTTACCCGGGCGAAGATATGAACATTATCATTAAACTTCACCGGTACATGCTGGAGAATAAGCTGAAATATCGGATTGCTTTCTGTCCTGAAGCCGTGTGCTGGACTCAGGCACCGGATACCTACAATATTCTCGCTAACCAGCGTAAGCGCTGGGGACGCGGTAATTTGAAGAACATGATCGAGAACTATGACATGGCCTTCAATCCGAAATATAAGGTTATGGGACTTTTGACAATGCCGTACAACATTATTTTTGAGGCCCTGAATCCTTATTTCAAAATTACAGGTCTGGTGGCTTTAGCCGGCTATGTAGCTCTGGATATGACCCAGTGGAAGATTCTTCTGGTGTTTGGACTGATCAACTTCCTTAGTGGATACTTGTTCAGCATTGGGGCGCTGCTGCTGGAAGAGCTTGCATTCAAGCGCTTTACCAAAATATCTGACTTGGTCAAAATGCTATTCTATGGCGCATTCAAATTCTTTGGTTACTCTCAGTTGGGTACGCTCTGGCGTATTCAGGGACATATACAGTATCTGCAGAACAACAATTCATGGGGAACAATGACAAGGCAGAGCTGGAAAGAAGAAAAAAGTGAGGCCCCAAGCAGTGCAGCATAAATGATAATGCTTCCCCACCCCGGGAAGGAAGTGATGCCTACAGTCGATCAAAATAAAATTCAAACTAATATGAAAGGTGGGAATTGAAATGCCCAATTCGGCTACGCTCCAAAGGGGTATTCAAGAGAACTTATACCAGCACATCGAGGAATGGGTGAAGGGAACCAAACACGAGGTATGCGGAGTGATATTTCTGTATTCCGAAAACGGTCCTGCAAATTTAGATGCCCAAGTCCGTGGGGTCCTGGAAGCTCAGCCTGATCTTTCCTTTGAGGTTTGGAGTGATGACGAGAACAACACCTTGGCAGTAATTCTGCCGGGACAAGCTCTGGATGCTGTGCATTTTGAAGGCCTGCTGCTCAAACAGCGGCTTCAGGATATCAAAGCGGATTTGGATCCACGGATCACGCTGGCCAGCTTCCCGGAACAAGGAGAACCGACAGAAATTGTATTGAAACAAATGGCTGAGTCTGCAAGACGCAGTTTGTCGGGAGATATTCATATTTTCACAAGAGAAGAAGCAAAGGCTGCCCGCAGCAGTATTCTGATCGTAGACAACGATCCGACTATTCGTGAATTTCTGCAGATTCGCTTTAAAATGCAAGGCTATGAAACGTACGAGGCCAACGACGGTCTCACCGCGCTTAAATTGATTGAGCAAATGAAGCCAGATCTTGTTCTTACGGAGCTGAATCTGTACGGGATTGACGGACTGCCGTACATCCATCATATTCAGAAACTGAATGAGAGCAAGTCGCCGAAGATTGTAGTTCTGACTGAGCAGAAAGTTGAACAGACCATTAGTCAATGCTTCCAAAGCGGAGTTGAAGACTATATTACGAAGCCTTTCTCACCGGTAGAGCTGGATGCAAGAATTCGTCGCTGCTTCAACTAATTATTTTTCTAAATTTACTATCATTATAAAAAATATACAGATAAAATGGAGGCTGAGAGATTGTGAATAAAGAATACCATGACTTATTGGGTGCTATTGAATCGAAGAATGCCGTACTTGGTGTGGTGGGCCTTGGCTATGTAGGTCTGCCGCTCGCCGTAGAGATGGTTAAGCAGGGATTCCATGTCATCGGTATTGATCTGGATATCTCCAAGATTGATAAATTGTATCGTGGAGAATCCTATATTCACGACATTTCCAATGAGACGCTGGCAGAAGCGATCGCTTCCGGACGGTTCAAGCCGACTGCAGACTACAGCTCCATTCGACAAATTGACGCGATCAGCATTTGCGTGCCAACGCCGCTCAGTGAGAATCAGGATCCAGATACCTCCTATATTGTGACTGTGGTAGATGAAATCAAGAAGTATATGAAAAAAGGCATCCTGATCACATTAGAAAGTACTACTTATCCGGGAACTACAGAAGAGCTCATTCAACATGAGCTGGAAGCACTAGGCTATACGGTCGGAGTAGACTTCTTCCTCTGCTTCTCCCCAGAACGGGTTGACCCATCGAATACACGTTTTAATACATTCAATACGCCGAAAGTTATCGGCGGAACTACTGAAGCCTGCCTTAAGCTTGGCGAAGCACTTTACAGCAAATATGTCCAGACTGTAGTTCCTGTCTCTTCTCCGAAAGTGGCTGAGATGTCCAAGCTGCTGGAAAACACCTTCCGCAGTGTCAATATCGCCTTTATTAATGAAATGGCAATGATGTGTGACCGTATGGGTATCGATATTTGGGAAGTCATTGATGCCGCAAAAACAAAACCGTTCGGCTTTATGCCGTTCTATCCTGGTCCAGGCATCGGCGGTCACTGCATTCCGCTTGACCCGATGTACCTGTCATGGAAAGCCAAGGGCTTCCGTTTCTACAGTCAATTTATTGAACTAGCTCAATCCACTAATGATAATATGCCTTACTATGTAGTGAATAAGACTTCGAAAATTCTGAACGAGTATGCTAAATCGGTCAAGAAATCGAATATTCTTATCCTTGGTATGGCCTACAAGCCGGATATTGCCGATCTTCGTGAGTCCCCGGGACTTGAGGTATACGAACTGTTCAAAGACAGCGGCGCTTATGTAAGCTATTACGATCCGCATGCTACAACTTTCCGTGACAAGACTGGAAACACAGTTAGCAGCATCGCGTATGACGTGGAACAGATCAAGAAATACGACTGCATCGTACTTATCACGAATCATAGTGATCTGAATTATAATGAAATCGCAAGCTTGGGTGTACCGATTCTGGATACAAGAAATGCATTCAAGGATTTCCCTCACGAGAATGTATACAAGATTGGTCATTCAGTACAGCAGGTTGTTGAGCAGGAAGAGCCAGCTCTAATTGTCTAATCCGATTGTTTTTAGATTAGGAAGGGGGATCAGACGATCAAGTTATTTATGATGAAGAATAAGGGTTATATCTTCGCTCTCTTGGTCATCATCATGGTGTTGGTCGTGCTTATTCCTTATCTTAACAAGCAGCCATTGGCATCAGAGAACAAATCTACGTGGCTTTGGGACACGGATTTGATCACCAATCAAGCTGATGATATTGTGAAGTTTTCCAAGGAACAGGGCGTTAAGATCATTTTTCTACAAGTGGGAGAGAAGGTAGCTGCGGATCAATACCGCAGCTTCATCTCCAAAGCCAAGAAGGAAGATATTGAGGTGCATGCCTTAAATGGCAGACCCGGCTGGGCGCTGTATGATCACAAAGGAGAAGCTGATGAATTCCTGAACTGGGTGAAGGACTATAACGCAAGCTCCAAACCGGAGGAGCAGTTCGCGGGCGTCCAATTCGATGTGGAACCTTATTTGCTCAAGCAGTGGAAGTCCAGTCAGAAGGTTGTGCTTCAGGAATGGATGGGTAATATGAGGTCGTGGATTCAGAGCGGTAAAGAGGCCGGCCTTTCCATTGGAGCGGCTGTCCCTTTCTGGCTGAATGGGGTGAGCAATCCTAATGGGAACGGCAAGCAGCCAATGAGTGAATGGATGATCAGCAAGCTTGATTATCTAGCCATCATGGCCTACCGTGACAAAGCGGACCAAATCTATGATATTTCTGAACATATGCTTTCTGAAGCCGACTCAGAGGGGAAGAAAGTGTGGGTCGGTGTCGAGGTTGCGCAAAGCCAAGAGGGTGAAGGGGTATCCTTTTATGCCCAGTCTGATTCGAAGCTTGAAGAGGAGCTGAACAAGCTGGTCAACCTGGGAGATAAGCATGCTTCTTTTGCTGGTGTGGCTGTTCACAGTTATGAAGCATGGCGAACCAGATTTGACGGGTCAAAGACAGCACTCAGAAATGACTAACTAAGAAGGGCAGCCTTAAGGGCTGCCTCTTTTTTGGATATAGGGAAGCAAGCCGAATGGAAATAGGGTCTTTAGCGTCTATGAATAGAATTTGTTAAAATATACTTAGGTTCAACAGGGAAGGGGTATTCGTAATGAGCGGATTTTTACGTGGGGATGTGGCAAGAATGGCCCAGCTGAATATGGAGACAATTAGATATTATGAGAACTATGGTCTCATTGACACGCCTTCCCGGAGTGATTCAGGGTACCGCATATATTCGGAAGAGGTTCTGACTCGTCTTGCTTTTATCAAGAATGCTAAGGACTGCGGCTTTACGCTAAAAGAAATTAGGAAAGCGCTTAAGGCCGGAAAAGACAGCATTCGAATTGAAGATTTCATAGCTTTGATAGACAGGAAGATGAACAGCATAGAGACAGAAATAGAAAAACAGCAGAATACCATGAAAATGCTGAGCCATTTGAAAAGTAATTTGCAATCCGTACATAAACATCCGGAAATCCAGCAGGTTCTTCAGACTCTGGGGATGGAGGAGAAAATTCAAGCTTGACCTTGTACCTAACTACAGGTTTTAGAGTAAGATTATCAAACCTGTAGGAGGCGCATATAAACATGAATCTAACAAATCCACAGCAGCTTGCCGGCATTAGGGCGCATTTGAAGCAAATGAACGACCCGCTCCGTCCCTTGGAACAGATACGGAGGGAACTATCCGAGGCTCCAAAGGGTATTCCAAGTATGGAGGGCCTGACTACAGAACCGGTGAACGTGGATGGACTTTATGGGGAATGGGTAAGTGAGGCTGAAGCAATAGAAAATGGGAGCAGACCGGTAGTGCTTTATTTCCACGGAGGCGGGTTTGTCGCGGGTACTTGCGGCTTTTACCGGGATATGGCTGCAAGAATATCGCATTCCAGCGGATTTAAAGTATTAACTTTTGAGTATCGTCTCGCGCCAGAGCATCCTTATCCGGCTGCGAATGAGGATGCTCTTAAGGCATACTACTGGTTAAGAGAAGAAGGTTATTCCGCCAGTCAAATCATGTTTGGCGGTGATTCCGTAGGAGCAACTCTTGCTCTTATGACTTTGATTACCCTGCGGGATAGGGGAGAAGACCTTCCAGCAGGGGCATTTCTCATATCTCCTCATGCGGATCTTGTTCATTTAGATGGGGACTCCTATGTGACTAATAAAGAGAATGATCCCACTGGCAGTCTGGAAGGAAATAGGCAGATTATTGCTGCATATCTGGGCAACTGGCAGGGTACCCCGCCTGAAATACTATCGCCCTTGCGAATGAATCTAGAGGGACTCCCTCCTCTTCTGATTCAAGTTGGAAATCTGGAAGTGCTGCTGAGTGATGCGGTAAGGCTGAGTGAACGGGCGAAGCAAGCAGATGTAGACGTTACGATTGAGATCTGGGACAATATGTGGAGTGTATTTCACTTTTTGGCCTATACGCTGCCAGAAGCTGAGCAGGCGATCCGAAATATTGGTATATTTAATAAAGAGAAGTTATTAGAAAGCAATCGATAAGGAGAGATTAGCATGATTTTGCACAAAGGGGAGATCTTATTTCATCAGGGGGATGATGGAGCTTACTTGTACAAAATCAAGAGCGGCCTTTTCAAAGTAACAAGACTTCACGAGAACGGAAATATGGTTCTGTTTAACATCTTATATCCAGGAGAGACCGTTCCGCATCATTCTTTGATATCACCTAAGGAGACTCACGGAACTGCGATCGCTTTGATACGAAGTGAAGTTGAAGCTATTCCGGCCGCCGATTGGTACCGGGAACTTGAGGAAGATCCCAAGAGGCCTCTTGAGGTTGCCAGTCTGCTTCAGGAGAAGGTCAGATTCATGCAGCAACGGCTGGACCACCTGACTGTAGGTACACCGGCTGAACGATTAGAGCTGCTTAAGAAATGGTTGAGCAGTTATGCCCATGGGGTTCCACTAACTGATTTCCTAACACAGGAGGAGATTGGCCAGCTGATCGGGGTACGGCGGGAGACGGTCAATCGGCTTTTGAGGGGACACTGACCAATAGAATCAGAATATACAAAAGAAGCTGATCTTCACCTGAATAAGGAGAAGGATCAGCTCTTTGGTTTTATTAGAGAAAAAAGATAAAGGAGCATCCCAGGTCCAGTAATATGGAGGGCAGGAATGCTTACAAGTCTAGAAGCTAATATTATAAATTGTCTGCCGGGCCAAAGAACTCAAAGTGCGTCCGCTCAGCAGGAATTCCCCATGTCTTTAAAGCCTCATTGACTGCCCGCATAAAAGGAACAGGGCCGCAGAAATAGAAATCCGAATTCGGATCTGTTACCTGCCGAAGCCAAGCCAGATCAATATATCCCGTCTTGTCGCATGCCTCATCTTGTTCAGGTGACTCATAAATGAGGTAAGATTTAAGATTAGCATGCTGCTTGGTCAGTTCAGCTATGTGATCTTTCATCGCATGATAAATTCCACTTCGTGCCGCATGAATATATACAACCTCGCGCTCTGGACTGTTCTTGAGAAGAGTCTCCAGCATACTAACCATAGGAGTGAGGCCGACCCCGCCGCTTAGAAGCACAACCGGAGTGTCTTTGGTCTGATCGAGGACGAATACGCCGGCCGGAGCACTGATATCAAGAATACTACCTTCCTCTACAGATTCATGTAAATAAGTAGATACGGCACCTGCAGGTTTATCGGTTGCGGCATCTTCGCGTTTCACGGTTATCCGGTAATAATCCGGATCAGGTGCAGCCGACAGGCTGTAATGGCGCAGATGGGTGAATTCCTGGCCTTCTGGCTTAACCCGAACGGTGATGTACTGCCCTGGCGCGAAGGAGGCAATGGCTTTGCCATCTACCGGTTTCAGGTAAAAGGAAGTAATCAGTTCGCTTTCGCGAACTTTACGCTCGACTACGAATGGACGGAAGCCATCCCAGCCGCCGGCCTGCTGCTCAGCATCCTCGTACATTTGCCGCTCGACTCCAATAAAAGCATCCGCAATGACCCCATAAGCTCGGCCCCATGCATCAATAATCTCATCCGTAGCTGCATCACCAAGGACGGTCTTGATTGCTGCCAGCAGGTTCTCACCGACAATAGGATAATGCTCTGGCAGAATGCCAAGCGCGCGGTGTTTGTGAGCAATCTGAACTACAACCGGGAGAATCTCTTCCAGTCGATCAATGTGTGCCGCTGCCGCGTATACAGCGTTAGCCAGTGCGGCGGATTGCTTGCCTTGACGTTGGTTGGCATGATTGAAGATATTAAGTAGTTCAGGGTGATTTCTGAACATGGTTTGGTAAAAGGTCTTAGTAATGTCTTGTCCGTGTACTTCGAGAACAGGGACGGTTGATTTGATAATATCGATGGTGTGTTGATCTAACATAAGTCTGTTTCTTCCTTCCCGTAAATGGACTTGAATTCTTAACTAAGTATAGAAACTCAGCGGGAAGCATAATGTGATTTTCGTCACACGGAAAGTTGACACTTTGTGAAAATAAATAAAATGCAATGAAATTTATCACTTTTGTTTTCAGAAATAATATTGTTTTTACATACAAGCTGTTTAGACATGATTATTGCTGTGGTATAATAAGATTAGTAAGCAGAAACGATAGGTCTGTAAAATCGGAGCTCAAGAATCGTTACTGCAAAATGAAATAGAAAGGATCAGGATACCATGTGTCCCCGAAGGACAATTCCCCAAAGGACGATTTGGAAACGTTGTGATCTCTCTTATACTTAGCTTCTTTCGTGGACTGTCGGTGTACGGCTAATATCCCACGAAAGAAGAGTGTGACAATGCGAAGGACAATGTCCTCACTGACCTTCTTCGTAGGGAGTTGCCGTAAGGTTAACCAAACTACGATAAGAGGGATTCGGTATGAGGAAAAAGAAGAGAAGTCTAGTTGATTCGGAACAGCTGTTCATGATGCTGATCGGTACTTTTTTACTGGCATTTACGTATTATCATATTAATTTTCAGAACCACCTGTCTGAAGGCGGCTTTGTTGGTCTCTCCCTGCTTGGGAAGTATATGTTCGATTTCCCGCCGGCAATAACCGCATTGGTACTGGATATCCCGGTATTTATCTTTGCCTTATTCTTGAAGGGACGCAAGTTCCTGGTGAATACTCTGATTGCATCCATAGCTTTCTCAGGATTCTATGAACTGTGTGATCGGTTCTCACCGTTTCAATTGGACCTGCACAACAATTTAATGGTGGCCGCTGTCTTGTCCGGGGTATTTACCGGAATTGGCGCTGGAGTGGTGCTTCGCGCAGGCGGTGCGACAGGCGGAGATGATATTTTATCTCTGGTTCTAAGCCAATTAACAGGGATCAAGATAGGAACTGTATTTATTGTACTGGATGCTATTGTGCTATTAATCTCATTAGTCTACATGCCTGTACTTGAGACTATGTATACAATTGTTGCTGTATTAATTGCAGGCAAAGTGATTACTTGGACCGTGAATTACGGGAAGGCCGCAGAGCCTAAGCTGCGTGTTCCTTACACTGTGAAAGAGAAGACCGCTCGTGCATAATAGTTGAGCATCTATTGGCTTAAAGCTGGTAGATGCTCTTTTATTATATTTGGGCCAGGAGTAAGTCACCAACCATAGCTTTTGAAAAAGCAAAGAGGACACCTGTGCTGATATGCTCCCATCATAGTAGACAGTAGAAAAAACAAAAACTTCTACTGCTACAATGATGGGAGTTTTTCTAATGTCAAAAAGAAGTCCTATTTCTTTAGAAGTAAAATTACATGCCGTACAGCGGTGTCTTGAGCATAAGTCTAATCCAAACTATGAAGCGAAACAGCTTAGAGTTTGTAAGAGTACGGTTAAGGATTGGATAAGAAAGTATAAAGCAGATGGTTTGGATGGATTAAAGGAATCGAATACATGGAAATCATACTCAAAGGAATTGAAGCTTGCGGCTATTAAAGACGTGTTGTCTGGTCATTGCTCCGTAGAAGAGGCAACAAAGAAGCATCGTATTTCGAGTAGAAGTGTTTTGGGAAAATGGATTTCCAAGTATACTAATGAGATAGAATTGAAACCTACACCTAAGGGAAAAGGACTGTCTCATATGAACAAAGGACGTAAAACAACTTTCAAGGAACGCATTGAAATTGCACAATATACAATCGCTAATGGTTTGGATTATCAGAAGGCGATCGAAAAGTACGATGTATCCTATCAGCAGGTGTACGCATGGGTTCGGAAATACCGAGCTGGTAGTGAAGATGCCCTCAAGGACAACCGAGGTCGTAAAAAGCCTGCAGAGGAACTAGATGAGCATGAACGGCTTAAGCTACGGATCAAGGAATTAGAAGCTCGAAACGAATACCTGGAAATGGAGAATGCCCTCGCAAAAAAGTTGGCGGAGATCAAGCGACGAAATACACGCTAACCCTTGTTCGACAAGCAGACTTGTATCAAGCGATTCAAGAACTGAACAAAGAAAAAGGTTATGCAATTACGAAATTGTGTGCGTTAGCCGGAGTTGCTCGATCTGCCTATTATAAGGGGTTAAAATGGATGCCATCCGCCAGAGAACTTGAGAATTATACGCTAGCTAAAGAAGTGAAGCTTCGCTATGACAAGCGAAAGGGGATACTTGGCTATCGCCAAATGCGCACCCAATTAAACCGAAAGCTCAAGAAGAAGTACAATAAAAAGCGGTATTACCGAATTATGCGTGCTCTTGGATTAAAGGCGGTAATTCGTAGGAAACGGCCGAACTACGTGAAAGTCTCTGAGATGCATGTAGCTCAAAATGTAATGAACCGTGAATTTCAGGCAGTTGCTCCTAATATGAAGTGGTGTACAGACGTTACAGAATTGAAGTACGGAAACGGCCGTAAAGCCTACCTGAGTGCAATTCTTGATGTATACGATAACTCTATCGTTTCATGGGTGTTAAGCCCCTCCAACAACAATAAACTCGTCATGGATACGCTAAAGAAGGCTTATGAGAAGAACCCCGGTGTAACCCCGCTTATTCAAAGTGACAGAGGCTTCCAGTATACGTCTCATGAGTATAATCGACTCCATGTAAAATACGGATTTATGAAAAGCATGTCTCGTGTGAGCCGATGCTTGGACAACCAACCTATTGAACGATTTTGGGGCACTTACAAATCAGAGAGCTATTATCTTACAAAGTATGATACCTATGAAGATGTCCTCAAAGACGTTAGCGAATATATTCGTTATTACAACAACTACCGGTATACAGAGTGTTTGGATGGTTTGTCACCTAACGAATACCGAAGAGCTGCATAATGAAAAAATCTCAGCTCTGTTAAAACGAGCTGAGGAAAATAAACGAATCGTTTTTGTTTTATTCACTGTCCACTTGACAGGGAGCACTTCATGCAGGGTCCTCTTTTTATTATTTTGTATGTGAGGGATGGTTCTTGTCCCATTCTTCTGCTTTGGAGGTCCCGATTGCAATGGCGCGGCCTTCATCATAGCCTTCATCCAGCAGGGCATTTGCGATCTCCACAGCTTTATTTCTGATTCTTGTGTCCAGATTTTTCATAGAGGGCGGATACTCATTCTTGCTCCAAGGCATATGAATCACTCCTTAGCTCAGTATAGAATAATAATTACCCTCTAAAAAAATCTTTAAACTAGATGGAATGAACTAAAGAAATGAGCACATGGATTAAGGCTAACACTTGTTGCTTAAAGGAATCGATCAAGCAGTCTTTAGTTCAATCCATCTAGTTGAACAGATAACGATACTCGCCATATCCTTGTTCCTCGAGCTCTTCCTTCGGTACAAACCGCAGGGCCGCGGAATTAATGCAGTAGCGAAGGCCATTCTCCCCTGGTCCATCATTAAATACGTGGCCAAGATGTGAATCGGCTTCCGAGCTTCTAACCTCAGTTCGCACCATAAAGTGGCTAAGGTCGGTCTTCTCTTTCACGCTGTAATCGCGAAGCGGCCGAGTGAAGCTGGGCCAGCCGCAGCCGGAATCATATTTATCCTTTGAACTGAATAGGGGCTCGCCGGATACGATATCCACATAGATTCCTTCTCCGTGATGATCCCAGAATTCATTGGAGAAGGCGGGTTCAGTCCCATTCTGCCGAGTGACTTTGTACTGCATAGGAGTTAGGCGCTGTCTCAGCTCATCCTCGTCAACTTTACCTGACCAGTGCGCCTCGATGAAATCCTGACGCCCAGAGCCTTTACGATAGCGCTTGTAGTGCGCGGGGTTCTTCTTGTGATAGCCTTGGTGATATTCTTCGGCTGCATAGAAAGGAGCCGCTGGTAGAATTGGAGTGACGATCGGCTTGTCAAAGCGACCGCTGTCCGCAAGCTTCTGCTTAGAGGCTTCAGCAAGTTCCCTTTGCTCTTCATTGTGATAGAAAATAGCTGTCCGGTAGGAGTCGCCGCGGTCGTGGAATTGGCCGCCTGCATCAGTGGGATCAATCTGCTGCCAGAACAAATCCAGCAATTTTTGATAAGGGAAGATCTGAGGATTGTACGTGATCTGAACAGCTTCATAATGACCTGTTGTATCGGAGCAGACCTGCTCATACGTTGGGTTCTCCACATGTCCTCCGGTATAACCGGAGACCACGTTCTCGATTCCCGGAAGCTCTTCGAACGGTGACACCATGCACCAAAAGCAGCCCCCGGCAAAAGTAGCAAATTGTTTAACCTCGGATGGATTACTCATGTTAAGATTCACTCCTTATATATTGTCGTTCTTATGGTTATAATCGCTTATTTAGCTCTTGTCACTCTTTTATATCCCCATAGAACAGTGCCTGTAAACAGCAGGTAGACGATCAAAACCTGAATCGAGAGAAGAGGGTTGCTGCTTAGTGTGCCCCCGAGAAAAGAATATACGAAAATTCCGGGAAGCTTGCCGATCAGGGAACCAAGAACAAACACGCGAAATGTAATCGTGGATACCCCGGCATACACATTGACCGCCATCTGGGGAAGCAGGGGGATCACTCTCCACAGGACCACCGATTCAAAAGGATGCTTCTCCACAAACCGCGTATAGCGGTCAAGTAGTTTGAATTTGGACAGCCAGATGCGTGCTTGCTCCCGAAAAGCATAATTTACAGCAGCGTACACTAGAACTCCGGCAGCTGTAGAGCCAATAAGACAAATAATACCTCCCAACCAGGCACCGTACATATAACCGGCCGCGCCAACGACCAGCTTGTATGGAACAACTGGAAACAGGGCGAGCAAGGTAGTCATTCCGAGCATAGCGGGTATAGGAGGACGATGATTGAACCATGCGGCCAGTTCATTTTGATACAACAATGCGGCTAAGAACAGCAATACATAAACCGCAGCAGCCAGCCATTTACGCATAGCGGCTCCTTTCGAGGGAAGAAATATTAAGCTTATATAGAAGTATAATACCAAAGTGTACGAAGGTAATCGACCTCTATCCCGCAAATTCATAGATTAAAGGACTGGCGTCTGACAGAATATTTATGCTATAATCCCTTTAAGAAATATGCATGGTTCCCAAAGGGGAGTAGCTACTTACAATAAAGTCGTCATTACGGGATGAAATCCCCGGCTTTATTGACAACGAATTTGTTGTTAGCGAGACCTTTGCCCGGTGCTTGAACTTGGGTAAAGGTCTCTTTTGATGTGTAAAAGCGTCGCGGCCCAAGTTAAGCCGTGACGCTTTTTTTGCGTGGACCGGCCATTATAAGAAGGGTAAAGGGGAGAAAAGTATGGATTTTATGAGCTTGGATTTCTGGACTATCTTATTATCAATCATCTTGATCGATCTGGTTCTGGCCGGAGATAATGCGATCGTCATTGGACTCGCCGCACGAAATGTGCCCAAGAAGGATCAGAAGAAGGTTATTCTCTGGGGAACCGTAGGTGCGATTCTGGTACGCGTCATCATGACGGTGCTGGTTGTACAGCTCCTTGCGATTCCGGGACTTCGATTAGCAGGCGGTCTGGCGCTGCTCTGGATTGCCTTCAAGCTGATCGTGAATGACAAAGGGCATGACATTAAGGCGGGCAGCAAGGTATGGGCTGCTATTCGAACAATTATCATTGCCGATACCATGATGGGGCTTGATAATGTGCTTGCTGTGGCAGGTGCGGCGCACGGAGATAATCTGATGGTAATTATAGGGCTGGCTATTTCGGTACCTATAATGGTCTGGGGAAGCACCATGATCCTGAAGTTAACGGAAAGATTCCCCATTGTGATTACCCTGGGGGCTGCAGTGCTTGCGTGGACAGCAGCTAAGATGCTGGTGGACGAGCCGCTTATCTCATCCTGGTTCGTAAGCGGAGCTGTCAAATATGGCTTTGAGATTATCGTGATTGCAATTGTTGCAGGACTAGGCACATGGGTCAAAAGAAGACAAGAAAGACAGCGCGCCATCCGTAACGTGGTGAACGGCTAACGGACGCTCCTGAGCAAACAACACCGCCTTTCAATATGAATTGAGCAGGCGGTGTTGTTGTTTTGAAGAATTTAGCCGTTCATATTCTCCCGGCTGGCCAAGCGAAACTGCTTGGGTGACATACCGAATCGGGAACGAAATACTTTATGGAAATAGTTATAGCTTGGGAAGCCGGAGCTCTCGGCAACGTGTTCAAGGGACAACGGACTGAAGATTACCCTCTCACGGGCCATATTCAGCCGAACCTCAAGGGTATGCTGCATAATACTTGTTCCAAACGCAGCCTTGAACAAATGAACGGCCCGGGACACGCTGATCCCTACATGGGCGGCGACATCTTCCAATTTAAACGCGGTGGATGCATTCTCTTCAATATAGTGCTTAATCTGATAGGCCAGATAGGTCCGCGGAGTAGGAACCGGGAGTTCCTGCAGCTGTCTGTCAATATCGAGACACAGAATTCGTAGATAATACTCAGCAATTTCAGGCGACGGATTAGAAATCCGCTGCTGCTCCAGCGTAATTTGACGGAATAATCCGATGAAGCCTTCTGATAAAGGAACACGGATCTTGTTGGGGCGCTTTCGCTCTTTCCACCAATTATCCATCCATTTACCCCGGAGAAGAATGTAGTAATCACCGCTAAATAGCGTCTGATCGCCCTGCTTATTCTCAAAGGCTTCAATCCGCAGCTCATAAGGTTCCCCAGGCGGAAATATCAATAGATCTCCGGCTTCGACATTCACGAGCCTTCCATCACAGCGCGCTCGGCTGCGTCCTTCGGTCTGAATGCGGATAAGATAATGCTCCAATCCATCCCCGTCGTTAGAAAAGTAAGGTTTGCGGTGCTGGGCATAACCAGCTGCCAAGATATGCAAGTTCTCATTAGCGCTCATGTTACGTCTCCCTGCCACATTACAAAATAATGACCAGATTGTTCAGGTTTCAATCATATTATTCATTTTACTGCAGCTGAAATAGGAATACCATATTACTTGTTAAATAGTTTGGATTCAAATGAGAGATACTTTGATTTGAATTCAAGCGAGAATGGTAATGATCGACCTTATCGTATAACAACAGACTTATAGGGGATGAGGCCTTGATTAAACTTAGAGCAGGAGTTATAGGCTGCGGTAATATAAGTCCGGCATATCTCACTTACTTAAGCGGGAGCCCGTATGTCCAGATCACAGCTTGTGCGGATATGGTCCTGGAGAAAGCGCAAGCTAGGGCAAAGCAGTTCGGAATTGAAAACGTATACACCGTAGAGGAAATGTTAAATGCACCTGAAATTGATCTGATTATCAACTTGACCATTCCCGCGTCTCATGGCTCGGTGAACCTCCTCGCGCTTGAGCATGGGAAGCATGTCTATGTAGAGAAGCCGCTGTGTCTCTCGCTAGACGAAGCGAAGGACATTCTAGCGCTTGCCGCAGAGAAGGGCCTGCGGGTTGGCAGTGCTCCCGATACGTTTCTGGGAGCTGGAATTGAGACAGCGCGTGACGCGATTAACCGCGGTTTGATTGGTCGTCCCATCGCGGCTTCAGCCTTCATGATGGGATCGGGTCCTGAATCATGGCATCCCAATCCGGAGTTCTTCTATGCGGCCGGAGGCGGCCCGATGTTCGATATGGGGCCTTATTACTTAACAGCGCTCATTAATCTGCTTGGACCGATCCGAAGAATAAGCGGCTCGGCAGGAATCCAGGTAGCGCAGCGGACAGTACATACTGGAGAGAATGCGGGTAAGCCCATATCTGTCCAGACCCCGACCCACTACAGCGGAACTCTTGAATTTGCAGAGGGAGCTATTGGGACGTTGATTACGAGCTTTGATATCTCGGGAGGAAGTATGCTTCCGAGGATTGAGATTTACGGAACAGAAGGTTCGCTGCATCTGCCAGATCCGAACTATTTCTGCGGCGAAGTTAAGCTGAGAAGATCGGGTAATGAAGGGTGGGAAGTTATCCCTCCGCTATTTGAATCCGGTGAGAATGAGAGAGGCCGCGGCGTGGAGGATATGGCCAAAGCAATCTATGAAGGAGTAACGCATCGCGCTAACGGCCATCAGGCCTATCACGTACTTGAAGCGATGCATGCTTTTGAGCGCTCATCACGTGAAGGCAAGCACGTTATGCTTGAAAGTACTGCTGACTTAGCCGCTTATTATATGCAGGCTGCCCAGGGGAAGAAATAAGTGTACAAAGATAATCGAAAATAAATACTAAGGAGGACATGATGATGTCTAAAGTGTTGAAAGTAGCTGTAATCGGCTGTGGAGGAATTGCCAAGGGCAAGCATCTGCCAAGCTTGTCCAAACAGAAAGAGGTAGAGCTGGTTGCCTTCTGCGATATTATTGAAGAACGTGCCGCTGAAGCCAACGAGAAGTACGGAAATGAGAACAGCAAAGTCTATACAGATTATAAGAAGCTTCTGGAAGAAAGTGGAGCTGAGGTTATTCATGTATGTACGCCAAATGATTCACACGCGGAAATAACGATCGCTTCACTGGAATCTGGCAGACATGTAATGTGTGAGAAGCCAATGGCGAAGACCTCCGAGCAGGCCAGAGCTATGCTTGATGCCGCCAAGCGTACAGGCAAGAAGCTCTCGATAGCTTACCAGAACCGCTTCCGCAGTGACAGCCAATACCTCAAGAAGCTCTGTGAAGACGGTGAGCTTGGAGATATCTATCTGGGTAAGGCGCTTGCGATCCGCCGCAGGGCCGTTCCAACCTGGGGAGTATTTCTGGATGAAGAGAAGCAGGGCGGAGGACCGCTTATTGATATCGGAACCCATGCGCTGGATCTAACCCTTTGGCTGATGGACAACTATGAGCCTAAGAGTGTAACCGGCTCGGTATTCCACAAGCTTGGAAGCCGGAAGAATGCCGCGAACGCGTTCGGATCTTGGGACCCGGAAGAGTTCAAAGTGGAGGATTCAGCATTTGGATTTATCACCATGAAGAACGGTGCGACCATTATCCTCGAGTCCAGCTGGGCTTTGAATGTGCTTGAGATTGGCGAAGCGCAGACCATCCTAAGCGGTACAGAAGGTGGAGCAGACATGAAGAACGGTCTTCGTCTGAACGGCGAGAAGAACAGCCGCCTGTGGGAGACCAAGGTGGACCTTAGTTCAGGTGGAGTAGCCTTCTACGAAGGTGAAGAAGAGACGGATGCCTATCTGGAAGCCAAGTCTTGGGTTCAAGCTGTTCTCGAGGATAGCGAACCGCTTGTGAAGCCTGAACAGGCACTGGTGGTAACTGAAATTTTGGAAGCTATTTATGAGTCGGCAAGAACAGGCAAAACCGTCTATTTTGATTAAAAACTAGGAGGATACAAATTATGAAATTAGGAGTATTTCTAGTTCTATTCGGAGACCGTTCTTTTGAAGAGGCTTTAGACTTTGTCGCGTCGCAGGGTGTAAAGGCAGTGGAAATTGGTACCGGAGGGAATCCAGGGAATAAGCACTGCCGGCCAGATGAATTGATAGAGAACAAAGCAGCCAGAGATCAATTCAAGAAAACATTGGATTCCAGGGGAATTACAATCAGCGCCTTAAGCTGCCACGGGAACCCGCTTCATCCCCAGAAGGCACTTGCCAAGGCAGATCACGAAGACTTCTTGAAGACCGTCCAGCTTGCCGAGCTGCTTGAGGTTCCCGTCGTGAATACCTTCTCTGGATGCCCGGGCGATCACGAGGATGCGAAGTATCCGAACTGGCCAGTTGCCCCATGGCCGAACGACTACCAGGAAATTCTGAAATGGCAGTGGGAGAACAAAGTCATTCCTTATTGGACTGAGATGGGGAAATATGCGTCTGAACATAAGGTGAAAGTTGGACTTGAGCTGCATGGTGGATTCTCCGTCCATACCCCTGCTACCCTGCTTCGCCTTCGTGAAGCAGCAGGCGAGGCTATCGGTGCGAATCTCGACCCGAGTCATATGTGGTGGCAGGGAATTGACCCTGTACAAGCTATCCACATTCTGGGCCGTGAGGGAGCGATACACCACTTCCATGCCAAGGACACCGTGATTGATCCGATTAATGTGAACAAACATGGTATTACAGATATGCAGTCCTATACTAACATGCTTGACCGCGCATGGCAGTTCTGTACGGTAGGCTATGGTCATGATATCAAGACCTGGGCTGATATTATTAGTGCGCTGCGCCTGGTAGGATATGATTATGTAGTCAGCATTGAGCATGAAGACGGCTTGATGTCCATTGAGGAAGGGTTCACCAAGGCAGTACGTAACCTGCAGTCGATCATCATTGAAGATTCGAGTGCGGACATGTGGTGGGTATAACAGCCATAATGTTCATTTCTATAATTCACCCCCTTATAAAATAAGTTTCGCACAAATAAGCCAGACTATCTTTCGGAGGGTAATCCGAAAAAGTCTTGGCTTATTTGTTATGAAATGTACATTTTGTATACCCTTTCACGTATATATTGTATAATCAGGTATTATCCTGGTTTTCTTTATGAGCAAAATGTTGTAAAATATATATACTAACTAAACGTAAGTTTTCGGTTATACCCTGACCGGAGCACGAAGAGGTGATTTCAATGGAGGGTCAATGGAATTTGTGTCCGCGATTTGAAACCGCGTTCTCTTTTCTCGGAAAGAGATGGAACGGTCTGATCATACAAACGTTAATGAGCGGCCCGAAGCGGTTCAAGGACATTTCTGGGCTTATTCCGTCTATGAGCGACAAAATGCTGTCCGAACGCATGAAAGATTTGGAGTGTGAAGGTATTCTGGTTCGCCATGTATATCCCGAAACTCCCGTCCGGATTGAGTACGAATTGACAGATAAAGGAAGAGCGCTGCAGCCGGTTATGGAACAGATTCAATCCTGGGCAGAAGCCTGGGTAGAATAATAAGTCAGCATTTGTTGCAAGCTGGCTTGATTAACATAGAAAGCAGGTGCTTTAGTGGCAGAGATCATCATTATTGGAGCTGGACCAGCTGGAGCTAGTGCAGCTTTGTTTCTGGCCAAAGCAGGCAAAGAAACCTTGGTAATTGACAGCAACACAAGTATGACCAAGCGGGCCTGGATTGAGAACCACTATGGCGTCAAAGACATCTCAGGACCGGATCTGCTCAAGATCGGTCGTGAGCAGGCTGCTAAATTTGGAGCCAAATTTATTGAAGAGAAAGTCTCAGCTCTGGATACCAATGGCGACAAATCAGTTACGATCAAGACAGAATCGGGAAGAAGCTATGAAGCAGCCCACGTCATTTTTGCTACGGGAGCGCTTACAGATTTGGCAAAACAGATTGGACTTGAGCTCAAGGAAGGTACTGAGCCTAGAATTAAGACCGTGATTGCAACCGATGGGGCGGGCCGCACGAGTAAGCCAAGAATATGGGCGGCCGGAACAGTGGCAGGAGTCAGTGTTCACACTATTATTACAGCTGGCGATGGTGCAAAAGTTGCGATTGAAATTCTAAGCGAGTTAAATGGCGAGCGCTATGTAGATCACGATGTGTTGAAATAATATATTTTTATTTAAAAGCTTTTTGCAGTAACATCTGCAGAAAGCTTTTTTTATTTTAATTTTCCTAGAAAATGTGACTTTAATTACAAATTCTATGTTACTCAAATCACACGTATCTTCCAGAGAATTGAAGTACGATGGACTCAGAGATTAAGACAAATTAAATAGGAGTGGGTGGAGATGGGTATGGCTGATCTTGCTTTCAAAGCCGAAGACATGGTTAGAGACGTTGTTGTACGTTTTCCTAAATCAAGTGATTATTTCCGAAGCCATCGTATCGACTTCTGTTGTGGTGGGAATCGCCCGTTGAACGAGGCTCTGGAAGAGAGAGGCTTGAATACTGAAGAGGTGTTGAAGGATCTTCATAAGCTTCTAAATGATCATCCGGTTACCGAAGATCATGATAACCATGCGGCATGGAGCTCTAACGACTTGATCGCTTACGTTGTAAATAAGCATCATGCTTATTTACGTGAGGAGCTTCCGCTAATTGAGCAAAATGTGAAGAAAGTGTACCGTGTTCATGGACAAGAAGGGGATCACTTGGCTGAAATACACCGTTTGTTCGGAATTTTGAAGACAGACTTACTTGAACATACAGAGAAGGAAGAAGCAAATGTCTTTCCCAAAATGATTAACTGGGAGTCCGCCAAGGAAGCTGAGACGCTGACCAAACTTCGTTCTTCAATTTCAGAACTTGAGGCTGAGCACGATTCAGCAGGAGATATTTTGAAGGAAATTCGTAAGCTTACAGAAGACTTTACGCCCCCAGCTCATGCATGTACAACCTATAGAATGACTTATTCTAGACTCGAGGAACTAGAAGCAATGACATTCCAGCATGTTCACATTGAGAATAATATATTGTTCCCCCGTTACTAAGTGTGGAATATCTTGGCGAAGAATACTCAGGAATGTGAAATTTATCACTATAGTGTGAGGTTTGTCACACCTTCGATTTTCTGCTGTAGATATACTTGATTTATCAAAGGGCGAATTCAAAAATAATCATGCCTGAATAGTTCGAGGAGGCATTTGAATATGAGTATGAATAAGAAAAAGCTTGTCGTTATTGGTAACGGGATGGCCGGGATTAGCACAGTTGAACAAATTCTGAAATTGACTACTAATTTTGATATAACGGTATTTGGTAGTGAACCGCACCCCAACTACAACCGGATTATGCTCTCTTATGTTCTAGAGGGCAGCAAGACGATGGATGATATTATTCTCAACGATTTGAATTGGTACGCGGATCATGGAATTACTCTTCATACTGGAACAACGGTTACACATATTGATGAAGCCAAAAGAGAAGTTGTTGCTGAAAATGGGCTGCGTGTTCCATATGATTACATTATTATAGCAACCGGCTCCAAGCCGTTCATTCTGCCGATTCCAGGCAGCGATAAGGAAGGGGTTATCGGCTTCCGTGATATCGAAGATTGTAATCAGATGCTGGAAGCCGCTAAGAATTACAAGAAGGCGGCGGTTATCGGTGGCGGTCTTCTGGGACTCGAAGCTGCCAAAGGCCTTGTCCATCTCGGTATGGATGTGACCGTGGTCCACCTGATGGATGATCTGATGGAGCGTCAATTGGACAGCACAGCGGCTGCGATGCTTAGAGCGGAGCTTGAACGCCAAGGGATCAAATTTGCA
This sequence comes from Paenibacillus sp. SN-8-1, assembly GCF_050995535.1. NCBI lineage: Bacteria > Bacillati > Bacillota > Bacilli > Caryophanales > Paenibacillaceae > Paenibacillus > Paenibacillus sp. SN-8-1. Next base: position 1,831,050 of record NZ_CP194782.1, read on the forward strand.
ATGGGAGTTCAAACCACGGAACTACTGGGTGAAGAACGCGTGCAGGGACTCAAATTCAAGGACGGAACCGTGCTTGAGGCTGATTTTGTCGTAATGGCGGTCGGAATCAAACCTAATGTTGCTGTTGCTGCGGCAAGCGGGATTGAGACAAACCGGGGAATCATCGTGAATGATTACATGCAGACCTCGATGCCTAATGTGTACTCTGTTGGGGAATGTAACGAGCATAGAGGCGTATGCTACGGTCTGGTAGCTCCGCTATTTGAACAAGGCATGATTCTTGCCAAGCATATATGTAATGTGGATACAGCCGGATATGAAGGATCTGTCGTATCGACAAAGCTGAAAATTTCGGGTGTGGATGTATTCTCAACTGGAGAATTCATCGACGGTCCAGAACATGTTGTCATTGCGCAGAAAGACGAATGGAAGCGAACTTACAAGAAAATTTTGCTCAAAGATAATGTTATGGTCGGAGCAGTCTTGTTCGGTGATATTACAGAGTCCGCTAATTTGCAGAAGCTGATCAAGCAAAGAACAGAAATGACGGATGAGCTGTATGCTCAGTTGATGGGTACTGGATGCTGCGGCGGCGGAGCAGAGAAGAAAGCATCTTCTGTAGATACGATGTCTGATGATGAAATTGTATGTGGATGTAACGGGGTAACGAAGAAAGCGATCGTAGATGTCATTACTGAACAGGGCCTGACTACTGTAGATGAGATCAAAGCTTGTACTGGAGCTACCCGTTCATGCGGTGGTTGTAAGCCTGTCGTAGAGCAGATTCTCCAGTATGTACTTGGAGATAGCTTCAAGGAATCAGCCAAGCAGGGAATATGTGGCTGCACAACGTTAAGCCGTGATGAAATTGTTGCAGAGATCAAGAACAAAGGTCTTAGCACGACGAAGGAAATCATGCATGTGCTTGACTGGAGCCAACCGGAAGGATGCTCGAAGTGCCGGCCGGCTTTGAACTATTATCTGGGAATGATCTATCCGGATACTCATCATGATGAGAAGGAATCACGTTTTGTGAACGAACGTATGAATGCGAATATTCAAAAGGATGGCACATATACCGTAGTTCCTAGAATGTACGGCGGTGTCACTACCCCAGAAGACCTTAAGAAAATTGCCGATGTGTCGCTCAAATATGATGTTAAAGCCGTTAAAGTCACTGGCGGTCAACGTCTAGACCTAATCGGGGTGAAGAAGGAAGATCTTCCAAAAGTATGGGAAGAGCTGGATATGCCTTCAGGCTATGCTTATGCCAAATCGCTGCGTACGGTGAAGACCTGTGTTGGGTCGCAGTTCTGCCGCTTTGGTACTCAGGATTCGATGGGAATGGGGGCTCTTCTTGAACGCAAGTTCGAGAGATTGGATTTCCCGGCCAAATTCAAAATGGCGGTCAACGGCTGCCCAAGAAACTGCGCCGAATCTTGCACGAAGGATATTGGTATCGTTGGTAATGACGGAGGCTGGGAAATATTCATCGGCGGTAATGGTGGTATTAAGGCCCGTCTGGCTGATTCGCTCTGCAAAGTAAAGACTGATGAGGAGCTCATTGAAATCTGTGGTGCTGTTATGCAATTTTACCGGGAGACCGGCAAGTATCTGGAGAGAACATCGGAATGGGTTGAACGCCTAGGTCTCGAACACATCCGGGCTGCAGTCGTAGAGGATGAAGCCAATCGCAAGGCTCTGATGGAACGCATTGAATTTGCGCTTGAGCAAGTTGAGGACCCTTGGAAGAAAGTAATAAATGATGAACGTGCACAAAGTGCTCTATATAACCAGCTTGACCCTGCATTATTGCAGAAATAAGCCCTTGAATTTGGAAAGGAGAGATAATCTATGGAAGAAAAGCATGCCTATTATCCTGTGGGAACGGTGAATGATTTTCCCGCACAAATCGGCCGGGTTGCACAGGTGGGTGAACTGAAAGTTGCGATATTCCTGAGCTCAACCGGAGAGATGTATGCGGTGGAGAACAAGAATCCTCATCCCAAGGGAGGGCCGCTGGCAGAAGGGATCGTCTCTGGCACATATCTATATGACCCGCTGTATGATTGGAAGATTGACCTTAAGACTGGGCTCGTGCAGGCGCCCGATGTAGGTCAGGTGAGAACTTTTCCCGTAATAGTCAAGGGTGGTATTGTCTTTGTAGGTGCTGTCGCTCTTGAGCCAGCAAGAATATAACGAGATCAATAAAGGATCCTTTCATGTGAAAGGATCCTTTATTTGTGTGACACGGCTGATGATAGATAGGCTGTGTTAACCAGTCCATTTACCGACAAGATACAATATTACACTGATACCAAGAAGTATGAAAGCATGAACGGTGAATAAGTTCTATCAGTTCAAGAGTAATTAGCAATACATTCGCGTGATTTTGTATCCAGATATGAAGGAGCAATTCGCAAGCACGAATAAATGAAATTACATAGATAACTTACAAAAAAGCTAAGCTGCTAGTTAAGCAACTTAGCTCTTCCTTTGAACAGTTTGATTTGAAAAATGGTTCTGCCCGCTGTATTCAGCAGTTGCAGTTCTCCGCCGTGCAGTTCAACGGCCTTTTTGGCAATGGATAGTCCGAGTCCCGTTCCTCCATCGCTAGTCCGCGCAGCATTACCCCGAACAAACGGATCAAAGAGGGTATCTCGAATGGATTCAGGTATTCCAATGCCATTGTCGCTAATATTGAGACTAATTTCATCCTTAGACTGGACAAGCTCAATGTCGACCGAAGTTCCTTCGGGATTATACTTAAGAGCATTCATAAGCAGATTGGATATCGCTCTGCTCATCAAAGTAGGGTGGAGACGAATGACGATCTCCTCCGCAGGAATGGATAGTGACAGATTAAAGTGCTTTTGCTCGAACTGATCGTAATTCTCAGCGGCAATCTCACGAACCAGTTCACCCAGATCGGTATCTCTGAACTCTCCTGACAGTGGATAATCCGCGGTATCCAGTTTGGATAATTCAAACAGATCCTCGATTAGGTCTGTCATTAAATTGGCCTTCGTATAGATTAGATTCAAATACTTCAGTCTCTTCTCCTCATTATCAGCAAGACCCAGCAGCAGAGCACTTGCGTAGCCCTGAATCGTTGTAATCGGTGTCTTTAAATCATGGGAGATATCGAGAAGCATTCGCTGTTTGCTATCCTTTAGGATTTGGTTCGACTGCTCCGTCTCTTGAAGATGTTCAGCCATATCGTTAAAGCACTCTTGTATGGTGGTTAACTCCTCGTTGGATCTGAATGCTAGACGCTGATCATAATTCCCTTCGCGCATATGCTTGATTGCGGCTGAGATCTGTTCCAATGGTATGGTAAGGCGGGATGAGGTCCACCTGCTGTAAAAATATGCGCTAATCACCGACAGAAGAAGAATCCCATAAAAGCCACTTGTTAAAGTAAGGTTAATACTCTGGGGAGGCTCTAGGAGCTTAAGCTCTGACTGACCATGTTCCCTCGGTATAGCTACCAGACAGAACAAGCTCGTACCTTGACTGGATTTAAATGGAGCAATGGAGTACAGGAAGGCCCCTTTCTGACCGGAATACAGCATGGACATTAGTTCCTCTGAGGAATATCGGGTTCGCTCGTCCTGCTTATTCCCTCTAACGTATATGACTTTTCGCTGGTTATCCAGGATTTCAATCCACCCTCCGGATTCCTCAATCGCTGTCGAATTGATGGAGGTATAGTCCGATTTGACAATCTGAGAGGCATCAACAGGATCGTCCGAATAACCGCCGGATAAGCCTCCGGAGAATAATTGAACCAATATATATATGATTCCAAGCGTTAGAGCAAAGAACAAATAAGACTTAACCAGTGAGTGAAATAGGCGTCCCTTGGATTTCAATAGAAATCTTCCTTCTTCGCAAATTTATAACCAAGCCCTCGTATAGTCTTGATATAGACAGGCTGCCTGGGGTCAACCTCAATCTTATCCCGGAGCCGTGAGATATGAACCATAATGGTGTTGTCATCTTTCCAGTAAGGATCGCTCCATACTTTCTCAAACAACTGCTTCTTCGTAAAAACACGCCCCGGTGCCTCCATAAAGGTCTTGAGCAGCTTGTATTCTGTAGAGGTAAGCTCAATTTCATTGCCTTCCAATAACAAGGTACAAGACTCAGGATGCAGCTTCAAGCCGCCAATCATGATATCAACAGTAGGAGGAGCCGAAGACACCGGCAGGGCATCGTTGAAGTCATAGGCTCGTCGAACCTGGGCTTGAATACGAGCTACGACTTCCAGGGGATTAAAAGGCTTTACTATGAAATCATCTGCTCCAAGGCCAAGTCCCAGGATCTTGTCACTATCCTGGTTCTTGGCGGAGAGGAAAATAATGGGCATTTTATAAACCGAACGTATCTGCTTCACTAATTGAAAGCCGTCCTGAACAGGCATCATGATGTCAATAACAGCCAGGTCGATTTGTTCGGATTGAACAATCTCCCATGCCTTCATCCCGTCATAGGCCTCTAGAACACGGTAATTGTCTCTCTCCAGAAACAGCTTTAGCAGCTCTACTATGTCAGGTTGATCATCAACAATTAGAATGGTGGGATTCATGACTTTGACCTCCAGTGGGGTGTGAACTATGGACTTATTTCTTAAGTCATTTAATTCTATTTACTGAGGCCAAATCCTGTCCGGCTAGTGGTAATGTAAGTTTATTTTAAGATTGAGACCTGTCTAAAACACAAAAAAGCAGGCAGGCCGGATAACGGCTCTGACTGCTTTTCAAATAAATTATTTAAATGCGGCAAATTTGACTTGGACATAATTCACAGTGGCAAATATCCTGCAGCATGACCAAATCTTTAATAATGATCAAGCCATTCTCATATTCCAGGGCATCCTTCCTGCGCAGATCACTGAGCATCCGGTTCACACTTTCCCGGGTAGCTCCAATCATATTGGAGAGATCCGTATGGGTGATCTTCTTGTTGATACGGATAGTATTTCCTTGCTTCTCCCCATAAGAGTTGCTAAGACGGATCAAGGTGGAACAGAGAGCCCCGGGTTTGCCATACATCATAAGGTCACGAAATTTGGTCTGTGTCAGACGGTGATGAATGCCCATCCATTTCATGAAATCAATGGCAAAGTCAGCATGCTGACACACGATAGTCTCCAGATCGCGTTGTTCAATGATTCCAATTTCGCTATCTTCAATTACCTCTGCTGTGAAGCTGTACCGGGAACCAAAGAAGGGATCGGCTTGACCGACAAGGTCACCGCTTTGATACATATATAAGATAAGTTCCTTACCTTCATCTGTTGATTTCGTTAATTTGATTCGTCCCCTCTTAATAAAGAATAGCTTATCGGCCACATCTCCCTCCCAGAACAAATGAGACCCGGACGGATAAAGTTTGTCCTTCATCATTACTAACAGACGGTTAAAATTTTGCTCGGTGAAGCTGCCGGTATTCCCTCGGGTCAAGGTTGTAGTCAAATACTCATTCATAACCGATCACTCCTTAGTCATCCAATTTATTCAATTTCTATCTGGAGGGGACTAAAGGTCCGATCCATTTCTATGCCTCAATTATATAGCTAAATTAAGCGGTTGAGGGGCTTATACGGGGCGTAAAAGTGGCGAATATACGAACATTGTGATTTATTTCACTTTAGTTATTTTTAGTGATAAATGTCACAGTATGCGATTTCTCACCATGCTAAGATGAATGCGTAGAGAGAAGGAAGTCAAGCGAAAGGCTTTTGAGATTAATGCATTTGTGAAAATATTCACGATTGTAATTTCTCTTAAACCTCGCTTACCTAAATAATAGGAGGATGAGAGTAATGGCTGTTAAAACCGAAGTAAATGAACCCGTAAAGCCAACCGCTGAAGAACACATCCAGACACTAATCAACAAAGCAAAGAAAGCAACCGATGCCTTCATGAAGATGGATCAGGAACAAATCGATAAAATTGTTCAGGCCATGGCTCTAGCCGGCATGGATAAGCACATGTACTTGGCTAAGCTGGCCATTGAAGAAACAGGACGCGGAGTGTATGAAGATAAGATTATTAAGAATATGTTCGCAACCGAATATATCTACCATAGCATCAAGAATAACAAAACTGTAGGTGTTATTGAAGATAATCCATTCGACAACTTCCAGAAGATTGCCGAACCTGTTGGAATTATCATGGGGATTACACCGGTTACGAATCCAACATCAACCACTATTTTTAAAGCCCTGATTGCGATCAAGACTCGTAACCCAATCATCTTCGGGTTCCACCCTTCAGCACAAGGCTGCTGTACAGAAACTGCACAGATTCTGCTCAAAGCAGCAGTAGCGAACGGTGCTCCGGCAGATTGCATCCAATGGATTGAAGCACCTTCCATGGATAAGACCAACGCACTGATGAATCACCCTGATGTTGCTTTGATTCTGGCTACAGGCGGTTCTGCAATGGTTCGCGCAGCATACAGCTGTGGTAAGCCAGCGCTTGGTGTAGGTCCTGGTAACGTACCTTGCTTCATCGAGAAAAGTGCGGATATCGACCAAGCGGTGAACGACCTGATCTTGTCCAAGACATTTGACAACGGAATGATCTGTGCTTCAGAGCAAGCTGTAATTATTGAAGAGCCAATCTTCGATCAAGTGAAGAAAAAAATGATCGCAAATGGATGCTACTTCGTGAATAAAGAGGAAGCCGCCAAACTGACTGCAGGGGCAATTGTAGCCGACAAATGTGCGGTGAATCCTACAATCGTAGGTCAACCTGCTGTGAAGATCGCTGAAATGTGCGGCATTCAAGTGCCGGAAGGAACCAAAATTCTGGTTGCTGAAATTGAAGGAGTAGGCACCAAGTACCCACTGTCTGCCGAGAAGCTTAGCCCAGTACTCGCTTGCTACAAAGTAAGCAGTGCACAGCAAGGTATCGATCGTGCAGCAGAAGTTGTCGCATTTGGCGGTATGGGTCACTCTTCGGTTATTCACTCGAACAATGAGGAAGTTATTCAGAAGTTCTCTGATCGTATGCCTACCTGCCGGATTCTGGTAAATCAACCATCTTCGCAAGGCGGTATCGGGGATATTTACAATACCAACCTTCCATCGCTTACACTTGGCTGCGGTTCGTATGGACGGAATTCAACTTCTTCGAACGTGACAGCAGTGAACTTAATTAACGTGAAAAGGGTGAATCGTCGTACCGTGAATATGCAATGGTTCAAAGTACCTTCCAAAGTCTATTTTGAAAAAGGGGCTACTCAGTACCTCGCCAAAATGCCGGATATCACACGTGTATTGATTGTTACAGACCCGATGATGGTTAAGCTTGGTTATGTTGATAGAGTAGAACATTATCTGCGTCAGCGCGAGACTCCAGTTGCCATTGAAGTGTTCTCACAAGTTGAACCAGATCCATCGACTACTACTGTACAACGCGGTACAGAGCTGATGAATCAATTCCAGCCAGACTGCATCATCGCACTGGGTGGTGGATCACCAATGGATGCGGCAAAAGGTATGTGGTTGTTCTACGAATATCCAGACACTGACTTTAACAACCTGAAACAAAAATTCATGGATATCCGCAAACGGATCTACAAATATCCGCGCCTTGGCCAAAAAGCACAGTTCGTAGCCATTCCAACAACTTCGGGTACAGGTTCGGAAGTGACTTCGTTCGCCGTTATTACAGATAAAGAGAACGGCAATACAAAATATCCGCTTGCTGATTATGAATTAACACCTGATGTTGCAATTATTGATCCGGAATTCGTATACAGTCTGCCTAAAGTAGCAGTAGCTGACACTGGTATGGACGTACTTACCCACGCCATTGAAGCCTATGTATCTGTTATGGCTAGTGACTACACAGATGGTCTTGCTATCAAAGCTATTCAGCTCGTATTCGAATGGTTGGAGAAATCGGCTCTGACTGGAGATAAATTGGCACGTGAGAAAATGCATAACGCATCGACTCTTGCTGGTATGGCGTTCGCCAATGCCTTCCTGGGCATCAACCACAGCTTGGCGCACAAATGGGGTGGCCAGTACCATACTGCCCACGGCCGTACCAATGCGATCTTGATGCCGCACGTTATTCGCTATAACGCGAAAAAACCAACGAAGTTCGCCGCGTTCCCTAAATATACGAACTTTGTGGCTGACCAGCGTTATGCAGAAATCGCCCGCATTCTGGGACTGCCTGCTCGTACAACCGAGGAAGGCGTGAAAAGCCTGATCAACGCAATCCGTGACATGAACAAGAAGCTGGGAATTCCAGAATCGTTCCAAGAGCTCGGCTTTGATCCAAAAGACTTCGAGAGCAGAGTAGACTACCTGGCAGATCGCGCATTCGAAGACCAATGTACAACTGCCAATCCTAAACTGCCGCTTGTAAAAGAGCTCGCAGAAGTGTATAGAGACGCCTTCTACGGAAGATTTGAGTAAGAAGGTATAGCTAAATAGCACGCTGAAAACGGAGTGACAAATATCACCGAAAGAGTGATATTTGTCACATCCTTTTTACGGGGAAACCTCTATGATAATAGTATAAAGAGTCCCAAAGATACAGGGATAGGGCATAGATGAAGTCACGAGTGGCACCTGGTTAGATTGTTTTGTGAAAGTTATCACAATGAACTATGATGTATAAACTAAGTGACCTCACATGTTCCAGCTTGCATCAAAATTTATGTGATGGAGGGAAATATCATGTCGGTTATCGAGAGAGAAGTACAAACCGTACAATCCGGATGGAGAAGCTTCAAGAAGGGGAAATGGCAAAAAGAAGTCAATGTGCGTAATTTCATTGATGATAACATAAATCCATATCATGGCCGGGAAGATTTCTTGCAGGGTGCCACTCAGAACACCAAGGAACTCTGGGACATTGTCTCCGAATTGACTAAGAAGGAACGGGATAATGGCGGCGTACTCGATGTTGACGTCAACACCCCATCTACAATTATTTCTCATAAACCAGGGTATCTGGATAAAGACAAAGAGCAAATCGTCGGCGTTCAGACTGATGCACCGTTCAAGCGTTCCATCCAGCCTTTTGGCGGGATTAGAATGATGATTGATGCATGTGAGGCATACGGCTTCAAGCTGCCCGAAGAAGTTATTAATATCTTTAACGGCATTCGCAAAACGCACAATCAGGGTGTATTTGATGCCTATACTTCTGAAATGAGAGCAGCTCGTAAAGCCGGCATTATTACAGGTCTCCCAGATGCTTATGGCCGCGGCCGTATTATCGGAGACTACCGCAGAGTCGCTCTGTATGGTGTAGATTTCCTTGTTAATCAGAAGAAATATGAGCTTAAGCAGTTAGAGCTTGATGTGATCGATGAGGATGTCATTCGCCTTCGCGAGGAACTTTCTGAACAAATTCGTGCTCTTGGAGAGCTTAAAGTGTTGGCTGAAATGCATGGATTTGACATCTCCAAGCCGGCTAACAATGCAAAAGAAGCGTTCCAGTGGGTCTACTTCGGTTACCTTGCAGCGATTAAGGAGCAAAATGGTGCCGCGATGTCCCTGGGCCGTGTATCCTCTTTCCTTGATATCTACATTGAGCGGGATTTGGCTGAAGGTACTTTAACTGAGGAGCAAGCTCAGGAATTGGTTGACCATTTCGTTATGAAGCTTCGTATCGTGAAATTCCTGCGTACACCTGACTATAATGATCTTTTCAGTGGTGACCCTACTTGGGTGACAGAATCTATCGGAGGTATGGCCGTTAACGGTCAGACAAGAGTAACTAAGAACAGCTTCCGGTTCCTGCATACGCTCTATAATCTTGGACCTGCCCCAGAACCGAACCTGACTGTGCTGTGGTCCGAGAAGCTGCCTGAAGGCTTCAAGAAGTACTGTGCTAAAGTATCCATCGAGACCAGCTCCATTCAATATGAAAACGACGATTTAATGCGTCCGATCTATGGCGATGATTATGGAATTGCCTGCTGTGTATCCGCTATGGAGATCGGTAAGCAAATGCAGTTCTTCGGCGCTCGTGCGAACCTGGCCAAAGCTTTGCTGTATGCAATTAATGGGGGTAAGGATGAAAAGTCCGGCGTTCAGGTTGGTCCTGAGTATCCTGCTATTACGGGAGAAGTGCTGGATTATGCCGAGGTCATGAAACGGTTCAAACCGATGATGGAATGGTTGGCTAAGCTTTATATGAATACCCTTAATGTTATTCACTATATGCATGATAAATACAGTTATGAACGGATTGAAATGGCGCTGCACGACCGTGATATCCTTCGTACTATGGCTTGCGGTATCGCAGGACTTTCCGTTGCGGCTGACTCCCTGAGCGCCATTAAATATGCCAAAGTTAAACCAATTCGCAACGAGAATGGAATTGCTGTTGACTTTGAGATCGAGGGCGAGTTCCCTTGCTACGGTAACAATGATGATCGGGTTGACCAAATTGCAGTTGAGTTGGTTGAACAATTCATGAGCATGATCCGCAAACACAAAGCTTATCGTAATGCAATGCCAACACAATCTGTTCTTACGATCACATCCAATGTAGTATACGGGAAGAAGACAGGTACAACGCCAGATGGACGTAAAGCCGGTGAACCGTTCGCTCCAGGGGCTAATCCAATGCATGGACGTGACAAGAAAGGTGCTCTTGCTTCTCTTAGTTCAGTAGCCAAGCTGCCATATGAACACAGCCTCGACGGCATCTCTAACACCTTCTCCATTGTGCCTAAAGCACTCGGTAAGGAACCTGAGATCCGCAAATCCAATCTCGTATCCATGATGGATGGCTATTTCGGCAGCAATGCACATCACTTGAATGTCAACGTATTTGACCGTGAACAGTTGATGGATGCCATGGATCACCCGGAGAACTACCCGCAATTGACTATTCGGGTATCTGGATATGCGGTCAACTTCATTAAGCTGACTCGTGAACAACAGCTCGATGTGATTAACCGTACTTTCCACGGCTCAATGTAAGATTCTCCGGATTTCTACCGCAGAGAGCGTAATAATTCAGTAAATCTGGGGACAACAGCGGCCGGAAGTCCATGCCTTCCCCGTAGTTACAACCGACCATATTTAGTAAGATCATAATCAGCTGCAGTTCCTGCAGAAAGGGATGTGACAAACATGCTCACAGGTCATATTCACTCACTAGAAACATTCGGAACCGTTGATGGCCCGGGAATTCGGTTCGTCCTCTTCATGCAGGGCTGCCTGCTGAAATGCAAATATTGCCATAATCCGGATACCTGGAATTTGACAGGTGGTAAGGATATGCGGCTTGACGAGGTTCTAGCGGAAATTGAGCCTTACATTAACTACTATCGTTCTTCCGGCGGCGGACTGACCGTGTCTGGAGGAGAGGCGACGCTGCAGGCGCATTTCGTAGCTGAGCTATTCCGCGAGGTGAAGCAGCGGTGGGGTCTTCATACTACTTTAGATACCAATGGTTACAATGAAGGAGACAAAATCAAAGATTTACTTGACGTAACGGATCTTGTACTTCTGGATTTGAAGCACATTGATAATGAGAAGCACATTGAATTAACAGGCAAGCCGAATGAGCGGATGATTCGTATGGCAGAATGGCTGTCTGAGCATAACAAATCGATGTGGATCAGACATGTGCTTGTTCCTGGTATTAATGATGAGAGGGAAGACTTGCTGCGATTGGGCCATTTTATAGGGACATTGAATGGGGTAGAGAAATTTGAAATTCTTCCTTACCACCAAATGGGGATATATAAATGGGAAGCCTTGAATTGGAAGTACCCGCTTGAGAATGTACCCTCTCCGACCGATGAAGAAGTTCAAAGAGCCTATCAGCTCGTGGCTGAAGGGCGAAGCCAAAGCCAAAGCGCCTTACATGTGAAGAGTTAAGCGAATCATCAATAGCGTGAGAATTAGTATCTTCGGGTACTAAGCCTCACGTTTTTTGTTACGTTCAGTCCTTCGTACATGGCAATTAGAAGAATTTATCCCTCCATAAGAAATATGTCCTCCTTACCATTTGTGAAAGCGTTTCCTATAATGAAAAGTGTAAGGCAAACCATTCTACGGGAGGGTCAATATATATGAAAAAGAGTCTGGTATTGTTGCTGTCACTGCTCCTGGTGACAACCACTATGCTTTCGGCTTGTAGTGGCGGTTCCAACACGGGGGAACCTGCTAAATCCGGTGAGCCAGCCAAGCAGGAAGAGAGTACAGATAACTCACCCTTTGAGGTGACACTTCGTCATACTCAGGTTGGAGCCGACAAGAAGAATCGACTGGCCATTCTGCAGGATGTGGTGAAGAAAGTTCAGGACGAGACTCCAGGCCTTACGATCAAGCTGGACGCTGTAGATTCCGAGGTTAACCGGAAAGAGAAGCTGCGCGGTGAGATGGCAGCAGGGAACCCGCCAGATATCTTCGATGTATTCGGAAGTCCGGATGCTCAATTGTATGCCAAGGAAGGCAGAATGCTGGATCTGACCCCGATTCTTGCGGAGCTTGGCCTTAGTGATAAATTCCCTAACGTGCTTGATCCTTATACTTATGAAGGCAAAGTGTATGGTCTGCCTATTGGGGCTTCTGCTGAAGGTTTCTTCTATAACAAAGAATATTTTGCTCAAAAAGGCTTGCAAGTGCCAACAACTTTTCCCGAGCTGGAAGACCTCCTGGCCAAGATCAAAGCGGATGGCAAAACACCAATTGCCGCAGCTTCTAAGGAGGGTTGGGTTCCTCTAATGCTAACCAACCAATTATGGGCTCGTTACGCGGGGCCGGACATCGTCAAAAGAATCGCTGCTGGTGAAGCCAAATGGACTGATCCTAACATGGTAAAGGCATTTGCGAAGCATGTGGATTGGGAGAAAAAAGGTTATTTCAAAAAAGGTGAGCTCGGTTTCGCGTACGGGGACATTACGGGCCAGTTCACATCCGGAGAAGCCCCGCTGTGGTTTGACGGAACATGGAAATCCTCTGTATTCAAAAAAGGACAGTCAGGCGAAGCCATGATCGGTAAAGTAGGGTTCTTCAATATGCCTCCTGTGGAGGGTGGCACCGGTGAGCAAACAGCTCTTATGCGTGATTCCAATAACGGTTACGGATTCTCTGCATCTGTGGCAGATGATCCTCGTAAATTGGACGCAGTTAAGAAGTTCATTAAGGAGCTATTCAACGAAGATATGCAGCTTCGGGGACTGACAGAAGATGGCGTACTGCCTTCGATGACCATTCCTGAAGATAAACTTAATTCTACGGTCAATGATGAATTGATGAAGGATATCATTAAAGTACTGAACAGCACGAAGGGCTCCTTCCCGGCTTGGGATTCTCAAGTGGATGCGGATATCAATACAGAGTTCAGTGCCGTACAAATCCAAAAGCTGATTGGCGGCCAGACGACACCTGGGAAAATGGCTGAGGATCTTCAAAAAGTGACGGATGAGGTTCTGGCTAACAAAGAATAACCTATTGGTCATACTTAAGAAATGTATCCTTACTACGAAGTAAGGATGCATTTCTTTCTACACTAGAGATGGACAATGGATGAAGGAAGACCTGTTGTCTAATAAACCGGAGGTTTGGTATGAACAAAGCAATGAAGAATCCTACTGTGTTTATCTTGTTCGTATTGCCTGCAGTCGTACTGTTCCTAATGTTTTTCCTATATCCGATTTTGTCTTCTATCTATTTCAGCTTCACCAGTTGGAATGGCGTTGCGAAACTTAGCAAAATTAAGTATATCGGCTTCGATAACTTTATCAAAGCACTGGGTCAGGATCGCTTCTGGGTAGCCGTGAAAAATAACGTATATTTCATTTTGTTCTCCGTATTCCTTCAAGTACCTGTGATTGTAATCTTCTCACTCCTGATAGCACAGGTTAAGAAGCTGAAAGGTCTGTACAAGACCGTGGTATTCCTGCCATCTATTATGTCTACGGCAGTTATTGGTATTCTATGGGGATTCATTTATGAACCTGATATCGGTCTCCTTAACAAATTATTGAGTTTTTTTGGAGTTGGCAAAATCTATTGGCTGTCTGATGGCAGTTATGCGATGCTGTCTATCCTTATCACGAACGCGTGGCAGTGGACCGGATACTACATTATTATGGTTCTGGCCGCTATTCTGTCGATCCCGAAGGAACTCGAAGAAGCTGCCGCGATTGATGGAGCCACTGCGTATCAGCGTGCAACCCGTATCGTTCTACCACTTATCACGCCGATCATCTCCGTGGTCATTATGCTCTCCATTGCAGGTGCAATGAAAGCAGCGGATATCGTTATTTTCATGACGAATGGCGGCCCGGCGGGCTCCACCGAGGTTATGGCTACGTATATGCTCAGATATGCGATTACGAGCTTCAAATACGGTTACGGTAACTCGATTGCTGTCTTGATCTTTATCTTTACGCTAATTGTTACCTTAATATATCAACTGCTGGTTGCACGGCGTACGGAAAGGATTGACTATTGATGGTACGGAACCTGAAGAGGGGAATTCCTCATTTATTTTTGTTAGGCTACCTGCTGGTTATTCTGTACCCGTTCTTATTCGTCCTATTCTCCTCAGTCAAGAAGGATAATAATGCGATAGCACTTCATCCATTTGGACTACCAAAGGAGTTTGTTTTCAGTAATTACTATGAGGCTTGGGTAAATGCAAAAATCAGCACCTACTTCATTAACAGCCTATATATCTCCCTAATTTCAGCGTTGTTAACGATATTGCTGGCATCCATGTTCTCTTTCGCCGTGACTCGAATGCGGTATGGACGGCTAGCGGGCGTCCTGTTTGGCGCCGTCCTGATTGGAATGCTAATCCCTAACAATGCTATGATGCTCCCGATTTATACTCTTGTGAACAAGCTGGGAATTTTAAATACGCATTTAGCGCTGATCATTCCATATATCGGAAATGCCATTCCATTTACCGTGATCATTCTGGCTGCATTTATGCGTTCTCTCCCTAGTGAGATTGAAGAGGCGGCGGTAATGGATGGATTGAGCGCATCAGGTATCTTTGCTAAGATAGTACTACCTTTAACTGTTCCCGCGATAGTTACAGTCTTCATCGTGAATTTCCTTAGCAACTGGAATGAGTTCCTGCTAGCCAATTATTTCCTGTCAAAAGATACCCTTCGCACCCTGCCCGTTGGAATGGTTCAGTTCCGTAACCAGTACCAAATGAATTATGCGCAAATGTCTGCCGGAATTGTATACAGTGTTGTTCCGGTTATTGTTATTTACGCATTTATGCAGGAGAAGATTATCGAAGGAGTAACTGCGGGTAGCGTTAAGGGATAAATGCTAGATGAGTGAGGAGTTATCCCTATGAATTTACGTATCAAAC
Source organism: Paenibacillus sp. SN-8-1 (assembly GCF_050995535.1). Classification (NCBI taxonomy): domain Bacteria; kingdom Bacillati; phylum Bacillota; class Bacilli; order Caryophanales; family Paenibacillaceae; genus Paenibacillus; species Paenibacillus sp. SN-8-1. The sequence continues at coordinate 1,846,385 of NZ_CP194782.1, forward strand.
TTCTTACCGCATTTATTCTTCTTCTTATTATTCCTATTTTTGTACTCGGGATCATCACATTTCTAGTTACTTTCCGGTCAATTGAAAGCAAGTATAGCGAGCAGTCTGAGTACGCTTTAAAGTCTATTGGATTTAGTATCAATAGTGTGTTCAAGGAGATTGACAATGTGACCCGCAGCGGGAGTGACCGGGAATTATTCCAGATTGCCCTTTCTTCCAGTGATCCCAAGACTCAGAACCTCACGAACGAGGGTCAGATCGAACTGAATGCCAACCAGACTAGCTTTAGGACTCTGCTGTATAACCATCCGGCCATCGATTATGCTTTCCTCTACAATTTAAATACACTCAACAACTTGTCTAGTTATAAGAATTATGAATCTCTCAAGCCTTTTCCCGTCTTTGACAAGGAAGGCTTCACACCTCTGACCTATCTGCAATTAAAGAACCATCCGGTGTACAAAGAAGTGATGGACTTAAACGGCCGTGCGCTATGGATTGCGCCACACGAATATCCCGAGTTAACAGGCTCCGAGCCGGTTTTCACACAAATAAGGGTCATTAAGAAGCTAAGCAACCTGCATAAAATGGGGATACTTGCGGTTCAAATCAAAAATTGGGAGATCGATGATATCTTTAAGAACCTGCAGGTTGGCGCTAATCAGCGAGACACCCGATTCTTACTTGTTAACAATCAAGGTCTAATTCTGTATGACAATAAAGATGCTTTTGACGGCACTTCGGTCAATAAATATATCAACGAGAACCTAACTTACGGTGGGAAATATCAGAGTTTCAAAGGTAAATTCGATGGTCAGGAAAGTGTAATATCGATATATTATCTGAAAGAGCATCCTTGGAGCATTGTATCTGTAACCTCATGGAGTTATTTGTCGAATGAAGTGATGACTTTTGCGAAGTGGTTCGTGGGGATCCTAGGGATCTTCGTAGTTACAGCTGTGATGTTCAACGTGTTCTTCATGAATCGTATTACAGGGACAATAGGGGTCATTGTAAGGTTCATGCGCAAGGCGGAAGCTGGGGATTTAGGTGCCAGGGTAGATGAGAAGGGGAACGATGAGCTTCTACTGCTCCAGAAGGGTTTTAATAACCAAATGGATAAAATCTCTAAGTTGTTCGACCAGGTAAGGAACGAGCAGGAGAAGAAGACCAACGCGGAGCTAAGAGTGCTTCAAGCACAGATTAAGCCCCATTTTCTGTTCAATACGCTAGAGTCCATCAATGCTCTAGCCGTGCAGAATCAAGGAAAGAAAGTAAGCGGAATGGTGCTCAGACTGGCCAGTGTACTGAGGATCAGCTTCCAAGGTAAGGAGGAAATCCCGCTTAGGCAGGAACTGGAGCATGTCATTAATTATTTGGAAATTCAGAAATTCCGCTTTGAAGATGTGTTTGATTACAGTGTGGAGATACCAGTAGAAATAATGAATTGTCTTGTGCTTAAACTTACAATCCAGCCTCTTGTGGAGAACAGTATTCAGCATGGTTTCGAAGGGATTGAATATAAAGGTCATCTGAAGATTAGCGGGTGGATTCATGAGAACCGCATTCTGCTTCAAATAGAAGATAATGGAATAGGCATGAGTTCGGAGCAACTCTCCAATCTTAAATATTTTGACTGCAATGAAAGTGATCATGAAATTAAAGTCGAAACCAAGAGCCCTCTGGTAACGAATCAAGAGAGAAGGGGCCTCGGCTTACGCAGTGTGATGGACCGGATCAGGTTCCAGTATGGGGCTCGTTATGGCTTGTTTATATGCTCCGCTCCAGGACATGGCACGATTATTCAGTGTGTGATTCCTAAAAATGAATTGGGTGATAAATTTGAAGCTTAAAGTCTTGCTGGTCGATGATGAAGCGCCTATCTTGAATAATTTAACCAAGGTTATACCTTGGGGGAGAATGGATTTTGAGATTGTTGGCTTGGCGAGGAATGGATTAGAAGCTCTTCGAATGGTAAATGAACACCAGCCTGATTTAATTTTGAGTGATATCCGAATGCCACTTATGAATGGAATCAGCTTCGTCAAAGAGCTGCGCAGCCAGGATAATAATTGTGAGGTCCTGCTGCTAACCGGGTATCAGGAATTTGAATATGCGCGCGCAGCCATCCACTACCATGTGAAGGATTATATCTGCAAGCCTATTGATTATGAGGAACTGGAAAATACGGTGTGCAAAATCGCTGATTACATTCGTGCTAAGAGAAAGAAGCTGCTCAAAGAGCAGCAGCTGAATGAAGTGATCCTCTGGGCTAATGAGAACTATCTGCTTCATACTCTGCTTGGGCAGGAAGCGGATAAGGCCAAGATGATTCTGGCTGAAGAGAACTTGGTTGAACGTAAGAACTTTGCAGTATTGTTAGTTGATCTCAATGGTTATGCGTATAAGTCGATGACCTGGACGAATCATGAACGGAAGGTATGGAACCTTCATATCAAAGAGAAGCTCAAGGATGTGCTAGGGAATGTCTTGATGGAGATGACTATAGTTCAGGTTCGTGAAGGTGAGTGGTGTGTTATTTTCTCCGCTGCAGCAGGCGGAGAGCCGATTACGAGAGAAGATTTACTTCCAAGATTTCTGTCACTGCAAGCCATAATAGATCAGAAGGATTCCATGTGTCTACAGATGATCTTATATCAAGAGCCAGTTGCTCTAAATGAACTGTCGGGAGTATATAAAAAGCTGCAGCAGGCATTAATATTGAATTCTTCTCAAGATTGGTTCGTAATTGCAGAAAGCTCCTTCGCTCTAGAAAAAGTGCCTGAATCCGAAGATCGTACCTCCCAGTGGAAGTGGATTGAGCAGATGGCAGCAGGGCTAAGACATGGGGATGGCCATGCGCTGCAGCAGGTGATACGCGAACTCAAAAATTATGTAGGCCACCTGAAGGAACCATCTATAAGCAGAGCCGAGAAGCTGCTCCATTACTTTCTAATCCATTTGGTTCGTGAGATGAGGGAACTGCATATGCTGCCTAGTGATCAAGAGGAGCTCGTCTGGCAGCAGATGCAGCAGTCTTTGAGCCTTAAGGAACTGCTGTCCCTGTTTGTCTCCCTTATGGAACGTTCGTTAGATTCAGATTCAAGCTCTTCCAAGAAGTCCTCTGAGCAGCTTATGCTGTTAGCACAGGACTATATTCAGCACAAGCTTGATCAAGATTTCGGGATTGAGGAGATCGCTGAATACCTTGGAATCAGCTGTAGTTACTTCTGTCTCTTATTTAAGAATTATTTTGGGGAGACTTTTGTGGAATATTTGACAAAGCAGCGGATGGAAGTGGCGAAATGTCTCTTGCGCAGCAGCAACAAGAGTATTGCCCAGATCGGCATTGGTGTAGGCTATCAAGAAAGACGTTATTTCACGAAAGTATTCCAGAAATATTTCGGGATGACCCCGTCAGAATACCGCTTGCAAGAATCACCCGCAATTTAGCTCACTACATCAGTTAGTTCATTTTATATTGGTGAATTTATTAATAAGCCTTGCCCTCCGCGCGCGTTATTGCTGGAGAACAGGGCTTTTCGCATGTATGGGGTCCTGATTGACTCACGTATCTTTTTGGGGCATTATGAGAGATAGCAGATTTGTCAGGGCAGGAGGAAGAATATATGCTATCGACAGACCAGATTATTGGAGTTATGTCGAGCCAAGGGCTTCGGATTACAGATCAGAGGAAGACCCTGGCTAAATTATTTGCCGAAACCGAAGGGTATCTGACACCCAAAGATGTCTATAATTATATGTGTAAGAAATACAGCGGGCTAAGCTTTGATACAGTCTACCGCAATTTGCGTGTTATGGAAGAACTGGGTGTTATAGAGCAGATCGTCTTTGAAGACGGACTTAAATTCAGGGGCGGCTGTAGTGAGGAACGGCACCATCATCATATGATTTGTCTGCAATGTGAGAAGACCTACCCCATTCACTTCTGTCCGATGTCATTTGCCGATAAACCAGAACAATTCCAGGTGGTTAAACATAAATTTGAAGTATTCGGTTATTGTAAAGACTGCCAGGCGGCCAAGCAGGAATCCTATGAAGCTGAGCATCAGGGCTAAGCGGTATGTCCATTACGCGTAAAGTTGTTCAGGGGCCTATCCATGTCTATCGGAAATTCATCTCCCCGCTTAAGCCGCCAACCTGCCGCTTCTATCCCAGTTGTTCGGCCTATGCGCTTGAAGCCATAGAGGTACATGGTGCTCTGAAAGGCTCTTGGCTTGCCGCGCGGCGGATTGCTAAATGTCATCCATTTCATCCCGGGGGGCTTGATCCGGTTCCACCGCGTCATAAGAATGCCAATCTCCAAGAAGAGACCTAACTTGACATCGCATATGACTTTTCATATATTTTAAGTATATATATTTCCTGAGAATGGATAAGTACAGGGTAACCAACCAGTGCAGAGAGCCGGAGGAAGCTGGGAACCGGTCTGGGGGGACTTTGGAAGATGGTCCGGGAGGAACTTCTTTCGAGCTTGCGGGCATGCCTGCAGTAAGGGGGAAGCGCTGATCCAGCGTTATCGGAGCGTCTATATGACGGTTAATGAGCCCGGGTGGTTATTTTGTCCGGGGAAATTGGGTGGTAACACGTGAGAACTCTCTCGTCCCATTATGGGGCGGGAGTTTTTTGTTTTTTTATGGCTGAAATTTAAATTCCAGAAGGAGGATTACTGATGTCTGACAAGAAAACTTTTTATCTGACTACACCGATCTATTATCCGAGTGACAAGCTGCATATTGGCCATGCTTATACCACGGTGGCTGGAGATGCAATGTCCCGCTACAAAAGGCTTCGTGGATATGATGTGCGGTTCTTGACGGGTACGGATGAGCACGGTCAGAAGATCGAACAGAAGGCTCAAGAGAAAGGGATGACCCCTCAGCAGTTTGTAGATGAGATTGTTAAGGGAATCAAAGAGCTCTGGAAGAAACTCGATATCTCTAATGATGATTTCATTCGCACAACAGATGAGAAGCATAAACAGATCGTACAGGACATTTTTGACCGCCTGCTTCAGAAGGGGGATATTTATAAAGGCGAGTACGAAGGCTGGTACAGTATTCCGGATGAGACTTACTATACAGAGACCCAGCTAGTCGATGTTGTGCGTGATGAGAACGGGAACATTACAGGGGCCAAAAGTCCAGACAGCGGGCATCCGGTCGAACTGGTGAAAGAAGAGTGTTATTTCTTCAGAATGAGCAGCTACGCGGACAGATTGCTCAAATATTACGAGGAGAACCCGGATTTCATTCAGCCGGAGTCCCGTAAGAACGAGATGATTAACAACTTTATTAAGCCTGGTCTTGAAGATCTGGCGGTATCCCGTACAACCTTTGAATGGGGTGTCAAGGTCAAGGGCGATCCGAAGCATGTCGTCTACGTATGGATCGACGCGCTCTCTAACTATATTACCGCACTGGGCTATGGCACCGACAATGCGGAGCTCTATAACCGCTACTGGCCGGCAGATGTACACCTGGTAGGGAAAGAGATTGTCCGGTTCCATTCCATATACTGGCCAATCATGCTGATGGCACTCGATATTCCTCTGCCGAAGAAAGTGTTCGGTCACGGATGGCTGCTGATGAAGGATGGCAAGATGTCCAAATCGAAAGGCAACGTGGTGGATCCGAATACCTTGATTGACCGCTACGGTCTGGATGCAACAAGATACTACCTGCTTCGTGAAGTGCCTTTCGGTTCAGATGGTCAGTTCACGCCGGAAAGCTTTGTTGAGCGGATCAATTCAGATCTGGCTAACGATCTGGGGAATCTGCTGAATCGGACTGTAGCTATGGTGAATAAATATTTCGATGGCGTGCTGCCGGCTTATGTTCCGAACGTGACCGCCTTTGATCAGGAACTGACAGATGCTGCAAAGGCTGCAGTTGAGAAGGTAGAAGAGGTTATGGAGAAGCTTGAGTTCTCCATCGCGCTTACCGCCATCGGTCAGTTTGTCAGCCGCACGAACAAATATATTGATGAGACGCAGCCTTGGACTTTGGCCAAAGATGAATCGAAGCGTGATGAGCTAGCGTCAGTTATGGTGCATTTGGTAGAATCCCTGCGCATCGCCTCGATTCTGCTTCAGCCGTTCCTGACTCAGGCTCCCGCGAAAATTTGGGCTCAGCTCGGAATTGCCCAGGGCGAGCTTACCGCCTGGGATAGCGCGAAATCCTACGGGTTAATTCCTGCCGGTACGAAGCTCGGTCAGGGAGAGCCAATCTTCCCTCGTCTTGATAGTGCCGAGGAAGTTGCTTATATCGTTCAAGCTATGGCTGGCAGTACCGCGGCTTTTGCTGCAGCGCAGCAAGAGCAAGCACCTGCTAGTGGGGCTAAGGACGCCCTGGAAGCGGCTCCAGCACCTGAACTCAAGGAAGAGATCAGCATCGATGAGTTCGCCAAGGTTGAGCTTCGTGTCGGCCAGGTCATCTCCGCGGAAGCTATTGCCAAGGCTGATAAGCTGCTTAAGCTTCAGCTTGATCTTGGATTTGAACAAAGACAGGTCGTATCAGGAATAGCCAAGTTCTATAAGCCTGAAGAGCTGGTAGGCCGCAAAGTGATCGTGGTGACTAATCTAAAGCCGGTGAAGCTGCGAGGTGAGCTGTCACAGGGTATGATACTGGCCGCATCGCAGGGCGATCAGCTGACGCTTGCAACGGTTCCAGACAGCATGCCGAATGGCGCTGTCGTGAAATAAAAGATTTTAATGATTTGCGAGGACCTTCTTCATTTTTGAAGAAGGTCTTTTTTTTATTTTGCTGGGCACAATGGAACTCGGGGTTGACATTCATTTTATAGTACCCCTATAATTCTCTTAGTAATTATTACGAATAGGGAAGGCGAAATCAATGAAATTGAAAATGAGGCAGACCTTAATTGGGCTATTATTTATAACCGTACTGGCCGGCTGTGGACGTGTTGGCACCAATCAGCTGGTGGAAGGTAAAGTGAATGTGGTTACGAGTTTCTATCCGATCTATGAATTTGCTTCCGCAATTGGTGGAGAGAATGCTAATGTTATTAATCTCCTGCCGACCGGGGTAGAGCCGCATGAATGGACACCGAGAAGCAATGACATCATTACAGCTTCCAAAGCTCAGTTATTCTTCTACAACGGGGCCGGCCTGGAAGGTTGGGTGCCCAGCTTCCTGAAAGGGCTGAGTCAAGACTCTAAAGTCAAGACCGTCGAAGTCAGCAAAGGCATCTCACTAATTGAAGCAGGGGATGAAGCGGATGGACATGATCACAGTGCGGAAGCATCAAGTAACAGTGAACCCGCAGCGCATAAGTCGGACCCCCATACCTGGGTAAGTCCCAAATCAGCAATGCAGATCGCGAAGAATATCAAGGACAGTTATGTGCAGGTCGATCCGGCGCACTCAGCAGATTATGAATCGCGTTATGAGAAGCTTGCAGATCAGTTGAATAAGCTGGATGCGAAGTTCACAAGTGAGCTGGCTAAGACGAGCAAGAAAGAAATTGTTGTATCCCATCAGGCATTTGGCTATCTGTGCCGAGATTATGGATTGACCCAGCATGCCATTATGGGGCTGTCTCCTGATGCGGAACCTAGAGCCCAAGATATCATTGAACTGTCCAAAGTCGTTAAGCAGGAGAATATCAAATATATCTTCTTTGAGGAACTTGTATCTGATAAGCTGGCTCGTACGCTGGCGGGGGAGACAGGAGTTCAGACCCTGGTGCTGAACCCGGTTGAAGGGCTCACCAAGCAGGAAGAACAGAACAAAGATAATTATTTTACTTTAATGGAGAAAAATTTGCAAAATTTAATTCTAGCTTTACAATAAGATAGATATTACACGGAAACGGAAGGCGGCCGGTTATGACCTCAGACAGCGGCACTACTGCAGCTTATTGTCATCAGAATATTATTGAAATAGACCACGTATCTTTCTCTTACCGGGATCAGAAGGTTATAACAGATCTGAGCTTTACGGCCAAGGAACGGGATTTTGTTGGCGTACTTGGATCAAATGGTACGGGCAAGACGACTCTGCTCAAAATGATTGTTGGACTGCTTGCTCCGTCTCAGGGGAGCATTAAGCTGTTCGGTGAACCGATTCAGAAATTTAAGGACTGGGAACGAATTGGATATGTTCCTCAGAAAAATGCATTTAATCCGCTGTTTCCCGCCACTGTGCGGGAAGTTGTGCTTTCAGGCTTGTATAGTAACCGGAAGATCTTTCGCCGGATGGGCCGGGCGGATCAGCAGAAGTGTTCGGATGCAATGGAAGTCATGCGGATTACGGATATTGCGAATAAAAGGATTGGACAGCTCTCAGGAGGACAGCAGCAGCGCGTATTCCTGGCGCGGGCCTTAATTAATCATCCTGATCTGCTCATCCTTGATGAACCAACGGTAGGGATCGATGTACAGACCCAAGCCGATTTCTTCGAGCTGATCTTCCACATGCACGCTCATCATCATATGACATTCTTGATGGTGTCCCATGACATCGATATGATTGAAGGATATCTGGGTAAGGAACCGCGTGACCGAAGCGGCGGGATCAAGTTCCATGTCAGACATTCCCATGATACGGACTGTGAGATTCCAGATTTGCAGCATTCGCTCAACTAGCTTCTGAAGGAGATATGAACATTGGAAATTTTAACGGTTGATTTTTTCCAGAGAGCACTCGCAGGCGGACTGCTCATCGGAATTACGGCACCGCTTATCGGGATATTCCTTGTATTGCGTCGTCTGTCGATGATTGGAGATACACTGGCACACGTAACCATTGCGGGTGTGGCTCTTGGCTTTCTAATTAATGTGTACCCTATTGCGGTGGGACTCGTTTTCGCCATTGTCGCTTCATTTGCAATCGAGAAGCTGCGAAAGGCTTATCGCGGTTATGCCGAGCTCTCCATTGCGATTATTATGTCCGGCGGTGTCGCCTTGGCCTCACTGTTCTTCACCTTGGGGATGGGATATAATACCGATGTTGTGAGTTACTTATTCGGCAGCATTTATACACTGGATACAACTGACTTATATGTGGTTGGTGCTGTCACAGTCATTGTTGTGCTCGGAATCTCGATATTCTTCAAGGAATTCTTCCTGCTTACCTTTGAGGAGGATGCGGCCGCGGTTAGCGGTCTGCCTGTAAAATGGCTTAATCTGCTTATTACAGTGATGACGGCGCTAGTCATCAGTACAGCCATTAAGATTGTAGGGGCTTTGCTGGTGTCCGCTCTGATCACCATTCCTGCCGCATGCAGCTTGTTTATTGCCAGAAGCTTCAAGAGCTCGGTGATCTTCTCGGTGGTCATAGCCGAAATTGCTGTTGTTATAGGACTGATGATCGCGGGAATCTGGAATCTGGCTCCTGGCGCTACGATTGTGCTGCTCCTGATTGCCATGCTAATTCTGACCCTGCTCGCTAAAAGAGGGTTCACCGCCTAAAATGGACTGACTTAACAGGAGGAACATATGCCGGATCTTAATATATGGGTTGCCTTCGCAGCCGGGATTGCGTCCTTCATTTCGCCCTGCTGCCTCCCTTTGTATCCCTCGTATTTATCCTATATCACAGGGTTGTCTGTACAGACTCTGCGTAACGAACAGGATAGGCCAAACGTCCGTTTCCGGACGATGACCCACACGCTCGCTTTTATTCTGGGATTCTCTGCTGTATTCTACACGCTTGGATTTGGAGCCGGAATGTTCGGGCAGCTGTTCAATGAATACAGGGACCTTATACGTCAGCTATCTGCAATCTTAATCATGGTTATGGGTTTGTTCTTATTAGGGTTATTTCAACCGCAATTCCTGATGAAAGAACGCAAGATGGAGTTTAAATGGAGACCTGCCGGATACATAGGCTCATTTATCCTTGGAATCGGATTCTCGGCGGGGTGGTCTCCATGTGTTGGACCTATTCTGATGTCCATCATTGCGCTGTCAGCAAGCGCTCCAGGTACATGGCTGGGTCTCATTACTGCCTACTCGGTGGGCTTTGCGGTTCCCTTCTTTGTACTGGCGTTCTTTATCGGTTCAACGAAGTGGATTCTTCGATATTCTAGTCTGATGATGAAGATTGGCGGTGGGTTGATGGTGGTTATGGGAATCCTGCTGTTCACCAACCGGATGACCTATATCACCATATGGCTGCAGAGCATCACACCGGATTGGCTGAAATTTTAGGTGAAGTAATCAATCTTGGCATAGGGAAAATGCTCAAAAATTCGCTCTGTGATGAATTCGCGCAGGGCGATTTGTTGCTCATCCGGATATACATACTTATATTGACCATAGCGTCCCCACTTTTTCTTACGCTTCTCCATATCCATCTCAAGCTTAGTTTTTGGATATCTTTTCTCAATCGTCGCTTTTGCCGTCTTGGTGAAACGGTGCTGGATCATCTCGAAGGTAAGATCTTTAACAGGTTCTGCAGGCATAGCCTGAGCCAATTGATGAAGCAGATCGGCGTAGCCCTGTTCCCAGCCGTCATACCATATAATCGGGGCAATGATGAAGCCTAGCGGGTAACCTGCCTTGGCTATTTTACCCGCCGCTTCAATACGCTCTTCAAAGCTGGACGTGGCTGGCTCGAATTGACGGATTACGTAATCTGCGTTGATACTGAACCGGATCCGGGTATGGCCTGCGTGCTTGAGGTTCAGGAAGGGATCAACATGATGAAATTTCGTGACGAACCTTAGACGCCCGTATTCTTCTCCAGCCATGAAGTTAATGAGTTCCGTTAAAGAGCCGGTGATATGCTCAAGACCCACAGGATCCGAGGTACAGGCGGCTTCAAATCGTGTAATTTCGGGGATACGTTCGTCGATGTACTTTTTGGCTGCTGTTATGATGTCCACTGTGTTCACGTAGACCCGGATATAAGGCTTTGCCCCTAAGGTGGTCTGAAGATAGCAATAATGGCAGTGACCCATGCAGCCTGTCGAGATCGGAATGGCATACTCCGCCGATGGCTTGGATTGATCGAACGTTAATGTCTTGCGAACTCCGACGACCAGCGTACGCTTTGCATTTTTGTACTGCTGGAGCTCTGTGTCTCCAGGTAGACCGGTTATACGGTTATGCGAGGTTGTCATTTTGAAGGGGATACCCTGGGACTTGACCCAGTTCATTATCTCAATGCCTTTTGGATATTCCAGCGCCCCAGGTTCGAAATAGGCAAAATCAGGAACAAAAGGCTTGGTATGAGCCTTGGATTTCGCAGATGGTTCCGCGGTAATAAGGGGAGTCATTGTATCAACCTCCAGGAAAGATCGGATGTTGTTATTGTGTGTGGAATGACGTAATAAGAGTCATGGCAATAATAGTACAATGCACGTACAGCCGCCGCCAGGACTTGCCAAGTCCTCTCTCTAACATGTATCATTACAAGAGCAGGTTTCACGGCGCACAGGCCATTGTGGATAAAAAGAAATGAGGGAAAAACATGCCAACGCCCAGCATGGAGGATTATTTGGAGCGCATCTACAAGCTCATTGATGAGAAGGGATACGCCCGCGTTTCGGATATAGCCGAAGGCTTGGAGGTTCATCCTTCTTCCGTAACGAAGATGATCCAGAAGTTAGATAAGGACGATTATTTGATCTATGAGAAGTACAGAGGACTTGTTCTGACCAGCAAAGGCAAGAAGGTAGGTAAACGTCTGGTTGACCGACATGAGCTGCTGGAAGAGTTTCTTGAAATGATCGGAGTACAGCAGGAGAACATCTACAAGGATGTTGAGGGAATTGAGCATCATCTTAGTTGGGATTCTATTACCCGGATTGAAACATTAGTCGAGTTTTTACGTCAGGATAAACAAAGAATACAGCAGCTTCACGCTTTGCATGGTGAAGTGATTAGCGATTCGTGAATGAGGCATCTGTCCTTATAGGCAGGTGCTTGTTCTTTTTTTAGGGGGAATAACGCTCATGCCTTAAGCTTCTATTCTTGCTTTTGAGTGTTGATTGTCTGCAAATCTATGAATTTGGGAGGATTAGTAGTGTATGAAGTTTCGTAGTTTGTTGATGCTGTTGCTGTTGTCGGTACTGAGTCTGTCGTCCCTGTCTCCGTCTGCCCAGGCCAAAGCTTCACAGATTACCATGCTGCTTGACGGGCAACCGCTTCAAAGTGACGTGCCTCCATTTCTGAAATCCAATTTCACGATGGTCCCGCTTCGAGTAATTAGCGAGGGGTTGGGTGCAAGCGTCAATTGGAACAATTCGGCAAGCACTGCCACCATCTCCAAGGGTTCAGATACATTGGTACTTCAGGCAGGCAAGAAAACAGCGAAGGTCAACGGCACAGCGGTTACACTTGATGCCACCGTACAGGTCGTAAGTGGCCGTACAATGGTTCCGCTTCGGTTTGTTGGAGAACACCTGGGTATATTGGTGAACTGGAATCAGGCGAAGCAGCAGGTTACCTTATTCACCAAAGATTCTGGCGTACCTCCTACAGCACCAGGAACAACGCCCGGTACAATTCCTGGGAACACAGACTCGGCTCAGTTGCGCGGGGCTTGGATATCAACGGTCTATAACCTGGACTGGCCGAGTACGAAATCCTATGGCAATGAAGATCAGCAGAAGACTGAGTATATAGCGCTGCTGGATAAGCTGCAGGACACGGGAATTAATGCTGTATTTGTACAGGTACGTCCAGCTGCGGATGCGATTTATCCATCTGAGCTTGTGCCTTGGTCTCAATATTTAACAGGAACACCAGGGAAGAATCCCGGTTATGATCCGTTAGCCTTTTTGGTAGAGGAGACGCATAAGCGGGGGATGCAGTTCCACGCCTGGTTCAACCCATTCCGGGCTAGTATTCTGACCGATGTCAGCAAGCTGCCTGCGAACAGCACGGCTGTGCAGCATCCGGATTGGATTGTGAAGCAGGGGGGGAAGCTGTACATTAACCCGGGCATTCCGGAAGCCCGCCAGCAAATTATCGATTCCGTAATGGAAGTTGTGCGCAATTACAATATTGACGGTGTGCATCTGGATGATTACTTCTATCCGTCGGGAGAAAGCTCCACTGATATATTTAATGATGACAGCACTTATAAGACTTATAATTCAGATCAAATTAAGAACAAAGGTGACTGGCGCCGTAACAATATCAATATCTTTGTGAGAGACCTTGGGCAGAGCATTCATAATGTCAAACCGGGCGTAAGCTTCGGCATTAGCCCGTTTGGAGTGTGGCGCAACAAGGCAACTGACTTCACGGGCTCGGATACCAAGGCGGGAGTAACCGCGTATGACAGCATGTATGCGGATGTCCGGACTTGGATTCAAAATGGTTGGATCGACTATGTGGCTCCTCAAATTTATTGGAGCATGTCGTTCACGAATGCCCGCTATGACAAGCTGGTAGATTGGTGGTCTCAGGAAGTGCGTGGAACAGGCGTCAAATTGTATGTTGGGCACGCTCCTTACAAGCTGGGAAGTCCAGAGATAGGATGGCAGACCGCTCAGGAGATTATTAACCAATTGAAGTACAACAAGCAGTCTGATGAAGTGCAGGGAAGTATCTTCTACAGTGCTAAGGATTTGCTCAAGAGTCCACTTGGCTTGCTGCCATTATTGAAATCATATTTTCTTACAAATTGATGGAATTAAACCTGGATTGATGTCATAAACACAGCCCTCATCGACATACATAAGCAGTAGACCGCCCCATTCCATGGGGAGTGGCCACTCTTGTGTAGGATGGGGGCTGTGTGGCGTATGCGCATAAATGGTGTGTTTCAAGGCGGTGGTGTCAGAGGAATCTCCCTGGTAGGCGCGGTACGTGCGGCTGAAATGCATGATTTCAAATTTGATCGACTAGCCGGAACGTCCTCGGGATCTATTATTGCTGCTCTTATGGCAGCTGGCTATAATGCGGAAGAGATGAAAGAGTTAATTTTGACAACAACGTTTACCAAGTTTCTGAAAAGATCGTTCATCTTCAATACGCCGCTTATTGGGCCGGCAACGCGTATTCTACTAAAGAAAGGGTTATATGCGGGGGAAGCGCTGGAGGCTTGGCTGAGAAAGGTGCTGCTTGTTAAGAACGTTAGAACGTTCAAGGACCTGGAGAAAGGCAAGCTGACGATCATCGCATCCGATATCACCAGCGGTAAAATTCTTATACTTCCTGATGATTTGCATAAGCTGGGGATTAATCCCGAACAATTCGAGGTCGCGCATGCCGTAAGAATGAGCTGCAGTATCCCTTATTTCTTCGATCCTGTCCTGCTTCGGCTGCCGCCTAAATTATCACGGGGAAAGGCGTTCAAGGATCAATTCATTCATATCGTGGACGGAGGACTGCTCAGCAATTTGCCACTTTGGCTGTTCGATCAGGATGGGGTAAAGCCTGGTGGAGAGATAATTCCAACCGTAGGCTTTCAGATGGTAGGGAAGAATTCGAACCAACCGCACCGGATTGGCGGTCCTTTCAGCATGCTGCAGGCATTATTTGACACCATGTTATCCGCTCATGATGAGCGATATATTGAGCAGGAGAATCGGTATCGCACGGTTAAGGTTCCTATTCTTGGTATAGGCCTGACCCAATTTCATATTACACATGAAGAAAGCCTGCTGCTTCACGAATCCGGCTTCCGGGCGGGAAGCAAGTTCTTCGGTGACTGGAGTACCCAGTATTACGAAGAGGAATTCATAAAGTATTTTCAGCAGACTTTCTAATTCTTGTGATTATAAAGATTTCTTCTTGATTTACTAATGGTACTTAGGCTGCTGCCCATCCTCATTCTTGCCTTTGTTACCTTCGATGACTTGAAAAGGATAATGCTTGCGTTTGGGAGCGGAATCTGAACGGCGCTGAGGCGTCGTTTTTGCTATTTTTGCCATCGTTTTTGCAGAAGGCTTCACTTTAGGCGACTTCGAGCGATACTTGGCCGGCGGGAATTTATAGAGAAGGAACACGGCGGCAACGAGAACGACAGGGATGAGCCAATTCAGTAATCCGCCTGCAAGCATACTGTTCACAATTCCGATTGCCGCAAGTCCGATAAGGACCCAAAATATGATGGCCTGTTTTCTCATCGATTAATCATCCTTTCACGGGGTCCAGATGGGAGCCAAGCGTTGAAAGCTCAGCCGAAGCATTCCGTTCCAGTTCGGCATCGAGTTCGCGCATCCGGTTAAAGGAAGCGATAGATACCTCGACTTGTTCATCATTAGGTTCTTTGGTTGTGAGCAGCTGCAGCCACAGTCCCGGGTAGCCAAGATAGCGGAGTACAGGGATGTCGCGTAATGAATTTGTAATGCGCAGCAATTCGAACGATACTCCAACGACAAGAGGAAGCAGCAGCAGGCGAATATATACACGTTCCCATAAGTTATCCCAATGAAAGAAAGAATAGATGACAACACCTACGATTACAGTCAGCACCATGAAGCTGCTTCCACAGCGGTAATGCAATCTGCTGTATTTCTGCACATTCTTGACTGTAAGCTCTTCACCGGCTTCATAAGCACTGATTACTTTATGCTCGGCGCCATGATATTGGAACAATCGCTTAATCATCGGCGTTAATGAAATCGCCCATAAATAAGCGAGGAGGAAGATAATTTTAATTACGCCTTCGAGAAGCGAATGAACAAAGGTACTGCTGAATACGTGCTGGAACAGGAACTGCTCAATAACCGCCGGCACAACAGTAAGCACCACTTTACCGAATACAAAAGAAATGATACCCATAATCGCAACGCCGAGGATCATAGTTAGAGAGAAGCTGGATTCCTGCTTAGCTTTCTGCTGGGCTTTTTCTTCCGGACTAAGCTCATCATCCGCCAAAGCCTCAGCGGAATAGTTCAAATGCTTCGATCCTTTGGCACTGGCATCTACAATACTCACAATGCCTCGAAGGAGCGGGACTTTACGAAGCTGGGTCACCCATTTCTTGTCTTTCTTGGGAACTTCGAGGAACGTGATCTCTTGATTCTTCCGGCGGACAGCTGTGACATTCACATGCTTGCCACCGAACATAACGCCTTCAATAACGGCTTGACCGCCATAGATGGCCGGACTTGATTGTTCAGGCAACAACTTCACCTTCCTAAGCTTAATATTAGATTTGTCTAAAGGTCTCAAATCTGTGTGTCTTTATAAAGTCTATTGTATCTAACTTCAGCACTAAATTCTAGTTTTCTTAGGCTGATTAGCCTTTTTCAAATTGCACATACTACCTGAGATGAATCTTAGTATCAGTTATGTTCTAAGGAAGGGATGAATACGTTTATGACAACGCGGCAGAGACGAAGTGAGAATACAGGAATGCGCACCAACCCTTGGTGGTTCGCATTAGAGCTTGGTTTTTTTGCGGGATTAATCTGGGGAGGCATTCATGGGCTATCCTATTTTTTCCGATTCACCTCAACCATTCCCGGCTTTCTGGCTGAGCCCTTCTTCAAGACCGCTTACCTAAAGACTCAGCCTGGTTACTATCTGGGGTGGCTGTTCTTCATCATATTCTCAATTATAGCGGCCTATCTATATACCTTCATATTAAGAAAGGTAAGGGGACCTTGGCTGGGAATGATCTACGGAATTGTGTGGTGGGCCATTATCTACTTGGGAGTGGGACCATATCTGCAGATGGTGAAGCCATTCAGACAAATTCACTTAACTACCCATATTAGTGAGTTCTGCCTGTTCCTTCTTTGGGGATTATTTATCGGATATACGGCCGCGTTTGAGTACACGGATGAACGGGACAGAGAGCCGAAGAAGCTGATGAACAGGCTCAAAAGTGCTTCTCAAGAATAACCCTCCTATGATAAAATAAGCTTTGTTATTTTACGAGGAGAGGGGCGCTGAGGCAATGACACACGTTCTGGTCATTAACGGCCCGAATTTGAACTTGCTCGGGGTTCGTGAACCTGGAATATACGGCTCCTTAAGCCTGGCTTCTATTGAGGATAATCTTAGGAAACAGGCAGGGGATTTGGGTATTCAAATTTCGTTCTTCCAATCCAATCACGAGGGGCATATTATTGACCGTATTCAGGCGGCCATGGGTGAAGTGGACGGAATTGTCATTAACCCGGGCGCACTGACTCATTACAGCTATGCCATTCGGGATGCCCTGACTACGGTGAAGATTCCGGTGGTCGAAGTACATATGTCCAATATCCATGCTCGTGAGGAGTTCAGACACAAGTCCGTCGTAGCTCCGGTAGCCGTTGGTCAGATCGCCGGCTTTGGGGATGGAAGCTACTATCTGGGACTTACAGCAATGTACCGGTACCTTGAGAGCAGGAATTAAGGAGACAAATATTATGGCTAACAAACGGGTAATAAAACTCAGGGAATCACTGCGTCAGAGAAATTTGGAGGCGGTATTTATCACCAGTGCCGTCAACCGCCGTTATTTGTCTGGCTTTACAGGTTCCTCAGGTTATGTGCTGATCACACATCAGAAGGCATACCTGCTAACGGATTTTCGTTATATGACCCAAGCTCCGCAGCAGGCGGCGGGTTATGAGATTGTTGAGCACGGAGTATCGGTATCCGAGACACTCAAGGAGCTGCTTGCTGCCGAGAGGATTAGCCAGGTCGGTTTCGAGCAGGATGATGTTGTGTTCTCGGCTTATCGGAAGTACGAGCAGGAATTAGCCCCTGTTCAGCTTGTGCCTGTAACGGGACTTGTTGAATTGTTAAGGGTATATAAGGATGATGAGGAACTTAAGGTCATGAAGCAGGCAGCAGATCTGGCCGACCGCACCTTCGATTATATGCTGGGGATTCTTAAGCCGGGAGTAACCGAGCTTGAGTTGGCTCTTGAGATGGAGTTCTTCATGCGTAAGAATGGCGCGACCTCATCTTCTTTTGACACCATTATTGCTTCGGGTGAACGTTCAGCCCTGCCTCATGGCGTTGCCAGTGAACGTGTACTAGGTAATAATGAGTTTGTTAAGATGGATTTTGGAGCACTGCTGAACGGATATTGCTCTGATATTACACGTACGGTAGTTCTTGGCACGCCAAGTGACAGACATCGCCAAATCTATGATATTGTTCTGGAAGCCCAGCTTCATACGCTTGAGCATTTGCGCCCAGGCATGACGGGGGCGGAGGCGGATGCCCTGGCACGGGATATCATAACTAAGTGTGGATATGGCGAACAGTTCGGACATAGTACCGGGCATGGTCTTGGCATGGAGGTGCATGAGTCACCTCGGCTGTCCAAGTTAAGCGATACGATTCTGCAGCCAGGTATGGTCGTTACGGTAGAGCCCGGAATTTACCTGCCTGGGTTCGGCGGCGTCAGAATTGAAGATGATGTGGTGATTACGGAGAACGGAATTCGACGTTTGACGGAATCGACGAAAGACTTTATTGTTATTTAGAATGGTATCAAGCATAATAATTGAAGTACTTGTATAACTTGAGGAGGATTTTCTGTGATTTCAGTCAACGATTTTAAAACAGGCCTTACTGTCGAAGTAGATGGCGATATCTTTACCGTATTGGAGTTCCAACACGTTAAGCCGGGTAAAGGTGCAGCGTTCGTTCGCTCCAAACTGAAGAACCTGCGTAACGGGAACACGGTTGAGAAGACTTTCCGTGCTGGTGAGACTATTGGACGAGCTATGATTGAGAACCGCGAAGTTCAATATCTATATGCAAGTGGTCAAGAGCATACATTCATGGATAATGAGACTTACGACCAATTCGCTTTGGATGCGGACCAGCTGGAATGGGAACTTAATTTCCTCAAGGAGAACATGAACGTGAAGATCGTCAGCTACCAAGGCGAAATTCTTGGGATTAACCTTCCTACAAGCGTTGAGCTCAAAGTAGTCGAGACTGAGCCTGGTGTTAAAGGCAACACTGCGCAAGGTGCTACAAAGAGTGCTAAAGTTGAAACTGGACTTAGTGTTCAGGTTCCGCTTTTCATCAATGAAGGCGATGTACTGCTTATCGATACTCGTGAAGGTAAATATATCTCTCGCGCATAGTCTTCCTGCAGCAGAAATGATTCCTCCATCCCTGGGATGGGGGAATTTTTGTGCAGAAACGCAAAAAGATTGACTTCCTAACTGACTTTCGTATTATACTGGTTTAAAGCGTTACTGATGATATGGATAGATCTATGGAAACGCCGGAATGGGAGTATTTTGATCAATGAGGAGTGAACCAACTTGGCTTTATACGTAATGAAATTCGGAGGGAGCTCTGTAGGCGATACAGAGCGAATGAAACGCGTAGCAAAGCGTATCGCTGAGAAGCAGGACGAAGGTCATCAGTGTGTCGTCGTTGTTTCGGCTATGGGAGATACCACGGACGATCTGATTGACCAGGCCAAGCTGCTGAATGCAGAACCGCCTGCTAGAGAAATGGATATGCTGATGACGAATGGTGAACAAATTTCGATTGCCATGCTGTCCATCGCGCTTCATGCCATTGGACGAAAGGCTGTCTCCTATACAGGTTGGCAGGCGGGCTTCCGCACCGAATCGGTGTTCGGGAAGGCTCGCATCACGGATATTCGCCCGGATAAAGTGAAGAAATCGCTCGAAGAAGGAGCGATCGTTGTGGTAGCCGGATTCCAGGGAATGACGGAAGATGGCGAGATTACGACATTTGGCCGGGGAGGTTCAGATACAACGGCGGTTGCCCTCGCGGCGGCTATCAATGCAGATGTATGTGAAATCTACACAGACGTTGACGGGATTTATTCTACAGATCCGCGGATTGTGAAATGTGCGCGCAAGCTGAGTGAGATTTCCTATGATGAGATGCTGGAGCTCGCTAATCTGGGTGCTGCGGTACTTCACCCCCGGGCGGTGGAGTACGCGAAGCATCACAAGGTATGTCTGGTTGTACGTTCAAGCTTTACCCATAATGAAGGCACAGTTGTGAAGGAGGAAGTCAGCATGGAGCAAGGTGTTGTAGTCAGTGGCATTGCTTATGATAAAAATGTGGCGCGTATCAGTATTCTAGGTGTATCTCATGTACCGGGGGTGCTGGCAAAAGTATTCGGTTCACTTGCGGCAGCTAAAATTGACGTAGACATTATCGTACAGAGCGGTGTGCTTGATGGCAAAGCCGATTTCTCCTTTACAGTTGCACTTTCAGACCGGGAGAAGGCGCTGAGTGTAATTGAAGGTCTTCGCGGTGATCTTCCATTTAGTGAAGTGAATTCCGAGGATAATCTGGTAAAAATCTCGATCGTTGGCGCAGGTATGGTAAGTCATCCTGGTGTAGCGGCTCAAATGTTCGATGTGATCTCCAAAGAGGGAGTCAACATCAAGATGGTAAGCACATCTGAGATCAAAGTCTCCTGCGTTATTGATGGAGATAAGCTCGGAGAGGTTGTTAAGGCGCTTCATACTGCCTACCAGCTGGATACCGAGGAACAGGTCTTTGTTGGCGGACCGAAAGATCGCAGATAAATTTCGCCTACCTAACGGATTAACCTAATCCTATTAATATTTTAGTTACCTTCAAGAAGGTTCACTGTTTTAGCAGTGAATCTTCTTTTTTTTTTCCTAAAAAGGCCATCCTGCGCATAAAGATAGATAGAGGACATGAGTAAGGAGGAAATTATGCTTGATAAATTCGTAGCCAGTATGGCAACACTGCGGATCGTATCCGGGACCCTAGAGATTATCGCGGCCATTCTGATGCTTAAATTAGGCCGTATTGATAAGGCGCTGGCGGTGAATACAGCCCTGGCCTTTGTGGGGCCCACGGTACTCATAGTAACCACATCGCTGGGTCTTATGGGTATGGCGGACAAGCTCTCATGGGGGAAAATCGGCTGGGTGGCCTGCGGGGTAATTTGTCTCTTAATTGGTATTTTGAAAAAATGATAGATTTCCCGTCATACCTGGAAATGATCAGGCATACACTTGTTTTAAGTAATGATACAACAAACCTTTAACGTGTGGGGGTAGGTATGAACCCAACTTGGTTGTCCGTATTACCTGAACACATCTCAGTCATGCTCCGCCGGCTGCCATCCGACCTCCTGACGAATCTGGAAGAGATACGGATCAGAGAAGGGCGGGCGCTTGAAGTCAACGCCGCAAGCCGTCACTATTTCGTGACTGCCGAGGGAGGTCTAAGCCAGAACCCGGAGATGGCCTTTAAGCCCGGACGAGAGGATACCCACCGGCTGCTCGACCAAATTACGAACCATTCTCTATATACGATGGAGGAGGAGCTTCGGAGGGGCTTTATCACAATCCCCGGCGGGCACCGGATCGGACTAGCAGGCAGAACCGTTCTGAGTGGAGGCAAGGTCGAACATATTCGGGATATCAGCGGCTTCAATATGCGGATCGCGCGTGAGGTGAAGGGGATAGCGGATGCTGTTCTGCCTCAGCTGCTGGATTTCAGGCATCGAAGTGTGAAGCATACCTTGATTCTATCGCCGCCCCAACACGGCAAGACAACCTTGCTGCGAGATTTGGCCAGACAGATCAGCAGAGGAACCTGGGGACATCCGGAAGCCAAATGGCCAGGGATGAAAGTCGGAATTATAGACGAACGATCAGAAATCGCAGGAAGTCAGCGGGGAGTGCCTAGCTTTGATGTTGGACCTCGAACTGACATCATGGACGCCTGTCCAAAGGCCGAAGGCATCATGATGATGATAAGGTCCATGTCTCCTGAAGTGATCATTGTGGATGAAGTAGGGTGCGAGGAAGATGGGGAGGCGCTGGCAGAAGCCCTTCATGCGGGAGTAAGGGTAATTGCTACCGCGCATGGAACCGATGTAGGTGAACTGCTTCATCGCCCAGCACTTGCCAAGCTTGCAGACCCGCCCTTTTTCCAGATGTATGTAATTCTATCCAGAACGGACAAGGGTCTCTCATACAAGCTTCTGGACAGCAAATTGAGATCCATGCAGATAGAGGAACTACGCCGGAGAGGTAGTGACCATCGTGATTAAAATGCTCGGGGCAGTGCTTGTCATCGTAGCGGGAACTATGGCGGGATGGCTCAAGGCGAGACAATTCGCGAATCGGCCTGACCAAATCCGCCGCTTAATCCAGGCACTGAAAAGGCTGGAGACGGAGATAACCTATGGGTTTACCCCTTTGCCCGAGGCGCTTCGGCGGATCGGCAAGCAGAATAACGACCCCATTCGTTCGATATTGTTGAAAGCTGCAGAGGGTATGGACGGACAGGCAGGTATGACTGCCCAGGAAAGTATGCACAAAGCTATTCACGAGGAATGGGGACATACAGCGATGAGGCCTGCTGAACGCGATGTTCTGTACCAACTCGCCTATTCACTCGGGACAAGCGATCGAAGGGATCAGCTGAAGCATATTGAAACTGCGGTCCGCCAGCTGGAGGCTGAAGAATCAGCTGCGAGAGATGATCAGTCGAGGTACGAGAAGATGTTCAGAAGCCTGGGACTGTTGTCGGCTGCACTGATTGTGATCCTGATCTACTAGTTGAACACCTAGGGCATTGTTCGGTCCGCTCTAAACTGATAGCGAGGTGCCTTTTCATGAATTTAGAAGTCAATGCTATATTCCAGATTGCGGGAATCGGCATAATTATTGCGATGATTCATACGGTGCTGAAGCAAATGGGCAAAGAGGATATGGCGCATTGGGTGACCTTGATCGGATTCGTGGTCGTGCTGTTTATGGTCATCCGGATGCTGGACAGCCTTTTTCAAGAAATCAAATCGATCTTCTTGTTCCAGTAGGAGGCCCGGCATGGAGATCATCCAAATCGTCGGACTTGGGCTGCTTGCAGCAGTACTGATCCTGGTCATTAAAGAGCAGAAGCCGATCTTTGCATTTCTGATTGCCGCTTGCACCGGTATTACGATTTTTCTACTTCTGATTGGTAAAATCAGTTCCATTATTGATGTGCTTGAGGAGCTGGCCAAAGCCTCCGGAGTTCAAATGATCTATCTCAAGACAATCCTGAAGATTATCGGGATTGCTTATATCGCAGAATTCGGTGCCCAAATCGTACGTGACGCAGGACAAGAAAGTATAGCCTCAAAAATTGAACTCGCCGGCAAAGTATTGATTATGGTGCTCGCCATCCCGATCATCGGCATTATTATTGAGACCATTATGAAGCTGCTGCCGGTATAGCAGAAATGGGGACAAGGTGCAATGAAGCTCTACGACCTGAATTGGCAAAAGAGAACGCTAATCCTCTTCATACTCGGCTTTATGATCTTCTGGCCGGCGAAGCTGTTCGCACAGTCACAGGATGAAGGCTGGATGAAGCAGCAGGCGTCTGATCTGCCAACGGATCAGGTCGAAGCTTACTGGAAGCATCTGATGAAGGACTACGGTGGTTTTTTTCCAGGTGAGAAAGTGCCTTCCTTCATGGATATGTTATTGCCCGGGGGACAGGAATTCAATATGAAAGCCGGACTGTCCGCTCTACTCAAATATATGTGGCATGAGGTGCTGTACAACGGTCACATTCTGGTTACGATTGTCATTTTGACTGTATTCAGCTTGATTCTTGAAACGCTGCAGACCGCATTCGAGCGGGGAAATGTCAGCAAAGTGGCTTACTCGATCTGTTATATGGTCATTCTTATTTTGGCGATTAACAGTTTTAATGTGGCTATTGGATATGCATCGGATGCGATCAAGGACATGATCGACTTCATGATGGCGATGGTGCCTCTGTTATTCACAATGCTGGCTTCAATGGGGAACATCGTGACGGTAACGGTTACGCATCCGCTGGTTGTATTTATGGTACACACGGTTGGAACGCTCGTACGCACGGTTGTGTTTCCGCTATTATTCTTCTCAGCTGTGCTTCACATTGTTAGCTCTCTGTCGGACAAGTATAAGCTGACGCAGCTGGCTAATCTCCTTCGCACCATCAGCATGAGTCTGCTCGGAGTGCTGCTTACGGTCTTTCTCGGAGTCATTTCTGTAAAAGGAATCACCGGTTCCGTTGCCGATGGGGTTACCCTTCGGGCCGCCAAATATGTAACAGGCAATTTCGTTCCCGTAGTAGGAAAAGTGTTCGCGGATGCCACGGATACCGTCATCTCCGCTTCCCTGCTGGTGAAGAATGCCGTCGGCCTTGTAGGTGTCATTATTATTTTGTTTCTATGTGCATTCCCTGCTATCAAAATTCTTACCCTGGCACTGATCTATAACCTCTCTGCCGCAGTAATGCAGCCGCTGGGTGATACCCCGGTCGTAACGTGCCTTGAGACAATCGGCAAGAGCATGATTTATGTGTTCGCGGCTATGGCCGCCGTCGGCTTGATGTTCTTTCTCGCCATTACCATCATGCTAACCGCCGGAAATATTACGGTGATGATGCGATGACAATGGACTAGGAAAGGGGAGAAGCCATGACTTGGATTGGCAATTGGCTGAAGGAAATTATATTTGTGGTTTTGCTTGCGGGTTTTATTGACCTGCTTCTGCCGAACCGCTCGTTCGAGCGATATGTCAAGCTGGTGGTCAGTCTGCTCATCCTGCTTACGCTCATGTCTCCTCTAGTCAAACTGATTGGCGGCGACCCGGCAAGGGAACTGCAGACGGCTCTGAATCAAGCTGCCAATAAGCTTGACCCCGATTTGGATAACAGCAGCACCAATCAGATTGTTCAGCAGGGATTGGCACTCCGCAAGAAACAAGAAGATCAGTCCCTTAAATGGGCGGGTCAGGAGGTGGCAAAGGAGATGGAGCAGCAGATTGAGAGCAGGACGGGAATTCAGGTGGAGCGGGTGGAAGTTACGCTTGCCGTCGATAGACAAGCAAGCCTTCAAGCAGATGAACAGCAGCCTGCCGAGAAGCCTGTGATTAAGCAAGTTGAGGTGTTCCTTGCCGAGAATCAGCAGCCTGGATCCGGAGCATCATCATCTCCAGAGAAGAAGGCTTCGCCCATTTCAGTTCCCGCCATTAAGCAGATTGATAAAGTGGACATCCGCGTTCAAGAAGATGTCTCTAAGGATATGAAGCCGGGAACGGAGGGGTCCGGGACTACTCAAGGACCAGGGAGCAAGGAAGGACAAGGCCAGCCTGGGAACAGATCAACAAGAAATCTGGAAATCATAGATCAACTAACGAAGGATTGGGGAATTTCCAGAGCGATCGTCAAGATTCATGAGTCTGAAGAACAAGCAGGGCAATAAAGGAGGTGGAGAGTTTGGCAAAATGGTGGAAAAAGCTTGAACAGTGGCTGGGAGCTGGTCCGGAAGGCAGCAAGAAAATAAACACACTAAGACTGCTTATTATACTTGGACTCATTGGTGTCGCCTTCATGCTGTTCAGTTCTTTTGTAAATGTGAAGAAGATCGATACCGGAGGTGCTGGGCGTGAACCGCCGGCTCAGAATCAGTCCCAGACTACTTCGGCGGCCTCTCAGCAGGATGACGGGGAGAGCGCTTTTGATAATATCGAGGGCAATTTGGAGAACAGAACCAAGGAAATACTGGAGAAAATCGTTGGCGTTGGCACGGTCGATGTCATGGTCACGGTCGACTCAACCGAAGAAGTAGTGGTTCAGCGGAATATGAAAGATTCCCAGGAGCAGACGGATGAAACAGACGCCGGAGGTGGAAAGAGACATGTAACCCAATATACCCGGGATGGACAGATTGTGACCTATGAGGTCTCGGGGGATTCCAAGCCGCTCATTACGAAGAAGATCAAACCGAAAATCCGGGGGGTCCTCGTCGTTGCACGGGGGGCTGAGAACAAAGTGGTCAAGCAGCTGATTGTAGATGCCGTTGAAAAAGGCCTAAATGTTGCATCCTACCAAATTTCCGTGGTTCCACGGAAGGGCGCACAGTAAGAGAAATGAATAATAATTAGGAGGTATATTTAATGAAAACGAACAGACAAACAATTTGGCTTGTGTCCATGCTTAGTTTGATGGTGATCCTCTCCGCATATTATCTGTTTACTGAAGATTCCGCGGTAAAGACCCCTAAAGTAGCTGATGGACAGCAGGTATCTGTACAAGATAAGGCGGACACCAAGGATACAGCTCTGTCCCAGGCCAAGGACGATGTTATTGTAACTGATGTTACAGATAGCATTGGTAAAACATCTGCTGCGGATCCAGGTACTACAGATAATACTAAGAAAGACACTGCAAAGAAAGACAGCGCGGCTGCTGATGTTAGTAAAACAGACAAGACCGCAACAACTGATAAATCAGCAGCTTCCAGCGATGATCAGCAGAAGGATGCCGAAGTACTGAAGAAGATTGAAGCACAGGGAACAGCGGGCAATGACGCAATTACGAATTATCAATACCAAAGAAATGAAGAGAATAATAAACTCAATGATAAGCTAACAAAGATTATTGCGGACCAGACGAAATCAGCCGATGAAAGCGCAAAGGCGCAAAAGGAATTGACAGCCTTGGAGGATAAAGAATCCAAGATTTCAGACATTGAGGAGAAGCTGCAGCAGCAATTTGCAAATGCGGTGGTAACAGAGAAGGATGATGGGTATACTGTGGTTGTGTTAAGTGACAAGCTCGAAGCCAAGCAAGCGGTTAGTATTGTTGACCTGATGATCAAAGAGCTAGGGGTTACCCAAGATAAGGTTAGAGTGCAGTATGTAACCCAGTAAAAAGTGTGGATTTGGAGAAATACCGCGATTTTTCAGCACTAATGATGCTTTGATTAAGGATAGGCGCCCAATAATCTTGGGCTCTTTCTATTTCTTGGACTTGTGATATAATACATAATGCTATGTTCTAAGAAGGCCAAGGCTTGTTTGTTATAAAGCTGAAGGAGTGAAATTGACAATGTTCAAATTAAATGAAATCAAAGAGCTTATTAAATTGGTGGATCAGACATCGATTCACGAACTTGAGATTGAAAATGAGGGAACAAGACTTGCGATCCGCAAGCCGGGCAAGACTGAAATTGTACAAGTACAATCCGCAGCAGCACCCGTTACACATGTAACTGCAGCTCCGGCAGCGGTTCAAATCCAGCCGTCAGCAGATTCAGCAGCTGCTCAATCAACCGGCGAAGTTGCCCCGCGTGCTCAGGAGGCTAATGCGAACTTACATAAGATTGTCTCCCCTATGGTTGGTACATTCTATCGTTCTTCTTCGCCAGAGAAAGCTCCTTATGTCAATGTGGGCGACAAGGTCAGTGACAAGACCACGGTCTGCATTATTGAAGCAATGAAACTGATGAATGAGCTTGAGGCTGAAGTCAAAGGGGAAATTGTTGAGATCTTGGTCGAGAATGGCCAGCTTGTTGAATATGGACAGCCCCTCTTTCTGGTGAAGCCGGAGTAATTAACGTAAGAAGGCGGTAATTCACGCTATCTTTAGGGTGCCAAGGAGGATGCAGACTTGAAATTTCATAAAATACTTATTGCCAACCGCGGTGAAATCGCGGTTCGTATAATCCGTGCTTGCCGGGAACTGGGTATTCAGTCCGTAGCTGTTTATTCGGAAGCGGACAAGGATTCGCTTCACGTCCGTTTGGCGGATGAAGCTTATTGTATCGGCCCAACCCTGTCCAAAGACAGCTATTTGAACTTTACAAATCTGATGAGTGTCGCAACCCTTACCGAGTGTGATGCGATTCATCCGGGCTATGGATTCCTGGCTGAGAATGCCGATTTCGCTGAGATTTGTGAATCCTGCAATATCACATTTATTGGTCCATCTCCAGATGCAATCAACCGTATGGGGGATAAGGCTGTCGCCAAGCAAACCATGATTGAGGCTAATGTGCCGGTAATTCCAGGTTCTGACGGCCTGATTGAGGATTTGGATCAGGCTATCATGGTAGCTCGTGATATTGGCTACCCTGTTATTATCAAGGCCACTGCCGGCGGCGGAGGAAAAGGAATCCGGATTGCAGAAGATGAAGATACTCTGATTCAGCAGATTACCACGGCACAGCAGGAAGCCCAAAAGGCTTTCGGTAATGCAGGAGTGTACCTGGAGAAGTATCTTACAGGGATGAAACATGTTGAGATTCAGATTATCGCCGACAGACATGGGAATGTAGCCTATTTGGGGGAACGGGATTGCTCAGTGCAGCGCCGCAGACAGAAGCTGGTTGAGGAGGCCCCTTGTCCGATTCTTAGTCCTGAGAAACGCAAGGAGATGGGGGAAGCGGCAGTAAGAGCGGCTCAAGCCGTCGATTACTCCGGAGCCGGTACGCTTGAATTTCTGCTAAGCCCTGATGGACAATTCTACTTCATGGAGATGAATACCCGGATTCAGGTTGAACATCCTGTGACCGAGATGGTTACCGGGATCGATCTGATTAAGGAAATGATCTCTGTAGCTGAAGGGAACCCATTGTCCTTCTCTCAGGAAGATGTCGTCATTAACGGCTGGTCTATCGAATGCCGCATTAATGCGGAAGATCCGTCTCGTAATTTCATGCCGGCTGCAGGCAAGATTGATTTCTACCTGGCACCGGGAGGACCAGGTGTCCGAGTAGACAGCGGTGCATATCCCGGGTACGTGATCACACCATTCTATGATTCCATGATTGCCAAATTGATTGTTTGGGCTCCTACGCGTGAGGAAGCCGTTGCCAAAATGAAGCGGGCGTTATCCGAGTTTGCTGTAGAAGGAATCCATACGACGATTCCATTCCATCAGAAGTTGCTGGAGCATCCTACCTTCGTACGCGGGGATTTCGATATTAAATTTCTGGAAGAAAATGAGATTTAATAACTTGGCCTCTGTTTGTCATAATGAACCCAAAATGATATAGTATGTATAATAAGTGCGTTTGCCTACTAGTGAGACATCCGCAAACTTATTGAGAGGTGGACGAAGACGACGATGAGTACATTTTCTACAGAATATGAGAAAACCGAAATTGGTGAAATCCAAATTGCTCCTGAGGTCATTGAAGTAATAGCAGGTCTTGCTGCCGTTGAAGTTAAAGGTGTTGCGGGCATGAGCGGCGGATTCGCCGGAGGCATCGCAGAACTTCTGGGACGGAAGAACCTGTCCAAGGGCGTCAAGGTCGAAGTCGGTCAGCTTGAAGCTGCGGTCGATGTATCCGTGATTGTGGAATACGGTAACCGTCTTCCGGAAGTGGCAACCGAAATTCAGCGTAATGTCAAACGCTCTATTGAGACCATGACCGGGCTTACTGTTGTTGAGGTCAACGTACATATTCATGACGTTATCTTCAAGACAGCCGAGAAGATCGAGGAGTCGGAACTGAGCCACAGGGTGAAATAATGAATGCAGTGATTAACCCCTGACGAATCAGCGTCAGGGGTTTACTATAATCTTAAGGTGGGTGCACGTTCAGTGGCAAAAATCTTGGACAGACTTCTGCTGTTTATCTATAGTTTCAGCATTGGTATTCTATCCGTTATTGCGATTCTTCTCTTTACCGAAGCGGTACCCTTTAGCATTGACAGCAGTCAGGAGAAGACTCTGCTGAATGTATCGATTGCAGTCGCAGTTATATTGTTTCTGCTCAGCATCCGGTTCTTCTATATTTCGATCCGGCGTGACAGGGCTTCATTGCCTTCTATAGATCAGCGGACGGAATTTGGAGATATCCAAATCTCTGTGGAGACGATTGAGAATCTCTCTCTCAAAGCTGCGTCTCGGGTTAGAGGCATCAAGGATGTGAAGACAAGAATCAAGATTACCGAGTCGGGTCTGAGCATAATTATTCGGGCGCTCGTGGACGGGGAGAGCTCTATACCTGCTCTGACTGAAGAAGTGCAGAAGCAAGTCCATGATCACGTTCAGGAAATTACCGGCATCCCGGTATCTTACGTTTCCGTGTATATTGCTAATCTTGTTCAGTCTCCTACGATCAAAAGCCGGGTTGAATAGGGGTGGATTTCAGGGTGCTCTGGAAACAATTATGGGAGAGTCATAGAGGACGCTTGCTGGGACTGGCGACCGCCCTGTTACTATGTATAATCTATCTGTTTTTCGGGTTTTGGAACATGCTTTTCTGCGCGCTGCTCTTATTTATCGGCTATACAATCGGTAAGTATAAAGATCTCGGCCAAGGCTCGTTCATCCCATGGACGGAGATACGTGATTGGCTGAGTGCGCGCTGGCGTCTTTTTAAATGATTCCTGTGATATGCTTTCTCCGAAAAAAACTGCTGCTATACGGCGTGCCAGGTTAACTCCGTATAATTCTGCTCATTTTTTTGTTGCGGAGAGCATTTCACGGGTTTTTTTCTGTCAAAAGTCATGCAAACTATATACTAAACACATCCAAGATCATCATAGGGATGTCAAGAGGTTAACCTCGAGGAGGAAATTAATGAAAAGACGATTAGCAAGAGAAATTACGGTACAGAGCCTGTACCAAATGGAAATGAATGACGTTGAAGCCAATGAAGCCGTAACTATGCTTCTGTCTGAGGCGGGCGGAGAGAATGAAAGCGAAGTCGAGCTTAGCGATATGGGGACTCCGGAATTTGTCCTTGAACTAGTCAACGGAGTGTGGGAGAAGAAAAGCGAAATTGACGCTCTTCTGGGCGATTATCTGAAAGGTTGGCAGATCAGCCGGTTATCGAGAGTAGACCGTCAAGTGCTCCGTCTGGCGGCTTATGAGATGATCTTCCGTGATGATGCGCCTGCCAAGGTTGTTGTGAACGAAGCCATTGAACTAGCTAAGCATTTCGGAACTACCGAATCCGGCAAGTTCGTTAATGGGGTACTGGGGAAAATGATCCAGGATATAGATCAATTGAAAAACAAGTAACATAACTAATCATGGAGAGGGAGAGAGATTATGACAGCAACAATTATTAGTGGAAAACAAGTAGCTGAGGAGATTCGTCAAGGTCTGCGTGAGGAGATGGAGAGACTGGCGGAGACAGAATTCAAGCCAGGCCTTGCCGTAGTGATCGTTGGGGAGGATCCAGCATCCCAGGTCTATGTTCGCAATAAAGACAAAGCTTGTCATGACCTAGGTTACTATTCCGAAGTTCATAAATTAGAGGAATCCACTACACAAGATGAACTGCTTGCTCTAGTCGATAAGCTGAATCATCAGAGCAATATTCACGGAATTCTTGTTCAGCTTCCTCTACCTAAGCATATTGACGAGAAGTCAGTGATCAATGCTATTGCTGTAGAAAAAGACGTGGATGGGTTCCACCCTGTGAATGTCGGCAACCTGGTTATTGGTGATGACAGTCTGCTCCCATGCACCCCTGCAGGCGTGATTGAGCTCATTAAGCGTACGGGTCTTGATATGGCCGGCAAACATGCTGTAGTGATCGGACGCAGCAATATTGTGGGTAAGCCTGTTGCCCTTCTGCTGCAGCGGGAGAACGCGACTGTCACCATGTGTCATTCACGTACAGCGAATATGAAGGAACTCACGCTTCAGGCGGATATTCTGGTTGTTGCTGTCGGTAAGGCGAATTTCATTGATGCTTCCTATGTGAAGCCGGGTGCGGTTGTCATCGATGTAGGGGTGAACCGTCTTGAGAATGGCAAGCTTGCCGGTGATGTTGACTTTGAAAGTGTTAAGGAAGTATCCGGTCCAATCACACCGGTTCCAGGCGGAGTAGGTCCAATGACGATTACAATGCTGATGAACAACACGATGGTTGCAGCGAAGCGTCTTAGCGGTCTGGTATAATCCATCTTTTTTAACCTAAAGGGGGTATCCCCGTGAACCAAAGAATTTTCTCCATTAAGGAACTGAACCGATATATCCGAATGAAGCTGGAGTCGGACACGCTTTTGTCTGAAGTGTGGATTCGGGGAGAAATCTCGAACTTCACGCATCATTCAAGTGGCCATATGTACTTTACCTTGAAGGATGCGGACAGCCGGATTAAGAGTATTATGTTCGCATCCCACAATCAGCGGCTGCCTTTTATCCCGAAAGAAGGTTCGAGGGTGATTGCAAGAGGGAACGTGTCGGTGTACGAGAGAGACGGACAGTATCAGTTCTATGCGACCCATATGCAGCCCGACGGGATAGGTAGTCTCTATCTGGCTTATGAACAGCTGAAGAAGAAGCTTGAAGATGAAGGACTGTTCGAGCAGTCACGTAAAAGAGCACTGCCTCGCTATCCGAAGACGATTGGTGTAATAACGTCTCCCACGGGAGCTGCAGTGCGCGATATCATTATCACTTTGCAGCGGCGTTATCCGCAGGTGCCGATCATCCTGCACCCCGTGCTTGTGCAGGGCAAGCAGGCGGCGCCTTCAATTGTGAAGGCGCTGCGAACGCTGAACAGCATGGGCGAGGCCGACGTGATTATCGTCGGCCGGGGCGGGGGCTCACTAGAAGAGTTGTGGGCATTCAACGAGGAGATTGTAGCCCACGCTATATATGAATCGGCAATCCCGGTCATCTCGGCCGTAGGCCATGAGACAGACTTTACAATAGCCGATTTCGTGGCAGATCTGCGCGCGGCCACGCCGACGGCCGCGGCCGAGCTGGCCGTGCCGCATGCCTCCGAGCTGCGGGCGCTGCTCGGCCAGCGCGAGCGGGAGCTTCAGCAGGGGCTGAAGCACCGTCTGGCTCGCGCCCGGGAGCGGCTCGCGCGCCTCCAGCGCTCGCCGGTGCTGGTGCATCCGCGGCGCAGCCTGCTCCAGCACGCAGAGCGGCTCGACATGCTGAAGCATCGTCTCGCCACGCGCATGCATGCCCGCGCGCTCTTAACGAGCGAGCGGCGCGGACGACTGCATGCGAGGCTCCTGCGGTTCCATCCGCAGGAGCAGCTGCAGTACGCGAAGCGGCGTCAAGCGGACGCCGCAAGGCAGCTCCGCCAGGGAATGCTGGCGGTGCTCAAGGATAGATCTGCCCAGCTGACTGCAGGAATTCGTCAGCTCGATGCGCTGAGTCCCCTTAAAGTTATGGGCAGGGGTTACAGCTTGGTCTATGATGAACAAGGTTCACGCTTAATTAAATCGCTGGATGAGGTCCAACCTGGAGATATGCTGAAGATTAAAGTCACTGATGGTGAACTGGATTGTCAGGTATGGGGGATGCAGCGGGAAGGAGACAGTCATGGAACAGGAGAAGGACATTAATTTTGAAGAGGCCATGAGTCAATTGGAAGAAATCGTATCCCGTCTTGAACATGGAGATGTACCTCTTGAGACGGCAATCGATCTGTTTCAGCGAGGAATGCAGCTGTCCCAGCTTTGCGGTCAGAAGCTGGCACAAGTGGAGCGGAAGATTGAAATGATTGTGGAAACGGATGGGGAGATCACGAAAAAGCCTTTTGAGGCTCCGATTGAAAGCGGTGAAACCAGTGAGTAATCCATCTTCATTTGAAACCTACATGGCAGAAATCAACAAGCTGGTCACTGATGGACTTCAACAGTTTATTCCTGAGGAGTGGATCGTTCCCTCCTCTCTCCATGAGGCCATGAGTTATTCCCTTATGGCAGGAGGCAAACGTATTCGCCCGCTGCTCGTCATTGCTGCGGCGGAGTCGCTGGGTGGAAGCCGTGAAGCGGCAATGCCCGTCGCCTGCGCCGTAGAAATGGTACATACGTATTCGCTGATCCATGACGATCTTCCGGCTATGGACAATGATGATTTCCGAAGAGGCAAGCCTACGAATCACAAAGTTTTCGGGGAAGCTACGGCGATTCTCGCAGGCGACGGCCTTCTCACACATGCATTCTACAGCATTGCCCAGGCAAGCAGGAGATACCATGTTCCTGCAGAAGATACCCTTGCCATCGTAGAGGAGTTATCATCGTTCGCGGGGCCAAAAGGGATGGTCGGCGGACAGTCGGCGGATATGGAAGGTGAGCAGGGAATTACAAGCCTTGACCAGCTGAAGTATATCCATATTCATAAGACAGGCGACCTCATTGTCTTCTCGCTGAAGGCGGGAGGACGAATTGCATCCGCGTCTTTGGAGCAGCTTAGAGCTCTGGAGACTTTTGGGCGAAGCATTGGACTAGCCTTCCAAATCCAGGATGATATTCTGGACCTGATTGGAAATGAGGAGAAATTGGGTAAGAAGACACAAAGCGATATAGCCATGAATAAGGTGACTTACCCGTATTTTATTGGGCTCGAGGAGTCGAGGGCTGAAGTTGACCGGCTTACCAGGCTTGCCAAGGAAGCCATCGGTGGTGGAACCATTCCGAGTCCGGAAAGACTGTTTCAAATTGCCGATTTTCTGTTAAATCGCGATCATTAAAGGTTAGACTTGGGACATAAGGAGCACGCTGGCGGGTAAGGATTATTGCAGCGCTTACTTTTATGGTATAATGATCACAATTAGCAGAGGGAAATCTGCACTACACCACGACAAATCCAAATTAAGAAAGCGGGGAAATCATGTGCTGCTTTCACAAATTCATGAACCCAATGATTTGAAGAAATATTCTGTAGATGAGCTAGGCAGCATCGCCATGGAAATACGCCAGTTTCTGATCCAAAAGCTGTCCTCCACTGGTGGACATCTTGCACCGAACTTGGGCGTTGTGGAGCTTACACTTGCGCTGCACTACTGTTATAACAGTCCTGACGACAAATTTATATTTGACGTCGGTCATCAGGCATATGTCCATAAAATTTTGACAGGACGGATGGATCAATTCGATACGCTTCGTAAGTACAAAGGATTAAGCGGATTTGTGAAGCGTAACGAAAGTGAGCATGACGTCTGGGAGGCTGGTCACAGCAGCACCTCCTTATCGGCCGCGATGGGAATGGCCTTGGCCAGAGACCTTAAGGGCGGAACGAATAAGGTTGTTGCGATTATCGGAGACGGTGCGCTTACCGGCGGGATGGCATTCGAAGCCATGAACCATATTGGTCATGAGAAGAAGAACCTTATGGTCGTGCTTAACGATAATGAGATGTCGATTGCTCCAAATGTTGGGGCCATGCATAATTATCTGAGCAAAATCCGTTCGGATCGGACCTATCTTAGAGCTAAAGATGAAGTGGAGCTTCTGCTCAAGAAGATTCCGGCAATTGGCGACAAACTTGCGAAGACAGCAGCCAACCTGAAGGACAGTCTCAAGTACATGATTATGAATGGCGTCCTGTTTGAAGAGCTTGGATTCACCTATCTGGGTCCTGTCGACGGACATGATCTTCCTAAGCTAATCGAAGTGTTCAAGCAGGCTGATAACGTAACAGGTCCCGTACTTGTTCATGTTCTTACTACGAAAGGCAAGGGTTATTCTCCGGCTGAAGCGGATTCGCACAAGTGGCACGGCATTTCACCCTACAAGATCGAATCGGGTCAAGTGCTGAAGGCCGTAGGGAATCCCATGTATACGGAAGTGTTCGGTCAGACTCTGATTGAGCTTGCAGAGCAGGATTCACGTATTGTTGCCGTAACCCCAGCAATGCCTGGAGGTTCTGGACTTCTCAAATTCGCGGAGAAGTTCCCTGACCGA
This sequence comes from Paenibacillus sp. SN-8-1, assembly GCF_050995535.1. Lineage (NCBI taxonomy): Bacteria > Bacillati > Bacillota > Bacilli > Caryophanales > Paenibacillaceae > Paenibacillus > Paenibacillus sp. SN-8-1. Next base: position 1,881,704 of record NZ_CP194782.1, read on the forward strand.
ATGATCGATGTGGGCATAGCGGAACAGCATGCAGCGACCATGTGCGCAGCGCTGGCTCTTGAAGGGATGAAGCCCGTGTATGCGGTATATTCCACTTTCATGCAGAGAGCCTATGATCAAATTGTGCATGATATTTGCCGTCATAACGCTAATGTCATGTTTGCCATTGACCGTGCCGGGTTTGTCGGCGCTGACGGGGAGACGCATCAGGGCGTGTACGATATTTCTTTTATGCGTCATATCCCGAACATGGTCATGATGATGCCCAAGGATGAGAATGAGCTGCGTCATATGATGAAGACCGCTCTTGAATACAATGATGGACCGATTGCTTATCGTTACCCTAGAACCAATGTACCTGGAGTACCTATAGATGCGGAGATGGTTCCTATTCCAATTGGTACCTGGGAGAAAGTTCGCGAAGGGGATGGAGTAGCCATCATCGCCGTCGGCACGATGGTTCAGGTAGCGGAGGAGGCGGCTGAGCAGCTGAAGCGTGAAGGTACTCAAGCGGCAGTAATCAATGCGAGATTTATTAAGCCGCTTGATGAGAACATGCTGCTGGAGCTTGCCAAGACCCACGGTAAGATGGTTGTTATCGAAGAATCAGCGATTGCGGGTGGACTTGGAAGTGCGATCCTGGAGTTTTATGCTCAGCAGGGCATTTCGGGCCTTGATATTCGCTTGATGGGCGTTCCGGACAAGTTCATTGAACACGGTAGTATTAAAGAACAATGTCAAGAGGTAGGTCTTACAGCTGAAGCCTTGACTCAGCAAGTACAGAAGCTGCGGAATGATCATCATTTCGCATTTGGTAAAAAGACGCTGCCTTCCTAGGCAGCTTCTTTGATTAAGTCAAGCATACAGGAGATGAACATGGCTGGTTCTAAGGAACGGATTGATGTCCTGCTTGTGGAACAAGGATTTTTTGAAAGCAGGGAGAAGGCAAAAGCGGCTATCATGGCTGGTTTGGTGTATGGGGATACGGAACGAATTGAGAAGGCCGGAACCAAAATCCCGCGTGAGACTCAGCTTCATGTGAAAGGGGCTATACACCCCTATGTTAGCCGCGGTGGTCTTAAGCTCGCGAAAGCGATAAATACCTTCGGGCTTGATATGAACGGACGAGTCATGCTCGATATTGGCGCGTCTACGGGTGGTTTTACTGATTGTGCCCTTCAGAACGGAGCGTCTTATGTCTACGCGATTGATGTAGGTTATAACCAACTGGATTGGTCGCTTCGTAACGATGAACGGGTCAATGTTAAGGAACGGATGAATTTTAGATACATGACTCAGGAAGATTTGGATGGTCCCGCGCCGGATTTCGCGAGCATTGATGTATCTTTTATTTCGCTGAAATTAATCCTGCCTCCGCTTAAGGCCCTTCTAAATAGACCTGCTGATGTAGCTGCTCTAATTAAGCCTCAGTTTGAGGCTGGCAGAGACAAGGTGCCCAAGACGGGAGTTGTCCGTGATGCCAAGGTGCATCAGGAGGTGCTTGAGCAGGTGCTTTCTTTTGCGGTAGAGGAGGGCTTTCAGATTAAAGGTTTAACATTCTCCCCTATTACTGGCGGAGAGGGTAATATTGAGTTTTTAGTGCATCTTCGCCTTGACTCCGACGGGGAACAGAATGAGGGAGAGGCTGAGGTGAATATTATGGAGCTTGCGCAAAAAGTCGTTAGTGAAGCTTCGGTTACATTTAACCCACAGAAATAATTGAGCCGCTCCTGCAGCGGCTTTTTTTTGGGATTGAAACATTTTAAAGAAATCTAGTATAATGAGAACAAATGTTTCTTTTTGGCGATAAACCGTATATTTATGTAGGAGAAAAAGGTGCAAACCAAGCGCTCGTCGAATTACCTCTTGAGGTGATGGAATAGGTATGCAAACAGATGGATTTTTAATGGTTATTATCGTTGCCTTTCTGTTGTTCCTGATCTACAGAGGTGTTCAGTCTTGGCTGCGCAAGCCGGCAGTTTTAAGACGAGGACTCCATTTTGAGCTGAATAAAGACATTGGTGATCACCCTGCAGTGGACTTGTTGAGGGAACACGGTTACGAGGTGATAAGCGGCAAGCTCCGTGTACCCCTTACTTTCATGGTCGATCACACGAGGCTGAACAGCCGGCTTTTTATCGATTATGTTGCCACCCGTGAGGATGAGCTTTATTTGGTAAGAACCGCCCGTACAAGGCAGCCTGTTGAATGGACTGGCAGCGGTGTTCGCAAAGAGCTGCTTCCATTTCTTTTGTTATATCCAGATTGTTCAGGTTTATTATATATCGATGCCGAGCATAGTGAGATTAAAGTCATCGTACTGGATTCTGATGATGAATAAGCCGATTTAGGCATTTACGGAGGAATTTATGAAGGGCCAAAGACATATCAAAATTCGAGAAATTATTACCGGACAGGAAATTGAGACCCAAGACGAGTTGGTGGAAGCCCTGCGCAAGGCAGGTTATCAGGTGACCCAGGCCACCGTATCCAGGGATATCAAGGAGCTTCTGCTCATTAAAGTTCCGATGGATGATGGAAGGTACAAGTATTCACTACCTGTAGATCAAAGAGCTAACCCGGTACAAAAGCTGAAGCGTTATCTAGTCGACAGCTTCGTTCACATTGATTATACAGGGAATCTGGTTGTCATGAAGTGTCTGCCAGGAACCGCAAACTCCGTAGCCGTTCTTATCGATAATATGGAGTGGCCGGAGATACTGGGGACCATCTGCGGAGATGACACCATACTGATCATCTGTCGAACGGAAGAATACAGCAAGTCCATCATTAATCAAATTATGAGTTTTATTCCGTAAAAGACGGACGGAGGTGCGCTCGTGTTAGTTCACTTGTCAATTAGAAATCTTGCCGTAGTTGAATCCGTTGATGTTACATTTCATCAAGGCTTTCATGTTCTTACCGGGGAGACCGGTGCAGGCAAATCCATTATTATAGATGCCCTTGGCTTTATTGCGGGAGGGAGAGGATCGGCTGACCTGATTCGGTACGGTTGTGACAAGGCAGAGATTGAAGCCTCCTTTGATCTGGTGGCCGCTCATCCGGTATGGAACACGCTTGAAGGCTTGGGTATTCATGCAGATCCATCAGAGGCACTGATCATTCGAAGAGAGATTAGTGCTACTGGTAAGAGTATTTCCAGGATTAATGGACAAATGGTGAACTTAAGCATGCTGAGGGACATTGGCGATCAACTAATCAATATTCATGGTCAGCATGAGCATCAGACACTGCTCCGTCCTGAACGTCATCTTCATCTACTGGACGCATTTGGCTCTGAGATTCTTGCTCCATTAAAAGCAAATTATCAGGCGACATATTCCTCGTTTGTAAAAGTGGAAAAAGAGTGGAACGAGCTTCAGAAATCCAGTCAGCAGACGTTCCAAATGCTGGATATGTATCGTTACCAGATCGATGAAATTGCAGCCGCTAAATTAAAAGTTGGTGAAGATGAATTACTTGGAGAAGAAAAGGTCAAGCTATCCCATAGTGAGAAAATGATGGATTCCATTTCAGGTGCGTATGAACTTCTAAACGGGTCCCAGGGGCTTGAAGCTGTGGCCAAAGCCATCTCCAAGTTTGAGGATATTGCCGAATATGATTCCAAGGGTATACAACCGATCCTGGAACAGCTCCAATCAGCATATTATCAGCTGGAGGATGCTTCTTTTGCTCTGCGCAATTACCGGGATGGTATTGAAGTGAACCCCGGAAGATTGGATGAGGTGCAGGATCGTCTGGACTTCATTTCAACCTTGAAGCGCAAGTATGGCGATAGTATTGATCGGATTCTTGCTTATTATGATCAGATCAAGCAGGAGACCGACACTTTAGAGAACAAGGATGAAATTCTGGAGAAGCTGAGAGACAAACGGGAGAAGCTTCTTGCCCAGTTGCTTGAAGAAGGTGAGGCATTAAGTCATGCGAGGCGGCGGTGTGCTGAAGAGCTGGCCATTCAGATCGAAGCTGAGCTGAAAGATCTGCAAATGGGCCGCACCTCGCTTAAAGTCAAATTCGGGCGACTTGAGGATCCTTCGGGAGTGGAGTGGAAAGGGCAGCGTATCCGTTTAAGCCGTCAAGGGCTTGATACGGCCGAGTTCTTGATCTCACCGAATCCAGGGGAACCGCTAAGACCACTTGGGAAGATTGCATCCGGAGGAGAGCTGTCCCGGATGATGCTTGCGCTGAAGAGCATATTTGCAAGACATGATGAAGTGCCGGTACTAATATTTGACGAAGTAGATACTGGAGTCAGCGGACGTGCAGCTCAGTCCATTGCGGAGAAGCTGTACAAGCTTTCGGCGACGTGTCAGGTATTCTCCATCACTCATCTTCCGCAGGTGGCCTGCATGGCCGATAATCAATATCTAATTGAGAAGACGGTTCAGGATGGCCGGACCATGACGCAAGTGGAAGCTTTGACAGAAGAAGGTCGTGTGAAGGAGCTTGCGCGTATGCTCGGTGGGGTAGAAATTACGGAGAAGACTCTCCATCACGCGCAGGAAATGCTCGGAATGGCCAGGGATCAGAAGGCTTAGGTTACTTGCCGGAGTAATGATTGACAGTAATAAATGGCCTGCTCGGGGGTATCTTATAGGTACGCAATTGGCGACCACCATTTCGTCAAGCGAAAGAAGCTAAGGGAGCGTGACAGCCATTGAACCCGAACCTCAGGAAGAGAATGCTCGGCCTTTTATTTATGTTTTTCTTTTGTTTCTTAGGTTCGGCAGCAGCAGGAGAGGTCAGCAATCCCCTCATGCCGAACGAGCTTAGACTATTCGAGGGCGAACATGCCCGGATTGAATCAGCCCTTCCGGTTCTGGCACAAGTGAGTGTAGATCGTCCAGATGTAGTACAGCTTGGCGGAAATGCGATATCATCTGCAGCCAACGTTTCTTTTGGTAAAGGAAAGCCCTTGCTGCTAAGTTCGCAATCCGCGGGAGAAGCCCATCTCCATATGAAATTATTTGGTCAAATCCCCCTACGGACGGTAAAAGTTAATGTTATCCCCGACCTCAAAGTTATTCCCGGCGGACAGACAATTGGCGTGAAACTGAAATCATCAGGTATTTTGGTTGTAGGACATCATTTGGTAAGCACGTCAGGTAATTCGAAGCAATCTCCAGGGGAAAAGGCAGGACTTCAGCTTGGCGACCGCATCACACATATGAATGGAATCGAATTAAAAGATGTTAAGGATGTAGCATCTATCGTAGAACAAGCAGGCAAGCAGAAGAAGCCGCTTGAAGTGACATACAAACGCGGAGATCATGTCCACAGAACTTCGCTGTCTCCCGTCTTTGATGAGCAAGATAAGACCTGGCGTCTTGGACTCTATATTCGTGATTCGGCCGCTGGTGTGGGAACCCTTACTTTTTACGCTCCTCAGCAGGGTGTCTATGGGGCTCTAGGGCATGTCATTACGGATATGAACACACAGACTCCTATTGTGGTCGGAAGTGGCCAAATTGTTGAATCAAGTGTCACCTCCATTTCGAAGAGTGAGAACGGAGAACCTGGTGAGAAAAGGGCGCATTTCATCAAAGAAGGCCGAGTTCTTGGGAATATTGAGCAGAATACCGACTTCGGCATATTTGGCAAAATGTCCACGAATCCTGAACATAGTCTTTATGCTGAGCCTATTCCTGTCGGATTTGCGGAGCATGTAAAAGAGGGTCCTGCTGAGATTCTGACTGTAGTAAGCGGGCAGAAGGTGGAAAGATATAGTATTGAAATCGTCCATGTCTCTACTCAAAATGCACCGCAGACCAAGGGAATGGTCATTCGGATTACTGATCCTAGATTAGTGAATAAGACCGGAGGGATTGTTCAAGGGATGAGCGGAAGTCCGATCATTCAGAATGGGAAGTTGATTGGTGCGGTGACTCATGTATTTGTGAATGATCCTAAATCCGGATATGGATGTTTTATTGAATGGATGCTGCAGGATGCTGGTGTGATGGTTAAATCAGGGCAAGGAAAAAATCTTAAGGCGAGCTAATGCCTTAAGATTTTTTTTGTCGAAAAAGCATTTATTACGTCATGTGTTGTAATAAATAGATTATTATAATATAGGGTTTAAAAAAAATAAAGAAAAATAATTTTCGACGAAGGGATTCAGATCTTTGTGTCGAATCCATATATTAGGACATGAAAAGATAAGCGACACAAATCACAGACTTTTTAAGGAGGACATGGAAATTGCAAAACATTGAGGTATTATTGGCTGACGATAATCGGGAATTTACAAATTTACTGGCTGAGTATATTTCAGGGCAGGATGATATGACTGTTTCGGGAATCGCTTACAACGGAGAAGAAGCTCTTCAGATGATCGAGAACGGTTCTAAGATTCCGGATGTTCTGATTCTTGACATTATTATGCCTCACCTTGACGGACTTGGCGTGCTTGAACGCCTTCGTGATATGAACCTGTCTCCGCAGCCAAAGGTAATTATGCTTACGGCTTTTGGGCAAGAGAATATTACACAAAGAGCGGTGCAGCTTGGCGCTTCTTACTACATTCTCAAACCATTCGATATGGAAGTGCTTGCTCAGCGTATCCGGCAATTAGTTGGAGTTCCAGCGCAAAGTCTAGGTGGCGGCCAACTCTCATCTTCATCGTCCTCCTTATTCAAATCCAATGTGGTCCCAATGGCAAAAGGAAAGAATTTGGATGCGAATATCACATCGATCATACATGAAATCGGCGTACCGGCACATATTAAAGGATATCAATATTTACGCGAAGCCATTACAATGGTGTACAACAACATTGAAATCTTGGGGGCTATTACCAAGACCCTTTATCCAGCAATTGCGGAGAAGTTTAAGACAACCCCGTCACGGGTGGAACGAGCTATACGCCACGCGATCGAAGTAGCCTGGACACGCGGCAACATCGACAGCATCAGCCATCTGTTCGGCTACACGATCAACATTAGCAAGTCCAAGCCGACCAACAGCGAATTCATCGCCATGGTGGCTGACAAGCTGCGGATCGAGCATAAGGTGAGCTGAAAGGGCAAGGAGTAGTGAGCAAAAGAATACGCAGAAGCACTTTGGCATCTGTATAATCTAAGGTCATTTCTGGAGGTACGAAGCTTGACTACCTCTGGAAATGACTTTATTTTTTATAGAAATTTTCTATAATGTTTACATAAAAAGTTATAACATGCACAAGGCTAACCATGATAAAGTAAATCTATTCCATGTTAACTGGTGGGTTTTATCGGATAATTGATCCCTGGCATGATAAGGAGGAGGATGGATATGGGCAACAAGCAAGATAGATTAATAATCCGCGATGCTAGGCCTGAGGATCGGCTGTCGATCGAGAAAATGATGGTCGAAGCTTACGGACAATATGAGCAGAGTATGCCAGAGGAACGATGGAGACCGTATATCAAGTCGATTCGTGAATCTGTATATAAAGAAGGTCCCGCAGCGCGAATTGTAGCTGAACTTAATGGGGAAATTGTTGGAAGTCTGCTTGTTTTCTTGTCTTCAGAAGCCGCTTATGGCCGCCCTGATCTTCAGATTGAGTCCCCGATTATTCGTCTGCTCGCTACTTCTCCGAAGGCAAGGGGAAGAGGGGTTGCAACTCAATTGATTAGTGAGACCGTACGTCGCGCTAAACTTTGGGGCGCTGATAGCATTCATCTGCATACGTCTGATGTGATGGCACCGGCCATAAGATTGTATGAATATTTAGGTTTTGAACGGGCAAGAGACAAAGAAATGCAAAATGGAGACATCCTTGTAAAGTGCTACCGGCTTCAGCTGCAGCCAATTGAGGCTTAGTCTATTAGACTTATTTAGTTGCTGATCCTTTTGAACTATATAAGTTGAACAATGATTTACGTGCTAGTCAGTCGTATGAAATGTTCCTACGATCGCTGTTGTTCTCAGACTTCTTCATTAAATTTTTTATAGGTAGAAGTCCAATCTCAAAGGCTATGCTTCCGATGTAGCTTTCTTTCAGAAAGCTTGTAGGCGAACGCTCCGCTTCTCCAGCATCTTTTCACACTCTTGCCTATAGGTAATTCTTAAATTCAACTTATTGAAATGCATTTGAACATAAGAAGGAGCCTCTGTAATACAGAAGCTCCTTTTTGCAATTCTTTTTACAATGAAAAATAATAACTTATACCTCAAAACCGTGCGACGCAATCACTTTTTGATACCAATAATAGCTGTCTTTTGGCGTCCGTTTGTAGGTTTCGAAATCGACATGAACGATGCCAAAAGGCTTGCTGTAACCGAAGGCCCACTCGAAGTTGTCCATAAGGGACCACAGCATGTAGCCTTTAACATTAATTCCTGACTCAATGGCCCGTGATAGCTGGAAAAGATGCTTTTGCAAATAAGCGATTCGCTTAGGATCGTGCTGCTTGCCATCTTCACTCGCTTCTGACTCGTAATAAGCCCCATTCTCCGTAATATAAATCGGAATGGAACCGTATTCGCGGTTCACCCATTCTAGAACGTTCAGGAAGCCTTGCGGATAGATGTTCCAGTCGAAATCGGTAGTGTCAAAGCCGCCGCCAACAGGCTCAAATTCCAATAATCCGGCATCAGGATTATTCCTGCCGACACCACCTGTATAGTAATTAATACCAAGGAAGTCGATTGGCTGGTGAATGGTGTCCATATCCCCTGGCTGAACCGGAGGCTCAAAGCCTTTGGATCTATACCAGTTCAGTGCTCTCTCAGGGTAGATCCCTTTGAATACCGGATCAAAGAACCAGTTATTGAAGTATTCAAGCCGGCGCTGTGCGGCTTCAACATCCTGCTCTTGCTGACTGAAGGGCTCGAACCATTCCGTGTTGGGAGCAAAACCGATTTCTCCCTGGATTCCTAGTTGTCTAAATGATTTTACGGTCTCTCCGTGGGCGACCATAATATGATGGGCAACGTTCAGAGCAAGCTGGAAGTCCTTATTACCAGGAGCGTGGTCCCCAAGCTCATTAGACAGGAATGAAATGCACCAAGGCTCATTAAACGTTATCCATTTGTTAATCTTGCCGTCAAAGGACTTAAACATAGTCTCAGCATAGCGGACGAATGCATCTATTGTATCACGGGAGTCCCACCCACCACGGTCTTGAAGAGCTTGCGGAAGATCCCAGTGGTAAAGGGTACACATTGGCTCAATTCCGTTAGCCAGTAATTCATCCACTAATCGGTGGTAATAGTCAAGTCCCGCTTGGTTGACTTCACCATCGCCTTGCGGGAAGATGCGCGGCCATGCCACAGAGAACCGATAAGCTTTGGCTCCCAGCTCCTTGAGCAAGGCAACATCTTCCTGATAACGGTGATAACTATCGCAGGCACCTTCGCCGGTGTCTCCGTTGTATACTTTGCCGGGTGTACGTGAGAAGACATCCCAGATAGATTCTCCGCGTCCGTCCTCTTTAGTTGCTCCCTCAATTTGATAGGATGAAGTTGCAGATCCCCAAATAAAATCCTGAGGAAAAGGTATCTTTGCCATATAGAACTCTCCCTTTCGCTGTAATTACTAATTTGTTTATTTCTCTTATGCAGGGTTTCGAAATCGGTTTCGGACTTATTATAATATATGATCGGGAAAATTCCTACTGATTGTTTGCAAACCTATATTTAGACATGATTGCAGGATTTCACTTGAATACTTTACAGACAGTAACTTTTCAGCTTGAAAAGCGTCAATATTGATGTGGTTTCACAATACAACTTCTGATAATATAAATCAGTATTATTCTTAACACCGAAGAAGCAGCTCATGAAGATCTTCTTAGCTGAATGTAGGAAGGGAGCATTACTATGGCTTACCAAGTTACGTACAAAGACAAAGACGATAATACAGATCAAACGAAAATTTTCGAGTGCTTCACTGATGCGGAGCAGAATGCCAAGAGGCTTGATGCAGATGGACATACGAATGTGATGTTAGAATCACCCCGCCGAAGGTCGGGTCTGCCAAACTTTACGGGTATTTTGCTTAAAGTTATCGGAATTTTATTTTTGGTAGGTGGAGCAGTGATCGGTGTGGTTACAGGCCGGGATAATTCAGCGGATGGCTTTGATCTCACGATTGCTATGGAATGGTGGGTGCTCTCTGTGATGTGTGCTGCTTTTTTCTATGGAATGGGCGAAATTGTAAATCTACTTGACAGACTTGTAAAGAAATCTAATACTTGAATCAGCAGATTCTTCTGACTGTGGAGGACATATATGGAGAACACCGACCTTTACCTATCTGAACTTGATAGAAGAGTAAGAGATGAACTAGCTGAGCTTCAGGCTCAAATTGATCAACTGAAAGCCGAGAACGCCCGGCTGCGCACAGCACTACTTAAAGCTTCAGCCAGCCCATCCAAAATGTCGAGTAAGCTTAGGGATGCGCTGTATGAATAAATGATCATGATGAGGTGAGCTGAGATGAGTAGAGATGAGATGAGCAGAGACAGCAAGAAAATGAATTTGGATTTGGAACGTATTGTATTCATTGGAAGAACGTATTCGGAGTACCTGGCCATGTTCAATCTGTATGAAAAGGAACTCGCGGGACGCGTAATCTTGGATTGCCCTGCGGGTGCATGTTCTTTTACAGCAGAAGGCAATAGACGGGGATATGACATTTTAGCTGCAGATATTGCTTATCAATTTGGACCTGATGAGCTTGAGTTAAAAGGCGTTCAGGATCTAAGCCACGCCAAAGAACGCCTGGAAGAAGCGCGCCATGAATATATGTGGGATTATTATGGCAGTGTTGAAGAGCATCAGAAGCAGAGGGAAGAAGCCTTGGCACTCAGCTCTGAGCATCGGAGACAATTTCCCGAGAAGTACATCTACGCTGAATTTCCTAGACTTCCTTTTGCGGATCAATCGGTTGATCTTACTTTGTCGGCACATTTTCTATTCATGTATGCAGATCGACTGAGCGAGCAATTTCATGAGGAGTCACTGCTGGAATTAATGAGAATCACAAGGGAAGAGATAAGAATATTTCCTTTGGTAGACCTTAGCAGCAATCGTTACGAAGCCTTGGATCAACTGATCAAGTTGGCTGCGTCCAAAGGTTGGGTGGCTCAGGAACAGAAGACGGACTACCGTTTTCAAAGGGATGCCGACTCTTATCTCAAACTTACACGACTGGTATAGATATAAGAAAAGCCTCCGGAATAAATCCGGGGGCTTTTTGCTGCTTAAATTCATAGCTATGAAGGACGTTCAATGGAATGCTCATTCGGCCGGTTCTTGTTCTTAGTCTCCTGGAAGCGTGGGCCGATATAACCGCGCTTGCGGTCTCGGAAGAAGATCCAGCCACCCAGAAATGAGATTCCGGCAAGGAACATGACAAGCCCCCCGGAGAAGCTCAGCCAGTCAAACGAGACATGGGTTAGCGTATCATCACCATGCATGTACAAATATTTAAATAGGGCGTCTTTCATGTAGAGGAATCCAATCATGGCTATGATTCCTGGAATAACAAGAATTAGGACCGCGATAAACCGGGCGGCAAGTGTTCGCATACTCATGGTATTAATTACCCTTCCTGTAGGTTAAGATTTGTTCGGAATTTGTAGTTGTGCCGCATAACTTGGTTAACTTAATCATAACGTTTTCATTCTTTTCTGTCTATTTGAAAGCTCTAAGAAATCTACACTTAATAGCTTAACTCGATTGATCAATTCTGATACAGTAACTATGGCTAAATCGACTTTGGAGTAGAGGGGAAATGGCCTTCATTCCATATCAGGCCAAAACAAGGTACAATATTAACCAAAGAACTTTGATTATGTTAGTGGAGGTTTCATATGACGATAACGTGCGATGTAGCTATATTGGGAGGCGGAACCGGTGGATATGTTGCGGCGATCCGGGCTGCGCAGCTTGGTAAGGAAGTAATCATTATTGAACAGGACAAGCTGGGAGGAACCTGTCTTCACCGTGGATGCATTCCAAGCAAAAGTCTGCTGCGAAGCGCGGAACTTTATGCTCAAATGAAGGAAAGTGAAAGCTACGGAATCGAGACCAGCGGAGTTACGCTTGTATTTCCAAAAGTTCAGCAGCGCAAACAGGCGATTGTAGATCAACTGCATAGCGGTGTTAAATATTTGATGAGCAAAAATAACATAAAAGTAATTGAAGGTACCGGCCGGGTAATCGGGCCATCCATATTTTCTCCGAAGAGCGGGGCGGTTGCCGTTGAGCTTGCGGATGGGGAAATGGAGACGATTGTTCCTAGTCACCTAATTATAGCTACTGGTTCAAGACCACGTATGCTGCCGGGGCTTGAACCGGATGACGGCTACATTCTTAGCAGTGATGAGGCGCTTACGCTCGAGGAACTTCCTAGTTCCATGCTGATTGTAGGAGGAGGAGTAATCGGGGTGGAGTGGGCTTCTCTGCTTAATGATTTCGGAGTGGAGGTAACCGTTATAGAGGCGGCTGACCAGCTACTTCCTTCTGAGGATGCAGATATCGCCAAAGAATTGCAGAAGCTTCTGGTTAAGCGGGGGGTCAAGGTGCTTACGAGAACCACAATCCTTCCTGAATCTGTTCAAAAAGGTAACGGAGTTACGATCTCTGCCCAGCAGGGGGATCAGACTATTCAGCTTCAGGGAGAGAAGCTGCTTCTCTCGATTGGACGGCAGGCCAATGTGGAGAACATTGGTCTAGAGAATACGGATGTTGGCCTTCAGAACGGGTTCATCCGAGTGAATGATCATTTGCAGACCACAGAGCCGCATATTTACGCAATTGGCGATTGTATTGGTGGATTGCAGCTCGCTCATGCAGCCAGCCATGAAGGCATCGCAGCTGCCCAGCATTTAGCCGGTGAACCAACGCATGGATATAATCCGCTGCATATCCCAAGATGTGTATACACGCGTCCCGAAGTCGCTTCAGTAGGCCTAACGGAGAGAGAAGCAACTGCGAAGGGGTATAATATTAAGACAGGCAAGTTCCCGTTCCAGGCTATTGGCAAAGCCCTTGTCTATGGAGATAAGGACGGTTTTGTAAAGGTTATTGCCGACGCGAATACCAATGATATTCTGGGTGTACATATGATTGGTGCTCATGTTACCGATCTGATTGGAGAAGCGGCCCTGGCCCAGGTGCTTGATGCCACGCCTTGGGAGATTGGTCAGGTGGTTCACGCACATCCGACCCTGGCTGAGATTATGGGCGAAGCCGCGCTGGCTGTGGATGGACGGGCTATCGGTATCTAACCTGTGGTAAAAGATTTTCTTTTTGGATGGAAACAGCTTATAATAGAGTTATCCCTAGTCTTAGTACCAGGTTATAAGAGGAGACTACTAACTTAGTCTCAATATGAAGGAGGTAACTCCCTATGAATGCTAAATCTACTGTAAAAACAGAAACAAGACACGAGCAGCTCGGACTTTCCAACGCCGAAGTGATCGACATGTACAGATATATGCTGCTTGCGCGTAAATACGATGAACGCAGCTTGCTGCTTCAACGTGCAGGTAAAATCAACTTCCACGTATCCGGTATTGGTCAAGAGGCTGCACAGGTTGGTGCCGCTTTTGCACTTGATCGCGAACGCGATTATTTCCTTCCATATTACCGTGATTATGGATTTGTTCTGGCCGCGGGAATGAGTCTAAGAGAGCTCATGCTGTCTGTGTTCGCCAAGGCCGAAGATCCTAACAGCGGGGGACGCCAAATGCCTGGACACTTTGGCAGCAAGCGTCTTCGCATCGTTACCGGATCAAGTCCGGTAACCACTCAGGTGCCCCACGCGGTTGGAATCGCCCTTGCAGCCAAGATGCAGAAGAAAGATATTGTATCCTTTGTTACCTTCGGAGAAGGTTCTAGCAACCAGGGGGATTTCCATGAGGGCTGCAACTTTGCAGGTGTTCAGAAGCTGCCTGTAATTATTATGTGTGAGAACAATCAATATGCGATCTCGGTTCCGATCCAGAAGCAGCTTGCTGGTAAAGTCAGTGATCGGGCGCTAGGATATGGCTTCCCAGGTGTACGGGTGGATGGAAATGACGCGCTCGAAGTATATCGCGTTGTGAAGGAAGCACGCGTGCGTGCTGTTCGCGGCGAAGGGCCGACTCTGATTGAAGCGATGATGTACCGTCTATCCCCGCATTCCACTTCGGATAATGATCTCGCTTACCGTACGAAGGAAGAGGTTGATGCGAATTGGAAGAAGGATGGCCTTCCGAAGATGAAGCAGTACTTGATTGAGTGCGGGATTTGGAGTGAAGAGCAGGATGCCGCTTTATCCGCGGAGATTGCACAGCAGCTCAAAGAAGCTATTGATTCGGCTGACAAGGCTCCGTTCCCTAAACCGGAGGATACGCTGCTCCATGTGTATGCCGACAATGAAGGAGATGTTCGCTAATGCCGGTTATGGAATATATCGATGCCATTCGCCTCGCCATGAAAGAGGAAATGGAACTGGATGAGAATGTGTTTGTGTTAGGTGAGGACGTTGGCGTGAAAGGCGGAGTATTTACCACGACCAAAGGCCTTCAGGAGCAATTTGGTGAACAGCGAGTACTTGATACTCCGCTGGCAGAATCCGCTATCGCAGGGGTAGCAATTGGTGCAGCAATGTACGGCATGAAACCCATTGCCGAAATGCAGTATTCCGACTTTATGCTTCCTGCTACGAATCAGATCATAAGCGAAGCGGCCAAAATCCGTTATCGTTCCAATAATGACTGGAACTGTCCATTAGTAGTTCGCGCTCCAATCGGCGGCGGGATCTTCGGAGGGCTGTATCATTCCCAGTGTCCCGAGTCGATCTTCTTTGGTACGCCCGGGATTAAGATCATTGCGCCTTACTCAGCCTACGATGCGAAGGGCTTGCTGAAAGCCGCAGTCAGGGACCCGGACCCGGTTATCTTCTTTGAGAACAAGAAATGCTATAAGCTGATCAAGGAAGATGTGCCGCTGGACGATTATATTGTGCCGATCGGTAAAGCGAATGTCATTCGCGAGGGCTCGGATATTACAGTCATTGGGTATAGTCTGCCGCTTCACTTCGCCATGCAGGCTGCTGAGGAGCTGGCTGCTGAGCAGGGGATCAGCGCGCATATTCTGGATCTGCGCACCTTGCAGCCACTTGATCGGGAAGCGATTATCGAAGCTGCCCGCCGTACAGGTAAGGTGCTGATTATTCATGAAGATAACAAGACAGGCGGGGTAGGGGCTGAAGTATCCGCGATCATCTCCGAAGAGTGTCTGTTCGAGCTTGATGCACCGATCAAGCGCTTGTGCGGCCCGGATGTCCCGGCGATGCCGATCAGCCCGCCGATGGAGAAATTCTTCATGCTGAGCAAAGACAAAGTCAAAGAGGCTATGCTGGAGCTTGCCTTATATTAAGAGACTGACTGCAGAGCTTCTTACCTTGAGCTCTCTAATCATAGGAGTGAGAATATGTCATCGAACAAAACATGGACGGATGTAGTCATGCCCCAGCTGGCGGAGTCATTGGTGTCAGCGACCATTGGTAAATGGTTGAAGAAACCGGGAGACCCGGTTGAACAATACGAACCGATCTGCGAAGTCATTACGGATAAGGTCAACGCGGAACTCCCCTCAACCCTGGACGGAGTAATGGGTGAGATCCTAGCCCAGGAGGGCGAGACGATCGACGTAGGCGCTGTAATCTGCCGGATCGAAACTCAAGGTGCGGAGCAGGCACATGCTGAACCCGCACCTCAACCGGAGACTTCAATCAGCGCGGCCGCTTCCCCTGCGGATACGTCCCAGCGAAGCCGCTATTCTCCTGCGGTGCAGACGCTGGCGGCCGAGCATGGCTTGAATCTCAGCACGATACAAGGAACCGGAATGGGCGGACGAATTACCCGTAAGGATGTGCTAGCCTATATCGAGAGTGGCGGTGCTGGTTCACAGTCCGCTCCTGCCATTCAGGCCGCGCCTATTCCGAAGCAGCCAGTTCTGACCCAGCCGCAGGCCCAAGTGCTGCCTGGACATGTAACCACGGCACCGGTTATTCCGCAGCCGCAAGCGAATGAGCCTGTACGCCATTCAGGCATTCATTTGAGCGATACACCCAAGCTTCCAACGATTGAAGTGGAAGGCGGGCAGGCCGAGCATTACATCGACATCACCCCGATTCGCAATACGATTGCCACGAAGATGCGTCAAAGTGTGTCGGAAATTCCTCATGGCTGGATGATGATCGAGGTTGACGTTACGAATCTGGTACAGCTTCGGAACAAGCTTAAGAATGAGTTCAAAGCCAAGGAAGGCGTTAATCTGACTTATCTGGCCTTTATGATCAAGGCCGTTGTGAATGCAATCAAAGACTATCCGATTATGAACTCAGTCTGGGCTGTTGACAAAATCATCGTGAAACGGGATATCAACATTTCTCTTGCCGTTGGTACGGACGATTCTGTGATGACTCCGGTGATCAAGAAAGCGGATCAGAAGAACATCGCCGGACTTGCCCGGGAAGTTGAAGAGCTGGCCCGCAAGACACGTGAAGGCAAGCTCAAGCTTGACGATATGCAGGGCGGAACTTTTACAGTCAACAACACCGGTTCATTCGGTTCGATACTGTCTCAGCCAATTATTAACTACCCGCAGGCTGCAATTCTTACCTTTGAATCCATAGTGAAGAGACCTGTGGTGATTAATGATATGATCGGAGTTCGCTCCATGGCTAACTTCTGTCTATCACTCGACCATCGGATTCTGGATGGAGTCATCTGCGGACGATTCATGCAGCGTGTGAAGGATAACATTGAGGCGTATTCACTTGATACTCAGGTATATTAACCAGCGAAGCTGATACAATGAATAGAAAAGAGGCGACTCATCATGAATAGAACACTGGAAGTGCGCTATATCCCGATCATGGATTACGGGGAAGCGTGGGACCTCCAGAAAGAAATCGTGAAGCGTGTCGACCGTGAGGAGCAGCAGGAGACCCTGCTGCTTCTCCAGCATCCGCCGACCTATACGATTGGTTCACAGCGTCACCCTGAACATTTGCTGCTTAGTCCTGAACAATTGAAGGAACGGGGCATCTCCATTTTCGAGATCGACCGGGGCGGAGATATTACATACCATGGTCCAGGTCAGTTGGTTGGGTATCCTATACTTGTCCTGGATGGATCCAAAGGCCTTGATCTGCATGAATATTTACGAAAGCTGGAGCAGGTCATTATTAATTATCTTGCAAGCTTTGGCATTGAAGGCAGCCGGAAACCGGAATACACCGGGGTATGGGTGGGTAATGTAAAAATCTGCGCAATCGGGGTTAAGTTCAATAAATGCCGGGGTAAGAGAGGCTTTGTGACAAGTCACGGATTTGCATTCAACATTAAATCCGGAATTCAGAACGAGGGCTTCCAGGGGATTGTTCCTTGTGGGATTCAAGAATACGGAGTGACCTCTCTGGAGGATATTACGGGTAAAGAATTCACTGTGGAGCAGACAGCCAAAGACATCGTCCCTTACTTCAGTGACGTATTTGGTTACGATGCCGTTTGGCCTGAGGAGATTACTTACTGATAAAAGGCTCAAACACCATCAGTAATGTTGATCCAATCATGGCAATAAGCATGAGGTATATGAAAATTTTCATCCATTTTTTCGGCATATCTAAAACTCCTTTAAGTTATGTAATGGCCGGTCCCATACCTCATCATTTTAGCGTAAATCGGAAGGAGAAGAAAGTCGATGATCAATAAAGACCGCGTGATTAACCTGTTTCTTGAGTTAGTACAGATCGACAGTGAGACAAGACAGGAGAGAATGATCGCAGATGTACTGACGAAGAAATTCAGGGACCTGGGGCTTGAGGTTATCGAGGACGATTCCGCCGCCATTACTGGACACGGTGCCGGGAACCTGATTGCCACCCTAAAGGGAAATGGAAAGGTGGAAGCCGAACCTATTCTATTTACCTGTCATATGGATACAGTTATGCCCGGCAAAGGAATTAAGCCTGTAATTGGTGAAGACGGCTGGATCCGCAGTGACGGAACCACGATTCTCGGTTCGGATGATAAAGCAGGAGTCGCTGCATTAATTGAATTGATCCAGGTCATTCAAGAGAATCAGGTTCCACACGGAGATATTCAGTTTGTAATCACAGCCGGAGAGGAATCAGGGCTTATGGGGGCCTGCGCGTTGGATGCCAAGCATCTGAACGCCAAATATGGCTTTGCCCTGGATTCTAACGGGGAAGTAGGCTCGATCTGTGTAGCCGCTCCAACTCAGGCCAGAATTGAGATTGAAATCTTCGGGAAGTCCGCACACGCCGGGGTTAATCCCGAAGATGGAATCAGTGCCATTCAAGTAGCGGGAAAGGCCATTGCGAGAATGAACCTGGGCCGTATCGATCAAGAGACTACCGCAAATATCGGTAAATTCGAGGGCGGCGGGGCAACCAATGTCGTTACCGATTATGTGAAGCTGTACGCGGAAGCTCGCAGTATTGTACAAGAGAAAGTAGAGAAACAGATTGCGGAGATGAAGCAAGCGCTGGATTCTGCTTGTCACGACTATGGGGCAAAAGGAGAAATGAGCAGTAATATCATTTATCCCGGCTTTAACCATACGGATGAGGAGCCGGTTGTGCAGCTTGCCAAGAAAGCGGCTAGCCAGTTAGGCCTGAGCGGCAGAACCTTTCATTCCGGCGGTGGCAGTGATGCGAACATTTTTAACGGCCTTGGCATCCCTACTGTCAACCTTGCTGTAGGCTACGAGAATATTCATACTACATCTGAACGGATCAAAGTGGAAGATATCGTCAAGGCGGCCGAGCTGGTGTTGGAGATTGTAAAAGCAGCTCGTGTATCGAACCCGTCCTAACCCATAATTGACAAGAGACAAGTCATGTTCTGCTGGAACAAGTCTTGTCTCTTATTTGTTGTAACCCGGCTTCTAATCATAACTTAAGCTGCTTGATCGCCCTGGCAGGGATTTATTGCGAAGCTGCGCGGGGGTCCAGGTGGTGTGCCAGCGGGAGCGCTCAACAATATTTAACGATTGGATAATTGTCTCCATGTAATGCTGCGTCTTTTGGATGCCTAGAGAATCACGTGTATTCAGGCTGAGGCGTTCTTGCATCTCCTGATAGGATTTCTTGAGATAACACGAAGCCGCGGCAAACCGGTAGGTAGCGGTAAGAGGGTCCCTTTCGATCAGAGACTCAAAAATCTGTGCAGCCGATTCGTATAATCCCTCATCGTATTCGATCTCCGCTAAAATGAATGCGAGCTCCTTGTGAAGCGGCTCATTGTAGTTCAGTGAGATCGCCGGCAAGTGCCTGCGTAGTCTTGTTTTGGCCGATTCCGTGTAACCCTCATAGTACAGATGAAGTGTAAGCTCGTTCTGAAGGTAGGTATCGTCGCCGGCTATGTTCATCGCCAGGTCATGCAAGCCCAGATTGACCGCACGCCTCAGTGCTTCTGATAATAACTGTCTGTTCTGTGTAGCCGTATAATCCTCTTCTCCTAAGATCCAGCGGCACAGAAGAGCATCCATGGCCAGAGGATCGGTAAAGGCAGGTCTAAGCAGACCAGCATCAATTACTTTTGAAGCATAGTGAATAGCTTGATCAAACTGGCCTGCCCGAATCAGGCATTCAGTATGCAGCTGAAGCATACGTTCACTGGTTAGTGAGGGATTAGCAGTTAGATATGTATAAGCGGTATGAAAAGCTCCGATCCGGCACAGGATATCAACCAGAATCTCGCTGCGGTTCTGGGAATGCGTAAGTTTGCGGTTCATTCTTTCGGCAATGATCTCATCACTGTAGCCCTGCTCGTGGAGTAGGTCACCCCATTCGGTCAAGGCCTCTATTTCATGACCAGAGAAATCTATAGCCTGTTCGAACGCATAGATGGCTTTCGCGTGCTGATTGTTTTGACGAAGCAGCTTTCCATATTCAACCCAGCACTCTGCGAGAATTCCTCGTTCGGAGGCTGTGTAATAATCTCGGCCAAAGGCATTTAACAGCCCTTCCTCCAGGATTGACAATGCTTGAGTTATGTCCCCCCGGTCTCTGTGCTTTAAACTCTGCTGATAAAGAAGGGATAACGATTTGGATTCGGATCTATCCGAGTCGAATTGACGTTTTTTTTCCACTTAGCAACCCTCCTCTCTTCTTAATAACACATAAAGGTATTAAATGTATTCAGATTTTGTCAAAATCGTAAAATAATTTACTTTTTTCGTAAATTTCTAGTGATAAGGTCCTTTACAGAGGTCCCGGGATCGATATTTCTCTTCCATGTCGACAAAAGAACCCGTACCTGCCATGCTTTACCCGAAATATGAAACCTTGTATCCGCGAAGTAGCTTTTCATGGACCCATGCTCCTTTTCACAAACGGTTTGGTATAATAACACCATATGTTCAGAAGGGACAAGTTATGTTCTTTAAAATCAAAAGGAGGCAAAATTCATGAATAAATCCCCGAATGCTGCATTGAACGAAAAGATCATCTCCACCAAACCCGTCTTCTCCGGTAAAGTTATTTCACTTCAGATCGATACCGTTGAGCTGCCTGATGGAACCAGAGGTGAGCGGGAAGTGGTTAAGCATCCGGGCGCGATTGCTGTACTTGCAGTCCGGAACGGGCGGATTCTCCTTGTGGATCAGTTCCGTACACCGCTGGGTCGTTGCGAGCTGGAGATCCCTGCTGGCAAGCTTGAGAAGGGTGAAGATCCGCTTGAAGCCGCAAAACGGGAGCTGCAGGAGGAAACGGGTTATACAGCGGGTAAGATTTCGCTTCTGCATTCCTTTTATACCTCACCAGGATTTGCAGATGAGATCATACATTTGTATCTGGCGGAGGATCTGAAGCAGGGTGATTCTGCACCGGACGAGGATGAGTTCTTAGAGGTGCATGAAGCCACGCTGCAGGAAGTAAAGCGGTACATGTCTGAGGGATGGATATCCGATGCCAAGACCATGCTTGCCGTGTACATCTGGGAGCTGGCAAGCCATACAGGAAAATTCGGCCATGAGTGAGACACCGCTTCAGCGATATTACGCAGATCTTCATATCCATATCGGAAGAACGGAGAAGGGGGATCCAGTTAAGATCAGCGGAAGCCGGAATCTGACTTTTGCTCAGATAGCGAGTGAAGCCAGTGATCGCAAAGGGATTGATCTCATCGGAATCATTGATTGTCATTCGCCTGGAGTTCAGACGGATATTAAGAATAGTCTGGATAAGGGGGATATGAAGGAGCTCGATGAGGGAGGAATCTCTTACGGTAGGACAACAATTCTACTAGGCAGTGAGATTGAAATTCGCGAACCGGGAATGGGACCCGCTCATCTGCTGGTATTTTTTCCTCATCTCTATATGATGGAGGAGTTCACCGGCTGGATGTCAAAGAGAATGAAAAACGTAGGGCTTAGCTCGCAAAGGCTTCATGCTCCTGCACTTTCTCTTCAGGAAGAAGTTACAGCCCGTGGCGGTATGCTGATCCCGGCCCATATCTTCACTCCACATAAAAGTATTTATGGAAGCGCTGCTCCAAGAATGTCCGATGTTCTGGATTTATCCCAGGTTAGCGCGGTCGAGCTGGGTCTTAGTGCAGATTCAGAGATGGCCGGTTATCTCAGTGAATTGGATGAATTCACGATTCTGACCAATTCGGATGCCCACTCGCTGGGCAAGATAGGCAGGGAGTATAACGAGATGGCACTTCAGAGCCCGAATTACAGCGAGTTCGAGAAAGCGCTTGCTAGATCCGAGGGACGAAGAGTTACAGCGAACTATGGTCTTAATCCCAGACTCGGCAAATACCACCGGACGTATTGCAGCGGATGCCAGAGTATAATCGATGAACAGGGTATCACGGTGCAGCGTTGTTCGTACTGTGGTAGCACCAAGTTAACCCGAGGGGTTCTTGACCGGATTCTGTCCATCGCTGATCGTGAAGCTCCTATGGTGCCTGCGCATCGACCTCCTTATCATTATCAGGTTCCTCTTGAATTTATCCCCGGGCTTGGGAAGGCCAAGCTCGGCCTGCTGCTGGGTGCATTTGGAACAGAAATGAATATCCTCCACCGAGTACCCACCCAAGAACTGGCCAAGGTTGTAGGAGCAGAACTCGCCACGGCAATCGGGGAAGCGCGCAGCGGGACTATGCAGCTCATTGCCGGGGGCGGAGGAACTTACGGGAAGGTTCAGAAGGTGTAAGTTCCTCGCATAGGGAGGGACCCTTGCTCATAGAATAAGAGAGAACTTCTATGGATAAGGAGGGAGATCGTCCTAATGTTTAGAACCTTCAGCCACACACTCAAACATCAGACACCTCTTTATGTGTTCGTAACGGTATTATTTCTAATGGGTGTAGTTTTCGGTGCGCTTATGGTTAATGCCCTTACGCTTGAGCAGCAGCAGGATTTGTCCCGCTATTTGGGGGATTTCTTCACGAACTTCAATCAGGATAGCTCAGGTACGTCTGGTCTCTCCTCATTCTGGAGCATAGCGATACTTAATTTGAAATGGCTCGGACTAATCTGGCTACTTGGCCTTTCCGTTATCGGACTGCCCGGAATATTGATTCTCGACTTCCTGAAAGGTGTACTACTTGGGTTCTCTGTCGGCTGCCTGGTCGGTCAGTTCACCTGGAAGGGGCTGCTGCTTGCCCTTGTATCCATTGCTCCCCATAATCTCGTTCTGATTCCGGTGCTGCTGATCTGCAGTGTGGCCGCGGTGACATTTTCTCTGGGCATCATTAGAAGCCGTGTGCTGCTTAAGGGACGCAGCTCGATCTCGAAGCCGTTTCTGAATTATACCGGGCTGGTTCTAGGTCTTTCTCTGCTAATTCTTGGAATCTCTTCCTTCGAAACCTGGGTTACTCCCGTATTGATAGGATGGGTTGCCCCTATGCTTGAGCAGGCTTCAGCCGCCGCTTCGCTCTAGCAAAATGTTTGACTTTGTTGATCTTGAAGCCCTATAATGAAAGAAGTGATTTGTGCCAGAAGTGGTTCGGCTTTTTTCCAAGGGGGAGGTTAACATGGAAGAACGGATCGATAAAATTAAGCAGCAGCTGCAATCCCATGGTTATAAGCTAACACCCCAACGGGAAGCCACGGTAAGGGTTTTGCTTGAGAATGAAGACGATCATTTGAGCGCGGAAGATGTGTTCATGCTCGTTAAAGATAAAGCTCCGGAAATAGGTTTAGCGACAGTATATCGTACACTTGAACTGCTAAGCGAGCTTCATGTTGTAGAGAAGATTAACTTCGGCGATGGTGTCGCGCGTTATGACCTTCGTACGGATACAACCAAGCATCATCATCATCATTTGATCTGTGTTCAGTGCGGTGCAATGGATGAGATCAGAGAAGATTGGCTCGGCCCTTTGGAGGAACGTTTGGAGAAGGAATTTAACTTCACGGTTCTTGATCATCGGCTTGATTTTCAGGGGATTTGCTACCGCTGTAAGGACAAAGACAAAGATAAGAACGGGGACGCCGACAAGAAGATTTGATCACAATCTTGGGGTTACCGTAAGCTCTCTTCGGCCACCGGCCGCCGGGGGCTTTTTTTTGGCCTGCATGAAGGTATAGGAACCGCACTTCGTTCACTCGGGGACAATCATAATGAGCACAACTTGTCTGTATACATAATCTATACCATCTTTTATGTGAAGATGAAATCGGGTATAGAAAGAGGGAGAGGTATGGTCATTTCACTCCGCAAATGGCTGCTGTTCATTAAGCTAATGATTGTATTCCTGGTGTTATCGCTGTTCTTCTATAAAATGATAGGCTGGTTCGATGCATGGATATTCCCCGCCGATAAATATGGAACACCTCAAGGTACGGCAGTTAAGGCATTTCATCATGGGGATGCCGGTACTATGGAAGGCGGGTCCCTTCTTGAAAGGTTAAAAACTTTTTATTGGTATGGGGAGTAGCAGTTAGGAGGAAGGACAGTGAAGCCGTACATCGCTTCTTTTATTGAGTATTTAAGGGATCATAAGGGTCTGAGGGCTGCAACATTGTCCTCGTATCAGAAGGATCTGGAGCAATTCACGGAAGCCATGCGGGAGCGTGGAATTGAGGAGGCCGGGCAGGTCTCCAAGGTGCATTTGACGCTCTATTTCGCTGGTCTTAAGGAAGCGGGAAGGGCGGCAGCTTCGATTACGAGAGCATCGGTATCGATAAGGTCATTTTTTCGCTATATGACCCGTGAACATATTCTGATCCATGATCCATTTCTGCAGATCGACATGCCGAGGCATGAGAAGAAAGCGCCACAGATTCTGACGGAGAGCGAAGTAGGCCAGCTGCTGGACATGCCAGATACAACTACCCCGGTAGGATTAAGGGATAGGGCGATGCTAGAGCTCTTGTATGGCACGGGAATACGGGTAAGTGAGCTGATACTGCTAAATGTGTATGATGTGGATACATCGCTGCGGTTCGTGCGCTGCGGGGGGGACACGGGCAAGGAGCGAATTATTCCTTTTGGTGAAGTGACCGGTACCTGGATAGCGAAGTATCTGGATGAAGCAAGACCTATCTTGATCGAGGAAGAAGAGGAAGCGCTGTTCCCCAATCGGCTGGGTGGTCGATTCTCAAGACAGGGGTTCTGGAAGACGATCAAGAAGTATGGGAGTGAGGCGGGGATCGAGGCGGATATCACCCCTCACACGATTAGACATTCCTTCGCTGCGCATTTGCTGGATCATGGTGCCGACCTAAAATCAGTTCAGGAAATGCTCGGGCATGCGGATATGTCCTCCACGCAAGTATATATCCGTAAGTCTAAGGATAACCTGAAGTCTGTCTACCAAAGCTATCATCCCAGGGCTAGAATTCAGCAGCAAGATCCACTGGAATAAGTTTGAATTTTATAATATGAGTATTTGAAACGGAGAGATATTGCTTATGACAACATTGAATCAGGGAATTATTCAAGAAGCGGCAGATTATATACTGAAGAAAGCAGGCAGCAAGCCAGAGGTAGGACTAATTCTTGGATCAGGACTCGGGATTCTTGCTGACCTCATTGAGAATGCAATCACGATTGATTATGCTGATATCCCACATTTTCCGAAGTCTACCGTGGAAGGACATGCAGGAGAGCTTGTTCTGGGTACGGTTGGGGGACGACAGGTCGTGTTAATGAAAGGCCGTTTCCATATGTATGAGGGGTATGGTCCGGAGGTAACCGCATTTCCAGTACGTGTCATGAAAGCACTCGGAGCTGATAAGCTGCTGGTCACCAATGCCGCAGGCGGGGTGAATATGTCTTATAGCCCAGGCGATTTGATGCTGATCTCGGATCATCTCAATCTGACTGGTCAAAGCCCGCTTACGGGACCTAATGACAACTCGCTGGGGCCTCGTTTCCCGGATATGTCTGAGGCTTACAGCAGACGCCTGCGTACACTTGCCAAAGATATTGCCAGGGAGCATAACATTCCGCTGCAAGAAGGGGTGTACGCTGGCCTGATTGGCCCTGCATACGAGACACCGGCTGAGATTCGCATGCTTCGCACATTGGGAGCTGATGCTGTCGGCATGTCAACCGTCTCTGAGGTCATCGTGGCACGTCATGCAGGACTTGAGGTTCTGGGCATTTCTTGTATCAGTAATATGGCATCGGGAATTCTCGACCAGCCCCTGTCGCACGATGAAGTGATGGAGACTACGGAACGAGTGAAAGAGAAGTTCCTTGGCCTCGTAACCTCAATTATTCCTAAGCTGTAATAGTAATATTTAGCACGAAAAACACCATAAGGACACAGACCCTACCGGCTGGCCGGACAAGGGTCTGTGTTTTTTTGTACGATCAGGAATATTATGGACACTTTCAGGGCGATACTAGACTATCAGCTAAAGTTCTGAGAGGGGGATATTCTAATGAAAAAATGGCTTTTGACCTGCGCAGCGGCTCTGATGCTAGCGTCTTCAGCCGTGCCATCCCTAGGATTGGCGAAGGAAAATAAGATTTCAAATGACGTATCCGATCTCGCACCGAGTGCCGGCTCTGCTATTTTAATTGATGCAGATACAGGAACCGTCCTTTATGAGAAAAAAAGTCACGAAAAACTGCCTCCAGCAAGCATCACCAAGATTATGACCATGCTTCTGACTATGGAAGCCATCAGTAAGGGAACATTGAAGCTCACGGATAAGGTCTCAACAAGTGAATATGCAGCTTCTATGGGCGGGTCTCAGATCTTCCTTGAGCCTGGTGAACAGATGACAGTGGATGAGATGCTTAAAGGGATTGCGATGGCTTCGGGAAATGACGCCTCCGTGGCTATGGCTGAGAAAATTGCGGGTACCGAGGTTGAATTCGTCAAACTGATGAATAAGCGGGCCAAAGAGCTGGGATTGACCGACACACACTTCATGAACTGCAACGGTCTTCCTACTGACAACCACTACTCTTCCGCTCACGATATCGCGATTATGAGCAAGGAGCTGCTGAAGTATGAGCAAATTACGAAGTACACCGGAGCTTATCAGGATTACCTCAGGAAAGACTCCGCAAAGCCCTTCTGGCTGGTAAATACCAATAAGCTGGTCCGTTTCTATAATGGCGCAGACGGCTTAAAGACCGGGTTCACATCGGAAGCCAAGTTCTGTCTCTCCGCTACTGCGCGCCGGGATGGATTAAGACTAATTGCTGTGGTGCTTGGAGAACCGAATACGAAGACGCGTAATAGTGAAGTAGGCAGTATGTTCGATTACGCCTTTTCCCAGTATGCAGTAAAGCCTTTATTCAAGAAGGGCGATGTTATGGGTACCGTCAAAATTCAAAAAGGCGATAGCAAGGAGCTGCAGCTTGCAGCGTCCCAGCCGTACCGTATCCTTGTCAAGAAGAGTGAAGCTGGCGAGAAGATTACACATAAATTAGAAATTCCGGCCCAGGTATCGGCTCCGGTAACTAAGGGACAGGTGCTCGGTAAGCTGGTCGTCTATCAAGGGAACAAGGTGCTGAAGGAGTTCGAGCTTAAAGCCTCGGCTGACATTAAGAAGGCAGGCTGGTGGACGCTCTTCAAGCGGACAACTTCCAAACTGTTTTTTGTAGATTGATAGGAGTTTTCTTCTAGTTTTGTCGGGGTGCAGGAATCGTTCTCCGAATTGTAGAAATGAGTGTTCATTGTCAGAGAGGAGAGTGAACAGACGTGAATCTTCAAATGGAAATGGAAAAGCACCGCGAAACCCTTATCGTCAGACTCAGCGGGGAACTGGATCACCATACGGCTGATTCTGTAAGATTGAAGCTCGATGAGGAGATTGCTCGCGGGCGCTGCAGAGATTTGGTGTTCAGCTTAAAGGCGCTTCAGTTTATGGACAGTTCAGGCCTCGGGGTCATCTTGGGAAGGTACAAGCTGATCAAGCAAAAGGGTGGAAGAATGGTAATCTGCGACGTAACGCCTTCCGTATTCCGATTGTTCGAGATGTCAGGCTTGTTCAAGATCATGCCTGTTGTTGACAACGAGGGCGCCGCTCTCTCTGAACTGGAGGTAGCCCTATGAGCGAGAACTTTATGAGTCTGCAATTCGCGGCCAAATCGGAGAATGAATCCTTTGCCCGCGTAACTGTGGCTGCCTTTGTCTCTCAGCTTGATCCAACCATGGATGAAATCACAGACCTTAAGACGGTCGTATCGGAAGCCGTAACGAACTGCATTATTCACGGCTATGACAGTGATCCAAGCGGCATTGTCTATATAAGTGTGGGGTTAGAAGGGGATGTAGTCTCATTGGTCATTGAGGATAAAGGCCGCGGGATTGAAGATATGGAACTAGCCAAGCAGCCACTCTATACCTCAAAGCCTGAGCTTGAACGTTCCGGTATGGGATTCACAATCATGGAGAATTTCATGGATGAATTCGAACTAGTCAGTGAAGTCGGCGGAGGAACCTCCATACGCATGAAGAAGAGGATTGAATCTAAGAAAGCTTTATATAATTAGGGGTTGGGTATATGAATGCCGATGTGAAGCAAACCTCACAGACCTACTTAGATGACGCGGAAGTGAAACGTTTGATTGCCCTTAGCCAAACGGGCGATTCAGTTGCCAGAGACACATTAGTGAATTGTAATATTCGACTTGTCTGGTCCGTCGTACAGCGGTTTATGAACCGGGGATATGAACCGGAAGATTTGTTTCAAATCGGTTGTATCGGCCTCTTGAAGTCGGTCGATAAATTCGATCTGAGTTATGACGTCAAATTCTCCACCTATGCGGTTCCGATGATTATCGGTGAAATTCAGCGTTTCCTTCGTGATGACGGTACCTTGAAAGTCAGCCGGTCACTTAAAGAAATGGCTAATAAAGTCCGCAAGAAGAAGGACGAGCTTGCTAAAGTGCTGAACCGACTTCCTACAATTAAGGAAGTGGCGGAAGCACTGGAGGTTACGCCGGAGGACGTTGTTTTTGCTCAAGAAGCTAACAAGCCTCCGACTTCCATTCATGAGACGGTTTTTGAGAATGATGGAGACCCTATTACGCTCATGGACCAGATTGCGGATGAGTCCCAGGATAGGTGGTTCGACAAGCTGGCCCTTCATGAAGCCATTGATGGTCTAAGTGAAAGGGAGAGGCTTATTGTCTACCTGAGATATTACAGGGATCAGACTCAATCGGAGGTTGCGAGCAGGCTGGGGATCTCGCAGGTGCAAGTCTCCAGGCTGGAGAAGAAGATTCTGCAGAATATACGGGATCAAATCGCCCAGTGAATAAGAGCTGCCTTTGAATGCCAATCGGCGTTCAAGGCGGCTTTTTATTATACTTGAATTCGTTGCATGGTTATCACGAATCTCCTTTTCAGACTAAAAAAGCCTTGGTCTAGGCATACTATGCGCAATTCGGCAGTTAAGGGGTGAACTGGATGAGCAAGGATCCCGCTCCCACCGTCTATCTTAGACTTCGTAAAAATGTCAGGCTCCATGTAGGCAGTGTTATTCGTCTTGGTGACATTGCCCAAATACTAGCTCCAGGTAATTCTGAAGAAATATTGAAGCAGCTTGTTATGGAAAGACCCGAGCAGAATGATGGTAACCGCATAGTCATTGATATGCTTCAGATTATCGGAAGCATTCACGCTCTAATGCCTGGGTGTATCGTAGAACATATAGGTGAACCGCATACTCTCGTTGAAATTGTAGGCAAAGAAAAGAAGCCCTCCATCGTGCTCTTTATTGTGGTATGGCTGCTTCTTTTCTTCGGCTCGGCCCTAACCATTATGAACTTCCATGCGGATGTAAGTATGCAGGAAGTACAGGTTCGGATTGTGGAGATGGTCACAGGTACGCGGGACGAGCATCCGTATGTTTTTCAAGCGGCTTACTCTGTGGGAATTGGCTTGGGGATGATTGTATTCTTCAACCATATCTTCAAGAAGAAATGGAACGAGGAACCTTCCCCTCTTGAAGTGGAAATGTTTCTGTATCAGGAGAACCTTAATCACTATGTAGTCACGGAAGAATTCAAGAAGCTTCATCTGGATGCCGGGAGGGAGAAAGGATGACGCCCGCTTTGTCATTGCTTCTCTCTATTTTTCTGGGTTTGGCTGGAGGAATTGCAGTAGGGGGCGGCGTCATAGCGCTGTTCGTAGTTCTCGATATCATTCCGCGTCTGGCTCAGCTTAGCCGGTCCTACGATAAAGTTCATTGGTATGAAGGGGCGATGGTTAGTGGATCAGTTGTGGGTACGGTGGCTGACTTTTGGGATTTCAAGCTTTTCCTGCATTCCGAAATTTTAAACGGGTGGATCGGTCTTCTGAACGGAATCTTTATCGGGATGCTGGCAGCGGCATTAACGGAAGTGCTGAATGTTCTACCGATTTTAGCGAAGAGGCTTCATATGGGACAGTACCTTTTCGGATTGCTGCTGGCTATGGTATTCGGGAAGGTGGCAGGCTCGTTATTTGATTGGTTTGTATATAATCGATAGAACGGACAGGAAGGATGAAGCAAACGATGACAGAACAAGAGATGAATCATCAGCAAGAAGGATTACAGGATCCTCCTCCGATATTTGATCCTGGAGAGGAGCAAGAGAACGGGAAAGCGGAGAAAGGTGATGCAACTGGCCCCAATAAGGTTGAAGCGGAAAAATCAAATAATGTGGAAGAATCCGTTGTCTATTGGCAAAAGTCGGACCGAATCAGTAAAAATTTAGATACAACGCGAAAAACTCTGGTAAAAGTGATTGGGCTCGATGAGAGTTTTGATGTGAATTTTCGTGAGATGACCTATGGTGGCCGCAAGACAGGGCTGTTCTTTATTACCGGTTTTGCCAAGGATAACATTATGCAGGAAATTATCAAACGCTTGACTTATCTGACCCCCGAATCTTTATCAGGTAATGCTTTGGAGGATTTCTTTTCATATTATATTCCTCATATTCAAGTCACCAAGATGAAGAAGATGAGTGAGGTTATTAATATAGTCATGACTGGAATGAGCGCGCTCTTCATTGATGGTGAAGAAGCGGCGATCGTGATGGATACCCGCACTTATCCGGCGCGCAATCCGGAAGAGCCTTCACTTGAGCGCGTCGTTCGCGGAGCACGGGACGGATTCACCGAGACAATGCTGACCAACGTTGCACTTGTAAGAAGGAGACTCAGAGACCCGGGACTTAAATTTGAATATATTCAGGTAGGTAGGAGAACAAGAACCGATGTCAGCATAGCTTATATTGACGATATCGTCGACAAGGCTCAGGTCGATGCCATCCGTGAGAAGATCAAAGCGGTTGACATTGACGGCCTGCCTCTGGCAGATAAGCAGCTTGAGGAGGCCGCGGTGAACAGTGGATGGAATCCGTATCCGCTTGTACGATATTCCGAGCGTCCAGATGTGGTGGCGGCGCACATTATGGAGGGCCGGGTCGTCCTGATTGTAGACACCTCACCGAGCGCAATTATTCTTCCGACAACCTTCTTTGATCTGTGTCAGCATGCCGAGGAGAATCGTCAGACGTCAACCATGGGAACTTATTTAAGATGGGTTCGCTTTGCTGGGATTTTCGCTTCCCTGTTCCTGCTTCCTTTATGGCTGCTTGTGGTTGTTCATCCGGAAATTAAGCCTGCCGCGCTCTCCTTCATTGGACCTCAGGCAAACGCAAAGCTGCCTTTGATTGTTCAGTTCCTGATGGTTGAGTTTGGCGTCGATCTCATGCGTATGGCCGCGGTCCATACGCCGACCCCGCTAGCTTCCGCCATGGGCTTAATTGCGGCGATTCTCATCGGTGATATTGCGGTGAAGACCGGCTTGTTTGTGAACGAAGTAATTCTTTATATGGCTGTGGCCGCCATTGGGATGTTTGCTACACCAAGCTATGAGCTTGGTCTTGCAAACAGGCTTGTTCGGCTGCTGCTGCTGATCGCGGTTGCGATATTCGGAATACCTGGTTTTGTTGGCGGGGTAACCTTATTTGTTGTTCTGCTTACCATTCGCCGATCCTACAATTCGTCTTATCTGTGGCCGTTTATACCTTTTAATGCAAAAGCGATGTTTGCCTTTCTGTTCCGGGTGCCAGTGAATTATTCAAAAAAACGTCCTTCTTTCAACAAGACGAGGGACAACACAAGAATATCGGACAAAAACTGACCATCAACCAGCTTGATAAAAAACACAAATCAAATACGCAAAAATCCATTATTCGATTTCCAAATTTTTTGTTATACTGAGTAAAATCAAATTAATCGGAGGATTGCGGAATGTTTCTACACGGTACAAGCACTATCAATGCACAAGGACACCTCGAAATTGGAGGCTGTGATACAGTTGAACTTAAAGAAAAATATGGCACACCCTTATATATTGTTGACGAGGCTCTCGTTCGTCAGCGCAGCCGCGAATATGTAGATGCCTTTAAGCAATCCGGACTTTCATTCCAAGTTGCTTATGCAAGCAAAGCGTTCTGCACCTTGGCAATGTGCCGACTGGCTGAAGAAGAAGGGCTCTCTTTGGATGTAGTGTCTGAGGGGGAGCTTTACACAGCGCTTCAGGCTGGATTCCCGGTTTCACGAATTCACTTCCACGGCAATAATAAGACGCCTGACGAGATTCAAATGGCGATTACAGCTGGCATTGGCTGTTTTGTCGTTGATAACTTCACGGAGATTCATCTGCTTAACGCAATAGCTAAGGAGAATGGAGCTCAGGTTAATGTTCTTCTTCGTGTTACACCAGGCGTGGAGGCTCATACGCATGAGTATATTTCCACCGGTCAGACAGATTCCAAATTTGGTTTCGATATTGGGAACGGCTCGGCATTTGAAGCTGTGAAGCTCGCAAGCGAGCAGTCTAACCTCAATCTGCTTGGCGTTCATTCCCATATCGGTTCCCAAATTTTTGAGGTAGAAGGCTTCCAAATGGCGGTAGAGCGCGTTGCTGCTTTTGCCAAATCAGTGAAAGAGCAGTTGAATGTGACTTTCCAGGTTGTTAACCTGGGAGGCGGCTTCGGTATCCGTTATATGGAAGGCGATACCCCATTAAAGATTTCTGAGTATGTTAAAGCCATTACGGATGGAGTAAAACAGCATTTCGCGGGAACGTATGACAAGCTTCCTGAGATCTGGGTTGAGCCAGGCCGGAGTATTGTCGGGGATGCGGGTACAACCTTGTACACTGTTGGCACAACCAAAGACATTCCTGGAGTGCGTAAATATGTGGCTGTTGACGGTGGTATGACGGATAACCCTCGCCCAGCGCTGTATGAATCGAAATATGAGGCTATGCTGGCGAACCGCGGTAATGACCAGACGGAAGAGACTGTATCTATTGCCGGTAAATGCTGCGAGAGCGGGGATATGTTGATCTGGGATTTGGATCTGCCAAAAGTAGGCAGCGGTGATCTTCTGGCAGTCTCCTGCACAGGCGCATACAACTATGCCATGGCAAGTAACTACAACCGGATTCGCAAACCGGCAGTTGTCTTCGTCAAAGACGGCGCAAGTGATCTTGTGGTGAAGAGAGAATCTCTGAACGATATTGTGGCGAACGATCTGATTCCTGAGCGTATTCAGAAGCAGCCTTCATTTAACTAATCTCTAGAGGCGGGAGCTAACAGCTTCCGCTTTTAATTTTGCACTGGGACAAGTTTCATAGTACACTAATGTACGTTAAGTTGTACCCCACTTTTGGAAGGAGATGCTTTACATATGGCAAAACAAGCTAAAATCAAAATGGAAAATGGCGGAGAGATCCTGATTGATCTGTTCGAGAATGATGCTCCAAACACTGTGGCTAACTTTGAGAAGCTCGCTAACTCTGGATTCTACAATGGACTTACGTTCCACCGTGTAATCCCTGGCTTCGTAGCTCAAGGCGGCTGCCCTAACGGAAATGGTACTGGTGGCCCTGGTTATACCATCGACTGCGAGATCAACCCGAACAAACACGAACGCGGTGTGCTTGCTATGGCTCATGCGGGCAAGAATACTGGTGGAAGCCAGTTCTACATTACTTATGCCCCTCAGCCTCACCTGGATGGCGTGCATACGGTATTTGGCAAGGTAGTTCAAGGTCTTGAACTGGTAGATGAGTTCAAAGGCCGCGACAAAATGGAAAAAGTCGAAGTATACGAAGCATAAATCAAGCCTACGATACAGCATGAACAGGAGTCCGAATGGACTCCTGTTTGTTGTGCAGCAGAGTATAGAGATTAGCGTCCCGAGTGCTTCGCTTCATCCTTCACTTCATTACGGAAGCCGGCGATACTCTCGAGGCGCCGATGATTCTTGGCCTCAATGTCACTTTTCTCCTCAGCAGTAATTTCGTCTGCATGTTCACTCAAATAGTCCTGTGCCTCACGGTAGTTCTCAATGGAGTTATGAATATGCTTTTGCAGCTTCTCCACATTGTCCGAACGGTCATCAGGTTTTGGTCTAGTCATTTAGAAACCCTCCTCAAGTGAAGTTTGTTAAAATGGTTCAGGTGAACGACTATAGACTTCCCTGTCTACACCTAAGGTACCCGGAAGTGGCCCAAGCATCTAGAGGCAAGAGATGAAAAAGTTGCTTTTTCGGCAGTGACTATGTTAACATGCAATCAAGTTTAATAGTGTTTTATCCTTCGGGGTCGGGTGAAATTCCCAACCGGCGGTGATGGTGCACTCGTGCACCTTAGTCCGTGACCCGGCGCAGCATGCATATGCTTCGTCGGCTGACCTGGTGTAATTCCGGGACCGACAGTATAGTCTGGATGGGAGAAGGAAGACGCGAACTGCATGATTGGGCTCTGCCTTGTTATGCAGAATTAGGTATACGTTTATTTGAGCATCCTATTTTTCCATAGGCGGTCGATTTTGTTGCGAATTTTTCCCAATGAATGCCTTAGTGGATAGGGACAGCTTTTATGAATGGATATGCTTTTATTTCGCTACATAAATCTCTCGTAACCCCATCGGAATTGTTCCGTATGGGGTTTTTTATGCTATTTGGCTTAATGCGGAACCGTGTGGTCTGCCATTTACGCGCGAAGGGAGATGACTTCTCAGGTGGAATTCATGAATGATGAGTATTATATGTCATTGGCGCTGGATATGGCAGAGAAGGCGCTCGGGCAGACTGGAACGAATCCGGTTGTGGGCGCTGTTGTGGTGAAGGATGGAGCGATTGTGGGGATCGGCATGCATCTTAAGCAAGGAACTCCTCATGCCGAGGTCCACGCCCTTAATATGGCAGGGAGACTTGCCGAAGGAAGCACTGTGTACGTAACCCTGGAGCCTTGCAGTCATTACGGCCTTACTCCGCCTTGCAGTGAGCGATTGATCGCTGAGAAGGTAGCTCGGGTTGTTATTGCATGTGAAGATCCGAACCCCAAGGTTGCCGGACGGGGAATTGCGATGCTAAAGGCTCAGGGGATCAACGTTCAGGTAGGTGTGCTAAGGGATAGGGCGATCAGCTTAAATAAGAAATTTATCAAATTCATCACCACAGGGATGCCTTATATAACGATCAAGAGCGCCAGTACACTCGATGGCAAAATTGCCTCAGCTACGGGGGACAGCAAGTGGATTACCAACGAACGATCACGGGCGCTTGTCCATGTGATGCGTCATCAACATCAAGGAATTCTGGTAGGGATCGGAACTGTAATTGCAGATGATCCGGAATTAAGTACCAGACTTCCAGTCCCGGGGTTATCACCTGTCAGAATCATTGTCGATTCGAGCTTGAGAATACCGGATCATTCCAAAGTTATTACGGATACACTGGCGAAGACCATCTTACTAACGACTGCTCAAGCAGATGAAGACCGAATCAAGGAACTAGAGGGTAGGGGAATCCGGGTTATTCCCTGCGGCGAAGGCCCCCGGGTAGATATGACATTGGCTTTAAGCCTTCTTGGCAGAGAGGGAATATCGTCAATTCTGGTTGAAGGAGGCGGTAGAATAAACGGCAGCTTCATCAGAGAGAAGCTTGTGGATGAAGTGGCGTTGTTCATCGCTCCTAAGTTGATCGGAGGGCTGGGGTCAACGGGTAATTTCGTCTTTGAAGGGTACGATCAAATGAAAGATGCGGTCACCTTAAAAGACATGTCTGTGGAGATACTCGAAGACAACGTACTGATTAGGGGTACACCTGTATGGGGAGAGTAAAGCTTAGATAGATAAATTGAACTATAGTATTACTGATAGACAAGAGCAGTTAGGAGGTGCGGGCATGTTTACTGGACTTGTTGAGGAAGTAGGGATTCTTAAGTCGGTTCAGCGTAAAGGTGAAGCCATGGTGCTGAATATTCAGGCCGATGTCATCATGGAGGATCTCAAGCTTGGAGACAGCATCTCGGTGAATGGAGTGTGTCTAACCGCGGTGTCTGACCAAGGGAACTCGTTCGCCGTTGATGTGATGCCTGAGACTTATCGCCATACGAATCTTAAACATTTAAAAGTTGGCGGAAAAGTGAATCTGGAGCGGGCCATGGCGGCAGGGGGCAGATTTGGAGGACATATTGTACAGGGGCATGTTGATGGAACAGGGACAATAACCGGGGTAACCAGAGATCAAAATGCAGTGGTATATGAAATATCACCATTCAATCATTCTTTATTCAAGTATATTATTCCGCAGGGCTCCATCACGGTTGATGGAATCAGTCTTACCGTGGTTAGCTCATCTAATGGAAAATTCAGCATCTCGATTATCCCCCACACCTTATCAAAGACAGCTCTTTCGCTTAAGAGGGCGGGGGACACCGTTAATCTGGAATGTGATGTTCTTGGCAAATATGTTGAGCATCTGCTGAATTATGGAGGTAGAGCTCAAAGAACGGAGTCTAACCCGCCAAAGCAGACATTGGGCATGCAGTTTCTCGTTGAGAACGGCTTTGCCTGACTAACGACGTTCTATATGAGACGCAGTTAAAAAGTGTGTCTTATATACACAAAGGAGTGAAGTACATGGGTGATATCCAGCTGGATTCGGTAAAAGAAGCCATACAAGATCTACAGAATGGGAAGGTCATTATTGTTGTGGATGATGAAGACCGGGAGAACGAAGGTGACTTTATTGCTTTGGCCGAGAAGGCAACGCCTGAAGTCATAAATTTCATGATCAGCCAAGGCCGTGGCCTGGTATGTGTGCCTATTACGCAGGAACGGGCGGATGAGCTGGACTTGAGACCGATGGTTGCGCAGAATACGGATTTTCACGGCACAGCTTTCACAGTCTCGGTAGACCATAAAGATACGACAACTGGAATATCTGCCAAAGAACGGTCAGTGACCATTCAAGGCCTGATGGACCCGAATGCGAGACCGTCTGATTTCCGCAGGCCTGGTCACATGTTCCCGCTGATTGCCAAGAAAGGCGGAGTGCTCCGCCGGGCAGGTCACACCGAAGCCTCTGTTGATCTCGCTGTGCTGTCAGGAGCTTATCCTGCCG
The DNA here is from genome assembly GCF_050995535.1 of Paenibacillus sp. SN-8-1. NCBI lineage: Bacteria > Bacillati > Bacillota > Bacilli > Caryophanales > Paenibacillaceae > Paenibacillus > Paenibacillus sp. SN-8-1. The sequence goes on from NZ_CP194782.1 coordinate 1,918,579, forward strand.
GGGTGATTTGTGAGGTGATCAAGGAAGACGGGACAATGGCCAGATTGCCCGATCTGATGCAAATTGCTAAGACTCATGGGCTTAAGCTCATCAGTATTAAAGATCTGATTCACTACCGCAATGAGAAGGAAAGACTGGTTAATCGTGAAGTAGAAGTACGGATGCCAACGGACTACGGTGTGTTCCGCGCGATTGCTTACTCTAATGAAGTTGACCAGAAAGAACATGTGGCCTTGGTCAAAGGCACAATTGACAGCAGCAAGCCGGTTTTGGTGAGGGTGCACTCCGAGTGCTTAACCGGAGATGTGTTCCATTCCCATCGCTGTGATTGCGGTCCTCAGTTTGAAGCAGCGCTCCGGCAGATTGAAGAGGCGGGCAATGGAGTTCTGCTCTACATGCGTCAGGAAGGACGGGGGATCGGGCTCATTAATAAGCTGAAAGCCTATAAGCTGCAAGAGGAAGGGCTCGATACGGTCGATGCCAATCTGAAGCTTGGATTTGCTGCTGATTTGCGTGACTACGGCATTGGAGCTCAAATTCTGAAGGACCTTGGCGTGCGGGAGATCAAGCTGATGACGAACAATCCACGCAAAATCAAAGGGCTTGAGGGATATGGCTTACAGGTGGTGGAGCGTGTACCTATCCAAATGAAGGAGAATGAAGATAATACGAATTATCTTCATACCAAACAGGCGAAGCTGGGTCATATGCTGAAATTTGATGATCTTGAACAGAATGAATCTGCGGAGATCTAATTTAAAAACTAAACCAAGAAGGGTTGATTAATAATGGGGAACATTTTTGAAGGAAATCTGGTATCAGAGGGACTGAAGTATGCAATCGTAGTTGGAAGATTTAACGAGTTCATTACAAGCAAGCTCCTTGGAGGAGCACAGGATGCACTTAAGCGGCATGGGGTTAAGGATGAGGAAGTGGACGTGGCATGGGTGCCGGGTGCTTTCGAAATTCCTTTCGCAGCCCAGAAATTGGCAGAGAGCGGGAAATACGATGCTGTTATCACGCTTGGGACTGTAATCAGAGGATCAACTTCTCATTATGACTATGTATGTAATGAAGTTGCCAAAGGAGTTGCGGCAATCAGCCTGAAGACAGGCGTACCAACGATCTTCGGTGTACTTACAACGGAGAGCATTGAGCAAGCGATTGAGCGGGCTGGCACCAAAGCCGGGAACAAAGGCTGGGATGCTGCAACCGCGGCGATTGAAATGGCAAACTTGACGAAACAATTAAAATAGTGCTTATTTAATGTAGTACCATTATAATGGTACTACATTTTTATTTTTATCGGGCGGAGGAGCAAGACGTGACAGTACTTTACAAGCTGGAGACATTTGAAGGGCCGCTCGATCTGCTGCTGCATCTTATTGATAAAGCGGAGATCGATATCCATCAAATATCCATTAGTGAGATTACAGACCAATATTTAGCTTATTTGAACAGCATGCAGGAACTTGAGCTGGAGATTACTAGCGAATTTCTGGTCATGGCAGCCACGCTGTTATCCATCAAGAGCAAGCAGCTGCTTCCGAAACCGCCCGTTATCGAGATAGAAGAGGATTATAATTATTATGAGGAAGAAGAAGATCCGCGGGACGAACTGATTCGTAAGCTGATCGAATACCGGAAGTATAAAGGAATTGCTGAACATCTGCATGATAAGGAGTGGGAGAGAAGTCTTATTTTCTCCAAGGAGCCGGAGGACTTATCTCCATTTATGCCCGAGGTTATTGAGAACCCGGTCAAAGGACTACATGCGGCTGACCTCATCGCTGTCTTCCAGAAAGCTATTCGCAAGGCGGTCAAACGGAGTACGGTGGCCCGTATCCAAAGAGATGAGATTTCCGTCAAGGACCGCATTAGAGAAGTGATTTCGGTGCTGGAGCTGCAGGGTAAGGGGGGCAGGGTACTCTTCTCGAAGCTGCTGCACGAGGAGATGCACAGGCACGAGATCGTCGTTACTTTCCTGGCTGTTCTTGAATTAATGAAAATGAAGCAGATTGTCTGTTATCAGAACAAGCTGTTCGATGATATTGTTATGGAGTGGAAAGGGGAAGGAAGCAAGAATGGATTTTCAGAAGATGAAATCGATTATTGAAGGCCTGTTGTTCCTGGCTGGTGATGAAGGACTCACCGTAAAACAGCTGGCAGAGGTATTGGATCAGCGCAGTGAAGTGATTGTCGATGCGCTTAAAGATATGAAGAAGTCGTTCAAGAAGGCGGGGCGCGGGCTGCAAATTATTTCGATAGCGGGTGGATATCAGCTGGCTACCTTGCCTGAGCATGCCCCGTATTTCGAGAAGCTGGCTTACTCTCCATCGCGTTCGTCTCTGTCCCAGGCAGCGCTTGAGACGTTATCCATTATTGCCTACCGCCAGCCCATTACCCGTATAGAGATCGAGGAGATTCGCGGGGTGAAGTCGGAACGGGCTATCCACACGCTGGTGAACAAGGATTTGATTGAAGAGGTTGGCAGAGCCGAGGCCATTGGACGGCCAATCCTTTATGGTACGACCAAGGCATTTCTTGATTACTTTGGCCTCGGAAGCCTGGTTGACCTACCGGAAATGGATCAATTTGAGAATACGGAGAATTTGGAAGAAGAGACACAGCTTTTATTCCAGAAGCTCGAGGAACAACAGCAGCTTACTTTCGATGATGTAGAGAAATAAAAACCGGACGAATGCAGCTTCGTCAGGCCGCTCCAGCAGGAGCGGTTCTTTTTTTCCTCTAAAAGCGAATATTTCCTTATCCTGGTGCCATACTATACGAAGTTTCTATTTCAGTCACCAGTATGGAGGGTTGCACGTGTGGATTTGGCTCGGAGGATTGCTGCTCCTGCTGCTGATCTTGATCTTCGCGGCTTTAATCTCCAGAATCAAGCTGACCCTTAATGTGAAAAAGCTCGGTAAGGACGATACCATATTAATTGAGGTCTCAGCTCTTTTTGGGTTATTTAAATATCACTATGAGATCCCCATGCTTAAATTTAAGGATTTCAAGCAAGGCCTGCAAGTGAAGGAAAAGAAGAAAAGCAATATGATGAAGGATCATCACAAAGAAGAACATACGAATATCGATAAGGAAAAGGTAGATATTTGGATCGACAATTGGAAGGGCCTTCTGAATGCAACTCATGAACTTAAGCTATGGATGAACCGAACACTGAGACAGGTTAAAGTTAGACATTTGGACTGGACAACAGAGCTTGGTTTGTCAGATGCAGTTCATACGGCTCAGCTAACCGGCGCATTATATGGAGTGAAATACAGCCTTCTCGGGTGGTTGTCTTATCAGCTTAAGCTGCTGGTTCCACCAGAGTTATTTGTAATCCCCATATACGGGAGCCAGCCTCATTTTTCCACAAAAATGACCTGTATAGCAGAAATTCGCTGTGGATATGCTATATATGCTGGACTGGTGCTAATAGTTCGAGTGTTAAAAGTGAAAGGAGGAGCTAAGAAATGGCAGAACATCCTATTCAAGGGCTGATGCAAACCGCTCTTGAGAACATTAAAGAGATGGTTGATGTCAACACAATTGTAGGTGAACCGGTGGAAACGCCGGATGGAAGTGTGATTTTACCTATCAGCCGCGTCGGCTTCGGATTTGCTGCAGGAGGTAGTGACTTTAACATCCAAGACGGGCATGAGAAAGCAGGAGCTTCTGCAGATGGCAAGGCTCGGCCGTTCGGGGGCGGAAGCGGCGGCGGGGTGTCCATTAACCCGATTGCATTCCTGGTTGTTGGCAAACAGGGCGTTAATGTCGTGCCGCTTGATAATCAGACCCATGTTGTTGAGAAATTGATTAATGCCGTTCCGAATGTCATTGATAAGATCCAATCCTTGTTCCCTAACTCAAGCTCAGTTTCAAGTACAAATTCAGGAATAAGCGGCTTAAATACAGGTGGCATGACAAATGCACCGTATGCACAGAATGCAGCGAATGCAGCGAATGCGTACCCTACTGGGCAAATGAATATAAATTTAAATGAGAATCCGAATGCGCAGCACGGGCAATCATTGCTCTAGGCCGCAAAATGAAGTTGCCATGAAATCCCTTCCTGCAGCAAGCGGAAGGGATTTTCATGTCTTGGAAAAGGGACATACTGTCTTGTCCCTTTGCATACTATGGTATAAGTATTTGGGCTTATCCCACTCGGAGGAATACAACATGTATATACCCAGGTCACTACTCTCACTTACGCTATCAACACTTCTTGCTTTTGTTCCTATGTTTCCTGCGCAAGCCGGCGCGCTTGGAGCTAATCCATCTAATGAGCCGAAGACGCATGCCAGGGCAGCGGCTTTAATTGATGTGACGTCTGGACGAATCATCTACAGTGTCAAGGGAGAAGAGATTCTGCCTATCGCAAGTCTGACCAAGATCATGACCGCGATCGTGGCTATCGAGCATGGACGTTTGGACGATAAGGTGAAGGTCGGTAAGAATGCTTTTGCCAAGGAAGGTTCTTCTCTGTATCTGAAGCTTGGTGAAGAAATGACACTCAGTAACCTGCTCTATGGTCTGATGCTCCGCTCGGGTAATGATGCGGCCTCCGCTATTGCTGAACATGTCGGCGGTTCGGAAGAAGGATTCGTGTATCTCATGAACGAGAAAGCAAGGCAGCTTGGACTTGCACACTCTCATTTCTCCAATCCTCACGGGCTAGACACCAAGGCGCATTACTCATCAGCTAACGATCTGGCAAAGCTGACCGCCTATGCCTTGCACAACCCGATATTTAGAGAAATCGTCCGCACTAAAGTGAAGACAGCGCCGAATCCTAATGACCCATGGGAGTACAAGTGGGCAAATAAAAATAAAATGCTGCGACTGTACGACGGAGCTGATGGGGTGAAAACAGGATATACCAAGATCGCCCGCAGGTGTCTCGTCAGTTCCGCTACGCGTAACGGTCAGCAGCTTGCCGTTGTGACTCTTAACGATGGTGATGATTGGAATGATCATGCCAAGCTTCTGGATTTTGGGTTCAATAACTATAGGCTTAAGCCGCTGGTTCAGAAGGGTGAGTCCATCCGTCAAGGTGGCGACCTGGTAACAGGTTCTGACTTCAGCTATCCACTGCGAAGCGGGGAAGAGCAGCTGGTTGTTAAGAAGCTTAGACTAATCAATCATAAGCCGGAAGATTTTCAATTGCGTGCCCGGCTGGAAATCTTGCTGCAGGATAAGCTTATAGGTTCAGTACCTGTATATACAAAAGCTATCCAAGAGAACCGCCCCTCTGCATTGATTAACCAAAAAGTGAAGGTTCGGCATGACACGGGGACAGTGGGGAGCTTACCGTAAGACAACAGCAACACATGGGGGAGGAGTTCAAATGGTTAACAAAATATGGCTTGCTTTCATTTTGATTGGCTTTGCTTTTGCCGCGGCTAAGGGGAATATTAACGTTGTGACCGAAGCGGCTTTTGATGGAGCTACAACCGGGGTGACCGTCTGCTTTGGCCTGATCAGTATCATGGTGTTCTGGTTAGGAATCATGAGGCTTGCCGAGGATTCAGGACTGGTAAAAGGCATATCTAGGCTGCTCGGCCCCGTCGTTTCATTTTTGTTTCCAGATGTGCCAAAGAATCATCCAGCCATGGGGTTCATCCTTTCCAATATGAGTGCGAACCTGCTTGGATTAGGTAACGCAGCAACTCCGATGGGAATCAGGGCGATGCAGGAGCTCCAAACCTTGAACCCTCATAAGGACAAAGCAACACCGGCAATGTGCACGCTGCTCGCGCTGAACACAGCAAGTATCACGTTAATCCCTACGACATTAATTGCAATCCGTATAAGCTTTGGTTCAGCCAATCCGGCAGAGATTGTGGGTACTACGCTGATGGCCACGATCATTGCGACGGCCGCGGCCATTATTGCGGACCGTTGGTATCGTAAAAGGTATGCGAGGAAGCATCCGCCTGTGATACCGCCTGCAGCTACTTTGACCGTGGAGAGGTGAGGAGCCTTGCAAACCTGGATCCATTTGTTCTCCAATTGGGCTGTTCCGATCATGATCGCTTTCATTCCTCTGTTTGCTTATATCCGAAAAGTTCCTGTCTACGAAACGTTTGTTGACGGTGCGAAGAGCGGGTTCAATACAGCCATTGATATTATCCCGCACCTTGTCGGGATGATGGTGGCGATCAGTGTGTTTCGGGCCTCCGGTGCCATGGACTTTTTCACAGGCTGGATCGCTCCTCTGATGACCAAGCTCGGTGCACCGCCCGAGGTTCTACCGCTAGGCTTCCTAAGACCGCTGACGGGAACAGGCTCGCTTGCATTTACAACGGATCTGATCAAGACCTATGGGGCGGATTCCATGATTGGAAGGATTGCCTCTACGATACAGGGCAGCACGGATACAACGTTCTATGTACTGACTGTTTATTTTGGCGCTGTGGGAATCAAGAATGGAATGTATGCCCTTAAGGTGGGCTTATTCTCTGATGTGATTGGATTTATTGCCGCGATAGCGATATGTCTGATTGTATTTGGGTAGTTATTGCGGTGTGCCAATAGGTCAAGCTTAAGAATTACCAAAGGCATGAGTGTGAAATGATTCCGGTTTAAAAATTTATATTCAGCTTTCCCAAACGCCGCCCTCTTCGGAGGGCTATTGTGATTTTATACCTTAGTGGGTATCATTAGGATGAGGTGACTTATAAGACATGGAAAGATTACAGAAGATATTAGCCCAGGCGGGTGTAGCTTCACGCAGAAAGTGCGAGGAAATGATCCTTGCAGGTAAAGTTCAGTTGAACGGAGAGACAGTAACGGAGCTTGGTACGAAAGCCGATCCTGCAGTTGACGAGATTACCGTGAACGGCAAGAAAATCGGAATTGAGAAGAAGCTTTATATTGTGTTCAACAAACCGAAGGGTGTTATTACAAGTGCATCGGATCCTAAGGGCCGCAAGATCGTAACCGATTATTTGAAAGGCGTGAATGAAAGGGTATTTCCGGTGGGACGTCTTGATTATGATACAGAAGGATTATTGCTGTTAACCAATGATGGGGATTTTGCCTATCTGCTAACCCATCCGAAGCATCACGTACCTAAGACTTATTTGGCTACCGTCAAAGGGGTTCCGCATGGTACAGATCTGGACAAGCTGAAGAATGGAGTTATGCTTGAGGACGGGATGACCGCGCCTGCCGAAGTGGATTACTATGACATTGGTGCGGACGATAAGGAATCCACGATTCGGATTACGATTCATGAAGGAAGAAACCGTCAGGTCAGACGTATGTTCGAGTCCATTAATCATCCAGTTCAGCGGCTAAAGAGAATCTCATTCGGGGAGCTTCACCTTGGGAACATGAAGAGGGGGCTTTATCGTCATCTGACGCCTGCCGAGATTGAAGATCTCAAGAGGAGTGCCAAGAAGGCTGATAAGCAGGGGAGGAAATAGCAGACACATAATCTTCATATTATGAAGCTGAAATTGTGGCAGTATTCGATATAATATTCATAGGATATTCACTAAATGTCCATAAATACAGAATGAACTATGACAATTCTTACAGTTTTATTAGACGTAAGCCTATAGTTCAGTCTGTATTTATAATATTGCCTTAGAAGGGAAGCTGCTTTGGTATGAAGAAATACAGGCGACCGGTGCAAATCGTAATTCTGCTCTTCATCGTAATATTGGGCGGCTATGCGATTGGCTCGGCAGTTCAGGGCTCACACGACACGCTGCAGGTCGAAGATAAAGCGCCTTCATTTTCTCTGCTTGGAATTGACGGCAGTGTGCATCATCTGGAGGATTATGAAGGCAAGGCCATGGTTATTAATTTCTGGGGCTCATGGTGTAAGCCATGCGTTAAAGAAATGCCCGCTCTTCAGCAGCAATGGGAGAAGTGGAAGGATAAAGGGGTCGTCGTTCTTGGAATTAACGCCGGAGAAGATGAGATGACCGTGCAGAATTTTGCCGAAGACCGCGGGGTAACTTTCCCAATCTTGCTTGATCCAAATAGTGATGCGGTACGGGATTATAATATCACGCCTCTTCCTACGACTTTTTTTGTAAGCGCTAAAGGTAAGATCACTTCCATTCATCAAGGTGAGCTTGATCTGGAGACACTGGATAGCCAGATCGGGCAGTTAGTCGCGCCATGAGACAGGAGGGGGATGCCAATTGATAAGCAATACGAAATGTGAATGCGGACACCAGAACCGCGTGGGTACTGTGCTGTGTGAGGCATGCGGCAAGCCGCTGATCGAGCTTGGTGAGGCAGGAGAAGTATTAGAAATGCGTTATGACGGTGCTGCTCGCCGTTCCCAGCGCGCCAATCCGAATTTTATCGATCAGATCTGGAATTTTTTCTCTTCCGTTAAAGTTGCCATTTATCTAATTATTCTTACTCTACTCGGTGCTATACTTGGAACAATATTCCCGCAGGTCAGCACATTTGTACGTCTGCCAACCAATCCCGATGAGTATTATAAGATAACCTACGGAACGTTTGGAGAGATATACTATAATCTAGGTCTCGCTGATACGTATAATTCCTGGTGGTTCATTCTGCTTCTTGTTCTGATTGGTTCGTCGCTCGTCATATGCAGCCTGGACCGTGTACTCCCGCTGTATAAAGCTCTTTCCAAACAGAAGATCAAGAAGCATATGGAATTTCTAACCCGCCAGCGGGTTGTCTACCAAGGTCCTATTCATGAGAGAGCAGAAGAATGGATTCGCAGGGCTACTCCGGTACTGAAGAAGAAAGGCTACCGGGTACATAGTGAAGGTTCTGCCCTGCTGGCGGAGAAACAAAGATTTAGCCGCTGGGGGCCTTATGTCATTCATATCGGATTAATCATTTTTCTACTAGCTGTCCTCTTTAGAGGATTACCAGGACTTCATATGGACGAATATGTCAGCTTCCCTGAGGGCGAAACCAAACGGATTCCAGATACGACTTTGTATCTGAAGAATGAGAAATTTACCATCAATTATTATAGTGAGAAGGAGCTTCCTGAGGAGTTCCGGAATAAAGGGAAGATGCTGCCGAAGTTATACCAGACCAAGGCAGTATTATATGAGTGTGCGTCGAATTGCAACGATCCGTCGAAGACACCCAAGTTGCAAGAAGTGGCTAGGCATGATATTGAAGTGAACAAACCTTTGGAGTACAAAGGATTAGTAGCTTATCAATATGGCTTTGATGATACGCCTAGAATTCAATCTGTTCAACCTATGCTAATTAATAAAGTAACTGGTGAGAAGTATGGGAAGTTCAAGCTTGATATGATGAATCCAGAGCGGAGTTTCACCCTTGGTCCGTACAGCCTTAAGCTGGAGAGTAAATATATGGACTTCGCGCTCGGAGAGAACAAGGAACCCATTTCCAAATCACCACTTCCAAATGCACCCGCGTTCTTATTCCTAATCAAGGGTCCCGATTTACCGAAAGAGGGTATTAAGTACTTTTACTTCCCGATTCCAGTTGATAAGGTGAATTTCGGTCAGGATTCAATAAATGACAAACTGGGTGGAGTCGATAGAAAGCTAGAAATCGATGTTGAAAAAATGAGTGATGTTAGTTTCGAAAATTCAACCATACTCAACATTCGTATGGACCGCGCAATGCCGTTCGTTTGGACAGGACTTGCGATTGTCATGCTTGGGCTTGTGCTCGGGTTCTACTGGACACACCGCCGGATTTGGCTCCGTATTGATGATGGGCAGCTTACCTTGGGCGGACATACCACGAAGAACTTCTTCGGTCTTCGCCGGGAAGTGGTCTCCATCCTGAAGCCGCTGGGTGTGGAAGTAGATGAGAAGTCTCTGGATAACGGGAGGAACCAAGAATGAGCACTGAGGATTTATTGGAAATAAGCAAACATGCTTTTATGTATTCTTTTTTCTTATACTGTATAGCTTTTATTTCCTTTGCGGTAGCTGTAATCGGGAAAAGCTGGAGAAATCGCGATCCAGAAAGACATGAGCGCAAATGGGGACGGATTTCGTTCTTCATTTCCTCTGTAGGTTTGCTTGGACATCTATTATACTTTGGGACCCGCTGGGCGGGAGCAGGGCGGATTCCAGTCAGCAACATGTATGAATTTATGTCCTTTTTATCCATGATGATTATGGTTGCTTTTACCGTTGTCTTCCTGATCTACCGCAAGACGCTGCTCGGATTGTTCGCCCTGCCGATTGCAGTTATTGTTATGGCTTATGCAGCTGTATTTCCAGCTGAAGTACAGCCGCTTATCCCTTCACTGAAGTCGATTTGGCTGTATATACACGTTACGCTGGCTGCCACGGGTGAATCGTTCTTTGCTGTCGGCTTTGCGGCAGCGTTCATGTATCTGCTGCGTACCGTGAATTTCGACAGTAAAGAGAAGGTAGACCGCCGGCAAAAGTGGTGGGTGGAATTCACCATGTTCTCCATCATTATTGTTGTTGGCTTCATTGTCGCTGTCTTTGCCTTCCGGGCCACAGGCTATCAGGCTGTATTCACAAGTGAACAGATCACCACAAATTCAGAGGGTCAAAGCACAACAATCGAGGATAAGGTTGAGTATAATCTTCCTCCGATCGTGGCTCCTTATAACAGCAAGGTGGAAAGTATGCAGAGCTTCATTGGTCTGGATAAACCACTGCTTCATGCACCTTCCTGGGTTGAAGGGGGAACGGCCGGACGCAAGTTGAATACGATTGTATGGTCCATTATTGGCGGTGCAATAATATACATCCTTCTACGGCTGTTATTGCGCCGTCCACTAGGAAAGCTTGTATCTCCACTTCTTAAGGGACTTGATCCGGATGACCTTGATGAAATCAGTTATCGTGCGATTGCTATTGGCTTCCCGATCTTTACCCTGGGAGCTCTCGTCTTCGCGATGATATGGGCGCAGCAGGCCTGGGGCCGATTCTGGGGATGGGATCCTAAGGAAGTCTGGGCACTTATTAGCTGGCTGTATTACAGTGCTTATCTGCATTTACGACTGTCGAGAGGATTCCATGGTCGTAAGGCCTCATGGATTGCCGTTCTGGGCTTCCTGGTCATCATGTTCACGCTCGTTGGGGTGAACTTGGTTATCGCGGGTCTGCACTCCTATGCGGGTACAAATTAATATTTTTTAATAAATTGAACTAAAGATATTATATACTCAATCATGAGTGCTTCTTTCCCGGGCCTCAATTAGGGTATACTGTCTTTAGTTCATTCGTTATTATTACACACTGATTTTCGGATATGCACTTGGAGAGATAGGTAAGAAGATAAAGGGGTTGTTGTCAATGTCAGATCAATTAAATCGCATTCTGGTAGTGGATGATGAGGAACGTATTCGCCGTTTGCTCAAGATGTACCTTGAGAAAGAGGGCTACGAGATCGATGAAGCGGAAGACGGTGAAACGGCGCTTCGTAAAGCAAGCACAGGGGACTATGGCCTGATTCTGCTTGACGTGATGCTTCCGGGGATAGATGGAGTGGAAGTGTGCAATAGGCTCAGACAGGTCAAATCCACACCTGTATTAATGCTAACGGCCAAAGGTGAAGAGATTAATCGCGTACAGGGCTTCGAGGTGGGTGCCGACGATTATGTCGTGAAGCCGTTCAGCCCGCGTGAAGTGATCTATAGAGTAAAAGCCATCCTGCGCAGATCCTCGGCTACGGCCTATTTGTCCAAGGAGAATGGGACAAGCAATAATATCGTATTCCCGAATCTGATTATTGAACATGATGCGCACCGAGTTACCGCAAGTGGACATGAAGTCAGCTTGACACCAAAGGAATATGAGCTGCTTCATTACCTGGCTGTGTCGCCGGATAAAGTGTTCTCACGTGAAGAGCTCCTTAAGGATGTATGGAATTATGAATTCTTTGGTGATCTTCGTACGGTGGATACTCATGTAAAGCGGCTGCGTGAGAAGCTGAACAAGGTATCACCGGAGTCAGCCGGCATGATTACCACGGTGTGGGGTGTCGGTTATAAGCTTGAGGTGGCTAAATAAGTGAAAAGATTCTGGAGAACGCTCGTAGGCAAGCTATGGATTACGATCATTTGTCTAGTCGGCAGTGTCCTTATGATATTGGGCCTATTCCTGCTGCCCTACATTGATACCAACTTCACAAATTCCGGTGCTATTAAGAAGCTGTTCACGCTGGTATCTGTAATTGGGTTCTCGATGACTACGTTCTTTGCGCTTATTCTATTTAACAAAATTACACTTCCTATGCAGCAGCTTATTAGGGCTGCCGACTCAGTGCGCAAAGGTAAATATGATACACGGTTGTCTCTTCGCACAAGTGATGAAATCGGAGAGTTGGCCAATTCCTTCAATCATATGGCTGAAGAACTAGAGAATACGATCAGAAGCTTGAATCATGAGAAAGAGCATCTATCCAGTGTTCTTCGCAGCATGAACGATGCGGTTATCACAATGGATATCGAGGGATCAGTCATTCTTACAAATCCTCCAGGAGATGCGATTATGCAATCGTGGATAAGCTTATCGGATGACGAGGACAGCATGCCTCATCTCGCTTCCCTTCATCCAGGTCAGTCCCGTGTGCCAGAGCCGCTGCTCCCTATGTTCACAAAAGTGCTTAGTGAAGGGGGAGACCAGAGCGCGAATGTGCACGTCAAGCAGAATGTCTGGTCCGTGCATATGGCGCCGCTTGCCTCGGATGGGGATATACGCGGTGCTGTTGCGGTACTGCGGAATGTTACTGAAGAGGTACGGCTGGAGAAGATGCGGCGTGACTTTGTCGCTAACGTCTCCCATGAGATCCGGACACCACTCTCCATGATGCAGGGCTACAGTGAGGCTCTGTTGGATGGAATGGCGTCATCTCCTGAGGAGGGTGAAGAACTTGTACAGGTGATCCACGATGAGTCCCTTCGCATGGGCAGGCTGGTTAAGGATCTGCTTGACCTTGCCCGGATGGAGGCAGGACACACGGATATGGTGATGCGTCCGTTGGATGTAAAGGAACTCCTTGAGAGGGTATACCGCAAGTTCAGTGTTCGGGCGAAAGACCGTGAGATTGAGCTGATATTACACGATATTAAGGATAACCTGATCTTGGAGGAAGCGAACGAGGACCGTCTTGAACAGGTACTGACCAATCTACTGGATAATGCATTCAGGCATACTCCAAGCGGCAAGCGAATCGAGATTCGGGCCCAATTAGTGATTCATCGTGGTAAAAGTGAACTTCGTCTTGAGATTAAGGATGAGGGTGGAGGCATCCCTCCAGATGACCTGCCTTATATTTTTGAACGATTCTACAAAGCGGATAAGGCAAGAGTTCGTGAAGAGTCTGGAGGGACGGGACTTGGCCTTGCTATTGTAAAAAATATCGTAGAATCGCATCACGGTACGATTACCGCCATCAGCGAAGTAGGGCAGGGTACAACCTTTAAGCTCATGCTGCCTGTCGAAAGACAGGAGTCTAAATCCATTGCTGAGGGAATAAAATGATTTTTGTTGAATACGCAAGATTAATCTTGTTCACCGTGGAACATTTTCACTATAGTATTGAAGCATAAATAAGAGCTGCCCTTCTAGATGAAGGACAGCTCTTGTTTTTTAAGAAATATTAAGATAGGACGATTTCTTGTGCTGCGTTAATTTCAGGAAGCTTGGTCAATTCTTGGAGAACTTCTTTCGATACGGCTTTATCGACGGTCAGAACCATAATAGCCTCACCGCCAACGATCTTACGTCCAACCTGCATCGCAGCGATGTTCACGTCATTGTTACCTAGGAGCGTGCCGACTTTACCGATAATACCTGGTTTATCATTGTGGGAAATGTAGATCAAATTACCTTTAGGTTCGATGTCTACAGGGAACTTGTTGATTTGTACAACACGGTCTCCATAACCGGATAGCAATGTGCCTGCTACGCGCTGCTCTTCACCGCTTTGAAGTTTGAGGGACACGCTGATCAGGTTCGTGAAGTCTTTTGTAGCTGTAGATTTGGATACAACCACATCGATATCGCGAGCTTTAGCCAAATGCATGGAGTTCACGATATTTACGTCATTTCCGAAGTGACGGGACAGAAGTCCTTTAACAATATAGCGGGTCAATGGCTGCGTATCCACTTCAGACAGATCTCCTGCATAATTAACCACAATCTCTTTGACTGCTTCATTGTTAATTTGAGCAGCAATTGTACCCAGCTTCTCACCCAGTCCGAAGTAAGGTTGAAGCTTGTTCATCACGCTTGGTGCTACCGGAGGCATGTTAACTGCGTTCTTGAAAGGTTCATCTCTCAGAATATGCAGAACCTGCTCAGATACATCGATAGCCACATTCTCCTGAGCTTCAATTGTAGAAGCACCCAAGTGAGGAGTTACGATGATCTTAGGGTTGTTCAGGAACGGGTGATCAGGCTGTGGCGGCTCATGTTCAAATACGTCGAAAGCGGCTCCAGCTACGATTCCTTGATTCACAGCTTCCACAAGCGCATTCTCATCAATAACGCCGCCGCGGGCACAGTTAATGATACGCATGCCTTTCTTCATAACCGCGAATTGAGGCGTGGAGATAATTCCGCGCGTCTCTGGTGTTAGAGGAGTGTGCACAGTAATGAAGTCCGCGTTACGTACGATATCATCAACCGTTGCAAGCTTCACACCCAGCTTCTCTGCACGTTCTTCGGTAAGGAACGGATCAAAGCCCAGGATATCCATACCAAAAGCTTTGGCACGCTTAGCAACTTCACTACCGATACGTCCCATACCCAAAACTCCAAGAGTTTTGTTGCGGAGCTCAACGCCAAGGAAGGATTTGCGGTCCCAAGTTCCGCTGACCGTTTTGGCATAGGCTTGAGGAATATGTCTTGCAAGGGCCATCATCATGGCAAAAGCATGCTCACAAGTAGTGATTGTGTTACCATCTGGAGCGTTAATAACAATAATCCCGCGCTGAGTAGCTGCCTCAAGGTTAATGTTGTCCACTCCGACTCCGGCACGGCCAACTACTTTAAGGCGATCACCGGCTGCCATGATTTTCTCAGTTACTGTAGTTTGGCTACGAACAAGCAGCGCGTCGTATTCGGGGATAATGCGGATCAATTCTTCCTCACTTAGCCCAGTCTTTTTCTCTACTACGACATCTTCTGCATCAACGAGCTGTTGGATCCCCAGATCACTGATCGGATCCGATACTAACACCTTATACATTGTTGATTTCCTCCTCCAATAATTGAATGCTCGTAATATAGATTACTATATTCGACAATATTAATTAAAAGGTTCGCCAAAGTTGGCAGAATCCTTAAAATACTCTCTTTAATTCATTATAGCAGCAACGCAACAAAGGGAAAATATAAATAAAAAACCCTCGATCCGCATACTACTACCGTAGTAAGGGACGAGAGTTGATCGTGGTACCACCCTAATTCACTGTACCTTTGCAGGGACAGCCTCAGTTGTCTGGTTAGACAAAATGATAACGGAGTTAATCCGATTACACCTACTTTATTTCAGCGTAATAACTCAGGAGTGCTAAAGATCACATCTCAGCTGCCGGTTTGCAGCAACCACCGGCTCTCTGTAAACTTCAAAGTGACTTTTTTCCTTCAACGTGTTTGACGAACTAATTTTTTCATAATGTATCACAGCCTCTGGAAGGGTGTCAATAGCCGAAGTGAGATCAACTTTGGCCCTCCTTGAATCTCAAGCCGATTTTAGTTATGATTTTTATATTATACTTAAAAGGACAGACACCTTAATGAAAAAATTCAAGTTTGGCAACGTCAAGATCGAGCCTATCGAGCCGGGGCAGCTGAATGAGCGGCTTCTTTTAATTAATTTGTATATTACCCAGGGTCTGGCCTTACTTATTGGTCTTGTTATCTTATTCTTCCAGAAACAAAGCGTCGTGAGTTTGCTTAAATTTCCGAATGATCCCGGTTTTTTTTACTGGGGAGCGGGACTCGCAGGAGTCATGTTCCTTATTGATCTGGTGCTATCCAAAGTCATTCCCGAAGAAAGCATGGATGATGGGGGCATCAACGAGATGCTCTTTAGAACAAGGCCTGTATGGCACATTATCGTAATCGCTGCTTTTGTCGCCATATGTGAAGAGCTTCTTTTTCGCGGAGCTATCCAGCATGCCTTTGGTCCCTACTGGACAAGCATCATTTTTGCTATTATCCATATCAGATATCTAAAACACTGGATTCCGACAGGCTGGGTATTTCTGAGTAGTTATGGACTTGGTTACATTTACATTCATTCAGGAACGTTATGGGCACCTATTTTGTGCCATTTCATCATTGACCTGGTGTCTGGATTGATCATTCGATTTCGGAGGGACAAATGAACGAGCGCTTGAGCAGATTGGAGCGGTACAGCCGCAAGCAGCATGAGAGACGAGCGAATCGGGAAGAAGAGATACAGTTATCTCGTGGAAGAAGGAAAGCGAAGGTAAGGCTGGAAAGAAGTGAGATGCAGCAGATTAAGTCTGAACAGGAGAGAGCATCTGCTGCTGATGGGAAAGTGCCGATCCTTGAGGCACCCAAGGCCGTAATGATTGCAGATGATGAAATCTCGGCGGAGGATATGCCTCCCAGAAGAGAGGTATATCCCTCGCAGAGAATTAAATGGACTAAATGGTTTTACAATTCTTTGGTAATTATTTTCATTGCACTTTTAATCCTGCTGTTCTTTTGGGGTATGCAGCAATCGACCTGGGGAAAGCCGCATTAAGAAACATACGTATAATGATAGAAAAACAACCAGCAAGTCTCCGATCTATTGGAGGCTTGCTGGTTGTTTTTTTTACTCCATTTTTACTTGTTCAAATCAGCGGCAGTCTCTGTGGATATGCTTGCCGGATTCACGAAGCTGTAGCCTTTTTCCTCTAATTTCGTTAATAGCGTATCTAAAGCCTCAACCGTCCAGGGAAGCTCATGCATAAGAATATTCGCCCCCGGATGGAGCTGGTCGAGAACATTTTTAATTACCTTATCCGGGTTACTGTTCTTGTCCTTGTTCTTTAAAGTCCAGTCGAGCGATCCGTTAGACCATGTCATATAGAGGAGTTTATTCTCTTTAGCGACTTTGCGTCCAACATCCCCGCCTTCACCGAATGGAGGCCGGAAGAATACCGGAGTTTCTCCAGTAAGCTCTTTGACGAGCTTTTGAACATCCTCAATTTGCTTCTTCACTTTGGAGAGGGGCTGAGATTTGAGAGAGATGTGATCCCAGCTATGATTACCTATGGGCTGACCCCGGTCGTGAATTAGCTTAAGCAGATCGGGGTTTTCCTTGATACGGTAGCCGTTGACGAAGAAGATGGCTTTGGCTTTATGTTTATCAAGTACATCAATAATCCCATTAATCCATTCCTTGTTCTTAGGACCGTCGTCGAACGTAAGCAGCACGACTTTTTTGTCTATACCGTCTCCATTAGGGACAATATTGTAGACTTTATTCATATGGTATTTAATCTCTGGAACCGTGCTTGTCTGATCTTGTGAGTCACTAGAAGGTACATTTGTCCCAGAACCAATGTCTGATTTATTGTCAGTAGCCTGAGTAGATTGGGAGGCCGCTACTTTGTCCTCGGTTTCCTTCTTTGGCTGGGCCTGGCTGCTAATTTTTTCATTCGAGTCACTCGGGACCTGATCCGTCTTGGGTCCACATGCACTTAAGAGTAAGCATGCTGCAGCTATCACTAGAAGTTTTTTATTTAACAAGGATCTCATCTCGCTTTCTGTAACACACCCGCATGAGTTGGCGGCATTTGGCTAACACTACATACGATTCTAACATACAAGGAGGTGTCTAACGTGAATTCTTCCTCATTTATAGGAGGTCTAATTCTTGGTGCGGCAGGGGCTGTCTGGTTAACAAAGAGAAAATCCCACTTGCTAAGCTCATCTGGATCGCCAATCTTGTCGGGGCTCGCAAAACAAAAAGATGACGGTTCCTCCACAGGAACAACAACCTCATCTTACGGCTCTCTTATGGGCCAGGTGTCTCCCAGTCCAGCGACGGCCAGCTCGAGTCATACGAAGGAATCCAATTTGAACACAATCAAGAGTATTATCAAAGGGAATCCAGGTCTTCACCGTGAGGTGGAACAAATCCTGAAAGAAACGGGCACAGTCATACCTGGTTTGTAACCGGCTTTAACAAAAAAGAATCATTTCCGGCGCCTTCGAGGCTTGAAGGAAATGATTCTTTTTTCATCTACAAACATGGATTCAGCTAAGGCAGAGTACTGAATTTTAACATCTTTAAGATTGAACAGAAATTTAAGGCTCTTTTCTTAAGTTCAATCCGTATATTTGCGTGCATTTGAAGAAAATAAATGATAACATACTTACATAGAACCATTTCCAGCACAACATAAAACAGGTTTCATAATCTGTTGATAACACGGCTTGGAGAGGAGGATCCTGTATGAAAATAGAAAGATTGGGCCAGGATAAGATACGGATTTTCCTCACTTTTGACGATCTTAGCGAGAGAGGCATTCAGAAAGAGGACATGTGGCAGGAAATTCCTAAAGTCCATGACCTGTTTACAGAGATGATGGATCAAGCTTACAGTGAAGTAGGTTTTGACGCCTCAGGACCTCTTGCCGTTGAAGTGTTCGCTCTTCCCGCACAGGGAATGGTCGTCATTGTGACACGGGGGAAATATGAGAATCATCAATTTGGTTCATTGCATGAAGATGAAATGCCGGAAGAAATTTATGAAATGGAAGTCACGCTCGAACTTAGCGATGCCATTGTATATGCATTCAGTGATCTTGAAGCATTGATCGAAGCCGCTCATGTTTTGCAGCCATCGATTACCGAAGCCGGCAGATTATTTAACTATAAAGGGAAATGGATTCTACACTTTGAGCCAGACGATTTAGATGAAGGAAGACACCCTGCACTCATTGCGGTACTAGCCGAGTATGGAGAAGCGACTTCAGTTACTCCTGCAGTGCTTGAAGAATATGGTAAGCTTGTGATGACAGAGAATGCTGTTCGTGTGATTTGCGAGCATTTCAAGCGTCAATCTTAAGCTGTATCAATGGATTACAGATATGCACCGTAAGCGGCGGTTACTTGGGAACCGCCGCTTACGTTAGGTAGGGCGGCGATCAACAAAAGGAGGAGAAGCCGTTGCTTTGGCTTGCTATAGGAACTGCAGCGGTGGCTCCAGGGGTCGCGCTGCTTACCTATTTTTATTTGAAGGATAAGTACGACTCTGAGCCTCTTCATATGGTGATCAAGATATTTCTGCTAGGATTCTTGATCGTTCTGCCGATCATGATTCTGCAGCGGGGAATGACAAGGTGGCTTGGAGATAATTCATTCGTTGAGTCCTTCCTTGTCTCTGCAGGGATTGAGGAACTCATCAAATGGTTCGTTCTGTATCATATGATCTACAATCATATGGAGTTTGATGAACCCTATGACGGAATTGTGTATGCTACTGCGGTCTCCCTGGGATTCGCAACGGTAGAGAATGTAATATACGCTGTTGCATATCATGCCTCAGTAAGCACACTTCTTGTCAGAGCTCTTCTTCCGGTATCGGGACATGCCATGTTTGGCGTTATTATGGGTTACTACTTAGGCCGGTCTAAGTTCTCTGAAGGGGGCAAGGGTCGTAAGTTCTTAATTTTCTCCCTATTTCTGCCTATATTCTGGCATGGGGTGTATGACTGGATTCTTGGTTATACTACGCAATATTGGATTTGGTACATTATTCCTTTGATGGCCTTTCTGTGGTTTGGAGGGATCGGTAAGATGTACCGCGCTAATGACAGGTCTCCGTTCCGGCTTACGGAAGCTGGAGGCAGCGATTAATACAGGAAAGTTTTGGGCACCCTGATCTTAAAGGCGATGTATTCATCCCATTAAGAAAGGGTGCTATTTATTTATGCGCGTTAAAGTGAAAATTATATGTAAAAATTGCGGGGAACGGTTTGTTTTGCGAGGAAAAAAAGAAAGTGGGCGCATTGAGACAGGGTTTAAGATGTGTGTCTGTGATAATACGCATCACTTTGAAATTCAGGAAGAAACGCTCTGAAATCCAAGTCTTCCGAATTCATGCATAAAGCTTCTTTCTTCTTGTCAAACTAATGGCAGTTAATTGAAGAAAGGAGATCGTGAATTTGTATGTACAAGAGATTAAGTGCTGTTCTGTTCCCCATAAGTGCAATCTTGCTAATCGGGGCTCTCATCTGGGGCTATCAAGAGAACCAGGAGAAAAACTCAATCCTGATCAAGGCAGAGAACCAATATCAGCGTGCCTTTCATGATTTGTCCTATCATGTAGATCGTTTGCATGGTGAGATTGGTAATACGCTGGCTGTTCACTCAGCATCTACACCGATGCACCGCAAAGGGCTGATGAATTTATGGCGGATTACCAGCGAAGCACAGAACGAGATCAATCAGCTTCCGCTCACCCTTTTACACTTTAACAAGACAGAGGATTTCCTGTCCAAGATCTCAAAGTTTTCTTACCAGACCGCCAATCGTGATCTTACGAAGCAGCCTTTGACTGATAAAGAGCTCAAGAATCTGAAGGAGCTGTACAAAAACTCCAACGAGATTTCATCCGAAATCCAGAAGGTTCAAGGGAAGGTCATTAACAATCATTTGCGCTGGATGGATGTAGAGACGGCTCTTGCCAGTGAGCATAAGGCACAGGACAACACGATCATCGATGGGTTCAAAACCGTCGACAAAAAGGTCAGTGAGTATCCGGAGCTGGACTGGGGACCTTCCGTGATCAGCATATATAATAAGCGTTCAGTCAAAAAACTGAGCGGAGCTCCTACCACAATGGAACAGATAAAAAAGAAAGCAGCTGACTTTGCCGGTTACACCGACGCATCTAAAGTTCAGGTTACCGAGAATGGTAAAGGAACGGAATGGTCCTCGTTTACGGCTATTGTGCCCGGTAAAACAAAGGGTGACCGGTTATCGATCGACTTTACCAAGAACGGCGGACAAGTGATCGCGTATAACTATACCCGGCAAGTTGGCTCGCGTGCCATTTCGGATGAAGAAGCCCATCGGAGTGCGGCCCATTTCCTTACGGCCAAAGGGTATAAGAACATGCAGGCTATTGTCTACAACCCTTCGGATAACATAGCAAACCTAACTTATGTAACCAAACGCGATGACGTATTCATCTACCCGGAGAAAGTATCCGTTCGTGTTGCGCTCGATAACGGCCAGGTTATTGGACTTCAGTCGAGTGATTATGTATACGAGCATGAGAACATGGCAAAAGTGACGCAGCCTAAGCTATCGTTAGCTCAGGCCCGCAAATATTTGAATACGGACTTCAAAGAGACCTATCACCGTAAGGCTCTTATCGAGAATGAGCAGTCAGAACGTGTGGTGACCTACGAATTTGGCGGCCGCATCAATGGTTCACAGTACCGTATTTTCATTAACGGAAATACCGGTACCGAGGAAGCTGTAGAGGAAATTCGCTCCGGTCGTAAAGCTGCTTCATTGAAATAAGATGTGAACAGGCATTCTTCCTTGTTAGGGAGGATGCTTTTTTTGTGAAGTTATCCTTCACGGCTCCTGCCTCCATGCTATAATGTCAAATAGACAAAAATTCAGTCGGGCGGGTGAACAGGTTGCTTCCTAAAATCAATGATCTTGTATATCTTCAGGTTGCCTCAGAAGTAGAAAAGGAAGATAAAATCGAATACAAATCACGTATTTCCGAAATTGAGGAAGATTCCTTTTTGATTGAGGTGCCCATTCCTGTTAATGGCGGCGGAATGAAGAAGCTGTATATGGGTGATGAATTGTCTGGTTATTTTATTACGGACGAAGGTGTTAAAAATTATTTCAGTACTTACGTGCTTGGCTTTGTAAGCGATAATATCAAGCTGGTTCGTATCCGTAAGCCGGATCCTGAGTCAATCACAAGGGTTCAGCGCCGAAATTTCCTCCGGGTTACCGCTGATCTAGAGGTGGCCGTTAAGACCCAAAGTAACATTAGGTTTGTGGCTCGCACTGAAGATATCGGCGGCGGTGGCTTCTCATTCTATTGCGAGCCACAATACAGCTTGCTTGAGGGGGACATTCTTCATTGCTGGATCCTTCTTCCTTATAAGAACGGTTCGATTGAACACGTTCCCATCGAAGCCGAGATTGTTCGCATGAAGAAGCTTGAGACGGGAAGAAGTCTAGTTATGATGAAGTTTGAGAGCATCTCCGATATGGAGCGTCAGAAGTTGATAAAATACTGCTTTGAACGACAATTTGACTTTCGTAATCGATGATTCAAAAATGTGGATGGATCCCTTCTATTCTGGGTACGGTAATCGTAAATCCAGAGGAGATGAAGGTATTTATGGCCCAGAAAGACATCAAAGACTTTTCACAAGAACAGGAATATGAATCATTGTTTCTGAGCTTTAGTAACAAGGTTCATAAAATATTAATTAAGCTGTTGATTGCTCTGTTGGTCGGCCTTTTTCTGTGTCAAAGTTTGCTTAGAATCCCTTCGCTTAGAAAGGTTCTTTCGTCTGCTGAACATTATGAAGGCAAGCCCTTGCCGCCGCTGCAGGAGCTGCTTGAAAAATTTACCGGCAACTGAACGCTTTTGCATCACCCTATGTTGTGTGGTATAATTTTCACGTCGCAGGCAATGCCTGCTTTTTTAATGAGGCCATTGTTTGAGGAGGAATACCCCGTTGGCAAGTCATAAGTCACACGAGAGCGGGAAAATCAACATCGCAATAGACGGACCTGCTGGGGCCGGCAAAAGCACAATCGCCCGAATGGTGGCTGAAGCTCTTGCTTATGTCTATGTAGACACAGGGGCAATGTACCGGGCAGTTACGTGGTACATGCTTCTCAAAGGAATTGAACCGGAAGAAGAGCAAAAAGTGCTTCAAACGGCTCAAAACATGGTTATTGAATTAAAACCGGGAGTAGATGGCCAGAAAGTGCTGGTTAACGATGAGGATGTTAGTGACCAAATTCGTTCACTCGCGGTGAATGCCAAGGTGTCCCGATATGCGCAAATCGAGGGGCTGCGCAACCTGCTGGTTTCATTGCAGCGGCAAATGGCTTTGCGCAAAGGCGTCGTCATGGACGGTCGCGATATCGGCACTACAGTACTCCCTGATGCGGAAGTTAAAGTTTTTATGACCGCAAGTGTGCAGGAACGGGCACGGCGCCGTTATAATGAAATTAAAGATACGGCTGCCATCACCTTGGAACAGCTTGAGCATGACATTGCAGAGCGGGACCGCCTTGATGAACAGCGTGAGATATCGCCGCTTCGTCAAGCCGAAGATGCCAAATTTCTGGATACAACGAACATGAGCCTGTCTGAAGTTACAGACACAATCATCTCGATGTGCAGAACGTATGGGAAGGAAAGAGGACAGATATGATTTATTACTTAGTTCGCGGGGCGCTTAGGATTATTTACAAGTTTCTATTCAGATTGAAAGGAATAGGACTTGAGAATATTCCGAAGGAAGGCGGCGTGCTTCTTTGTTCCAATCATATCAGTAATTTTGATCCGCCTACGGTAGGTATTCTACTCGACCGCAAAGTACATTTCATGGCAAAAGCGGAGCTTTTCGAGGTTCCCGTACTCGGATGGCTCATTACTCAGCTCGGTGCTTTTCCCGTCAAACGTGGAGGCGTGAGCAAAGAATCGATTAAAACATCTTTGACGTTGCTGCGAAGCGGCAAAGTTATGGGCATTTTCCCTGAAGGACGACGTTCGAGCGCGGGGGAAAGCGGAGTGGCCATGAAAGGCGCTGCAAGTTTTGCGCTCCGCAGTGATGCGGCTGTCATTCCGGCTGCCATTATTGGGAATTATAAATTATTTCGCAGAACTAAAGTAGTTTATGGTGCACCGGTGGATCTATCCGAATTTCGTGAGACATCATCTCCGGATTCGCTCGAACTGGCCACTCAGAAAATTATGCGCCACATAGCGGAGCTTAAGGCCCGCGGATAAAAGACCCGTTTTACGGGCCAAATCATGCATGAACAATAGGAAGTTTTGGAAAGCTACTATATAATGCATGTTTTGAACCACGCTAGCCGCGGGTTTAAATAAATGGGGTTTTGAATTGAGGAGGGTATTGAGATGTCGGAAGAAATCAAAGATCAGCAAGAGAATGCTGAAGTGACAAATCAAGATGAGTTGGAGCAAATCGTGTCCTTGAAAAAAGGTGACACCGTCAAAGGATCTATCGTTAAAGTTGAAGATAACCAAGCTTATGTAAGCATTGGATATAAATATGACGGCGTCATTCCTATTCGTGAATTATCTTCTGTTCACTTGGATAACGCTTCGGATGCTGTTCAGGTAGGACAAGAAGTTGAAGCTAAAGTCGTTAGCATCGATGACGAGAAAGAAAGACTTGTTCTGTCCAAACGTGCAATTGATAGCGAGAACGCTTGGGAAGTGCTGGCACAGCGCTTTGAGAACAAA
Organism: Paenibacillus sp. SN-8-1; assembly: GCF_050995535.1. Taxonomy (NCBI): domain Bacteria; kingdom Bacillati; phylum Bacillota; class Bacilli; order Caryophanales; family Paenibacillaceae; genus Paenibacillus; species Paenibacillus sp. SN-8-1. The sequence goes on from NZ_CP194782.1 coordinate 1,943,026, forward strand.
GAAACATTTGAAGTTACCGTTGCTGATGTAGTTAAAGGCGGCATCGTAGCTGATGTTGGTGTTCGCGGATTCATTCCAGCTTCTATGGTAGAGCGTCATTTCGTAGAAGATTTCAGTGACTACAAAGGTCGCACTCTTCGCGTAAAAGTGAAAGAAATTGACCGTGAGAATAACAAAGTCATTCTTTCCGCTAAAGATGTTCTGGACGAAGAGTTCGAACAAAACAAACAAAAAGTGATGGGCAGCATTAAAGAAGGTCAATTGATCGACGGTAAAGTACAACGACTGACTCAATTCGGTGCTTTTGTTGATGTAGGCGGCGTGGATGGACTTGTTCACGTATCCGAAATCGCTTGGAACCACGTTGACAAACCTTCTGATGTCCTTTCCGAAGGCGATGAAGTGAAAGTTAAAGTTCTGAAGGTTGATCCAGAGAAAGGCAAAATCAGCTTGAGTATTAAAGCTGCTGCACCTGGACCTTGGGAGACTGCTGCAGAACTCTTCAAGACTGGTGACATCGTTAGCGGTGAAGTGAAACGTCTTGTAACATTCGGCGCATTCGTTGAGATCGCTCCAGGGGTTGAAGGTTTGGTTCATATTTCCCAAATCTCCCACAAACATATTGGTACACCTCAAGAAGTACTTAAAGAAGGCGAAACTGTCCAAGTCAAAATCCTTGACGTGAACCCTTCCGAGAAACGGGTAAGCCTGAGCATTAAGGAGACTGAAGAAGCTCCGGCTCAAGAAGCTAAACCGGAAAGAACGGAAAGAAGAGGCGGCGGTGCTGATCGCGTGAATCGTGAGGATATCAACAACAATCCTAACGTATCTCTTAGCAACCAAGGTCTTAGTATTACACTTGGAGAGCGCTTCGGCGATAAGCTGAGCAAACTCAAATAATACATTCTCACCATGAAGAGGAATCGGCGAACTCGTGACGGGTTCGCCGTTTTTTTTATAATTTGAACGGTGTTATCCATGGATTGGTTAGCCAAGCAAGTCATTTTTTGCTATGATGAGTTACGAGTTAGAATATAGATAGGGTTTACGAGATCGTTCTGTTTGGCAAAACTTCATGTAATTAAGGTTCATCACTATATCAGTTTCGCTATAAAGTTAAGCAGGCTTACGTAAACATTTAGGAGGAGTTCATATGGCAAGACCCGTTGTGGCTATAGTTGGTCGTCCAAATGTGGGGAAATCTACAATTTTTAACCGCATTATTGGCGAACGATTGGCCATTGTGGAAGATAAACCGGGGATTACCCGTGACCGTATTTACGGGATTGGGGAATGGAACGGCCAGTCGTTCAGTATTATTGATACCGGAGGTATTGAACTGGACGGGGAAGACATGATTCTCAAGTCGATTCGGATGCAGGCAGAGCTTGCCATCGAGGAGGCGGATGTCATCATTTTTATGTGTGACGCCAAATCAGGATTGACACAGTCGGACGAAGAAGTGGCTGCACTCTTGTACCGTTCAGGCAAGCCCATCATTCTTGCTGTTAACAAGGTGGACAATTTAAGCCGGGCTGACCACATTTATGAATTCTATAATCTTGGTTTTGGAGATCCGATTGGAGTATCTGGCAGCCATGGTACGGGTGTGGGCGATTTGCTGGATGCGATTGTGGAGAATCTGCCTGAGCTTCAGGATGAGGAATACGATGAAGATGTGATCCGGGTCGCGCTGATCGGTCGCCCTAATGTCGGCAAATCTTCACTGGTTAATGCAATTCTTGGAGAAGAACGTGTAATTGTCAGTGATGTGGCGGGTACAACCCGCGACGCGATTGATACTCCTTTCGAGAAGGATGGTCAGCGCTATGTCTTGATCGATACGGCCGGTATGAGAAAAAGAGGCAAGGTGTACGAAACGACTGAGAAATACAGTGTCATGCGTGCAATGAAGGCTATTGAACGTGCGGACGTTGTGCTTATCGTTATTAATGGGGAAGAGGGCATTATTGAACAAGATAAGCATATCGCTGGTTATGCTTACGAAGCGGGCAGAGCCTCAATTTTTGTCGTCAACAAATGGGATGCCGTTGAGAAGGACGATAAGACGATGCATAACTTTGAGAAGAAGATTCGTGATCACTTCTTGTTCATGACGTATGCCCCTGTTGTCTTCCTGTCCGCGCTGACCAAACAGCGTCTTCAGAAGCTGCTGCCAGTGGTTCAACACGTGGCTGAACAGCATGCCAGACGCGTTCAGACACATTTGCTGAACGATGTGGTCTCAGATGCGGTTGCGATTAATCCTCCTCCTACAGACAAAGGACGCAGGATGAGAATTAATTATGTTACTCAAGTGACGGTTAAGCCACCGACCATTGTTGTCTTTGTAAATGACCCGGAATTGATGCATTTCTCTTATGAACGTTATTTAGAGAACAAAATCCGGGCGGCATTTGACTTTGAAGGCACACCGATCCGGTTGTTTACCCGCCGTAAATCGGATGAAGGTTAGGGGAGAGTAGATTGACATCTGTTATTGCTGTAATTATTAGCTATCTGTTAGGTTCAGTCAGCTTTAGCGTGGTGCTGGCCAGAACTTTGAAAGGAATTGATATACGCCAGCATGGCAGCGGGAATGCCGGGGCAACCAATACCCTTCGTGTACTTGGCAAAGGGCCTGCAGTCTTGGTTCTTGTCCTTGATGTACTTAAGGGAATTGCTGCAATCTGGCTTGGACGCTGGCTTGGGGGCGGTTCGGATTGGGTACCGGCCATTTGTGGAATTGCTGCCATCATGGGTCACAACTGGCCAATCTATTTCAGGTTCCGCGGAGGCAAGGGGATTGCTACAACCATTGGAGTGATGGCGTCTCTGGCGTTCCTACCAGCGCTGATTGCGGGTATTATTGCAATCGCGTCAATTGTAATTACCCGGTATGTTTCACTTGGTTCTCTGTTGTTTGTCGGTCTGACGCCTATTTTCTTGCTGATTATGGGAACTCACGGACCTTATTTCTGGACCAGCCTAATTATTTGTGTCTTCGCATTCTGGAGACACCGCACGAACATTGTGAAAATTGCGCAGGGTAAAGAGAACAAACTGGGATCCAAAGGGGGGAGCAGGGTTGTTAAGTAAAGCTGCTGTACTAGTTGCGGGAAGCTGGGGGACAGCCTTAGCTAGTGTTCTTGCAGATAAAGGGATACAGGTATCTCTATGGACACGAAATGAGAAGCAAATGAACGAAATTAACCAGGAGCATAAGAATGAGCGGTTTTTACCGGGTGTCTCCCTTTCGGCCAACATACATGCTACAACGGATATGAGAGAAGCTGTAAGCGGGGCTCAGGCTGTTATTATGGTGACACCATCTTCTGCTGTACGTGAGGTATCTAGACAGTTAAAGCAATATTGGACTGAAGATATGCTCGTCGTTCATGCTACCAAAGGATTCGAGACTGAGTCGCTGAAGCGAATCTCTACTGTCATCTCCGAAGAGCTTGGATGCGAGGAAGGACATATTGTTGTTCTGTCTGGACCAAGCCACGCAGAGGAAGTCGTCAAACGTTGCCCTACGACTGTCGTGGTCGCTTCTTTGGAAGAAGAGCAGGCGAGGCGTGCTCAGGATTTGTTTATGAACAGTTTTTTTCGAGTGTATACCAACCGGGACATGGTCGGAGTTGAGCTAGCTGGAGCTTTGAAGAATATTATTGCTTTAGGTGCAGGCATGTCGGACGGACTTGGATACGGGGATAATGCGAAAGCGGCTCTTCTTACACGGGGGCTTGCCGAGATTACTCGTATTGGTGTAGAGATGGGGGCTAATCCGCTCACCTTCTCAGGACTTGCGGGTATTGGTGATTTAGTTGTAACCGCAACAAGTCAACACAGCCGTAATTGGCGTGCCGGATCGCTTCTTGGCCAAGGCAAACCGCTGCAGGAAGTTCTTGAATCGATGGGAATGGTAGTAGAAGGTATACGGACAACGAAGGCAGCTCACACCATGTCTGAGAAATATGGCGTGCAGATGCCGATTGCAACTCAGCTCTATCATGTTTTGTTTGAAGATATGCCAGCCAAGACGGCTGTTGAAGCTTTGATGGGCCGGGACAGAAAGACGGAAATGGAAGTCATGTCCCAGGAAACCTGGGAGCAGTGGCATACCTAAATGATGCCCACACCTTTTCTGTGCACAAGTCATACATTAAGTGTGACGACTGCCGGAGGAGGGGAGAACTTGAACAAAAACATTTCTAAAGAAGCTCTGAATGCGATCAATAAGAAGACGGGAAAGCCGATAACGGAGAATGCAGTGAAGAAGCTCGCGAGTACCGTCAAGCCTTCTACACTTCAGAGTGAGACGCAGCTGCGGCAACTGATTAAGCAGGTATCAGCTATGGCAAATGTACCCGTATCTGAGGCAACAATTTCTGAAATTGTTGGAGCTGTTAAGAAAAGTGGAATGAACCCTAGCAATATGGAAGCTCTCATGAAGTTAATGCTCAAAAAATAAAACGGCTGCATTCCTTTTTTAGGTTGAGAAGACCCGTGCCCGGTTTAACATCCGGGAGGGGTCTTTTTTAGTGTGTCGTAGCCCTTTTTTTTGGACAATGCTATAATGTTGTTCATAATAATGACAATGGGGGAACTAGCGCGCATGGATGCAATGACCAAAATGTGGCTCTCTATTGCGGCCATTCTTGTTATGGGATTGTCCGTATTTCTGATTACTTTTGCACGCGCCAAGACAAAGGGTCTGGTTAGAGGGTTGCTTTCTTTAATTGCTTTTATTATTATGCTTGCAGGTTTCTTGGTAGGAGTCGTGTCCATCACTTAGAGGGCAGACAAGCATTCACTAGAAAGAGGTAGAGTGATGGAGGGATTAAGATATGCTCACAATCCGGAGTTGTTTGGTGCCCTTCGCAGGTTATCATTGGAGTGGGAGAATAGCCGGCAAAGCTGGCTTGTTGGTGGAAGCTGCGGACTTTGGCTGCAAGGTGTAGAGCTGGACAATGCGCCAAGGGACATTGATGTGTATACGGACCTTTCTGAGGCTCACGTGCTTCACGAAATTCTGCTGCCCCGATCCATTGATAAGCAAGTCTTTGATGAAAGTGGAATATATGTCTCTCTCTTAAGCCATTATCAAATGGGACCATACGTGCTTGAATTGGTTGGAGGATTTGAGGTAAGGACAGAGGGGAGCCACTACAGGGTTGAGATTGGGAATCTACTGTATGGACAAGCCCCTTCAGTTCAACTGGATACCGAGCGGCTTAGATTAATGCCATTAAGTCACGAATTCTTGTTCAATGTGCTTCGGGACAGACCGGACCGGTATGTGCCTATTGGAGAAACAATCTCCCTCCATGCAGAGAAACATCTTCCCCTGCTTCAGAGCCTGATTACGCGAAATGTTTGGTCACAGAAGCACTTACACGTTATTTCCAGTCAGCTGGGTGAGCGAGGCATTCTTGATGGATTATGAGATCAAATTTGAACCCGCAGGTAAGAAGGTTAAGGTGCGGCGGGGAACTACGGTGCTGGCTGCAGCTCGTCAGGGACGGATTCACATTGCAACAAGGTGCGGCGGGAATGCCGGATGCCTTATGTGTAAAGTCAAATTGCAGGATCCAAGTCAGGCTGGACTATCTTCCCCTACTGAAGCTGAGCGGCGTAAGCTTGGCTCTATGATCGATGATGGAGCAAGGCTGGCCTGCCAGGCCAAAGTTACAGGTCAGGCAGTGGTTGTACTGCCGGAAGATCCTCTTAAAGCGGCCATCCGCAAGCAGTTGGAGAAGCAGCAAAAAGAGGACGAATTATGGTAAATGTGACAATATTCATATTAGCGGATAAGGATGAGATTGCTTGAACAACAAAACTGTACGGTCTATTTCGCGAATGGGTGCTGTTATTCTCACTTGCGCTTTTCTTATGAGTATATTGGGAGGATGCATGTATCCAAGAGAGGGCCGAGGTAATCAGGTATCATACCGTGAAAGCGTGAACCGTCTGCAGCTTGCTGTAGACCAATTTCAGAAGGATCAGGGCATCCTTCCGATCCTGAATGCGGACGAGTCGACACCAAGGTTCGAGAAGTTCAGAATCGATCTGGATAAGCTGAATAAAATGGGATATATTGATGAGATCCCCACTACAGCTTTTGAACAAGGAGGGTCTGCCTACTTCTTGATCCTTGATGAAGAGACAAAGCCAGTTGTGAAAGTCATGGAACTGACCACGGTACAGAAGGTCAATGATATTCAGCGTGCTGTTGATAAGTATAAGAGCAGTCATCAAGGTAAGCTGCCCGCTGGGAAGGAGCTGTACCCGGGCATTTACTCGGTTGATCTAAAGGCGATTAACAGTGAATCGCTCATCTGGACAAGCTTTTATTCCGGGCAGGAGTCAGATTACCTTCTAGATCCAAGCGGGCAGGTGTACGTAGACTACGCTCTGGATATTATGCAGGCCATAGAGAAGTCTGGTGTCACCCCGGATGCTGATACAGATCTTAGAACTTTGCTGCTTGCGAATTCTTACTTTGTACCTGTCAAATCCCTGCCCTACCGCTGGCAGAATAAGCAGCCTGTTGCTGTAAGCCAATAAAGGACCCGATAGGGTCTTTTTTTTATTCTAAAGTCTCCTAATTGACGTCATATAATCTATAGATTCACATACATATACAATATGGCGGATTTTCCGGTGATCGTGGTCTAAACCATTTGTACCGGAGCATAAATTATTCTAGGCATTCTTTATATCTGTCATATTTCCGCTTCTGGTACATATGATGGTACTAGTCCTAAAGCATGTACGAGTTCACGCCGCTTCGTTCCTATATCTCCAAACAGGCTTCTGGCGGCGGACACGGGTAGGGGCAACAACAGTACTCTGCCGTTGCAAATCATTAATCACCTAAGTGAATAACGAAGCGGATGCTCTCAAAAGCATTTTTCCTTCGGCGAAATTTGAGGAGGGGATTTCATTGGCACTGGAAAAAGTAGATATTTTCAAGGACATAGCCGAGCGTACAGGAGGGGACATTTACCTGGGTGTCGTTGGAGCAGTTCGTACAGGTAAATCAACCTTTATTAAGAGGTTTGTAGAAACGGTAGTCCTGCCTAACATCACTAACGAGGCTGACCGCGTGCGTGCAATCGACGAGCTTCCGCAGAGCGCTGCGGGGAAGACAATTATGACAACAGAACCGAAATTTGTCCCGAATAACGCAGTTCAAATTAAGGTGGACGAAGGTCTGGAAGTGAACGTACGCCTTGTCGATTGTGTTGGCTATGCTGTAGAAGGGGCGAAAGGGTATGAGGACGAAAATGGTCCCCGTATGATCTCGACGCCATGGTTCGAGGAACCAATTCCTTTCCAGGAAGCCGCTGAAATAGGCACACGAAAGGTAATTCAGGAACACTCTACCTTGGGTGTGGTTGTCACCACGGATGGAACAATCGCAGATATCCCTCGCTATTCCTATGTGGAGTCCGAGGAGAGGGTCATTGCTGAACTCAAGGAAGTCGGCAAGCCGTTTGTGCTTATCATAAATTCAACCCGGCCTCGCAGTGAAGAGGCTCTTCAGCTTCGGAGCGAGCTCGCAGCGAAGTATGACATTCCAGTGCTCACGCTCAGCGCAGCAACCATGACAGAGGAAGATGTAACCGGTGTTCTTCGTGAGGTACTGTACGAGTTCCCTGTACACGAAGTGAATGTGAATCTTCCAAGCTGGGTTATGGTGCTGAGTGAGAACCACTGGCTGCGCAGCAATTATGAGAACTCTGTACGTGACACCGTCAAGGATATCCGTCGTCTTCGGGATGTGGACCGGGTTGTAACGAATTTCCTCGAATATGACTTCATTGATCGAGCCGGACTTAGCGGCCTGAATATGGGTCAAGGGGTTGCCGAGATTGACTTGTTCGCTCCGGATGAACTGTATGATCAAATCCTGACAGACGTTGTGGGTGTAGAGATTCGCGGTAAAGATCATTTGCTGCAGCTTATGCAGGAATTCACCCATGCGAAAAGAGAATATGACCGCTTCGCAGAAGCTCTGGAAATGGTCAAAACAACCGGGTACGGAATTGCGGCTCCATCGCTTGCGGAGATGGCTCTTGATGAGCCTGAGCTGATCCGTCAAGGCTCCAGATTTGGAGTGAGGCTCAAGGCTACCGCCCCTTCCATCCATATGATTCGTGTGGATGTAGAGTCTGAATTCTCACCGATTATCGGTACAGAGAAACAGAGTGAGGAACTTGTGCGTTATCTCGTACAGGATTTCGAGAGTGATCCAATCAAAATATGGGAATCTGATATCTTCGGAAGATCCTTGCATTCCATTGTGCGGGAAGGTATTCAGGGCAAGATTGCTTTGATGCCGGACAATGCGCGCTACAAATTACAGGAAACACTGGGGAGAATTATTAACGAAGGCTCAGGCGGCTTGATTGCCATTATTTTGTAACAATGAGAATTATGACCGGCCAAGGTCTGACTTGGGCGGTTTTTTTCTATGAAAGGGCCTTGGAAACCAGCGAAAACCCTTAAATACCTTGAAATTCTGCTTTAGGTGTATTACTATAAGTTTGTTCTTCCGAAGATTAACGTATATTTTCGGTCAAAACGGAAACAAAGTATAGCAGAGAAGCAGTTATTCCTTTTCGGGGAGGTGAAACAGGATGAATAAATCTGACTTGATCGCACAAGTGTCTGAATCTACGGAACTGTCCAAAAAGGACGTTACTAAAGCCGTTGACGCTGTATTTGAAGCGATTTCAGAAGCACTTCAAAATGGAGATAAAGTACAACTGGTGGGCTTCGGTAACTTTGAAGTTCGTGAACGTTCCGCACGTAAAGGACGCAATCCACAAACCGGAGAGGAAATCGAAATCCCTGCGAGCAAAATCCCAGCATTTAAACCGGGTAAGGCGCTCAAAGACGGAATCAAATAAGATTTCTACATATTTCTTCCGTTACCAAAGACCGTGAGCATTTGTTCACGGCCTTTTCTTTTCGAGGGCAAGGCAATTTGAAGTGGGAGGTGCTATTAAGTGGACGAACAAAACGTGAGCAATGGGGACTACTTTGTGGTTAAAGCCAAAGAGCAGGGGGTTCAAGTCATTGGACTTACCCGTGGAAGAGATACCCGATTCCATCATACGGAGAAGCTGGATAAGGGCGAAGTTCTGATTGCCCAGTTCACAGATCATACCTCAGCTGTCAAAGTTCGCGGCAAAGCGATCGTCATGACCAAGCACGGTGTAATTGATACGGAAGAATAAACCGCAGGCGCTGCCTGCTTTTTTCATACATAAAGTTATGCTCAGCAAAATGATTATAGGCGTTCTTCCTGACGCCTGGACTGTATAGAATGAGGTATGGACCCTGAATGTACTTGCCATAATGCAGGCGCATGAACTGTAGAGGGGGAGGATACCTTGAGAAGATGGACACCAATCATAGCTGCATTCATTGTGACATTAACCACTGTGTTTGCCATGGCCGTATTGACATCACATGGGAATACATGGAGCGGTTCTAAAGCATACAGTGCCTTTGCTGATAAAAAGCTGGTTGATCTTACGGAAAATAACCTTGTAGATGAGCTTTCAAGGCTCCCAATATCTGTACGATTGGCAAAAGTTAACCTGAATCAATCGATCCTCTCGGTTGATTTGAAGATCGGAGATGAGAGCTACCAGCCTTCGGTGCTGTATCTGAATATGGCCGAGCTGATTCGGTTCTCATTTGAGAGAACGAGTAATGTGAGCCAGCTCTTAATCCGGCTGGTTGCCGAAGATAAGTGGGTAGGTACAAAGTATTTGCTGCTTGCCTCAGATGTACGCAGGGGAGAGTGGCCACCGTCAGCTTTGGATGATTTGGAGAACTTAGGGAATCATGCATTGACTGATGAGCTGAAGCATTACTTCCGATTCACGGTAACAAGCTTATGGAGGAACCGGTTTGAGTGAAATTGCTGGGTTTCCTCCCGCTTCAGCTTAACTCCGTGCGTGCCGAAACAACATATGCTATAATATATTGGATTGTGACATGTAATTAGGCATCGTCAGTATGAGCGGCTCGGAGGACACGGATGAGAACCTATCGCATACCTGAATTAGCAAAAAAATACGTCAACTATGACATGATAACGACTCATACGGAGCTGCCGCCTTTTGCGAACGCCCGTGTTCGTTTGCTTTACACCTTTTTAAGCGGTCAAGAAGGCTATACGGAATCAGAGGTCGAGAATATAGCCTTGGCTGTATATCTTGTTCAGCTAGGTATGGATACCCATGACCTAATTGATGCCGAACCGGTTCGCAAGGAGGAGAGCCTGATGCGCTCCCGTCAATTAAATGTGCTGGCCGGAGATTACTTTAGCAGTCTATTCTATGAACTGCTTGCCAGTGCGGGGCGGACTGAGTTGATCTCCAAGCTTAGTTCCTCTGTATGTGAAGTGAACCGTAAGAAAGTGAATTTGTATACAAAGATGCTGCAATCAAATCTATCATCTGAGGACTTTTTCCAGAGCCAGGTAGAACTCAATATGGAACTCTACTTGCCTTTAAGTTCACTGCTTGATGAGGCGCATCAACATATCTGGTTAAAGCTGCTTCATGAAGTCAGCCGATGCGAGGTGGCCACGGTCCATTTGAACAGTGCGGCAGCATTACGTTCTGCGGCAGTGGGGTCTTCGATAGTCCATGAGAAGGTGGTGCGCGATTCGGGGAATCTTTTGTTATCTGAACAGGGATTTTTTGATTGGTTAACAAGCGAACTGCAGCTGTCGTTGGACCGGATTCAACAGTTAATATTAGATTTGCAGGGCGAAGGTCTTCGGCAAGAGCTGAGTGAGCTGACACAGCCTTTTCTATCTGTTCTAAGTTTATCGAAGCCTGTTTTATAAGGAAGGGAAAGTGAAAGAAATCAATGGAATCACAATCTCCTAATCAAAAGGAACAATTTGTGCACTCCGTGTTCGAGAGCATTGCTCCAAAATACGATCTTATGAACGACATTCTAAGCTTCCGCAGGCACAAGGCATGGCGCAAATTCACCATGAAGAAAATGGCCATGTCGGCCGGAGACACAGCGGTTGATCTTTGCTGCGGTACATGTGACTGGACAATAAGCATGGCCGAAGAGAGCGGTGGCCAAATTAAGGGCCTGGACTTCAGTGAGAACATGCTGGAGGTGGGACGGGGCAAAGTTCACGCTCGTGGACTTGACAGCAAGGTCCAGCTGTATCAAGGCAATGCGATGGCTCTGCCTTTCGAGACGGACCAGTTTGATTATGCGACAATCGGTTTTGGTCTGAGGAATGTGCCGGATCTGCATCAGGTACTGCGTGAGATGAAGCGGGTTGTGAAGCCCGGCGGGATGGTTGTTTGTCTCGAGTTGTCCAAGCCTACCTGGCAGCCCTTCAAAGGTATTTATTATTTCTACTTCAACAGAGTTCTGCCGTTTCTAGGCAAAATGTTCGCTAAACGTTATGAGCAATATAAATGGCTCCCGGACTCGCTTGTACAATTTCCAGGCAGGCATGAGCTGGCTCAAATTTTCCGTGACATCGGACTGACTCAGGTGGAAGCTTATCCTCTGACAGGTGGAATTGCTGCATTACATATCGGAATCAAGGAGACGCCAGATGTTTAAGAAAACTGCAATCTTTCTACAAATGATCAAATTTGAACATACTGTTTTTGCCCTTCCATTTGCTTTTATGGGGGCCCTACTGGGCTCTGTATCGGTTAATGGACATCTGCCCAGCTGGGCACAGATTGGCTGGGTGCTGCTCGCCATGTTTGGTGCAAGGAGCGCCGCAATGGGGCTTAATCGGCTGATTGACAGGGTAAGTGACAAGAAGAACCCACGTACCGCCGGCCGCGCCATTCCAGCTGGACTGCTGCGTATCAGTGAAGTTGTGGTTTTTATCGTGGTCTCATTCATTTTATTGTTCTGGGCTGCTTCCCAGCTTAATCCACTTTCAGTTAAGCTGCTTCCTATTGCTGTATTTATGCTGGTTCTATATTCCTATACCAAGCGCTTCACTTGGCTCTGTCATGTGGTGCTTGGAATGACGATAGCCCTAGCTCCGCTGGGCGGATGGGTAGCCGTGACCGGAACCGTTAATGGATCGGCTTTAGTATTTTTTGTGACCATTACTTTCTGGGTGGCGGGGTTCGATATTATTTATGCCTGCCAAGATATGGAGTTCGATCGAAAAGAAGGCTTGTTCTCAATTCCAGCACGCTTCGGTGTGGCTACATCGCTTAAGATAGCCAGAGCTTTTCATATCATAACCGCGCTTGGATTCATCGCACTCTTTCTAATGACCCATTTGGGCTGGTGGTACATTACCGGAATGGTCATTGCTTATTTAATTCTTTTCTACGAGCATACCATCGTCTCACCGAAAGATTTAAGTCGCCTTCAGACAGCATTCTTCCTGATGAATGGAGTACTGAGCATTGTTGTGTTCTCGTTCACATTAATCGACCTGCTGGTGAACCGATGATGAACGTTCAAGTAGATTCCAAAGCCATTGAGTTATATTCGTCCAGGGCTTATGTTGTAGGGATCACCGGAGCTAGCGGGTCTGTGTATGGAGTTAGACTGATCCAAGTGCTGCTCCAGTTCGGAATAACCGTCCATATTGTCATCTCTAATGCGGGCTGGCGGGTAATCAAAGAGGAGCTGAGATGGAACACGACCGACCGGGAGGGGCTGCTTTCCGAGAAGTTCGGCTCATATGCAGGAACCTATCATTACCACCCAGTGGCCGATATTGGCGCATCCATAGCGAGTGGATCCTATCGTGTTGATGGAATGATCATCATGCCATGTTCTATGGGCACGCTGTCGTCCATTGCCCACGGCTCCTCCGAGAACCTGATGACACGGGCTGCGGATGTGATGATGAAGGAGTCCCGCACACTTGTGCTTGTACCTAGAGAGACACCTCTGCATGCCATTCATCTAGAGAATATGCTCACCTTGGCAAGGCTTGGAGTTCGGATGATTCCGGCAATGCCGGCCTTTTATTTTGGTCCGAAGAGCATGGATGATTTGATTAACTTCCTGGTGGGTAAAGTACTAGACAGTCTAAATATAGATCATCGCTTGTTTACAAGATGGGGGGATACAAATGAACAACAAGGAGAACAGAATCCTCATCGGACAAATTGATTATTCAAATGTATGGCCGGTATTTCATCATTTTCGTCCGGAGAACTTATCGCGAAAGGTTAGTATGGTAACAGAAGTTCCTTCTATACTGAACCGGAGCATGCTGGAAGGGTCTCTGGATTTGTCGCCGATTTCATCGTTTGCATATGGGCTCGGCCACGAGAATTTTGTACTACTTCCTAATTTATCTGTAAGTGCCAGAAGTGCAGTAAATTCCATTCTACTGTTCTCCAAGGAACCTTTGGAGTATGTGATTAACGGTAGGATCGCCCTGACGAATACGTCTGCCACTTCCATAAATCTTCTTAAAATCATCATAGAGAAAGCATACGGCGGCAGGCCTACATATTGGAATAGCGAACCGGATCTTACATCGATGATGCAGGAAAGTGATGCGGCGCTGCTTATTGGCGACCATGCGATTCGGGCTTCCTGGGAGGATCACGGTTATATTGTCACAGATTTAGGGGAAGTCTGGAAAAGATGGACGGGTTACGGAATGACCTTCGCTGTATGGACAGTTCAGCGAACTTTTGCCGAGCAAAATGCAGAGCTGTTAGGTGAGATTATCGATGCTTTTACTTTGAGCAAGCAACAAAGTCTTAACGATTTGCAGCCCTTGATTAACCGTTCAGTAGAAGAAATCGGAGGCACTCCTGCCTACTGGCGGCATTATTTCAGTAATCTGTGTTATGATTTCTTGGACGAGCAGCAGGCCGGATTGGCTCTGTATTTCAAATATGCCTACGAAATGGGTCTGTTAAAGACCGAAGTACCTTTAAATATATGGAGTGACAATAAGCTGACACGGGTGAAAGAATGAAACTATTGGATATTTTCGGGACACTAAAGAAAGATATGGATGCTGTGGAGCAACAGCTGTACCGGACCATTGACGTGGATCAGGAGCTGCTGAAAGAGACCTCTCTTCACCTGCTTCAGGCAGGAGGTAAGAGGCTGCGTCCTGTGTTCGTACTGCTGGGTGGCAAATTTGGCAACTATGATCTGGACCGTCTCCAGCACATTGCAGTTCCTCTTGAATTAATTCATTCGGCATCCCTGGTACACGATGACGTCATTGACGATGCCCACACCCGCCGCGGCAAACCTACTGTAAAATCTAAATGGGATAACAAGATCGCCATGTACACCGGCGATTATATTTATGCCAAGGCACTCTCAATCGTAACCAAGCTGGGTAACCCGGAGATACACCGTATTTTATCTAAAGCGCTGGTCCAAATGTCCATCGGGGAGATGGAACAAATACGTGACTTCTTCAATACCGGGCAAACGGTCCGGAATTATCTGCTTCGCATCCGCCGTAAGACGGCACTATTAATCGCTGTAAGCTGTCAGCTCGGAGCGATAGCAGCTGATGCACCGGTAGAAGTGAGCCGATTGTTATACCGTTATGGTTACAATGTAGGTATGGCCTTTCAAATACGGGACGATCTACTGGATTTAAAAGGAACTGAGAAGCAGCTGGGCAAGCCGCCTGGCAGTGACATGAGACAAGGTAATATTACGCTTCCTGTATTATTTGCCCTTCAGGAAGAGAGACTTCGCGAACCGCTGCTGCGGGAGATCGCGGGGATCCACGCTGCGGACAGCTCTGCGGATACCTCCCGGGCCATCCAGATGATTCTTGGCAGTCAAGGAATTTCACGTGCGGAATTACTTGCTGACAGGTACATAGAGAAGGCGCTTTCCTCATTACAGCGACTCAAAGAGAACAAAGCGAAGAAGCATTTGCAGGACATTGCTTATTTTGTCAACAGAAGAGCATATTAAGCACTTATCACCCTAACATTATTCTGCTAATATATGGAGTGAGTCCGCTAGATTCGCCTGGAATTAGAGAGAAAGCGGCGACACAACGGGAGGGTTACCTATGGAACGTACTTTTTTAATGGTGAAACCAGATGGCGTGCAGCGCGGCTTGATAGGCCGGATTATTAGCCGTTTGGAAGACAAGGGGTTTAAGCTGGTTGCTGCCAAACCTGTCCAAATTACGCAGGAGCAAGCAAAGAGACATTATGCGGAACATGAAGGTAAGCCTTTTTTTGACAAACTGGTGAGTTTCATAACTTCGGCACCTGTGTTCGCGATGGTCTGGGAAGGCGACGAAATCGTAACGTTGTCACGTATCGTCATTGGCAAGACAAATGTTACTGAAGCACAGCCTGGGACGATTCGTGGGGATTATGCCGCCCATACGCCGTCTAATCTCATTCATGGATCCGATTCGGTGGAGAGTGCTGAACGTGAAATTGCTAACTTCTTCGAACCGCATGAAATACTTAACTATACGAAGAGTACTGACACGTGGATTTAAGTCGCATCTCATCTCAAGTTGACAAGACGGAACATGAGGGAACAACACCAGATCCCGATTATGTAGGTTTTATTCAAAGTGTGAAGCAGCATACCGGTATTGACCTGGCGCAATACAAGGAAGCTCAAATGAAACGGCGATTGACCACCTTGAGAACCAAGAACGGTCATTCTTCGTTTGCCTCTTTCTTCGAAGCCATGATGGCGGATAAGAAACTCTTCTACGAATTTCTTGACAAGATGACGATTAATGTCTCGGAATTTTGGCGTAATCCGAACCGCTGGGAGGTTCTTAGGGATAAGATTATTCCTGAGCTGACTGGGGGCAGCAAGTCACGTCTTAAGGTATGGAGCGCAGCCTGTTCCACTGGGGAAGAGCCTTATACGATTGCTATGATACTCTCTGATTTGGGCATGCTCCAGAACAGTTATTTGCTAGCGTCGGATATCGATGAAGGTGCCCTAGCGAAAGCTAACCAGGGATTGTACCTGGAGAGATCTTTGAAGGACGTTCCGGAGGAAGTGAATCGGCGTTACTTCACACCTGAAGGCAGTGCTATGAGTGCTATGTACCGGGTTGATGATAAGCTGAAGAAGGCGGTTACGTTCAAGAAGCAGAACCTGCTGCTGGATCGTTTCGAAGAGGAATTTGATCTTATCGTATGCCGCAATGTAATGATTTACTTTACCGAAGAAGCCAAGAGTGCCTTATATACAAAGTTTGCGAATGCTCTACGTCCTGGAGGGATTCTGTTCGTGGGCAGCACAGAGCAGATTTTCTCTCCGGGGAGATATGGGCTCGAAGCAGCAGAAACTTTCTTTTATCGAAAAATGTAAAAATCCGCTAGTATATTCATGCCCTTAATCTCCGATACTGGTTATATGCGAATCCATATCGGAGGCAAGATCATGGACAAAAGAAAAGTAATTCACGCTTATCAGCGCGGATTCCTGACACTTCAGGAGTGTGCGCAGATTCTTGGTGTGGAGAGAAGACATGTAGAAAGTCTGCTCGGCTGCAAGAATCAAGAAGATAGAAACAAGAGTAAGGCCGCTCTTCTCGGCAGGGAAACCGTCGGCTAGACTAGCTCAAAATCAGGAAGTTATTGACGCACTGACCCTATTCGGGGGATGGTGCGTTTTTTGTTTTGGTAACTCATGGTTGGCTTTCCTTGTCAAAAGCGCAGAACCTATACTATAATGAGCAAAGAATTCTCGGATTTTAGCCAATTACAGTTTAACAGTTTAAAGGGGGAACGCATCATGAGTTTACGTTATTTAACGGCAGGGGAGACGCACGGTCCCCAGCTAACTGCGATTATAGAGGGATTACCGAGCAATTTAGAGATTGACTTTGAAGCGCTTAATTTCCAGCTTTTACGTCGTCAGAAGGGCTATGGACGCGGACGTCGCATGCAGATCGAGAAGGATACGGCCAAGATTGCCGGTGGAGTTCGGCACGGATATACCACAGGGGCTCCGGTTGCTCTAATTGTAGAGAACAATGACTGGAAGCATTGGCAGAACATTATGAATATCGAACCTATTGAAGGATCGGATGAAGAGAAGCGCCGCGTACACCGCCCAAGACCAGGACATGCTGATTTGAATGGCGGACTGAAATACAATCTGAAAGACCTTAGAAACGTGCTTGAGCGCTCGAGTGCGCGGGAGACCGCGATTCGAGTGGCTTGCGGTGCGGTTGCCCGTCAATTGCTGGAGCACTTCGGCATTCGAATTGCCGGACAGGTTATTCGAATTGGTGAGATTGAAGCACCACCTCATAACTTGTCGCTGGATGAACTTCGGGAAGCAACAGAGCAATCTTCCGTACGTGTTGTGGATGCCGATACGGAGAAGAAGATGGAAGCTTACATTGATCAGATCAAGCAGGATGGAGATTCCATCGGCGGAATTGTTGAATGTATTGTTGAAGGCGTACCGGTAGGACTTGGAAGCCATGTACAATACGACCGTAAGCTGGATGGACGAATCGCGCAAGCTGTAATGTCGATCAATGCATTCAAAGGCGTTGAAATTGGGATTGGATTTGAAGCGGGAACGATCCCGGGTTCTAAAGTCCATGATGAGATTTTATACAGCGAGGAACGCGGTTACTACCGGGCTACTAATCGTCTCGGCGGATTTGAAGGCGGCATGACGAATGGAATGCCAATCGTGGTTCGCGGTGTAATGAAGCCGATTCCTACACTTTATAAGCCATTGCAAAGTGTGGATATTGATACGAAGGAGCCTTTCACCGCTCAGGTTGAACGCTCTGACGCCTGTGCAGTCCCTGCGGCAAGTGTTGTCTTGGAAAGTGTAGTTGCATGGGAAGTGGCTAAAGCCTTCTTAGAGAAATTCGGTGGTGACTCTATCGAAGAAATTGAGCGGAACGTGAACAGCTATAAAGAGCAATTGGGGAACTACTAATGAGAACGCTAATGGTGGAGCTGGGTGAGCGTTCTTACCCTATTTACATTGGAAGCGGTCTACTGAATGACTTGGGGAGTTATCTCCAGAAACATGGTATAACAACCAAAAGCACGCTATTGATTGTAACCGACGACAATATCGCACCTCTTTATCTTGAGAAGACGTTACATATGCTCCAGCAAAGCGGATACCGTGTAGTGACCTCGATCGTTACTGCTGGTGAGAAAGCTAAATCATTATCTGTGTTCGAAAATGTGATGACCGCAGCTATTGAGGGAGGGCTCGACCGGAATTCTGCAGTGCTCGCTCTTGGCGGTGGCGTGGTGGGTGACCTGGCAGGCTTCGTAGCTGCCAGCTACATGCGTGGAGTCCGGTTCGTCCAGATTCCTACAACCATTCTTGCTCACGACAGCAGTGTGGGCGGCAAGGTTGCCGTGAATCACCCGCTGGCCAAGAATATGATCGGCGCTTTCCATCAGCCTGTTATGGTTCTCTATGATGTGGATACGCTGCAATCACTTCCAATGCGCGAGGTGAAGGCTGGGTATTCCGAGATGATCAAGCACGGACTGATCTGGGATGAGGCATTCGCAGAATGGTGCCTCGACCATGCAGAGAGCCTCCTGTCTCTGAATCGTGATGATCTGGCTTATGGATTGGAACGAGGGTGCGCGATCAAAGCGGCGGTAGTCTCGGAGGATGAGCGTGAGAATGGATTGCGTGCGATCCTGAACCTCGGTCATACAATTGGACATGCGATTGAAGCGGTTGGGGGTTATGGTGAATTTTTACACGGGGAAGCGATCTCCATCGGCATGATTGGCTCAGCCATTCTAGCGGTGAAGCGTGGTAGAGATCAGTCGATCTACACACGGACTAAGGAGCTTTTTGAGAGGTTCGGACTGCCTACCTCACTGCCAAAGCATTTGGATACAGAGAGTCTTATAGGTGCACTTCTCCACGACAAGAAGTTTAAGGACAACAAGATTGTCTTCGTGCTACCCGTTGCCATTGGCAAGGTGGATATCGTAACAGACATCACACTCGATGAGGTACGAAGTGTAATAGAGCAGCTGAAAGGGGAGGCATAACGGATGTATAACCGTGGTATCCGGGGAGCAACAACAGTTACCCAAAATGATGAGAATGAAATACTACACGAGACCGTCGTCTTGTTAAAAGAAATCGTGGCCCGAAATGAGATCGTTCCTGAAGATATCTGCAGTGTATGGATTACGCTCACACAGGATCTTGACGCGACGTTCCCTGCCCGTGCCATTCGCCAGATGAATGGCTGGGATCTTGTTCCGCTTATGTGTTCAATCGAAATTCCGGTTAAAGGAAGTCTGCCGCGCTGCATACGTCTGATGATTCAGGTGAACACGAATAAGAGCCAGCGTGAGATAAAGCATGTCTACCTGAATGAAGCGAAGGCACTTCGTCCAGACCTTGCAGCATCCGGGAATTAGTAGAATTTTTCTCTGAAATAGTTGTCAATCCGATGATGACTGGTGTATAGTGAGTATAGTGTATTTAGTACTTATAGAGCTGAGTAGAGTTAAGTTTGAGATGAGCAGAGTTGAGCTGAGCGAAGTCCTTAGGTAGTTGAATCGGTCGCAAGCCTGGTAGTGGAAGAGGCTATGATAGCGATTCTTGATTTGCCCGGGTGTATTTTTTGATATACCAGGTCAATCCCTCTTAATTGGACGACGATAGTTTATTTCACTGTACATTCAAGCTAGCCTCTACCTCGGTAGAGGCTTTTTATTTTATTACCATGGTATTTCGATCTATTCATGATAAAGGAGTGAAGGACAATGACAACCCCGCGTGTAGAAGAAGTGATCCAGATGGCCAAACAATATAACCTGATTCCTGTCGTTCGGACGCTGATGGCGGATATGGAGACTCCAATCCGTTTGTTCCAACGGTTCGCGCAGCGTGATCGGGCGTTTTTACTTGAAAGTGTAGAGGGCGGGGTACAATGGGCTCGTTACTCTTTTATCGGAACAGATCCTTTCCTGATGATTTCCGCCAAGAAAGGCGGCGTGGTTATCGAACAGGGTGGGGAGCAAAGATCGCTCTCGGGCAAGCCGATCGAGGAATTGAAGGCCATCCTCCGCAGCTACCGAAGCCCTGAGCTTCAAGATATGCCGCCGTTTACTGGCGGAGCCATCGGATTCTTCGGATATGACTTGCTGCAGTATTACGAGAAGCTTCCCGCACATGAAGTGGATGATCTCCAGATGCAGGATATCCAGTTCATGTTCTGCGACCAGGTCATTGTCTTTGACCATGTGAAGCAGCGGATTCTGCTTGTGGCGAATCTTCATGTAGCTGATGGAGCAAAAGACGAGGAAGTTAGAGAAGCTTATAAGGCTACCCTTACCAAGCTGGATAAGATGGCTGAGGTGCTTCAACAGGAGGGGCCGAGCGAGAGCTTTAACCGGCGTCCATTCCCTGAGGATGTAGAGCTTGGAGAAATTGCCTCGAACATGACGAAAGAGCAGTATATCGATAACGTTAAACAGGCGCAGGAGTATATCCGTGCGGGCGATATTTTCCAAGTTGTACTATCACAGAGATTCCATATTGAGACGGAAGTATCCCCGCTTCAGGTGTACCGAGTCCTCCGAACTTTGAATCCATCTCCATATATGTACTATCTCAAGATGGATGACGAAATTATCGTAGGGGCTTCCCCTGAGGCTCTGGTGAAGGTGGAGAATGGCCGTGTGTCGACTAGACCCATCGCAGGAACGCGGCCGCGTGGCGCGAATGAGACTGAAGATCGCGAACTTGCCGAAGAGCTACTGAAGGATGAGAAGGAGCGTGCAGAGCATCTAATGCTGGTCGACCTTGGTCGAAATGATCTTGGACGTGTATCCGAGTTCGGTACAGTGAAATGTGATTCGTTTATGGAGATTGAGAAGTACTCCCATGTCATGCACATCGTCTCTAACGTGTCCGGTGAGCTGCGTAAAGACAAGGACTTCTTTGATGCTTTCTTATCCTGTCTGCCGGCGGGAACCGTCTCTGGGGCTCCTAAGCTGAGAGCGATGGAGATTATAGCTGAATTTGAACGGGAAGCGCGTGGAACATACGCCGGGGCTATCGGCTACCTTGGTTTCTCAGGTAATATGGATTCCTGTATCACTATCCGAACGATTGTCTTTAAGAAGGGCAAAGCGTATGTGCAGGCAGGGGCCGGGATTGTATGGGACTCAGTTCCAGAGAAGGAATATGAGGAGACGGTAAATAAAGCCAAAGCACTTCTGAAGGCAATCCGGACGGCAGAGCAAATGTTCCCGGTATCGGCAAGCAGTGATGGAGTCATTAATCAAGATTATCTTTATGAGTACACGCCTTAAGGAAACCGAGGAGGAGATAAAGATGAGCGGAAATGAAACACTGCAGACGGGAATTTCACGTGTGATTTCAGGTCAGCATTTGGGCCGGGAAGAAGCCCGGAGTATAATGGAAGTGATTATGGCAGGCTCGGCTACGCCTTCCCAGATCGGCGGACTACTGACAGCTCTCCGGATGAAGGGGGAGACTGTTGAAGAGATCACAGGCTTTGCTGAGGCAATGCGCGGCTACGGCAACAGGCTCCATACGGAATCAAGACAGCTGCTGGATACTTGCGGAACCGGCGGTTCTGGAATTCATAAATTCAACATATCCACTACTGCGGCAATTGTCGCAGCCTCGGTATCCGTTCGGGTTGCGAAGCATGGTAACCGCTCGGCATCAGGGCGCGCTGGAAGTGCAGATGTGCTCGAGGCGCTGGGCGTGAATATACATTTGACTGCGGAGCAGGCTGAGAAATGCCTGGATGATATCGGGATTTGTTTCCTGTTCGCCCAAATCTATCATCCTTCTATGAAGCATGCCGCATCAACCCGTAAGGAACTGGGTGTCAGAACGGTATTTAACATGCTGGGACCCTTGACTAATCCGGCTTCGGCTGATCGGCAGGTGCTGGGCATCTACGATGGAAGCAAGACCGAGGTCATCGCTGAAGTACTCAGAGAGCTTGGTTCCAAACGTGCGCTTGTGGTTACAAGCCATGAAGGTCTGGACGAGATTAGTATCTCTGCACCCACCCGGGTGTCTGAACTGAAGAATGGCGTGATTAACACTTATGAGCTGCATCCGAATGATCTAGGTCTTCGTATGTATCCGCTTGGCGATGTGATCGGTGGGGATCCTCAGGTGAACGCGGATATTATCCGCCGTGTACTCCAGGGCGAGAAAGGTCCTTACCGCGATGTTGTTCTTGCCAACGCAGGAGCATGCATTTATGTATCCGGTCTTGCACAGACCATTCAAGATGGGGTAATTATGGCCGCAGAAGCCATTGATTCCGGGAAGGCACAGAACAAACTTGAGCAGCTTATTCAAACGACAGGAGAAATCAACTATGTATCTTGATCGCATTGTAGCAACCAAACATAAAGAAGTGGCAGAGCTAGCCACTGACTTCTCATTATCTTCAGCAGAGCGAACTATTGCAGACATGCCGTCAACCCTCGGTTTTTACCGTGCACTGTCGGATGGCCGCAAGCGTTCCATGGGGCTGATCGCGGAGGTGAAGAAGGCTTCACCATCCAAAGGTCTGATACGTCCTGACTTCGATCCAGTACAGATTGCTAAGAAATATGCAGACGCAGGTACGGATTGTATCTCGGTACTTACGGATAAGGAGTATTTCCAAGGAAGTGGCGAGTATTTGAAAGCAATCCGCAAGTCCGTTCAGGTCCCACTACTTCGGAAGGATTTTATCATTGATGAGCGCCAAGTGTACGAAGCCCGGCTTTTGGGTGCGGATGCAGTCCTGCTGATCGCCGCGATCCTGACGGATCAGCAATTGAAGCAGTTCGAAGCGGCAGCGGGTTCATTAGGTCTTGATGCACTTGTGGAAGTCCATGACAGAGAAGAGCTTGAGCGGGTGCTGAACCTTGGGACATCCAAGTTAATTGGGATTAACAACCGTAATTTAAGAACCTTCGAAGTTAGTCTGCGGACGACAGAGGAATTAGTTGATCTGGTTCCAGCAGGAATTACTTTGATAAGTGAGAGTGGAATATCTACACCTGAGGACATCAAATACCTGTCTTCATGTGGGGCTCACGGGGTGCTCGTGGGTGAGACATTCATGCGCAAGCCGCTGGTGGATGAGGCCGTATACGAATTAATGGGGCCTGTAATCGATGGAAGCGGGGCTGTTCATGGCTGAAGCGTCGGTAAAAATATGTGGACTTCAGGACGTTGAAGTGCTAAAATCTATGATAAACTTGCCTATCGATCATATTGGATTTGTGTTTGCCAATAGCAAGCGGCAGGTAACCGCAGATCAGGCTGCTGCGTTGATCCCCATCCTTGAGGATTGGGATAGGCCGGTGAAGCCGGAAAGCGTGGGAGTATTCGTTAATCCTACGATTGAAGAATTGTCTCATATTCTACAGAAAGCGAGTCTGGATATTGTTCAGCTGCATGGACAGGAATCACCCGAATTTTGCCGTGAGGTGAAGAAGCGGTTCGGTGTGAAAGTCTTTAAAGTGCTTTCTGTCAAGCAGGGCAACAATAGAGAAGGCTCTGATCTTGTAGATTATAGGGGAGCATTAGATGGCCTTCTATTGGATACTTATGATCCTATTTATGGCGGTGGATCCGGGCAGACCTTCGATTGGAAGCAGATTGAACCTTATCAGAAGTGGACGAAGCAAGAGGGGATTCCTCTTATTATAGCAGGTGGGCTGCACCCGGATAATGTTGGTGACTTGCTGGAGAATTTTCAGCCGGATGGCGTAGACGTGTCCAGTGGGGTAGAGACCGATGGACTCAAGGATATTGCAAAAATACGAGCTTTTGTCGAGAGGGTGAAGCGCTAGATGACACAGGTACCAGACGAGAACGGACGATTTGGCGACTTCGGAGGCCGCTATGTTCCCGAAACGCTTATGAATGCCTTGATTGAATTGGAAGAGGCTTACCGCCATTATTCGCAGGAGCCTGCTTTTCAGGAAGAAATTGATTATTTATTGAAACAATATTCCGGCCGGGAGACTCCCTTGTTCTATGCTGAGCGTTTATCAGCACACTTGGGCGGGGCCAAGATCTACCTAAAGCGTGAAGATTTGAACCATACAGGAGCTCATAAGATCAATAATGCGATAGGTCAAGGAATTCTGGCCAAACGGATGGGCAAGGGCAAGGTTATTGCTGAGACCGGAGCTGGACAGCATGGGGTTGCAACAGCAACGGTTGCGGCACTGCTTGGGCTTGAATGTAAAGTATTTATGGGTGAAGAGGATATGAAGCGTCAGCAGCTTAATGTGTTTCGAATGAAGCTGCTTGGCGCTGAAGTTGTTCCGGTTATATCGGGTACCCGTACTCTTAAAGATGCTTGTAATGAAGCACTTCGTTATTGGGTCAGCCATGTGCAGGATACTTTTTATATTCTTGGATCCGCTACAGGCCCCCACCCGTACCCAATGATGGTACGTAACTTCCAACGGATTATCGGAGATGAGACACGGCGTCAGATTCTTGAGTCGGAAGGAAGACTTCCTGATCTTATTGTTGCCGCTGTAGGCGGGGGAAGTAATGCGATTGGGATGTTTTATCCCTTCGTAGGAGATACATCGGTAAAGCTGCTTGGTGTAGAAGCGGCAGGACACGGTGTAGACACAGAATATCACGCGGCAACAATGACAAAAGGTACCAAAGGGGTCTTTCAGGGTTCACTGAGCTACCTGCTGCAAGATGCCTTCGGACAAGTGCTGCCAGCACATTCAATCTCGGCTGGGCTGGATTATCCGGGAATTGGCCCGGAGCACTCCTATCTAAAAGATATTGAGCGGGCTAGATATGCTCCAATTACTGATCAAGAAGCACTTGATGCACTTCAGCTTCTGAGCCAAACCGAGGGCATTATTCCTGCGCTGGAGTCAGCTCATGCTGTTGCCCAGGTGATTAAGGAAGCTCCAAAGCTTTCTTCCGATCAGATTATCGTAATCTGCCTCTCCGGCAGAGGAGATAAAGACGTTGAGTCCATTATGCACTACTTGGGAGGGGATCCGTCATGAATTTAATGGATCAGAAATTTGCTGACCTCAAAGCGGCGGGCCGAACTGCGCTTATTCCCTTCCTAACCGTTGGCGATCCGGATTTGGATACCACTGTGGAATTAATTGTGCAAATGGAAGCGGCGGGTGCGGATGTTTTGGAGCTGGGCGTGCCTTACTCGGACCCTCTAGCAGATGGACCTGTGATCCAGCGGGCTTCTGAGCGCGCTCTTACCAGTTCGGTTACGATCGGAACTTGTATCGATATCGCTCAGAAAGCAAGACAGCGCGGAGTGAAAATTCCGTTTGTTCTGTTCACTTATTTTAACCCTGTACTGCAAATTGGGCTGGAGACCTTCTTCCAGCAGATTGCAGAGCATGATATTAGCGGGCTGATCATTCCAGATCTTCCAATTGAGGAATCTGCAGAAGTGCTGACTTTGGCTGATGCCGCAGGGATAAGCTTGGTGCCGCTTGTGGCACCCACTTCGTTTGAACGAATTTCACGCATACTGAGCAATGCTCGTGGATTTATTTATTGTGTCTCCTCGCTTGGTGTTACTGGCGAACGCAGCTCCTTCCACGAGGGAGTAGAGCAGTTCATCAGTGATGTTAAGTCTCGCACAGACCTTCCGGTTGCTGTAGGCTTCGGGATTTCTAGCCGCGAGCAGGTAGAGCGCTTCTCTTCCATCTGCGATGGCGTTGTTGTCGGAAGTGCCATTGTCCGCAAAATCGAGGACACAATCCCACTACTGACGGATTCAGAAAATAGAGAAAAAGGCCTGTTGCAAATTCGTGAATTTGTGACACAATTGAAAGTCTAGAAAAAAGACAATAATCTTATCCCAATCAGGAAAGGAAGGGTTCGTGTGCAGCCAAAACCACAGATTGTAAATCTTCCGGTATACCAACAGGGCAAGCCTGTTGAAGAAGTGAAGAGGGAGCTGGGACTTGCTGAAGTCATAAAGCTGGCCTCCAATGAGAACCCTTATGGTGCATCACCTAAAGCAAAAGCAGCCATTGAGCAGGAATTAAGTCAAATCAGCATGTACCCGGATGGAAATGCTGTTGAACTCACTGAGGTTCTGTCAGGTCACCTTGGCGTGAACCGGGATCAGTTTGTATTTGGCTGTGGTTCCGATGAGGTGATTGCTCTGATTACCCGGGCGTTCTTGTTGCCTGGAGAAGAGAATATTATGGCGGATCAGACTTTCTCGGTATACAAAAGCAATGCGGATATCGAGGGTGCCGTGAGTATAGAAGTACCGCTTGTAGACGGTACACATGACTTGGACGCCATGCTGCAAGCTGTGAATGAGCGCACCAAGATTGTCTGGATCTGTAATCCGAATAATCCAACAGGAACAATCGTCTCCCATACGGATATTGTCAATTTCCTAAATAAAGTACCAGCAAATGTACTTGTAGTGCTGGATGAAGCCTATGCGGAGTTTGTAACGGATCCATCGTATCCAGATGGCTTGAGCCTGCTCAGTAAATATCCGAATCTGATGATCCTTCGGACATTCTCGAAGATTTATGGGCTTGCTTCACTTCGAATTGGTTATGGAGTCGGACACCCAAGTGTAGTCAAACTGATTAATCAGGTTCGTGAACCCTTTAACACTTCCAGATTGGCTCAGGCCGCGGCCAAAGCGGCTTTAACCGATCATGAATTTATTGATGCTTGCCGCACAAAGAATCGAAGCGGGGTTGAATACTTAACTGCTGAATTTGACCGGCTTGGACTTAAGTACTTTCCGGCGCATGGTAACTTTATATTAGTTAATGTGCAAAGACCCGGCGGTGAGATATTCCAGTCTCTCTTAAAGCTTGGAGTTATAGTTCGTGCCGGTTTCGGTAAATACCCGGATTATATCCGTGTAAGTGTCGGCACACCAGATGAGAATACTAAATTTATTGCTGCACTGGAGCAGGTCCTTACTGCTCAAGAACAGCCGGTTACTGCGGAATAATCTCCGCAGTATCTTTTTTGTTTCTTTGATATTTCACGTTAGACTTGAAGACAAATTAGAGCAAATTGAGTGGGGCACAAATGACTATTAAAATTGCAATCTTTGGTGTAGGGCTAATTGGAGGCTCTCTCGCGCTTAGCTTTAAAGGAAAACCGGGAATCACGCTTGTGGGGCACAGCCACAACGCAGAGTCCATGCAGCAGGTTAAGGATCGTGGTGTCGTCGATATAGCAACGATGTCTATTGAAGAAGCGGCTTTAGATGCTGATTTTATTTTCTTATGTGTACCGGTAAGTCAGTTGGAGCCTTATTTACATAGACTAAGCAGCTTAAAGCTGAAGCCAGGGTGTATTATTACCGATGTGGGGAGTACAAAGGCTTCGGTGGCTGCATGCGCTCAAGCGATCACACTTCCAGGTGTCTATTTCATTGGCGGGCATCCAATGGCCGGATCGGAGAGATCCGGTGTTGCAGCGGCTTCAACTTTCCTGTTCGAGAACGCTTATTATGTTCTGACACCGTCTTCGAATGTACCGGAAGAAGCCTACAAGCGGCTGGAAAACCTGTTGGCTTATACCAAAGCACACATCGTTCGCGTTGAGCCTGGACTCCATGATGAGATTGTGGGAGCCATCAGTCATCTTCCTCATATTATTGCCGTTGCACTTGTGAACCAGGTCTGCGACTATAATGATAGGAATCCTTTATATCGACAGCTGGCAGCAGGTGGATTCCGGGATATCACAAGAATTGCATCAAGTGATCCGGTGATCTGGCGTGATATCCTTCTCAGCAACAGAGAGGTGCTTCTGAAGCTCCTTAAAGATTGGAAGACTTATATGGATGAGTTCCTGGAGTTACTCCAGAATGAAGACGGCGAAGGGATTGTGGAAGCCTTTGGCAAAGCCAACCGTTTCCGGAGAGAACTGCCTGAGCGACGGAAAGGAGCTATAAGCTCCTTATATGATTTGTATATTGATGTTCCGGATACGCCGGGCGTCATTGGTCATATAGCCACAGAGCTTGGGATTCGGCAGATTAACCTTAGTAATATGCAGATTATAGAGAGTCGTGAAGATGTACCAGGGGTTATGCGCCTGTCTTTCAGACAGGAAGGGGATATGGAACGCGCGAAGGAGCACCTGTCTACCCTGGGATATACTGTGTACTTGTAATTGAAATACCGCTGAATGTTTCCAGAGTGATAACATCAGCGGTATTTTTGTTCCCCAAACCAGGGAAACAAGCAAAAAAAAAGACCACTTTCATTGAAAGTGGTCTTGCTCGAACCTGAGCAAATTATATTGGATAGGAGTGGAGAGAAACCATACTGTACTTTTATTATATTGTATACGTTTACATTCTGTCAACACATTTTTATAAACGCTTTCATAATTATTTTAAACCTTTTATTTACAAGGTTGACCTTTTGATGGCAAGAACGTAACTATCTTTAATTGCGAGGGTAGGCGCATGCTTATATAATTAGGAAGAAGTTGTATAGTTAGCAATAAGGATACGGAAATCATGACCGGACAAGCAGAGTCAAGAAATACATAAGCTTAACGAAGATATATAAGACGCAGTTAAAAATTGACTTGAGGGTAAGGAGTAACGGAGGGAAAGCTTGGAACTGTAGGAGCGAAAGCGATCGCCTACAAGCTTTCTGAAAGAAAGCTGCATCGGAAGCATATGCTTTGGCTTTCTGAAAGAAAGCTACATGGGAAGCATATACTTTGGCTTTCTGAAAGAAAGCTGCATCGGAAGCATATGCTTTGTCTCCGGAGTTCATCCGCCCTGCGGTATAAATCAAGAAATCTGGAGGCGGGCAGCGGCCGAAAGTCCAAGCATTCCCCGTAGTTACGACTGTACCCACAAATGTGAACATTTTAACTGCGGCTTATATAGTTAAATAATTTTAAATGAGGTGAAGCTAGTGAACAATTCGAATATTCTCTCGATCAACGTAGGAACCCCTCAGCAATTGCAATACAACAACAAACAAGTCATGAGCGGGATATACAAAATGCAGGTGGATGAGCCGCTGTTCTTGTCATTTCTAAATTTGGAGGGGGACGAGCAAGCCGATCTCAAGCATCATGGTGGAAAAGATAAGGCAATCTGTGTATATGCTCATGAGCATTATCCATACTGGGAGAACCTGCTCGGGCGAACACTTGGTCTTGGGGCATTTGGTGAGAATCTAACAATCCAAGGATGGATCGAGAAGGATCTTTGTATCGGTGATGTATTTAAGTTTGGCGAAGCGACGGTTCAAATTAGCCAACCCCGTCAGCCCTGCTATAAATTGTCCGCCAGATATAATGCACCGGATATTCCAGTAAAAATGCAGGAATCCGGAAATACCGGATTCTATTTACGGGTACTTCAGGAGGGCTATGTTAAGCGTCAAGATGGATTGACCCTGCTTACTCCACATCCCAAAGGAATTACATTAGCCTTTGCTAATCAGATCATGCATCTTGACAAGGAGAATAGCGAAGGCATTAAGCGGATTCTAGAAGTGGATGCGTTGTCGTCCAGCTGGCGTGCAACTTTTGAAAAGCGATTAAATGGACTTGAGACGGATACAAGTGAGCGATTGAGAGGTCAATTTTAAATTACTCTTCATGCATTTGAATTTAAGAAAAGGCCATTTTTATGTGAAAATGGTCTTTTCTTCATTTTTTATGGGTAAAGTCTAAGTGGGGCAGAGAAATTTTTTTAATTCCTACTTGTATGGTATAATATTGCAGTATTGGGCTAAGAACCAAATTAAGTCACATTGAATATGATGCTTTTTTCGGAATGACCGCAACTTTTTATGTCCTGTTCGGTAATAATAAACAGAATCGAACGGGGAAGATGCACATGGATAGGCGAGGAGGATCGCATTCTAATGACGGATTCCCAAATGATTCGAGATATCAAAGAAGGCAATACAGAACTTTATTCAGAATTAATGCGAAGGTATCAGCGTAAGATTCTCGTTTTTATTTATCATATGCTTAAGAGCGCTCAATTGGAGCTGCTTGCTGAAGACTTATGCTCGGAGACCTTTTATAAAGCATTTCGGAGTTTGCACTCTTTCAGGGAAGTAGACGCTTCCTTCTCTACATGGTTATATACGATTGCCCGAAATACGGTACTAAGTGAATTACGCAAGCAGAAGACTGGGCATGTATCTCTAGATGAGGGCGGCTACACACCTGCAGCGCCTCCGGATATTGTCCCTGAGCAGGCAATATTACGAAATGAACGGGTCGGGATGGTTAGAGAAGCGATTAATAATCTTCCGGAGAAGCAGCGTTCCGCACTTATACTTAGAGAATACGATCAGCTTGAATATCAGGAGATTTCGACGATACTTGGTCAAAGTGTCAGTGCAATTAAGTCACTCTTATTTCGTGCCCGAAGCAGTGTTAAGAACCAGCTTGAGCCCTACTTCTATGAACCGATCTATGAGCAATTTGAAGGGATGAAAAGCAGATGAATTGTCGTGAAGCCCAAGAATGTTTTGGCTTAATATGGGACGTTGAAGAGGACGACCCTCGGCGCAAAAGTCTGGAGTGGCATGTGCTAGGCTGTGAGAACTGTGCGGCAGAATATGATATATGGAAAGAGACTCAGGGCATCATACATACCTTGCAAATTGATATACAGCCCGAGCAAGCGGAAAGAATGAACCGTGCCGTGATGGACCGCATTTATGCGGAATCCCCATGGCTTGCACCTACCGAGCCTGAAGCAAGAAAGACATCGTATATATTGAGACGGCGTATGGCCTTATGGATAGCCGGTTTTCTTGCAATTTTTATATGCAGTCTGCTTTACTTCGTGCTGCCTTCTTCCACCGATGTGAACCCGCCCTCCGCGAAAAGTTCTGGCCTGCTCCCAATTGCCATAGCCGGCTCTGATACGGTAATTAACGCGGATTATGTCCACGACATGCCGGATGTATCCCGGGGAATTATAGATCCCTTAATAGTTAATATGAACCCGGCTTATCCGGAGTACTGGATGCTGCTGTCCACGTTGGCTCTAGGACTTGCCCTCTTCTCATGGAGAGGACTTAGACATTTACGAAGATAGTAATACCCGCGGCAAATGCCGCTTCTGTCCGTAATGGAGACAGAGGTGGCGTTTGCCACTTTTATTAAGCAATTCTTACATAATACGAAGGCATAAGGAGGCTTTTATTTCATGCTAGTTGGCTTAATTCGTCACGGCCTTACAGATTGGAATGCTCTGGGGAAGATTCAGGGTCAGAGTGACATTCCGCTGAATGAGGAAGGAAGAAGACAGGCGCACCTGCTTGCCAAGAGACTTATACATGAGCCCTACAAATGGGATTTTGTAATCACGAGTGGACTTTCCAGGGCGCAGGAGAGCGGAGAGATCATTGCTAAAGAGCTTGGTATTCCTGTATTTGACCCGGATTCGCGACTGATGGAACGGGCATTTGGACAAGTGGAAGGAATGACCTCGGAAGAGAGAGAGACCTTATGGGGGATGGATTGGAGGCTTCAGGATCTTGGCCAGGAGAAGGATCATGAGGTTCAGGCAAGAGCGCTCGCCTTTCTGAAGGAGCTTGGAGAGCAGTATGCAGACAAGAATGTGCTGGTAATCTCCCATGGCGGCCTGTTAGCCCAGCTTTTTACAGCGCTATATCAAGACAAATTTACGGAGAGAATCGGGAATCTCTCATTAACGATACTGGAGAAAAATGAACATTTCTGGGAGCCCAGGCTGTATAACTGCCTGAAGCATCTTCAGGAGACCGACCAATAATCCGCGGCAGCGGGTTATTTTTTTATTATAGACCGAATAAAAGTCCGAAACCTTCCCATAATGGTAGTAAAACGGTGAGGCGATGAAACTATGAATCTGGCGGAAATGCTTACTTATGCAGATATTGGACAGCTTAGCAAAATAGCGAATCACTATCAATGCAGCTGTAATGAAAATTCCAAAAATGAGCTGATTCAGTCCATTCTCCATCAAGTAGGTAGGAAGGAGTTTATAGAAGAACATGTGAGCAAGCTTAGTGATGAGGATTTCCGTTTCCTGAATACGCTGCTCTTCGATCATCGTCAGCACTACAGCTTAGAAGAGTTGATGGCTGCAGCTCAGCACACCCGGTTCACGGAGGATGCCAAGGAGAAGGAGAATCCTAGGGATATCATACACAGGTTCAGACAGAGAGGCTGGCTCTTTAACGGTTCTTCCCAGAATACGAAATTCTTGTTCGAGGTTCCGGAGGATCTCAAGTTAAGGTTCCGGGAGGTGCTTGGACAGCATCTAAAGGCTGAAGTCAGGATTGGCGATGAGCCTAATGCCATTCGCGAGGAGCACACACTGGCTTCAGAAGACTTGTATCTCATCTTGTTCTATATCTCTAAGAATGAAATCCCCTTGAACCAAGAGGGAATCATGTATCGACGAAATCAAATGCAGCTGATGGACACCCTGCATGTGAATGAGCCGCTCGTTGGTAAAGGTGGCTGGAGATTTGGCTATGGACGAACATTTAAATTCTACCCGGATCGCCTTTCTCTTCTGTATGATTTCGCTTATTCACAGAGACTTATCGAGGAAAGAGATTATAAGCTAAAGCTTACTTCTCTCGGCGAGCTATTTGTTTCGGAAGAAAAACGTGAATCTCTGATGCAACTGATCCGCTTTTGGTTAAAGACTTACAAAGCAGCAATTCCAAATCTACTATCCCTGATGTACTGGATTTATCGTTGTACACAGGAATGGGTAACTGTAACCTCGCTTGGCCAAAGTATGGACAGGTTGATTAAGCCTTACTATTACGATACTTCGGCATCGATCTTTGAGGAGCGTATCTTGAAAATGATGCTGCACCTCGGCTTAATCAGGATAGGAGAGGATGGGGAGAGAGAACGATATGTGCAGATTACTTCTTATGGCAAGACAGCAGTCCCTATGCTTCAAAGAGGCTTTGAAGGACCATGTTGACAAGATAGTATAGGCTTGCTAAGATCACTCCAATTCCAGAATTTATCAGATGGGTGTGAGTGTATCGATGTATATTTCTTATATGGGGAAGACCCCTTTTGTGGATCCTTCTGTATATGTAGCTGAGGGTGCAAGACTGGCCGGAGATGTCCGGATTGGCAGGGATTCTAGTATATGGTTCAACGCTGTCCTTAGAGGGGACCTCGCTCCAATTATTATTGGAGAGCGCAGTAATTTGCAGGATGGTGTCATCGCCCACGTGAACACGGGGCAGCCCCTTATAGTTGCCGATGACGTATCCGTCGGACATGCTGCAATTATTCATGGCTGTACGATAGGCAAAGGCACTTTAATTGGGATGGGGGCTATTTGTTTAAACGGAGCCGAGATCGGCGAATATGCTTTAATAGGAGCCGGCTCGCTAATCACGGAGAACCGTAAGATTCCACCCTATACTCTTTCTGTAGGTTCACCCGCTAAAGTAGTCCGCGAACTGACGGAAGAGGATTTACGCCGAATGGCGCTAACTACAGACAGCTATGTGGTGAAAGGAAGAGAATATAGGAGCTCTTAACATTGGCTGGAGGTGCATCCTATGGATCAAATGAAAGTTACTTATGAAGTCATGCTGGGTCTGGCAGCTGAAATGGTGTGGGACGAAGCGTTAAAGAAATATCGGGCAGAGAAACTTCACTATGAGATTGATTCTGCTTTGGCAAAAGGCGATGAGGAGGCATTTCGCCTCCTTACCGAAGAACTAAGAACCTTGGAAAAATAGAAGAAATGCCTTGTGCATTTCTTCTATTTTTTCATGCTGCGCATTCGTTCTCAGATGGCTCTTTCCATGTATAATAGGAATATAGAGAGGAGAGTCATAATGAAATTTAGTGAGATTAATCCCGCGGAGTGGGAAGAACTGAAGCCCTATCTGGATACCTGCCTCATACCGGTTACCGGACTGAGAGGTGACGAACAGCCTCATGAAGTCGTGTATGCGCTGGAACGGCTTAGAGATGTAATGGATTGGGTGGAAATTCCCTTTAAAGGGAGAGTAGTAACTTATCCTGCCTTCCAATATGGAAGAGATGACATCTTGAGGCAAATAAATACCGTTTGCGCGAATGTCAAGTCTGCGGGCTTCAAGTACGTCATTGTGATCTCTGCTGATGTGGAGCTTGATTCCGAGAAGATTTATGAAAGCGATTTAGTCTTTACTAGAGGCCGATTTGAGAGCTCGGAAGAACAGGCTCTCTCTGTGGCCGTTATGCAGGAAATTCAACATATGTGGTTTAGCGGTCAAGACACCTAATTGTGACGAAAAATCGACATTTTCTCGAAATTGTGACCATAGTGTTAACGAACATGCACTGTAAATTCTTGACGCTCCAGAAAGCCTAATATATTATAATAATGTCCTAGTAATACGTGTGATTTTTATCATTGAAATGGAGAGATTTGGTTCGGAAAAGGGGGTTGAAGACAGTATGAGCAATCAGCACGACCAGCATGAATCATCGCACAGACCACCCAATCGGAGAAAAGAAATGTCTCGTAGACAATTTCTAACTTATACGCTGGGAGGAGCTACTGCCTATATGGCAGGTGGAGTAGTACTGCCGATGCTTCGCTTCGCTGTGGATCCTGTTCTGCACAAGAAGACGGAAGGTAACTATGTTAAGGTTGTAGAAGTAAGCAAGATCACAGACGAACCGCAGGAGTTCTCGTTCGAACTGCATCAGCAGGATGGATGGTATGCAAGCACGGCATCATTGACCGCTTGGATCCGCAAAGATGAAAGCGGAAAAATTTATGCGCTTTCACCGATCTGTAAGCATCTGGGTTGTACGGTTGGATGGAATAACGACAAAGGCTTCCCTAATGAATACCATTGTCCTTGTCACGGCGCACAGTATACGAAAGAAGGCAAGAACCTTGCCGTTGCACCGAAACCGCTTGATGAGTACAAAGTTAAGATTGATAAAGATTGGGTTTACTTAGGCGATATCGTTCCTAATACTCGAGCTAAATAAGGAGGCGTAAAGTCAAATGTTGAAGAGTATCTACAACTGGGTTGACGAACGTCTTGATATTACGCCGATTTGGAGAGATGTGGCTGACCACGAAGTACCTGAACACGTGAACCCGGCTCATCATTTTTCCGCTTTTGTATACTGTTTCGGCGGCTTGACGTTCTTTATCACGGTCATCCAGATTCTGTCTGGGATGTTCCTGACTATGTATTATGTACCCGATATTATTAACGCATACGCCAGTGTTGAATTTCTTCAGACCAAGGTGGCATTTGGACAGATTGTCCGCGGGATGCACCACTGGGGAGCAAGTCTGGTTATTGTAATGATGTTCTTACATACCTTGCGGGTCTTCTTTACAGGCTCCTACAAGGCGCCTCGTGAGATGAACTGGGTTGTGGGAATGCTGATCTTCTTCGTTATGATCGGTCTTGGCCTTACAGGTTACCTGCTTCCATGGGATAACAAATCTTACTTTGCAACCAAAGTTACACTGGAAATTGCGAACTCGGTTCCTGTTCTAGGACCGATTATCAAAGAACTGCTGCAAGGCGGTACGATCGTAGGTGCGCAGACGCTGACGCGATTCTTCGCTATTCATGTGTTCTTCCTTCCGGCCGTGTTGCTTATCCTTCTGGTAGGACATTTCATTATGATCCGCAGACAGGGAATTTCCGGACCGCTATAAGATATTCTTAAGAGAAGGGAGGCAATTATATGGGTCACGGTGGCAAAACGAACGAAAAAGTCGTATTTGTCGGCGATTCAAGGGTGCGTAAAGGGAATGGATTTATAACTCCTCCCGACTACACGTCTTACCCGGGGAAGTCCGAAGCATTTATACCTAACTTCCTATTAAAAGAGTGGATGGTCGGCGTAGTGGTCCTTGTAGGCTTCCTGGTACTTACCATTTCAGAGCCTGCGCCACTTGGTTTCCCGGCTAATCCAACTGCATCTGTAATCCCAATGCCGGACTGGTATTTCTTATTCCTATACCAATATTTGAAATATCCTTATGCATCAGGAGATTTTATTGTCCTAGGTACGCTCGGTGTACCAGGTGTTGCCTTTGGTGGATTACTGCTGGCTCCTTTCCTGGATCGCGGGAAAGAGCGCCGCTTCTACCGCAGACCTATCGCTTCCGCAATCATGCTGCTATCCTTGGCATCTGTCGTATATCTGACGAACTTTGCTTGGACGCACTATAAGCATGAACTTGCCAAGACGGGAATCAAACCGGAGGAAGAACGCCGGATTGAGAAAGCCCGGGAAGCAAGAGAGAAGGGGCTCCCAGCACCTTCCAACGCGGTTCAGACCAAAGAGGTCGCGATTGTGGATAAGGATGATCCTGCAATGGAATCATTCAAGAAAGCAACCTGTATCTCATGTCACGCCGCCGATCTGAAAGGAGCTAGCGGTCCTTCGCTTCGAGGCGTTGGGGATAAACATGACAAAGCAGCCATTTTAACCATCATCAAAGAGGGTAAAAAAGGTCCTGATGGTAACATGCCTCCAATGTACGATACAGCCAAGGGTGCTGGACTAAGCGACCAGGATATTGATCATCTGGCCGAATGGCTCTCGAAACAGAAAGCCGAAGCTAAATAAGATACGAATTGCAGGGAACCTGATCGTGAAAGCGGTCAGGTTTTTTTGAGTCTTGTATTCTATCCGGCACATCCGTTATTCTCAGATTAGTTAAAGGAGGATTGTAAGTGAATATATCTTATTGGTGGAGCCGGGAATTCCTGACCAGTCGTGGGTTTCTTTGGCTGCTGTTTATTTTCAATCTGCTTGGTACGATCTATGGCTATTACTGGTACGGCCATCAAATCGGATATACCGTAGCCCATAACCCGCTTTGGCAGGTGATCTTCGTACCAGACAGCCCGACGGCAAGTCTGTTCTTCACCTTATCTCTTTGCTTCTTAATATGGTATGAACCGCTTAAGAGATTTAAAGCGATTCGGGTCCTTATAGAGTCCCTCGCGGTAGTTACTAGCGTTAAGTATGGTGTGTGGGCTGTGAGTATCATTTTCGCAGGTGCTTATCAGGGGAATATGATTGGATGGCAGGATTGGATGCTGGTGGCGTCGCATACCGCCATGGCCGTTGAAGCGCTGCTCTATGTTCGATTCTATAAATTTGGAGCAGGAATCCTTCTTGGTGCGGGTCTGTGGACACTGCTGAACGATATGGTTGATTATACATACGGTGTATTCCCATGGCTGCCCGTTCAGCTGATGGATGATTTAATCAGTGTGCGTAACTTTACTGTGACCTTAACGGTACTCAGTGTGTTGGCCGGTTGGCTAGCCCTTCGCCATAGAGACCGCTCCAATCGCGCTTAAGACCCAGGTTCTAGCCAGGGACAGACTCTCATAGATATGGGGTATAGGAGGGGATGTCCGTGGAGACAAATCGGTGGCGGGGCTGTCTATCTCTATGGCTCGGCCTAATTATTGTTGCTGTCCTTGTTATGCTACCTGTTGGCAAGGCTGCGGCTCATCACGATGCCGCGCATACCGCGAAGATGAAGGAGCTAGATAGTGCATCTGAGGCTCTATACCGATATATGCAGGATGGTGACGGAGCGAAGGCACAGCTTGAAATGGATAGAGTCGTCAAGATCGTACAGACGCTTTCATTCCAAGGTCTTACCTCCGTCGAGGGGATTCATGCACTTTCAGAGACCATTATGGACACGCGTGAGGCGCTTGCAAGAAGCCAATCTCAGCCGGAGGAATGGAGAATAACTTCATCCCGGCTTCGTCTGGCTATTGACAGCCTTCTGCACAATGAACAGCCGCTGTGGACTCAATATTATAAGCTGTTCACAGATGACCTTAGCCAGCTGTCTAAGGCAAGGACAGAAGAGGATGTAACCGGGGTCAAGCAAGCTTTTAATCAGCTCAAAGAGCATTATGAGACCATCCGCCCTGCAGCGGTCATACAGCTGGATCCCTCATTGATATCCCGGACGGACTCCTGGATGTCCTACATGGAGAATCTGTGTGCGCAGAAGACGAGTGATCCGGACGCGCTCAAAGGGGCACTCGGCAGCGGGACTGACTTGATTCATGATTTGTTCGGCAAGAAACGAACTGAGCCAACACTGCTTCCAATCACAGGGACTTCGAATCCTTGGAAATGGAGTCTGCTCATTGGCGGCTGGATTATCGTAGCCTTAACCTATACGGGAATTCGTAATTATAATGCTTATCAGGAAGTCAGACCTGTGACTGGAAGCAAGGGAAGATCCACCTGGCGATTCTAGACGCAATAAGTAAAAGGGTAAAGTCCGCAGTATACCACTGTGACCTTACCCTTTTCTTATTAGGTTAATCTTCTCTGAAACCTTCGCCATGAACATCATGAACATCATTAATAATGATGAATGCTCTCGGGTCTACCGATTTGGCAATCAAGGTTAGTCTGCGAATTTCCTGCCTTGCAACCACACAATAGGCCATGTGCTTCGCCTGCTTGGAGTAGGCTCCAATTGCGGGAATCAGTGTGACTCCCCGATCCATGTCCCTCGTGATCAAATCGGCAATTTCCGGTGCGTGATCGCTGATAATGGTGAACGCCTTAGCTGAGTAAGCACCTTCTTGAATAAAGTCAATTACCTTGGAAGCTATGAAGACGGCAACTAATGTGTACAGAATCTGTTCTTTTTTGATATAGAGCAGGGATATACCAATAATGATTACGTCCAAGGCCAAGATAACCTGTCCCATGCTCCAGCCGTATTTCCGGTTACAGATACGCGCGATGATATCTGATCCTCCCGTAGTTCCCCCGAAGCGGAACACGAGGCCAAGGCCGGCACCAAGGGTCACCCCTGCATAAAGTGACGCGAGTATGTAATCATGCTCCGTGGCAAATGGGACGATCCAGCCTTTACTGATCATAAGCTCGAATAGCCATAGAAAAAACGTCAAGGATCCTATGCCAATCCCGGTAAATACAATTTGCCGGCTCCCCAGTACCTTCCAGCCGAGCAGAAAGAGCGGGATGTTCAGAATTAAGGTTGAAAGTGAAGGGGATATGGAGAACGCATATTTAAGGAGAATTGTGATCCCGGTTACTCCGCCTTCCATAAGTTTGTTGGGAATAATGAAGTATAGCAGACCAAATGCATAGATGGCTGTACCAAGCAGTATCGGCAGTATGGTTCTTGATACACGAGCTAATTGGGTAGTAAGCATGTAATCCCTCGCTTGTTGGAAGATTGGGGAGCCTTAGCGCCCCAACCCATAGTATACCTTTTTAGGCTGCGTTTAAAAAAGGATTTGTTTTCAAAACTTCTTTACGATAACATAGGGGTAAAACCTTCGGGTACCCTAGGGGGGAATAAGGATGGAGGAAAAATCACTCGCAGAGATTCAACGCGAGGTTGATCGGTACATATCCCAGTTTAAAGAAGGTTACTTCAGTCCACTCGCTATGCTGGCGAGAATGAGTGAAGAAGTTGGCGAACTGGCTAGAGAAGTGAACCATACTTATGGAGAAAAGCCTAAGAAGACTTCCGAAGCCGACAACTCGATAGAGCTGGAGCTTGGCGATATTTTGTTCATTACCATTTGTTTTGCGAATTCTCTGGGGATTAACCTGACAGAAGCGCACGACAAAGTTATGCATAAGTTCAATACCAGGGATGCAGACAGGTGGACCCGGATAGACACCGAATAGCCCTTTTCTTCATATGCTGTAGGAACAGCAGTTGATAAGAGAAGGGGGAGGCCTTATGACGAAGACACTGGACTACGTGGCTGAGGCTTATCGCAGCATCCTGGAAAATGATTTCGAGCAGGCGATTCACTGGTTTGATCAAGCACTCGAATTAAGTCCGCAGGAAGCGGATATCCATTACCGGTGTTCAGTTACCTGTTCCCGAAGCAGCAGACTGGAGAAGGCAATCCACCATGCCAGGGCAGCTTTGGATTTGGAGCCGGGTACTGAGGAATATCGACTTCATTATGAACGACTGTTAGCCATGGAATTGACCCGAAAAGCTCTTAAGGCTCTTGAACACGGAAGCAGAACAGAGAATTCAGTCCGCGCCGCAGTAATCGACCTGGAACAGGCTGTTAAGATGGACCCTCTGTCATCTAAGGCCTATATTGGACTTGCAGTAGCTTACAGTGAGCTTGGAGAATATACATTTGCATTGTACGCAATAAGAGAAGCGATACAATTGCTGGACGGCGATTCTTCCATTCATGAACTTAAATTATGGGAACAACGAATTGAAACATATATCGAGTAATCATCATTCTAGTGGACAGTGAGGAGCATAAATATGACAACGAAGATCAGAGTTGCGGTAGCAGGAGCTGCAGGCCGTATGGGGAAAGAAGTCGTTAAAATGGTACTGGAAGATTCCGAGCTGGAGCTTGCGGCAGCCGTCAATCGATCCGGGGAAGGCACGGATGCGGGGACTTTGGTTGGTCTGCCTGCCTGCGGAATCAAGGTACAGTCCGATCTGGAATTGGCCTTAATCGAAAGTAAGGCCCAGGTACTGGTGGATTTCACTACTCCCCAATTTGCTTATAAGAATACAGAGCTTGCGATTCGCCTTGGTGTGTCGCCGGTGGTTGGAACCACAGGCTTCACTCCAGAACAGATTGAGGATCTGGACAAGCAGTGCAAGAGCAAAGGAATTGGAGGCCTCATTGCCCCGAATTTCTCCATAGGCGCGATCCTTATGATGAAATTTGCCGCACAGGCTGCCAAGCACTTTCCGAATCTTGAGATTATCGAGTATCATGGGGATCAGAAGCTTGATGCGCCATCAGGGACAGCGGTGAAGACAGCGGAGTTAATTGCTCAGAATCGGGAAGAGATTCGCCAAGGCAATCCGAACGAAGAAGAGACCATTGAAGGATCCCGGGGAGGGTACTATAACGGGTTCCGCATTCACAGTGTGCGGCTTCCAGGTGTTTTTGCCCAGCAGGAGGTTATCTTTGGCGGCTTTGGTCAGACCTTGAAGATTCGGCACGATTCCTATGAACGTGCGGGTTACATGCCTGGTGTTAACCTGGCTGTGAAGAAGGTTGTGGGCTATCAAGGTATGATCTATGGTTTTGAACATTTTATAGACTAGTAGGGGGTACAACGAAATGTTAAATATTGCGTTTATCGCCCATGACCGGAAGAAAGAGGAAATTGTCAACTTCGCGATTGCATATGAGCACGTGTTCGAGGGTAACAATCTATACTCAACCGGTACAACGGGGCAGCGGATTATGGATAATACCAAGCTGAATATACAGCGGTTCCTGTCAGGTCCTCTTGGGGGCGACCAGCAGATTGGAGCACTTATTGCTCAGAATCAAATGGATCTGGTGATTTTCCTGCGTGATCCTCTGATGGCTCAGCCGCACGAACCAGACATTACAGCGCTGCTACGCTTATGTGATGTGCATGGGATACCGGTAGCTACCAATGTAGCATCAGCTGAAATTATGGTCAGAGCTCTGGATAGGGGAGACCTAAGCTGGCGGGAGCTGGTTGAATTTCATCGTCCAAGGTTAGATAAATGAGTGAGAAGCTGGATATCCTCATCTTCGGAGCCCATGCGGATGACGCTGAAATAGGGATGGCCGGAACGATTGCCAAGCATGTTGAAGCAGGCCTGAAGGTCGGTATCTGTGATCTTACACAGGCGGAGATGTCCTCCAATGGGACAGTAGAGCTTCGCATGCAGGAAGCAGAAGCGGCTTCCAGGGTATTGGGCCTTACACTAAGGACCAATTTGGGACTGCCGGATCGTGGACTTTATATCACACCCGATCATGTGGCTGCAGTGACTTCTGTTATTCGTGAGTATGCACCGCGAATTGTTTTTGCGCCTTACTGGGAGGATCGTCATCCTGATCATGTGCAATGCAGTAAGCTGGTGGAGGAAGCAGTATTTAATGCGAAGCTGCGGAGAATGATGCCGGACAAGCCTCCTGTACTTGTGGACGAGCTGTACTTCTATTTCATAAATGACTGGAGAACACCGGATCTCATAGTTGATGTTACAAGTTATTACGAGACTAAAGAACGGTCGCTGCTCGCTTACGAATCTCAGTTCACACCTGGGAAAGAGGGAGTTGCCACCCCGCTTACACAAGGCTATGTGGAACGAGTAAAGGCACGAGATGCACTGCTGGGTCAGCGCAGGCTCATTCCTTATGCTGAAGGCTTCGCGGTTAAGACGCCTTATAAAGTTCATCTGTTCTGAAGACTATATACTTTGAATTTAAGAATTGCCCATAGGCAAGAGTGTGAAATGATTCTGGAGAAGCGAAGCGTTCGCCTTTGTGACCGGACTTCTACCTAATAAATTTAATAAAAGAAATCCGGGAACAACAGCGATTGGAAGAATATTTCACACGGCTGCCTCTACTGTAATTCAATTGTTCAGTCTATATAAAAAGAAAGAGGTGCCCCTGATATGAGCCAAACTCTAAAAATCGGCATCACCTGTTATCCGACACTTGGTGGATCAGGGGTTGTAGCGACTGAGCTCGGTAAGCTGCTTGCCGAGAAGGGACACGAAGTGCATTTTATTTCGCATAGTGTTCCTTTCCGGTTAGGGGCTTTTCAGAAAAATATATTTTATCATGAAGTAGAAGTGAACGATTATTATGTGTTTCGTTATCCGCCCTACGATCTATCCCTTGCTACGAAGATGGCCCATGTTGCCAAGCGGGAGAAGCTCGACATCCTTCATGTGCATTATGCTGTGCCGCATGCGGTGTGCGCATTTTTGGCCAAACAGATGGTGGGAGACGAGCTCAAGGTTGTGACAACTCTTCATGGAACGGATATTACAGTCCTTGCCCAGGATGAGTCACTGAAGGATTTGATCCGTCTGGCGATTAATGAAAGTGACGCCGTCACTTCCGTCTCCGAGGATTTAATGAAAGAAACCCGGGAAGTGCTTGAAATCTCGCGGGATATCGATTTAACCTATAACTTTGTAGATAAACGGATATATTATCCGCGTGATATAGATTCTTTAAGAAGTGATTTTGCAGCTCCTAACGAGAAGATCCTAATGCATATCTCTAACTTCAGACCCGTCAAGAGGGTGAGTGATGTGGTGGATATTTTCTCGATGGTCAGCAAAGAGATCCCTGCCCGTATGCTGTTTGTGGGTGAAGGACCGGAGCTGCCGAAGATTCAGTGCAAGATCAAGCAGCTTGGCCTTGAGGACCGTGTTCATTTTCTGGGAAAACAGGACCAGATTGCCCAAGTAATATCGATGGCAGACGTTCTCCTTCTACCTTCTGAGAAAGAGAGCTTTGGCCTCGTGGCCCTTGAAGCAATGGCTTGCGGGG
The DNA here is from genome assembly GCF_050995535.1 of Paenibacillus sp. SN-8-1. Classification (NCBI taxonomy): domain Bacteria; kingdom Bacillati; phylum Bacillota; class Bacilli; order Caryophanales; family Paenibacillaceae; genus Paenibacillus; species Paenibacillus sp. SN-8-1. Next base: position 1,986,357 of record NZ_CP194782.1, read on the forward strand.
TGCCTACGATCGGTTCAGAGGCTGGAGGTATTCCTGAACTGGTGTCTCACGGGAATACCGGATTCCTGGCCCCAATTGGCGATACCAGAGCCATGGCGGATTATGCAATTAAGCTGCTAACGGATGCCAAGCTGGCTGAGCAAATTTCTGAAGCTTGCTTGGTGCGGGCGAGGAACGAATTCAGCAGCGACCGGATTACCGAAGAGTACGAACAAATTTATTACCGGGTACTAGGGCGTAAAGCTCCGAATCTTAAGCCGGTATGCAGTTAACTACTCCGGGTGAGAAGGGGACAGCTCCTTTTCCCCGGAGTCTTGTGTGTGAGGAGATGATTAATCTTGGTGAAACAGTGGAATCACGTCGATTCGCTCATGGTGTCTGCAGGCGAAGAAGTACTCAGGCGTATCGGAGATGCTGGATATGAGGCCTACTGGGTTGGCGGCTGTGTGAGGGACGAAGTCATGGGAAGACCAGTGCATGATATGGATATCGCAACCTCAGCTCGGCCCGAGATGGTCACTCAGTTGTTTGAACGCTGTATCCCTACAGGACTCCAGCATGGCACTGTCACCGTACTCATCCAGAAGCAGGCGTTCGAGGTCACTACCTTCCGTAAAGAAACTGAATATGAAGATCATAGGCGTCCCGCTTCGGTTGAATTCGTGGATGCGGTTCTGGAAGATTTGAAGCGCCGGGATTTCACGATGAACGCCATGGCTATGGATTTGGAGGGCCAGCTGATTGATCCTTTCCATGGGAGAGAGGATATTAAGGCTGGGTTAATCCGGTGTGTGGGCGAGGCGGACGAAAGGTTTGAGGAAGACGCTCTCCGGATGTTCAGAGCAATTCGTTTTGCTTCGGTATTCGGGTTTACACCCGTCCTAAGCACATGGCGAGCCTTACTTCGTAACCGGGACAAGATGGGATTTATTGCTATAGAGCGGATCCGTGCCGAGTTCGAGAAGATCTTGTACGGTCCTGATCCTCTGCGTGGGCTGGAACTGCTCCGCCGGAGCGGGTTACTTGAGTACTCAAGAGTTCCCCTAGGGCCTGTTCAGATCCAGACTGAATTGCTGAGGAAGCTTCCACTGCTCCCAGCCGAACCTGTACAACTTCGCTTGTCTCTTCTTGTTCAGGGGCTTGGTATTGATACCCAGGCCGTACTGGATCTATTGAAGCGGTGGACGTTCTCCAATCGTGAAGCGGAGGGGACTGCCAGCTTGACCCGGTTCGATCAGGAATTAATGGATCAATTTCATGCAGTATCCAGCATGTCCGCACAAGAGCGTGAGGAGTCTCTTCGTCGAAGTTGGATATTATTACAGCTAACCTATGGAAAAGATACGGCGGGTCTCTGGATTTCAAGAATGAAGGTTTTACTAGGTTCTTCCAAGACAGACGGAAGCTCATCGCTGATCAGTCTAGAGCTGCTTGAGATTCTTGAGGCTTGGCATTCGAGTATACCTGTTCATCAGGTTCGTGAGCTTGCGGTCAAGGGGAATGAAGTGCTTGAGGGAATTAGCCGGCCCGGTGGGCCATGGCTTGGGAGCTTGATGAAGAAATTATTGTACGCTGTGGCAGCAGGAGATATTTCGAATAACAAGGAAGCATTGCTTAATGAAGTAAAACGGACGGTGAATCTTAATGAAACCTAATACAGTCTTGGACATGCTTCTGCAGAATCCTGGGGAATATATGTCTGGTGAAGAAATTAGCAAACGCTTGGCGATCAGCCGTACAGCGGTATGGAAGCAGATTAATAAGCTTCGCGAAGCGGGATATGAATTTGATGCGGTGTCCCGCAGGGGATATCGTTTGGTACAGAAGCCGGCAAGAATGAACCCTATCAGCTTGATGAGCGCAATGAGTTCAAATACTTTTGGCAAGCATCTGAAATTGTTGGAAGTTACTACGTCTACGCAGGAGGAAGTGAGAAAGCTGGCCGAGGAAGGCGCTCCTGAAGGTACGCTGGTTATTGCAGAAGAACAGACCGGAGGACGCGGCCGCTTAGGACGCAAGTTCTTCTCTCCTTCTGGCAAGGGCATCTGGATGAGCCTGCTCCTTAGACCTGATCGGCCCTTATCCTGTGCACCTCAGCTGACCTTGCTGGCCGCGGTAGCTGTATGCAGAGCTATCAAATCCGCAACCGGCGTAGAGAGTGGGATCAAATGGCCGAACGATCTGCTAGTTCAAGGACGCAAAATCTGCGGAATTCTACTGGAGTCGGTCGCTGAGGATGAACGGATCCGTTATTGCATTGCTGGAATCGGGATTAACGCGAACATGACTATGGAGGATTATCCTGAGGAATTGCGAAGCATCGTGACTTCACTTCAGATGGAGAGCGGGAAAGCTGTTGACCGGGCAGTTCTTATCGGGGCGGTAATGTCCGAGCTGGAACAGCTGTATAAGCTGTATTTGGAGGAGGGATTTACCCCGATTGCTCATTTGTGGGAAGCTCTGTCTGTTACAATCAACCGTGAAGTTACCCTGAATACTTCAAGAGGAATCGTGTCTGGATATGCAACAGGGATAGATGGGAATGGGGCACTGATCCTGGAAAATGAAGGTGAAAAGTTCACAGTTTTCTCAGGAGATGTGCAACTTGGCGGTTGAAAAGTTGACCTGATCTGATATACTGACCGTACGAGGTGGTATTGGCTGGACCAAACTGCACTCCAAAGTTAGTTGCAATATGCATGATGTATCATGAATCTGGTTACGTTGGATTCTGCTCTGAGCCGAAGGGACCGAGACAGAAGGGACGAACGTATGTTACTCTTCTATGGATCTATGGACTTTTCGGACTTTTTGGTGCACAGCTGAAAGGTTCTTTTTGTTGTGTACGCATACTTCTAAATTTGGGATACCCAAAGGAGATGAAAGTCCGTGCTAAACATTGTGAAAATGAAAAAAATGAAACAGGACGGCGAGAAGCTGACCATGATTACCGCTTATGACTATCCTTCTGCTAGGCTGGCGGAGGAAGCGGGCGTAGATCTGCTGCTTGTCGGTGACTCGCTTGGCAACGTTGTACTGGGATATGATTCAACGGTTCCTGTAACTATTGATGATATGGTCTATCACTCCAGGGCGGTTAGACGTGGAGCTGAGCACACATTTATTGTGACAGATATGCCCTTCATGACTTATCATGGCGGTATTGATGAGACGCTTAAGAATGTCAGAAGAATTATGCAGGAAGGTCATGCTCACGCTGTAAAAATGGAAGGCGGGGTGGAAATCTGCCTGGCAGTTGAAAGCATTGTCAAGTCCGGCGTACCTGTTCTTGGACATATTGGTCTTACACCACAATCGGTGAACCAAATTGGAGGTTATCGCATTCAAGGTAAGGACGAACGGGATGCCCGTCGTCTGCTCGAAGATGCCAAGGCACTGGAGAGAGCGGGTGCTTTTGGCGTTGTTCTTGAGCTTGTGACCGAGGAAGTTGCTTCTGAGATCTCCAAACAGCTCTCCATTCCTACCATCGGTATTGGGGCGGGAAGAAGCTGTGACGGTCAAGTGCTAGTGTATCATGATGTGCTCAAATATGATTCGGATTATCGGGAGAAGCGTTTCGTGAAGACCTTTGCTGACGTTGGAAATGAAGTTCGCCGCGGAATTCGTGAATATGTAGAAGAAGTAAAATCAGGTCAATTCCCGGCGAAAGAGCATGTGTTCCATGCTGATGAGAGCGTGGTTGATTCATTGTACGGCAGAGGAAAGGTGGACACCCGGTCATGATCGTTATAGATAAAGTTACTGATCTTAAGAAATATGTTAAGCAGGAGCGGTTTAGCGCAGCTAAGGCTGGACAAGAACTGTCCGTGGGCTTCGTGCCTACGATGGGCTTCCTCCATGAGGGCCACGCCAGTCTGCTGAAGCAGGCAAGGGAACACAATGATCTTGTAGTTCTGAGCATCTTTGTTAATCCAATTCAGTTCGGTCCGAATGAGGACCTGGACCGGTATCCCCGTGATGAGAAGAGAGACCTGGCTTTGGCAGAGCGTGAAGGGGTGGATGTAGTCTTTCTGCCGAGCGTACAGGAGATGTACCCTCAGCCTACAAAGACGAAAATTGCGGTATCTGAGCTTACTGATGAACTGTGCGGTGCTTCGCGCCCCGGCCATTTCGATGGGGTAACCACGGTGGTAGGTAAGCTGTTTCATATGATCGCCCCGGATAAAGCTTATTTTGGACTCAAAGATGCACAGCAAGTAGCGGTTATCCGCCAAATGGTGGATGATTTGAACTTTGATGTAGAGATTGTCCCCTGCCCTATTGTTCGTGAATCAGATGGACTGGCACTCAGTTCCAGGAACGTATATTTGAAGGAAGAAGAGAGAAAGCAGGCTCTGATCCTGTCCAGATCTCTGCGTGAAGCAGAAGAGTGGATGAAGAACGACCCGGCCGTGACCCTGGCCGAAATTCGTGATGGCCTGACCCGGAATATTAAGTCTCAGCCCATGGCTGTAATTGATTATGTGGATATTTTAGCATTTCCATCGCTAACACCAGTCCATGAAGAGGCTAAGGTAAGCGATCTGGATGGAGAACTCTTGATTGCCCTGGCGGTTAAATTCGGAACAACTCGTCTGATTGATAACATTCTTTTTACTACCAAAGGAGTGGTAACTCATGTATAGAACCATGATGAAATCCAAAATTCACCGCGCAACCGTGACAGAGGCGAACCTCAACTACGTGGGCAGTATTACCATAGATGAGAACCTGATGGAGCGGGCAGACCTGCTTGAGAATGAGAAAGTACAAATTGTAAACAATAATAACGGTGCTCGCCTAGAGACTTATGTGATTCCAGGACCACGCGGCAGCGGTGTGATCTGTCTTAATGGAGCGGCAGCGAGATTGGTTCAGCCGGGGGACACGGTTATTATCATTTCCTATGCACAGATGTCCCAGGAGGAAGTACGTCACCATAAGCCTACCGTTTTGTTCGTCGATGAGAATAACCGTCCTGTTGAAACAGCCAGCTACGAGGTACATGCGACAGTCCGTTAAGCTGTAATCCATTATTTAAGGGGTTCCTTCAAGAATGAAATCATCCGCCTAAACAAAAAATGAACATAGGGCCGCTGCTTGATTTCATTTTCGTTTAGGGTGGGATGCAGATGATGTTTCAGCATGTATTTGCGGAAATGAATGATATGTTGGAGGAAATCGCTGAGATGTACCCGATCGCTAAAGGTAACCAGAAGCAGGAGCTGGGCAAAAAGTGGCAATTGCTTAAAGCTATGAGTGATGGAATTATTGAGGAGTGGCTTTCTTTTGAAGAGAAAATGAGTGATGTACGCAAAAGCTGGGGGTTAACGGATTCTGCTAAGATTGTGGAGCTGCCTGAGATGAAGTCGGGTACCTTCATTAAGGGACAGGGCTATTACAAGCTAATGATGTATTCCCATGCGGCCGAACAGTTCAAGCGTACCACCGAGGAGTTTCAAGACAGCCTGTTGGCCCGGATTTATTTGGCCATGTCCTATTTGAATATGAATGATACCCGGGAGGCGGGACGGCATTTTCAATGGGTGCTGCCATTGACGGACAACAAGCGGCTTAGATCCATCGTCTATAATGCGCTTGGTTGTATTGAAGCGAAGATGAACCATATGGATAAAGCACAAGAATATTTTACATTAGCCCATCATATTGATCCTTCATTTACTGAGCCCTTGAATAATTTGGATGTATGCCAACAAAAACGGGGATCCCTGCAGTTCGGAGCCCAGCTTACTTCATTATTGTAATGTATCTTAATTTGATGAACGATGCGACCATTCAATGGGATTTTTTCGCATCGTTTTTTGTTTGTTATAGGGTAAAAGAGGGGTGCGAATATTTGTTTGCATGTCTTAATTTCCAAACCGAGTTTTTTTTGATATGCTGTTAGAGAGACTGGAATGAAAGGTAATGAGTATATAATGAAATATGCCGTTCTCGATTTTGAAACGACAGGTAACCAGTCCTCTGATGAAATTATTCAAGTTGGGCTTGCTATTATAGATCATGATCGTACGATTAGCCAGGTATATTCCTCGTATGTGAAGCCGGGTGTACCGATTCCGCCTTTTATTTCTGGGTTAACAGGGATTACCGAGGAGGATGTACAGAACGCTCCCTTACTGGATGAGGTTATGATGGAAATGGTGCCTCTTCTGGACGATGTGATCCTCGTTGGCCATAACGTTGCTTTTGACTTTAATTTCTTACAGAGTGCTTTGGACAAAACGGGCTATTTACCCTTTACGGGGAGAATCCTGGATACCATGGATTTCCTCAAAATAATGTTTCCTTCGCTTACATCATATCAGCTTGGCTTTGTGTCCGGTGAATTTGGGGTAACCCATGACAGACCTCATCAAGCCGATTCCGATGCCTTGGCTACCGCACTTATTTTTGCTAAATGTCTGGAAGAGATTGATGACCTTCCACTTCTCGCTTTGCAGCGGCTTTCTGACCTGTTCTCAGGCGAGGACAGTGATTTGGGATGGTTCTTTGATGCTGCACTCCAGATCAGGGAGAGGGAAACGGACGCTTCAACAGATGGGTTCACCTATTACCGTCAGTTCGCGCTTCGGACAGAAGACTGGATTGACATCAAGCCGCCGCGAAGTGAGGATTTCGATAATCCTCTGAAGGATAAATCTTTCGAGCAGTTTATGGCTGATGTTCGTGCGAACTTGAAGAGCAAGCTCCCTGGGTATGAAGAGCGGGAAGCTCAGAATATCATGCTTGAAGACGTCATGAAGGCCTTTGATGAGGATAAGCACTTGTTGGTCGAAGCAGGTACGGGTACAGGGAAGTCACTCGGTTATCTGCTGCCTGCGATTTATCACAGCGTTAAGTCTGAAGAGAAGGTTATGGTAAGTACGCATACCATCAACCTGCAAGAGCAGCTCCGCGAGAGAGATATTCCTCTGCTTACGGACGTGGTTCCTTTTCCATTTCGGGCAGCAATCTTCAAAGGAAGAGGGCATTATTTGTGTCTGCGCAAATTTGAACATAAAATAAACAAGAGAGATTTCACTACACCAAAGGAAGAAGTTATGACGGCTGCACAGATGATCGTGTGGTTAACCCAGACCGAGACCGGGGATGATGAAGAGCTGAACCAGGGCAATCGGGGAGCTGATTTCTGGGAGACGGTTGCCAGTGAATCGGATTCCTGTCTGGGACGCTCATGTCCATGGTTCAGAAAGTGCTTCTATCATAAGGCCAAACACGAGGCTGGTGTAGCTGATGTGGTGATCACGAACCACTCGAAGCTGTTCACAGATGTGAAGGCGGGTCATCAGCTGCTTCCGAGCTATGAACGTCTTGTCATTGACGAGGCACACCATCTCGAAGAAGTAGCCGGCAAGCATTTGGGTATGAATATGAAATACTTCACGGTCGTTCACACCTTGACACGCCTCTTCAAGGACAGTAAGACGGGTCAGCTTCCGAATCTGCGGGCTCAGCTTCAGACCAGCGGGTCGGAGAAGGCCAGCGAGTGGATGAGTGTAATTGATAATCTGTACCCTGAGATTATTGAGATCAAGGAGAACTGGGATCGTCTCAGCGATCAATTGTTCGGACTCATGCCTGAGCGAAGCGATGCCGCTCCCGGAGACCCGGGACAGTTCGTTCTTCGTCTGCTTCCGCACAAAAAGCCCAAGAATTGGGATGCGCTTAGTGAAATCGAGAATCAGATTTACATGACTATGGGTACGGTAATTCGCAAAGGCGAACGTATGGTGAATGAGCTAAAGGAAGATGACGAAAGTTATAGCTCTGAGAGCCTGGTGACGGATATAAGCGGTCTGTTCAAGGATTTGGGAGCTGAGAGGGACAGTATCCGTTCTTTTATGAAGCTCGACAATGAGGAGACGGTCTACTGGCTTGAAGGTAACGGTCATTACCGCAGCCGGTCTCTGCAAATTTATGCTGTACCCGTTGAGGTAAGTGAACAGCTTAAAGCTCTTTTCTTTGATAAAAAGAAGAGCGTTATCATGACCTCTGCTACTTTATCCGTAGACAAGTCGTTTCAATATATGATCGAGCAGCTGGGACTTACGGAAGCTTCTGAGCAGGATCAATTATTGACCTCGTTGCTTCCCTCACCATTCAAGTACAGGGAACAGGCCCTGCTCGTCATCCCTCGGGATTTCCCAAGTGTGAAGGGCAGTGTCGGGGACGATCATTTCGTGAATACACTCGTACAGTCCTTGGCTGATTCGGCAATTGCTACCCAAGGACGCATGCTTGTATTGTTCACTTCTTATCGTATGCTTAGACAGGTATATGACCCCCTGAAAGAGGTTCTATCTACACAGGGGATTACAGTCATTGGACAAGGAGTAGACAGCGGAAATCGGACTAAGCTTACTCGAAGATTTCAGGGCCAGCAGGCCTCTGTATTGCTCGGTACGAGCAGCTTCTGGGAAGGTGTCGATATTCCAGGGGAGGCTCTTACGAGTCTGGCTATCGTACGGCTTCCATTTCAACCTCCGAACCATCCGCTGGTAGAAGCCAAGAGCGAGCGGCTGCAGCAGCAGAAGAAGAATCCATTTATGAAGTTGTCCGTCCCGCAGGCGGTTATCCGCTTCAAGCAGGGATTTGGACGACTGGTGCGGTCCTCCCAGGACCGCGGTATCGTGATTGTATATGATACACGAATTCTCGAGTCCTATTACGGGAAGTATTTCCTTTATTCTTTGCCAGGCCCAAAGATGGAGCATATGCCCACCAACCAAATGGTGCCTCGGATTTCGGAATGGCTTGGCCACCGGTGATCAACCGGACTCATTAGCATTAGGGGGAAAAAGAAATGAAATCGGAGAAAATCTCAGATGCGGTGGTACGCAGATTACCCGTATATCTGCGCTTTCTGAATGAACTGAGCCTTCGGGAAGTCGCAACCGTCTCATCGCAGGAGCTTGGACAAAAGCTGGATCTGAACCCGGCTCAAATTCGCAAAGATCTTGCATACTTCGGTGATTTTGGTCGTAAAGGTATCGGATATGATGTCTCCTATCTGATCGAGAAGATTCGCCAAATCCTCAACTTGGATCAGCAGATCAATGTGGCCCTTGTCGGGGCCGGGAACTTGGGTCAGGCCTTATCCAATTACAATACGTACTTGAAGGACAATATGAAGATCGTGGCGGTCTTCGATGCCTCGGAGAAGAAGGTCGGCCAGAAGATTAATTCCTTGACCGTACAGCCGATTGAAGATCTTGGTGCTACCGTGAAGAAGCTGGGTATCCGGATTGGAATTATAACTGTGCCTGATTTTGAGGCACAACGGGTAGCCGATCAGCTTATCGATGCTGGAATTGAAGCGATCCTTAACTTTGCGCCAACAATTCTGAAGGTGCCTGCCGAGATACGCCTGCACGCGGCAGATTTTACAACGGATCTGCTCAGCCTGGCATATTATTTGGGAGATGGAAAGGAAGCAGTGACAAATGAGTCGTAAATGGTTAATTGAAAACGGAAGCTTTGCTGTGCTGGAACCAGGACGTTCTGTGGTCAAGGGATATATGTTAATTGAGGACGATCTGATCAAATATGTCGGAGAGTCTCGTCCCGAGGTCGAAGAGGGGACAGACACTTTTGACGGAAGGGGCCTGCTATTTGCTCCAGGGCTGATTAATACCCATGGTCATGCAGCGATGTCTCTGCTGCGCGGTTATGGGGACGATATGCTGCTCCAAACTTGGCTGCAGGAGAAGATGTGGCCGATGGAAGCCAAGTTCACCTCCAGAGATGTATACTGGGGTACCGCGCTGTCTGTCGTGGAAATGCTTAAGGGAGGTACGACAACCTTCCTGGACATGTATGACCATATGGATCAGGTAGCTAAAGTAACGGAGGAATCGGGAATTCGTGCTGTACTGATGCGCGGAGCCATTGGCTTATGTCCTGAGGACGTACAGCAGCAGAAGCTGGAAGAGGCGATACGGTTCGCCCAAGATTGGCATGGCAAGGCGGATGGGCGAATTACGACCATGATGTCCCCGCATTCCCCTTACACTTGTCCGCCTGCATTCATTGAGAAGTTCGTTCAAGCGGCTCATGACCTGGATCTTCCGCTGCATACCCACATGTCCGAGACTGCCGCTGAAGTGCAGCAGAATATCAATGAGTATGGTCTTCGTCCAACGATGCATTTGGAAAAGCTAGGATTCTTCTCACGACCTTCAATCATCGCCCACGGCGTGCATTTGAATGATGAAGAGATCGAGATTCTTGCTACGAATAAGGTTGCGGTGTCGCATAACCCTGGGAGCAACCTTAAGCTTGCCAGCGGCGTTGCCCGTGTCGTTGATCTGCAAAAGGCAGGGGTTGTTGTCTCCTTGGGTACAGACGGGGCAGCAAGCAACAACAACCTCGACATGTTCGAGGAGATTAGGCTGGCAGCCTTGATACATAAAGGTGTATCAGGTGATCCGACGGCTGTACCGGCAGAAGAAGCTCTTAAAATGGGCACGATTTATGGTGCTCAGTCCGTATACCTGCCAAATACCGGAAGGCTTGCGGAAGGCATGAAGGCTGACTTCATTGCTATGAATACCGATCAAGCTCACTTTATTCCGCATACGGATTTCATTTCTCATATGGTATATTCCGCTGGCCCTAAGGACGTTGAACATGTGTGGGTGAACGGGAATCAGGTTGTTAAGCATGGCAGCTGTCTGACCATTGATGAAGAGCGGGTACGCAGAGAAGCTCAAGCTTGTTTCGAAGGATTGCTCTCCCGCTAAGCGGAGCACTTCTGAGTGAAAGGAAGTGATCGCATGAAGAAAAAAACGAAATGGATTTTGATGTCCATAGTTATCGCCCTGCTGATTCTGTTTGGAATTCAGAGATATTATGTGTATTCGATGGAGGATTATTGGAACGAGAAGAACGCTGCTGTCATTGTGGCCAAGCAGCAGGCTAATCTGGCTTCGTTAACACATGCCAGTAAGTCCGTATGGGATACCGTGTGCTGGGTGATCGAAGGCAAAAGTACATCGGGAGAAGATATTGTGGTATGGGTCGTTGATGGTAAGGTTGACCACCAGGAGCTGGCGAAGAATGGAGTCAGCCTTGATCAGGTTAAGAACAGCATCAAGTCTCAAATGCCGGATATCTCTATTGTCCGCCTTGTCCCAGGTATATTTGATCAGGGGGCAGGGAAGCAATACGTATATCAATTGTTCTATAAAGATGGAGATCATTACAACTATAAGTTTTATAGGTTCGCCGATGGCCAGGCTCTGCCTGATACCTACACTTTGCCTAATCGGTAGGCTTGAGCCTTAGTGTTCTCCTATATTAAGAGACCTTCCAATTTAATTGGAAGGTCTCTTTGAATTGCGAACAATTCTTGAACATTAGAAGAAATTATCGATTATTTCAAATATTTTCAATAAGAAGTTTAGAAAAAAGTATATATTCTATGATATACTATTACTTGTACGTTTCAGTATATGATGATACACAAACAGACGGAGAAATCCGTTAATTTTTTTGAGTGGTCGTGTTTTGTATGTATAAGATTGAAATTACTAAGGGGGATATGAATTGAAATTACGTCTTGTTCCATTGATTACTAGCGTCGTTATCTCCGCAGCAATTCTGTTTGGTGGGTGGTTCGCTTATAGTCAGTTTGCTGTTGAGGCCCCGCTTAAGAAATTGGTCACCGAGTATGAGGGTGTCAACAACGTTCAATTTGTTATTACCCAGAAACAGGTGGACTTGAAACTCGATCTACAACCAAAAACCGATTTAAGAGGTTTAGTTGAACATTTGACGGTTGACGGCAAGTCGTTGATCGGCAGCCGCAAGCTAAAGCTTACCGTTGTGGATCATTCAAATAAAGTACTCGATCAGTGGTGGTCCAAAGCTCTCTTTCCTGTAGCGGAAGCCATGGATAATAAGAAATATACCGAGATTCCGGTGACTCTAGAGAAGCTTCAAGAGGGAGCACCAGGACTTTCAGTCAATACGGTAATGGATAATCAGAATATATATGTGACTCTATCAGACGGAAAAGCCAGCAAGTTCATTATACTTCCGCGAGTGCCGGGTGAGATGGGGGTATGGAGCAATGTCTAAGTTCATTAAAGAAGTCGTAATCGGGATTGTACTCGTACTTCTCGTGTTCCTTGCTTATATTGGAGTTAATATCATTCCGGTCATTGTTGGACTAGCCATGGTTGGGGCCTTGTTCGCGGTGGTTCAAATGAAAGGCGGAATCACGGTAGGTGCTTCCCAGGACCGCAAACGGAAGAAAGCGGGCCCGGCCAAGCTTACCTTTGAAGAAATTGGAGGACAGGATAATGCGAAGCAGGAGCTTCGTGAGGCCCTTGATTTCATGGTTAGACATGAAGAAATTAAGAAGTTCGGCATTCGCCCACTCAAGGGGATTCTGCTAACAGGCCCTCCGGGAACAGGGAAGACTTTGATGGCTAAAGCTGCGGCTCACTATACAAAGTCCGTATTTGTGGCGGCTTCCGGCTCTGAATTCGTAGAGATGTATGTAGGTGTCGGTGCGGGACGCATCCGGGAATTGTTCAAGGAAGCCCGGACGCGCGCTGCACAGGAGAAGAAAGAGAATGCAATTATTTTCATAGATGAGATCGATGTAATCGGGGGAAAAAGAGAAGGCGGACAACAACGGGAGTATGACCAGACTCTGAATCAGCTTCTTACGGAAATGGACGGCATTTATAACTCGGACGCCCCTCGTATTCTGGTGATCGCGGCAACGAACCGCAAAGAAATGCTGGACAGCGCGCTGCTGCGTCCTGGCCGCTTCGACCGTCATATTCAGGTAGAATTGCCTGATAAGAAGGGCCGGAAGCATATTCTTGAGCTGCATGCTAAGAATAAGCCTCTGAATGAGGATGTCAGCTTAGAGAAACTTGCTGAAGAGACATACGGCTTCTCTGGAGCCCAGCTGGAAAGTGTAATGAATGAAGGTGCTATCTATGCCATGAGAGAGAACCTTCAGATCATCGACCAGCGCCACCTGTCTATGGGTGTGGATAAGGTCATGCTCGGAGAGAAGACGGACAGGGAATCGACCGAAGAAGAGAAGCGCAGAGTGGCAGTACACGAACTTGGGCATGCTGTGCTCGCTGAGATCGTGGCTCCAGGCAGTGTGAATCAGGTAGCTCTCAGTCCTCGCGGACAAGCGCTGGGATATGTTCGTCATAACCCGCAGCAGGAGCAGTATTTGTATACCAAATCTTATCTTGAAGGACAAATCATGGTGGCTCTTGCGGGAGCTGCTGCAGAGGAGATCTATTATGGGGGCAGAAGTACAGGGTCACGCAATGACTTTGAACAGGCTCTGAAGCTTGTCCACACCATGATGACGTCAGGTCTTACCCGGCTTGGTATTGTGAACATGGATATGGTCACCAAGGAAGTTCTTATGAATGAGAACAGCCGTATCCTGGATGACCTCGCGGCCCGTACCAAAGCGGCTTTAATCGAGCATGCGGCGGTATTCGACAAATCCCTTGAAATTCTAATTCACGAAGAACGTCTCTCGGGAGAACAATTTCGTTGTCAATTTCGTGACAGCATCCTTTTACCAGCCTGATTTTTTCAGGTTGGTAATTTTTTTTTACTTTTTATTCGTGCTAAGATATTATTATATGTTGGGTATAAAAAGATGTATTATTCGACATCGAGGGTATAATAAGATGTAGAGATTAATACAAAGGATGGAGAGAGACACCATGTACTTTAAAAAAATAGGCGTTATCGGTGGCGGTACGATGGGCCAAGGCATTTGTGAAATGCTTGCAGCTAAGGGACTTGAAGTTCTGCTGGTTGAAGAAACCCCGGACAAATTGAACCATGCTTACAGCATGATAGAGACAAGCCTAGATAAGCAACTGGAGAAATGGGCAATCACCCAGGCGGAGAAGAAGCTGATTCTTTCCCGAATTCAAAAAGTAACACATTTTGCCGAACTCGGCTCCTGCGACATGGTGATCGAGACGATTTCGGAAGATTTGGATGCGAAGAAAGAAGTCTTCACTCAACTCGACCAAGTCTGCCCAAGCCATATTATTCTAGCTAGTAATACTTCAACCCTAAGCCTGACCGAAATTGCCGGAGGCACCATGTATCCGGAACGCGTCATCGGCATGCACTTTATTTATCCAGTATCTCGTATTGATCTCGTGGAAATCATTCGCGGTTTGAAGACTTCAGATAGCACATTTGATAACACCAAGCGTTTTGTAGAGGAAGTTGTTGAGAAGCGCGGCATCATGGTATATGAATCCCCTGGATTCGTAACTTCACGTATTATCTGCATTCTTATTAACGAGGCGCTGCACGTGCTTGGTGAAGGCGTGGCAACGGCTGAAGACATTGATGACTCCATGCGTATTGGATATCAATTCCAGTATGGACCGCTTGAGATGGCTGATCGTTTCGGTCTCGATTCGGTACTTGCCGCACTTGAGCGTATGTTCCGTGAGTTCGGTGAACTTAAATACCGCCCTTCCATTGTACTTAAGAAGATGGTCCGTGCCGGGAATCTGGGCGTTAAGACGGGCGAAGGCTTTTTCAAATACGACAAGGATGGTGACCGGATATGAAAGTTCTCGTTATAAATGCGGGTAGCTCCTCTCTGAAATATCAGCTCTACAACATGGAGGATGAGTCGGTTCTAGCGAAAGGACTCGTTGAGCGGATTGGTATGGATTCCTCTATTCTAACGCACAAGCCTACGGACAAAGAGGAAGTTACCGAGGTAAGCGAGATTCTTGAGCATACTACCGCAATTCGTAAGGTGCTTGAGAAGCTGACAGACAAAGAGCACGGTGTGCTGAATTCAGTTGATGAAATTCAAGCTGTTGGGCACCGGGTTGTGCACGGTGGGGAGACATTCAAAGGATCTGCACTCGTTACGAGTGAAGTCAAAGCAGAGATCCGGAGACTGTTCGATCTGGCTCCGCTTCATAATCCACCGGCTATTATGGGGATCAATGCGGCAGAGAAGAACATGCCTAATGTTCCTCAGGTCGTTGCCTTTGATACCGCCTTCCATCAGACAATGGATGAAAAGGTATTCTTGTACCCTATCCCACGAGTGCTGTATAAGAAGCATCACGTTCGCAGATACGGGGCACATGGTACATCTCACCAATATGTAAGTAAAGCAGCTGCTGCGTACCTCGGGCGGCCAATTGAAGACCTCAAGATCATTACCTGCCACATCGGTAACGGCGCCAGCCTGACAGCTGTAAAAGGCGGAGTCTCTGTTGATACTTCAATGGGACTTACCCCTCTTGAAGGTCTGATGATGGGAACACGAAGCGGGGACCTGGACCCTGCAGTCGTTACATTTGTTATGAATAAAGAGGAGCTTTCGATCAGTGAAGTGAATTCAATGCTCAACAAACACAGCGGATTGCTTGCGATCTCCGGTGTGAGCAGTGATATGCGCGATATTACGGATGGCATGGAAGCTGGTGAGGCGAATGCTACCCTAGCATTCGAGATGTACGAATATCGTCTTCGCAAGTATATCGGTGCCTATGCAGCGGCTATGAACGGGGTAGATGTGATTGTGTTCACAGCCGGCGTCGGGGAGAACTCCGTGGTCGTACGTGAGAAGGTATGTGAGAATCTGTCGTATCTGGGCGTAGAGATTGATCCAGAGCTGAACAAAATTCGCTCAGGTGAACCACGCCGGATTTCATCAGCTAATTCCAAAGTTGAGGTACTGGTCGTGCCAACGAACGAAGAGCTTGTCATTGCACGGGATACGAACCGAATCGTTCAGGAAGCCAAGTCAGCTAATTAATTAAGAGCAGCTAGAGGAGAGAGATAACATGGCGGTCAAAACAGTGATTCGTCAAATAGGCCATCACGTCGGCGAGACGGTAACCATCGGCGCTTGGGTGAATAACAAGCGTTCTAGCGGGAAGATCCAGTTCCTGCAGCTTCGTGATGGAACGGGCTATATTCAAGGTGTGGTTGTTAAGAGTGAGGTCTCTGAAGAGATTTGGGACAAAGCCAAAAGCTTGACTCAGGAAAGCTCCCTCTATGTGGAAGGGATTGTCCGCGAAGAACCAAGGAGTGCTTCGGGTTATGAGTTAACTGTTACCAATATTGAGATTATCCATATTACAGAGAACTATCCGATTACACCTAAGGAGCACGGGGTTGATTTCTTGATGGACCACCGGCATTTATGGCTTCGTTCCTCGAAGCAGCGTGCCATCATGGTCATTCGGGCAGAGATTATTCGTGCGGTTCAGCAGTTCTTTGATGAGAACGGGTTCACTTTGGTGGATCCGCCAATCTTGACACCTACCTCAGCTGAAGGAACAACCAACTTGTTCCATACCAAATATTTTGATGAAGATGCTTATCTGACTCAAAGTGGTCAGCTTTATATGGAAGCTGCAGCCATGGCGCTTGGAAAGGTGTATTCGTTCGGACCAACTTTCCGTGCGGAGAAATCCAAGACCCGCCGGCATCTGATCGAGTTCTGGATGATCGAACCGGAGATGGCGTTCACGGATCATGAGGAAAGCCTCAAGGTACAGGAGAATTTCATTTCTTTTGTAGTCCAGTCGGTTCTCAAGAACTGCAAGGCAGAGCTTGAAGCTGTAGGGCGAGATGTATCCAAGCTGGAGAACATTCAAGCTCCATTCCCTCGTATAACCTACGATGAGGCCATCGAATTCCTGCATACTCAGGAATTTGATATTCCTTGGGGAGAGGATTTTGGCGCTCCGCATGAAACGGCAATCGCTGAACGTTATGATAAGCCTGTATTTATCACCCATTATCCGAAGGACATCAAAGCTTTTTATATGAAGCCGGATCCGAACCGTCCTGATGTGGTTCTATGTGCCGATATGATTGCTCCTGAAGGTTATGGTGAAATTATTGGCGGATCCCAGCGGATTGATGACCCTGAACTGATGGAAGAGCGTTTCAAAGAGCATAATCTCTCCACAGAGACTTATCAGTGGTACCTGGATCTGCGCAAGTACGGGTCGGTTCCACACTCCGGATTTGGTCTTGGACTTGAACGGACCGTAGCCTGGATCTGCGGACTTGATCATGTACGTGAGACGATTCCGTTCCCGCGGACCCTGTACCGTCTGTACCCTTAAGTAGTCATAACAACCTTGCGTTATTCCTGAAATAAAGAGGTGAATGTTGGATGGGAATGGGCGAAGGTTGGAAGGTGTGGGCGAACGGTATAGCTTACGGGCTGGAAAAGGGTTCAGCTAGTATCCCTTATGCCTTACTGGCTTATTACCGGAAGCTCAAACTAACTGATACAGAAGTAATGCTGCTGATTCAGCTGTTAGCTTTCAAGCAGTTAGAACAATTGGAGTTCCCTTCAATGGAAGAGATTGAGCGGAGAATGGGGGCTGCCCCTTCTGTGGTAGCCAGCGGAATTCGCAAATTGATGAAAGACGGCTGGCTCTCCATCGACGAAGTCACCGATCACTCTGGAATACATTCAGAACGGTACAATCTAACGGGAATGTACCACAAACTAAGTGTATGTCTTGCTGAAGAAGCGGCAGCTGAACGCCAGAAAGAACGGTTATCGAAGGAGGAGGAGTCCTCATCTTCGGAAGATCAGCAGCGCAATCTGTTTGTCATCTTCGAGAAAGAATTTGCCCGGCCGCTCTCTCCAATGGAATGTGAGACGATATCAGGCTGGCTGGATCAAGACGGTTATCCGGATGAACTGATCCGGCTTGCACTGAAGGAAGCCGTATTTGCAGGTAAAGTGCATTTTCGTTATATTGACCGCATTCTGCTCGAGTGGAGCCGTAACCGGGTCAAGACAGCTCAAGATGCCAAAGCTTATACGCAAAGATTCCGTGGAAATAGTAAATAAGGTGATATACTTGAGGTTGTTCCATCAGCAGCTGCTGATAGGAGCAACCTCTTTTTACATAACTGGGTAGTGAAGGCAATCCATATAGACTAGCAATTTAGCAATAATGCGAACATTCTAAAATAATTTAAATATTTTCGCAGGGGTTATTTCAATTCATGACGTCTATTTATTTGGAAGGAGGGGAGAGATATAGAAGAGGAACTACGGATCAGCCAGATCCTACAGGGGAACCAGGACGCATTCAGACAGCTGGTGAATGACTACGGCCCTTATCTATACCGGATGGCTTACTCGGTTCTTCATGATCAGAAGGAAGCCGAGGACACCGCGCAGGAGACGTTCATCCAAGTATATAAATCTCTCCCTGAGTATCGGTCACAAGGATTCAAGACGTGGATCACGCGTATTTGTATCAACAAAGCCATTGACTGCAAACGAAGGCGTGCACGCCGCAGAGAAGATGAATGGGAGAGCGAGGAGGTACTACAGCAAATTCCTGCTGCAGAGGAGGATACGCTGGATAGCCTTGTTAGAAAAGAACGTATACAGAGAGTAGCCAGCCGGATCAATGAACTTCCTGATGCTCATAGAGAGATAGTAACTGCCTTTTACCTGAGAGAGCAGAGCTACGAGCAGATTGCCGCCGACCAGAGTATCGCGCTGAAGACGGTGGAATCCAGGCTGTACCGGGCAAGACACTGGATGAGAGAGCATTGGAAGGAGGAGGATTGGTCGTGAGAGAGACAGGCATGCAGCGACAAGATTTGTGGAGACAGTACATACTTGGTGAGTTAAGCCCCAGCAAGCAGGTAGAGTTGGATCAATTGTTAATTGAAGATGAATCCGCATTAAGAGAATATCTGATTGTATTCGAAAGTATGGAGCAGGGGCTTCCAGAATTCCCGGATTTGAATGCATTTACTGACCAAGTGATGAATGCCTTACCAATGGGTGATTCTTCAGCGAAACCAATAGAGTCGCCGAGGCTTCATCGTAAATGGACATGGATTAGGCATCCGATTACTCACTATACAATAGCTGCGTCCATTACTCTGCTGCTTATTACCTCTGGATTCTTCGATCGTTTGACCCAAGATGCTGACTATATGGTGAAGGAGGACAGCAAATCATTCAGTGAGCAGTGGCTGAACCAAACTACAAGCTGGATGGATTCATGGAATAAATCTAAATAAGTGAAAGGATGGATGAAATGCCGGTAATACGTAATCGGGTGACTGCTTTTTTTATGAACTTTTTGCCTGGCCTTGGCCATTTATATTGGGGTAAGAAAATCAGGTGCTTTTTCTATATGCTGTTCTTCTGCGGATTTTTATTAGGAGGTTTCTCATTAGCCCTTCTATCTAACTCCGGTGAGCCTTTTGTATTAGGAATTGTCTGTGCCGCTATTGTGTGGGGGATCAGTATGTTTGATCTGTTCATTGTGCTGCTGAAGGATTACCCTACTCAGGGATATAACTCGGGTTATCCAAGCCCTGAGAGCAGCGGCGGCCATGATGCTGAACGCTTTTTCACCATTTTACTCTCCTTCGTGCCCGGCCTTGGCCATTTCTATATGGGACTTATGCAGAGAGGATTATCTTTTCTCGTTGCTTTCTTCGGGACGATCACGATGCTCATCTTTGTCGCTGGGATTACGAACGACTCGGTTCTGGTCTTCCTGTGTGTACTGCCTGTGATCTGGCTGTATTGCATGTTCGATGCGGTTCAGTGTATTCACCGCAAGCTATCAGGGGAGATATTAACAGATCGTACTTTGTTCGGCGATTGGGAGATTAGCCGGGAGAATGGACGGAGAAGTAAGGTCATGGCTACTTTATTATCTGTAATTCCTGGTGCCGGTCAAATGTATATGGGGCTCCAAAAGCGAGGTCTTCAACTAATGGTCTTATTCCTGGGAACATTCTATATCATCGATGTATTGCGTCTGTCTTTGTTCCTGTTCATCCTACCATTGATTTGGTTCTACAGCTTCTTTGATGGACTGCAGGTCATCAGCAGATATGGAAGAGAGCCTTTGATCGACAAGCCCCTAATAGAGGCCTTAGGGAATCATAAGCGGTTACTTGGAACCGTATTGCTTCTCCTTGGTATTTATTACGTTAGCATGAATTTGATCGTGCCGTACTTGGCAGCTCACTTTCCTGGGCTCTGGATCAAATATCGTGTCAGCAAATACTTGAAACCTTTTATTGTTTCGGTGGTACTCATTGGCGGAGGCTTGAAGCTGCTTACAGGGAGTAAGCGCAGAGCGTCTGGGGTTCATGTAGAGAGAAGGAACTTCGATGAAGATCGATTCTAACTGCTATCATTCTATGGAATTAGCCCAAGCCAAGACGTATACAAGTCCGAATACAAGCTCGGTAAAATGGCGAGTGGGTACGGTCCCCATGGGCATTTCCTTGTTGATACTAGGCATGGTCATTCTATTCTCGGATTTGTATGGATATAATGGCTTTACTGCGGCAAAAGCCTGGTGGCCGATCTACTTCATTCTACTCGGACTAGAAATCATGGCACATTCGATATTCCGGCGGAATGTCAGAATTCAATATGATGTCATAAGCATCTTCCTAATTGGAGTACTTTCCGTGTGTTCACAAGTTTATTTATTTCTTCTTGGACATTGACGCCTCCAGTATATAAAGGATCACGATGACAAGGAGTCCCCCAATGAATAGACTATCGGGGTATAAGAATTCCATACCGATCAGTTCCTTTCATTTCAGAATAGGAACGAAAGAAGAGGGTGCACCTGGTCAATGTCATTAGGTTAAGCTATCTTAATGACATTGAGCACTTGGTGCCTCCTCTTCTTTGGTTGTACATTTATTGTATCACAGGCGAGCGCATATTCCAATAAATGGATATCTATCTGGTTGTAATTATTGGCGGAGGGCCAAACTCCGGTAAATATGCTCAAAAATAAATTCAAAGGATTCTAAATGACGTTTCGCCTCAAACGCATTGGCTCCCCAAGCATAAATACCATGATTACGAAGCACGATCCCCGGAATCTCAGGTCTCAAAGCAGCTGGAATCAGCTCCGCGATTCTGGGAATCTCCGCATAATTCGGTACGACCGGAATTTCAATCCGCGCATTCTCCTCCCAAATTCCCAGGCCTTTGATTAGCTCAATCCCCTGAGCGGGTATCGCTCCTTTATCGCCATAGCCTTCACTTATTATGTTGTTATAAATGGTATGCACATGGAAAATCGCGCCGCACCCGGTAAGGCGATAGATCTCGGCATGGATCAGAGTCTCCGCACTGGGCTTTAAGCTGGTGACTTCACAAGGACGGCCTTGCTGATCCACGAACAGGAAATCCTCCGGTGTGTGCACGGATTTATCTTTGCCGCTTGAAGTTACGGCGAAATAGAAGGACTCGGGTGAGAATTCACCTACCCGGATCGACAGGTTGCCGCTTGTGCCAGGGAACCAGCCGCGGGCAGCGAATTGTTCCTTCACCTTACGGAGCTCTTCAAGAGCTCCAAGCTTCTCTTCTAAGGGGATATTTGTGAAACTCATCGTTTATACTCGCCCTCTCTCTTTTTGAAATCCTCGGTAATATCTACAAATGTCTCAAAAGGGGTATGCGGTACACCGAGCTCTACACATTTCTCCGTCAAATGGGAGCGAGAATAGATCCGATCCGCAAGCTTTGCCGCTTCGAAGTCCGTCAAGCTGTCGCCAATCAGAATCCGTTCGTAGCGGTCAGCAGGGAACCTGCGCATAACGGTTGTCTTGCACATTCCGCAGTCATTACTGCAGTGTTCGTCACAGAGATGCGGCCAGGTAATCTTGATATTGTCTCCTGAGAAATCAGATCCGTTGCAGTAGATGTGATCGTCAGGAATATCAAAGGGCGCAAGAAGTGGTTTTACAAAAAAATCAATGCCTCCGCTTGTGACATAGAAGGGAATATCCTTGCTTCTCAAATAGCCAAGGAAATCACCAAATCCTTCCCGTATACCCGCTTGACCGAGCACAAACTCAAGTATCTCCTCGCGTCTGTCCGAAGGCATTAGAGCGAACATGGCTCCAACACCCTCGTGGATCGATATCTTACCTGCGAGAATTTGCTCCATAATCGGCTCGTAGCCCGCTGGCTTGAAATGCTTCATAATCGCTACAATATTGTCGCTGACTGTGATGGTTCCGTCGAAGTCACAGAAGACGATAGGTTCTAAGCTATGGGTCATTTCTTGCCTCCCCAGATATTTAGAGCTTCTTGCAGCTCGGGATTGGTCTGGGACGCTTCTTCCAGTGAGATCCCCTTCAAACTGGCATCGATCGCTTGGAGGAACGCTTGTCCGCCGGCAGCTGCGCCGCCCGGATGACCATGGATACCTCCTCCGGCATTGACAACTACGTCATTGCCAAAGTCAGCCAGCAGACGCGGAACTAGGCCGGGATGGATGCCCGCCGAAGGAACAGGGAAGCTGGCCTTCTGCGGCAGATCCGTGCGTACAAGCTCCTGGCGGATTGCCAGATTCTCTTCCCTTGGCATAACGACAGAGCCGTAAGGGGAAGGGAAGAGTACCAAATCCGCACCCGCGGTACGCATCAGCTTGCCAAGCAGGAGAGAAGCGGAAATCCCGTAGTGGGGTGATGGGTACAAGGCCCCCGCGAGAGAAGGATGAGCTGCAATGGGAATATGGATATCCGGGTCCGCGCTCAGCTCTTGAAGAACGTCCAGCCCATAGGCAAGGGGACTGAATAGCAGTGCGGTCGCCCCCGCGTTAATTGCTTGGAGAGCTTGACTGCGAAGCTGTGAAGTGGGTCCAGTCAAATTAACGGCGTACAGCAGCTTCTTGCCGGTTGTACGCTCCGCTTCTTCAGCGGCTTTCCGGCATACCTCGGCTCTTCGTTCGATGGGGGTAAGCGGGTTCTCGAACAGAATTTCATCGTCCTTGATCAAATCTACACCACCGAGCGCTTGAGCCAGGAATTGTTCCTTTAGCCCTTCAAGATCATATCCGACTACAGATTTGAAAATGCTCATAAGCAGAGGGCGATCAGGTGCATTAAGGATGCTGCGGATGCCCTCTATACCGAATTTGGGACCTGGGAAGCCGGCACTAAAGTCATCCGAGAAGCCCAGATCCAGCAATTTAATCTGTCCATCCATTGAGATCTTGCCAAATGCAGTAATGAGCAAAGCAGGAAGGTCTCTGGTAAAGTTAATGTCCGGATAAGCAATCGTTACGTCGGCATAACGTCCCAATTCGGACTGTTCATGCTCTTCAATATGAACGACATGACCAAGGTGCTTCCGCATGCTTTCTTGCTTAATCTGCGGAAGTTCTGTCCAGCTGCCGACCGTCATGCCTACTGCGATGGATTCTGCTTTGCGGCGGAAGTCTGCTTTCGCGTCTTGAATCCGGTAAGTGGCTGTGCAAAAGTTCATGAGAGTGCCTCCTCAACAGCTGCACCCATTTCACGTGAGCGTTCCGCGCACCGCCGAACAGCGGCTCTGACCGTTTCGCTAAAGCCAGCTCCTTCAAATACTTCAAGAGCAGCCTGAGTGGAGCCATTCGGGGAGGTGATGGCTTTACGAAGCAATGCAGGGTCTTCACCTGTCTGCAGCATCATATTCGCAGCACCAAGCACAGTCTGAACGGTAAGGTCGCGGGCTTGTTCAGCGCTCAATCCACCTTCGATGCCGGCAGCGATCATGGATTCCATCATGTAGTAGATGTAAGCCGGTCCGCTGCCCGAAATTCCGGTCAGAATGTCCATTTGCTCCTCAGGAATCACACTTACAAGGCCAACAGCCTCAAAGATCGATAGAACCTGCTCTCTGCGCTCCTCAGATACTTCGGAGGAGAAGGCAATCCCGGTTGCTCCGAGTCCGATGGAGCTGGAGGTGTTAGGCATAGTTCGGGCAACCGGCTGCTTGCGTCCCAGCAGGGCATGAATGGTATTTATAGATAGGCCCGCAATGACTGAAATGATAAGCTGATCTTCACGAAGTAGGGGACCAAGCGCCTTGAGCGCTTCGCCGGCATCCTTAGGCTTCATAGCAAGGACCAGGATGGAAGCTCCTTGAAGAAGTTCCTCTTTCTCCTTAGCATCAGAGGCTATACGTACACCATAAGTGCTGTGCAGAAATTCAATCCGCTCCTGGCTGCTGCGGTTGAGCATGGATATTTGCTCCGGTTTGGCAACAGCCTTATTGATAAGTCCACGAACAATAGCCTCTGCCATGGAACCAGCACCATAAAAGCAGATGTCAATCTGTTCTGAGCTGGACCCTGATGAATGATTGGATAAATCGGACATGATAAGCTCTCCTCCTTTATTTACGAATTTGGCCGCTGCCTTGAATAATGTATTTACTCGAAGTAAGGGCTGGAAGTCCCATTGGACCCCGGGCATGAAGCTTCTGGGTACTAATTCCAATTTCTGCTCCGAATCCGAACTCGAATCCGTCAGTGAAGCGGGTAGAGGCATTATGATAGACTGCAGCCGCATCAACCTCATTCAGGAAGCGGACCGTATTCTCTTCGTTCTCAGTAACAATACATTCTGAGTGCTTGGTGCCGTACTTGGAAATGTGCGCCAGAGCCTCATCCAGATGCGCAACAACCTTAATGTTAAGAATATAATCGTTATATTCTGTAGCGTAATCCTGCTCAGTTGCTTCTTTGGCCCACGGCACAATCTGCCGGGTTAACGGACATCCACGGAGCTCAACTTTAGCTTCCTTGAAGGCCTCAGCCAGCTCATTTAGATGAGCAGCCGCGAAAGACTCGTGAACGAGCAAAGACTCCATGGCGTTGCATACGGATGGGCGCTGCACTTTGGCATTTAGAGAGATTTCCTTAGCCATCTGAGGATCGGCCGAAGCATCCAGATAAGTATGGCAGATACCAGCGCCTGTCTCGATCACGGGAACCGTAGCATTTTGAACAACATTTTGGATTAATGAGCTTCCTCCGCGTGGAATGACCACATCGAGCAGGCCATTCAGTTTAAGCATCTCATCAACAGAGGACCGGCTGGCGTCTTCAATTAGCTGTACAGCATCCGGTGGAATGGCTGTGCCGGATAATGCGATATGAATCAGCTCAATGATCTTGCGGTTAGAAGAGAGGGCGGCTGAGCCGCCGCGCAGCACTACGGCATTGCCTGTCTTCAGGCACAGACCCACGGCATCAACCGTAACATTAGGCCGGGCTTCG
This sequence comes from Paenibacillus sp. SN-8-1, assembly GCF_050995535.1. Taxonomy (NCBI): domain Bacteria; kingdom Bacillati; phylum Bacillota; class Bacilli; order Caryophanales; family Paenibacillaceae; genus Paenibacillus; species Paenibacillus sp. SN-8-1. Next base: position 2,011,457 of record NZ_CP194782.1, read on the forward strand.
TAAATAATCCCAATGACACCAAGTGGAACACGTTTCTTCACAATATGGAGACCGTTAGGGCGATCAATCGTCTCCAGAGTCTCGCCAACCGGATCAGGAAGATGAACAATCTGACGCAATCCTTCGGCAATGCCGGAGATTCGTCCATTGTCAAGGGCTAGTCGGTCGAGTAGGGACTCCGGCGTTCCATTATCACGGCCGCGCTGCAAATCCTCCTGGTTGGCTTCAATGATCTCAGAAGCTCCGTTAATTAGAGCTTCGGCTACTGCCAAGAGTGCCTCGTTCTTTTGCTCCGTCGTTAATTGGCTCAAAATCAAGGCCCCAGATCCAGCCAGCTCTGCTTTGTTTCTCACTTCACTCATCGTTATTGCCTCCTTAAGATTATTTTAGTGAAATCCATTCATCCCGGTGAATCACTTCTAATCTGTGGATTCCATCCATCTTCTTCATCACTTCCTGGCTTGGAAGTCCGAGCACATCAAGCAATTGCGACTCGTCATAATTCACAATTCCGCGTCCTAATATTTCACGCTTCTCATTCACGACCTCAACGACATCCCCGGTATGAAAATTCCCCTCGACAGCACGTATACCAACGGGAAGGAGACTGCGCCCGCCATAGATCAGGGCTGTCTCCGCACCTTCATCTACAATGAGCGTACCGAGAGGTGTAGATAGGAAGCCGAGCCACTGCTTCTTCATTGGCAGGGAGCTCAGCCGGGTGTCGAAGTAAGTTCCACGGCCGTCTCCCTGTACAGCGCGAAGCAGTTCACCCGGAAGGCCGCCCTTGCCAATAAAGACGGGGACACCTCCACGTGTGGCAATCTTGGCTGCATCAATCTTGGAGCGCATGCCTCCCGTTCCAACTTTGGATCCAGAGCCTCCCGCGATAGAATAGAGCTCATCGGTGAACTCGCTCACTCTCTCAATCCGGGTAGCCGCCGGGTCAATCCGGGGGTCCTTCGTATACAGACCTTCGGTATCGGTCAGAATGACGAGGTGATCGGCCTTCAGAAGGTTAGCCACAAGAGCAGAGAGCGTGTCATTGTCCCCGAATTTCAGCTCATCGATGGAGACCGTGTCATTCTCATTGATGATTGGCAGCACTCCTTGCTTGAGCAGCTCCTCGACAGCCATGCTGGCATTGCCCATCCGCTTGCGGTTCAGGAAGTCCGTTCTTGTCAGGAGTACCTGTGCAGCGGGGATTCCATGCACCTGAAAGGCTTCCCGGTAAGACTGCATCAGCAGTGCCTGACCCACCGCCGCTGCGGCCTGCTTCTCATGGAGCAGCTTCGGTCGTTCGGCATAGCCGATTTCACGAAATCCAGCCGCGACAGCACCGGAGGTGACTAGCAGCACTTGATAACCGGATTTCCGGAGTCCTGAAAGCTCGGCCGCAAAAAATTGAACCGCATCTCGGTTGAGTCCGCCTTCAGGTGATGTGAGCGAGCTGCTGCCTATTTTGACAACGACGCGTTGATGCATGACATTCACTCCTACAATAATTTAGTTCAAGTCTTGATGGCAAAATGATCAATCATTTCTAGATTCCCTAAATGCTATAACTGTATGGAATGACTATAGACCGCGGCGTAATTTAACCACTGGCGCAGCAGGTAGTTGCCTGGATCCATGCGTAGACTTCTATAAGTTTCACTCCATATAAATAAAAAAACTTCCGCCTTTGCAGCGCAAAGGACGAAAGTTCTGACTTCCGCGGTACCACCTTTATTGATGAATTAGTCATTCATCCAACTTACAGCCTGTTAACAGGGGCAGCTGTCCGGCTTGATTAAGCCAGCCGTTCAGGGATAGGGTTCTGAAGGGCGGACGGTAAATTCTCACAGCCATTTGGAATTTACTCTCTGGAATACGCCGCGTGTCTTCGTACTGGTCCCGTCATCACGTTTCATTAATATATCGATAGAATAACATGGGAAAAGTGGCTTTGCAAAGGGTGAACCTGTTCAGAATAACGAGAGTCCGCCAATGCGGTGCACAGCTTCGCGAAGACGATCCTCGCTGCTAAGCAGTCCTACCCGGACAAATCCTTCACCGTGCTTCCCAAATCCAACACCAGGGGCTACGGCTACTTTAGCCTGTTCGAGCAGGAGCTGTGCGAAGCCGGCCGAATCGTAACCTTCCGGTACAGGAAGCCATGCGAAGAAAGAGCCTCCCGGCTTGCGTGCCTTCCAGCCAATCTCATCCAGCGCGCCGAACAAAGCATTCCGTCTGGATTCATAGACAGCGACAAGGTCGGCCACACTCTGCTGGCTGGAGGTCAGAGCCACCTTGGCCGCCTCCTGAACCGCGCCGAACAAGCTGACATAAATATGATCTTGCAGCTGATTAATAAGCGAAATGATCTTCTCATTACCGAGGGCAAAAGCGACACGCCACCCCGCCATGTTATAAGTTTTGGAGAGAGTGTAGTATTCGATACCCACTTCTTTGGCACCCGGAGCTTCCAGAAAGCTGACCGGACGATGGCCATCGAATCCGATAGCCCCGTAAGCAAAGTCGCTTGCAACAACAATATTATTCTCTGCTGCAAACTTCACGGTGTCCTCATAAAAAGTGAGCGGGGCCGTCGCCGAGGTCGGATTGTTCGGATAATTCAGGAACATCAGCTTCGCCCGCGCCTTGTCTTTGGCGGTTACGGCCTCGTAGCCCGGCAGGAAGTTATTCTCCTCCCGCAGGGGCAGGAAGGACATTTCGGCTCCGGCCAGGGCCACACCTGACCAGTAATCTGGATATCCCGGGTCGGGAACCAGACACAAATCTCCCGGGTTGAGCAGGATCTGACTGATCTGCACAAGTCCTGTTTTGCCGCCGAACAGAATAGCAACCTCTTTCTCGGGATCAAGAGTAACTCCGTAGTCCTCAAGATAACGCTGCGAGACAGCTTCCTTCAGAAAAGAATACCCGGTAAAAGGGGAGTACTTATGATAAAGCGGGTTCGATACCGCTTCCTTAGCTGCCTGAACAATATGATCAGGGGTGGGCCGGTCCGGATTGCCTTGCCCTAGATTAATTACATCATGACCGGCTGAAATCTCCCGGTTAACATTTTGCACTAAAGTGGCGAAGAACTGCTTTGGCAGGCGGCTCATGACATCCGCCGGATTTATCGTAAGAGTTGGCTTGGGTTTATTCATATAAGACACACTCCGTTCCAGGTACAGAAATGAACTTGATTGCTTTGCTATAGTCCATATAATTTATCACGATTTAACCAAGCTGTATAGAATGGATTAGACCGGAAGAGGATTGCATTCCAAGCGGCTCAAGCGATATGATTATACATAGTTGCTAGGAAGGGAGTAGAGACCTATGTCCGTAGACCAAACCGATTCTACTCAGAAAAAGTGGAATATTGCATTAATTCAGTCTGATATTGTTCTTGGTGAACCTAAGGTGAATGCATTCAGATTGAAGCAGCTGATGGAAGAGGCGCTCCAAGCCGAGTCCAAACCGGATGTGATTGTACTTCCTGAAATGTGGAATACCGGCTACGCCTTAACGGAGATCGATGAATTAGCTGACCTGCAGGGGCTGGAGACCAAAACTTGGCTTTCGGATTTTGCACGGGAGCACAGCGTTCATATTGTTGGCGGGTCGGTTGCCCAGAAGACAGAGGGACATGTGCGTAATACGATGTATGTCTTTAATCGCGAAGGAGAACTGGCCGGGGAATATTCCAAGATTCACTTGTTCCGGCTGATGGAGGAAGAGAAGCATCTGGCTGGAGGAGAACAAAGAGTGACATTTGAACTCGACGGAACCACCGCCGGCAGTTCTATCTGTTATGATATCCGGTTCCCGGAGCTTGCAAGATCGCTGGCTCTAAGCGGAGCAAAAGTACTCTTCGTTCCAGCAGAGTGGCCGCATCCAAGGCTTCATCACTGGCGTACGCTGCTGACCGCAAGAGCGATCGAGAATCAAATGTACGTCATAGCCTGCAACCGGGTCGGGGTTAGCGGTAAAGATTCCTTCTTCGGTCATTCCATGATTATTGATCCTTGGGGAGAGATCATTGCTGAGGGTGGAGAGGACGAAGAAATTGTTACGGCTCAAATTGAATTGTCGATTGTGGATGAAGTCCGCAAGCGGATTCCTATATTTGAAGATCGCCGTCCTAACCTTTATATCTATATGGAATGAACTAAAGAAATGAACGTTTGGATTCTGGCAACCACTTGTTGCGGCATGAAACCGGTCACGCAGTCTTTAGTTCAATCCATAAAATTGAAGCACTCTTTAATTGAAATGACTCCCACGAGCCTTAAAGCTCGGGAGTCATTCTTTGTTCCAGCACGTCCTTGAACGTTTCGATGAAAGCCTCTGCGGCCTTGGATAAATAACGACCCTTGCGGTAAGCAATGACGAGGGTACGGCTGGGTACAGGATTCTCAATTGGAATGTACACTGGAATGAGTTCACTCCGCTTCGCCCGGGCGATGAAGCGGGGAACAAAGGTGATGCCCATTCCTGCCGCGACAAGAGACTGGATGGTTTCAATGTTATTACTTTCAAACACTACGTCCGGTTCGAACCCCGCAGTCCGGCACATTTCAATCGTCAGGGTGCGTAGCCCCTGGCCTTTTTTGAGTACAATGAAGGGCTCATCCCTAAGCAGCTTCATCTGCTCAGCACTGTTCAAGACCGGTAATGCGGCAAGTGGATGGTTTGGTGGGACGGCCAGGTCAATGCGTTCTTCACCAATGGGTTCGAAAGTCAAAGAGGCTTCTTCTAGCGGAAGCGAGAGAAGGCTAAGGTCTGTGCCACCCCCAGCAGTCAGCTTCTCAAGATGGAGTGAAGTATCCTCTAGTAATGTAATCTTGATTTCAGGATAAGCCTCCTTGAACGCAGGAAGTACATAGGGCAGGAGGTGAGAGCCGGTAATCGGCATACTTCCGACGACAACCCGTCCTTTGCGCAGCTGAGAAATATCGTCCATTTCCTGGCGAAGCTGTTCGACTGCATCCACAATTTTGCGCGCATGGGTGATGAAGCTTTCCCCTGCATGGGTAAGCTCGACCGTACTCGTATTCCTCTGGAACAGCAGCACGCCAAGCTCCTTCTCCAGCTTGGACAGCTGCTGGCTAAGGGAAGGCTGGGCAATATGAAGCTTATCTGCAGCCCTTGAAAAGTTGCGTTCTTCGGCAATTTGAAGCGTATATTGAAGCTGTCTAAATTCCATGATATCCCTCATTCGTGATTAAGTTATAAGCAATTCCTATGACTATTATATCGTATATAGGTTCTGCATTCACAAACTACTTAAAATTCCGAACTGTTATATCAAAATTTAAAAGTTATAGGTTAAACCTATCACAATTATAGATATCATATCTTGGAACAATTAACTGGCAAGTGTTATAGTAGATTCAACGAACGGAGCGGCTGGTTCTGTTATAATGAGCCACTTCGTCAACAAGTTCGCTATATTGCTAATTTAGAGGTGATTATGATGAGTCAAAAGAAAACTATGTATGAGAAAATTTGGGATAATCATGTTATTCATCAGGAAGAAGGCAAGCCAAGCATTCTATATATCGACCTTCATCTAGTTCATGAGGTTACGTCTCCGCAGGCATTTGAAGGACTTCGTCTGAGCGGACGCAAGGTACGCAGACCAGAGCTTACTTTTGCTACTATGGATCATAACGTTCCTACCAAGGACCGCTATAATATTACAGACCCAATCTCCAAACAGCAGATTGATACGCTGTCCCAGAACTGTCGTGACTTTGGGGTAACTTTGTTCGATCTTGATACGATTGATCAGGGCGTTGTGCACGTTATGGGTCCTGAACTTGGTCTTACTCATCCGGGTAAAACTATCGTGTGCGGCGACAGCCATACTTCCACACACGGAGCGTTCGGTGCTCTTGCCTTCGGTATTGGTACAAGTGAAGTTGAACACGTTATGGCTACTCAGTGCTTGCAGCAGGCTAAAGCGAAGACACTTGAAGTGCGCTTCGTGGGCAAACGCAATCCTGGGGTAACTGCAAAGGACCTTATTCTTGGGGTTATTGCTAAGTATGGTACTGACTTTGCTACTGGATATGTTATCGAGTACACAGGTGAAGCTATTCGCGAACTGTCCATGGAAGAGCGTATGACCGTCTGCAACATGTCTATCGAAGGTGGAGCTAGAGCGGGTCTGATTGCTCCGGATGATACAACATTCGAATATCTGCGTGGACGTCAGTATGTACCACAAGGAGCTGCTTTCGATGAAGCGGTTGCTCGCTGGAAAGAGCTTGCATCCGATGAAGGCGCGCAATATGACCGTGTTGTTGAGTTTGATGTGGATTCCTTGATTCCGCAAGTAACTTGGGGAACAAGCCCGGGTATGGGTACTAACATTAGCGCGGCTGTGCCGAACCCAGCTGATTTCGAGACTGAGAATGAACGTAAAGCGGCTGAGAAAGCTCTTGAATATATGGGTCTTACCCCAGGTACTCCGATGTCCGAGATCGAAATTGATTATGTGTTCATCGGTTCATGCACGAACGGACGTATTGAAGACCTGCGTGCTGCAGCAGCAGTGGCTAAAGGTCATAAAGTATCGGATAAAGTGACAGCTATTGTCGTACCTGGTTCTGGCCGAGTTAAGATTCAGGCGGAAGAAGAAGGACTGGATAAGATCTTTACTGAAGCTGGATTTGAATGGCGTGAAGCAGGATGCAGTATGTGTCTTGCCATGAACCCAGACGTTCTGCAGCCAGGACAACGTTGTGCCTCAACTTCTAACCGTAACTTTGAAGGTCGTCAGGGACGCGGTGGACGTACTCATCTGGTTTCTCCGGCTATGGCAGCGGCAGCGGCAGTTGAAGGACGCTTTGTAGATGTTCGTGACTGGAACTTCAAAACTGAAGTTGTCAGCTAAGATCGGTTAGTTAAATAGAGGGGAGACAATAACTATGCAAGCATTCACTAAATTAAACGGCATCGTGGGTCCTGTAGACCGCGTCAATGTAGATACAGATGCAATTATTCCTAAACAATTTCTTAAGCGTATTGAACGCACTGGATTCGGACAATTTCTTTTCTTCGAATGGCGTTTTGATGAAGAAGGCAATGTGAATCCTAATTTTGAACTGAACAAACCACGCTATGAGGGAGCTTCCGTACTCATCTCTCGCGTTAACTTTGGCTGTGGCTCATCCCGTGAGCATGCGCCTTGGGCGATTATGGACTACGGCTTCCGCTGTGTGATCGCGCCTTCTTTTGCAGATATTTTCTATAATAACTGCTTCAAGAACGGAATCCTGCCTATTGTCCTCTCCGAGGAGCAGGTTGAAGATTTGTTCCAGCGTACAGCTGCTCATGATGGCTATAAGCTAAATGTCGATCTTGAGAACAAAACCATTACCGATGAGTATGGTCTAGTAATTAACTTCGATCTTGACGAGCACCGCCGCCAGTTCCTTCTTCAAGGTCTGGATGATATCGGACTTACGCTTAAGCATGAAGATGAGATTTCTGCTTATGAACAAAAGAACGCAGCTCGCTTGTTCGCCTAATATTATAAAGTAAATGCAACTTAATTAAGACTTTCAAATGCACCTCTTAGTATAGACATTGGACGCCTCTCGGGCTTAGCCAATGAATATCTAGGGGTGCATTTTTTGTTGCTGGATAAGATCAGGGTGCAAGAAGTAACATGCCATGTCCCCAGTTTCCGGGTAATGTCCTGTAGAACATAACGTATAAAGCCGATCATTTTCAGGTGACTGTCTTATTAACATTGTAAGTTGCCTTTGTTAGTAACAATACATTATTATCAAATTACCAGATTTCTGAAGTATGTACCGCTCATACTTAAAAACACTTGAAATTGGGGCGAATTCTAGCCCGAGATATTATATTGTATTGCCGAGCTCAGCAATTGAAACATTGAACTTAGGGGGCAAATTGGATGGACATGTTGGATCGCGACGGACTTACAGAACGCCAGTTTTTGGAGCAGTATCAGGATAGAGACTATGAACGGCCTTCGGTGGCGGCCGACATGGTGATCTTCACTGTCACGGATGCTGAGGAGTACAACTATCGTAAGCTCCCGGATAAAGAGCTGCGCATTCTGCTTATTCGGAGGGGAGGGCATCCCTTCCTGGGCAAATGGGCATTGCCGGGAGGCTTCGTCCGGCCTAATGAGACAACGGAGCAGGCGGCAGCGAGGGAACTGCATGAGGAGACTGGCGTGAGAGACGTATATTTGGAGCAGCTGTATACGTTTAGCGACATTGGACGCGATCCCCGCACCCGGGTAATAAGCTGCAGCTATATGGCTTTAGTCGATAGTGACCAATTGCAGCTGAAGGCGGGAGACGACGCTGATGAGGCGGTCTGGTTCAAGATAACCTACCGTCTTCTGAGGGAGCGGAAGGCGATGACCGAGGGAGGGTACAGCAAGACTCAAGAGTACGAACTCAGATTAAAGGCGGGTCAGGAAGAGTTCACTGCTGTCGTAGAGAGAACGGTGACGGCGGGATCGACATGGGCGGGTACAGACTATACGATCGTGTCTAATGAAGGACTTGCTTTTGACCATGCCAAAATTATAGCCTGCGCGGTCGAGCGCCTGCGTGGAAAGGTGAATTACACCGATATTGCGCTGAACCTGATGCCTGATCTATTCACCTTGACAGAGCTGCAGCAGGTGTACGAGGTAATCCTGGATAAAGACCTGCTTAAAGCCGCATTCCGACGCAAAGTAGCTGACCTCGTAGTTGAAACGGAACAATACACTGAGAATGCGGGGCACCGGCCATCCCGCTTGTATCGGAGAAACTTAAATGAAGCCTGATATTTATATAAAATGCGTTCGACATTAATAATTTAATTCAATCAAAGTGGTGATCTATTATGAGCAATACATATGATGATATCGATGCGGTACTTGAGAAGATGCAAGTGGCTTTGGAGCGAATAAGGGAACAGGATCCCGCTTTCTACGCCAGATATCCTATGCGCTTGGAGACCTCGGCGAATGAACAGGTGTTACAAAGCGTCTCTAACAAGTGGAGACTGCCTGATGAATATTTGTATTTCTTGAGCAACTATGTGCCTGAGTCTGTCTCCTGGAGCACGGACGAATATATCAGTCTACAAATTTACGGCGCGAGTGACTTGCTCGGAGGCCAATCAGGCTATAATTATAATCCTGTAAAAGATGAGCTCATTACAGACTGGCCGAGTGATTACCTTGTTATCGCTACGGATGAAGGTGATCCGTATTGCATCAATCTTTCAAGAGGGGATACCGTTGTTTATACGGCCCCGCATGGGTCGGGAATCTGGGATTTCAGAGTCGTCTACGACAATCTTACCGAGTTTCTGCACAGCGTCCTACGGCCCCGGGTAGTTGAAGAGGAGGATTGGGATAATCGCGAATACGAGCAGTACAACTATTACAAAGTGTTCATTACGGGTCCTGGCACCGATAAAATAAAAACACTGCTGTTCATTAAAAAAGTGTTCTGTTGCGATTATACGCGGGCGAAAGCCTATCTTGAGGAGGAGGTTCCCCTACTCATATACAAGGGCATTGACCACGTGGCTGCTAATGTTGAAGAACAACTAAATAACATAGGGGCACAATATGTATCGCATAAAATCAGTCTTGATGAATTTTTGCAAAATGAATGAAAGAGCACCGTTTTGAAGATGCTGGCCCCCCCAGAAGGTCTAGCCAACAAGCATTAGAAGCTGCATTTTTGTGGTGTACAGGACTATACTTTTTTTAATTTTCATAGTTTACAATTCTGTTCCATTTTGAACTCTATTAAATGTATTTTTTTCCTGATAAAATGGTACTAATTCGCAACTTATAAGAGAAAGTGACGTCAGTAATGTCGTAAGCTGTAGCCTTTTTGTCCATGTTTCCCGTTGTTCTCAGGTGGGTACACCTGATCGTCTTTTACAAACAATTTTGATTAGGATGGTAGGGGTGAATGATGAAGAAACTTGGATTTTTAGCTTTTCTGTTTTTTTTCTTACTGGCACTTCCCGGACAGGGACATGCGGCATCAGGTGATACGCACATTAAGCTGGATGGAAGAGAGATCAAGCTGGCCAAGGGCAGTCAGGTTCAGGAGATTTCAGGAAGTGTACTAGTGCCGATTCGTGTCGTAGTGGAAGAAATGGGTTATAGCGTAAATTGGGACAGCAAGACAGGGAAAGTGAGCATTAAGCAAGGGAATAAGACCCTGGATTTAACGATCAACAAGAAGACCGCACAAGTCAATGGTACAAAGATTACTATGCCTGCGGCTCCCTTACTGAAAGGGGATATCACGTATGTCCCACTTCGGTTCGTATCCGAACAGACTGGAGTCAACGTGGTGTGGGATAACAAGCTTAAGACCGTTTTTCTGACAACGCCAGATTCTCAAAGCGGGAGCGGAAGTGGTTCGAATAGTGGAGCTGGAACTGGAGATGTAAGCGCTAATCCAACCCCTGTTCCTGTTCCGGACGGATCATCAGGAAGTGGAACCCCGAATGGTAACTCTGGAAAAGTTACAGGAGGAACCACGGGGCAGAGCACTTCGACAGCTCTAGCTTCTATCAATGGGGTAAGCTTTAGTGACAATCGATTAATCGTTGCCATGGATGGGAAGGCGGTCACCAAAGTATCCAAGCTCACAAATCCGGACCGGATTGTGGTGGATATTGTTAATGCAAAGTTCTCGGACTCATTTCTAAGTAATCAGCCGCTGGATAATTCAGGTCAAGGTAATCTTCAAGTTACAGACTATCCCGATGTGAAGCAAGTTAGATATTCTCTCTTCAACAACAATCCATCTACTGTACGTCTGGTTCTTGATTTGAGCTATAGCAAGAACTACGAGCTATTGAATGCTGGTGACGGACTCATCATCGTAGATCTGAATAAAGATTCGTCCAAACCAGTAACTCCGCCAGGAGGCAGTGGCAAGAAGCTGGTGGTTATTGATGCGGGACACGGCGGTCAAAAGGATCCTGGGGCCATCAGCCTTTCTGGAAAATATGAAAAGACTTTTACGCTCGCTGTTGTTCTTAAGGTACAGGAACTATTGAAGAATGAGCCGGACATTGATTTTGTACTTACACGCAGTGACGATACTTATCCTACACTAAGTGACCGGGTGAAAATCGCAAATGATTTGAATGCGGACATATTCGTCTCAGTTCATGGAAATAGCGCGGTAGCTACGGCCACCGGAAGTGAGACCTACTACACAAGGCCGGACAGTATTGAACTCGCCAATGTAATGCATAAATACTTGGTTGAAGCTACAGGACTTCCTGACAGGAAGGTTAGGCAGAAGAGTCTTCAGGTGACCAGGGAGACGAAGATGCCTGCGGTCCTGCTCGAAGTTGGGTACCTAAGTAATAAGAATGATGAACCGCTGATGTATGATGATGCGTTTCAAGAGCGTGTTGCTGAGGGTATTGTAGCAGGTATCAAAGAATATTTAGGCCTGCAATAGACTAGAGCCGGTAAAGGGGGAATGGGCGTGATGAGAAAGGGTATGGCCACAGGATTACTAATCCTGCTCATGTTGGTAAGTGCAGGGTGCGCGCAAAAGCCTCAATCTGCTCCTCCGAGTAACGAGCAGGTTAGTTCTTCGGGTGTAACGAGCGGCAATCAGGAAAATCAGGAGAAAAACACTCCTTCAGACTCTCAAGCTGGCAGTAAGGAGGTAACAGCTGCACCTAGCGGGCCCTCAAATCAAGCTGAGAAATCAGGTAAGAAGTTATCAATCAGCAGTTATTACACCGACAATGACATGATGGATCTGAAAGAGGAGCATAAGGAGATTACTTATACAAGCGAGCATGATAAGTATGAGGAAGCCTTCAAGACTTTGAAGGACAGCGGTGATCAGAAGCTGTTCGCTCTGTGGCAGAAGGTTGAATTAAAGTCCATCGATTTAAAGGACGGAGAGTTGACGATCAATATTCACTTGCCTGATGAAGCGAGACTCGGTGCAGGTGGCGAAACCTTGGCGATTGATGCGCTGAAGCGAACCTTCTTCCAGTTCGATGAGGTCAAGTCGATCGAGCTTCTGGTGGATGGCGGCAAGGTGGATACCTTGATGGGACATGATGAGTTAGAGCATCCGATGACCAGATCTTAATCGATAGAGAATAATAAATAGAATCCGCTAAGCGGGTTCTATTTTTGTGGAAATTGAATCCAAAATATACATCTCAATAGATGAACTGGATAGTTTTTCTTAAGAGGGACAGAGGCTTTACACAGCTTGATCTAAAGAAAATGAAAGGAATGTCGATAATAAAAAGAGGGGTTATCAGCTGGGAATTATGCCAGAAAAGTTGGTATTATTTCGCAACTTTTAAGAGAAACCCGCGTCTAATAGTCGTTCAGGTGATGTCGAAGGATAGCACAATGTGTAGAAATCATCTCGGACAAATACAAGAATGGTAGGGGTGAAGGATGAAGAAATTAGGTTTTTTTGCAGTTTTGTTCGTCTTTTTATTGGCTTTTCCCGGGATGGGGAGTGCAGCTGAGGCAAGTACTCATATTTATCTTGACGGGAAAGAATTGAATCTATCCTCGGCTAATCAGGTTCAAGAAGTCAATGGAAGTGTGATGATTCCGATTCGTGTCGTCATGGAGGAACTTGGTTTTAATGTCAACTGGGAGAATAAGACAGGCACGGTAACCATAAAGAAAGCGGATACCTCGATTAAATTGGTTGTAGGAAAGAAGACAGCTACAGTAAATGGGACAACTGTAACCGTTCCGGTAGCTCCTTATCTTAAAAGTGATACTTCCATGGTCCCTCTGCGTTTCATTAGTGAGCAGATGGGGATGAAGGTCAACTGGGAACATACAACAAAATCTGTATATCTTATTACCCCAAGCAGCAATGACGGAAACACTTCTCAGCCCGATGGAAATGCAACTATTAGCGGTATCAGCTTTAGTGATAACCGCCTGATCATTGCGGCCAGCGGGAAGGTACAACCAAATGTATTTAAGATGACAGGTCCGGATCGAATTGTCGTTGATGTGCCCAATGCACGTTTTGATGATACTTTTCCAGCCGGAATCCTGGATAGCAATCAGAATGGATCTATACAGATCAATGGATATCCTGACGTTTCACAAGTGCGCTTTTCTTTATACAGCAATAATCCTTCGACAGTGCGCATTGTGCTTGACCTAAACTATGCTAAAAATTATGAACTGGTGAATGCCGGAGATGGTCTGATTATCGTTGATTTGAACAAAGGTTCTTCTACTCCTGTAACACCACCAGGAACTAACGGTAAGAAGCTTGTAGTTCTGGATGCAGGTCACGGCGGGACGGACCCGGGTGCGATCAGTGTCAAGAACCGAAAGGAAAAGGACTTTAATCTGGCTGTCGTTCTAAAGGTGGAAGCCCTTCTTAAGAACAACAAGAACATTGACCTTGTTCTTACAAGAAGCGGGGATACTTATCCTACTTTATCTGACCGCGTAAAGATTGCTGAAAAGCTAAAAGCCGATATATTCATCTCGGTACATGCGAACTCGGGTGCAGCTGCTGCAAGCGGGGTAGAGACCTATTACACCCGAAATTCCAGTCTGCAATTGGCTAACATCATGCATAAGTACCTAGTTAAAGCTTCTGGGCTTACAGATCGAAAGGTTCGTTACGCAAGTCTTCATGTAACTCGGGAAACGACAATGCCGGCGGTTCTGCTGGAATGCGGGTACCTCAGTAATACGAAAGATGAAGCACTGCTCTATACAGAGTCATTTCAGAATAAAGTGGCCGAAGGCATTGTAGCAGGCATCAAGGAATATCTGAAAGTTCAATAGGTATCCCGAAAGGAGGAAGCGAAAGTGACAAGAAAAATTTGGCTCACTGCGCTGCTTGTTGTAGTTGTAGGAATAAGTGCAGGTTGTGGGCAGAAACCGCAGACAGCGGCTGGGACTGATAATACACAGAATAGCTCGGCCCCTGCTACCAATACGGATAACTCCGTGAATACTTCGAGCACTTCCAGTACGGATACTTCCACTGGGGGCGCTGGTGGGCAGGCGACGGCACCAAATACTTCAGAGCCGGCGGACACGAAGTCCAAGACCTTGAACATCGATGCTTATTATACGGATGATCAAATGCTTGAGCTCAAGAAGGTTCAGAAAGAAATCAAGTATGAGAGCGATCAAGATAAATATGAGGCGGCTTTAAAATCACTTCAAAGCAGCGGGGACAGCAAACTATTCGCGCTTTGGGAAAAGGTGGACTTTAAGTCGGCTAGTTTTAAGGACGGGTTGTTAACGGTAGATATTCATCTGCCGGACGAAGCAAGATTAGGAGCAGGTGGCGAATCACTGGCCCTAGATGCGCTTAAGAAGACAAGCTTCCAATTTGATGAAGTGAAAAGCTTGGAGCTGCTAGTTGATGGACAGCAGGTAGATACTCTGATGGGCCATGTCGAACTAGAGCATCCAATGACGAGAGAATAGGAATAGGAAAAGGAATATGACTGCTGTATGTCGAATCTGAATACAGCAGTCCATTTTTTGTTAAAGGGGAGAATTTCATGTCAAACAAAAGAAGCCGTAAGCGCCAATCACGTAAAGCGGTGACCACCATGCTTGTTACTGCTATGTGCCTTAGCGGCGGTGCTGCTGCATTTGCGGATACAAATACTACGGCTGCCACTACTACGACTTCAGCACAATCTACAGTATCAGCTTCGATCTTCAGTGATGTAGCCAGCGGCTATTGGGCTGAGAAGCATATATATAAACTTGCATCGGAAGGAATTATTCTCGGGGATAAAGGGAAATTCCGTCCTGGCGATAACATCACCCAAGAGGAAGCGATCACTCTTGCTTTGAGGTTCATGAATCTGGACAGCAAGCTGCCAGCAACACCTGTAGTTCCAGATAAGCTGAAGACAGGCAATTATTTCAAGCCATATGTCGCGCTTGCCCTTCAGCAGAAATTGATTGACCAGACTGAAGAAGTGGCAGCGACAGGGGCCAAAGAAACTTGGGGTTCCAAGAAAGCTTCTCGCGAATGGATCGCCAAAATTTTAGTACGCGCACTGGGGAAAGAAGCAGACGCTAAGGCCGCAGCAGCGAAAGCGACTGCTTTTGCTGATAATGCCAAGATATCTGCTGGGGCAAGGGGCTTTGTATCGGTGGCGGTTGATCTGGGCCTAACCAAAGGCGTTGACGGTAACAAGTTCGATCCACTTGGACTCGTGACCCGAGCGCAGATTGCAACTTTCTTCAGCCGCGGCCAATCTTATCTGAATCCAGCATATGCCGGCGTATATGAGGGCGTAATCTCAGAGCTTACAGATTCCAAACTGACTTTGTATATGAACGGAAAGACGCGCAGCTTTGTACTCGATGACCGTAGTGTGTACTTCACTAGCGATTCGGAGACCCGGATAGCGAAGAGCGATCTAAAGCCCTTCACGAAAGTAGTTGCCATTGACAAGGTAGGATCTGCTGCCTATGTCGAGGTTACGGATCCGAAGCAGCAGGTAGACAGCATTGAAGGTACATTTGCCAAGATTACAGGGGATAACACGATCTGGCTAAGTACAGCTAGCGGTTATACTTCATATGGTTACGATTCCGCAACCCAGTTCATCGATCAGAACGGTAAAGTCATTACAGCGGCGGGGCTGACTGCGGACAGCACGATTGAAATTCAACGTGAAACCTACTCGCCTGACAAGAAGACCGTAATTGTCAAAGTTAAGACCGGCCTTGTGAATAAGAGTGGAACAGGAACCATTCAATCCGTGGATTTGAATGCCAAGACAATCACAGTTAAAGATTCCACTGGCAGTGTTGAACAGTATAAGGTTGATGATAGTACACTCATTCGTTATCAGAGCCAAATTATTGGCCTTTCTGAACTCAAGCCAAATGCGGCTGTGAAGTATACAGTCAAGAACAATGTCTTTACGAGCCTTGAGGTGACTCAAAGCGTGGAGCGTACGGTTAAGGCGATGCTGGTTGATGTCAACGGAACGAGTAAGCTGGTTACATATAAAACTTCCGGAGGCTCACTTGAGGCTAAGTTCTTAGCTGATAAGCCAGCTATTCTTGTAGATGGAATTGCCGATGCGGGCTTGTCTGATCTAATTGCCGATCCTAGCGCAGGTGATCAGGTGGAGCTTACCTTGGATGCTCAGGAGAGAGTAACACGAGTTCAGGTGCTGGGCCGGCAGTCTGAGCAGCTTACAGACCTGAATGTAGTGTCCTATGATAGTAAGTATAAGGCTCTCACCGTCATAAATGCACAGAATAAGCTGGAAGTGTACAAGCTGGACGACAAGACTAAGCTGGATTATAATCCAGCCCAGCCTACTTTGGCCGGCGTTGAGCCACTTCTGACCAAGGACCGCAAAATCAGCATCACCCATATCGGTGACAGGGCACTGGCTCTCCAGGTTATTTATAAGTACGAAGGAACTTATATGTCGGCTAACACCTCAGCCAAGACGGTAACAATTCAGCTTTCAGGCGGGAAATTACTAACGTTGTCCTACACAGGAAGCAATCCACCGCTTGAAATCTACGGAATTGCAACCCCGTCAGTGTCGGACATTAAGGCGGGCAGCAGTGTAGTTGCTATGCTTACGGCAGGCCAGGATGCTGTACAGACGTTGGCTGTTAAGACTCCTGTGCAATTCGAAGTGATATCGGTAGATTCAATTAATAATCGGATTCGGGCCAAATCCAAAGGAGTAACGGATGACTTCTATGTTGACAAAGCGGTTCTTCTTGGAGATAATGGCCAATCCATTAAGATCTCAGACCTTTATGTTGGGCAATTTATTAATGTGATCTTTAACGGAAGAACAGCAGTCTCATTACAGGCTGTGAAGCTGGATCTTGGTAAAGTTCTGAGCAGCGACGGTTCAACAGTATCTGTGAAGAATTTTGCAGGTGTCACTACCTCATACCCTGTAAGCGGCGGGGTTAAGGTGGTTAGAAATGGAGTAGCAAGTACAAATGCAAGCACACTTACTACTTCTGATCATGTTGAAGTCCGTAAGGATGAGAATGGCCAAATCGTGTTCACCGTTCTTAATTCGATTGTCCGTCCATTCAATTATTACGATTCATCCTCTAAAGAAGTGTATGTAAAACATGATTTTAACGACAATAATTATCGGTTTGGTGTAACTTTGGAAACATATGTTCATCAAGGTGACATCACTTTAACCGTGCAATCCCTCAAAGAAAATGATAATATTGTATTATATTTCAACAATGACAAGCTGGTTGAGATCGAAAAACAATAAGTCATGTTTCTGAGATTGACCGTCTTGATACGGACTTCAGTCCCGTATCAAGACTTTTTTTTGCCGGGAGGTATGCACATGAATGCGGCTGGCGTCCGCCACATACTGGACAGTATCGGAGCCATGTTTCCGGATGCACACTGTGAACTAAGCCACAGCAACGCCTTTGAACTGACGATTGCCGTTCTTCTATCAGCTCAATGTACAGATGCGACGGTCAACAAGGTAACGGCAGATTTATTCCAGAAGTACCATACCCCGCTGGATTATGTCTCTGTGCCGATTGAAGAATTGGAGCAGGATATCCGCCGGATTGGCCTCTACCGGAATAAAGCGAAGCACATCCATAATCTGTGCAAAATTCTGATTGAACAGTACGGCGGTGAAATTCCTTCAGAGCACGATAAGCTTGTCCTGCTGCCTGGTGTAGGCAGAAAGACAGCTAATGTCGTTGTCTCCAACGCGTTCGGGGTTCCTGCTATTGCGGTAGATACCCACGTGGAGCGCGTAAGCAAGCGACTCGGTCTTGCGGGCTGGAAGGATTCTGTCTTAGAGGTCGAGAAGAAGCTAATGAAGCAGGTGCCAAAGGATGAGTGGACACTGACACATCACAGATTGATTTTCTTTGGACGTTATCACTGTAAGGCACAGTCCCCGAACTGCCAGGTATGTCCACTGCTTGATGTGTGCCGGGAAGGCAAAAAGCGTATGAAAACTGCGCAGCTTAGAGAAGATAGAGAGAGTAAGGCCAAAAAATGATATTGATAGTAGAGGATGAGACTACATGAAATGTATTTCCGTTTACACAGACAATTTCGAACTTTTCTCGGATATGTTTGAACAGGTGATTGAGATTAATCTGAGTGAGAATGACGAGCGTGAGCTTGAAGGAATTACAATCAGCGACTCTGGTGAAGTTCCTGAGCACTACTTAGAGCGTATGGCGAAGAAACCTGAAGTAGTAGTAATGAAGGACAAGAACAGAGGCATTACAATTCTTCAGCACGGTAAAGTATTTGAAATTCTGATCCCTTCAGATGAAAGCGAAGCTGTAACCGCAGGTTAATAGTTTAGGAAATTTGTGGATCTACTGAATATTTGAACGACCTGAAATGAAACCGAATTTTTTCGGTTTTATTTTTTTTGCCTGAGCGCGGCTTCCAAGTAGTGACCTCGAATGATAAAATAAATATATTTATATATTCAGGAAAGACACAGAACCTAGAAGAAAGCGGTCAGGAGAGAGGCTTTAGTATGAAAACGTTAACAGAACAGAACGAGCTCGCTGTAGAGCAGTTACTTTATAGCTTGAAGAATTATTTGAGCCAAGCGGGAGATCACAAGGCGAGCAGGGATATCGATGAGCTGGATTTAAAGCGGAGGTCCGGAGAGCTTACGCTTGCCTTTTGCGGGCATTTTTCCGCGGGGAAGTCGAGCCTGATCAATACCCTGTGCGGTAAAAGAGTGCTGCCAGCAAGCCCACTGCCCACGAGTGCAAATGTCGTTATGATTCGCAATGGGGCACCCAAGGTGCTGCTTACTAAAGCTGCTGAAGAAGAGCCCGTGCTCGCTCCGCTGGAGCAATTGGAACAATATTGCCGCAACGGTGAGGAATATACACGAATTGCGGTATGGGATCAAATTCCGTTACTGGGGAACCAGGGAGTACTTCTGGATACCCCAGGGGTAGATTCGAACGACGCCGGCCATGCGCTTGCGACCGAATCGGCGCTGCATTTGGCGGATGTGGTGTTCTATGTCATGGATTATAACCATGTGCAGTCCGAGACCAATCTGTCCTTCGCCAAGAGTCTGTCAGATTGGGGCAAACCCGTCTATCTTGTTGTTAATCAAATTGATAAGCACAGGGAACAGGAGCTTGGCTTCGACAAGTACCGCCGCAGCGTGGAACAAGCGTTTGAAGTATGGCAGGTGAAGCCGGCTGGCATCTTCTATCTGTCCTTGAAGCAGCAAGAACATCCTCATAATATGCTTCCCGAGTTAAAGAAAGTTCTATCCGAATTGATTGAGCACAGGGAAGACCTGCTTCAGTATTCGCTCAGCTGCTCTGCTTTCCACACAGCAGAGGCTCATTTGAAACAAGCGGGCCAAGCGGATGAGC
This sequence comes from Paenibacillus sp. SN-8-1, assembly GCF_050995535.1. Taxonomy (NCBI): domain Bacteria; kingdom Bacillati; phylum Bacillota; class Bacilli; order Caryophanales; family Paenibacillaceae; genus Paenibacillus; species Paenibacillus sp. SN-8-1. Next base: position 2,030,874 of record NZ_CP194782.1, read on the forward strand.
CGGAGCGTGAACGGTTAATTGATGAACTTGGCGGGGAGCAAGAGGCCGCGCGAGTAGAGGAGGAAATTGCCTCCCTTCAGCGCGCATCGGAAGAGAACGAGATATTACCCTCCAGACTTCAAGCTGAACTGGCTGCCGAGCTGGACAAGCTGCTGGGCAGCGCACAGCTGATGACGCCTCCGATTCGAGAAGCGGCACAGCTTTATCTGGAAAGCCGAAGCCCTGGCTTTAAGATGGGCTTCTTGTTCTCGTCAGGCAAGACGGAAGCCGAGAAGCAGCGCCGGCAGGATGATCTGTTCGGAAAGCTGAGTGAGCAGATCTCGGCCCAGGTGGATTGGCACGTGCGAGATTTATTGCGAAAATTGGGGCAATCTCATCATCTGTGGTCAGCTGAGTGGGAGGCGAAATTAGATCTTGAGCTGCCAAAGCCAAGTCTTGAATGGATCTCCGACCCGGTGAAGGCCGGAGCCACGGTATCCGGCGAGTCAACGCTGCACTACGCAGCGGATGTCAAAGCCGTCATTACGGCGGCGTACCGCAGGGCCGCCATAGATTTTGCCGCCGAGCTGCTTGCGGGACTCGCACCGCAGCAGGAGGCCGTTCGCGGCGAGCTCTCGCTGCGCCGCGAGACACTGCTGACGCGCGCGAACCTTGCCGCGCGTCTACAAGCCCTTGACCGCGGCGCCGAAGCACGCGCCGCGCAGCTGCGGGCGCTGCTGGGCGCGCCCGCGGCCCTCACCCCCGGCGTATTGCCGGAGGTGGGGGAACCCGCAGCGCCGCCGCAGACGCAGGCGGCGCAAGAGGCGCCCGCTGCCGCAGCTGTGCATGCGGCAGCTCAAGCTGCGCCAGCCGCCGCGCCAATTCGGCGGCGGCTGGATGAAGCGGCCGCGCTGCTGGGAGGCGCGGCCGAGGCGCTTGCGCCGCACCCCGCCTTCGAGGCGGGGGTGCGTGCGCTGACCGCGCGCGCCGGCGAGCTGCGCCGCGGGCGGTTCACGGTCGCGCTGTTCGGGGCCTTCAGCGCGGGCAAGTCCTCGTTCGCGAATGCCCTGCTGGGGCAGCGCGTACTGCCAGTGTCGCCGCATCCGACAACAGCGGCGATCAACCGCATCCTGGCCCCGGAGGGAGACTATGCTCACGGCACAGCCGTAGTGATGCTGAAGACTCCGGAGGCTATGCGGGAGGACTTGGCCTATTCCTTCAGCGTGCTTCAGCTCGGTGACTGGAAGGAACAGTCCTGGCTGGAAGCGGTCAGAAAGCTGAAAGCCAAAGATATTCCCGCCTCAGGCCGATCGCATTACAGCTTCCTGCAGGCGGCTGCGGAGGGCTGGAGTTCCTATGAAAGCAAGCTTGGGACAAGTCTGTCGGTGGAAATAACCGAATTCTCGGCATTTGTTGCCGAAGAGGCACGGGCCTGCTTTGTTGCGGGAATCGATTTGTACTATAGCTGCCCGCTTACCGAGCAAGGGATCGTTCTGGTAGATACCCCGGGTGCAGATTCCATCCACGCCCGGCATACTGGTGTCACCTTTCAATATATGAAAAATTCAGATGCTTTATTGTACGTAACATACTACAATCATGCGTTCTCCCGCGCCGATCGGCAGTTTCTAGCCCAGTTAGGACGGGTTAAAGGCAACTTTGCCCTGGATAAGATGTTCTTTATCGTTAATGCGGCAGACCTGGCGTCATCCTCTGATGAATTGCAGGAGGTTGTAGCCCATGTGAATTCAAGTCTACGCACAGCGGGAATTGAGCGACCTCAAATCTATCCGGTATCCAGTCTGAACGCGCTGGATGGCAAGCTTACAGGGAATGGCGGACTGTCGTCCTCTTCCGGCTTCGAAGTATTTGAAGAGGCCTTCGATTCTTTTATAGGAAATGATCTAAGCGGTCTTGCCGCAAGCTCAGCCGCTGACGAGCTACATCAAAGTGTACTTCGTGTGCAGCAGAGGCTCTCCGCATTATCTCAGTCGGGAATGGACCTTGAGCAGATTCTCCTGCGTCTGGATAAGGCGCGTTCGGATTATAAAGAGTCACTTGATGAGCTGGGGGCTCTGGATATAAGCAGTGAGATTATTCAGGAAACGAATGAGCTCCTGTTCCATGTGCGTCAGCGGCTGCGGCTCGCTTCCTTGGATCTCTACCGTGAATTCTTCCACCCTTCGCTGCTGCAGGAGGATGGGGGCGACCTGAAGAAGAAATTCTCTGTATCCATGCATGATTGGACAGCACATCTGTCCGGTGAGCTGGAACGGGAACTTCAAGCTACCTCCTTGCGGCTCGAGAACAAGGTGAACTCTATTGTGAAGAGAGAATGTGGGAGATGGCTTGAGAAGAGTGAGCAACGAGAGTTTGGCCCAATCTTGTATGCCAAGGAATTAATTCCATGGACTACACCGGAGATTGGGGAAGGAATCCTTACCGGGAAGCTTGATTGGCATACTTACTGGTCCTATTTCAAGAATCCCAAACATTTCTTCGAGGGAGCAGGAAGAGAGGCGCTGCGGGAAGCTCTTGAGTCTCCGCTCGAGGAGCTGGTTAAAGAGGCGGTGGATCGGATTCAGAACATGTATGCCCAATATTACTGCGAGGGGGCTAATCTTCGGAAGATGAGCGCATGCGAGCATTTCATGAATTTATGGATGGAATGGGAAAAGGAAATGCGCGAAATTGATAGCTCGCGCGAGGAGACCACAGCGCTTGAAGAGCTCGAAAGAGGCCTGCTAAAAACAGAACAACAGCTTAGGCAGATATACTGAGCATTTGTGAGCATTTAGAAGGCGAGATCAGATTAATATCTTTTAAATGAAGATCCAACTAGTATTCTCATTAAAATGAAGTTATTTCCTCTTTGCTGCCATAAAGTCCTGATGGTACACTGCTTAAAGTTCCTAATTTGACGGATGGCAGCGAGGAGGAGACATATGAATGTTCTCAGGCAATTGCACGTCTATTACCGGGAGAAGAACCATTTACTGATTCTCTCGATAGTATGTCTTGCAGCCGCAACAGCATTGGGGCTGGTATACCCCAATTTGCTAAGAAAGCTGATTGACGAAGTCATTACACCAGGGAATTATAATGAAGCTCCGTATCTTGCTTTAACAGCGCTTTCAATTATTATTGTAAAGGCTTTCTTACAGTTCCTAAGCGGATTTTTCGGCGGACGGTTGGGGAATTATTTAGCTTATCGTCTTCGGAATGCTTGCTATGAGAAGCTGCAGTTCTTGTCGTTCCGTTATTATGATACTGCGAAGACGGGAGACCTGATGTCCAGATTGACCGGGGACCTGGAAGCGATCCGCCTCTTTATTGGCTTTGGCTTCGCCCAGCTGCTCAACCTGGTCTTTATGGTCAGCTTTGGCGCCGTTATGATGGTCTCGATCAATTGGCAGTTAACCGTACTAACTCTGATTACGATGCCCTTTCTGGTTCTCGTCGCATGGAAATTCGAGTCCAAGATTCACCCCGCATTTCAGGAGATGCGTCTTGCCTTAAGCTCTCTTACTACTTCTGTGCAGGAGAATATTACAGGGGTTAGAACAGTAAAGTCTTTCGCAAGAGAACCCCACGAAATTGATAAGTTCTCGGAGCGAAATGAAAGATACAAATCGAATCAAATCTTTGCTGCCTTGCTATGGAGCAGATATTTCCCTGTTATGGAGCTGCTCGCTTCGTTTAGTGTTGCCATTCTACTCGGAGTGGGAGGAACACTGGTTATACATAAATCCCTTTCACTAGGGGAATTGGTTGCATTCTTTGGCTTGATCTGGTTCATTATCGGACCTCTCTGGGGACTCGGGTTCCATATTAACAACTATACCCAGTCCAAGGCGTCGGGAGAACGCGTACTCGAAATTCTCAATCAGACGATCGACGTGAAAGACGACGAGCATGCCGGAGATCTTCATGGAGAGCAGGTTCAAGGACATGTGGTTTTTGACCACGTTACGTTTGCCTACGGCAACAAAATGCCAGCCGTGGACGATATTAATTTTGAAGCTAAGCCGGGAGCTGTTATTGGTTTCCTTGGCGGAACGGGTTCCGGGAAATCAACAATTATTCAGCTTCTGATGCGTGCGTACGACATCGATCAGGGCAGCATTAGATTGGATGGTATGGATATAAGGAAGATCAAGGTTAGACAGCTGCGTGAACAGATTTCTACGGTGTTCCAAGAGACGTTCCTGTTCTCATCCTCAATCCGCAACAATATAGCATATGGAATTAAGGATGTCTCTATGGACGAGGTCGTCCGAGTTGCCCAGCTCGCCAAAGCCCATGACTTCATTATGGAACTGCCGGATGGATATGATACGGTGGTTGGTGAGCGCGGAATGGGATTGTCGGGAGGTCAGAAGCAGCGGATTGCCATTGCAAGGGCTCTCTTGAAGAATCCTAAAATTCTTATTCTGGATGATGCAACGAGCGCTGTGGATATGGAGACCGAACATGAGATCCAGACCGGATTCCAGGAGGTCATGCGAGGAAGAACGACGTTCATCATTGCTCACCGGATCTCCTCGTTAAGACATGCGGACCTAATCCTTGTGATGGATCAAGGACGGGTGGTCCAACAGGGAAGACATGATGAGCTTATTCAAACCAAGGGTCCCTACCAGGAGGTGTTCCGTATTCAGTATGCGGATTATCTTTCCCGGACATCGGATGAGGAAGATGAGGTGAATTCCGTATGAGCACGCAAACGGAGCTGACATCCAGTCAGAAACCTGGGATGAAGAAGAAGCAGGAACTGAATGACCGATTTATCTACAAGGACGATGATGCAATCGACAAAGCGTTTGATTGGAAGCAGTTCAGAAGGCTGTTCTCTTATATGAGGCCTTATGCCAAGCAGCTGCTTCCGCTGATTATTCTCATGATGGTTCTTGGGACCATTACTAAGCTGACTGTGCCTTATCTAACGAGCTTGGCCATTGACAAAGCGATAGTTAAAGAAGGTAGTCTGAAGCTTCTCTACATCATAACCGCATCTGTAATTCTGCTGTATTTAATTCAATGGGCTGCCAATGCTTACCGGATCAAATATACGAATATAATTGGTCAAAGGGTCATTTATGATCTTAGATCAGACCTGTTCCGTCATATTCAGAAGCTTTCCTTCAATTTCTATGACAAACGTCCGGCTGGGTCAGTTCTTGTTCGGGTCACCAATGATGTGAACTCGCTGCAGGATCTGTTCACTAACGGGGTAGTGAACCTCATGATTGACTGTGTGCAGCTGCTCGGGATTGTAATTATCCTGCTGCTGGTCAATTGGAAGCTTGGACTTGCGGTGATGGTCACAGTACCGATCATGTTCTTCATCTCAACCAAGCTGCGTCAGACGATCCGAATTGCCTGGCAGGTGGTGCGAACGAAGAACTCCCGGATTAATTCCCATCTGAATGAATCCATTCAGGGGATACGAGTGACCCAGGCCTATACACAGGAACAAGAGAACATGAATTATTTCGATGTAATGAACAAGGACAGCAAGAAGTCCTGGGATAAGGCCTCGGCGATGAACCAGATGTTTGGGCCGCTAATCGAAATTACTGGCGGGATCGGAAGCTTTATTCTGTTCTGGCTGGGAGCTTATCTCATTCAATCTGGTGAGATTACGATTGGTCTGCTAGTAGCTTTCAGTAACTACGTTGGTAACTTCTGGGACCCGATTAACCGGCTTGGCCAGATGTATAACCAGCTTCTTGTAGCTATGGCTTCCTCGGAGAGAATCTTTGAATTTATTGATGAACAGCCATCGGTGGCGGATAAGCCGGATGCTAGGCCGATCCCGGCCATTCATGGAAATATTCATTTTGATCATGTAGTCTTCGAGTATGAAAAAGGACGTCCAGCTCTAAAAGGGATTAATCTGCAAGTAAAGGCAGGTCAATCAGTTGCTTTGGTAGGGCATACCGGATCCGGGAAGAGTACAATCATCAATCTGGTGAGCCGATTCTACGATATAACAGAGGGTAGAATAACCATAGATGGACATGATATTCGGGATGTCACGCTTCAGAGTCTTCGGAGCCAGATCGGGATCGTGCTTCAGGATACGTTCATATTCTCGGGTACGATTCGGGACAATATCCGTTTTGGACGACTGGATGCTACGGATGAAGACGTCGAGGCTGCGGCAAGGGCTGTTGACGCTCATGATTTTATTACCCAGCTGCCTGGTGGATATGAGACAGAAGTAGAGGAACGGGGAAGTGCCCTCTCGATGGGACAACGTCAGCTGTTGTCTTTTGCCAGAGCACTGCTCGCTAACCCGCGGATCCTTATATTGGACGAAGCTACGGCAAGTATTGATACAGAGACCGAACTGAAAATTCAGGAGGCCCTGAAGGTTCTTCTTAAAGACAGAACTTCCTTCATTGTCGCTCACCGGTTGTCCACGATCAGACATGCGGATCATATCGTCGTACTAGACCACGGGGAGATCAAGGAAGAAGGGAACCATGACCAGCTTATGAAGCAACAGGGAATTTACAGTGGGTTAATAGAAGCACAATTCAGATTTTTGTAACTAATTGTCGGAAATAAGTAGATTTTTAGCGGAGCACTCTTGCATTCTGGACGAGAAACCCGGAAAATAGATAAGAAGAAACTACTTATCTATTTGGATCATTTTAAGCAGTTTTTACAATGACTTAATTTAGTCCATATTAACTAGGGGGATTTCAGACGAATGTGGGGTGCTCCTTTTTCTGATCATGCCAGAACGATGCTCCTGCTTGGCAGTGGAGAGCTTGGCAAAGAGGTCATCATTGAAGCTCAAAGATTAGGTGTAAGGACCATTGCGGTAGATCGATATGAACATGCTCCAGCGATGCAGGTTGCCCATGAGTCTCATGTCATTGACATGCTTGATGCTGAGGCACTAAAGAATCTGATTCATCAGGTAAAGCCGGATATCATTGTGCCGGAGATCGAAGCTATTGCCACTTCGGCACTGCTTGAGCTTGAAGAGGAAGGATATCATGTGGTTCCAACCGCCCGCGCGGCTCGTCTTACAATGGATCGCGAAGGAATTCGGCGGCTCGCAGCCGAGGAGCTAGGCATTCCTACAGCGGACTACCGGTTTGCGGACAGTCTAGACAGCCTGAAAGAGGCAGTTAAGGAGCTAGGCACACCTTGTGTGGTTAAACCGCTGATGAGTTCCTCAGGTAAAGGCCAGACCGTATGCCGGACACCGGAAGATGCCGAAGCCAGCTGGAATGCGGCACTTGAAGGTGCGCGTGCGAAGGGAGCAGCGGTGATTGTCGAGTCTTTTGTCAAATTTGAAAGTGAGATTACGCTGCTTACCGTTCGAAGCGTCTCCGGAACGATCTTTTGCCCACCTATTGGTCATATTCAAAAGGACGGCGATTATATTGAATCCTGGCAGCCTCATTTCATAAGTAGTCAGGCTCTTCAAGAAGCACAGGAAATTGCCCGTACCATTACGGATGCGCTGGGCGGATATGGCTTGTTCGGGGTGGAATTGTTCGTAACAGAGCAAGGCATTCTGTTCAGTGAGGTATCTCCTCGTCCGCATGATACAGGCATGGTGACCATGGTTACACAGGACCTGTCCGAATTTGCTCTGCACGTTAGAGCTATTCTGGGCTTCCCAGTACCTTCGGTACATGTGCTTACTCCAGGTGCTTCAGCTACACTGAAGGCTGACCGGGAGGGCCAGTCTTTTAGGATCAGCGGCGTTCATGAAGCACTTGAAATTCCTCGTACACAGATCAGAATTTTCGGTAAGCCGCTCAGTAAGCCGGGGCGTCGGATGGCAGTAGCTCTCAGCGCTGACGAAGATGTGGAGACTGCACGCATCCATGCCAAAAAGGCGGCAAGTCTATTAAAGGTGGAATGGGCTGAATGAGTAATCAGGTATGTGCTCCGGCACTCTTAATCCGCAAATGTTCACGTGAAGATGCGAAGGAGATTACAGCTCTTATGAGACAGCTTCGTTATCCCACAACGGTAAGTGTTATGGAAGAAAGACTTGCGGCATTTGAGAATCACCCGCATTTTCGTAATTTTGTAGCAGAACTAGATGGTGAAGTAGTTGGTACAGTAAGCCTAAGACAGCTGCAGACCCATGATATGGAGCAGCCCGTTACTCGCATTACCGCACTTGTAGTAGATGAGAATCACAGAGGCAAGGGCATTGGAAAGAGACTGATTCATGAGGTTGAGTCCTGGGGGAAGCGTAAGGGAAGTCAGGAGCTGTTCCTGTCCACGGGCGATGAAGAGCGTATTGATGCCAAGCCGTTCTATGAACGGATGGGATTCGAATGCTCCGGATACCGTCTTTATAAAACATTGGAATAGTTCATCTTTTCATTCGTCATCCCTTAGGGATGATTTTTTTTGTCCAATTGGGAATTCACGTACAAAAACCTCACTTATTTAAAATGGGCTGATGTTACTTCCATTCTAATTAGGTGAGGTTTTGCTTTTCGAATTGAAGGTATCTGATTATTCTTTAATAGTGAAGGAATCCATGATCTCCTTGACCAGCGTATCCTTAAATTTATCATAAGTTTCTTTGGTGGAAGAGAAGCTGACCACATAAGTGTTCTTCTTAGCCGGAATAATCAGCTGAGAGAGGATAATATCAGACTTGGTCTGAGTGCTGGTATAGCTGGACGTGGAGATTCCTGCTTTGAAGCCGGCGTGATCAACGTCTTTGTATTCAATTTGCTTATAATTTGACATTCCGCTTGCTTCCCCTTTTTCCTCCAGCAGCTTAGCTGAGCTCTCAGCAATTACTTTAGCTGTATACGAAGTGTCGGCATTCACCGTTACATTAATATTTGTGGTGAAGTTTCCTGTAGGCTGGGGATCATAGAATGCCGCTTTAATCATAGGATTGTTTAATTGCTTCTCATCATATGTACTCCAGCTTTTTGGATAGGAGACATTAAATTGTTCATTCTCGTAAGTTTTGAAATCAGCAGGGATTTCTTTCTTCTCCTCCAGGGTGCCAGAGTCATCCTTAGAATCTGCAGCCGGCTCAGTAGAAGCAGGTGTTGATGCCGATGTGGACGGAGCAGGCGTATTTGATTCTGCACCGGCTTTCTTCTCCGTTGTACTGCTGTTACCGCAGGCTGACAACAAGCCCATCAAAATTACTGCCGCCATCAATTTCTTCAACATGTTGTTCTCCTTTGTTTTCTCAAAATGAGTTAATTAGGAAGCAATGGTCGCACAGTTACCAAATAGACCAAAGCAACCACTATCCATATTTAACCATAACTGTGGTGCTGTCAACCATTTCGCCTGGATAATTCCAGGTTATTTGAACTGGAAGTCACTTCGAAAAATGATAAATTCGTTGAGGGATTTAAGGTAAACGGTTACAATAGTTTTGCATCTTTATGATAAATTGCGGATGCCGCCAAGATTATTGCAGAGGCTCACACCCTACCCGAAGGATGGTTATCATGTATAAGTTAATTTTAGTCGATGACGAAGCAGATGTAAGGGAAGGATTGCTGACCGAAATCGATTGGAATGCATTAGGCTTCATTGTGGCGGATACGGCCGAGAACGGGCGCGAAGCTGCTGAGATGGTTGAGAAGCACCAGCCGGATATCGTGGTTACTGATATTCAGATGCCTTTTATGAACGGGCTGCAGCTGTCTGAATGGATCAGAGAGAACTACCCGGCTACCAAAATTATAATTTTAACCGGGTACGAGGAATTCGAATATGCCCAGAAAGCGATTCGACTGCAAATTGATGAATATGTGCTAAAGCCTTTTTCCTCGCAAGATCTGATTCATATTTTGCTGAAGGTTAAGGCTAACATTGATGAGGAAGTCGCTCAGAAAGAGAACATTCACCTCTTGACTGAACATTACAGGCGGAATCTTCCTGTGCTGCAGAGCATTTTTTTGTCCTCCCTGGTAACCCGCAGACTTCCGAAGAATGAGATTCATGACAAGATTCAGTCTTACTCGCTAAACCTGGAAGGCAGCAAGTATATGGTATCGATTATCAGGCTGGATCCTAAAGTGAAGGAAGAGAAGACTCAAGGTCTAACTTCGGAGCAGAAGGGTGCTCTTTCTCTCAAAGAAACTTTCGATCATGACCTGGAGTTGTTCGCCGTGCTGAATATCACCTCGGAAATCGCCGGGAAATATGAAAGTGGTCATGTCTTTATTCACCATGATGAGGTTGTTGTGCTGAGTATTAGTGATGAGAGCGATTCGGACTCAATAAGTCAGACGTCACTGAGTATGCTGGAGGAAACTCGTAACAGTATCGAGAGATATCTGAAGCGAACCGTTACGATTGGGGCTGGTAGCTCACAGGATAGTCTTCAAAAGCTGTATATGTCTTATAAAGATGCGGTCCAAGCCTTTGATTATCGCTTATTATATGGCGGGAATAAGGTGATCTGGATTGAGGACATGGAGAATCGCTCCTCGGAACCATTTACCGTTAGCGATTTTAACGAACAAGAGCTTGTTAGATGTCTTAAGGTAGGCACAGAACAGGAAATCAACACTTTGATGGATCAGCTGTTTAACAGGATCTCGGATACAGGGATCTCATACCAGGAATTTCAAATTTATTTGCTTGAGATGCTGACTGCTGCTGTAAAGGTGGCTAAGGAGATCCATGTGGATCTGGATCGATTGTTCGGTAACGGGGCAACAGGACTCGGTGAGATAACGAAATTCTCGCATGCTTTGGAGGCTAAGGAATGGTTCAGAGAGCTGTGCTTGAAATTAAGAAGTTCGATTGCCTCCGACCGGGAATCCAGCTATAACCGCCTAGTGGAAGACGCCAAGGAATATATCCGTGAGCATTACCGCGAAAGTGAGATTTCGATCAACAAGGTGTGCGAGTATTTGCATATCAGCACCGGTTATTTCAGTGCCATCTTTAAGAAAGAGGTCAAAATGACCTTTGTGAATTATCTGCTCGGCATAAGAATGGAGGCTGCACAGGAACTGCTAAGGAATACGGAATTAAAAGCATTTGAAATTGCCGAACAGATCGGATTCGCTGACCCGAATTATTTTAGCTTCTGCTTTCGCAAGAAATTTGGAATCTCACCGAAAGAATATCGGAGCGGAGCCAGGGTGCAATGAAGCTCTGGAAGAAGTTATATCAGCCGATTGGAAGGTTTCATTATAAGAAGATTCAGGTCATGATTACGTTATCGTTCATGTTCATTACCATAATTACCGTGCTGCTTGTGAGCGTGATGCTGTACAATAAATTTTCCAAATCTTCAGAAGAGAACACGTACCTGAACATAGGACAGATTATTGATCAGGTGAATCTCAACCTGGAGTTCTATATCTCGGGAATGAAAGATATTTTTGAGTTGGTAGAGGAACGCGTGGGTAACGCCCAGACTTTAACGGGCGAGCAAATGGAGAGCCAATTAGGTACGATTCTTAATACACGTGAAGATTTGGTCTCAATCGCTTTGTTCACCAAGGGTGGCGAGCTGGTGCTCAACACGCCGAATACCAGCATGCGTTCCAATTCGAGGCTGACAAGGCAGGGATGGTTCGAATCCGCCCAGGAACATTCGGGTCTTCTTCAATTCTCCCCGCCTCATATTCAAAATGTATTCAAATCCCCGTACCGCTGGGTGGTCACCATGAGTAAGGAAATTAGTTATGTAGATCAAGGGGTGAAGAAAAAAGGGATTCTTGCGGTTGATATCAATTTTCGTACCATCGATGAGCTGAGCAAACGGGTAAGTCTTGGCAAGAAGGGCTATGTCTATATTATTGATGGTCTTGGGAACATGGTCTACCACCCGCAGCAGCAGTTAATCTATGCCGGACTTAAATACGAGAATCTGGAGCCTGTGCTGAATTATTCCTTCGGCAGCTATACGGACAATTCCACAGGAGAAGAACGGATTATTACAATCAAGACCGTTCAGCCTACAGGCTGGAAGGTCGTGGGCGTGACCTATGCCGATGAGATTATGACGACAAGGAAGGACATTAATGCCTTCATGCTCTGGTTCCTGTTCGTGATGCTTGGCATTGTTCTGATTGTCTCTGTTCTTGTCTCGTACCGAATTGCCAAGCCTCTGCGCAACCTGGAGAGATCCGTGAAGAAAGTGGAGGATGGAGACTTTGGCACCATTATTGATGTAAGCGGGGCTTATGAGGTTGAGCAGCTCTCCAAGAGGTTCAATTTGATGATCCGTAGAATACGGGAACTTATGGATCAGATTATTCTGGAGCAGGAAGCGAAGCGTAAAGGAGAGCTTGAAGTTCTTCAGGCGCAAATTAACCCTCACTTTTTGTATAACACTCTGAATTCAGTTACTCGAATGGCCGAAATGGGACGTAAGGAAGAGGTGGTTACTACCATCACTTCATTGTCTAAATTCTTCCGAATCAGCCTGAGCAAAGGGAACAATATAATATCGGTTCATGATGAACTGGAGCATGTGCGAAATTACTTGATTATCCAGAAGATTCGTTTCAAGAATAAGTTCCAGTATGAGATAGAGGCTCAGGATGAGGCCCTGAATTGTATGACACTTAAGCTTATTCTCCAGCCTTTGGTCGAGAATGCGATTCATCATGGAATCGAAATGATGGTTGATGAAGGATTTATCGGAATCTACTCCTGGATAGAGGACGAGAGTCTATTCATTCGGGTGACCGACAATGGCGTAGGGATGCCGGAGGAAGTGCATAAGGGAATATTGTCAGGACGAGCCAGGCAGGACAGCGGATCTGGCGTAGGAGTTAGGAACGTGCATGAACGCATCTCCCTGTACTATGGTGCACCTTATGGGCTAACTTTTGAGAGTGAGCTGGAAGAGGGAACGTCTGTAACCGTTCGGCTGCCTATCACGAAATCGGATATTAGGGATAATGGAGGACAGCCATGAAGATCAAGCAGCTCATTCTTCGATTTGGCGTGTTGATGATCCTGTTCATTTCGGCTGGGTCGTGTTCCTCTCCCATGGATCTTAGGGCGGTAGAGGAATCTGTTACCCGGGTGAGTATGATTGTCAAAATGGACCACGGCGACTATTGGAAGACGATTAAAATGGGGGCAGAGGTAGCTGCCAAGGAATATAATGTAAAGCTGGATTTTATGGCACCAGCTAACGAGAATGACTACAAAGGACAGATCGCCTTAATGGAGAAGTCCATCCAGAATGGAACAGATGCAATTATTCTATCTGCTAGTGATTATATGGCTTTAGCACAAGTAACAGATCAAGCGTCCTATTATGGTATTCCGGTATTATCCATGGATGCGGAAGTCGCTTCCGCCAAAGTGAAATCCTATATCGGCGCGAATAACTACGAGGCCGGCCAGAAGGCGGCGGAGCGTCTGGTGGAATTAACAGGTACCAAAGGTGAAATCGGCATCGTTAACTTTGTGAAAGGAGCACGAAACGCGGATCAAAGGGAGGAAGGTTTCACGGATTATATTGCCCGCTTCCCAGACCTTAAGATCGCAGATACTGAGTATTGCGGTTCTGATGAGAAGTTAGCGGATAAGCTGACCAAGACCATGATTCATGATTTTCCCGAGATCAAGGGCATTGTAGCCCTAAATGCTGAAGCATCAATAGGTGCAGGGAAAGCGATTGACGATCTGGGATATGGAGGCAGAATCAAGCTGGTTACCTTTGACAATCCACCCGAGATGCTGGAGAAGCTTCAAGAAGGGACCGTACAGGCTATGGTTGTCCAGAATCCATACAGTAACGGTTATCTTGCGGTGGCCTCAGCAGTACAACTGGCCGAAGGCAAGAGTATTTCAGAGCGTTACGATACAGGCACGAAGCTGATTGATCTGGACAATATGCTCTGGCCCGACAATCAGAAGCTTTTGTTCCCTTTTATCAAATAATCTATCTGTTGCTGCAACTAATAGATCGGCTTGTCTATGGGTAAATTACGTTTATGTGCGAGATTTACCTAAGACTTGGAGTGATGCGAAAGTGAATGATAAAAGCATGCTGAAGACGGGTGCGCTCGATGTCGAATCCGTGACTAGTGATATTACTTTTGTACGGTCGCTTATCGCTAATGTATGTTTTGTAGGTGACCCTTCCAGAGGAGATTGGGTGCTAATTGACACTGGCCTCGAGTCTGTAGTGGATGCGCTCGAGAGAGAAGCGATTGAACGATATGGACGTTCACCTAAAGCGATCATTCTCACGCATGGGCATTTTGATCATGTAGGAGGCGCTATTACCCTGTCAGATCGTCTGCAAGCACCTGTCTATGCTCATCCACTCGAGCTGCCATTCTTGACAGGCAAGCAGGACTATCCCCCGGGTGACCCCAGCGTTGGTGGTGGATTAATGGCCGGAATCTCGCCGATTTATCCGCACAAGGCTATAGATATGGGGGACAGAATACATTCACTTCCCCAGGGCGGGAGCGTTCCATATCTTCCAGATTGGCGCTGGATTCATACTCCCGGACATAGCCCGGGTCACATTTCTTTGTACAGGGATTCGGACAGAACCTTAATAGCTGGGGATGCTTTTATTACAGTCAAGCAAGAATCTGCGTTATCTGTCATTTCCCAAGAGATTGAGTTTAGTGGTCCTCCTGCTTATTTCACCCCGGATTGGGAGCAGGCGAAGGAGTCCGTGAAGAAGCTCGCCGATCTGAAGCCGCAAAGGGCAATTACTGGACATGGACGGCCGGTGTCTGGTGAGCAGCTAATGAGAGGACTCAGCCGATTAGCCGAGAACTTTGATGAACTTGCTGTGCCTGAGCACGGCAGGTATGTAGATAAGCATAATTAGCAATGAGACATATGAATGATGAAGCGTCTTTTCCCTAATCGGAGAGGCGCTTTTTATTATGATTCGCATAAGCAGATTAGTGAGAATTTTCATATAAACACATCAGAATTTTAGATTCGCAAAGGTTCGATATTCATGCATAATGAAAACGTAACCAAGTGATTCACATGACCCACAAATCAGACCTAAATAAAGAAGAGGTACCATCTTATCAGACTATGGGAGGTCAACAGAATATGAAGAAATTAAGCATGGTAGTACTGGCAACATCGGTTTTGGGAGCAGCACTGGCGGGGTGTTCAGGTTCGGGAAGCAGTGGTTCTTCCACTGAGCCGAGCGTAGGTGTAGCGATTTATAAGTTCGACGACACGTTCATGACAGGTGTTCGTAACTCAATTGAGAAGAACGGTAAAGGGATTGCGAAAGTTGAAATCGTAGACAGCCAGAACTCTCAGCCAACACAGAATGATAAGGTTGACTTGTTCTTGACTAAGAACACGAAAGCTCTTGTCATCAATCCGGTTGACCGTACAGCAGCAGGTGTCATCATTGATAAAGCTAAAGCGAAAGACACTCCGGTAGTATTCCTGAACCGCGAACCACTTCCAGAAGATATGAAGAAATGGGATAAGGTGTACTACGTTGGAGCCAAAGCAGAAGAATCCGGTTCCCTGGAAGGCGGATTGGTTGTAGATTACTGGAAAGCTCATCCGGAAGCGGATAAGAATAAAGACGGCGTTCTCCAATATGTCATGCTGAAGGGTGAACAAGGTCACCAGGATGCAGAGCTTCGTACGAAGTATTCGATTCAGGCTGTAGAAGAAGCAGGCATCAAGGTGGAGAAATTGGCTGAAGACAATGCGAACTGGGACCGTGTAAAAGGTCAAGAGAAAATGGCTGCCTTCCTGGCCGCGCATGGCGATAAGATCGAAGCTGTCTTCGCGAACAATGACGATATGGCGCTCGGAGCTATCGAAGCATTGAAAGCGGGAGGATACTTTACAGGCGGTAAATATGTACCAGTTGTAGGTGTTGACGCTACTGCACCAGCGCTTCAAGCACTGGGAGATGGAACTTTGCTGGGTACCGTTCTTAACGATGCGAACAACCAAGGTAAAGCAGCAGTTACACTGGCTTCCCTGCTTGGTCAAGGCAAAGAAATCACAAAAGAAAGCGTTGGTTTTGATGTAACCGACAAGCAGTACATCTGGATTCCTTACAAAAAAATCACTAAAGACAACATGAAAGACGCTCAATAAGTGAATTCAAGCTTCTCGGCATAAGGCATAAGAAAAGGGAGGCTTTCTGCAGAACTGCAGGGAGCCTTCCAAGTTTTATACATCGCAAAGAATAAATAAAGCGGATAGGAAATGCGGTAGTAAGGAGGCGAAATGCAAATGGCTGAACAAGAGTATTACCTTGAGATGAGAAATATCTCAAAAGAATTTCCCGGTGTTAAAGCATTAGATCAAGTAACCTTGCAGGTTAGGCCCGGAACTGTGCATGCGCTCATGGGAGAGAATGGCGCAGGGAAATCGACCCTTATGAAATGTCTGTTCGGTATTTACAAGCCGGACGGAGGCGAAATTTATTTGAATGGCAATAAAACCGAGATTCAGAACTCCAGCGCTGCTCTAGCAAACGGCATATCGATGATCCATCAGGAGCTTCATCCAATCCCTTTCCGGGATGTCATGGAGAATATTTGGCTCGGAAGATTCCCAATGAAGGGACTAGGGCCATTTAAGTTCGTGGATCACAGCAAGATGTACCGTGATACAGAAGAGCTTTTCAAACAGCTGGATATTGATTTAAAGCCGGACACCTTAGTTGGTAAATTATCAGTGTCGAAGATTCAGTCGATCGAAATCGCGAAAGCGGTATCATTTAACTCTCGAATTATCGTGATGGATGAACCAACCTCGTCGCTCACCGGTGTGGAAGTTGAACATTTGTTCCGTATTATCCGTGATTTGAAAGCCAAGGGCGTTGCCATCATTTATATATCTCACAAAATGGAGGAAATCCTTCGCATCTCGGACGATGTCACCATCATGCGTGACGGGAAGAAGATCGGCACTTGGCCGGCAGCTGAGATGACAACGGATCTTATCATCTCGAAGATGGTCGGACGCGATCTGACGCATCGTTTCCCAGAACGGGACAACGTGCCTGGAGATGTGATTTTGCAAGCACATGAATTGACTTCACCAGTGGACAAATCGTTCAAGAACGTCTCCTTCGAGCTTAGAAAGGGAGAAATTCTCGGTGTTGGCGGACTGGTTGGGGCTCAGCGGACAGAGCTGATTGAAGCGCTATTCGGCCTTCGGGAGCTGTCTTCAGGAAGTATCTCTATTCATGGCAAGAAAGTTAAGATCAAATCACCTAAAGATGCAATGAAATATGGTCTGGCCCTATTAACCGAAGAACGCCGGACTACCGGGATCTTCCCCGTGCTGTCCGTGCATGAGAATGGAGCTATTGCCAATCTGGACCGGTACGTAACGCCATACTTGCTGCTCAATGAGAAGAAGAAGCAGGCTGAGACTAACAAAATGATTGAGAAGCTGCGTACCAAAACGCCGAATACCAAGGCACTTATTATGAATCTGTCCGGGGGGAACCAGCAAAAGGTTCTGCTTGCAAGATGGCTGTTAACCGAGCCGGAGGTTCTTCTGCTGGATGAACCTACCCGTGGTATAGACGTGGGAGCGAAATTCGAGATTTACTCCATCATTGCGGACTTGGCACGCCAAGGAAAGAGCATCATTATGATCTCCTCAGAAATGCCTGAGCTGCTGGGGATGTCCGATCGCATTATGGTTATGTCCGAAGGGAAAATGACAGGAATTCTAGATGGAGAAACGGCCAGTGAAGAGACGATTATGCGACTGGCTGCCCAGCATTAAAGGCGGGAGAGGGAGGAAGCATGAACATGAGTGCTAGAAGAATACAAGATATTATTACTCAAAATGCCATCTATATCGTATTGGTGGTACTGATTATCGGGATAGCTATTTATGATCCATCTTTTATCGGGATTAACGCACTGCGTGACGTATTGAACCAATCAGCTACACGGACGATTATTGCGCTGGGTGTTGCCTTCATCCTGATTACAGGGGGAACGGACTTATCAGCAGGACGTATGGTCGGCCTAACCGCCGTTATCTCAGCTTCTATGCTGCAGATTCAGGATTACCCGAGAAGGTTCTTCCCGGGACTTGCAGACCTGCCGGTTATCGTTCCCGTTCTGCTTGCGATTGCAGTCGGGTTCCTGTTCGGAATGATCAATGGATTAATTGTAGCTAAATTAAGGGTTCCCCCATTCATTGCTACACTGGGTACGATGGTTATTATTTATGGTGTGAACTCACTATACTTCGATATGGATCCGAACCACTCACAGCCGATTGGCGGACTTAGACCTGATTTCACTAAATGGTGGGGGTCCGGAAGTATTGGTTCTGGCCAATATTCCATCCCGTATATCGTCATTATTGCACTCATCGTAGCTGTTATAGTGTGGGTCATCTTTAACAAAACACGGCTTGGTAAAAACATGTATGCAATTGGCGGTAACGAACAAGCTGCTAAAGTATCAGGAATTAACGTGTCCCGTAACCTGATCTGGATCTATTCCATCGCAGGTGCACTGTATGGCCTTGCGGGTGTAATGGAAGCAGCCAGAACAGGTGGAGCAACTAATAACTACGGTAACATGTACGAGCTTGATGCCATTGCAGCATGCGTGGTAGGCGGCGTGTCAACAACTGGGGGTATCGGTACCGTACCGGGTGTCTTGACCGGGGTGCTTATCTTTACAGTTATCAACTATGGATTAACGTTTATCGGGGTAAGTCCGAACTGGCAGCTGATTATCAAAGGTATTATTATCGTTGCCGCAGTAGCTTTCGACATGCGTAAATATGCGAACAAAAAATAATAAATGAATTAACAATCAGCCGCGGCAGAAATGTCGCGGTTATCCCACATTTTGGTAATGCGAGGACATCCTATCCATGTTAAAATGTTACATAAGGCTAACTCTGTTAGGATTTTCAATAATGGAGGTTAATTACCTTAATGTTCCGCTTGGAAAGGGGAGATTGATCATGGACAAGTTACACGTAAGAACATTGGCATCACGCATGATCTCTGCAGTACTGGCCGCCCTGCTGTTCAGTACGTACTTCATTAATTCCGATGCAGCAGCTGCCACTTATTCAAAGGCCGGCGCGACCTCCAAGCAGGCAGAGCTTGCGGCGATGTACGCCAAGATCCAGGCCGATCGTGCAGCCAAGGTGGTAGAACTCGTCAATAAGGAGAGGACGAAGGCGGGATTGTCGACGCTTGTTGTTCATGACAAGCTGAGAGGACTTGCGAAGGATAAGGCTATTGATCTGTACAAGCATAATTATTTCAGCCATACTTCACCTACTTATGGTTCTCCATTCGACATGATGGACGCTTATAACATTACGTTTCGTTACGCGGGCGAGAATATTGCCAAAGGGCAGCAAACTCCGGAGGAAGTAGTTAAGGATTGGATGAACAGCCCAGGTCACCGTAAGAATATTTTGAATCCGCATTATACACTGATCGGTGTCGGGTATTACAATGGACTATGGGTACAAGAATTTATCGGAAAATGAATGAGGGCTGCTTATCCAATTCGGGTAAGCAGATCTTTTTATCTCTACAAGGCTTTCTGGGTTATTGTCTTAAGTTCCTTATGTTGAAGAGATTTCATCATAAGAAAGATACATAGAAATCAACGATGTAAATAATAAAAAAAGCAGCGGATATGTCCGCTGCTTCTTCGGGTACAGTATGGGTTATGCAGGGGTCGAACCTGCGACCTGCCGATTAAGAGTCGGCTGCTCTACCAGCTAAGCTAATAACCCAAAAAATAACTCGGTGAAATTTATTATACTCTTTGTTTTCACAAATGTCTAGTTCTATCCCTATTGAATTTGCAAATTGTAAAAAGGTGATTTATGTTAATTACATAAGTCTAACAAATGTATACTTGAACAAGAAACATCTGACTAATACAGCGGGAGGGTCATTATGAATTCTTCGTCTTGGTTATGGCGAACTATAGGCATATCTTCAGTTCTGGCAACGCTGCTGCTGCTTGCCGGATTTTTGTATGCGGTTAAAGACGTAATCGCACCGGAGACTGGGAATCTGTGGGCAAGTACCCCTAGCGGGAACTTATCAAGCGTAGCTCCAACAACGAATGCCAAGGAATTTAATATCGTATCGCTAGGTGACTCCCTGGCTAAAGGGACCGGAGATGATACAGGTCAAGGGTTTGTGCGTAGAACGCTAAATGAGCTCCAAAAGGACCAGAAGCTTCCGGTTAAGCTTGTGAACAATTTGGGAGTGAACGGGATGACTACAAAAGGACTTCTGCCGACGTTAAGTGAAGAGGGAGTTCAGTACGTGCTAAGGAGCGCAAATGTCATTCTTCTATCCATTGGAGGAAATGACTTGTTCCAGGGGGCCCAGAATGTCCAAACCGGCAAGGCTCTTCCCACTTATAAGGAGTTATCTTCTGAGGTCGAGAAGGCTTCTGTAAGACTGAAGCAAATAGTCGATAAAATTTATGAGATCAATCCAACAGCACAGCTGGTCTATGTGGGCCTCTATAATCCTTTTAACGATTTGAAGGAAATGCGGATTCCTGGGAACCAGGCTGTTACGGATTGGAATATGAGGGCTTCAGAAATACTGAACACCTATGAAAATGGCCGGGTTGTCTCAACCTTTGACATTTTCACGGGAAATACGAATAAATATTTGGCGGATGATCATTTCCATCCGAATGGCGACGGATATCAATATATTGCAGAGCGTATTGTACAGGGACTGCGTTAATAGATCAGGTGAGGAGTGAGAAGTGTTGGTCCATAACAGCCAGGAAGAACGCAGCAGCTTAGAAATCGTGCTCTCCGTAGAGCATTTGCGGAAGAAGATCGGGAAGAAATGGATTATCGATGATGTCACCTTCGACGTAAGAAGCGGTGAGATCTTCGGATTTCTTGGGCCGAATGGGGCTGGGAAGACGACAACGATCCGGATGCTCGTAGATCTTATTAAGCCAACCGAGGGCAAAGTTCAGATCTGCGGCTATGACGTGAATCGTGATCCGGAGCGAGCGTTGGCTTTTGTGGGCTCCATTGTAGAGAACCCAGAGGTCTATCCCTACCTGACGGGATGGGAGAATCTCCAACATTTCGCCCGTATGCAGCCGGGGGTTGATGAGCAGCGGATTCAGGAAGTGGTTGAGATCGTAAGGCTGGATCAGCGAATTCACGATAAGGTGAAGACCTACTCGCTGGGGATGCGTCAGCGCCTTGGAATCGCACAGGCTTTGCTTGGCCGTCCTAAGCTGCTCATACTAGACGAGCCTACGAATGGACTTGATCCCAAGGGAATCAAGGAGCTCCGGGCCTTTATCCGCCGGTTGGCTGAGGAGGGAATGGCTGTGTTCGTATCCAGTCATCTTCTTAGTGAGATTCAGCTGCTCTGCGATCGCGTGGCGATCATAAGCCGCGGCCGGGTGCTTGCCGTAGGCGGCGTAAATGAACTGGTCTCTGGCAATGCCAACTATGTGATATGGCAGCTGAATCCGAGGGCTCGCGGCATTGAGATTTTGAAGAAACAAGGGGCTAAGATCGTAGCTGACCCCCATTCCGTCCTTGATGATACAATCGCCGCAGGTCTGAATGAGGATTCTGTGGTTACCCAGTTCATCGGTGATTCCATTTCCGCTACGGTTCCTATTCTGGTGAACGCAGGGGTTGAGGTACGGGATGTACATAAGATAAATCCTACTCTGGAGCAGCTGTTCCTCGAGATGACAGAAGGTGAATCGATTGAATAGTGTATTGCCGTTAATTAAGAACGAGACGATCAAAATGATGAAGAAGAAAAGGTTCTATGTTGTCATTCTGGTTCTGATTGTGCTCGTCCCGATCTTTGTATATGCCCAGATGAAGATTGCCCAGAATAATCGTGAGAAATTCAATTCGGATTGGCGTCTGGCTGTTCGTCAAGCCATTACGGATAATCAGAATTCTCTCCAAAGCGCCCGTGTGCCCGAGGAGTGGAAGAAATACAGAATTATATATATTCAGCAGATGAAATATTATTTGGAGCATGATGTGAATCCTCAGGAGCCTGGGGGCGTGGGCTTCACACGGCAGTTCATGGATAATGCGGCTACGCTGTTCATTCCTCTTCTGATCATGGCCATTGCCTCGGATATTGTCTCCTCAGAGCGGTCTTCGGGAACGATCAAGATGCTGCTTACAAGACCGGTGCGAAGATGGAAGGTGCTGTTTAGCAAGCTGATTGCTCTGCTTATGTTCGTCTCGTTGATCGTCGTCTCCGCGTTTATCGTAAGCTATCTAATATCCGGACTCGTTTTTGGATATAAAGGATTTAATATTCCGGTGTTCACCGGCTTTAAGCTTAACGGCTCCGATGTAGACCTGTCTGGAGTGCATGCCGTTCCACAATGGGCTTACATCCTGATGCAATGCGGGCTGATCTGGTTCATAAGCATTACGGTCGCGATGCTTGCCTTTATGGTATCCGTATTAGTCCGCAGTACAGCAGCAAGTATTGTAATTATGATGGCTGCTCTGATTGCCGGAACGATTCTAACGAATATGGCGTCTGCCTGGACGAGTGCTAAATATTTGTTCATGGTGAACTTGGACTTAACCAATTACTTGGCAGGTACTCCGGCACCCATTGAAGGTATGACATTAGGATTTTCTTTGACAGTTCTGGCGGTTTGGGCGGCCATATCGCTCATCATTTCATTCACTGTCTTTACGAAACAGGATATATTGAATTAAAATGGACAAGGATAACAAAACATCTGTTTGCATTTTGATTGTTTTTGTTAATACAGTGTGACTTTTGAATGTTCCCTTGGGTATAGGCTATCGATTGAACTCCTTACCTGAGGGATAACTCTTCCGTTCACTGTATACATAAAGCGTAAATAAAGGAGGAGCATGAATGGTCGATCAGATCGATTTGTTTGCCGAAGAACCTGTGGGCAAAGATGGCTCAAAGGGTTACGGGGCAGACGACATTCAAGTGCTCGAAGGGCTAGTCGCAGTCCGTAAGCGGCCAGGTATGTATATTGGGAGTACAAGCTCGTCGGGCCTTCACCATCTCGTATGGGAAATCGTGGATAATGCAGTGGACGAGCATCTCGCCAAATTCTGTTCGCGAATTGACATTACTTTGCACAAGGACGGTTCCATTACCGTATTTGATAACGGGCGGGGGATCCCGACCGGTATGCATAAGACAGGTATTCCGACTCCCCAGGTCGTCTTCACTATTCTCCACGCCGGTGGTAAGTTCGGTGGAGCAGGCTATAAGAAATCCGGGGGTCTCCACGGTGTGGGTGCGTCTGTAACGAACGCATTGTCCGAGTGGCTGGAGGTTGAAATTTTCCGGGAAGGGAAAATTCACAAGCAGCGCTTTGAATATTGGGTGGATAACAAAGGAATTGAACACGTTGGTGAACCAGTTACAGGTCTTGAGGTTCTGGGGAATACGAACCGTACAGGCTCGAAGATTACTTTTAAACCGGACATTCGAGTTTTCCAGGGCGGCATAGCGCTGAATTACGATACCCTCGCGGAACGTTTGCAGGAGATTGCTTTTCTGAATTCGGGCCTGAAAGTGGTTCTGAAGGATGAGCGGTCTGACCGTTCCGACGAGTTTTTTTATGAGGGCGGAGCCAGACAATTCGTTCAGTTCCTGAATGAAGGCAAGGATGTTCTTCATGATGTCATTCATTTTCTCGGCGAGAAGGATGATGTCGAGGTTGAGGTGGCGCTGCAGTACAATGCGGGCTATACCGAGACGCTGGCTTCCTTCGTGAACTCGATTCCGACACGCGGCGGCGGTACGCATGAGACCGGGTTCAAAACCGCCTATACGCGGATTATGAACGATTATGCGCGTAAGAACGGGATGCTCAAGGAGAAGGACAAGAATCTTGAAGGTACAGATCTTCGAGAAGGTATGATGGCCGTTATTAGTGTCAAGATGTCCGATGTTGAATTTGTCGGCCAGACCAAGGATCAGCTGGGCAGCGCCTCTGCGCGAAGCACGGTGGATTCGATCGTATCCGAGCGGATGCAGGTCTACCTGGAGGAGAACCCGCAGGTAGCACAGGTGCTCATTAAGAAGGCGGTTCAGGCTTCCAGAGCGCGGGAAGCGGCTCGCAAAGCGCGTGATGAGATGCGTACCGGCAAGAAGAGAAGTGAAAGCTCTAATCTTGGCGGTAAGCTGACTCCGGCGCAGTCCAAGGATGTGACCCGTACCGAGCTGTTCATCGTTGAGGGTGACTCTGCGGGTGGATCAGCCAAGCAGGGACGCGACTCCAAAACTCAGGCCATTCTGCCGCTGAAGGGCAAACCGATGAATCCCGAGAAAGCGAAGCTGGCAGATATTCTGAAGAATGATGAATACCGTTATATTATTTCTGCAATCGGGGCAGGAATAGGAACTGAATTTGCAGTGGAAGACAGCAATTATTCCAAAATTATCATTATGACGGACGCCGATACGGATGGAGCGCATATCCAGGTGCTTCTGCTTACGTTCTTTTACCGTTATATGAAGCCGCTGATTGATGCCGGACGAGTCTATATTGCCCAGCCGCCGCTCTACAAGATTACACGCAGATCAGGCAAGCTGGAGACAGCTAGATATGCCTGGACGGATGAACAGCTGCAGAATTATCTCAAGGAATTCGGGAAGAACTTTGAGCTTCAGCGCTATAAAGGTCTTGGAGAGATGAATCCTGAGCAGCTGTGGGAGACGACCATGAATCCCGAGACCCGCAATCTGCTGCAGGTTCAAATCGAGGATACCGCCAAGGCGGAACGGCGTGTCTCCACATTGATGGGCGATAAAGTTGATCCGCGTAAACGGTGGATTGTGGAGAATGTGGACTTCACAGAGTTTGAGGAATAGAAGGTGAATGAATGAGCTCGCTTGAGAATTTTTTGCCCGCTTATTTGGAAGAGGTTGTTGGAGACCGCTTCGGGCGGTATTCCAAATACATTATTCAAGACCGCGCTATCCCTGACGTACGGGATGGTCTGAAGCCGGTACAGCGGCGTATTCTATACGCGATGTACGATTCGGGCAATACGCCGGATAAGCCTTACCGTAAGTCGGCTAAGACCGTCGGAGACGTTATGGGTAACTACCATCCGCATGGAGATTCTTCGATCTACGAGGGAATGGTCCGCATGGCTCAGCCATGGAAGATGGGTCATGTCCTGGTCGATGGCCACGGGAACTGGGGCTCTCAGGATGACGACCCGGCTGCAGCGATGCGTTATACGGAAGCCCGGTTGTCTCCGATCGCAATGGAGCTTCTTCGAGATATAGAGAAACGCACAGTTTTGTTCAAAGATAATTTTGATAACACGACCAAAGAGCCGGTGGTTCTTCCTTCACGTTATCCGAATTTGCTGGTCAACGGAGTAAGCGGCATTTCGTCCGGCTTCGCAACAGAGATTCCAACGCATAATCTGCGGGAAATTATTGATGCTTGTATAGCTCTGATGGAGAAGCCGCAGATTGAACTGGATGAGATTATGTCTTATGTTAAAGGTCCTGATTTCCCAACAGGGGGAACAATCATGGGCGAGAACGGGATTCGGGATGCGTATCAGACGGGTAAAGGTAAGATTTATATCCGTGCCAAGACGGAGATTGAATCTCTTCGCGGCGGTAAGCAGCAGATTGTGATTACCGAGATACCCTATCAGATTGTCAAATCCCGTCTGGTCACTTCCATGGAGAACATCCGTCTTGAGAAGAAGGTTGAAGGCATTGCCGAGGTTCGTGATGAGAGCGGACGCGCCGGCCTTCGTATTGTTGTTGAACTCAAGAAGGAAGCCGACGCACAAGGAATATTAGCCTACTTGTTCAAGAAGACAGACCTTCAAGTTACTTATAACTTTAATATGGTCGCTATCGTGAACAAAACACCGAAGCAGCTTGGGATTAAAGCAATGCTTGAAGCCTATATCGCTCATCAGCGTGAAGTGGTTACCTTCCGTACGAAATATGAGCTGGAGAAGGCGGAGGACCGTGCACACGTGCTGGAAGGTCTAGTTAAGGCCCTCAACATTCTGGATGAAGTGATCGCTGCGATCAAAGCCTCCAAGAATCGGCAGGATGCGCAGAACAACCTCCAGTGGATGTTCGGCTTCACTGAACGCCAGGCAGATGCGATCCTAACGCTTCAGCTGTACCGACTGACGAACCTGGAGATCACTTCCCTGCAAAAAGATCTGGATGACCTGCAGAAGAAGATTAACTCCTTAAGAGCCATTCTGGAGAGCGATAAAAAGCTGACGAATGTAATCAAGAAAGAGCTTCTTGAAATCCGTGAGAAATATGGGATTGACCGCAGATCTGAGATTCAGGGTGAGGTGGAAGAGCTCAAAGTTAATCTTGAGGTGCTCGTTACCCAAGAGGATGTGCTTGTTACTTTATCCGGTGAAGGATATATCAAACGGACAAGCATGCTCTCCTTCACACGTTCCGGTGGAGAACGGGAAGGATCGGGTGTTAAGGAAGGGGATTACATCAAGCATATCCTTGATGTGAATACTTTGGAGAATCTGCTCATCTTCACCCAGCGGGGACAGTACTTCCTGCTTCCTGTTCATCAGGTGCCTGAGTTCAAGTGGAAGGATAACGGTACAGCGATTGTGAATGTTATTCCACTGACGAAGGAAGATCGGATCGTGAGTGTCATTCCGGTCAAGAACTTTGAGGACGAAGCAAGCCTTGTGTTCGTAACGAAGCGGGGACAGGTGAAGCGAACAGAGCTGAAGGAATATCAATCCAAGCGCTCCGGAGCAATTGCTGCGGCAAAAGTGGGGCCAGAGGATTCGGTGATATCGGTCACGCTGAGCCGAAATGTACAAGATATTTTCCTGATCAGCAAGCTGGGGATGGCGATTCGCTTTAATGAGAAAGAAGTGAGTTCCATGGGCAGAGTATCCGGGGGTGTCCGGGGTATTCAGCTTCGCGAAGATGATGAAGTAGCCGCTGCCTTTTGGGTTGAAGGTGAAGAAGGGGAAGTTCTCGTCATATCTGATCTTGGATATGCGAAGAGGTCCTTACTGCTTGACTACCCTACACAGAGCCGTGGAGGCAAAGGAATACAGTCGTTTGAATTCAAAGAAGGCAAGCGTGTGAAGCCTAATGGCAGCCGGATCGCTGGCGCCTATTTCTGCAAAGAACCTTTACAAATTACTGCGGTTATCAAAGACGGCAAGACGTTCACGTTTAACTCTGAACAAGCACCCATCATGGATCGCAAAGCCATCGGCAAGGCGATGAGTCAATTGGATAAAAACGATGAAATTGTAGATCTCCTTGTCAACAAGTCTTAACTTAGACAAACCTTCTCAGCCACATTATATGGCTGGGAGGGTTTTTTTTGGTTGGAATTAAAGGGGGATTAGGGTCCTGCCATGCTGCACATTCGGGTAGCAGCTTACTCATCTAAAACTTAATCCGGAAATTTTTGGAGAAAATTGGGCCTGCACGGAAGGAAAATGCGCCTTGGTGGCGAAAGTTTATCTGATGAAGTAATACATGAGCGAACTTGAGATTTGTTGATAATGGGGGGATTTAATGTACACGCAGGATTTCGCCCGCTTGTGGGCTAAGCTAACCAAGAACTACCAGATGCATATGGAGTCAGAGCTTTCGCCTTCACTCACTGAAGCTCAGCTCTCCGTATTGGAGCTTCTGGAGGAACGCAAGAAGATGAAGCCATCTGATTTGATTCCTTATCTGGCAACCACTCCGGCCGCCGTAACGATGCTTCTGGATCGGATGGAGAAGGCGGGGCTCATCACAAGAGAGAGAGATCTGGAAGACCGAAGAATTGTATGGATCTCCATCACAGATAAGGGGAGAGAAGAGACGAACCGGGGACTCCAGATTCGTAATGACTTCCTCGGCAATGTCCTGGATCAGATATCCTCCCATAATCAGCAGCTGCTGATCTTCCTGCTGGGCAAGATTACGTCGTCCAATGAGACTGTATTGAACAAAGAAAGAGCTTAGGCCGGCTGGCTTAAGCTCTTTCTACATCAATGATAATAGACGAATGTTCTAGAACGATCTGGCTGCTTGATCATACAGGGATCTGGGCCAATGACTCCATGGGAATTCATCAGGAGGCGTCGAAACCAGCGTAACAGGTTCCTTCGTAATCGGGTGAGGAAAGCCTACATAAGCGGACCAGAGAGCCAGCTGTTGACCAGGCTTGTTAACTTTGGCCCCATACTTCTGATCACCGTATAGTGGACAGCCCATATGACTTAACTGCACACGGATCTGGTGAGATCTGCCTGTCAGCAGTTCCACCTGAATCAGGCTCAGCCCATTTGTTAGTTGACCAAGCACTCTATAATCCAGAATGGCATGTTTGCCTCCAGAGGTCCCTTTAGGAACGACACGGACTGTATTCGTCCGTTCATCTTTAAGTAGGGTGTCCTCCAGGCGGCCTGAGGAGTCTGCTGGAGAGCCATGAACTACCGCCAGGTAGGTCTTGTTAAAAGAGCGGCTCCGGACAGCTTCCGACAGTCTTGATGCTGCCTTGGAAGTTTTGGCGAAGATCATGGCTCCTCCCACAGGCCGGTCGAGCCGATGAACAAGACCGAGATATACGTTGCCAGGCTTCTGATAACGTTCCTTAAGATCCTTCTTGAGAATAGTAAGGAGATCCGGATCGCCCGAGGCATCTTCCTGGGACAATACATTAACCGGCTTAATTATCCCTAGAAGGTGATTATCTTCATATAGGATGGGGATGGTTGAATGCTCATTAGCACACATGGGGAGCTATTCCTCCCATCGTCCCAATATTCCGCATGGCAGATTGAGTCCTGAACGGGTAATCGGAAGGCCTAGCTCACCTGAGGAGATGCGTCCGCCGAATCTTTTCTTCACCGTCATATTCAGGATGTTGGTGAGTACCGTTGGAGAGATTCCTGTCGTATAAGAGTTGATCAGCATAAATAAAGGTTGGTCCGACAGAATAGAGAGACAGGATTCCACGAAAGGATAAAGACTCGTTTCGAGCTTCCACATCTCGCCACCAGGCCCGCGCCCGTAAGAAGGAGGGTCCATAATAATCGCATCATAACGGCTGCCGCGGCGCTGCTCACGCTGCACGAATTTAAATACATCATCGGTGATGAAGCGAACGGGGCGGTCGCCGAGTCCGGATAATTGAAGATTCTCTTTAGCCCACTGCACCATGCCCTTGGCTGCATCGACATGGACTACGGAAGCACCCGCGGACGCGGCTGCAACCGAGGCTCCTCCTGTATAGGCAAATAGATTCAGCACGTTGATCGGCCGTCCAGCATTCGCGATCTTGTCCATCATCCAGCTCCAGTTGGCAGCCTGCTCAGGGAATAACCCGGTATGCTTGAAATTCGTAGGTTTAATATGAAATTTCAACTTGTCGTAAGAAATCGTCCAGCGCTCAGGGAGCTTCTTCTTCATTTCCCATTCGCCGCCGCCTGACGAGCTCCGATGATAATGGCCATGAACCTCCCGCCACTCATGATTCTCCTGCTGGATCGGCCAGATAATCTGTGGATCAGGGCGGCGGAGAATCACATCTCCCCAGCGTTCAAGCTTTTCGCCGTTGCCGGTATCAATTACTTCATAGTCTTTCCAATCATTCGCGATATACATTTACATACTCCATCCTTCGGTAAAATTCATTTAGACTTTATTGTACCTTATTATGCGTATATGCTGCCATATTATTGAGAGAGAAAGGGTCAAGTAATCGGTAGTAATCCTGAATCTCGGTAATTTGAAAGCCCACAGCCTCATACAGTTTCATGGCTGCCGGATTGTTCAACGCCACCTCCAGTCGCAGGCTGCGGCCTGATAAGGTCTCCTGATGGATCAACTGCTGAAGAGTATCTCTTGCGTGTCCCTGTCTTCGATATTCCGGGTAAATGGCTAGTCCATATATCCAGCTGATCTCAGCTTCATGTACAATTCGAACCTTGCCTGCAGTTCGTCCACTTGCTTCTATGATATATGTGACGGAATCCGGTGCATCAATCGTCGCTTCATAATATTGCTCAGCCGCGTACTTGGAATAATCGAAGCAGAGCTCGTCCAGCCTAATTAAATCCGCCCGGTCTGAGTGTGACGCAGGCCGCAGGGCAGCTGAGGAGGGAAGAGGGGCTATAGAATGCTCGTTACGGCATAGGTAAGTCATTTGATATTCTGAAAAAGCAAACTGGACGTCAAGAGACTTTAACAGCTCTTTTGCCGACAACGAGTTTGCTGGCGCATTTAATAATATTTCCTTTAGACCTTCCCTTCTTTCTCTAGGAAGTGCTTGTTCCAGCATGGAAGAGAAGAGGCCTTGGCGCCGATAATCCGGATGAACCATCCCGCACAGCTCGATTTTTTTGCCAAAGCAGTACAGACCAAGATATCCGACAATTCTGCCGTTACGAGCAACAATATAGTCATCATGCTGTTCAGGTGTGCGGGTTCGTAACATATCCCAATTAAGTTTCAAGTGGATGCCGTCATGAAGATTGCAGACCTGTTCCAATTCTGCAATTTGGCTCCACTGTGTGTTTGTAATCATACTATCTCCCCCTGGAAAATCTCGTTGCCCGGTAATACCTTGATTTTAACGGATTGAACTGAGCGGGCACAGCCAATTTATGGATGAGAGGCAAGTGTATGAGTTGACAAGTATCTCGCTCAGGCGTAGTTTGGAAATAATGAAGACAAGGAGCAGGAGGGTTCAGTAAATGGAACATATTATTGAGATGAAGGATGTCTCTTGGCGTAGAGACGGTAAATCTGTGCTGAAAGGCGTTAATTGGACGGTTTCTAAGGGAGAGAACTGGGCTCTTCTGGGGCTGAATGGTTCAGGCAAAACGACCTTGTTAAATA
The DNA here is from genome assembly GCF_050995535.1 of Paenibacillus sp. SN-8-1. Taxonomy (NCBI): domain Bacteria; kingdom Bacillati; phylum Bacillota; class Bacilli; order Caryophanales; family Paenibacillaceae; genus Paenibacillus; species Paenibacillus sp. SN-8-1. The sequence goes on from NZ_CP194782.1 coordinate 2,061,682, forward strand.
TGCTGAACGGATATATTTGGCCTACACAAGGCGAGATTTCGGTGTTGGGTCACAGGTTTGGCGATGTGGATATCCGGGAGCTCCGAAGATCAATTGGATGGGTTAGCTCATCACTTCAAGAGAAGCTGTATGGAAATGACAAAGCCGAGGATTTGGTGGTCAGCGGCAAGTATGCAACCATAGGTCTGTATGAAAAGCCGTCGGAAGAGGATTATACCCGGGCCAGACAGCTCATGGAGCAGCTGAGATGTTCCCATTTAATGAATCGTACTTATCAGACCTGTTCGCAAGGGGAAAAGCAGAAGCTGCTCATAGCGCGTGCTTTAATGGGAGCTCCAAAGCTTCTGATCCTGGATGAAGCCGCGAACGGACTTGATTTCATCTCCAAGGAAAGCTTGCTGGATAGTATAGAAGAGCTGTCGAAGCAGCCGGATGCGCCGCATCTCCTGTATGTCACCCATCATACGGAAGAGATTCTTCCGATCTTCAGCAAGACACTGTTGATTCGCAGGGGCGAAGTATTCGCATCTGGTTATACAAAGGAAGTGCTGGAGAATGAGAGCTTGTCTGAATTCTTCGAAATGCCGGTACATGTATTATGGAATCAAGACAGGGCTTGGCTGTCGAAAAAATAAGAAATTTTTACTTAATCTGCCACCTTCTCTGGACTCCTACGTACTATTGGATAAGTATGCTTTTATTTAAAAGCGTAATGAAACCAATAGACCATTGGAGGGATATCTGTGAATCCAGAGACAGAACCAAAGAAGAGAGCAGGTAATCTAAGAGTAGGGATCGCTGCCATTATCATTGCTATTGCAGCGATTATCGTGGGAGCTAATTCGTACGCTACCGTTACTTATGGACATGTAGGACTGTACAAGACGTTTGGGAAGCTGAATGACAACGTCCTATCACCGGGAATTCATTTGAAAATTCCGTTTGTTCAGTCGATTATTGAGGTCAATGTTCAAGTAAGCAAAGCAGAAACCGATACGACCGCGTCCTCCAAGGACTTACAGCCGGTCTCCACACATGTTGCCGTTAACTTTTCTGTGAACAAAGATTCGGTATATAACCTGATGAACAATATCGGGGGCAATTTCGATCAGGTGATTATTAATCCGGCAATCCAGGAGATTGTGAAGGAAGTTACCGCAAGATATCCGGCTGAGGACTTGATTGCGAAGCGGGATGTGGTGGCAGGCGAGATTAGTGAGCACCTGACCAAGCGGCTCTCGAAATATGATCTGGTCGTGAATGATATTAACATCGTTAACTTTAAGTTCTCCGAAGCGTTCAATCAATCGATTGAAGCGAAGCAGGTTGCTCAGCAGCAGGCACTGAAAGCTGAGAATGATCTTAAGAGAATTGAAATTGAAGCGAAGCAGAAGATTGCCCAGGCTCAAGCGGAAGCGCAATCTTTGAAGCTTAAGAAGCAAGAAGTCACACCTGAGCTGGTTCAACTGAAGCAGATCGAGATTCAAGAGAAGGCTATCGATAAATGGAATGGTCAGATGCCGCAGGTTACAGGCGGGGCAACCCCGTTTATTGATGTTAACTCGCTGAGCGGTAAGTAAAACAAGCATAAGGACAGTTATTACTAGGGCGAAGCAATTGCTTCGTCCTTTTTTTGTGTATAGCAAAGTTCTCTATCAGAATATATTATTGACCAGCTATTATAAAGCGATATAAATTTCTATAAAAACTTTAAAAATGTACCAAATATTGTTATGGTTATATTTGTAATTATTATACATTGAGAGGAGGTACGACTAGTGAAAGCTAAAGTGTTAATGTTATCAATTCTGGTCATAGCACTGGTAGTAATCGCAATAGCCACTTTTCCAATAGCGCTTAAACATGGTGAAACCCGCAAGGCATCTTTAAATACTAGTACAAAAACAGATAAGCCCAATTATGGTCTTATACCTGGGTTTTTTGGGGGCCCAGCGATCGGTCCAGATGGTACTTCTAATTCGGGCTTTCCAGTGGCTGGTGGGTATGGCTATGTGAAGATATACTTCAAAAATAATGCTAGCTCTCCTGTCAAAGTAGTGGTTACACATGATAAAACTAATCAAACATATGTCGCAAAAAAAATTCCCGGAAAAGGATCATACACTTGGTTAAGTACGGATGATCATCCTCAAGGCGTGCGAGCTGGAAAATATACAGTACTTTTTAGAGGTGGCGGCGATGGAACGGAACCAGTGGATGTATCGTGGAGAGGTTTTACAACGGATTATCGACCATTTTTCTCTCTAAAATTATAAGAATACTACCATAAATTTGCCTGAGAAGAGCCGCAGCTTCGTTGTACGGCTCTATATTTATGATCATCCCGAATTGCTTGGCGGTACGGAAATCTATCATACGCCAAATTCGGGAAAAATATGATACGACTTTGACTGCTGAAAAAGGGAGTAAGGTTACAGTATTCAATAAGTAAAATAAGTATGAAGGGTATGTGTAGAATGCTGAATACTTTAAGGTACATATGGCGTAATCCCGGAAGGAGCATCCCTTTAATTTTGGTGGTTGTTCTTTCTATTATTATTTCAGCTAGTGTTGGGACTCTCATCAGATCCATTATTAAAGATGGATATGCAAGTATTGCTTGGAATAAACCGTTTGTTGCTTTGTATTCTATTGGTGAAAATGTACCCCAAAGTGTTATCCAACAGATGTTAGATAATGAGGGTTATGAATATCATATTATTCCTTTTGTGACAAGTAATTTGAACACACCTTCCGTTACAGGCTCAGTGCCTAGAAGAGTATTAGGGATGTCTATTGATAATATAGAGAAGACTTTGGAGTTGGAGGGGTGGCATCTAAAATCAGGGAGAATCCCAAAGGATGCTGCCAATGAAATATTGGTCAGTAATATTGTCGCTAAATCTTTGAATGTTGAAGTTGGAAATAGAATAGGAGCGGAGCACAATCTGGGACCAGTTCCAGGTTCCCTGGAGGTGGTTGGAATACTAGATTCTGATGCAGAAATAGCGCTCATGCCATATTCAACTTTAACCAAAATAAAGGATTTACCAACGACAGACAATGGATATTATTTACTGTACTCCGAAGCTACAACTTCACAGGAAATCAATGAACATGTACAGAATATGTTTAAAAAAGTGCCGGAATTAAATATCGAGGCGGAGGATTATTCTGACGTCGCAAAGGATAAAGAATAGGGACTAACAAATCTGAGATATATGGGTTTCTCATTTAACGTATTGACGGCGATTTTGCTGGCGATATCCCTAATCTTTTTAACAATGGTGTATATCATTCAGCGGCTTTCAGAGTTTGCTACAAAATATGTACTTGGATGGACTGCAAACCGGATCATTGGATCCTTTGTGCTGGAAATGGCCATTACTGCTATTTTAGGATGGATGATTGGATTACTTGGGTACGTCCTCATCTTAAATGTTTTATCACCAATGTTCGTTAATGTTGGGTTAATCGTGGATAGTTCGATTATTGGAGTACTTCCATGGACATTGCCGCTTCCCATTACTTTAATTATTGCTTCATATTTGATTTCAGCAAAAAAACTTAGTCGCAAAGAGGTAGTTAGAATATTTGATGTTTAGTTGCTTGTTCAAATGTTATAAACTGTAAAAATTGAATTTCGAGGTGTAGTTAATGAGGATACAGTATCCCTTTGAAACCAATCAACTGAGCTTGGAATATTTAGGCCGAGATGAAACTACAACTGCTTTGAAAGAGGTATCTGTTGGTTTCCCCATGGGTGCTATAACCATATTAGGGGGATCTTCAGGAAGCGGGAAGAGTACATTATTAAACTGTCTTGTTGGACTTAAGCGGCCAACCGGGGGAATGATCAAGTATGAAGGCAATGATGTAACCAAGTGGTCTAGTCGTAAATGGGCGGAATTAAGGCAGAACGAAGTTCACTTAGTTACCCAGCAGACCGTGCTATTTCCTTATTTAACAATTTGGGAGAATCTATGCTTTGTAATTTCTTCGAAAAATAAAGAACAGACTGAACTAGCCTCACATTTACTAGAGAGAATGAATTTAATAAAAAGTAAGCATCGATATCCACGTGAACTGTCCATAGGAGGGAGACAGAGAATTGCAACAATTAGGGCGCTGCTAGGTAATCCCAAGGTGATTCTCGCGGATGAACCGACATCGGCCCTTGATGAAGAGAATAGCAGAATTGTGATGGATGTATTCACAAAATATGCGGAGGAAGGTACTACTTTTATTGTCGCAACACATGATCCATCTGTAGTGTCTTATGGACATCAATGCATCATGTTAAAAGACGGAAAAATTGTTAATGAGGTGAGTTGGAAGAATACCAAAAACTCTGATTAGGAGTATCTAAAGTTCTTACAGTCTGCGTTCCACTGAGGAGTCCACCCTTTGCAGTCCCCCAGTTCGTCTATTTATTAATATTTTCATTCAATTTAGCGCTGATATAGAGTTTAATAAGGTCAAATGAACTACTATGAAATCCATAGTTCATATGGGAAACTCCCCCTTCCCTCAAGTTGAATGTCCTCCTATCGTCCGATAAGAGGGTCTTTTTTACTAGACAATAGTTAATAGAATGAGATATTTTAGTAAAGGAGAGATAATATACAACATGGGGGAATGGATTCAAAATGAAGAAGTGGCTCATCGCAGGCGCTGCGTGTCTAAGCTTGGCATTCATACATACTAATGGGGTATCTGCGGCCTCAAATATAGTAAATCCAAAAGAAACATATACCTACGATAGAATGACAAAGGATATCAAAGAGCTTGCTAGTGAATATCCCGACCTCATTCATTATAAGTCGATCGGGAAGACGCCATACGGACGTGAGCAATGGGCAGTAAGTCTTGGTAACGGGGAATCTACCGTATTCTTTAACGGGTCTCATCATGCCCGGGAGTGGCTGACCAGCACGCTTAACATGTACATGATTGAACAATATGCCAAGGCATATGAAAGCGGCAGTAAGTTCGAGGGTTATGATGTCAGAACCATTCTGTCCGAGTCGACCATTTGGTTCGTGCCGATGGTTAATCCGGATGGCGTGACCCTACAGCAGTACGGGCTTTCCGCATTTCCGCAGCTGGTATGGACTAATCTGATCAAGATGAATGACGGCAGCCGGAATTTCAAGCGCTGGAAGGCGAATGCCCAGGGGATTGATCTGAATCGCCAATATCCTGCCCTCTGGTCAGGCATTAAAAATCCAGCGAAAGCACCACATTGGATGAACTATAAAGGTACGAAGCCGCTGCAGAGTAGCGAGAATCAGAATATGGTCAAATTCACTTATGATATCAATCCTGAGATTGCTGTCTCCTACCATACCGCCGGCCATATTTTATACTGGAATTTCAATACTAAGCCGAGCAATCTTGCCCGTGACAAAAAGCTTGCCAATACGTTCACGGCAATCACCGGTTATTCCCAGGTGAAGCCAGTGCCGAACCCGTCTGGGGGAGGTTATACCGACTGGTTCATCACTACATTCGGCCGGCCTGCCTTTACGCCGGAGATTGGCATCAAGGAAGGGGAGACGAATCTCTCCGTGTCTGTGTTTGATTCAGAGTGGAAGCTTAATAAGAAAATCGGTCTATGGATTGCAGATGAAGGGTACAGGCTTTGGTTGCAAAAGAATCAAAACAAGCAGACTGTAGTGGAATTCCGCAAAGAAATCACGATTTCGGAACTCAAGCAGCTGTTTAACTCCAATAACTTTATTTCGGGAACTGTCGGAACGATTCGTCCGCAGACGCTAACCGCCACAGCCAAGTCGGGCAATTGGTATAAGGTGAAGACGGACAAGGGTGAGAAGTGGCTATATGACAAGAACGCGGTCGTGAGTGAACCAGCTGCTGAACCTACTGTTCCAACCGGGGACCCTGTGGATGTGGATCTCACATTGACACTTGGAGCGGAGACCGAGGTCTATTCCGAGCCAACTGCGAAAGAGGCAAAAGCAACGATTACGCTAACTGAAGTGCATGCGATTCAGAAGTGGGGCAACTGGTACAAAATTAATACCCCAATTGGGGACTTGTGGATCTATCAGTCTCCATCTAAGTAGCACACTAGGTTATATTCATAACACAAAAAGATCTGAAAACGGAACAGAGCTTGTCCGTCATTCAGATCTTTTTTGTGTTCTTATTAGAGAAAAGGCTTATTTAATGAGCAAAGATACAGCGAGACCCGCTTCAAGCAGGAGCAGAAGAACACAGACGATGGTGCTGAGCAAGGACAGTCCTTTAGCAGCCCCGGTTCTTAGTGCGTTCCGCCCGAAGAGCAGGCCTGCGAGGCTGGCCGCCGAGGTAATGCCGATCGGAATCCAAATTCCTATGGTGTTCGGGGAAGTATAATTCCGGAAGAAGATCAGCAGTGTAAATAGCGTGAGGATGAAAGCGATAATCATAAGCAGGATGGATACCACAACGCTTCCCATGCCCTCTCTGGATTCTTGCAGCTGGTTATCCGATATGTTGTTCAACAAGTGATTCCTCCTTAGTTAATTGCCTTATATAATAACATGTTTATCTACTCAATCCAAAGGCAGGAATCGCACAATTATTCTTCTGTCTCCAGATTCACCTTGCTCAGCAGGGCAATAAGCTGAAGCTGCTCGTCTTCTGTTAGATTGCGGGTCAACCTATTATTATGTTCATCCAAAATGGACTGCAGCTGAGGAAAGAATGCCTCTGCCTTGTCGGTTGGGAATAAGGAGAGCGATCGGCGGTCTTGGTTATTCACGATTCGGGTAATATATCCGGCTTGCTCAAGCTGCTTGACAGCTCTGGCTGTCGTTGCTTTGTCAAACTTAAGGTCATGGGTCAACTGGTCCTGATTAATACCTGGCTTATGAAGAATCGTCTTCAAGAAGCTGTGCTGTCCACCTCCTCCGAGGTCGTAAGCAGCAAGCCGTTTATTCAAGGACTTCTGACTGTGTCTGTGAATCAGGGAAATCAGCTTCCCGATTGGTTCTTTCCGCATACAGATCCCCCTTGCAAATGTCACATCTAACGCGGTGACTGTTACCCAAAATTTTAACGTACAATTGTTGCGCGCGCAACTAACATGGGATATAATCTGTGTACCGGATTTTGTTGCGTCTGCAACTAAAATACATATTTTAAGGAATAGAGGTGTGAACATGAATGCAATTCCCCAAACCTATCAGGAGAATGAAGCTGTCCAACGCAGGCGGTGGTTCATTCTAATCGCTGTTAATTTATTTACGTTCATGGCGACCTTGGATGGAACCATAGTTAATATTGCTCTGCCGGATATATCAGCGAAGCTCTCTCTAGCTGTAGCTCAAACCGAGTGGGTGGCAACCAGCTACTTGATGGCGATTTGTGCAGCAGTGCTTTTCTTTGGGAAGCTCGGTGATAATGTAGGCAAGATACGGATATTCAAAATAGGCACAGTGGTGTTTTTGATTGGCTCGTTGCTATGCGGCTTCAGTACAAGCTTGACCTTCTTGATTATTTCAAGAGTTATTCAAGCTTTGGGAGCTTCGATGACCATGGCGAACAACATGGGGATCATAACGGATATCTTTCCTTCGAACGAGAGAGGCAAGGCAATTGGATTGATCGGCACATTTGTGTCGCTTGGAAGTATTGCAGGTCCTAGTATCGGCGGTGTCTTAGTCTCTTCATTTGGGTGGGAGTATATTTTCTGGGTGAATATCCCGATTGGGCTTGTTGCAATAGGACTTGGCTGGAAGGTGCTGCCGGGGGATCTTGTTAAAACAAGAACCAGAATGGACTTGTCAGGAAGTTTGCTGTTTGCATTGTTCATCCTGCTCTTGTTCGCGGGTCTTCTGCTTGGTCAGCAGACTGGGTATGATAACGGATGGATTATCGCAAGTCTTATTGTGTCGGTCCCTGCATTTCTACTATTTCTGTGGGTGGAGAACCGGAGCGCGAACCCGCTGCTGCAGCTGTCTCTGTTCCGCAACTCCTGGTTCTCACTCAGCATTCTCTGTGGGTTTCTCGTGTTCGTCTCTGTATTCTGCTACAATATTGTAGCTCCGTTCTATACCCAAGGTGTATTGCAACTGTCTCCTTCCCATGCAGGGTTCTTATTAATGCTATTTCCTGTTACTATGGTGATCGTCGCTCCACTGAGCGGGGCGTTGTCTGATAAGATTGGCTCTGAGCTGCTTACCTTTGCAGGGCTGCTTGTCAATGTTACCGCCCTGTACGGGATGGCCACACTTCATCAAGAGAGCTCGCTTGGTTGGGTAGGTCTTTGGATCGCTCTTCTGGGAGTAGGCAATGGCTTATTTCAATCTCCGAATAATTCTCTTGCCATGTCCAAGGTACCAAGAACCCAGCTCGGAACTGCGGGCAGTATTAATTCGCTAATCCGGAACATCGGCATGGTTGTCGGAATCACGGTAGCGACGACCACTTTATTTAGTGTCATGAGCAGCCAGGCTGGCCACCGGGTTATTGGACTCATTCCGGGCCGACCGGATATTTTCCTAACAGGTATGCATATCGTGTTTATCATGGCTGCATGTATTAGTCTAGTTGCTGCTGTGCTCACGGGCTGGAGATTATGGGCTTCAAGAATGCAGAAATAATATTCTCATTAAAATAAACGCACCCCCTAAAGTTACATGGAGAGCCTGTAAGGCCCATCCTTGTAAGCTTAGGGGGTGCGCTTGTATAGGAAGTATTAATGGTAGTTACAGTCCGGTGTTCGCCTTAACCATCACTTCAGTATATTTCTTCACATCGGTCCTGGAGGATAGGTAGGTGCCTACTATGGCACCAATAAATCCAAGTGGGATCGATATGATTCCTGGATTTGCAAGAGGGAACAGGGCATCGCCTGTAAATATTGCTTTCCCTGCGGGATCCCAGACACTTGGGCTAACAGCCACAAGGAGAAGCGCGCTGATAAGACCGGTCAGCATTCCTGTGATCGCACCGGCTGTATTGAATCTTTTCCAGAAGATCGTAAAGATAAGGACAGGCAGATTCGCACTCGCTGCAACGGCAAAGGCAAGCGAGACCAGGAAAGCCACGTTCAGCTTCATTGCGAATAACGCAAGGATGATGGACAGCACGGATACGCCTACCGAAGCCCAGCGGGCAGCCTTAAGCTGCTGTTTCTCGGACGCATTGCCTTTCTTGATAATGTGACCATAGAAATCATGAGCGAATGCCGAAGCAGCGGACAGAACAAGGCCTGTGACTACCGCCAGGATGGTCGCGAACGCGACTGCGGAGATGAAGGCGAAGAGGAAATCGCCTCCCAGGGCTTTGGCGAGCAGCGGAGCAGCCATGTTGCCTCCTTTATCCTGCGCTGTAATCGCATCTGCGCCAACGAAGGCAGCGGCTCCGAACCCCAGGAACACAGTCATAATATAGAATATACCAATAATCCAGGTGGCGTGGACGACAGAGCTGCGAGCGGTGGGAGCATCTTTTACGGTGAAGAACCGGATCAGAATATGCGGCAGACCCGCGGTTCCAAGCACAAGTGCCAGATTGAGACTAAGGGTATCCAGCGGAACCTTATATTTATTGCCTGGATTCAGAAAAGCTTCACCAAGTGGTGTTGCCGTCTTCAAATGATTGAACATCTCGGTAATGGAGAAATTGAACTTTGCAAACACGATGAGGGAGATGATTAACGTACCGCCCATCAGCAGCACGGCTTTGGTGATCTGTACCCAGCTGGTTGCGGTCATACCACCGAAGACGACATAGATGGTCATCAGGACACCTACAATGATGATGGAGGTCACGGCATCCAGTCCAAGAAGAAGACGGATTAAGCTGCCCGCTCCAACCAGCTGCGCAATCATATAGAAAGTGGAGATCGTAATCGTATTGAGGGCGGCAACTCCGCGGATCTTCTTATCGTCAAAACGGGCGGCAATCATGTCTGCCATCGTGTATTTTCCGAGGTTTCTTAATGGTTCAGCAATCAGATAGAGAACAACGAGGTAAGCGACGAGGAATCCAATGCTGTAGAAGAATCCATCAAAACCCGCCAGCGCAATCGACCCGGCAATTCCGAGAAAAGAGGCTGCAGACATATAATCTCCCGCGATGGCCAGACCGTTCTGCCAACCGGTTAACCCACCGCCGCCGGTATAGAATTCACTTGTGCTCTTGGTTCGCTTGGAGGCGAAATAAGTAATGATCAGTGTAATAGCAACAATTCCGAGAAAAAGTGAGAAGGCGGTTGTATTCATGCTTTTTTCCTCCCAGCTGCTTCTTGCTTGATTAGCTCAATATCTTGGTCGAACTGAACGGACTTGCGGGAATAAATGATACATAACGTCCAGGTCATGATGAACTGGGCAAAAGCGAATATCCAGGCCCAGCTAATCGGGCCAATGGCTGGCTCGTTCAGCACTTTGGTATACGAGGTCAGCACCGGAAGCAAGAAGTAGAACACTAGGAAGAACAAGGTCATCGGAAACAAAAATCGCTTTTTCCTAAGCATTAATCGCTTAAAATTTGGACTGGTCGAAATTCGATTGTAATCCGGTTTCGGTTCCATGGCATTACCCCCAATATCAAATGTGAATAATGTGTGACAATGTGTAAGCGACTAAATAAACTTATTAACAAACGTACCATTTTAGAATAGGGTATAAGCTAGAAAAGAAACGAGGTCAAACATTTGAAGACAATACTTATAGCTGATGACGATAGGCATATTCTTACTTTGCTGAAACATGTACTGACGCTCGCAGGTTACAAGGTAATTGAAGCCAGTGATGGTCAAGAAGCCAAGATGAAACTGACAGAAGAGACGATTGATCTAGCGGTAATCGATATTATGATGCCACGGATGGATGGTCTGGAGTTGTGTGAGTATGTCAGGACTGAATATGATATTCCGATTATATTGCTTACGGCCAGAGATCAGCTGCCTGATAAAGAGCAGGGTTACCTGCGCGGTACCGATGACTATGTAACCAAACCTTTCGAGCCAGAGGAGCTGATATTTCGGATAAAAGCCCTATTCCGGCGGTATACCGTTGTATCGAGTGATAGGATTCGTCTGAATCGCCTGATTATCGATCGGCATAATTATGAAGTGACGGATGGGAAATCGACTATCCTGCTTCCCCTTAAAGAGTTCGAATTGTTAGCTCAGTTGGCTCAGTATCCCGGCAGATTGTTCTCCAGGGACGATCTGATTCGATTGGTGTGGGGAGCGGACTATGAGGGGGATGAGCGGACGGTTGATGTACATATTAAGCGGTTAAGACAACGCTTCATAGACTATCAGGAGGACTTCATCATTCATACCGTACGCGGCATCGGTTACAGATTGGAGGTGCCGGTGAAATGAAATCACTCTATTCCCGGGTGTTTCTAATCACGATAGCCACGGTTATTGTAAGTAGTCTTATGGGCTTTCTGGTCTCCAATATTTATTATCATGTGAAATTGAAGCCATTCAATGATCAGAAGCTTGTAACGATGGCAGCCAGCATGAAGAGCTTTGCCGAGGCTCATCCGGAACTTTCAGATGAGTACCTTGAGAGCGCGGCGTCCCTCGGATACGAAATGATCTTGATCTCTGAACAGGGGAGAGAGCGTTCTTATGGAAGCTCCTTTCGTGAAAAGGACCTGTCTGATGAGGCCCTGAAGCTGGTGCTTAGCGGACAAGTCTATCACGGGGTATCGAATTTCCCTAACTCCTGGTTCATCACAGGCTTCTTCGATAATCGCTTGAGCAATACGATCGGTATGCCGCTAACGTTAAACGGACAACCGTATGCCTTGTTCATGCGTCCCGACGTCATACTTCAGTTCGGGGAACTCCGGAAATTTTTCGCGATGATCGGCGGCCTGACCATTGTGTTCAGCGTGATGGCTATGCTAATTAGCACGACCTATCTTGTGAAGCCGATTACCCGCCTGACCGAGGCGACCAAGAGGATTGCCAAAGGCACTTATCATATCGAGATTCCCGTGCGCAGACGGGACGAAATTGGTCAGCTGGCCGCCCATTTCATGAGCATGAGCAAGGAATTGGAACGAGCCGATCAGGCACGTCAGGAGTTTGTAGCCAATGTGTCACACGAGATTCAGTCTCCCCTAACCTCAATCCAGGGTTTTGCCAAGGCGTTGACAAACAAAGCTCTGCCTAAAGAGGAGTATGATCAGTATGTTAATATCATCAACGAGGAAAGCCATCATTTGTCTCTGCTCAGCAAGCAGCTGCTTCTACTTTCGTCACTGGATCAAGCGGCGGATGGGCTTCAGAAGAAGACATTCAATCTACGATCGCAATTAAGGCAGGTTGTTCAGACTATGCAGTGGCAAATGGCTGATAGAGGAATCGCGCTTCGCTTTGAAGTGCCTGAAGAGTTCCAGGTTAGCGGGGACGAGGTGCTGCTCTATCGAGTATGGATGAATCTGCTGTCCAATGCGGTCAAGCATATTCCGGAGGGTAGATCCATTGATCTGAGAGCTGGTATGAAGCATGAAGGGCTTGTCGTTACCGTGAGCGATACGGGAGATGGGATTTCCGAGGATCAACTGCCTCATCTATTCGATCGGTTCTATAGAGTTGATCCTGCAAGAGAACGTGCTTCAGGAAGTACCGGTCTTGGCTTAGCCATTGTTAAGAAGATTATTCTCCTGCATGAAGGAAATATTGAAGTGACGAGCAGCGAGAATGGAACAACCTTTACGGTTACCCTGCCGAAGTTGTAACTTGTTGTTCATACGCCGTTCATTTTCAGCGCCTACACTTGTCTTGGACAAGGGAGGTTACTGAAATGTATTTAGCTCTAAGAGAGATGAGATTTGCCAAGACGCGATACGCGCTCATCATGACCATTATGCTGCTGGTCTCTTTTTTGGTCATGTTTGTAACAGGGCTCGCCAAAGGCCTGGCCTATGCCAATGCTTCTTCGATCGAGAACATTCCTGCGGATTACTTCGTAGTTCAAAAGGATGCCAGTCAGAGGTTCAGCCGCTCGGAACTTGGTACATCTGTTATCGATGAAGCGCAAGGGGTTGTCGGAAATAGCAATGCGGCTGTGTTGGGTGTACAGATGTCAACGGTGACCCGCGGTGGAGCGGGCCCGAAAATAGATGTGACGTTTTTTGCCGCTGATACCAGTGGCTGGATCATGCCCGGCGTGGTAGAAGGAAGAGCAATTACCAACACTTCATCCGGTGAGGTTCTGGTAGACCTAAAGCTGAAGGAATCCGGGGTACAGCTAGGCAGTGTCATCCGTGATCAAATCACCGGCGTGACATGGACAGTTGCTGGTTTTACCCGCAATGAATCCTACAGTCATACTCCGGTGATCTTTATGAACGAGCAGGAGTGGCAGAGCTGGAGACAAAAAGTTACGAATTCTACACAAACATCTGTCAGTGCAGTCTACAATACTATAGCCATTAAGGCGAGCAGCAGCCAGGCGGATCAATTGAAGACGAAGCTGCCGGAGATGGAGATCATGTCCAAGACAACAGCCGTATCCGCGATTCCCGGGTACAAGGAGGAGCAGGGCTCACTCTTGATGATGATTGCTTTCTTATTTGTCATTTCAGGATTTGTGCTTGCCGTATTCTTCTACGTCATCACGATTCAGAAGACAAGTCAGTTTGGCATTCTCAAGGCGATGGGAACAAGATCAGGCTATCTTGCAGTAAGTGTCCTCGGGCAGGTACTGCTCCTCACGGTGGTTAGCCTGCTTATTAGTATTCTGGTTATCCAGGTGGCTGCCCGGCTGCTGCCAGAGTCGATGCCCTTCCAGCTCAGTGGAGGTACGATTGGGCTAACAGGTTGTCTATTCGTGATGATGGCCATGGCGGGCTCGGTAATATCCATCATTAAAGTGAACAGAGTGGATGCCTTGGAAGCCATAGGGAGGGTATCCGCATGACAGACAAATTGGTACTTGACCGAATTTCACATTCATATGGAGATGGAGACACCCAGCTTAAGGTGCTGAATCAAGTGAGTCTTCAGGTAAAAGAGGGAGAGCTTGTTGCCGTAATCGGACCATCCGGCTCAGGAAAGAGTACATTTTTATCCATCGCGGGAGCTCTACTAACTCCAAAGGAAGGACAGGTGATCATTGAGGGGGAGAGCTTATCAGACTATAGCGCCCATCAGCTGGAGCAGCTGAGGCTGAATCGGATCGGCTTCATCTTTCAAAGTGCGAATCTGATTCCTTATTTGAAAGTGGAAGAGCAGCTCCTAATTATGGCCAAACTTGCCGGGATGAACAAGAGCAGCGCCATGACCCGTGCGAAGAAACTTCTTGCCCGTCTGGGAGTTCAGCACCGCCGGAAGAGTTACCCTCATGAGCTCTCCGGAGGAGAAAGACAACGCGTGGCGATAGCAAGGGCATTGATGAATGACCCGGCGATCCTTTTCGCGGATGAGCCTACGGCCAGCCTGGATGCAGCCAGAGGCCAAGATGTGGTTAGCATGCTGGCTGCAGAGGTGAAGGCGGAGGGCAAAGCAGCTATCATGGTGACCCATGATGAGCGCGTGCTTCCGCTATGCGACCGAGTCCTGCGCCTGGAGAACGGAACCTTAACCGAAGAGGCGAGCACGTCTGTACGAGGATTGTAGCTATATACCTGCGATTCCTTTACAATATGCTTGTAAGGGAATCGTGGGGGGATAACAGATGCTATTAATCTATTTCTTGATTGCTGTCATAGCGGTCTTTCTCGTCTGGATCACTTTCTGGGTCACGAAGAAGGCCTATTCCAAGAAGTGGGATCAGCCGGAAGATTAAGCGAGCAATACATTGTCTTCAAGGAGGATGAATGCGAGAAAGGGGCATTCATTCTTTTTTTTTCTATAATTCCATCGACCCAAGCTTAAATTCTGGCAGCCTTATGTTCTGCGGATTAGCTCTTGATTCCGCCCAATCTGGGGCGGAGAGAAGAGCATAAACTGTATCAGCAACTTGTGAAATGAGGCGGTAGCACATGGGTCTGCCAATTTACCGGATTAGAATGAAGAATACTGAAATCACGCAGCTTAACCGCGATATCTGGTCAAAGGAATTCGTTCATGGCGAGCTTAGTATTAAGGGGCGCAGCCAGCCAGTTCGGATAAGATACCGGGGGGAGCATACCCGTGATTATCCGAAGAAATCTTTTGAGATCAGAACAGCAACGAGAACCTACCATTTCAACGCCCAATACGATGATCCATCCATGCTGCGAAATGCGCTATCCTTTCAATTCCTCGAATCCATAGGTGTTCATGCGCCAGCTGCGCAGCACTGTGTCCTATATTTAAACGGTGAGCTGCTGGGCGTGTATCTAAGGCTCGAAGCCGTCAAGACCAGCTTCTTCCGCAAAAGAGGCATTCCGGTTAGGAGTATTTTCTATGCGATTAATGATAATGCCGACTTTTCCTTGTACGATAAAGATACCAGATACTTTAAAAGCTCCTTGTTCTCAGGTTACAGTCTGATCAAAGGCTTGAAGAAAGATCGCGAAAGGTTCGAACAGTTCGTAGAATGGCTGAATGGCAAGAAAGGGAATGATCTGCTTCGATTCCTGCACAGCCGGATTAATATCGATAATTACTTGCGCTGGTTGTGCGGAGCGGTCTTGACTGGCAATGATGATGGGTTGAGTCAGAATTACACCTGGTATGAGCATAGGGTGACGGGTAAATATGGTATTGTTCCATGGGATTACGAGGGGACCTGGGGGAGAAATTTTTTTGGTGCGCGAACGGATTCCAACCTGATTCCCATAGATGGATACAACGAATTAACAGAGAAGATCCTATCCTATAGGTCGCTGCGGGCAGAGTATAAGAGATTGCTGCGGAGCCAGCTTAAGTCAAGGTTCAAGCCTGATAATATTATGTCTATAGCAAGACGGATGCACAGCCGCATCGCTGCCGACGTTAGAAGGGACCCGAACACGAAGTGGAGTTTGAGCGCTTTTCATGGTGAGCTGAGAGTGATCCGGGAATATACAGAAGAGAGAAGCGAATACTTAATCCAGCATTTGAAGGATTTATAGATTTCCTATTAAGGTAATACATGGTAATCTAGTCTTAGTCAATGTATAGGAGGTCTATATACCCATGTATCAAGCACCACAGGATCATTTTGCTTATGATCATTACAATCCTTATCCACCTGTTCGAACGAATACGAAATCGATTGTCGCCCTTGTGCTGGGCATATGCTCTATATCCGTACCTTATCTCGGATTTGTAATTGGTATTGTGGCCATCGTATTTGCATGCCTTTCATTTAGAGAAATCAGAAGAAGCGGTGAGAAAGGAAGAGGCCTGGCTGTTGCTGGTTTGGTCTGCGGGATAGTAGGGACTGCGCTCTATGCGATTGTAATTCTGTTAGTTATCTTGTCCATAATCTATATGTCAAGCTATGGAGCATTTTTTTGGTAAGTCCAGTTAAGATAATAATTTGGGAATGAACCGATCCTGGGAAGGGTCGGTTTTTTAGTTCTAGCGCACAAGCTTACTTGTCCAGTCTGTTTAACTTTTCTAAGCAGTAATCCTAAGTAATTACATACATATTAGTGCTCCTATTTATTAGAAAGTTGTTCTATAATCACTATATTATGATGAAAAATCAGACATAAAGTGGGGACAATATGAAGGTATCGATCGAAGAAGTCAGTCGGGATAGGGACGAGGAAGTCATCATCAGGTGTTATGAGGTGAATGATGAGGTTATCAAGTTGCTAACCAAGATCAAATCTGATTCTGCCATGCTTCTTGGCTATGACCAGGATGATATCCATAGAATTAAAATGGAAGATGTGTATTATTTTGAATCGGTAGACAATAAGGTGTTTATCTACTGCAAGAATAAGGTGTTTGAGTCCAAGCTGAAGCTATATGAACTGGAGGAAATGTGTAAGGGTAAGAAGTTTTTTCGGGCATCCAAATCCAGCATCATAAATCTAACCAAAATGTCATCTGTAAAACCTTCTTTAAGCGGCAGGTTTGAGGCCAAGCTCGATAATGGAGAAAGATTAGTAGTCTCCAGACAGTATGTGCCTGTATTGAAGAAGATGCTGGGTTTATAGGAGGGAACACATAATGAGATTAATGGATATTACCAAGAGAATAGCCAAAAATTATTTCATAGTATTCGCGCTAATCGTGATATGTCTTACCGTATTGCGTCAGTTTTTTTCAACAGGTAAGTATTTTGAATTAAAAGAAATATATATTTATATGATCTGCGCATGCATAAGTATTGTGCCAAGCTTGATATTTTACTCTCCAGAAGAGTTGTCGGGAAAAAAATACCGGATCAGAGTAATTCTCCATTTTGCGGCATTGGAAGCAGTTCTATTGACCTTTGGACATGTAACGGGTCTGGTAAATGATGTCGCAAATACAGCTATACTTGCAGTTCAAGTTGCGGTTATCTATGGGGTTGTCCGCTTATTGACCTATATGGAAGACAGAAAATCCTCCAATAAAATCAACGAAAAACTTAAAACTATGAAAGTTGAAACAAGTATAGTCTCGGAACAAAAATAAAAAATCGAATGCAGCTTATCGCTCCTTTTTTACAACTTACCTGACTGTTCCTACAGGTTACTGCTAAGGCCCTATACAGCACTTGGCCATGGTAGTATTCTTCAATCAGAGAACAGAAATGTAGATAAAGAGGAGCTAATATAATGGGTTATGTATTACTTATCATCTCAGCAGTTATAGAAATTGTACTAGCAGTATTCTGCTTCAGAACTCGATCTAATCAAAAGAAAATCCGGAGCTGGGTCCGCATTGCGGAATTGACCTTGTTCGTTATATTTGTACTGGTCTCCGTCATCGAGTGGAGCTTCAGATGGTACATACTGGCCGCCATCCTGCTCGTTTCTGCCATAATTGGCGGCGTATCCCTGATGCTCAAGAAGAAAGAGAAGGAATTTGGCCCTGTACGTATTGTGCTGAAAGGGATTGCTTTGTGGCTGGTGGTGGCAATAGCTGTAATCCCTGCGTTGGTGTTCCCACAGTATAAGTTACCTGAGGTGACAGGTAAGTATAAAGTGGAGACCGTCGCTTATACTTACACCGATAACAATCGTATTGAGACATTTAATAATCTAGGCCAGAAGAGAAAAGCAAATATTAAATTCTGGTATCCCGCAACTCAAGGACAGAAATTCCCTCTGGTGGTGTTCTCTCATGGCGCGTTCGGAATAAGAGACAGCAACACCTCAACCTTCATGGAACTGGCAAGTAACGGATACATTGTATGTTCTATTGATCATCCCTATCACTCGTTGTACACGTTAGACACAGACGGCAAATTTACTATGGTCGACAGCTCATTTATGCAGGAGGTCAAAGATGTCAACAATGGCGTGTATGATGATGAGACTGCATATAAGCTTGAACAGAAATGGCTGAAGGTACGGACAGATGATATGAACTTTGTACTGGACACCATTATTAAAAATTCCGCGGACAAAGGTTCGGGTCAAGTATACCAGCTGATCGATAGCAACGAAATCGGTCTGATAGGCCACTCCTTGGGCGGTGCTGCAAGTGTCCAGCTAGGCAGGGAACGCAAGGATATCGATGCGGTTATCAACCTGGATGCAGATCTGCTCGGGGAAGTATTGGGAATCGAGAATGGCAAAGCTGTGATCAATCATGAAATTTATCCCGTTCCGCTGCTTAGCATTTACTCTGACACAATGAAGAAACTAATGGATGACGTTACCGACCCTGATGTTGTAATTCCACAAAAGCTGATATCAGCCACCGCCCCGAATGCATATGAGGTGGATATCAAGGGCACGAATCATATGAGCTTGACCGATCTGCCTTTGGTTTCGCCGGTTCTTGCGAATATGATTAACGGCTCTGTTAAGAATAGCGGCAGTGAACAGAAAGCGGATAAATACTACGTTATTTATACGATGAATAAAACCGTGCGGAAGTTCTTTGACTCCTATCTTAAGGGGAAAGGAAGCTTTGATTCGGCGGGGACGTATTAAATTGTTGCACCTAAGTGATATGTTAAGAGGATGGTCTAATGGCCGTCCTCTTTATTTGAGTTGATATAGGTAGAACAATAATTTTCTTCCATAAATAATAAAGAACTTCTATATATCAACCCTTTATATAACCTATATATTGTTCCTATTTTTTCCTATAATAATGGATGATGGTTATCATAAGTGGAGAATACCGGAGAGCGAGGGAATTGGAAATGGAATATGTGAAGCTTGGAAACACCGGATTGGATGTATCTCGGCTTTGTCTTGGATGTATGGGCTTTGGCGAGAAAGAACGTTGGATCCACCCTTGGGTAATTGATGAAGAAAGCAGTCGTTCTGTAATCAAAAAAGCCCTTGATTTAGGTATTAATTTCTTTGATACAGCAAATGTCTATTCTGATGGTACAAGTGAGGAGTTTGTTGGGCGTGCCCTGAACGATTATGCCAATCGAGATGAAGTTGTTCTCGCAACAAAGGTGTATTTTCCAAAGGGTAAAGATTTAAACAGCCAAGGTCCTAACCGCAAAGGTCTCTCTAGAAAACATATTATGAGTGAAATTGATAAGAGTCTTAAGCGCTTGGGAACAGATTATGTAGACCTTTATATCATCCACCGTTGGGATTACAACACGCCTATCGAGGAGACAATGGAAGCATTACATGACGTTGTGAAAGCGGGTAAAGCGAGATATATTGGTGCTTCTGCCATGTACGCTTGGCAATTCCTAAAGGCACTGAATGTGGCGGAGAGAAATGGTTGGACTCGGTTTGTGTCCATGCAGAACCACCTGAACCTCATATACCGTGAAGAAGAGAGAGAGATGCTGCCTCTTTGTAAAGAGGAGAAAATTGGAGTGACTCCATATAGCCCGCTTGCGTCAGGAAGATTGACGCGTGATTGGTCGGAAGCCACGCTTCGTTCCGAAACAGACAAAACGCAGAAATCTAAATACGATGCAACTGTATCTACTGACCGATTAATTGCAGAGCGGGTTACAGAACTGGCCGGCAGACACGGTGTTCTTCGTTCACAAATCGCAATTGCTTGGTTGTTACATAAAGAACCGGTAACATCACCAATTATCGGGGCGACGAGAATATCCCATTTAGAAGATGCAGTGGGTGCTTTATCTGTTAGGTTAACAGCTGAAGAAATTGCGTTCTTAGAAGAGCCTTATGTACCGCATCCAGTAGTTGGTGCGCTATAGGCTTAATGAGTTTCTAGCAGGAGCAGGGTTAATACTCTGCTCTGTTTCTTTGATTCAAATAAAGGGAGGAATTCACATGCAAAAAGTTCTATTAAACAACGGTATTGAAATGCCTATCATCGGCTTTGGAGTTTATCAGATTCCGGCTGCAAAGGAATGCGAACAAGCCGTGTCCGATGCTATTTCGGCAGGTTATCGTTTGATTGATACCGCGGCATCTTATCAAAATGAAGAGGCAGTTGGCAGAGCCATCTCCCGCAGTGGTGTGCCAAGAGAGGAATTATTTATTACGACAAAGCTCTGGGTTCAGGATACTGGTTATGAGAACACAAAGAAAGCATTCGAAAAATCACTTCACAGATTGCAATTGGATTATCTGGATTTGTACCTCATTCATCAACCGTTTGGTGATGTTTTTGGTTCTTGGCGTGCTATGGAGGAATTGTATCGTGAAGGAAAGGTCCGGGCAATTGGAGTGAGCAATTTTAGAGATGACCGCCTGCTCGATTTAACACTTCGTAATGAAGTCATCCCAGCAGTAAATCAGGTTGAAACACATCCTTTCTACCAGCAAATCGAAAGTGCGAAACTGATGAAGGAGTACAATATTCAAATCGAGTCATGGGCACCTTTTGCTGAAGGGAAAAATGACCTATTTCATAACGAAGTTTTGTTATCTATAGCTGAAAAGTACAAAAAATCAGTTGCTCAGGTAGTTTTACGTTGGTTGACACAAAGAGATGTTGTTGTAATTCCAAAGTCCGTTCGTAAGGAAAGGATCATTGAAAACTTCAATATTTTCAACTTTGAATTAAGCCAAGAGGATATGGATAGAATTGCTAACTTGGATACCGGTAACAGCTTATTCTTCTCACATAACGACCCAGAAATCGTGAAATGGATGGCTGCACGCAAGCTTGATGTTTAGTGTTAAAGAGGCTGAAAAAGGAGTAAGTGGTGGGAATATAGAAGGAACTAATTGAAGCTTCATAGCAAAAAAATAGCACGGACGCAGCGTCCGTGCCCAAAGCATAGAGAGATGTCTAGTCCTGTTCACGATCGTCAACGACAAGTTCCAATTCTCCGGTTGTCGAATCGATAACCATACCGTGTACAGGGAAATGGGGTGGGAGTAATGGGTGTTTCTTAATAATCTCCACAGTATGGATTACCCCCTCTTTTTCCGAGCTAAACCCAGTCAGCCATCTTTTTAATTCGATTCCGGAATTCTCAAGTGTGTCAAATACTTCAGGGGAAATGCCTCTCTCATGTACAGAATTAAGGATCCGACTCGAATTGATGGAAGCCATACCGCAACCTGTGTGACCTACGACGATCACCTCTTCGGCACCCAGCTCATAAATGGCTACCAGCACACTACGCATAACACTACCGAAAGGGTGGGAAATGATGGCACCCGCAGTCTTGATAATCTTGGCATCTCCGTTGCGTAGATTCATTGCTCTTGGCAGCAGCTCGACCAAACGGGTATCCATACAAGTCACAATTGCCAGCTTTTTGGATGGGAATTTGTCAGAAATATAACTTTCGTATTCTTTATCCTCGACAAACTGCTTGTTGTAATTAAGAATTTCGTTAAGGTTGCTCATTGACTTATTCCTCCAATATTATAATAATGTTTAATTACTGCGAATATCATTCAACTTTACATTCTGACCATATATTTGCGAATCTCCTTCAAGACGGAACGATCCGTCCAGTGGGTCGCCTTTTAGTCTTAGCTGATCCTCATAGAATACAGCACGCTGAGGATCCACCCAGAAGGGGAACGTCTCGTTCTCAATCGGGATGTCTGTGGGGTCTGGCTGGCTGATAATTTGAAAAGAAGTGATTCCGTAGCAACCACATCCTTCAGTATCATACAACAGTCGAACTTGTCCCGGATGATCGCCGATCTTTCGGCTGAGGATATCCTTCGCCTGTGGGTCCAAAGTAATTCTCATGGTCTACTCCCTCTCCCTCTAGTAGAAGTTTTAACGCCTTTAAAAGTTGATTATATAGATTGTAATAAGTATCATCAAGAGGAACACCAAAATTTTGAATTGAGGTGAGCTCCATAATGGAACAGGATATCCAGCAGAAGCTGGAACAATTTAGGGAACTTAACAAGAAAATTAGAAGCTATTATGAAGCCGTCGCTTTAATGGCATGGGATCTGCGGACAGGGGCACCGAGAAAAGGGGCAGAGACCCGGGCAGAGACATTAGGTATACTGTCAACGGAGTCATTCAAGCTACAGACTTCACCAGAGATGGGCGAACTCCTTGATGCTCTGAATCGTCCAGAAATTCTGGAACAATTAGACGATGTGAACCGCCGGATCGTGGAGAATGTACAGGAAGAATACGACCGCAGCATCAAGATTCCCGCGGATAAATATCAGGAATATGTAACGCTAACCTCTCATTCGGAGACACTTTGGGAGGATTTCAAGGAAAATTCCGATTTTGCAGGCTTTGAGCCCTATCTTACCCAGATCGTTGCCAAGCTGCAAGAATTCATCGATTATTGGGGACCTAGGGATACGCGTTATGACACGCTGCTGAACCTTTATGAGCCAGAGCTTACTACCGTGAAGCTGGATGAAGTGTTCGGTCAGCTTCGTGACCGGCTTGTTCCGCTAGTTGAAGCGATTCAAGCTTCGCCGAACAAGCCGGAGGCCGAGTTCCTGAACCAACTATATGACAAAGATCAGCAGGAGAAATTCAGTAAATTCCTGCTTGAGCAGATTGGCTATGACTTCGAAGCCGGACGCATTGATGAAAGTGTGCATCCATTCGCGACTGGACTGAATCCGGGGGATGTACGGATTACTACCCATTATCTTCAGGACGATGTAACCAGCGCCATATTCAGTGCCCTTCACGAAGGAGGACACGCACTCTATGAGCAGAATGTGAGCCCTGAGCTGACTGGAACACCGCTTGCTGAAGGAACCTCAATGGGAATTCACGAATCCCAGTCCCGATTCTGGGAGAATATGATTGGGCGCAGTCGTCCATTCTGGGAGCGGTATTTCGGTGATCTGCAGCAGCATTTCCCTGAGCAGCTGGCTTCGGTAACGGTCGAAGATTTCCACCGGGCTGTGAACCGGGTTGGGAATTCACTGATTCGTATCGAATCCGATGAGCTGACATATAATCTTCACATCATTATCCGGTACGAAATTGAGAAAGAGCTGTTCAATGAAGGCCTCAGTGTGAAAGATCTTCCTAAGGTCTGGAATGAGAAGTATGAGAAGTATTTGGGTATTAGCCCGCCTAATGATGGCGTCGGTGTACTTCAGGATGTGCATTGGTCTGGAGGAAGCTTCGGATACTTCCCATCCTATTCGCTTGGGAATATGTACGCGGCACAGATTGCGCATACCATCCGTAAGGAGATTTCCAATTATGATGAATTGATCGCGGAAGGGAACTTCGCGCCAATCAAGGAATGGCTGACCGATAAAATATATAAATACGGGAGGAGCCGCAAGCCGGCTGAGTTAATCCTGGACATTACAGGAGAAGAGCTGAATCCGAATTATCTTGCCGATTATTTAGAACAGAAATATAAGGCAATATACAATTTGTAAAGGTTACTGAACTAGACCGAGCTGGGGATTATTCCCGGGTTCGGTCTTTTTGGTAGGCTCTTAACCTTTTGCTAGGCCGATGCATACATTGGAGCATAGCCTTAGCTGACAGCAGCCGGGCAAGAAAGATCAAGGAGGGGAAGCAAATGAGGAGATCACGCGCGTCGGTATGGTTGGCTATCTTGCTGCTGTGCAGCATCGCTCTTAGCGGCTGTGGTACCGGTGGGCAGGCAGCGAAGATCCAGCTCGGCGAGGTAACGCGTTCGGTGTTCTATGCTCCGCAGTATGTGGCACTTGAGAAGGGTTTCTTTAAGGATAATGGGCTGGATGTGGAACTCAGAACGACTTCTGGAGGCGACAAGACGATGACCGCCCTCTTGTCGGGTGGCATTGATATTGCACTTGTTGGAGCAGAAACCTCCATTTATGTATATCAGCAGGGCTCAGATGATCCTGTCCTGAATTTTGCAGGTCTAACCCAGACTGATGGGACATTTCTCGTATCTCGTAATGATGTCCAGAACTTCAATTGGGACTCACTGAAGCAATCGGTATTCCTCGGCCAGCGTAAAGGAGGTATGCCTCAGATGGCGGGTGAATTCACACTGAAGAAGCACGGAATCGATCCTCATCAGGATTTGAATTTGATTCAGAACGTGGATTTTGCCAACATCACCGCAGCCTTTATTTCGGGAACCGGAGATTATGTACAGCTGTTCGAGCCACAAGCCTCAATTATCGAGAAGGAAGGCAAGGGCCATGTAGTTGCATCGTTCGGTACGGAGAGCGGCAAGCTCCCTTACACGGTCTATATGAGTAAGAAAAGTTATATGGATGAACATTCTGAGCAAGTCCAGAAATTCACGGACTCCATATTCAAAGCCCAAAAGTGGGTGAACGAGCATTCACCAGAAGAAATCGCCAAAGTGGTATCCCCCTATTTCAAGGATACGGATCAGGCTATTCTAACTAGTGCAATCAAGCGTTACAAAGAGCAGGGAACCTATGCGCAGACACCACAGATTGACGAGAAATCCTGGAACAATTTATTGGATGTGATGGATGCGGCTGGTGAGCTCAAGGAACGGGTTCCTGTATCCAAGCTTGTGGATCCTTCTTTTGCGAATCAAGCCTCTGCACCTGGGAAATAAGAGGAAAGGAGCGCGGGAAATGGAGCCAGTTATTGAACTACAAGGTGTTGAGCATGTCTATGTTACAGACAGAGAAGCTGTCCTTGCGCTTGAAGGGATGAACATCACGGTTCAGCCTGGAGAGTTCATCAGCCTGGTGGGTCCCAGCGGTTGTGGAAAAACCACGCTTCTCTCCATAATGGCCGGACTTCTAACCCCTTCACGGGGCCAAGTGCTCCTTCACGGAAGGCCTGTCACCGGGCCTGATCCAGAGGTTGGGTACATGCTGCAGCAGGATTACCTGTTCCCTTGGCGCCGAATTCTGGATAACGCGTTAATCGGTCTGGAGCTCAGAGATCAGCTGACCCCGAAGCGTAAGGAAGCGGTCGTGCAGCTTCTTGAAGGCATGGGACTCGGAGGGACGGAGAATTTGTACCCTTCCCAGCTGTCTGGAGGCATGCGGCAGCGAGTAGCACTGGTCAGAACTTTAGCTACTGAGCCGGATCTTCTGCTGCTTGATGAGCCTTTCTCGGCGCTGGATTATCAGACCAAATTACAGCTTGAAAATCTGATCGCGGAGACACTTCAGGCCAGGCACAAGACGGCGGTCTTGGTCACACACGATCTGGCTGAAGCGATCGCGGTAAGCGACCGGGTTATTGTTCTTGCCGCGGGTCCTGGCAGAATCCGGAGGACTTTTGAGGTGCCGGAGAATATTAGGTCGGCGCAGCCTTTCTATGCTCGTGAGCAGGAAGGCTTCAATGAGTTGTTTCATCAAGTCTGGAAAGAACTCGAAGCTTCCGAGGGAAAGGAGGGGGTGGCGAATGAGTGAACGGGTGAGCTCCCGGAGTAATCCGGGTAGTCATACGAAAGACTGGCTTCAGACTCTCTATCAGGAATACCAACACCGTAAGCGCCGCACCGGACGGGTCGTCCTGTTCACTCAGCTGTCAATCTTGATCGGTCTGATCCTCCTCTGGGAAATAGCGGGACGATTCAAATGGATTGATGTCCTGATCTTCAGTTATCCCACCAAAGTGTTCGCGCAGATATGGAAGGATGTTCTCAGCGGCGAGCTTTGGCCTCATCTAGGCACGACCGTGCTTGAGACAGCGGCAGGCTTCCTGCTCGGAACACTGGTCGGAACACTGCTCGCTGTGCTGATCTGGTGGTCCCCGTTTCTGTCCAAAGTGCTTGATCCCTATATGGTGGTCTTCAACAGCATGCCCAAGGTCGCTTTAGGACCGATCTTCATCGTTCTGTTCGGCGGAGGCTTCACTGCTATTGTGATGACAACCTTATCGATCACCGTCATTATAACCACGCTTGTTGTGAACAGCAGCTTTAACGAGGTGGATCCGAATCTGGTGAAAGTGGTTAGAACCTTCGGAGGCAGCCGCAAAGATGTATTCCGTCAAGTTATCCTTCCCGCGTCATTTCCGGCGATTGTCTCAACCTTGAAGGTGAATGTCGGCATGGCTTGGGTAGGCGTCATCGTAGGTGAGTTTCTCGTGGCCAAAGAAGGGCTCGGGTATTTGATCATCTATGGATTCCAAGTCTTCAACTTCACTCTTGTATTATCCAGCTTGGTGATCATCGCCATAGCGGCAACAGGGATGTATCAGCTGGTTGTATATATTGAACACAGGTTGCTACGGGAGCGGTAACGCTCTCGTTTTCTGCTCTATATCTGTAAGGCAATGTGAGGGCATAAGCCAGCCGTTTTATTGTGAACATGGTGTAAATCCTTTAGGATAGAGAATATTGAGGGAACTATATTTAAAATGTGGGGGTGTAAGATGGGCTTTAGAGTGATCAAGACCACTGTTGCCACTGTACTTGCGATCGTTATCGCTCATTTACTCGGGATTTTGAATCCTCTGTCTGCGGGACTGCTCGCAATACTCGGCGTTGATGTGACGCGAAAGAGAAGCATTCGAACGGTTTCCTCCCGTTTTTTTGCCTCTATACTTGGGCTTGGGATGTCCTCTGCCTTATTTTACATATTCGGATTTCATATCTGGGTGCTTGCGGTCTATATACTGATCGGCTTTCCCTTGATTTCAAAAGCTAATCTGAAAGAGGGGATCGTCACAAGTTCTGTAGTTGTATTCAGGGTGTTTGGGGGAGAAGATATCAGCTTGGAC
Source organism: Paenibacillus sp. SN-8-1 (assembly GCF_050995535.1). Taxonomy (NCBI): domain Bacteria; kingdom Bacillati; phylum Bacillota; class Bacilli; order Caryophanales; family Paenibacillaceae; genus Paenibacillus; species Paenibacillus sp. SN-8-1. Next base: position 2,088,764 of record NZ_CP194782.1, read on the forward strand.
GCCTTGTTCACTCAAATTTTGTTGTTAATCATTGGCCTTGGCAGTGCTGTGGTGGTCAATCTGATCTATATGCCGAACGAAGAGGACAAGCTCACGGGTATCCGCAGGAAGGTGGACGGCTTGTTCGGTCTCATCTTCGAGCGAATCGCTTCCCAGCTTCGGGACCCCAACTATGTCTGGGATGGGCAGGAATTGATCGAAGCCAGCCAGGAGGTGGAGCTAGGATTGTCCACCGCCAAGCGGGCCCTCGACAATCAGGTCATAGCCCCCAATGAGGCATGGACGATCTATTTCTATATGCGCAAACAGCAGCTTGACCGAATCGAGAGTATGCTGCAGTTGATTTCACAGGTCTATCAGAGAATGCCTCAGGGAGAAAGCGCCGCAGTTCTGTTCGATCAGCTGTCAATAGATGTAAAGAATGAGACGTATACGGGAACTACGGAGCATATGTTACAAGAGCTGGAGACGGACTTCAAAGCGATGGAACTTCCAACCAGCAGGGAAGAGTTCGAGATTCGCTCCGCCATTCTGCAGCTTTGCAGAGAGCTGGCTTTATACTTGGATATCTCCAAGAAAAGCAAGTATCCTACCGGAAAGAGTAAACGCCAGCGGGCAGTTTAACAGGGAATAAAGTCTTATTTTATACGGGTTGTATAAATATAATTAATTTCAATTCCTCCAATTAATCAACATTCGCCTATGTCCTGCATACACTTGATAGTGAATGATTGATTTGTATGGAGGAGGTTCAAACCATGTCATCGAAATATCAAAGTAGAGAGATTATTACGAAAGCGATCTGCGGAAAAGGTCGTAAGTTCTCTACCGTAACACATACCGTGACTCCGCCTCAAAATCCGTCAAGTATACTGGGGGCCTGGATCATCAACCACCAATACGAAGCGGTTGCTGCTGGTGACGGAATTGAAGTTATTGGGACTTACGATATCAACATTTGGTACTCGTATGAGAGAAACTCACAGACTGCGGTAGCGAAAGAAAAGGTATCTTATGTAGAACTAGTTCCGCTTTCTTATCTTGATTCCAGACACCGCTCTTCGTCGGTGGAGGTATCCGCGGATGCGACGCAGGAACCAAGCACCGTCGAAGCCAGTGTGTCCGGGGACGGCAGTGTACTTATTCGCGTTGAGCGCGAGTTCGCCGTCGAGCTTGTAGCTGAGACTAAGATCAATGTCCTGGTCGTACCGGGCGGCAGCGACTTCGAAGACAAAGACTTTGATTTCAGCGGAGATGGCGGGGATTACGAAGATCTTGATCCAGATCTCCTGGATGATGATCTGTAACTGAATACTCTATTGTATGCAGCTGCCTGAGCAGCGACGAGGGCGGGAGCCCTCTTTTTTTGTGATTTTTTTCTGGGGTGATCTGGTTACAAATTACAAATTTCAGATGAGGGATAAGGAGGCGGGAGAATGGAATTTAAAATCATGCTGGGTAATGATGACCGTTCTTCCGGGAGACTAAACGCGGTGCTGAAACGGCTGGGCTACGCGGACCTAGTGCTTCAAGATAAGCAGAAAGTTTCTTGTGACCGGCCTGAATTAAGGCAGGGCTCAAGTACGCCGAGTTCCATTAGAGATCAGGCGTATATGCCGAATGTGGATCAATCCATTCTGATTATGAATAAGGAATCCGGAATATTTCATGCTTCTTCGTCGCGGGAGATTGAACACAGGCTTCGGGCAGCCGGCATGAAGGCCAATTTGGAGGTATCTGCCAAGAATGGGGAGTTGCCGGCTGGTTATGTACGCCGATTCCTGGTTCGGGTCTTTCATCTGAGGGCGGTAGAGATTGTCCCCTGCAGCTGGGCGGAGCGGGCGTTTAATCTTGCCAGGGAACAGAGGGAGCCCGGACGTCAATCAGAGCTAACCATCCTGGAGAGAAGACTGGAGAAAATAGCGGTAAGAGCGCTCTATACGCTTGGCCTAGACTTTGGGGAAGTCGAGATAAGTGCTGGTGATGGCGGGTCGATGATCATCAAGCTTGTTCGCGCTGTACCCGATTTAGAAGAGGAGTCCACTGCCTTAAGGTTCGCTGAGGCGATTCTGGAAGAATCGGCGCGGCTTTCGGGGCAGAGCTCTGAACCGCTGAGGCTCGGGATGGATCCCGAGTTCCTGCTCTATAACCGGACAGAACGCAAGGTTATTCCGGCCTCCAGGTTCCTCGAACGGGTAGGAACTGCTGGTTGTGATGCTGTCCGCTCAGGCGGTCGTACCCTTTATCCGATTGCCGAGCTCCGTCCCTCTCCAGGCTCTGAGCCGTCTGAATTGATCCGCAATTTGATGGGTGCGATGCAGTATGCTTCAAGGCAGATTCATGATACTTCACTTCTGTGGCTGGCAGGAGGAATGCCGCTGCCAGGACTTCCCTTGGGCGGTCATCTTCATTTCAGCGGTCTGCCGCTAACCACTGGTCTGCTGCGCACACTCGATAATTATTTGGCTTTACCCGTCTCGCTAATGGAAGATGAGAGATCCAAGGTTCGCAGACCGAGATACGGTTATCTGGGTGATTATAGGCATCAGGATCATGGAGGGTTCGAGTATCGCACACTTCCAAGCTTTCTTGTCTCTTCTCTACTAACCAAAGGTGTAGTTGCGCTTGCATCCCTGATTGCCGAAGACTATGCTCAGCTTCCATCCAGGCCACTGATACGGGAGGATGTCCATCAAGCATTCTATTTAGGTGACAGGGCAATTCTGAGAGAAGCGTTTGAACCCATTAGAGATGAAATTCGGAGTTTGAGGGGATATCATCGGTTAGAGAAATATATACATCCATTCCTGGAGGCTCTGCGCCTTGGACGAACTTGGGACGAGAGCAGGGATATTAGAACAGTCTGGAAAATAGAGCGCCCCTCGTAAGGCCGCCTTCTTTTCTGTTATAATAGAAGTCTGTAGAAAGAAGGGGCTGGAGGTACATCATGGCTAAATATACGCCGATGATTGAACAATATTTGAAAGTCAAGGAAGGCGCTAAAGACGCTTTTCTATTTTTTCGTCTAGGTGATTTCTATGAAATGTTCTTCGACGATGCGACTTTAGCATCTCGCGAACTCGAGATCACATTAACGGCGCGGGACGGCGGAGCAGAGGGCAAGATTCCGATGTGCGGCGTTCCCTATCACTCTGCTGAGGGCTACATACACCGTTTGATTGAGAAAGGCTACAAGGTGGCCATTTGTGAACAGGTTGAAGACCCGGCGGAGGCCAAGGGCATCGTAAGACGTGAAATTGTCCGGGTCATTACTCCGGGGACCGTGATGGAAGGCAAGACGATCGGGGACAAGGCGAATAACTATCTCCTCTGTGTGACTGAATTGAGCGGAGTTATGGCGGTATCTGCGTGTGACTTGTCAACTGGGGAGTTATATGTCACCTCCGCACCTTCAAGCTATGAATGGCTTCGAGATGAGATCGGGCTCTATACTCCCGCTGAGATTATCGGAGATTCATCACTGCTTGATTGGATCGAATCCACGGCTAATCCTGTGGGAAGACCTGTAGTCTATACACCATGGGATAAACAAAAGGAAGATCTGGCACGGAAGCAATTCACCGAAGCGGTCTGGATTCGGCTGGAAGAGCAGCGCAGACATAATATCGGCCTGCTTGTTGCTTATTTATCGGAGACGCAGAAGCGATCTCTGGGCCAGCTCACCCGAATTACAGCCTATGAGCCGAATCATTATATGATTCTGGATCCATTTACGCGCAGGAATCTGGAGCTTGTGGAGACCGTTAGAGAAAGGTCGAAGAAGGGCTCACTGCTCTGGCTGCTTGACCGGACCGAGACCTCCATGGGAGCCAGACTTCTGAGAAGATGGATCGACAAACCGCTGCTTCAGCGAAGCCAGATTGAAGATCGGCTTGAGGCTGTAGAGCAGCTGCATGCCGGGTATATTCTACGGGAAGATTTACGTGAGCGGCTTGGGGAGATCTATGATCTGGAACGTCTTGTCGGGAGAATCGCTTTCTCCAGTGCCAACGGCCGCGATATGATCGCACTCAAGAAATCACTTAGGCAAATTCCGGCGATCAAAGAGCTGTGTGCGGATTCATCTTCTACAACGCTGAAGCGAATCGCGGATGAGCTGGACCGCTGCGAGGATCTGGCAGATGCTATCGATGCGGCCATTGCGGATGAGCCTCCCGTCTCTGTTCGGGATGGCGGAATTATTAAGGCGGGTTATCATGAGCGTCTGGACGCCCTGCGTGAGGCTGGAATGAACGGCAAGCGATGGATCGCCGAGCTTGAAAGTGCGGAGCGTCAGGCTACGGGGATTAAGTCCTTAAAGATCGGATACAACAAAGTATTCGGTTATTATATCGAAATTACCAAATCCAATCTGGCCTCTCTTCCGGAAGGCCGTTATGAACGGAAGCAGACGCTTGCGAACGCTGAGAGATACGTCACGCTTGAGCTCAAGGAGAAGGAAGCCTTAATCCTGGAAGCAGAGGAGAAGATGGTTGACCTGGAGTTTGCGCTGTTCAGCGAGCTTCGTGAACGCTTGAGCCAGGAGATCCCTCGCCTTCAGCGGTTGGCAGAGAAGGTGGCGGAGATCGATGTGTACCGGTCGATGGCCGAAATCAGCAGTGAGGGCAATTTTGTAAAGCCTACGATTACGGATGGGTATGACCTTGTCATTGAACAAGGGCGCCATCCTGTTGTTGAAAGCGTGATGGAGGGGACTGGATTTATTGCCAATGGTACCTACCTCCGTAAGGATCAAGCAGGAATTCTGCTGATCACAGGACCGAATATGGCAGGCAAAAGCACCTATATGCGTCAAGTAGCTCTGATCGTCATCATGGCCCAAATCGGCTGTTTTGTTCCTGCGGTCAAAGCGGAGATTCCGATGATTGACCGGATCTTTACCCGTATCGGGGCAGCGGATGACTTGATCGGGGGTCAGAGCACGTTCATGGTGGAGATGGCGGATATCCAGCTGATGACCGAGAAAGCCACAAAGCGGAGTCTGATCATTATCGATGAGCTGGGGCGCGGGACCTCAACCACAGAGGGAATGTCGATTGCCCAGGCCGTCATTGAATATGTGCATGATCATATCGGCTGTAAAGCACTTGTGTCTACGCATTTCCATGAGCTGGCTCATCTGGAGTCAAGCCTGAATGCCTTGAAGAATTATAGCATGGCTGTACAGGAGAGCGGGGAGAAGGTACATTTCCTCCGCAAATTGATTCCTGGAGCTGCTAGCACAAGCTACGGCATCTATTGTGCCCGGCTTGCAGGCCTTCCTAGCAGCATTATTGATCGAGCCTATGGGCTGCTGCAAGGATTGGAAGAGGCAGCCCCGCTCGTGACAGCCGGACAAGCCGTTTATTCCGAAGCCCGGCAGGAAGATCAGAAGACTGTTCGGGAGGAGAAGGCAGCTATGGTATCCGTGTCATCGGCAGTTGCCGACTTGCCGGAATCGCCAAAGGCTGATTTAACTGCGCCTGCGGCGACAGAGCTAACTGCGAGTCCGCAGGGAAATGAGCGGGTCCAGCAGCTTTCAATTTTCGGAGATGAGTGGGCTTCGGACAAGCCTGAACCACCTAAAGAAGATGCAGGAGCTAAGCAGATTATTAAGCTTGTCAAAAATGCCGACCTGATGAATATGACGCCAATTCAGGCGATGCAGCTGTTAAATGATCTGAAGATGAAAGTGAAAGATATGTAAAATTCCTTGTAGAGAGTGGGGGAAGCCAAATGGGACAAATTCAAATCCTGGACGAGCATATTGCGAACCAGATTGCTGCGGGGGAAGTGGTTGAGAGACCCTCATCTGTCGTGAAAGAACTGGTAGAGAATGCAATCGATGCAGGTGCGCGGCGAATCGATGTCACGGTGGAAGAAGGCGGATTATCGCTCATCCGCATTGCAGATAACGGCTCCGGCATAGATCCGGAGGATTGTGAGACGGCCTTTTACCGGCATGCCACCAGCAAGCTCTCTCTCGGCCGTGATTTATTCCAGATTCGGACACTGGGTTTCCGGGGGGAAGCCCTTCCGAGTATAGCCGCAGTGTCCAAAGTAGAGCTTGTGTCCTCGAATACGGATCATGGTCTGGGACGCCGGATCATTATTGAAGGCGGATCGCTCAAAGAGAATGAAGATACTACCGCTCCGCAGGGGACGGATATTTCGGTGAAGGAATTATTTTATAATACTCCGGCAAGGCTGAAATATATGAAGACTATCCAGACTGAGCTTGGACATATCTCGGATGTCATGTACAGACAGGCCCTGGCTCATCCGGAAATTGCGTTCACCCTGCGGCACAATGGCAATCAGCTGCTGCAAAGTCCAGGTAACGGGGATCTGCTGCAGGTGATCGCCTCCATCTATGGAACCCAGGCAGCCAAAGGCATGCTGGAGATCGAGGCGGAAAATGCCGACTACAAGGTTACAGGATTCATCGGTCGACCGGACCTGACGAGGTCAAATCGCAGTGCCATCTCCATGATGGTGAACGGGCGCTATATCCGTAATCCTGGCCTGCAGGCTGCCATGATGAGAGCCTACCATACGCTCTTGCCGATCAACAGGTACCCGATTGCGGTGCTTCAGCTGCATATGCACCCATCTCTGGTCGATGTGAACGTACATCCTTCCAAACTCGAAGTGCGGTTCAGCAAAGAACAGGAGCTTTATACTTTCCTGGAAGAAAGTATTCGGGGCGTGCTGTCCCAGCAGGTGCTTATTCCCCATGTGGTGAAGCAGACGGTTACTCGCGGAGACAGCCAGTCCATTATTCAGGAACAATTCAATTTTCACTCGTCTGGTAAGCAGGAGCCAAGTAATGACCAAATAGGTCCAAATAACCAGAGTTCTAACGTGAATGTGACACGAACGGAGCCGGGCTTGCCATATATGGAAAATGACTCAATAGGCCGAGCACCTTTGCCTCCGGAAGATAATGGACCGTACTCGGCATACCAAGCATCTTCCTCAGCTTATGGTGGAAATGTCAAGGAGTCCGCAGCTGTCAATCAAAATACAGCTGAACATTCAGCCGGACCGAGGGATCGCTGGGCGGGCTCAGATTCTTCAAGCTTGGGAGGATATAGCAGCCTGAAAGGCTCTAACCCATACGGGGGCACTCAGCGTGCTGATTCTTCCTGGTCCTCTTCAGGAAGAGGAGGTGTTAACGGTTTTAACGGTACTTCAGCTGGTGCTTCGGCAAAATCGTTGTCTCCAGAGCAGCTGTACGGATCTAGAGCAGACAAGCCGGAGATCCCTGTCTTTCCCGAGCTGACCCTGATTGGACAGCATCATGGCACCTATTTGATTGCCCAGAACGAGCATGGCTTATATTTGATTGACCAGCACGCTGCTCATGAGCGGGTTAATTATGAGTATTATTATGAGAAATTCGGCAATCCGGCCGATGCCTCCCAAGAGCTTCTGATTCCCATCACCCTGGAATTCACTTCCGCGGACAGTGAGAAGCTGAAGAGCCGTTTGCAGTGGTTCGAGAACGCGGGAGTTATTCTGGAGCATTTCGGCGGTGGAACTTTCCGGGTCATCTCCCATCCATACTGGTTTCCGCAGGGAGAGGAGTCCGCGATTATTGAAGAAATGGCTGAGTGGGTGTTAAGTGAGAGAGCCATTGACCTTGCGAAGCTGCGCGAGCGCTCATCCATACTTTGTTCTTGCAAGGCTTCTATCAAGGCCAATCAGAAGATTACAGCGGAAGAGGCAAATACCCTGCTAACCAGGCTCGCGGCTTGCAAGCAGCCGTATACTTGCCCGCATGGCCGGCCTATTGTAGTATCCTTCTCGACTTATGATTTGGAGAAGATGTTCAAACGAGTGATGTGAACGGAGGAAGAAGATTGATTATTACTACAGGAGACAACGAAGCTCCAGGGACGGTAAGCCGTGCTACAGCGCTATCCCTCGAGCTCGGCGTCCCTTATGTTCCAAGAAGCCGGACCTCATTGTCCAAATTATTATCCCGTCACCAGGCAGATGCCATATTGGTCATTCTTGAGAGTGGGATTCGGATCGTGAGTGCTTCCGGCGAGCCGCTCGAATTTCATCCGAGCATGTCTTTTGTCAGAGCCAAGCGGCTGATTAAAGGGGAACCTGATCACATGCTCGAAATTTCAAGGGCAGAGCCAGGAGACAGCATTTTAGATTGTACGTCAGGACTGGGTTCTGACTCTATCATATTCTCTCTTGCAGCGGGAGATGAAGGAAGTGTAACCGCGCTTGAGAGCTCGCTTCCCATCTACGGACTGCTTAAAGAAGGTTTAAGAACCTACCAATCTGGGTTAAAAGAATTTGACAAGGCAATGCGCCAAATTGAAGTCAAGCATGCCGATCATCTTCAGCTGCTTAGTGAGCTCCCGGACAAAAGTAAGGACATTGTGTATTTCGATCCGATGTTCCGTGAACCCGTGAAGGAATCGTCTTCCATCTCCCCTCTTCGGGCTTTTGCCAATGGAAGTTCCCTCGATAGCAGATCCATTGAGGAAGCCTGCAGGGTAGCCAGAAAGACCGTTGTTTTGAAGGAGAAAAGAGACAGCGGGGAATTCGCGAGACTGGGGTTCACAGTTCATGGACGAGCCCATACCAAAATAGCTTACGGAGTGATCACGCTTGACGACAGATAAGAAATCCAAATTGCTAGTCCTCGTTGGACCTACGGCGATCGGCAAAACCCGAATGAGTATTGAGCTGGCCAAAATGTTCAATTGTGAAATTATCTCCGGCGATTCCATGCAGGTATACCGGGGGATGGATGTAGGAACCGCCAAGATCACGCCATCCGAAATGGGTGGAGTTCCTCATCATCTGATTGATGTGCTATCTCCTGATGAGCCTTTCTCGGTGGCCTTATTCCAGGAATACTGTAACAAGCTGATTCCCGAGATCACCTCCCGTGGGCATTTGCCCTTTATTGTTGGGGGTACTGGACTTTATGTGGAATCTGTCTGTTATGAGTTCAAATTCACGGACGCGGGTGCAGACGAAGAATTTAGGGAAGAGCAGCTAAGGTATGCGCAGGAGCATGGGGCAGAAGCGCTTCATGCCAGACTAGCCCTAATTGATCCAGGGTCGGCCGAGAGGCTACATCCGAATGATCAGCGGAGGATTGTAAGAGCACTTGAAATTTATCATTTAACTGGACAGACACTCTCATCTCAGCTAGCCCTGCAGAAGAAGCGATCTCCCTATGATCTGTGTATCATCGGTTTGACAATGGACCGTCAATTGCTATATAACCGTATAGAAGCACGCATTGATGAAATGATGGGCCAAGGGCTGGTTCAGGAAGTTAAGTCACTGCTGGACAAAGGCTATTCCACGAATCTTGTAGCTATGCAAGGGCTTGGATATAAGGAGATTGCCGAGCATCTTGTGGGTGGGGTTCCACTAGAGGAAGCCGTGTTCAAGCTGAAGAGGGACACGCGTAGATACGCGAAGCGGCAGCTTTCCTGGTTCCGGCATATGCATGACATTCACTGGGTAGATATGACATGCCCGGAAAATTACACGGAGAATTTGGCGAAAGTACGTGCTATAATAGCAGGAAAGTTCCATGAAGATCTTGAATATACTTCAGAACACTAATTGAAACTCATTGGGGGTACCGCTAATGAACAAGTCCATTAACATCCAAGATACGTTCTTGAATCAACTACGCAAAGAGAATATCCCTGTAACTGTATTCTTGACAAATGGTTTCCAAATTAGAGGGACGATTAAAGCATTTGACAACTTTACCATTGTCATTGACAGCGATGGACGTCAACAAATGGTGTACAAGCACGCTATTTCTACGTTCCAGCCACAGCGTAACGTATCTTTGATGCAAGAGACAGCATCTGAAAGCTAAGATTTGGCATGAAACTTTTTTGAACAAAGTACGTTAAAAGGTATAAGATGAGGAGATGGAGCAACCTGAAGAAGGTTGTTCTTTTCTTTCCGTCCTTTATAGAGAGAGAAGATTGACATGAAGGGAGTCAGTACAGAACCATGTCTACGAACAATAACAGACCGCCATCAAGGCTTTCGAGGTCGAATCCGTCTGATGGCAAAGAGAACACAACTAAGTCAAAGGTTCCGAAGAAAAAGAAAAAGATAACGACAAAGCGTGTGCTTTGGACCATGTTTTTCACCATGGCTTTCGCGGTAATATGTGCAATCGGCGGTTATATATTCATTTCAATTAACGGTGAGAAGATTCTGAGTGAGAACCAGGATAAGCTGACGATTTATGAAACCTCTAAAGTTTATGATCGTTCTGGTAACCTAATGGGTGAGTTGTCCATTACTAAGAGTGAGCCTGTCGATATCAAGCAGATTCCTAAGCTGCTTCAGGAGGCTTTCATTGCAACTGAGGACAGACGCTTCATGGAGCACTCGGGTGTCGATCTATGGTCGATCGGCCGTGCGGCAGTTAAGGACGTTGTAGCTCGCTCCAAAGTAGAGGGCGGGAGTACAATCACTCAGCAGCTTGCAAAGAATATGTTCTTGTCCCGCGACAAGACCTTCTTCCGTAAAGCAACGGAAGTATCTATTGCGATGGCCTTGGAGCGTAACTTCACCAAAGAAAAAATACTGGAGATGTATCTGAACCGGATATATTTCGGCCAAGGTTCTTATGGGATCAAGGCCGCTTCCCAACGTTATTTCGGTGAGAGTGATTTGAATAAACTGGATTTATGGGAGATTGCGACTCTTGCTGCTCTTCCTAAGGGTCCTTCTGCATACAACCCAGTTACGAATCCGGAATTGTCCAAGACTCGCAGAGGCGTTGTACTTGATCTGATGTTCGATCAGGGATATATTACAGCGGCTCAGCGTGATGAAGCGAAGAAGGTAGACTACGACTATACCCCGCCTAAGAAGAGTCAGAATTATCTGGCCTTTAAGGATTTCGTGATGAAGGAAGCGGAAGAGAAGACAGGTCTTACGGAAGACCAGTTGAACCGAGGCGGCTACAAAATTTATACGACTATGGATAAGCAGGCTCAACTAGCTGTTGAGAAGGCTTTTGCAGATGACAGCAATTTTGAGAAAAGTAAAGACGATCAGCAGGTGCAAGCCGCTGTTGTAATCATGAATCACCAGAATGGCAGCTTGGTTGCCTTGCTGGGTGGGCGTGACTACGAACGTAAAGGCTTCAGCCGGGTCGAAGCAAGGCGTCAGCCAGGGTCGGCATTTAAGCCGATTGTAGATTATGCTCCGGCGCTGGATACGAAGAAGTTCACACCGGATTCCAGGTTAAGCAACGAGAAGCAGTGCTTCGCTAACGGAACTTATTGTCCGGGCAACTTGCATGGATATTCGAAGACTATTGGAATGACAGATGCTTTGGAGGAATCAGCGAATATCCCGGCAGTCTGGCTGCTGGATCAAGTTGGAGTCAAGACGGGTGTAGAATACGCCAAGAAAATGGGGATAACCATGGACCCTAATGATGCGAATCTTGCCATCGCCCTTGGCGGTCTGACGAAAGGAACGAATACACTTGAAATGGCAGAAGCTTACAGTGTGTTCGCAAATGGTGGATATCATAATCCCGCTTACTCCATCAAGAGCATACAGGGTCCGGATGGCAAGGATGTATACACCTATAATCCACCTAAGCCGGAGTCTGTTATCAGCTCTGACACGGCTTATTATATGACCAAGATGATGGAGCAGGTTGTTACGAGCGGAACAGGTAAGCGCGCAAGCCTGGGAGGCCGCCCTGTTGCCGGTAAGACCGGTACGACACAGCACGGGATTAAGGGACTGAACAGCAGCCGCAACCGGGATGCCTGGTTCGTGGGTTATACCCCGGAATGGACCGCATCTGTATGGATGGGTTATGACAAGCCGGACAAAGACCACCTTCTAAAAGGAAGCAGTGGACAGTCAGCGGCGTTATTCGGCACAATCATGAAGGATGCGCTTAAGGATGTTCCAATCAAGGATTTCCCTGTACCTAGTGACCTTCAGCAGAAGGAACAGGAACCTGTTAAACAAGTAACCACAATTAGTGGTCTGGCAGGTGCATTCAATCAGGATACAGGTACCGTATTGCTAAGCTGGAATGGCGTGAACGTCCCTAACGTGAAGTACCGTGTATATCGCAAGGAGGCTTCGGAATCCGACTATACTCAACTGCTGGAAGCTGATTCAACGTCCGCAGAGGATGTAACGGTAATCCCGAATACCACCTATGAATATTACGTAACTTATGTTGATCCTGCTACAGGCCTGGAAAGTGAGAAATCAGCCACGACACAGGTATCTACACAGCAAGCGGCACCGCCAGTTGTAGATCCGAACCAACCGGATCCTAATAATCCTAATGGCACCAACACGGATCAAAGTGGTAATGGTCAGGATGGCGGTAACGGAAATAGCAACAACGGTAATGGTAATGGTAATGGTAATGGCAACAATAATGGTAATAATGGCTCCGGCAATGGGAAAGGCAGGGGTCAAGGCAACTCTGGCCAAGATGGCGGAACGGGTCAAGGAGATCAGACAGGTGGAACAGATCAAGGTACAGGAACAACGAATCCTGATACCACCTCACCAGGTACTACAACTCCTGGGACCACCACTCCAGGTACTACAACACCAGGAACGGATACTGGCGGCACAATTAATAACGACACCGGGACGGATGCCGGTACCCAGTCCGGAGGAACCAATTCAGGACGTTAACTCATCCGAATATAGATAAACTCAAAGCCCCGTGATCGCTATGTTGAGATCACGGGGCTTTTTTTGCATGGAAGGTATGAAAGTATCGATTTGGTGCGACTTAGTGAAATATGGTAAGCTGAATGTAAGAAGAGAGTGAAAGGGTAATTTTCATGAAGCGAAAATTTGGAGACCGGGCGAACTGGCGCCGTGTGACCCGGCGCCAATTCACATCACGTTATGTGGATAATGAAAATTTCACCGGATACATCACATTGTACAGTATACAAGCGCTGAAGGAGCCGCTGTGGAAATCATACGGTACCCACACCTTTAGAATCGCAGATAAAGGCTATTCCTGGCTGCAGTATTATCCGAAGGGCTCTAATTTTATCGTTACGGCCATGTTTGATGATAAACAGCAAATTATTGAATGGTATATAGATATTTGCAAGAGCCAGGGGATCACAGATCAGGGAGTACCTTGGTTCGATGATCTATACTTGGATATTGTGGTTCTTAAGAACGGAGAAGTGTTCCTGCTCGATCAGGATGAGCTTGATGACGCTCTGGCTCAAAGACTGATATCACCAAGAGACTACGAGCTTGCTGCAGAGACTACACGAGAGCTGCTTCACGCAATCGATGCGCATACATTTCCTTTTTTTCTGATGTCCTTGGAGCATAGACGAAGTGGATTTCTTGAGGAGAGAGATGATGATCCGCTCAAATAAGCCTCGTATCGTTACAAATGTAATCCGAGTGGTTATCGTTCTGTTTGTCCTTATATCCCTCTGGCTTGGCTACGCATGGGTGCAGATCACAAGCATACCTAGTACAAAGGCGCTTACGAGGGCTGATGTCGGAATTGTATTGGGTGCAGCCCTATGGGGAGATGTGCCAAGTCCTGGGCTAAGAGAACGGCTTGATCAGAGTCTGAGAGAGTATCGATCGGGAGCCTTCCGGTATTTCATCGTTTCTGGAGGGCTGGATACTACGAAATCAAGGCCTACTGAGGCGGAAGGCATGGCGAAATATTTGAATGACCATGGAGTTTCCAAGAGTGCTATCCTGCTAGAAAATAAAGCGACCAATACGTACGAGAATCTTCTTTTCAGCAGACAAATTATGGAGGAGCATAAGCTCCAATCGGCAATAATTATTACGCACACATATCATGGAAGACGCGCGATGGAAATGGCAGAATCTCTTAGTTACATAGATCCTCAGTTGTCTTTGGTAGAATCCAGGGTGCTCAAGAAAGTGCCTAATAATTTGAGAGAGATTTTGGCCTATAGCAAATGGACATTGAATAAGCTGGGCATACCTCTTGATATATAAGGATCTGGAAATGAGGCTTATTACATCTCCATGACAAACTTCTAATAACCTGTGCATAGACGGAATAAACTCTTATAGTAGTTATCTGCCCCCTACTCTAAGAAGAGGTGATGCCGCATGCAAGGGCGTGTTGTGGCCGCTGGCGGCCGTTCTGAGGAGAGACCATCCAGACAGATCAATGTCATTCTGCGAAATAGTGAGCCTCCGGTCATCTCGCAGACACTTCCTGAACCTGAGCCTGCCGTAATTTCAAAGACCGCTGGACAGCACCAGAGAGTTTTTGCTGAAATTCAGAAAGAACTGGATCAATTGATTGGCCTAGAGAACATTAAGGAATTGGTGTACGAAATATTCGCTTTACTTCAGGTTAAGCAGCTGCGAACGGAGGCCGGCCTGCTTGCGGGTTCTCAAGTCTATCATATGATCTATAAGGGGAACCCCGGGACAGGGAAGACAACGGTAGCGCGCATTGTTGCCAAGATGTTTCAAAAGATGGGCGTGCTTAGTAAAGGTCATTTTATCGAGGCGGAACGAGCGGACCTGGTTGGCGAATATATCGGACACACTGCACAAAAGACGCGTGATCTGGTTAAGAAAGCTTTAGGGGGTATTTTATTCATTGATGAGGCCTACAGTCTGGCCCGTGGTGGAGAGAAGGATTTCGGTAAAGAAGCAATTGATACCCTCGTAAAGGCAATGGAGGATTTTAAGGATCAATTTATATTGATCCTTGCCGGGTATTCTGATGAGATGGAATTCTTTCTTCATACCAATCCGGGATTGCCGTCACGGTTCCCGATCCAAATTGATTTTCCGGATTATTCAATTGATCAGCTGATTCAAATATCAGAAAGTATGGTCAAAGAGCGTGATTATATCCTTATGCCACAGGCGATACTCAAATTGAAGCAGCATCTGGTTGCAGAGAAAAATGAAAGCCCTCATGCATTCAGCAATGGCAGATATGTGAGAAATGTAATCGAGCGTTCCATCCGTCATCAGGCTGTTCGACTGTTGAACCAATATTCAAGCGGCTCTCCGGGAAAGCTTGAACTAATGACAATACGAACCGAAGATTTTAAATTTGACAAGAATAGTAACAAGTAGACCTTACACTATATCGTTGTCGCTTAAAGGGAGCAATGATCCATGAGAAATTCAACATATGAAACAAAGACCACACTGCCGGATAAGGCAGTTCTGGTCAGTCTGGTAACTAATGAAGTTAAGCGTAGCGGGGTAGACCCTGAGTACTCATTAAATGAGCTTGTTCAATTAGCGGAGACCGCAGGGGTCGAAATTGCGGATGTTATTGTGCAGAACAGGGAGACACCGGACACAAGATGGTTCATTGGTAAAGGAAAAGTGGAAGAGCTCCGAGCTGCGATTGATGCTCTGGATGCCAACACAGCGATTTTCGATCAGGAGCTGTCAGGTGCTCAGGTCCGCAATCTGGAAGAAACACTCGATGTCAAAATCATCGACAGAACGCAGCTTATTCTGGATATCTTCGCCCAGCGTGCCAAGACTCGCGAGGGGATAATCCAAGTTGAGCTTGCTCAGCACAGTTACTTACTCCCCCGGCTCTCCGGACATGGCAAAAATTTGTCCCGTCTTGGAGGCGGCATTGGGACCCGGGGCCCCGGGGAAAGCAAGCTCGAAACGGATCGCAGACACATTCGTAACCGGATTAGCGAGCTGAAGCAGCAACTTGATGAGGTAACCAAACATCGCAAGCTGCACCGGGAACGCCGCAAAGAGAACGGGGTTGTGCAAGTAGCGCTTGTCGGTTATACGAATGCGGGGAAGTCCACACTTCTTAAGCAGCTAACTGCTGCGGACGTATATATTGAGAACCAATTATTTGCTACGCTAGACCCGACTTCTAGAGCTTTGGTTCTGCCCAGCGGGAAGGAAGTTGTCTTGACCGATACGGTTGGGTTCATCCAGAACCTTCCGCATGATCTTGTTGCGTCCTTCAGAGCAACCCTGGAGGAAGCTAATGAGGCGGATCTTATTCTACATGTGGTCGACGCCTCATCCGATACACGGGATGAGCAGATGAAAGTCGTAGACCGTATTTTGAATGATTTGGGCGCGAGTGGTACTCCCCAGGTGGTTCTGTTCAATAAGAAGGACCTTTGTACGCCTGAGCAGCTTCAGCTGCTGCCTGCCGATGAGAATCATATCAAGATAAGCGCTTATGACGAGAAGGATCTGGAGATCATTCGCGAGATCATTCAGGATAAATTAACAGGTGAGACGATAACTTTCCGCATTCCTGCCGCTCGTGGGGACCTAAGTTCTGTAATTTACAGAGTTGGCGAAGTGATCGGGCAAGATTTTGAGGATGATGATTTATTGTTCGAGGTTAGATTGAACCAGGCGGATTATGAGAAGAGCGGCTACCTGTTGAAGGAATATGAAGTGCGTTCGTAATCTTGTCTAATGTAATTGAATTTATAATCAGCTAATGGGATAACGAGAGGATAATGGGAATGGCCGTTTTTTCAGATCAAGTTATGAATTGGATGGAACTCGCCGAGAAGAAGGTGGATTCCAGGTTTAAAGCGATTGACCGAATTGTAGATACTAATCAGTGGAAGGTCATTGAAGCTTTTCAGAAGCATCAGGTCAGTGATTTTCATTTTGCCGGCTCTACCGGATATGCTTATAATGATCGCGGACGCGAGGTTCTGGATCTTGTCTATGCGGATGTGTTTGGGGCGGAAGCCGCACTAGTCAGACCACATTTTGCTTCTGGAACACATACTATTGCTACAGCCCTGTTCGGTGTACTGAGACCTGGGGATGAGCTTTTGTACATTACAGGACGTCCGTACGATACCCTTCACAAGGTGATTGGTAAGCCTGGAGACGGTACCGGGTCACTTCAAGACTATGGTATCCTTTATAAGGAAGCTGCGTTGCTTGATCATGGTGGTGTCGATTGGGACCAGGTAACCAATTTGATTACTCCTGCTACGAAGGTTATCGGGATTCAGCGTTCAAGGGGCTACGATTGGAGAGATTCTTTTAGCGTTGGTCAAATTGAAGAGATGGTTAAGCGAGTAAAAGAGATCAAGCAGGATGTCATTGTCTTCGTGGATAATTGTTACGGTGAGTTTACAGAAGATCGGGAGCCCACAGAAGTGGGCGCCGATCTTATCGCGGGTTCACTTATTAAGAATCCCGGAGGCGGCCTTGCCGAGACAGGTGGTTACATCTGTGGCAAAGCCGAATACGTCGAGCTCGCTGCATACCGGTTAACAGCTCCTGGCATTGGGGGAGAAGTAGGTGCTATGCTGGGCACAACCAGAGGAATCTATCAAGGGTTATTTCTGGCCCCAACCATTGTCGGACAAGCGGTTAAAGGAAGTGTTATTGCAGCGGCAGTATTTGAACTGGCTGGATTTGAGAGCAAGCCGGGTTGGGATGAACCTAGAACGGATTTGATCCAGGCTATAGCTTTCTCCTCGTCAGAGCATCTGATTGCGTTCGTTCAGGGGATTCAAAGGGCTGCAGCGGTTGACGGGCATGTTGTGCCCGAAGCGTGGGACATGCCTGGTTATGAACATCCAGTAATCATGGCTGCAGGAACCTTTATCCAGGGCGGAAGTCTGGAATTATCTGCGGATGCGCCTATTCGCGAGCCTTATATTGCGTACATGCAAGGCGGGCTAACCTATTCCCATGTGAAGTACGGGGTTCTTACCGCTCTTCAAAATATGATTGATCATAACTTATTGTAAGCATTCCTAACATATGCTTGACTCTGTGAGGCAATATGACATAGAATGGGATTATGATTAATTAAGTGGAAGGTTGAGAGCGATGGGTGATGAAATTCGTAGAAATATGGCCTTGTTTCCAATTGGTATCGTAATGAAGCTTACTGATCTATCGGCCCGTCAGATTCGCTATTACGAGCAGCACCAGCTAATCGTACCGGCGAGAACTTCCGGTAATCAGCGTCTCTTCTCATTCAATGATGTTGAGCGTTTGCTCGAGATCAAAGCATTGATCGACAAGGGCGTTAACATTGCGGGGATTAAGCAGGTAATGAATCCGATGAACAAAGAATCACAGGAAGCGACAGTAATTACGAATGACACTGAGGAGAAACGCAAGGTTTTGACGGACTCGCAGCTCTATCGTATGCTCAAGCAGGAACTCGTTACAGGCGGCAAGAGACCAGGTCAAGTTTCACTGATTCAAGGTGAATTATCACGGTTTTTCAAACAATAATAATAAATCTTAATCACAAAGGGAGAGGGTAAAGTGAGTTACACAAAAGAAGATATTCTTCGTATTGCCAAGGAAGAAAATGTCCGTTTCATTCGTTTGCAATTCACAGATTTGCTTGGAACCATTAAGAACGTTGAGATTCCTGTAAGTCAATTGCCGAAAGCACTCGATAACAAAATGATGTTTGACGGTTCTTCCATTGAAGGATATGTCCGCATTGAAGAATCCGATATGTACCTATATCCGGATCTTGAAACTTGGGTTATTTTCCCATGGGTAGCAGAAGATCGTGTTGCACGCCTCATTTGTGATGTATATATGCCAGATGGCACACCTTTCGCTGGTGACCCGCGCGGTATCTTGAAGCGTAACCTGGCTGAAGCCAAGGAGCTTGGATACACCTCCATGAACGTTGGTCCTGAACCGGAATTCTTCTTGTTCAAGACAGACGAGAAGGGCAACCCTACGATGGAGCTGAATGACCAGGGTGGATACTTTGACCTTGCTCCTACAGATCTTGGTGAGAACTGCCGTCGTGAGATCGTTCTTACTCTTGAAGAAATGGGCTTTGAAATTGAAGCTTCCCACCATGAGGTTGCACCTGGGCAGCACGAAATCGATTTTAAATATGCAGACGCTGTGAAAGCGGCTGACCAAATTCAAACCTTCAAATTGGTTGTAAAAACAATCGCTCGTCAGCATGGACTCCATGCAACATTCATGCCAAAACCACTGTTCGGTGTGAACGGTTCCGGTATGCACTGTCACCAATCCTTGTTTAAAGGTGATGTGAACTCGTTCTACGAGGAAAGCGATACTCTGGGTCTTAGCCAAACTGCCCGCTATTACATGGCAGGTATCTTGAAGCATGCACGTGCTTTTGCAGCAATCACTAACCCTACAGTGAACTCATACAAACGTTTGGTTCCTGGTTATGAAGCACCTTGTTACGTAGCATGGTCTTCTAGTAACCGCAGCCCGATGATTCGTATTCCTGCTTCCCGCGGACTCGGTACTCGCGTCGAAGTTCGTAATCCGGATCCGGCTGCTAACCCTTACCTGGCACTGGCTGTTATGCTTAAAGCGGGTCTTGACGGAATTAAAAATGAGATCCCTCTTGTTGATCCAATTGACCGTAACATCTATGTGATGTCAGAGGAAGAGCGTATTGAAGAAGGAATCCCTAGCCTTCCATCCGACCTGAAGGAAGCTCTTAACGAGCTGATTCGTAGTGAAGTGGTAACTGAAGCGCTTGGTGATCATGCGCTGTCCCATTTCTATGAACTCAAAGAAATCGAGTGGGATATGTTCCGCACACAAGTTCATCAATGGGAACGTGACCAATACATTACTTTGTACTAAGGTAGACAGAACCCCTGACGCATATGGCGTCAGGGGTTCTTTTTAGTTGAAAATCCCAGCCAGACATAATATGACTCCTACTACAATTCCGAAGATTCCACCTAACTGGGCTATGATCAAGTATGCCTCGCTTGGCTCAGATTCTCCCTCGACCTTCCATCCTTCATTAATATACCATCCCCAGGATGGCTTAATTAACTGAATCAAACCCATTGATAAGAATAAGAGTCCCAAGAATAGTAACAATGGATCATCCCCTTTGCTATGTACAACGTTCATCAGGGGGCATTCGTTTCAATAATTTGCCAACTGGTTTTATCTATACTTCATGCTCTTGCATATGAAAAGATTGTCAGCTGTGGCCATTGACAGGCCCAATTCTTCTTTCTCACACGGTCTTCATAAATCCGTGCTCTCTCAGGTGTAGCCTGGAAGAAAGGAGTTGGCTGCACGCGGAGATGAATAAGATCTTGAATTCCCCAAGGAGCAGTCAGAATAACCTCTTCATGTGAGTTCAAAGAAATTCCTATTGAAGTGGCAGTCTCCGGAAATTTGGAAATGCCCTCTATGCTTGAATGGTAGGGCGGAAGGTTGTTTATCTTGTGCATGCGCGCTTGATTTTTGACGGACCAGGGCAAGTTTGGTCGAATCTGTAATAATTTTTGTTCGAGGTCCTTCTCGTGCCCTTCGTCTAAGTTCATGGGGTCAAAGTAAATTACATCTATGTCAGCGAGAGGAGTGCGTTCATGATAACCGTGTAGTACATCCCATACTTTCGCACGGACTGCGCCAGCACAGATCCACCAGTCAGGTAAATGCAATTGAGCTGCTGCGTGTAAAAGGCCCATCATCCAGTTATCTTGTTCTACAAGCTGTATAATATCCGCTTCGGTACGTAATATCATTGAATACCTCCTTGGAATAGAACCTATGTTCTAACTATTATAAACAACAATCAATATTTTGGAAATAGTAGAATCTGACCATCTCTCACACTCTATTAGAGGCATACATTGTAGTATAACTTTGACGAACAGGAGGAAGGATGATGGAATCCAGTGAGCTATCGACCATTGAGAAGCTTCTGCCGCTCGCTGAGAAATATGGTTTGGCGGTTCTGCTTACCTTTATCCTGCTTATGATTTTGATCGTCCTCGTAAGAATGATTATTAATGGAGATTTGGTACCAAGGAGATTGCTAGATAAAGCAGAGGAGGATCGGGATCGGCTGCAGGCGATCCTGGATAAAGAACGAGAAGAATTGTGGGAACCGGTACTGGATGTTTTTAAGAGCATCAAGAAAGTAGAAAAGGCAGAGGAGAGTGACTCTTGATGTGGTTCAAATGGATTGAATTAATATTGCAGCGACAACGAAGTAAGGAGGCGGATTTGAATCAAGCCTCACGACGAATTACAGTATCCATCGAACGCTACAGAAGCCTATCACGCGAGATTCAATCAGAGATAAGGAAGAATCATTTTGCTAAGCATTTAACTTACCGGAATCGTAATGACAAATAGTTAGGGTATAGAAGGGCGAACAGGAGAAATTTGTGTTGTAAATACTGGAAATGATATACTTCCCTTAACAAGTCAAAGGGAGGATGCTCATTAGTATGAAGCTGTTGAAAACTATAACTAGTTACATTCCCGCTGTGGCCATCGCATTTGTTCTAAGTCTTTTTATTGGTATCTTTGTATTTCAGCCCTATAAGGTTGTCGGTCAGTCGATGGAGCCGACCCTGCAGGATGATCAAAGAGTCTACACCTCCAAGCTTGCCCGAACATTCTCACACATGCCAGCTTATGGTGATATCGTTGTTGTTGACAGTAGAGTGAATCGGGAGCGTTCTTTTTGGGACAATATTGTGGAGCAGCCTTTGATTCAGCTCATACGTGGTGCAAGTAATGATCGCACATTCTATATTAAGCGGGTGATCGGGAAGCCGGGCGATGTGATTGAGATCAAAAATCAACAAGTATACAGGAATGGTGAGGCCTTGGTAGAGCCCTACATCAAAGAGAAAATGAACCCTTCTCAGGACAGTAAATGGGTAATTCCAGATAATCACATTTTTGTCCTAGGAGATAACAGGAATAATAGTGAAGACAGTAGAGTTTTGGGGCCGATCCCATTCGACCATATCATGGGGATAGAAGAGATTAAATAGTAGCATGTATCAAGAAGAGGGTGCCAATTGGCACCCTCTTCTTTGAGGTTACATGAAAGGAAATAACAACGAATATTAGTGAATGTCGCGGAATAAGCCGACGACTTTACCAAGAATCGTAACATGCTTAAGACGCAGCGGTTCGTAAGTGGGGTTCTCGGGTTGTAAGCGGATATGGTCTCTTTCTTTATAAAAAGTCTTCACCGTTGCCTCGTCGTCTTCGGTCATGGCTACGACAATATCGCCATTATCAGCGGTCTGCTGCTGACGAACGATAACAAAGTCACCATTGTGAATGCCTGCTTCAATCATACTATCGCCCATAACAGAAAGCATAAATACCTCTTTATCACCGACGAAATGGTTGGGGAGAGGGAAGTAGTCCTCAATATTCTCTGTAGCTGTAATAGGTACACCGGCAGTTACTTTACCGACAACAGGTACGCGTGCAACTGTGTGGGCGAACAGATTGTAATTGTCAGAATCCTCCTGGCCCAGTAGTTCAATTGCCCGTGGCTTGGTAGGGTCACGCCGGATAAAGCCTTTCTTCTCGAGCCTGTCCAAATGACCATGCACTGTGGAACTGGAAGCAAGTCCGACAGCTTCTCCAATCTCTCTTACAGAAGGAGGGTAACCCTTCATTCTAACTTCGTTTCTTATAAATTCAAGAATCGCCTGCTGACGACTGGATACTTTCGACATATTATATCAACCCCATTTAGTAACGTTTGGAAAAATTATAACATAGAACTACCGTTCGTACAAACATAAGTTCTAAATGAATACAAATATTAAGCGAACAATTGTTCTAAAAAACTATTGAACGAAACAAGTGTTCGTGTTATATTGTATTCAGAAAACAAGAACAAACGTTTGGAGTGAGGGTTAATGTTGAGATATTCTACATACCAAAGTATTCATGAATCAGTTCCTGCTGAGCCTAGCCGAAATAAATTTAATCTAGAAGACTTTATTTCCAATACTATATTTGTAAGAGTTGCAGCCTTAGTGATATTTATAGCCGTAACCTGCACAGGGATGATCACAGCATTTGCTTCTTCTAGCAGTCTTGCCGGATCATCTGATCTTCCACAGGTCATTGTACAGCCTGGTGATTCATTGTGGAGCATCGCTTTGGCTAACAAAACCAACGATCAAGACACTCGGGATGTTGTACGAAATATTAAGGAATTGAACCAACTTGTATCCAGTGAAATACAAGCTGGTGAAGTGCTTGTGATCCCTTCAAATTAATTCATTACCAATAATAGAATTAGGTTAGCTTACGAGAGCTTTTCAAGGATTTGACGTGCCTTGACAAGCTCTTTTTCTCATGTCAAAGTAAGAGTTAATGCCTTAACTGAAGGAGGAGTCACTTATGGATATCGATAGCCTGGTACAGCGCATTAATGAGCTTGCGCGAAAACATAAAGAATCAGGATTGACTGAGGAAGAAACGCTTGAAAGAGCAGAACTGCGGGAAATCTACTTGCAAAATATTCGCAGGAATTTCCGTCAACAATTGGATTCTATTGAAATTGTAGATAAATAAGCCGTCCGGCCTTGGGCCGGAAGTACATAATCATCATCTGACTGTTGCGAGATGAATGGGAATCCCTAAATGAACAGGAGGATATTTCATGAAGTATACCTATCTGGGTAAAAGCGGATTGGCTGTATCAAGTCTTTGTTTAGGAACTATGACATTTGGTGGAACTACCGATGAGAAAGACTCAAAGGAAATGATTCACCGCTTCCTTGATCAGGGTGGGAATTTTATCGATACCGCAGATGTCTACACGGGCGGGCGGTCAGAAGAAATAGTGGGCAAGAGTATTCGCGGACGCAGGTCTGAAGTAATTCTAGCCTCCAAAGTGCGTATGTCTACCGCAGATCATGTGAACGGCCAAGGTTCTTCCCGTAAGCATATTATGGACGGCATCGAGGCAAGTCTCAGACGACTTGGAACTGATTACATTGATCTGTATCAGATTCATGTATGGGATCAAGCGACCCCAGTGGAGGAGACGCTCCGTGCACTCGATGATCTGGTCACTTCAGGCAAGGTTCGCTATATTGGCTGCTCGAATTACTTATCCTGGCAGCTGATGAAAAGCCTGGCTGTTAGTGAAGCCAGGGGCTTGGTCCGTTACGTGTCACTTCAGCAGCAATATAGTCTGCTTAACCGTGAGGCCGACAGGGAAATGATGTCACTATGTTTTGAAGAAAATGTGGGTATTATTCCATGGGCTCCTCTTGGAGGCGGGTTTCTTACGAACAGGTACAAGGAGGGACCAAAGCCATCTGAAGGGCGGCTGAGTGCGGTGAGTGGTGGCGAGAGCTCATGGGAATATCGGGCTACGAAGAAGAATTTTGATATTCTTAACCAAGTGGTCAAGATCTCTAAGGAGATCGATAGAACTCCTTCACAGGTAGCCTTGAATTGGCTAATGGGTCATAAGGGAATTACCTCACCAATCTTTGGAGCGAGTACGCTTGAACAGTTCGATGAGAACATGGGTGCTGTAGATTTTGAGCTTGATGGTGAACAACGACGTCTGCTTGATGAGGTAAGCAGTCTGCCAGACGAGTACCCTGATCGCTTCATTCGCAAATTCAAAAGACAGATTTAACAGCAGACAACCGAGGAGGAAAGTGGCAGTATGGCACGTTCATTTGAGAAACAAGTTGAGAAAAATAAGCAAAGGTTGTTAGCACAGCAAAAGAAACAGGGAATTCAACCTGGTAAATTGGGTCTGAGTGGAGAAGGGGAGACTTTCAGAGGTCGTAATATTGTTCTACCCGCGCTTCTCATTCTGTTCGGGGTGATGTATGGTTCACTTGGCTTTATAGGGGGCGGCAGCGATATTAATTCCTTCTTATACTGGCTTACAATAGGGCTATATATCCTGCTTGGAGTCATCACCTTTATAAGGAAACCGTACCTGAGAATTGGCAAGAGTGCTCTGTACACTTCCAAATTCAACCGGGATCGGATGCTGTCTGCAGATAGTATTCAGAAGATCGTTCTAAGTCAGGGTGTAGTCACTATCGTTCCTAAAGGAAACGGACAGAAGTGGACATTTCTTCGTTCACGTAACCGATTCAATACAGAGGCGATGGGTGAACGTTTGAAGGAATTTGGAAAGCTTAACAAAATTACAGTCGAGAATCATTAATAAAGGGGAATCACGATGTCAATTAAGGCCGTATGTTTTGATCTAGATGATACACTGTTATGGGATGAGCGCAGTATAGCAGAAGCTTTTGAATTTACATGTAAGACAGCAGCTGAGATTACCGGGGTAAATGCCTCACAGCTGGAGGAAGCAGTTCGTAAGGAAGCAAGAGCTTTATACGAATCATACGAGACATTTTCATTCACCCAAATGATCGGGATTAATCCGTTTGAAGGTTTGTGGGGGAATTTCACAGCGGGCGAGCAGCCCGAGTTCCGTGCAATGGAGAAGCTTGCCCCAGTCTATCGTAAGGAATCATGGAACCGGGGCCTGCGTGCCCTTGGTATCAATAATGAGGAACTTGCCGGACAGCTAGCTGAACAATTTGGTGCAGAACGTCGCGCACGTCCACATATTTATGAAGAAACTTTCCAAATACTTAACGACCTTAAGGGACAAGTTAAGCTTTTGCTATTAACGAATGGTTGCCCGGCACTTCAGCAGGAGAAGCTTGATGGAGTACCAGAGCTAGCCCCTTACTTTAATGAAATTATTATTTCAGGTTCATTTGGCAAAGGGAAGCCGGATCCAAGTATTTTTGAGCACGCTTTGTCCCGGCTTGGTGTGCAGGCTTCCGAGGCTCTAATGGTTGGTGACAAGCTGACTACGGACATTAAAGGAGCGTTAAGCGCGGGTATTTATTCGGTATGGGTGAATCGCGATGGCAAAACTCGTACAGACGAAATCATTCCTGATTATGAGATCAAGCATTTATATGAATTACACGGAATTATTGACAGTCTAGGAGGTAGAGCTAGTTGAAAATACGACGCTTAAGGTATGCTTCAGCGTTAATCAGCTTAGTTCTACTGCTTTCAGGATGCGCGAATGACAACCATCATGAGGCGAACGAGATGCCAAAGCCAATTGAGGTTAAGCTAACCGTCGCTCCCACAAGTGCGAAGGTGAATGAGAAAGTATCATTCGAAGCGAAAGTTACCCAAGCTGGATCAAATGTAGATGATGCACAAGAGGTTACTTTTGAAATTTGGAAAGATGGCTCGGACAAGCACAGCAAAATTAACGTAACCTCGGCGGGAGACGGAAAGTATGTTATGCTTAAGTCCTTTAATGAAGCGGGCTCCTATCATGTGATTTCTCACGTTACCGCCGATAGTCAGCACTCGATGCCTTCAGCCATATTTGAAGTGAAATAGGAATTGGCGTTCATGCCATAACAAAAAAAGCTGTTTGCTTCATCCAAGGATGAGGTAAACAGCTTTTTGTTCACATTATTAAATATCTGTAATTAAGCTTAAGCCTTCTGGAAGTTAGGATCCTCGTATGGATGAGCAATCCAGCCATTCTCTTCCACGAACAGACGAATGGCCACAACCTTGCGGTCATCGGTCAAAGTGAAGAAGTGTACGGTGTTCTCCGGAACAGAGATAAGATCCCCTGGCAGCAGATTCACATCAAAATAACCTATTTCTTCCGAGCCTTTGATTACAAAGGTTCCCGCACCTCCAACGATAGCACGGATCTCATCCTCGGTATGTGTGTGGATTTGTTCAAACTTGGCAAGCAATTCCTCAATATTTGGAGTAGCCTCCGAGAGAGTAATAACATCCCAAGTGCGGTAGCCGCGGCGGGCAACCAAATCTTGGATCTCAGTGTCGAATGTAGCAAGTACTTCTGATTTTTGTTCGTCAGTTAGGGAGAAATTCTCCTGTAAATGGGCCGGCAGCTTGCTGATATCCCAGTGTTCATAAATGACCTCAAATTGACTAAGGAAATTACGAACGTTCTCTTCTCCTGAAATAATTTCGTTCGTTTTTCTAATTCTTATTTCCGCCATGGGATTACTCCCCTTTCATTAATGTATAGTTAGAATTATAAAGGATTAAAGAGGGTGTGTCGACCCCCATTTTGGGAGGATGTCTCTTGAAAAACAAGCGTTTTCACGTAAAGCGAAATGTATACAATGCCTTTCCTAAAGCGTTTGATTCTGCTACACTTAGTTTTAGCGTTTTACAGGGGGGAATGAAATCTTGATTAAGCCAAGTCTGCAATCCAGAATGAGAGACAAAATATTGATTCTTGACGGAGCCATGGGAACCATGATTCAGCAAGAAGAGCTAAAACCCGAAGATTTCGGTGGAGAAGAGCTTGACGGTTGTAATGAGATGCTAGTTCTCACCCGTCCGGATGTCATCTCCCGTATTCATGAGAAATATCTTGAAGCAGGAGCCGACTTAATTGAGACAAATACTTTCGGGGGAGCTTCCGTTGTCCTTGCCGAGTATGATATTCAAGACAAAGCCCGCGAGATTAACCTGGCTGCAGCCAAGCTTGCGGTTGATGCTGTTAATAAATACTCTACACCTGAACATCCGCGTTATGCCGTTGGCGCCATGGGTCCAACGACCAAGACGCTGTCCGTAACGGGTGGTGTTACTTTTGACGAGCTAATTGCAAGCTATGAAGAGCAGGCGGTAGCTCTGATTGAAGCTGGCGTAGATGCCATGCTGCTAGAGACATCCCAGGATACTCTGAATGTTAAGGCGGGGAGTATCGCCATACGTCGTGCTTTTGAGGCCACTGGTATTACATTGCCTCTAATGATCTCCGGTACCATTGAACCGATGGGAACCACACTTGCCGGGCAGAACATTGAGGCATTCTATGTATCTCTTGAGCATTTGAATCCGGTGTCTGTAGGACTTAACTGTGCCACCGGGCCAGAGTTCATGCGCGATCATATTCGTACACTTTCGGATATGGCGAGTACAGCGATTAGCTGTTACCCGAATGCTGGTCTACCGGACGAGAACGGGAATTATCATGAATCTCCCGACTCGCTTGCTGCAAAGATGGCAGCCTTTGCCGAGAAGGGCTGGCTCAATATCGCGGGCGGCTGCTGCGGAACAACGCCTGAGCACATTTATGCTATGTCTGAGAAGATGAAGCAGTACGAGCCTCGCAAAATGGATGAAGTGACGCATCCCCCGGCTATCTCCGGGATTGAACCAGTATATATTGAGTCGGATAACCGCCCTTACATGATTGGTGAGAGAACCAACGTTTTGGGGTCCAGAAAGTTCAAACGGCTTATCGTTGAAGGAAAGTATGAAGAGGCGTCTGAAATTGCTCGAGCTCAGGTAAAAGGCGGGGCCCAGGTTATTGACGTCTGTGTGCAGGACCCTGACCGCGATGAGACAGAAGACATTAAGAAGTTCCTTGAACTAGTCGTCAAGAAGGTCAAAGTACCTTTGATGATTGATACTACCGACCCCGCTGTAATAGATCTGGCGCTTAAATACTGCCAGGGTAAGTCAATAATTAACTCCATTAACCTTGAGGATGGCGAAGAGAAATTCGAGCTGGTCACTCCTATTATCCACAAGTATGGAGCTGCGATCGTAGTTGGTACGATCGATGAACGCGGACAAGCTATTACAAGAGAAGACAAGCTGGAAGTAGCCATTCGTTCGCACGACTTGCTTGTTAATAAATATGGTCTGAATGCCGAAGATATTATATTTGATCCACTCGTATTCCCGGTTGGAACAGGGGACGAGCAGTATATCGGTTCTGCCAAAGAGACGATAGAGGGGATCCGTCTGATTAAGGAAGCCCTTCCGGCTTGCCATACCGTTCTCGGGATCAGTAATGTCTCGTTCGGACTTCCAGAAGCAGGTCGTGAAGTTCTGAACTCGGTCTTCTTGTATGAGTGCACTAAGGCTGGACTAGATTACGCGATTGTGAACACGGAGAAGGTTGAGCGTTATGCTTCAATACCTGAGGAAGAGCGCAAGCTTGCAGAGGATCTTATTTACGATACAAATGAT
This sequence comes from Paenibacillus sp. SN-8-1, assembly GCF_050995535.1. Taxonomy (NCBI): domain Bacteria; kingdom Bacillati; phylum Bacillota; class Bacilli; order Caryophanales; family Paenibacillaceae; genus Paenibacillus; species Paenibacillus sp. SN-8-1. The sequence continues at coordinate 2,117,597 of NZ_CP194782.1, forward strand.
CAGACACTAGCGTCTTTCGTAGCAGCTTTCCGTAACAAGAAGGTTGAGAAGAAGGAGAAGATCAGCAATCTGTCACTTGAAGAGAGACTGGCTTCCTACGTTGTGGAAGGGACCAAGGAGGGTCTGATTCCTGATCTGGATGAAGCTCTTGGCCGCTACACGGCTTTGGAGGTCATTAACGGACCTCTTATGGCGGGAATGGAAGAGGTTGGACGGCTATTTAACAACAATGAGCTGATCGTGGCCGAAGTGCTTCAGAGCGCTGAAGTGATGAAGGCATCGGTAGCTTATCTTGAGCCCTTCATGGAGAAGAATGAATCCTCGGTTAAAGGGCGAATTATGCTAGCGACTGTGAAAGGCGATGTTCACGATATCGGTAAAAATCTGGTCGAGATCATCCTTTCCAATAACGGTTATGATATTGTCAATTTGGGTATAAAAGTACCACCGGAACGTATTATAGAAGCATTCCGTGAGCAGAAAGCCGATGCCATCGGCCTGTCTGGGCTGCTGGTTAAATCTGCTCAGCAGATGGTATCAACTGCGCAGGATCTGCGTAATGCCGGTATCGATGTGCCGATTATGGTTGGCGGTGCTGCCTTAACCCGGAAGTTCACTAAGACCCGGATTCGCCCCGAGTATAATGGGCTTGTTGTATACGCGAAAGATGCTATGGATGGATTGGACCTGGCTAACAAGCTGATGGATCCAGATTCCAGAGAGAGAATGCGTCTTGAATTTGAAGCAGAGAAAGAAGCAGGGGAGCAGGAGGTTGTTAAGACAGTTCTGCCTGAGCTTACCCGTGCTGTCCGCTCTAACATTTCACAAGATGCACCGGTCTATTTGCCGCCAGATCTGGATCGGCACGTGTTGAGAAATTATCCAATCAGCCACATTATTCCTTACGTGAATATGCAGATGCTGCTGGGTCATCATCTTGGACTTAGAGGTTCAGTAGAGCAGTTGCTTGCATCCAAGGATCCTAAAGCATTGGAGCTCAAAGAAACGGTGGATCAAGTGCTTCACGAGGCATTGACGAATGAAATTATTCAGGCTCATGCTATCTATCGATTCTATCCGGCTCAGTCCAGTGGAAATGACATCTTGATCTATGATCCTGAAGATCACACCAAAGTGCTTAAGACCTTCAGCTTCCCGCGTCAGAGAGTTGAACCTCATTTGTGCCTGTCTGATTATTTGAAGACGGTTGACAGCGGGGTTATGGATTATGTCGGCTTCATGGTAGTCACGGCTGGACATGGAGTAAGGCAATTATCTGAGGAATGGAAGAATAAAGGCGATTACCTTCGTTCTCATGTGGTCCAGGCAACTGCGCTAGAGGTTGCAGAAGGTCTGGCTGAGCGTGTGCATCATATTATGAGGGACAGCTGGGGCTTCCCGGATCCAGCAGATATGACCATGAAACAGCGCCACGGTGCAAGATATCAAGGTATCCGGGTATCCTTCGGTTATCCTGCATGTCCTGATCTTGAACTGCAGGAGCCACTGTTCGATCTGATTAAACCAGAGGATATTGGAGTAGAGCTTACGGAAGGGTTCATGATGGAGCCAGAGGCATCTGTCTCCGCACTCGTATTCGCTCATCCGGAAGCACAATATTTTAATGTAGAGAAGTCTTAAGTTACAATAAAATAAAGTATGCCGCAAAATCCTCCGGGTAACGGGGGATTTTTGCTACATCAGCAACTAACCAAGTATGCGGAAGAAGGTTGAGAAGATGGAGCTTTACTTCATGGGAACCAATGCGGGTGTGCCTTCCCTGCAGCGTAATGTCACTTCCCTGGCCTTGCGAATGCTTGAGGAGAGAAGATCATTCTGGCTGTTCGATTGCGGGGAAGGGACGCAGCATCAGGTGCTTCGTTCGCCACTTAAGCTGAGCAAGCTGGAGAAAATTTTCATAACTCATCTGCATGGCGATCATTTATTTGGTCTTCCGGGGCTGCTTTCAAGCCGCTCTTATCAGGGAGGAGACACTCCTCTTGTTCTATATGGACCTAAAGGGCTTGAGCAATATGTACGAATGTCACTCGGAATCAGTGAGTCACATATTAATTATGAGCTTATTGTGAAGGAGCATGACGGGGGGCTGGTTTTTGAAGACGATACTTTTCGCGTGGAGTCTGCGCTGCTTGAGCACCGAATAGATAGCTATGGGTATCGTGTTACGGAGCTTGATAAGCCGGGTCGTCTCGATTTCGAGGCACTTGCGAAGCTTGGAGTCAAGCCGGGCCCCCTATATGGGAAGCTAAAGAGAGGAGAGAGCATTGAGACGGCATCGGGAATGATTCATGCCAAAGATGTGTTAGGCGTGCCTAAAAAGGGCAGGATCGTGACCATTCTCGGGGACACAAGACCATGCTCCGCTGCAGTTGAGCTTGCCAAGGATGCGGATCTGCTGGTCCACGAGGCTACTTTTTCACATGAACTTGCTGAGACCGCATATAACTACCACCATAGTACATCTGTTCAGGCCGCAGAGACGGCGTCTGCTGCACATGTCAAAGAGCTCGTGCTCACTCACTTCAGTTCCCGTTACAAGGACGATCAGCAGCTTGGAATGCTGCTTGATGAGGCGCGAAGGATATTCCCGAACACAAGGCTGGCAAAAGAACATGAGCTTGTGTCAGTGTCCCGTGATGATCAGCAATAAGCAGGAAATACAAAGAATTATTTTCCGGGAAAGCGCAGGAAATGACATCGGACCGCAAAGTTTTTCAGCTTTTAAAAATAAGCGGTTTCAACCTTCGATGGAGTTCGACTTGAATGTATAATTTCTCTTGCGGAAGACGGGAAATTTATGAATTTGCCCGCACCGCTGCTTTCTTTTACAATGGGATTAGTAAAGGGAAGAAAATGAGGGAGAGAACTGATTTGAATGAAGCCTGGAAAGCCTTTTTGATAGATTTGGATGGAACATTGTATCATGGGACACATATGATTCCCGGAGCTGATGAACTGATACGGGAATTTAACGATAGAGGGATTCCTCTGTTATTTGTTACGAACAATTCATCCAGAACGCCTGAGGATGTGGCTGAACATTTAAGCAATATGGGTATCCCGGCAGATGCTGATCAAGTATGTACGTCAGCCGTTGCGGCCGCGCATTATATTGCGGAGATCGCTCCTGGGAGCCGTGTAGCTGCAATTGGGGAGAACGGGCTGCTAACCGCCCTGGAGCAGGCGGGATTACAACTAACGAAAGAACAACCTGATTATGTGGTTCAAGGCATTGACCGCTCATTTACATATGATAAATTGACTGAGGCTGCCCGCTGGATTCTCGGTGGTGCTAAGTACATTTTGACGAATCCGGATCTGCTGCTTCCTTCCCAGGATGGTCTGCTTCCCGGTGCAGGAACTCTGTCGGCAGCAATCAGAGCAGCTACCGGTGCCGAGCCTGTAGTCATCGGCAAGCCTTCGGACATATTGATGAAATTTGCAACAGATCGACTTGGATTACAACCTCAAGATGTAGCAGTTATTGGGGATAATATGCTTACAGATATTTCTGCTGGCATAAATGCCGGGTGCGGAACAATCCTGACTTTAACAGGGATTACGACACCGGACAATTTGGATACTTTCCTGGCGAGATCAGGTGTGAAGCCGGATGTGATCTGCTCAGACCTCCATGAACTCAAACAGCTGATTACAAGATGAGATTTGAAAGGCGAAGGGAAGATGAATTATGCCGGAACTTCCGGAGATGGACAATTACCGAATACTACTATCCCAGCTTATTCTTGACCGTCCGATCACCAAGGTCGTGGTTAATAGGGAGAAGTCAATTAATAAAGATCCCGAAGTATTTATCCAGGAGATTACCGGACGCCGTGTAATATTCATTGAGCGGCGGGGTAAGCATCTGCTGTTCCATCTTGATAGCGGCCAACGTCTGCTGCTTCATCTAATGCTGGGCGGATTACTATATCTTGGAACTGAGGAAGATAAGCCTAACCGAAGTACGCAGGTAGAGCTTAGCTTCGGAGACCAAACCTTGTATTTTATTGGTCTTCGGCTTGGTTATTTGCATCTCTATAGTGCCAAGGAGACAGATGAGTTCTTGTCGGATCTGGGACCTGAATTGATGGACCGGAGGATGAATCAGGATAAATTTATCCAGTTGTTCAGCAGACGACGCGGGGCTCTCAAAAGCACGCTCGTGAACCAGCATGTCATTGCGGGGATTGGAAATTGTTATGCGGATGAAATTGCATTTGAGGCCGGGCTTAGACCCTCAGCCAAAATCCAGAATTTATCCGAAGATGATCTTGCTGGGATTTATCAAGCGGCTAGAACCGTATTCCAACATGCTACAGAGCATGGGGGCTATATGGAGCTTCCTTTAACCCGTGAGGATGAGCTTACTGGCGGATTCAATGATCTTTGCCGGGTCTATGATCGGGAAGGGGAAGGTTGTATTCGTTGCGACGGGGTAATCGAGAAGAGCGAGATCGGCGGTAGAAAGGTTTTCTACTGTCCGAAATGTCAGCATGACAAGTAAGGTGAAGGTTGGCGGCCATCTCAGCATTCGCGGAGGGTACTACCACGCTGCACAAGCAGCTTCAGCTATGAAAGCAGGAGCATTCCAGTATTTCCCGAAGAATCCTCGCAGCCTGACAATTAAGCAATTTGACACGCGGGATGCGGAGAGATGCAGACTGTGGTGCAACGACAAGGGAATTGTCTCTGTCGCCCACTCTCCCTATCCGAGCAATCTGGCTATTGATTCAGAACTTGAACCTGCGGCCTATCGTAAAGTTGTGGATTCACTTCGCAATGATCTTGAGATTGCAGAGGCTTGCGGGTCACTAGGGGTTGTTGTTCATTTTGGCACATACAGGGCTGGAAACCCCTTACAGGGATATAAAAATGTTATACAATGTATTAACGAGATTCTACAGGGCTGGCAAGGCAATGCCAAGTTGCTCATAGAGAACCAGGCTGGGGATCATGGTGACATGGGCATGACGATGGAAGAACTGGTTCAGATTCGCAAATTGTGCGAGGCACCTGAGCAAATCGGCTTCTGCCTGGATACCTGCCATGCCTTTGGCGCAGGAGTCTGGGGAGGGGCTGAAGATGACTCCTTTGCAGCCAAGGGAAGAGAGCTTGGTTTCTGGGATCACGTAGTGACTATACATTTGAATGACTCCAAATATCCTTTCGGCTCCCGTAAAGACCGGCATGAGCGGGTAGGCCAAGGCTATATTGGAGAGGCAGGGTTCCGTAAGCTGCTGGCGTCAAAAGACATTAAAGATAAAGCCTTCATCCTCGAAAGCGAAACAGGGGAAGACGGTACATACACATGGGATATGGAGCAGGTAAGACGTTGGTCTGAAGCTTAACTGATTACATATCTGGGGAAAGGAAGAACAAATGTGATCCACTTGTATATGGATGATATGCGGCGTTGTCCGGCGGGCTTCACCTTGGTACGAAGCGGCCAGGAGTGTCTTGAAGTACTTCGTACAACTCAGGTTGACATCCTTTCACTCGATTACGATATGGGACCTGATGGTATGACTGGTGGTGAGGTGGCGGCTGTTATGGCCAGTGAGGGCTTGTTCGCTAGAGAAATATATCTTCATACTTCTAGTCTGCACGGGAAAATGAGCATGTATGAGACTCTGTACACTTGCAAACCTGACCATGTCATTCTCCATAATGGGCCTATACCTTTTGACCGCCTGGATGAGATCGCTCATCAGGTGGCCAAGAAGACAAAATAAGCAGTTGGCGACCCAAGAAACGTAATGCAATTTACTGGAGGTTAAGAGCTTTTGAATAGTCAAGACGAATTAGAGAACACAGCACCCGGCGTATCATCGCGATTTATATGTACGGCCAATCATGGATTTGCACCCTATGCTCAAGAGGAGTTAAGAAGGAAGTTTGGTTCTGTAAAAAGTACTGTTCTCGTGCCGGGTGAGGTCTTCATTGGAACATTGGAATTATCTAGTCAGGAGGCTGTCGAGAGGCTTCGTATGGAGCCGCCTATCTTTCTTAGACATATATTCCCTGTTCAATACCAGATCGGCATCATCGATGGAGACAAAGATAATGCTATGCTTCAATTAACTGCTTGTCTTAAGCATTTGCCGGAGCTTCGGGGAGCTCAGGTGACGGTGCAAGCCCGCAAGGCCGGTCAGGATTCCTGGGAAGGAACCTCAACGGACCTGAAGGATTCGATTCAAAATGGTCTGAAGGAGCTTGTGCATCAATTTGTAGTCAAGGATGCTGAGCTGGTTGTCTCTGTCTTGGCGACAGATAAAGCCTTGTACGCAGGGATCTCTTCCCCTGAGGACAATTTATCGGATTGGAACGGCGGGGCTGTAAGATTTCAGAAGGAAGAGAGTCAAATCTCAAGAGCCAAATTCAAACTGCTGGAAGCTGAACGCGTCTTTGGGATTGAGTTTAGCTCGTTCGAAGAGGCGCTTGATATTGGTGCCGCACCGGGTGGATGGACTTCATTTCTATTGGAGCGGGGCCTTCGTGTAACTGCGGTGGATCCTGCAAAGATGCACCCTTCATTGTTAGATTCGGAAAGATTGACTTATCTGAACAGGAATGCAGATAGTGTTAAATTTCGGGAAGATCAATTCGATGTGTTGGTCTGTGATATGAGCTGGAGTCCTAAGCTTACCGCGAAGTTGGTTACTGGGCTGCTGTACAGCCTCGTACCCGGAGGAACAGCTATTGTAACTGTAAAGCTGCTGAGTAAGAAGCCGCTCGCGTTAATAAGAGAAGTGATGGATACGTTTGAAAATGCAAATATGCAGATTCAAAGAGCGAAGCAGCTGTTCCATAATCGGGATGAAATTACATTGTATATGATTAAATATTAATATAGTTAACTAATATTTATTGATTTTAAAGCTTTACTTAAGACGTATTCTGTTCTATACTGATTCCAATATTATACAGTGACCACTTAGGGAAAGTATCCCAAGTATCCGGAAAGTTAGCTCGACTAACTTACCGGAGCTTGGGTGCTTTCTCTTTTTTGTGTTGGTCAAGAAAGGAGAAGATCTATTGTATTTCCCTTCTAAGCTTGCGCCGGGGTCCATTCTGGGAGGCCGATATCAGATTGAGAAATGGGTAGCCAGTGGGGGAATGAGCTATGTCTATTGTGCAAGAGATTTGAAGCTGCATGATAAGAAGTGGGCTATCAAAGAGACAATTACCGTATCCGGGCAGAATGCCAAGCTAGAAGAAGAAGCCAGATTGCTCATTAGACTCAATCATACCCGGTTGCCGCATATTGTTGACTTTTTCCCCCCAGATGAAGAAGGCTACACCTATTTGGTCATGGACTTTATTGAAGGAGTCACCTTGGAGAAATATATCGCAGATTTAACCAGCCTGCCTCCAATCGAGTTGATTCTGCACATCGCGGCACAGGTATGCGAAGGACTGGATTACCTACATACCTACGATCCGCCTATTGTATACCGGGATTTAAAGCCAACGAATCTAATGGTTGATCAAGCGGGTAACATTCGCTTTATTGATTTTGGCATTGCCAGACAATTTAAGGTTGATCAGCCAGAGGACACGGTGAAGCTGGGCACAGTTGGCTTTGCCGCACCTGAACAGTATGGAGGTAAGCAGACGGATGCCAGGACTGATTTATATTCACTCGGCGCGTTGCTCTTATATTTGGCTACAGGAGGTCAACTAAGTGAATGGAGACCTGAGGTGCAGCAGATGCTCAGGATTGATGATAAGCAGCAGAATACAACAACCGCGTTGATGAAAGTTATAAAGAAGCTGCTGCAATACGAGCCTGAAGACCGTTATTCGTCAGTGAGTGAGGTTAGAAAGGCACTCCAATTAGAATTTATACAATCGTCCACCGATAGGAGTCTGAGTGAGAAATCAGAATCAACCAGAACAAAGGTAATCGCGGTTATCGGAGTCTCGGGAGGGGTTGGGACTACGCACACGGCAATCATGCTAGCCTATTCTTTACTTAATCACTTTAAGGATGTCACTCTGCTTGAGCTTACAGATAAGTCGAGTGCCTTCTCCAGATTGCAGTCCGCAGCTTTTAAAACAAGAGAAACTGGGGCCTCTTCAGGGGAGAGAAGCTTCACAGTCGAAGGTGTTCATTATTGCAGAAGGCCAACCAGGATGGAAATGCTGGACATGATCTCCGGCGAGGGGGGCTTGGTCATCCTGGATTTGGGGAGTGATCGAAGCAAGGAGACATTTGAAGAATTTCTACGAGCTGACATATCGCTAGTTGTGGGCTCTGGGGCTGAATGGAGATTTCAGGATATCTTATCTTTCTGCCGATTGTCAGCTTCATATTCAAGAAGTAAATGGATCTATGCCATACCATCGGTTCCTATGCCTGTGATTCAACATCTCCGAAGGAAGCTGGGGACGTCCAGATTGCTTCCATTCCCGCATGAAACAGATCCTTTTCATCCGTCTGACGAGACGGTCGCAGCGCTGGAGAACGTGTGCAGAACTATTATCAGCAATAATAAGCCAACAAGGCTATTCAAGTTTGGATTTAAGAGAATGTGGAGAGGAGGAATTTGATGTTGAGACTAAGGCAAAGAACCAAACATTTGATCTATGCCGCTTTGTCCGGTGCTAGCATCGTTGTGATTTTGTTCATCATCTATTTAATCATGAGTCAGAACCATTACAAGCAAACACAAAAAGCCCTTGAACAAAAATATGATGTGGAAATTAATCGGCTTAAGGAGGAAAGGGCCAAGCAGATGACTCAAGCCTGGGTAGCAGGCCGGCAGATTGAGGCGGGTGAAAAATTAAGCATCACGGATCTTGAGCAAAAGGAGTACCCGGCAGACCGGGTTCCGAGCGATGTAATACGATCTAGGGACAGTATCGAAGGTAAGATCACCAAGATAACGCTAAAGCCAAATACCTTGGTTACGGACTCACTGCTCTACGAAGAGGAAGCTGCTACCAATGATCTTCGTAATCGTGAGATCAGTTTTGTAAAGATACCTGCGGTTCTGAGATCAAAGGATGTTATAGATGTGAGAATTCAGTTTCCGACGGGTCAGGACTATATCATTTTATCGAAGAAGAAAGTGAAGGATCTAAAGGCATCCACGCTAACATTAACTTTGACAGAACAAGAGATCTTATCCTTATCCAGCGCGGTTGTTGACGCCTACTTACATAAAGCATCTATTTATGCGCTCACCTATGTTGAGCCTGGGATTCAGCTGTCCGCCATCCCAACTTATCCGGCAAATGATCAGGTGTTAAAGTTGATTTCAAAAGATCCAAACATTCTGAAGCGTGCGGAACATGGGCTCAGCGTAACATCAAGGGCACTTCTGGAAAAGGACTTGGGCGCATTAACACCTCAAACAGCTTCAGAATTTGAGGGCAAGCAAGTGGAGTACTTGCAAGCCGCGCAGCAACCGGGTCAGACGCTTCAAGCTAATGAATCTTCGAACATGGGCACAGGAACCGGACATTAATTATATGTGGGGGGATAAGAGTGAAACACTGGATTTTTGCTGGAGTAAGTGATAAGCGGGAACTATTGTTGTATCTGAGTAAGATACTAACGGCAAATGGGCATAGAGTTCTGCTTGTCGATGCTACTGAACAATGTAAGTACAAATATTCAATTGGAGTGCATGAGGATGAGATGCCGCTAACTGAATTTTGTGGCATTGATATCGCTTCTGGTTACGCGAACGCACTTGAGTTATTTAATGATCTGGATAGAAATGGAGAATCGGAGCTGTCTTATGATTACATTATGTATGATCTGGAGAATCCAGGTTTTTGTGGGCAGGATATTTGGGCTGAAGCGGATGCCATTGTTTGGGTGACTAGCTTTGAGAGGTATGCCTTGGAAAAAAGCAAGGAGCAGTTCGAAAAGCTGCTTGAACAATATCCTGAGCTGCAAGGAATGAAAGTAAGAAGAGTATATGTTCAAAGTGTAGACAGCCGATTAAGTGAGCATTATATTCGCAGCTTTGTCAGCAGCCTGCCAATTGTGTGGCATGAGGATTTCATTGAGATGCCTTGGGATGAGACGAATGTGGCGGTTCGATTAGAAAGTGAGCATGCGCGGACAATCGGATTTAAGAGGGTAACCCGATCTTACAAAAAGGCTCTGAAAGAGCTGATTGAACAGCTAACCGAGTGGGATAGCCCCATTACTCGAAAAGCTCTTCGTTATGCTGAAAGGAGAAGAGCATGACTACAGTCGCTTTTTGGGACTATGGGCAGGTTGGAACATCGCAGATAGCGGTACCACTCGCTGTGATCACAAGTCTGGACTACCGAATCAGGACTCTGCTCACACAGACAGGCAAAAGAAGATCGGGAATCGACGAGCCATTCAAGGAGGATAAAAGATACTCTTCAGATTTAATAGCAAGGCCAAACGAACAAGGCATGGACTCCTTAATGCGTTTATCTAGCAGTGGAATTTTAAACAAAAAAAATATTTCAGATTACACGATGCCGCTTATACACGAGAGACTTGATATGGCTCCTGGTCCTGAGTTTGGTGAAGCTGGTCTTTTAAGATATCAAGAGTATCAGTTCAATCATCTGCTCCAGGTTGCTAATGAACGTTATGATCTAGTATTAATTGATTCTCCTGGAACTGGAGTCCTTAATGAAATGACAATGAAAGCCGGGGAAGTTATGGTGGTCCTTCTCAAGCAAAACACAAGGCTGCTTGAAACTTATTTCGAAGAGGCGAAGTATAATCCGCTGCTAGCGAACAAGCCTCATGTGCTCGTATTGCATCATTACGATGCAGACCAGCACTGTTCAATATCCAATATCAAGCGAAAGTATAGCTGCAAGGCCCCGATTATCGGGATTCCATACAATCGGGAATTTGCAGACGCTTGGAATTCTCGTGAAGTGATCGAATTTTTCAGGCGCAATTATATTTCTTCTCGGAGAAATGTGCCAGGTTCAAAGTATATCGAGCCTGTCAGACGATTAAGCCAAAAAGTACTGGAGCTGGCGGATATTCAGCAAATGCCTTCCTCAGGAAGGGGCGCTTAAATGGGTTCTGGTTTGAATGCGTTAGCTATTGGAGTTATAGGGTTATTTGCTATATTGTTCGTTGTTTTCAAAGTCTTTGTACCTAGCCGTATCCAAGGGGATGAGGGTCATCAAGAGGATCGATACACTTTGAATGCACTTATACATTTCATCAAACAAAGTCTTCACGAGCTTAGCCGGACTAGAGTCGATGACTGGAAATATGGAGAGGTAGAATACCGTAGAATTTTGAACCAAAGAGCTGAGCTGCGAAAAGCATTAAAGGGGTGCATCTCAGGAGATCTCGCAGATAAAGAGTATGTGAAGCTGTATATTGCGGACCTTCTTCAAACCTCTTATGGAATTGATTCTACAAATATTAATAAGATTATTCCCTTTGAAGAGATTGATTTATTGTCTATTCAGGATCGCTTTGATATCCTGCTGTACCTATACAAGTCAAGTCATGGAGAGCATGCCATCAGCACCCTTATTGAGAAATATGAACTGGATAGGGTTAGAACCTCATTTGATAGCGAGGAACAGGTATTTGAAATCACTGCAGAGGATATCGACCATGCCTTTCATCTGGAGAACAGACCTCTGTTGCTGCAAGAGAAACTGGACATTGTTGTTCAGAGGATTTATCAGCAGTATAAAGGATTCTCTGTGGCCGATGAACTTCGTGATCAAAGAATAGATGGAGTAAGCGGAGGGGTGAGCGGGGTTCCGGATCAAGATAACAGGAGAGTTCTCAAGCAGGACTTCGATGCACTTGAATACGGGATCGCACACCGTTCGGGTCATATCAACGTTCCTACGAATTATGAGAGTCTTTGGATCTTTTACAAAGGGAAGTCCATTCACCTTCCTTTTCTATCGTTCGGGAGTCAGAGTGAACTGAAGCGCGTATGTCAAAATATATACAAATACAATCTCCCTGGACAACTCTCTGAATCCAGCGGGTATAAGGTGAACGAAATGAAGGATGGTTCCAGGGTGGTCGTGGTAAGACCTCCATTCTCCGAGTCTTGGGCATTTTTTGTAAGAAAATTTGATGTCAAGTCTGCTGTGCTAGCTCAGTTAATCAAGGAAGAGAATGCTGAGCTTCCTATTGAGCTCCTTAAGTATTTAATGAGGGGAGGCAGGATCACCGCGATTACTGGAGCACAAGGCTCGGGGAAAACCACCCTGCTTATGGCCATGGTCAAACATATTTATGCTTCATATACGCTTCGGGTTCAGGAAATGTCCTTCGAGCTTCATCTAAGAAGTTTGTACAGCAACCGCAATATACTCAGCTTTAAGGAGACTGAATATATTAGCGGCCAAGCGGGACTCGATCTTCAGAAAAAGACAGATGGAGCGGTAAATATTCTGGGAGAAGTGGCTACAGACGAAGTGGCTACGTGGATGATTCAAATGGCACAGGTGGCCAGCTTGTTCACAATCTTCACTCATCATGCGAAGACATTTGATGACCTTATTCAGTCGTTGCGTAATTCACTGCTTAAATCCGGTATGTTCAGGGATGAGAGAATGGCAGAGAGGCAGGTTCTGAGTGTCATTAATTTCAATATTCATTTGCGTGCGGATCTAAATGGCAATCGCTATATAGAACGGATTACGGAATGTGTAAATGATAACAGTGACAAAGGAAGGAACATTGTTGAATATCAAAATGGACGTTATGTTGCATCACGATCTTTATCTGATCGGAGCATACAAGAGATGACAGAACAAATGACCAAGGAAGATGCCAAGAGCTTCCGGAGTTTTGTTAACACTTATTGGGGTGAACAAGTTGGAGCTTAAGCAGTGGTTGATGTTGGTCATCATGGTGTCAGGGGTCATCTTCGTCAGCCTGATGATCGCATTAAGGATAATACATAGAAATGAACGAAGCCATGATGGTTATCTTGCTTTTACTAAGCCAGCTGGTTCTCGAAATTGGAATAATCAGTTCAAAGTATGGATGCTGATCATTTATCACAACAGTATAAAGATTCCGGTATTACGCACATACATACTTAAGGTCCGCAAAAGAATAGCCGGTGTGAATATTCATAATGAATTTGATCTTCGTATACATACCATGTCAGTGGGGATGTGTATATTAGGGACCTTTGGATGCAGCATAACCCTTTTGTACTGCTTAAATCCGGATATCTTTTATTTATTGACCCTTATTCTTTCAGCGATCATACTAAACGGCCTGTTTCTGGATTCATATATTAATCGGTTGGAGAAGAGGCTGCTCCTTCACATGGTTGATTTCTATACTGAGGTCAGACATGCCTATCACCGTCACGGCATCGTTGAGGAAGCCTTATATGATTCAGCGGAAATTGCAGATGAAGAAGTTGCAAGACATGGATTCGCTATAGCAGACGCGCTTGTATCCGCACACCCCGACGAGGAACTCGATAAATATTATGAAACTTCACCCAATCGCTTTCTTAAGTCTTTTGCGGGAATCTCCTATTTAATTATGGAATATGGGGACAAGGTGAAGAAAGAGGGCTCAGTCTATTTAAAAGCTCTCAGCAGTCTAACTCAGGAAATCCATCTGGATATTTTACGTCGCAATAAGCTCGATTATTTATTAAGAGGACTGCACTTCATTGCTCTTTTTCCTGTCTTTTTCACTAAACCGATCGAGCTATGGGCAAGAAGAAGCTTTCCATTAATGGAGGATTACTATTTAGGGAAGTACGGGATGCTGACCAAGATCGTTATCTATGTCATCATCATACTTGCTTACGTTCTGCTACAGAAGTTAAGCGGTCTGGAAAATAGGGCAATAGAATTTGGTTCTAAGCGTACAGGCTGGGAACAGAAATTATATGAAATACCTAAGATAGGGGAGCTGCTTAAAGTATTCATCCCTGGGCCAGACTCCAAGGCCTATTTGAAGTTGACAGAGCTGCTACGGGATACCAACCATCCGCAAAAAGTCGAATGGTTGTATGTTCGGCGAATTGTTCTATTTCTCGGAGCTGTTCTTATCACACTGAGTACTTGCTTCATTCTGCATTCCAGTGAAAGGGCTCGTATTGTATCGGAGAGTCCGAGGGAATCCGTCATGTACGACTCGTTGTCACCCGAGAAAACGAAGGATTATGGAGAAATTGGCGCCAGGGATCGCAAGTGGATCAATAGGCTTGACAGTTCCGGTGCGCCAGTAAATTACGATCAGGTAGCACGAGTGGTGGCGACAGATACAGACAAAAGCCTTAGTACAGATCAAATTACAATAACGGTCAATCGGATTATGGATAAACTGAGCCGGCTGAATAATGAATATTTGAAATGGTGGGAAATTTTATTGTCTTTGGGAGTAGGGGGGCTTGGATATTATTTCCCTCTATGGATTCTCTATTTCCAGAGACGAGTCAGATCGATGGATATGAAGCATGAGGTATACCAGTTCCAGACCATGATTACAATTCTTCGGGAGCTTGAACGGATTTCGGTGGAGGAAATCCTGGAATGGATGCACGCTTACTCTGTACTCTTCAGAACACCCATCGAGAGATGCCTGCTACATTATGAGCACGGGGCAGAGGCTTCACTGCAATTATTGAAGGAAGAAGTGGCCCTTCCGGAGTTCACCAGATTGGTGGAGAAGCTGCTGCTAGCGGTGGAGAAGATCCCAATTACACAAGCTTTCGATGATCTGGAGAGTGAGATGGCTTTTCGGTTTGAGCAAAGACGGCTGGACTACGATAAGATGCTGGAGACCAAGGCCAGCCTTGGCCGGCTGATCGGCTTCACCCCTATGTATGCACTTATCTTTATGTATCTGGTTATACCGCTGATCTGGATGAGCTTCACACAGATGAGCCAATATTACGATCAAATCCAAAAAATCTAATACTGTTGGAGGTTCTTTATTCATGAATAATGCGTCTACAGCTCTTAAAGTTGCAGCAGGTATTTTCCTTACCATAGCTTTAATTACGATAGTGGTTATTTTATTTATCTCAGCCCAAGAGGCCACGAAGACAGCTCAGAATAACTTCTCAGATATTCAAACCGAGCTTGCCCAAGCCTCATTCACGGTGTATGACGATACTTCGATTAGCGGTTCACAGGTTGTCAATGCGATTAGGAAATATAATGGAAAAGATCAATTTGGAATTAAAGTTCTCACCGGGAAGAACCAAAGCGGCGTATGGTATGGCTCATCTTTGAACACAGCGGATGTTACTGACGGTGCCTATGGATCAGTTACGGGAAAAAGCACTACGGATGTCTCCAAATCGTGGGATGAAACAGACTCCAATTATGTGAACCCCAGCGGTAAGTTCAAAGCACAGGTTGTGAAAGACAGCTCCAATGTCGTTAGGGGTCTAATCTTTATACAAAGCACGGCCAGATAATGATGGAAAATACAAGGAAGCTGCTCTGGTTAGCGGCAGGTCTAGCTCTATGGATCACCGCATTGGTGTATACCTGGACAGGAGTCAGTTTGAGCAATCAAGCACTGGATCATGCTTCTGAGATTGGCGAATCGCAGAATCGAAGTGTCACTATGAGTAGTACAAATAAGGCCACAATTGAGACTTTTTCGGGAGCGCAGGTTCTCGTGTTCATGCAGGATCGTCATAAAGAACACGTTGATGTGGAATTTCTTGGCCGTTTGTATCCTGATCGGAATGAACCGGAAGAGGATTTTCCTGCAGACGAGGTCAGTTTGAACAGCACCTATGAAGTAAAGTATGACAGAGATGCTTCGGGTGAGCTTAAGCGAGTGTCATTCTATAAAATCAATTAAGGAGCCCGATCATGATTAACTCTCTGTCCAAAATATTAGCGGCATTACTTGCCGTGCTGCTTCTATATTTCGTACCTGCTGTGCAACATGCCAAGACCCAGGAAGATATAACCTTCCTTACTGCCTATCATGCGTTGACTGAATTTGTAGACTCTGTCAGAAATAAAGGTTATATCTCTCCGGTGATGTATGAAGATTTTCAGACAGAACTCGGGGAATCAGGTGGTCTCTTTAATGTTGAATTGGAGCATCAGCATAAGAAGTATCATCCTGAATACGCAGATCCTGCATCTGCTTCAACATTCTTGAATGAATATAGTGTTCAGTATGAAGGCCACCATACCGGCGAATTGGAAGAGGTGCTGTTTCCGGACAATTCAGAAGAGAAGGAAAGCAAGAAACGTAAATATTATTTGCAGATGGGTGATTATTTCACAGTAAGTATCCAGCGGAAGGATCAAAGTGCTTTGAGTGTATTGACAAGTATGCTGTACAATTCATCTTCCGTTCAGGAAGAGGGTCCACTTCATTATGGAGGCATGGTCTTGAATGAAGATTACTGATCTTGCTGTGTTGTTCATTCTTATTGTGGGACCTTTCTTATGGCTAAGTTCTGTCCATAGTCAGGATCGGCTTGAAGCGCAGCATCTAAGCAGCCGTTATACTGCTGCCCTTAGAACAGCTGTACAGGATGGTGGAACCCAGCTGAATGACAATGAGCTTCAGATGTATGAAGCGGGTTATGCATCGGCCAAGTATTTTCGCGCTAATCGGGATAAAGCGCTGGACACGATGCTTCATACCCTTTATCTGAATTTTGGAATAGGAGAAGATGCTTCAGCGCAGCGAGCATTTATGAACTATATTCCAGTCGTAGTAGTCCTGGATTATGATGGTTACTATATTTATCAATCGAGTGAGTATACCGGGGAGGATCGTGAACCTCTTACTGACTATAGATGGAGTCCAAAGAAGCCATTTGCATACGCAGACAAGCAAGGGAACGTTATTCATTTTACACTTGATCGTTATGTTACCGTCTTTGATGCTGCAGTCGGCAAGTGGATGAGCGGGCCATTGGAAGAGGTATCCCGGGACAGCAACGTGCCTCTGCTGCACCAGGAAGATTTGTATGAAGCAAAAAGACGTACCGTCATCGTGCAAGCCATTGAGCAAGACTTAGAGGGGACGATCAGCAGACACAATGTATACACTGTCAGATTAGGTATGAACTATCATTTCACACTGCCGAGCATATCTGGTGAAGATTGGAATAATACGGTGGATGATATTGGAATTATGGTGTTTCTGCAGGGGATTCCTGTGGGCGATAAGTACTACAATAATTATGCCTTGGGAGGAGGAAGGCTGATTAAGCGATCCGTAATCCAAGGCGGGATCGATCAAGTGACGGGAATTAAATATTATTACAGGGAATCGTGCAATCCGGGATATAAGCTTGAAGAGGTATTCACGAGTGAGCGGGAAGCAGCCGCCAAGGGGTATTTCGAGTCCAAAGTATGTCAAAAAGCTTATTGAAATCACGCTGGGCTGGCAGAGCGTTAAGATATTTACAAGATTTATTAAATTTTGCTCCAGTTATTTCGGGAATGCTCCTTCTTATGCTAAAATGAATTCTTGAATGTCTATTATGAATACTGAATTTATTAATTATATAAGATAGGAGCTTGTTCTTTTTTATGAGTTTATTAACAGTTGAGAACGTATCACATAACTTTGGAGATCGTACGTTATTTAAAAATGTCTCATTCCGCCTGCTGGCAGGAGAACGTGTAGGACTGGTGGGAGCTAATGGCGTTGGTAAGTCGACGCTTATGAATATTTTGACTGGCAAGCTGCTTAAAGACAGCGGGAAAGTGGAATGGACCCCGAAAGTGCGGTATGGCTATCTGGATCAGCACTCTATTCTTACCCCAGGCAAGACGGTTCGTGATATATTGAAGGATGCCTTTCTTCCACTTCTTGAACTTGAACAGGAAATGATGGAGATCACGAACAAGATGGGGGATGCCACTCCAGAGGAGCTTGAGGATCTGCTCAATCAAATGGGCGAAATTCAGGAGCAGCTAGACATTGGAGATTTCTACCTGATCGATGTTAAAGTCGAAGAAATGGCTAATGGACTTGGTCTATCCGCCATTGGACTTGACCGTGATGTCGCTGCTCTCAGCGGGGGACAGCGTACCAAGGTTCTTCTGGCCAAGCTGCTTCTGGAGAAGCCAAATGTGCTGCTGCTCGATGAGCCTACGAACTATCTGGACGTGGAGCATATTCAATGGTTAACCAATTATTTGCAGAACTATCCTTACGCTTTCATGTTGATCTCGCATGATACAGAATTTATGAACAAGGTAGTCAATGTGGTGTACCACCTTGAGTTCGCCAAGTTGACTAGATACACCGCTAACTACGAAAAGTTCCTTGATATGGCAGATATGAATAAAAACCAGCATATCGAGGCCTATGAGAAGCAGCAGGAATTTATCAAGAAGCAAGAGGATTTCATACAGCGGAATAAAGCGCGTTACTCTACTTCAGGCCGGGCAAAGAGCCGTGAGAAACAGCTCGAACGTATTGAGCGGATTGATCGTCCTGAAGAGGCTGCTAAGCCTACTTTTGGCTTTAAGGAAGCCCGCGCAAGTGGGAAGACCGTGTTTGAAGGAATCGACTTTGAGATTGGTTATACTCATGCACTGCTGCCTAAAATGTCCATGACGATCGAACGTGGAGACAAGATTGCTATTGTTGGTTGTAACGGGGTGGGTAAATCCACATTGCTCAAAACCATATTAGGCAAAATCCGTCCAATCAGTGGTAAAACATACCAAGGCGATTTCTTGTTCCCGGCGTATTTCGAACAAGAAGTTCGCGCAGAGAATATTACTCCGATCGATGATGTCTGGAATGAATTCTCACATCTGAATCAGCATGAGGTCCGTGCTCATTTGGCGCGCTGCGGATTGAAAAATGAACATATTACCCGTCCGCTTAAGGCGCTGAGCGGGGGAGAACAAGCCAAAGTACGTCTGTGTAAGCTGATGATGCGCGAGACCAATTACATTCTGTTCGACGAGCCTACGAACCACTTGGATGTAGTCGCGAAGGAAGAACTCAAACGTGCTCTTAAGGAGTTCAAGGGGACAGTTATTCTTGTATCCCACGAACCTGATTTCTATGAAGACTGGGTAACTAAAACTTGGGATGTAGAAGCTTGGTCCACGAAAAAGGCATAAATCAGGTAGCGTCCAGATAGCTTCAACTATATTGACCCTCAGCACATTTCTTAGAAAAGTGATCTGAGGGTTCTCTATATTTCCAAAACATGCTACAATTGCATTAACCTGAATAGTTACACACTAGGGGGGCCGATTCTGGCTGAGATGGAAGTTCCACGCTTCCGGACCCTTTGCACCTGATCTGGGTTATACCAGCGTAGGGAAGTGGTACTCGTGAATGACACAACCATAATTTAAGCCATGGGAAGCAAGTGATAAGCCCAGCTGAAATTTGGCCGTGATCAAAGCCTCCGCTTTGATATGAACGTGCGCCGCTCTCTATGAGAGCGGCTTTTTTGCATGTAATTTTACCACTTTACTACATATCGCCTGAAAGGAAGTTGGAGATTAATGAGCTCTTCTTATGAATTCCACGTCATCTCAAATGGAGAGCAGGATCAATCCAAGCTGGTATCGATTGTAGAAGCCATTCATCCCTACATAGACGCTTTTCATCTCAGAGAACGAAGCTGGAGCGCGAGAAAGTTATCTACTACTGTGAAACAGCTGCTTGAAATCGGAGTCCCAGCACATAAATTGTACATTAACGACCGGGTAGATATTGCCTTGGCCTATCTTCTGGGAGGAGTGCAGCTCGGTGCAGAAAGCCTTAGCCCGCTTCTAGCTAGAGCTGTCTGTGAAGATAAGCTCAGAGTTGGACGTTCGGTTCATACTTCCGAAGAGGTTTCGGCCGCTTATTCAGATAAAGCGGATTATTGCCTCTATGGACATGTGTATCCTACAAGCTCCAAAGCTGGACTGCCTGGGCGCGGGATCACTTCTCTTGCAGAAATTTGTGCTATATCCAGAATTCCGGTCATTGCAATAGGTGGGATCACAACGAATCGTGTGAAGGAGATTATTCAGGCAGGTGCATCAGGGATTGCGATCATGTCGGGAATTATGGATGCAGCAGATCCATCTTCAGCTGCGATAGAGTATCGGGGTGCTTTAGATCAGGCTGCGGCGAAAGCATCCGTGTAAGCAACACCCGAAATCACGAAGGAGAGTGAACACACTTGAGCAGACAGCGGGAAGTCGTTATTATTGGCGGCGGGGTTATCGGAAGTTCCCTTGGTTATCAGTTAGCGAAGCAAGGGAAGAAAGTAACAATAGTTGAACAATCGGACCTTGCTTCTGGGGCATCAGGAGCTGCAGCGGGAATGCTGGCAGCAGATTGTGAGCAATTCGAACATCCTGAGCTTCAGACTATGGCTAAAATGAGCAGAGATCTCTTCCCAGCATTGATCCATGAATTAAGGAAGATCAGCGGTATTGACGCCGGTCTGAATCAACAAGGGTTTTTGACTCCAGCTAGAGATAAGCAGGAAGCAGAGAACCTACAGGCTGAATTACTTGCAGCAGGTACAGGAGGAGAATGGTGGACCCCGGAGAAGCTGTCACAAGCTGAGCCTGCACTTACTGAGGGGCTAACAGGAGCCATTTACCGTTCTGATGAAATCCAGGTTATTCCCTCGAAGCTCACTGAGGCGTTCGCATATAGTGCGCAAGCCGAGGGAGCGGTATTGCTTCGTCAGACTGAGGCTACAAGTATACAAGTTCAAGATAAGCGGGTTCAGGGGGTCCAGACTTCAGGTGTATTCCTGCGTTGTGATCAAGTAGTGCTAGCCGGAGGGTGGAGAACAGAGCAGCTCTTGCAGCCACTGGGATTAACACTTCCTCTGGAGCCAGTAAAAGGCGAGATCGTTGAGGTGCGTACGAGGGTTCCTTTATTACAAGCTACCCTGTACGCAAAATCCATCTATATTGTGCCCAAACCTGGCAACAGGTTATGGATTGGAGCTACGAGCATTCCAGGTGACAGCTCAGAGGGAGTCTCCGCAGATAGTATTGTCAGATTGCTAAGTGAAGCTGCAAAATGGATTCCTGAAATTAGAAATGCTCAGTTTGAGAGAGCTTGGGCCGGGCATCGTCCTAAGTCACCAGACGGGCTACCCTATTTAGGAGGATTTCAAGAAATACAAGGACTATTTGCAGCAGCAGGCCATTATCGTAATGGTATTCTTCTGAGTGCTATGACAGCAAGGCTGCTTGCTAGCGAGATGGAGGGCACCACTACACCCGGGATTAATCTGGTTCCATTCAGACCAGATCGGTTCCAGCATCAGCTTGAAGGGGGACTTATTCGATGAAGCTTCGAATCAATGGACAGTTCATGGATCTGGATGAAGTGAAGATTCAAACCGTTGAAGACCTGCTTCTTAGTTTGGATTTGGGTGTTAAGACAGTAGTTGTCGAGAAGAATCAGGAGATTTTGCATAAGGAACAGCATGCGGCAACACCGATTGAAGATGGCGATACGATAGAGATAGTACATTTTGTGGGAGGCGGCTAAAAATATGTTAACAATTGGATCACATCAATTTCATTCACGTTTATTACTTGGGACGGGTAAATTCTCTGATTTGGACACACAAAGTCAAGCTGTTGAAGTGTCCGAAACTCAGATTCTCACGTTTGCCGTTCGAAGGTTGAATCTGTCGAACCCGAATCAGGAGAACTTCCTTGAGCGTCTTGATCTGAAGAGATATACTTTGCTGCCTAATACTGCGGGGGCTGTCAATGCAGAGGAAGCCGTTCGTATAGCCAGACTAGCGAAAGCCTCAGGACTTTGTGATATGATCAAGGTAGAGGTAATCGGTGATCCCCACACGCTTCTTCCTGATCCGCTCGAGACCTGGAGAGCTTGTGAAATTCTGCTTGAGGAAGGCTTTATAGTTCTCCCCTACATTTCCGATGATGTGATTCTGGCCAAGAGACTACAGAAGCTGGGCGTTCATGCTGTAATGCCAGGAGCTTCGCCAATAGGCACGGGCCGGGGAATCATCAATCCATTTAACTTGGAGCTCATTATTGAACAGGCCGAGGTTCCTGTCATCGTGGATGCCGGAATTGGCTCACCAAAGGATGCGGCTTTCGCCATGGAGCTTGGGGCAGATGGGGTGCTCTTGAATTCAGCCGTATCGGGAGCAAATGATCCTATAAAAATGGCTGAAGCTATGAAGCTTGCAGTCCAGGCCGGGCGCTTGGGATATGAAGCAGGAAGGATACCGGTGAAACGTTATGCTGCGGCAAGCAGTCCGCAGGAAGGGATGATCACGAAATGAATGATGGAGGACTCGGTACTTCTGAACCAACCTTAGAAGATTCCGAGAAACATCAAGGCAAGGTAGACCGTTATTCTAGACAGGAGCGATTCACTCCTATTGGCCAAGAAGGCCAGAATAAGCTGGCAAGCAGCAGTATTCTGATTATTGGTGCAGGTGCACTGGGAACAGGTATAGCTGAGACGTTGGTACGGGCCGGAGTGGGGCATGTTCGTATTGCTGACCGAGATTACGTTGAGTGGAGCAACCTGCAGCGTCAGCAGCTTTTCTCAGAGCCAGATGCCCGGGATCGATTACCAAAGGCAGTTGCAGCCCGCAGACGCCTAGAGGAGATTAATTCAAGCGTAGCGATTGATGCTCACGTTATGGATGTAACCCTGCAGGAAATTGAGGATTTGCTTCCGGGTATACAGCTGATCTTAGACGCAACAGACAACTTTGATACAAGATTGCTGATTAATGATATCGCCCAAAAGCATAGTATTCCCTGGATCTATGGCGGCTGCGTTGGCAGCTATGGTATTACATATACTATTCTCCCTGGGGAGACACCTTGTCTGAATTGTCTGCTAGGGAGCATACCACTTGGCGGAGATACCTGCGATACGGCAGGCATTATCCCGCCGGCAGTACAGACCGTGGTAGCACATCAGACCACAGAAGCGCTAAAGCTGCTGACAGGAAATAAACAGGCTTTGAGAGGAACCTTACTCTCCTTTGATTTGTGGCGTAACGAGCAAGCATCCATTAAGGTCGGAGGAGCGATCAAGCATGATTGCCTTTCTTGCGGACCAAACAGGACTTATCCGTTTCTGTCGGCGGCTAATCTGCAAAAAACTGAAGTTTTATGCGGCCGGGATACGGTTCAGATTCGTCCCTCTGCCCGAAGGGAAGTCAATCTTGCCCAAGTTGCTTCATCGTTTAGAGAGCTGAATGAAGGGCCGGTTGAGAGCAATCCTTTTTTGGTGTCCATTACGCTTCAAGATAAGAGGATGGTCATCTTCAAGGATGGGCGAGCCTTGATTCACGGAACTAAGGATACTGCTGAAGCCAAACGAATCTATCACCGTTATTTCGGTTAAGACTTGAGTGCACTTTTGAATTATCAACCATATCCATATTGCCATTTTGGCAGTATGGATTTTTTTTATTGTGAGACAATAAGCTCTACACCTGGTCTGATCGGAAGGAGGTCGAAGCCTGTTCCTAACAGAACGATATTAATTGTGGGTGATCTGGATGGCGCAGAAGAAGTACTGACGAAGGGGCTTACCCAGGAAGGGTTTAGCATTGATAAGATAGAAAGTACGGCGGCTGCTCAACGGATTATACTAAATGAGGCTCCATTCCTTCTGATGATAAGCACGATGCTCAGAAATATGGGAGTACTTGAATTCCTAAGGGCGCTGAAAAACGCCTCGCCTGTTATTTACTTCCCTGTTATTGTCCTGACCTCTAATCCATCTACCACGGAGCTTGTTCAGGTCTTTGAGGAAGGTGCTCATGAATATGTAGGTTTATTTCGGCCAATAGAGGAGCTAGTGGCCCGAATTCATAAGCTGGTCGACTTGTTCTATGGAGCGAGATCCGGTGCCGGGACCTTATTATCATTTGCCGATGTTCAAGTGCAGCTAAAAAGCCGAAAGGTATACCGGGGAGAACAACTGATTAAGCTTACGCCCAAGGAATATGATCTACTGTGTTTTATGCTTCGCCGGGTGAATCACGTGTGCAGTCGTGAGGAACTGCTTCAGGAGGTGTGGGGTTATGACTTTCGGGTAGATACGAATGTGGTTGATGTCTATATTCGCCATTTGAGAAGCAAGCTAGATCGTGGTCATCCCCGTAAAATAATTCATACCGTCAGAGGCACGGGATATATTATTAATTAAAAAGCCGATGTCTGTTGACATCGGCTTAATCGTATATCTGAAATTAGATTACACGGCGGGCTTTCAGGTAAGTTCTGTCCCAGTTCCCTTTGTTCAGGTTGGAGATGGTAACGCCAGGTTTACCGTAAGTGTGAAGAAGCTTGCCTCCGCCTATATATATGGCAACGTGAGTTACGTTTCTTCCGTTAGCACGGCTGCCGCTTGAGAAGAAGACCAAATCTCCGACTTTCAGGTTCGAACGAGATACGAATTTACCTACCTTGGATTGCTCAGCTGACGTACGAGGCAAATTAACGCCTACAGACTTAAATACATATTTCGTAAAAGTAGAGCAGTCAAAGTTACGTGTTGTATTGGTAGAGGCCCCAAATTTATATGGAACACCCATGAATTTTTTACCTAGGTTAATCACCTTTTGTGCTTTCGAAGTTGCTGTAGCTTGAGCTGTAACAGATGAGGATGCTGCATTCACTGCAGAAGCCCCTGCGGCAAAGAATCCTGAGAATGTGATTGTCGCACACACCCCTAGAGTCAATACTTTTTGGAATAATCTATTATGGTTTCTCATGTTGTACCTCCAAATTTCTTTTTTCTTGTTGGGCATGGCTCTACTATATCAGGTTATTTACCTACTAGATTCTGGATAGGTGCAGCCAAACTCAGGCCTGTCAGTCATTCAAGCGTGATTATTAAAATATCATTAAAGTTACAAAAAGTTTAACTATAATAGCGCATACATGTGAAAAACAGAAGAAACCCTTGATAAATCAAAGGTTTCAAGTGTTACTGATTTTGAATCAGTTTCAATCATTATGACAAAATTGTTACCTCAATTGCGCTCAATCCTTGCTTTGAATCACTAGCAGCAACCCGCTTTCAATTTGGATGCTTCCTTCAGAACCTGTAAGCCTGTTGCTAATCCCCAATGACTGTCCCATTTGGATTGTTGCATCCTGCAAAGGATACATAAATCCCTTTAGCGTAATACCAGTTACTTCAGGCGTCAAAGGGAGAAGGGAGACGTAGGTGAATCCGCGATCCTGTACCTTCAAAGAGGAACCGGTAAGTGAGATATAATTATGTTCATCTAGAATGGAGCTTAACACTTTATGCTGAAGCCCTCTTAGCATCATCTGAATGTTGGCGAGGGAATGATCCAATCTTGAACCTACCGCACCAATCATAACAACCTCCTCAGGCTGCTGATCGAGGGCCATGTCAAAAGCAAGCTCGGTATCCGTAAGGTTCTTGTCAATGGGGTCACATGTGATCATCTCATGGCTGGACCGCTTGATCCGTTCAAGCTCATCCTTGGTTACTGAATCAAAATCACCCACGGAGAGATCAGGCTGGACGCCATTATCAACTAGAAATAGGGCACCTTTATCTGCCCCTATAACGAAATCGCCTTCTTTGATTTCATGGATGCTTTCTTTCTTAATACTACCGCCAGTAAAAATCAAAATCCGTTTTGGAGGCATTGCTTTCTTCCTTTCTTCCTTTGACATGACTTCTTTAATCAGTATAGGACAACTTTATGTCTTGCACAATTTTGGATGTCAAGGCTAAAATATAAAAGTCGTGCAATAAGCTGAGAGGATAGGGACTGTAAAGAGATGCATATATTTGAAATTTTTAGCATTATAGGCACAATTGCCTTCGCTATGTCCGGAGCTTTTGTAGCCATGGAAGAAGAGTATGATATCTTGGGTGTATTGGTGCTTGGGGTGGTGACTGCTTTCGGCGGAGGGATTATCCGGAATGTGCTCATTGGTGTACCGGTGACAACACTCTGGACCCAGGGGGACTTGATTATTCTTGCGAATCTGTCTGTACTGGTTGCCTTTGTGCTTCCACTTAAATGGATTCAACATTGGAAGAAGACAGAGGCACTGTTCGATGCAATTGGCCTGTCGGCATTTGCCATACAGGGCGCCTTATATGCTACAAATATGAAGCATCCGCTTAGCGCTGTGGTCGTAGCGGCAGTTCTTACCGGAATAGGCGGCGGGATTATTCGTGATTTGTTAGCAGGTCGCAAGCCGCTTGTCCTTCGAGAGGAAATCTACGCGGTATGGGCGATGGTTGCAGGTATAGCTGTCGGACTTGGCATGGCCAAAAACAATTGGGAACTGATCTTTTTATTTGCGATCGTAGTTATCTTCCGTATGCTCTCTGTGCTCTATAAATGGAAGCTGCCAAGACGTTCACTCAAAGAAAATCTTCCGAATTCTCAATATTTGGATTCATAATACTAATTTTGAGTTAATTCCAATATAGCAGTAGCACAAAAGCGCCGGATCGATAATGTATCGAACCCGGCGTTTTTGATTAAATAAGGATTATTTCAGGAAATATCTCAACGCGTCAGGCAGCTCCTTTTGCCAGAAGCCCCATAGGTGCTTGCCTTCCTTCTCGAGATAATGAACCTTTGCTCCTCGCGCTTCCAACAGCGCCTTGGTGTTCCGGTTAAGCTCTACGAAATCGTAAATACCTGTATCGGTCTGGTAGTCACGTTCTTGGAGACCGACAATCATGTATAAGGATAGTCCTGATAAGTCAGTCTCCTGAGCAACAAATTCCTGGGTGGGGATATAGAATGCCCCGGACAAACTGATTATTTTGGAAAACAGCTCCGGGTTTTTCATAGCTAAGTGGAGCGACACTGTACCGCCCAAAGAATCCCCGGCTAGAATACGTTCGCTGCGTTCTTTTCTTACCGGATAATTCTGTTCTACAAAGGGAATGATCTCTTGTGTGAAACAGGATGTATAGGCCTCGAAACGATGCCCAAATGGAGCATATTCAGCCGTACGAACCTTGGTGTCTACCTCAACCCCTACGACAATGAAAGGGTCGATGTCCTCATCAAGAATTAGCTGATTAGCGAGGGTTGCAATACGTCCATAATTGAAGAATTCCTCCCCGTCTTGGCAGTAAATCACAGGGTAACTCAAAACTTCATTATAGCCGGGAGGCAGGTAGATCCGGAGATTTCGCTTCTCGTTCAGGATCTTGCTGTCAATGACTTCTTTCACTATGGTTCGTTTTAAATAACGCGAATCTGTCATGCTTTTGTTCACGCTCCGCCTGTTAGTTTTTTTGCTTTTGAAAGGGCAATCAGGTAAGATTACCGTTGAAGACATGCCCTGGGAAAATTGGGTTCAACCCTAAAGTGTTATACTATTATCGTTCCCCTGTTATACATACAAAGAACAGTACGGAACACATTTTAAAGTATATCCTTTGACTTAATCGGTGAAACAGATGTATAATAATTCTATAACAGTGGAACATGATATTCAAATTTTTTGTCGAGGTGAAGATAATGAGCAAGGTTCCTTATGAAGTATATACGGAGGAAGTTGACACGCTGTCCGTGCTCTCGCCGGAAGGTGAAATCGTAAACAAAGATAAACTTCCTGATTTGACCGATGATCAGCTGAAAGAAATTATGTATCGCATGGTATTTACACGCACTTGGGATGATCGTGCTGTGAACTTGGGCCGCCAAGGACGTCTTGGTTTCTATGCACCGGTATCCGGTCAGGAAGCTACTATGGTCGGCAGTGAGTTCGCGCTCGAGAAAGAAGACTTTGTATGTCCTGGTTACCGTGATATGCCGCAAATCGTATGGCACGGCCTTCCTTTGTATCAAGCGTTCCTGTACTCCCGTGGACACCAGCATGGTGGAGAAATTCCACAAGGTGTTAATGTACTTATGCCGCAAATCATCATTGGTGCGCAAATCTTGCATGCAATGGGTATTGCGATGGGTTACAAACTCAGAAAGCAAAAGCAAGTTGTTATTACTTATACAGGTGACGGCGGTTCTTCCGAAGGCGACTTCTACGAAGGACTTAACTATGCCGGTGTATACAAACTGCCGGTTATTTTCTTTGTGCAAAATAATGGTTATGCAATCACAACTCCTTTCTCCAAACAAACCGCTGCATTGTCCATTGCCCACAAAGCGGTTGCTGCAGGGATCAAAGGTGTTAAAGTTGACGGAATGGACGTTCTCGCTGTTATCAAAGCGGTACAAGAAGCTGCTGAGCGCGGCCGTAATGGTGAAGGTGCTACACTGATCGAAGCCGTTACTTACCGTTTCCGTCCACACTCCTTGTCTGACGATGCTTCCAAATATCGTACGAAGGAAGAGGAAGGCGAGTGGAACTTGAAAGATCCAATTGCCCGTCTTGCTAAATATTTGGAGAAGAAGGGTCTTTGGACTGAGGAAGACACGGCTCGCGTGAAAGAAGAAGCGAAAGCAAAAGTGAACGAGCAAATCAAGAAAGCGGAACAAACCGAGAAGATGACTGTTGCCGGCTTGATTGACAGCATGTTCGAAACAACACCGAAGCATCTGGAAGAGCAAAAAGCAGACTTCCAATAATATAGAACCCTAAGACTCCCCAGAGTAAGATTGTGATCGGACGGGGGAGTTCTTGCAGTGCCGGTTGTACCGGCTGTTACAAAGCGTATTCATATGATTTCAGGAATCAAACCTGACTTTTAGGAGGATATCTAGCAATGGCACAAATGAACATGAAAGAAGCGATTCGCGATGCACTGCGCGTGGAATTGAACCGCGATGCCAACGTCCTGCTTTTCGGGGAAGACGTAGGTAATGTAGGTGGGGTATTCCGTGCAACCGAAGGTTTGCAAAAGGAATTTGGAGAAGAGCGCGTATTCGATACGCCGCTTGCTGAATCCGCAATTGGCGGTTTGGCTTTTGGTCTGGGGATTCAGGGCTTCCGTCCTGTTGCCGAGATTCAATTCGTAGGTTTTATCTTTGAAGCTCTTGACCAAATCCTGGTTCAAGCTGCTCGTCTGCGTTACCGTTCCGGTGGTCGTTATAACGCACCAGTCGTATTCCGTACACCATTTGGCGGCGGGGTTAAAGCGGCTGAGCTTCATACGGATTCCCTGGAAGGCTTGATTGCCCAAACTCCAGGTATCAAACTAGTAATTCCTTCCAACCCTTACGATGCAAAAGGTCTTATGATTTCCGCTATTCGCGATAATGACCCTGTATTCTACATGGAACACCTTAACCTTTACCATGCATTCCGTGCAGATGTACCTGAAGGTGAGTACACTGTGGAATTGGGTAAAGCTAATATTGTAAAAGAAGGTTCTGACGTTACCATTATCGCTTATGGGCTTATGGTACACACAGCGGTTAAAGCAGCTGAAGAACTTGAGAAAACCAAGGGCATCAAAGCCGAAGTTATCGACCTGCGTACACTGGTTCCTCTTGATATCGACACCATTGTGGCATCGATCAAGAAAACCAACCGTGCTATCGTGGTACAGGAAGCACAAAAATCCGCGGGTATGGCTGCGGAAATTATCGCTCAAATCAACGAGAAAGCTATTCTTCACCTTGAAGCTCCAGTACTTCGTGTAGCTGGTCCGGATACTGTATATCCATTTGCTCAAATCGAAGATCAATGGCTGCCGTCACCTGCACGCGTAATTACAGCAGTGAACAAAGTACTCGAATTTTAATTTTTAACGAACTAAAGGGAGGTCCTCTAGGTGGCAAAATTTGAATATCGTTTCCCGGAACTCGGTGAAGGGTTGCATGAAGGCGAAATTATCAAAATGCACATCAAGCCGGGAGATAAAGTAACCGACGATGACATCATTATGGAAGTACAGAACGACAAGGCAGTAGTTGAAGTTCCTTGTCCGGTAAATGGTACAGTTCAAGAAGTATTCGGTAAAGATGGCGCAATCTTCCGTGTAGGAGATGTAGTCGCTGTAATCGATGCGGAAGGCGAAGTTCCTGAACAGGAACCAGCTCCTGAACAGCACGGCAGCCAAGAAGCGGATGCGGCAAAAGGTGGAGCAGATACGAAATCCTCCCCGGCTTCCGACAGTCCTTCTGAAGCGAAGCAAGGAGAAGCGGCAGGAACACCTGCTCCAGCGGCTCCGAACAAAGAAGTTCTTGCCACACCTAGCGTTCGCAAGTTCGCTCGTGAGCAAGGTATTGACTTGTCCCAAGTAACGGGTACAGGCAATGCTGGCAAAATTACTCGTGAAGATGTTGAAGCCTTCAAGAATGGCGGCAGTGCAGCTTCAGCTCCTGCAGCTGCAGAAGCGAAGTCTGATGCTAAAGCAGCTCCAGCTGCAGCAGCGGCTGGTAATGCTCATGTTGAAGAAGAACGCGTTCCATTCAAGGGTATTCGTAAGGCGATCTCGAATGCGATGGTTAAATCCGCATACACTGCGCCGCACGTGACTATTATGGACGAAGTTGACGTTACTGAGCTTGTTGCATTCCGTACACGCATGAAGCCAATTGCTGAGAAGAAAGGCACTAAAGTGACTTACCTTCCATTCATCGTTAAAGCACTGGTTGCAGCATCCCGTCAATACCCTGCGCTTAACGCTTCCATCGACGAAGAGGCTGGCGAAATTGTCTACAAGAAGCATTATGATATCGGTATCGCGACAGATACAGATAACGGCTTGATCGTTCCTGTAATCAAGGATGCTGATCGTAAGAGCATCTGGATGATTGCGGATGCGATTCGTGATCTTGCGGCACGTGGCCGTGAAGGTAAACTCAGCGCTTCTGAAATGAAAGGCAGCACAATCTCCATCTCTAACATTGGTTCTGCAGGCGGTATGTTCTTCACTCCAATTATCAACTACCCTGAGGTAGCTATTCTTGGAACAGGACGTATTTCGGAGAAACCAGTTGTGAAGAATGGTGAGGTTGTTGTAGCACCAGTTATGGCTCTGTCCTTGAGCTTCGACCACCGTCTGATTGATGGAGCAACAGCTCAGAACTTTATGAACTACATTAAATCACTGCTCGCTAATCCTGAGCTGTTGGTTATGGAGGTGTAAGAAATGGTAGTAGGAGACGCTTCTCTTGATATCGATACATTAGTCGTTGGTGCCGGTCCCGGCGGTTATGTTGCAGCCATTCGTGCTGCTCAGCTTGGACAAAAGGTAATCATTGTAGATAAATCGGAACTCGGCGGTGTATGTCTGAACCGTGGATGTATCCCTTCCAAAGCCCTGATCTCGGCAGCTCATCAATATGAGGCTGCCAAGCATGGCGATGCTTTCGGGATTTCTGCCGACAACGTGAAAGTTGACTTCTCCAAGACACAAGCATTCAAGAACGGTGTTGTGAAGAAGATGACACAAGGTGTTGGCGGATTGCTGAAAGGTAACAAAGTTGAGGTATTCAGTGGTGAGGTTATGTTCATTAACGAGAATGAAGCTCGCGCATTCAATGACCATGAATCTCCACGTTACCGCTTCAAACACTGCATCCTTGCAACAGGTTCCCGTCCAATTGAGCTCAAACCGTTCCCATTTGGCGGACGTATTCTTTCTTCTACCGAAGCTTTGCAGCTTGAAGAAATTCCTTCAAGCCTGGTTGTTATCGGCGGTGGATATATCGGTGCTGAGCTTGGTCAAATGTTCTCCAAATTCGGTACGAAAGTAACGATTATTGAAGGACTGGACACTGTGCTTCCTGGCTTTGATAAAGACATGACTCGTCTTGTCGCTAAGAGCATGGAGAAGACAGGCATCGAGATTGTTACAAATGCAAAAGCTGAAAGTGCTGAGCAGACGGACAAGAACGTTACTGTGAAATACTCTGTAAATGGCGAGAACAAAGAAGTAACAGCGGATTACCTGCTTGTAACTGTTGGACGTCGTCCAAATACAGATGGTGACCTGGGTCTTGATCTTGCGGGTGTAGAATTGACTGACCGTGGTCTTGTCAAAGTCGATCATCAAGGCCGTACCAGCAATCCGAACATCTTCGCGATCGGCGATATCGTTCCAGGTCTTGCCCTGGCTCATAAAGCTTCTTACGAAGGTAAAGTGGCAGCTGAAGCCATTTCTGGACTTCCATCTGTGGTGGACTACAAAGCTATGCCAGCGGTTGTATTTACTGATCCTGAGTGCTCCAGCGTAGGCTACACCGAGAAAGAAGCCAAAGAAAAGGGTTATAAAGTGAAAGCTGGCAAATTTCCGTTTGCGGGTAATGGCCGTGCAACTTCCCTGAACGCACCTGACGGCTTCATCAAGATCGTAGCTAACGAAGAGAACAATGTAGTTCTCGGCGCTCAAATCGTAGGTATTGAAGCGTCCAACTTGATCGCTGAGCTTGGTCTTGCGATTGAGATGGGAGCGACGCTTGAGGATATCTCCCTAACCATTCATGCTCACCCAACACTTGGTGAAATTGTTATGGAAACGGCTGAGCTTGTTGAAGGTCATCCGATCCACGTATTGTCTCGTTAATCTTCATGCAGCCTGTGTATCCTAACATAGGTCTCTTAAGCAAATGTTAACTTTTTTGGCAAGAACGTACTGACGTTCTTGCCTTTCTTTTTTTTGTCTGTTAACAATATAGGCAGCCACGTGATATATTACATAAGAAGGAACGTCGGAGGTGTAGTTCTGTGCAAAATTATTTAGATTTACTTCAAGATATTAAGGATCATGGTACAAGGAAGGATGATCGGACTGGTACCGGCACAATTTCCGTGTTTGGCCGCCAGCTCCGCTTTGATCTAAGCAAAGGCTTTCCCCTTGTCACCACCAAGAGAATACATTTGAAATCTGTAATACATGAATTGTTATGGTTCCTTAAAGGTGACACCAACATTGCTTATCTCAAAGAGCATGGAGTTAGAATATGGGATGAATGGGCAGACGAGAATGGTGATTTAGGTCCAGTCTATGGCTCACAATGGCGCTCATGGGAGACCCCGGAAGGGACATATATCGATCAAATATCGAATGTGGTCGAGGCGATCAAACGAAATCCCGATTCACGGAGACACCTGGTCAGTGCCTGGAATGTAGCTGAGATCGAACAAATGAAGCTGCCTCCTTGTCACTTTGTATTTCAATTCTACGTAGCAGACGGTAAATTGTCGTGTATGCTTACAATGCGCTCTGTAGATACGTTCTTGGGTCTTCCATTCAATATTGCAAGCTATGCGCTGTTAACGCATATGGTGGCTCAGCAGTGCGATCTTGAGGTCGGTGAGTTCATTTGGTCGGGCGGAGATGTGCACATTTATACAAATCATATCGAACAGGTGAACCTTCAGTTAACCCGTGCTCCATATGAGCTGCCTCAGCTGGTAATCAAGAGGAAGCCGGATTCTATTTTTGATTATACCTATGAAGATTTTGAATTCATAAATTATGTGCATCATCCGGCTATTAAAGCATCGGTGTCAGTCTGATTAGAAAAGAGCGGTGAAGAATAGAGAAATTTCTTTCTCGCTGTACAGGAGGTCGGTGTTATGGGAATTACGCTGATATGGGCAATGGCACGAGGTGGTGTCATAGGTAAGGATAACAAGCTCCCTTGGCGGCTGCCGGCCGATTTGGCTTTTTTCAAGGCACAAACGCTTAGAAAAACCATGATTATGGGCAGAAAAACCTGGGAATCTATTGGAAGTAAGCCGCTGCCGGGTCGACGGAATGTGATCCTTACAATGGACGAGCGTTATGTAGCTGAAGGTGGGGAGATCGTCCATTCCATGCAGGAGGCGCTTGAGCTGCAGAAGCAGGGCGAAGAACTGATGGTTATTGGCGGAGCCGGGGTATTTCAGCACTTTCTTCCCTATGCGGATAAGCTGCTCGTAACTTTAATTGATGAGGACATTGAAGGGGATGTTGTATTTCCCGAATTTGATTGGTCCGAGTTCGAGGTTACGGAAGAAGTGCAAGGTGTTCAGGATGAGAAGAATCGCTATCCTTATCGGTTTGTGACTTATGAACGCGTTAAAGCAGCTACGTAATAATGCAAACTATTATAGATATAGTCCATTAATATGAGTAACACCGAATGATAATATATTTTAACATCAGGGTAAAATTCGACAATTATTATAAAGGGAACAGCTGATTTGTATGTAATTTGTTCTTTTTATTGTGAATGAGCTGGAGAGAAGATGGATTTAAGCTCGTTCCTTATAGATAAGCAATTATGAGATGGGGGAAAAGTTAGATGTCTACACCTACAGGGTTTATGGAATTCAAAAGACAGCTTCCGGGAGACCGCAGTCCCTCTGAACGGGTAAAGGACTGGGAAGAGTTCCATAAACATATGTCTGAAGAGGAACTACGTACTCAGGGTGCCCGCTGTATGGATTGCGGCACACCATACTGTCATACTGGCATTGATATGACTGGAGGCACATCAGGCTGCCCGGTGCATAACCTGATTCCGGAATGGAACAATTTGGTCTATCGTGGACAGTGGAAGGATGCGCTGGATCGTCTTCACAAGACGAACAACTTCCCTGAATTCACTGGACGTATCTGCCCCGCACCTTGTGAAGGCTCTTGTACAGTGGGCCTGATTGGTCAGCCTGTTACAATTAAGACAATTGAAGAAGCCATTATAGAGAGAGGCTTTGAAGAGGGCTGGGTTGTAGCAGAACCGCCAGAGAAACGTACTGGCAAGCGAGTAGCTGTTGTGGGTTCCGGTCCTGCTGGACTCGCATGTGCGGCTCAGCTCAATAAGGCTGGTCATGAAGTTACGGTGTATGAGAGATCCGACCGTGTCGGCGGACTGCTTATGTACGGAATTCCTTCGATGAAGCTGGATAAGTCCATCGTTGAGAGACGGGTTAACCTTCTTGTTGAAGAAGGGGTTAAATTTGTTACCAATACGGAGATCGGTAAGGACATTCCGGCTCAGCAGCTGGTTGATGAGTTCGACGCTGTTGTTCTATGCGGAGGTGCAACCAAGCCGCGTGAGTTCAACATTGAAGGCAGTGACTTGAAAGGTGTGCAGTATGCAATGCCTTTCTTGAACAGCACGATCAAGAGCTATCTGGATTCAGGTCTTCAAGACGGTCAATATATTTCTGCAGAAGGTAAAGATGTTATCGTTATCGGTGGCGGGGATACAGGTTCTGACTGTGTTGCTACTTCATTGCGTCATGGATGTAAAAGTATTACTCAATTTGGTACGCATACCAAGGCTCCACTCGAACGTGATCCAATTCAGAATCCTTGGCCGCAATTCCCGAATGTGTATACACTGGATTATGCCCAAGAGGAAGCTAAAGCAATCTACGGAGAGGATCCTCGTGAATTCTCTATCATGACCACGAAATTCGTTGGTGATGATGAGGGGAATTTGAAGGAACTTCACACGATCCAAATTCAGCGTATCGTTGACGAGACTGGACGTAAGATCTATCAGCCAATTCCGGGCACGGAACGTGTCTTCCCGGCACAGATGGCACTGATTGCGATCGGGTTCGATGGACCTGAGAATACAATCATTAGCGAGCTCTCGCTTGATACAGACCGCCGTTCCAATGTGAAAGCTCAATATGGCAAGTACAAGACTAGTGTGGATAAAGTGTTCGCTGCCGGCGACATGCGCCGTGGTCAAAGTCTGGTTGTTTGGGCGATTAACGAAGGACGCGAAGCTGCTCGTGAAGTAGATAAATTTTTGATGGGCGCATCGGTTCTGGCTTAAGTATAATGTGAGAAGGTGTGGAACAGAGGTTCATTCCTTCTACCGAATTATGATATAATAATATAATGCAACGGGGCTGCGCTGTGCGCGGCTCTTTTTTTGCCGAAATGGACTTGGGAGAGGGGAAGCGTCTCACCATGAAAACGCTAGTAATCGCAGAGAAACCGGATATGGGACGGACAATCGCCGCTGTTATTGAACCAAGGGCGAAGAATAACCGGTCTTACCTGGAGGGCGAGCAATATATTATAACCTGGGCCATTGGCCATCTGCTCGGTCTGGCTGAACCGGATGCTTATGATCCTAAATATAAAAGATGGAATTTCACGGATCTGCCGATACTTCCGGATCACTTCAAGATTGTTCCGAATCCGAAGACGAAGGATCAGCTGAAGATCATTGGCGAATTGGCCAAGCGGGCTGACCGGATCGTAAATGCTTGTGACGCCGGGCGTGAAGGGCAGTATATTTTTGCCTTGATCCAACAGCAATTGAAGTTATCCCAGCCGGTCAGAAGGCTCTGGATCTCTGATTTGACCGCAGAGAGCATTGCGAAGGGCTTCGCGGAGCTGAAGGATAGCTCGGAGTTCGCGAATCTGACCATAGCGGCAAGGGCAAGGAGCGAGGCCGACTGGCTGGTTGGGATGAATGCTTCAAGAGCTTTTACCACCAAGCATAAGGAGCTGCTCTCGGTTGGGCGTGTCCAGACACCGGTACTCGCGCTGATTTATGACAGGCAGAAGGAAATAGAAAGCTTTGACTCGCTCACCTATTATGAGATCAAGGCTGAATTCGAGCAGGAAGAACGCAGTTATTCCGGCTCATGGCAGGGTGACCGGTTGACAGATAAAGAAAAAGCGGACCATCTCGCCGCTAAGGTTAGAGGCAAGGAAGGCCGGATCACGGAGTATGAGGTCAAGGACACGAAGGAGTATCCTTTCAAGCTGTATGACTTGACCCTGCTGCAGCGCGAGGCCAATGCGAAATATGGATATTCGGCCAAGAAGACTCTGGATATCGCTCAGGCGCTTTATGAGAAGCATAAAGTGATTACGTATCCGCGCACAAGCTCGAACTATGTTACGGAACAGAATATTGAGGGTATGCATAAGGCGCTCCACATGCTCAAATCAACCAGTTACCAAGAGCTGGCTGCTGGCGCCAATCCTAATCTGGTCCATAAAAACAATAAGTCGATCTGCAACCCGGCGCGGGTTGAGGACCACCATGCCATCCTGCCTACCCTTAAGCGGGCAGGCACGTTAAGCTCTGAGGAACAGAACGTATACGACCTGGTCATACGGAGATTCTTGTCCCAGTTCTATCCTCCAGCAGAGTACAAACAGCATACAGTACTTACCGAAGTGGAGGGGGAGACCTTCAAGACCAATGTGAAGCAGCTTATCTCCCTCGGCTGGAAGGTCTGTCAAGGTACGGATGAGACCCGGAAGTCTGGTGGTAAGGGCAAGAAGAAGGATGAGGATGACGAGCCAGAGGAGCTTGTGAGTGAACCGTTCAGTGTAGATCGGAACCTGCATGTCCTGTGTAAGTCATCAGAGGTGAGGGAGAAGGCTACCCAGCCTCCGAAGGCTTATACTGAGGGGACACTGCTCAAGGCTATGGAGAGTGCCGGGAAGCAGCTGGAGAACGAAGAGCTTCGTGAGGTTATGAAGGATGCGGGGCTTGGTACGCCGGCGACTCGTGCTGCAACGATCGAACGGCTGAAGAAGGTTGGATATATTACGATGCAGGGGAAAAGAATTACCGTCACGCCCAAAGGTCGTACGGCGGTTGAATTAATCCGTCATGCCGGCATTGAGCTTCTGACCTCGCCAGAGATGACAGGGCAATGGGAGCGGCGTCTTCATCAAATCTCCAAAGGCGAAGCAGCCGGAGAGAAATTTATGGAGAACGTGAAGAAATTTACGGTCTCCATCATCGAGAAGGTGCGCAGTCAGCCTAAAGCTTCCGCTTCACTGTTCGAGGGAGAAGCGAAGCCCACAAGCCGCAGCAAAGCTGGGGGAACCCGGCAAAGCGCTGGCTCAGCTGGTACAAGGACGAGTAAAGTGAAATCTCCCGCCGATTCAAGCAATAGAGGCACGACGAGTGCCCCTGCTGAACGAGTGCCCATGGGAGTCTGTCCTCGTTCCGGCTGCGGCGGGCAGCTTATCGAGGGCAAGAAGGGGTATGGGTGTACTCATTTCAAGCAGGGATGCGGATTTGTGATCTGGAAGGAATACGCCGGTAAGAAGATTTCCCATAATATGCTGGCTTCTCTGATTGAGAAGGGACAGACTCAGCTGTTGTCCTTCAAAGATGGGGAGCTTGAATACAAGGCACGAATTGTGTTAATGGACAAGGAGAAAGGCCAGCTTCAAATACAACGATCGGAATAGAAAGAAACGGACTCATTACAGGGTCCGTTTCTTTTGTTTGACCGCCATACTCTCGGCGATGATATTTGGAACCTCCACCAAGGATGAGACGGTATACATCGAGGTAGTCGGTTCATTTTTCAGATCGACAACATTATAAGACCATTCATTGGGCAGCTTGATATAAATGGTGTTAATACCCGCTGCTAGCGCGGGTATGATGTCTGTACGAAGACTGTTGCCGATCATCCAGGTATGTTCTCTGTCGAAATGCCGGGACGTCAGAATCTGCTCTAGCGCTTCTTCGTTCTTGTGCTGCCGGATATAGATACGGTCATGGAAGTACGAAGCAAGCTTCATCTGTTCGATTTTGCGTTCCTGAATGGCCTTCTCTCCGCCCGTATAGAGGTTAAGCTCATGACCTTGTTGTTCCAATATATCAAGGGTCTCAACCATCCCGGGATATGGCTCTATATTTTGTTCATAGACACTCATACCAAGCTCCATTAGCAGGTTCTCCTCGGCAGGACTAATTTCGCGGCCAGTCATTCTGGAGAAGTAGTGGTAAGTCTCAATCATGGATTGGGGAAAATGCTTGCTGGCAAATCCGGATTTGAGAACGCCTGCCACATCAATCTCAATTTGTTTGCTTCGAATTTCTGATGTCGTTAGCCGAAAGTCACTGAACCATTTAAGCATCACATCAGCAAACTTGCATAGGATCATTTCAAAATATTTATTGCAGTGGATAAGTGTATCATCCATATCGAAAATAATTTGTTGGCGGTAATGATAAGAGTTCAAAGCAGGCTGCTCCTTTCTACGATAGTACATATCTGCTGCTTAGTATAACTTGAAACCTTAAATTATATTTGAATATACGTTTCCAGGAAAATTTGCAGCTCGGAGATCCCATCCGGACGGAAGCAGAATTTCTCCTGATCATTCGTTCCCAGATGGACTCTAAGCAGTCCAGCGACCCGTAAAAGCCTTAGATGATACATCAACGTCTCTTCGGATTCGTTCAGGAATTGCTGCATCTCTGGAAGTGACTTGGGTTCGTTCGCAAGATAGCGCAGCATACGAAGGCGCTCGGGAGCAGCCAGGGCACGGGTTAACCTGAGCAAATAATTCGGTGCCTCATTCGCATCCTCATGCGGAAGGTCTACAGGATATTGAATCAGAAGCATGTTGTTGTAAAAACAATACGTATTAATTGGGCGCAAGTGAATAATGGGCAGCAGAATAACCTGCTCAACAGGAAGCTCATTTGAGACGATCAATCCACCTGAAGCATAATCAATAAGACTTTCAGGCTCCATTTTGTCCAGAAGGGCCAGCTTCTCGGCAGCGTCCTCTTCAAGAAGCGGGATATACAAAGATTCTATCTCTTTAAAGTACACATCGTACCAGACCTGAAGCAATGGCACATAATTGTCACGGATCAGAGCTGCTCTCGCGGCAGTCATCTCAGGTATGTAAGTGCGAATCATGTCGCAAAGGGCCTCAGATGAGGTAGACTGGAGGAAATTAAGATATTCCTCAATCTGATTATGCTCACCTCGTTCAACCGCCCAGGCATAAAGAACATCATAATCCTCAAAAGGCCAGGAAGCGGCCTCGGCAAAAGCTGCACGTGTCGACTCGTCAAAGCGGGAATTGATGGTATCGATCCACTCGGGACCCATGTCGATATTATTTGTCCATTTGCGCACAATATGAACCAAGAAGCTTCCAAGCAGTTCATAGACCGGAGACACGTCTACTTTTACTGTATAAGCCATGTGAAAGGTGACCTCCCCAAATAATGCATTATTTTTTCATTATGGCTTGTTCGTTGACGGGTGTCCACTATAAACAATTGACCAGTTGATTATTAACGCTGGGGCGCTCCTTTCAAACATGAAAAAGATAAGATAGAATAAGAAATAGAGATATAGGGGCTAAAGGGGAGCTGCAGAAGATGATTGAAGTCAGTCAATTAAACGTGGTTGTGGGAGCAGATAAAAGAAACATTATTGATCAGGTGAATCTCAGATTTGAGCAAGGGGAGATGATTGGAGTTGTCGGCCCTAGCGGGAGCGGGAAGAGCACACTCCTTCGCTGCTTGGCGCTGCGCCATCCTTGGACAACGGGTCGTTATAATTTTGAAGGCAAGGAGATCATTAAGTCGGGCGGTAGGGGTTCCTCGGAATACCGTTCAAAATTCGCATATTTAGAGCAAAATCCAGAGCTGAATACACAGAAGACTGCGCTTAAGAATGTTCTAATCGGTCAAGCCGGGCAGACTCCGTTGATCCGTAGATTAACCGGAATGATTCGTTCTGATGATTACATGGGAGCTAT
The DNA here is from genome assembly GCF_050995535.1 of Paenibacillus sp. SN-8-1. Classification (NCBI taxonomy): domain Bacteria; kingdom Bacillati; phylum Bacillota; class Bacilli; order Caryophanales; family Paenibacillaceae; genus Paenibacillus; species Paenibacillus sp. SN-8-1. Next base: position 2,157,945 of record NZ_CP194782.1, read on the forward strand.
GGATGAGCTGGAAAAGTTTGGACTTCTGGATAAAGCGCATGTGCCAGCTGGCAAATTAAGCGGGGGGGAGCGACAGCGTGTTGCCATATGCAGGGCTTTGGTTCATGGTGCAAAGCTGATCGCTGCGGATGAGCCTGTTATCGGTCTGGATAAGTATGCAACAGATAAGGTACTTACTACGTTAAAAGAATTGTGTACCAACGAAAAGGCTACAGTTATAGCTGTATTGCCCGTTGAGCTTGCGGAGCAGTACTGTACACGTATATGGGGAATTAATGAGGGACGGCTGCAGTGGGATATCAGGGGAAGAAGATTAACCCAGGAAGAGAAGCAGCTGATCTAGAATGAAAAGAGTGATCCGATTGGCTAGAGCAAGGTGGGTGAGCATCGCGGCAGGTTGTCTATGTCTGGCTGTTCTGAGCGGTTGTGACCTTATAACAGATCCAAAGTTATTAATGAAGCCTCCTGAATTGACATCCGATAGGCAGACCCTGAGAAGTGTAATTGATGCTAACATTCCTGCAGATACCCGTCTGCAGCCGCGAGGGCTTAATGGCATTCAATCAATTCAGACTGAGGATCTGGACAATAATGGGAGCCTGGACGCCGTTGTGTTCTTTGAGAGCACGAAGGGCGACGTGAATGCACAGGGCATGGTTCTGGAGGAGACTGATGACACCTGGGTCATCAAGCAAAGATTTGAAGGGGACGGAAGAAGTCTAGTCTCACTGGAATACAGGGACCTCAACCACGACGGGAAGAAAGAAATTCTTGCCGGTTTTAATTCGGAGACGCTGGATGAGCAGAAAACCCTCGCGGTGTATGATTATACAGGACAGAAGGTTGACAAGCTCCTTCTTGCTCCGTATTCCAATTATGTCGTTGAAGACTTGAATAACGATGACCTGCTTGAATTGACTACCGTCGCTTTCAAGAAGAATGACTACAATACATTGACCTGTTACCAAATAAGAGCCGATCAAGCCGTAAAGCTGGACAGCCTGCAGTTGGGAGCTGGACTTAACAATTACCTGAATGTAATGTCGGGTAAAGTAACCCCCAACCAGAAGGGAATTATTCTGGACGCGTCTTACTTGACGCATTCTGCTTATTCAACCTTAATCATGATGAAGGATAATAAGCTGGTTAACGTGCTCGACCAGGATGACAACTTGAATGACCTGCCAATCCGGAGCGGGGATGTGAACGATGACAATATTCTGGAAATGGGTCGGCTTAAGATCCCTTCCGGATGGGAAAAGGTAATCTTGGACAAGCCGCCGCGGTTTCTGGATTACTACCAGTGGGAGGAGAAGGTAACCTCCGGGGACTTAAAGGATATGAAGTTCATCAAAGAGCAGTACATAGATCCAGACGGCAGATTTGTCTTTAATTTTCCGGATGACCTGAAAGGGCAGGTTACACTTGATCAAAACTCAGTTATGGATCAATATTTAAGGTTCATCAAGATTGATAATCATGAACTGGTCGCGGAGATTAAGTTCATTCCACTGTCCCAATGGGAGAAGTCAAAGCCGGAATGGTCGATGCTTGTGCGTGATAATGATCAGGTTATCGCCTATAAGACATCGTTTAATACCGAGATCATGAAGAAAAATTTGAGATAGTTGATCGTTCCAATTAGAGAGGATGTTTTGAGCTGTGAGTAAAGTTCTTATCATGGAAGACGAGGAGTCTATCCGCAGTTTTATCGTTATTAACCTTAAGCGCAACGGCTTTGAAGTGCTGGAAGCAGCAGATGGAAATGAAGCAATCAGCAAGCTGACAAGTGTTCCCGACATTGATATTGCGCTCCTGGACGTCATGGTGCCAGGAATCGACGGCTTTGAAGTCTGCCGCCGTATACGTGAGACGAACGAGCGGATCGGAATTATATTTCTGACGGCCAAGGTTCAAGAGCAGGATAAGGTATATGCCCTGTCTGTTGGGGCGGATGACCATGTCAGCAAGCCATTCAGCCCTACGGAGCTGATTGCACGTATTCATTCCTTGCTCCGCCGGGTTAATGTATATAGAGAGACAAGCGCAAAGGTAAGCTTCACCTCTGGACCTTTCACCTTGGATCTGATCACAAAGCAATTTAAGAAGAACAGTACGATGATAGAGCTGACACCGACTGAGTTCTCGCTTATTCAGTATTTCTTGGAGAAAGAGAACACGCCGCTCAGTAGAGATCAGCTGCTGGATCATGTGTGGGGCAAAGAATATATGGGAGATCCGAAGATTGTGGATGTGAACATCCGGAGAATTCGTCAAAAGATCGAAGCTAACCCTTCAGATCCTGCTTATTTGCAGACCGTATGGGGACACGGTTATAAGTGGAAGGGCGAAGGTCAATGATTAGTAAAGGGATCGGTCGGCAGATCGTTCTTCATTATTTTATCGTGGTATTTGTTACCCTGTTAATGGTTGAGATCATCTTTCTGTTCGCGATCCGAACTTACTACTATGACAGTATCTACAACCATATTGCCAATCATGCGGCCATGGTAACAGATAACTTCCAGAATTCCGACAAATCGGAGGTTCAGGAAGATACCGCCTTCTACAGCAATATTATATCCGCATTCTCACTGGCCAACACGGAGCTGCAGGTGCTTGACCGTCATGGAAATATACTTATGACCAACAGTTCCTTTCAACCTCACAAGCCAGTCCAGACGAGTGATCTGTCTCAGGCACTTACGAGCAATATCGGCAAATGGATTGGCCGTGAGCCCGATACCGGGGAGATGGTGATGTCTGTATCGAGTCCGATTCAGTTGCTGGGAGAGAATAAGTTCGTCATAAGATATATCACATCATTGGAGCCCATTAATTCCAAACTGCTGAACATTACTCTACTCGCTGCTTTGGCGGGTGTTGTAATCTTGGCGGTTGTGCTGCTGTTCAGCATGGGTCTGGCTAATTCCATTGTCAAACCGATTAATAATATCCGTGCGGTATCTGCTCAAATGGCACGGGGTAGGTTTGATGTTCGCGTCAAAGGGGAATATAAATATGAACTCGGTGAATTGGCCAGCACGCTGAATTACATGGCACAGGAAATTGTCCGGGGGAATCAGATCAAGGACGACTTCATTTCTTCCATCTCACATGAGCTGCGTACTCCGCTTACAGGGATTAAGGGCTGGAGTGAAACCTTAACGTCCGGCGGGTTTGATCCAGAAGAGACCAAGATCGGCATGCAGATCATTGCAAAGGAAACCGATCGGCTGATTGGTCTAGTAGAGGAGATGCTGGACTTCTCCAAATTGCAGCAGAACGAAATGAAGCTTGTCATCGATTCGGTTAACCTTAAGGAAATTCTTCAAGAAACGATGCTAAATGTATGGGCTAAAGCGGAACAAAAGCGGATACAAATTAAACTGGATGACCACACTGAGTCTACCGTCCTGGTACCGGGTGATGGTAACCGGTTAAAGCAGGTGTTCTTGAATCTTGTCGATAACGCCATTAAATTCTCTACAGAAGATTCCTGGATCCATCTGGATATTCAGATTCAGGACGGCTGGGCTGTCGTTGAGGTTATAGACAGCGGGATTGGGATAAGTGATGAGCATCTGCGCCGTGTGAAGGACCGGTTCTTCCAGGTGAATCACCAAGGAGGAGGCACGGGGCTTGGACTTGCGATAAGTCAACAACTTGTTGAACTGCATAATGGAGATATGGAGATGCGTAGTGAGCTGGGTGTCGGAACGACTGTGAGTGTTCGTCTCCCTCTGCTTGATGAACTGAATAAGAATGAGGCTTAAGTTTCCGTTTATATGGAATGAACTAAAGAAATGAGCGCATGGATAAAGGCTATATAAGACGCAGTTAAAAATTTGACTTGAGGGTAAGGCGTAGCGGAGGGGAAGCTTGGAACTGTAGGAGCGAAAGCGATCGCCTACAAGCTTTCTGAAAGAAAGCTACATCGGAAGCATAAGCTTTGTCTCCGGATTTCATCCGCTCTGCGGTATAAATCAAGAAATCTGGAGGCGGGCAGCGGCCGAAAGTCCAAGCATTCCCCGTAGTTACGACTGTACACACAAATGTGAACATTTTAACTGCGGCTTATATAACACTTATTATGCAAAGGAATGGATCACACAGTCTTTAGTTCAATCCATATAGGTAAAGAGGATTCGGGAGAAGAGGATGATCTGTCATGAGCTACCCAATAGGAATGCTGACACTGCCAGACCAACAGCTGGAAATTCATCTGGCGGACCAAGAAGATACTAACCTGATTTGTCAAATGCTGATCGAAGCAGCAGAATGGATGATCTCGCAAGGTATTAATCAATGGAATCCCGAACAATTCACAAGAGATGAGATTTTATCGTATTTTGAATACAGAGAAATCTACTTGATCTATGCCAATACGGAACCCGCAGCAATGTTTACTTTACAGCAGAGTGACCCTGATTATTGGGGGATGCGCAACAGCAAGGGCTATAACTATCTTCATCGGCTTACCGTAAGAAGAAATTTCAGTAATGCCGGGCTTGGGGCATATATTGTCGAGTGGGCTGCAGAGCGGACAAGGGAGAGCGGTAGGAAAGGACTTCGTCTTGACTGCCTGGCTCAGAACCTCAAGCTGAACAGCTTTTATCAACGCCTCGGCTTCCGCTATATGGGGACAGCCCTTAAGAACGGGCGGGAGTATAACCTGTATGAACAGTGGGAACTCCCCGAGGGATCTCAGGATCATGACCCAGTAGACTTTGTCTATTTCAATGAAAAGGACTTCCACCTTCTGCAGAGCTGGTCGGCTTCCGAAGCATTCCAGCTGCAATGGGCGGGAGGGAGATGGTCATACCCCCTGACAGAGGAAGACATGAGGGCGTATATTGAGGATGCTAATTTCCCCTGGAAATCGGATAGACTGATCTTCAAGGTGATTCATCGTCTATCCAGAGAGATTATTGGACATATCAGTCTCACGCAGATTGACCGTAAAAATCGTTCGGCCCGCATTAGCCGAGTTATTCTTGGAGATCCCACGTTTCGGGGCCGTGGAATAGGTAAAGCTATGATCGTTGAGATGCTGCGAATTGGCTTCCAGGCCTTGAATTTACACCGGATTACGCTGGGTGTATTTGATTTCAATAGGCCAGCGATACAGGTATATTTATCTACTGGCTTTAAGAAGGAAGGGCTCATGCGGGAAAAGACCCTCTATCGTAACGAATATTGGAGCATGATCGAAATGAGCATGCTGCGTAATGAGTGGGAAGAGCTATATGGTGAAGACCGTTAATCTTGTCAGGCATGTTAGGGGTCTATTCAAATAGTAGACAGATCAGGGGCTATCCCATCGTCATCTTGCATGACTTATGGGATAGCCCCTCTTATAGTGCGGCGAACGGCATTGTGAATCGAACGTTAATGTAGGACATTACATCGAATCAGCTTAATAGCAGAATACACACAAAAAAAGCGGATCATAATGATCCGCTTTGATTCAGGCTTATGATGACATTCCGCCAGCGCGAAGGCGATTAGCATTGTCATATACTTCTTTGAGAAGTCTTGCAGGCTGAGGACGGACAGCAGGCTTAGCTACAACGGTCTCACCGGGTCCAATGACCATGACCTCGTTATGGTTTCCTTTAACTACGGCGCCATCCTTAATTACTGCGCCTTCACCGATGATAGCACGCTCAATGACTACATTACGGCCAATCTTCGCATGAGGCATAATGATACTGTCTTTGACTTTACTAAAGCGGCCAACCTCAGTTCCGCCGAACAACACAGAACGCTCCGCATAACCCTCCAAACCACAATTATCGTGCACCAGAGAGGAATTAGCTTGAATAGCACGGTGTCTTAAACCGGACTTTCTAGTGTGCTGTTCATTCGTATACATCGGCCAGGCTTCGTTATGAAGCTTCCAGTCCGCAGACTCATCGAGAAGGTCCATATGGGCTTCCCACAGGCTGTCTACTGTACCCACATCTCTCCAATATCCTTTGAATTCGTAAGCATAAAGGGGAGTGTTTCCGGCAAGCATGTTGGGTATAACATCTTTACCAAAATCATGGGATGAGTTCGGATTTTTGGCATCCTGGGTCAAGTGCTGTTTCAGATAGTCCCATTTGAAAATATAGATGCCCATGGACGCCAGATTGCTTTGCGGCTCCTGAGGCTTCTCTGCAAATTCTGTGATCCGGTATTGATCATCGGTTGACATTACCCCGAAACGATGAGCCTCGTTCCAAGGTACCGGCATGACAGAGATAGTTGCACAGGCATCAGACTTTATATGAAAATCAAGCATTTCGCGATAATTCATATGATAAATATGATCTCCTGAAAGGATCAGAACGTTCTCGGGATTCTGGGAATCAATGTAATCCATATTTTGATATATGGCATCGGCTGTGCCAGAATATTCATCAGATCCTGTATTATAAGAAGGAAGAAGCGCGATACCTCCGTTGTCTGTTTGAGTCAGACCCCAGGCTTCCCCTTCTCCTATATGATTGTGAAGTGATTCCGCCTCATACTGGGTAAGTACTCCAATTGTATCAATACCTGAGTTAACGCAGTTACTGAGAGGAAAATCTATTATTCTATATCGACCGCCAAAGGGCACAGCCGGCTTAGCTTGCTTTGACGTAAGCGGAGATAATCTGCGACCCTCTCCTCCGGCTAGCAGCATGGCAATGCATTCTTTCTTATTCATTACGTTTCCCTCCCAAGGATATGTCAGTGTAGTATTTAGATAAACGAATTTACCCATAGTTGAAACTATTTTATTGTGGATTCCATGAAAAATTACAATTTATTTTCCTTTTTTAAATAAATAATTCATTCTCGTGTAATTAGGGTAATAAACTAAGTGGACAATGCTTAAAAAGGTGGTGGAGAGTTGTCAGAGTACCTAAATAATCAGAATTCAATTTCGCCTCTGGACGTATACCTGTTCCATGAAGGAACTTTATATCGCAGTTACCGCTCTCTGGGGGCCCATCTTACAGAAGAAGAAGGACGCCAAGGTGTTAGGTTCACGGTCTGGGCACCCCATGCACAGCATGTGGGACTGGCTTCTGACTTCAATCAATGGAAGGGAGATAACGATCCTTTATATAAGATGCCCGATTCTGGGCTTTGGAGTCGCTTTTTCCCGGGAATCACGGAAGGTACATTTTACAAGTATGAAATCACGGGTCCAGATGGACAGACCTTCCTTAAGGCAGATCCATATGCGTTCCACGCGGAAGTAAGACCTGCGACAGCTTCTGTGGTCAGCTCATTGAATGGATACCAATGGGGAGACGGCAGCTGGCGACGTAAGAATAGAGCGCCTTATCAGAAGCCAATGAACATTTATGAAATTCATTTCGGTACCTGGAAGCAAAAAGAGGACGGGTCGTTCTACACATATCGGGAAATGGCTGACCTGCTGATTCCTTACATACAAGAAATGGGCTATACACATATCGAAATTATGCCCCTTGCCGAACATCCTTATGATTTATCCTGGGGATATCAAATCACGGGTTACTTTGCGCCAACAAGCCGCTATGGAACACCGAAGGACCTGATGTATTTCGTGGATCGCTGCCATCAGGCGAACATTGGTGTGATTCTGGACTGGGTTCCGGGACATTTTACCCGTGATGATCATGGATTAAGGCTGTTTGACGGTACACCTCAGTTCGAGTACGCGGATCCCCGCAAGGCGGATAAGCCAGGCTGGGGAACACTAAGCTTCGACTTCGGTAAGCCTGAGGTCCGCTCGTTCCTGATCTCCAATGCAATCTACTGGCTGGAGATGTATCATTTTGACGGGCTCCGTGTCGATGCGGTCACCAGTATGGTACGGCTAGATTTCGAGAAGAGCGAAGGTCAGTATGTGCCCAACATACATGGTGGTTATGAGAATCTGGAGGCGACAGATTTCCTTCGCCAGCTGAATGAAGCTGTGTTTCAGGCTTTTCCACATGCGCTTATGATGGCTGAAGAATCCAGTGCCTGGCCGCTCGTTACGTCACCGGTTCATGAGGGTGGACTCGGGTTCAACTATAAATGGAATATGGGCTGGATGAATGATACGCTGGATTATGTAGAAACGGACTTTTATAGCAGGCCTCATCATCACAACCTGCTTACATTTCCCATCGTGTATGCCTATTCTGAGAATTTCACATTGCCGCTCTCCCATGACGAAGTGGTACACGGCAAGAAATCACTGCTGGACAAAATGCCCGGCAATTATGAAGAGAAATTTGCAGGTCTCCGCGTTCTGCTGGGTTACCAAATGACAAGTCCCGGTAAGAAGCTTCTCTTCATGGGAGGGGAATTTGGACAGTTCATCGAGTGGAGAGACCAGGGTGAGCTCGATTGGTTCTTGCTGGATTATGAGTCTCATCGCCGAATGCTCAAGTATACGGCGGCCCTTAACCACTTCTATCTAGAAGAGAAGGCGCTTTGGGAGCTGGATCACGGCATGGAAGGTTATGAATGGGTATCCCCGCATGATGCTTCCCAAAGTGTTATATCTTTTTTTCGTAAAGGGAAAAGACCTGGCGACAGCCTGCTCGTTGTGATCAACTTCCAACCGGTGAAGAGGGATACCTACCGGCTTGGAGTAGCCAAGCCTGGAACTTATGAGCTGGTATTCTCCAGTGACGCTGAAGAATTCGGCGGCTCAGGGGCCAATCAGACGCCCGTCAAATCGGAGAAAATATCCTGGCACGGCCAGCTGCATAGCTTGGAAATATCGGTTCCTCCGCTGAGTATTTCAATCTGGAAGAAACAGGGGAGAACACGGGCGAGACAGCAGACGGAGCAGCTCAGCAGCAGTCCGAATGAGATTCCCAAGAAACGTAAAACTACACAAAGGAGGAAGACGACATGAAAATTCTGTTTGCGGCTGCAGAAGCAATTCCGTTCGTAAAAACGGGTGGTCTGGCCGATGTAATTGGAGCGTTGCCCAAAGCGCTCCTAAAAGCCGGTCATGATGTGCGTATTGTGTTGCCGAAGTACAAGGCGGTTCCGGATCAATTCCGGGGTCAGCTCATGCCGGTAGACATTATCAAGGTTCCATTAGCCTGGAGATCCCAATACTGCGGAATTGAAGAGCTTAGTTTTGAAGGGATTCCTGTCTACTTCATCGATAACGAGTTTTACTATGGACGGGATGGAATTTACGGTTATGGGGATGATGGGGAACGCTTCGCTTTCTTCAACCGGGCAGTACTGGAAATTTTGCCTTACATCGACTTCCAGCCGGATGTCATCCATTGTCATGATTGGCATGCTGCACTAATCCCGGTATTTCTACAGCATCATTATTCACACGCTCCTTTCTATCAGTCCATAAGAACCGTTTTTACGGTACATAACTTGCTGTATCAAGGCATCTTCCCCTACGAGGTTCTGCCTGATATTCTTGACCTCCCGAATCACTATTTTACGCCGGATGGTCTGGAATATTACGGGAACGTCAATTATCTTAAAGCAGGACTTGTCTATGCCGATCATGTGACTACTGTAAGTCCTACCTATGCTGAAGAGATCAAAACGGAGTACTACGGGTATGGACTCGATGGTCTTCTCAGATCGCTTGGCGGGCGGTTATCCGGGATTGTTAACGGAATTGATACGAAGCTGTATAATCCGGCAACGGATTCCGAGATTCCTGCCAAGTATCGGACCAGTCTCAGCAAGAAACGTGAGAATAAGCCATTCCTTCAACAAGAATTGGGGCTTCCTGTGGATCCTAAGATTCCTCTGATCTCGATGGTGACACGGCTTGTTGACTCAAAAGGCTTGGAGCTGGTCAGAAGAGTGCTGGATGAGCTTCTGCACTTTGACAACGTTCAAGTCGTTGTACTGGGAACTGGGGAGCATGAATATGAGCAGTGGTTCCGGGAAGCGGCCCATCGCCATCCCAGCAAGCTGTCTGCCCAAATTAAATTCAATGATGGTTTATCCCGGCGAATCTATGCGGGAAGTGACATCTTCCTGATGCCTTCCAAATTTGAACCGTGCGGAATCAGCCAGCTATTGGCCCTTCGCTACGGAAGCATTCCGGTAGTACGGGAGACTGGCGGTCTGAATGATACGGTGCATTCATTCAATGAATTCACCGGTGAGGGGAATGGGTTCTCATTTAACCATTATAATGCTCATGATATGCTCTACACGATTCGTAGGGCAGTTCATATGTATCATCAACCTGATCAATGGAAGAAGATTGTACGTAATGCATTCGCGGGTGATTACAGCTGGAACGTATCCGCGGAGAGGTATTTGGAGATTTATCAGAGTGTACTTAACTAGGGTGTGTCTTCAAACTCAGGCAAGCCACATTATAATCGATGCCAGAGTCAAAAAAGCCTTGAACGTACACGCTAATTTATCGTAGCGAGTTGCCAGACGACGATAGTTTTTTATTTTATTGACGGATTGTAAAGAGAAGTGCGACAGGTAGATTAAAGGTTCATGATAGTATTTATGTAAAATGGAATCACCGCAACTCACTATTACAGAGTAGTCGTCTGAAAGTAAAAGTTGTAGATGTTTAACGTGAGAAAGAAAATTAAATAGATTTTGCGCTCCGGAAGCAATTAAGGAATAACATCCTTCAAGCAAAATAAAGCTGGTGTCCCTTATACTAAAAAGGTACACCAGCTTTTTTAGTCAACCGGATTTGCTTTATTGATTCGTTGCCGCGAAAGACTCTGCCGCTGCTGATAGATAATAAGCCAACCCGGTTTGCTGACTTTCAAGCATCTTAAGATGAAAGTCATCACTTAGAAAAAAACGAGTCTGTGCTACAAAGTCTTCAACCGATGCTTTGTGCCCATGCTTATTCATAAACTCAAGATGGCATCGAATCAAATTTCTTGTTTTTTCATCGTTATGCTTTAAGCCTTCTCTTAATGAACTTGCCATTTCATTCATGAAAGTCATGGCTTCGACTGCTTGTTCGTTTAATTCCTTAACATCCGTTGGGGCAACCTCATGAGACTCCACCCCATACGATTCCTTCAAATATTGATTTTGCTCAGTCAGCGCTTTGTTCCACTCTTCCTCGTTTTCAAAACCTTTGAACATTTCCTTATTATCCATGGATTCCCCTTCCTTTATACATGCAATGGATTTACGCAATGTTTGAATGATGGTATCCAGTCTGTCTTTGCGGCAAAGGAGCAACTCCTCCTGCTGCGAAAGAATGGATAGCCGGTCTGAATGATGTTCCATCATTTCCTTGATTTGGTCTAAGGAAAAATCCAATTCTCTATAAAATAGAATCTCTTGCAAACGTTCCAGCTCTTTCGCTTCATACAACCGGTATCCAGCTTCACTTATCTTACAAGGTAAGAGAAGACCGATCTTGTGATAATGATGAAGCGTTTTGATTGTAACATTGGACAGTTCCGATACTTCTTTTACCGTGTACAATATTGCTCATTCCTCCCTTCACTAGGTAGCTTATTGTCTTCCCTAAGAGGAGAGTCAAGTCGAACTTTTTCAAAAAAATATTGACCCTTCCCTTACAGTAGGCACTAAGATGATTTTCGAAATAGATGACGAGGGAGGAAACTAGAAATGTCAGGATCCGTTCAACTGCTTCGAAACGGCTTTGTTCGAGCCGTTATGATTTCAACTCTATTTTCTCAAATGGGTATTTGGATTCGTAATTTTGCTGTCCTCTTGTATGTTATGGAGGTGACAGGAGGAGATTCATTTGCCGTTTCCATGATTTCGGTCGCGGAATATGCGCCAATTTTTATCTTTTCTTTCATTGGTGGAGTATTCGCGGATAGATGGCGGCCCAAGAGAACAATGGTTTGGTGTGAATGTTTAAGTTCGTTATCCGTATTTATTGTCTTTGTTATGTTGGAAGTTGGAACATGGAAGATCATTTTTTTAGCAACATTATGCTCTTCCATTCTATCACAGTTTGCACAGCCTTCCGGCATGAAGCTATTTAAGAATCATGTGCGTGATGAAGATGCACAATCCTGCATGTCTTTGCTACAAACCATAACATCTGTCTTTATGGTTCTTGGTCCGATCCTGGGAACGTTGGTATATCAGCAATTCGGAATTGAAGTTTCAATATTGACGACTAGCGCTTGCTTTCTGTTATCTGCTTTTTCCCTTGTCTTCGTCCCGTCTGATGAAAAGAAAATAAAGAATCGAGAGACCAACCCATCTTCGCTATTTCGCGAAATAGCGGACAGCATTCATTTTGTCTTCGTAAACAAGTTACTCTTGCAGCTCAGTATATGTTTCACGTTGGTGGGACTAGGAGTTGGGTTAATTACGCCGCTTGGCATCTTCCTCGTTACGGAGCAGTTGGACTTGCCTGCAGAGGCTTTGAAATGGATTAGCATACCTTACGGTTTGGGTGAAATTGTCGGAGGAATAGTAATATTTGCTCTCGCGGCTAAGATCGCCCCACAACGTTTCCTTATGATTGGTTTACTCGTCAACGGTGTCGGGATCATCTTAACAGGGATGTCAACCGTGATATGGCTAACGATGATAGCCCAATTCATCATTGCTCTTCTGCAACCGGCCATTTTTGTCGGAAATAGCGCAATGGTCATGCAGCATACCGATCAAAACTTTATAGGTCGGGTAATGGGAATCCGCACTCCGCTTATGACGGGAGCGATGCTCCTTATGATGAGTGTTGCAGGTGTGTTGAAAAATATACTTTCACTTACAATTGTGTACGAATTGGCCGGATTCTGTTTTTTTGCAGGATTCCTAATTATGATTCCGCTTTTCCGAAGCAAAGGAAAAGGGGAGCAATCGGTGGCATAATGAATCATTAACTCTGGACGGGGCAGGTTATTATACTACACGCTAGTGCGGTTTCGCGGTTTATAACTTTATTCACCAATTTAAGCACTTTATTTTCATATAACAACAGGAGAATATAACCATGAGTTACACTCATCTAAGCATAACCGAACGTAGCCAGCTAGAAGTCCTAATCCGAATTGGATGGTCGAATCGGGAAATCGGCAGGGAGTTAGGGAGGCACCACTCAGCAATCGCAAGAGAACTAAAGCGAGGAAGCTTGAGTGGCGTATACCAAGCAGAGACAGCGCAAATTGCCTACGAAGAGCGGCGGAAGTCCAGCAAGCCGAAAGGTCGCTTCACGACGGAGTTAGCTGATGAACTGGAGGATAAGCTGAACCAGACATGGTCGCCTGAGTAGATCGCTGAAGAACGTCGAGCAAGCGGAAAGCCGTTTGTATGCTTCAAAACAATTTACCAGTGGCTTTATGACGGACGTCTGGCTGGGGGCGAAGTTAACGTGTTGCGCCATAAAGGAAAACGACGGAAGCCTATGGAGACACGTGGCCGGTTTCTAGTGGGTAAAACGATTGTCCAGCGTCCTAAATCCGTTAAGAAGCGTGAGTCATTCGGTCACTGGGAACTCGATACAGTTGTCTCCAGCCGGGGAAAAAGTCGTGCCTGCGTAGCGACTTTTATTGAACGCAAGACGCGTATGTACCTGGCTGTTAAGATGCCTGACCGCACCGCTCATTCCATGGAGATTGCATTCGGAGTAGTAACTGGGCAGTTTCCACAAGGAGCCTTCAAGACCGCCACCGTTGACCGGGGGAAGGAATACCATTGTGCGCGTTCACCAGCATGGATCGGGCGCAAAACATGGTTCGGTTGTCCAAAGCCGGACGTCCTCCCTGTGGTTTTCGTTCAGGTGGAAACAGGTCTTGAACTCGCTGCCATTGTGTCTCTTTTATTTCGTATCGTGTATTCATCTAATGTATTTAACCCATGTATTACCTTTTAAACAAGTTTGAAGACACACCCTAGGAATGTACATTTAGACTAGAATAAGGCATATTCACAGACGGCATTCTAAGGAATGTCGTTTGGTTTGTTTACTGGTGATATTTTCCTTCGCGGGGAACAGCCCTTTTTTATTGCATAATAATACATGCTGTTTTATAATGACTCAGTCCTAATATGATAAACAACTAAAATAGAAGCAAGGAGCGATAACAAAATTGAGAAAATTACAGACGCTGATCATAGTCCTGCTGTGCTTCGTACTATCTTACTCAGGGCTATCTGGGTCGGCTTATGCCGATGAAGGCACGAATCCAGCGAAGAAGACGATTGTGCTGGGAACAAGTGCTGACTTTCCACCCTATGAGTTTCATAAAGTTATTGACGGGAAGGATCAAATTGTAGGTTTTGACATTCAGATTGCGAAGCAGATTGCTGCGGATATGGGTGCGGAACTGAAAATAGAGGATATGAGCTTTGACAGCCTGCTGCCAGCTTTGACAAGTGGTCGTGTAGACTTTCTGATCTCAGGAATGAACCCTACACCAGAGCGGAAGAAGAGTATCGACTTCTCCACCGTGTATTATCGCGCGAATCAGTCCATTATGGTTCGTAAAGCAGATAAAGACAAGTACAACACCATGGATACGTTAAAAGGGGCCAAGATCGGCGTTCAAAAATCTTCCCTGCAGGAGGAGATTGGCCAGAAGATTGAAGGCGCACAGTTAACCTCTCTAGATAAAGTTTCTGATATACTTATGCAGCTTCAGACTAACCGTGTCGATGCGGCTATTATTGAAGGACCGGTAGCCCAGGCTAATCTTACGGATGATTTCGCTATTACGGATGCGGTACCTCAGGTAGAGGATTTCGGTTATGCTATTGGGGTCAAGAAGGATAACCCCGAGCTGCTCAGCAGTATTAATAACACACTAGCCCATTTAATCAAGGATGGCAAAATTCAGCAGTTCGTTGATGATGCCAGCAGCTTGGTTAACGGGAAGCAGAAGGCCCAAGATACATTCTCTTTCTTCCTGAAATATAAAGATTATTATATCGCGGGTATTAAATATACACTCCTTCTGTCTGTACTCGGAGTCATATTCGGGTTCATTATCGGGCTCTTCATCAGCTTGCTGCGGATGAACCGAATCGCGATTCTTCGCTGGATCGGTGTGGCTTACATTGAGGTTCTGCGCGGAACACCTATGCTTGTCCAGCTCTTGATCATTCATTATGGGCTCGCGCTGACCTTCCATATTAATTTCACTGCATTGGAATCAGGGATAATTACTTTATCCATCAACAGTTCAGCCTACCTTGCTGAAGTGTTCCGCGCAGGTATTCAGGGCGTGGATAAGGGGCAAATGGAAGCTGCAAGATCACTTGGAATGTCCAGTGGTAAGGCGTTCCGCTTCATCATTCTACCGCAAGCGATTAAGAATGTTCTGCCTGCGATTGGTAATGAATTCATTACGATCATTAAAGAATCCTCGATAGTTTCATTCATCGGTGTAGCTGATCTGATGTTCCAAGCCCAGGTGGTTCGCGGTATTTCTTTTGCGGGGCTGAATCCTCTCCTCGTTGCAGCCGTGATCTACTTCATCATGACCTTTGTACTTTCTAAACTATTGGGTCTATTGGAAAGGAAGCTGAGAACTAGTGATATCCATTAAAAATTTGCATAAATCCTACGGAAAGCTGGAGATTCTTAAAGGCATCGATGCAGAGATTGAGAAAGGTGAAGTTGTTGTCGTTATTGGTCCGAGCGGATCCGGTAAAAGTACATTTCTCCGCTGCCTCAATTTGCTTGAACAGCCTACTGCAGGCGAAATCCGTTTTGAAGGTGAACTAATCACAGATAAGAAGCATAATATTAACCTGACACGTGAGAAAATGGGCATGGTATTCCAGCAGTTTAATCTGTTCCCCCACAAAACGGTGCTGGAGAATATAACTCTAGCTCCCATCCAGGTTAAGAAGCTTGATCGTTCAAAGGCTGAAGAGATAGCTCTGGATCTGCTCCGAACCGTTGGACTTGAAGACAAGAAGGGAGCATTTCCCGCACAGCTGTCTGGTGGACAGAAACAGCGGATCGCCATTGCGAGGGCGCTTGCCATGGAGCCGCATGTAATGCTCTTCGATGAACCTACATCGGCCCTTGATCCAGAGATGGTGGGCGAGGTTCTGGATGTCATGAAGAAGCTGGCTGAGAAGGGAATGACCATGGTCATTGTTACTCATGAGATGGGCTTTGCCAGAGAAGTCGGTGACAGGATTCTGTTCATGGATCAAGGCACGATCATTGAGCAGGGTTCCCCAGAAGTTGTTCTGGGCAATCCAACCCACCCGCGTACACAGGATTTCTTAAGCAAAGTATTGTAAAGGTAGGAACAGAATCAATTGTATAACCTTAAGCTCTATCCCAATGGATAGAGTTTTTTTTTTGGAAACTCAGGGACCCATATCTATGGAATACTTGTAATAATTTACGCGATACGAATATGATTTCCAGCAATTGCTTGGTCAATTGGTTACAGAATTGTGATATATTCGAAGTGCCGAAACTTGAAGCTTTCAAGTGCGGGGGATGATTTACGGATTAACTATCTTATCAACATCTGATAGATAATCCTTGGGGTGAAGCGCTGCTTTTTAATTAGAGCGCCGGGTTGTATCCTCAATCCGAATCCGACAGCTAACTCCGCAGGCATGATTAAAAGGAGGATTTTATTTATGTCATCTAAGAATCTTACACAGAACAAAAAGGTAAACAAATTGTCGTTAGTCGCGAAAACGGTTACAGCCATGCTTGGCATGGCCGCGTTTATCCACATGACCCCTGTCCATGCTGACTCCGTACATACTGCAGTAGAGGGAGACACCTATTACACACTGTCCAAGAAATATGGGATCTCTATCAACAACCTAATGACTGCGAATCCCAGTATCAATCCTAATAATATTTATGCAGGATTGCCGATCAAGCTGCCAACCAGTCTGAAAACTGCCAGCATTGGGGCTAGTCTGATCGTTAAAAAGGCAGATCCGCTTGCTACACTCAAAGTATTCACAGCAAACAAAGTTGTGGAAGCATGGGGGAAATCTTTTAATTACTCCAAGACCATCAATGTTGTAGCTACAGCCTATTCCGCAGATCCTAGTGAGAATGGATGGGGGCCGGTTGATTATTATGGTAATCCGCTTGCTTTGGGCACTATTGCAGTAGATCCCAAAGTAATCCCTATGGGAACTAAGGTGTTAGTGACCGGTCATAGTCATTCTGGTCTTCCGAAGAAAGCATTTGTTGCAAAAGCGACAGATCAAGGCAGCGCGATCAAAGGGAACCGTATAGACATCTTCATTCCTGGCAGCCAGTCGACTGTGGACACATTTGGCTTTCAGAATGTGAAGCTATATGTCATTAAATAATTGGAATTAATTCAAAGAGGAAAGACTCCAGATATATATGGAGTCTTTCCTCTTTTGCTTACTTAGATCCTTTGATATGGAGGAGTTTGCTCAGATCAACAAAAGTATAGCCCTTACTTCTTAGTGTGTTTCTTACTTCTGGCAATGCTTGTACAGATCCCGAGAGATCTGCGCCAACTCCACCTCCGGCATGCTGAAGAATAATGGAGCCGGGACCTGCGGCGCTCAAAATATTGCGTTTCACCTGATCTTTGGACAGACCTTTCCAGTCTTTCGAATCAACGTTCCAATTAATCACCTTGTAACCACTGGCCTTCGCCCATCGCAATTGCTCCTCATTAATCTCCCCATAAGGAGGCCGGATTAACTTGGGGCGGGATCCTGTAAGGTTGTAAATGATCTTCTCAGTACGGAGAATCTGATCTTTGAAATAAGCAAGGTTACGATTTTTGAATAAAGGGTGGTTATAAGAGTGGTTGCCGATCAGATGTCCCTCACGTTGAATACGCCTGACAAGACCAGGATGCTTCTCCGCCCGATTGCCCACCACAAAGAAAGTGGCTTTAATATGATATTTAGCAAGAATATCAAGGACTTGAGGGGTGAAGCGGGGATCAGGAACATCATCGAAGGTCAGCGCGATCTGCTTAACGTGAGGCCCCCTGAATTTAAAGGTCTCGGCATACTTCCTTCTTAATTCACCAAGTGTTAATGATTCATGACTTGATGCAACTTTGCTTGTGGAGTTCTGCTCCTCAGGGTCCTGAGTCATCCGGGCTGCAGAAGCAGCTTGGGAACTCGGCAGCATCGATAGGACAAGCAACACAAATAAAATTGCATATTTGTTCCGCATCAAGAAATCTCTCCTTTTACAGGACATAGTACCTGTTGTTATTTCCTGATATGGGCGGTTTTATCCAGAGTCCGCCTGCTCTGTGAGCAATATCACGGCAGCCCCAGTTGAAAAGAGGCATCGTAATGTTCAGGGGGGAGTAAGTCATGGCTGAAATATTGTCTAATATCCAGGTCTCGCCTGGGGTGTTCCGTATGAAGATAGCAGGGAAATATGAGGGCCGAGCCGGGCAGTTCTACATGCTCAGGGGCTCCAGAATAGAACCTTTACTTTCCAGACCACTGAGTATTTTTGATCTGAGTGACCATTACATAGAATTCCTCTATCAAGTTGTCGGTGAGGGTACTCACCTGTTCGCGGGCCTTAAGCGGGGAGACTCTTTGAACCTGGTCGGCCCTTTAGGGAACGGATTCCCGGTATTAGAGGGAAGAATTGCACTGGTTGGGGGCGGCATTGGAATAGCTCCACTGTATTATGCAGCCAGACAAATGGTGGCTTCAGATGTCTTTCTCGGTTTCCGGGAGGAAGCCTATTTAGTCAGAGAGTTTAGTTCAGTCTGCAGCAGAATTCAGGTTAGAGTTGGAGGAAGTATTTTGGATGAGGTTGTCTTTGAGGACTATGACTATATCTTTGTATGCGGTCCTACCGGCATGCTGAAGGCGGCGGGTCAAAGACAAGCTGAGCGGCACTATACAGGTAACCTCTTTGTATCAGTTGAGAACAAGATGGCCTGCGGAATCGGGGCATGCCTTGTATGCAGTGTCAAAGTTCCGGGTGGAACCAAGCGGGCGTGTGTGGAGGGGCCTGTATTTCTTGCAAAGGAAGTGGACTTCGATGATTAATCTGTCAGGAAGCATTGCTGGTGTTCACTTCAAGAATCCGATTGTGATGGCGTCTGGAACATTCGGGTTTGGTAAGGAGTATGCGGAATATTACAATATTTCAGCTCTGGGCGGAATCGCGGGGAAGGGACTGACCTTGCATCCCAAATCGGGAAATGAGGGGCTTCGGGTATTTGAGACGCCCTCGGGAATGCTCAATAGTGTTGGCCTGGAGAACCCAGGCATCAAGCACTTTCTAGAGAATGAGGCCACCTTTTGGGAGGGCCTTGACCTGGCGAGAATTGTAAATCTGGGCGGGAACCATATAGATGAATATATTGAAGGGGCATTGATGATCAATCAGGACTCCAGGCTTCGGGAGACCAAGGGTCTCAAAGCGGTTGACATCATTGAACTGAATATTTCATGCCCTAATGTAAAAGAAGGCGGGATTGCCTACGGGATCAAGACTGAAAAGGCCCGGGAAGTCGTGCGCGAAGTGAGAGCTGTTACTTCCATCCCATTGATCATTAAGTTGTCACCTAATGCGGAAGACTTGGTATCGATGGCTCTGATGTGTGAAGAAGAGGGTGCTGATGGGGTAACGCTGATAAATACCATTTCGGGCATGAAGATCGATGTGCATAAGAGGAAGAGTGTATTTCACAACTTATATGCCGGGCTTTCAGGTCCTGCAATTAAGCCGATTGCATTGAGAATGGTCCATCAGGTAGCCAGTAGAGTGAGTATACCGGTTATTGGAGTGGGGGGAATCACAAGCGCCATAGATGTAATTGAGTTCATTATGGCCGGGGCTTCACTGGTGCAGATAGGTACCTATAACTTTGTTAATATTCATGCCGGTGAAGAATTAGTGAGTGGTATCTCAGAGTTTATGAGCAGGGAAGGTATTCAGACATTAGACGAAATCCGGGGGATCATTTAGAGAGGGGCCGGGCAGGTGAATCACTTTCATGATATTAGCCTTGAATTTCACGAAATAGGACGTGATATCTTGTTGATCATTACGGGAGGAGATGCTCATATTGGAGCAGTCTCCACAGCATATCCTTCCGGGAAATTTTCGCCAGAGGTGCATACTGCTGAAGTCCCCGGTCATAAGGAATCCCTGCTCAGTTCAGATTTTGCACTTCGTGCCTCCAAGTGGCTTAACCGGACAGTGACTGTAGTAATTGGAATCCATTACGACAACTTAAGTTCTGAGCAAATAGACCGGGTGTGTCAGCTTGCAGAACGGAAGCTCGAAGTTTTTTTGCAAACGGTGTCTCCTCCAAGTTATGATAAGAACAGGATACAATAAATGGTATGGCAGGCAAAGAAACAAAAAATATTGAAACGTTCCGCCGCCTACCTGCGTAAATCATATCATAAAACATATTTATTCCTGGGAGGAAATTAACCATGTCTATTTTCAAAAGATTACGTGATCTAACGATGTCTAACATTAACTCTCTTATCGATAAAGCCGAGGATCCAATTAAGCTGACTGACCAATACATTCGTGATATGCAGGAAGATCTTGAGGATGCCGAGAAATCTGTAGCAGCCCAAATTGCAATTGAAAAGAAATTCAAGCAGCTCTATGAAGAGCAGGAAGCATTGGCTGCCAAACGTAATGAGCAAGCTCATGCAGCTGCGCAAGCGCAGAACGTTGACCTTGCCCGCCGTGCACTGGAGGAGAAGAAGGCTGCTGAAGTGAAGCTTGTCGAATACAAGGCCAGCTATGATAGCAACAAAGCTGCAGCAGACAATCTTCGTGATAAGCTGGAACAAATGCGTAAGCAGCTTACAGAGATGAAGAATAAGCGCGAGACCTTGGTAGCACGTTACAATGCGGCTAAGGCTCAGAACGAAATTAACAAATCATTGTCCGGACTTAACTCGGATACCGCTTCAGCTGGATTGAAACGTATGGAAGAGAAGATGCTTCAAATGGAAGCTCAGGCTGAAGCCAGTAATGAGGTATCCAGCAAAGGCAAATCCCTGGACGAAGAGTTCGCAGAACTTAATAAGGATAAAGCGGTTGAAGATGAGCTGGCGGCCCTGCTCAAGCAGTACGAGAAATAATCATCTGCGATATGCATGTAAGGGAAGGAGAGACAATTCATTGTTTCTCCTTTGCTTATGAGGAGCTAAATTTGTGTAATGCATATTAATCATAAGGAGCCAGGAATCATGAGTGTAATGAAGAGAATCGGCAGACTTTTTGCCAAGCCGGAGCCGCCTGCTCGTGAGAAGAGCATGCTGGATCTGAATCCGGGGGATATATGCGAAGTATCCCTTGTCACCTATGAGGTAGTAGGGAATGTACGTAATCCGGGGCGGAATGCCACGATGCTGTCACTTAAGGACGGCAATGATATTCGTTATTTGCACATTGAAGAACGTGAAATTTTACAGTATGCTTTATATGACCCTATAGACGGGCGTCTCGATAATCCGAATGAAGTTCCAACAACTATAGATTTGGATGATAAATCCTACCATCTTGAAGAAGAATATGCCGGGAACGTAATCATTAAGGGCAGAACTCCTTTTCGCCAAGGCGGAGAACAGCATGTGTGGCAATTTCAGTCCGATGATTATCGCCTGTTAAGGATTGAATGGCAGGATGGAAGATTCATGCTTTATGAAGGAGACAAGACGATCTCCGGTGATGTTAAAGTCATCCGTGCCTCTTAGGAGTGATATTTGTGAAGAAAGGGTCTTCTTTATATGTAAAGATAGCTCTGATTCTCAGCTTGCTCGTGTCGCTATTAGCAGGCTGTGGCTCACCTAACGTAAAGGAGAATTACCCGCTAGAATCTGTGAATCGAAGTGGAAGCTCAACCTCATATGTCTATAGAGCGGCAGGGGAGAAGGTTCCAGAGGTTGCGGCTGATCTGATTGCTGATCATAAGCCTGATCAGAAGTCACCTGAGAATGAAGATCATATGTTCCTCGTGTATGATAAGGAATATTATCATCTTCAAAAGGATCCAAATAAGCCGGAAGATACACTGATTGAAGTGGATTCCGAACAGTATGTACGTGACAATTACGATTCAAGCTTTCTTCAAGGTTACCTTGCAGCTTCTCTGATCGGAAGCTTATTCGATTCCTTTGGAGGACATGGTTCTTACCGGGGATACTCAAGCAAGGATACTTATAAGCCAAAGCAGGACTATCATGCACCGACGAAAGATGATAAGAAGGCTGCTCCGCCACTGACCGTGGAGAAGAAAGGTTCTATAACAAGACGTGGTGGTTCCGGATCAAGTAGTGGAAGCTACAGTGGAGGCAGCAGCAGTTCCGGTTCAAGCAAGGGTAGTATTACTCGGAATAAGGATGGGGGAAGCTCGGATTCGGGTTCCTATTCATCCCCGAAGAAGTCTATTACGAAGCCAAAGACCCGATCCGGTTCTGGAGGTATTACTAGAAGAAGGCGGTAACTTCAGACTGATGGTTTTAACACCAGATTACATGGGAGCATGCACTTAGCTGCATGCTTTTTATGTTATAAGGATTGCAATGAGGCGGGATTCAGCGATAACATGGTTACATATTAAGACAGAGTAACTAAGGGGGTTCGTATATGCATCAATCTAACTCATCTCACAAGCTTCATAGAAACGCTTTACAGGTGCAGGAAGCTCAGGCTCTCATAAAGTCCCATGTTCAGCTCGGAGAATGTGAGCATGTCGATCTATCCGAGGCTAAGGGGCGGTATCTAGCTGAAGATATTAGAGCGCCGCATCCTTATCCGCACTTCCGGCGTTCAGGAATGGATGGATTCGCAATTATAAGCCAAGATACAGCAGGAGCTTCAACAGAAAATCCGGTGTGGTTAGAGGTAGTGGACGAGATTCCTGCCGGATCCCTGCCGTCGGTTGCCCTTGTTCCAGGTACGGCTTCCCGTATTATGACAGGAGCTAAGGTGCCGGATGAAGCAGATGCTGTAGTTATGTTTGAAATGACGGAAAGTGTTGTAAATCAAGGAAGAACAACAATCCAGGTGAAAAGGGAAATTGAGGCGGGCAAGAATGTGACACCGGTAGGATTGGAACTTGAAGAAGGCGACTTAATATTAGAAAAAGGTACTCTCCTCTCAACCGGTGAGATCTCTGTACTTGCAACAGTCGGTGTTCATCAGGTCAGCGTCTTCAAGCGGCCGACAGTGGCTATTTTCTCAACAGGTTCTGAGCTGCTAGGGATTGAGGAAGCGATTCAGGACGGCAAGATACGGAACAGCAATACTTATATGCTGGCCAGTCAGGTAAGAGATGCTGGTGGAGAGCCGATTATACTAGATGCGATTCAGGATGATCTGCAAATTGCCAAGCGGCGAGTAGAGGAAGCCTTCCAGTACTATGATATTGTGGTGACTACAGGCGGCGTATCTGTGGGGGATTTTGATATCATGGCGGATTTGGTTCGCGGCGAAGAAGTTACGATGCTGTTCAATAAAGTAACTATGCGTCCTGGAAGTGTTACAACCGCTGCGGTGAGGGAGGACAAGCTCCTTTTTGCCCTCTCGGGGAACCCGGGGGCCTGCTTCGTAGGGTTTGAATTGTTCGTAAGGCCGGCTCTTGGTTTAATGCAGGGCAGTACACAGCCATTCCTTACAGAGTTCACGGCGGTTTTGGGCAGAACATATGATAAAATCAACAACTTTACCCGTTTTGTCCGTGGGAGTCTGCGTATAGAGGACGCACAGCTTGTGGCCACACCAGCAAGCCTGGACGAATCGAGTGTCATGATTACGATTAAGGACAGTGATTGCCTAATTGTTGTACCTCCATCCTCTGGAGTCCTTCAAGCGGGGGATAAAGTAACCGTGCTAAGACTTTCGGGCAGCCCATTATGAAGCCTATAACTCCCCGCCCGGTATATCAGATAGTAGGATATAAGAATTCTGGAAAGACCCATTTAGTCTCGAGGCTGGTCGCACATTTCACAGCCAAAGGTTTGCGGGTCGCCGTAATTAAGCATGATCTGCATGGATTTGAGATGGATAAGGAAGGCACGGATACCTACCAACACCGGGCGGCTGGCGCAGCGGCTGTTGCGATTACTTCACCTGAGCGTACCGCTGTCTTGGAAGAGAAGGATACTGCCTTGTCAGACCTGATCGCTCGTTTTGCCGAGTATGATCTTGTTCTGGTAGAAGGGTTCAAGCAAGAGACATATCCCAAGCTTGTCATTCTTCGTGAGAAGAGAGATATCCCGCTACTAAGTGAACTCTCGAACATTAAGGGAGTTGTTGTTTGGCCTGAGTTAACCAAGGTTATGGAGGAGCGCAATACTACAGAAAGTATGAGCAATATCTTGCCGAGCTTTGATATCAACGATACCTCAAGGATAGCTTCAGCCATTTCTCTTGATTTATCTCTGTAAAAGAAGAAAAACCCAGAAGTGCTTGGCGTCATCGCCTTACACTTCTGAGCGTCTTTCAATGGCATCAGACATGGTTTTGTCCGTTAGATGAGTGTAGACTTCAGTCGTCTCTGTTGAAGCATGACCTAGCTGCTCCTTGGTTTTGTATATATCATTCTGCAGGTAATAATCTGTGGCAAAGGAATGTCTAAGCTTATGTACCGTTAAGTAGGGCTTCCCAAAACGGCTGGCGTATTTAATAATCATTGCTTGTATAGCCCTCTTGGTCATGCGTTTGCCTTCCTGCTGGCCATTTGGAAGAGCGACGAAGAGAGCTTTCTCGCGTTTAGGCGTCCGGTAACGGGCACTACGTATAGATAAGTAGGCGTTAAGCTCATCCTTACTCTGCTCACGAAAATAGACGGGGGTCTTGAAAGTCTCATCGTTATTACCTTTACGGTATACATATAGAAGCTTGTTGGCAGGATCAATATCGTCTATGTTCAAATTGACGACTTCGGATACCCGCAGACCGGAATTTAAGATAAGGCTTGCAATACAGGCATCTCGCTCTTTGTTTAAATGATAATTATAGAGCGCTTGCTTATTATTCTCGACGTCTACACCATATCCTTCAAGAATATAGCCGATGAACTCAAGGAGCTCATCTTCTTCGAGGATCTTGCCTTTAAGTTTGGCGGCGGTGTCCTTAGGCTTGTGGATGCGCTTAATCTCAACCTTCGCCATAATATTCCGCTTCAGTAGCGGATAGAATTCCTCATCCTCGGCAATTTGGCTTAAATAGTGAAATAATGAGCGCAGGGAAGACATTTTACGGGAGACGGTTACTTTGGAATTGTTCCCGTCCACACGCGTGGTCAAGTGCAGCCGGTAACCGACAATACTATCCATCCGGAGCACTTCAAGCTCCTGAAGCGTTACTTCCTTATTAGACTCAGCGGCCGATAATCCTTCCGCGCGCAGCCACCCGAAGAACTGCTCATAATCCCGGATGTATTCAAGCAGGGTGGAGGGGGATAAATCAGGCAATTTATAATCAATGAACTGCTGAACGAACCATGGCATATTCAGGACTCGTTCATCCATTTTTTTACGATCAGAAATCTTCTGAATGTTCATTTAGTCAGCTCCTTTGCTCCAGTTCAACAAGTTAAAGACTACTCTAAATTATACCATACTACTGGAGCAGGAATGAGAGCACATAGAATGAGTAGACCTGAATATTTCGATAGATATTGGGCGAATGATGATATGTATATTCCATATTTATTCAAATCTCATTGATTTCGAACACGAACTAACAAATACAGCATATAAGGTCCACCAAGTATCGCTGTAATTAAACCGCAGGGGATTTCAATTGGAGCAAGAGCGGTACGTCCAACAAAATCTGATGCCAGAACGATTAATGCTCCGAGCAGGGCCGCAGTTGGTATTAGAACGGCGTGTTTCTCTCCAACTAGCTGTCTGGCAATATGAGGGGCCATCAAACCGACGAAGCCTATGGTTCCAGCTGTTGCAACAGAAGAGCCAGCCAAGGCAACAGCGATGAATAGGATCCAACTTCTACTTGAATGAATACGGCTTCCAAGTCCTGTTGATGTCTGATCATCCAGACTCAGGATATCCAGTCTTCGGTAACACAACCAGGCAATAGGAAGGAAGATCATTACCCAAGGAAGATAGGGCCATAGCTGTTCCCAGCTTCGTCCATACAGGCTTCCGGTCATCCAGATGGTTGCTTGATTTACGAGCCGAATATTGCCCGAGGTAGTAACAATAGTAATGAGGCCATGACAGATCGAAGCAATACCAATGCCGACCAATACCATGCGGATGGGAGACAGCCCTTTTTTCCAAGCCAGTACATAACTTAGAAAAGCAACCAGAATCGCCCCGCCAAACGCTGCGAACGGAAGCCAGTAAGAAGGAATTTGTACCCATACAATGAAGATAACAGCACACAGCGCCGCACCGGCATTTAGCCCGATTACGCTGGGTGACGCAAGCGGGTTGCGTGTAATTCCCTGAAGCAGTGTTCCCGCAGCAGCCAGACAAGCCCCTACACAAATGGCTATCAGCGCTCTGGGCAGCCGGAGTGTACGTATGATGAAATCATGATCAGGTTGGCCGATCCCAAGGATAGACTTTGTCGTATCCAGAGGAGATATCGCATATTCCCCTGTACCAACTTGCAGTATGAATAGAACTATTATCATAAGTAAGAGACTACATTGTATCATTATTCTCGGACGTACCCTCATAGCCTCCACTCCTTTTTTCGCGCCAGATAAATAAAGAAAGGCGCCCCCATCATTACGGTCATCACCCCGGCTGATACTTCATCCGGATGAATAACGAGCTTGGCAGCTATATCGGCAAGCATTAGAAGCGCAGAGCCCATCAGGATCGAGTGAACGACAATCCATCGATAATCGGACCCTGTAATGGACCTTACGATATGCGGGACGGCAAGTCCGACAAATGCAATCGGACCTGCAATTGTCACACATCCCGCGGATAACAGAACAGTAACGAAGAACAAGATTCTTTTGGTAAAAGGGGTATCAAATCCTATCCCAACAGCTACCTCATCTCCAAGCTGCAATGCGTTCATCCGGCTTCCAAGTACCAGTGCGATTAGCAATCCAACAATGATTAAGGATCCACCATAGATAAGATCTTGCAGCTCCTTCCCAGCCACAGATCCGGCCAGCCAGAAGCGAATTTCATCAATTGATTTCTCATTGAGCACAAGAACTCCCTGTGTGAAAGACGCAAGTAGGAGGGAGATGGCTGTGCCGGCTACAATCAGCTTAAGTGGCGTCATCGGCTTACCGCCTATTGAGCTTAAGACAAAAATAAATGAACCTGCACATGCCGCCCCTGCTACCGCAAAGATTTGATAAATCCATACGGATGAGCCTGGCACTAAGAGATATCCGATAACAATCGCAAGCGCTGCCCCGTTGTTAATCCCAAAAATTTCAGGTGAAGCTAATGGATTACGGGTTAATGCCTGCATACAGGCGCCCGCAGCTGCCAATCCCGCGCCTACAAATAAAGCGATAAGTGCTCTTGGTACTCGAATAGTAGATACTACCTGATGAAGTTCTGTGCTGTGGTTACCCCAGATCGATGACCAAACGGTAGGAAAATCAATAATTAGGGAACCGGTTGATAGATCCAGCAGAAAAATCGCGATAACCAAAACTAGACCAAGTCCTAACAGATAAAATTGTTTAGTCATGACTTCTCCTTCTCAAGAAAAATAATCCAAATTTGTAATTGACAATCAATTATGAAGGCATTTATACTTGTGCTTGTTGCAAGGATAATGATAATCATTATCAATTAGCCTTACATATATTATCAAAGTCGGGAGAGTGTTGTCAATGAATAGAAGTAGAGGGAAAATTTTATTTTTAATACTGCTGATTGGCCTTGTGGGAGCATTATCGGCTTGTTCAACAAGCGGTTCAAAGGAAACATCCGGTAAAGCTTCAAGTGAACCTGTTAATACGGCGCAAACGGCTAAAGAAATCATTGTAAAGCATGCGATGGGGGAAGAGAAGCTTAATGGGATTCCGCAGCGGGTGGTTGTACTCGACAACGGAGCTTTGGATAACTTGCTGGCACTGGGTGTCAAACCGGTTGGAGCGCCAACCGTGCAGCTTGAGGAACCTTATCCCGCATATTTGCGTTCGCAGGCAGAGGGGATAACGAATATTGGTACCATTGATGAACCGAACCTGGAGACGATCGCCTCACTGAAGCCTGATCTTATTCTTGGAAGTAAAGATACGCATGAGAAAATCTTCGATAAGCTGAAGCGATTAGCTCCTACTGTCTATGTGGAGTCCCTAGGCTACACTTGGAAAGACAATTTGAAGCTGCAGGCTGCTGCACTGGGTAAGGAAGCTGAAGCAGACAAGCTGTTAGGCGCCTATACCGATAGGCTCGCGCAATTTAAAGATCAAATGGGAGACAAACTTGCTAATACGACCGTATCTGTTCTACGTCCGCGTACTGATCATGTACGTGTGTATTTAAGACAGTCCTTTAGCGGAATTATTGTAGAAGATGCTGGTTTGAAGCGACCCGTCACACAACAGGCGGATGAGTTTGCTAGTAAATTAACCGAAGAACAAGTAGCTAATATGGATGGGGATGTCATTCTTTGGTTCAGCCGTGATACTAATAATTTGCTCGAGAGCAAGCTGGCAAGTAATCCGCTCTGGAAGAATCTTAAAGCTGTAAAAGATAAGAAAGTATATGAGGTTGATGCTGATCTGTGGCTAAGCGGGCTTGGTATTCAGGCTGCGAATCTGGTTGTAGATGATCTGTTCAAGATTTTCATTTCCAAATAAATGAAATTAGACTGGCTGGGGGCTGACAGTTGAAAGACTGCCAGTCCCTTTTTGCATAGTATTTAATCAAATTAAATTAATGTGGAGGGAAGTCATGTTAAGAAGACAGCGGCTAATTGTTGAGTGTCTAACAATAACTCCAGAGGAACAAAGCTTGATGGATGAACTGCGGAGATTGATTGTTGAGAAGTTAAGCTCCTCGGAAGGACAAGGATCTATTCATATTGTATGGGAGAATGAGGATCATCAGGGAGTGCAGCATTCGTCTTCTCAGGACGCTTCCGCTTCGTATCCGTTGGAAAATTCAGTACCACTAAGTTTAAGGCAAAGGGAGATTGCAAGTTTAGTATGCTCACACTACTCGGTACGTAAAATCGCAGCCACCTTGCATATATCAGAAAATACGGTCAAGAAGCATATTCAAAATATAAAAAAAGCTCTTGAAATTAGTGAGAGCGGTCCTGATTTTGTCTATGAATTACAGATCAGGCTCGGCTCGATAATCTCACAAGATAACTAAATTAATTCAAATGAGTCATTTACAGTTAAATCCAGAGGCATGTACGATAGAGGGGTACAAATGATAATGATTATCAATATCATCAAATCCATGATGCGTATTTGAAGGGAGGAACAGTCCATGATCGAACTTAAGGAGTCCCCAGTTATTCAATCCTTAACCGATTGTATTGGTCATACCCCGCTGCTTAGACTCAACCGATTGTTTCCGGGTGATCAGGTCCAGGTCTATGGGAAGCTTGAATTCATGAACCCTGGTGGCAGCATGAAGGATCGTTCAGCACGCTTTATTCTGGAGGAGGCGATTAGAACTGGAGCTATTCACCAGGATAGCCATATCATTGAGAGCACATCCGGCAATTTAGGCATTGCTCTTGCTATGATGGGCCGAATCTATGGATTGGAGGTTACTTGTGTAGTTGATCCGAACATTAGCCAGACCAACCTGAAAATCATGAGACAGATGGGGGCTAACATCGAGATGGTCACCGCGAAGGATGAGCATGGTGGCTATCTGAATACACGAATTGCCACGGTCAAGCAGCTGCTGCGTACCATTCCTCACGGCTACTGGATTAATCAGTACGCGAACGAATATAACTGGAAGGCACACTACTATGGAGCAGGAGAAGAGATCGCTAAGCAAATGGATCAGCTGGACATCTTGGTGGCCGGCATTAGCACCTCGGGAAGCATAATGGGTACAAGCCGGAGGCTTCGTGAGAAATTCCCCAGGCTCAAGGTGATTGGAGTCGATGCTGTAGGATCCGTTATTTTTGGCGGACCGAAAGGCAAGAGAGAGCTTCCAGGCATCGGGGCTAGCCGGGTACCGGAACTGCTGAACCGCGAGGAAATTGATAGAGTCATTCACGTGAATGATTACGAGTCTGCCATGGCGTGCCGGGAGATGGTACGAACTGAGGGAATATTTGCCGGGGGTTCCTCTGGCTCAGTTGTTGCGGCTATTCAAAAGCTGCTTCCAGAATTGCGGGGGACTGTGCGAATCGCTACACTGTTGCCCGATCGCGGTGATCGCTATATGGATCTTGTGTACGATGATGAATGGTTGAGTTCGGTGAAAGAGAGGGTGAGCAAGGAGTGTTAATCAGTCAAGAGAAGCAGACGCCTTCCGTGCTTTATTTAAGCCGCAGGCATGTCGCGGAAGCAGGGGGAGAATCGCCGGAATTTTTCACAGAGGTTATCGAAGAGGTCTTGGAGCTGCATGCGCTTGGCAAATTTGTACAGCCACTGAAGCCGTATCTGAGAGTGAGAGGAGAGGATGGTGAACAGGGGCATATCGCCGACCGGATTATCGCCATGCCTTCATATGTGGGTGGGAATCTCCAAATTTCAGGCTTGAAATGGATTGGTAGTAAGCATGACAATCCTTCAGTTCATGGATTAGAGCGTGCGAGCGGAATGATCGTGCTCAACGATCCCCAGACGAACTATCCAATTGCGATTATGGAGGCTGCGCTTATTAGTAGTATGCGGACAGCGGCAGTAACGTCTGTAGGGATTAAGTATTTGGCCAGAAAAGACTTCTCTGATGTGACTATTATCGGCTGTGGGATTATAGGTCAACGGCAGCTTGAAAGTGTTGCTCAGTTATTTCCCCAGGTGCAGCGGATTCATCTGTACGATGTTCATTCTGAAACTGCGAGTAGGCTCGCTGAGCGGGTGAACGCACAGTATTCTCATATCTCCTGCCGAAGCTGTGAATCGGCTGAAATAGCAGTGGGAAGCGGTGATATCGTAATTCCCTGCACTGTAACAGATAAGCCTTATATCCATTATAGCTGGCTGAAGAAAGGCAGTTTTGTGAGCAATGTATCGATTATGGATCTCCACAAGGATGTGTTTACCCATGCGGATAAAGTGGTTGTGGATGACTGGGAGCAGTCCAATAGAGAGAAGAAAATTATAAATCAGCTTGTATTGGAAGGAGCTTTCTCCAAAGAGAAGCTGCACGCCGAGCTAGGAGAGATTGTAGCCGGGATTAGACCTGGACGGGAGCTTGAGGATGAAATCATTGTCCTGAATCCAATGGGCATGGCGATTGAAGATATTTCGTGCGCGTATCGGATATATGAACAGGCTGTTGCCAAAGGGATAGGAGTTTCTCTCTCCTTGTATGATTAAGCAAAAAAGAACGAAGGTGGGAGTGAACGGGCTAACTTCTGAAAGAGAGCGATGGCCGTTGTGGAAACGCAATTTGGCTGTGCTCTGGGTTGGTCAATTTGCAGTAACGCTCGGTTTGACCGGTACAACCCCATTTATGCTGTTCCATATTGAGAGACTAGCTTCTGGTTCGGAAAGTTCCATTCTGTTGTGGACCTCGGTAGCGCTGGCGGGACCATCTGTAACTTACATGCTTACGACTCCACTATGGGGCAAGCTTGGTGACCGTATCAGCCGTAAATGGATGTTCGTTAGATCCCTTGTGGCACTAGGGATATGTATGCTTGGGATGGCATGGGCTCCAACCATAACGATATTCGTTATTTTTCGGCTGCTGCAAGGTGGGCTGGGGGGCATTTACGATTCGGCGATCGCGATGATTGCAGTAACTGCACCTTCTGAGAGAAAAGGTGAGGCCATTGGACGCTATCAACAAGCGGTCACGGCGGGAGGACTTGCTGGCCCGCTTGTTGGAGGGATGGCGATGGGCTGGATTGGAAGCGGTATGTTTCTAACGTTCGCGGCACTGCTTACACTAGCATGTAGTGCATTGGCATGGAGTACGCTGAACGATCCAGCCAAGCCCTGCGAGCATACCGCTGTGACAACAGATCAGTTCGTGGATGCTGCTGCGGCTCCCAAAGCAAGCGCCGAAATGGGAACTCAATCTAAATCTCATGGCGTGTGGGCCAGCATGCTCTGTTTCTGGTACCATCCGGAAATGAAATATTTGCTAGCGGCAGGCATTTTGTCAAAGTGCGCTGCGACAGCATTGGTAGCTATCTATCCACTGTTCATACAGGAGAATTATTCGAGTGGGTCTGCGGCGCCCAGGATGATTGGCTTGCTTGAAGCTGCCACAGGAGTAGGAGCACTTTACGGAGCAGGAAGATGGAGTAAGGAAGGCGATCGCAAGAAGCCGATACGTTTGATTATGATTTCTCTTTGTCTAAGCGGAATGGTTGTCTTTCTTCAAGCCTGCACACCAGTATTTACTGTTCTAATTCTGCTGAAGCTTGCTCAGGGATATGTTTTCAGCGCAATTATTCCATTATTGCTCCGAACCATAATTCAAGACTCACCTGAAGGCAGACAAGGGGTTAATATCGGCACAGCAAATAGTCTACTAGTTACCGGTCAATTAGCGGGTTCATTTATGCCGCAAGTAATTCATAGTCTTCCTAGTGCAGTACGTGGTATATGGGGAATTGGTGTATTACCGTTAATCGGTGCAGTTATGATTACTTCCCCACTCATTAAGAAGAAGTACACGGAGAGGAGAAGAACAGAGAAATATGAGCATGAAACAAGAACTGATGTCCAATGAAATCCTATCACAGCAGTTAGCAGAGCAGAGTGCATTGACTCGGCTTCTCAATGCTTATTTGCGTGAGGTACATTGCACCCCGGTAACTGAGTACGATACAGAATTAAGATTACCGTTAACAGGGCGATGTATTAGCCTGAACTTCCACCAAATTTCCGCTGCGGGGCACCACAGATATATTTTCCCATTAATAGGGAGAGATGCGGATGGTGGGAAAGAGGTCACTACATTGGAACCCTGTATGGCTATGGATTGGCTGTTGGAAGAAGTAGGCGCATCTGATACGGATACTTTGACGACTCAAGACAGAGTTGCAGATCTTCGCAATCAAATGAATAACAGTATATATAAGACAGCATTCTACGTTCTCAATCGACTACAAAACAATAAACAGCGGATTGGTATAACAAGTGAATACCAGAATTGTAATGTTCTTCGTTCGGAGCAGTCCTTGCTCTTCGGGCATCCTTTTCATCCGACGCCGAAGAGTTCGGAAGGCTTCACGGAAGATGACCTGCGGCGCTATGCTCCCGAGATGAATGCCTCATTTCAACTAACCTGGTTTGCTGTTCATTCTGACTTGTTTCGCGAGGATTGGTTAACAGATAGCTCTCTGATGACCGAATGGCAGGGCTGTGAGCATAGATTGCAGGAAGAGATCGTAGCGATTCATCGATCAAGTGGGCTTAGAGCAGATGAGATAGCGGTATTGACTTCTTATCGCTTGCTGCCTGCTCACCCTTGGCAGTCTGAATATTTATTGCAACAAGCTCGTATCCGAAGCTGGATTGATGGTGGAAAGCTGAAATACCTCGGTAGTCTGGGGGATTGGCAGTACCCTAGCTCATCCGTACGGACGGTTTGGTCGCCGGCACAATCGTTTTACCTGAAGCTGCCTTTGCACGTGCGAATAACGAATTTTATCCGGACGAACAATGAGGAGCAGTACAAGCGGTCCATGGATGCGGCCCGAATCTGGGCTGCGATAGAGCCTGCTTTTCACTATCCGGGCTTTGGAATTCTCCAGGAGCATGGCGTGGTCTCCATTTCAGATGCCGAGCTTGCCGAGGAGTTCAGTGTATTATTCCGTGCATCCCTTCCCGGTAATCAGTCACGAAATGAAGATTGGCATGTAGTCGCAGCTATGCTTGAAGATGAGTTTGATCGACCGGAATACCTTCCAGCTACAAAGATTGAGGCAGTTAAGTGGATCAGGGCTTATGTTCACATCTATGTCATTCCTGTGTTTCAGCTGTTTGCTGACTTTGGATATAGCCTGGAAGCCCACGTACAGAATACGCTGATTAGAATCCAGGATGGAGTTCCTACCGGATGTTATGTTCGTGACTTGGAAGGCGTAAGCGTGTGCAGGAACAAGGCACAGGAGTTGGGATGGGTTAATCACAAGATAGCGCCGGATAGCCCAGTCTTAAGTGATACAGATGAAGCATGGAAGCGGCTGCTCTATTATAACGTGACAAATCATCTGAGCCATATGGTTGCAACGATATCCCGGGCTTCTCATACAGAGGAGGGAGATTTATGGAGTGAGACAGCACATGCAATCTCCACACATCCTGAAAGTGGAGCTCCTTCACTACGAGAATGGATCAACCGTCTGTTAGAAACACCCGTTCTTCCGGCAAAAGCAAATCTGATCAGCCGTTTCCATCAGCAAGGCGAGCGGCCCCGTTATGTAGAAATTCCGAATCCGCTGAACGGATTCCTCGACAAGAAGGAGAACAAATAATGAAGCAGTGGATAGACGAATGGGTAGCGCAAAGTACTTCATCTGAGAATCAAGCCTGCAGACGCCGGGTGCTTCGGCAGTTGATGGAATCTATGGTACATGAAGGCATACTCCATGTGGAAATTGCAAAATCTGCTGGGTCGAGTGGAGACCTAATGGACAAGCTGGAATACCGGGTAATAGGGCAAGACGGGAATGGAGATGCGGTATTGTATACTTTCCATGCAAGGGACACAGGGAGTTTCGGCCGTATTCGTATTCTATCGCCTATCTACCGAATTAAGTCAGGCTCTGATTCATTAAAATCGGAAGTCATCTCCATTGCTCAGCTTCTGCAGGAGTTATCTATACATTATCCAAGTGCTGAAGCAGAACGGCTGTCCACATTCGCGCAAGAGCTGGAAAGAACCCTTGTAAATGATGCTTTTCATAACGCATGGAATAGGCAATCTGCAGGGAGCGATATATTGGATTCGAACATACATGAGCCCAGTTCACTCACGGAATGGGAAGCCTATACAAGTACTGGCCATCCCTATCATCCGAGTTACAAGTCGCGTATAGGTTTCTCACTGGAAGACCATCTGTCCTACGCTCCAGAGTTCGGTCCAAGCTTTCATCTGGTTTGGGTCGCTGTCCATCGATCTTATGCTGAGGCGTACACCTTATCTACCTTAAGCTACGAGGAATATATTGTTGAATTGCTTGGGGAGGAACAGAAAAGGCAGTTTGATCACAAAATCATTTCAAATGGCCTTGATCCAAGCAACTATCTCCTGACTCCTGTACATCCCTGGCAGTGGGAGAATAAGATCACGATGGACGCCAGTGAACTGATCAGAAGCAGAATGATGATCCCGCTGGGTACTGACTGTGACCTATATCAGCCTCTACAATCAATCCGAACTTTAGCTAATATTACAAATCCAGTCAAGCCATATGTAAAAACATCGCTACAGATCGTTAACACATCCGCACTCCGAGTCATTGGGATACATCATGTTCGTAATGCACCCGCTATTTCGGAATGGCTGCATCAACTGCATAGGGAGGATGTTTATTTAAGAGAAGAGTGCGGTGTAATTATTTTACGGGAAACAGCCGCAGTCGCACTCCGGTATAACCTCCTGCCTGAACCACTATCCAGACTGTTAGAGGGCTCCATGAGTACTGTATATCGTGAAAGTCTTGAGCCGCTGCTGGAAGCTGATGAACAAGCTGTTCCCTATACTTTTGTAACCCATTTATCTAACAATGTGCCGGAAATAGATGCATGGATAGATCAGTTTGGGGCAGAGAATTGGGTACAGCGGCTGCTTGAGGTGACGATGCAACCCATGCTTCATCTTCTCTATGCTTATGGCGTTGGACTGGAATCTCACGGGCAGAATATGATACTCATCCATAAGAATGGGTGGCCTGAGCGAATCGCTTTGCGGGATTTACCAGGGGGAATTAGGTGCCTTGGGAATCATCATTCATATAAGAATCGCCTGCCACTGCCTTCACTTGCATTAAGACCTGGTGAGAGCAGTCATCCGATCCTGGCAGATACAGCTCAAGATGTGCGGGATTTCTGGGTAGACGCCTTTCTGCATATTCAGCTTTATGAGATTGCTGTGTTTATGACAGAGCAATATGGTTTTACAGAGCAACAGTTTTGGAGTATGGTCGGCGATGTAGTTCAGAACTATCAAAGTCTTTTCCCTCAATTGGAACGGCAATTTGACTTGTTCGATCTAGCCGCTGAGACATTCCAAGTCGGTCAACTAACACTCCGCAAAATATATGGGGAGGGTGACGGAAGAGAGCATACCGTGCCTAACCCCCTGCATTCCGTGCTTTCAAATGCAAATCAGCTTACTTAAGGGAGGAGATTCATTGTCTTGAACGAAAATTGGACCCGGGTTGCAAAGACATGGATACAAGGACATGAAAAAAGAGATAGCGGCGATCTCTTATGCGCTTTTGTGTATGATCTTGAGTCGCTAAAAGAACACGCATCGAATGTGACTCATGCACTTCCAGACTATTGTCAGATGTATTATGCCATGAAGGCTAACAGCGAAGAACCGATTTTGAATACCATTCATCCGTATGTTACTGGATTTGAGACTGCCTCAATCGGAGAGATTAGAAAGGCAAGAGCGGTGAGCGATGATGTGCCAATCATCTTCGGTGGGCCTGGTAAAACCGATGAAGAGCTACGTGAAGCGGTCCTACTTCATGTGGAGCGTATTCACGTAGAGAGTCTGCATGAATTAAGGCGGTTAATGCTTATAGCAGAAAAGCTAGAAACAGAGATTACAATTTTGCTTCGGGTCAATATTAGCATGGAGAACGATGTACCGGAGGCAACACTTCAGATGGGAGGAAGGCCGACTCAATTTGGTATGGAGGAAGGAGATTTAGAGGCAGCGGCTTATATTTTGGAAAGTTCCCGCTTTCTCCGAATGGCCGGGTTCCATCTCCATACGGTCTCCAATCAGATGGAGGCGGAACAGCACCTTTCATTAATAGGTCGTTATATCGACAAGGTAGAGGCATGGATGCCTATGTACAAGCTGGATCGTCTTATTTTGAATGCAGGTGGCGGGATTGGGGTCAACTACGCGGATTTGGAACAGCAGTTTGATTGGCAAAGATTCACCAACGGACTGCATCAGCTTGGACAAAGCAATCAACTTATCTCCAGCGGTAAGCTCAAATTAAACTTTGAGTGTGGAAGATATTTGGCTGCTTTCTGTGGAACCTATGTGACCGAAGTCATTGATGTGAAGCGCAATCATGGAAAAACGTATGCCATAGTACGAGGCGGAACACAGCATTTCCGGCTCCCTGTATCCTGGAAGCATAATCATCCTTTCGAGATCGTAGAGCGCGACGAGTGGGATTATTCTTTCCATCGTCCAACGGCAGTTGATGCGCCTGTGACGATTGTTGGTCAGCTTTGCACACCCAAAGACGTGTTCGCGGACAATATTCCGTTGTCAAGAATACGAAGTGGAGATTTGATTATGTTTGTTCTTGCAGGTGCATACGGATGGGCAATCTCTCACCATGACTTTTTAAGTCACCCGCATCCCAAAATGGTGTACATTTAGTAGGTATTTAAATAAAGGGCAGCTACTCCTTAGGAGGGCTGTCCTTTTTGTGTGATTTGATTTTACATTAGCAAATTGGCAAGTAAGTTAAAAACTATTTGAAGAATATAAAAAATCAACATATGAAAAATTCATAATAGAAAAACAATTATTGATATTTATCTAGTTACGGTATCGAAAATTTCTACATGTTACTATACCTTGCTCAAAAGAAAATTAGTTTTAACGAAAAAGAGACCTTGGTATAAATAATAAATATTATGTTAACTCAAGGCTTCGAAATTACGCATTCATTCTAAACCGTTGTTTTAATTTGAATTTAATCAGATTTTAAAGCTGAGGGCTCTCTTATTTTAATCAGAGTCCATTATGATCAAAGTGGTTGAAAGGAAGGTGTAATCAATCAGAATCGTAATGTCAAACATTAAGATGCCTGAAATAGAACTGACTAGGAGGAAACGATGAGGATTTATGAGATTATATTGCTAATATCCTGTTTGGCGCTGCTTCAATATTTGATATTTTTCAAGAAATCGGAGAAAAAAATGGGGTTAGTTCTCGCTTTGGCATTCCTGGTAGATTCGATCATCCAACTGAGCTGGGAAGGATATAGGTGGCAAATGCTCCCCATCTATATCACGGCATGTATTTACATATCAATATGCTTTTTGCAAAGCTCTAACAAGAAAGCTCTTTGGAGAATGCCCAAGCCGCTGACTTATGTTTTGTATTCGATATCAGTGCTGCTTCTGGCAATTTCAACTTTGCTTTGTGTATATTTACCTGTTGTTGAGCTGCCTAAACTGGAAGGACCGTATTCGGTAGGCACACGCACTTTCCATTTCACAGACGCTGGTAGGGATGAAATATTCACTTTGAATCTGGATGATAAAAGAGAGCTAATGGTACAGATCTGGTACCCTTCAGTCAAGCAGCAAGGGAAGAAGAGAGCCTCTATCTTCCCGGAGGATAGAAACCTTTTCCAAAAATACGCTCATGCATACGCCTCGAAATTAAAGCTTTCTGAATTTGTTCTAGATTACTGGAAATATTTCAAAAGCAATTCGTATGAGAATGCGGGTATTCTGCATCCTTCCAAGCCATATCCACTTATCATTCTTTCTCATGGGGAAGGTACGGGCCGTATCCTCCATATCTCACAAGCAGAGAACCTTGCCAGTCATGGATATATTGTGGCAGCAATCGATCACACCTACAGTACAACGGCCACTGCTTTCCCGGATGGAAGAGTGACTGGATATGAACGGAATTCTGGAGCTGGAGATGAAGAACTCTTAACAAATGCCAAAAAGACCGGTAAGGTGTGGAATGCAGATATCGATTTTGTGATCGATCAATTTGAGCGGATGAATGCGGGTGACGAGAGCAGCTTCCTTAAAGGGGCACTGGATATGAATAATATTGGAATCATGGGACATTCATTTGGCGGAGCGACGGCTTTTCACGAAGTGCAGTTCAATCCCAAGGTTAAAGCAGGTGTGAATATGGATGGGACTCTCTATGATTTGAGCCTGCCTGAGGGTAAAATTAAGCCATTTATGTTCCTGAGGGCGGAGGACTTTAATACATGGACTACCAAATATAAGCAAGGCTCTATACACGATGCCAAACTGAACAAGATGATTTCCTCGGAGCTCAAGGTCATGAATCAAGTAGTAAAGAGCGGAGGAGAGGTAATGTATATTCAAGGTACTTCGCATTATAACTTTACGGATCTGCAATTATACTCCAAGCTCATACGGCTAACAGGGATGACTGGAAGTATCGATGGTTATAGAGGCGCCAAAATCGTGAATGAATATGTACTGAACTTCTTCAACAAGCAATTGAAGGGAACAGGCGGAGAGTTATTATACGACTCTAACACAGCTTATCCAGAAGTGAAATTAATGAAAAGCAGTGATTTAAGCAAATGATTGAGAAATTTAAGGTGAATTCCAATTACATCCGGTGTTTTACGAAGAAGCTCAACGGGGGAATCATGATGTGACCCATAATAAACTTACACTATATGAAAAATTCATACTAACAGTACAATTATGATTCTAGCTACTTCATTCGTATTCCAACCATCCACATATCTATGATATGTATCATGTATTAAGAAATAATAGACATAACTAAAATTATGTTAACTATATTGCATTTCGCCTCACTTGTATCCACTTTAATATACTTTCAGGCTTTTCGCCAAGGAAGATCCTAATACAATATCACTTTCCTGCTTCACATATTTCATCCGGCTGGTCATGCTGCCACGGTGCAGCTCTCCGATTTGGATGGAGGATGAAGAGGTAACTTCATTGATATGTATTGAGTCTATATGGATTGTGCTAAGTTCGTTGTGTGCAAGGAATGCTGAAATTGAGGGAGATTGGACTGTCTGAATGGGAACAGATCTAGTAAATACAGAGAAGTCCGTGAACCTGCCCTCCGCATGGCGAAATATCGGGATGCTTCTTTCTATGGCTATAGTTCGTGAACGGCTGAAGGCATTTCCAGTATCTCCGTAAATGAAAGACGAGCTATCGGATACATCCAATATATAAATCTGATCCACTTTGAGAGATCTAGTCATACTTTTATTTGCTGAGCAGGTGGAAGAAATACCGGCTTGGGTCCGCTTAATGGCTCCTGGCTCGCATCATAGAGCGAGATGAGCTGTAGCGAACCGGTATCTCCTGCGTGGACAAGCGAAGAACGACTTACACTAACGATCCGAAGAGAGCCAACATACAGATCTTTATTCATGACATTAAGCTTCATAACAATCACTTCCCTAATAGAGTATGTTTGATATGGGTATTTAACGCAGTCTGAATATCCCGCTTCAGTTGGGTGGTTACCATAGCGATTTTTTGCTCCTGATCGGAAAGATCCGGAAGATCGTTCACTTGTTTGGCATAGATCTGTATCCGGTCATCGATTTGACGGCGTATATCATCCATGACTTGTTGCTTGTATGCATCGGTTAAATTAAGCTGATGTGCAGCAAGCATATTATTGAACAGCACGGGGACTTCTTCGTCTAGAAAGCACATGACCTGTTCCTTCGCCCTACGGTTAATCTCTTCCAGCCCTGCATCTTTGACATCCTTGTGATCAGATGAAGGCGTCTGTTTATCACCAACTGCAATATGCTCTATGGATTGGCCATTCCCGGGGGTGGTTCCAATGTTCAAAGTGCCTTCAAGCTTTTCTATTTTTAATAAGTCAAAATGATATTGGACTCCTCCGGTAGAAGCGGTCGCCGAGGATTTCATCTCATCTATGGCTTGACTGAGTCCTTTAATAGATGCTTCTAGCTGGTCCAGCCTTGCTGTTATCGATTGCAGCTGTGAGGCAAGCTGCTGATAATAATATGGATGCACAGGAGTCTCCCCCTTCCTGTTGGATTGTATGCGGAGAGGGGAGAATCAATTCTATGAATTCATGCCGGAAATGCCATCTTCTCCAGCGGGCGCCATAAACATGTCTGTTGCCGGTTCTGGCAGCAGTATTAACGACGGCGTCTCATTATAGGGAATTGGCTCAAGATCAGGCTGCTCTTCACTTACAGGCTCAGTAGGCTCGGTACTTAAGATCTGCGAACCAGCGCTAATGGCGCCTGACGTACCAATTTGCAGAACAGAGGAATTAGTCATATTGTTGATTCGGATCAGATGGATGGTAATGGTCTGGTGAACCGTAAGAACCATATTTGTCCCTCATTTCTTAACCCAAGCCTCCAGCCTGGTCGACAAGATCGGAGTCCATCGTATTCGTGCTGCTTAACGAGTTGTTGGTAATCACCGTACCTATCGAGTCACCAACAGCAAAAGAGTTGGCACCGCCATATTGCTTATTATCACTGTTCAACACAACTGAAGCTGTGTTCCCGATGAGCACCGTGGAGCTGGCATTAACATTGACGATTTTTAAATTGCCGATAATGGATACCACAGGCTTCACCTCTGTTCATGTAAGAATGATTGAATGATGTCATAGTCTGATGGTACAGAACATTGTATGTGGATGTATGCCTAAGTGTCACTCTTTGAGATAAGCCTACATATTCTGAGTGAAAAAGCTGGCAAGGCAGGAGGAAGTAGAGAGCATGGGAACAAAAAAGAACATGAATGCCCAGTGGCTTGGTGAAGATTCTTTTTTTAAAAATCACTTTCCTTTCAATGAGTTCAAGGAGCAGTTGAATTTAGACCCGTCAGAGGTAGATAAATATGTAGAGAATGCGATCAGCAAGGCCATGGCAGGTCACCGTCTGTTCGATACGGAAGCGCCAGCCGGCAAGGCTATGAGGCATGAACTTTTGGACACTCATCATTTTATATTAGTCAAAATAAGCGTTCCCCGGGAGATGCACCCGGAGAATCTCTGGGTTCAGGCAAGCCGGACACAATTGAAATATAGCCGGCAAGAAGGGAAGACTCCGCAGATTATCACGCTGCCTGCCCCAGTTAATCCTGCAAAGAGCAGCGCCACATTTAAGACAGGATCTCTGGAAGTTAAGCT
The DNA here is from genome assembly GCF_050995535.1 of Paenibacillus sp. SN-8-1. Classification (NCBI taxonomy): domain Bacteria; kingdom Bacillati; phylum Bacillota; class Bacilli; order Caryophanales; family Paenibacillaceae; genus Paenibacillus; species Paenibacillus sp. SN-8-1. Next base: position 2,200,029 of record NZ_CP194782.1, read on the forward strand.
GCCCAAGCTGAGAAGTGGCGCATTTCAGGAAGTGCCAATCAGATATTTATAAATGTCGTGAAATCTATTAAAAAACAGCGTATAATATATGTTATACGCTGTTTTGCTTACAATCAATTAAGACTGCAATTCGCTAGTAATAGCACGTAATGATTAATCTGTAATTCACCCCTTGGGCCTTACATATTTCATAATTCTTAAGCGATCTACACAGCGCTGTGTTAAAATTAAATGCCGGTAACGAAGGAGTGGAGCTTCTTGCACGACACTATTGAAGAATTATATGCTGATGAGCTGGAAGCTTTCCTCATATGGATGAAAGACGCGGGCTACACCAGCTATACACAGAAATCTTATCTTAGTGATGTACATGAGTTTCTAGGGTCATTAAATGGTAAACCATTAGGCTCGGTCAAAAAGTTTCATGTTGTCGCCTTTTTATCAGCAGTTCGTGAGAGAGGTGTTAGTGACTCTACACGGAACCGCAAGCATGCTTCGGTGAACTGTTTTTTCAAAGCATTAATTGAGCTTGAGCTGTATTCGGACAATCCGGCTGCCGGGATTAAGAAATCGAAAATGGACAAGAACCGTGCACCTGTTTTTTTGGATGAGACGGATTTAAGCAAGTTCCTGCAATCTGTTGATGGCAAGCACAGGCTTCGGAATATGGCAGTGTTCCTGCTAATGTCATACATGGGACTTCGGGTAGGAGAGGTTCATGCGCTGAACCTGGCTGATTTCAATCCGCAGAGGAAGCTGCTCAGCGTGTACGGAAAAGGACGCAAGTGGCGTTCGATCCCTGTTCCAGATGCGGTCAACGAGGTTCTTCAGCAAGCTATTCAGGAACGCCTGAGTCCTTGGAGAGCCAAAGAAACAGCCATGTTCATCTCGCAGAAAGGAAGAAGGTTATCTATTCGCTGTATACAGCAAATTGCAGCGGATACCTTTGATCGATTTCAGCATGAGGTGCCTCCAGATCGAAGGGCTGCCTATTCAAGTCATAAGCTAAGGCATTCATTTGCGACTATGCTGCTGAGAAAAGGTGCAGATTTAAGAACCGTTCAAGAATTGCTGGGTCATTCCTCCATCCAGACCACTACGATTTATACTCATATTACCAATCGGGAGAAAGAGGAAGCTGTTGGTCGGTTAGAAATCCAAATTCCGTCATTTCATTAATAACATAACTTTTATTATGTAAACTAATGTATTTTCACTTATAAAGGGGTCTAGACATGCAATTCTCAATTCAATACTTATCCTTCTTTGTTATTCAAGTGGAAGGGAGCGAGTCTCAGGGCACAAGGTCATACAAGCATTATCAGACACTGGATGGCTATGAATATATTGATAGTGAAATAAAGAAATTCCTTGATGGAGAGTTCACTCGAATTGCTAAACGTAAAGTAGAAAAGAACCCGTCTGCTGAGCAGGCACCGACGAAGATAGGTACATTTATTGTTGAACCCGGACACGAGCTCGATAGCAATCCGAACTTTAATCTGTTCACCCGTCTGCGGGCAGCTGATGATAAAGAAGACTTTAAGAACGCCTGTGATGATTTAATGCGCAGTTACCTGGATACAAGCGCTGTTCGGGGAGGAGCAATGATTATCGTCCAGGCTGAGCTTGCAACACATTCAGATACTCCTATTATCTTTTTACTTAAATGTGATTTTGAACAGAAGATCGCCCGGATCTCTGATGAGAAGAGCCTGGTTAACCAGGTTGAAATGGCTATTAGTGCCCGCAATATGAAGTCTATTCAATATCCATATATGCCGGAAGAGGGTATGTTCGAGGAGTGGGAGCTTAAGATTCACCAATCTTCACACGCTCGTTATTTTGAAGATTTTTTGAAGTTTGTGACCTACGAACAGTCAATTCCAGAGATCGTTAATGACCATGTCATGAATTTTGTTCAAGATTATGTAGAGACAAAGTGGCCGGATGAGACTCATGAGGAACGTCAGCATGTGGAAAGAGAACTGGAATTTTGGGCTGCAAGCGAGAAACGGGATATTCAGGAGAAATGGGAGCCTGAGGCGGTAGTAGAGGCGGCGGAGAGAATCATAGAGATTAAACCTGAGATCGAGCTGAAATTTCGAATCGGGGATACTATGGTCCGGGGGAGACTTGCTGACTTCGGCGATAAAATTCACATCGCGAAAGTGAATGGAAGGTACGCAGTAATCCTGGAAGGTGACTCGTTCGTATTCGATAAAGGATTCTCTCCTGTTGAACTGCTGCAGCCTGAATCATTCGAGGTTGTCGCGGAGCGAATTATTCAGAAGAAAGATGAAGAAACTGAAGAATATCCGTTCTAAATTCGGTAAAATTCCATATAATTAATCCCATTAACTAATATTATTCATATCATTAAATAACCTCTAGAACCCTTGGTACATAAGGATTCTAGGGGTTACTGTGATAATTTTACATAAAATTGTTGACTAATTTCTTCCATCCTGCATATAATAGCTTCAACCTTTCAAATACATCGGCATTGAAAAGGAGCAGGACTCGAGCAATTATGTTGCAGAGAGTGGGGAGTGTGCTGAAATCTCCACCGTAATTCCGAATCCGTCTCACCTTGGAGCTGCTGTTCCCATAATGGATTATCCATCAAGAACAGCCGAGTTGCACCCGTTATCGTGCGAAATCTAAGCATGGCTTAGCTTTCATGAGACAGTGATCCTTAACAGGGCACTGTGAACATGGGTGGTACCACGGAAGATAACCCCTTTCGTCCCTGATCGCATTTTTTCAACTGCGTGGGATGAATGGGGTTTTATTTATTTTTAGCTATATCATAATGCAATGATAAGGAGCAGGCATACGGGCCCTTAAGTCCAGAGAGCGATGAGATTGGTGGAATCATCGTCTTAAACCCGAAGCCAACTCGCCTTAGAGCAGCTCTTCTGAATCTTGTAAGATCAGCGTAGGAAGAGCCGGTTTGCACCCGTTACACGTGCAGGATCATAGCATAAGCTGTGATCTACTGAGACTGCAAGGCTGAGCGCTTTGCAGTGAATCAGGGTGGTACCGTGGAAGAAAAATCCTCTTTCGCCCCTGTTGCACAAGCTGCAGCAGGGGTGAGAGAGGTTTTTTTATATATAAAAATAACGAAAAGGTGGAATGATCATGCGCAAAATTTATGTATTGGACACAACGCTGAGAGATGGGGAGCAATCACCGGGGGTTAGCCTATCTTCACAGGAGAAGGTTGAGATCGCTCTTCAGCTTCAGCGTCTGGGTATTGACCGCATTGAGGCCGGGTTCCCCATTACTTCAAGAGGGGAGGTTACGAGTGTGCAGGAAGTCGCCAAGGTCATTACGAACGCTACGGTAGTAGCCTTCTCAAGATCAAGAGAGCAGGATATTGATGCTGCGAGAGAAGCTTTGAAAGATGCTGTTGATCCTTGTCTGCATCTATTCCTGGCCACCTCACCTATACACCGGGAATATAAACTTCGTATGGATAAGAATAAGGTGCTTGACACACTTGAAGCGGCTATCCGATATGGCCGGAAGTATTTCAATAAGGTGGAGTTCTCGGCTGAGGATGCCAGCCGTACTGAACTCGATTTTCTATGTGAAGTTACAGACCGGGCTATCCGGGCCGGTGCTACTGTGGTTAACCTGCCGGATACAGTGGGATTCGCAACTCCGGAGCAGTTTGGACGTATTTTCAAGACTGTAAAGGAAAGGGTGAAGGGAATTGAACGTATTCAGCTCAGCACCCATTGTCATGATGATCTGGGTTTGGCAACTGCGAATACACTTGCAGCAATCGAAGGCGGCGTGGATCAGATTGAAGGCACCATTAACGGGATTGGAGAACGTGCAGGGAATACAGCAATTGAAGAAGTTGCGCTCGCACTAGAGACTCGTGGAGACAGTTACGGAGGAGCAAGAACTTCAATGGTACTTAGCGAGATCTATCGTACCAGCCGGCTTGTGAGTAAGCTGACGGGGATGACGGTTCCTGGCAACAAAGCCATTGTCGGTGCCAATGCCTTCGCTCATGAATCAGGCATTCATCAGGATGGGATGCTGAAGAACCGTGCTACCTATGAGATCATAAGCCCTGAGACGATTGGCATTAGCGCAAGTAAGCTGGTGCTTGGCAAGCATTCAGGAAGACACGCTTTTAAAGAACGGCTGATCGACCTTGGTTACACGCCGGATGAGGAGCAATTAAATATTGCCTTTGCCAAATTTAAAGATTTGGCTGACCGTAAGAAAGAGGTGCTTACTGAAGATATCCGGGCCATTATGGAGGAGAATGTTACAGAAGGTCCCGTTCCTTATAAGCTGGATAGTATTCAGGTGTCCTATGGCAATCATTCACTTCCGACCGCGGCGATTCGGGTTATTATGGAGGATGGCAGCAGTGTCCAAGAGGCATCCATAGGCAATGGTTCCGTTGATGCCGTATATCGCGCGATTGACAAAGCGACCGGACTTCACACCCAGCTTGAGGATTACAAGATTCACTCCGTAACTCAAGGTACTGACGCCTTGGGGGAGGTTCATGTTGTTCTTCAAATGGATGACATTTCGGCAACGGGTAGAGGGATAAGTACCGACATTATAGAGGCCAGCGCCAAAGCATATCTGGATGCCTTGAACAGGCTGGCTGCGCGTAAAAGAGATCCGGAACGGGAAGGAAACATATCCATCCAGTCTTAACGATATACTTAACTGAAGCGGCTGTTCAGCTACATTCAACCCAGGGCACTAATGCTTAGACAATTAAAAAAACAGACGGACGCTTGCGATCCGTCTGTTGCCCTGTTTTAGAGTTCTAGCTTCTCGATCTCGGATTTAAGTTTGTTCGCTGAGGCGCGAAGCTGCTCGAGTTCCTGATCGTTAAGGTTAAGATCCAGAACTTCTCTAACACCTGAGCGATCAACAACACTCGGTACTCCAAGATATACATCGGAAATTCCTTTGTAATCGGTTAGCAGTGTAGAGACGTTCAGAACCGACCCTTCGTCTTGAAGAATGGACACAACAATCCGGTCCAAAGCAAGAGCAATCGCATAGGATGTAGAGCCCTTGGCGTTAATAATCTCATATGCCGCATTCTTGGTACGGAAGAAAATATCTTCGCGTTCCTTTTCTTCGAATTCCAGACCTACTCCAGCTACATTTGCCAAACTCCACAGCGGCAGCTCGGAATCGCCATGTTCACCAACGATATGCGCATGTATACTGCGCGGGTTAATTCCTTTATTCTGGCCGATCAAATAACGGAATCGTGCACTGTCAAGCAATGTACCCGATCCGATAACACGGTTGGTAGGGAAGCCGCTCTTTTTCCAGGACACATAAGTCAGAATATCCACCGGATTGGTTGCCACGAGGATGATCCCGTGATCGTTATATTTCACAATGTTCTGAATAATGCTGTCGAAAATGCCTGCGTTCCGTTTCAATAAATCAATTCGTGTCTCTCCAGGACGCTGGGATGCTCCGGCCGCGATAATAACGATGTCAGCACCCGCACAGTCACTGTAATCCCCAGCCCACAATTTAACTCCACCTGTGAAAGGCAGCCCATGATTCATATCTAGCGCTTCACCAAGTGCCTTCTCATGATTGGCATCAATCAATACGAGCTCCGAGACACGCTCTCTTAGTAGTAAAGTGTAGGCAGTGGTCGCTCCAACCGCGCCGGTTCCAATGATTACAACTCTGCTGGAACTCATTTTGGATGTTGTCATTAAATCATCTCCTCAGGTAAAGTTAATTGCTCGTTAATTAGATTGGCACAAAAGCTCTCCCCATTTATACCCAATATTAGGGGATTTACAACTTCCTTAGGTAATCTGGTTCTTCATTATGTATAGAGGAAATTGTTGCTAGCCTAGTACTATTGTACACGGAAAAAGAGATAACCTTAAATTAATTGACATAACAATAATTATGTTAACTATTTTGGTTAATGTATAATAGTTTAGGAGATTGTAACCATAGGTGTAACCTTTCTGTAAGATTCCCCCTAACTATTTATATTATCCTTATATTATAAAATAGAGAGGAAAACGGTGAATTTTGTCATGGAGCGGAGTAACGAAACACGGATTGAACGAGCAAACCAGGCTAAGAAAAAAAGAAATCGGCTCATTATCACTATCAATTTGATTCTATTAAGCGCTATCGCACTAACAGTTATATTATCCTACAACATTAGACAAGAGCAATCGGGCGCAACCCTTCCAAAGCTAACAACCTTGAATTCCAAGCAGCCGGATTCACTTGTCCCATCAGACGATCATAAGCAAGCTTCAACTAAGGATCAGAATAAGGGACAGGACCAAAAGAAAGACCCACAGCTCCCTGCTGCTAAAGGGGATAAGTCTCCTAGCCAAGACTCTAAAATTGCTACAGACGCCACAGCCGCCGCACTTCAGAAAACGAAAATTGTATATCTAACCTTTGATGATGGTCCTAACCAATACACGGATCAAATCCTGAATATTCTGAGCAAGAACGATATCCATGCTACATTCTTCATGATTGGTTCCCAGCTTCAAGACGAGAAGTCATCAGTAGAACGACTTATTCATGAGGGTCACTATCCCGGTCTTCATAGTATGAGTCATAATTATAACCAGCTCTATAAGAGTGGCAGTTCGGAACATTTCATTCAAGAGTTTAAGCAAGAGCAGGCTTTGCTCTATAAGCTTACAGGGGTTAAGTCCAGCCTGATCCGGGCTCCTTACGGAAGTGCTCCACAGATCGGATACAATTTCCGTACAGATATATTTGAAGCAGGCTTTAAAATGTGGGATTGGACCGTGGATTCCAAAGACTGGAGTTATGAAGGTAAGCCCGATAAGGTAGTTCAGCAGGTGAAGCGTCAGATTCACCGTAAACAAGAAGTTATTCTTATGCATGAGAAAAAACAGACCGTTCAGGCACTTCCTCAGATCATTGCCTACTTACAGCACCAAGGTTACTCTTTCGCGGTATACAAGCCAGATCATCATGTCGTTGTCAATTTCGGGAAAGACTCCCGTTTGTGATTGCATGAAGTCATTATGATATACTATAGTTTATGAGTTATTTAACTACTTCTTAGAGGAGGGGATTGTTCTTTGGCCGCATGGCGTTCTATTACCTTGATCGCATTGATAATGGGTGTACTGTTAACTGCCTGTACTTCAGATACATCGAACGAAGCTTCAGTCCCTGCACATGACGAGATACAAGATTCGGGACAGACAATTACAGTAATTGAGCAGAATAGTATGAACAAAATTAATGATAATGTAGGGCCCGCAAGTACAGAGAAGTATCAGATCCAGACGAGACTGTCTGATTTCCAGCTTATATCGGATACAACTGGCATTGCTTGGGGTTTGACACGTAACGAATTACGGCTGTATCTGACACAAGACAACGGGAAAGTATGGAAAAACATCTCTCCATCTTCTTCAGTTCAATTCCAGAGCAATCCCCATTACGGTAAGAATATATTTTTTATTGACTCTCTTACCGGATGGATTGTTAGAAATTCATTGGGGTCAGCAGAGACGGTCGTACTGCGTACGGTAGACGGAGGCGCTAATTGGAAATTGGCCTCCTTGCCTGAGCAGGCAAAATCCTCTGCAATTTTCTTTATCTCGAAGAATGTCGGCTGGATTATTACCGAAGATGACCAGGATATGATAGAAATGCATAAGAGCTTGTACCGAACGGAAGATGGTGGAGTGAATTGGGAGAAAATCATGGACAATTCGGCCAACGCGGAAATGAGAGGCGGTAGTCCAAATCCGGCGATTGGTTCATTAAGTGGTATGGTGTTCACGGATGCACAACACGGATATGTGACTTCGACTCGTCTAGGTGAACCACAGCTTCACATCACAACCGATGGAGGAGTAACCTGGAAGGAGAACAAGAGCTTTTTCAATAAGAATAAATACCAGGACTGCGAACATTTCACCAGCAGCGCTCCCGCCTTCTTTGGTGGCGGATCTAAGGAAGGCTGGATCTCGGTAGGCTGTACCCGCAGCGAACAGACGAAGTTTAATGCTTATTACACCGCAGACTTTGGGGGGACCTGGAAATTCGTTTCATTCCCAATTGGTTGGCAATCCGGCGTGAACCAACAGTTGTCCCCGACTTTCCTTAATAGTAAGGAAGGATGGGCACTTCAAGCTGGTAAAGTATTTCACACCACATCCCAGGGGGTTAAATGGGACGAGCTACCTGAAAGTTCGGTGCTTAAGATAACCATGAATAAGTATCCAGAAATCGTGAAGTTCCAATTCTATTCCTCGAAGGTCGGCTGGCTTTTAGTGCAGAATAATGAACTTAAACGTTCCTTATTGTTACAGACTCAAGATGGCGGTATACGCTGGCACGTGCTTTGAACAAGCCGTGTCAGTTTTTTTTCGTTATTGTCCATTTCGTGTTTGGGGGAATACAATTTTCTCACTTACAAGCATATACATGAGTATATGGAAAGTGATGCTTTCCTTGGTGCGATGGGAAGGGGGCAGACAATCATGCAATCTGGCTTTGAAGTGTTCGACATAGCTGGGACCATCTTTCCAATTTTCTTTTTAATTGTCATCATCATTTTTCTAGTATCTGTGTCTGGAGGGGTATACCGGTGGTTTAGCAACAACAAGCAGCCGGTTCTCAGTGTCAACTCCATAATAAGCAGTAAGAGAACCGCTGTCTCACATCATCATGACTCAGATTCCTCAGCTCATCATTCCAGTACTACATATTACTTGACCTTTGAAGTGGAGAGCGGGGATCGGCTGGAATTCCGGGTGAGCGGAGAGGAATTTGGCCATTCTTCAGAAGGTGATGAAGGGAAGCTGACCTTTCAGGGAAGTCGTTATCTTGGATTTGAACGGTATGGACGGATACACGCAGATACTTCACTTGATCGAAGAAATGTACGGAGACACTCCCAAATGTAAGGCTACGTCTTGACCATCTTTCACACTTGTGTGAAGGTGGTCTTTTAACTAAGTGCCCAATTAAAAAGGTAAAGACCTCCAAATAAATTCGGAGGTCTAGTCTAATATTCACTATTGAGATGCCAGCTGCTCGGGTTTGATCATCTGGTTAAGCAGCTTCAAGGCTACCTTGCGGCCACTGGAGAATGCTCGTTCCGCCAGTTCTCCCTTGCCCACACAACCATCACCACAAAAGAAGAAAGGTACATCAGGCAGCCGATTGGGAAGCAAGCGGTTCGTACTGATATTCTTCACACTCGAGACCATCGCTTTCTTCGAGACTCGCTTGACCTCCACAGCTTCTCGCCAGCCAGGATAATACTTATCGAACAGAGCTTCCATGTTCTCAGTCTTCTTCTCCAGGTATGCTTTCCGTTCTTCTTCATCCTTGAAGTCGTCATTTAGATAAGCAATGCCCTGCAGCAGCTGTCCGCCTTCGGGTACTACGGTATAATCCGTGGCCGAGACGTCACTGATGAACATCTTGTTCGTCATGTCACTAATATAGTGGAACGGTCTTGCTACGACCTCTTTGAAACCAATATCGTATACCATAACTTCGGTAGGGGTGTTGTCCTTGTAAAGCTCAAGATGCACGCCCCATTCGGTATTCTCAAGCAGCTTTACTGCTTGTTGAACCGGGGTAGCAATAACAACCTTATCGAATTCAAGTGCTTCATGATTTTTTGTCTTAAGGAGGAATTTGCCGTTCTCCTGAATTATAGTTTCAACAGGTTCTTTGAGGGCGATATTCCATTTCTCATTGCGGTCAATCTTGTCCTGAAGCTGATCCGTAATTGTAGCCCAGCTGCCAAGGATATAGTTCACAGGTTTGGAAGAGAGGAAGAGATTATGATAATATTCCGCGATTACTTCACCGGACACTTTACGAGCATCCGAGGGGGTAATGAAGAAATTGGAACACACTAAGTGCTGCCATAACTCTTTAACATCATCCGCAGCATGTGATTGATCCAGATAGTCACCTAGTGTTGCATAGTTTTTCAAATGATGGACATTACCGATGATTGCCGCGATCTCAGCCACAAAGCGTACTTTCTCCATTGCGGTCAAAACATCGGTCTTCATAATGTTGACAAAATCAAGTGGAGCCGGTGTCAGGTGATCTTTTTTGGCGTATACAACTTTGCGCTTATCTACCTGCTTACTCTCAAAAACCAGACCGAGATCTTCTTCCATATGATGAAGGGTATGACGATCGATTCCGTAAATAGCATGGGCCCCATAATTGAGGGTAAAGCCTGATTTCTGGTACGTAAAAGCTCGGCCGCCGAGCTGTGGACTGCGTTCGAATACTGTGCCTTCCAATTCGCGGTTTTCGGATAAATAGGCGGCGGCGGTCAAACCAGCTAAACCTCCACCGATAATTGCGATCTTCATGAACGTACCTCCTAAAAGTTCTGCGGACTTAAAACCACTTCAACTGGATGAGCTACGAGAAACGTATGTAACCAAAGCTCATTCCACTCATTCATAAGCAAGGATTCACTAATAGTATATGCTATTCATGAAAGCGCGTCCATAGAAATAGACACGGTTTGTACACACTTGGTATCGCAATCATTTCCTTAAATCGAGCGAAATTAGTGGAAATTTAACAGTTTTTATAGTCACAAAATAGGCGAATGCACATAGGATATACCGTTGATGAAGAGTGTTAAGGGAGGAAGCCGCATGGCCGTCAGGCTAACGTCGGCCGTTATAAGGCTCACTGCTTTTTCTTCCCTACTCCAGAAGATTGTCCAAATGTGTATTAAAAAACCAAGATTTAATTTTTGAGGAGGATGCTAGTTATGTATAATCCGCAATATCGTCCGGTTACTTACAGAGTTGGTAACAGTAGCAACTTAGGAGCGCCAATGGGGAACAATTCGGGACCAGGTATGGGGTCTCCCATGGGAAGCGGTTTAGGCCCTGGTATGGGCCCCAACATGGGTTCTACAACTGGGCCAGCTACGGGAAATCCTGGTACTTTCCCGCCGCCTTTAAGCGGAAATCAAATTACACCTCAAGGAACCGTTGTGGTATCTCCACCGAGCCTCACAGAGCAGTCCTTCATTGAGAATATTTTACGTCTGAATTTGGGTAAGGTCGGCACGTTCTACATGACATATGAGAACAACAGAGAGTGGAATGCAAAAATATTTAAAGGTGTGCTCGAAGCTGCCGGTCGGGACCATATTATCATCAGCGATCCGAATACAGGAATGCGTACAATCCTGCTTATGGTTAATCTGGATTATGCTACTTTTGATCAGCCTTTAGTCTATCAATACCCAGGGGTAATTGGTAATCCGCCTGCACAATCGACAAGATAATAAGCTCGTGTAATACCACAATACTTAAAATACAACCAATCACGCTAGGCCTGAATGATCATCGGCTTGGCGTGATTTTGCATTATGCTTTTCATAGTTACAGTGCGATATTTGGATCACTAACCAAAAAATTGAGTGTAGGTGTCATATCCTGAAATTTGACTGTATAAGGTATAATAATATAATAATTATATGAATGAAGTTCACGATCATGATTTGATTACCGAAGGAGGTGCACCTGTTCGCCGCTGAGATTAGCCGAGGACAGGAAACGTATTGGACAGTGACCCTTTACCAAGTATTTTGCAAGTGGGACTTATATTATTATTAGTGGTGTTAAATGGATTCTTCGTGTCAGTAGAATTTGCTATGGTGAAAATTCGCAGCAGCCGCATTGAAGCATTGGCAGAAGAAGGACGGCGCAATGCCCGAATTGCCAAACGGATTATCCATAATCCTGAGGCATTCCTATCTGCATGTCAGCTAGGAATCACCTTATGTTCTCTTGGCCTCGGCTGGTTAGGGGGGCCGCTTGTAGCCGCTATACTGAAGCCGGTATTTTCACTTTTTGGATGGGGAGCTCCTCTGATTCAGGGAGTATCCTTCACCGCGGCATTTATTCTCATTACTGTGCTTCATATCGTTCTGGGCGAGCTCGCTCCCAAGGCTATAGCGATCCGCAAGGCCGAGAATATTACACTTCTTACGGCTGGGCCCATGTCGATTTTTTACAAGGTGGTATATCCTTTCATTTGGGCACTTAATGGGCTAGCGAATGCCTTGCTTCGGCTTATGCGTGTATCTCCAGTCTCCGATCAGGATAATGTGCATACGGAAGAAGAGATTCGGGTGCTCATGAAGGAGAGTGGGGAGAGCGGGCTGCTCGACAGTACGGAGCTTAAGCTGGTGGATAACATCTTTGAATTCGCCGACACAACTGCCCGGGAGATCATGATCCCCCGTACAGAGATGATCTGTTTATACTCCCACAATACACTTGATGAAAATTTGGAAATCGCGCTTGAAGGTATGCGCACCCGTTATCCGGTATGCGATAACGATAAAGATCATATCATCGGATTTATCCATATCAAGGATTTGATCCGCACAGGCAGCTCGGATTACCGGGATTTGCTCAGACCGATGATGACGGTTCCTGAATCCATACCGATCAGTGACCTGATGAAGCGAATGCAGAGGGGAAAGACCCAGATAGCGCTTCTCATCGATGAATACGGAGGAACGTCAGGCATTGTTACCCTCGAGGACATTGTGGAGCAAATTGTAGGTGAAATTCAGGATGAATTCGATGAAGAGCGTCCTGGTTTTGAAGAAATTGGTGATAATATGTTCTCCATTGATGGTCTGATGCTGATTGATGCCGTTAACGATCGTTTCGGTCTTGAAATGGATTCCGATGATTATGATACGATTGGCGGATGGTTGTACTCAAGGATTGAGGTGCTTCCGCCGCGGATTGGTCAATCTGCAGAGTATGGCGGTTGTACGTTCATAGTAGAAGAAACGGATCAAAAACGAATTTCGCGGATTAAGCTGCTTAGACACGAAGCTTTTACAGAGCTTGAAGAAGCAGGTGCTTAAACTCAAGGTTCATATTACTCTTAGTTAGTTTAGACTTCGTTGTGAACTGTTTTGGGCAGGATTCAAAAAGGCATTCCGACTGGAATGCCTTCGCTATTTCACTTGATTCGCGGCTTGTAAAAGCTCCTCTTCAGTTACGTTACCATACATCTGAATATGTATACTATCATTCACGAACTTGATATTCGGAAGATCCCCGCCTGTGAAGAAAGCGGAAGATCCATTATTCAGCTTGATTTGCTTTGTATCCGGATTGCTCAGGAAGGTGATGCTCTGATTAGATTCGAGCTTTCGCAAGCAGATACGGAAAATTCCACCGTTCTTCGTACTATAACTAAATTCCATCCAGCCGGTCTTGGTAGATTTGTCCGTTCTGAACAAAGCAATATTGTCCAGTTTGAATCTGGCCGGTGGAGTGGGTAGAGTTGGAAGTACGAACGAGATATTATTTCTAGCTTCTTCAAGTGTAACGACCTCGGGCTTAATCTTTCCAGATGACGTTACTCTTTCAGCATGCTCCTGAGCATCTACACTCGGAGGGGGACTCGTCTTGGCTTGACTAGTATCTATGTAGGCTTCCTTGCCGAATACCACTTGCACGATTCCTGTTCCAAGCCGCTGCACATGCTGATAAATCGGTGAGACAGCTTGCGTTATCATTGGTGGGGTAACTAATAGAGCGCCCAGTGCGAACGAGGCTGCGATAATACCAAACCATTGAAATCTCCGTACAAAATTACGGCGCCGATTATCTTTCTGTAATAGCTGGCTAATATTTAGCCAAGATTCACGCCTCTGTGCCTGGGTAGGAAGCGAAGTATGCGAAGATGTAATGAACGCTTCTCGTATGAGTTCATCGAGCTCATCTTCAAACTCGGGATCCCACCTTGGTGAATTTCTTCGCATCAAACTCTCCCCACTCCTTAAGCAGCATTTTTTTGATACTTTCCCGCGCGCGATAAAGCCTCTGTCTGACCACATCCTCATCCGTATCCAACTGTTCCGCGATTTCTTTGTACGAAAGTCCGAGCCTCCAACGGTATTCTATCAGCAGCTTATATTCCGGCTTGAGCCGTTCCAAATAAGACACGATGGACTCTTCAAGTATCTTGGTCTCTACAGTTTGCTCTACAGAAGGCTCAGGGTTATAAGGTTCTATATTTATAAAAACACTGTCCGAATCTACATGGTTACGGTAATTTTTGTTTTTTCTCAAATAATTAATTGCTGTATTACGGGTTACGACTTTAAGCCATGACTTCATCTTCTGTTCGTTCTCAAACATGGGCTTCTTATGGATGACCTTCAAAAAAGCTTCCTGGATAATATCCTCTGCTGCCGAATGATCCTTCACTATATACACAATGATGCCATACACAAGATCATAAAACTCATAGTATATCTTCTCTTGAATGATTGCGCCCAGATCATGAAAATTGGCAGCCAGAAGGTAATGCAACCTCTCCGGCATGATAATCCCCTCTCTACCTGCAATGCTCCGAAATCAAAAAAACCACCGGTTATAGAAGTTAGTAGTATCAATGGCAGAATAGGTGGTATGTTGATATTTTACCTCATATTTCCTTATAAAGATATGTATTACATAAATATATACACAGAGAAAGCAGCAAAAAAAGAGTTCTTCTTTGAAGAAGAACCCGCAATCAGAAAGATATTTATTTAAGGAAAATGGTTACTCCTCATCTGTGGAGAGTGAGTTATAGTCCTTGGCATCCCGCTTGGCAGCCATGGCAGGAGAATCGGAGTTCCCGAATTGTTCAACCGTATGCCAGGCATCAGCATCATCAAAGCGTCCGGCGTTTTGCTGGCGATGCTCACCAGCCCCTTTTGGCGGCAGGGTCATGACTTCTTCTTCAACCGGTCGGTCTTCGGACACCGTACGTTCCGGTGTGTGTTCAATACAGTAAGCGGTATAAGGAATTGCTTCGAGCCGTTCGAAGGGGATCTCATTACCGCAGGTCAAGCATGTACCATATTCACCATTCTTCATACGTTCAAGAGCTTGATTGACCTGGTCGAGCTGATAATCCAAATTCTCATCAATTGCCATGTCACGGCTTCGTTCAAAGGTCTCTGTTCCGACCTCCGCCGGATGATTATCAACTGCACTTAATTCGCCTGTAGACACCCGCAGAGAGTCCATATTCTCTGTATCGTGCTCATCATCAGCGAAATGTTGCTCCAAACCTTGTTTTTCTTCCTCAAGACTATGTTCAAGCTTACTCAACTGTGATTTCGTTAAATGGCTCATTGTGTTTCCTCCTCAGCTTTTCATATGCATTCTTACCCCTTACACAGGCAGGATGACACATTCCATCAGTAGACAGTAATTGTTAACGCTGTTAATGCTAATTGTTCGAACAGTTTTTTGATTGCTTTTGAAAATTTACAACATGTTTACCTGCGTAAGAAATCCTGCTGATGAACGACTTCTACAATGAACTCATACGGAAACAACATAAAGTCACAACAAATCACATGCATGCTTAAGGAGGAGTAAGGGCAGTGAGAAAAACGATGATGGGGTTAGCCGCTGTGGTACTCGCCGGTTCCATGTTGTCCGGCTGCGGCAAGACAGAGACTACTACCGCAAATGCTACAGCGAATGCAGGTGCAGCAATCAGTATCGAAGAGCTGCAAAAAAGCGCCAAGGGGGAAGGTTCGGTTGTTAGTGTAGGCATGCCAGACTCCTGGGCCAACTGGAAGGACACCTGGAATGACATTCAGACGAAGTACAATCTGAAACACACAGATACAGATATGTCTAGTGCCGAAGAGATCGCTAAATTCGATTCCGAGAAGGATAAGCCCACTGCGGATATTGGTGATGTAGGGATGGCTTTCGGTCCTGTTGCTGTAGATAAAGGCGTTACACAGCCCTATAAAACTTCCCACTGGGACGACATTCCAGACTGGGCCAAAGATAAGGACGGAAATTGGATCGTTGGCTACCAAGGAACGATTTCGATTCTGACGAATACCAAAAAGGTGGCTAATCCGCCTAAGAGCTTTGATGATCTTCTCAAAGGAGATTACAAGATCTCTGTTGGAGATGTGTCCAAAGCGGCCCAGGCACAAAGCGCCGTATTGGCAGCCGCCATTGCTTTCGGTGGAGACGAAACTAACATTGAGCCGGGAATTGCATTCTTTGAAAAACTGGCTAAAGCCGGCCGCCTGTCCAAAACTGAGCTATCCCTGGCTAACCTGGAGAAGGGTGAAATTGATGTGGCATTTCTATGGGACTTCAATGCCCTGGGATACCGTGCCCAGCTCGGACCGGATCAATATGCGGTGACCATTCCTTCAGAAGGAAGTGTGGTTAGTGGATACGCGACAATTATTAATAAATATGCTCCACACCCGAACGCGGCTAAGCTGACTCGTGAATATATCCTTAGTGATGAAGGTCAGATCAATCTCGCCAAAGGCTTCGCTCGTCCGATCCGCGATAATGTCAAGCTGCCGGATGATGTTGCGGCCAAGCTTCTTCCAACAGAAGATTACAAGACCGCCAAACCGATCAAAGTTTTCAAAGCTTGGGAAGAGACCTCCAAGCAAATCCCAGAGCTTTGGCAGGAGCGCGTTCTTGTTCATTTGAACTAAATCTTGTGTTCTCAATATATCTGTACACCTCTACAGTTACTTTCCTGCCTGGGAAGTAACTGTTTCGGCTAAGAAGGAGATTCCCAATGTTGAAAAAGCGTGTGGACATCAAGCTGTTTCTGGCACTGATTCCATTTTGTATCCTGATTATCGGTTTCGAGCTACTCCCGGTAATTTCCGTGGTGATGGAAAGCTTCACAGGGGATGGAGGAGGATTCTCACTGGAGCAGTACATCTCCGCATTCACGAAGATGTTCTACTTGCAGGCGATCAAGAACAGTCTTATGATCTCGGCGGTCTCTAGCTGCATCGGGATTATCGCGGGGCTGTTCATTGCTTATGCGATTACAAAAGTATCCGAGCAGACACGTACCCGTGTGTTAATGATCTCTAATATGACGGCCAACTTTGCAGGCATCCCGCTGGCTTTTGCCTATATTATTCTGCTTGGAAGCAATGGTATCTTCACTATCGTGTTCGAGCAGTGGGGCCTGCCGATCTTCTCGGGATTCAATCTGTATTCCTGGTCAGGACTCATTCTTGTCTATGTCTATTTCCAGATCCCGCTGGCTACCCTGCTTCTGTATCCGACCTATTACGGGATTCGGGAAGAATGGAGGGAGGCTTCTGCTCTGCTTGGAGCAAGCACCTATCAATTTTGGCGCCGCATCGCGCTGCCAATTCTTCTTCCTGCAGCTGCAGGTACGTTCACCATTCTATTCGCGAATGCTATGGGTGCGTATGCGACGGCCTACGCGCTTCTTGGAGGCAACTATAATCTGCTGGCGATTCGGATCGGGTCGCTTGTCGCGGGCGATGTCTTCACGAGACCTCAGCTCGGAAGCGCGCTCGCTATGGTTCTCGGTCTGACCATGGTGCTGTCACTATGGATTAATGAGCGTCTAATGCGCAGGGTGAGGAGGGATCTTGGGTGAAAAGAAGCCGTGCTTTTCCGAAGGTAATCCTGACCGTTACGATGCTCTATCTGCTGATACCTCTCCTGGCAACTTTACTCTATTCCGTAGCGAATTCCTGGCAGAACACGATCCTGCCCGATTCCTGGACACTGGGATGGTTCCGCGATCTATTTATGGATCCTAGATTCATTCAATCCCTATGGAGAACGCTCTGGATCTGCTTTTTAAGTGTAGGACTAAGTGTGGTAGTTATGCTCCCGACAATTTTCATTGTTGTGGTATATCTGCCTCGGCTTGAAAAGCTGTTGAATATATTGGTCCTAATTCCTTATGCGGCGCCCGGTGTAGTTATGGCAGTAGGACTGATCAAGCTGTACTCCTCCGGTCCGGTTGCGATTGCAGGCACCATGTGGATCCTTGTCGGAGTGTACTTCGTTGCGGTACTGCCATATATGTATCAGGGCATCCGTAACAGCATGCGTACCATCCGTACGATCGATTTGATTGAAGCGGCTGAGATGCTGGGTGCCAGTAAGCTTATGGCCTTCCGCCAAATTATCGTTCCCAATGTTCTCCCCGGAATTCGGGTATCCGTACTGCTGTCCTTCTCTATTCTGTTCGGTGAGTTCGTTATGGCCAACCTGCTCGTGGGTGGACAATTTGAGACGATTCAGATCTACTTGTACCACCGATTAAGCGAAAGTGGTCATTTAGCCAGTGCGGTTGTCATTTGTTATTTTCTATTGATTCTTATTCTCTCTGGAATACTACTTGCCCTTAGCGGTATCCTTGGACGTCAATCAACCGCAGCCCATAAGAAAGGATCGGGACAATGAGCTATTTACTCTTAGATGATGTGAACAAAACATATAATGGTACTGCTGTACTGCAAGAGCTTAATCCTGAGGTTAGGGAAGGGGATATGGTGACTCTCCTCGGCCCAAGTGGGTGTGGAAAGAGCACTTTGCTCAGGTGTATCTCCGGACTTACGGATATGGACAAAGGATCTGTCTTGCTTGAAGGTCGGAATATTACACCACTTGCTCCCAAGGACCGAAACGTAGGGATGGTCTTTCAATCCTATGCCCTTTTTCCAAATATGAATGTCTTTGACAATATTGCTTTTGGACTCTCCATGAAGAAGAAATCAAGCCAGCAGATCAAGTCTAGAGTGGAAGAAATGCTCCAGCTGATTGACCTGACGGAGAAGGCGAAGGCTTACCCTCATGAGCTCTCCGGTGGACAGCAGCAGCGTGTGTCTTTGGCAAGATCGCTGGCAGTTGAGCCCAAGCTTATGCTCATGGATGAGCCTTTGAGCGCACTGGATGCCAAGATCCGGAAGCATCTTCGGACGGAGCTGCGGCAAATCCAGAAGCGTGTAGGCATGACAATGCTGTTCGTGACCCACGATCAGGAAGAGGCTTTGACGATCTCCGATACAATCTGTCTAATGAATCAGGGACGGATTGTCCAGACAGGCTCGCCTGACGAGGTGTACTCGAGGCCTAAGGACGAATTCGCCGCTCGGTTCATCGGGAGCTATAACGTTCTAACCCGTGAGGAAATGTCGAGGCTGAACATACACCCTGCCAATTCGAATGCTGTAGACAAATTTGCCCTTCGGCCCGAAGCGATCTTAGTTCAACCAAACAGTCTTGAACTCCAGCAGACGGCAACAGACAACGGCTCGGCTCTTTCGCCGTATATCGGTCTAGGTCTCATAGAAGAAGCCGTTATGCTTGGCAATATTGTTCGATACCGAATTGAGACGAATGGGGTTAGGCTGCATGCAGACCTGCTGAACGGCGACCAAGTGGAGAAGTTCAGTGAGGGCGACCGTGTGCGGATCCATATTGACAGGCAAGCTTGTATCCCACTTGCTCCTTCAGGTACGTAACCAATGTCCGTTCTGGCAGAAGGACGCAAGCTTCAAATTTTGAGTGAGCTTGAGCGGGAAGGCAAAGTGATGGTTGTTCCGCTTGCCAGGCAGTTCGATGTCTCTACCGAGACAATTCGCAGAGATCTGCAGGTGCTTGAGAATGAAGGACATCTCAGACGAGTCTATGGGGGAGCAGTCAAGTCCTCCTTCCGCAGTGATGAAGCCCCCTATAATTTACGGCAAAAGATGTACGCGGCGGAGAAACGGGCCATTGGGGAGTGCGCCGCCAGGCTGATCAAGGACGGGGGAACCATCGTCATTGACGGAGGTACTACAACGCTAGAGATGGCGCAGGCGATCACGGGCAGGAGAGGGCTGACGATTCTGACCAGCTCTCTTCCGCTGGCAGCGTGCCTGCTTGAAGCTCTGAACCGGGAACAGTTCTCGGGGAAGGTCATCATGCTTGGCGGGGAAGTAAGTCCCAGGCAGCACTCCATCACTGGAATTCTTGGTGAGCGGATGATGCGCGGCTTTAGTATAGATCAAGCCTTTATTTCCGTAGGGGGAATATCCTGGGCTCAGGGGTTCACCGATTTCGATCTCAGCGAAGCTTCCATGTCCTGTGCCTTCGCTGAAGCGGCCCAGGAAGTCATTGTACTTGCAGACCATTCAAAGTTCGGAATCAATACCTTTGCTCCAATCATGCCAATTGAGAAATGTGATTATATTGTATCTGATCAGGTACCTTCTCTTCAGTGGCAGGAACATCTCAGGAAACGAAAGGTCGAATGGATTGCCGCCTCGGTGGACAATTCACGAAGTTTTGCAATCCTAAATTCCAGGGAGGAATCAAGTGATGTTTAAAGTGATTATGATTGTGCTGGATGGTCTTAAGTATGAGACAGCCAGAGCCTCTATGGGTTATCTGAATCACCTGGTAGAGGTATCCAAAGCTGCCTGCTATAAAGTGCGTTCCGAGCTTCCCAGCTTATCCCGCCCCCTCTATGAGGTGCTGCTGACAGGGACGCCCTGTTCCGTCAATGGTATAACAGCCAATCATATTGTAAGGCTGTCTCATCAGAAGAGTGTGTTCCACCTGGCTGCTCAGCAAGGGCTGAAGACTGCCGCTGCAGCCTATTATTGGGTGAGTGAGCTATATAACAGGGCACCCTTCGACAGGATCCGGGATCGCGAGCAGCATAATGAGGATCTACCGATCCAGCACGGGAAATTCTACTTTGATGACGTATATCCGGATTCCCATTTATTCGTTGATGCTGAAGTGCTTCGCAGGCAGCACGACCCGGACTTCCTGTATATTCATCCTATGGGGATAGACGATATTGGACATAAATTCACTTCTGACTCCAAGGAATATAGAGGAAAGGCCCTGGAAGCTGACATGATTCTAGCCACCTTCCTTCCGCTGTGGATGTCCCTTGGGTATGAGATTATTGTTACTTCCGATCACGGTATGAATACGGATGGTCATCATGGTGGAACAGGGGCAGAAGAAAGAGAGGTTCCATTCTATGCGATTGGCTCTTCGTTCACACCAGGTGATTATCCGGATGAGCTTCCACAACTTGCAGTTGCTCCAATCCTCTGCCAAATGCTGTCCGTGCCACTTTCTGACGCTATGAACTTTGTACAGGTGCCAGGCTTTAAGCTGAATATCTAGCAACCGGGAGGGAACTGATGTGAAGGTAGATTTTCATTTTCATTTGGAAGAAGGGCCTTATACACTGAACTGGCTTCAGCGCACATGTCTAGCTTTACAGCGAACCCGAAGAACGCCGGAAGCTGCAAGTAAGCATGATAGCTTGGAATCGGTTCAGTCCATTGTGCGGGCAATATCCAGAAGGATGGAGGAAGGCTGCTTTTCAGAGCGATGGATTACGAAATATATTGAGCAGGGGACATTGCAAGGAATTGAACGGTTCGGGGTAGTCGATCATCTATACAGATTCACTGAATTCAAGCACTATTATGAGAAACATATGTTAATCGATGACAGTCCTCTTGGACAGCTGCAGCAGGCTTGGCTCGACCAAGTATGTGTATACTCCATTCACGAATATTTGAATGGTGTTCAGAATGTTGCCCGGTTCTATGGGAATCTCTCGATCGGGATCGAAGCGGATTATTTCGAGAATGGGGAAGAGGAGCTTGGAGAGCTGCTCGGCAAATACAATTTTGATTACGTTATTGGCTCTGTTCATTTCGTTAACGGGTGGGGATTTGACAACCCAGAGACGCGGCATCTCTTCAAGGACCATCAGTTGAAGGATCTGTATGCGCAGCATTTCGAGAATGTGATCAGGGCTGTGAACTCGGGGTTGTTCCAGTTCATTGCACACCTCGATAATCTGAAAGTATTCGGCTTTCGCCCTTCCGAGAGGGATCTGCTCGGCTGGTATGATGCGGTGGCTTCGGCACTGGCAAATGCCGGTGTAGCTTCCGAGATCAATACAGGACTCGCTTACCGTTACCCTGTTAAGGAGATGTGTCCCAGTCCGAATTTTCTTCGTGTTCTACACAGGCACGGTGTTCCGGTTACTTTAAGCTCGGATGCTCATTTTCCTGATGATATAGGAACGATGCTGGATGAAGCTATCATTATGGCTAAATCCATCGGATACGAGGAGATTGTGTATTTCAAAAACAAACAAAGGTATTCATCCAAGGTCTAGAAATACAGTAAAAAGGATGCCATCCGCCACCTGCTATACAGCAGATCTTGGAGACATCCTTTTTGCTTAGGAAACAATAGATTAGATTGCCCAGTTGCCTTTATGGAACAGCTGAATCTTCTCACCGTCAGCTGTTATGCCGAAGATATCCATCTCGCCTGAACCAACCATGAAATCCACATGGGTTATGCTTGTGTTGAGTCCACGCTCCAGCAGCTGCTCTTGGGATAGACCCTTGCCATCCTTCAGGTTGAAGGCATAGGCACTGCCGATAGCCAAGTGGTTGGATGCATTCTCATCGAACAAAGTGTTATAGAACAGAATGTTGGACTGAGAGATTGGAGAGCCATGAGGAACCAGAGCTACTTCGCCCAAATAGTGAGAACCTTCATCCAATTCAACCAGCTGCTTCAAGGTTTCCTCACCTTGCTTAGCTTTGACATCCACAATGCGTCCCTGTTCAAAGGTGATAGTGAACTCGTCAATAATGTTACCGCTATGGCTAAGCGGCTTCGTACTGGATACGGTACCGTTCACACCGGTCCGAAGAGGTGCCGTGAACACCTCTTCAGTCGGCAGATTGGCAAGGAAGGTGTGTCCCTGTTCATTCACACTGTCTGCAGCAACCCAAAGGTGACCTTCAGGCAGCTCAATGGTAAGATCCGTGCCCGGTGCTATGTAGTGAAGCTTCTTGAAGTTCTTGTTATTAAGATATTCCGATTTCTGGTTCAAGTTTGCAATGTGCTCTTCCCATGCACTGATCGTGTTCGGTTGGTCTACACGTACCGTGCGGAAGATAGCCTCCCACAGCTTATCAATTTGTTGATCTGCTGGTACATCAGGGAATACTTTAGCGGCCCATGCCTCGGACGGAACAGCCACAATAGACCAGCTGAATTTATCCGCTTGCTGATACTGACGGAATTTGCTCATGGCTTTACCATAAGTCTTCTGATGGTTCGTCAGACGCTCGCTGGAGACACCCTTAAGCAGGTCAGGATCAGAGGAGATGACATGAAGGATTGCGGCTCCATTCTCAACTAGCTCTAGAAGCTCACCCGCATACCATTTAGGCTCGTCAAGGAAGGAATCTTCCGCAGCAAGCTGGTAGCGAAGACGGGTTACGGTATCGTCACTCCAGTTCACTTTAACAGTTCTTGCTCCTGCTTCATAAGCTTTCTGAACGATGAGACGTACAAGCTCTGCACCATCAAGGGTTGAGTTGACAACCAGGGTTTGCCCAGGTTGTACATTTACCCCAACTTTTACAGCGAGCTCAGCATATTTGTGTAATTTCTCTTGAAAATCAGACATGGAATTGACCTCCATTCAATTAAGTTACAGATACCATTTTACAGTAAAATAAAAGATAAAGAAAATTGCACCTAATCTTCTCTAAAAAACTTAAGAGATCATGGTTAGAACCCATTCGCACCAGGCAATTTCTTGCTGTTCCATAAGAAGCTTACGCCGATGGACAATGAATCTGCCAAAAATCTGATGTTCCTGGTCCATCAATTGTGGCCCAAATTCAGCTTCCATCTCCTGAATTAGCTTCTCACGCCGATGGACCTTGTCCTTATAATAGGAAAGTCTGTCTTCAAACAGTCCCCGAGCAGTATCCGCATCCGTCAATGAAATCGAATAGGCTTTAATAAGAAATTCATCTCGGCTAACTGGAACTGAGGGGGCTTTGTCCATCCATACTTTCAAAGCTTCCTTACCTTCATGGGTAATATGATAGAGCTTCTTGTTGGGTCTGCCTGTCTGTTCAATATTCTCCGGGGTTAAATAGCCGTCATTCTCAAGTTTGGCAAGCAGCGGATAGATTTGACTGTGCTTGGCCTGCCAGAATACTTCCAGCAACTCTGCCAGCTCATAACCGGAACAAGGCTTGCGGACAAGCATGGCGAGCAGGGCATAGGCTAGGCTGTTCATTATTCCGTACCTCCTAATCAGTATTGTTGTGTGATCTTGTTAAAATCTCCGTTCAACCAATCGTAATTCTCCCTTCCGGGTATCGATACAAGTCTTTCGTAGCTCTGGGTGCAAGAGCATAGGCCAAAGTTAAGGGACCGACCCGTCCAAGGAACATGACCATGCAGATGATGATTTTGCTGATAGGGGTCAAGGTTGGTGTAAGCCCCAGGCTCATTCCTGTCGTGCCAAACGCAGATGTGGTCTCAAACAATATGGGTAAAAAACTGCGATCTTCAAGGACGGACAACACCATGGCAACGAAGATGACCAGAAACAAGGCAAGCCATGTCTGGGTCACGGCCTTGATAATGGAGTCCTTTGCCAGCCTTCTTTGAAAAAGCACGATGTCATCCTTGCCCTTAATCATGGCCCACATCGCTCCGATTAGAACAGCGAACACCGTTACCTTGATCCCCCCTCCGGTTGAGCCTGGTGCTGCTCCGATGAACATGAGGATGATCAATAAGAACTGGGTGGAATGCTGCATATCGGTTACATTTAAGGTGCTTACACCACCCGAACGCGAGCTGATCGATTGGAAAAAGGAGCTTAGAAGGCTCCCGCCCTCTCCAAGCGGCTGCATGGTAAGTTCATTGCCGCGTTCCATGATGTAGATAAGAAAGGCACCGCCAAAGACCAGAACAGCGGAGTAAGACAGTACAACTTTAGAGTGAAGGCTTAGTTTTCTTTTGGCAGGGAATTCAATCAGATCTGACAAGACGACAAACCCTATCCCGCCTAAGAAAATCAAGCTCATGATGATGACATTAACATAGGAATCCCGGACATACCCGCTTAGACCCGAGAACGGACCATTAATCGCTCCGAATAGATCAAAGCCCGCGTTGTTAAACATCGTTACACTATGGTAGATACCATAGTAAATAGCTGTAGGCAGGGGCATGTCCATGGACCAGCGAATCGAGAGCAGCAGGGCTCCCGCTATCTCGATTACAAAGGAATACAGGATCACGCGCCTGATCAAAGACAATAGACCCTCCATAGATTTATAATTCATGGCCTCTTGAAGGATGAGTCTCTCTCTTAAGGATATACGCCTGTTGAAGGCAAGGGCAATCAAGGTCCCCATCGTCATGAAGCCCAGCCCGCCAAGCTGTGTAAGAACGAGGAGGACAAGCTGTCCAAATAGGGATAACTGTGTCCCGGGGTCGATAACAGTAAGACCGGTCACGCAGGTCGCGGAGGTTGCCATAAAGAATGCATCAAGCAGCGGAAGATGCTTGCCAACTGATGATATTGGAAGCGATAGCAGAAACGTTCCAGTCACAATTATGAGCGCAAATCCAAATGAGAGTACCTTGGGTGGAGAGAGTGTTCGGCGAATTTTCGCATCAGTTTTCAAGTCTAAGCACCTCATTATATATTATAAAATGAATCAACCTTCATTGGATCGTATAAAAAGCATGTATGACCTCTTAAAACATGATACGATAAAGCGTGAACATTCTTCAATTTTTATTAAAATTTGGAGAGAGGTATATATCCATTGTTCCACTGTTCCTGATTATGCCAGTTAGACAATGGATATACAATAATATAGTGATTTTGATACATGTGAAGGAGAGAATGAACATTGGAACTTGAATTAGTCAGTGCCGTAATGGAAAGACAGGAGGACCTTACCTACCTGGGCAAGACCATATTTAAAGTTAGCGGACATAAGGAGGAGTACGAAATCACCTTTTTCAGCAAGCGGGGCAAAGACTGGGATTACAGCCTGCATTTCGCGCATGAGTCCGGGGATGAAGATCAGCTCCTTGCCGTAGATACACGGATTGAAGAAGATGATGAGTGGTTCGACAAGCTGTTGGATGCTGCTCTGGATACTTTGCCTGACGAAGGTTAAATCTTTATTGCCGTTTAAGAATAAATAAAATAGGGGGGCGGCGGTTTGCTGCAAAATACATTTTTCCGGACATGTCTGGGAATTATCATGCTGCTTACGATTATTTTTCTGCTGCATCAAGTCAGATTTATCTTTAATCCGGTAGTCACCTTTGTCCAGATCCTCATTGTGCCTATGACGATTTCCGGATTTCTCTATTATCTATTGCGTCCTATCGTTCATTATCTGGATACCAAAAAGGTGAACAGGATGCTCTCCGTGCTGCTTATCTACCTCTGCATTGCCGGTATCATTACAATCTTCTTCTTCGTGGTTTGGCCGCCGCTTACTCGGCAGGTACAAGAGTTCATTAACAACCTCCCAACCCTGCTTGAAGGTGTGAAAACCCAGCTAACCGCTATACAGAAGAGCCGTTTCTTTTCTATGATTGACGCTGGCAATACTCAGATCTCTACGAAGATTACGGAATATATTAACGGTGCGGTAGCGGTGGTTACCGGTTATATGACTCATTTCTTTAACTTCATTAGTGATTTCATCGTGATCATTGGTACCGTTCCGATTATTCTCTACTACATGCTGAAAGAGGATAAACGGATCTCCCCGGCAGTGGTGAGGGTGATGCCTAAGCGATTTGCGCGTGACGGTGCACAGGTCGTAAGTGATATCGACGCGGCACTTAGCGGTTTTATCTCAGGACGTATTATCAGCGCTTTGATTCTTGCGGTGATGAGTTTTATCGGATTCTGGATTGTGGGGCTCCCTTATCCGCTTCTGCTTGCTATTATTGGAGCTCTATTTAATTTCATTCCCTATGTGGGAGCTTTCCTGGGTGCCATTCCGTGCCTGATCGTTGCCTATACAGTATCTCCATCAATGGCATTATGGGTACTTATTATCATCATAATTGCCCAGCAGGTCGAAGGGAACCTGATTGCCCCATATATTTACGGCAAGACCATTAATATTCACCCGCTGACGACCGTGATCCTGTTATTGATCGGCGGCGAATACGCGGGAATATTAGGGATGATTCTTGTTATTCCCGTATACATGATCATTAAGATTGTCGCGGTAAGAATCTATAAATTGTTCCTCTCTGATAAGGTGGAAGAAATTGTGGATTAACAGCATACTTAGTCAGGTAAGCCGATCTTTATGATCGGCTTATTTGAATTTTGCTAGCTAATCAAGTTAAAATAGATGGGCGTAGTACATAAAAATGAAAGATTTTAATAAAATTTAGTATTTTATTGTAAAAATGTTAAGTTCCACTCGCCAAATTCCGATAAATATTTACATGAACCGATTTTATTCGACGAGGTTCATGGAAGAATTTAAGAAGGAAGAGGGGAAAATAATGAAACGACTGTATTCTTGGACAGCTCTGGTCATTTTAATTTGCACTGCATCAATGCTAACGGGGTTTGCTTCCAGGCACGATGTCAAGGCAACTTGGGTGATGCATACAGAACTGATCGAGAATGGCGGTGGTAAGCTGATAAATTACGCATCCTCACAGGGTGTGAATGTCATCTATCTGCAGATTAACCAATCACTGTCTAACAATGTGTATGGGCAATTCATTGCGAATGCCAGCAAGAAAGGGATTGCGGTGCATGCCCTGGATGGAAGCCCGGATTGGGCTCTTGAGGAGAAAAAGTCGAAGTACACGGAGCTCATTAATTGGGTGAGTGCATACAATACTCAGGCATCGGCTGATCAGAAGCTGAAAGGGATTCATCTTCGGGTAGAACCGTATTCCCTGCCACAGTGGAGCACAGATCCAGGAGCCGTGACAACTTCATGGCGTGCTAACCTTCAAAGCTTCATCACTCAGGCCGCATCGAAGCTGCCTGGACTGGAACTAGGGATCGATCTTCCTTACTGGCTAAAAGGCGACAAGTTGCCTGGGGGAGACACCACGCTGCAATGGTTCATTAAGTCCTTTAACCATGTAACGATTCTCGATTATAAGACAGGTGTCTACGATAAGAATGGAATCATCGATAGTGTAAGCTCACAAATTCAATTAGCCAAATCATTGAACAAACAAATCGTAGTCGCCTTGAACACGAAAGAGGATCCAAGCAGCGCGGATGCTTCATTCTACGGGAAGAATCCGCAACTAGTAGATGATGCATTGTGGGAAGTCAATGATCAATTCAGCACCGTAAGTTCTTATGCTGGATCGGCGGTCAATGATGCAGAGAGCTGGGCAAAGTTGATGAAGGCAGATATTGTCACTCCTGCGCCATCAACTCCAACACCAGCGCCAACGCCGACACCAGCACCGGCTCCGACACCTGCACCAACACCAGCGCCGACACCTGCACCGAATCCTACCCCAACGCCGACGCCGGTTCCAGTACCAGATCCGGCGCCGGAGGCGCCAAGTACAATGGTTCCTGCAGCGAAGCCACTGGATCGCAGCCCGCAAGTAAGAGCTACCTATATTTGGGAAGCTGGAGATGTTGTGAACAGCCCAGACGAGGTGCTAGCATTCGCCAAGAGCAAGAACATTAATTTGCTTTATCTGCACATTAATACGGATTACAAGTTCGCCGCTTATCGGTCCTTCATGAAGAAAGCCTGGAATGCAGGGATTGAGGTGCACGCGATGGGCGGAAATGGAAGCTTGGCCTTTACCGAGAATCGTCCGCAGATCACCAAGTTAATTAACTATGTGAAGGATTACAATCGGCAAGCTGAACCCGAAGAGAGATTCTTCGGTATCCATTATGATATTGAACCTTGGGTTCTACCACAGTGGTATTCGGCCACAGACAGAGTTATCAGCGAGTGGACAGGCAATATGAATTATTTTATCGGAGAAGTTAAGAAAAACTCGAATCTGCAGACCAGTGTCGATCTGGCCTCGTGGGTAGACCGATATCTGGTAATGAACGATGGGGGAATCTCAGTCAGCAAGTGGTTCATTCAGAAGATGGATCATGTAACCATCATGGACTTCAGAAATTATGCTTCCGGTACAGGTGGACTTGCTGATATGGCTAAGGAAGAACTTGCTTTCGGCAATGAGCTGGGCAAGCCAATCATTCTGGCAGTTGAGACCAAAGTAAGTTCGGAAGGGCCTTATGTAAGCTTTTATCAGTTAGGAAGTGAGGTGCTTGAAAGAGAGCTGGCCAAGCTGCCTGCGCTTCTCTCCAAGTATCAATCCTATTCCGGTATCGCAGTACATGCGTATGAATACTGGAAAGCACTCAAACCTTAAGGCATTACTACTTTAAGTCATACAGTTTAGGTCTGACAAGAAAACCCACAACCTATATGGTTGTGGGTTTTTGTGAGCTTACAGGACGACAGTGCTAATCGCACCGCATATTAAGCCTAGAAGTATAACTGAGGCGAAGACAAACCAAATGACCTTGCGTGGAAATGAGCGGGACACCATCAGCATGGATGGCAGGCTGACTGCAGGAAGTGTAATGAGAAGCGCCCCGGCTACACCTGCTCCAAAGCCAAGTGATAAGAACGTTGCAATGATGGGAATTTCTGCTGCCGTGGGGATCACAAACAGGGTACCTGCGATAGCAAAAATAATAACGGCCAAGATTCCGCTCATACTGCCTGCTCCGAGTGACGGGAACATCCAGGCACGCGCTGCGCCGAGCAGGAGAACCGTAACCAAGTAAGCAGGTACGATGGTCAGAAGCATCGTGCCCATGCTTCTCAGCCAAAGGCTCACGAAAGAGCCTTGTGGCTCATTCGGCTGATTAACCACATCTTCAATCACATCTGGAATTTTAGTGTTCCCTGCGAACTTGTTCGCGAAGTAACTCACTGCGAAGGTAAGCAGAATTCCGAATACGATACGCAGCAGGGTGAATTTCCACGAAAGTACAAAAGTCATGAAGATCAGGGTAGCTGGATTAAGTACCGGATTCCCGATCCAGAAGGCCAAGCTGGCACCAATGGAGACATTTTTTTTACGCAACCCAACGGCTATCGGTGCTGCACAGCAGGTACACATCATTCCTGGAAGAGCGGCGATACCGCCGAGGGCTGTACTTTTGAAATTGGTTTTACCCAGAACCTTGAGCAGCCAGCTTGATGGAAGGAGAACCTGCACGAGAGAACCAAGCAAAATCCCCAGCACCGCAGCCTTCCATACCGATTTAAAGTATACCACTCCGTAATCCCAGGCAGACTGTATAGATGGAGCTGGAGCAGTTCCTTGGTCGCTGGTCAGAATTGAGGAGCCGATGCTATGTTCAGCTGCCGCTTTAATAGCCTTGAAATAGTAAGGCCACCACTTGACATAAGTGAGCCCGGCAATTGCAATAATCAGGAAAAGGATGACAAACAGGATACCTCTGAATGAGGATGGTCTCTTGCCTCCATGTATAGAAGCATTACTATTTGATGACATATGCTGACTGACCTCCATGTGATCGTAATTAATCAAGGCTACAATTATAGCATGCCGAGATATATTAAGTAACTTATTTTTTGTACACCGGTCGATTTTTCGTGTAAAATATAAGGTATTCTGTGAATGTTAGTAGTGTCGCATAGCCTAGGTTCATATTAATTGTTAAGGAGCTGAGTCCATCATGTCTCAAGCTGGAAATATAAAGTTAACCTCCCTATCCTCCAAAGGGGGCTGCGGATGCAAAATTGGTCCTGCGGATTTGATGCAGGTTCTCCGGACACTGCCACCGACTGAACCTAATCCGAATCTATTAGTCGGCACAGATACGAGTGATGATGCCGGAGTATACCGGCTCACAGATGATCTGGCAATCGTGCAGACCCTTGATTTCTTTACACCGATTGTGGACGATCCTTATTCATTTGGCCAAATCGCCGCTGCAAATGCACTTAGTGATATTTATGCCATGGGCGGGAAGCCGCTTACCGTTCTTAATATTGTAGCCTTTCCTATTTCCGTTCTGGATAAAAGCATACTCGCGGATATCTTGCGAGGAGCAGGTGATAAAGTGAAGGAAGCCGGGGCCACACTCGTTGGCGGCCATTCGATTGATGATAAGGAGCCGAAGTTCGGCCTGTCCGTAACGGGAACTGTTCACCCGGACAAGGTAAGAACGAATGCTGGAGCACAGGCTGGGGACAAGCTGATCCTAACGAAACCTATTGGTGTGGGGGTTCTAACTACCTCAATCAAGAAAGATCAGTTAACTGAAGAAGAAACTACCCGGCTTGTCTCCGTGATGTCCACGCTTAACAAGACTGCTGCTGAGATTATGGAGCCTTACACAGTTCATGCCTGCACCGATGTCACAGGCTTTGGCCTGCTCGGTCATGCTTCCGAAATGGCCAAGGGCAGCAATCTTGGGCTTGTAATTCATAAAGAAGCCGTGCCTGTCCTGCCCAGAGTCAGAGAGCTTGCGGAGAACGGCTTCGTACCAGGTGGCACTAAGAATAACTTTGCCCATCTGGACGGCAGTATTCTGTATCCTGAGCAGATGGATCAGATCGATCGTTATATTCTATGTGATGCCGTCACATCAGGCGGACTGTTGATCTCGGTTGCCTCTGAGGAAAGTGATTCATTGCTGAAGGAACTGAAAGCTGCCGGGGTTGAGGCTGCTCTAATTGGCGAAGTCATAGAGGAACATCCGGGTCAAATTACGGTAACCGCATAAATCTGATATTGGAAGACTTTAATCCTGAATAGAGCAACGAAGAATAAGAGGTGAACGACATTGTTTCAGGATATTTCATTAGAGCAATTAAGAGAGCTTAAGAACAAGAAGAAGCTGACGGTTATTGATGTGCGTTCTCCTTCAGAATATGAAGATTCCACATATCCGAACAGTCTCAATATTCCCTTTTTCAATGACGAGGAACGGGCTGAGGTAGGTACTTTATACAAGCAGACCAGCGTTCAAGCGGCCAAAGACCGTGGCCTCCAGATTATCTCGTCCAAGCTGCCAAGCTTTATCCGGGAATTTGGCGCAATCGAGGGCGATAAGGCAGTATTCTGCTGGCGGGGTGGTATGCGCAGCCGTACAACTGCAACCGTACTTTCGCTTATGGATATTCATGCTTATCGTTTGGTCGGGGGATATAAAGCTTATCGTAAATGGGTAATGGAAGAGCTTGAGGCCTTTGACTTCAAGCCAAAGTCATTTGTGATACATGGAAATACGGGTACCGGCAAAACCAATCTGCTTCGCCGTCTGAAGAAAAAAGGATACCCGGTGCTTGATCTGGAGGGACTAGCCGGTCACCGGGGGTCTATATTCGGTCATATTGGCCTTAAAGCGAATAACCAGAAGACCTTCGATAGTCTGCTGCTTGAGGAACTGATCAAGCTCCAGGATTCACCTTACGTTCTGTTCGAAGCGGAAAGCAAGCGAATCGGCAAAGTGGTTATGCCGAACTTCCTGGCTCATCAAAAAGAAACCGGAAGCCAGATTTGGATTGAAATGCCGATTGAGGCGAGGGTGCGGCAAATTTTAGAGGATTATCAGCCGCAGCAATATAAGGCGCAGTATATCGCTTCCTTTCAAAGGATCAAATCCCGCATTCACGTACCAATTGCCGCCGAAATTGACAGGTGCTTGAATGCCGATCAGTTCGCTGAAGCCGTAAGGCTGATGCTGGAGTATTATTATGATCCGAAGTATGACTATACTTCACAGCAATATGAAGAAGTCAGCAAGGTTACTTTTACCGTGAACAATTTGGACGAAGCCGAAGCTGCTGTTATTCATTATTTAAGCGAATTGAACTAAAGAGCGTTTAGCTGGTTATAACAAACAACAATTGGAACCATTAGCGAATTGTTTAAGCTCCTGTCCTTGCAAGTATGCAAAGGCAGGAGCTTTTTTTATACAACATTGCACGTTATAAATTCTTTATAAATCCCCTCTAAGATGTTCTTCAGGAGGGGATTTATTATGCTGTCAAATAATGTACTCAAGGTATCCAATGTATCTAAATCAGCAGGAAACCGAGTGCTGGTGAATCATCTGTCATTTGAAATCAGGGAAGGCGAGATTTGTGGTTTTGTTGGTCCGAATGGAGCGGGAAAGACAACATTAATTCGTATGATTACTGGACTTATCAAACCGAAGGAAGGACAAATCACGATTAATGGGATAGACATTCATCAAGAACGAGTTAAGGCTTTATCTCAAGTTGGGGCCATTGTGGAATCACCGATCTTTTTCCCATATATGTCTGGAAGAGATAATCTGATGAACCTTGCCCGGCTGCATCCGGGCTTGGCAGCGGAGGATAGGAACAAGCGGGTGGAAGAGGTTCTTGCCATCGTTGGTCTTCAAGAGCGGGGGCGAGACAAAGTAAGAACGTATTCACTCGGGATGAAGCAGAGGCTCGGAATTGCTCAGGCCCTTCTTGGTCAGCCCCGTATAATCATTCTAGATGAACCTGCGAACGGACTGGATCCGATGGGAATCAGGGATCTTAGGAATCTAATTCTTCAGCTTCGTGAGGATTACGGAATTACATTCTTCATCTCCAGCCATCTTCTCGATGAGCTTCAGCGGATGTGTGACCGGTTTGTGATCATTCGGGAAGGGAATCTAATCTGGCAAGGCACCAAAGACGAGTGGCTAAAAGAGGCAGGAACGCAGGGGCTTGAAGATCATTTCGTGGAGATGATGACATCAAGATGAGAAACTTACTGCTGAGTGAAATGGAACGCTTATGGAAACGCAAGCTTACGTGGGTGTTTTTCCTCGCGATCCCCTTAATTATATTCGCCACGGCCAAATACTATATGTCTACTAATCTGCTTACTCCCGTAAATAGCCCAGAGCATGTCAGTTCACAGAACTTTCCGGTTATGGCCTTGATTGAGCAGTTGATTGTTGTGTTTAACATCATTTCATTAATCATGTTAACTTTATCTTTTACGGAGGAATATCGCAGCGGTCAGCTGCGGATGGTGATGCTGCGCGCCTTCACGTTCGGTCAACTTTTTACGGCGAAATATTTGGCTTATGTCATCACTATTGTACTTTACTTTGTTGCTTATCTCGGTAACGCGGTCGTTATGGGCCAGCTGTTCTTCGGTTCTGAGCCCAGTGTGCGGCTGTTCTATCATGAGACTTCGGCTTCAGGAGCCGAGCTCCTGATCTATTCACTCCAATATTACGGGACAGCTCTTCTAACTACTCTGGCGATGGGAAGTGTCTTCACATTCATTGCTGTAATCTGTTCTACCTCAACAGCTTCTATAGGTGTTGGAAAGGGATTTCTGTTGTTATCTATGGGTTATCCCACAATCTATTCGGTTGCGAACAAGGTCTTGAAATTACAGCTGCCCGATCAACTAGAGCTGTTATCTATTACGCAGATCCAGTATAAGGGAGTTGCATTAATGCTGTCAGATAACAAGGTACACTATCCTGCTATTGTGCTCGGAACTCTCGAAGGGTATATAGCAATGGGTCTGCTTGGTGCATTCATTGGATTTACAAAAAGAGATCGCTGGATATAGGAGGAGCTAGAATCATGTTACCGTTAATGCAGAGTGAATGGGAACGTATGTGGAAGCGTAAGAAAACTATGGTGAGCTTAATCTTATTCGCAGCTATCGTGGTGTTTGACTGTTTTTTTCTGAAAATGCAAATGATTGGCGCCTTTGACAATGTCAACTCTGTACCGCTAAATGCTCAGAACTTCTCGGTCTTTCTGCTTAAGGAAGTGTCGTTCATTCTGACTCTAATTATTGGACCTCTCATCATGATCGATAGTCTGAATTCCGAGAATACATCCGGTCAGTTTCGACTGGTCTTAATCCGTCCAATCACATTCTCCAGATTATACTTAGCCAAGTGGATTACCCTTGCAATTATGCTGCTGATCTTTACTTGTCTTACGTTCATGATTGGAGAAGTGGCAGGACATCTTGGACTTCCGAGCGTCGAGCATGTCACCTTCCTTAATCCGAATCGATCCTACGATCCGTGGGAGGCATTTCAGTATAGTCTCCAAAGCTATGGGCTATTCTACTTGATTATTCTGGCTGAGCTAAGCGTGGTGAGCTTGATCTGTACCATGATGCCAAGCTCGATCATTTCATATTTTGTCTGGATTGGAGTTATGGTTGGAAGCTTATATCTGTCTGATATGATGAGTTTTTTCCTGCTAAGTGCTTCTACGATCTTCAAGCTGCTCGCCGGCAGCTATAATGAATACTTCTATTTGCCTGTTCTTGGCTGTCTGGGCGGTGGATTCCTTGCTACAATGTTCATATGGAATAAGAAGAATTGGTCCAAATAACAGATGACATTGAGCAGAAAAGGAATGAATGGCTATTGAGTGAACGTATCTTGATTGTGGACGATGAGGCGGAAATTGTTAGTATGGTGGAGCAATCTTTTCGAAATGAAGGTTATGAAGTATTTACAGCGTCCGATGGGAGACAGGCTCTGCATGATTAGGGGTGGATGCATGGTGCTGGCTTCGTTGATTTAGATGTCCATCGCTGGAATATACTGTATATAGATATGAGCAAGATCAATATATAGGGCAGTAAGCACAACCAGGATCAAAGTAGAGAAGGGGGCTGTGAATCTTGATCGAGGCGCACGTATCCCCCAATAGCACATGTGATGAACAGTGCAGAACGCTAGTATGTTTTTTTGCCGGTGTACTGACATACCGGGATAACTTCGAAGATGCTGCAATCGAGATTGCCAAAAGATATCAAAATGCTAAGATTGTCGTCGTCTTTCCTTATGGAATTGCGAATGGTACTTCAGGCACTTCATTATATCGTCTGCTGGCCCGGCAGCTTACTGAAGTTGGTTATGATCTCGCTCGGGAAATGTCGAGAAGGGTTACGCAGTCAGCACAAATCATCCACGAGAACCTAGCTGAGGCTGATCATGTTATCCTTATCGGACATAGTGCCGGAGGTGTGATCGCTTACCGTGCAGGGCTATATTTGGAGAAGATGTATGGGATTCAGCGGGCTCAGGTATTTGCTGTGGGCAGCCCAAAGCATTTTTTGAAGGATATACCATTTAACCAAAGGTTTACATATATAACGGGTCAGAATCCTGACAGGATTACCCAAATTGGCACCTGGCGCAGACCGGGTTCCAGACTGTACCGAGGCAGACCGGGACGTGAAATTCAAATGGAATTTAATCCATCTCACCAAGGATGGAGATTTCATGCATCGTATTTTCTGAGATCAGTCTGGACGGATTCAAATCAACAATTTCATGCCAATTCAGAAGACTTGGTTTCTAAAATTTTTGAACTTTATCCGGGAGACTGAGGTTACAAAACTCTCTAGGATGGTTAGTTTTCATTGCAATTTAACGTATGATTAACAACTGTTATAAATCAATCCCGTACTTATTCACAAAACCCGTATTTTGTACATATGTGTATTAGTTCTTTGGCTCTCAATAATATTTTACGAATTCTTCTTTCTTTCTTCTTTTTGCTTTATGTTGTCTTATCCTGCCTGTTAGTGCAACGAAACTGCCGGTTATTTCACGGCAGCTTCGAGATGAAAATTTATTCAACTATCATTCTCCGTTAGTTCAACGCTTTTCGGGTAATTGTTTGACTTCGATATCTGACTCTTTGATTTCCTTACCAGCACCTAGATTCGAAAGGATCACCATGAGCAACTCTTTGATCTCTATGTTCAGATCAATTACTCTTGGATCCTTACTAATTATATATGGTAGAATCGTATGGAGTTTTCCCTGGTTACTTGTCTTTTTTATCCATGAATTATAACTAATTCGACAGCAACGTCTGTGACGTATTCCAAACTTCTTGGTCGTGTCTCTGAAAGCTTCTACGTTATAATCATATTGATTGAATACGAATAGCAGACCCTTTGAGCTCAACTTCTCCATAATCGTTTGGCTTACTTTAGAGCCAGGCTCCCACTGCTCTTCTTCCCACAGTTTTAGTTTCTTCCAGATATCTCTTGACTGAGTGAGTACCATAATAACCAGATCTGAGTGTTCAATTACCTCTTTGGTTACCTCATCAAAGATCTCTGTAGTGACGTCTGTTATTACGACATCAGTAGTCATGTTCTCAATAGCGAACTTGATCAACTTGTCGTTAGCTTCTGAGTTGATATCTGTAGATGTAGAATCTAGAATTTGCAGGTTTGGTATTCCTGGGATCTTTGTGCAGTAGTCTGCTATCTCGTTTCCGGAGATAGCATCTGCTTCCAGAAGCTTCACCATTTGACCAATGTTCCTAGTTTTATCTTCCACTGGATCTAATCCCAGGAATGTGTTCAGCGAGGTATTATCTCCTCCGGTGAATGTAAGACATGTTGTTAAATTTTGAGTTGAAGCTAGGGCAACAGCAGTTAAAGCACTCACTGTTGTTAACCCTTGCCTACGGTCTGGAGATATGAAAGTAACGTTCATACTCAAGATCCCCACCCCCTTGCTAGAACTTTCAATGCTGATTTCTCTGACATATTCAATTTAGGAGTAAGTAGTTTTGCTATTGCGTTTGTTAGAGAGTTTGACTTCATAGGCTCCAATACTCTATAAGCTTCGAACATTTCCACTGACTTCCAGATAGGTAAAGTCAATGACACGTTCAAGGAATCTTTCTCTGCTTTATTGTCGTAATTGAGCACATTAATTGTTGTTACATCTCCGAGAATTTCTAGGAATGATTGAGCATCGTCATCTAGATCGTATGTCTTGATATAGACTACCAAGTCCATTTCTGCTGGTACGGTATCAACTATATCGTAGACAATGTGATCAAAGTCATCAGGTGCTTGTCCAATCTCTTCGAAGATTTCATCTGGAGTTGCGTCAGAAACTGATATGAATATATTCGCCATATGACCTTGACTTACGTAACCTTCAAGCAATCTTGTATAATGTCTATTATTAGAAATGAGTGCTACGTCTCCAGTTGCTTGAAGGAGTTTTAGCATGGCGTAAATGAATGGTCTCTTGTCGGTGTGTCCAAACACTCCTATATGCATTACTCAACTACTCCCTTCTCTACTTTCAAAGGAGCTTTAGTTCCAGAGTCATTTGGTTTGCTGTTGTCGCTACCGATTACGTTGTTGGCATCTTGCTGTTGTTGTTTAAGCTGAGCTTCTTCTTCCGCTTTTGCTTTAGCGTTGTTAGTAGCTTGAGTTTGTCCTTCATCGATCTTAGACTTAATATCATTACGACCAGAGTTAATTGCTGATCCCTGTTCAGTAGATACTCCAGACATACCATGTTCGATGATTGTCCTAGTATTGTTGTTAATAGCTGCGTTAACTTTTTCAACAATATTAGGATCTGCTGCCATGATAGCTAGAATATTCTTAGGAACTGCATAATAACTGGTTGCTTGTTTCTGAGCTCCTGGCTCGACATATTTAGCCATGTATACCATAGAACCACTTTGCATCTTAAGATAGTAGTCTACGATAGCGGCTTGATACTGATGAATCTCGGATTCGCTTAGATGTAGTTTTACAGTCTTACCGTTTAACTCTTCTACCCGCTTATGAGATAGTACAATGTAATCTTCTCCTAGTGGATAGACTAAACGGTAGTCTATGTAATCCCCCACTTTAAGACCTATAGGTAAAGTACTAGACACCACGTCAAACTCACGAACGGTGTCGTCAGATTCATGAACCATTACTTCAAAGATTCACCTTACAAAGCAATGTCACTTGCGTATCCAGAAGATGATTGGTCTAAACTTAAAAAGAAAACGAAATAAATCAGAGTTGTCGTAATCAGGGACATGTTCAATATTATTGGCATGTAACCAATCCGACAACTCCTAAATTAAAATTATGAGGAGAAGTGATAATTATGTTTAAAAAGATTCTTATGTCAGTTATGGTAAGTTCGGTAGTATTTAGTTCTGCAGGAGCAGTTAGTGCTGCGACACTACCACCAGTACACACACCAGCTCTAACAATTGATGTCGTAGTAGATGGTAAGAAAGTAAGCTTCCCAGATACAGAGCCATTCTTCGACAAGAACGGAAACACAATGGTGCCGCTTCGTTTTGTAACAGAGAAACTGGGAGCAGAAGTATCTTGGAATAATGCAACTCGTACTGCTACTTTGAAGTACAAAGGTAAAACAATCGTAATGACTATCAATTCTAAAGTAGTAAAAGTTGATGGTCAAGCAGTAACTCTTAACACCTCTGCAATTCAAGTAGAAGGTCGTACTATGGTACCTCTTCGCTTTGTCAGTGAGACTCTGCAATCCGATGTTAAATGGGACCAACAGTCTTATGCTGTAAACATCGTTAGTCCTGAATACCAAGCTAAGATTGATGCAGGGGATGTAAAGCTTACTTGGTGGGGTCGTGAGTTGCGTGCTAACCAAAACTCTAACGAATGGTTGCTTCTGTCTGATACTCCAGACTGGGCATATGCTGTGAAGAAATATCAAATCCTTGCTGGAGGAAACACTTTCAAAAACAAAGAGGAAGTTAATAATCGCACTTGGGATAAGTCCAACCTAGACCGTATCAGCATGAACATTAAGAACTACTACAAGCTTGCACTTA
The DNA here is from genome assembly GCF_050995535.1 of Paenibacillus sp. SN-8-1. Lineage (NCBI taxonomy): Bacteria > Bacillati > Bacillota > Bacilli > Caryophanales > Paenibacillaceae > Paenibacillus > Paenibacillus sp. SN-8-1. The sequence goes on from NZ_CP194782.1 coordinate 2,239,420, forward strand.
ATGTAGATTATAGAACTATTGACCTTAACTCTTATGGGAAAGAATCTTGGAAGCAACTAGGTGCATGGAAAGGGTATAATCCAGAAGTGTACAGAGACTTTGTAACATTTGTCAAAAAGAACAAGCTGATAGTCGAAGGTTACGCTTCTCCAGATCCTAGTTCTGTTCATTACAATGTTGGTGTGCAGTTCATTAGAACGAAATTCAAATTCCGTGTTATCAGTGCAAATGACGCAAGCCAATTTAGCATGGATAGTTATGACCCAAGTTATGCTTCAGAGTCTCCTAAGTTTGTGAAGAAAGGGGTATGGTATGAGGGGTATGCGGATATCTCTCTATTTGCTAATGTTACAGATAATCAATGGGAATTCTACAAAGTATACTCTCCAGAAAACATGTTTAGAAAAGGTGCTTATTCGTACAAGGAGCTGAAATAATTGAAGAGGTATTTATCTTTAGTACTAAGTATAATAGTTCTCATAACAACATTACTTTCTAACACCAGCATAGTACTTGCAAGGACTGGGGATAATGATGGATCATCTGGAAGTGGGCAAATGGGACTCCGATTCGTAAAAGAAACGGGTAATCTACACTACGAGGCTATCAATAAACAAGCTACATCTGGTATCAAATACGAGTCAGTGGCATGGATTATAAGAATGGATACGACTTGTAATAGTACTGCACCGCTAACAGTGCAATGTACTCCACTGAAAGACTCAAACTACATCAGAATAAATTCCACAGATTTCGTAAAGTCAGACAAACCAAACTTTCCTAACCCGGGTCAGATAACAACTATCTACGAAATGGACAAAGACACCATTATGAAGAAGTTGGAAGCAAGTCCTAAGTTGAGAAATATAAAGGATGGACAGAACTTATATTTCTCAACTGTTTTTAGGGTTACACATAACGGGGTTAGGACTCCAACAGAATACGTAACTTTATCTGGTATTAGGAGTGCAGAGTTATGGGCTAATAAGAGTGGATTCAGGCAATATTACGATCAGCCTATAGCATTTTCAGGTACAGGTCCAGTCAAGATTAAGTTGTTGAAAGTCAAGGATAAAAGCTTAATAGATTCATCATCAGGTAAAGTAACAGCAGCTGATCCCACGATTAAAACTTCTATGACTAAATTAGTCAACACAAAGCGTGAAGACGAAGAATGGCCTATCTCGAATGCAACAGCGCCTATTACATTACCAAAAACCTATGTCGGTAAATCTGATGGTAAAACTTACAAACTTAAATGTTCTTACCTACAAACAATGGAAGACGAGTCTCGTCAGAAGTTGGATTGTGGCACTGCAAAAACAGGAGATCCAAACTCCAAGAAAGACGGTAACACAATTTCTCGTAATCCATTTGTACAACCTACGGGAAACGTAGTAACGGCGTATTACGAAGTACAAGACGATATTACTTGCAAATGTACCTCTTCACTATCTATACCGAACAGTTCAACTGTGGGTGGAGAAATCACAACTCCCACTATAGGAAAACAAGTTCCTGTTGTACTCAATGTAAAACAGGCTACAGAAGATCAAACAGATTGGAAAGTAGCTTTAACTGGAGTACCAAACGTTAAGCTGAAAGTAGATGTTACAAGAACAGGAGGAAGCGGTTCTCCTACATGGGTAGGTACTCCAGCTAGTGAGATTAACAACGAGATAAATTCATCAAGTTCATCATCTCTAATACCTGGCTGCTTCCACTCTGGAGCATCATATTTATCTCCGAAAAAACACATTGAAAATAATAATAAATCCGAACTTATCTTCTCAACAAACAGTAAAGCTCTCCTTTGTCTGATTGTGTGCACCGTTAAGTTGATTTCTATTCGATGGATAAACACATTTAAGGGATCTTCCTCATAAAAAGGATAACCTTCGTAAAATTGCTGAATATATTCTGGCGAGTTGTGGACATCTATTTTAACGTTATCATTATTCAGTTTAGTGATGACTTTTTCAATTTTCGTTGGTTCGTTGAATATAAAGCTAAGTTCTAAAAATGGTCCACCTTGTAACCAACTCATTAATAATCACCTCACAAATAATAATACCACTTCTTGGAACTATCCTGCCCGTTAGTTCATTAACATCGTCGTTTCGCTGAGGCACAGGTCTAATAGAATTAATTCTTAAAGACAAAAATGTTTATATTGGAATCTATCAATCTTGACGAGACAATAACCTTGTAGTTAGTATCCTTAAATTCCTTAGAGGGAAGCACGTCCTCAGCCGTTGTCTTTGCACTAAGATATTTCATCACTGCGGCCACTGTTTCTGAATCCACCTTCTGCAACAGGATCTCTTCAACATCTTTATATTGCTTTTTGTAGTCTGTTTCCGTATCCATCTTATCGAATGTTACCACAATATTTAGTAACGAATATTCGCTGCCATAAGTATCGTAGAGACCGTTACCTATAAGTAACTTCGAGTCTGGATCCAAATCAATTATAAAACCATTGTAGATCGATTTCCCTTCCTTTATTGGTATTTGCTCAAGGTTAACATCACTGTTGGCAGTGTCAATATGTATCGTATTACGCATAGTATCAAAGGTTACCAATGCTCCTAAAGCTTGGCCAACAAACCGAATCGGTACAAACGTTGTACCATGATTCACTATAGAAGAAGTATTCATTTTAAATTGCTGCCCATTTAAGGTATATGACTTCTTGCCTATACCCAATTCAATCTTATCCCCACCTAAAGTGACAGTTACTTTCCTTGTTATGACGTCCCATTGTACTTTTGCCCCAATCGCCTCACTTACAAAACGGAGTGGAACCTGCACCCTGCCGTTTTTATCATAGAATGGTTTCGCGTCTCTAAAAATAATCTCCTTATCATTAACGATGATTCGTAAAGACTTTTCCTTTGAATCAAAGGCGAAAGTTGTTCCTGAAGGCAAATAAAGAACTGAAAATATAGCAATTAATATCCCGCTTATGATTACAGATTTCAACAAAATCACTTCCCTTCTGATTTAAGTATACCGTTAGATTAGCGTTAGTTTATGACGAATGAACAGTCTAATACCTTAATCTCTCAGTGTACAACTTTGTTCTCTTCTATGTACAGTTGAGAATAGATTGCCACAGTCACATAGGAATTTTCCCATACTTAAGAAGCTCCTTCTATCGAGTTACAGTACTACTCGTTATTAAAATCCTTTTTCCTTTAATTGGGACCACCTGCCCGTTAGTTGAGAGAAAACCGGCAGCCGTCCGTGGCTACCGGTTCTTTATGATATTTGAGCTATAGTTCCCCGTTAGTTCAATGATTTATCGTTCTTTGTATCCCACTTTATGTTTTTATTCCAATCGTGCCATCCCTGCTTTACTGTGGTTATCAACCATTCGCCGCCTAATGTACAAGTTTCTTCATGAGTAAAATAAATAATCCAATCCATTTCTTTTGAAAACCAGAAGCCTTCGTTATAACATTCAGAAAAGTAAGGGTCACTCTTCCAGAAAAGCTGTTCTACCTCATGATTTAAAGCAAATTTATAGCAAAGTTCGTTGCCTGCCCAATATTCATAAATGTCTGTAACACCATGTGTAATAAGACAATCTTTCAAGAAGTTCATCTTTAAATCAGTATTTATAAAAGGGAAGTCAAACGCAATTACATCATTTCTATTCGTTTTAGCCAAAGGGTACCAATAGTAACCAGTAATGTCCCATACAGAATTTAGTTTCGCTTTGATATTTAATGATTCTTCACGATTCAGTTGCTTCTTTTCCATAATGAGCTTCCCCTGTTCTGAACTAACTTCCATAATAATTGAATAGAACTATTAGATAGTTATCCAATCTTCTTCATTAACGTTATGACTTAGTTTAGCACTCAACATTGCTTCTTCCAGCGTATTAAAGTCAAAATCTCCAATGACTTGCCAATCCAAGTCACAAGAAAATAGATAATATTCATGACTTCCTTCATAATGACAAATTGCCATTGCGGTAATGGGAAGCTTGTCAGTAGGGATGCTCATTATCAGTCCCTTCACCTCCTAAAGTGAATTGTTAATCAACTAAATATTACCACACATTGGAAGTAACCTGTCCGTTAGCTTAATGACCGGTTACTTAGCAAATATGTTATTGTCATCTGATATACGTTCCAGTAGTCCCACCAGAATGTAGGCACTTTTGTGCATTTTTGCATGACACAAATGTACTTACTCAAAAAGTTCGTGATTAATCTATGTCTGCCAAAACGAATTATGAATGGCCCGACTATAAAACGATGTCGGGCCATTCTTTTCAAGGCATAAAATTATGATTCAACATTACTTAGTTTCTCGCGGATTAGATCAGATACAAGTCGATCGGGAGACCGCTTTCCCCTTCCAACCTTCATACGATTACACAGTACCGCCACTGCAAGGCTTTTCGATGGATCGGCATATCCAATCATACCGCCCAAACCGGCATAACCGAAAGCCATCGGGTTGCCACCCATGGAATCACCTTCTTGACTAAGGCTATAGCCAAGTCCCAATTTAATGGGAGCTAGCGCAACTTCGTCGATGCCTTCAAAATGCAGTGACGTCGCCTCCACTACGGAAGCTGGCTCGAGCAGACGTCTACCACCATCCACACCTTGGCCAATCAGTGAGGCATACATACACGCTAACGCCTGAGCCGTAGCGACGACATTCACGGCAGGTACAGCCGCTGCATGGAACCAGGGCGAATTCCATTCAGAATTTGCAACTGGGACCAGAGCAGGAGGCAGAACTCGCTTGAAAAGCATGTCATCCGGCATGGAAGCAATCGGTACGGCTTCACCGCTAATCTGAGCTATACGGGATTCTGCTTCCGAGGATGCACTTAAGTACAGATCCTTTTCAATGCCTAAGGGTTTGCATATCTCGTCATGAACAATTTGAGCAAAAGTCCGCCCATCCGCTCGGGATGCGGTTTCCCCCAAAATCCAGCCGAAAGTCAGACCATGGTAACCAGACTTGCTGCCAGGTTCCCAGATTGGCTCAAGCTTCTCCATCTCGCTGACCATCGCTCGCCAGTCCGTGATGAGCCGCATATCCGCGTACGTGGGCATCAAGGGAACTCCTGCCGTATGGGTAAGAGCCTGGCGGAGAGTAATCTTTTCCTTACCATTCGCTCCGAATTCGGGCCAGTAATGGGAAATCCGCTCATCATAAGCTAGTTTGCCCTGTTGGACAAGAATATGAATGGCAGTTGAAACAATGCCTTTGGAGCAAGATTGCAGAACAAATAAGGTATCTGAGTCAACGGATCGTCGTCCTGCTGAATCCGCGCTGCCTGAAAAAGCATTCAGAACCAACTCTCCGCGCCAATAGGCTGCTGCTTGAAATCCTGCGCCGATATCGTCTTCCGCGAGTTCATCTAACAACTGCTGGACATGATTCTGAAGATCCACGAGATTTTGATGTTTTCTAATGAATGAATTGGTCAATGCACTCAACTCCCTTATATAAATGAACAAATAAGGTGCATAGCCCATCCTTTAGAAACGTCACGTGGGCGAACAGAGTTGCTTATGTCCGCCCATGCAAAGGTTCGCCCTAAGAATAGGCTTTGCATGAGCCGCGTAGCATATTGGCAAAATGATTTGCCATCAAAATCGACCACCTTTCACTGGAAATCATAGCAAAAAATCATCGATGCTCTCAACATGAAAAACATATATAATTAAACTTTACAATAAGCACCTCTACTCAGAATCGGGTTCGATACTTAGACAGCAAGGAATATGAGAATACCGCATCGAATAAGAAAAATATGTTGGTCAAATCGTGCCTTTTTACTGTGAATGAGACGAACAACAAACTTCGGCAGTTAGCATTCTCATATTGAAATAACGAGCAGTTTTGCGGAGCAATTAGTATAATAGCTTCGTCAACAAATCTTAAAAATTAATATTGTATAGTATTTTGTACATATGTTCAGCTATATCCACTATCATGCGCTTTTTGATTCTAATCTGATTATTTAAATTTCCCCCGCTCGCCTGCTTTTTGTCAGAGAGATAATACAGCCTGGCGGCCTCGATACTCAACCTTTGCTTCTCATCCTCCATGGGTCTCCCTCCCTCTGCATTATTCTATGTAAGACCGCACTTAAATTTTTTTCATTTGTACGGTTGTAACTACGGGGAATGCTTGGACTTCCGGCCGCTGTTGTCCCCAGATTTTTTTAGAATTCGAGACTGACACCTGCGTTAAGCGGCACTGTGGGATGGCGCCAGAACACAATACTGTTGTTGCCAATACCATCTAAGTAGCCGCCATGTTTCAACTGCCGTTTAGCCGTCATGATAATACTTCCTTCATCCTTGTATGCAGCTATGTATCACTGCTTGCAGCGCCCTTCTCCCGGGAGAACGGCTTAATGAACATGGCACCTCTGACCGTCCAGGCTGCTGCGAGCAAAGCAATTCCGGTTAACAAGAATACAAACGGAATGCCCATCCATCCACCAAGTATGCCGCCGAGCAGCGGGCCTGCAACGATGCCGAACAGGTTGGCGGATTGGCTGAGATTCACGGCACGGCCGCGAAAATCGCGGTCTGCATGTTGAATAATAAGTGCGTTGAGCGCTGGAAACACCGCCGCGAAGAATAGGCCGTAGCTAAACCGCAGTAATCCGAACCCGACTAGATTGTGAACGACTAGCTGCAGCAAATTGCCAAGTCCTCCGCCGATGAGACCAACAAGCAGCGTTTTATGATAACCGATCCTGCCGCCGATTTTCCCCCAGCGAGGACCCATGACCACCGTCGCCACGCCAACAGCCGAGAATACGATTCCGGAGCTTAGCGTCACTTTATTCGCACTCCCGCCGAGATGTACAACATAAATCGTAACGAGCGGTTCAAGAATTAATATAGAAGTCGAGACTAGCAGAATAAGACCATAGATCCGAAGCAGATTAGGATTCCTAGCGGCTCGTTTCAAATCCTGTATCACGCTCATTCGTTCCGATGAACGTCTGCGATTCGTCTCTTTCACCCTTAGCACAATGATAGCTGACAATAACGTAATGACTGACGATGCGATGAAACATCCGCGCAGGCCGACCCATTGCGACAAGACTCCGCCAGCGAGCGGACCAATAATGCCGCCTGCTGCAGTCGAGGTAGAGATGACGCCAAGTGCATAACCCACATACTTGTCCGGTGTATTCGTTCCAACAAGGGCGACTGAGGCTGGACTAAAGCCAGCCATCAGTCCTTGAAAAACGCGCACCAAAATGAAGGTGACCGGATCGTAAACGAAGTAATTAGCTAGATGTGCTAAGCCGAGCCCCACTCCCGAGCGGAATAGCATAAGCTTACTGCCGTAACGGTCGGCGAGCGAGCCCCAGAATGGCGTACATAGTCCGTTAATCAAAAAGCTGATCGATATCGATATGCCAGACCACGCCTCCAAGCCGCTATCTATCCCAAGCTCCTGATGCAGAAATAAGGGGAAGAACGGAACGGACAGTGTGTAGGCCATATGGTTAAGAAACAAGCCGATCCACAGGATGTATAGATTTCGTTTCCACTGCTCCACAGTTCGCTCTCCCCTCTCATCCAGCTGACGCTATCTCATCATGCGTATACGAATTCCGCCTGATCGCGCTTCTGATACAGCTCCCAATACTTCTCAGCTATTGCATCTGGATCATAAGCGGTACCTTTCGCAACATAGCCGCCAATCGTAACCGTGCCAACATAAATGTTGTCAGGCTGCAATTCCTGGGCAAGCGATAATGCAAGCGAGCGTACTCCAGCTTTGCCAATCGACAAGGATGCGTAATCCGGACTTGGCGAGAGTGCGAAGCCGCCACCCGTAATCAGAATCGTTCCTTCCTTGCGTTCGCGGAATGCTGGAATAACCTCTTTCACACTCGACAATGCTCCTACAACATTCACTTTGAATTCATCGATCAGCTGCTGCTCTTCTAATGTCGAGATAGTGGCTTTGGAGATAAACGCTGCGTTATACAGCAGAACATCTGGTGTTCCATGCTGCTCACGAATAGTCTGGAACGCCTCCGATATCGACTCCGGTTTAGATGCATCGGCTGCTACTGTGTAGGCTTCAATCGATTGGTCGCGAAGCTCGCTCGCGAGCACCTCCAGCGATAATGGATTACGGGCGACGAGTACAACTCGGAAGCCGTTCGAACCGAATTTACGGGCCACTGCTGCACTAACGCCTGGACCTGCACCGACAATAACGAGATTTTTGCTCATTGGAATCGCTCCTTCATTAATTGGTTTTCAAATCCCACTCATTTACATTATTGAACGCGCCAAGGTTAAGCGGCTTGCCGCCCACCACGACATTCGATACTGCCTGGAGTCGTTTCTCCGAGTAGATGCTGAGCGTCGGGAGATCGTCGTGCAGAATTTGCTGCAGCTTATTGTAGATGTCGTGCCGTTTGGCTGGGTCAGACTCGGACGCCCCTTGCGAGATGAGCTCATCGGCCTTTGGATTATGATAGAAAATAAAGTTGTTTGCATTATCGCTCTTGAACAGCGAGAAGTAGTTGCTAGGCTCAATATCTTTAGTAAATTAATGCAGTGATTATATGCAATTGTATACAACCATCCGGAAAAGGACGTTCCTTGGGAATATTGGTGTATATTTTGGTAACACTTTAAAAAGATTTCCTGAACCGCATCCTCAGCCTCTTCTTTATTCCTAAGCATGTGGTAACTATATACGTGAATTTTACGTTGGTATTCACAAACAAGCGCTCGAAACGCTTCCTTGTTCCCGTCTTTTATTTGAGCCACTATATTATCTATTTCTAACTCTTCGCTTTTCTGCTCCATATTTTCTCCTTCCTTACCAGGGCCCTGTTTATATGTGTAATAACAATCAACATAGATGCTTTGTGACATCTTTATAATTATTTTTTGGAGAAATCAATGAAACGTATCAAAAAGACAGTTCCAACGGCCATGTCAAAGACATTAATTAAGCTATTACAATGTTAGCTTTCCCTATGCTAAACTGCCTGTTATATAAGACGCAGTTAAAAATTTGACTTGAGGGTAAGGCGTAACGGAGGGGAAGCTTGGAACTGTAGGAGCGAAAGCGACCGCCTTTGTCTCCGGATTTCATCCGCCTTGCGGTATAAATCAAGAAATCTGGAGACAACAGCGGCCGAAAGTCCAAGCATTCCCTGTAGTTACGACTGTACACACAAATGTGAACATTTTAACTGCGGCTTATTTAGCTTAATGAATTAGAGCAGTAACATGTAGTTAAATACTTAACTAATCGTTAATCGGTACAAGTTCTTGTCCTCGAATCGGCACAAGAACTTGTACCGATAAAACAAAAAAGCCGCTAATTTAGCGACTTTTAATGGGATCAAGTTCTTGTCAATGCGCTCATACCGTCTCCACCGGAAGTGCAAAACAACCTAGTTAAAGCGTGGATGTTGTCATCCCTACCTCACAAGCTTACAATGGTAACAAAATACTCCTTGGAGGGAAAATATGGAATTCAGACATATGGAGTATTTCACCGCTCTTGCGGAGGAGCTGCACTTCACTCGTGCCGCAGAAAGAGTTGGCATTACACAGCCATCGCTCAGCCAGCAAATCCGGCTGCTTGAGGACGAATTCGGTACTCCACTCTTTGACCGCATTGGCAAAAAGACCGCTCTCACCGAAGCGGGAGCGATCCTTTTGCAGCATTGCTATCATATTATGCATGAGCTTCAGCAAGCAAGAGTCGCCATCCGTTCACTGCAAGGACTGCAAAGGGGATTAATGGATATCGGTGCCCTGTCCACGCTTGCCACAGCCAAGCTTCCGAGTGTGCTTACGGCCTTTCACCGGGAGTTCCCGTCGATCAAAGTGACCGTACGCAACCTATCTAGCGAAGAAATCTATGATGCCGTGCTTCAGAATAATATCGACGTCGGGCTCTGTTATCTTCAGCCGGAGCATGCCCAGCGGGATCAACTCGAGTGTATTCCGCTTCACACCGAACGCCTTGTGCTGATTACTCCCCAGCAGCACCCGTTAGCGAACGAGGATGGCCCGCCCCTTAGTGCCATAGCCAGCTTCCCATGCTTGTTACCGGCAGAGCCCTTCCTTCGCCGTGTCATCCAAAAGCCTTGCGAGTCATCAGAGACCGAAATCGCCCCAGCTTTGGAGATAGACAGCCTGGAAGGAATACTCGCCATGGTGCGCGAGGGCTTAGGTTTGGCCATCGTACCTTCCAGTCTGTTGCAAGAAAGTCTGAATAGTGGAGTTACCTCCATTCCAATCGGACAAGACGGTTTCCAGCTTGAGGTAGGGATGGTATACCGGAAGCACAAGTTTTTATGCGCGGCGAGCAGGGTCTTCCTGGACAGATTCGTCACCGCTTATAGGGACTAGTCAATCGACGATTGGTGCTCCGGACACTCCTTCAAAGAGGCTTCGTGTGACAAGTAATTTTGCAGCGCAGTGCAGTAGTGCGGTTTATCATCGCTTCCAGTGTTCGGCCGAAAGTTGACGCAGCCTCTGCATGGTTCCGCGACCGTCAGGTAGCCCTCCCGCTGCAAGGCTGAAATGACAGCTCCCAGCCCCAATTCCAGCATATTAAGAACTTCCGGAGGTAACGAAGCGATCGTACGCTCTAGCGATTCCCCCCACCGTTCCAGTGCCTCCATTTGCTGCATGCCTGCAGCTGTCAAGTGAATGATCGTGCTCCGCCGGTCACCCGGGTGCTGCAGCTTGTCGAGCAGTCCCTTTACCACCAGCCCATTCACGATCTTCACAGCGGTGACATGGCTTGCACCGATCGCCCTGGCGAAATGCCCGACCGTAGCCATGTCCTCTCTGGTCTGACCGGCAAAGAGCAGCGCATGCACCTGTACCGGACTTAACCCCACCGCATCGCTTTCCATCTGGGTAATTTTCTTCACAGACTGGCTTACGCGAAATAGTGTCATACTCACCCGGGCGGAGGGCTGCTTCTCTCGGTCGGCTGCATGGTAGAACATCCGGCATCACGCCTCTCGTACGGGCATACGACTTTGGCAAAAGCGGAAGGAAGCCGCACTAGGCTGCACCTTCTCTTTTGTTAGCTCTCCTTTACAGCGTCCAAGCTCGCACCGTAATTGATGTGGTATACTACCTGATTGATCACGAGTGCCGGAACTGATTTCACCCCAGCCTGTTCTGCTTCCTCGATCCGTGAGCGGTCAGTGCCCAGATGTACGACCTCTACCTGCACCTTCGATGGATCCAGGTAATCTAGAAATACCTGCTCTGCCTCTACACATACCGGACAACCCGCGTGATAAAATACTCCTTTTGCCATGCTGCATCTCTCCTCTAATATATTATGTAGCCTTGCTACATTTGTATCGTAATCGAGTTGAGGATACCAAACAATTCCAAATTTCTTATCATAATGATTGGCTGCGCCTATGACAAAGATGCACTGGGACAAGAACTTGTACAGATAAAACAAAAAAGCCGCTAAATTAGCGACTTTCAATGGACCATGTTATGGGCCCTCTACACCTTCATAGTATTGCGCGATCTCCACGATTAAAGCACCCATTCGTTCTTTCTCAGGCACAATAATCCGGCTTATCCCTCTATCTCGAAGCGCTTCAGCCGTTACTTTGCCGACAGCGGCAGCTAGTACATCCTGTTCAAAGACGGATTTCAGCTCTTCTTCACGTCCCTGTTCTCTTGCATAATCAAATAAATATCCGACTTGAACTCGGGTCGTGAAACAAACGGCATCCACTTCCCGCTGAATCAGTTCATTCAGGATCGATGCCAGCGTCTCCTGTTCAGGAGCTTGATAATGATAAGGCAGTATCGCCTGAACATCTATGCCGCCCTTGCTTTTGATAAACTGATATAACTCCGACGACAATTCGCCATGAAGCTGAATCCACACCTTTTGATCGTTAAAATCAAACACCTCAAGCTTTTCGATCATACTGGCAATCGTTCCATCATCATCACAGACGACTGGATGAATACCTGATTTCTTTAAAAGGGCATTTGTTTTGTAACCGCGGCAGGCAATCTTGGTTTCTTTCAATCTCTCTTCGAATTCAGAGACAGCGGTAAGCCTCTCCGCAGTTTGAATCATGGCTTCAAATCCAATACCTGTCGTGAAAATAAACCAGTCTGCCCCCTGCCGGATAAAACGCTTTACATCCTCTTCCACTTCAACCGGATCCGAGTACGTTAATCCCTGAAGTGACCGGACAAGGGGGACTCCACCTCTTCGTTCAATAATCTCAGCCATTTCTTCCGTCTTTTGCGACCCGGCAATGACAATTTTTTTGTTCTGAAGGTCTTTACTCATGGAACAGCCCTCCCTCATTCTTAAGTAATCCAACTCGTACCTCGTCCCCGATAACCTGAACCGGATAAGTCCGAACCGATCCCGTATCAGGATCAAGCACTTGACCATCCGTCAACGAAATTTTCCAATCACAGATCGGGTCGAACAGGACCTCTCCGGATATAATTCCTTCTGCAATCGTGCCTCCACGCGGCCCAGGGCTTTTATTCTCAAGTGCATAGATCTGTCCGTCCGTTGTCTTGAATACCGCAATCTCTTCATTATCCAAGCGCACAACCCGTCCCAGTCTCTCCGTGAAATCATCTACATGGCCAACAAGGTAATACGTGTATTCATTTCTGTTCAATATCGGTTCCATCTTGCAGCCCCTCCCTGTTACTAGTCCTGTTTCGTAGAGACACTGATATCTTCAAACATCCGTTCCCTTAAATTTGAATTATTCAGGATTTCACTCCAAGGTTCCTTCACCTGCGCCAGAGCGACCTCCATTCGCTCAGCCAAAGCCCGGCGGTTATCCAGATCATTGACCACAGCTTCGGTGACGGATTTAAGTCCCATCCTTTCGATCCATTCCGAGGTCCGCTCCAGATATTTGCCTGTCTCCCGGTAGTACTGCATGAATGCGGAGACAATCTCCAGAAGCTCTTCATCTGTTCGTACCTTACACAGCAGTTCAGCAAGCCGGGCTTTAATCCCGCCATTACCGCCAACGTAAATGTCCCAAGCCCCCTCATTGCCGACGATCCCAATATCCTTGGTTGATGACTCCGCACAGTTACGCGGACAGCCGTTAACAGCAAGCTTGAACTTGGCTGGCATATCTAATCGTTCGAACTTCTTCTCGAGTATTATTCCCATTCCCATCGAATCTTTCGTGCCAAAACGGCAGAACTGTGATCCCACGCAGGTCTTCACCGTACGAAGCGCCTTTGCATACGCATAACCGGACGGCATGCCAAGGTCCTTCCAGATCTTCGGCAGGTCCTCCTTTTTGACCCCAAGCAGGTCAAGCCGCTGACCACCGGTTACCTTAACCAGCTTGACGTTGTATTTGTCGGCAATGTCAGCAATAAGTCTGAGATCCTCTGGTGTGGTTACCCCTCCGTACATCCGCGGCACAACGCCAAATGTTCCGTCCTTCTGGATGTTCGCATGCATCCGTTCATTCACGAAACGTGAATCCTTCTCGTCCACATGCTCAGCCGGCCAAATCATACCCAGATAGTAGTTCAGCGCAGGACGACATTTGGAGCAGCCCTCCGGGTTATCCCATTCCAGCGCATACCTTACTTCTTTAGAGGTGATCAGCCCCTTTTCTTTAATCGCCGTCACGACTTCATCTCTACTCAGTGTGGTACAGGAACAGATTGCTTCCTGTTTCGCCGCCGCTGAATCATATTTGTCCCCGAGCACATATTGAAGAATCTGCTCTACAACAGGTCGGCAGCCTCCACACGAACGCGATGCACTTGTTGCTACCTTGATCTCTTCCACTGTGGTTAATCCTTTTTCGTTAATGGCATCCACAATGTGCTTCTTCGTCACCCCATTGCAACCGCATACGATCTCCTCATCCGCCAGATCCGCGGCCGTATTCCCGGTTTCGACCGAAGCTTGTCCCACAATCGCATTATGAATGGCTTCTGTCATCACGGTACCTGTTCGAATCCACTGCTGAAGTCTGGAGGATTCCTTTCCGTCTCCAATCAGGACACCGCCGACGATCCGTCCGCTGCGCAGCAGCACTTTTTTGTAAATACGTCGCCAGTCATCATGCACCCTCACAATAGACAGCCCTTCTGCATCCATAAACTCACCAGCGGAGAACACGTCTACGCCAGATATTTTAAGTTGAGTAGATACCACCGATCCTTCATACGGCTTCGTATCCACTCCACATAGATGCTTCGCAAGAATGGCTCCCTGCTCAAATAGCGGAGCTACAAGCCCATATGTAATACCTCGATGCTCGTTACACTCCCCTACCGCATAGATATCAGGCACTGAAGTACGCATAAAATCATCCACGAGAATACCACGATTAACCTCAATGCTGCTTTCCTTGGCTAATGCAGTATTTGGCCTGATCCCCACCGCCATGACGACGAATTCCGCTTCCAGCGTCGTTCCGTCGGAAAAACGAATACCGCTGACCCGATCATCCCCTAGAAACTCCTCGGTCTGTTTGCCGGTAGCAAATTTCAAACCTTGGCTTTCCAGTTCTGCCTGAAGCATCAATGAAGCGGTATGATCGAGCTGTCGTTCCATGATCTCTTCAAACAGATGGACCACGGTCACATCCATCCCCAGTTTAAGCAGCCCCTTGGCCGCCTCGAGTCCAAGCAAGCCCCCGCCAATAACAGCAGCCTTCTTGTACTGATCTGCTGCATGCAGCATATTCTGGCAATCTGCGATATCTCTGAAACCTACAATTCCTTCTTTATCTGCTCCTGGAACAGGAAGTATAAACGGGTTGGAACCAGTAGCAATGATGAGGGTGTCATATGGAACCTCCATACCATTGTCTGCCTTCACAAGTTTTTGTTCCGTATCAATATGCGTTACAGTCGTTCCCGTATATAGCTCTATTCCGTTCTCTATATACCAATCCCAGTCGTTCAGAATGATGTCTTCTACTGCTTTACTCTTCTCTAGCACATAAGATAACTGAATACGATTGTAGTTGGGATAAGGCTCGCTTCCAAATACGGTGATCCTGTAGGTGCTGGGCGCCAGTTTTAATATCTGTTCCACCGTGTTGATGCCCGCCATCCCGTTGCCAATCAGGACCAGATGCCGACGTTCTTGTACTTTCACCATGCAGAAACCTCCTAAATATATATACGAGTCCATGCAAAAGAGAACTTGTAACCTACTAAACATCACACGTATAATCGAACCAGTTTTAACAGATTTTCTCTGTTTCCATCATAAGAAAAGTGGGATATAAAAGGAACCCCCTTACTTTAATTTTTAACTGAATGATTCATATTAATGGTAACCTGATATCTCTCCTCCCGCTTGGCATGGAAAAAGCAGCTTCTGTTAGTTAGAATCTGCTTTGATTGATTAATTATCTTGTTATGCTGGTTCAATGAATTCTTTCATTTGGAATGATCTTTGGTACGATAATCCCCATATATTTTTTTACTTATTGAATTTTCAATAATTCACTGATTTTATTAAGATTCTCTGCAAAGCCGATAAACACCTGATCACCGATGACAATGGTTGGAACGATTTGTTTCCCTGTTAATTTTTTTACTTCGATCGCATAATCAAGGTTTTCTTCACAATTGTAATCTTCATAAGAAATGTTATGTTCCTTGAAGTAACGCTTGGCAAAGGTGCAATCACTACATGTTGGAATGGTATAGATTTTTACTGCGGTCATTTCCTCTTCCCCTTATCGGTTTTTCTGTTTTTTGTGTACCCCGGTACCCTATAATGATGATCTAAAAAAGAGCAGCACCCCGTGCTGCTTCAAACCCACTTATTTCATCAACTTATTCATCGTGGTTAACAGTTCATCCAGTACTTCGGTATCGCCATCTTGTATGCGCTCGATAACGCAGCTTTTCATATGATGTTCCAGTAATAGCTTACCCAACCCGTTTAATGCGGACTGGACCGAAGCAATCTGATTCAGAATGTCATCACAATAGGTGTCTTTTTCAATGAGGCCCTTAATGCCTCGAATCTGACCTTCAATACGATTCAATCTTGATATCATATTACTTTTCTCTTTATCGGAATGATGGCTCTTCTGCCCCGTTTCATCGCTGGAACAGCATCCTGGATCTTGGTTTACCGATTCTTTATTCGTTTCAACTTCAACATTCATCCATTTCCCCCCACACTTGAATGCTCGATTAATCTTGTGGCGATTCATTAGCGTTTCTTATTTTAATTTATGCCCCCCACCCCTATACTGTCAAGTTATACACACACCATATCCTTTCCAGTTCTTCATTTATAAATGAAGAACTCCAGCCAATGGATGAAGGCAGGAGTTCGGTTTGAATCACATCGTATTTGACATGTTGGTATCAGCTTGTTTTGAAGTTCGTACAAACAATAGGGTTAACACGGCTCCGGCGAAAGCAACGATTCCGGACCATAAGAAGGCAGCTTGAAATCCGGCATTAAGGGCTTCCGCGGAATGATCTCCCGTCTGGACATCGGTTGTGGTAGCCGCGATGGTCACCATAACGGCAAGACTGATGGCGGAGCCAATCTGATAACTTGTATTAGCTAGACCGGACGCCAAATCCTGCCTCCTCGGGTTTTGCTCCGGACATCGCCGTCATCATGGATGGTATATAGGCCAGTGACATACCAAGTGCACCCAAAAGAGATGCAGGAAGCACGTTGACCAGGAAGCCTCCATTCACTGGCGTATTAATGGAGAATACAATCAAGGAAGCCCCCAGAGCTGTCAGCCCGATGATGATATTTGCTTTCATTCCGAATTTGGCGATTAATTTACCAGTGACCGCGATCATGAAGATGGCGATTAATATGGTCATCGGGAGCAAAGCGACCCCGCCAGTAAATGCTGAAAATTTGAGAACTTGCTGCATGTAGAGATTGAGGAAATACCATAACGGAATCCATCCACCGGACAACATGATCAAAGCGATATTTCCAGCAGCCAGGTTCGGAGTCTTGAAAATTTTTAAAGGGATCAAAGGTTCTTTTTTGACTGCCTGAATGATAAGGAAGAGGATAAAGAGTGCTGCTCCTGAGATGAGGGTCCATACGGTGGTTGGGGCTCCCCATCCGTTATGTTCTGCCGTTACGTTATAACATTCTCATTCCAAGCAAGACCCGCCAGCAATGAAGCCAGGGTAAGAATTAAAAATCCCCACATAAACATGCGTTTATGTCCAAACAAGTCAGATAATTTTCCTCCAAGCAACAAGAGTCCTCCGAAAAAGATAACATAAGCATTAAAAACCCATTGCAAGTTTTCTTGGGAATATCCCAGGGCTTCTTTGATAGCAGGTAAGGCAACCCCGATAATCGATGTATCCATAATCACCATAAAATTCGCAAGGCATAATAACGCTAGCCCCATCCATCGTTTTGGATCAGCCTTGGAAAGACTCTGTGTCTGTGTTGACATGAGCGGACCTCCTACAATTGAATTCAGCCGGCACTTCCTTGACAAGACCCATATTCACCCGTGACGGCCGTCATTGACGAGTGCTGGTCTCATAAAGTACCGGTTGATGAAAATATAGTATAGCCCCCTACCCTATATTGTCAAGATTGTATTTTTGTCTTGTGTTAGTTCATGATTTAAGTCATGAAGAGATTAGTTTTTTTAGTTCCATTTCAAAAAAGGAACACTTGTGGTGAGACTGGATCGCTTTCAATGGACTATTGGCAGTTTGACATGAATTTGTGTACCCGCGCCTTCATCACTCTCCGCCCACACTTGTCCGCCATGACGTTCCACAAATGTCTTTGTAATGGCTAAACCCAGACCACCTCCGCCCATTTTCCGGTTCCGCGATTTCTCCACTCGGTAGAATCTCTCGAATATATGGGGCAGGTCTTCTGCAGGGATGCCAATACCACTATCGGTTACGGTGATCAGGACGGAATCGGCCATGATTGTCCCATCCAATCGTACATTGCCACCTTTGGGTGTGAATTTTAAGGCATTTGAAAGGATATTGGTCCAAATTTGAACCAGCCGGCTCTCATCGGCAAGGATCGTGGCACAGGGTACATAACCCTCTGATAGCTGAATTTCATGCTCTTTAAAAGATGGGCGCATCAGGTCCATAACTTGTTCAATGGATCTCTGCAGGAGAACTTCTTTGCGAGATAAGGAAAAGTCACTGGAATTAAAAGTTTGCAGTTCTTCTAAGTCCTGAACTAATTGAATCAACCTAAAGATCTCTTCCCGACTTGATTGTATTCGTTCCGGAGTCGGTTCCCACACCCCGTCTTGAATCGCTGCTAGGTAACTATTTAGCGTGGTCAGCGGAGTTCTCAGTTCATGGGCTATATTCTCAGTCATCGCAATCCTTAATTGCTCCTGTTGCTGTAGCTGCTCTGCCAAATGATTGATGGAGGTCGCAAGCTCGTCTAACTCATCTTTCGGTGCCCATTTTAAAGGCAATCGCACATCACGCTCTCCACTCGCCATTACCAGAGTTAAATTCCTCATACCGATTAAGGGTGACGCAATACGTTTGGCAATATAGATACTCAAGATTAGTGCGATAATCGATGCACCTCCAATCGTTAGCCCGATCAATTGAATAATAGCTTGCTCCAAATGTGAATTTAACAAATCAGCGGAATGATGGCTCTCTTCCATTTCGTTCCCATATAGCTGGAAATGGTAATGGGTAGCATGGATCATTGCAACCGATGCAATGATCAATATAGCCCCGGTATACATAATCAAAAGAATGCTTAATCGGAACGACAAAGAACGCTTCATTGGCTTCCCCCGTGAAATCGATATCCGGTTCCAAAGACTGTCTGTATGAACGAAGGGTTTTTGGGGTCGTCTTCGATTTTTTGACGCAGATTTTTAATATGCTGGTCGATGATTCGTGCGTCCCCCTCAAAATCATATCCCATAACCAATTCAATCAGTTTTTCCCTGGAGAATGTACGATCAGCGTTCCTGGCCATGACAAGAAGGAGTCTATATTCTGAAGGGGTTAAACCGATCACTTCGTTTTTAACAAACACCCTTTTGGCCTGGTTATCAATGGTCAGCCTTCCTCCTCCGTATTCCATCCGTTCAGCCAGAAGTTCCCCCGGATTCGTCCGCCGCAGCACTGTTCGAACCCGCGCGATAAGTTCATTCGGATCAAAAGGCTTCACGATATAATCATCAGCGCCGATGGAGAGACCATGAATACGGTGGTTAATCGATGCCTTTGCCGTTAACATAATAATGGGCATCGGACATGTTGCTCTTACCTGTTGGCAGACATCTTCCCCATTCATATCGGGCAGCATTAAATCCAGAATCATCAAATCAAATGTATTTTTTGAGACTTCATGCAGGGCTTCATTTCCGTTGCCTGCCTCCGTGGTTTCGAAGCCGTCTCTTTTTAAATATGCCACAATAACCTCTCTAATTTTTTCTTCGTCTTCTACAATTAAAGTTTTTCGCATGATGGTTACTCATCTCCTTTGCATCATTTTTATAATTTTCAGCTGCCCTATTTAATTTATTTTCACCCTAATCAAACAGGCCATTTCCCTGTTTAAAGAAATGACCTGTTGTGAGTTTTCTTTGATGTTACGCTGTGATTTGTTTTAAGTGTTCTATGGAGATCCGCTTGACGAACTTACTGAATTTTTCTTTACCTTTGGCGTGAGCCTTATAATAATCAATGAGTTTCAATACTGTCGGAATGACTTGTTCTTCGGTTAGCCCTGTTAAAAAAAGCTGAGCCAAAGGCGCCTTGATGCCTTTGGAATCTCCGCCCACATAAATATCAAACTTGTCTTTCATTTTGACAACCCCGATATCTCTTAATAGGGGTTCACTCGTTCCAAGGGCGCAGCCGGCATACCCCACTTTGAGCGGAGTTGGTGTTAAAATACCTGCGATCGCAAGATTCAACTTCTGTGCAATATCTAATCCCGCATCCTCAGGCCCCCTGCAGAAATTGCAAGCAATCAGGCTTTTGATTGCAAATCCCGAGGGATTGACCTCGAGGCCAACGCTTTGCAAATTCCGGGTCACCGTATCTTGGGATTCAACGGGAATTTCAATATACAGCTGTCGGAACGGTGTCATTTCAATTTGTTGATCTGGACCCATAATCTTACTGATAGTGAGGAGCTGCTTAGCAGCAAATAAGCTTCCTCCGACTTAAACCGGTGGGGACACCGCGATCACAACTTTGTCATTCGTCATTTTCTCACTCCCCAGAAGCAGATGGATAATATTTTTTTCTGTTGCAAATCACACCATGCAGTTATCATGACTTGCGGTCAATCGAATTTACACCCTGCTGGCAGCTCATTCCGCTGACATTTAAAGTAATTGTTTTCCTGGACCAACACTCCTTTATCTATGTTTCGTATTAGTATACCCCCCTATAGTATAATTTTCAACTTATGATTTATATTATACGTAGGGGATCTTTTAGGAATCAGCGTAAATTACGGCGAATAGATCCGGTTAACTGAAAGCCTTGAAATCATATAGGTATCTTCATAAATTCTATATACCTTTGTTTTATGATGGATAAGGCCAAGATGATATGAATGACAAGGGGGATTCTGAAATGAAGACAGCAATATTAAAAACCTTGGTTGCAGCAAGCTCAATTGCGATTATTGCCACAGGGTGTTACAGGGTCAACAATATGGGGGGTATGGATCATTCGAAAATGAACACAACATCGGATTCTAATTCCGTTAAACTGACATCCGCCATGAGTGTGGTCGATGGTAAAGAATTTACTATTACAGCTCAAGAAAGCAATCTGCTGGTTTCTAAAGGAAAAACGCTGTCTGTATGGACCTTTAACAACTCTGTACCGGGGCCGCAAATTCGTGTGAAGGTCGGGGACACAGTAAAAATTAACCTCAAAAATGAGATGAAGCAACCTGTCTCCATTCACTGGCATGGCTATCCAGTTCCGAATAACATGGATGGCATTCCTGGTATGACCCAGGACGCTGTAGAGCCTGGAAAAACATTTACCTATGAATTTAAAGCTACAACTCCGGGTACGTACTGGTACCACTCTCACCAAGACAGTGTGAACCAGGTGGATAAAGGCTTGTATGGTTCATTGATTGTTGAAGATCCGAAGGATGACTTCGATAAGGATTATACGCTGATGTTAGATGAGTGGATGAGCTCTGGGGACATGAACATGGGTGGGAAAACCGAGGAGTCCGCAAGCACCCATATGGACATGACACATGATTCAAGCGACATGGATATGGGAAACATGGATCATGGCGAAATGGATATGTCCGATTCCGATATGAATATGGATCACAGCAGTATGAACATGAGTGGGCATGATATGAGCATGTATGATATCTATACGATCAATGGGAAATCGGGTAATTCGATAGATCCGTTACTTGTAAAAAAAGGCGACAAGGTTAGAATCCGCCTCATTAACGCAGGATTTATCACACATCAAATGCATCTGCATGGCCATGATTTCAAAGTCATCGCGACCGATGGGCAGCCGGTGAATGATTCTGCTGTCATCCAGAACCAGCTGCTTTCCATTGCCCCCGGAGAGCGTTATGATATTGAGTTTACCACCGATAATCCAGGCTCCTGGCTTTTGGAAGAGCACGGAAAAGCATCATCTAAAATTCAGAATATGAAAGCTGTCATTCAGTACGAAGGCTCGGACGCAAAGACTGATAAATCCAATGCTTCTGACACCACCCTACCTCTGTTCGACCTCAAACAATACGGTAAAATGTCTAAAGCCAAGTTCTCTTTGTCTCAGAAATTTGATCAAGAAGTCACATTGAATTTAAATACAGAAATGAAGAACGGCGAAATGGTCTATACGATCAACGGAAAGGTATTCCCGGATACCGATAAAATTAACGTCAAAAAAGGGGACAAGGTCAAAGTGACCTTTGTTAACAAGTCCAATTCGGATGATCATCCAATGCACCTGCACGGACACTTCTTCCAGGTATTAAGTAAAAATGGTCAACCGTATCAAGGATCACCGATCATGAAAGATACGCTCAATGTGAAGCCAGGGGAAACTTATGAAGTCGCATTTGAAGCCGACAGCCCGGGAGATTGGATGTTCCATTGCCATGATTTACACCACGCTGCTGCCGGGATGGTCACGGATGTGATGTACTCGGACTATCAAAGCAGTTATACCCCTGATCCGAATGTTAAAAATATTCCAGAGTAAAAGTTTAAAACACCAGCTGATGTTGACATCTGGTCATACCCCTGTCAAGTAGACAGGTCTAAAAAGACATGTTTAAGCAGCAACCGTTTCTCGGTATTCAACCGGGGAACGGTTGTTTAGTTTTTTCTGGAATCTACTTTGGTTATAAAATGAAATATACTCGCGCACCTGTTTTTCTACCTCAGCTAAGGTTTGGGGCTTGCTTAAATATATCTTTTCCGTCTTCAGATGAGAAAAGAAGGATTCTATGCATGCGTTGTCCAGACAGTTTCCGCGTCTGGAATGGCTTCCGAGGATCCCAAGTCCAGTAAGTTTACGGTTAAATGGTTTGGAGGTGTATTGAAATCCCTGGTCTGAATGGAGAATAGCTCCCTCCAAATTTACATCTTTACTTAACGCGTCTAGCGTTTCGTTAACCAGAGCCAGATCGTTTCGTTCCGAAAGGTGCCATGCTACGATCTCGTTGTTATACAGATCCTGGATTGCCGAAAGGTAGACAAACCGTTCCCCAACCCGTATGTAGGTAATGTCGGTAGCGAGTTTAGATAAAGGAGTATCCGCCTGAAATTGACGATCCAGCCGATTGGGATTCACGACAGAAGCCTGTTTACCGAAAAAACGACGCTTCTTTCGAATGACCGACTGAATCCCCAATTTCTTCATAATCCGGTAGACCCTTTTGTGGTTAACTACGAGGCCTTCTTTCCGTAAAGCAACCGTCATACGCAGATAACCAAAGTAGGGATGAAGGCGGTGGAGCGACAACATATGAGCTTCCAGTAGCTTGTCCCTTTCTTTACGCTGCCTGGCTGTCTGCTGAGCCCTTCTCCATTTGTAATAGCCTGCTCGTGAAACATGGGCTAACTCTAATAGCCATTTCAGTGAATACCTCTCTCGCATTTCCTCGATGATTCCGAACCTGGTTGCTTTCTTCGTCACTCCTTGTGCAGATTTGGATACTGCTTTTTTAAATATTCAATCTCCGCTCGTAGATACGCCATTTCTTCTTCCATACTGGAAAACTTCGTTTTCGGTCGTCCTCGTCTTGGGCTAGTTGGCTCTAAAATCTCACCTGTTCGATATTTTGTTGCCCAGGTTTGTACCTGAGACTTATTACGAACGCCCAACTGTTTCGCCACTTCACGAATACTCCTCTGCTCCTCGTTCACCAACCGGACTGCCTCCATCTTTAATTCCAAGGAGTACTTCCGAAAGGTTTGCCCCTTTTTGGCCATGAAAAATCCCCTCCGCTCAACAAGAATTAAATCCATCTTACCAGATGTCTTTTTTCTCTTGTCTACTAGAAGGGGATAATACCAATCAGGCTGGTGTTTTTCTTTCTCCTTTATGGGGTAGCGCCAACAAACCGGGAAAAACGTTGATCAGTAACTCCTCGTAACCGTGCTGATTTCTCCATTGTCATATTCGTTCTGGCCTAGCAAATGATTTTAGTGTTATTCTGAATCTGCTCCCGTTTTCGCCTGAGTGTTCTAACTCCAGTTGCCCACCCATCATCTCGGCCAGATGCCTCGCGATGGAGAGTCCAAGCCCCGAGCCGCCTTGGTTGCGATTACGCGACGATTCTACTCGATAAAACCGTTCAAAAATGAGATCTCTCTGGTCAGCACGAATGCCTATGCCCGTGTCCTTCACAAGTACTACCAAGTTCTCGGCCTCCGTAGTTAAAAGAATGTTGACGTCACCGCCCTGTCGGTTGTAGCGAACTGCATTCTCGATCACATTATGAAAAACATGGAACCATAGATGTCGACTGCCGACCACGTTGTCCGTAGGTTGTTGCAAAAGGACTTCCAGCCTTACAGAAACCCCAAGCGTTCGTGAGATCGGTTTAATTTCCACTATGATATCATGCAGCAACTGCCGCAAATCGAAAGTCTCGTCATCTCCCGGGGCATATCTGCCGTCGGACAAAAGAAGCAAGTCCTCAACAAGCGATTCCAGACGGCTTAACATGCGATCCGCAGCAAGTCGGAAGTCTTCCCTATCTGCAGGATCATCCGGAGATAGAACAAGCACATCAAGCTGCGTTCTCAGTATGGCCAACGGAGTGCGCAACTCGTGCGACGCATCGCTAATGAATCTACTCTGTTGACGGAATGCAGCCTCTAACCGATCCAGCATGGAGTTGAATGACAGGCCAAGGTCGCACAGTTCTTCTTCCCATTCTTCCAAACGTAACCGGGTATGAAGGGTGTGGCTATCGATTCCGGCAACTGCTTCGCTCATTTCACGAACAGGTCTTAAAGCAAGCCCTGAGACCCAATACGAGCTAACCATCCCCGCAATTACAGTGAAAGCAAAGCTGAACAGCATGTTCGACAAGATCGGGGTGGAGTGAGAAAAGATAGCAAGCAAGCCGGCAAAAATCAAACATAGCATCATAAGAACGGAGGTGGTGTAGAGCGCTAATCGAGTACGCAAAGAGAGGCGGTATCTCTTCATTCGAAGCACACCGCCTCAACATGAGCCCCCGAATGCAGACGATATCCCTCACCTTGAACCGTTATTATATAGGCTTCCGTTTGATCGGCAAGTCTTCCGGTGGCAAGCTTCCGGCGTAATGAATTTATATGAACACGTACGGTCGTAGTAAACGGGTCGGCATGGGCATCCCAGATGTGCTCAAGTAAAGTTTCCGCTGATATCGTTGCCTCTGCGTTCAATAACATATATTCCAGGATCGCAAATTCCTTGCGGGTCAGCGGCAAGTACCTCCCCGCTTGCATGACAGTTCGAGCAGCCGAGTCCAGTAACAAATCCCGATAAGCAAGGCGAGAAACCTTAAGTGGAGTTTCCCGCCGTAGTTGCACTCGAATTCGGGCAAGCAACTCATGGTAATGAAAGGGCTTTCCGATATAATCGTCTGCCCCTACATCAAGCCCATTGATAATGTTATGCGACCCGTGACGAGCAGTTAACATGATGATAGAAAGACGGGGTTGTGATTGTCGGAGTCTCTTGCAGACCTCGACGCCATCCATAACAGGAAGATTAAGATCCAGCAGCACAAGATTGTAGCGATGCGCTTCCGCCATCTCCCACCCTGCCGCGCCATCCTCTGCGATATCCACCGCATACCCTTCCCGACGGAGGCCCTTGGCCAGCGCATGCGCCATATCCACTTCATCCTCTACCAGCAAAATCCGTATTATCCCCACCCCCTTGTCGAGCAAATTGAAAGTTTTTTTTATTTTAGCATGGTGGATGACTTCTTAACAGGGATGCTACAGGTCGCTGTACGAAGCTTGCGGAATCCGTACCAGGTTCCTCCCCCCCAGACAAGCGTCACCACCACGCCAGCAAGGACAAGATGCTCCCGGAGCATTACGCCCATTGCCGAACCCCCAAGCAAGCTGAGTCCCAAAGTTAGGGTAAATGGCAAGTGGCACGGACATATGAGAAAAGAAACTGCAATCCAGAAAATACCTTTGCGCTTCTCCTGCGCTACTTGACGCTCCATGGTAAATAACTCCCTTCATGTGTACTATAAGGCGATTGTAACAACTCCCTTATTAAATTGATGTTAATTGCCTTCTTAAATTCACAACGAGCTTCTTGTTCTATAGGTTGAATAGAATTGCCAAAGCTCTCTGGCAACATGTCCGATAGATCTTTGATTGAATTCACTAGTCTAGAGCCTGTCCTTTATGACCTTTTCTTGCGAACGAAATAAATAATTCCTGCAACCAGCACAATCACAGCACCTACGCAATAAATAATGGGGTTCATGTTGTCGCCTCCTTCTTTGATCCGGATAGTTTCATTGTACGATAGGAGATGTTAAATCTTCGTTAAGTCCACAAAGCGCAGGCTGTTCTCTTCAATTACCACCATAAATGCTTCCCTGCTTATTGGGGTGATGGCACCACGTCTTCATCGGACGGAATGTGCGTTCAGATCGGGGTTGCCGCACTTCATGCCGACGGCGAGTACCCTTTCAAAATTTATGTTTCCGAATCTATGAAACCGATGAATTCCCGGAATGGCTGACGTCTATATAAACGAAGGCATAATGAACACAAACTAAATTGACGAAGAGGTGTTTTGAAGATGGCATTAACGTCCGCGTTTACGAGCATCAACCTACCTGTAAAAACCGTAGAGCAATCGAAAGCGTTCTTCACCGGACTCGGATTTCAGCTCAATCCGCAATTCCCTAACAACGAGAATTCGGTAGCCTTTGTGATCGGCGACAACCTGCAGGTCATGCTGATCAGTCATGCAGTCTTTAATACGCTCACGGAGAAGGAATCCGTCGATACGAGCAAGTATGCTCAGATGACGATCGCATTGGCCTTCGAGAGCCGGGAAAAGGTTGATGAAATTGTGAAGACCGCGATCTCCTTGGGCGGGAAATTGCACGCTGAACCTGAAGATCATGGGTTAGTGTATCATTGGGGCTTCGTGGACCTGGACGGCCATTTGTGGGCTATTAACTACATGAGCACGGATGCGACACAAGATTAAGGTTAGCGGAGAGCAAGTTCGCACTAAGGTTGAAAAAGAAAGACGCCGGGCATCTTCCCCGGCGTCTTCTTCGCGATGATTAGTTTTGTTCGGTATAGGCTTTGAAATTGTCCATGATTGCTTGCCAGCCTGCTTGCTGGAATTCGACGGGATTTGAGCTTTCCGCGTCGAACGTTTCAATGAAATTCGTCTCATTCCCTTGATCGACGAAAGCAATATCCACTCTTCTTCCGTCTTCCATGGTGTAGCCGATCGCCTCATGCAGCTTCACCACATCGTAGACGCCGCCAAAATCAAAGCCCATGCTGCCATCCTTCGCTTCCATCCGTGTCTGAAACTTGCCGCCGACCCGCAGATCGTTCTCGGCTCTCGGCGCATGCCAGTCCTCGGACGCTTGATTCCACTTCGTGATATGATCCGGCTCGGTCCAATAACGCCATACCTTCTCAACAGGGGATTGAATAACGGCTTGCACGGTTACTTTCGTCGGTTGATTTGTTTCCATTTTTAATCGACACCTCTCTCATGATATTCGTCATTTGGTTATTCTCAATAATATAGACGTAAGCCAATGACGAAATTCATCGGTCAATTCGCTCAGGCAGCCCAAATCGCGAAAATAATGGCGTATGAATGAAGTTTTGTACATGCAGGATTTGATTTTCTTTGGTTTCGATGACGTGGATGCCCCAGGGTACCAGGCCAGAGCCCTCTTTGTCCGGCATATACTGGGCCAACGCCGGATAACCGCCATTCACCGTAATGGGCACAAATCGCGAACCTTCGCAATGCCAGCGAGTAAGCGAATAGAAGGCGGACAAATCTTCTTTGCCGCGGATCCACATCTCGAAGGGCGGCATCGACATACAGCCTTCCTCGTGGAATAACGCGACGAGCGCAGTAATATCGAATCGCTCGAAGGCCTCCACATACCGGGACAGCAGCTTCTGCTCCGGTTGAACTTCCATGCTGCTGAGTTCATCCGAGCGAAGCTGCGTCCGGTTCATCGTCTCTCGGGCTCTTTGCAAGGCGCTGTTCACAGCTGCCGGTGACATCGAAAGCGTGTCCGCGATCTGCTTGGAGGACCATTCAAATACATCCTTCAAAATGAGTACCGCGCGCTGCCGCGGAGGCAAGGTCTGCAGAAGAGCGATGAAGCACAGTTGAAGGGTATCTCTGCGGACGAGCCGATCCTCCGGATTACCACCAAAGTCGGGAGACGGCCAGATCCAGTCAGAGTCCGGCAATGTGTCTTGCGGCGTGGCGATAGCCACGGCCGGGCCCTGCAGGTCAACGGGAAGCACGCGGCGTTTGGATTGTCTCAGCTTGTCCAAGCACAGGTTGGAGGCAATCCGATAGACCCAGGTTTTGAATGAGGAATCCTGTCTAAACGTGCCCCAGCTCTGCCAGACCCGAATACTCGTCTCCTGAACGGCATCGTCCGCATCGTCCATGGAGCCTAGCATTCGGTAACAGTACGAGGTTAGGCCCGGCTTCAAGCTTGCAAATAATGTTTCGTCAAATACGGTCTCGTGCATCACGGCCTCCCTTAAACGATCTCCCCGAAGGGTTGTACCTTCATTATATGTAATGAAGTGGATAGCCTCAATCCGATACTTTGAACATCTACGTTTCTATCATAATTGGGTGGGCACTTGGTTATCTAAAAAGCAGCACACATAAAAAAGACCACTATCTTCAGTGGTCTTTTACTGATTCTGCTGACAACATATAAGTTGCATCAAAGCAAACATCATTTCAGGCAGCCTATTGGTTCGTCTTTTGGGACGCTCCTTTAGAGGCTTTAGCATCTGCACCAGCTACAATTGCGCCTGTATCTGCCGCAAATTCCGCATTAAGATTTGGAACGCCATTTTT
Organism: Paenibacillus sp. SN-8-1; assembly: GCF_050995535.1. Taxonomy (NCBI): domain Bacteria; kingdom Bacillati; phylum Bacillota; class Bacilli; order Caryophanales; family Paenibacillaceae; genus Paenibacillus; species Paenibacillus sp. SN-8-1. The sequence continues at coordinate 2,268,027 of NZ_CP194782.1, forward strand.
CTTTCCTACTTGCTTGGAGCTATGTTTTGCATTTTTATTCTTCATCACCTTACACCTCCCCGAGTCATGAGAATCGGTAATTATCCGGTTTGAGAAAACCACTGTTTCCTCAATTAGTATTATGTGATGAGAAGCTTCACCCTATGTATTGTTCATGCAAGTAGCACGTCTCGTCCATGGCTTAGTTCGGAGTATATTTAAATTTGATCACCTATTCGATTTTACGCTGAAGAATACCTCTCAATCGGGAACAGACTTCTTCTACTTGATTAACTGTACCATGTACTTCTTTATAGTTTTTGATATTTGTTGGATGCCAAAATTCTTTGGGTGTGTCGGGATACCTTGGAATAAGGTGAATATGAAAATGAGGAAAAGCATCACCTTGCACAAAGCTATATACATGTTCAGCACTTTCTGAGTTTTTTAATACTCTACCTAACTTATTTAAAATTAAGCCAATTGCACGAGCTTCATCATCGTTCATATCTCCATAGCCAGCTGCATGCCGCTTTAAATCCACAATAAGGTAACCCAAATAAATCAAAGGCTCATTAGACCCAATGTGCCCCACATACACAAATTCATCTTCATAAATGCACCCACCATTTATTTTAAGTTCACCATTATGTTTGCGGCATACAAAACAATCATTTGAAGACATCATTTTAATATCCACTCCCTCATCCTCAATTTAAATCCAAAAAACAGGGTGGCGTAGGTTTTACCATGCGCAGTACCACTCTTCTTGAATCGTTATTGGGAGGAGGACCTGTATACTGTCTCACACCTAAAGACAGTTCTCTGAGTAACAGGTACTCCTTAATGCCCCCGATCTTTGCGTTTTGATTATATGATTTCAAACTACCTTTTAAGCCAATTCTTATTCTGAATTGCAATAAACTACGGGTTTACGAGACTTTTTACAAGACATTATACCCTTTGTGGTACAGTGCTGAAGAAAATGATTATGAAGCTCTTGGTTCTATAGCTTTTGATTTGTTCGAAACAGTATAAATGAACCCTTAGTCTGCTCTTCTTCACAGATCCTGCCACCATAAATCCTGCTGTGGAGTTGGCGGAATCTGATCCAGATAGACCGCTTCGCCGATTCTAGGTATATGGTATGGGATGCTCTGCTCTTCGGCTGCGGCCGATAACCGTCTTGCAGGTTCGTTCCAATCATGCAGCGCCAAAGCGAAACCTCCCCAGTGTACGGGCAGCAGAACTCCTCCCTTCACGTCACGATGCGCATGTACCGTCTCCTCCGGAAGCATATGCGCGCCGCTCCATCGCTTGTCATATTTCCCGCATTCCATATATTGTCCGCATTCCATAAGGGTCAGTTCGAACGGTCCGTGCTGACGCCCTATACGCTTAAAGTGAGGACCGTATCCCCCGTCCCCGCTGAAGAAGAGACTCCTCTTCTCTGTCTTGATTACCCACGAGCACCATAGGGTGGAGTTCTGATCGAACAGCCCTCTTCCCGAGAAATGTCTCGCGGGCGTACAGGCAAAGTGAATGCCCTGAACGATCCGTTCTTCTCCCCAGTCCAGCTCGATGACGGTATCGGGTGACGCTCCATCCTTCTGGATTCGCTTGCTGACTCCGAGCGGAACTAGGAAAGTGCTAGTTAACGGAATAAGCTTGCGTATAGAGAACGAATCCAGATGATCGTGATGATCGTGAGATAGAACAACGATGTCGATCGGAGGAAGTTCCTCAATTGGAATTGGCAGGTTGACGCTGAATCTGCGATTGCGGGAGAAAGGAAGCGGCGACGGGTTCTTGCCAAACATCGGATCAAGCAGAATCGTTTTGCCATCAATCTGAAGCAAAGACGCCGAATGTCCGAACCATACGATCTTGTCTATTCCGTCGCATAGCATACCCCGCTGAAGGGGGACGATTGGAAGCGGCTGCTTCGGCCTTCTCTGAGTTTTGGCGGATAGGAATTCAAGTAGCATGGATACAATGTCTCCTACCTTAAATTTCGCAATTACTGGGATTTCATTCTGGAATTTACCGTTCTTGGCTCGCCTCGACCGATTCCAATCGTTCATTTGTCTATTCTCCCTCGCGCTTAATGTGAAGTAACTGCTGTTCTCTTGGTTTCACCATTGACCTTCCGCCTTCTTTGATCCGAGAAGAAAGCGATTAAAATGCTTGGAATAAGTAGGAAACTAACTAAATGAAAAGTTGAGCTAAATCCTTTTGCCATATCCGATCGTATTTCAGCGTTGATTACTGACCACAACTGTTTAATCTGTTCTCGATTATGTTCAAAAACTACTTTAATCGCTTCCTGCTTTTGACTTGGTGCTTGAAGAAATGCTTCCTTTTCACGTTGATCGACCTGTTCCATTACTTTCTCTAATGTCATCTTTTGCTGGGCGTTAACTTCTTGTAGCGATTCATTGTTCATGGATTGAATACTTGTAATTATTCCGTCTTTCATAGACGCATCAAGTGTGGAAGCTTGAATCGTGTGTATAGCTTTGTCACGAGCAGTTGTGAGTTCGTTCTTCATATTACTGCTCAGTATTGTAGCTAATAAAGCGACACCGATTACCATCCCGAGTGTACGAGCCACATTGGTAACTCCTGACACGATCCCAAGCTTGTCGGCAGGAATGTTGTTCACAGCTGAACCAAACAGCGGCACAACCGATATCCCAAGCCCCGCACCTAACAGAGAAAGTCGCCACACCGCGTCAAAACGAGACGAATCCGCATCCAGGCTGCCAAATAAATAAACCGAAAGTGTGATAACGGCCAAACCGATACTTGCCAAGTAGCGCCCACCTATTTTTTCAGACACCGGTCCGGAGAATATCGAGAATACCGTTGCAGTCAAAGAGCTTGCTATGATTGTCATTCCCGCTTCAAGCACAGACATATTACGTAGACTCGTTAAGTAAAAGGCGATTAAAAAACTTCCAGCAGACGTTCCAATTGAAGTGAATAATAGCGCAGTGGAGGAAGCGTTAAAGGTTGAAATGCGCATTAATGATAAGGGGAGCATCGGATCTTGGGATCTTCTTTCGATAACGATAAACAATGCAAGTGACAATAATGATCCTGCGAATAATGATAAGACGTAGAAGGAACTCCAGCCATAATCCGATGTCTCGATTAATCCTAATGTGAAGCAAAAAATGGCGGCTGAGATCGTTAACATTCCTGATATATCCAGGCTTTTGCTAGCGGTTTTGTCGTAAGACTCTTTTAATAAGATATAAGAAACAATAAACGATAGGATAGCAATCGGTAGATTTACGAAATATACAGACTGCCAATTGAAATACTCGGTCAAAATTCCTCCTAGTGCTGGCCCACTTGCGCTAGCCACGCCTGCTATGGCACCCCAGATTCCTAAGACAGCGCCATGTCGTTTTTTCGGAAAAAGCCCGATGGCTAGCGGAATGGTGACGGGTACAATAATAGCCGCACTTAAGCCTTGCAGCACACGAAACAAAATGAGTAGATCCAGTGATGGTGCGATTCCGCATAAAAAAGAAGTTAACGCAAACAAAATGAGTCCGATGAGAAAAAGCCTTTTGCGACCAAATTGATCCGCTATGCGCGATGCTGTTAACATCAATACCGCAAATGCGATATTGTATCCATTCATGATCCAACTAATATCACTCACATCTCGATTAAAATACTCAGCCGTTTTCGGTAATGCAATATTCACAATCGTTGTATCCAACAGTGCGATAAAATATCCCAAAATAATACCAATAAACGTCAGAATGGTTCTGCCCCTACTTAAATTGTTCACTCGCCGCCATCTCCCTCTTTGTAATATTGTTTTTTTTGCAACGGTGTTGTCCTGCTATCTCAGTCGTCTGTAATCACTGTTACTCATCTTTAGAAAAGTTAAATTTATGTTTCGCACCTAGTAATCGATTCGAAAAGTCTTCCATCGCAGCAAGCGCTTCTGGTTCAATAATCCCCGATCGTAAATTGTCGTCTTCAAAAATACAGTCAAATACCGCTACGATCATAAAAGCAGTTTGCTTTGGAAATTCCACATTGAACAAACCAGACTCAATACCTTCTTCGATAACAGTTTCTACAAGCGGCTTAATTTCGTTATTACATCGAATTTCAAACAAATGATTCAGTACCAAACTTTCATTTTGATGGATGTAACTCATGAGATCGCTATTCCAACCTTCAAAATAAATAAAGGATTTAGCCATCTGCTCAAATTTATGAATCGCATCGAGTTGACTGTTACGCGCAGTTATTTCCATACCGTGAATAAGGGAATCAGAGTAACGCTCAAGCAGGTGATCCACTAGCTCATCTTTCGATTTGAAATAATGATAAAACGTTCCTTTTGCAACGCCCATTCGCTGCACAATTTCCTGAATCGTTGTTTTCTCGAAGCCTTTTTCCAAAAACAGAAGTTCGGCCGTTTGTAAGATTTCATTAAAGCCTTCGTCGCGTGTCCTTACCATCGATGATCACATCTCTTTCCAATTTTTATCAATCATATCTTAGTGACCGACCGTCGGTCAATGAGTTATTGAGAAATATTTCCTGTTTAAGCAAAGCAGCTCTTGTTTCCACGGGAGTATATAGAAAAAGCACGATAAATCAGGCTTCTCCAATAATAATCCATACCAGTATCTACTTCTTTAAAACACAAAAAGCCGCACAGGTGCGGCTTTAAGTTTGTAGTTCTGTCATATGGCACTTACCGAAATAGCCCTTTACCCTTCTACAATATCTGCCCGAAGATCAGATGCAATTTCGATCATGAGGGGCACGATTTCTTGATGAGAAATGGCTACATACAAATCCCCCATATAGTGTCTGAATGGAATGAGAGCCTCTCCATGTTTCCACATGAAGAAATCGCCATCTATAGACATGGTGCTCTCCTCCCCTTTCACGGTCAGCACCGTCTGATAAGTAAAATCAGCCTTGGATGAGAAGTAAACTTGACATTCTTCCAATGAAATCTCTTGATCAGCAGCATCTGGCTGCATGGATCTCGTAATTCGAAAGCGTTGGTTCATAAATATCCTCCAGAAATAAATTGATGGATTGAGACAAGGTCATCTAATCGTCTGGTAAACGAGACCTATGGCTCCAGAATCAAAGCTCTTGTTTTCGATAAGTTTAAGATTGATCTTCTCCTTGAGACCCTGGAATAACGGCAACCCGTTGCCGATCAGGACGGGAGAAACCGTGATTTTATACTCATCTATTAAATCAAGCTGCATAAGGTATTGTGCGAACCTAGGACTGCCGAGGATGACCATATCCTTGCCTGGCTGCTGTTTGAGGTTCTTAATCTCTTCCTCGACATCTTCTTTCACCAGTCTGGAATTGTTCCATTCGACTCTATCCAGCGTTGTGGAAAAAATGATTTTGGCTGTCTTTTCGATCCACTCGGCATGATTCCGTTCATGCTGCGAAGCTGATGGGTCCGAAGACACAGATGGCCAGTAACTGTGCATCATCTGATAAGTCCCACGTCCCCAAATGACAGTGTCGGCAGTACTTAGAATTTCTCTGGCGTGTTTCTCCAAATCAGCATCGTAGGAAACCCAGCCAATGTCCATTTCACCGTTCGGCCCTTCTACAAAACCGTCAAGCGATGAGTGCAAAAATAGAACGAGTTTTCTCATTTTCAGCTCTCCTTTGTTCATAAGGGATATGTACATTAACTACATTATAGGGCATTTTTAGCTTTGGGATGTTGTGAGTTATTAATACGCTTATTCCTCATAATTCCTTATTCATAAATATCAGTCTTTCTATTTCAATAAAGCCATTCTTCTTATAAAAATGTTCTGCTGCTATTCCTCTATTTGTTAGCAAAGTTATGCGAGCAATGCCTTCTGATTTCATATTCTCTTGCACATAATTTATCAGCTGTGACCCAATTCCACTTCTTTGGCAATTTGTTTCCACACACATCTCATTTATAAAGAATTCATCTCCGCTCCACCATCTCTTGCGAACTCCCACAATAAAGCCCTTGATACCAGCTTCATCTTCTGCAATATACCCCCTAAAGCCAGAAGCTTTAATATAGTCATTTAAATATTGCTCGGCATATTCTCTAGACCATTCATCATTCCATGGCTCTTGGTTGAACACACTAATAAACAAGTCTACACATAATCGAAAATCAGCCTCTGAAAAGTTTCTAAATTTCATATCATTCAACTCGTTTCGCATGAATAGTAGTATTTTCCTCAACTTGTTCCATTACATTATTCCATATTAACCAAGAGTAGTTAAGGTTCTTACTGTATCTATAGTCGATCCGCTGAAGAATCTTCACTTTTTGAATTTCTGGGCTGCCCAATTTCCCGGCGGTCATAGGCAAGTGCTGTTGTAACTACGGCGAGAATGGCACAAATTAAATACATAACGGAATAAGAGGTTAGATCCGCTAGCGGACCCATAATAGCTCCTCCCATAGAAACTCCTAAATCTGCCGTTGCAATGAATAAACCCAGAAGCACATTACGACCCTGTTGCGGAAGTACGAAGGATAGATAGGTCGTTAACGTGGGATAGAGCAGAGCTTGAGCGATTCCCAACAAACATGAACTAAAATAAAACAAGACGAGCCCTCCCCAGACATAACCGCTTAAGCTGATACTAAGTGATGAAATAGTTATAAATAGCATGAGCATCATGACATATGCAGAAGGCCACTTTCCATTTGAAGGGATTTTTTTTCGTAGAAAGAATCTTGCAGCCACAAGTGTGCATGCCTGGATTGAGAGGTAAATCGCTGCGTTGCTGTCAGGAATTTCCGCGGCATATAGAGGAATAAAGGTGGACATAGCTCCAAATACCAGGGATGCGATTAACATAAGGAGACTGCATCTGAATAAATCAGGATTCTTATACAACTTACTAAAGGATTGTAAGAACGATTGCCTCTGCAAATCTGGTCCGGGAGCCAAAGCTTTAGAGTGGTCTATTCGAATGCTATAGCCAGCAATTGTCGTAAATATAACGATGGTTATCATCGTACTTGCAAAAATATTCATCTCTCCAGACTTCCAAATTCCTATTGCTATTAGGGGTCCAATAATATTGGGAATGGTAGCAAATAAAGAATACAGAGATATTCCTTGCGAGCGTTCCTTGTCCGGCAAAGCATCGATAATGCCCAATTGTAAAGCCATTGAGAAGAAAGCCGTACATCCCCCTTGCAGCACTCGTGCGAAGAAATAGCCTTCCATGCCGGTAAAAGTATATAAAAGAAGTGCCAATCCGTTAATAGCGATAATTGCACGCAGCACCATAACAGGACCTGTTCGTTGAATAATGAACCCTGCCCATGGCCGAAAAAACATCGTTGTAAATAAGTAAGCTCCCATTATGATTCCGATTTCGGTATTGCTGGCTCCTAAAGAATCTCCCTTTAAGGGGATATAGACGTTTAGTATAGAATTTGCGCTGAAATATAAAAGGGTTAATAGATATAATCGCAGAAATGGCCAAGCTAAAGCACCCTTCAACCCTTCTCCTCCTTCCTGTAATACCGTGTTAAGCCATAATCATCCGCAACATCTTCCTGGCATACGGGGATTGCACGTCCTTTAAGTTTTCTATATTTACTATTTCTTCGACTTCACCGCTTCTCATAATCATGACTCTACTACATAGATAAGCCGCTGCCTGGATATCATGGGTTATAAATATATAACCGAGCTTGTCCCTATCCTTTAATTTTTTGAGTAGCTCCAGGATTTGCATCTGCACCGATCCATCCAGGGAACTAATTGCTTCATCCAGAAGAATACATGGAGACTCCGTCGCGATTGCTCTTGCTATGCACACTCTCTGAACTTGGCCTCCAGATAACTCATGCGGATATTTACTTCGGCAAGACAACTCCAAACCTACATGCTGCAAAAAATAATCAACCTTGGTTGCGTTTAACTTTCGCTTGCCCGGGTTCATATTTAAAGCTTCCATTATGGCCTGTTCAACTGTAAAAAATGGATTTATCGATGAGGTATAATCCTGAAAAACAGCGCTAATCGCTACTTTTCCAGCGCCTTTCTTTACTAGCTCCTCACCGTACAACAAGATAGACCCCCTGTCGGGCTTCTCAATTCCAAGCAGCAGTCTGCCTAGCGTGGACTTGCCACAACCGCTTTCCCCTATGATACCCAAGCATTCGCCTTGGTTGTATTGGAAGCTAATGTTATGTAGAACTTGTTGCCTCTCACGAGAGAACATACCGCCTTTTCTGTAGGACTTATTGACCTGATTAACGACTAACATAGGCAGGCCCTCCTATTACTCTATTAAAATGTTCATGAATCACTGCATGGGAACCTACTAAATGCCGGGTATATTCATGCTGGGCTTTAGTGAACAAGACTGAGGCTTCTCCATGTTCAACAATGTTGCCTTCTTTCATCACAAGAACCTCATCAGCTATCTTCCTGACAACACCTAAATCATGGGAAACAAAGATCATGGAGCATCCCATCTGCTCCCTTAATCGACAGAACTGTTCGATCACCTCGTATTTGGAGACGGTATCCAATGCAGATGTTGGTTCATCCGCGATGATAATGTCCGGTTCTAATACGATAGCCAAACTAATCATGACACGCTGAAGCATTCCTCCTGACATCTGATGGGGATACTTGTTCATGATTTCAACCGGGTCCTTGAGTCTTACGCTTTGCATGGCCAACTTCATTTTCTCAACGATTTCGCTTCGATTCCAGCCAAAATGGTGAACCAGCGTATCCCTGATATGAACGCCAATTACACTTGTTGGATCGAAGGCTCGCATTCCGTTCTGAGGAATCATGTAAAGCTGCTTTCCTCTTCTTCGCCTCATTTCATTTTCTGCTAACCGATCTATACGTTCGCTTGAAATAAAATCTCGCCGGATTGGCGGATGTTTCTTTTGTTTAGTCTCAAAATCGCTCTGCATGTTAGGGACTTGCCGCTGCCGCTTTCGCCAACGATAGCCAAGCAGCTTCCCGACTTAAGCTCGAATGAACTAGCAGTAATGATTACCTTTCCCGTGCTGCCATCCCAAATCCGTAAATTCGATATCTGTAGAATGCTCATGTTCGACTCACGCCACCTCTCCCCTATGCAGAATTGTTCTCTGCTTTAGTCCTTTTCTGTGCTTTCTCCCAATAGAAGTTAGTTTGGGATCCAATGCAATTTGAAGGGCATCGGTAAAGAAATTGACGGCGGATACGAAAATAATGATTGTTATCCCGGGTGCCAACATGACTTCGGGTCTTGAGAACATAACTTGTCTAGCTTCATTCAACATCATCCCCCATTCCGCATGTGGCGCTTGAACTCCTAAACCAAGAAAAGAAAAACCTGATATTTGCAACACCATGGAACTAAAGGAACTGCTGGAAGTTACTATGATGTCTGGTAGTGAAACGGGTAGGATATGCATCCGCATAATTCTGAAGCTGCTTGTACCGAGAGTCTTGGAGAACTTTACATATTCTGCATTAGCGTGCTGTATAACCGATGTGCGAATGATACGTGCAAACCAAGCCCACTTGATCAGCACAAAGGCAAGAAGAATATTCTCAAGCCCTACACCGAGAACACCGATAATTGCTAAGGTCATGACATATCCCGGAAAAGATAACATGATATCGCAGATCCTCATGAGAAAGGCATCGATTTTTCCTTTGAAATACCCTGCTACAAAGCCTACCACTGCTCCAATTCCTGCCGAGATCGCGAGCGTAAGCAGTACCCAGAGCACACTTGGCCTGATTCCGTATATTAATCGAGATAGAACGCAGCGTCCCAAGTGATCATTGCCAAGCAGAAACTTCCAGGACACAGAGGCGAACCTCAGATTCATATGAACCTCTTGCGGATCGTTTGGGGCTACCCATGGCGCGAATATTCCAACTAATAAAGTAGCTGTTATAAAGAGGAAAGAGAGAAAAGCCAGCCTATCTTTAAAAAGATAATGGATTCGGTTCATTAGGAATCTTCCCTTAATTTAGGATTTAACAACGTATTGATTACGTCCGAAAAAGTGTTGACTACAATAAAGGCCGCCGCCAATACGAGCACGTACGCTTGGATAATTGGGAAATCTCTGCTTAGAATGGATTTGACGCTAAGCATGCCGAGACCGGGCCAAGCAAATAGATTCTCAATTACTACCGTGCTCCCCAGAATAATTGGAATGGCCATGAAAAAAACAGAGCCAGCTACCTGTAAAGAATTTCTCAAAAGTCGCATCATGATTCGGCTTTCGGGCAAACCGCAGGCTCTACCGAATAGAACATAATCTTCATTCAAATGATTAAGCAGAGAGCTTCTGACAATCCGAAAATAGATTCCCGCGTAGCTTATTGTGATGACGCTAACGGGTAAAATATAACTTTGAACGGAGTCTATCCCGTTTGTGGGAAGCCAATCGAGTTGGACGGAGAAGTACCAGACTAACAGGGCTGCAAGCAAGTAGGAAGGCATGGAAGTCAGGAAAAAGGCAGCGCCTCTAATCGACTTGTCTACCCATCTACCTTCTGTCAGCGCGCAAATAATACCAAGACCAATGGAAACTACGATAATTGCTACTGCCGAGATGACGGTGAGCTTAAGCGAATTTAAGAATGCTGGCCCGAGCATGGACCACACCGGCTTGCCCGTGACATACGAGTTGCCGAAATCCAGCTGCAAACACGAGAGCATCCAATTCAAATATCGATTAAAAAAAGGCTGATCCATCCGTAGAGCCGTTCTTGTCTCTGCCAGCAATTTCTCCGTAATCTGGGGAACGCCTTGCGCATGAAGCACAACCTCTGCCGGATCCATAGGGGATAGAAGGTTTAGAACAAACGTTAGAAAAGAAACAACGAGCAATAGTGGAATGGCGAGTAAAGATCTCCTGAGAATATATCTACTCATTTAATTCAAAATACATTTTCTCGAACGGAAGCTCGAATTGCGTATGCTTGAAGGAAATGCCCTTTAAATTTGACGGAGCGACAATCGTCACGCTACCGTTCGTAATCGGAATGAAGACGGCTTCATTATGTACGATTGTCAGAATGTCCTTGTATAGAGACCTGAGTGTCTCTTCATTGGAGGTGATCATAACTTCGTCGATTTTTTTGTAAAGCTCTTCGGCTTTCGTGATTCCGCTAGTTGTATGGTAGTATGCCGCTTGGGAGGTAAAGGAGGCAATCGTGCTTTTCGGATCGTAGGCAAGACCCCAGGTTTGATTTAACAGTAAATCATACTCCCCCGTTGCTCTTCTGTTTGCGACTGAAGTGGATTCCTCACCAAACAACTCCAAATGGATCCCTATGTTCGTTAACGTGTTCTGAAGCATTTCTGCTTCTGCTTTCTGAGAGGAGGAGTTGACGTCATAGTAGAGGCTTATTGTTAATTCGTGATTGTCTCTCTTCCTGATCTCGTCTCCTTTGTTCAGAATCCAGCCGGCATCATCAAGCAGCTTCTTGGCTTCTTCCAAGTTATATTCTCTCTTCTTCAAGTTGACATTCGCGTAATGGACATTAGAAGAGAACAAGCTTTCCGCAGGAGACTCCTGTCCGTTGAAGAGTTCCTTGCTAATTGTTACTCTGTCGATCGAATACCAGATGGCCTCACGAACGGCTTTATCTGCTATAGGGCTTTCTGATCTGCTGCTATTGGCAACGATCATTTTCGTATTCATCGGCTCGCTTCGGACAATTTGATATTTTCCGCTATCGGCCAACGTATTCATAGCTTCGACATCAATACTGTCCGTTCCCCGATCGTCTGTAAACGCAAAGTTGACTTCGCCTTTCTGCAGGGCTAAATAAGTCGTTTCTCCTGTAGGAAGCACCTTTGCCGTAATTCTCTTTATACGCGGCGCGCCCCTCCAATAGTTCTCGTTCGCTTCAAAAATCGCATATTGATCGGTCTTGTGCTCCGTTAATTTGTAAGGACCCGTACCGTCATAACCGTTAACGCCATCTTTTGTCTGGCCATATCTAAAATCATTAGGAGAAAGGAAAACGTAGGGTCTAGTCATGGACAGTTCAAGCAAAGTCGGATAGTAAGGCTCGGATAATACCAACTGTACGGTATGCTCATCAATAACTTTCGTTGCTGCGAGCTTAGAAGATAGCTCAATCCAGGTATGTTTGGTTGCGTTATTCTGTACGGCATCGATGTTTTTCTTTACGGCTTGCGCATTAAATGGAGCGCCGTCATGGAAAGTTACATTTTTTCTGAGATGGAATGTGTAGGTTTTTCCATCCTCCGAAATTTCCCACGATTCCGCCAACAAGGGTTTAATCCCTTCTGCGGTATTCTCAACCAGGGATTCGTAAACCATTCCTTGAGCCGGCATCGATCCTTGATAAAGATGGGGGTTCATATCATTGATATCCTTGGCTGTAGCATACACCAGCTCCTGAGTCTGATTGACAGCCTTCTTTGTATCCGAATTTTCAGACCTATTATTGCTGTTGCTGTTGTTAGAGCTGCAGCCGGCCAAAGCTATCGCTAGCAACAGCGCTAATGAAATAAATCTTTTGTTTAACATGGGGGTTCCTCCCTTTACTTGTCTATGATTTCTTCGCCGATTCGAAGCCAAGCCTCTTCAAAGCTTTGGACTCCAAATGCTTCGGACAACTGCCGATTCCTAAAGTTCAGCAAACAACTTACAAGTTTACTCTCATAGGTAGCTATAAATTTGTCGAGTGTTGGAGTACTTGTTCCTGTCATTCTTGCCATGCCTTGAATCATTTTCACCCGGTAATAATCCTCCTTGGGCATGCGTGGAATATCCCATTCCCCTTCCTTATTCACATAAATCTGCCGGATTGGGACAGCGGAGAAATCGAAATATCTTCCTTCTTTGTCCGGTTGAGAGAATGGATCTATTAATAACGAGGCGTATCGGACATACAATAAATATTCTTGGTGAATAGGAGGAAAGCTGGTGAAATGAACGATATCGTGACGGGATAAGCTCGCAGGTTGTACTGGATAATTATCATCTGTCATAAATTTGAGTAGATTGACGGAGCTTACGTTCATCTTCTCCAGAATGAGTGAAATCTCTTCCCAATAAGAACGCATATCCCGTATGAGTTGCATGGTGATAGGTCCTTCGGGGTAAAGCTTATACACGTATTTCTTCGACTCTTCTTCTCTAAAAACAACGCTTAACGAAAATTCATTCATGAACAGAGGCGGGTGCACATACAGGGAAATGTTCCTCGATTCTGCCTCAATTGACGAATTCATGACACTAAGTACAATCCCCAACTGGGCATATAATTCGCTAATTATCTTCATATTGGCTGATGAGGACGACGAGGACCCAGCATATAACTTTTTCTTGACCCCGGTTGTCATCACTTGATTGGACGGTGTGCCATCCATCCAGCGCGTATCACCCAGATATGTGGAGAAGCTGACCACCTCAATGTCGAATTGCTTTTCTTTTAAGTAATGTCCCACCATACTGTTTGAGCCGAGAGTAGGAGAGATTAATACGATGCATCTTACCTTTTCTAGAATCTGCTCATCGAGTTTTCTCAGAATCTCGATGTAAGCATCGGTAGTAACCCCCATGATTAACGTATCCCATTCTCCCGTTATACCCGCATAACCATGAAAGACTTGATCAATCTGACACCTGCCCTCCATAAGCCGATGCTGTTCATTTTGAACGAAAGCCTGAATGAATTGATTGTTCTCATTCAATGCAGAGAATAGAGCAGCAGAATGAACCGATTCCCTGCCTGCGATCCCAACGTAGCTTTTTAAATAGTTCTTGAACAAAATGCTCATTTGAATGCTGACGGGTCCCGTACCTAGAACTAATACACGCTTGAAATCACCCATTCAGCTCAACAACCTTAGTACTTGTTAATGCTTTCTTGTATATGGCGACATCGAATACATGCTTGGGATGAATGATCGTATCGGTAAGCTCCCACTTCCGGGGATCCGTTTCCTGCTTCGGATAATTGAATATTGATTTCAATTGATTGCCATATCTCATTGCTACTATCACCTGCTCATTTGTCATGGGATGTAATTGATTGAGCAAATCATATTTCATGGCAACTGTTGAACTGAAGATGATATGTGACACCCCCCTTATGTCTTCAAGCTGCTCGATGCATTTGTTTTCCAGCTTAATTTTTAATCCTTCCCCAAGTTTATTGATAACTTTTCTACCCAAGTCGATGGCCTCGTCATCAATATCTATGCCTATCACCTCGGCACCGGTTTGCTTCGCTATGTATAGTGGAGTCATCGGAAACGAGCCAGAACCTACTAATAAAACCTTGGAGTCCGATTGAACATGGAACCCTCCGAATTCTTCTCTAATGCTGGATTCGATATTACGAAAGTATTCAGTGTTGTCTGTCTGTCCGCTCAATAGTTTTAGCGCACGATACTTTTCCATCAGAGTCACGCATAGAGCCGATTTTATTCTTAAATCATCCAGAAGAGCGGTATAATCCGAGGTGGCTGGTTGTTTTTCCCACTTTTCCCACTCGATATGGTTGCTTTCATTGATAATGAAGTCGGAATAATCGTTGAGGGTCTCCTCTAATTCTAAGCTGTTTGGCAGAATGCCCTCATAGGGGGTCGCAAGAACGGAGAACCTTCTATGAAATTCATACAAGCATTGCTGAAGCTGGGTAACTGTTCGCACTTCCTTCATACCCTCCCATCTCAATATAAGCTTTTCCTTTTGCTACGATCCCTACTGTTCCCTCGACAAAAAGGTTGGTTACCTTGTGCCCGCTGTATTCTGCATGAACGAGAATCGTACCGCCAGGCTGTGCAATTTGAACAGTTACGGCACTCTTCTTCTTCCATGATAAATAGGCACCTACTGAGGCTGTGCCGGACCCGCAACCTTTTTCCCAAACCATGCTATCTATGTCGGGAAGATAAATGAGCGGAGCCATCGTATTAGATTTTGGTTCAAACAATAAAACGCCGATCAAGCTAGATCCCAATGTACTACCTAATAGCTTTGCAAGCCCTTCAGCTTTCTTCCTACATGTCGGAGTGAATAATTCGACCTCAATAACAATATGAAAAAAGTTATCGTACTTAACGATCGCAATGCTCAACTCCTCGCCCTCGTACTGAATGGATCTTTGTACTATCTGATTAGGAAGAGGCATTGTTACCTGACAAGCATATTGATCATTTACTTTACTCACCTGGCAAACGATTAAACGATCAGATCCTGAGCTTTCTAATAAAATGTCTAGTTTTGTGTCAGGTTGAACTCCCTTTTCGCTAGCCAAATATGTAGATGCTGCCATGCAGGCATTACCGCAAAATTCACCTGCTGCCATATGCAGTCTTGCATCAGCGTCTTGTTTAGTCGGCTTCCGAATAAAACCTACTTGTTCGGCATGCACGCTATCGTAGGACATTAATCGTGAGGCAATGGGAATGCTGTCCTCCATAGGATGACTTGATATAACAAGAATGGTCATATTCTGTGTGGGGTTAACTTTCACAAAATCGATTTCCTGTTTCATAACATCAATCCTTTCGAATTAATCGTAATAATTACGATATTGGGGCATAGAATGACTAACCACTATTAGTTTTTACACTATTGTGATTATGAGTTGCCTCTATTCCTTAATCGTAATGTTTACGATAAGAGGATATCAGGGCGAGATTATCTTGTCAAACCATTCTTTTCTCATCAAAGAAATTAGATGTAATATTTTATACAGCCATAATTGTTACAAAGCAAAAAAGTACAGCCCTCTTCAATTTTCTTGAAGGTCTGTACCTTTACTTAGGACCAAGAAATATCTTTCTCAGCGGCCACGTGATCTAGTGACCTTTCTGCTTATGCTTGCCTTTATTGATGCTCAACCGTTAACAGCTGCTCCGCATGCCACTTTTTCCGTATTTGCTCCACAGCAGCCAATGCATCTTCATCTTCCAGGATGTCGCCCGGCCGATTTGCCCTGCCTAATATATACCCTTCATACTTCGTGCCCGTAAAATCAAAAATGTACTGGAATTGCTGGACCAGCGGAATGCCCTTAAGATGTGGCTCGTCATCACCGATGCCGATCACCCATGCTGATTTGCCCCGAAACTTCGCCAGAAATCCGTCCCTGTCTTCCCGGAGGGACTGCGACCAGCGGTCAATGAATGTTTTTGTAAGGCCGGATGCCCCATACCAATAGATGGGCGTTGCGAACACCAGCTTATCCTTGGCCAGCACCCGATCAATGACCGCCCGGTAATCGTCTTCAGGATACGGTTCTTTTTCGGTATGACGGTAATCCTGGATCGGCTTAATTTGGTAATCGGCCAAATAAATATGATCGGCTTCGAATCCTTCCGTTAACCGCTTGGCTAACTGTTCCGAGTTGCCATTTCTTCTCGAGCTTCCATAAATAACGGCTATGCTCATAGGTCAGCTTCTCACCCTCTGTATTCATAATAAATTACAAACTTCTTCCTTAAGCTAAGCGATCACCGCTTGATTCCGGTAGACAACTTTCAAACCTTCAAGCAAGGAGAGCGCTATTTGCTTGGCTTCTTGCGGTGTATCGCCTTCGACGATGAAATAAGCGAGCCGGTCATCCGAACTCTTGGCCTGGGCAACTTGATCGCCGGGTACCGCGGTGACATGCGCGCGTACGACAGCCGGATGCTCTGGCAGCAGCTCGAATCCTTCGATCCGTTCGAGCACGCCATCACGTTCCGCGGTGACGTAAGCGATGGATGCCGCCCGTTCATGCTTCTTCTCAATCTCTACGGGACGGTCCAGATAATAATTTACCGTCGCTTCAAAAATATCGACCCCGAAGGCAAGCACCAGCAGATCTGATGAAATGTTGTCCCCTCCTGGTCTTCCATTCACTTCAATAATCCGTGGACCGGACGGAGTAAGTTTCACCTCGACATGACTAGGTCCGTTCGTAAGCCCGATCGCTCCAAGCGCATCGACAGCCGTTCTGATAATATCTTCCTGTTGGTCGGTATAGGACGGGGATGGCAGCGTATGGAGCGTCTCTACGAAATAGGGCAATGGCGTTGTCAGCTTTTCGGTTACAGCCGAGAATAAGGGTTCGCCACCTTGCAAGAACAACTCCACACTGAATTCCGGCCCCTGCAAATATTGTTCGATCAAATACTCCTCTCGCACTTTGAAATCCATATACGTCACTTTGAATTCAACAATAACGTCCATGGCTTTACGCAGTTCGGCCTCATCGTTAATGAAATAGACATTTTGGCTGCTGGCGCAATTGGTCGGCTTCAAGACGACTGGATACCCGATCTCGTCAGCTGCTTTGGCCGCTTCTTCGAATGTTTTTACTTTGCGAAATTCCGCGCTCGGCACGCCGTGTTCGGCATAAGCCTGTCTCGCCAGATCTTTGTTCCGCGATTTTAGTGCCGCCTCATAAGGTACACTCCGCAGACCTAGCCGCTGCGCGACTTTCGCCGTCAAGTGGGAAGCGTAGTCCGTAGCTGGAATAAGCGCATCCAGCTTGCCCGCATAGGGCGATTCGGCTATCGCCTTGAAGAGCGAATCCTCGTCCCTAATATCCGCGACGATTAGGTCATGGTAGATGCCTTCATACCCGTATTTTTCCGGATTATCCTTGGACGACACGATCGAAATGACCTGATGTCCCTGTTCATAGGCCGCTTTGGCAAAGCTGACGCCATAAAAGCTCGGCTCGACAAACGCAACCGTCTTAACCGTTGACATGATATTCACTCCTTTCAAATATTTTAAAGAGAACTTATGCCTCTATCGTTTGTTTCTGCGGCGAATGGCTGTTTAGAATGTAATAAACGATGAGCCCGGCGAACATCAAGCCTGCCATGAGAATAAAGCCGAGCCCTGGCGAGTATCGGTCGATAACAACGCCTAAGCCTGTGGCCGAGAAGGTCTGCAGCAGCAAGGAAATGCCCATCCAGACTGAAGTCGCTCGCCCCATATACGATTTTGAGACCGATTCCATGAGAGCTGTTGTGATCAGAATGCGCAGCGAGGAATTCGTTAAACCGATGAGCACGCTTCCGATATAGAGTAAAATAACGGTTGAATTAAACGCAATGGCCACAAGATTCAATACAGATACGAGGAAGATAATCAGAATCGTCCCATGCTGCGTAAGCTTTCTCGCTAGTGGAGCAGCCAAGAAGCCGGACAGCAAGCCTCCTAATCCGTAGCACATATCCGACAGCCCGAATACGACGGAGTCCCCTCGAACCGACGTGCTGACATAACCCGGCAGTACCACGTTGAACACCATTGTCGACACAAGCGGGATAATGGACACGATGCCCAGTACGAATATAGAAGGCCTCTTCGCCAAATACCCAATGCCGGCCTTAAATGATTCGAAAAACGAGGTCTCTGCTTCCTCGGCTGCCAAGGCTGAATAGGAGATCCGGCTAAGAAAGAGGCTGCTCACGAGAAAAGCCGCGGCATTCAACAACAGGATCGCTTCAAAACCGATATATTTGTACAGGAAGCCGGATAGCCCCCCGGCCATGAACATGCCGACCTGCAGGCTGATCTCAATTAAGGAATTGCCCTGAATCAGCTCATTCTCAGGCAGCAGCTCCTGCACGAGGCTGCGCGAAGCCGACATGTAGAGCGCCCATCCCATACCGTTGACCACGGCAAAACTGTACAAATATTCGACATGGAATCCGGTTCCATAGAAGGCACTGGCAATCAGCAGCAGAGCGGCAGCTCTTACAACGTTCGCCCACAGCAGAATCGTCTTCCGGTTCCACTTATCGACGAACGTCCCAGCGAATGCCGATATAAGAAATCCGGCAATCACGTTAAGTGAAAGCATTAGTCCGACAGCGGTCATTGAACCCGTCCGGTCCATTAGATACCAATTGGCGCCGATCGTGCCCATGCCCACGCCGAAGCCGGATATGATATCCGAGATAAAATAGTTGCGAAACCTGTTCGTCTTTAGCACGCTAAATACCATTCGGACCTCCTGCTAGGGACAGGATTTGCTGCCTCAGTGTCTCGAGGCCAAAACCTAATTCGGCAAGCACTTCCGCATGCGTCCCCCCATAAGTCGGCCACTGTTCTCCACAGTCATGGGAATATACCAAATGCTCGGGCATTAGTAATGCCAGATAGGATGCGGTTCCGCCGGTCGCCCGATGCTCCTCGACGACGAGGAAACGATCGGCTAAAGCCTTTAACGGCTCTACGTAAGCTTTCAAACTTTGACTATCGATGTAACATGCATGAGCGTGCGCGACAAATTCGTACTCCTCAGTTAGCGTCTTGCATAGCTCCGTTGCTTGTTCCCCGACGGAAATCAGACACAGTCTAGCTGGGACATCCGTCCCCCTGTCTTCTATAAGCAGATCCCTGCAAGATCTATCCGATAAGCGTGGTAAGCTATCGAATGCGTCATTGCGAGATAGACGAATATAATATGGTTCCTCGGATGCGGCCGCTTCGCGGATAACTCTCCTCGTCTCCTCTTCCCCATGCGGACAGGCAATCCGGATATTCTGGAAGGACTGGATAACCGCGATGTCCTCAAGGGCATGATGCGTTGTACCGAACCATCCGCCGGACACGCCGCCGTAAGGAGCGACGAGTTTCACATTTTTACCCATATAGCCCATCGATAGCTTCACGCTCTCCGCTGCGCGCAATGCCGCGAATGCGGCGAAGGTCGAGATGAACGGGACATACCCCGCTTCGGCAAGTCCGGCCGCGATATCAACGCCCGCTAGCTCCGCGATGCCGAGATTGACAAACCGCTCAGGATGATGGATCTGAAATGGATGGTTTTTGCCCCCTAGATCCGCCTCGAGGCATATAATTCGTTCTTCGGTTTCCGCGAGCTTGGCGAGCTCGTCTTTGTACGCATCCCTCCCTGACAACAACGTAGTCATGATAGAGTCACCTTCCATCTTTTCGCCAGTTTGGCGGGGATTTTGGCGTAGTGAGCGTCCGGATTTCCCTCGAGGGCGGCAACGCCTTTGCCTTTAATGGTCCGCGCTAGAACGGCAAGCGGCTTCTCGCTGTCGGGCGTGAGAGCGGAGAAGATGTCCTCATGCTGATGGCCATCAATTTCCCGGACAGCAAATCCGAATGCCTCAAAGCGCTCCTTCAGATTGCGGATCGGCGAAATGTCTTCGACGTATCCGTCGTTCTGCCCGCCGTTGCAATCTATGATATAGATGAAATTCGAAAGCGACCTCGCCTGTGCGATTTGAGCCGTTTCCCAGATCAAACCTTCCTGCAGCTCACCGTCTCCGCCGATCGCGATGCCGAGTCCCCCGGTTCCCTGCAGCTTTTGAGCAAGAGCCCAGCCCGCCGCGTAAGCGACGCCATGTCCTAGGCTTCCCGTTGCAAAAGGGATACCCGGCAGCTTATGGTTCGGGTGCCCCGTATAGAGCGAGCCTTGCTGGCCGTAGCTCTCCGCCGGATTGGAGGGTAATTTCCCGTGAACGTACAGCGCCGCATATAAGGCCGCCGCTGCATGTCCTTTGCTTAGGATGACGGAGCTATGTTGGTCATGCCCGTATTTGGCAAAAGCTGTGACAAGCAGATCAATAGCCGATAGACTCCCCCCAATGTGGCACCCAGTTGGCGTGGCCGCCATGTCGATGATTAGCTTCCTCGCCTCTTTCGCCAGTTCGGCCAGATCGGTTGGTAACGGAGTCGCAAATTCCTGTTCCCTGAATACAGATATCGACTGTTCCATCTAATCCTCCGTTCGTAGTCGGAACCATTCGTTAACGGCTTCTCTCAGAATGGCTCTCGAAGATTCTACTTCCGCGTAGTGCAAATACTCGTCGTTCGTATGATCCAGGCTGGAATCGCCCGGGCCATAAGCTACCATCGGAACGGTAGACCAAGCCGACGCCAGCGTGTTCATGTCACTCGTACCTCGTTTCTTCAAGTAGCGGATCGACTTCCCGTGCTTGGCAAAGCTTCGGACAAAAGCCTTCACCAGCGTATCCGAACGCGGATTAGCATAACCTGGAGTTGCGCGAAGTACCTCGACCGTAATCGCATCACCGAAGGAAAGATCAACTTTGTCCTTATAGCCGTTGCCGGCTTCAGGTGATATTCTGAAATTCAAGATGGCGGTAACCGTGATATATCCGCGCTCGTTGCGATGCTCAATATCGATCAAGGATGACAAGCCCTGCGGATCGATATCCCGGACTCTGCCGCGGATGTCGGCCGCGACTTGATATAACTCGTCGATTGCGCTGACACTGTCCTTCGCCGCCGTATGCTCCTGGGCGCGCCGGATGGTTATCCGAAGCTTGAACAATCCGTAATACCCTAGAGTCAAGCTGTCTTCGCCGCTCGGTTCGCCAATAATGACGGCGTCCGCCCGGTAGTGATCCCGGATGTAGAATGCGCCTTTGGAAGATGAGATCTCTTCCTCCACTGCGCCAATGACGAGCAGCGAACCGTTCTCGGGCACGTCCGATTCCTTCAGCATATGGACGAAATTGACGAAGCTGCCTTTGGCGTCTACGACGCCTCTTCCGGCCAGACCTTCTACGTCCGATCGAACAGGCCACACATAAGGTACCGTATCGATATGGCCTAAGAGCATTAGCGTATGAGGACCGTTACCTCTGCGGAACACAATATTGCCGGCTTCGTCAATGTGTCCAGTCACCGATGGATCCTGAATCTCGCCAAGCAAGAACCGGGCAAGCTCGTGTTCGTCTTTGGAAACTGAAGGTATGCGTACAACCTTGTTCAGCAGCTCGTAGGCTGCAGGAGCACGCTCCGATTGCCAGAACCACGTTCGGCCGCCGTGCTCTAGCGAATGCGGACCGGAGATATTCACGTCACATACTCCCCGTTCGGCTGCCAGCCTTGCCGCCCTTACCTTCTGCTTCATGCGTCCTTTGACGGATTGCAGCTCTTCGCCACCGTACACATCCGGAATTGTGGACCCTTCGTCTTCAATATCTTGCAGCAGCCCCGCCGTGCCAGTCACGAAGCGTAGATGATGCGCTTCGAGTTCTACGGCAAGCTCTGCCGCCAATACATCTGCATCGATATTGATATACGATGAGAGTTCTGGATCCCAGATTGGAGGCGTCAGGCATACAACATCGAAATGATTCAGCGCATCTTGCAGGAACGAGGAATGGCTGCCGGTATATTGTCCGAAGAACGAATCCCGGACGATAACGGTTTTCTCACCTTGAATCGCCTTGATCGGTTTCGCCTTCTTGCCGAGGACTAGCCCGTTATCGCCGCCAAGCTGCGCGAACGTGTTAAGCCCCTGTTCCTTCAATCGCTCTCTGACCGGAGCCAAAATATTCTCATAGTAGGCGTCGCGGATATAGGGCAATTCCTCCGGGGAGCAATAGCGCACTTCGTCGCCGGATGGCAGCGTCAGAAAGGGCATCGGCCGCGACAGGTCTTCGTACTTCCGGCGTATCGCTTCCGCTCCGCCTGCGATGAGCAGCACTTGATTCCCTCTACGCGAGATGCGTCCAATCTCCTCGAAGATGCGAGGATGATTGACGATCGTACTGCTGCCAAGCTTGATAACATATAGATTGCCTCTGCTCATTATGGCCACGCCCGTTCGCCTTCTCGGGGCAGTCCTTCTTCCTCGGGGAATCCGAAATACAGATTGGCCGCCTGGACAGCTTGTCCCGCCGCTCCTTTAATCAGGTTATCGATCGTCGCCAAGGATACGCAGTTTCTGCCTTCAACATAGGCTCCAATCTCCGCGTAATTCGTCCCGTTTACTGTCTTGATCATGGGAGTACCATTGCCGGCAGGGATAAAATGAAGGAACGGCTTGGACGCATAAGTGCCATAGAATGCTTTTCGCACATCGACCGCGCTAACACCCTCCTTGAGCAAAGAATATGAGGTCGCCATAATACCCCGTGGTAAATCGAGACTATACACGGAAAATTGAAGATCGACTGTGCGTGCCAAATGGTAGGTCAGCGCCTGTTCGATCTCCGGCTTGTGCCGGTGGCCGTGAACTTTGTACGCCCGGAAGTTATTCGTACGCTCGGCATGATGCTCGCTCGTCGACTTGCCTCCGCCGCTTGAGCCCGTCTTGGCGTCCGTAATCACACGTTCCTCGATCAGGTCATGCGCTACTAGGGGATACAAAGTGTAGATCGTTGCCACAGCCATGCATCCCGGCAAATTCACAACCTTCTTGCTCCGGTCAATCTCGCTGAATTCGGGCACGAAATAATGCCATCCCCCTTCGAAATCATGCTTAAGCGTCTCCGGATAATACCGCTGCAGTAATGTCGTATCAGCAATCCGATAATCGCCGCTCACGTTAAAGATGTAGTCAGCATGCTCGGCGAGCTGACCGATGAGCTTCGGCAATTCGCCCGTTGGCAGGCATGAGAATATCGCATCATAATGTCCATCCAGCTCAGAAACCCGGCTGAATTTGAGACCTCCTGGCTTTTTCCTGTGGATCGAAGCCGTGTAATATTTGTCCACTGATAGGCCAGCATTCGACTCAGAAGAAATAAACGTCACCTCGAAGCCGGGATGCCTCCGGAGCAGCCTGTACAACTCGGCACCAGTGAAACCGCTGCCGCCGAGAATGGCCGCTTTCTTCAATTGCGCCGTGCCGCTCATCCTAACCTCGCATCTCTTTCGTAGACAACCTTCAGGTCGCCGCTTTGCTCCGCGAGCTCGCGTATCTTATCCGGATTCGCGTCGACCTTCTTGAATGCCAGGGCATAAGCCTGAATTCGCTCGTATTCGATCGGCGTCCGGAGCTCCCTGCAGATCGTGAGCGTGCTGCGCAGCATTTTTAGCGTCTCGGGGAACCGGTTCAGATCGTAACCAAAGTCCTGCCGATCCGACAGCGAGAAGGGATAGCCGTTGCCAAAGCCTCTTCTGTTCTTGAACGGAAGATGGCCGGGAATCGGCACGTTCTGCCATTCCCTTGCGAAGACACCCTCCGCATGAATCAGCTGCTCCACCGCATGCTTGACCCGGAAATCCTCCAGATCCCCAAGTCCCAGACGTTCCGGCGACAGCTTCACTCGGTACATATTGTAGCTGTGCTTATAGCCTTCCGGGACGAACGGTCCGCTGAACAGCTTTGTCTCCTTGAGGGCGTTCGTCAAATAATCGGCGTTTCTCGCACGAATCGCATCGTAATAGGGCAGTCGATCCAGTTGGCTTATTCCGAACGCTGCGGCGATCCAGGACATACGGTAATCGATGCCTGATTCATTCAGGAACGTGATCGCTCGCTGGTAGTCTTCCTTCTCCCGGAAGAATGCGATGCCTCCTTCGCCGCCGACGGGGAAGTTCTTATCCGCCATCAGGCTCTGTCCCGCGCCATCTCCAATCGAGCCGGCCACTCGGCCATGAATGGATGTGGAATGGGCATGGGAAGCATCTTCAACAAGGCGCAGCGAATGTTTATCCGCCAGTTGGCGCAAGGCTTGCAAGTCGGCCGGCAAACCGTGCACATGAACGGGCATGATCGCTTTGGTCTTGCTGGTGATGGCCTGCTCCACCTTTGAAGGGTCCAGGCAATACGTGACGGGATCGATATCCACGAATATCGGAATCGCTTTGGCAGCAACGACCGCTTGAGCAGTCGCGATAAATGTGAAGGCCGGTACAATGACCTCGTCGCCGGGCTCCACCCCAACTCCGACTAGAGCTAAATGCAGGCTCGAAGTGCCGCTGGACGTAGCGATCGCGTAATTGGCGCCCACGTAACTTCGGTATGTTTCCTGGAACTCCTCGACGACACTCTCGCCGTCTTGTTGAATGGAGACAAACATTTGAATAACATCTTCTTTTGTGATGATGGGAAAATTAGTCCTGCGAACATCTTCGGGAATGATGGCCGGTCCTCCGTCTACAGCGAGCCCAGACCAGACCGATTCCTCATTGGGCAGATCCAGCGGTTTACGGATAAAGTCAGTTCTCATGAGGATGAATTCCTCCTTAATAACGAAATCTTGACGCAGGCCGCCACGAGCGGGCTCAGCCTGTAGTTGAATTGGACTGCGGGCTGAAGCTCAGGCTCGCTCTCCTCCTGCGTCCACATCGTCTGCAGGTCGAAGGCTCCGAATATTTTGAGCCGCTCTGCCTTCTTCCAGATGAGCTCGTCATTCGACGCAACTGCGGCAACCGGGCCAAAGCCTAGCCCCGTGAAATCGAGGACAAGGACGGGCGACTGCGCACCGGTGCTTCGAGCCTCATGCTCTAACCGGTGAAGATTATGACTATCAATCACGATCTTGGAATAAGCGATTCCTGTATAGGAATCCGAGCTGAGCTGAATACCCAGCCACTTTGCAAACTTCCTTTCCTGCTCGCTGGCATGCTCGAGCCGCGCGGTCATACCGTAGCCGATGTCCTGCCCCCAGAATGCTCCATGCACCGCGCCCGTAAAGCTATTAAACAGAGAAACATATTTAGTATTCGTAAGCTTGGCTATCGTTTTGGCCAGTCCTTTTAACTCCTGGTCGTTTTTTTCGATGCTCATAATTACGCCCGAGTTCAGTACTCTAGACAAAACAAACGATAATGAAAAATAGTGCTCCTTCTCAATTGGAGCCGCTGGTTTCGTTATAGTGTCTTCCATTCGTCATTGTTCCTCCCCACATACTATGAATTAACCGTAAGGTTTACCTTATTTGTTCTGTCAATCTTCTCCTTTACGTACTTGGCGATATGATAGGCGACATCAACGCCATGTACCTTCCATGATTTTGCGAATTCGGGATTCTGATTCACTTCGCATACGACATAACGTAGCTGTTGGTAATCGAAAAATAAATCAGCCCCATAAATGCCTTCACCTAATACGGTGACCAAATCCCCACAAATTGCAGCAATGTCGGCGTTGATCTCGATGGGTTTAATTTCCGCGCCCAGATGCGTATTCGTCTTCCAGTTTTCGGCCGATACCCGGCGAAAAGCAGCGATCGGCTTACGGCCGACAATGACGACACGAATGTCGTAATCGCCTTTCTCCACATATTCCTGCACGAGGACGGGAAACGATTGGTGGCTCGGATCGACCGACTCCCTCGCGGCGATCCATCCATCCAGGCATTCCTTTCCCGTTATTCTGGCAATTCCCCGCCCCCATGAGGAGGTAGCCGGCTTGATGACGCATAGATTTCCTAAGTCCGAAAGCGCGTCGTACAGCTTCGCGGGGGTGAATGCAACTTGATAACGAGGCTGCGGAATGCCCTGTCTTTCGAACACAATAGCCTGATGAATTTTATTTGTGCAAATCGTGATAGCTTTAGCCGAATTTAGCGTCTCAAATCCAGCAAGCTCGAGTAGCTGGGAGCGGCTTAGCGCGTTTTTTTGGGACAGGCACCGAATGAGGGCCTGTCCGTATGGCGGGACGTCATCTTCTCCGATGGGCAGATCCATGGAGTCCAAATTCACTTGAACACGGATGCCGAGCTGGCCAAGATGTTCTACGATAAGCCGCTCTTCTTCCCTTAGCTTCGTGACGCACATTAGAATGGAGCTAGAGTTCTCCATAGATTTATACCTACTCTCCCCAAGTTTCTTCGATTTCGGGAGCCAAAGCGATGGTGACACGGCTCGCTTCAACCTGGACTTCGTGCTCCTGGCCGCAGGAGTCGCACTCCACAATTTCTCCTGTGGTTGCACGTTCTTCTACCTCTATCTCTGACTTGCATACAAGACAGCTAAGCTCTGCCATCCTCCTTGCACCTCCTATTGGTTATAAAAAGATGTATTATAACGGATTGAATCCCTTATAACTTAGTTCACATCATTTTCATATAATTCCTATCAATTTAGTAAACTATTTATATTTAAAAGAATACCTTAACTGGATGTATTTGGATAATAGGAGAAATCTATTTGTAAATAGAAGAATTCTAACTGGCGCTTTGATGCGAGATGGACGACTTTGGTTTCTCCCGGATCGGCTTCTTGTCCATTTCGATAATTGGTAGAAGTTTTGCCCAGAACTTAAGACAAGTACGTGTACGTATAAAAAAATCCGCTAAATTAGCGGCTTTTCATGGAAATATGTCCTTGTCTTTCGACAAATGTTTATTTTTCAGAAGCTTAAAATTCTATTCTACTTCTAATGGTTGTGATGGGCATGAGCGTCTGGTGGGCTCGCCTTTATGCTGCATAGTGTAGTTTCTTCATGCCTATGTTTTTCGGATTCAATTTGTAAAGTCGGATGCAAAATGTTTTTATGTTCAAGCATGTGCTCTATTTTTTGGAGAAGGTTTTCGGCCTCATACACTGTTGTATCTCCGGCTACTACGATATGGGCCGTAAGCGCGTTTAAGTTACTCGTAATCGCCCAGATATGCACATCATGGACGGCTTTCACCCCTTTTATCTGTGAGATGGCCTGCACGATTTCGTTGACATCAATGTTACGCGGGGTTCCCTCCACTAAAACATGCAGAGATGATTTACTAACATAATAACCACTTCGTAGAACGAGTACTGCAACGACTACACTTGCCAATGGATCAGCCCACCCCCAGTTGAAGAACATCATTAGTAAGGCAGCGATAATTGCTCCGACTGATCCCAACATATCGCTGAGGACGTGCAGATAAGCTCCCCGCATATTCAGGTTAAGGCCTCTCTCTCTCCTAGCTTGAAAGCCAGCAGAGCGATCGCTAAAGCAATCGAGTCGGATAACATATGACCGGCATCGGACAATAAAGCCAGACTATTCGTAACAAATCCGCCTACTGCTTCAACCAACATATAACTGGTAATGATAATAAATGAGATTAGCAATACTCTTTTATTGTTTGTTTGTCCGTGCCCATGGTCGTGATCTTGATCGTGATTATATGCTGCCATCAACATACCCACTTTCTTTGTTTTTCACATAACTCTATTTATACCACATTCTTCTACCACCCAGTTCTTTTCTTCCAATGAAAAAAGCCGATCCTATAAGGAACGGCTCCTACTGAAATATGTACAATTATAGCTGTGCACAAGCTAATTCCTTGTTTCCTGCGTTATCCCGGTAACTGGCTGGCGTCTAACCGTTCTCATTATCACCGACGTCATCTTACGCAGAGTTGGATCAAGTCTTGTAATCCAGGTCAACTGTTCTAACTTACCGATACACCAAAGAGTCAGGACTAGACCGACTAACGAGGCCATAACAGCAGCGGGTAACGCCCATATTGAAGCCGGATGGGAGAAGTAAGGAATTAGCGAGACGGCTAAGATTGGAGCAGCGTTCCATTTAAACAACTTGATAAGTGACAGTGTAAGAATCGCAGTTGCAAAAAATGAAAGCACCCCTGTATCGATGGTATAAAAAAGGCTTCCAAGTGTCGCGGCGATAATCGCCCCAATAATAATCCTTCCTATGTCTTTAATAGGACCCACACGGTGTATAAACAAGAAACTGAATGCGCCAAGGGTCGGAAAGAAAACCATCTTTAGTGATGGGACTTGATTGGATGCGCAATAAATAATTGCTAAATAGCAGCAAATGACTAACGAACGCAGAAACATAAGAAGAGAAATCATCCTTTCCGTCTAACAAAAGCCGAGTTAATTACTTAGTTTTTTATTCTACAGAAGGGTGATCCTTTATGTCAACAAGTTTTCAGAAAGATGCTCCTTTGTTTCATTCTATTTCATACCTCTTCACCAATATTGATTTGAATCCTATGTCATTCCAGCCGCAATCCGTATAAAATGGGCTCATTTAATATATAATAGCCAAAACTACAGCATCCCGAAAAGAGTTTAAACAATGAAACGACTCCTATTCTCCATTCATCTCTACTCGGTTGTATTTTTGCTTACACTGGTTTCATTTGAACATAACCACTCATTCGCCGAGCCCACATTGCCAATTGTGGCAGATCAAGGAGATTTCTCCATCGAAGTCTATCCTTCTGACCACCTTTTGGTTGTACGGACGAAAGACCGCACAATTAAAAAATATAAAGTCGCCGTCGGGAATCCATCCACTCCAACACCCATTGGAGAATACCAAATCGTGTATAAGGGCAAGGACTGGGGAGCCGCGTTCGGTCCACGCTGGCTGGGTCTGAATGTACCTTGGGGAACTTATGGCATACATGGTACGAACAGGCCCTATTCTATTGGACAACACCTCAGTCACGGATGCATACGTATGCGCAACAATGACATCATGGAATTGTACAACATTGTCCCAATCGGAACAAAAGTAACGATCTATGGACATGTCCTGGGTGATCCTGATCATGATGCGAGAAATTTGGCTGAAGGAGACGTCGGTGGAGACGTTCAATTGATTCAATCCCGATTAAAAAGCGCTGGATATTTTACTGGACTATGTAATGGCAAGTTTCGCTCGAATACCACGATAGCCCTTAAAAAGTTCCAAAGGGATCACCACCTTACGCCAAACGGTGTAGTCTCATCAAAAGTTTATGAAGAACTCGGGCTTGTCGAATAAACAATATAGGAAATATAGTCATTCAACTAATTTTCGTAGTGAATCTTTAAACTGTGCCAATTCAGACCCTAATGTCCCGAAGAACTCAGAATCTATGGATTCAACAATGGGTATAGCTTTACTGATAATTTCTAAACCTTTTTGGCCAATTTCAATGGAATTGGCCCTTGAGTCTATAGGGCTTTGCTTTCTGCTTACAAATTCATTTCTCTCAAGTGTACGAAGTATTTGTGAAACAGTCATTACATCAATTTCTGAGACGCTTGAAATTTTGGCTTGCGTGATATGTTTTTCAAATTGACTTAAATAGTTAAGCGTACTCAACACAACAAACTGAGGATGAGTTATTCCTAAATTGCTTAATGCTGACTTTATTCTACCATGCCACTTATTATAAGTTTTAACAAACAGCAATCCGGTTGATTCATCAGCATTGTTCTTAAACATTGAGTTGAATTCCATTAAGCCTCAACTACTTCTTTGAATTTCCACAACACTTTTGGGAAATCCGAAAAAATTTGAGTCACAACATTTAATGCAATTTCGTTATCCTCAGCAGAAGAAATTGAATGTTTCACAAATAGTTGTCCGTCTTCTTCTGTGATATCATGGCAAAAATAAAATGTACCTGCGTCTGGGATCGTATACTTATCGTGATAGATCTCGTTCTCAACTATTTTTGATAAAACAAATTCCATGGCTGGCATGTCCTTCAATTTCATTCGGCCAGTAGTGCCTGTTCTTACTTCCCCGTCAAATTGAAGCTCTTCTAAGTCTTCCTCCCATAATACACGCTTTTCTTTGTTAATATAGTGCTCCCATATTTTCTCTTTCGGTGCGTTAAAAGCAATCTTAATACCAATTTCCATTATCGCAGCTCCTTTATAAGGTTACTTATTATATATATACTTATAATAATCTGTTATCCAAGTAATGTCAATCATGACCACCCGTCCAACGGGTGGTTTGCTCTTGGGGTATAACCCCCTGTTGCCAAACTGCGCCTAAAGACGCTAGCCTGACCACAAATCTGTTCAGGCTCAGTGTTAATTGTCACTTTCACTTACCAGTTAAACCGGTTTATTTCTTTTTGCCCCTGTTGCTGCTGAATGGATCTTCGTACTCTTTTACGCTCAGCTTATCTACAGCTTGGTCATGTGCCTCTTGTTCACGAATGTACTTCGCTACGGTTGCTTCATTCAAACCTACCGTACTCACATAATATCCTTCTGCCCAGAATTTTCGATTCCCGTATTTATACTTTAGTTGTGCGTGCTTCTCGAAGATCATTAACGAACTTTTTCCCTTTAGATATCCCATGAATGATGAGACTGAAATTTTCGGTGGGATAGCGACCAACATATGGACATGATCAGGCATCATGTGACCTTCTATAATTTCTACTCCCTTGTACTTACATAAGCGTTTGAAAATTTCTATTAAATCTCTTCTTACTTGATTATAGATCTCTTTCCGTCTATACTTCGGGGTGAAGACAATGTGGTATTTGCACATCCACTTTGTGTGAGCTAGACTATAGCTCTTGTTTGCCATTTAAGACCATTCCTTTCTTTGAGCCTGAACATCTCAATTTTATCGGAATGGTCTTAGTGGTCAAACCGCTGATCCCTCCACCCGCATAGCGGGTGGTTTTTTTGTTTCGCGCGTTTCACGCACTCAACCGGCTAAAGCCATAACAAAAAGCCTCCCTCGGGAGCAATGTCATTAAGTTAGTCTCCGAAGACAAGATCGCGAATAGAAAATGAATCTGAAGCGGCATGGGAAATACCCTGTGCCGTTTGTTTTTTGTTTGCAAGACTGAAAAATGGGTACAGCAAACAAACGGATGGACGATCCGCTTAAAAAAATGTTCATATGAATCGAATTATGCTACTCTGTAGACGAAGCTGACAGCTGATCTATAGCGGATTTTGCGCGTATTCTTTTGTCCCGGGCTAAAGGGTCGAATCGGCAAAATGTTTTTGCGAATCAGTGCTTCAACATCGAGCGGGGGTTCATCGCCTCGAGAGCGCAAGAATTGTCTACAAACGTAAACGGCAACCGTGAAATTGACTTGATATTGATGCCGTTTATCCATTTGCGAAATGACGACGTGCGAGGTCATCATTTCAGTGAAGTTGTAGAGAATCATTCTTGCATAAATCTCTTGGGCGATGAACGCTTGCTTCTTTGCGTGAAAGCTCGTCAGACCGACCGTGTATTTTAATGCCCTAAACGAGGTTTCAATGCCCCATCGCATGCGATAAAGGGACCTGAGTTCATCGGGCGGGAAGTCCGCGGCAGAAAGATTCGTAATGACGGTTTCATAAGCGCCGTCAGGCAGGACGAAACGAACAACCCGAAAAGATAGCGGGTAAATCATGTTCTCATGCGAATCCAAAAAATCAAATGTAGAATTGGACGGAAGGAATTTGTACCCAGGATAAGACTTGAACGCTTTGGTTTGTTTTCTGGTAAGTGTCAGATAAATGTCCCGATCAAACTCTTCGCTAGCGGGCAAACGTAAGCTAGACAGAATACCACTGGAATCCAAATCCTTTACCCGAATAACGTAGTTCCACCCTTTACGTTCAATATGCGCGAAATTGTTATAGCTTTCATAGCCTCTGTCCGCAATCACAATGGTTTTGCTCTTGATGGGCGAACGATCAACCATGGTTGCCAGCGCCCTTCCCTCGTTACTTAGCCTTCTTGGCTGGACAAGAGCATCCACGTAAAGTCTGTTACATAAGTCGTACGCTGCGTTCAAATGCAGGAGGTTATAGCCCTTCGTGTTGGGTTGACTTTGAAAGAAGCTGTTCTTGTCAGCCGGATCCGTTGCGATATGTAAATCCGAACCGTCAATGGCAAGTAATCGATATCCGCGGTAATCTTTGATATCCTTGTACGTTTGAGTGAATTTGTGAAATAAGCATTCTACAGCAGACGGCAAAATTTTATTGCGTTGTTGGACAAAAGCGGAAGTCGTTGCCGTGTTTACGTCATAACCTTGCGATTCCAAGAGCTCCTTGTATATGCTGTTTCCACCCATAGAGATCAGAAGTTGCATCATCGTTTCGAAGGGCAGCTTTTTCTTCCGGGTAAAGTCCTTTTCGGGGTTTTTGACATAAGGCGCTGGTGCCGCTGACATCTCTCGAATGAGGGTTGTCAGCGTTTCTTTTAGTGAACTCGCGTAAGCATGCATGGGCGAAACCCCCTCATTTTTTTCAAGGGGCTTCGCCACACATTTTCAACTGCTTGTCAAGGCTTATTTGTCTTTTTGGGCACAAAAAAGAGCGGGCTATCTATTCGATAACCTGCTCTTGCTTTTGAATATTGGGCACACGCTTTAACTTAATGACATTGCCCTCGGGAGGCTCTTTGTACTTTGCAGCTGTATCATTTCATGTAGCGATATTCCAGGAGATCCTTCAAATTTGAAATTTTCTGCTGCAGCTCCTCGCCGACATTGGTCTCTCTGACCAGCTTCCGCTCCAGTTCTTTGTCCACCAGTCTTTTTACAGACAAGACGTCTGTTCCGTTACATAACACTTCTTCTTTTGAATTAAATTTCTTATGGGCAACGAGCTGCATGCCGAAGGAATTATACAACAAGGTATATCCTGCGATGCCCGTTGTGGATTGATAGGCTTTGGAAAAACCACCGTCAATGACGACCATCTTCCCGTTCGCTTTAATGGGGTTCTCTCCACGAATTTCTTTAACGGGCGTGTGGCCGTTAATGATATGTCCATGATCCGGATCCAAATCGAACTCCAGCAGGATTTTGCGGCAGATCTCCTCATTTTCACGCAAATGGTAGTAAGGGTTCTTTCTCTCCTTATGGGTTTCTTTATCTTGGATAAAGTACCGTTCAAAGGTGGTCATTTCTCTCTTTCCAAATAGGGAAGAACATTCCCCTGTCCAGATGTACCATACCATATCCGTAGCCAGATCATCCGTCTCTTCCGGATGGGTAAAGGCGTAACGTAAATAATGTTCAAAAACATCGATCAGCTGACGGCCCGAATACGTCCTGTCTTCAATCTGCATTTTTTCCATGTTGCCTTGTTCATCCAAAGGAATACAGCCGTGGATTAACAGATTCCCGTTATATTTCAAATAAAAACTACCCTTTTTCATCAGAAATTTCATATGTCTGGCCAGCTTTTCCGAATGCTGAACGGAGAACAACAGCTTGTCCATCACTTGCTGTTCTTCCTCCAGCAATTGTTCAGGCTGCTTCGGATTTACGGTAGCGAAACAGGTGTTCTCCAGCGGGTAAGTTTGTCCGCCGAGCTTGATTTCATTTTTGTCGTAATCGATATGCTCAAGCAATAGTCTATTGGACATTTTAAAGTATGGGCGTCTCTTGATAATCGGGGCTTCAAGCTTAAACTGGATCATGGCGATGGCTTGATGAATTTTGGTAATCTGCTGGATTTCCTGTTCCGATATGTTATGTCCGGCTTGCAGCTTCGGTCTGAAGGCCGGATTGTCATCATAGTATTTCTCCGCCAAGTTCACCAGTGGGCGAAGATTGATCCCGTATACGTCTTCAATGATGTCCAGATTATCGTATCTGGCGCAGATCCGGATAATATTCGCAAGGCAGACCAGGGAACCTGAATAGGCTCCTATCCATAGAACATCATGGTTCCCCCACTGAATGTCTACAGAATGGTAGTTGATCAGCGTGTCCATAATTTTATCGGGGTCAGGTCCGCGGTCATAGATATCACCGACAACATGAAGATGGTCAACCACCAGGCGCTGGGTCGTATAAGCAAGGCCGATAATGAGCTTGTCCGCTTGGCCTAAGGAGATAATTTGCTCGTATATTTCCTCATAATAAGGATCCTTATTGTTCGTCAAATCCGTCTTGTATAGAAGCTCTTCCACAATATACACAAATTGCTCCGGCAGAGCTTTACGCAATTTCGAGCGCGTATATTTGGAAGAAGCATAAGAAATGAGTTTGAGCATATGTTCAATCGTTTGTCTGTACCATTGGTTCAAGGCTTGTGTATTGCACAAGTCTGTTTTAACCAGCTTTATTTTATCTTCCGGATAATAAACCAATGCCGCAAAATCATTAATTTCGTTATCCGTCCATACCTCACGGAATAAGTCTCTGATTTTCTCTTTTACAGTACCCGAACCGTTTCTAAGTACATGCTGAAAAGCATGGAACTCCCCATGCAAATCACTGACAAAATGCTCTGTTCCCTTTGGGAGGTTGGAGATGGCTTCAAGGTTGATGATCTCTGTTATGACTTTCTCTTCCGTATCATATTTATGGGCCAATAAATCTAGAAACTGTGCATCCAAATAGATGTCCCCCTTCAAGTAAGTATAGAGATGTATATACCTAATTAGCTCATTTGAAGCAAATTCCTGCCTGTGTCCTTCTTTCCGGAGTCCTGTTATGGATAAATCCAAAAAAAACCGCCAATGGCGGCTTGGATTTTATACCTTTATTTAATTCCCTCTCCTCATAGCGTATCCACCCGTTAATTCAATTAACCCTTTCGTTGAACGCTGCTTTAAGTTCAAGATGATTCAACACCCCACAGTTATTGACAAAAAATTCCGAACTGATTTATATTTGGAATTTAGCATATTGAAATCATTGGATTCATAACCGTTATGTTCCTAAATTTCTCGTTAGTGACATAAGAAAACGATGGGACGAGAGGGAGATGATCGTGAAACAAAAAATCATTTATTTGGAAGGGATTAGGGGTACAGCTGCATTTATCGTTGTATTTGCCCACTTCTTTCAGGTATTCATGCCTTCGGTGTTTGAAGGTAATGGGGATATCGTGCACTTTGCCTTTGAGACACCAGCTTCTAAAACTCCGATTAATCTACTTTTTAATGGTAATTTTTCGGTAACATTGTTCTTCGTCTTAAGCGGGTATGTTCTAAGTTATCGTTTTTTTCGGGACAAGGTGAACCGGGTTATCTATTCGAGCGCGGTACGCAGATATTTCCGGCTAGCAATTCCAGCTTTTGTTTCCGTTATATTTGCCTTTGCTCTGATGAGCTTCGAATTCGGTTATTTCGACGATATAAGTCCGGTTACAATGTCTACAATGCCAGATCCATATGCCGCTGACCCAACCATCTGGGCAATGTGGACAGAAGGGCTCTTCCATACATTTTTCACCTATGGGAATAAGTACAATCCGGTATTATGGACGATGACATACGAGTTATTTGGATCGTTTCTGATTTTCACATTCTTGATCCTGCTAGGTAAGCTAAGGATTCGTTATATCGCTTATCCTCTATTGATTTATTGCTTCCTGGATTCTTATTATCTGGGCTTCGTCTTAGGCTTGCTGCTAAGTGATCTGCATAATAGCGGACGCAATTGGCTTGAGCTGGTCAACCGCCCGTGAGTCAATGTACTGCTTGTCATTATCGGTATTTATGTAGGATCATTTCCTTATGTCGCAGGTGAAAATACGGTTTATTCGATTCTTGTTTGGAACGCACCTGGGTTTTCGTTTTTCGTATTCTATCATGTTATAGGGTCATTCTTAATCATACTTGCCTCGCTCAATTCAAAGTGGATGCAGACCCTGTTTAGCAGTAAGCCGTTTGCTTATTTAGGAAAAGTATCGTTCTCGCTATATCTCGTACACTTTACTATTATTCTCTCTCTTGGATGTTATCTGTTCATGCAATTATCCAGCAGCTTATCGTACGGCCCAATCTGGCGATTGTAATGCCAATTACGTTGATCGTTATCTTCGCCTTAAGTCACCTTATGTATCGCTATATAGATAGCGGAACGGTTAAGCTTCTTGGTACATGGAGCAGTCGCTTGTTCGATCCGGAGCTTAGCAAGCCAATCAAG
Organism: Paenibacillus sp. SN-8-1; assembly: GCF_050995535.1. Classification (NCBI taxonomy): domain Bacteria; kingdom Bacillati; phylum Bacillota; class Bacilli; order Caryophanales; family Paenibacillaceae; genus Paenibacillus; species Paenibacillus sp. SN-8-1. The sequence continues at coordinate 2,304,348 of NZ_CP194782.1, forward strand.
GAAAAGGGACATATACAGCAATCCTCGTAAATCATCTTCGTAACTAAACTCTGTATAAAGTCGGCATATTTAACCATAATAAGACAGCCTGTTTTATTACATTGTACAGAGGAGCAGATGAATGTGAAAAACAATTGGTTGCTAGCCTTGCCATTATCCTTGGCGCTCGTAACTAGCATGTCACCGACAGTTGCATCCGCGCATGCGGCGAAGATTACCCAAGAAAAAGGTGCGCTTTGCATAAGTCCCAAAATGGTTCAGTTAAAAACCGATATGCAGAAGGTTTGGATTGACCACACAATATGGACAAGAAGCTATATCGTCAGTGCCATATCCAATCGCCCGGATCAGCAAGATGTATTGAATCGGCTTTTACGAAACCAGCAGGATATAGGGAATGTGATCAAACCTTATTATGGGGAAGCTGCAGGCAATAAACTGGCGGATCTTCTAAGAGAGCATATTCTGATCGCAGGGAAAATTGTAGCGGCGGCTAAAGCGGGCAATCAGGCGGAAGTGAAAAAGCTTGAGGCGGATTGGCATAGAAATGCCGACGATATCGCCAAATTTTTAAGCGCAGCGAATCCGAACTGGCAGTTTAAAGAGCTGCAAGATATGCTGTACACGCACCTTCAGCTGATAACAGAGATAGTCCTTAACTGTCTCAAAGGCGATTGGAAAGCGGATATCGCAGCAACCGACAAAAACGAGATCCACATGATTCATTTAGCGGACATTCTGACAGAAGGTATTGTCAAACAGTTTCCTGATAAGTTTTAAGTGAGCACTAAGACAATTCATATAAAAATGGGCAATCCGTTTTGTATTACGGATGCCCATTAGTATTAAGATGAACTTTATGAGAAACATCTGAGGAACGAGAAGTTCTAGTTTTCAATAATGACGCTTTCTAATCTAAGATTTACCGGGTTCGCAATAGTATCTCCAACCGGGCACTTGCTCTCCAGAAATTGTATAAAATCGTCAACCTTCTCTTTTGGTGAATCGGTTTTGATTCGGAACGTATACCGGATGTCTGAGTAGCCTGGACGAACCGTAGATCTGTCGAAAAATCCATCGAGATCAATATCCCCTTCAACCTCCACGTGAAAATCGTTGAGATTCACACCGAATTTGGAAGCATAGACCCTGGCTACGATAGATTGGCATGCGCCTAATGAGGCGAGCAATGCTTCAACTGGATTCATTCCCGTATCCGTTCCGCCTAAATTCTTGGGTTCATCGATGGTCAACTCGAAATTTCTGGAGGTTGTTTTAACTCTTACTCCATCTTGTAAGTGTGCTGTTGCTTTGAAGGTATGAACATCAGCCATAATATACTCTCCTTTAAATGTAATTACGTGCATAATCATTTGCAATACCGACTTATCCACTATGTATAATACGCATTATAAGCGCGATGTTAGAATCTGTCAATCCAACAAACCACAAGAAGACCCTGGCATCAAATACCAGGGTCTTCTTCAAATAGATTACTAAAGTGGATTTAGAGCAAATTACACCAAATATTTTCCCGTGATCGACCGTTCCTCATGGATAATTTGTGATGGTGTGCCTTCAAACACAACCTGTCCACCCTTGCTGCCTCCGTCCGGTCCCATATCGATGATCCAGTCGGCGTGGCTGATCACATCCAGGTTGTGCTCAATGACAATCACCGTATTACCGGCATCCACAAGGCGGTTCATGATCTCAAGAAGGTGACCGATATCTGACATATGCAGACCGGTCGTCGGCTCGTCCATCACATAGATGCTGCCCTTCTTATGCAGCTCGCTGGCCAGCTTGATTCGCTGGCATTCACCGCCCGAAAGCGTACTGAGCGGCTGGCCGAGTGTAATATAGTTCAGTCCGACATCGTTCATGGCCTGGAGCTTGCGCACCACTTCTTTTAGCTGAAAGAATTCGAGTGCCTGCTCTACAGTCATCTCGAGCACTTCTGCAATTGACTTGCCGTCTAGCTTGTACGCGAGCACCTCTTCTTTAAACCGTCTGCCTCCGCACACTTCGCATGGCAGCTTCAAGCTGTCCAGGAATGCAAGATCTGTGTACACAACGCCTAGCCCCTGGCAGTTCTCGCAAGCCCCCTTGGAGTTGAAGCTGAACAAGCCTGGGCTCACCTTATTTGCGGAAGCAAACGCCTTGCGTACATCATCCATAATTCCCGTGTAGGTCGCCGGATTCGAGCGTGTTGATACGCCTACCGCTGATTGATCGATAACGATCGCATCCGGATGCTGGCTGAGGAACACTTCGTTAATTAGCGTACTTTTGCCCGAGCCAGCGACACCTGTAACCACTGTCAATACTCCTGTTGGAATATCTACGCTAACGTTTTGCAGGTTGTGGAGCTCTGCATCCTTAATGGAGAGTTTGCCGGATGGCTGTCTGCAATCGTGCTTGAGCTCAAGCGGCCGCTTCATATGGGTGCCTGTCAATGTACCTGACTCCAATAGGCCTTGGAAGCTTCCTTCATACATGATGGTACCACCGCGGCTGCCGGCGTGTGGCCCGACGTCAACGATATGGTCCGCCACCTTAATTACATCAGGATCATGCTCGACGACAATCACGGTATTGCCTTTGTCCCGCAGCTTCTTCAGCAACTCATTTAACCGGTGTACATCTCGGGGGTGCAAGCCAACGCTGGGCTCATCGAAAATATAAGTGACATCTACCAGGCTTCCGCTCAAGTGCTTCACCATCTTGACACGCTGCGACTCGCCACCGGACAAGGTATCCGTCTCACGGTCCAGCGTCAAGTAGTCAAGCCCGATATCCACCAAATGCTGCAGTCGTTCCGTCAGTGACTTCACAACCGGTGCGGCGGCAGCCATGTCAATCTCTTGGATGACGCGAATAAGCTGACCAATCTCCATCGAGGACATATCCGCGATGTTCAGCCCATTGATCCTGCAGCTGAGCGTGGCCTGACTGAGTCTTGCGCCGTGGCAGCTTGTGCAAGGCCCCTCCGAAATGAAGGGGGCAACCGTTTTTTGCGTTCGCTCGGACTTCATCTTTACATCCTGCTTGATGTACTTATTGGTGAACTTCTCAATGACGCCTTCCACTGTAATATTCATTGTCTTGCCGGCGAATTGTGTCGCCACTTTTCTCGCCTTGCTGTACAGCAACTGTTCCAGTTCTTCCTCTGAATAATCGCTCAGCTTCTTGTCGAGATCGAAATTCCCCGACTGCACGGTCATCGACCAATCCATACTGTCCACCGTATAGCCCGGCAGCAGGATTGCCCCTTCATTAAGCGACTTAGACATATCCAGCGCCTTGCTCATATCTACGCCCAGGCTGCGGCCAATTCCGTTACACTCAGGGCACATGCCCTGCGGATCGTTGAAGGAGAACATATTCACATGTCCAATATAGGGTTGACCTACACGGGAAAAGAGCAGCCGGAGAATGGGAGAAATGTCAGTAATCGTGCCTAGTGTAGAATGGGAACCTCCACCCAGCCGCTTCTGATCCACAATAACAGCCATGCTCAGGTTCTCGATCGCATCCGCATCTGGCTGTGGATAGCGCGGAAGGAAATTACGTACGAACATGCTGAAGTTCTCATTCAGCAATCGGGTGGATTCTGCTGCAATCGTATCGAACACGATCGATGACTTACCGGATCCGGATACTCCGGTGAAAATGGTAATCTTCCGCTTCGGGATGCGGAGAGACACGTTTTTGAGATTATTCTCCCTCGCAGCTGTGATTACGATATACTCCTGATTAGATTCGCTCATACTTAACATCCTTTCGAATATTGTTATTTAACCCCTTGATTGAAATATGTAATGTCTTTACCTTTAACTAGTTCTCCAAATCCCCCCTTATAATAAGGCATTAATTCATCTGCTCTTTCAATGTCCAACCAAGCAATCTCGGAGATTTCTTCCGGGTATAATATCTCTTCTTCCCCTCCGGCTATCTCTGCTTTGAATGTAAAAAAAACCGCATGTTCACTTATGCTTTCAAACCTACACTCATTGATCGCTACAATGCCATAGACCTTAACATCAAAGCCTGTCTCCTCCTTCGCTTCTCGTAAGGCTGCTTGTTCTAATGATTCGCCCAACTCTACCGCTCCGCCTGGTAGCGACCAACTCGAGCGATCAACGTTATAGACTGCGAGGATTTTAGAGTTCGTTATATCTGTTATTAATGAGTACACTACATCAACTCGTTTCATTCATTCGCTCCTTTCTGTATTTAACTGGATACAACGTTAACCGAAGAATCCTGCATCATTAATTATGTGTGGGCAAGGATGTTTATTAGCTTGCCAAATGGGTCCCGGACGAAAAAACGTCGAACCCCCCATGGCTCATCTATTGGACCATATTCTATTGAAAATCCGGCATTCTTCATAAGTTCATAACAAACATCAACATTGTCAACTTCAATAGAAAGATCAGGTGTTGGCGCCTGTGAGCCTCCCTCAAAGGCGAAACTGATTTGGACACTCATGTCTTCATTTGATCCATAAGTTACAATCCAGCCATGGTCCATCAATAAATCGAGTCCTAGTACATCCTGATAGAACGATTTAGCCGCGCTTATATTCCTTGTATCTATATTCGGGACAATTCGTTTGACTTTCATTCGCTACCTCCTAATCTTAGAAATGTTAGTTTCGAAATCAGTCAAAACTAGCTATATCCATTTCTTTCATTGCCTTATTACTATCAAAATCATAATGAATCTCCGATATCTTTCCGCTTTTCTTTTCAATTATAAAGTAAGCATAATAATTACCTAATTTAAAACTGTACGAATTGGTTATTTCAGAATTGTATTCTTCATTCATATTATTACCATATACCTGTTTTAATTTGTCCAAATGATCACCCACTTGCATCCCTCTTATTGTATGTACTTTCTTTAGATCAATCGAAATAATACGGCCTTTTTTTAAAGTTTTATTATATAAATATTCCAAAATCAAATCAGGATTTGCTTTATTCGGATATGTAACCTGGTACCAGCTGTAATGATTTTTATTGACGATACCTGCTGCTTTAATCGCAACATTCTCGTTATCTTCATCAATTGGAATCTGCAATTTAGTAGAAAGTTCGGAAAGTGGTGTCTTATCATTCAAAATAATTTCATGGTAACTAACATCAAAATCGGACTTTGTAATTTCAGTTTCACCTGATTTGTTTGCTGAATCTACTGTAAGTTTACTTGATTTACTTAAAGTATCGTTACTGGCACACCCAGATACCGTAAAACAAAGTGTTAACAAGATCACAACTAAAAAGACGTTGCTCCTACACTTCATACTTTGCTTCCTCCCACTTTATATTAGTATAGTGCTGTTGCTACATGGTACTACTTTTCTTGATGAGCTATCATTTTAATGCTTTTACAAACCTGTATCCATTTATTTCAAACCCTTTCGCCTTATAAAAGTCATGTGCTTCCATTCTTTCCGCCTTTATCCCACTTGTTAAATAAATAATTTCAGCTCCCTGCTCAATACTCTTCTGCTCCGCAAACTTTATTAATGCTCTTCCCACCCCGCGTCCTCTAAAAGCAGACTTAGTCACTAGTGATATTATTTGTATAATTTCCTTATCCAGTTCATAGTTCAATGCAATACGAATACCGATCATACCTACAACGGTATCATCGATAACAGCTACATAGGTTTGATACTCCTTATTGTTCATGATGCGGCTCATTCTTCTGTTCATTTGATCTACAGAGGTTGGATAGCCCAACTCCCCCATTAACTCCGCCATTACCGCGACATCACCAGATTCATATGCTCGTATCTTCAACATGATTGTTCTCCCCATTCTGCATTATTTGTATCTTCTCAATATCCCAGCAGAAATAAAAGACCGGTGTTCAACCGGTCATTGTAGATTAATAGACAAGCATAGAATTTCGAAATATCATTTCAGTAGTCGTCACACCTCTTTAACCCTTTGTTCTATTCCATCAAGTAATAAGATTATTCCGGAATCAAACAGTTCATCAGAACCAATCAACTTAAATATATCTTCTTCGTGCATTCGTTGAAGCAATTTAAATTGAGATAGATCCACATGGTTTTTCTCTTTACCATCCTCCTCTAACGATATCTGCAGCATACGTTGTTCATATTCTTCAACGACAAAGTTGATGACGTAGTTAAACAAATGGGTCGTATATGAAAATTTTTGTTTATCCGTCAATAAAGTAGGTTCGAGCATCTGCAATAGAAATTCGAACAGCTTCATAAACTCAGCCTCTGGTCTTGACTTCATCAGAAGCTGACCGGAGCATGGGAATTGCTGAAGCTTGCTCCGCATAACACTTGCGCTTTTCTCAAGCATTTCTCGCCAGTCTCCTTGCTTAGGGAGATCACTGATGATCTCTTTTGCAACCAGGTTAGCCAACGTTTGATAAAGGACTTGTTTGCTCTCGAAGTACCAGTAGATCGTGGGAGCTTGAACATTCAACTCCTGGGAGAGTTTTCTCATTGTAAAATTTTCGATTCCTTGGTCGGCGAGTAGCCGCCATGAGGCTGCTATTATTTTCTCTTCGCTGATATGTGGCCTGCGGCTAGGCATAAAAAGCATTCCAACTCCATTCAAAAATTCTTATATGACTTATTATACTCTATATAGTGGACTGCATAGTCAGTAATATACTCAACTACAACAATATTCCAAACGGTGTTTTTAGAAAACCTATTTATTCCTCCAATTCTACATCTTCATCGGGCAACGGCTTCTGGTTGAACATGCTTTCCCCAGCTTTCGAGGAGAGCCGAACATCCCTCATCCCACGTTCAATGGCACTCACTTCATAATCGCGTAAAGCGGTCAAAAGTTCCTTTTCCCCGTTTTTTACGTTGATTAATTCTTTCGACAGCTCATAGGCATCAAAAAGTGCCGCGTTCCCTCCAATACCCGCTGGTGTCATGGGGTGCAGGGCATCTCCAAGTAAAATTAGAGAGGTCGTTTCTTTCCATGGCTTATACGGCAGAACATTACGAAGGTGATAGACCGCCGTTTTGTCTGGTTCTGCTAATTCCAGCATCCAATTGACTTGGGGATGCCAATGTTTGGTTTTTTCTTTTGTAAAAGACAACAATTCAGAACCGTTCATTTGGAAGAGCTGCTCATCAGGAATCCCAAACCACTCAGGTGAGCACGCAAACACAGCGTACAGGTAATCCTGTTGAGGAGAAATCTTCACATTAAGGAACATGGAATCAGGTAATTGTTCAATATTCGGCTTGAAAGCCATATCTTCTAGAAGAAGGGACACCGGAGCTTCTCCTTCTGGGCTTGCAAGTCCTCTCATACTGCCATCCCCAATAAGTAGATTTAGTTCCTTACGCCGCTCATCATTTAGAAAAACCTTGGTATAGAGAGCCCTTCCCCTAGTATCGAAAATTTCTACTCCAGGTTTGTACTGGTGGCGGACTTTGGAGCCTCCACCGTCTGCACCAACCAAGACATCCGCATCAATATGCTCTCCATTATCAAACCACGCTCTTAGGCGTCCGTTTTTCAATCTTTCGTAATGGGTGAAACGGTAACCGAAGCTAATCTTGTCACTAAGTTCGCCAAGCAACACTTCACGAAAAGTAAACCTATTTACGGATGGAGTGACCTCCGCTTTGTTGTACATCGGGTGCTGCTCTTCTGTGAGTTTCAAAGAAATCGGATCTAAGAAAGCAGGGTGTGCCGGTCCTACAACAGATGTCTCCATAAAGAGATCATAAAGTTTTTCTGGAAGGCAAAACCCTAGAGCGTCGAATCCATTCGCATTTATTTTGATTCGATAACCTGTTTGTACATAATTGTCTTCATGTTCACGTTCATACACGTGGAAATGAATATGATTTTTCCTCAAACTTTGTGCCAATGTAAGCCCTCCAAGACCTCCACCTATAATAACTACAAATAGTGATCCCATATAATTTCTCCTTTCTATAACGTTGTTAGATTTATCTTACATCGTTATATAGAGGATTTCAACCTAGTTGTTAATTTTTGTATACAAAAAAGCACCCCCACGTCGAACACCTACTTTTAAGTGTCAAGTTTAAGGGTACCCGTATAGTTGCATTAAATTAGGATGCTATTGTATTTCCCAATATTCTTATTATGTAATAATGACGCTCTATTATCTAACCATACCTCATAAATGTTCAAATTAATAAATTCATGCGAACCAGGAGCTAAGCCTGTAGTGTAGATAAGAGCTAAGTGCTGTTTCTTGGCCTCTTTACTATATCTCAGCTTTAATCAGCTTATAGTCATCGTTAAAATAGGCATGAATTCTGTGTCCCCCAAATAAATCTCCATCTAAGTATTCACAATAAATTTCACTGGACCGAATCTCAATGAATAACAAACTTATCAATTCAACAAATTGTTCAATTGTTACGTCATACTCACCTGCATCTACAGCATCCCAGTCTAGCTGAACATCATTTTCATCATACGCTGGCCAGAAATCATTTTTATATTCTAGTAATTCCTCAGCTATTTCTATTTTGGCCAATTGCTCAAATCTCTCGAACTCACTAACTAACAGCTTGGCTTTATTTACTAATACATCAACATCGGTACTCTCATCCTCAAGTTTCAGTGCCCAGTGTACCAATCCTTCGTTGTGAATATACGAATTTTGTTCCCTGCTATATGTAAAATGACCAATCCCGTTAACTGTAACGATCTTTTCCATTTAAGAATTCCTTTCAAATAAAAATTGCATCAAGTTACTCCCACAACCTTGTTACTTTAATCAGTTCAGTTTTGTTAAAGTCCAATTTATAAATATCCGGCATCGTCGTCGTATCCCAAAAATTATAATCATAACTCTTGTCGAAATAATTCATCATCAAAGTCATTATATCTCCATGAGTTCCAATAACTACTTTCGTGCCTCCATATGTGCTCAATAATTTCATTAAAATCCTTATAGCCCTTTGTTGAGCAACAGTTGAAGATTCTCCTTCTGGGAATGAGAAATCAAAGTCTTGATATACCTTGAATTTTGATTCCTTAAACTTATTTTCAGGAATTACTCCAATATTTCTCTCCCGAAGATCTTCAAATGTTGTAATATCATGGCTTCCAGCAGCATTTTTTATCGTTTGTATAGCTCTATCATAAGGGCTAGATACAAAATGATTTATTTCTTCGTTTTGTAAAATGTCTCCGACTATAAGTGAATCAACTCTCCCTTTGTCGGATAAGCATCTAGATCGTTCTTGACCATCTACATATGGAGATTCTGCATGTCTCACAAAATATATAGTTGTTGTTGTCTTCAAAGAATCCTCCTCTTTCTATAAGTACTGCAAAAGTGGCTGCGATTGTATTCACGAACCCTCATTAGCATAATAAAATGACTTGACCCAGACGTAATTCCTATTCCTTTCTTTACACCATTCTACAAAATTGTCTTCCTTGTGATTGTTAAATTCTATCCAGTCATTAATAAGGTTATTGTAATAATCCAGATCGATTTTAATTTGTGATTTTATTTCCTCATCAAGAACATTCACCATAAGTTTACGTATCTCTTTAAGCAACTTTTGATCTTCCTTTAATTCACCTAAATAGGTATTCTCCGAAATATGGTGAAATGAATACCAGAGAGAGTAAAACTTCATATCAATGACTTTATTCAAGGCACTTTGTTCATCATCGTATCCACCAAGTTCGATAGCTTTCTGTAGGTACAACAACTGATTTTTTGAATTAAGAAACATTCCATACCATCTATAAGGCCTTGAGTCATTACTACTACCCATCCAGCATTTAAGAATGGGTTTCAACAGATTTTCCTCTAAAGGATAAACTAAGACATGATGGATATTTTCTGAATCTTCAATTATGCCAAAAAACCAAATTACAAATTCTTGTTGTTTCTCAGCATTCCAATGATTTGCTTCATCAATGAACGCCTGCAAGACCACAAATGATTGTTTTCGGAGTCCCTTTTCTTTCAGTGAACAATACTCACGAAATAATCGGTACTCCAAAGGCACATCACTTGAAAGAATATTTATAAGGACATTGCTCACGGGCCATAACACCTCTAATTTCTTATTCTTGTGGGGATATAAACTTACATAATTCCCTTAAATACACCCTTAGCACATAAGGTTGATCGTTAATCAGATCATTATTGTCTGCTTCTTCAACTGGTATTCCTCTAAGATAAGGAGAATTTATAAATTCCCCAATTAAGTCCTCGAGATTATCTGATAACTCAATATCACAACCAAATGGAAGAATTGAATGATTACACGACATACATCACTACAATGAATTACCTTCAACAATATCTCTAATTTCCCTTAATTCTTTGATTGTTAAATGATTATTTGGAGGCATTTCAAAATAGTTATCTTCCTTCCAGATACCAATCATCCCAGCATTCACACTCGCTTCAATGTCATTGATTGGATGGTCCCCCACATAAATTGCTTCTTGCGGTTGCAATCCTAAGCGTTCCAATGCTCTTTGGAATATTTCGATTTTAGGTTTTCTTAAGCCTTCACTTTCTGAAATTAATATCTCGTCAAAATAATGTTCAATTTTGAGTCCTCTTATATTATTCATCTGAAAGTTAGCAAATCCATTCGTAATGATTCCTAACTTTAATTTCTCCTCTTTTAGGAATTCAAGAGTATCGATTAAGCCTGGAAAGCCAATGCAAAAATGTTGAAAGGAGTCTATATAATCGTCAAGTAAAACTTGCCATGGTAAATTTATTTTCAGCTCTTTAAGGAGTTGTTGATAGACTTCATCTTTCAAAACATATCCCTTCTGATCTAATTCAATAAACTTTTGAATAAAAAAATGTTCTTCAACACACTGAAAAGCCTGTATTCGATGATATTGATTTCGAAGAAAAGCGACCAACGATTGGTCGCGATCAAGTAATGTTCCATCCAAATCAAATAGTATTCCTTTAATCATGATTTCAGTCCTTTAGTGTATGTCGTATAACCATTTCCTCGAATATCCCAACTTATCACATTTACATCTTAATAAGGAATCCTGTCTTCTCCCCTTTTACAAAACCCGCTTTTTCATAAAATTGATGTACTTCTTCTCTCTTGGAACCGGTTAAAAGCATCAATTTATAACAATTATGTACTTGAGCAATTTCCTTTGCCTTCGTCAATACCATGTGACCATATCCCTGACGTCTGTACGATTCATGAGTAACTACATTCTCAATCAAGCCGTACGGCCTTGCGTTTCTTGTAAGGTTCTTGATGATTAAAAGTACACACGAAGCTACAATTACGCCTTTATATTCAGTGACGATAATATTCATATTCTTGTCTTCTAACATACTCTTCCAATGGTCTAGTAACCTTTGATCTCTAACAAGTTCTGGATCTGAAGGCTGCAAAAATCTATAAAGTGCCAAAAGGTCTTCTAATTCTACCTCTTTGACCAACCTACATTCAGCCACTGCCCTCACCTGCTCTCATATAATGTTATTTGGTGGTTTCATTTAACCTCTTTGTATTCACGAATCTTCAGAAGCTTAAGATCCAACAGGTCACATCCGTGATACGGATTGGTTCGCAGTGTAACCGACTGATGAATACTTTATTAGGTAAAGTTCTCAAGCTCTCTAGAAACCACTTTAAACCTATTTACTCCTTCGTTTATTTCCGAATAAAAAAAGAATATATAATTATGTAAATATTGAAGTTGAAGAATTGATATCTGATTATTACGGATTTCATCTCTGATGTTCGATACTATTTTTAAAATTAGCTCAAAATAGCCGTAAAAGAAATCGGGGGAAGATTTCATTAATGGTTGTATAGTCTTGTAATGTTCATCAAAATGTTGATGTAATTTAGAAATTTTGTTCTCAAAAAAATCAATCAGCATCCTAATATAGTCAATTAAATCCTCATCTTGACTTAACTTTTCTACTATCCTTAACTCCTCAATCTCATTTTTATCTTCAAATTTAATTAGTATGAACCTTAAGAGTCGCCAGTTCAACTGTACCCAGTTAATATCATGAGAAACAAGCTCATAAATTGGTTTGTAAAATTCAAGTTCTTTCTTTAAGCACTTTATTTTCTTTTTTTTATTGAATATGATGCCCACCTCTTTCAATTCGTTGAGAATTCACATTGTGTTCTTGAATTCACGACCCCCACTGTTAAGGTGTTGTTAGGTCTGCAGATTTAACACGGTGTTACATGCAGCCCTAACCTCTTGAGTTACTTCAAATATGTATTTGTTTGCTCTAATATTACCTGATAACTCGTACTTGATTTTCATAAATGCCCCTTTATTCTACTTGCCGTTATGTTGTCCAACTTTTGGGACCGTTGACTATTTGGTTCTCTTCTATTTCAGGTGATTTTAAGTTATTTCTTGAACTAATTTAATCCTTCCCTAACGATACTCATTAATTCTTCTTTATGATCTGGGTGACAAGCTATTATATATGGTTCAGTAGTCATACCAGTGAATGCATTACCTTCAAAATCAATAACGATTCCACCTGCTTCCCTTACCATTAAAATGCCCGAATATAAATCATCTCCTTCTGAATTAAATAGTACAATACCGTCAATATCTCCCTTGGCAAGCATGCACCATTGAAGTGTTGGTGCCCATAATCTAATCATTCTCTTAAATTTAATATCAATGAAATTTCTTAGCTTTACAGCTCTCATATCGTTCTGCACTTTATGGCCTTGAATCCAACCAATATTCCCTTTTAAAAAGTTGGGATTAGATTTAACATGGATTTGTTGATCGTTACAATAAGTTCCTTCACCAATAACAGAAACAAATAAACGATCTGTCATGGGTTCATATACCACTCCAAGTACCGGCTCTCTTCTGTACATCAATGTAATAGAGGTCGTAAAGATTGATAACCCAATTGCAAAATTATTAGTTCCATCTAGTGGATCAATTAGCCATAACCAATCACTCTCGGAGCCTAATGTTCCTGCCTCTTCGCTGTGAATCTGGTGTTCTGGAAATTCAGCTTGAATCTGTTTAATAATGATTTCCTCAGCTATATGATCTACTTCAGTAACTACATCCCCAAATTCATCTTTAGAATTTACTTCAATAAATTTATCGAATTTGTCATTAGCTATCATTCCCGCTTGGCGAATAATTCTTATTGATAATTCTTTTGCAGCTTGGATAGTCTGAAGATCCATATAAGCACCTCACCTCTGAATTCAACTGAGTTTCAACTAACCTTTTTGTACTCGCGAAATGCCCCAACCTTAGAAAACAATTATCTTAGGCTGGGGCATTTGTTCCAGTCTCTTCCATTATTATACATTCAGTAACCAAGTGGCAATACCACGTTGCGAACATGGTGATATGTGATTGATGCCTTTTCTCGATTAACCCTCTGACTCAGAATACCATTTCGGTTTAATTTGTCTAAAAGAATCATGATCTTCTAACACTCGATTAATCTTATCCATCATTAAATTCGTTTCTTCTGGTTTAACCTTTATTATCCATACAATCGATGAAATAAGACACATCGCCAAGTATAGCGAATACAATCTCCAAAAAAGATCATCAGGTTCCGAATCTTTATGATATCCTCTAATCTGGCCAATTGAAAAAGGAATACTTACTTCCGAACTAAACATTCCTACCTTTAGAAATTCATGAATGGGATCTCCCCAATCAAATCTATTAAAATCAATTACACCTGATAGATGATTGTCCTTAATTATTAGATTCCCAACATGAAAATCATCATGTTGAAATAGATTTGGCCTATGTCTCATTAATTGTAGATTATCTTCAATAAAGGACAAAATCCTCGATTCATTTTTAATCCTAATATTCAACTGGCGATACTTATCAAGATAGTCTTTATGTTTCTTAAGCTTTCGCTCATACCACGAGGTCATATTATTTGGAGCATTTAATTTATGGATTTTGAGCAATTCCTCCCCTGCTTCAAATCCAACATTGAATTGCTCTTTCAACGAAATGTTAGAAAGAACTTCTGAGGCATCATCACCTTCTATAAAAGATAAAATCATAAAACCTATTCCAAAGCCCTCTAAATTACCTATCTCTAATGGCCTTGAGCATTTCACGTTATATTCCTTCATCCTCAATAAAGCCTCAAATTCCATTTCTTTTGAAGAATAGTGTTTATTATCAAAAGTTTTGAGAAGAAATTTTTGTTCATCTTTTAAAACAATATACTTACTTTCACTTGAGTAACCCTTATGAATTTGTTCAATTTTAACCTTATCTTGTAAAAAGTGAATATGTTCTCTTAGAAACTGCTCCATGAAATCATCTCTTTCCCCAGTACCTCTTATTTCCTATACTGATGCCTAGTTCTGCTTGTTGTGAATCGTAATCAAGTTTTTTAAGTCAATCAAACTTACATGAGTTCCTCCAAAGGACATTGCTTTGTCTGCCTCATAAATTCAACCACATGTAGTTCTCTTCTAATACAGGCTTTAGTTTATAGTCCTCGATGATGTCTATATTTCTTTTAGTCTTTACATACTCTTTGATTTCATCTTTGATATTCGGGAAAAGTATAATAGAGTCTAATTCATTTAAATCTACCCATTTGACTGCAGTTTGGTGTGGGTCTGGTTTATCCGGTAATCGTGGGATAGCTCCTTCTTTGATCGTACATTCAAAAATTATATTTAATCCATGCTGTGCGTTAGAACCATAGTCACCACTTTGTTTATGCGGAGCAAACTCATAAATAAGTGCTACAGGCCCTACCTCTATTTCTATACAAGCTTCTTCGTAGGCCTCTCGCTTGATACTTTCGATCAAAGTCTCCCCCGGTTCTGCTCCCCCGCCAGGTAAATTATAATGAGTTCCATTTTCACAGTACTCTACAAGAAGTATGGAATTATTTTTAATTATTAGCGCGGTTGGGCGAACTCTAATGTGTGACAAAAGACACCTCAATTCAGTAGTTTTAGGTTTGCACAAGTTTTTCCCTCTTGAAATATGTTACCTTTGATCACTCACATATGCTTCCACCATATCCCCGCACATTCTGGAACCGTTGACCATTGGTTCTCATCTATTTTTCTTGCAAGATCAGGCCCAAAGAAAAACTCTGTGTTCTTCTTCGCTTCCATTGTGTTAGAAAATTTATAATCTGTACGGATCCATCGATGCGAGAATTTATGTTTATTTTCAAGAAGTGAATAGTATTCCTTCAAGAATTCCGGTGGATTTGGGGTTTCTGTTCCTGTACCTAGAGTTTCCAAAATAATAATTGATCCATTCGGCCTCAAAACTCTTGCAATTTCTTTTAAAATAATCTCAAGGTTCTTATTGCCATCCACATTACCGGAATTAGCTAAATAGCTTATACTCCATCCAGAAATCACAAGATCAACAGATGAATCTTCAATTGGAAGTTCTCGATGATCGGCTACTAATGTAGTCCAATTAGGATTAGTGTTATTGTTCTTTAATTTTTCATTCAAAAGATCCAACATTGACCTCGATATATCAGTACATAATATTGATTTAGCTTCTGGAGCAATAAAACTAGAAAGCCTTCCAGAACCTGCTCCCAGATCCAATACATCAAGCCCTTTAAAAGGCTTTATTTCTTTAATTACTTCCGTTAAATCAGGTTGACGATTAATCATTTCTTCGTATAAAAAGGATTGGTCATTATAAATCTCTTTATGACTTGCCATAAAATATCTCCTCCAATCATTTATTGTGCTAGCACATGATTTCAGCTAACATGCTTGTATTAAAAAAAGAACCCAGCCTTAGATAGCTTATCTTAGGCTGGGTCATTTGTTGTCAGCGTCACTTCCATCATTATACATCTGGCAACCGAAGGACGATAGCCCTGTTGCGTGAATATGTGTTAATGAAGCTACTTTGCATTAATTACAAAGTCCTTCATTCCTTCCTTTAATTGATTTATTCCATCAAATACGATCTCCATGTTGTCTTCTGTGTTCATATGCTTTCTCGCATGAAGTAATACAGGTCTTAATGATTCAACTGAATTCCCGAATTTCTTCATCCATTCATACCTCGGCACCATCCACAAATGAAAGTGATGAGTTGTGTCTTCATTATAAAAATAATAGACCTTATCTATGCCCAAACGAATTCTTTGTTCATTTCTTATTTTATGTATCAACGAAATATACTCAAACTGCTCTTCACTTGTTAATTCATCCATACAGTAAAAGTGTCTCTTTGAAGCTAATATGACTAACCCTCTAATTGGATATGCTACATCTTGATGGACATTAAAGTTGCTCGATTCATAAATCACTCCACCAGTTGGTGCAATCAAACCGCTTGTTAAGGCGCAGCTTAGACAATCAACTTCTACTGACCCTCCATCAGCTAATGTAATTTGTCTTGTCATTTAGAACCTCACGCTTTTATTTGGAATCGCTTCACAATTTCATCAAAAGTTGTTGTACTCACAACGCTTCACTAAATTAAGCCCCGAATAGGCGATCTCGATAGGGTTAGGTCGTGAGGGGGTGTCAGTTTGATCCCTTTTTCGATTACCCTCGTCGCAACGAGGGTTTATGCCCTATGCGTGAATTCGGTGGTATACGAAGGTCGCTTTACATTTAATCTGACTTAAGATTCCTTAAATTCGCAATTGCCTCAGACATTCTATAGTAATGCTCCAACGGAAAATCATAGCCCCATTTCTTCTTGAAATCCTCTAATCCAAGGCTCTTCAACTTAGTTAGTTCCCCATAAATTACTCGTAATACTCTAATAGTTCTAACTTCTTCAGAGAACGCCAAGTGTCCCTCGTGAGTGAATTGCGAGCTAAAATTATCGTCCATTTCGTAAACCTCAAATAAGCATGAAGGCGTTAAGTCAAAGTAATCTTTCGCGAATTCTACAAAATCCTCTGGCGTTTGATAAATTGTACCTAACAAGAAATTTGAACCATCCTCTTCTCCATCTGGAATCTCTACCTTCCCCTTTTGCCACCAAAGATCACAATTTTTACGCCATATACAGAAAGTAACATCCTCATTATTTATTGCTTCATCCTCAAGTAATCCGAATAATTCCTTAGGAACTCTTTCATATATTCCTGGCCATATCTCATGTTCATCTCGCGCATACGGACTTAATTTAGACTCGTGATCAAAACCTTTTATAATGGTTCCCTGAGGTGCAAATAAGATAAATAAATGATCACCTGCTCCATTATCGATCTTGGCCATCGAAGTCTTGTCCTTCCACTCTGGAAAAAAACTATGGTAACGAATCCATTCATCCCTACATAGAACTATATTTAATAAAGCATGGATTTCCATAAGTTTCTTCAACTTAATCGGTTCTGGAAAATTATCTAAAACATTCATGTTTATGCATCTCCCATTTGTAGATTTATAAATATACATAGAATTTATTACACACACATTTCCATTAGCTAAAAACAAACGCTATGAGGAAATGCTTTATAGAATGAATAGGATTTGATGATGTTTGTTGAGTTCCTATAAGGTCTTTGTATTCACGAACCCTCACAGGCGTATGGAGCTAACGCCCCGATGCGTGAATATGATGTTATCTGATGTACCATACACTTCAATGAGTTAGCCATCAAAACGATCTGATCTTTTAACATTCTCTATATTTATCACTGCTTTCGTTCTCTTGTAATAATGCAACTCAATATCTATATTTTCATCTATGTTCTTCATTTGATTATTATTCACCCTAAACTTCTTGCGTTCTCCATTTATAGTACTTATTTTAATCAAATTGCCTTTTCTCGAATTTAGTCTTCCTAATACTGAAATATAATCTTGTTTTGCTAGATCCAACGAAATAATAATTGCGATAAAAATAAATATAGAAATTGGTATCAATAGCAATAGAATAAGCCAGTTAGGCCTTTCCTGTAGTACATTTATAAATAATTGTATCGATGCATTGAAGATCATTAACAGAGAAAAAAACAGTAATAACTGAAGCGTTTTTTTAGCTTTACTCTTATCCTCTTTCATTATTGTAATCCTTTCATTATTTCGTAGTAATTCAGTTAACGTTCTTGTATTTACGAAACAACCCAGCCTTAGATTGCTCTTATCTTAGGCTGGGTTGATTGTGGTCTGAGCTTCTACCATGATTATACAGCTGACCACCAAAAGGCGGTAGTCCAGCTGCATGAATACGGTGTTAGCTGATTTTCTTCCAGAATTGTTATTGTTATATATTTACTTCATCCCAATTATAAATTACGTACACTAATTGACATATTACTATGACCAAATAACTGATATTTATAGAAAATTTACTTTTATATCTTTTTAATTCATTTATAAATTTTTCTTTGTCTATTCCATCAAAATTTAACTTTGTATTCTTATAAGCCTTTAAAAGCATTCAGAAACATGCCTACTCCTAGATCTGTTATTCTATTAACTCTATAAGACAAATGGATTACAATTGTTGTTGCGCAAAGAGCTAATCCTATCAAACTCATTAGTGGCTGCGTTTTTCTAATTTATTTTCTCCTGCCTTTCAGTCAATTTCACCTAACGTTCTCATATACACGACGTCCCACCGAATTAAGGCTCCGCCAGTAGCCGACCACGATGCGGTTAGTCGATGCGGATGTGTCCGGCTGAATTCGCTTCCAGCAGCTGAAATGCCTCAACGAATCCGCTTCTATCTTCTACCGGACCAAGGGCCGAATGGTCCGATGCGTGAATATAATGTTAGACGGCCTTTCTTGGCTTAAGAGCGATTTCCCACATGACCTTCTTATTCTGGTACCTTAAAGGCTCATACTCCTCTATGTATATGTACTCCCACTTATCTTTGCTGAAAAAACGCTCTATCTCACTCTGATTAAAGAATCTTCTATTAATTCCTTCATTCTTGTATAAATACTTGTCCTGGCTTTGTTGAACTTCACCTTTATTTACTATTTCTTTTGTAGAGTTTATTCTACACAACAATAGCCCTTTCGTATCTAACGTGTTATGAATGTATTTTATGGGTTGTATCTTCATCAAAGTAATGCAGACTGAGATCCGCGATTAGTATGTCTATTGATCCTTTTTCAAAGGGTAACCCCTCACTCATGTCAAAGCAAAGTGTGTTACAATCAGGAATTGATTCCTTAAGTTTTCTCAATGCTTCCTCAGAAATATCACATGCAATTGGCTTAAACCCTCTCTCTGATAAATAAAGGCTGTTGTTCCCTATTCCACATCCTAAATCAATAATCGTATATTAGTTTCATTAGTTTTATTTAATTCTTTAGAATATTTATCAAGCCAATTATCATAGGTGGGCTTCAGGTTTGGTCTTTGAAATGAATGATTCCAATATTCCTTTAAGGTTTTCATAATAACCTCCATTCTAAGTAATGTCGTCTAACGTTTCCGTATTCACGACGTCCCACCGACCTAAGCGACCAACAGGTAAGTTTTCCGATTCGATTGTAAAGCAACCTCCGTCCTTTCTTCCACACTTAAAAACAATTATCGTACATTTTTCTGGCCAAGTTTTTGGTACTGTTGATAGAAATCTCGGTGGTACAAAATGTTTTATTTTAGTTTTTTCTATATCTTTGTGACTTTTGTGTTTCATAAATGCTCCTTAAAGTTCTGTTGAATAACGTTCTTGTATTCACGAACCCGAGGGGCTTAAAGGAGCGGAGCGACTGGGTCCGGCAGGACTTAGCCTTGCAGGGTTGTCTGGCTGACTTTTACTTCCCCGAAATGCCTCGGTCCGGAACAAGGGGGTAAGCCGCTGCGTGAAAAATACGGTGTTATATGACTTCACCACTTCTTTGAGTTACCTTCAAAATTACTCTCTACTAATTCCCTGTCGTTTCTTGTATTTGGTTGAGAAATCACAAGGAATTCTAAATCCCTATACGACTTGTTATACACTTGAAGTGGTAATATAGGCTTTACTTCAATTCCTTCATGTTCTTCTAAGTTGTATACTGTTCCATCCAACTCAATTGTCATTGTCCCAGATAAAATAAAGAAAAACTGTTTTGCTTTACTATGAAAATGCCTTACTTCGCTCGCGCCAACAGGCATTCGTTCATGTATAATACATCTGTCTTCTTCATCGATTAAGCGCCATCCATCACAATTATCTCCCCATATATAATGTTGTACATTTTTCTTGCTAATCATCAGATCACCTACATAGTTTAAGATTTATAAAAATTTCAATGGTTTTAGAATAATTTTTATTATATTTCGGTGAATAATATAACGTTTTTGTATTCACGAAACGACCTAGCCTTAGATAGCTCTCTTATCTTAGGCTGGGCGTTTGTTGTCTGAGCTACTTCCTTGGTTATACATCGGTAAACCGAGGGGCAATAGCCCCGATGCGTGAATACGGTGTTATCGGTTGTCTTCGTCTTCTTGAGTTACTTACAAAATATTCTTGCATTCATTCATAACCGCTATTACAAATTCAGTTTTTCCTTTGGTATAGTCTTCCCGGTTATGTTTATATCTTTCTGCGAGTTCTTTCTTTAGAGTTGCATAAGTTTCAATTAATTGAGGTTGTTTTCTTAAGATATCTCTAAAAGTAATATGCTTTAATAAAGCATCACTTTCTTTATTACAAACATAAAGATTATGTTCTGCTTTTTGATTCATTTTTTGGTATAGGGAACACTGTCATCCGTTCTTGCAAATGCCTCTCTGTTCTCAATTCCTAAATCTCCTTCGTGAATGTAACCTAGATTGTTCAATTTCTTTATTACCTGTGGAAGTAATTCCATTGAATCTATTACGATATCAAGATCGATAATTGGCTTTGACGCAAGGCCTGGAACAGAGGTGCTCCCGACATGTTCAATAGATAAGGCCAGATCATCTAGGTGTTCTCTCAATATTTCCTGTAATTCTAAAAACTTTAAAGGCCAATCGTCATTATATTTTTCTATAATCACAGGTTTTGAACTCATTGTAGATACCCCCACACAACAAGTATAGCTTTACGAAGATTTCCGATAACGTTCTTGTATTCACGAAACGGCCCAGCCTTAGATAGCACTTATCTTAGGCTGGGTCATTTGTTGTCTGAGCTTCTTCCATGATTATACATCTGACAACCGAAGGGCGATAGCTCTGTAGCGTGATTACGGTGTTAGCCGAAGTAAATGTCTACTTGATTGCTCCTACAAAAAAAGCCACACTCTTGTGCTTATCAAGCAATTTCCTCATCATCTTCATTGTATTCATCATCTTCACCAAAACTTATTAAAAGGCCGTCATCATCCACTAAATCAACTTTATATTTCTCTAATATTTGTTCTATATTAGGAATTTTAGTTTTTAAGAACTTTACATAACTTGTTTCCATCCAATTCCAGTTCTTTTTCCATGCCCTCTTAAAGTATTTCTCAGAATCGATAATTAACATGATATTTCTTAATAATCCGATAAAATTTTGGGACTGTTCTACATATAATCCAAGTTCATGTTTAGTTATGAGATTATTCAAGTCTGAAAGAGTTTTTAATCCGAATGAATTAAGTTCTCCAATTATTTTTTTGTCAGACTTTTTAAAATCAGGTTCTAACTGATTAGATTCAATATAGTCTTTAAACACATGAGATAAAAAATTATTTAAAGAAGTTGTATTAATATCAATATCCAGTTCTGATCTGACCGTCATTTGTTCAACTTGTTTTTCATATTGACTAATTTCTTTAGCTAGTGAATCGAATTCCCGATCAACTAATTCAAGAGTAGCAGCAGCTAAAGAAAATCTCCTTTGAATATCGTTTTCTGGGGGTAGAACCCCATTAAACTTATAGTTTCTATCGTGAGATATATCAGCCCACGCATGCTCTAAGATGCAGGGTTGTCTGCTGACTCTGCTTCCTCGATAACCATCTGCAGACCAAGGGCCGCCAGGCCCGCCGCGTGAATATGGTGTTATCTGACGTAATTGGCTTACTTAATAAACTTATTGATCCCTCTTCATTTGGATTTCCACTCTATCATTTATGTTGGGTTCTTTCCCAATTATCATAAAATCGCAATTAAAAAAAGTTCTTGATAATAAAGCAATACGTTTAATTGGATTTTTTACATCTTTAATCAATCCCCGATAAATAATCGAGGATTTCGAATCACCCAACTGGTTCACTGCACTTTCAATCAACTTCTACTCAAGACTATCTAAGTACTGCGAATTAATTATGTCACCATCCTGTATAATTTGACCAATAGAATCCATAAAATTATCTGTTTCAATCTTCACAGGCTCTGAACAAAAGTAAACATTTGGATTTCCAAGTTCAAAACATACTGAATGGTATTCATCATCTGGTAGGTTGCCAATTTTACTTGGTCTAACGAAAATAGTATTAGAAGTTACTGTGCTAGAAACAAAGCATTTATTTAGTTCACTTGATTCATAGAACTTTGGAGCACAATAAAAAACCAAATTTCCAAGTCCCTCTAGGTCTAACAACAAATTGTGTTGATCAGAATGCCGTAAAGCCATTAGTTCAAACCTGTAATATGGACCATTAAACAAATATCTTTCACTCGCATTTCTTCTTTTCATATAATGGCTCAATTTGAATTGATAAAAAACTGGTTTTCCCTTTATTTCAACATTCACATCAAAACCTCCCCCATTCTTTCCCTCATCATAAAGTGAAGGAAATATGGGAGCAGTACCAATTGATGAACTAACCTTCTTAACAATTTCATTTGTTAACGCAAATCCAAATGTGAATTCCGAGAAATGTGGTTTCATTTTTTTCTCTCCCCAATTATTTCCGATAACGTTCCCGTATTCACGAACCAGAGAACCTTACGCCCCCAACGGGGGCGGCCGCGACGCGGTTAGGTTCGCAGGGTGGTCCGCCTGATTTTACTTCTCGAAATACCTCGGGCGGACCAAGGGACGACTCCAGTCGGCCCGCCGCGTGAATATAATGTTAGGTGATGTTGCCGCTTCTTCGAAATACTCCCTATCCAAATGTCTCCTGTATTCATAAAATAAGACCGTTCAATTCTTCCTTCAATCATTGTTTCATTTGTTCTTATTGCCTTTTTACGGACTTCATTAATATCTTTCTCTGTTTCTAAATCACTTTCCAAAACGTAATATCCATTTACGCATCTTTCCCAGACAAACTTACCTATTGATGGATGTCGAATATCAATTGGAAAATCTCTGGGTTCTTCGTTTTGCATAAATAAATTATTGTAGTAATCGATTTCAGTTCCTAGTGCAGCAACTATTTGTGAATCCATGAACTCTGGATCAGCCAGCCATATCTTCAAGTAATATGGTTGATTCAATTGTTCAAGTTTCTCTTGCCAAGCTAAGTATATCTCAATCAATTGATACAAAACTTGTCTTCTAAATTTATAGGAAGGATTCTTCTTTCCGATTTTGTTGGAGTTAATTTGATATAGATTATAGAAAGGTTTAATCCATATCTTCACATATTCCTTACGATGTTTGAGTAAAGACTCGATATCCAGTTGCTTATGATACTCCGCCCATGAGGCGAGCTTTCGTACTTATTTCTTCATGCCTCTGGTCTTCTTATGTATTGATGTAAACTTCATGAATTACCTCCAATATCAGCACTTCGGCAATTTCACCTAACGTTCTTGTATTCACGACGTCCCACCGACTTAAGGCCACGGAGTGGCCGGGCGCGATGCGCTTAGTCGGTGCGGATGTGTCCGGATGATTCCTCTTCCCCGCTTACTGAAATCCCTCATCGATTCCACATCGGACTCCTGCCGGACCGAGCAGCCGTAAGGATGCGACGTGTGAATATGGTGTTATAGAATGTCAGCGCCTTCATTGAACTACTATCAAATCCCCTAAACGTTCCTGGTCGAAATCATTAGATTGAATCACCTGACAAATAAACATGTGAACTCAATCTCACTTAACTTACGTATTGCTACATCAGAGTACTTCTCTTGCTCAAATAAGGGTCGTGGATGGGGTACATAATACATGGGCCTCTTTACATAATTCTTGTCCGACGATTTTAATACCTCATAGCAATATGTTCTATTTAATGCATTTTTAAAAGTACCTACTAATAAGGGATTGCTATTTTGTTGCTTTAGAATTCCTTTATGTCCTTTAAGTCCCCATCCAATGAAGACAAAATTTGCTTCTGAGATGGCTCCATTGATAAATGTCCAATTGACAGGATCAAAATCAAACTGTTTGGTATTTAAATTACTACTCGAACCATCAATGATACTTGAAACGTTCACAACATATAGCGCATGACAACCTTGAACTCTTGCAACTTTGATCAACTGATCAACCGTCTTATCAGATATATCATGTGCTGCATTGCTAGGATTCATCATAATAGCTGTAAGTACATTTCCACCTTGTGCCCAGCGCTTTTCTAAAAAATAGCGCCGCGAACCGCTTGAATTAAACACCGCATTTCCTAATATACTTGCATGGATTCCAGTTTTAATTGGCAATTCATTGCTATTTGCCACCTGAATAAACCACAAATCAAATCCCCTCATCAATGTTAATATGAACTTGATCTATTTTTATCTTAATTTGCTTTGATATAACCCTATTTGCGCTGATTTCCTATAACGTATGTGTATTCACGACGTCGAGAGGCTTAAGGATTCCAAAGGTCGATCCGATTAGGATCGGCCAGGTCCGGGTGGCGCAGCCACTTAGCCTCGTAGATGTGTCCGCCTGAATCCGCTTCCTCGAAATGCCTCGGGCGGAACGAGCAGCCGTAAGGCTGCGATGCGTAAATACGGTGTTAGGCGAAGTTACAGACCTCATTGAAATACTTGAGAACCTTCTCTTTTAAATTCATTATTTAATGTCAGGTATGATATTATTTTTATCCCAATTTGCAAAGACAAACATGCTTTTTAAATTATGTCTGAACATGATTCTTGCTGTATGATCATTAATTAATGCATAACAAAAGTGCGTGGTATTCATTGTCCGTGTTTCTTGAAGTAATTCTTTGTATCTTCTAAATAAGTTATTAGTATATGCCACTATTGCTTCACCAGTTGCTTGTTTATAACAAACACAAACTCCCCCTGAATTGGGTAATTCAATTTGGTCATTGTCAACTTGAAAGTAAGGAGAATACTCTAATTCAAGTAATCTATTGTATAGATTTTGTCTAATCACTTGATATTCAAGCTCGTTATCTATTTGACTTTTGTCAAACATTTTAGATACCTCCTAAGGATATGTATTATTCGTATTACTGTAATTTCGCCTAACATTAAATCTACGACACACGTCGCAGTAAATCCTGCTTCAGTATGTATCTATACCACTTGCTTACCGTATAGGGCATCCTCTTCCTATTTGAACAAAGTCTCCCCGATTCAGGTCACGGCTCCCCTACGTTAACTCTCGCTCTTTACTTTCCAACCATTCCTTCTCCAACATACTCATCTCCCACACTCCCCAGAATGTGTTATCCATGTTTCGTGCCTCACGGATTAGTCCTTCTCGAACAAACCCTACCTTCTCATAACATGCCATTGCAGCATAATTGAACTCTAGTACACCGAGGCTAGCTCTGTGTAATTTCAACTCTTCGAAAGCAATTGTTAAAACCTTTTTAAGCATCAATTGCCCTATGCCTTGTCCTGTTAAGCTTCTGTTTCCAACCAGGACCTTACCTATCCTTGCAGATTTATTGATCCAATCCATTTGTAAATTGATATGCCCAATTACCTCATTAGTTTCTTCAAGTACCACTCTATAAATATGAGCCTGAGCAGGATTGGTATGAGAGCTTTTGATGTAGTTATCCAGTTGTTGCTCAGTTAATGGAAAACTAAAGGTTTGACCACTCCATTGAAATAAGAACTTTGGTGTATCAATCCATTCAATAAGCTGCGCAAAGTCGGCACGTTCGAACTGCTCAAGTCTGATCATTAAAAACATCATTCCCTGCATATTTAATACTCACAATTATTGACTATATTAGAAGTTTTATTTACTTGAGTTAGTGGTATTGACCGGTTATATTCTCACTAGTCTCTCGTAACATTTTGGTGAGTACTACGATCTGTCCCGCATGGTACCCGTAGTGTGCGGAGACCTGAACTAGAAGCTGGCCAATCAATCTTGTATCGCAGGCTTCATGGACAGGAGAATCAATTCGGTGCATACGCCTCCAATCCTCCAGTTCATAGCGGATCGTTACTTTCCGTAATAGATCATCATCTGTCAAAGCAAATAATACACTTTCCGACTCGGATCGAGTTTTGCGCAGTAGACTAATCAGCTCATCCTTTGATATTCCCCCACTTGTAGTAAATTCACGAGATCGCTCCCGTATGAACGGTCTGCCTCCAATAGCGCTCACAACATTCTGGTATTCGTTTCCCGCCAAATGAAGGCATAGATTGCCGATGCTATTCATAGAATCTTTCATTCTCATCCAAATAAGTTCATCATTAAGCAGATGAAGGCTTCGCTCGATACGATCAAGCTGCTTATTCATATCTTCCATAACATCCTTAACTAGTTCTACCATGATGGTCCCTCCAAATTGATATCTCAAAAACAGTCAATCTTGAGTTAACCAGACAGTGCTTAAGCTTCTAATCGATAGGGCTGATACCGATTTCTCCTTATTAATAACACACCTGATCAGACATCTGGTCTAAACTGCTTTTAAAGAGTTTAATTTTCCTTCAACCCGCACATTCCCATTGGATGCAGTCAATTTATCTTTCTCTAGTGTGACATCGACTCCAACGAGATCAAAAAAGGATTTAGCCGGAAGCAATAGATTATCCTTAATCAGGATAGGTGGGACATTTAATTCCTTAGATTGCTGGTCAATAACCAATGAAGTTTGCTGTAAGACCTGTTGATTCTGTGTGGCTTTTCCTGGGGCGGCAGTTGCGGAAGGTGCCGATAATACCATGGCACTCACTGTAACTGATGGAATTAGTAGACGAGTTAAGGTATTCAGCTTTCTCATCTTCACTCTCCTAGCGAGCTCAATATTTAAATTCTAAATAACATCTGAATATACAGAAATATACAATTACACACTCTGTATATTCTCCGCTTCCTTGCATTATCCCTTCTCCATTAGCTAATCTAATCCGCCTCGCCTCCTGCGAATTCTGCCAACAATATTGGAATGGCCGATTCATTAAGCATTCTGATTCCTTAACAAAGCGAACTGCTCGGCTAAATAATGCGGCGTATATGGCATGTCATTTCGAAGCCAGGAGACAATCGTACCAATCAATGCTGAGGAACCATACCATTTCGCGATATCTTTTTGAATACCGGCCTTGGAGATTAAGGAGTCATTCTCTAACCTTAATGCGACAGTCTCGGATAACATATTGAGCAGACGTTCTGTGAAGACTGGAGTGCGTCTCGAAGCCAGAACAACCTTGTAGAATTTAGCATGTTCAGCGATATGTTCAAGGAGACTTACCAGGACAAGCGAATCGTTCCCCTCCACCGAACTTGGCTTCACAGGCGTGCGGCTTAGTGCAAGCTGAATATCTTCGATCATTTCTTCCGACATTTTTTCCAGCATATCTGGAATATCGCGATAATGCAGATAAAAGGTAACACGGTTAATTGTGGCGCGCTCTGCGATTCGATTGACTGATATTTTCTCAATCTCCGTCTCTTGCAGCAAATCAACAAAGGCATCTTTAAGCAATTGTCGTGTACGAATAACCCTTGGATCTGTTCGAGGTTTACTATAACTCATGATAATTACTCCTTTACACATCATGAAATTTACATTTTAATGTGCTGTGGTAATTTATAATGTGTAAATTATCTAACACATTGTAAATTAAGTCTAGAAAAATATGGAAATGAAAGTCAAATCTTTAAAAAAACGCCTGCCTAAGAGGCCTAAAAACAACAAGACAACTACCTATTTCATAGGTAGTTGTCTTCGTTTTAAAGCTTGATGCTGATCGGGTTGTCGTTACCTAACCCATAGTAGAAATAGCTCCCTCTTACGTTAATTGGGTTCAAAAATGCTTATCAACATAATAAAAAACTGACCCTCTATAATTGGTCAGTTTTTGCGGTAAAGAAGTAGTTCTCAGAACCAATTCAATTACTGTGCATAAACTCTAAAGAAGCATTTTATAAGGAAAGGAAGATTGAAATGGAAATACCGATTACAGGCTTCATTGTTCATCCCAATGATTCAGATTCCTCCCACTCCCATAGACTGTATATTACTTCCTGGGATGGCCGCCCTGTGCATACACATCATTTTTCTGGGCACACCTCTTTTGATGCAGGACATAACCACTATTACGCAGGCATGACAGAACCTGCTCCTTCAGGAGTTCAGCACGTTCACAATTATAGAACGGAGACGTCTTTTAATGATGGGCATGCACATTTAATTAGCGGAACTACTGGCCCGGCAATCCCGCTGCCAACGGGTGGACACTATCATTACTTTGAGGGATATACCACCGTAAATGGACAGTACCCACATAAACATGCCTACAATGGAAGTACAAGTAAAGAAGCAGATTAACTTAACGAGGCATTGTTTGCCATTGATATTAGATGTTATTTAAACCTGTCTATCGGGGTACCCATATTGTTCTCTATATTTCTTTCTCTCTTCAGTAAAATCCCACCATTGTTTGTTGCTATTTCGATTACTTGCATAATGTACTACTAATCTAAACTGGTCTTCTACACAGGGATCAATCGGGACCCCGTATAATTTCTCAAGATTCTCAATTAATAATGCTCCGTCTTTGCCTATTAAATCATCTAGCGAATGATACCCTAATAGAATTAGATCCTTTGCAAACTTTGGTCCAATCGACGGAATACTCTGAAACTCTGTTAATGCTTTTAGCTCCATTGCTCTTTGGTCTGAAATGCTTAGCATGGAACTTAATTGGGTTGTTGAATAATCAACAATTTCATTTATTTTTATTTTGTTATTCCTTAAAGCCGCCCTCTCGGGCATGGTCAAATCTAGTTTAGGTGTCTTGCTATTTTTCACTAAAAAACCCCACCGCCTCTCTTATTCAAGTTACTTATGTCTCTTAATTTATGGCAACATTCCTACTTCCTGTTCCGTTATTACTCGAAATTTTCTTAAGTCGATATTCAGTTTTTCAACCCCCTGTTTATCAAGACCATGAGTATCAAAACTAAACGAGCCAGAAATCGCCATGGTTGAGCCACCGTTAAGTGACTTGTTTATTTGATTCAAGAGTCCAGTGTTTTGGATTCGATTACTTAAATCAGCCGATAAAATAGGTTCAACCGATCTCACTACAACTGTATTTTTGGTTTTATTCCAAAGAATGAAATTATAGGAGACGACAGTTTTATTTAAATCCCCTCCAATCCCAAAGTTAATTGAGTCTGTAACCAAACCATCTTTGGCTGGATCATTTATCGGTTGAGTCTTAGTACATCCGGCAATCATAAGAACCGATAATAGTAAAGAAGAGATCATGAATAGCATTAATTTTCTCACCAAACCACCCCCGCGTTTGAGCTCCCACTAAAATTCTCCTCACGTTCTTTGGGATTTCTCACTTAACGTACAAATACAGCTGAATGGTTAAACTTTCACCAGGTTCATATTCCATAATTATACAACTGGGGACCGTGAGTCGAAAGCCCCCAGCACTGCAATCAGCTGTTTACAATTTCACGATCTTCGTTGCCACATGGTTGCAAAATTCACGGTCATGTTCAACAAACACCATCGTCACATTGTGTTCCATGAGCAGCTGCTCAATTTGCATACGAGAGATGACATCGATAAAGTTAAGTGGTTCATCCCAAATATGCAGATGAGCTTCCTCGCAGAGGCTTTTGGCAATAAGCACTTTCTTCTTTTGTCCCCCGCTGTAGAAGGAGATGTCTTTCTCAAATTGGATACGGGAGAAGTCCAGCTTACGAAGTATCGCTTTGAATAGACTTTCATCTATCCCCTGCTCTCTTGCATAATCAGTCAGCGTTCCCTGTAAATGCGAGGTATCCTGAGATACGTACGATATTTTCAGTTGATTACCAATCCTGACTTCTCCCGAATATGGAATATCCTCGCCGATGAACAGCTTTAGAATACTTGATTTGCCTGAGCCATTCCTGCCGGAAAGTGCGATCCGGTCGCCTCTTTCGATCGTAAAATTCACATCTGAGCATACCATTTTGTCTCCATAACTGATCGTTACATGGCTCAGCTCTGCAATCTGGCTTTTGTGATATGACAGTTGTGACAGCTTAAGATTCTCAGAGGTTTCAATATTTTTCAAAAGTGACGATTTTTCCTCCATCGCAGCATGCTGCCGGTTCTCAAGATTTTTGGAGCGTTTCATCATCTTGGCCGCCTTATGGCCAACATATCCTTTGTCAACCTTGGATCCGGAATTGCGCGTGCCGTTCTTAGTCTTCTCTACTTCATGTGACCAGCTGTTAGTACGTTCAGCCGCCCCAGCTAGACGTTTAATGTCTTTCTTCAGCTTTTCATTTTCCGCGAGCTCGTATTGATCCTGTCGTTCTTTCTGTTCCCACCATTCCGAGAAATTCCCTTTCTGAATTTCAATATCCGTCTTGTTAATGGACAGAATATGGTCCACGCAATTGTCCAGGAACGCCCGGTCGTGTGATACCAGAATAAAGCCGCTCTTCGTATTTAAATACTGGCTCACCAGTTCCCTTGCTTCCATATCCAGGTGGTTGGTCGGCTCGTCTATTAACAAGAACTGGTTTTCCTTCAGGAACAGCGCAGCCAGCATGATCTTCGTCTGCTCTCCTTGAGATAACGAGTCGAACGGGCGGTATAAGACATCGTCGGAGACCTGGAGCAAAGAGAGCTCTCTCATTAGCTCCCAGTGAACATAGTCCGGATAAATCTCCTCAACCACATCCAATGTGTTCTGCTCCATGTTCTGGACGCCGAAAGGAAAGTATTCAAACTGCACCTGGGCGGAGATCGTTCCCTGATACTCATATTTGCCCATCAATAAATTGAGCAGTGTCGTCTTCCCCCGGCCGTTCCTCCCCGTGAATCCCAGCTTCCAGACCGTATCTATGTTAAAGCTCGCATCTTCAAAAATATTATCGTAACTGCCGTCATAAGCGAATGTTAAATGTTTGACCTGGATTAATGACATAGAGTGGTCCTCCTTTGCAAATAAAAAAGCTACAAGAAAAGTTACTTTTCTCGCAGCTCAAATAAATATATGGCAAATTCAGGCTCCTTCGGAGCTGGACCAGTGCCTATCCGTTTGAGTGAAAAGAATAAGTAACTTTAATCCTGCTAATCCATGATAAAACAAAGCGATGGCCGCTAAGGCATACCGCAAATTTAGGTTTTATCATGTTCATGATCAGCGAGAGAAAATTACATTATCCTCTTCAACTCCTTTTGTTAATCTAAGAGCATCGTATCATAACCAAACCTTGCGTTTCAACACACACGAGTGGAAAGTTTACTTTTAACTCGTTTTGTACCACTACAATATTTCCACATACCCTTCCGTTCCATGCACCCGAATCCGCTGTCCATCTTTTATAAGTTTGGTGGCATTATCCACGCCAACAACTGCGGGTATACCGTATTCACGCGCGATCACAGCACCATGGGTCATCAGTCCACCGACTTCAGTAATTAAGCCTTTGATGGATACAAATAAGGGTGTCCAGCCAGGGTCAGTAAAGGAAGTGACTAATATATCTCCATCCTCCAGATCGGCATTTTCCATGTTTAAAATAACTCGCGCTCTCCCTTCAATTACACCAGAAGAAACAGGTATCCCTACAAGCGCATTAGCAGGCAAGTTTTCTCGTTTGTATGCCCCGGTAATGATTTCGCCATCAGACGTGATCACACGCGGTGGAGTTAGTTTCTCAAATCGTTTGTACTCGTCTTTTCGTTGGCTGATGATGGAATAGTCCAGTTCATTCGTGCGTACAACATCGTGAAGCTCTTCAAAATTAAGATAGTAGGCATCTGCTTCATCATGAATAACGCCCGCTTTTACGAGCTGTTCAGCTTCTTTCAGTAAAGCCTGCTTATACACAAAGTAGCGACTAATATATCCGTATTTGGGATATTCCCGATAACCAATGAAGTTCCGGACAAGATCGATCATTCGTTTTGTTTCTATTGCTTTTTGCTCGCCATCCGGTAATTGCTTCAATCGGTCCAATAATTCCTGTTCTTTCTCTAAAGCTTCCTGCCGCCCCTGCTCAAATTTTCGTTGGCTTTCATTAGCCTCAAAGATTTTTAGGTTACCCAGAATCAACGGGACAAGAGTAGTTGGTTTCTCGCTCCAACGTGTTCGAGTGATATCGATTTCTCCGGCACATCGCATTCCGTACTTATCCAGAAAAGAAGTGATCGCGTCCTTTGTCTCCTGTCCACCATCTAACTTAAGCAGTTCATCCAAAAAGCAATCATCATCATTTACATGTCGTAAATAATTAATGACTTCGGGATAAGGGCGAATCACATCGGCGACATCCATGAGCGCCAGACCCATTTCCGACGTAATATTATTGGGAACGGATTGAGAAAGCGTATCCGCTGCGTTTTTTTCACCTAACCACTCCATCATTTTCTCATTGATCCATGCTGAAGCGTTCATGGCAGCCATGAACACAGCCGTACTTCGCGGGTCAAATAAGATTTTCTTTAACTCCTGAATGTCTTCCCGAATAAAATCAAACAAATCGGAGCCGGACTTCGTTCGGATGTTTTGTTTTAACTCTTCAATCGAAGTCTGACTGCGTTTTATCAAATCGGTAACAATTCTTGGATCATTTTCGATTTGATCTTGACCACCTGCAGCCGGCCTGCTCGGTCCTTTGTTATCATCCGGGATCGGTTTGATAAAATCTCCTCGCTCAATTATGGTCATGAACGCGTCTTTAATGAGCGGGTCGGATTGCCCCAAAGTATTTAAGAACGTTTCTCTCCTAACCGGCGAAGCCAGCATTGGTGTAACATCAACAAATAACCTTCCACCGGCTGTGCGCATAGGCGCAGGCGTTATTAACAAATAAAAAGACAATCCAAGCGGTTTGATCGGATCGGTCATCATTTGCTGATGCCCGACAGATACATAGACATGATTGTCTTGATCATTCGCTTCAGGAATCGGATATAAAGTCGTAATTGGCCGGCTCTGGACAATATAGAAGATATCGTCAGCCAAGCACCATTCGATATCTTGCGGGCAGTCAAAATAAGCTTCGATCTTTCTTCCGATGCGTGCCAGCTCTAATATTTGTTGGTCAGTAAGGGTTTGTGTATTTTGGTGGTCAGGATGAATCTGCCGGGTCTCCGTTCCACCTTCTTTCCGTCCATAAATAGCCACCTTTTTGGCGGCTATCCTCTTATCGACGACTTCCCCGCCCTGTACTTTATAGCAATCTGCAGTTACGAGGCCTGAGACCAACGCTTCTCCAAGTCCGTAACTGGCATCGATGGACAGCAGCTTCCGGCTTCCACTAATGGGGTCAGCGGTAAATAATATTCCTGAAGCCTCCGGGTCGATCATTCTTTGAACGATAACGGATACATACACCTGTCTGTGGTCAAATCCATTTTGCATACGGTAAATGACCGCACGATCCGTAAATAAGGAAGCCCAGCATTTACTGATATGCTGCAAGATGGCATCGACGCCGATGATATTTAAATAGGTGTCTTGCTGCCCGGCAAAAGAGGCGTTGGGCAAATCTTCAGCAGTCGCACTTGAACGTACCGCATAAGCGTGTTCCTCGCCATATTGGGCGAGATAGTGAGTTACTGCTGTCACAACCTCGGAAGGAATTTCAATCTCCATAAGAATTTGCCGAATTTCCTTGCTGATTTCGCCGATCTGATTACGGTCTTCTGCTTTTAGTTTGGTTAGTTGATCCACTAAGGCAAGATACGTTTCATTATGTTCGATGGCCTTTTGATATCCCTCGGTTGTAACACAGAAACCTTCTGGAACTTGTATTCCGTCAATTTTGGATAACTCACCTAAATTGAAACCTTTTCCGCCAACAAGCATAAAATGTGTTGTACCCATCTCCTGAAATCCAAGAACCAAAGAACTCATTTAAACCTCTCCCCTAACCATTTAATTAAGAAAAAAAAACATTTGACACGAGATTGCCGGCATGGTAAGATTAAAATGTAAGATAAGATATTTATGTCTATTTATGATTTGTGACACGATCTAATCATAACATTACGCCTATTTACATGCAACATGCAATATATGAGAACCTGATATCATTATTCAGGTTCTTTTTTTGATGTCTTCTTACCTCAAAGTTAGATTACACAAAAGGCTTAGTTCTAGTTGAACTCTGCCATGTTACCCAGATTAGTGTTACATACACTAGACATTTTGCCTATCGGCCCCCCCTTCTCTGCCTTCTGCATCCCCATGTCCCTTCACCTGCAACAAAAAAGCCGCCATATTGGCGACTATTTGTACACTGGTGGATAGGTTTATATTCTGGATTTAATCCTAACTGAACACTGGCTCTTTTTTGGTCAGGCCAAGTGACTCTGCTGTTGTCGTATGAATTTCGTGCAGCAGCTCCGGGTTATTCATAAGTGATTGGCCATAAGACGGAATCATCTCTTTGATCTTGGCTTCCCAATCTTTCATTTGTTCCGTGAAGCATTTATTAATGACCTCAAGCATAACGTGAACAGCTGTAGAAGCGCCCGGTGAAGCACCTAGCAACGCAGCGATCGAACCGTCTGCGGCAGTAATAACCTCTGTACCGAATTGAAGCGTTCCTTTACCGCCTGCTTCTGTATCTTTGATAACCTGAACACGCTGGCCAGCTACTACCAAATCCCAATCCTCGCTCTTAGCAGTCGGAATAAACTCACGAAGTTCCTCCATACGCTGTTCCTTCGACAACATCACTTGCTGAATCAGGTATTTGGTTAATGACATTTCTTTGACCCCTGCCGCTAACATCGTCAAGACATTATTCGGTTTCACGGAAGTGATTAGATCAAATAATGAGCCCGTCTTGAGGAACCTTGGTGAGAAGCCGGCAAATGGCCCAAATAACAACGATTTTTTGTTATCAATATACCTTGTGTCAAGATGCGGAACAGACATAGGCGGTGCTCCAACCTTTGCTTTGCCGTATACCTTGGCATGATGCTGCTGAATAACTTCAGGATTGTTGCACACCATGAAAATTCCGCTGACAGGGAATCCGCCGATATGCTTCCCTTCAGGAATCCCGGTTTTTTGCAATAAATGCAGGCTACCGCCACCGCCACCAATAAAGACAAACTTTGCCGAATGGCGTTCAGCAGTACCGCTATTCAAATTACGCACCTTGAGCTCCCACGAGCCATCACTGGTGCGCTTGATATTATCAACACTGTGTTTGTATTTTATATCCACATTCTTAGTCTTTAAGTGGTCAAATAGCATGCGCGTTAAAGCACCAAAGTTAACATCCGTTCCCGTGTCAATTTTGGTTGCTGCTATGACGTCATTTGTTGGACGGTTCTCCATAATAAGCGGGATCCATTCCTTAAGCTTAGCTGGATCCTCAGAGAACTCCATTCCTTGGAATAACGGATTTTGTGACAGCGCTTCAAATCTTTTCTTCAAAAAAGCCACATCATCCTGGCCTTGAACCATACTCATATGCGGCAGTGGCATAATAAAGTCAAGCGGATTATCGATCAGTTTGTGATTAACAAGATAGGACCAAAATTGCATCGAAACCTGGAACTGTTCATTAATGTTAATCGCTTTGCTGATATCAATCGATCCGTCCGGCTTCTGGACAGTGTAGTTAAGCTCGCATAGTGCAGCATGTCCTGTACCTGCGTTATTCCACTCGTTCGAGCTTTCTTCGCCAGCTTTTTCGAGCTTCTCAAACACTTTAATATTCCAGTCCGGCATTAATTCCTTCAAAAGTGTACCAAGAGTAGCACTCATGATTCCGGCACCAATCAAGATGACGTCTGTTTTAGTTTCGCTGTGGCTCATTTTAACCATCCTTATAGGCTAATAGTATAATATATTTATTTTTAAGATTAACATATCTACGATTATCTGATAATTATAAACTATTTATATCCGGTAAAAAAGTGAGAAGTTCGTCAAAAGATACTAGAATTAGACAAATTTCAAAACTTATTTCAAATTGTTCAGGTATGGATTCATTCCATTAGCATAATATATGTGCCCAGATGTAAATTCGTGAATGTCCGTGAATATTACGCTCGCGGCGGAAGATACGAAACTCATCTTCTAAAATGGCCCTAGACGTCCTAAGCGTATAACGAGTTCCGTTCTGTTCTTGCAGTCCAGCTTTTCTAGAATTCGGGACACATAATTTTTAATAGTTCCTTCGGTCACAAATAACGAATCTGCTATGCCTTTATTGCTGCTGCCAGAAAGGATGTGCCTTGCAACATCCAGTTCACGGGGAGTAAGATGAGCTAATTGGGCCTTATTAAGCTTGGATGGATATCCATCTTCAGTGGAGTTCCCATCTAATGTAGATGAGGGTATGGATTCCATCATGGTCTCTGTTACTCGTGAGGTCAGAAGCACGTTGCCCGTCATAACCGCTTTGATGGCGCTCAGGATCTCTAATGAACCGGAATCTTTTAATAGATAGCCATCCACACCACTCCTTAATCCCCTGACAATATACTCATAATCATTGAAAGTAGTTAAAATAATAACTTTGGTATCCGGGCACTGCTTCTTAACCAGCTCCGCGGCTGTAATTCCATCCATGACAGGCATCCGGATATCCATCAGGATCACCTCTGGACTCAAATCGACCAGGCAGTTTAGTAACTCTTGACCGTTTGACGCCTCACCGATAATTTGAATTTCCTTGTGCAGACTTAGAATCATCTTCAAACCTTCTCTGACAATTTCCTGGTCATCCACAATAACGACCTTAATCATAATACCCCGCCCCCCTTTTTACTTATTCTCAGACTTCAATCTATCCGGATTTGATTAATAGAGGGCAGTTGTACAACAATAGTGAACCCTTCCTCTGAATATAATTCGAAATGGCCCCCGAGGGACGTAATTCTGCTCTCCATCCCCAATAAACCATGTGATTTCACCACAGGGCTGCCGCTTCTCCCGTTATTATGGATATCCATTCTAACCCCGTCCACACACTTTTGTACCTTAATCGTGAACAGAGTTGCCCCGCCATGCCTGATTCCATTAGTTACTGCCTCCCGAGCAGTTTTGAGAAGACATTCTTTCAAGCTGGGGTGCTCCCCTTCAATCGAATTATCAAGTTCCAGATGAAATTGAACCCTTGTGGTTTGCTCAAAATTGGAGAATAATTCCCTAAACGAATCTCTCAAATTTCCTACTGTTAGAGTTTGATTTAATGTATCTACGGCTTGCCTTAGCTGGTCCATCCCTTCCTTTGAGAGGGCCAGTGCTTTGCCAAGCACTTCCTTGGTTTTATCAGGATACAAATCAATGGTCTGATGAGCGAATTCAAGGTTCATGCTCAAAGCAACAAAGGAATGACCGATGGAGTCATGTAGTTCCTGCGCTATTCTTGTTCGTTCCTTGGCGATCGTCAGCTCTTCGTGTGTAGCCGAGTATAACTTCAACTTGTTGTTGGCATTTTGAATATCCTTATATAGACTTTCTGTTTTATTCTTTTCCAGAATGATCGTTCTAAACAACATTCCTACAGCCAAGAAGCCTGTAATATTAATGAAATCATTAACCATTCGAACGTAGGAGAAACCCATAGACATATTCGAAAGTATATAAGCCGCCAGGCTTAGACCAACCAGTAGATAGGACAGACGTTCACTGAAAATCAAAAGCTCGATTAATGTAAGCTGACTCATGGTAAGCAGGCTTCCAAAAGGAACACTAAAATGAAGGACAGCCAATAGTAGGATGCTGATAGCCAGGGAATAAAAAAATTGGCGGTGTCGATTCGGGGATATCAACCAGCAGCTGGCACGTACCAAGTCGTTCAAGCCAAACAGGATAAGAAGGAGCCATGCTTGCCCGGAAATGGCATGCTTCTGGTTCATCATATCGCTCAGTACATCCAAATACAGTAACCCTTTAAAAGTTAAAAAAACGTACACCCGATTCTTAACAGATGCAAATAACCTTAGCATAGAATCTCCTTGTCCTTCAGTTATATAGACAGTTGTATTATTTTACCATGTTTTGCACAGCCGACATAGATAACGAAAGTCACCCTGTAACATATCCCGAAGTCATATATCTGATTTGAGTACTTTCGTGAATTGGCGCGAATGAGCTCACTTCATACAATAAGTGTGTAATCCACAACGATTAGATACGGAGGATTAAACTATGCTAGAGCTTATAGATTTAACCAAAAAGTACAGCGACAAGATCGTAGTTGATGGCCTCTCTTTAAAGGCGCGGCAGGGAGAAATCGTAGGTCTTCTCGGTCCCAATGGAGCCGGAAAGTCCACCACAGTCTCTATAATATCGACGATATTGGCACCCGACAGCGGCGAGATATGGGTGGATCAGCAGTTACTAAAGCCTTCCTCATGCGAAGTCCGGAGAATCATGGGCATTGTGCCGCAAGAGCTGGCTTTATATGAAGCACTAAGTGCCATGGATAATCTGGAATTCTTCGGTACTCTGTACGGTATGTCCGGAAATGTGTTAAAAGACAGGGCTCGGGAGGTTCTTGAACTCATGGGTCTGTATGACAAGCGCCATCAAAGCATTCAGGAGTTCTCTGGAGGGATGAAGAGAAGAATAAATATGGGTATTGCCTTGATGCATAATCCAAAGCTGCTAATCCTGGATGAGCCTACAGTCGGCATTGATCCCCAATCCAGAAATCATATTCTAGAGACCGTCAAGGGTCTGAAGCGAGAATTCGGAACAACTGTAATTTATACAACCCACTACATGGAAGAAGTCGAATACTTATGTGACCGGGTAGCCATAATGGATCATGGCAAGCTCATTGCCTATGGGACTAAGGAAGAGCTGCAGAAAAGTTCTGAAGCCTTGGACACTCTCACGCTTGCTTTTCAGCCAACTGGTCAGGAGTATACGGAAGATGCAGCCCAGATACCCGGAATCGCAAAAATAACGATGGACAAGAATGAGATGAGCCTGCTGGTTGATCCCAAAGAAGGTAACGTAATAGAAATTTTGGACCAGCTTCGATATCTGGGAATCCAACTGACCTCTTTTCAGTATGAAAAAGTCAATCTTGAGCAAGTGTTCCTTCAGTTGACCGGCAAATCACTCAGGGATTAGAGGAGGAACTTTCTATGAACCTATGGATTCGCTTTATGATACTCGATATCAGACTTTTAGCCCGATCTAAAGTGTTCTATTATAAGCTGATTTTACTTCCAATAGCTTTGATTTTTATTTTGGGTACGATCTTCGGGCCATCATCGTCATCTCCCTCCTCTAACTCTGGAGAGAGCACTTACCACGCGGACCTCGGGATGGATAACGGCTTGGATATTCCTATTAAATGGGTTGCGTCTGAGAAGCAATCCGTCAGTCCCATGCAATATGAAGCTGCGGCCATGACAGTCCTCTTCTCTTTCTTAACCTCTTTCGAGCTTGCTCATAGTCTGGTGCGGGACAAACTTAATAACACCATGAATAGAATTCGATCGGCACCTACAGCAATACGGCAATATGTGATCGGCAAGCTTCTCGGAATTACGTTGGCCATTGTTGTTCAGATGATCATTGTTATCCTGTGCAGCTGGCTTGTGTTTAGAGTGAACTGGGGTTCTATTTCAGAAGCACTCGGGGTTACATTTATATATGGCCTTTCCATTGGCTCCCTTGTACTGTGCTGCGGTTTCTGGGCCAAAGATCATGCAGCAATTTCGAGCCTTACCTCACCTGTGTTATACGGACTTGGCTTCTTGGGAGGAAGCTTCTTTAACACGGCTGGGTTCCCCCTCGTATTAAAGAAAATTCAGGAATGGACACCGAACGGGAAAGCTATTAACGCTTACCTGCATATTTTTCAAGGGGGGAGCTTGTCTAGCTTCGTTTGGGACATGCTGAGCCTCACGGTTGTAGCCGTGCTGTTTTTTGTCTTAGCACTCAGGTCAGCAAGTAAGAGAAAGGAGGGATGAGAGATATGCAGTTATTTTCCATCATATCCAAGCAGTTAAAGTTGATGCTTAACAACAGACTCGCCCTGCTGGCCATTATTGCCTCCCCTTTACTGCTCACCTATTTTTTTACGTTCTTCCAGGATACAAGGACAACCGTCTATATTGTCGATAAAGAGAAGAGCGCCTATTCCAGACAGTTGACACAATATTTCCAGAAAGATCAAAGTATGTATGTCTTATTGCTTTCGGAGACAGAGATGACCCAACAAATTGAGGAACAAGGCGCTTCTGTAGGCATTGTTATTGATTCTGGATTTGGAGCAAACACAGGAAATCCGAAGCATCCTCATCATATCAAAATGGTTCTGAACCGAAATGATGCTAATCATGAGTCTAATCATGCTGCTGTATATAAGAAGCTTAGCGCATTTTTCTCCCTCAATACAGATAACCCTCTTAGTCAAGTAAGAACAAAACAACCGAGCCCTGCCGAACAAAATGCAAATGCAAGCGGGCTTGCTGGTAGACGTCTGAACGGATTTATGCTGATGTTCCTATGGTTTGTTGTCATTCAAGGCTTCCGCACCCTGATTGATGAACAGGAGAATGGCCTAGAGCGGAGACTTCTTGCGATGCCATTACCTTTTATTAGATATCTCTGGTCCAAAATCATTGCAGCCTATTTGTTCGGACTAACGATAATCGCGATTGTTCTAATTGCTGGAAATTGGATGTTGAAT
This sequence comes from Paenibacillus sp. SN-8-1, assembly GCF_050995535.1. NCBI lineage: Bacteria > Bacillati > Bacillota > Bacilli > Caryophanales > Paenibacillaceae > Paenibacillus > Paenibacillus sp. SN-8-1. Next base: position 2,345,225 of record NZ_CP194782.1, read on the forward strand.
ATTCCTTTGCTTGAGGGCTTGGGACTTAAAGCCACGATCTGGGCCGCTTATTTATTCGCTCTGACAGGTCTTGTTATGCTGCTAGTTCCCTGGGTCAAATCCCAACAAAATTTTACGGTCAGCGGATCCGTCATTATGGCTGTAGCAGGTATATTTGGTGGGTCATTCTTCACCATTGAAGATCATTTTCCAGAATGGTTTCTTATACTCACCAAAGCCGTTCCCGGTACGTGGGCCGCAAAAGGTTTGAACGTTGCATATCAGTACGGCAATCCTGCTTTAGAAATTATGGAAATTTCTGGTAGACTATGTATTGTCGGAATTTTGAGTATAAGTCTTTCTTTCCTGCTCTTCAAATACAAGTTACGAAAACAACTACAAATTGGATAAATGTTAATTGATCTGAGGGAAGGGTTCTTATGAATACAAAGATTTTAGTAGGCAGTATTGAAGTAATTGCCGGATTACTTATCAATATCTACATTAGTCGTCTGGCCAAAATTCTTTTTAAGAAGGATGGTGTCGGCCCGCGTACTCCACTCCGTGTTGCAGGTATTTATTTAATCATCAATGGATTCTCAAGACTAACAGGCTAACTGAATCCTGACTCTTAAGGAACTGACTTGGCAGTAGCTCTTAATTACACCGTGCTAGTAAAAATAAAACTAAAGTATAGTTAGCCGCATCTTCCCCAAAAAGGAAAGTGCGGCTTTCGTTACAAACACACAGTAATAAAATTATACCTTGAACTCTTCTACAGCCGGAATAATGCATTCCTTAATCAATGTCCACCTATCACGAGCGTTCATCGCGAATTCGGATGCAATAGCTACCACCAGGTTCAGGGACGGAATACAGCAGATCACATTTCCCCCATCCCCTACTGCGGAATAGGCAAAAACCCCATCCTCTTCACGTAACCACCATAGATAACCGTATGTATTAGCGTTCATTGCGGTGGATTTCTGAGTCCAATTCTCGGAAATAATCTGCTGCTCATCCCATTTGCCGTGATTCAGATAAAGAAGACCAAATCGTGCCATATCACGCGGAGTTAACGTTACTCCCCATCCTCCTGTAGAAATTCCGTTCGGGTCATGGACCCATCCCCTTACATTTTGTCCAAACAGATCATCGAACCCAAATGATGTCATTACATAATCCGGAATCTCTCTCATCCCGATCGGCTTGAACAGATGCTCGTTTGCAAATTCACGGGCACTTGTACCCGTGCTGCGGGTGAGAATGGCCGATAACAGGTGCGCGCCTGCAGTGGAATACTTGAATGTTCCAATATTCCCCCTCTGGCCCAAAATATCCAGCGTATATTTTACCCAGTCCGGCTGCATACACAGCTTATCCAACGGTTCTTGCCAATCCTCAAATGAATAGGGGGCCGTCATGGTAAGGAGATGTCTTAAGGTAACCTCTTGCCGCTGCGATTCCGAAGATTCCGGTACATATTCCGGGAAGAAATCCAGCACCTTCTGATCCTCACTGGATATATATCCCTTATCTATAGCAATACCAATAAGAGCCGAGATGAGACTCTTCGTTACCGAAGCTACATGATGTGTATCCTCAGGACCATAACCATTATAGTATCTCTCATATGCAATACATCCGTTTCTAGCAATCACAATTCCATTGATATTGCTGTACTCGGATTTGATCATAGGTTCAAGTGCGGATAGTTTGTCAGAGTCGATTCCAAGGCTGGAAGGTTCAGCAGTCTGCCATTCTGAAGTGGGCCAAGCGTTTTTTTGCATGATTAAATATCCCCCTATAATCGTATTTGGTTATCTTTTCTTCACTGGAAAATATACTTCCGTTACTAGCTCGTCAGGCGCGGTGACCTGATTGGGATCCATCAGATACACCTCATAAGGTGATCTCACCAGCTCGTATCCCTCCTGCTCCACCCATTCTCTCAACCTCGCAAATACCGAAGTTAATTCTGAATACGAGCCTTTTAAGACCGACTTTGCGCAAAGACCCCCAGGCAAATCTCTAGTCCCCTTAACGAACTCCCGAATAGGTATCGCAAATTCTGTATCATTGCCGGATGGGCTGTACTCAGGGCTGTGATAGATCGTCATAGGGGTACCCAGCATGGTGAGTTTGTCGGTGGCAATCCGTTCATATAACTTGCCTAGAAAGGCTCCGTAACCCGCAGCGTAGTCATCGCTGCTCATCATTTGGCGTATAGACAGGATATTCATTGCCTGGGTTTCAACAAGCTGCACATCTATATTGTCAAGGTATGACATTAGGGATACACCCTTTTCAAGGGTCAAAATATCATCATTCATTTGTCTGACAGTATATTGATAGGCTTTCAGCTTGTCTTGGATCTCCATTCTCTTTCGATGAAGGGCAGCACGAAGCGCCTCGTCGAACTGGTCCTCTTCCAGATCCAGGATGGCCTTCATCTCTTCCATTGAAAAATGATAAGATTTCAAGCGATTAATGAAGAGCATGCTTTTTAGCTGCCTTACGGAATAATACCTGTAACCGTTCTCGGGGTTAGTCTCTTCCGGTTTGATTAATCCGATTTCATCGTAATAGCGAAGCGTCTTGGTCGACACGCCGCACATCTTAGAGAATTCTCCAATCGATAACAATAGTTCACCTCCAGTCACGCACTTGGTACACTTCTACTTAACACCTTACCCTAAGGGCAATGTCAACCGCAAAAATACAAACTCCAAATTATAGCTCGGTTAACTTGCGTTTGAATTGATCAAGCAATAAATCTCCAGTGATGAGAATACGATGCAGCTTGAATCTTCCCTGCTTCACATTCGCCGCGCCCGGCTCGGTGATGACAGCGAGCTGATACCCCGCCTTTTGTACCGCGTCAATAGAACGCCTATCATAGAAGCCGTACGGATATGCGAGCACGTCCGCTGAATGACCTAATTTATGTAGTATTTCGTTCCTGGAATTGACTAGTTCCTTCATCTTCTCCTTATCGCTAAGCTTGGTTAAGTTAGAATGCGTTACGGTGTGTGATTGGATATCTATTAAGCCGGAAGACTCCATCGTGTGCAGCTGGTTCCACGTAAGCCGGCCTGGCGAGCCCATGCTTCCCGTTACCGCAAATATGGTTGCTTTCATACCTGTTCTTAGCAAAATGGGATATGCCGCACTGTAATTATCCTCATATCCATCATCCAAAGTAATGATTATCGGCTTCGGGGGTAAAGCCCGTCCGTTGTACCATCCTTCCTGCAGCTCCTTGAAAGTAATGGAGTGATATCCCTCTTTCTTCAAATAGTTCATCTGCTCTTCGAATCGGGTTGGTTCGATCATGAGCGGATTGTCCTTATCGGTGGATACCGAGTGATACAGCAGAATCGGAACAGGAGAAAGGGCAGCTGCCCTATTCTGAACGAATAATCCCCCCTGCAGATTGCCACTAACTAAGCAAAGTATTATTAGAGAAAGCCCAACAAGGGATGTCTTCATCGAATCACCTTTCCATAAGTGGTATTGCCAATAGGAAAATGTCCCTATCACTAAAACAGGATACCCTCCACGTTTGTTTCGAGGGAGGATATCCTGTTCTGATGATAAGCTTAATGGTTCTTTCAATTCGGAGTCCTAATTTATAAATTAATTGTTTGCAAAACCTAGGGATTCCATCCGTAAAAAAATCCACAGCACAAATTTCTCCTGAGTCTTTTAGTTGAATTCGAATTGTTCCTGTTTATCATTCAATCAGTTTCGTTATCTTAACTAAGTTTGAAGTCATACCTTGGCAAGCTTCTTCGTTCTTTGGCGATATAAAGTCAGAGTAACTCCATTTAAAATCACGGTTACAATGAACAAAACCGATGCTGCGAAAACTACAACACCATTGGTATCAATTAAACCAGTAAAATCACCGTTTCTTACTAAAAAATAATAATGGTAAATCTGGGTGAGTAACGAAATAGCGCATGAGCTGGTGCTGATCATGAAATAGACGATCCAATTTCTAGTATCCAATTCTTTTAATCGGATTAGGTTAATAATAGGTAGTATCCTAGCAATTAGGCCAAATGCCAGACTTACGAGATTAATCCATCCAATCATAATTTCCCCACTCCCATTTTTTTACTTTACACAAAAATACCCTACCAAGAGACATTTTTGAAGTCTACTTTGGTAGGGCATGTTTAGATTTCCGAAGATCACCTCTAATTCCTTGCCTAAAGAACTTTTAAGTGAGCAGCCGTCCTCCGTTGGTTTCAATGACCTCCTGATACCAGTGGAAGCTGTCCTTTTTGATTCGGCGAAGGGATCTTTCATCGGTCTCATCCCGGTCAATATATACAAAGCCGTACCGCTTCTGGTACCCGTTCAACCAGCTGAGTACATCAGTGAACGACCAGCTGCAGTATCCGATTAAATCCACCCCGTCGCTTATCGCCTGCTGGCATTGCAGCAAGTGGGACTTGAGATAATCGATCCGATAATCGTCATGAATCGTATCATCCTGCTCCAGCTTATCAAATTCACCAAGTCCATTCTCAGTAATGAACACGGGTAGGCCATAACGGCTTGTAATCCTTCGCAGCCCAATCCGCAGTCCGATCGGATCGATCGCCCAGTCCCAGTTCGATGTCTCCAGGTTTGGATTGACTGCTGTCTTGTACAATCCAGGCAGTCCCGTTGACTGATTGCTTCCTTTTTGACCGGTTGTGTTCATCTTCCCTTCAGCCACCCCACCGAGCGGGTTGTACTCATAAGTGATGGTCTGATAGTAGTTGACCCCGACGAAATCGGGTCTACCCTTGCGAAGCAGCTCAGCGTCTCCTTCCTCAAAGACAGGCGCAAGCCCCGTCTCTTCCAGATACCGCAGAGGTATCTGCGGATAGTGTCCCAGGCAGTACACATCCAACCACCAGAAGTTGGTGAACTCCTCAGCATTCTCAAATGCCAGCATATCCTCCGGCTTACTTGAAGCCGGGTAGGCTGGGGAGTATGCGAAGCTTGGCCCGATTTTGCCATCTGGCACATATTGGCGGAATGAATCAATAACCTTGGCATTAGCCAAAAAGGCATGGTGATTCGCCTGATAGAATCGTTTGCGATCCTTGACACCCGGAGGGTGCATGGCGGTAATGAAGCCGTGGTTGGTATTATAATTCTGCTCGTTGAGCGACACCCAGTATTTCACTCTGTCTCCGTAGCGTTTGAACAAGGTAACACAGTATCGGTCGAAATCGTCAATTATCCGCCTTGATTCCCAGGCTCCATACTCGTCCATAAGTGCCTGCGGGACATCCCAATGGTACAAGGTTAGTATTGGCTCGATATGATGGGCAATCAACTTATTGATCACATTATCATAGAACTGCAGGCCAGCTTCGTTCACTTCTCCATAGCCATTTGGATAAATCCGCGGCCAGCTTACCGAGAAGCGGTAAGCTTTCAGGCCCATCTCAGCCATGAGAGCAATATCTTCCTTATACCTGTGATAATGGTCCATGGCTACATCGCCGTTGCTCCCCTGATAGGTCTTCCCTTCAATCTTCGTAAAAACATCCCACACGGACAAGCCCTTCCCGTCTTCTTTCCATGCTCCTTCGATTTGATACGCGGCGGATGCTGAACCCCACAGAAAGTCCTTCGGGAATGGGCGCAAATGATTGTGGATCAACAATAACCCTCCTTGTTGCCTAAATTTACTTTTCTTATAGTCCTCTAAGTTCTTTATCTTTAACCAATTTGTTAAAGATCAAACGAACAAGCGGTCCCAAAATACTATTTCTAATGATTCTTTCATGAGATTTTAATTTGAGTGTTGTAATTATATAGACAGAGGGACAATGAAGTCTGTTGTTGAAATCCAGTAAAGAAGGGACAAAATATGAACATAAACCAAAACAAAATTGTACTTAGCAAGGTTCCGGAAGTAACTATTTTCTTCTGGATCATCAAGGTCCTCTGTACTACAGTTGGTGAAACATTTGCGGATTTCCTTAATTTCAGCCTTGGCTTTGGGTTGACGAATACGACCTTAATCATGGGAGCCGCCTTTTTCATTTTATTGTATTTTCAATTCGGAGCAGCTAAATATGTACCAAGTATATACTGGCTAACGGTTGTGCTTATTAGCGTGTTCGGAACGTTGGTAACCGATAACTTAACGGACGTAATGGGAGTGCCTCTCGAGCTTAGTACTATAGTTTTCAGCATATTATTAGGATTAACTTTTCTTTTTTGGTATCTTAGCGAAAAAACACTTTCGATCCACTCGGTTCATACGAGAAAGAGAGAAACTTTTTACTGGCTTACCATATTGTTCACCTTTGCACTTGGAACAGCCGTAGGTGACTTATATTCCGAGCAGCTCGGTCTTGGCTATCTGTACACAGGAATTTCTGTCGTTATTATAATAGCTTGCATATTCCTGGCATGGAAATTGTTGAAGCTTGATGGAATCTTGGCGTTTTGGATTGCATATATTCTTACTCGTCCACTTGGAGCCTCGTTAGGGGATTACTTATCTCAATCCAAAGTCAATGGCGGGTTAGGATTGGGGACAACCGTAACCAGTGTAATTTTCCTTATCGCAATTCTCGCAATCGTCATCTTTCTTGCTATTACAAAACTTGATACAAGCGCAAAAAGTGATATCGGAGAAACGAACCGAGCAGCGGAAAATAAGAAAAATGTGTTGATTCAGACCATTGGGGTTCTTGTTATTTCTCTAGCAATTGGTATAGGAGGTTATGCAAAGTTAAACAATAATATTGCATCCCAAACCGCCCAAACCGCTTCTACACAAGCTACATTAGCGGGACAGTTATCGGATTTTGTTAGTATTGAAAATGATATGTTAAAGAATGTGGGAACCAGTGATTTTGCTTCAGCATCAAAAGGGGCCGATGACTTAGAGCATCAATGGGACACCGCTGAGCCCAAGCTTAGAAAGATAGATGGGACAACATGGACCAAAATTGACGGAACGATTGATGTTGTGTTGGCAGCCGTGCGGTCAGGAAATCCGGATGCGAACCAATGCAAATCTGCACTGAACAATTCGCTTGGCGTTTTAAAAGGGGCAAATAAATAACAAAAAACGGTCGTCTGACAACAGGCGACCGTTTCTCATTAATTGTGAATCTAACAATGTATTTTAAGCGGTTAAGGGGTTGGTGTACCCCCGTTGGCATTCAAAGTCTCTCCTGTAATATAGCTTGATTCCTGACTTGCCAAGAACACGAAGGCGGGAGCCATTTCAGCAGGCTGTCCCGGGCGGCCGAGTGGTGTATTCGAGCCGAATTCTGCTAACTTCGAGGTTGGTTGGCCTCCGGCGACTTGAAGCGGCGTCCATACAGGTCCTGGAGCCACTACGTTTACCCGAATGCCTTTGCTCGCGACCTGCTGGGCCAGAGCTTTACTAAAGGTATTAATTGCCGACTTCGTAGTAGCATAATCCAGAAGAATAGGCGAAGGCTTATACGCCTGTATTGAAGAGGTATTAATTATTGCGCTGCCCGGCTTCATATGTTTCACCGCTGCCTTGCACAGCCAGAACAGGGAATACACATTCGTCTTAAAAGTGGCATCGAACTGCTCTGTCGTCAGATCCGCGATATCCTCCACGTATTGCTGTTTGCCTGCAACGTTGGCAAGTATATCAATTCCGCCAAGCTTTTGGGCCGCAGTTGCAATGAGCTGCTCGCAGTATTGCTCATCCTTCAGATCTCCCGGTAAGGCAATCGCCTTCCGGCCGGCATCTTCAATCAGCTTCACGACCTCTTTAGCATCCGCCTCTTCCTCCGGCAAATAAGAGAGCACCACATCTGCCCCCTCACGGGCAAAGGCAATCGCCGCCGCGCGGCCAATGCCACTGTCAGCCCCTGTCACTACGGCTTTGCGTCCGGTCAATCGACCCGTTCCCCGGTAACTGGTCTCCCCTGCGTCGGGTTGTGGGGTCATCTTCTCTTGAAGACCCGGCTCTGGTTGTGTCTGCTTCCATTCCGCCGCTGCTTTTGGATATTGTGTTGCTGGATCTTGCACGCTGTATTGGTCTTGATCTCGCATGATCAATTCCTCCTCTTGGCTACGTGAATAGGATTTAGTCATCAATGTAAGACACTAACTCTACTCTTTGTAACCAGGACTCAGGAGGTTTAAACTTGCTGGGCTAACTTTCGGATTTCCTCGCTAAGTCTGCCATTCACAGGATATACACTTTCCAGATAGTTAAGTATACGAATGGCCGATTCAGGAGTCTTATTGTACCCTGGCATCATGTCTCCAAGAACACTCCCAAACTTAGGGAACCGCTTCTCAAGGCGTCTTTCATTTCCGAAGGGGTCGGGATAATAGTCTTCTTCCTCCTCAAGCAGGTGCAGCACAGATAGAATAGAATCAATGGCGTAGCCTTGAACGAACCTCATCGCTGAAAGCTTCTCTCCACGCGCGTACCGGCCAAGCCCAACGTACAGATTGGTTAAAGCTTCGTTCAATGGATAATCAAGTTGATCCTTTCTAATGCTCTGGATTAGTCCAGAATTGTTATTATCGATTAATAAATTACCTGCTTTAGGGCTTCTCCAGACGATACGCCCGGCCTTGTAAGGAATATTTTTTAGCTCATCCACTTCAAACACCGCGAATTCCCCGTAAATACCGTCTTGGAACAAGATTTTGTAGCCATCATCCGTATTCTTGAAATAATAATCTAAAGGCAACACGTCCTCAAGCCAGTCAAGGCGGTCAATAAATCTCTGTTTGCTGCCGGGCTCTACAATAACGAAGAAGTCAAGATCCGAGTACTCATCCATACGATCCAACTCCTGACCTACTGAGCCCACCCCAAGCAGAACGAGCGCACCTTCCTTTTGTCCAAGTGAATCACCAATATGATCTAGACGTTGCAGCAGCAATTCCGGTTGTGGCATACGAATCTTCTCCTTATTTTGAATGCAGAAAAAGGGCCAACCTCATTATGGATCACGAGGTTGAACCCTTTGGTTGCATTGCCTTTATTTGTATATATAAATATCATAATTTTAATGGCTGAGTCAACAACATATACATTTCAATCCCTCCTGCATTGGACATTCAGCAGCTGACGCATACATAACCACCCTAATATCGGAGCGCTTCCAAGAGCAAGCAGTACCCAGGTCAGTGTGGACGGGGTTCTGCTGATTGATACGACCCAAATGAAAACAAGCGTCCCTGCTATGCGACCGGCCATGATGCTTAGCTCTCGTAATACGACCAGTTCGACTCTCTTCTCAACATTAGCGCCACTTGAACCCATTAGATCAAAGCCCGCGGATACCATGGGCAGGATATAGAGCGGCATGAACAAGGAGGTCCCAATGCCCCAGATTAACAGCGTACTATAGTTGACATGCCATAGCATGGGGAGAATAACGATCACGAGCAGCACCGATCCAACCAGCATGCCTATATAACGATACCTTGGTTTGAACCATTTGCCGGCAAGCCAGAAGCTGCCGAGTGCCACTGCGGATGTAATAAAAGAAAACTGTCCCAGCTTCGATTCCTGAGTTGTGGCGACATAGACAAGCAGATTTATTAAGAAAGAGAACACGCCTTCCCGCAGCCCTTGGGCAAATAAGCCAGGAACGGCAAGTCGCCACGGGTCACCTTTAATTGTTAATCTCCGGAATGGCTCCAACCACTCGTAGGTTCCCGCCACCTTGCGTTTTTTCAAGAAAAAACTAAGTAAGACACTGATGGCGTATATAACCAGTGAAATGGTGAAAATGATCCGGTACCCTTGATCGTCCTCTAATCTCGATATAATCCAGCCAGATAACAAAGGACCTACAATGCCTGTGACAGAGCCGAGCAATCCTACCCAGCCGTTAAATAAATCACGATTCTCAGCATCCGTCACTTCAAAGTAGACCACATTGAAAGCAAGCCAAAAAAGTCCGAGTGCTGTTCCCAGCAGAATACCGAGCGGCCAGATATAGTTAACGGCTTCCTTTCCCGCCCATAAAACCAGCAGATAGAATAATCCAGTTATTGCTGTTCCCAATCGTAATGCATTCATTTTGTTATGCTCTTTCACCCATTTCCCGGCCACCCAAAAAGTCAGCCCGAGTGCAAGCTGCTGACTGATTGTGAACCAGCCGATCATGCTATAATCCTGTCTGCTCTTCCATAAGTATATATTCAGGAACGTTCCCGATAGCGCTCCAGCAAGCACAAATAGTCCATTCACGCTAAGCAGCAGAATGGACTGTTTGTTAAGCGATATCCTCATGGTAACCCCCCTTTTTACTTAGACCTCGATCCTTCTTCGGAATAATATGCCCCATCTCCTGAAATTTACGCTGGTGCTTTAGCAGAAGAAAGTGTATTATGATTACCTGTGTGTTTAATTCTATATCCACGTTCTTAATTTTTTTGTAAAAGGGGTTTATTCAACATGACCAGACATAAATTAGGCTTCTGGATCCTTACCGCCTTGGTGGTAGGGAACATGGTCGGTTCTGGAATTTTTATGCTGCCTCGATCATTGTCAGAAGCGGCAAGTCCTGCCGGGGTCATTCTGGCCTGGGCAGCTACTGGACTTGGTGTGCTTACGCTCGCACTGGTCTTCGGTAGTCTCGCGGTCCGCAAGCCTGAGTTAAGCGGGGGACCACAAATCTATGCCAGGGAGCTTTTCCGAGAGGGATCGCACGGTTCGATATTAGCCGGATTTATGTCCACCTGGGGATACTGGGTCGGCAACATCGCTGGTTTTGTGGCAGTCATCACGACCTTTGCCAGCTACCTGTCCACCTTCTTCCCTGTTCTTACCAGTGACAAAGTATGGCTGGACTTCGGAGGCTTCACGTTAAAAGCTGGGAATACCTTAACCTTCCTCGTATGCTCGGTACTGCTGTGGGGAACAAATGCCATCTGCCTTAAGGGAATGAATAGCGCCGGACGGCTGAATTTTATCGCAACGGCAACTAAGGTCATTGGCTTCGCATTATTTATAGTCATTGCTCTGTTTGCTTTCCAGCAAAGCAATATCGGGCCTTTCCTGGCACCGCGGACGAATGAGGGAGGGGAGACGATTGGCCTTCTCTCTCAGGTTAATTCTGCGGCAATTGCAACCCTATGGGCTTTCATCGGTGTTGAATCCGCTATGGTATTCGCCGCCCGGGCTCGCCGCAAGCAGGATATCCGCCGGGCAACAATTGCAGGGCTTCTCATCTCCATCGTGCTGTATGTCGGGATCAGTATTCTGACCATGGGCCTGCTGACACAGGACCAATTGATGGCTTCCCAGAATCCGCTCGTGGACGGCATTAGCGCGGTGCTCGGACCTATTGGCGGCAAGCTGCTGGCTGGACTTGGACTCATCAGTCTGCTGGGCTCCACGATCGGCTGGGTGCTGCTAAGTGCTGAAGTGCCATTTCAAGCGGCGAAGCTGGGTGTCTTCCTCCCGTCTTTCTCCAGGGAGAACAGCAAGGGGATGCCAAAGGTATCGCTATGGATCTCCAACCTGCTGGGGCAGATTTTGCTGCTGTCTACAATCTCGGGTTCCATCTCAGCTGCTTTTGACTTTATCATTCATATTGCTACGCTCGCCTATTTGGTCCCATATTTGATCGCCTCCATTTATCACCTCAAACTGACCTGGACTGGTGAGACCTATTTACTGCGCAAGGAGCGTGTAACGGAGGGCATGATCGCAGCATTGGCAGCCATCTACTCTCTATGGGTTATCGTAGCAGGTACGGCGGATCTGATGACGTTCGTGCTTGGGCTTGCCTTGATTATCAGCGGTATCCTGTTCTATCCTATCCTGCTGAAGTATAGGCGGAAATTGACTAACAAGACTATGTAAGACAAGCATCTCCAAGCAGGTTTTCTAAAATCATGAAGCAGATCCCCCTCTCTGAATACAGCTCAGAATAGGGGGATTTTTGTCAATACGTTATACGAATGTCCGAGTAATAATCACGAGCAAAATAAAAAGAACCAAGATTGTGCCCACGGAAGTAAACATTCCACCACCGTAACCTCCAGCTACTTCTCCCATGCTAACACCTCCCCCTTTTCCATCTTCAGTAGCATCATATGTATTACGGCTGTCAGTTCGACAGTGTCATATTCATCAATTTAAAAAAACCGCGATTACGCGGCTTGAGCTTAACGGATCAGACGAGTCTCCGATAAGCGTGTAGCTTTGGCTAGATAAGTTGCTAAGCCTGGCATGAGCCGGACAAGTCCTGGGTACAGTCGATTGACCTTGGCAAAAGCCAGCTTTTGGATGGTCCTTGCTCTCCTGAGAAGCTGTGTGAATTCACGTCTTGCTTCCTCTGTGTATTGGCTCTTCCACTCGCTGCAGCTTATTCTCCCTTTCAAATACTCATCTGTTGAACGAGCGCATAACAGCGAGGAGCGTAGTGCAACAGACATTCCATCTCCGCAAAGTGGCGGTATGACAAGCATGGCGTCACCAATGTGCGGGAATTCGGACCAGGGCTCAGGCCTGTCAGACAAGCGAACTGGTGCAACCGAAACCTCAGTTCCGGAAATGACTGTTCCTTGAGCAAGCCTTTCCGCTAATTTCGTATTGGTCCGGGAGGCTCCTTCCAGAATTTCCGGTACTGACTTGCCAAGGCGCTGAACAGCATTCAAGCTCAGAAAAGCGGCAGCATTCGCGAGTCCGTTCTCAATTGTCGAAATACCAACATACCCTCCGTTACAAAAATACAACTCGACCTGAGAAGAGACATTAATGCCGCTGTAATGTGATTTGACACCAACATAGACGGGTTCATCCTCACGTGAGTTAGAAGAAGACATCCCCCTCGGCCTCTTGGTTCCATAAGCACCGATGACAGCTTTGGCTTGATACCGTATCGGCTTCCCCCCTTGTCTTGTGACCACTTCATATAAATCATTGTCAAGCTTGTGAATGTCTGTCACTACCGTATCTGTAACTATTTCAGCCCCCGCCTTAGATGCGCTCTCATGAAGGAGCTGATCAAGTGTATAACGGCTAATTCCAGCAGCATGTCCCGGTAAAGGCACTTCAATCTCTCCGCCATAAGGAAGGATAATGCGGGCCTTATCCATGGCTGTTGGCATAATCCCTTGACTATGTGGCTTCACACCCAGATAATCAAGCATTTCCCTCGTCTCCGGGGACATGAATTCGCCGCATGTCTTATGGCGGGGAAAGGTCTGCCGATCCAGCAGCACCGTCTTGTGCCCCTGCCTGGCAAGCTCTAGCGCACAGCTGCTGCCAGCAATCCCCGCACCTATTACAATCGCATCCAACTGGTTCAGCATATGTGTTCACCTGCCTATAAGATTGCTATAGTTCCTTGCTCCCGGTACTGGGAATCACAACGCAATACCGGAACATGGGCATCCAGGTATATGACATTGTATCCTGGTTCAACTTGGTCTTTAATTCCCGCCATTCTCTAGCTTTGAACCCTTTGGCAACAGACAGCGGCCCATCATGACGGATATAGCGATTGCGCGAAATCATCCGCGTCATCAACCACACCGCGGTATAAGATATCCGGTGCCTATGTATATCGTTAATAACAACCCCATATTGGGATGCTCTAATCATATGGGAGACCATCTCAATCAGATCATCACCGTCAAAATGATGAAGGAACTGCGAACCTGTTACGATATCAGCGGTTCCCTCTGCCAGTTCTTTGACATTGCCCTGCTGTACTTGTACCCTTGGCTCATTCTGGAACAGAAGCCTGGCTTCATTACAGGCCTCTTGGGTCATGTCAACAAGTGTGATTTGAATTGAAACACCTTGTTGATCCGCCCATCTCAGCAGCTTCATATTAATGTCACCCGAACCTGCGCCCACATCAAGAATACGAAGTGCCGAGGGGCTTCCTTTCATTCTCCAAAGCTTGTCTACTCCGTATAGAATAGGCCCTGCCGCAGGGAAAATCGCATTGAGCCGTCTCAAATGCTGCAGGGCTTCACTTAGCTCTTCCCCTCCCATGGAGAAGTCATCCATAAGCTCACCTTCCCGGGCCCGCTGCGTCAGCGCTCTAAAGAAGGACATGATCCTGCTCCTTACCTGCGGCCGAATAAGCTGGCATGTAAGCGAAGCGCATAAGCTCAGCGGTGAGGCCTGGTCCGAACGCCATGGCGATCCCTTCTGCTCGGTCCTGATCCAGCGACCTCAGCTCTTCACGCATGGCGTCCAGCACAAACATGATCGTTACGGAGGACACATTGCCCACAGTTCTGAGTATTTCCCTGCTATATTTAGTGTGATCCTCAGTAAGGTTCATGACCTCCTGAACCGAATCAACAATACCCCGGCCACCGGGATGGATCGCCCAAAGCTCTGGAAGCTTGTCTCCTTCAAGAAGTACAGCGAGCTCAGATTCGAGGTGCGTACCCAGCAGCTTCGGAATTCGCGGCGACAAATACAGATCGAATCCGGTATTCCCCACTTCCCATGTCATATCTTCTGTGGAATCCGGCAGCAATACGGAATAACCTCTGCCAAGGTCAAGGTAATGCTTATGTTGGGGCTCGGGTCTTCCTATGACACAAGCTGCAGCAGCATCACCAAAGAACGACGCCGCAAATAGAGCTTCTCTTTCCTTGGCGGGCTGAAAGTGCAGACTGCACAGCTCCACGCAGACAACCAAAACTTGTGACCCGAGGGCTCCCAGAACGACATCTCTTGCCATTTGAATAGCCTTGAGACCTGCAGCACATCCTTGGAAGATAAGCGGTAGCCGGTTAATTCGAAGCGACAATCCCAAATGCCGAATCAGCATTACATCTAGTCCCGGCAAATATTGACCAGTGCAGCTTACTGTAATCAGGTGCGTAAGACTCTCCGGTGAAACCCGGGCATCCTTCAGAGCCTTCTCAGCCGCTTCAATCCCAAGCGGAAGCGCTTCTCGCTTATATGTATCCATGCGTTCCTTGGTAGTAGGGATATTGGACTTGTCACCAGCAGGTAAATAGCGGCACTCCTCAGGGGAGCCAAGGTAGGCGGGTTCACAGGTATAACGCGTCTCCACTCCGCACGATCTGAAGACTCTTCTTGCAAAACGCGCTAAGTCTGGACTGTCCTGAAGTGAATAAGCAATGAATTCAGCGATATCTGGCTGTGCAATTGAATGAACCGGCAGGGCCGTTCCAATCCCTAGAATAACAGCCTGGGAAGAAGTGATCTTTGGCGTCATGTACTAACCTCCTGATATAGATGGAAACTCCAAGGAAATTATTGTATCCCTATAATTAAGATAACCCGTTCACACCAAGCTATATCCAAATGGAATGGATTTAACAAAAAACAAAGCGGCTGCCGAGTGAAATCGGCAGCCGCTTTGCATTGCAGCGATATTAATGTGTAGTATGTTCCGCATCATACTCGCTGGATAATTCCTTCAGCGATTTGATTTTACCATGGGGATGGACTTGCTGCTTACGTGACTTCCAGGCAGCTTCTTGTCTTCGCTTCTGATCAGCCATTACAGGGATCCTCCTTTGGGCTTGCGCTTAATATACTACACGGTTAGCTTTCTACATTGGGGTAGAAATCATTCCATTACGCCTTCAGCACTTTCTCCAAAAAGCTGATGGTACGCTCATGCTTCGGACTGCCAAATACTTGCTCTGGCGGACCTTCCTCAACAATATAGCCACCATCCATAAAGATGACGCGATCGGCTACCTCACGCGCGAAGCCCATTTCATGCGTAACGATCATCATGGTCATACCTTCGCGGGCCAAATCGTTCATCACGCCGAGTACCTCCCCGACCATTTCAGGGTCTAGGGCTGATGTCGGCTCATCGAACAGCATGATGTCCGGATTCATCGCCAGGGCTCTCGCAATCGCCACGCGCTGTTTCTGACCGCCGGACAGCTGGCTTGGATAAGCATCCGCTTTATCCGATAAGCCTACACGGTCTAGCAGCTTGAGTGCCGTGGCACGAGCTTCCTCTTTGGTCTGCTTGCCCAGCTCGAGCGGGGCGAACATGATGTTGCGAAGGACGCTGAAATGCGGGAACAGGTTGAAATGCTGGAACACCATGCCGATATTCTCGCGAACCTTATTAATGTCCGTCTTGGGATCGTTAATATTCTGGTTGTCAACGATTACTGTCCCGCCCGTAATGTCTTCCAATCGGTTCATACATCTAAGGAAGGTACTCTTGCCTGAACCCGAGGGACCGATGACGCAGACTACCTCACCCTCCCGTACCTCCATGTCAATTCCTTTCAGAACCTGATTGGCTCCATAGCTCTTCTTAAGACCTTCTACCTTAATTTTACCCATGGCGCACCTTTCCTTCCAGACGGCTCGAAATTTTGGTCAGAATTGTAATGACAACAAGATACATTACGGCAACAACGAGCCAGATATCAAATGAGGCAAAGGTTCTTGCGATGACGATTTTACCCGATTGTGTCAACTCCACTAGACCAATTACCGACAGAATGGATGTATCCTTCAGCGTGATCACCAGCTGGTTGATGAATGCAGGGATCATGACGCGGATGGCCTGTGGAATAATAATTTTGAACATGGCCTTCCGATAAGGCAGACCCAGAGATCTTGCCGCCTCCATCTGCCCACGGTCAATGGACTGGATTCCCCCGCGAATAATTTCCGTCACATATGCCCCGGCGTTTAAACTAAGCGTTAGAATCGCAGCCAGGAACAGCGGCATGGTGAAGCCAAAAGCCTGCGGGATACCGAAGTAGATAAAGAAAGCGAGTACAATCAGCGGGATACCCCGGAACAAATCCACAAATACGGTAGCGATGCCTCTTAACCATTTGTTCCGTCCAACCTTCATGAAGCCAAAAATTAATCCTAGAATAAATGCAAAGAATAGAGAAACTATGGTATACAACAGCGTATTACCCAGTCCCTTCAACAGAGAAGGCAAGGAATCCTGGATGAGTCCCCAGCGGCTTTGATTCGCTGGACTTGCCGCATTTTTGCCGAGGTACTTATCCAATATCTTCTGGTATTCCCCGCTTGCGCGCAGATTAGTTAAACCGGCATTGAACTTCTCAAGCAGTTCCTTGTTCATGCCTTTACTTACAGCGAACCCGTAGGAAGCACCTTTCTCCTTATCGGTAACCGTCTTCAATCCGTTCTTTTGGTTCACACCATAAGCAAGAACCGGATAGTCGTCAAAGCACGCAACAGAGTTACCTGTTTTTACGTCATCATACATTTGAGCGGAATCATCAAATGGTACGATCGTAAATCCATACTTGGAAGCGACGGATTCAGCGAAAGTATAACCCTCTGTGCCCGTCTTCACGGCAACCTTCTTCCCTTTCAGATCTTCATACTTAGTGACGTCATTATTGTCTTCGCGTACTGCCATAATGACACCTGAATCAAAGTAAGGGTCTGAGAAGTCAAATTTCTGTTTGCGTTCCTCCGTAATACTCATACCGGCGATTACACCATCAACCTGATGAGATTCCAAAGCCTGGACAGCCGCGTTAAAGCCCAGGGATTTGATCTCGAACTTGAAATTCTGATCCTTGGCAATCTCTTCCATTAATTCCATGTCAATTCCTACGAACTTGCCATTTACATCCTGGAATTCAAATGGGGCAAACGTGGTATCCGTACCAATTTGATAAGTTTTGCCCGAGGCCGGTGCTGCCTCAGCAGTTACTGTCGCATATGGTAGTCCAGCGATACATATGAACAGCAAAGACATAAAGATTAAGAACGTGCGCATTGTTTTCATTTAAGTCCTCCTCTTGTTCATCCACATCTTATGAATGTTACCCAATAATCATTCTTTGCTAAACAGGTACTGACAAATTCAGTATCATTCCTGCTTTGTCAGGAATGATTAACGATATAAAATGCTGCCTTATCGAAAATTTATATCATATATCAGATCAATTTACTATTTCCAAAATCTTGCGTTTAACATTAGTCGAATCCAATTCTTCAACGAAAAAAAGGTTCCTTTGACAGGGAACCTTGATAATCTTACCCTAAGTAGTTCATTTAGAAAGTTTGGATATATTGTTCAGACCCACCTTCCGAGTAGAGGACTTACTCAGAACAGTGTTTAATTTCTCGGAGAACATGAGCATAGCTGCCGCACAGATAAAGATATAATAAGGAAAGACGCTAATGCTCCAGCCCGAAGCAAGAAGACCCAGGAGTGGGGGCATGAACGTACTGCCTGTATAGGCAACCGCCATCTGATAGCCCATGATCGTCTGGGAATGCTTGGTCCCAAATCGTACGGGCGTTTCATGCAGCATACACGGATAGATGGGAGCTAGTCCCAGTCCCACAATCATAAATGCTGCTAATGAGAATGAAGCCGGCAAGGGCAGGACTAGAATGATCCCTCCTAAGAGCGTCGTAACTTGACCCATGCGGATGAGGTTACGGTTGCTAACCTTAAAGGTGATGAAGCCTGTAATGAGCCGGCCAACAGTAATGCCTCCGTAATAGAAGGAGACCCAGCTTGCCGCCTCAGCCGCCGGCAAATTCTTGAGACCCACTAGAAAGCTGCTCCCCCACAAGCCAAATGTAGCTTCAACACCACAGTACAGCAGGAACGAAACCATGGCCAGCTTGACTCCTTTTATCTGAAGCGGTTTCGTAGAATTCGTAACTGCCTCGTCAACGTCCTCCTTGTCATCGATTCGTCCCGCTTCCTGTTCCAAGGAGTCCGCCCGGCTCTTACTGGCCACACGGTCCCATAGTGGAATCGAGACAAACAGGATAATAACCAGAATTCCTTGAATCCCGGCAACTGTCAGGTAACCCTGCCTCCACAAACTCTGTCCTGATATGAACTGGGCCATAATAACAGGACCTAGTGTAGCCCCAACTCCCCAGAAGCAATGCAGCCAGCTCATATGGTGGGCTTTGTAATGAGCCGCAACATAATTGTTCAGACCCGCATCCACGGCCCCGGCGCCTAATCCAAGTGGAATGGCGCACAAAGTTAACCAGATCAGCGAGGGAGACAGAGCAAAACCCGTTAATGCCGCAGCTGTCATCACACAGCTGACTAGGGTCACCTTTCCCGTACCAAATCGCCGAAGAATAGCTCCACTCACCAGGCTGGACACAATTGTCCCAGCCGCTACAATCATAAATAACAGTCCCGCAGTTTCAAGTGGTGCGTTAAGATCGAGCCGCATGACTGGCCAGGCCGAACCCAACAGGGAATCGGGCAGACCCAAACTGATGAAGGCCAAATAGATGATAATTAAGAAGAAAGTAGCCAATGTATTCCACACCTCTAACCGTTATAATTAAGTATTTACTGTGATACCATATTCCTTATTCCCAGTGTCTGCAGACCAAATAAGTAATCCTGTGTCCAGTCACTTGCCGTAAGTTCGGGCAGATTCTCCACTGGAATGTAAGTTGCGGTGCGAGCAGCAATCTGACTGAGCATGTCTCCGCTCACCTCATCCTGACAGAAAATGATGGTATGAGGATTGACGATGGCTGTATAGGCAGCGACCAATCGGCTGATCGCGTCCACCTTTTGACTTTGAATCAGCTCCTGACTCAGTTCTCCACCCAGACTCATGGCTTGCTGAAAGTTGCGATCGTCATACAATGGAATGAAGGACACTTCCCCGGAAAAAAAGGTACTCCCCCTCACCAGTTCACCGTTAATAAGTATGCCTGATCCAGGGCCATTCTGACCAAAATACAGATAAATTAATGATGATTGCTCCTGACGCCGCTTGGTATATTGATATCCAAGAACCGCAGCATTCATGTCGTTCTCAACAACGACTGATACCGGCAGCTTCTCTTCCAAATAACTCTTAACATCCACATTCTGAAATTGTTCATAGCCCGGTATGTAGAGAATGCGGCCATGATCAACCACCCCTGGTACTCCAATCGAGGCAGAACGAATCTTTGGATACCTTGAGATGATATCTCCAACTTGATTCGTCAGGCCGTCCAGGTCTTCTGTCAGAACACTCGATGTTATTCCCTGCTCCTTAATCTCACCCTTGCAATTAAAGATCGTATAGTGTGTCTCCATCTTCTCCAGAAAGATGGCTAGACCGAGCTTATACTCGGGATTGTATGTATATCGCTTCGCTCTTCTCCCCCCGCTTGATTCATCCATACCGGCAAGAATGATCTCCTCATCCTTCTCCATTTGTGACATAAATTTACTTATTGTCGGGAAGCTGACTCCCAACTTTTCCATAAGCTCCGCCTTGGTCGCACTTTCAACCTCGAGAAGTCTTAAACGAATATCACGAAGGATGGCCTTTTGAATCTCCTTAGGATGGGTAGTCAGATCACTCAAATTTATACCACCTTTAGGCTGGATTAACTTAATTAACACTTTAAATAAGTTACCGTGATAGTAGCAAAAATTAATTTTATGCGCAAGCTTCCTTTTTTAATTTAAGTGAGGTGGACTATGTTAAAATATGGACTTTCTTATAGCCCATTTTCCAAAGGAGAGGATTACAATGAGCCATTACTTGTTCAATCAATTGAGATTTGTACGAGACTGTACGTTAAAACAGGTTAAAGCGATGAGCGAGGAAGCAACGCGCGAAGTGCCACGGGGATTCAACAACAATATTCTATGGAACCTTGGGCACATTCTTCTTGTTCATGAGAAGTTCTCTTTTGCACTTACGAATAACAAAATGGAGCTACCAGAGCATTTCGCAGAATTATTTGCCCCTGGCACTAAGCCGGAAAACTGGGGAACGCAAGTACCAGGCTTGGATGAAATATTGCTACTGCTATCTAAGCAAATCGAACGGATCGAGCAAACCTTGGGGCAATGTCTGGAAGATGAACTCGTGAAACCGATTGTTACTTCATCTGGTCTTGAAATATCAAAAGTTAAGGAAACGCCTTAGTTTTTGTTTGTATCATGAAGGCATGCATTTTGCAGCGATTAAAGCCATTAAACAGCTGTTATAGTACCTCGCGACTTGTGCAAAGTATTAGAACAAGCTCAACCCAACATGGAGCAGTCTCCACCCGCGGTAGCTGCTCTATTCTCATTAAGCTATCTGGAAATGATAGCATAAAGAACCGCCCTCTTCTGGGGCGGCTATATTTTGTCTGAACATCAACATTAAGAAATAAAAAAGCTGCCTAGGCAGCTTAGTACTTCAATATTTATTGGCTATCGGAACCTAATGTGGATACCTGCCAAGTTACACCGAACTTATCGGTTAATTGCCCATACAACGGACTCCAGAATGTTTCTTGCAGCGCCATAATAACCTGGCCACCGTCCTGTAGCTTGTTGAAGACTTCTTCGGCCTTCTTGGCATCGTTAAGAGTTAATGCGATCGTAACTTGTGAACCAAGCTGATATGGTTGTCCCGGGAAGTTATCAGACAGCATGAGATCCGTATTGCCTACCTTCAGATGTGCGTTCAGCACAAGGTTCTTAGCTTCCGGCGGTGTAGGATGCTCTGGATTGTCAGGCATATCCCCAAAAGTCTGTACTGACAGCACTTGGGCGTCTAGAGCAGCTTCATAAAATTTCACAGCTTCTTGTCCATTACCATTCGTTACTAGATAAGGATACATTCCTACGATCATACCGCACCTCTTCTGAATTATTTGGAATACAGAACAGACATTCCTATATCATTTTACTGTATTTTCCATAGAGGTGCAAGCACCCAGCTACCATTACAACTTACTGGTTATACATCCTTAGCATACCGTTCATCTGGGATTTTGGTCAGAACTACATATAGACTTGAAGGCTCGCTTCCTGTATTGGAATAAGCGAATAGCTCCCCGCCGTCAACGCGGATTACATCCGTTTTAGCTACTTGAACCACTTTGTCATCCATTGTCATCGCCCCACTGCCCTCCACAACGAGAATATAAACATCGGCTCCGGGATGCTTGTGGGCAGGCAGAGACTGACCTGGCATGAAGTGAAGCATGAACACTACATTTTCACCTTGTTTGAACAGGATTTTCTTGGTGAACGACTCGCTGCGGTACTCCGTATAATCAGCTAAAGTTTTCTTTTCCATTTCTGATTCCTCCTATAGTTCAACTGTATTCTTGTTCAAGATCACGCACATCATTCGGAAATGTTCCGGTCCTAGTTGATGAATCACCGAGGGATAGCCGATTTCCTCCAGGGCGTTAGCCAGCGGCTTCGCGGGATGGGGGATATGCAGCTCCAGAATTGTACCTACAGCCGCCTTCATGGCGAATTCTATAACTTCGTGTCTGGGGTGCTCTCCCCTCAGAATGTTATTCCTGAGATCGATCACAGCAATTTGTCCATTGTACTTTATGTCCAGCATACGTAATTCCCTCCTGCTCTTCAACGATCATTTGTAACGAATTTCGTACTCACAATGGGAGTGGCCGTGTACATTACACTTGGTTTCCTTCACACTCACCCTTTTGTTCCACATCCGCGTTAAGGCCCCTTCCATGATGGCGCCCTCCAGATCACAGACCAATAACTCGAGTGGTACTTGATTCCCCAGATACTCTCTTTGAATCGATCCCATATCTTCAAATGTGAATGAATCCATGTTGCTCTCTCCCTCCTTGCCAACCTGTTCTCTACAAGTCTTATATTGCCATGTACTGTAGATAGATTCCTTGATCCAGATCAAGTTTCTGTGAAAGCATGTGACCTCTGTCACGTGGAGCAAATTGATTTAGGAGTACGCTGAGATTATAACAATCCGAATTGCTAGGAGGTGCTTGATTATGTGTCAAGTGGCTGTATGCTGTGAAGACTCTGTATCTTGCATTCATCATGTCCACGTATTCCAGAAGTTAAGTCTGGATCAGAAGAAGCTCTTAACCTCAATCGCCCAATCCGCCCCTTTGACTAAAGGAAGCTATGTGTTCCGTGAGGGAGATCGGTCGGAATGTCTGTACGTTCTGAGCCAAGGGCTCGTGAAGCTTACCAAAATCGCGGACAACGGGAGAGAGCATATTCTACGCTTCCTCTTTCCGGGTGATTTCTTCGGTCAATTCGCGCTGCTTCAGGATAAACAGCACTATGCTTCCGCTGAGGTGCTTGAATCTTCAGTAATATGCCGCCTTCACAAGGATGATTTCAGGCCTTTGCTCGAGAGTCATCCTCAGCTTACTTATAGCTTCTTAATTTCGGTGAGTGAGCAGCTGCAGCAAGCGGATGAATGGGCAGGCGCGATGCACATGATGGATGTGGAGCAGCGGCTTGCGATGATGATCGTCTACTATTGGAGAAAACAAGATCCGAAGGGACACCAGGTGATCCTTCCGGCGGCAAAAAAAGAGCTGTCCGCGATGATCGGCACCTCTCCCGAGACACTCAGCCGAAAACTGACTCAGTGGGTAAGTGACGGCATAATTGCTATGAATCAGCGTACTATTCAAATTCTTGATCCAGACCGTTTGATAGAGCTTTCCACGCAATAGTGGGAAGAAAAAAGGCTGTCGAGACTTTCTCGACAGCCTGAATCACTCATTAGAGTAAATCCATCTAAATGAAGATCCGTGATGTAACAAGGTTCATGATTAATAGAGGTTCGTTACTTTTCCAGCGGAGGAGCGCCACCAAGTAAGGAAATTCGCCACGGGCCATTTTCTTTATACTTGACAACATGGATAGCAAATCTATTAAGGCCATTGCGAAATGCATTCTGCTCCTCGGTCAATTTACCACGCAATTTCAAATTAACCTCTAAATAGATAATCTTATATTCAATAGCTCCGTTATCCTCAGTTTCTTTGAATGCAATATCAGTAAAATCCGTCCATCGCACAAAGCTTGAACCAATGACTTCTATCAAGTAGGGATCATTCAGTTTTGAACCAAATTCCGCCCAAATTTTCATGTTATCCTTTGTATCAGACCCATCAAGAAGTAATAAGGCCTCATCATATTTTTGCTCACCCAGTAATCTAATATAGTCCCAAGCTACTTTTGCCGGGCCCTCAGTAGGTGGGGTCGTGAATATTTGAAGTCCCTCTTTACTCATATAATTTGAGCGACTGTTCATGATATCCCCCTTTGGCACTGATGGAGTGACGGGTTGTGATGCAGTGACCGTTGAGGCCGGGATGTTCACTTTACTTGCAATGTCATGATTTGACTGCTTTTCACCTGTACCGCATCCTGACAGCATTACACACGTCAAGAGTGTCAATACCGTTAATTTTCTCATAATTTTCCTCGTTCTATATCTATATTAGCTACCTTCTGGAATTTGAACCGTCTGTGCGTATACCTCCATGCCTTTATGCTTGTACCATTTTGCCGTGGTATCAGCATGGGACATACTAACCTTTACATCAAACAAACAAACTTTAACATATATACAAAATTCCAACAATTACTATTTTTCCAAATAATTATATTTCATAGTTTAGTGGATATCAGGAGACGTAGGATTAACGAAAAAATCCGTTTGTTCATGTAATACGCAAATCCGTGGCTGCCACCCCCTTAGGGTTTGCAGCTTTTTTAATGCTTACATATAGAAATATGACACACCATCCTATTGAAAATAATGTAAATCAAAATTTTTAATTACATTTTTTACTATAAAAAGGTAAAAAATTTACATAAAACTATATACTTTTCGGTAAAACTGGTATAAATTGTTATCGTGTACAAAATCAATTCTACAGAAAACGTTTAAGTATAGCCAAGGAGGAGCGAATCATTGAAACGGATTTTTGCGCTTAGCTGTGGTTTTTACTTGTTAATTGGAATTACCAGTGTTGTTATGGGCTCACTGTTACCTGAGTTGTTATCCCACTATGGCCGGGGATACAGTGATGGCGGGACCTTGTTGTTCCTGCAATTTCTCGGTTTTCTGGTAGGCGTAATCGCCTCACCAGTGATGTCATCCCGCATTGGAAGGAAGATTATGCTGTTGATTGCGCTCTGCAGTATTGTTGCCGCCTGTCTTGTCATGGGATTTCTGCCATCCTGGTTGTGGATCATCATGATGACCCTACTCGTCGGGTTCGGCTCAGGTATTATTGAATCTTCCATTGGCGCATTTACGATTGAATATGCTGAAGAAGGTAAAGCCGTGGCAATGTCAAAATTGGATGTGTTTTTCGGGATAGGCGCTCTACTCATTCCTGCTGTTGTAAGTTTGTGCATCACATACGGGGTATGGCAGTACACTTTCTTCACGATCTCCGCTATAACTTTAATCTTAGTCCTCATGTGGCTTACAATGCCTGCTGCCAGCTCAAAGAGCCTCCACACACAGAACCAAACGGATTCCGTCATGCCGGTAACCAAAACTCGCTATACAGGCAGACAAGTCCGGCTGTTATCTATATTTGTAGTTTTCTTCTTCGTGTATATGGGTCTTGAGCTTGGGTTCATGAACTTCCTGCCGTCCATATTAATCGAGACGATACATATTCCTACGTCTTTTGCCTCTTTAAGCGTGACTTTCTTATGGATCGCTATGGTCATTGGCCGCCTATTCGTAGGCAGAGTTGCAGAGTCGGTCAGATACCTTCCATTTTTGTTCTGGAGTACTCTAGGCTCACTCTTGTTAATCATTGCTATGGCACTAAACTCAAGTGAATGGGCTACCTACCTGCTGATTTTCGGGATTGGAATCTTCATGTCCGGGCTGTTCGCTATCGCTCTGGTCTACGCCAACTCACTTATCCCAGGAATGACCGAGAACACAACCAGTATACTGATTGCTTCGGGCGGCATTGGGGGAGCGATTCTACAATATGTTATCGGATGGAGTATGACGGAATTGCCGGTTACCTATTCCCTTTGGATTTTGGCCGGATTCACCCTGATTATGCTTGTGGCAATCGGGTTCTCTCATCAATGGAGTCTGGGGAACAGTCGTATGGGCAATCAAGTTATGCAGCAAAGAAACGAAATATAAGGTCAGCGTAAAACTCAGTCATTTAGGGAGGTGATGCCGAAGTTAGCCGAAGTGAGCTAATCTCAGCCCTTAGCCGGGCAGTTTATCAAACTGAATTTTGGAGGGATGATTATGCAGACATTAACTAAAGACCGGTTCAGATTTGGCAAAGGAATCCGGTTAATCGACGATTCAGGTGTAGAATATTTGGACGGAGTATCCGGAACTTTCAATCTTTCGTTAGGCTATAATCACCCCCATGTTGTCCAGAAGGTACAGGAACAAGTTGAGAATCTAACACATATGTCATCTACATTTACCGAGCCTTATGTGTACGAAGTTCTGGCACACCTTGTAGAATACGCACCCAATTGGATCGACGCTGGCTGGATGAGAGATATTACCGGGTCTACTGCGAATGAATGTGCGACCAAGATTGCCCAGAAGTATACCGGAGCTACGGATATTATAAGCTTATTCCTCTCTCATCATGGCCAAACCCAGTTCGCAACCGGAATCTCGGGTAATGCCTTCCGGCGCCGGAAATTCCCAAATTCCGCAGTTCCCAATTCACTGCATGTACCTGCTCCCTACTGCTATCGATGCCCTTTTAACTCTTCACAACCCAATTGCGGGTTTCAATGTATAGAAGCTATATCCGATCAAATTGAATACGCAAGCTCCGGCTCCATCGCTTGTATGATTATTGAACCTATTCTCGGAAATGGAGGCAATATTATTCCTCCTGATGGTTATTTCCAGCGTCTTCGCAAGCTGTGTGATGAACATAACATGATTCTCATCGCCGATGAGGTTCAGACCGGCATTGGCCGGACAGGCTATATGTTCGCCAGTGAATTGTTCGATATCAAGCCAGATATCATTACCCTTGCTAAGGGTTTGGGGGGAATTGGAGTGCCGGTGGCTGCGGTTCTTATGCAATCCCGTCTAAATGTTCTTGAGAAGCATGAGCACTCCTTCACCTCAGGCAGCAATCTCATTTCAGTTACCGCAGCCAAGTCCACTATGGAGGTCGTATCCGAGCCGGGCTTTCTGGATGAAGTCAAATTGAAGGGCGAAATTCTAGGAGACATGCTGGCTGAACTCACAACAAAATATCCAACCATCGGTGAAGCCCGTGGCGTTGGACTTATGTGGGGTCTTGAAATTGTGGATCGGGATGGAGCCCCTGATGTGGCAAAGGCGAATGCTATTATTGATCGGGCTTTCTCTGATCAGCATCTTATACTTAGAGGATCTAGATATGGTTTTGGAAATGTAGTGAAAGTAAGACCTTCACTTACCGTTACTGAAGATGAAATCGCTCAAATTGTGAATCGACTGGATGCTGTTCTACAAAGCGTAGGTTAACTGAACGAGGAGGTTATAATCATGCTTGCACTAGTGTATAAATCTGCCTGGGACGTTGCTCTTGAGGAGAGACCCGTACCAGAAATCACAAGAGATAATCAGGTATTGGTACGTATTCATGCCACTGGGGTATGCGGCACAGATCTCGGCATTGTTAGCGGAAGATACCACGCATCATCTTCAATTATCCTGGGCCACGAGTCTGCGGGAGAAGTAGTAAGTATCGGCAGCGCTGTAAGTACCCTTAAGCCAGGTGACCGGGTCGTCATTGATCCTACCTACTACTGCGGTCACTGCGAGATGTGCAGAACCGGCCGGCAAAACCACTGCTTGCACAAGGCAGTTACTGAAACTGGTGTTAGCGCGGATGGTACCTTTACCGATTATTATATTACTGAAGATCGGTTTCTATATAAATTAGCGGACCATGTCACCTATGAGGAAGCTACGTTAACCGAGCCGCTGAGCTGTATTCTGACTGGAATTAACCAAATTCAGCTTCTCCCTAATTTCAGAACAATTGTGCTGGGTGCAGGACCGATCGGTATGCTGTACAGTTATGCCCTTGCTTCCAAAGGCGTTACTGGGAGCATTGTT
Organism: Paenibacillus sp. SN-8-1; assembly: GCF_050995535.1. Lineage (NCBI taxonomy): Bacteria > Bacillati > Bacillota > Bacilli > Caryophanales > Paenibacillaceae > Paenibacillus > Paenibacillus sp. SN-8-1. The sequence goes on from NZ_CP194782.1 coordinate 2,373,035, forward strand.
GATATTTCAAGAGATCGCCTGAAAATGGCAAGTTCTATTACCCCTGAACGCTGGCAGACCCATGAATCCTTCGAGTCAGCTATTGAGGCTCTGGCTCCTTCCAATCATCAGGTTGACCTTATCGTTGACACGACAGGTGTTGTCGGCACCCAGGTCCTAGCCAATCTTGCACATGGTGGTTATCTAATGCTTGTAGGCTTAAGAGACGGGATAAGTAGCTTTAATCCAAAAGAGATTGTGGACCGGAGTCTTAAAATTATCGGTTCCATAGATTCACTTGGCACCTTCTCTACCGCGCATTACATGATTGAGCAGCATATTGTTCCTGCCCAAAAAATTATTACTCATACTTACCCGTTAGATCAATATATTGAAGCCTTCTCCGCCTTAGGCTGTGATTTGAACGAAAAAACCCTCAACCCATCTTCCCAGGCAATTAAAGTTATTTTACAATCCAGCTAAGGTAATCTATTTCACTGTTAAGGGAGAGATGAGTTTGAAGTCAACAGATGAACACAATTGGACCCAGGATTCAATAGAGGCTGTCATATTTGATATGGACGGTGTACTCGTTGATAGCGAACCCATATATTTTGATATCGAGCGTGCCTCCTTCGCTCATTTTGGCGCCTACCCAGACGAACAAGAACATCATAGCTATGTAGGTGTTACGTTGGAGACCATGTGGCAGCGTGTTCTGGACAAGCATCAGCTGAATCACACCTTGGAACAAGTCCTAACTTACCATAAAGCCAACGTCATGAAGACCATGGAAAACCACACCAACCTCAGACCTATGCCTCATCTCGAAGCCTGGTTGGATTGGCTTGCCGAAAAGCAGGTTCCTATAGCCGTCGCCTCCTCTTCACCCAAAATATTGATTGATCTGATTATGAACACGACTGGCCTTGGCCGCTATTTCAGCGTCAGGGTATCAGGTGAGGAAGTCGCTAATGGGAAGCCAGCACCTGATATCTTTCTTCATGCTGCCAAACTGCTTGGCGTTGAGCCCTCAGACTGCCTTGTCATTGAGGATTCACGTAATGGTGTGAAAGCAGCCAAAAGTGCAGGAATGCGCTGCATCGGATACAACAATCCGGGCTCAGGTAGTCAGGATTTATCCTTAGCCGATCTGCAAATTTCAGGGTATGAACAGCTATTGGCTCTAAGAAATACGCTCCCGGTTCGTTCACATTCTATTGGCACGGCAGAATCTAACACTCTTGTGACTGCACCTTCAAATCTCTAGGCTCATAAGACAGGAAAGGAACTGCCCTCTCAGATCGAGAAGGGCAGTTCCTTTCTAGTAGAGCTGATTTCAATTAATTTAATCAATCTAACGCCCCAAGCAAAAAGGCACACCATTTTTGGCGTGCCTTTTATATATCTAGATAACTCGTTATTCATTCTCCATCGTGCTGATGTTGATGACAAACCGATACCGTACATCTAAAGCCAATACGCGCTCCCATGCTTCGTCAATCTGGTTAGCGGAAACAAGCATTTCCTGAGTCTCGCGAATTCCTCCGATCATCGAACCAGCGAACGACCGGCGATGACCAATCAGTGAGAATACGTTAACTGACAAAGGCTCAGCTGGCGCTCCGACATTGACCATAGTACCATCCAGAGCGAGCAGCGAAAGGTATGCACTTATATCAATTTTTGCGCTGACTGTATTTAAAATGAGATCGAATGAGCCAGCCAGTGTGCGGAAAGTCTCTGGGTCGCTCGTGGCGTAATAATGGTCTGCGCCCAGTTTCAAACCGTCTTCTTTCTTCTTCAGGGATTGAGATAGAACAGTAACCTCCGCCCCCATGGCATGGGCAATCTTCACAGCCATATGTCCAAGCCCGCCTAGTCCAACAACTGCAATCTTCTTGCCCGGCGCAGCTCCCCAATGACTCAGCGGCGAATACGTTGTAATCCCGGCACAAAGCAGAGGAGCGGCGGCATCAAGTTCAATGCCGTCAGGAATTCTGACCACAAAATCTTCAGTTACAACAATATGGGTAGAATAACCCCCTTGTGTATAGTGGCCATATCTGTCAATAGCTCCGTAAGTACCCGTATTACCTTCAAGGCAGTACTGCTCTTCCCCGTTATGGCAATTCACGCACTTCCCGCAGGAATCAACCATACAGCCTACCCCTACCCGGTCTCCTACTGCGTACTTTGTGACTGAGGAACCAACCTGCGTGACAATGCCTGCGATCTCATGTCCAGGTACGAGAGGATAGTTCACCGGTCCCCACTCACCGCGGGCGGTATGGATATCAGAGTGGCAAATCCCTGCGTATTTAATCTCAATGAGTACATCATGGGCTTCTAAATCTCTGCGCTCTATTGTGGTTAGTTTGAACGGTCCTTCCTGGCTAAATACAGCACGTGCGTTTGCAATAATCATATATTTACCTCCTAGAATTAATTTATGGTTGATTTGTGTTAACAAGAGTTTAAATTTCACATAATTCTATAACTTGAAAGTAGCTGGGAACGAGTAAGCATGACGTTTCTTAGTAAAATAGTTGCAAAACTTATTACTAGCGATAGCAATCCCACTAATACAACATATGGCGTCCCCATTATGGATATAAACAACCCGCCTACTGCCGCACCAAGGGTTGTCCCAATATTACAGGATGATAAAAATAATCCATTTGCGAAATCAGGCGCTTCAGGAGCCGCTGACATCATCAAATATTGATTCATGTTCGCCCCTATGCCAGCTAGAATACCCCAGATTAATGTAATGATGGCCATCGGTATACTAAACTGCCCGAAAAAGAATAATAGGATGTACACAGCTCCCGTAACCAAAGGAAACGTAACGATGGATTTCATGGCATTATTAGTAAGTAATCTCCCCGAGACTACGTTACCAATTATATTAGCTCCACCATATAAAAATAACATTATAGTAATCGCATTAGCTGATATATTCGTAACCTTTGTCAGATACTCAGCTAAGTAACTATAGACGCCAAATATAGCTGAATTGAGCAATATGATTGCCGAAATGGAAATCCATGTGACTGGCTTTGCTAGTATTGCTAATTGTACTCCGTAAGATTGCCTTTCCTTAACAGGCATTGAAGGCACAAACAGGAATGTAGCCAAGAAAACTACCAAGTTTACAGCCGCAAAGCAGACCATCGCCATTTGTAAAGACAACGTACTTTCAATAAAGCTTGCGATAGGTACACCGATGACCATACCAGCAGATACGCCAATAAATACTTTCGAAATCGCTTTTGGTGCTTCTTCTTGACTTACCGAGCCAGCAGCAACGGTAAAAGCTAACGAACAATAAACCGGATGAAATAGGGCCGGGATCACACGAGCCACTAGAGCAAGCGTGAAGTTATTAATGAAAATGGAGACCAAGTTCCCCAGAACGAATACCCCTAGTACAAGTAACATAACCTTCTTACGGTTAATACCTGATAACAATAAGGGCAAGATGGGTCCGGACACAGCAACGGCCAGGGCAAAAAAGCTTACCAACCATCCAGCTTTCGATATACTAACACCAAAGTGTTCTGCAATCGAAGGCAATATCCCGATAACTCCCATTTCGGTGCTTAAAATACCAAAGACTCCAAGCGTTACGATTAAAATTATCAAATGATTACGTTTAGCCAACCAAACACTCCTATCTACTCCCTAAATCCCTACAAACATAATTTGTTTAATCAACTTCCGTCTATTATTATAGGGGAATGATTACAACGTTCAATGGTTAAAAGAACGCGATTTGTTGATATATCAACAAATGAAGTACAAATGTTAATTATCTTAGAAGGGGAGTACAAAATGAACACAGCTTCGAAAAACTATTGGAATGAATTTTGGAGAGCTCAAGGTCAGGAGCAACCCAAAAAAGTAAGTGCGTGGCAATTCGGAGCTGAACCAGATTATTTGGCCCAATTGGTCATAAGCGGTATCAAATCAGCCACTTGTTCAGGACTCATTTTTTATGAAATTGAGAACGAGCCATTGCCGTCCGTTGAAGATTACAGCATTATTCTGAACAGTAAAGATGAACCTGTAGCGATCATCAAAACAACTGATGTGACCATCATGCCCATGAATGAGGTCCCTGAGGATTTTGCTATTGCGGAGGGTGAGAGAGATCGAACTTATCAATATTGGAAAGATGCTCACGAACGATTCTTTACTAAAGAGTTAAGTAATATAGGACTTGAATATTCGGAAGATATGATGCTGGTATGTGAGCGTTTTGAATTAGTAGATGTAAAAAAATAAATAAAACGCTTGGAATTTCTCCAAGCGTTTCCACGTGTTACATTTCTAGCTGCAATGTTGACATCAATTGCGTTCTGCTGCTTACTGCAAATATCTAGGATTAGCTGGGTCGCCGGATTCCTTGAATACTTCGCTAAAAATAGTCTCTTTCTCTTCGCTGATCTCAGATGGAATAATGATATTAGGGAAATTGGCCTTTAATATTCGTTCCAGATCCCCAACCGTTACGGGCCTGGCATGCTGAAATAATTCATACCCAAACTGCCCGCTATCTTCAATTGTTCCTGTCTTGACATCCTCGATCCGGGAGATTCCTAACAAGCGCAGGCGCTTCTCAAGATCATCCACCGATATTCTAAGCTTCTTCATGTTCTCAGTTAGCATTGTCCCTTCAGCTATGACAGGTGTCCCAAAGCCCTTAAGCAGCTTTTCTGTACGATTAGAGTGCAGCGACAACCATTCAGACCCGATCAGAAAGGCAATTAGAATTAAAGTTCCAAATACAGAAGCTCCCAGCCCTTTGCCTCCGATCTCTGAGCCAAGGACAGTTCCGACCATCAGTAAAATGGTTACCTGAGGAGTCGTCATTTCAGAGATAGATTTTCTCCCCGCTACTCTAAGAAATAAAGTGCCTGCTAACGCAAGTACTACCGCATTCCAAAACACAGTCCACATAGAATACCTCCAACATTATGATCATTGTTAGTATTCTCATTGGCGGGATTTCCCATCCATGTGAACGATGTCTATTTATCGGATGATCTATCTACAGCCCTAGCTTGTGACCTTTCTCAAGTCGCTGTATCTGAGACTCTCCGCTATCAGCCAGTTCCCGGAACTGATTGATTGTATCGCGCATTTTGGGCAGAGCTTCCTGCTTATAATTGCTGATCGAATCCAGAGCTGATAGTACATCTGTGAAGGCTTGCTTCAATGTATCTACAGAAATACTAGTCTCTAAAGATTGCTTGTGGATCTCTGCACCCTGATTCTTCAGCATTCGTGAAGTGCCCGCGATTAGCTCATTCGTGGTTTGGTTAAGGAGTTCGATCTTCTTCAGGACAATCTTCTGATTATAGAGTGCACTGGCAACCGTTACAGAGATCTTCAGTGCCGATATCGTTACATTCTTCGCTCGATCTACCCCGCGTATAAGCTCTTTGTTGTTCCGAATAATCACTTCGATGGCCATAATCCCTTGTTGGTTAACTACTAGCATCTGCTGTAAATCCATCACCCTCTGGCGGAGAGGGAACAGTACTTCTTCCGTGATGAAACGGATCTTGTCAGGGTCTTCATTCCGCGCTTTGGCTGCTTCAATTTGAGCTTCTATGGCTTCGTCCATCAGGCTGCCCAGTTCAATTTCTTTTTGCAGCTTCTTGGTTAGGTCACGCAGCGTCTGCTGTTCGATCTCAAGCGTAGTGTTGTCATTTCTTAGTGTTGCTTTCCCCTTATCTAGAGAGGTAACGATGTCCGCAATTACGATATCCGCTTTTTGGAACTTCAGAAAGTAAGCTCGTATCGGATTAAAGAACATGCCCAGAATCCCTTGTTTGGCAAAATCAATTACGCTTGGATCCAAATCCTTAAGCTGCATATGCAGTTCAGCTAGACCTTTGGCCACTTGGCCGCCTTCGTCACCCGTTTTTGACAACTTCCCTACGGATACCTGCAGCAGGTTGTTTTTATCTGATGACATTTTCATAGTATTTAAACCGAATGCATCAATGGACTGCAGGATTTCTTTGCGCTTCTCCAGTGATCCAAGATCAAGCTCCATAATAGCGGCCACATTGGAATCCGCAAGCTCTTTAAGCTTCGCTACCTCTTCAGGTACAGGTTTAACTTCCTCTTCTATTGCTGCCTTAATTTCTTCCGGACTTGCTACTTCCAGTGAAAACGACATGTTCATCCCCCTCTATTTGTATTACATTTGTACATTGAACAAGTTGCCAATCTTGTAGACAACATCATCGGTATCTGCATTTATGCTAGCCGCTTCGTTAATGCTTGAAATACTTTGAAGTGCTTTAATATTAGCGTTGTAGCCAATGGTATAGATAGGAATCTTATACGTTTCAACAATTCCTTTGATGTCATTCAGCGAATAGCCCTGATTGGTCTCCCCATCACTAAGCACGAAGATGATAGGTTTAACATCCGGATGCGCTGCCACCTCATCCTGCAGCATCTTAAGGGCTACCACGATTCCATCAAAAGTGGCTGTACCCCCGCTTGCCTGGAGACTGTTCACCGCACCGACGAACAGAGACTGTTGGTTCGTAGTATATCGCCCGATAGGCAGGTTAATGGTTACGTCGTTTGAATAGGAGACAAGTCCAATGCTGTTGTCTTTTCCTAAATATTTCTGGCCCTTTAACAAGGATTCTTTCAGCCTGTTGAGCGGCTCTCCTCCCATACTCCCAGACACATCTGTTACAAAAACAGCAGCGATTGGCTTATTCCCGTTCTTCTTCTCTTTCCAGAGCTGTTGCGCTTGCGACAGAAGATTACCATCGACAGCTCCCAGCTCCGACTTGTAGTCCTCAAGATTATTGAATCCCTTCTCTTTCGCAGCTTTCTGATACTTCTCTTCTGAAACAAATTCCGCAAATTTCTTAAGAATATCCTGCTTGCTCTTGGACAGATCACCCAGAGCATAAAGCGGACTGTCGTGCCTCACTCCGAAAGGAGTGAATACATAGCCATTCTTCAAGTCTTCTGCATTGACATAGGTCTGGTATTCCAGCACGAACCCGTCAAGCCTTCCCGATTTGGCCGCCTCACGCATCTGAATTGTGGTAGAAGCTGTAAACGGCACATTTGCCTGGAATTTCTCAAATCCTTTAACCGCTTTATCTCCAAGTAGGTTAGTGCTGTCGAAAGTATTCAGAGCGGTAACTAAGAAGTTCAAGCCGGTAGAACTAGCGAAAGGATCTGTATAGCCCATAGAGAAATCATTGCCGGCTATGGCTTCGGTAAGGGTTTTGACATTGACAGAACCATATTTATTCACCAGGCTGTCATATTTAGACTTGGCTATCACAATGCCTGGGACATTCCCAACAAGGCGCTTCGTAACCAGTTGAGTCTTAACACCGCTTGACTTTACCATTTCCCCCCAAAGCTCATTTGAAGGTGTGAAGGCATCGGGAATATATTTACCGGACTTAATATAATCTGTGGCTGTCCCGGAGGCAATGTTCCGAATCTTAACCGAAGCGGGCTTCCCATCTATAGTGATGTTGGCTTTGTTGAAATCAGAAGCTACTTCACTCAACCAGCCATCGATGCCTGTTCCTGATTTCTCCGTTGACGAGAAGATCTCCACAAAGTTATCTGTGGTATGGTCCACCGTTATCGGGAATTTCGAGATATCCGGAAGTGATTCGCCGATATCAGCCGGATTGAGGTCAATCTGGCCCTTAACTGGCTCAGCCTTCGTAACGGTGAGGCTCGAATACAGCTTGGTTAAGTCCTTGGATGCATCTTCGGAAGCCACTTGTGTATCGGTCTTACCTATATTGGAGGTTAATTTAATACCGAAATAGACCAGGGCGAATACAACGATTAAGATCAACGCTGAGATCATAAAGAACTTGCTCTTTTTTGCCATACTACACCTCTCACTGTTTATAATATTTGGTCTGCTTAATTAGTGAATCGATCTCCTGCATACACGGCATATTCTCGATTTCCCCAAAATCAATACTATCCAGCCGCGATATTTCCAGTAGAAGCTTATCTAGCTTTAGGAGAATCTCTTCATTCGTCTCCAGGGAATCCTGCATGAATATCAGGAAGTCATTGTAGACGTGTGTCTTCTCCTGAAGAAGCTCGGGTGAGAGTTTGGTCACTTTCTGGCTCATCACACGCTCGAACTCGGACTCATCAAATACACGAAGTCTGTTCAGAACACTTCTAACATTCAGGTAAAATAACTTCTCTACCTCATTCGTCACGGAAGCGAACTTCTTGTAGCTAAGCTCCTCCTGATCGAACCTTTGGTCAAGAACACTAAACAACGTATCCTTCTTCTTCCTGATTCGTTCCATCTGCTCCAAGACCAGATTTATATCAGCTTGAAGGGGTTTGACACGGCGGAAATGACTTAAAGCTTCTACGTAATCTTCGTGTGTCCTGATCTGTAATGCAGGTAACGGAGCAGACTGTCTGAATAGTAAATTATAACTCCCATATAGTAGGACAAGGGCACTTCCGACCAGTAAAGTTATCCCAAGTGCAGTAGACAACGCGCTTCCACCGATCTCAAGCCCTATGAATCCGGGAGACAGCACAATGATATTCAGACCTATTACTCCCAGTACTATTCCTAATAGCTTTATGTACTTAGTCATACTCAATAACTATAACCTCCTCTGCCACCACCAGGAATTCAGTGAATAAATACCTTAGCCCACAGGAAAATTGTACCACATGTTAACCGTTTAGTGAGGAACTCTGGCTGAGATCGAAATAAAATAAGAAAGAGTCCTCGAATTACCGAGGACACACAAAACCGGATGCGTTTTGTAAATCGTAACCTAGCATCCGGTTCTACTATTTTATTTTATTAAATAAGTTCTATACTTTGACCTCGACCTTCTGTCCTTCAATCTCTGTGACTTTTAACTGAACCCCATTTCGTATGTTCGATACCGACTGAGCCAAGTCCCGTGAATGTGAGCCCTCCATATCCAAAGTGGATACAAAGCTCATAGCATTCAGGTGGGGATTGCTGCTGACCAGCGCTCCGCGCGGAATTTCAGTCTCCGTATGGATAAAGGTACCATCTTCTAATAGATGATCCAGCTTCTCATAACCAGAATATCGGTATTTAAGCGCGGGATCCAAGGGGTTGTCCTCTAAATAAATCCGCATATTACAGCGAGCTTTATGCGAGGATTGCAGTAAATGGTCCGGCAGTTCCTGTGAGCTCCCACCCAGCAGCACTTCAGCCCATACTCTGGTCATATCAAGTCCATACACATCATTAATCTGCGGAATGATATTCCATCCGCCGAAGCGTGCTGCCGTTTCGATAATCCCTACCTGCCTGTTCTTCATCAGCTTGACTTCTGTATGTGTGGGGCAATTCTCAAGCCCAAGGCTTTCATTTGCCTTACGGCAAGCCTCCACTATGATGTTCTGTGCTTCGTTATCCAGTACACTCGGGACTAGATGCGAAGTCTCTGTAAATGAGGAAAGCATAGGTGTCTTATCCGTGATGGCTACCGGACGATATACTCCATTCACCATCATTCCTTCTACAGAGACATAGTCCGCATACAGATCATCCGCATACCAATCGGCATTGCAGCCTTCCATATATTGCTCTACCAGAAATAAGCACTCTTCACTGAACAGCAGCGAATCACCCGTGTTCTCCTGAATATCCCGCTGGACTTCACGGAACACTTCTACCGGGCTTCTAGACCCATCCAGCAGGGTCACCCCAATGGAGCAAGCCAAATAAGTCGGCTTGAGAACTAATGGATAACCTAGTTCATTTACAGCGGCTAACATGTCCCCTTCTGAATAGATCGCACGAAAATCTGGCGAGGGAACGTCTGCACTTCGAAATTTCTCCCTCATCGAATATTTATTTCGGGCCCGGCGTGCGGCATGTACACCTGCTGAACGAAGCCCGAGAGCTTCAGCAGCCTTCGCCACGGACAGAACCATGTTCTCTGCCCCGCCGAACATTATGGCATCCGCCTCAAACATACGGGCATACCGAATGATTTGGTCCACGACTTCATCCTCCGAAAGCGTATAGGCGTCAGCTCCGGTAAAAGTCACCCATTCGGGATGCTCATACCCGCCGGCCACATGTGCAGAGAGTTCTTTCACAATTCCCGTTGCATACCGGTTAATGGTGGACATATACCGGCTGGTCACGGCGCTGGGACGCGGAATATATACATACACATTGGCGATTTCAGCTAGTGATTGCAGAGATGGCGGGAATCCACCCAGATCACTGACAAGCAGTATATTTTTCATAAGAGGGTCTCTCCTCCATTTAGGTATATGATCCTGAACGAATGATCAAAGAATTACACGGCTGAAGGCTCTAGAGGCTTGGCCTCGATATGAAATAATTCAATCGCTTTATGAATAGCTGCCTCAACCTCAGCTTCGCTATTTCCCCGGAACATGTATCTGCCGCTGATATGATAATAGGAGCCTTGTCCGTCCATAATTTCACCAGGCTCTGGAATTTGCTCATGGAAGATCTCCGGGATCAAGTCTCTAATACTCGTCACATGAACGACCTCTGCAGGAACGCAAGGTGGTTCAGGGAACTGCAGCAGGCCGCCATGAACCCCCGTCTCAGGAATCGTTAATTTCTCGAAAGTCCCCAGCTCAATTCGGATCCATTCTTCGCACAGATTAACCCCGAATAATTCCAGCGTAAGGAACGGCGTCTCTGCTCCTCCCATCCGCGCACCGATTTCAAGGAACACCGCTTCCTCTCCGTTCCGGTCAATAACCTCCAGATGAAAGCACCCGCTCCGGAGTTCCAAGGACCCTAGAACCTGTTCTGTAAAGCTTGTCAGACGATTCTTCAAATCATGCCTGTCCGTCACAATAAATGAACCATTGGGCATACCTTGAGAAAAGGCAAGGCAACCATTCACATATTGGGAAATAGCTATAAATTGCAGTTCACCGTTCTGAATTAATCCATCGATATGGAAGATAGGACCCGTGACGAACTCTTCACATTGGAAGCTCTCCGATTCATCTGCTGCTTCGATAGCAGCGAGAATTTCCTCAAGCTCCGCACGGTTATTAGCTTTACTCACACCCTGACTCGCAGCGCCGAGCCTAGGCTTAAGGATAACTGGATAGCCGGTTTCTTCCGCAAAGGATATGGCATCGGCCGATGTCTGGTAGTCCAAAAACTTGGGAATCCGCAGTCCGTCGCTCTGAATCCGCTTCTTCATCACGATTTTATCGCGATACAAGGAGATCTTCTCTTCGGAAGTGCCAGGAATGTTGAACCTCGATCTCAGCTTGGCCGCGTTAATCTGGTCAAATTCAGACATTGCGAATAGATGATCTACCTGACCATACTCATCCACTATACTCTTCATCGCGGCTTCCAGTGCCGGATAATCTTCAATATCAGACAGCTCATGAACGCCTGCCGCCTGCTCCCTATAAGCACTTATATCCTGATGTCCTCTGGCATTGACCAGATACACGACCCGATTCAAGCTGTGATCAATGACATTTGCGTAATTAACAAAACCTCCAAAGATATAGTCCCCGAAGCGGTGAATGACAACGATTACTTTGCCTTCCTTCATGTAGAAACCTCCGTTTATCTGATTAGTTAGTCTTCCATTTCTCATAGGGTTGATAAGCGAGTGTCGGTTGTCTCTCTGACCGGGCAGACAAGATAATCGCACCCACTACGATCGTCATGCCGATCAGATGATTCCAGCCCATCGGTTCATGCAGCAGCATGCTTGATAGAATAAGCGAAGACACAGCAATAATTCCTGTAAAAGAAGCGGAAGTGCTTGTGGATACCGCCGAAACGCCGTAATACCAAAGCGCAAAGCCGATTACGGTTACGACGACAGCCAAATAGACAAGACAAAGCCAATCCCCTATGGAAGGGATGCTGAAATCAAACGATGCCGCCTGATAGAGACCAACCGGCAGAAACAGAATAAATCCCCAAATGGTTACGTAGGTTGTTATTGCTAACGGGGACAGTCTGCCTGACAGTCTTTTCCCAATGAGCGTAAAAAGGGCTTCACTGACTACCGCTATACCTAGCAGTGCATAGCCTTGCGAGGAGAAGCCTCCTGACTCAGTCGATGACGCAGGAACCTCCAGCAGTCGAATGACCGCTATGCCGATGACAGCAAGAAGCACACCTGACCACGCTCTAACCGGAATTTTGTCTTTGAACAGGATTACCGACAGCACGGAGATCACAAGCGGTGTGGTGCTGGTAATAATCCCACCCTCAACAGCCGGAGTCCATCTAAGGCCAATCAAGAGACAAATATTGAATAAGAAGATCCCGGTTAACGATTGCAATAATAAGAGAAGAAGCTCTCGGCCCGTAATCTTGGGCATGCCCTCGAAAGTTAGCAGAAGTAAGATCAGAAGCACGGATGCCAGTCCAAATCTTAATAGAGAAGCGAGAAACACAGGAAAAGTCAGCGTCACCCATTTGCCCACTACGATGGAACTACCGACAGTGAACATGGCGAAGGTCATCGCCATGTAAGCTTTGAAGCTGCCTCTCATCCTGGTTCCCACCCCTCAATTGACGTACTGCTCTGTAACTTCTAACCTCTCCCTTGTATATGGGGTTAAGTTGAGAAACTTTCCTCATTTCTAAGATTCAGGTGAGATATATCTTGCTTCGAGACCGCCTGCTTCTGTTTTCTCAGCCACCTGAGCAGGATAACCTGGGCTGCTCCCGTAAGCATAAATAAGATTCCAAGAAGCATGAACATAATAGTCCCATTCCAAGCCGAGTAGACCATTCCTCCAAGAACAGGACCAAGGGCTAGCGGCAATTGCAGATGTAGTCCGAAGATCGCGAAGTAGAATCCTCTCTTCCCTTCAGGAGCCATGCCCGATATCTCATTCTGCAGCTGCGGACCAATCAACATTTCACCAACAGAAAAGATAAATTCAATCACAAACAAAAGCGCGACATAGCGGGACCAGCCGTATCCGAATGCTACTAACGCATACAAGGCGTAGGAGAGTCCGATCACACGATAAGCCAGCATAAGCTGAGTCTTCTTGGTTACCCACAGCTGAAGTGCGATGACCATAACCCCGTTAAACGTCATAAGAGACGCCAGAATATCTGCTGAATGTTCAAAGTGATCAGATAAATGAAACGGCAGAATAGAAATAACCAACGCATAAATCATACCGATTGGCATCGCCAGTAAAGTAATCCCATATAAAACTTTATGATCTAGCCAATGTCCCGAGGTCCGTATTACAGGCTCCGTGTGTGCCCCAACATGAATCCGGTTAACGGACTCAGGCACTTTCCATAATACGAGCAGCAGATAAGCCAGAAGAATCACAGCATTCGTAATGAACACTAATGTGCTGTTCCATTGGAACAAGAGAAGCCCTATCACCGGCCCGAAAGCTGCCCCGACATTGGACGCTGTGTGCAGCAGCGCGAACACCTCGGTCTGCTGCTTGGCATCAACCACATCAGAGATCATGGCGTTCGCAGCCGGGTTAAACAGAGCTGAACCCACCCCCATTACGGCCGTTATCAACGCAAATGCCCATACATTATCTGCGAGAGTATATGCCCCCAAGCCTAAAATTTGAATGAGCAGCGCGATCACCATCACGGGTTTGCGTCCGAATCGGTCACTGAGTCCGCCGCCGAATATGCCGGTAAGCATACCTGCAAAGGGCTGTAGGCCAATGACAAGCATGGCGCTGACGAGAGAACCGCCCAGCTTGTCATACAAGTAGATGGCTAAGAATGGCCGGATGATGAAGGTAGTCATCGCATTTAGCGCATTGCCGAATATCCGAATCCAGATCGCCAGGTCGTACCGTTTTAAAATGGAAGGCTGCTTGTTACTGGCGCTCATTCAGGCCTCTCCTTTCAGCGTGCATGGATTTGCCTTGTCTCACACTGGTAAGCTCGGCTAATATATTCAAGACCCGCTGATAATGCTTCTGTAACCGTTCCTTCATCTATACCTGGAACTTGACAGCCGAGCAGCCAGACCTGCTGAGTCGCATCCGTCACTTTCTGCACCTCGCTGTCACGATAGCAGAATCTGGACAGGGTCTTCTCGTCATCTGCAAGCACAAGCAGTCCTTCAGGCAGGGACTCCGGTTCGCTCTCGCCTAATCCCTGAAACTCCTCACCACCCTGGGTGAAGGTCAGATGAATATCTCCACTTACACATTCAGCATCAAAGACACCAAGTGGAATCAAGTGCTGAAGCGCGGCTACATTCACAGCATCCACAATGGGATGGATAAGAGGGAGTCGGTCCAGCTCATCCTTAATGAAGAAGCGCTGGATTAGATTCTGTACAGAAGGCGGGTACTTCTTGGGATTCAGGCCAATCTGCTGATAAAAGTTCTGATAGGCCGCCATGGCTGGAACCGCCGCTACTTCAGCTTTGCTTTTCCCGCGCCAAGCCGCATGGATCTGCTCCCATTCACTCTTATAGTCAGCCTTAACTCCGGTATCCTTGGGAGTGAGCTGAAGATGCAGTCCATATACCTTAACCCCTTCCAGGTTTTGTGCTACCTCGGGGCTCATTTTGATTTGAGTGTACATTGCCTTCCTCCTGTGTAAGTAACCGATTTGTGTTCATTCCTTGTTTATCAATGATCCAAATGTGATGGAGCTTTCTACTTCCAGATTCAGATCCTCCGCTGTCAAGGTCTCCTTCGTTGAGATCAGGATATTATAGTGGTTCGGGAAATGACAATCGTCGAAGCCGAGAACGTGACCTATCACCTGGTTATGAACGACCACGGGATCTCCGCGGCCGATAACCCCGCCACATTTCATCTCGGCAAAACCGAGGAAGCCAACCCGATTAATCAGGTCCCCAGCCACACTGTCCGAATGAGTGGTCGTTACAATCTCATGGATTTCTCCTTGCTGAACACAGCGTGTCTCGAACTCGATCAGACGCATGCCGCGCTCTTCCTGCTTATGGAACAGCAAGGCAGCGAACGCGCCTTGAACGACCCGTTTAGCAGGCAGACTCATATTTTCAAGGTCTCCACTTGATAAGTGTCACGAACCAGTCTTACCGCGTCTCTGCCGTCTTCTCCATGGCATGTCCCCGAAGCTGCTTTGGCGGCGAAATCCAGCAGGATCTCCTCATACTCGTGATATAGGGAGGATTTGAATTCTGTGAACCCTGCCAGCATATCTGCCTCAATAACCCGGCCGCTCTTCAGATAAATGATGACATCTTTCTGCTCTCCGTGTGGATACGCCCAGTCCAAATGAACAGATACGGGAACACCCGAAGCCGTTACGAGCTCAACCCGGGCTTCGATATCCACTCCATGCTCATTACGCGAAATATCTGCAGAGACTACTTCTAGATGTCCCAGAAAAAAGGCCAACGTATCATAAACATTCGGTCCGTTATCGGCGATACATCCACCACCGCAGCGATCAGGCTGCAAATACCATTTGTCATCCCCAGCATGCTCTTCAATCTTTTCCAAATAACTGGCCGTAACTTTAACGATCTCATCATCTGGTTCGAGCTGCTTCAGTGCATTGACAAAGTGAATGTTATACCTGCGGTGAAAAGCCGTGAACATCGTGCGCCCCGATTCGCCAGATACACGAACTAACTCATCCGCCTCTTCCATATTCATGGTCATCGGCTTCTCACAGCAGACATGCTTGCCCATGAGCAGGGCATCGCGACAGATCTCGAAATGCTTGTCATTAGGCACATTAATGATGACTGCATCAATATCGTCACGCTTCAGCATCTCCTTATAATCCTGGTAACAAGGAATTCCGTCATTCATGAACGGCTTCAATCGTTCTTCACTCAAATCACATACGGCAGTAAGCGTTGGGTTGCTCAGCTTGTGCCGCAAGGCGTGGACATAAAACTTGGAAATAACGCCCATTCCGATTATTCCTACTCGAAGATTCATGAATTGATCCCTCCCGATTTGGTATCTTTCACCCTGAGTGAACCTCTGCCCCAGAAGACAGTGAACCAACATTCATCTTTACTCCCAATCGTTCAAGCCGCTCAAATACACTTTGATCAATCGCTACCTCGTCCGTAGCCTGCCGGCCGGTAGCTTCCAGGTATCCAGGGTATACGACCTTTCTATCCGAGGACACCGGTGGGCAGTCCAGCAGAGTCTGAAGCATCTGATCCATATGGGAAGTGAAGTCTTCCTTTGGACGGAAGGCATCGACCTGGATGGCGAGGAAGAAGTGTCCGATGTTCTGGTCTTCCTGACCAGCTCCACTCTGATCTGGTTCAAGAAGTCTTGGATCAGGACCGACATCCGCTCCGGATAGTACCCCGCACAGAATATCCACCATCAAGGCAAGTCCGTAGCCCTTGGCACCACCCGTAGCCAGCGAACCTCCGAGCATTTGCAAGTGTCCTGTGCCCTGATCATAGGCGCTTGGATCTGTTACCGGCTCGCCGTTATCATTTACAAGCCAGCCCTCCGGGATCGATTCGCCTCTGCGCTCGGCAGCCCGGATCTTGCCAGTAGCCACTACGGTTGTACTCATGTCCAGGACAAAAGGAGGCAGATTCTCCGCTGGTGCACTGACTGCAATCGGATTGGTACCCAGCATGTTAACCTTTCCGTTCAGCGGTCTTGCAATGGTCTGGGTTCCAAGATTGGTCATAGCCATGCCAATCATTCCCGCTTGCAAGGCTTGTCCGGTATAATATCCAGCACTACCGAAGTGGGAAGAATTGCGTACTACCACGCAACCGATCCCCGTCTTCTTCGCTTTCTCAATGGCCAGTTCCATGGCTCTGACTCCAGCAGACAAGCCCAGTCCATGATTGGCATCAATCACAGCAGTGCCGAGGGATTCAGCGATCACCTTCTGCTCCGCGGACGGATTCACCCGGCCATCCAGCAGCCGAGATACATAGATCCTTTCCAGGTTGGTGACCCCGTGCGTGTCGAAGCCATTCTCATCGGCATAACACAGCACATCCGCGGACATTCGGCTGCTATCCGCGTCAACTCCACAGGCTTTGAATATATTTGTAACGAACTCATGCAGACGGTCTTTCTTCACTTTTATTTGGTTAACCATGTCTACTGACCACTTCCAATCGATTCATTTTTCTTCGCGCGGCATAGAAAGCTGCCATCAGATCACGAATATCTGCCGCATAGCGCTCCAGCTCTTCGAGTGTGATATATTCACCTTCCGCATGAGCATTGTGGCTGCCCAGACCTCCAGGTCCATATACAATGGTGTAGGTTCCTGGACGCTGAGCCCACATGGCATCACAGGTGAAGGCCTGATGGAGCTGATCTTCCGGATTGCGAACCCACCCGATCTCTGTCAGACTTTTCTCCCACTGCGTGTGCCGATTATTCAGAACGGGAAGCCCCTGCTTCACCCAAGTTAGCTTGCATATCTCAGCTGCGGATCCGGCTGTATAACGAGCCAGGGGCAAATCATGATAGAGCAGTGAGAACTCGCTCAGCAGATTCTCCATTTCTTCTTCTAAGAGAAGACATATTTGCTGTCCGCCTTCAGCCGAATGATAGGCGAAATTCAACAGCAGCCGTCCTGAACCATAAACCTTGTTATGCATGGACCCGGTATGAATACCGGCAAGGCACATCTTGCCCCCTATAGATTCAACTGGGACAGACAACCTGGCTAGCAATTGTGAGGCAAGATAACCTAGAAGCAGGGTGGCATTATGCCCGGACTCTGGAGCATCGTCGGTAGAGTCCTGACCCAGCACCTCAATCCGCGCGGTCATTGAAGTTGTGGACCGGTCGAAGAAGACGCCTCCCGAGGGCTCGGCAAATATATTCAAGCTGCCCAGATAGCCTTTATCTGCCAGAAGCTTCGTGCCATATACCCCCATGGCTCCGCCCTCTTCCCCGGACACACATTGGAGCAGCAGCGTACATTCATCCGTCCATTCGGGGTTATCCCTTAGCGCAGCCTCAATACCCGCAAGCAAGGCAACGCCAGGCCCCTTCATGTCTACTGCTCCCCGGCCTGTGAATCGGCCCCCTTCATAAGAGACCGGAACATTCCCATCCACAGTATCCATATGGAAATTGAACATCAAGGTATCACTGGCCGCTCTCTTAGCTCCCCACCTAAGTACAAGATTAGGCTGTGAAATCCAGAATTCAGAGCCCATATCGGCAGCACGTTCCCGCACGCTAAGGGGTACATCTTCGCTCTCCAAAACTTTGCAATCGGGCGATTGATTGTACAGCATCTCTGAACCTAGCTGTTCATAAGCGAATATGGCATATTCCGACTGGGCCTGCCCTAGACAAGAAGGAAGCCCTGTCTCCATAGGTGAGATCGTATTGATCTGAAGCAGCCTCAACAGCAAATCGGAATACTTATCTGTAAAAAGAGAAGTCATGCCTGTGTCTTCACCTTCTCTCCGCTCACTCCGATTTCTTCAAGAAGCTTCTCCAGCCTTTGCCCGTACGCAATATAGGAGTCTTTATAGCTACCCGAATTCTGGTTTAGCCGTAAATGTGGGATCAGATGAAGATGAGGTTCAATGGATAAGATTCCATTGTAATTGTGCTCCAGAAGCCAGATCAGGCTCTCTTTCACTCTGGAATCGCCTTCACCCGGAAGGGTATAGACTTCCTTGCCTTCCCGCATAATTCCGTCCTTGATATGGACATGCTCCACATAAGGCCAGACCCGTATCAAGTAATCGAAGGCATTATAACGATAGGCAATACCATTGCCTGTGTCGAACAGCAGGCGCAGGTGTGGACTGTTGACTTCTTCTATAAGCTCCACTGCGCGTTCCGGAAGAGTCCCGGCCCATCCTGAGCAGTTCTCGTGCAGTAGAACGATATCCGCTTCGCGGGCTATTTCCGTAAGTCTATGGATACGATCGAATACACGCTCCCGCCACTCTGCTTCAGGTAATCCATCATTAGGGTAAGACATGATTCTCACGTATTTAGCCCCAAGAAGCCGCATACGTTCTGATATCCTCCTCAGCTCTTCCAAATCCTGCTCAAAATCACTTGTAATAGGTCTCTCCCAGTTCGCGATTCGAGAAGCTACCGCAGTGACTTTCAGAGCAGCGTCCGAGATTCCGCTGCGGACCTGATTGAACAGCTCGGAATCCCAGTCCCCCAAGGCCTGCCCTTTCACGGTACGAAGTTCGATCTCACTCCAGCCGAGTTCCTTATGGGCTTCAATCTGATCCGCAAGCTCTGGCCCAGCTTCATCACTTAGTCCCGACAGCTTGATCCCCCACGGATTAGACATGAATCTTAACCTCAGCGTAAAATTCGGTTACAGCCCTTATGACGTCCTGCACCTGATCATCCGGCATTTCAGCATAGAGCGGCAGAGCCAGAGATCTGCCGGTAATAGCTTCCGCATTCGGGAAATCTCCAGGCTTATGTCCCAAATGGGCAAAGGCAGGCTGAAGAGGCAGAGCCAATGGATAATAGATCTGTGTCTCGATTCCGCGTGACTGAAGATGCGAGCGAAGCTCGTCTCTTTTCTCAGCTTGCAGCACATAAGTGTAGTAAACCCTCTCCTCATGTGCATCTGTAGCCACTTGGATCATCGGGGCTAGACCACCAAAGGCTTCATTATATGCTGAGGCAATCTCACGACGGCGGTTCAGCAAATGGTCGTATCGCTCAAGCTTGTGTGTCAGATAACTTGCGACTGTCTCATCCATCCGATTGTTGTAACCGAGCATATGATGATAGAATCGCGTAATCCCGTCCTGTCCATGGTTACGCAGCATCCGGCTGATTCGGCCAAAATCATCATGATCCGTTACAATCACCGCACCATCGCCAATCCCACCCAGTGGCTTCGCCGGGAAGAAAGAATACAGACCGGCATCACCTAGCAGGCCAGCCATGGCACCGTTTTGCCGTGCCCCCAGTGCTACGGCACTATCCTCAAGGACGATCAGATTATGCTCTCTGGCAATATCATTAATGGCTTTCATATCCGCCATAACAGAGAATAGATGCGTTGGAATTACAACCTTGCTTGCCGGGGTAATTCGTCTCTTCAGATCGTGCGGGTCCATCATTCCTGTAGCCGGATCCACGTCTACAAATACGGGAGTACCTCCGAGCAGAGCAATGGAACTAGCCGTGGAGATGAATGAGAAAGCTGGGGTAAGGACCTCTACCCCTGGCCCCACACCCATGGCTTTGAGCAGAATGGTAAGGGCGGTTGTACCATTTGCAACTGCAATTACATGCTTGGCCCCTGTGTAACTGCCTATCGCTTCCTCGAACTCGATCACCCGCTCTTTTAGAATGAAATTATCCGAGGTTCCTACGTTATAGACGATTTCCTTAATCTTCTCCCGGTCTTCCTCATACCGGTCAGCATAGTTGAAGAAAGGAATCTTCATCATTACACCCCCCTCTCAAAAAAATGACGAATTTGTCCGCATACCTCACTGACTTGCTCTTCAGTCAAATCCGGATAAAGCGGAAGTCCAACCGCTCTTTGAGCAGCTCGTTCAGCCGCTGGCATGTCCCCTTGCTGATAATTTAGATGGGAGAAGCAAGGTTGAAGATGCAGGGGATGAGGGTAATACACCTCGGTTCCAATTCCTTGGGAATTCAGATGGGCTACCAGTCCGTCCCGCTCTTCGGTTTCAATCAGGTACACATAATACACAGCGTTCTCGGCTTGATTAGAGCGTCTCTCAATTATTGGTGTACTTACCTGTGGAATGTCGGCCAACATCGAGTTATAGCAGGTCGCCAAATGGGCTCGCCGGGCGATCTCCCGCTGTAAGAATTGAAGTCTGACGAGCAGAACCGCAGCCTGAATATCATCCATGCGGCTGTTATAGCCGACTGATTGATGAATATATGGAACTCCTTCGTCCTGTCCGTGAATTCTCAGCCGCTTTGCCTCAAGAGCTATCGAATCATCGTTCGTCAGAATCAATCCGGCATCACCGATGGCCCCCAAAGTTTTGGTAGGGAAGAATGAAATAACACCCGCATCGCCGATCAGACCGGCGTGTCTTCCTTCATGAAACATACTGATCGCCTCTGCGCTATCCTCCAGCACTAGCAGATTGTGCTTCCGTGCAATCTGATTGATCCGTTTCATATCTGCCATATGCGTGAATAAATGAACGGGCATAATAGCCTTAGTGCGGGATGTAATTAACTGCTCAATCTGCTCCGCATCGATCATGTAAGTTGCAGGATTAATATCACAGAAGACCGGTGTAGCGCCTACATGGGCGATACTGGAAGCGGAAGCGAAGAACGAATAACAAGGCACGATGACTTCATCCCCTGTGCCGATTCCCGCAGCACGCAGCATAATAATCAAGGCATCGGTCGCATTTCCGACAGCAACACAGTGCTTAGCCCCGGTAAAAACCTCAAGTGTCCGCTCCAGCTCTTGAACCGCCGGACCATTGGTGAACCTCCCTTCATCCAGGATTTCATCCAATTTATCTGAGATCAGGGGCCACTGCTGCTTGAAAGATTCAGCCCCCGAGAAAAAAGCTACACTCATTCGCTCACCCCATATTGACCATATTGTAAGTCTGTCTTGTATTTGAAGGCTCCATTTCCTCCGTCAAAAGGCCGCATAATTTCTTAGCCTCGCATATTAACGTAACCACCTTGGCATTGAAATCCAGATCACTTACCGGCTTCTCTCCGATACCTGCAAAGTACTGATAATACTCGATAAATACCGCCGACAGAGGATCGTCATGCAGAATCTGTTCATCCAGCAGACGTCCATTCCCATCACAGATTTCCAGCCAGGCATGGCTGTCATCCTGAGCCGAAGGGTAGTAGCCAAAGATCACATGGCTGTCAAAATTAAGTTGAATTCTACGCTTGCGTACTGGCGTAGCCAAGTTAGAGCTAAGGCGTGAGATTACACCTTGTTCCTGATGCAGGGTCAGCTTGGCCATGCCCATATTCGGAATGACATGGTCCCCGAAGAGCATATCCTTGACCTCGGACTCCTTAATGCTCGCTTTCGTTCCACCAAGCAGCAATGCCAAAGCGACCAGATGCGGGATCTCAACGTCAAAGGCATTATGGTGGCTGGGATTAGCCAAAGTACGGGATAAGCGGGATTTATTCTGTTCCGCCGTCAGATAGCGCAGCGGGCCAAATATATTGGATTTAATCAATGCATGGATGTTCCTGGTTAAGGAACTCGACAACCAATTAGCGACCACCAGCACTTCACATCCATATTTATCCTGAATACCGCGAATGACGTGCAGCTCTTTCTCGGTTGTCGTCAATGGCTTTTCCATTATAATTTTGCGGTAACCCTGCTTAACCACTTCAAGAAGAGAATCAGTATGAAGTTCTGGTGGTGTACAGATATGCACGACGGTACTCTCCGGTTCAAATCCCTCCACCTCTGCCAGACTTGAGAATCCCGTCAACTTGGAATGGCTCATGCCGAGGTGATCGAAATTGGGATCTACGACTCCTATTTGAGGGTTGAAAAGGCTCGTATGACTTCCCGTTTGATAAGCTTTACGGAGACAGTGGTAATGGAGACCTTTTCCCGCTCTTCCAAATCCGATAATCAAAGATTGCAGCATGGACGAACCTCCTTTTATACGTATTAGTGCGGGTCCCCTATGGCCAATTGACAGCTCCGGACGGCCTGAACGAATTCTTGCATTTTGGCCGGGTCCTTCAGTCCATTCGTCTCCACCCCACTGCTTACATCTACAGAAAATGGCTGAGTGAGACGAATTGCCTCCGCTACATTTCCGGCGTGAAGTCCTCCAGCGAGAATGATGGGTGTTCTAATACGCATCTTCTGTACATATTCCCATGGGAATGTCTTCCCTGTTCCACCAGTTGATCCAGCTACATATGTGTCCAGTAATAATCCCCGAACCACTTCCTCGTACTTATTCAGGGCGTCTTCATGATCATCAACTCCGGCACCCATATGAATCGTCTTGACAACAGGACGGGCGGCATCCCTGCAATAATCAGGTGATTCGTCACCATGCAGCTGGAGAAGATCCAACCGGCAAAATTCCGCAATATGATTGACCTGATTCAGCTCTTCATTTACGAAAACACCTGTAGTCGTGATATATGGGGGAAGTGAACGAATAATCTCTCTTGCGAGCTCTGGATTGATCTTGCGTCTTCCTTCTGCAAATACAAATCCTACCGCATCAGCTCCCGCCTGGACCGCAGCCCAGGCCGACTCCTTGCTGGTCAAACCGCATATTTTGACTCGAATCATTGGATTCTCCTTCTTCATTAAATAGGAGTTGCTGCTTTTCTTGTGGCTTGCTTCAATGCTCGGATGAACTCCCCTACCTTGGCCTCGACCTCATGAGATTCCGAGTGCTTGATGACATTAATTAAGGCACTTCCAACGATTGCTCCATCCGCATACTCACTGACCTCACGAACATGATCCTCATTGGAAATTCCGAAACCAACCGCAAGCGGCAGCTCAGTGACCTGTCTGGCTTGATGAATGAAGTTCCGCAGCTCTGCAGGCAGAGACTTTCTCTCTCCCGTTACCCCCGTAACAGATATGCAGTATAAGAAGCCTTGTCCTTGCTCCACAACCGCGGCCTCTCTCGCTTCACTCGTTGTCGGAGCCAGGAAGAAGATGTTTTGAAGCCCTCTCGCTTCGAAAATTTCCACATAAGGCTTCGCCATGGTGGATGGCAAGTCCGGAATGATGAATCCGTCTATACCGGCTTCCTTGGCATCATCAGCCAGCTTGTCCAGTCCGTAAGCGAGAAAAGAATTACAGTACCCCATTAGAACAATAGGAGTCTCAAGACCCTTGTCCCGAAGTGTACGCACCATAGAAATACATGACTTAAGATTGATTCCATTGGATACAGCGGCTAAGCTAGCCTCCTGGATGGTTGGGCCATCGGCCAATGGATCAGCGTAAGGCACACCAAGCTCAATAAGGTCTGCCCCGGATTCAGCAATAGTGCGGATGAGAGATTCCGATCCTTCCGCAGTCGGGTATCCAACAGGAATATAAGGGATTAATGCACATTCCCCTTGCTCCCGCAGGCGGGCGAACATCTGATCAATACGGCTCATACCAGCACCTCCGAGTTCTTGAGTTGATCCAGCGCGGCAATCGCCTGACTCAGGTCCTTGTCACCCCGGCCGGATAGATTAACGAGCACAATAGCATCTTTGGGTAATTGGCTTACCAGCTTAAGTGCATAGGCCACGGCATGGGAGGACTCTAATGCAGGGAGAATGCCTTCCTTCCGGCACAATTCCTCAAAGGCCAACAAGGCTTCACGGTCATTCACCGAGGTATACTCCACTCTTCCAGTATCCTTAAGATAGCTGTGCTGTGGACCAGCTCCCGGATAATCCAGCCCCGGTGCAATACTATGTGTTTCGAGAATTTGTCCGTCTTCATCCTGGAGCATATAGGTCAGACTGCCTTGGATAATACCGTGGGTTCCTTTTAGCAGCGGGGAAGCGTGCTTGCCTGAATCAAGACCTTCACCGGCAGCTTGTACTCCGACAAGCTTGACCTCGGCATCATTCAGGAATGCACCAAACATCCCGATCGAGTTGCTTCCACCGCCAACACAGGCAATTACATAATCCGGCAATCTACCTTCTGTCTCGAGAATTTGTTCTCTGGCTTCTTCCCCGATCACAGACTGGAAATCACGGACCATATTCGGGAAAGGATGCGGCCCTACGGCTGAACCGAGCAAGTAATGTGTATCTTCAACATTGGTGATCCAGTCACGTATTGCTTCACTGATAGCATCCTTTAATGTCTTTTGCCCGCTATGGACCAGATGAAGTTCTGCACCAAGCAGCTTCATCCGCTGGACATTAGGTGCCTGGCGCTCGGCATCCACAGCTCCCATATACACGACACAGGTAAGTCCAAGCAGACTGCAGGCTGTTGCCACAGCTACTCCGTGCTGTCCCGCTCCTGTCTCGGCCACGATACGCGTTTTGCCCATTCGCTTGGCGAGAATCGCTTGAGCCAGCGCATTGTTAATCTTGTGGGCTCCGGTATGCGTTAAATCTTCACGTTTGAGATAGATCTTGGCTCCGCCAAGCTCAGCGGTAATGCGGTGAAGCGGGGAGATCGGCGTAGGCCTGCCTACAAAGTTTTTTAGAAGCTCGGATATTTCTTCCCGGAAGTCTTCCTCATCCTTAATTCTCTCGTATTCCCTGTATAGTTCTTCAAGATTACGAATCAATGTCTCCGCCACGTACGCCCCGCCATATTGTCCAAAAAATCCATCCATATTGATCAGCTGCCTCTCTTATCGATTAGATTGGTGTTCGGCGACTTCCAGACCGGCAAAGCCCCGGATGCTCTTCGTTAGGTCTTCCGATTTAAGTAAAGCCTCTCCTACCAAGATGGCATCGAACCCCCGCTGCTCAGCCTCAAGCGCATCGGCAGGAGTCTTAAGGCCGCTCTCACTAACCGTTAGAACCCCTTCAGGAATTACGGATCTGATCTCCTCGGAACGCTTCAGATCGACTTCAAATGTCTGCAAATCCCGATTGTTCACCCCAATAATCCGTGCCCCGGC
The DNA here is from genome assembly GCF_050995535.1 of Paenibacillus sp. SN-8-1. Taxonomy (NCBI): domain Bacteria; kingdom Bacillati; phylum Bacillota; class Bacilli; order Caryophanales; family Paenibacillaceae; genus Paenibacillus; species Paenibacillus sp. SN-8-1. The sequence goes on from NZ_CP194782.1 coordinate 2,398,597, forward strand.
TTCTACTGCCACAGCTGCGTCCTCTGCAGTGAAGCACTCCACTAAAGCTTGCATACCAAGGTTATGAACAGTGCCTATCATCTCTGATAGCTGCCCCTTGTCTCCAATACTGCGAACAATAAGTAGAACAGCATCGGCCCCTATCGAACGCGCTTCATAGATCTGATAGGGATCAATAATAAATTCCTTATACATCACAGGCAGATCTACCCCGGGATCATTCGCGACTCGCTCAACCACATGCGCCCCTCCGCCAAAAAACTTCTCATCCGCCAGTACGGAGATAGCTCTGGCACCATTCCGGCAGTATAGATGAGCTAGCTCAGCAGCAGGAATTTGGATCGGAAATTCACCCTTGGACGGTGATTTCTTCTTGATCTCAGCAATCAACGATATTCCAGGCAGACTTAAAGCATGATAGAAGTCTCTAACTGGTCTGGCTTCGCGAAGCTTAGCTTGAAGATCCTCGAGGGGACTTGTACGCTTCTTGGTAGCAACCTCGAGCCGTTTGTTTGCAATAATTTCATTTAGCATGAACATAATTTTGAGCCTCCTCACCTATTTGGGTACTGCTGTTCACAAGTTCCTGAAGCTTTGCGCCAGCTTGTCCTGAAGAGATCGTCTCTTCAGCGATCCAGTAACCTTCCCGGAGAGTATCTGCAAGCCCTGAGATCATCAGTGCAGCTCCTGCATTCACGCAGGTCACCTGACGTATTGCAGAGACTTGCCGACTTCCTTCAAACAGCATGTGTAAAATATTCACATTATCTTGTACCGTCCCTCCCTTCAATTCCCCGATCTCTACATATTGAAGTCCAATCGATTGCGGCTCCCATAAAGTCCGGCTGACCGTCTGCCCCTTAATTTCATAGAGCACCGTTGGTGCCGAAAGACTGATCTCATCCATCCCGTCCATTCCAAGCGCGACAAGAGCATGCTCAGTTCCAATCGAGGAGAGTATATCGGCATACATAGGAGCAAGTGAAGGACTGGACACCCCCATTAACCGCCTGGTTGGCTGAATAGGATTCCCCAGTGGTCCCATGAGATTAAAGATCGTCCGGAACCCAAGACTGCGCCTAAGGTTAGACCAGGAACTGATCGCAGGATGGAACTTAGGCGTGAACAGGAATGCAAATCCATTCTCCCGCAGCCAGTCATCAGCCTCCGTGCCAGATAATTCTATACGAACGCCGGCTGCTTCAAGAAGATCCGCGCTTCCGCAAGAACTGCTCGAGGAACGGTTACCGCATTTCGCCACCTTCGCCCCTGCTGCACTAACCGTCAGGGCGGCTGCGGTCGATATGTTGAAAGACCCTAGATTATCTCCCCCTGTTCCGCAAATATCCACTACATTCCCGGTTCGCTCGACAGGAAGCATTTGAGACCACATCGCCTTCAAATATCCCAGCAGCTCCTCTTTCTCAGTTCCTTTGCCCTCGGCAATGCTAAGGAATGCCGCAACCTGCAGAGGCTCCGCTGCCCCGGATAGAATATGCTGCATGCAGTATTCTGCCTCTGCCTCAGAGAGGGATTGTCTGCCCAGCAGCTTCTTCAAGGCTACCTTCAACAAATACATACACCTCCTATGGAATGTGTAAGCCATATGCATGAACCAAGTTGTCCCTTCAATCAACAGTCAGGCAGTAACTACTTCCCTGCTGGTACAATCGATTTCAGCCTGAGCAAAACACCGGATCCCCACGTCGATTTGTTCCTCACATAAGTTGGAATAGCCCAGCACAAAGGTAGGGTTGTCCGGCTTGAACCTGCTAAAATAACCCCCGGCAGGATACACTCTCACCCCATAATTCATTGCACGGGCAGCAATTGATTCTTCGCTAGCACTAGAATCGATCTCGATCAGGAGATGAAGTCCTGCCTGATCACCAAAATAGCGGACTCTCTGACCGAATTCTCGTTCCAAAGCAAGAACTAGAGCCGACCTCTTGGTGGCATATAATTTGCCCATCTGATTCACATGCTTCGCATATTGCCCATTCCGTATGAAGTCGGCTAGTGCTTCCTGCTCGATAATAGGAGTCATCCGATCCGTAATCTGTTTAATACGGAGAAACGGCTGTATGAGCGCATGCGGCAAGACGGCATAGCCGATGCGCAGCGCTGGAAAAAGAATTTTACTAAAGCTGCCCACATACACGATTCGGCTGGACACGTCTAGCCCGGCAAGCGCCGACACTTTCTTCCCGACATAACGGTATTCACTGTCATAATCATCTTCAATAATGTAAGCCCCTTCCCTCTCCGCCCAGTCAAGCAGCTCAAGTCTGCGTTCCAGTGAGAGAGTTACTCCAGTAGGAAATTGGTGAGAAGGTGTAACATAGACCAGCTTGGCTGGCCCCGCACCTTGTCCCTGCGGGATAACGAGCTTGTCCATCTGGTCCACACACAGACCCTGCTGATCTACAGGGACCGGGACGATCTTGGCGCCTGACAAATGAAAGATATCACGCAGGAAGCTGTGTGCCGGATCTTCAGCAATGACCTGATCACCAGGCTTGATGAACAACCTGGCCAAGATATCAAGAGCTTGAGTTGCTCCGGTGGTTATTACAATCTGTTCAGGCTCTACGGGGATGGACCTGCTGGATCTGAGAAGCCGGGCAATCTCCTTGCGAAGTGCAAGTGAGCCTTCAGCCGGACCATAACCCAGTAATTCTGGAGTTGCCTTGCGGCAGGTTCTAATCAGAGATTTTTGCCACTGATCCATAGGAACGACGTCCCAAGCGGGTACACCGTGTCTGAAATCATACATAACGGAAAATTGGTCTTTTTTTGCGGTTTCATTAGAGGAGCAATCGAACAAGTTAAGATTTGAATCTACTTTCTTTCGATTCAGTTCATTCTTGGATTGACTTAAGTGGAGTACGGCATTGTCGGCGACGAAGGTGCCTGATCCTTTTTTCATAATCAGATAACCTTCTGCCTGGAGCTGTTCATAGGCTTGAATAATGACTGATCGTGATACCTCGAGCTGTTCAGCCAGCTGCCTGGTTGGTGGTATAGTGTCACCTTTATGCAGTGTGCCCGACAGAATCGCTTTTCGAATTTGAACGTAAATTTGTCGATTTAACGGAATGTTCATTGTCTTATCAATGTCGATTAAGAGCTCTTGCACCATGATGGCCTCCCTAGCTTTTTGGAATTCTGAGAAGTACTGGGGTCTATCAGATACAATCTGTGCGAGAATTTCTTTACTGCGTAAATACGCTAACGTTCCAATACGTTAAAGCACCGATACAAGAAATGGCCATAGAAATCAGCTGAGTTCCTATCTTTCATGCTGATTTGACCTCTTTCTTGTTCTTGTGGAAAATTATAACTTCAATGATTGGAAATTGGAACGACCAATTTCACTTCGGTAGACCGTACCAATTATTAAGTTCGTTCACTATAGTGCATTAAATATGCTGTATCATCACTCCTTTCCATTTTCCATTATATTACATAATTTACAAGGAGTAAAATTTTCACTTTTAGTATAATCACACAAAAAAAGAGCCACTTGGGCAATGTCATTAAGTTAAAGCGTGTGCCCAATATTCAAAAGCAAGAGCAGGTTATCGAATAGATAGCCCGCTCTTTTTTGTGCCCAAAAAGACAAATAAGCCTTGACAAGCAGTTGAAAATGTGTGGCGAAGCCCCTTGAAAAAAATGAGGGGGTTTCGCCCATGCATGCTTACGCGAGTTCACTAAAAGAAACGCTGACAACCCTCATTCGAGAGATGTCAGCGGCACCAGCGCCTTATGTCAAAAACCCCGAAAAGGACTTTACCCGGAAGAAAAAGCTGCCCTTCGAAACGATGATGCAACTTCTGATCTCTATGGGTGGAAACAGCATATACAAGGAGCTCTTGGAATCGCAAGGTTATGACGTAAACACGGCAACGACTTCCGCTTTTGTCCAACAACGCAATAAAATTTTGCCGTCTGCTGTAGAATGCTTATTTCACAAATTCACTCAAACGTACAAGGATATCAAAGATTACCGCGGATATCGATTACTTGCCATTGACGGTTCGGATTTACATATCGCAACGGATCCGGCTGACAAGAACAGCTTCTTTCAAAGTCAACCCAACACGAAGGGCTATAACCTCCTGCATTTGAACGCAGCGTACGACTTATGTAACAGACTTTACGTGGATGCTCTTGTCCAGCCAAGAAGGCTAAGTAACGAGGGAAGGGCGCTGGCAACCATGGTTGATCGTTCGCCCATCAAGAGCAAAACCATTGTGATTGCGGACAGAGGCTATGAAAGCTATAACAATTTCGCGCATATTGAACGTAAAGGGTGGAACTACGTTATTCGGGTAAAGGATTTGGATTCCAGTGGTATTCTGTCTAGCTTACGTTTGCCCGCTAGCGAAGAGTTTGATCGGGACATTTATCTGACACTTACCAGAAAACAAACCAAAGCGTTCAAGTCTTATCCTGGGTACAAATTCCTTCCGTCCAATTCTACATTTGATTTTTTGGATTCGCATGAGAACATGATTTACCCGCTATCTTTTCGGGTTGTTCGTTTCGTCCTGCCTGACGGCGCTTATGAAACCGTCATTACGAATCTTTCTGCCGCGGACTTCCCGCCCGATGAACTCAGGTCCCTTTATCGCATGCGATGGGGCATTGAAACCTCGTTTAGGGCATTAAAATACACGGTCGGTCTGACGAGCTTTCACGCAAAGAAGCAAGCGTTCATCGCCCAAGAGATTTATGCAAGAATGATTCTCTACAACTTCACTGAAATGATGACCTCGCACGTCGTCATTTCGCAAATGGATAAACGGCATCAATATCAAGTCAATTTCACGGTTGCCGTTTACGTTTGTAGACAATTCTTGCGCTCTCGAGGCGATGAACCCCCGCTCGATGTTGAAGCACTGATTCGCAAAAACATTTTGCCGATTCGACCCTTTAGCCCGGGACAAAAGAATACGCGCAAAATCCGCTATAGATCAGCTGTCAGCTTCGTCTACAGAGTAGCATAATTCGATTCATATGAACATTTTTTTAAGCGGATCGTCCATCCGTTTGTTTGCTGTACCCATTTTTCAGTCTTGCAAACAAAAAACAAACGGCACAGGGTATTTCCCATGCCGCTTCAGATTCATTTTCTATTCGCGATCTTGTCTTCGGAGACTAACTTAATGACATTGGCCACTTGGGTGGCTCTTCTAATAGATTGGTTCATGCTTGCTCCGTCATTTGGTTCAGATCAACTATAAGCTTCTCCAGTTCTTTGAAGCTGGTTACAATTTGCTCGGTCATCACATACTGCTCTTCAATACCTGCAAGTATTTGTTCCGCCGATGCGGTTGACTGCTCGGTTACGCCGGATATCGAGGTCACTTCCATCACAACCTCGCCTGAGGAAATGCTCAGCTGTGTAGTTTTTGCCCCTACTTCTTCTGCCTGGGTGAGAACCTGCTTCGTATTCATACGAATTTGTCTGAGTGATTCCTCGGAGCTTCTGGCCGAGACTATACTTTGATTCAGCGCCTGCTTGCCCTCAGAGACTTGGAGTGTCAATCGCTCGGTCTTCGCTTTTATATTATTCAAGATACTAGAAATTTCAACCGCAGAATTAGAAGAGTTCTCCGCTAGCTTTCTAACCTCAGAAGAGACAACAGCGAAACCGCGTCCATGCTCGCCGGCACGGGCCGATTCAATCGCGGCGTTAAGAGCCAGAAGATTGGTCTGATTCGCGATCTCCTGAATGGAGGTGAGGATCGTACTGATTTGATCGTTCTGCTGATTGAGCTCCATCATTTCCTCGCTAATGGCTCCTACAATCGTATTGGCATGCCCAATTTTGTTCGTCAAATCGGTAATCTGATCATTCCCTACCTTAGTCGCTTCCTCTGTAAGAGAAGTCAATTCCAGCATCTGCTGGGTATTTCGAGATACATTCACGATATCCTCGTTCGACTTATGCATCAATTCGTTAATATCCGCTACACTGATTGCTTGCGATTCAATTCCTTTCACGACCTCATTGAAACTCTGGCTTACTTCTCTCGCATTGCGCTGGGTCACTGCGACCTTGGTCTGAAGCTCAGCGTGAAATTCCTTGAGGGATTGCAGAGCGTTCTTCACCTGGTTCATCATTTCGTCCGACTTTTGTTTGGCGGCAGCGGTCTCTTGGCTGCGAACAGCCACCTCATGGGTAATCTTCTCAGCTATCCGTACTACGGTAATACATAGTGCCGATACCATAATAAAAGCGAAGGTCCCCTTCTCGAGAAAATAATGGGGAGACAGTGCCAGTCCACCACTGCTGATCACAAGTTCTACAAAAATTGCACCCGCCGCAATCGTAACGGGTCGATACGAAGGGTATAAAGCAGGAATTACTGCCAATATAATGGGCAGGGTTACATCCTGAAGATGAACTACGAAGGACAACATTCCGTAGAAAACTACAAAAATACCAACGTAGATATAGGGCAGGATTAATGACCATTTCCTAAACCTGGACATAATTGTAAGAATAATTGCAACTACACCCATTGGAATGGAAGCTGTGAGGAAAATTTCTGTATTGCCATCCAAAAGGGAATATGTACCCGGGACTAACGAGAGCAGCCAAAAGAAAATGACCACGAGCTTATTTCTTTCAAAATAGAGATCTCTTCTGTGTTGCAAATTCATGTCTATGACCCCTTCATATGCTAAACTATAAAGTTCAAGATTGACTTTACTTACTTTTTATCGGCAAAAATGTACCTGGTTGTTAATTAGATCTCGCTTTCCTACCAGCAGCATAAAAGGTCCGCCAATGGCGGACCTCTCTCTTCTTCTATAATATTGAATTCTAGTTCACCGCGGCAGGACGTTCCTTAGCTTTATCGGATTCACCTGCATTCCGGCTCGCTTCTTCCCGGTTCTCCATCATCTCTTCGACCGTCTTGACCTTTAATCTGGCAGCACCTTCATATTCCCTTGTAGGAAGCAGATTACCCTCTGACTGCCGGTCTTTGGCCTTGGCTATAGCTTCCGAATACTGAGGCAGCCACTGCTCCTGAGCAACCAGCATCTCATCCACCAGCTGCCAAATCTCTTTCGGATTACATACCGCTCCAACCAGCGGATCCATCATCATCGCCTGGCGAAGCAGCAGATCGTCCCCATTAATAGCGGCTTCAACAGCGAGCCGCTGCACCGAGATGCTTACATTGCAGACGGCTGCGCAGCCAAGCGGCAGATCACCAACATGCGGCATGCAAATGCCGTTACGATCCACATATCCGGGAGCCTCAATAATCGCGTCATCCGGAAGGTTCGTAATGATTCCATTATTGACAACATTAAAGTGACCCCGGTAGACTCGGCCGGTCTCCAGCCCCTCAATGATATAGGATCCATGCTCCTGACCGCGATTCTCCGCCGCGTATTTCATTGCAGGTTCTTTCATCCAGTTCGGGAAGTCTGTCTCGAACCAGTTGCGTCCTTCAGTACATACCCTCAAATAGCCACCTGTCTCCCCGTTGATCCAAGTGCCAAGATCGATCCACTCTCTGATCTCCTCCGGACGCTTGCGGTACCAAGGCACATACTCGCTCAGGTGTCCATTCGACTCTGTGCTGTAGTAGCCGAAGCGTCTAAGCATATCGATGCGGACTTTCTCTGTTATCTTGAATTCGGGATGATTCTCAAAGGCCTCTAAGAGCTTACCTGTCATATCGACTCCGCCGTGATTGACCTGAATATACCACGTCTGATGGTTAATACCTGCACAGATGATATCTACTTCCTGCTGCTCCAGGCCCAGAGCTTCAGCAATCTGCCAATGTCCACCCTGGACACCGTGACATAATCCGATAGTGCGAACACCGCCGTACTTATTGCATGCCCAGGTCAGCATCGCCATAGGATTGGCATAATTCAGGAGCAGACAGTCCGGACGAGCTACCTTGCGAATATCTTTGCAGATATTCATCATTTCAGCGATACCGCGTTGTCCATACATAATCCCGCCAGCACACAAGGTATCTCCAACACACTGGTCGATCCCATATTTCAGTGGAATATCCACATCCATCTGGAAAGCTTCGAGTCCCCCGATCCGGACAACGGTAAAGATATACTTGGCATCCCTGAGCGCTTCCCGGCGGTCAAGCGAAGCCTGAATCTGAATATTAAGACCATTCTCATCAATATCCCTCTGGCATAGTTCGGTGACCATATCCAGATTATGCTGATTAATATCGGTAAAGGCGACCTCGATATCCTTAAATTCAGGGACAGACAACAGATCTCGCAGCAGCCCTCTTGTGAATCCAATACTTCCCGCTCCAATAAAAGCAATCTTGAATGACATGATATTGCCTCCCTTATGACTTCGTCCAACGTATTAACCTGACTGAAATGTTCATGACCATTCCTATAAATTGGATTGTAACAATTTCATAAGGAAAGCGTTATCAAAATCCTATCCAGATATGACTTATATGTTCAATATTCTCACCTTGGGTTTCGGAATTCCTGAGGCGTCTTGCCCGTGATCTTCTTGAACAGTGTACTGAAATACTGAGAGCTGTTAATTCCGACATAGTCGGAGATCTCCACAACAAGAATGTCCGTATGGGTGAGCAGCATCTGTGCCTTCTCTATGCGATATGATGTTAAAAACTCAGTAACCGTACGGCCAGTATAGGCTTTGAATATACGGTGTACATAACCGGGGTGAAGGTTCACGGCTCCTGCCATATCCTTGACCCGGATATCCCGGTCATAATTCTGGTGAATATACCGGATCAGCTTACTTACATATTCGTTAGGCTCATGGGCCTCATTAGCGGCTACTTCTACCGCAAGCGAGGCTATACGAATAATCAGCTGGGAGAGCAGCAGACTTATCATCAGCTGATTATCTGAAGTCTTGGCATCCATCTCATGAATTAAGTTCTTTAACGTGGAATAGATATCCCCATTCTCTCTTAACAGAACATAAGGAACCCGGAGCGCGAGAAGCTGGGCAACAGCCAGGTTCCCTTCTGCCATACCCTTTATGCTGGGAGCAGCCGAGTCCTCCTCGGCAAAATGAAATTCCACATTAAGCATTCTGCATGGACTTCCACGATCGACATGTAATTTGTGGGAGACATCCGCGTCGATTAGAATAAAGTCACCCTTTTTCATATGAAAAGACTGGGATTCTGTATCCACCCTGCATGTGCCGGAAATTACGTACATGACCTCTACCCGGTTATGCTTATGAAATTTCATTTCAAAGCCGTCCCATTGTTTATAGTAATAAGCCGCGATTTGCGGAATATAAGCGCCTTCCAGCAGCTTGGGCTCATACAAGCTATAGCTCAAGTTATGTATATCCTCACCCCCTGATTTACTTTGTCGTAACCATAACCAAACAACTGTAACTTAATTATAGTAGGATAGCTTAACCAATTCATCTGATTGTTGGAACCCTTCGAAATCCCATGACAAAACAACCCCTTACGATCAACGACTAAACCATCTGGTCAGAGGCCAAATTAAGTCGTTGTCCGTAAGGGGTTGAGTTCTTACTTCAGTCTGTCATTCCCTACTCTAGTCTATTTATAGATAATATCTCCGCGCAGAGATTCTACCTTATCCAGGGCAGCTGCAATATCTTCTGAGCCAACACCGAAATGAGCTAGCGCATCATGAAGATGCTTGACGATCGCATTGAAATGCTCAGGCTGAAGATTCATACCGGTATGAACCTTTGTCATAGCTCCGCCCGAGTATTGGTTGGGTCCACCCAAAGCATAACTAATAAATTTGGTTTGGTGCGCACGCTGTTTGGCCATATCGGTATGCTCAAAGAAATGATTCACTTCATTATCGGCAAGGACCAGATCATAGAAATAATCCACGACCTTGGCTATCGTACCTTCTCCGCCTAATTTCTCGTACAAAGTGCTCATACTGTCACCTCCTCTTCATTTGGTTATGGTTAACATGCCCAAATCCTGCAACATAATACATTAAACCAATTAACTTCAACCTACACTTAGTGCTTCGCAGTGCTATTGTTCTTGTCTTGCTTGAATTCTTGCAAATGCAATTTTACTGAGCAAGGAGTCTGCTTGCCAATGCCTCTGCCGCTCGTTCGCCTTGAGTAATACAATCTGGTATTCCCACACCGTCATATCCTGAGCCGCAGATCCACACACCCGGATACTGTTTATCCATCGCAGTCCGCAGACTAGCGATTCTGTCCTTATGCCCTACCCTATACTGAGGCATGGATTTGGACATATACGATACAACACAAAGCTCAGGTTCTGCAGTAATTCCCATAATTTCACGCAATTCTTCTCTCACCATTCCAACTAATTCTTTATCGTCCATGTTCGTATTAGCTTCAGCGCCAGCCCGGCCTATATAAGCCCTAAGTAGGATCTTGTCTGTAGGTGAAGTATGCAGCCACTTGGAGGATGTCCAGGTGCACGCGGTCATTAACCTTCCTTCCGATCTTGGAATGACGAATCCTGATCCTGTAAGTTTTGTATGGATTTCACTCGCCTTGAAACCGAGTGCCACATTGGCAACAGATACATAGGGCACGGTATCGAAGGTATCCGAATCTGCAAAGCCCTCCAGCAGCTTACCGCATGCAAATGCAGGAATCGCCAAGATGACCCCATCTACTACATATCGTTCGCCTGTATCCAGCTCAAGCTGATAAATGTCGCCTTGGCGTCGGATGGAATCAACTCCACATCCCTTCAAAATACTTGCCGAGGACAGTTCGCTCTCCAGCTTCTCTATGAGCGTGGACAGCCCCTTCTTGAATGTGAGAAACATACTCGTCCTGGCAGTCTCAGGCAGCTCACTTGCCCGGTCCTGAAGTTCTGGAGCATGACTCGGTGCAGATGGTGCGGTTCTTCCGGCAATCATTCCGAGAATTAGACTGCGGTATTTGCGTTCGATCTCATGAAATTGAGGAAAGGTGGACAGTAGGCTGAGCATTCCGGTATCACCAGCGTAAATGCCTGCAAGCAGCGGTTCAACCAGGTGTTCAAGCACCTCCTTGCCAATTCTACGCTCGATGAAGCCGCCGAGGGATTCATCCTCCTCCGACTTTCTTTTTGGAAGAATCAGATCCATCGCCGCCCTGGCCTTGCCCTTGATTGAGATTAAGTCGGTTTTGATAAAAGGGCCTACTTTCGTTGGAATTCCAAGTGCCAGACCAGCCGGCATCTGACGCAGCCTTCCTTTATGCAGTATGTAATTGGTTCTCGCAGCAGGATTCGTGCCTGTTAATTCGCTCTCCAGCCCAAGCGACTGAGCCAGGCGCAAGGCGGATGCCTTTCGCCCGATGAATGAATCAGGACCCCTCTCGATTATGTAGCCATCTTGGCGTAATGTATGAATTTTGCCTCCTAATTCATGACTTTTCTCAATAAGTGTAAGCTCCAAAGGCTTTCCAGCCTTCTGAAAATTATTCTTCAAATAGTAAGCGGCACTGAGTCCGCTGATTCCTCCGCCGATTACAGCGATTCTTTGAGCAAGTTCACTCATCTTATATCTCCTGCCTTACATTTTTGTGTTAACGTATCATAACTAAACTTGAGTATTTGTGACAGAAATCACAAGGATAATCTCATGTTTAAATATAATCTAATTATGAGTAGCGGCAGTAGATCGGTTCTCAGTCTACTACCAACCATTCCAAGGAGGAATACAAAATGAACAAATATACATCTACCGTGAACGCCACCGAGTATCCGCCGCAGTTAAAGCACAAGGTGATTTTTGAGACCTTTGACGAATTAGAGCCCGAACAATCCATGCTGCTCATCAACGACCATGATCCACAGCCGCTGTATTATCAATTCTCAGCAACCCGTAGCGATCAGTTCAGCTGGGAATATGTTGAACAAGGCCCAGAGTGGTTCCGTGTAAAAATTACCAAACAGTAAAACGAGGGTTCAATTATGGCTGATATTCACATCGTCGACGAACGCACCATCAAGATCACAGCCGGTATCCCTGATGCGCTTCATATGATTCATGAAGCCGGATCCAATGTTCATAAGTACGCCCGGGATATTGTAACTATATTTGAGAAAATGTCGGAATTCGACTATATCTACTACTGCTTCTACGCTTATAACAGTGCTTTATTATTCGAGCACATGCTGGATATCGACCCTAAGAAATATACTTCCTTCAGCATGGATGTCTCGGACGCCTTCTTCCATACCCTGTATGGAGGCATGGCTGCACTTTACGACGAAGCAAATCTTTGCCTAAAGTCTGTTGACAAGTAGATTGTCTAACTGAACTCCAGCTCTAAGAAAGGACGTTGATCGAAATCCCAGCAAGATATAAGACTGTACGAGCTGTCCTGCTTGTGCTTGCGGCTTTGGCTTTGTTAATTACAAGCGGCTGTGATTGGAGTAACGACGATCCAGGCGATACCAAGTTGCCCTCCGGCAAACCCGAGGTGCAGCGGCTGAATCAGCCCCCAATTCCACCTGTAATCACTCGCAAGGGCAATGAGGTATTTATTGAAATGACCGCCCAGGTCACTCAAGTTGAAATTTCCAAAGGTGTGCCTTATGAAGCATGGACGTTTGACGGCACTGTACCAGGACCCGTGATTAGAGTTAAGCAAGGTGATCAGCTTCATTTCACACTGAACAACATAGATCCCCAGATGCCTCACTCCATGGATTTTCATGCTGTGCATGCAGCTCCGAATCATAAATTCATTGGTGTGATGCCAGGTCAGGAAGGCACATTCACCTATACGGCGAACTCGCCAGGAGTATTCATGTATCATTGCGGGACCAAGCCGGTCCTCTTGCATTTGGGCAACGGAATGTATGGCATGATTATTGTTGAGCCGAAGGACGGATATCCCACCGATCAACAGATAGACCAGGAATACACGATAGTACAAAGTGAATGGTATAAGGAGAATGACTACCAGGCATTTCAGAACGCCAAGCCACGTTATGTCGTCTTTAACGGTAACAACTATACCCTGACAGAGCATCCTCTGAAAGCCAACGTCGGAGACCGGGTTAGACTGTATGTTCTGAACGCCGGACCTAATGAAGTATCCTCCTTCCATGTGGTTGGAACGTTGATGGATACAGTCTACCTCGATGGTAATCCTGATAATGTTCTGCATGGCATGCAGACCGTGCTTCTCCCCGCAAGCGGCGGTGCTGTGGTGGAGTTCCAGCTGACCGAAGCTGGCGATTACACCATGGTGAGCCATCAGTTCAATCAAGCCTCTAAGGGAGCGGCCGGTCTAATTAGAGTCACTCCAGATGGCAAATAATTGTTGATTCGTGTGTGAAAGAAAAATGCTCCGCTCTGCTATCCACTGCAGCTGTGTGAAAAGTAATACACAACCCAAAAACCGCTCAGGTGTTGACTTTACTGAATCAACTTCAGAGCGGTTTATTTCGTTGTGTATTCGCTCTCTAATCAGGTATGTGTTAGCCCTGTTCATCAGCCACTGCCAAGGCACGTGGAATGTAGGCGCAGTAAGGGTCACTTTGCAGATAATCGCCGGTCATCGCGTATGCTCTTGCCCTTGATCCCCCGCAGAGTTCTTTGAACTCGCAGACTCCGCATTTACCTTTCAACAGACTTTTGTCGCGCAGCTCCTTCATCACCACAGAATTACGATAGATCTCTCCAAGCTGCTGCTCTCGCACATTCCCACTAACAATCGGCAGGAACCCGCTGGGATATACGTCACCAATGTGGCTAATGAACACGAACCCGTCCCCATCATTCACACCTTTCGGAGCCCGTCCGAGCACATCTTTCCGCTTCATAACTGAGCTTGGTACAGGATTTGAATGGGAAGCGGCCAATGGATTATGGGCGCTCAAATGATCTGCTCTTGAAGCCGGGCCTGATGAGGAATTCCCGTGGCGCTGGCGGTTCATTTCCTGAACATAGACCCGCCGATAGTGCGGTGCCTCCGTAGCCTTGATGCCATAAGGAACCTTGCCGGATAGCTCTGCAAGCCATTTCATCACCTCTTCATGCTGCCCAGGAGAAATGATATCCTTGACCATTCCCCGGCCGGTTGGCACCAGGAAGAATACACTCCATAGCACGGTGCCCATCTCCTGCACTTTATGTGAGATCGCTTCAAGGTCATGAAGATTATAATTCGAGACCGTTGTGTTAATCTGAATCGGCAGTTCAAGCTCCTTCAACCACTCAATCCCCCGCATGGTCTGGTCAAATGAACCCTGGGTTCCCCTAAAATGATCGTGAATTTCAGCACATGACCCATCAAGACTGAAGGCCCATCTGGACAGTCCCGACTCTTTCGCTTTCTCAATTGCCTGCCTGGTGACTCTTGGTGTAGCGCTCGGTGTCATAGAGACTGAAAGCTGCTTCTCGTTCACCGCATACTTAATCAGCTCGTACAGGTCAGGACGCATCAAGGGATCTCCTCCGGTAAAAACGAACAAGGGATTGTCCAGTTCCGCGATCTGGTCGATCAGCCTCTTCCCCTCCTCAAACGATAACTGCCGCGGATCTGCGGTATATTGAGCCTCTGCCCGGCAGTGAAGACATTTAAGCGCACAAGCACGTGTAACTTCCCAAATGACAATAAAAGGCGAGCGCGAATAATCCCTTTCCTTCTTCATCTTATTCATGCTGTTTCCTCCTATTCAAACATCTCTGCTAATTGAAACTAACACAGTTGTTTGAGCGGCATAGTGATACCTGTCACATTGCCAGATTAAGCCTTGTCTGATCAGTTGCCCGATTACCGCGGTTGCACAGAATCCATCCTCTCAATTACGGATTCATGTCATTATGGCAACTCATATCCCATGCCAAGCTTCTGTAATTTACCGACATATAGCTGCCGATCAGTGAATGCAATTGGTTATGTTCGATCTGCAATGGGTAATTTCAGACATATGTCTACTCATTAGAGATTTGGGAGGAGGAGTAACATGAGGAAGCTGCTTGAATTGCTTACGGATGTGGCGGATCAAGTTAATCTGACCCTAGTTGAGACAGAAAAAATGGAACACCCCCTTGTAAAGTTATTCCACGCTTCACTTATAGATGAGAAATTGGCGCTGGAACGGCTGCTGCCTAGATTACAGTATTCCGAACCCCCATTAGATGAAATCAAGAATGATCTTTCCATTGTATATCTGAATGACGAGATCGTTGAACCCACCATTCGGGCATGGCTTCGTGCCGTAAAATGGATGGACCACAAGGATTCTGAGGAAGCGAAAAAGCTGGAGAAACGATTTCCTGGTATCAAGTCCCTTCTTAAGGACGCAGGAGCAGAACTTAAGGAAGTCTATGGGGCTGCCGCCATTAAATTTGTCGTACCCGTCTTTTATCAATCTTGAGTAGAGAATGGAGGTTCGTTATGAGTTGGGACAATGAACGTATCGATATGAATGTCTACAGTCAGGGTGAGGTGGACCGCTGGGTCTACAGCACCTGTAATTTATGCTCTGTAGGATGCGGCTGTCATATCGCGATTAAGGATGATCACATTGTCGGTATCAAAGGAAATGGAGCTCATTCTATTAACCGCGGCCGGCTGGGCCCTAAGGGTGAAAACCAGTGGTATGCGAACAACAGCACGGACCGGGTGCTCACACCTTTGATCCGCAACCCGCAGGGAGAGCTCGTTCCGGCAACATGGGATGAAGCTATGGAGCTTATCGTATCTAAAGTGAAGGCTTCTCAGAAGGAAAAAGGAAATAACAGTATTTCTATCTATTCCACTGGCCAAGGTTTTCTCGAGGACTATTACACTATTGCCAAAATAGGCCGTGCCGGGCTAAAGACGCATTTGCTGGATGCGAACACAAGGCTGTGCACAGCCACCACTGAATTCTGTCTGCTTCAATCCTTCGGTGCAGATGGTACTCCTGCCTCCTTCGATGATGTTGACGAGGCAGAGACCTTGATGCTGTTCGGACATAATGTTGCTGAGACAGGCACCGTGCTGTATGAACGGATCATGCAGCGCAAAAAGCGCAACGGCAAGCCATATATCATTACGGTTGATCCCCGGAAGACCCAGACGGCCCGGAGCTCAGACCTTCATTTACAGCTCATTCCAGGAACGAATGTTCCTTTGCTGAACGGATTAATTAACCTGATCTTGCAAAACGGGGCTGCAAGCAAGGGCTTCATTGAGCAATATACCATTGGTTATGAGGAGATGGCCGCAAGTGTTATCGAATGGACACCGGAACGCACAGCCCAGGAGACTGGAATCCCCAAGGAACAGTTAATAGAAGCGGCTAGAATATTATCGGATACACCTTCTCTGGTCACCACAACTCTGCAGGGTGCCTTTCAGAGTGCTGATGCTACAACCACTTGCGTTGCCATCAATAACCTTCACCTGATCCGCGGTCTCATTGGAAAGCCGGGCTGCGGTCCTCTCCACATGGCTGGACAGCCAAGCTCGTCTGCGAATCGGACTGCTGGCGGTGTAGGGACCTATCCAGCGCATCGAAATCCAATGAACCCGGATCATATTGAAGAAATGGGACGCCTGTGGAATGTGGATCCGATGCAGCTTCCCGTTGGCCCCGAGAAAGGAATCGAGGATCAGCTGGAGATGATGGAACGCGGACAGATTGGGGTGTTCTGGAATATTGGAACGAATCCACTTGTCTCTCTGCCGAACCGCCGACGGGCCAAAGCCGCGCTGGATCAAGTTTTTGTTATCGTACAGGATCATTTCCTGACTGAAACATCCCGAGTAGCTGATGTGGTACTGCCTGCTGCCATGTGGGGCGAAAAAGAAGGTACGATGGAAAATGCGGACCGGACTATCAACCTGCTTCGTAAAGCAATAGATCCTCCCGGTCAAGTGCGCACCGATCTTCAAATTTTGCTCGATTTCGCTGACCGTATGGACTTCCGGGATCAAGACGGACAGCCTTTAATCTCGTATTCTACCCCCGAGGAAGCCTTCGAGGAATGGAAGACGGTATCCAAAGGACGTCCCTGTGATATGACCGGTATCACTTATGACAAGCTGGAACAAGCCAACGGACTGCGTTGGCCGGTTAATGAGGCGCATCCAGAAGGCACGCCCCGCCTCTATTCTGATCTACAATTTCACACGTCACCGGAGTATACCCAGAGCTACACTAAAGTTCAATTTACGGGACGTTCTCTGACTCAAGAAGAATTCATAGCCAAAAATGCAAATGGGCGTGCCATCCTTCATCCGACTCGCTACACTCCGGCTTCCGAGAGACCGGACGGAGACTACCCGATGTGGTTAACAACGGGACGTTTGGTCTGGCATTGGCATACCCGTACGAAGACCGGGCGCTCTCCTTATCTGCAGATGGCTGCGCCGCAAGGTTACGTTGAATTGCATCATGAGGATGCAGACAAGCACGGAATTATCGAAGGTGAATTGGTGCGGATATCTTCTCCACGGGGATGGATTGAGGTTCCAGCCAGAATCAGTGATGTGGTTCAGAAGGGATTAATTTTTGTTCCTTTTCACTACGGAAGCTGGGAAGGCAATCAGGCAGCGAACGAGTTAACAGTCGATTTTGTAGATCCATTATCCAAGCAGCCCACTTTCAAGCATTGCGCCTGCCGAATTGATAAATTACGCCGGGAGCATGTTGTTGGCGGTGAAGAGACTGCCGCGGACATCGCAGAGCGATACGGTCTGAGCCTGAGCAACCTGCTGCGGGCTAACCAGCTAGAGACCACCTACGATATTCAGACTGGTCACATTCTGGAAGTTCCTGTATCCATCATAAATGTTCCACTTCCTCCCTATCTACCTTCGCGTTGATCTGCTGTACCGTGTATATTTTTACGTGAGGAGGAGTCTTAAATGAATTCAACCTGGTGGAAAGAAGCCGCAGTCTACGAGATCTATCCAACTAGCTTCAAGGATTCAAATGGTGATGGAAAAGGCGACCTCAGAGGAATTATTTCCAAGCTCGATTATCTAAAGGATCTGGGCATCGATGTGATATGGATCTGTCCAATCTATCAGTCACCTGGAGAAGATAACGGTTATGATATCAGTGATTACTATGCGATTAATCCCGAGTTTGGCACGATGGAGGATTTCGATGACCTACTGAAGGAAGCTCATTCCCGGGGACTTAAGATCATGATGGATCTTGTGCTTAATCATACCTCGGACAAGCATCCCTGGTTCATCGAATCCCGTTCATCGAAAGATAATCCCAAGCGCAGCTATTATATTTGGCGTCAAGGTGTGAATGGTCTGTATCCGAACAATTGGGAATCTTACTTCAGCGGTTCAGTTTGGGAACATGACGATAGGACTGATGAATACTACATGCACTTATATTCCAAGCATCAGCCGGACCTCAATTGGAATAACGATGAGGTGGTTCACGGCCTATATCAAATGATCCGGTGGTGGCTTGAAAAAGGAGTTGACGGCTTCCGGTTCGATGCTATAGCCCATATTGTAAAAGCCAAAGGCCTTCCGAACGCAGATAACCCGCAGCACCTTCCGGTTGGCCAGGCTTATCAGCTCTTCTCTAATCTGGAGAAGGTCCACTTCATGCTTCGTAAATTAAATGAGGAAGTACTCATGGATTACGACATTGTGACGGTTGGTGAAACTTCAGGGCTTGGCCCCGAACAGGCGTTAGAGTATGTTGGCGACAAGCGTCATGAACTCAATATGGTATTCCAATTCGAGCATATGACACTGGATTCAGCTTCGAACGGGACGGGAAAATGGGAAATGCGCTCCTGGACTTTGCTGGAGCTGAAGAAAATTATGAGCAGATGGCAGACCACCCTGCATAATCAGGGTTGGAATGCCAATTATCTTGGTAATCACGATCAGCCAAGGCCTGTATCCCGATTCGGGAATGACCGTGAATATCGCGTTCAATCGGCCAAGATGCTCGCCACCTGGATGCTAACCCTGGAAGGTACACCGTATATCTATCAAGGTGAAGAAATTGGGATGACGAATGTATCGTTTGATACAATCAGTGATTACCGTGATGTGGAGACATTGAATTTCTACGAACATGCTAACCTTCAAGGAAAACCGGGCGATCAGACCATGGCTGCAATCAGGGCGAAGAGCCGGGATAATGCCCGAACGCCAATGCAGTGGGATGATTCAGCCCAGGCAGGTTTTACTGCTGGCGAACCTTGGATTAAGGTGAATGAGAACTATAAAGAAGTGAATGTTGCTTCGGCTGTCCAGGATCCGGACTCTATATATCATCATTACCGTAAGCTCCTTGCCCTTCGCAAGAAGCATAAAGTATTCGTCTATGGTGAGTATAAGCTGCTGCTCCCCTTAGATCCGGAATTGTATGTGTACACCCGAACACTGAATGATGAGAGACTTCTGGTTATTCTTAACTTTTTCGAGGGTACCCCTGTATTTAAGTGGCCTGATGAACTTAAAAGCGCCTCCAGAGAGCTGCTTATTGCCAATTATGAACAGCCTACAGAGGAGGACAAGAATAAGTTCACGCTTCGTCCTTATGAGGCCAGGGTATATAAATTAACATGAACATCCCAAGAACCCGTCTAATCAGACGGGTTCTTGTTATAAGGTATATTCGATTCACGCTGCCTTCGTGGTTGGTTTGCCCTCGGAGGTCCCTTTGGACCTGTGCGTAATATAGAGCATAATTCCTGTAAACAATACTCCACCTGCCAAGTTACCCAAGAGAACCGGTATTTGATTCCACAGCCACCAATCTCCAAGACTGACCTTGGCTCCGTACATGATGCCTGCCGGAATGACAAACATGTTCACTACCGCATGTTCAAAACCTTGGGCGAAGAAGGTGAGGATCGGCAGCCACATCGCCAGAATCTTCCCGGTGGTCGAGCTGGAGGTCATAGCCATAACCGCTCCAAGCGTAACCATCCAGTTGCACAGAACCGCTTTTACAAATACAGTAACCATTCCATCACTTCCGAGAGCAGAATATCCATTCGTCTTGGTCTCTGCCAATTTCATGATGTACTTGATTACAGGCTGATCATGAATATGCCCAAAATTAGTTACTGCCACGTAATACAAGCCTGCATAAAAGATGGAACCCAGTATATGTCCAAGAATTACCCAGAAGAAGTTTTCGAACATACCTCCAAGAGTAGCTCGCCTGGCCATAACCGCGATGGGCGCAAGAGCGAAGGTACCTGTCACAAGTTCAAGTCCAAGCAGAATGATCATGACGAATCCAACCGGGAAGACCAATGCTCCTACAAGCCCAAGACCTGTCTGGATTGTTGCCGTGAAAGCAAGTGTAGTTGCAAAAGATAGAATAGCTCCGGCAAGGAACCCCCGAATAAGAAGGTCCTTGACAGAAAGACTAGCTTTAACGGCGCCAGCTTGGATCATTTGATTCAATACTTCCTGTGGCTTTATATAATTCACAGCAGCTCCTCCCCCCTCTTGATCCTCTAGGAAGCCCTTGTAGGTTCCTTGCTCTCTACATTAAGAATGATATTGCCTGTACTCTCTTCAACTTCCACATGATAGGACTTGACGCAACCTTCATCTGGAGCTTGAACCAAACCATCATTTAAATTGATCTTCCAATCATGAAGTGGGCAGTATACATGATGATCGCATACAATGCCTTCTGACAGCTTGCCGTTCTTGTGCGGACACAAATTCTCAATCGCCCGCAGCTCTCCACCCGTTAATTTGAATATGGCGATCTCCGTGTCCAGGATTTGGACTACACGAGCCCTCTTCTCTTCAATTTCACTGGCTTGGCCGATGACGAATCGCTTCATATCACAGCTCTCCTTTACTATTAAATTTGATTACACTTTAAGCGGCTGAAGTGGTTCGTAGTTCTTGTTAAGGCGTTCCTGCTCTATGATTTCTTTCCAAGGATCCTCTATAAGACCTGCACTAAATTCATAACGCTGCTGCAGTGCCTTGCGCTCTTTCCTAGAAGCCAGTGCATTCTTAACTGACTCCAAACCTACGCGTTCAATCCATTTGGATGTGCGCTCATTATAATTGGCATTCTCTCTGTACAATTGGAAATATGCCAGCGTCCATTCAATAACTTCATCTTCCTTCCTCAGTTTGACCAGTAACTCAGCCGGCCGTACATCGGTACCTCCGTTACCGCCAACATAAATCTCCCAGCCCCCATCGATCGCTACCACGCCCAGATCTTTAATTGTCGCTTCGGCACAATTTCGAGGACAACCGGAAACGGCAACCTTCGTCTTCGCAGGTGTACTAATTCGTTCAAGACGTTTCTCTAGTTCAATCCCCATGCTCATTGAATCTTGGGTTCCGAATCTGCACCAAGTGGAGCCTACGCACGTTTTGACCGCACGAAGGGATTTCCCATAAGCAAAGCCCGATGTCATATCTAGCTCTTCCCATACCTTAGGCAAATCTTCCTTCTTGATTCCATAAAGACCGATCCGCTGAGCACCTGTAATTTTCACAGTTTCAACATCATATTTGACCGCGACATCGGCTATCTTCTTCAAATCTTCCGCCGTTGTTACCCCCCCATGTATCCGTGGGATGACCGAGTACGTACCATCCTTCTGGATGTTGCCGTGATTGCGCTCATTTACAAAACGGGATTCCTTCTCATCTTCATGCTCCACAGGCCAGATCATGCCCAGGTAGTAGTTAATCGCAGGTCTGCACTTGGAACATCCCTCCGGGTTATTCCATTCCAGAACATTCATAACTTCTCTGGAAGAAGTCAATTTCATGGTACGGATTGCCTCTACCACCTCTTCACGTCCCAGCGTTGTACAGCCGCAGATGCCTTCCTTAACCGCAGTAACTCCATCGGCTCCGAGTGCATAGGTCAGTAAATCGGCAACCAATGGCTTACACCCGCCGCAGCTGCCAGTTGCTTTGGTGCAGTACTTAACATCATTAACACTGGTGCAGTTTTTCTCCTGAATAGCACTGAGAATAGTTCCTTTGGACACGCCGTTACATCCACATACAATCTCGTCATCAGACATATCTGCCACGAAATCAATGCCTGACTTGGGCTTGCTTGATCCCTGTGCACCGAGCACCAGTTCCTTCTCTTGGCCGCTGATATCCTGACCAGCGCGAATCATTGAGAAGAGCTTGGGACCGTCACTGGTATCACCGAAGAGCACGGCACCAATCAGCTTACCGTCTTGAACTACAATCTTCTTATATACATGTTCGAAATCATCCTGGATTCGGAAAGAACGCGTCTCTGCACTATCTACGAATTGACCGGCCGAAAATACATTCACACCAGACACCTTTAATTTGGTGGAGACAACAGAGCCTTTATATCCGGAAGATGGGATTCCAGCGAGCCTCTTAGCCAGCTCAGCTCCTTGGTCGAATAGAGGTGCAACCAAGCCGTACACTACACCACTGTGCTCTGCACATTCTCCAACCGCATAGACATGTGGCGTACCCGTTTCAAGATAGTCGTTCACCACAATCCCTCTATTGGTCTCGATCCCGCTGTTTTTAGCCAAGGCCACATTCGGGCGAATTCCTACAGCCATGACCACCAAATCGGCTTTCACTTCACTGCCATCCTTGAACCGGACTCCCGTTACCCGTTCTTCACCTAATATAGAATCGGTGTTCTGCTCCAATAGGAACTTCATTCCTTGGCTCTCCAGCTCGGAACGCAGCATATCAGAGGCTGTCTCATCAAGCTGTCGTTCCATTAGGTGCTTGTAAATGTGAACCACGGACACATCCATATTTAGATTAAGCAGGCCCCGCGCAGCCTCTAGACCCAGCAATCCTCCACCGATTACAACGGCATGCTTGTATTGCTTGGCGGCATTAATCATGGACTCACAATCCTGTATGTCGCGGAAAGCGATAACCCCTTCCTTATCTACACCTGGAAGCGGCAGCATGAACGGTAGAGAACCTGTTGCGATAATCAGGTCATCATAACTTGCAGTTAATCCTTTATCTGTAGTTATGATTTTCATTCCTGTATCTATATGGGTTACCGTCTGGCTGGTGTGAAGCGTTATTCCATTGTCCTTGTACCAATCCATATCATTAATCACGATATCCTGAATTGTTGCATCGCCAGCAAGGACCGAAGATAAAAGAATGCGATTATAGTTCGGATGAGGTTCACTGCCGAATACAGTGATTTCATACTTCTCCGGCGCCAGCTTTAATAATTGCTCAATCGCGTTGACACCTGCCATACCATTACCAATAAGTACTAGCTTCTTTTTCATATGCTCGCTCCTCCATGTTAGGTTTGTGTTAAGTTGCGGTAAAATTTCCTCATTTTCTTACATGTGTAATGATACATCACATATTTAGTGACTTAAAATTACAACTTTTTAAATGAAAAATCAACCATTTATTTAAAACCGCTTGAAAATAGGGTGATTTCCCTATATATTGAGATGAATATTATGTTATGTATTCTAACATTAACTTTTGAGGAGAGGATACAATGAAGCCACCCGGGATTGTTTTCTTTGTAGGAGCAGGTCCAGGAGATCCGGAATTGATTACCGTTAAGGGACTAAAGTGCATTCAAAGGTCAGATGTCATCATATATGACAGGTTAGCTAACCCGGTACTTCTTGATTATGCAGGAGCAAATACGGAGCTGATCTACTGTGGCAAACAACCTAATCATCACCATTTAGAGCAGACTCAAATAAACGGGATCCTAATCGAGAAAGCCTTAGAAGGCAAAACGGTAACTCGGTTAAAAGGTGGTGATCCTTGCATTTTTGGCCGGATTCAAGAAGAGCTTGAGGGTCTCAAAGAACTGGGGATCCGTTACGAAATAGTTCCTGGCATTACAGCTGGCATTGCAGCACCTGCATATGCGGGAATCTCGGTAACACAGCGTAAGGTCGCAGCCTCATTCGCTATGGTAGCTGGTCACTTATGTCATGGAAACTCCATCTCTGAAGAGAAATGGAAGGCCTATGCTTTGGGAATTGATACTCTAGCCTTCTATATGGGGATCAGCAATATTACTTATATCCGGGATCGACTAATTGATCATGGCAGAGATCCTAACACTCCTGCGGCTGTTATCTCCTGGGGAACCACAGCAGACCAGCGTACACTTAGTGGAACACTTCAGCATATTCCTGAGCTCGTACGAGACCATGGAGTTCAGAATCCGGCAATCATATTGGTTGGGGAAGTCGTGAGCATGCATGACCAGTTTGCCTGGATTAAAGAACAACCCGATGTGATTTACAGTTAGCGTTGGGTCATTCGCTCCTTCCCTCTGATTAACAACAAAATAAGCTCCTGGAAAGAGATCTCTTCCCAGGAGCTTACCAAAAGCTTTAATCTAACTATTCGGTATAAGTCAAGATTAATATATGCCTGCCTTTACCGAAGTTGATTTGATTCCATTCGTGCCGTTAACCACGGTGTTGCCCCAGCTTGTCAGACTGCCTGCGGGCCCTGTTGCTAGGTCTAGATAGGATAAATCTGAGCTGTTCCCATACCATGACCAAGCGAGCCAGCCCACCCCTTTCTCTTGGCCGTATTTCATAATTGCGGTTTCATCAACATCCGCCCCTTGATGGTAACCTCCAAATTCACCAATAATGAGCGCGAGTCCTTTATTTAGCACATTCTCCATATTGGATTTAACGGTGGCAGCATCTTTCCCAGCGTACTGGTACATATGGATCGAGAATACCGTATTCTTGAGTGAATCCGCGGCAAATACAGACGCACCATAATCTACAATGGATTGCGGATATTGTCCCCACCCTGCACAATCTACAATTAACGTATTCTTTATTCCTGCATTTCTAAGCTTAGGAATGGCCTGCTTGTACCCATTTGCCCAGCCGTTTCCGTCCCATGAGCCATACCATTCGTTAGCAATATTGACAATCACCCGGTCTTCTTTTCCAATGAGTGCATCCTTAATACTGATCCAGTAATTTACCGCAGCATCGAGAGATGCCCTGTCGTCTTTGCCTGTAGCATCATGAACTTCAAGTACCGCAACCATTTTGTTCTGTGACACTAAAGAAATGATATTCTTGACAGAATTCAGATCATCCTTGGTATATTGGCTGCCGTTCGACAACACGATCCGCACCGTATTGGCTCCAGTCTTAGCAATAGCCGGAATCGCGGTATTCAGATCATTCTTATACCAATTATGTGCATGATTTACCCCCCTCATCATAAAAGGTTTTCCAGTTGAATCATATAGCTTGGTACCGCTTACATAAAATCCGGAAGCAGCGGACGCTTTGGGAAGCGTACTCCCCATTCCGATAAGGACCAGTAGAGCAACCAATGAAGTCAGAAAACCCTTGCGTAAGTACATTTTGATAAATTCCTCCTCATCTTTCGTCAAATTACGATCCTTAAAGCTGTAGACCTTTATTGTTCTCGCGAGATAAGAATTGTAAGATATCACCAACCAGCTGGCCTAACGACATTCTATCATCCAAATTTCGACATAACATTGGTTTCGCTTGTGTTGTTCATTGGTCTATTTTCTTATTCCTATAATTATTTTGTGCTAGATTTCCGCTTCAGGAATTGATTCGTTACTCAGGGGTACACTATCCCTCAGGACTGCGCTGGTCTAGCAGCAGCCCTGCTTATCAAGTAGCGAGGGAGTGATATGAATGGCTGACAAGAACAATAATCGTAATCATGGAAGCAAAGATGGAATTGACGCAGGTGAAGCTGTGGGAACCGTTGGCGGTGCAGCGGTAGGTGCTGCCGTTGGTTCAATCCTCGGTCCATTAGGAACCGTTGTTGGTGGAGTTGCAGGAGCAGCTCTCGGTAACAAAGCCGGTGAAGGTGCCGGAGATGACCATAACCAATCGGAACATGGTAACAGAGACAGATCGTCTTCCGATCGGTGATAATGCGTAACCCCGCAAGAAGAAGGAGAACAGCAATCTGCTGTTCTCCTTCTTTGTATTCTAACAACGCATGGATCTATAACTTCATCTGTACGAATGTTAGTTTACGCTCTGAGCCAGGATGAGATTACCACCTGCGAGTATTGTTCTAATCATCTCGGCGAATAAAAACAACCAATTGGGAGCAAATTACATGGAAATTAAGTGAAGAAGGAGAACTTATGTTGTTTGAACTTCTAAAGCTGCTCCTGTTCCACAATCGCCGGAAAGAGCCGCATAACAAGGCTACCACTCAAATAAATTCAGCCTCACCAAATAGTAATATAAGTGCTTTGCTTAGCGATAAATTGGCTATGATCAAGGAGCGGATGGGGAACAGCTCTGACTTCATTATCCGGGAGATCAGTGATTCCTCTGGTGCCCCTTATCCTTTTGCTATTAGTTACATTGATGGTTTGATTGACCAGACCCTTCTCGCAGATCTGATGGAGTCCTTAACTTCAGTTTTAGGTAAATCCTATCCTAGGGATGGAAATGTTGATCCTGCAGTATGGTTCAAGGACAAAGTCCCTGCCGGTAATCTTAACGTCGTCTACACTGAAGAAGAGATGCTGCGTGCCATTCTGGAAGGACAAGTTCTTGTTATTATTAACGGTGTCCACGAAGCCTTCTCAGTTTCAATTCTAGGCGGGGCCAGGCGGTCTGTGGAAGAACCAACCTCCCAGACGGTTGTCCGCGGACCCAAGGAAGGTTTTACGGAGGATATTTCAACAAATATTGCCCTGCTGAGACGCATAATTAGGTCGGCGGATCTACGATTCGAGTCCCGTGTTGTTGGTAAGTATACCCAAACCAAAATATCTGTTGCGTATATTAAAGGAATTGCCAATCCCGAAGTAGTGGATGAAGTCTTATCCCGAATCGATAAGATCCATACCGATAGCATCCTTGAAAGCGGCTATATTGAAGAGTTCATTCAAGATGGGGTCAGGTCTACCTTCCCAACAATCTATAACACCGAACGGCCAGATACTGTTGCTGGCGGGCTATTGGAAGGACTGGTTGCCATATTGGTTGATGGTACGCCTTTCACCTTGATTGCTCCCGTTACCTTCTTCCGGTTTATTGTTTCGAGTGAAGACTACTACCAAAGATACGATCTTGCTACCTTTCTTCGGATAATCAGATTCGTATCATTTTTTGTTGCTCTGCTTCTCCCATCTATCTATATCGCTACGACAACGTTTCATCAGGAAATGCTCCCAACGACCTTGCTCATTGCTCTGGCCGCTCAACGTGAAAGCACGCCTCTGCCAGCTTTACTGGAGGCGCTAGTCATGGAGATTACCTTCGAGGTTATCCGTGAAGCAGGCGTGCGGATGCCTAGAGCAATTGGACCCGCAATCTCTATAGTAGGTGCGCTTGTTCTGGGGCAAGCGGCGGTTCAGGCAGGGATTGTGTCGGCAGCGATGGTCATCGTGGTTTCATTTACTGCGATCTCCAACTTCGTTCTTCCTGCCATTAATATGGCAGGTGCAGTAAGACTGCTGCGGTTCGTACTGATGTTTCTTGCGGGTACTTTGGGATTGTTCGGCATTCTTGCTGGTCTGGTGCCTATCCTGGCTCATTTGTCCTCACTTCAAAGCTTTGGAGTTCCATACCTGACACCACTCGCTCCATTTAACAAGACAAATCTGAAGGATTTTATCCTCCGTGCCCCCTGGTGGAAAATGAAAAAACGTCCCGTCATGTTTGGAGATAACAACGAGGTGAGGCAATCTGTTGACCATAAGTCCTTTGCTGAGCAGGCCACTGATCATAACAAAGATCCGATGCGGTAAGGAGGAGCTTCATGCGCAGTATATGCTTAAGTATTGTCTCTCTTATGATTATGCTGATCCTGTCAGGCTGCTGGAATCGGACTGAGCTGAATGAGCTGGGAATTGTCGTGGCAACGGGGGTGGACTTTAAGGACGGGCAATGGACGATCTCCTACCAGGTTATTGTCCCCTCCAATATGGCATCGGGAAATGGGGGCAGCTCTGCAGGAACGTCACAACCGGCAGTTCACGTTTTCTCCGTGAATTCCACCGCCATTCATCAAGCTTTGAATCTTAGTAACCTGGAACACCCACGTCGTGTCTATGTTGCTCATAATAAGGTTTTAGTAATTGGAAAAAGCGCGGCAGAACAAGGTGTTGGCGAATTAATGGATTTCTATTTCCGCAATACAGAACCTAGAGAGACCGTCCTCATGGCCCTGACTGAAGGTCAAGCCATTGATATATTAAATAAGCTTAGCCCACCGGAGAAACTACCAGGATCTAGTTTGTCTGATATGTTAACTAAGGAAAGTGACCAGGTCTCTGCGTATCCCGTCATCTCCGTATTTAATTTCGCATTAAAAATGAACTCAGATGCCAAAGGAATTAGCGTTCCTGTTATTGATTTAGCCGGAGATAAATCAGATAACCGTGAGGAAGAATTGGAAACAGAAGATGTCCTGAAACAGACCCAGCAGCCGCTAAAAATGAAAATTACCAAGCTTGGGATCTTTCATAAGGACCGTTTAGTAGGTGAGCTCAATTATAATGAAAGTTTTGGCCTTTCCTGGCTGACGGGAGATATACATAGGACCGAATTGTCATTCCCCTGTTCCAAGGGAGATCAGACTCAGGAACGCGCAGGATTTACTGTGAACTCATCCAAGACCAAAATCACTCCTAGAAAGTCCGGATCTCATTATGTGATGCAGATTAAGGTCAAGCTTAAAGGTGTGCTAACGGAATCTACCTGCCGGCAGGATTTAAGTAATCCGAAAGTGATCAGGGAAATTGAAGCTCAAATTGATCAGCAAATTGAAGATTTCATCCACACAGGTTGGTCTGCCATGAAGAGACTTAAGACGGATACAGCTGGTTTTGCGGATAAGATTCACAGAAAGTTCCCGTCCGATTGGAGACAAATCAAGGATGATTGGCAGGATGAACTGGCTCGAATGGAACTGGATATACAGGTACAATCCACCATTAGACGTACAGGGCTCATACAGAAATCATTTGAGCAATCTGAGCAGGATTAAATTAGTGATGACCTAAAAAAGGAGTTCACCTGGAATGAACAAATACCCCGTACGAGTATCCGGACTAGCCATTACATTGTCTTTGTTCCAGATAGGGAGTACCACACTCTTTTTACTGGGTGGGAAAGCCAAACAAGATGCATGGATAGCCATGTCTATTGGGGCAATTTGCGGCCTTATCTTGCTGCTCCTCTATCTTGTGATCTATAACCTCGATGCAAAACTTGATTTATTCGAATTGTACCGGAAGTATTTCGGGAAGTTCCTGGGGAGTGTGCTTGCCCTCGTATTTGTTGCGTATTTCACGTATGAAGCTTCCCGGAATTTGCGTGACCTCGGCGAATTAACCGTGATGACCCTTTTGAATAAAACTCCGGTCTTCTTTATCTTGCTGATTGCGATTGCTGTTATTGGCAACACCGTACGGTACGGTCCCATGGTCTTATTTATCATGAGCACCGTCTTGTTGCCTGTGTTAGTTCTTGGTTACGGACTGCTCGTCCTTTTTATTTCTATCACAGGAATTGTACATTTAGAATATTTTTCACCTGTAATGGAGAACGGGATAGGCCCTGTTTGGTCTGCTGCTGTACCCGAGCTTATCTCGTTTCCTTTCGGGCAGACGGTGCTGTTTCTGGTATTTTTCAGTTTTGTTCCCAAGAGTAAGCACATGAACAAGACCATATTCGTCTCCTACTGCATCACTGCTGTTATTCTGATTATTTTGAATGAACTGGAGATTCTGGTGCTGGGACCTGATTTAGCCGCGATTAGTACATACCCTCTGCTGCAAGTCGTTCAAATTATCCAAGTAACTAAAGTGCTTGAGAGAACCGATGCGCTATTTACGCTAATTCTCTTCCTTGGACTAGGGACAAAAATAGCGTGTTTTTATCTTGGTGCGGTGATTGGTCTATACAGGATTACGTCGTTAAAAATAAAAATTTGGGTGATTCCGCTCGGGATCACCATCTTGCTGCTCTCCCTTCTCTCCAAAAGCTACACTGAATTCATCTGGGTTGGACTTCATTTCACCGTCACAAGGATTTTTCCTATCTTTCAAATCGCTTTGCCTATCCTGCTGCTCTGTGTGATGCTACTTCGTAAGAAAAAAAGAAAAGAAGGCTGAATAACAGCCTTCTTCAGATTATTCGAGCCACTTCAACGCATATAGCTGCTCGAAGATAAGCTGACTTACCTGCGATACAAGATGCAGGTCTTTGTAATTCAACCAGGCCAATTCCTCAATCTCTGAAGCAGGTCTAAGAATGCCTGAGAAATCTGCGGTATAGCAGGTCATTTTCACGGTTATATCTTCTGACTTCCCATGAGCCCTTGCTTCAAATGTTCCAAAGAAGTGGATGGTATCTTGCTCAATTTGAACAGATAGCTCCTCCTCGATCTCCCGTATGAGCGTATCCTGATCACTTTCTCCAGGATCTCTTTTTCCCCCAGGCAGATAATAGCTTTCTTGGCCTTTGGAACGCGCGCATAAGATTTGACCGTTATTCACGTGGATCCATGCGATTTTGTCAATCGTTGTCATACCCTGAACCTCCTAATTTGTAAGCTCATACGAAGAATGCTCTTCGACTCTTTGTTTCGTAGCAGATTTCCCTCCAAATTTGAACACAAGCAGGCCTCCAACGATAACCAGCGCACCGATCAATTGATTCCAGGTGAAAGGCACTTTCTCTAGACCCAGCCAGCCGAGTGAATCCCACAATAAAGCAAACCCGAGCTGAGAGGTCATCACAATGGAGATGGCAAAGGTTGGTCCAAGCAGCCTGACTCCTTGAACCAAGCAAATGACTACACCTACCCCAATCATCCCGCTGATCCAATACCAGGGCTGCATGCTCTGTAAAGCAAAGGTCCTTTTTCCCTCAAGAATTAAACTGATTATGAGGGAAGCTGCAAATCCCATTCCTAACACCAAAGTAGTCGTAGCCCAAGAGCCTGCACGTTCATTCACCTTGCTGTTAAATATATTTTGCAAGCTGACCAGGGAACCGGCAAATAGAGCCAATATAAGTCCAAGTAACATTACTCTCCCTCCTTCTTATTCATAAATGTTACGGCTTACCAGTTCACTAAGTCCTATCCGATTCTTAACCTTTAAGCTTCCTTTAGTACGTTCAATAAGCCCCTCGGCACAAAATTTCTGGATAACCCGGTTGAGATGCCTGTAGCTTGTTCCAATTAAGTTCGCCGCATCCTTCAGACTTAAAGCTGTAAGCTCCCCTTGAAACTTAGAATCCGACTCATCGTATGAGACGGATAACAGATAACTTGCTAATCTGACTTCAACCGGATGCATCAAATTAAAGCTTAAAAAGTTGGATTTAAGGTAAAATTTCTGGGAAATAATCTTCAGCATAAATTGTAGGAAAGGCGGGTGATCCTGGGCATATTTGACAAGCCATCTATGGTGAATACCAATCATTACAACTGGCGAGACAGCTTCGACAGTATTAATAATCTCAATCCCCTGTACAAACTCAATATCACCAATTAGATCCAGTGGAGTCTTGAAGGATAAGATTAGTGTCTTCCCTTCAACTGAAGTGGTATAAATCTTCACTTTACCCTTAACAAGGACATACAGATTATGAGCAGGCTCACCCTGTGAACAGATCAGCTCCCCATGCTCGAAGCTGTACAATGACAAATGTGGGAGCATCCTTTCATCAAATGCAGATCCCAATTGATTGATTTCCAAATATGAGTTCAGCCTTGCCAAGTCCTGAATTTCTTTCATTCCACTTCACACCTTCGCCTTTCAAACAAAGTATTCCCAAAATCTCATTCTATCAAAACTTCATGATAATCACACCCGCGATCATCAGGCCGATCCCCATGAACTGCGGAATCTTCATCTTCTGCTTCGCCACACCGAACCAGCCATTAGTATCGATCAGGAAGGTTAGGCACAGCTGAGCGATTAGTAGCGCAGAGATCGTAAATGTCACCCCGATCTGCTGAATCGCCGTCACTTCACTGAATATAATGAGGGCTCCAAATCCCCCGCCGAGCAAATACAGCGGCTTTACCCGCTTGAACCGCACCAAAGCTCCGTCACGAACAAACATCAATATACACAATGCCAGAATGAATCCCGTTAATTGGGTGATTGCCGCAGCCTGCCAGGTTCCAATATCCTGACTGATCCGTGCATTCGCCACACCTTGTAGGGTAATGCAGGCACCGCCTATAAAAGCAAATATACTCCCTTTCATCACTTCTCTCCCCCCAATATAGATCTGTTCCATAATTAAAAGATATATCCGCCTAATCGGGAAGGACATATGTCTTCAAATGTAAAAAAAGGCTGCCCGAATCTTCGGCAGCCTGTCTTATCGTTATTTTTAAAGATTGGAAAGTCCCGCTTGTACAAAGAAGTCACCAATTTCTGGTCATCTGCCTACTATAGTAGAGAGCCCTACAGATTGGAGGAACAAATCATGATTGTCATCGAAGATCATACGCCCAATGAGCAGATCAGTAAGTTGAAGCTATCTGAGCTTGAGCGAGCCATTGTCCTGCAGAAAGAGAAGAGCTCATCCAACTATCGTTATCCCTCTCTGGATGCCTTGAAATTTGAATTACAGATGAGACAAGAAATCACATCAGCAGCAAGAAAATTAAACTCCAGCGGCGCCAAGTTCGCCAAATTCAAAAACTCTCGCTGCAATGAAGCCTTTTGGATACGGGAGAGCAATGGAGGCTTTCGGCTAAAAGACGGGGTCAAGCCATCAGATGCCATTAACGATATTTACAGGAACGGGCCGATGTACGCTTTTGAATGCGGAACCGCAATAGTTATCGTATGGTATAAGGCTGTGATTGAACCGATCTCCGCGGATTCCTTTGACGCTTATTTCAAAAATTTGCTCTTGTATGATGGAGAGCATGATCCAAATCTTGTCCTTCAAACGACCGATATTGGCGAAGAGGCCTACCCAGGCGATGTCCAGTATTTCGAGAACCCGGATTTCGACCCCTTTAAGCCAGAGTGGCAAGGAGAAAATGTGGTACTGCTGAGGCCTAATCTTTATTATGGACACGGAATTGGCATTGAAAGCTCTGAGCAAATTATCGCTGCGCTGAATAGAAAGCGTAAGCCAGGCAGCCAGACCTCGGCATTTCTGACCAATTACGTAATTCACCCGGATTTTGAATTCTTAAGGAAATTTCAGGCTAACCCTGTAACGGCTCGAATTGGAGAGCTTTCGCTACAGGTATGGGCCTAATGATGTTAAGGGATTATTTTAGAGTAGGCAATGATTTCAAAACACGCTCAACTCCTGATAATCCCTCTTGCTCCAGTACATTAAGCAGCTGAGTTCCGATAATAGCAATATCGCATTTCCCTTGAAGGAAGTTAACATCCTCACTACTCTGTATTCCAAACCCTACTGCAACAGGGATCTTCGCAACCTCACGGACTCTACCCAGAAACTCATCTGTGGACTGGTCGAAGGCAGTTCTTGAACCTGTCACTCCCTTGCGCGCCGCGCAGTAAAGGAATCCCCCCGTCTGCTCGGATAAATAATCCAGGCGTTTCTTTGTCGTGTAAGGAGTCGCGAGAAGAATTGGATCGACCCCATATTTGGCACATGCCTCCATGAACTCCCGGCTTTCCTCAGGATAGGCATCAGGGATAATTAATCCCTGTATCTGGTTCTCCGCGCAGGTAGAGATGAAGCGGTCAATTCCATATTGGACCACGACATTGTAATAAGTCATGAACACAAAATTTAATTCGGGAAATTCCTTTGTAACTTGTTTGGCGAAATCCATACATTGCTGGGTCGTTGTTCCGTTCTCAAGCGAGACTTGATTGGCTCGCAAAAATACAGGGCCATCGGCAATCGGTTCCGAGAACGGCAGCTGAAGCTCTACCAAATCAACGCCGCTCTCCGCGAACAAACGAATCATCTCATAGTTGGTCTTGAAATCAGGATATCCAAGGATCTGATGGGTCATAATCTGAATCGGCTTGGCTGAACGTTTGTCTATAATCCGGCGACTAAGTAAGCTGGTTGTATTTGCGATTGATAAAGGCTTTCCATTCATCATCCTTCAATCCCTCCGCTATATTAAAAATATCTTTGTCACCACGACCCGACATATTGATAATGATAAGATCAGACTTCGTAGAACCCTCAATATCCTTGAAGGCTCCTGCAAAAGCATGCGCAGACTCTAGTGCAGGAATCAAACCTTCATTCGTCATTACGATCTCAAGCGCTTGTATCACTTCCTCATCAGTTGCGGCTGAGAACTGTACTCTGCCTTTCTGAGCTAGATCTGCCAGGATTGGCGAGACGCCAACATAATCAAGACCGGCAGCCAGGCTGAACGTATCGTTCATTTGCCCATCCTTATTCTGAAGAAATATAGTCTTGTAACCTTGAGCAATACCTGGCGTTCCTTCCCCATAGGCAATTCTTGCAGCATGGTTCCCAGTTCTCGCGCCTTGCCCACCAGCCTCAACCCCATAAAGCTTCACGCCTTCATCTGCAAAGAACCCCTGAAATATGCCTAGTGCGTTGGAGCCTCCCCCGACACAAGCATAGACACGATCCGGCAGTCTGCCCATCGCCTGTTGAATCTGTTCCTTGGCTTCAATACCGACAATAGATTGGAAGAAAGCGACAATGGCGGGAAAAGGATGCGCTCCCGAAGCTGTACCGAGCACATAGTGTGTGCTCTCAAAGCTGGATACCCAATCCCTTAGCGCCTCGTTGATCGCGTCCTTAAGCGTCTTCGAACCATAATCGACGCCAATTACTTCTGCTCCTAATCTCTTCATCCAGAACACGTTCGAATACTGACGCTCCATATCCTCACGACCCATGTATATTGTTGCGGATAGACCAAGCTTAGCTGCTGCAGTAGCAGTAGCCACGCCGTGCTGCCCGGCTCCCGTTTCGGCGATGACTCTGGTTTTCCCCATTTTCTTGGCCAGCATGGCTTGACCGAGGGCATTATTCAGCTTGTGTGCTCCGGTATGGTTCAAATCCTCACGCTTGATATAAATCTGAGCCCTGCCGAAATGCTCAGTTAACCTGTCAGCATAGGTCAGAGGAGTTGGCCGGCCTGAATAATTGGACAGAAATGAGCAATATTGCTGCCAGAACCGCTCATCATATCGAATCGCTTCGAAATGCTCCTTGATCTCCTCGAAAGCAGGAACCAGAATTTCGGGTATGAATGAACCCCCGAATTCTCCGTAGTAGCCCTCAGCAGAAGCGAAGTATTCTGAAGCTGAATCTGCATAATGGAGTGAATTTTCCCTTGTGGACATGATCAACCTTCCTCCTTCAACATTCTTCGGAATAAGTAGATGAGATAATTTTGCGCGCCGCGGCTGTGTCTGTTACCAGGATGTCAATCCACTGCCCCTTCAAAGCCGCTTCAATAGCATCCGCTTTCTGATCTCCGCCAGCGATTGCAATAACGGTGGGAATTGCTCGAAGTTCAGATGCAGTAAGTCCAATTAGACGGTTATTCCAATTCGTATCCATCTCCAGTTCATGTCCGTCCCGATCCAGAAATGAAGCACACAGATTCGCAACCGCTCCCTTCTGTGTCAATTCAGCAATATCTTCAGCACGGAAGGTTCCCGTCTTCACCATCGTCGCTTGTTCGCTTAAATTGCCGATGCTCACAACTGCCACCCGGCTGTTCTGGGCCAACTCGAGTACCTTGGCAATTTCAGGCTCCCCCTTAAGGAGCAGGCCAGTCTCCTCGTTTACGACCACGGCGGGCGCGTGAAGAATCGAGAATTTGGATTTCAGCTTATTCGCGAATGCCATCGCATTCGAGTTCGCATGCCACGAATCGCCATCTGATCCCCATCCCCCTACCATAGGGACGAATTGCAGCCCCTCCCTTCTGAATGGGTCCATTTCTGCAGCTGCGCTGGCTACGGTTCTCCCTGCCATAACTCCAACAACGTCCCCATCTCTAAATATTGATTCCAGTAACGGGGCGCTGGCCCGACCAAGTTCTACAGCCAGCTGATCCTGATGAATGGAGGATGAATCTATAATAAGAGCATCTTTAATTCCAAACTGATCTATAATTAACTTCTCCAGTTCCTGCTCAGCTGAGAAGGGATTATTAATGGAGATCCTTACAATACCCGAGCTCTTCGCTGCTGCAAGCATTCGGCTGACATGTGGCCTTGAAATTCCAAGACGCTTTGCGATATCCTGTTGGTTCAGTCCATCCTCATAGTAGAGTTGACAGATCTTCACTAACAATCGGTTACGGTCCTGATTTCTTTCTGACATCAGATGCGTAATCCCCCTTTCAACTATGTACATATGTACACGATTCAAACAAATGTACATTCATGTGTCAAAGTATACTCCTATAGTCCATAATTTGTAAATCCTAATTTGCTGAAAAATAATCATGACCACCCGTCCAACGGGTGGTTTGCTCTTGGGGTATAACCCCCTGTTGCCAAACTGCGCCTAAAGACGCTAGCCTGACCACAAATCT
The DNA here is from genome assembly GCF_050995535.1 of Paenibacillus sp. SN-8-1. Taxonomy (NCBI): domain Bacteria; kingdom Bacillati; phylum Bacillota; class Bacilli; order Caryophanales; family Paenibacillaceae; genus Paenibacillus; species Paenibacillus sp. SN-8-1. Next base: position 2,435,069 of record NZ_CP194782.1, read on the forward strand.
GTTCAGGCTCAGTGTTAATTGTCACTTTCACTTACCAGTTAAACTGGTTTATTTCTTTTTGCCCCTGTTGCTGCTGAATGGATCTTCGTACTCTTTTACGCTCAGCTTATCTACAGCTTGGTCATGTGCCTCTTGTTCACGAATGTACTTCGCTACGGTTGCTTCATTCAAACCTACCGTACTCACATAATATCCTTCTGCCCAGAATTTTCGATTCCCGTATTTATACTTTAGTTGTGCGTGCTTCTCGAAGATCATTAACGAACTTTTTCCCTTTAGATATCCCATGAATGATGAGACTGAAATTTTCGGTGGGATAGCGACCAACATATGGACATGATCAGGCATCATGTGACCTTCTATAATTTCTACTCCCTTGTACTTACATAAGCGTTTGAAAATTTCTATTAAATCTCTTCTTACTTGATTATAGATCTCTTTCCGTCTATACTTCGGGGTGAAGACAATGTGGTATTTGCACATCCACTTTGTGTGAGCTAGACTATAGCTCTTGTTTGCCATTTAAGACCATTCCTTTCTTTGAGCCTGAACATCTCAATTTTATCGGAATGGTCTTAGTGGTCAAACCGCTGATCCCTCCACCCGCATAGCGGGTGGTTTTTTGTTTCGCGCGTTTCACGCACTCAACCGGCTAAAGCCATAATAAAAACCTTGAAGGTCTATGCCTTCAAGGTTTCACTCAGCCCCTGCAGTTTATTTCGCTGTAAGCTCACTTTCGGTTACCCATTTATGATTAGTCACCTTGGCCCCGCCTGTTGTTGGCGTGTAATCAACCATGTAGACGGTTGTATGCTCGGCAGAATCGATTACAGCCTTGGCCCCCATCATGCCTTTCATATGATCCGCTTCAAGAACAACTTCATCTCCAGGCTTATAGGCCTCGGCTTGTGGATCTTTGAGTTCCTCATGAATAACCCATTTGTGATTGTGAACTTTGTCTCCGCCTGTTGTCGGGGTGTAGGTAACCGCATAAGCTATTGTGTCGTAAGCCCCTACAATCGTTGCAGTTGCTCCTTTCATTCCTGGCATATGATCAGCTTGAATCACAGCTTGACTTCCTACTTTGAAAGATGGGCTCTGAGCTTCTTTCAAATCTGTTGGAACTTCACTCGAACTCGAATGGTTCATCTCCGCCATATCCGTATGACTGCTTGCAGTTTTTCTGGAGGAAGAGTCTTCCTGATGTGAATTGCTTTCACATCCACTTAGCGTGAGAATGAGGGCAGTACCAAAAAATATCAATTGTTTTTTCATATTTAATACACTCCTTAATATTTTTAACTTTCATTTATTTATATACTATACCCCACTAAGGTATAATGCAAACATCATTTCACAAATATGACAAAAGACCCTGAAGGCGGCATTCCACCTACAAGGTCTTTGCTTCTTACTTTCATCATTCCCGATTAAATAGCCGTTAAGCATCACTGCATGCAATTTTGGGGCAGCCATCCACGCATTAAATGCCATAAAAAACTTCAGTTACACACTTACATTCACAGGTGTCTCTTGAACGGTAGACGCACGTACCCTGCGCCGATTCATCGGAAGAACTCTCCACTGCTCTATAAAATAAGCTAATGGAATCATCATTAGCAGCATTGTAGGATAGAAGTACCGTTCCATTGTAATAAACGGTAGATAAATCACCACAAAATAAGCAACGACACTCAAGAAGCCATAATGAACGGACGTTCTATGACTCATCATCTTCCACAGGCCCGCAATGCTAAATATCAAATACAAGACATGCTGGAGAGCAGCAAGCCAGTATGGAATTCCAAAGATCGGCGACCAATAGAATGGGACGATGATCAACCGGATCAATTTGCCAAAGACCAGCCAGGCTCCGAAAATGAACGGATGATGGGTAATCTGATATTTGAAAATCATCATCGCTAATTCTTTCTGCTGCTCTTCACTTCCATGACGATAAGTCTGGTAGATTTGTTCATGCTCTTGAATGAAATCCTGCGGCTCCTGCCCATTGATCAACATTCCCAGCAGCAGCGGGTTAGCAGAAGAATTGGTTAAAGGTATAAATTGATGGAACACTTGATAATTGCGAATCCACCATGGACTTAAGAAAATGATCAAGGTTAAGCCCAGAATAATTGTATTTCTAATAATAAGCTTAAGCTTCTCTCTTCGGAACAACCAGATCAAACCGATCACCAGAGGCAGCATGGCCGCGGTAGGTCTGAAATAAATGGCACCCGCAATGGCCAAGCCCAGAAATATATAATCACGCTTCCGGTTCTTACCTAGTGCAATTAAGAGCAGATAAGTCAGCAATAGGGAGAAAAAAGTAAAACAGGTTTCAGTCAGGATCAAATTACCCGCATAATAAATAGGAACATAAGCCGCCGCAAGAATTACACCGAATCTGGCTGTCCGTTTACCGAAGAGTCGATCAGTTATTAAATAGATGAGCCCTACAGATGCTGAGGTCAAGAGTGCCTGGAATATCCGAAAGGCGTAGATTCCCGCATCCCCTGTTCCGAACACCTTCATAATGCAGGCTATCAGTACAGGCAGCCCAGGCATTATAAAAGCGGACGGAGTAGTTACCGGATTGTAGTATATTAATCTCCCATGTTCCAATAAATACTGTCCGCTGCGCAAATACCTGACGTCATCATTATCGAGCTTACCCAAACTCCCGAGGAGCAAGGAATTCTGATGAATCAACATCGTTAGAACACAAACTGCAAATACCCCGCAACAAGCCCACAGCACAAACCAGTTTCTCTTCTTCTCCATCCGTCTCTCTCTTTCAAAATAAGTCGATACAATAAATATCATAATCTTTCTTTAGAAGATTCTCTACCTCATTGTATTTACTGAATCGATTGAAGATGTTCTTCCAGGCGGTTCCAAGTCTCCGTAATTCCCTGCTCCATACCCATATCCAATACAGCTTGAAGAGCTTCAGCGGACTCATATTGTGATCGGCTTGTGAGCTTGGTACGTCCTTCGTGCTCTTCAAAAGTCAATGTGTTCGCTGCGGATGGCATTCCCTCTGCTTCATTACCTTCAGCATCGGAGAAGTAATCTACGTAGACAATCTTCTCCCCGTCCACGATCTCCTTATAAACAGCTTTCCCCCAAGATTCCATTCCAAAGAAATCTCCCTGGTTCTCATCGATACACTTCATGCAGTAATGCCAGATTCCTCCTGGGCGAAAATCAACATTGCAAACCGTAAGAATCCAGCCACGCGGCCCCCACCAATGCTTCAGATGCTCGGCCTCAGTGAAAGCTTTGAATACCAAATCGCGCGGCGCCTCAAAGACCCGCTCCAGAACAAATTCCAAGCCCTCTACCTTGCAAACCATTGAACTTGACATAAATATTTCCTCCTCATTTTCATTCTGATTTGTTGTCTTCAGATTGCAGCTTCTTCAGATAATTCTCGAGATTGTCAAACCGCTCGTTCCAGATTCTTCGATAGGTACCAAGCCAATGATCCAGATCTTGAAGCGGCTCCATTCTCAGTTGATAGTTCCGCCGATTGGCGTCGGCCTTGACTTCCACCAGTCCCGCCTCATAAAGAACTCGCAGATGCTTGGAGGCTTGTGGCTGGCGAAGCTTAAGACGTTCCGCGATCTCCCCGACGGTAAGCGGACCGCTTGCTAGGAGCTCAACCATTTTTAAACGGTTGGGTTCAGCAAGGGCACTAAATGTAGTTATATCCATAGTTGTCATGTCCTTTAAATGGCTAATTACGATCTACAATGACAATATAGCACTTAAGGAATATTCTCGTCAAGGAATATTCTTTTCTAAGAATGTATCTTTGCTCTACATCCATCATATTCTTTGTTATTGTGCTGCATTTACTTTATCAAGGGGGTGTCTATCTGAGAATAAGATCCTTCTTAAACGCAGCTGTAATTTTCTTAATGTTATGCTGCTGTACAGGGGGTACAATCGTATCTGATTCACATCTCACCCAGCCGTCTCAGACACACTCCTGTTGTCTGAGAGAACGAATTTCCATCGCTCCCCTGCCTGGCTTGTTAGCCAGGGCGCTACCATCAAATCATGTACCCGTGATTACAAGAGCCACTCTTGCTGCGGTTGGAGATGTGTTGATACACAGTCCTGTATACAAAGATGCTTCTATTTCAAAAGGGAAGTATGACTTCAATCCCATGTTCAATGAAGTACGCAAGCTGACCCAGGAGCCGGATATTCTGGTAGCGAACCAGGAATCTATGATAGGCGGAACGGGACTAGGGCTTTCGAGCTACCCATCTTTCAACAGCCCTCAGGAAATCGGAGACGCTCTTAAAGCGGCGGGAGTAGATGTTGTGACCTTGGCTAATAATCATACCCTTGATAGGGGAGAGAAAGCGATTCACAGTGCTTTAGCTTATTGGGATAAATTGCAGATGCCGTATACCGGTGCTTTTCGATCTGAAGAGGACGCCAGCACCATTCGCACCTTAACCAGGAACAATATTACGTTTGCTTTTCTCGCATACACCTATGGTACCAATGGCATCCCTATACCTAAAGGAAAGGCTTATTTAGTCAATCTGATAAATGTAGATAAGATAAGAGCCGATGTGGAAAAAGCCAAAAAAATCTCTGATGTGATCGTTGTCTCGATGCACTGGGGAACTGAGTATGAGCCAAAGCCTAACCAGGAGCAACTGCAGCTAGCACAGAAGCTAGCCGATATGGGAGTTCATATTGTAATCGGGAATCATCCACATGTACTGCAGCCCCCTGCGTGGGTTCGTGGCAAGGATGGGAACAACACATTTGTGATGTATTCCCTCGGTAACTTCTTATCTGCTCAGGAGAGGACGGAACGATTAATCGGCGGGATTGGGTCAGTCGAGGTGACAAAGACCGTAACCGGAAGCAACAAGACGATAACACTGAAGAATCCCACATTTATACCTACTTACAATTACTATAGAAATCATCGAAATTTTAAAATCATACCTATGAGCACAATCAAATCTAATGACACACTTAAGAATGCGCTTCAACAATTGGAGAAGACAAAAAAACATATGGCTTTATTCATTCCTGATTTAGCCTTCCGGTGATACCGTTGACGCTGATGTTATTGAACAATCGTTACCCGTAGACTGCAAGAAGTAAAAAGCAAAAAGCCTCCTATTCAAAGGAGGCTCTCTGGGTGCCACAAGTTGAATTGAGGCAGCTTGCGTACTACCCCAATATATTATTGTTTTCTTGCGTATCCATATGGTCTTCTGTGTTTTTAACCGCTCTTATAGTCCCGTATTCCAGGTATTCCTTATGATCCATAATCATGTTGGAAGATTGCATTCCACACTCCAGCACACTGGCGTCTAACAAGGATCCTTCGTCAATATATTGATAGTTATCCGGGCATTCATATTGTTGCTTCAACTTATCATCTTGAACTTCGTTCATTTCGAGAAGTTGAATTTGCGAAAAGCCGCAATCTTCCAACAAGCTGCTCCATTCTTCTTTTTTCATCAGAGCAGGCATTTGGAAAAATGTTTTCAATTCAACCAAACGTTCTGCAGGTGCTGAAGATCGAATGAACATCTCTCGATCATATAGTACCCCGTCTTGTTTCAGTACACGAAAATACTCGGAGACGGAGGTCTTGGCTTGTGTGAAGTTGGTTACGGATTCAACCAGAATCGTTTGAAACGTATTGTCTTGAAAAGGCAGCGCATGAGCATCAGCCTGAACAAAATCCACATGAACCCCCATTGCCGCCGCCCTTTTCCTCGCTTTGAGCAAAACATGAGGATCTAAATCGGTGGCAATCACCTGATAACCCTGTTCAGCTAAATAACATGCCGTCCTGCCAGTACCACAGCCTATTTCTAACACAGTCCCGTTAACAGCTGGCTTATACTTTTCAAGCTGCTCAATCGTTGCCACAAATCCACCAGGATGTGCGCTCCCAATACCCAATCGTGACACCATTTTCAAATAATCCATTGTTATCCCCCTTATGATTCTATAAGAACATATGTACACAAGTCCCATATACTCGGTTATAAGGGATTAATGCCCCCCTGAAAGTTCAAGGAGGCACTAATTCAGGTTCATCCTAGACCCATACACCAGCGCTCAGGATAATTACCAGCAAAATGTAAAGAACAAGAATCGCACCAGTAGAAGTGAAACCACCATAACCTTTAACGTGACTCATAGTTTTCACCACCTTTTGAATTAGTTAATCTACATTATTCAATGGGATCGTGTTCCGCTTGGGCCATAGTATAAAAGTTTATCACCTATCGGAGGAAACACATGCGAATTCCAGGAAGAGAAGCGGCGGAGCTGTACATTCTCAATAACTTCCCAAATTGCTCTCTTGCAGTTTTGGGCGGTAGCGGCAGCAGGAAAGAAGATAACATCCACTCCGATCTGGACATTGTAATCTTAGACGACACAACTGAGATTGCTTACCATAAAACGATCAAAGCTTACGATTGGATCATTGAATGCTTTGTCGTTACTTGTTCCAGTTACAGGGACATTTTTAATGAAGGTATCTATGCTGCGAACCCTTCTTTACAGCGAATGCTTGTTGAAGGGCACGTCATTAAATGTGAAGAGGAAGGAATACGTGTCATTGAAGAAGCTCGAACCGATTTAGCGTATGGGCCCATGCCCTGGTCATTGAATGAGATTAACTATCAGCGATACGTCATTACGGACTTATTAGAGGATATTAGAGTGGGGGAACCTACAGCCGAACTATGGTTCTCCGTGAATAGACTGGTTGTGGCTTTGTGTGAATTTCATTTGCGAGTGAATCAGCAATGGATTGGGGAAGGGAAGCATCTGTTTAGAGCATTAAAGTCATTTGATCCGAATATGGCTGAAACTTTAGAAACAGCACTCCAAGCTTTATATTTGAGGAAGAACTGTGATCCTTTCGAAGCATTAATCTTAAGAACATTAGGGCCATATGGCGGAACAATTCTTGATGGCTTCGAGCAATAAGCGAAAAGGCCATGTTCTTCAACAAGAGAACATGGCTTTCTATATGGATTGAATTTACTTCATTCCGAATGCCTCAGCAATCAACCGATAGGAATGAATTCTTGCTTGTTCATCATAGATTGGGCTGTTTATGAGAATCTCTCCGGCGCCATAATCATGGCCCATTTGAATTAACTTCGCTTTTACCTGGTCTGGTGTGCCGATAATCCGCCGTTTGCGAATCTGCTGAATATGCTGCAGGTCCGCTTCCGTGTATGGATAATTCTCAGCTGTGTGCACGGAAGGCAAATGAGGAACCATCAGGCCTGTTCTGATTCCGAGGAATAACAAGTCACTGCTGAATGCCAGCCGATTGGCTTCCTCTTCTGTCTCCGCACAGATGGCCAGCGTCGCAATCATCGAACGCGGATGGTCCGGAAGTACATCATTGGGCTCAAAATGTTCGTTGTAATACTTCGACGCTTCCTCTCCACCTGGAGTTCCGAAGAACTCAGCGAAGGCATATGAGGTTCCCAGCATCGCGGCTAGTCTAGCACTCTCCCCACTTGATCCGAGCAGCCAAATCTCAGGTGCAGTTGAAATAGCTGGAGAAGCAAGCAGCTTCTCGAACTGATGTCCACTTGGCAGTGAATCGTACAAATAGCCGATAATATCAAGTACCTGTTGTGGGTACTTGTTCACATCCACGAATTTATCCTGCTGGAGTGCTCGTGTTGCGAGCGGCATTCCACCGGGTGCCCGGCCGAGTCCAAGGTCGATCCGGCCGGGATGAAGGGCTTCGAGAAGCCGGAAATTCTCTGCGACTTTATATGCACTGTAGTGCGGAAGCATAATCCCTCCTGAACCCACTCGAATTCGGGAGGTCGCAGCTGCCAGATGGGCAATCAAGACCTCTGGACTTGAGAAGGCCAGTGCTGGCATGGAATGATGTTCGGATACCCAGAACCGGGAGTAACCCAGTTCTTCTGTCGCCTGGGCTAGACGCGTAGATTGCTGCAGTCCCTCTGTGGCTCCATGTCCTTCAGAGATATATACCTGGTCAAGCACTCCTAAAGTAATCATACCTGAGTCTCCCCCGCTTTCTTCTGTTTCATAATAAGTTGAACTAATGATTTTACATGCTAGTCAGCCGTATGAAATGTTCCTACGATCGCTGTTGTTCTCAGACTTCTTAATTGAATTTTTAGAGGTAGAAGTCTAATCACAAAGGCGAACGCTCCGCTTCTCCAGAATCATTTCACACTCTTGCCTATACGTAATTCTTAAATTCAACTTATATAGTCTAAAAAAATAAGCCCTTCCTGAAGAGGGCCCTTAAATTCCATTCGGAATCTTAATTATAACATTTCACATTATGAATGAATATCTGTTACGATTTCTGCCATACATCCTCGTATTCCTTGCGGCGCCGGAACTGAGCATCGGCATAAGAACATGCCGGTATAATTTTTTGGTTGGTCTCGCGGGCGTGCTCCACAACTCGCCGAACCAGATCCTCGGCCAGCTTCTGACCTCGCATTTCTTCAGCGACATAGGTATGATCAATGACAATGGTACCTTCACCAGCCGGCTTAAAAGTTACTTCAGCGATAACACTTCCATCCTCTTTAATAACAAAAGCATTGCCTTCCTGAATCATGTCCCTCATCTGTTACTGCTCCTCTCTTGTTTGGAAAATCCTACTTGTTATATACCCGTCCTCAATTGCTTTCATACACACGAAGATTTCATCACCTGATTGCTAATTCTTCGACCGCTTGTTTAAATGACCCCGGAACGGGTAAATTCCTATACATATATGAAATGAACTAAAGAAGGAATTCATCATACAGTCTTTAGTTCAATCCATATACTTACTTAGGCAAATCTCAGAAAAAAGGAGTGTACGACCATGAACAAGAAATTGATGTTTACTGCAGCAGCGATGGGCGCCGCTTATTTGATGAGAAGTCCGGAATCAAGGCAGAAGCTGATGAGTCAGGTGCAGAATTTCACAAAATCCGGTACAGGGGCATCTATAGGTAAATACCTGAATCAATTTGGCCTTGGAAAAAGTACAGATTCCACATCGGTAACCAGCACCTCCTCACCGAACCAAATTAACCACAATTAAGGACTAAATCAGCACTTTTGTTCAGCAACCGTTTCTCGGTATTTTAGCCGGGGAACGGCTGTTAATTTTTCTTGAAATGACCGAAATGCTGATTCATCCATTTGGCGAATTGTTCTTTTTCCTCAAATTGCGGATAGTGTGCGGACTTTTCAAACAGAACAAAATGCTTTTCTGGTGCTTTTAGAGCATCAAAATATAATTTAGCCGCATTCACTGAGGTCATATAATCATATTTCCCCATAACAAAGTAAATAGGAATATCCAAGCGATCTACAATGCGGGAAATTGTATTCTCTCGCTCTTCTTTCAACAAGACGTCCTGTGAAACCGCAATCCCTCTGAAATATCGAATTACATCCAGTCCGTTGTATTCAGGATTGAAGAGGAATCCTGTGTAGTAGTCCCTATTCTCGTCTATAAGTCTAGCTGCGCCACCGTACATTCGAACAAGACTTCTAGGTGTAGCGTCCTCTCCTCGTTCAATCGACCCTCGAAGAAGCTCTAATCTTTCCACGTCATCCAAATTCCCGGCTTGCTTGGCCTGTACGGCGGTATAATTCAAACTATCCATTTCGCTCTGGACCGTATTTGCCACTTGTCCGATCCCAACGTAAGCAATATATTTCTCGGGTGCCTTAGCTGCGGCTTTCATCCCTATATACGTTCCGAACGAATGGCCAATCAACAGGACCTTATCTTGGCCCAGTTTCTTCCTAACGTAATCTGTTAATTCCAATAAATCATCAACAAGCAAATCAGATGTTAAGTTTGAATAATCCTCGAAAAAATGATAAGATTTCCCGCTACCGCGTTGATCGTAATGAACAATTGTAAAATTCCGTTCCAGCTCTTCCTGGTATTTTCTCACGTATGGAATCTCGGAGCAGCCAGGTCCGCCGTGAACAAAGATAATGATCGGATTATTTCGATCCACTCCCCTAATCATGACCTCGTGTCCTGTTCCATTGATCTCCACCTGCCCTAGCTCACTGATGCTATTCTTGCCTTCGATCCGGGGTGTCCATGTGGGAAAAATCATTTTGACAGCAACAATCACAATAATGATCAACAAACTGCGTCTACATATTTTCATTATTCTTCTTCTCATATTAACTCCCCTGCGTCCCATTACCTGTTTCGCAACTAATGTACATTTCCGCCATTTAGCGGAAGGGTACCGCCCAAAAACGATTGGGCCCATATCAGAGTCCTTAGCATATACTGCACTAACTTAGAATACTTAAGGAGTGTGCCGCCGAGCATGAATAGTTACATGGACTTCACATCACCTGATGTACAGTTTACTTATGATCTAAGCAACAATCCTTTTTTTAAAAAAGACCAGAACAATTACATTAATTCTCTATCTATTAATCAGCTGAATACCTTAGGGAATGTCTCCCTGATGGATATTTATCTGAGCAAGTCCAATGTCATCGAGCCGCATTATCATCAAAATGCTACTGAATTGGTCATCTGTATTACCGGTGCTGCCGTTGTCTCTTTGATTAACCCGTTTACCAAACAACTCATTCATCTACCTATTAAGCCAGGCCAGGTCGCGAACGTTCCTCAAGGCTGGTGGCATTATGAAGTAGCAACTGAGGATAAAACCCACTTAATCGCTATCTTCGACGCACCCGTTCCTGAATTTATTGGTGGCTCAGACCTTCTCAGACTGACGCCTGCCAGCATATTAGCCCATACTTATTGCCTGGACGAAGCCGAGTTACAAGATGTACTTGCCCCAATCACAGACACCGTTGTAATCGGTCCCCCTAACAATTGCTCTCCCGCAAAAAAAGAGACTCGTACCGAGCAGACATACAACACTGCTCAGGTGAGACCCGGGTCTGTAAAACAGCAAACGATTGGGAACGGGTGGAATTATCGCGTCTAGCGGATTAATTTTTGCATGAGCAAAGAACAGAAGGGTATCTTCTCTACCGCTCAAATATACTCGAGGATGCTCTTCATTTTTTCCTGCATCTATTCTTCTCGCCTCTTGAACTAGTTATTATTCCCTTTCCGGCAAAATATACCGTGTCCAAGGCAAATCTTCCCTTCTTTCAAAGTTAGCAGGCTAAATTTTTCTCAAAACAGCTTCAAATCTCTCGCACAGCGATTCGATGTCCTTGACTTTTGACAACATCTGTATCCATTGCTGGGGTATCTTCTCTAGTCCATAATGGATCCCGGCCAATCCCCCTGCCACAGCGCCCGTAGTATCAGTATCTTCACCAAGGTTAATTGCTTTCAGAACAGCTTCCTGGTAAGAGTTCGTTGTTAGTACGCTCCATAGACTTGCTTCAAGAGTATGTACTACATAACCGGATGACTGTATATCCCGCTCATCCAGTTGTCCAATCTGTCCTGACATAAGGCGTTCATAGCGAGAAAAAAAAGGATTAGCTGCGAAGTTCTCATTCATATATGTAATTGTCTCTAGATAACTTTCCTGCAAGTTATAACCTCTGATTAAGTACGTAGCGTATTTAACATAAAAGACACAAGCCATTATTGAGATGGGATGACGATGGGTTAGTGACGACACCTGGGATATTGCAGTGATGAAATCTACCTGTTCATTTGCATTCAAATAATAGGCTATAGGCAATATTCTCATTAAGCCTCCATTGCCATTACTGAATTCACCCTCGCCACCTGCCATTTCGGGCTTTACGGAATCATGGGCTATTCGATCCAAGGCTTCCCTGGTCGCAATTCCAATATCAAACACCATGCCGTGTGGAGTCCAACGGTTACCTCTGAACCAGTCTACGCATTTGTCTGCCAGATCCGTAAGATTAATGCTGCCGCACTCTGCTATACTTTCTAGCAAGCATAAGGTTAGCGAAGCGTCATCCGACCATGTGCCAGGTGGCTGATGATGAGTGCCATAACCGATCATATCCGTTACCGGATTCCTTCTCAGTTCATTCCTGTCTAGAAACTCTACCGGGACTCCGAGCGCATCCCCAATGCAAAGCCCAAGGATCCCGTTTCTTACTTTATTCATGTAGGTACACCCCTGATTCAGTTAAATTAGCTAGATAAGTATTGGCATTTGTCTATTTTACGCCTCTAAGTACTTTTTGGCTTTCGAATGGTTCTCTTCAGTATACTTTCAATTACATAAAATCCGATTGAGCTGGTTATTGCGATTAAATAATAGAAGCTCATTTCTATTTCAAATAGTCTATTCAAAGACTCCCTCTCACTAATGATATAGAAAATGACATTTGCAGCAATTCCACCTATACCATAGAGAATCACGGAGATCGTAAATTCGTTAGCTTTAGTCTTAGTTGATATCTTATGACTCAACAAGTCGATTAGTAATGAAAGAGGAATACCTATAAATCCATAAATGATCAACATAATAACTGTGCCGAATAACACTAACAGAAGCCAATCATTATGATTGAAAGAGGTAAGGGCAACCATTGTGGTTACGCAAATGCTCGTAATCAAGGCAGAGAGAAATTTGATTATTAATCGCTTTTTCATATTCTAATATTATCCTGCAAGCCTCCTTTAAAATGAGTTCGTTCCTCATGATTGGAACTATACTAGCCCTTATTGTTCATACAACCCACGAACATCGAGCGTTCCCAGAAGACCATTCATCTTCTTATTAGATAGAACTCAGTTTATGTATTGCCTCATCTTCACTCTGTACGAAGAATATATCTGTTCCTTGATTGCATTCATATATGAAATCGCGAAGACTGTTGCTTGAGTAGGCTGTGACATCGCCAACGATCGCAATTTTGGTGTGATAATTAATGAATTTCTGTAGTATTTCACCGGCAAGCCGTGTTTTTAGGTCGAAGAAATCTTCACAGATGGTCTCCTTGTCTAAAATAATTCGATTGCTATCAGCTTCATATCCGACCGTTGCTATTAAATCAAGGGCAGACTGAACATCTGTAATCAACATGTCTTTACTCTTTACCATAGCTATGATATTGCCATTCTCAGTACGTGTATTTATCTCCATCGCGTATCTTCCTCCTTAATTAGACTATATGCATTCTCTCTTCTATACTCTTCTCGCACGCCAAAGATAGTTAATTAACAGAACAAGCAATACTTGCACTAGTCCAAAAAACAATGCTTCTATAATTACTAACACCTCTAATTTTTGACCAAAGGGTATAAAATAGGTTCCCGTATCTTGTAAATAACTCTTTGCTAGCAAACTAGATCCTATACAAGACATAAAAAAAAGTAACAGCAAGTGTTCTAATAACCACATTGTAGCATAACAGCTGCCTCTTTATGTTCTGTACTTCTATATAATGAAAAAGCCCACGCCGGGCGCGGACTCTGTACGACCTATGTTCTCATTCGCTCATACTTATCTATCAAGACTCTTCATCGATGCCTCTGGATAACGCTGACCGGCTGCTGCTCCCTGAGGGGCAGCTTCTTCAATACGGGCCTTATCTTCTTCTGTTAACGTAATTTGCAGAGCGCCGATATTTTCCTCCAAGTATGTTCTTCGTTTAGTGCCTGGAATTGGGACAATATCGTCTCCTTGCGAGAGCAGCCAGGCTAGTGCCAGTTGGGAGGGCTCGCAGCTTTTCTCCCTCGCAATCTCGCGGATCCGGTCAACGAGTTCCAGATTCTTGGCGAAATTCTCTCCTTGAAACCGCGGGGAATAGCGGCGATAATCATCCTCCGCCAAATCCTCAAAGCGCCTAATCTGACCTGTAAGAAAACCTCTACCAAGCGGACTATACGGAACAAATCCAATCCCGAGTTCGCGGCAGAGTGGAAGAATTTCATCCTCAACATCGCGGCTCCACAGCGAATACTCGGTCTGCAGCGCTGTGATGGGATGAACCGCCACAGCTTTACGAATAGTATTCGCCGAGGCCTCGGATAATCCTAAGTAGCGTACCTTTCCTTCCTTCACCAGATCAGCCATTGCACCCACAGTTTCTTCAATCGGTGTATTCGGATCGACGCGGTGTTGGTAATATAAATCGATATGGTCAACGCCAAGCCGCAGCAAGCTGGCATCACAGGCTTGTTTGACATACTCAGGGCGACCATTGATGCCAAGCATCGCACCATCAGCTGCCCGAACGTTGCCAAATTTGGTAGCCAGAATAACGTCATTACGTCTTCCTTTAATCGCTCGTCCAACCAATTCCTCATTGCGGCCTACACCATACATATCTGCTGTATCCAGGAAGGTGACCCCTAGTTCAAAGGCACGGTGAATCGTGTGAATCGACTCGTCATCATTGCGCCCACCGTAGAAGTCGGACATGCCCATACAACCCAAACCCAAAGCGGAAACCTGCAAACCTGTTTTACCTAACGTTCTTGTCTGCAACCGGATCATCCTCCCACATATACTTATTGGTTTTGAAGGTCAAATCTGTGCACCTCAATTTCACATAAAGATTATAGCACTTGTATACAGATCTTCCAAAAGTATCCGACCAAAGTCCAACCTCATTACTGGTCAAGGTTTCGTATGCCTTACTATGTAAAAAGAAACCCGCGGCTGCAGCGGGTTTCTTACGGGGTTCCTAATTAATCTCTGGGATATTCTACATTCATGATATCCATGAACGGGACCTTGGTCAGCACTTCATTCAGCATGACATGTACCTTCCCCGTACGGGAATCCATCAGAACAATCTGTCCCCTTACGGTCTCTTCCCAACCCCAGACGGTTAAGACAATTTCCGATTTCTCTTGAAATGCCTCAGTTAACTGATTACCTAATTCCTCTAGCACGAACTCATCACGGGTTGGCCTCTTGGCAACCTTTGCTTTAGCCATTATATCCTCCAAATGTAAAATTAATTAAAAAACGAATGCCCATTATTCTATTATACTTCTCTCCTTATAAAAAAAGGAACCTTGCTTCTATTTCCTTCAATAAAGATTCTAATCTCCAGCTCACTTAGATATAAAAAGGCTGATTCCCAAGTTCATCACTCGGAGATCAGCCTCTACTAAACATCAATTTATATTAGGCGTGGAACTGCTGCCCATCTAGAACTTCAGGGACATAGCCGGTACGGATCGTAAAGTCACCAAAGTGCTCTCCGATTTTCCGTTCTTTGGCATAATGAGCAAACAGCTGCTTCAGATTTTCCAGAATCTCAGCTTCACCAATATTCTCTTTATAGAGCTTGTTCAATCTTTGACCCGCAAAGCCGCCACCCAAATACATATTATATTTACCTGGGGCTTTACCGATAAATGAGAGTTCTGCCAGCGCAGGTCTTGCGCATCCGTTCGGACATCCGGTCATCCGGATGATGATCTCCTCGTCCTGTAAACCGTTCTCAGCGAGGATTGGATCAATCTTGTCCATTAGGGATGGAAGATAGCGTTCCGATTCAGCCATTGCCAGCCCGCAAGTTGGAAGCGCTACGCAAGCCATGGAGTTTCTCCGCAGTGCACTGTAATGGTTCCCGTCGGTTAAGTTGTATTCCTTAATCAAAGCTTCAATCTTCTTCTTATGCTGCTTCGCTACATTCGCAATAATCAAGCTCTGGTTCGGTGTGAGGCGGAAATCCCCTGTGTGGACCTTGGCAATTTCGCGAAGCCCGGTCATGAGTGGGTATCCTTCCTCATCCTTGACACGTCCATTCTGAATGAATAGTGTGAAATGCCACTTGCCATTATTGCCTTTCACCCATCCATAACGATCGCCATTATGGTCAAAGTGATAAGGACGTGCTTCTGCAAGCTCCCAGCCCAAACGAGCTGTCAACTCCTTCTTGAACCAGTCTAGTCCACGGTCGTCAATTGTATATTTGAACCGGGCATGCTTACGAACAGAGCGATCGCCGTAATCCCTTTGAATGGTTACTGTTTTCTCTGCAACGTCAATCATCTGCTCTGGAGTACAGAAGCCAATAACCTTGGATACCTGCGGATAGGTCTTCGGATCTCCGTGTGTCATCCCCATTCCGCCGCCTACCGAGACATTGAAGCCTTTTAACTGTCCATCTTCAACAATCGCAATAAGTCCCAAGTCCTGAGAGAATACATCCACATCATTGTTGGGAGGAACGGCGATGCCAATCTTGAACTTCCGCGGGAGGTAGACATGACCGTAGATCGGCTCCTGTTCTTCTCCATCACGGCTGTCTATAACCTTCTCTCCATCAAGCCAAATTTCATGATAGGCGCGTGAACGAGGGTCCAGGTGATCACTCACTTTACTGGCCCAATTATAGACCTCGGAATGAATCTCAGACTGATGAGGATTCGGGTTGCACATCACGTTACGGTTCACGTCACCACAGGCGGCGAGTGTACTGAGCAAGGACTCGTTAACTTCGCGAATCGTATTCTTCAAATTCCATTTCAAGACACCATGAAGCTGGAAAGATTGACGTGTAGTCAGACGAATCGTGCCGCTGGAGTATTTCTTGGCAACACGGTCCATCATCAGCCACTGCTCAGGTGTAACTACGCCGCCAGCAGCGCGTACACGGAGCATGAATTGGTAAGCTGGCTCAAGCTTTTGCTTCGCGCGTTCATTACGAAGATCACGGTCGTCCTGCATGTAGCTTCCATGGTGCTTCATCAATCGGTTATCATCTTCGGGGATCGACCCCGTCAATGGATCTTTAAGTGTCTCTTCCAGACTTCCGCGCAAGTAGTTACTTCTACGCTTGATCTCTTCCACATCACTGTGCGGAGCACTGTTTGGAGACAACAAATTATTCTCGGACATAGCTTAATTCTCCTCTCGCAATCTTCGGATTGCCCAATTAATAGACATCCCGCTGATAACGTTTCTGCTGTTGCATTTGTGTCAAATAGTCTGCTGCTTCCTCAGGGCTAAGGCCACCTTCTTGTTCGAGAATAGTAGCGAGTGCCGCATGCACGTCATGAGCCATCTTCTTCTCATCCCCGCAAATATAGATTGCAGCGCCTTCCTGCAGCCACTGATAAATCTCCTTGCTCTTCTCAAGCATCCGATGCTGGACGTATACTTTCTGATCGGTATCCCGAGAGAAAGCGACATCCATACGAGTCAACACGCCCTCCTTGAGCCAGCGCTGCCACTCAACTTGATAGAGGAAGTCTGTTGAGAAATGCTGGTCACCATAGAACAACCAGGTCTTGCCTTCGGCTCCTGTCTCTTCCCTTTCACCAAGGAAAGCACGGAATGGGGCTACTCCCGTACCCGGCCCGATCATAATAATAGGTGTGTCACCGCTCTCCGGCAGCTTAAAGTTTGGATTATTCTGTATAAATACAGGCAGGGTATCACCAGCCTCTACCCGCTCGGCGAGCTGCACTGAGCATACGCCATAACGCTCTCTACCTTGATTCTCATATCGTACAGTTCGTACTGTGAGATGTACTTCATCCGGGTTCGCTTTCAAGCTGCTGGCAATCGAATACAAGCGAGCAGGAATTTTGCGTAGAAGTGCTGTGAATGAGCGTGCGGACACGCCTTTTAGATTGAAATCCTGTACCAAGTCAAGCAGATCATGTTCTGCAAGATACGTTCTTAACTCAGCTTCATGTCCTGCACTTAACAGGCTCGTCAATTCCGGATTTGAAGTAAGCTCGGCAACTTGGGTAAGAAGGGGTTTGGTCAATACGGTAATTTCGTAATAAGTAAGTAAAGCTTCTCTGAGCGCCCGTTCTTCACCATTCTTGCCTACAGGGACAAGTTCATCTGCATTCCATCCAAATGCTTCGATTAGTTCATCTACAAGGCGAGGGTGATTCTCAGGATATATTCCCAGGCTGTCACCTGGTTCATATTGAAGGCCCGAGCCTTCAAGAGAAAGCTCAATATGACGAGTCTCCCGGTCAGATCCACGGCCGTTCAAATTCAAATTCTCAAGAACCTCAGCACGGAAAGGATTCGTTCTGGAATATTCAGATTCAACCTCAGCTGTTACAGCAGACTGGCTTGCAGTCCCAGTAGTCTGAGCAGATGAACCCTCACTTAATGCCCCAAGAACTTGATTCATCCACTCTGCTGCTGGCTCATCAAAGTCCACATCGCAATCTACACGAGGAGTGAGCTGCTTGCCTCCGAGCTCTTCAAGACGCTTATCAAAGTCCTTACCTGTCTGGCAGAAGAATTCATATGAGGTATCTCCCAGAGCAAGAACGGAATAACGAAGACTATCCAGCTTAGGTGCTCTCTTACTGTGAAGGAATTCATAGAATGGAATCGCATTATCCGGCGGCTCACCTTCACCTTGGGTGCTCACCACGATCAGAAGATTTTCAACCTTCTTCAGGTTGTTAGACTTATAACTGCCCATAGCGGAGACCGTCACTTGGAAGCCATTCTCCTCCAGCTTCTTGGTCAGCTTCTTCGCCAGCCGGTCACTGTTACCGGTCTGAGAGCCGAAGAGAACCGTGACCTCTTTGGAGATTGCGGGTGCATTCTCGGTCAGCACCGCAAGCGGAGCACTAACAGGAGCATTAGATGCAGCTACTGCCGTTCCAAGCGAAGCTGCGATATAACCACCAAGCCAAATCCGCTGCGTATCCGTTAGTGTAGGCAGAAGACGATTGAGCAGTTCAGCCTGCTCTTGATTAAAAGGACTATTTGTTACTTGGAGTTCCAACAAAATCCACCTCACGTAGCATACTTAGATTTAATTCCTACAATTATTATCAACTTAATAAATCTACTTACTAGAACCTAACACACTAGGCATTCCGGGTCAATTTGAATGATTTTATAGGACTCATTAGTTAATCTGATAAAGTGAAATTAAATGAACATTCTGACGATAAAAAAGTAGAAGCAAGCGGTCCTACACCGCTTGCTTCTACTCCTTAATCTATGTGACTTCTAGTTAATTAGAGGGGTCTTTCTGAGAAGGATCATGTAGAACTTCTTCTTCAAGCTGCACAGAACCATCCAGAGCAATACGCCAGGTTCCGTCTGGGAGCTTAATAACCTTGTGGAGTGTGTAGTTTCTTGTCTCCAATCCATAGTCAGTATATCGATTCTTCTGAATCAAATAAATAGTGGCAGAATTATTAGCATAAGAAACGATGGACATACTCTCTATTTTGATTTCCAAATCACTGAGTGCAAAAATTCTGAAAAGACCATTCTTGACTTCTTTGATATTAGACGAGTCCGTATTCATTGTACCTATCACCGCTTCAACGTTTCTATCGTTAAGAGCTTTAATAAAAGCATCCAACACAGCACGAATCGCAGTTTTATCTGCTTCTGGCACTTCGGCTTCCTTTTTTAATACTTCTTTATAATTGACATATTCCGTATCCTCTGTTTCGACATAATCAATAGCCCATTTGTAATTCTTATCGAGTTCCATATAGATACCGAGATGCTCAACCCGGTCAAGAAGCTCGCCGGGTCCCTTAGGGATATTAATGTTTGCGTTAATCTTTTTAACGGTAGTAGTGCCGTCTGCAGACATATAACCAGGGACAAGGGTAAGATTGTCTAATGAAGTATATCCTGCGTATTTAGAAAGATTAGTTGGCTCACTCATTAACTCTTCATAGAATTCATAATCTGAATCTTTATTTATGAGTGATAAATATCCTTTGGAATCCCCGTCTTTAATGGATTTGAACATTTTTTTGATTACAGCATTCATTTCTCTTATATCTGCTTTCAGCGGCTCACCATCACGTGACTTATGCACCTTAACCGTTCTACTTGCCTTATCCCAGTCTGTCTCAAGGCCTGTGGCATAATCCAGAAATTCCAGGTCTACGAATGTACTGGCTCCCCCAGTAATAACAAAGGGGTCTTTGGGATTATTAGGGAAAGCTTCCCCGCTCAAGTTGGACTTGCCTGACTTTAGATCGATTTTGATCGTCTTATCCTCAGAGACAGCTGAGAACATCTTCTTCTTGTCATCATAACTCAGCGTGTAGCCTAATGTCTTAAGAACACTGCGAAGTTCCACGTACACTCGGCCATACCTTTCAATAGGCGCTGAACTCGGGTGTATTTCCTTGTTGTTCACATAGACACGGATGGTTTTCTTTGCTGGGGAAGATGCGGCTTCCGCAGTATTCCAGTTTAGTAAGGGGGTTGTGACCATTCCCAAACTTAAAAAAGTAATTAATATGTATTTCATCATTTTTGACTTCATTTCATCGCCCCTAATATAATTTGGTTGTCCTAATGCTCGCTCGATCCTTTCTGAAAATATCATACGGGAAAAATTACCCATACCATTCATGATACTTTGAGCAAACTTAGGAGGGCAATGATTATTTTTGTCGAAATACAATCTTTTCCTCCTTCCAATCTAACTGATCTCATTCAACAGCAAAGCCCCCGTCCATTGATAACAAGAGGGGGCTTATCCATGTTTAATTTCTATCTTCTACCCATCGGCTTCTCAAGCGAATAGAGCTCATCATCAATTTGATTGATCTTATCCTGAATCAATCCCCGCGCATCCGTGATAGCTTTGTTATAAATATAGGGTCCGAGCTCTTTTATCATAAAGTCTATGAATTGTTCCGCGCCTATCGCCCCAATTGTCTCCGATCGTTCTTCTTCAAAAAAAGCTTGTACACTCTGAATGAGTTCTTCCTTGTCTTCCTTTGGAAGCTTAATAGCTAACATCAGACATAACCTCCTCTAGCTTCAATTTACATACCATACTCCTGTTTTAGCACATCCACCCTAAATGAGAAATAGACCGCAATCCAAGCTGCGGCCTGATGTTACTTATTCTTTGCAGATCATTAACAGATTCCCGTCAGGGTCTTGAATAACAAACCAGTGGTCGTCCTGTACGGATGTAATCAAAGTTATGTTATTATCCTTCATAAATTTGTAGGAAGAATGTATATCTCCGGTTAGGAACATGAATGCGGGGGTGTTTATTGAAGGGGCGCCTCCGGGTTCCTTTCCTCCCCACATCGGCATGGTATCAAGAATAACTCCAGGCCCTTCCATCGGTAGCGCGCACAAATGACCACCAATGATCTCACAATCAGCCGAGAGTCCAAGCAAATTACAATACCAGTCTCTGGCTTTCTCAATGTCTCTTACAGGAATAAATACGCTTCCAATTCTATTCCTCAGATGATTCTTGGACCCAGTAGCCTGTTCTTGATCATAATTTGTACTCATTGTATCCCTCCGTATCAAGTTTTGGCGGCAAATCCTCCATAGGTAAATATGGTTCGGATGCGATCTCCCAGAGATAAATCGAAGCCACTGAACCTAGCGGTGAATAGGAAGTCCGGTAGGCATCGAATTGTTGTTTGCTGAGAGATGGAAGGTTGTATAATCTCATCATCCCACGGCGAATAGCCAAGTCTCCCCAGCTAACCACATCCGGCCGCTCCATGGAATGAATCAGCAGCATTTCGGCCGTCCATCTGCCAACCCCCGGTAAGGTAGATAGCTTATGAATGACTTGTTGATCCGTTAAATGATGAAGCTCATCAAGATCAAATTCCCCTTGACCTATCCTATGTGCAATTTGATGGATGCAGACTGCTTTCTTCATCGTCATACCACACCTTTGAATCTCATCGGCACTCCCCAATACGAGTGACTGAGGAGAGATATCCCCAAAGTGCTGCAGCATGCGCCCCCATATCGTTGCAGCCGCTTTGACGGAGACAAGCTGACCCACAATTGCATGGATGAGTGCAGTGAATAGATCCGGGATGATAAGCCGGTCGATCCTGCCGAATCGATCTATTGCAGCTCCCAGCTTCTCGTCTGCTCGTCTTAGCTCATCCATTTCCTTTTGTCCATAATCAAAAAACCTGATCTGTACCGTCCCCATTCATCTCTCCCTTATATTGCCGGTGCATCCAGCTAAGTGGTAATCCTCATTCTAATTATAGCCTATTTCTATTTGGAAAAAGGTTCATTTTCTTGCTCATTTTTTCATCATTTTTTATCGCTGCATAGCTAATGCAAGCTCCAACCTTCAAAAATGAAGTACCCACCCCCAGCGCCCTAGTAAATAGCCAAGCGCCTTAATCACCAATATTAACCATAGTTAATGAATTTTTAATTAATTTTTAGGGCAAGCTCAAAATGGTTTGATGATTAAATTTATTTCATGACATTAAGTTTTATTATATGATGTACAAGTTAGTTAATTGCTAAGACATAAGCTTGCATACATCTAGGAGGACTGAACTTTGACATCTAATGAGGATTCACTGCAAAAAAAGCTGCTTCCCCGCCATATCACTTTCATGGCCATGGGTGGCGTCATTGGTACGGGTATTTTTAAAGGGAGCGCCGAAACGATAAGTCTCGCGGGTCCAGGAGTAATCTTCTCCTATATCTTTGCGGGACTGCTACTGCTGGTCGTTATGGGAGCTATTGCAGAATTGGCGACGGTATATCCAAATCGAAATATGAAAGATTTCATACGAGAAGCTTTTGGTGAACGTGTGTCCTTCATCGTAGGTTGGCTGTACTGTTTCATGTGGCTATCTGTATGTGTTATAGAAGTAATTGCTGCGGGCAGCTTCATTCAATATTGGCTTCCTGGTGTTCCATTATGGATTTTGAGCCTTGCAAGCGCGGCTTTGATTATCCTCATTAATATGATGAATGTCCGAGGTTATGGTGAGATGGAATTTTGGCTTGCCGGGATCAAGATCTTTATGATCATTGTATTTATCGTATTAGGTGCTTGCATCCTGTTCGGCATTCTTCCTGGGCCAAACTCTGCCGGATTAAGAAATTACTCAGATCACGGGGGCTTTTTCCCGAGTGGCTGGACCGCAATCTTCTCTGCTCTGCTGATCGTTATGTTCTCTTATGGTGGATCTGAATTGATTGGACTTACCTTAACGGAGACCGAGAATGCTGAGAAAATCCTTCCTAAAGTGATTAAAAACTTTATCCTGCGAGTTATACTTTTCTACACCCTTCCGATTCTCATCATTTGCGGATTGATTCCCTGGAATCAGCTAAATGAGACGACAAGTCCTTTTGTCCAGGTGCTGAGTTCTACCGGATTACAGGGCGCAGCGAATCTGATGAATTTCATTCTGGTTACAGCTGTCCTCTCGGCGGCCAATTCAGGAATCTACGGTGCGACCCGTATGCTGCATTCCATGGCTAAGGATGGAGAGGCACCCAGATGGCTTGGGCGGCTCTCTCCACAGGGAGTTCCTGTAGGAAGCCTGTATTTCTGTGCCATTATTCTGCTAATTGGTTCATTGCTGGCTTATATTACGCAGGAGGGTTTATTCCGTGTATTGATGGCCGTGCCGGGGTTTGTAGTTATGCTGGTCTGGATATGTATTTGTCTCTCCCAGCTCAAGCTACGTAAAATGTATCCTAAAAAGCCTACCTTTCAGGTATGGGGCTTCCCATATATTACTGGACTTACTGCCTTAGCCCTTGGAGTAATCGCCATATTATTTGTGCTTGATGCCCAGAATCGGGTTAGCATTAGCGTATGCTTAGGTTTAGTGATTCTTCTTGCTTTTTGGTCCATATTCAAATTCAAGAAAACATAAATACAAGTAAAAGTAAACCAAACAACCCTTCTACATAGCGTAGAGGGGCTGTTCTCATTTCTCCTATCCACGGATCCCGATCTGGCATGACCCCGGAACTCTTTATCTTTCCTCAGCCTTAATATATGACTTGATTTTATTTATTATAGTATTCCCGTTTGTAGTGAACAAAATATATGGTTTTGTATTGGTACTTATAACTACCCTATCCGTAGTGCCATATGGGGTACCGATTCTCACTGCATCTCTCCCCTCACCTGCATAGGTGTCATCATAAAAAACATCTTTAATTTCTGAAAGAGGTATTTCTGTAGAAGACATCTGCCATTGAATTAATAGATGATCCTCTAATT
Source organism: Paenibacillus sp. SN-8-1 (assembly GCF_050995535.1). Classification (NCBI taxonomy): domain Bacteria; kingdom Bacillati; phylum Bacillota; class Bacilli; order Caryophanales; family Paenibacillaceae; genus Paenibacillus; species Paenibacillus sp. SN-8-1. Next base: position 2,459,003 of record NZ_CP194782.1, read on the forward strand.
TCTTGACATTAATGCCAACCATGTTACTCGTACCTCCTATATAAGCATTTAATAACTCCAAATTCAATTGTATGGGTGTAATGGATATTTTCCTTTTAACCATTAACCTGTAATTGATCTTCCTGAACCTATGACCGCACTTCCTGTTGTTGAATTCGACATTCGGTAAGCACTCTGATCCAACACATTTATTCGGTCACAATGACCGATTGGAAGACAATTCACTAACAAAAAACACAGTATCGACTATTGAACTAGTCAACACTGTGCTTCCTTCTGCCTTCGCGGCACTCCCTTTACAGCTTTCAAGCTGCTGTTCGTATACGGAATACAAAGCGGAGTTCCGTACAAGGGATCAGGTATAATCTCACACTTCAGACGGAAGACCTGTTCGATCAGCTTCTCGTCTACGACTTTACCAGGCTCCCCTTGCGCCTCAATCCGGCCTGCACGAATGGCTACAAGATGATCGGCGTATCGGCATGCCAGATTGATGTCATGCAGCACCATCACGATCGTGCGCCCATCCCGTCTATTCATTTCATATAGAAGATCCAGAACTTCAATCTGGTGTGTCATGTCTAGATAGGTCGTAGGCTCATCCAGCAAAATAATAGGCGTCTCCTGAGCGAGTGTCATGGCTATCCATGCGCGCTGCCGCTGACCACCAGACAGAGAATCAACCGCTCGCTCCGACAGTTCGCTCATCCCCGTTGCTTCGAGTGCCTCACTCACAATTCGTTCGTCTTCTCTTGACCACTGACGCAGCCAGCTCTGATACGGATACCGACCCTGCTTAACGAGCTGAAGCACGGTTAGGCCTTCCGGAGCGACAGGACCTTGCGGCAGTATGGCAAGCTTGCGGGCAACTTCCTTAGTCGCCATCCGTGAAATATCGCCCCCATCCAGCATGACCGTTCCATGCTGAGGCTTAAGGAGCCTCGCCATCGACCTTAGAAGTGTCGATTTACCGCAGCCATTGCTCCCAATGAACACTGTGATTTTCCCTTTCGGAATCGATAAGTTCAAACTCTTGAAAATATAGTTATCCCCATAGGATAATCCCAGTCCCTCAGCTTCGAGCATATTAATTCCTCCAGTTTAATAACGATTACGATTCCGGTATAGCAAATACATGAAGAACGGTGCCCCGATCGCGGCGGTCAGTACGCCGGCCGGTACATCTTTTGGCAGGAAAAGGGTTCGCGCAGCCAAATCAGACACGAGCAGGATAATCGCACCAAGGAGGGCGCTAACCGGAAGCACACTTCCGAATGATGAGCCTACAAGCTTCCGCGCCATATGCGGTGCCATCAGGCCAATAAATGCGATTGCGCCGCCGATGGCAACTGCCGCTCCGGCCAGTGCAACGCTCAGCATAATCAAGATAAGACGCTGTCTCTGAACATGCGCTCCAGCACTGCTGGCGGTATCGTCCCCGAGTGCCTGAATATTAACACTACGGGCTTGAAGCCAGGTTAGGGGAAGCAGAATAGCTACCCAGGGCAGCAGGATGATTACATCTTTATCCCATGAAACCCCATAGATATTTCCTGTCATGAAGGTCAATGAACGCTCCGCGAGCTGCATAGGCCCCGATATGATGAACATATACGATATCGACTTAATGGCTGCAGATAGTCCGATTCCGATAAGTACAAGCCTTAGAGGATCGACTCCCCTTTTCCACGATAAAATGTATAACAGTCCTGTTACAATAAGAGCCCCCAGTATGGATGCAATCGGCATCCATTGCAGCGGCACGGTTCCTCCGAGCAGAAATATGAACAGTACAGCACCTAGTGATGCGCCTTCTGTAATACCAGCCACATCGGGAGAAGCCAAGGGATTGCGAATGACTCCCTGTAATACGGCACCTGCAACAGCCAGCGAGGACCCAACCAGTGTCGCAATCACAATGCGCGGAAGCCGGAGCTTCTCAACGACGACCTGATGTGTGGGTTCCCCTATTCCCAAGAGGACCTTAATCACACTTATTGGGGATATGTATAGACTGCCCATGCCTGTGCTGACAATCATAATACCTATAGTAAGGACTAGCAGAACTACGGAGATCCAGATCGTTCTTTTCTCAATAAAAATCGAGAATCCGGAGCCCGCAGATCGAATCGATTTGTATTTACTCATTACGTTCGTCTGCCTTTCCTAGCGATGTAGACAAAGAAGGGTACTCCTAAAATCGCGGTCATGACACCGACCGGCACCTCTTTCGGCATGGCTATATATCTTGAGCCTAAATCGGCAGCTACCAGTAATATCGCGCCGAGCACTCCGCTGAAAGGCAGGATCCACCGATGATCGGTACCAACCAGATAACGAACAATATGCGGAATGATAATGCCTACAAAAGCAATCGGTCCCGCAACAGCAACAGAACCACCGGCTAGTAATATAACTGAAGCTGCGCCAATCAATTTAATCCGGGCCGGGCTCTGCCCGAGTCCCTGTGCCAGATCGTCCCCCATGGCAAGCACGTTCAGATGCCTGCTCAGCAAGAGGGCTATGAGCATACCTGATGCCATATATGGCCACACGGCTTCCAGCTGACTCATTTCCCTGCCAGCCACCGAACCGACCAGCCAGGCCAGGATTTGATCGAACATTTTACCGTCTGTCAGCATTAATCCTTGTGTAAGTGAGGAGAAAAAGGCGGTCATTGAGGCCCCGGCCAGCGTAATTTTGACAGGAGTCATTCCATCTCTGCCGATGCTCCCCAGTAAAAACACGATTCCCCCGCTTAGTCCAGCCCCAATCAGAGCTACCCAGGTAAATGCATGCTGACCGGATATGCCAAGAAATGTCCCGGCCAGCATAATGAAGAAGGCCGCTCCGGCGTTCACACCGAGTGTACTTGGCGAAGCAATCGGATTGCGGGTCAACACCTGCATGACTGCCCCCGCAACCGCAAGGCACGCACCGACAGCGGCAGCTATAAGCGCTCTTGGAACACGGGTTGTACGAATAACGAGATGCTCATTGCTGCCATTGTAATGGGTTATAGATTCCCACACAGTTCTAACCGGAATGTCCGTCACTCCAAAAGCAATGCTGCACACCATTACTCCTGCCAATACAAGCAAGGATAAAATTAGATAAACAACTCTCATATAAGATCACATTCTTCTATTAAATTTCTAAAATTATAGATTATGAAAACGGACAGAGCTCTTCTCTCAATTAGCGATTAGCTCAGCAATCCGCTGTATCCTGTATGAATTTTAGAGTAAAGGCTATGTCCTTGTCAATGAGTATGATAATCATTCTCAAATTGTTGTTGACAGCAAGCCTAGACTCCCGTTATAGTTTGACATGTCAGTGATAATCATTCTCACTCATAGACAATACATAATTTTAGGGGGAAATCGATTCATATGTTATCCAAAAAATCATCCAATCGGCTGAGCCGATCTGCCAAATTAGGCACACTTGCCTTGGTTCTTCTCGTACTTCTGTCCGCATGCGGGAATAAGAATGCGTCAGAATCAAGTAAGTCCGATAAATCTTCGACTACTAATAGTGCTGCTTCAGCCAACTCTGACAGTCAGGTGCGTAAGATTAAGCATGCTATGGGAGAGACCGACATCAAAGGTACTCCGCAAAAGGTTGTGGTACTTACGAACGAAGGAACTGAGGCTCTCCTTGCCTTGGGCGTTAAACCTGTTGGCGCCGTGAAATCCTGGACGGGAAATCCTTGGTATGATCATATTAAAGCTGACATGGAAGGTGTGACAGAGGTTGGTGAAGAAAGTCAGCCAAACCTGGAGCTTATTGCCGGCCTGCAGCCAGATCTTATTATCGGGAACAAAATGCGCCAGGAAAAGGTCTACGAACAGCTGAAAGCAATCGCTCCTACGGTTATGGCCGAAGATCTGCGCGGAGAATGGAAAACAAACTTCAAGCTGTATGCTGAGGCCCTTGGCAAAACAACCGAAGGGGATGCCTTAATGGCTGCCTATGACAAACGGATCGAAGATTTCAAAGCCAAAGCTGGCGATAAACTGAAACAGACTGTATCCGTTGTTCGGTTCATGGCCGGCAAGACCCGTGTTTATCACACAAATACTTTTTCCGGAGTCATTTTTGACCAGCTGGGTATTGCCCGAAATGAGATGACTAAGAAAGCCAAAGACAGCTTTGTTGACGAGATTACCAAAGAAAGACTCCCGGAAGCGGATGCGGATCTTCTCTTCTATTTCACCTATGACACAGGTGATGGCAAGGCAAGTCAGACCGAGCAAGAGTGGACGAACGATCCTCTTTGGAAGAACCTGAGTGCCGTGAAGAACGGACACGCGTACAAAGTTAACGATGCGATCTGGAATACGGCCGGAGGCTATAAAGCAGCGAATCTGATGCTCGATGACCTGTATAAAATTTACGAGATTCAGCAGTAAAACATTTAAAATGTAGTTCAAGAAGGGGCTGTCCTATAAGTCATCCAAGATGACGATGGGATAGCCCCTAATTTTTAATCCAGATTAACGATATACAGCGTCCACCCGCCTAGGTAGCCTTCAACTTGAAGAAGTACCGGTGTTATACTGTTCTATAGTACACACAAAGGGGTAAGTTATCTTGCGAATTCTATTTCAAGAAGTACAAGAGAATCAGACGATAACCGTCTATGACACGAATGAATTGTACGGAGAGAAAGGCAGCTTTCGAGTACTGGAATTCGCGAATGAGGCGATTCAAGGCGCGATGGATCTGAATGATCCTGAACGGATTGTTTTTGAATACCCCAGAGCTATTATCCACTTAATGCAATGTATCGACCGGGCATTTGAAGATGTATTTGTTATTGGCCAAGGGATCGGCGCTATACCTGGACATTTTTCGGGCAAACGGTTTAAGGTGGCGGAGATTAACGAAACCGTTGTCCAATTAAGCAGAAGGTATTTCGGTTATAACCTGGACAATATTGAGATTGGCGATGGCCGACAAATTCTCTTGCAGGAAGCGCAGCAAGCCTACGATTACATTATTCTTGATGCTTTCACCGAACAAGGAACCCCTCCTCAACTGATCTCAAGAGAATTTTTTGAGCTATCCAGAGATAAGCTCGATTCTGACGGATCATTAATCATGAATCTATTCGGTAAAGGAGAGAACGACAAGCTGATCCAAGCCATTCACACTACACTTAGTCAGGTGTATGCTTATACCCACACGTTCCTTCTTCCCTCCGGGAAATCAAGTGATATCAAGAATATGATCATGATAGGCAGCAGCCTTCCCATTCAGTTCCAAGGCCGCCATATGGCTGGCTTTAAGGAAGTTGAACTGAGCTCGGGTTATATCATCACTGATTAGGTAAAAGAACCAGCCGTGATCGGAGTTAATGCGCGGATCTGATCCAAGTAGATGAAGGCGTCATAACGCTTAGCGATCCGGGTTGGAACATAGTTCCCCCGCTCCCATTCGGAGTGGTATACAACACCAATTGCCCGATGCCCAACTACGGAGTCCTCCAGTATAGGATCTGCAGATTTGAAAATGAGCAGCTTGTCTTCAGCCCCCGTCCTATGCAGCAGTTCCTCCCAGCTGTTCTTAATTGCACACGGAACGCGCATCTCCTCTTGCGGAGCTCCCCAAGCCTTACCCGCAATCACAGTTCCCTCATAAGTACCGAAGCCAAGCGCGAATACCTCCTTCCCGTGCTTCTCCCTGAGCAGCTGTCCTACGTTGACCATCCCCTCATCCGCCATATTCGTAGCCCTGGCGTCTCCGATATGAGTATTGTGTTCCCATATGACCGCGCGTGCATCTGAACCGTGGTATTCGATCAGCTTTTCCAAAGCGCTCACCATGTGGCGATCCCGAACGTTCCATGACTCCGCGTCATGCCTGATCATAGTTCTGTAATAGGTTTCCGCCCCCTTTACAGCTAGAGCATTCATCTCAGCACTTAGTGCCTTCTCCCGATCCTTCGGATGCGCTTCCTTCCATTTATCCTGAAGCCTGCGAAGAAGCGCTACGATCTCATCTTCACATCCTTCCCCGTATATGGAAGCTGCAATCCCGTAGGATTGTTCATTCCGATCATGCGGCTCAAAGCATTCGAATGCCTGCCTTGCGGCATCGAGATCGCCTGCGTCCTTGGTGCTCAGATACTTCAGAATCTCATCCATCGATTCCCATAAGCTGTAGACATCAATCCCATAAAATCCGACCTTCTCATCGTCAGACTTGTCCTCGTTATAACTTCGAAGCCATTCAGCCAGTTCGATCATTTCATAATTGGCCCACATCCATGTTGGCCAGCGTGTGAAATCCCGCATCGCTTCAGCTGCATTGTCCCCACACCCCTCATAGCCTTTCACATAGCGATTCAGGGTATAGCAGGATGGCCAATCCCCTTCAACCGCGATGAAACGAATGCCTTTCTCCATAATGAGCTGCTTGGTCAGCTCTGCACGAATTTTATAATATTCTGAGGTACCATGAGAAGCTTCTCCCAAGAGCACATACCTGGTATCTCCTATATGTTCAACCAGATGACTTAACCTGTTCTGGTTAAAAGGCACGGCTACTCTGGTAATCGAATCTAATATCGACTGGAATAGCATTTGATCCTTCAAGCAGTCTCTCCACCTTCCGCTTAAGATTAGGTGTTCCTTCAGAAAGTGTGCACGTAAAACCGTGCAAACATGCACCGTCACAAGAATCCCTAGTTGCTCTATTTGAAAGGTTAGGTTAGAATTAATCTTTCTATTAAGGAATGAACACATGAGATCGTGAGGTAGACCAATGATTGAGATAAAAATATCCACACTTAGCACGGGAGAGTTCAACAGAGGCGTATTCGCTACAAGAAACATAGCCAAAGGGGAGCTTATCCATGAAGCGCCTGTCATTCCCTATCCGAATGAACAGCATGAATTTATTGAGAAGACTATACTTTCAGATTATGTATTCGAGTATGGGGTTAATCATACTGCGGTTCTGTTGGGTTATGGCAGCCTATTTAATCACTCTTATGAGCCAAATGCTATCTATGACATTAACTTTGATCAGCACACATTCGATTTCTATGCCCATACCGATATCAAGGCTGGGGAAGAGATTCTAATTAACTATAATGGAGAAGCCGACTGCGATGACCCCTTATGGTTCTATGAAGAACAGGAATAACATCCGTTATGTCATGTCCTAGACACGAAGAGTCTGCCCTCAGATCAGAAGGCAGACTCTTCGCATGTTCAAGCCGAATTTAGATAACCTCGATAGCCACATCCACATTTCCACTTATCGCCTTGGAATAGGGGCAGTACGCGTGGGCAAGCTCCACGTATTTCTTGGCCGTATCGATGTCAAGACCTTCGATATGTACCTCTAGCTGTATACCGAGCTTGACTCCCTGATCCTTCGCATCCGCTAACAATTGAACCGTTGCCGTTACAGAGCTTTTTTCAATACTCACGCTGTGCTTCTTCAACTGAAACTCCAACGCACTGTTGAAGCATGAGCTATATCCGGCGGCGAACAGCTGCTCGGGATTTGTTGCTGTCGTGTACTCTCCGCCTAGCTCTTTTGGAGCAGCTACATCCAGGTAGAACACGTTATCAGGTGAATGTACATTTCCGTTTCTTCCTCCGGTATTGACGATCGTTGTTTCGTATAGTGTTTTCATTTTCATTTCGCTCCTTTGCTTCTAATTTGCTGGGTAAGCTCGTGCAGTTTATTCATAAGGGCAATATCCTTCTCAAAGATACTGCACAGACTGAGCTGGTGCTGTATGGACTCTAATATCCCCTGCTGCAGCTCCCACGCTTTGTCTTCCAGGTGGATATACACCTTACGTTCGTCTTCCGTCGACCTTTCTTTTCTGAGCCAACCCTGATTCTCCATTCTTTTGAGCATCGGAGTAAGCGTGCCATTTCCAAGCGAGAGCTGCTCGCCGAGCTCTTTCACGGTCACCCCATTATGCTCCCATAGGGACAGCAGCACCAAATACTGCGGATAGGTTAGAGCATAAGAACTCAATGCTTTGGTATACAACTTCTGGAGTTCATTACCCGCTTCATATATGGCAAAACAAAGTTGGTTGTTCAAGGTTTGTGGCGAGTTCAAAGCGATTCTCCTTCCAAAAATAAATTCATAAATATCGTTAGTGATTATATCGTAAACGATGTAGTTGAAATACGCAAGGCTTTCTTAATTTTTGATTCTGTTTCGTTGAACCAACGTTTCTTTGTCTATTTAGCGACAGTGCATACTTTCTCTTAGTTTAAGCAAGTTATACCAGCTTACCCCGCCATGCTGTGATTCCGATATACCATGGTTAACAAACCCGAATCTTTCGTAAAAGGAGATCAATTCATGTTTACAAGTAAGCGTGATACCTTCTCTACCGTTCTTAACCGCAAGCTCTTCCATTTTCTCAATTAAAAGCTTAGCAATCCCTTGACCTCTAGCCTCTCTCGACACGGCCAGTCCTAGAATACTCTGATAACCTCCACGCTTCGGATTCTCACTGATCTCCTTAAATAGATCATCCGTTATATAGGGCTGAGCAATTATTGGGCCATTAATATACCCAAAAATAGAACCTCCCTGTTCTGCCACAATAAACGTATCCGGGATTAACTTAATTCTCTGTATAAATGCTTCTTTCGTAGCAGCTTCATCTTTCGAGAAGCCTGTGTTCTCAATTATTAACAGCTGTTCTAAATCTGCAGCTAGAACATTTCGTAAAGATATCATGTTGTCCTCTCTCCCTTCCATACAAAGAGTAATGATCTTCAACTAAATAATATACTGCTGCCTGCTTATTGAACCTCAATCTGATGAACTGGCTTGCCAGCTCATTAGCATCTCTTGAGCTTTTTGCGGATCATCGATGAGCAGAGTCCGATACTCCAGCATCTTGTTAAGGGTATCCAGCATTTGATCATATTCTTCCTTCTTGCTTTCGATCTCCTTCTTCTTGCCGCGAATCCAATCTATAATCTGCAGGTTAGTGCGAGCGTTGGTGTCGTGATGCTGAAGAACTTCCTTTAGTTCAGCCAGGGAACAGCCGATGGACTGGAACTTCTTGATGAGCTTAAGCCGCTCGATTGCCTCTTCCGAATAGTTACGGTAATTGTTGCTTTCCCGCCGAACATGCCGATCATCCAGCAAGCCTTCCTTTTCATAAAAGCGGATCGTATGGATCGTTAATCCCATCTTGTCCGCCAGTTCCTGAATTTTCATATATATTTTCTCCTTTGGACCGCTTGCCCTAGAGTTCACTTCATAGTTTATGCTTAACATGATCATACAGTCAACTCATGAAGGAGGATATCATTATGAATGTATTTGTTACAGGTGCAACAGGGTATGTCGGTTCCGCGGTCGTCCGGGAACTGATCGGCGCTGGACATACCGTGACGGGTCTTTGCCGCTCTGAAGAGAAAGCCGCGGGATTAAAGGCGGCGGGAGCCGAAGTGCTGTACGGCACGTTGGAAGATCTCGAGACTCTAGGCAAGGCAGCCGCGGCTGCGGACGGCGTGATTCATCTGGCTTTCACCAATGATTTCTCAGACTTCGAAGGTGCACTAGCTCTGGATTTAGGAGCTGTGGAAGCTATGGGTTCTGCGCTCGAAGGCTCCGGGAAGCCGTTCATTACGACGGCTCACGCAAATGGACATACCGTGGATCATGCAGTGCTTGCAATGGCAGAGCGGAGTATTCGGACATCGATCGTCTCGCTTGCACCATCCGTGCACGGCGAAGGTGACAAGGGCTTCGTGCCGATGATGATCAACATCGCCCGGGCGAAGGGATTCTCCGCCTACATTGGCGACGGAATGAACCTGTGGCCTGCGGTTCACCGCCTGGATGCGGCCGTACTGTACCGTCTAGCGCTGGAAGCCGCACCTGCGGGTTCACGCCTGCTCGGAGCCGGTGATGAAGGCATTACGCTCCAGGAGATCGCTACTGTCATCGGGCGGAAATTGAATGTACCGGTGGTCAGCATATCATCTGAAGAAGCAGCCACCCATTTCGGCTTTCTTGGAACTATTGCTGCATTTGACATCACAAGCTTATACAACACGAAGCAAGCGAGTCTGGCAACACGTGAGCTTCTGGGCTGGACACCGGTGCAGCCTGGACTGATCGCCGATCTCGAAGAAGGGCATTATTTTTCATAAAAAAGCAGGGTATCCCAAAAAGCTTAAATGGCTGCTTGGGACACCCCTCAACTCAATTATATATATTCAATTAAACGAGTTTCTGTAATCCAATGGCGATTGATTTGTTTTGCTCTTAAACAGCTTACTGAAAGATTGAGGGGTGTTCAAACCCGTTAAGTTTCCCATCTTGGTTTGTGATTTTGTCGGATTTCCACCCACGGTTATCCATCTTATCTCCTCCTGATTTGTTGTGCGACTTACATTAGTATATTGGAATTTTTCTAAGTGAGAGGATAACCGAATCCCTGATAATTGTAGTTAGAATGAGGATATGTAAAATGGTTGCCGACTGGGAGTCGGCAACCATTTTTCGTTGAGCTATCGCGTCTCAAGCACCACAAGTCATCCCTTCCTTCTAGACCACAGGACAACCGGGATCAGCAGCAAGGACAAGAATCCTCCAATCAGGGAGAGTGCTTGAAAGCTGGAATGAGCCACCACCATGCCGGATAAAGCACCTCCGGATGCCCCGGCGAGAGCGATTAGAACATCTACCGTTCCTTGAGTCTTGGCGCGTGTCTCTGGCGTAGTGGCATCGACGATCGTTGCCGTTCCGCTAATTAGGCCGAAATTCCACCCTAGCCCAAGCAGTGCTAGCGCAAGAACCATAAGTATCATGGAGTCACCCGGCGCGAATGCGGCGAGTAATCCAGCCAAGAGCAGCGTCACACCCGAGGCATAGGACATCGGCTTCCGGCCATACTTATCGACGAGAATGCCTGTAAGCAGGGAAGGAAGAAACATAGCAGCAACATGAATTCCGATTACCATACCAACTTCTCCGAGCCCATGGCCGTGATTCTTCATATGAACGGGTGTCATGGTCATAATGCCTATCATCACAATCTGGGTCAACACCATCACCGACGCCCCAACGATGATCCCCCGTCTATTCACCTCTACTGCGGGAGTATGCGATTGCGGTGTGCAGCTAAGTTTATTTTGTGCCTGCTGCGCGTCTGCAATAGCTTTGGCCACAAGTAATGGATCTGGCCGCAGGAAGATGAGCAATATGAATCCAGCCAATAAAAAAGCTGCCGCTGCAAGCATGAAAGGGCCGGATAACGCAGGAGCTCCCAATGAAGTTGCAATCCGGCCCGTAACATTTACGAGATTCGGTCCGGCAACCGCGCCAAATGTTGTGAAGACCATGGCCGTACTAATAGATTTGGCCCGTTGTGTTGGGAGTGCCAAATCCGTACCGGCATATCTAACCAGCAAGTTGGTAGCCGTCCCTGCTCCATAGACCAGCAGCGATACGAATAGAAGTGCAATACTATTGAAAATAGCTGCCAGGACGACACCTATAGAACCAATTCCCCCAGCTAAGAAACCCGCGGCGAGCCCCACACGACGTCCTGACCGTTGAGACAGACGACCGACGATGAGCGCGGCGGCGGCGGAACCTAAGGTGAACAGTGCGGTCGGAATACCAGCATAGCTGTCCGTTCCGAGCATATCCCGTGCCAGCAGCGCCCCCACTGTGATCCCGGCAGCAAGTCCCGCACCGCCGAATATCTGAGAGGCAATGACGATAATCATCGTTCTTTTGTATAGCTGGCGCTGTTTCTCGGGGGAATCTACGTATGGCGTTAGTGACACCCCTCCGCCATATATTGGTTCTTTAACTAAAGAAATCTCGTTCGACATGTATCTCTCCCCCTATTCTAACTATCAATTGCTATCACAAATATGGTCTACGACTTAACCCGAATGGAAGCCGCCATCATATTATGATGAACATCAGTCAGCTTTAATAAAACGGCATGCTTCATTATAACCTCTTGACCTTTTTGGCCGTAACCCTTCTTACAAATTATTTTTACTTACGTTCTCATTACACATTTAAAACCAATTATTGCTTCTCCGCTTCTTCAAAACAATTTTCAGCGGCAGCGTACTTTATAGAGGTTCCATCACAAAAATTAAAAAACCTCGCTTCTTCAAACGAGGTTTGCATTCTATACATATATGGCGAAGCAGATGTATGATGCTTTTTATTCCGCATATGAATTAGAGAGCTTTTTGATAGCTTGCTTTGTGCAACTGGAAGGCAACTGCACTAATAATCACGAGTCCTGCGGCAAATCCGGCGAACATCCACTGGGTCTGGCTCACAGCCAGGTGATCAAGACTCCAACCCGTCAAGAGTGGAATCACGGCTCCGCCCACTCCCCCAGAAGCAATTAGAATGCTTGGGGTAGCTTCCTCTGTTCCGGGAAGAAGCTTGCTGGCAAAGACCAAAGTAATTGAAAATATTCCTGACATCGCAAGCCCAAGCAGGAGTACGATTGCAAATGATGACCCTACTTGTTCAGTAAATGGGAGTAGTATTAAAAGCAGAACACTGGCCAGGCAGCTGAAGAGAACATAGACCCTGTACTCAAATTTCTCGGCAATATAGCCGGCAAATATACGTCCAATTGACATCGCAATCCAGAAGCAGGTAACACTGAGCGCCGCTCCTGCCTCCTTCATCCTCATTTTCTCAATCAGCATAGCAGGCATAAAATTAGCCAGGCTCATTTCTGTACCGACATATAGAAAGAAGAAGATAATAAAGAGAATTAATACAAACAGGTTCTTCCCTTGGTAAGCGCGCATCCCTGGTGAGGATGGTCTCGCAATCTTCTCTGAAGCAGCACGCCGATCCAGTACTTGATCCATCTCTCCAAAGGATCCCTTCGCCCATAAAACTATTGCACCAATTGCAAACAACGCAACTACCGCAAATGATGTCCGCCAATATCCTGCTTCAATCAAGCCGCTAGCAATTAACGGCATCACCATGGCTCCAATACCGAACAAGACTTCAAGCCGGCTCATGGCAACGGCGGTATTCCTTTTAATGGCTGATATAATGATAGTTCCAATGACCGCTTCAATCATTCCGAACCCAAAACCAGCAGCCAAAGCGATTATATACATCCAGCCCCAAGGCGGAAGCATCATGTACAGCAGTTCTGCACAGCACAATAAACTAGTGGCGATCAAGAGTCCCCCTCTCTTGCCAAAACGCCGATTGAACCAAGGGGACACCAGCACACCAACCAGGAATCCCGCGAACTGGGCAAAAATCAAAGTTCCTCCCTGACTATAGTCCCTATGATAATGTTCCAGAACAACAGGTAATACCGAGCCTAGAACGACATGGGCCAGTCCAATCAAAAAGTAAGATAAACAGCCAATCCAAATTAGTTTTTTCATGATAGTCTCCTCTAAATGAAGTGAAATGGTACTTTCTCGTTTAGGTATTCTATTCTGACCTTCCCTAGGCATGAATCGTCCCTGATATAGTATACTAGAGAAAAAAACGAAAGGAATACTATCAAGTGAAGCTATTACATAACAGAATCCGCAAATCTTCACTAGTTCTTCTCGCATGTATAATTTTACTAGTGGCTATGTACCTTATCCCTCTTCCTTACTATTTGAAGGAGCCAGGAGATCTGGAAGCACTTGCCCCAAGAATTACAGTCGAGAACGGACACAAGAATGAGAAGGGAAGCTTCTACCTGACTACAGTTCTCTCGACGAAAATGAACGTCTATAACTGGATCTCTTCTCTATTCAGAGACGATGTGCAAATTGAGAAGGCCAAGGATGTTAATGGCGGATTATCGGATGAAGAATACAGCTTTCTGCTTAGGCATATGATGAGCACCTCCCAGCAGAATGCAATCATTGCGGGGCTTAAAGAAGCTGGAGTCACTGTCCCAGCTCAGCATAAGGGCGTCTTCGTAACCAGTATCATACCGGAGTCCAAACTAGCGGGTAAGCTTGCCGTAGGAGATGTTATTACTGCTGTTGATGGACAGCCTATTCAGAAAGCTGCGGAAATGATTGATTATATCAGTCACAAGAAAGCCGGAGAGTCTGTCAATCTTTCTTTCCGTCACCATGAATCCGATCGTACTGAAGCAGTGGAGCTTATTCAGCTTCCAAGCGGCAAACCCGGCCTGGGTATCATGCCTGAGGACGAATATGCCATCGACTCTCCGCGTAAAGTGACGATTGCCGCCTCTGATATTGGCGGCCCGTCTGCCGGTCTAATGTTCTCCCTGGAAGTATACAGTCAGACACTGGCTAATTATGACCTGACGAAGGGATATCATATTGCTGGTACGGGTGCATTGGATGTTCAGGGTAATGTGCAGCAGATCGGAGGCATCCGGGACAAAATTGTCGCGGCACACGCAGCGGGAGTGGATATCTTCTTCTCCCCGGCTGACATGAAACCCGGTGATACCAATACGAAGGATGTCCTTGATGAAGCGAAGAAACGAGGATACACGATAACCATTGTTCCGGTAAAAACAACACATGAAGCGGTGGAGTACTTGCAGAAACTCCCGCCCAAACCTTGATACACGAACTCATAACACAGACAGCCAACCCCGCGAGAGGTTGGCTGTCTGTAATTATCCAAGCCAATTCCTGGCAGATTCATAATAATCTCCGCGCAGAGCCTGCAGCTTCCCAAAGCCCTGCTTCTTTAATATCCTTGCCGCCTTCCTGCTCTTGCGCATACTATCTGCAAGAATAAGGACGGAATCCTCGGCTGTAATATCCTTCCTCCATACGAAAGGCAATCTACCAATTGAAATAGTGACCTATTGCTCTGAGTGAGGCAGTCGTATACTAACCGTTGTTCCAATTAATAGCTGCTATACGGGCATAGACAAATAAGAGTTCAGCTAATTACTTGCGTGGGCTACTACTTAGATTGCTCAGATCTTATCATTAACTTTAGCTGCCTTACATAAGTGCGAAGTTCCGAAGCGGTCTCAAGAAAGGTCAGATAGACCCGAATCAATGTCGGGTTAGCCGAAGGCTGATTATATTCCGTGCCCAGAAGTGTAACCACTTCAAGCAATTCCTGGCGATGAGCTTGCGATTTATCTGATTCCTGAACCTCCTTGGTCATGGCACCGAGCAGTTTCTGTATAGCCGCCCTCCTCATCTCGGGAAGCTGGGGATGATCGGGATTACTCAGAATATCGAATTCTTGTAGAATGGGGTTCGCGTTCTGAAGACTCAGATCGGTGACAACCGCATTCATCCGGCTGGCGATAAAGCTGGCTATTTCCACAATCGGATGTTCTATGATTTGCTGATGCAGCAGTGACAAATATTCCTTCATGATCCCCCGAAAGATCATCACGATATCCCATATGCATGCCTCAGCTTGTTCTCCATACATGTTAAGAATGAAGTCCCGGTGCCACCTAAGCATAAAGTCTTTCTTCTTATTTCTTGTCGTAATGAACTGTTCATTCGTCTTAATAGGCAGTTCTTTGAATTCCATCATAAGAAAATAATGATCAGTTATATATTCCAGCTGGAACGAAATATGCCTTAGAAATAGTTGTTCTCTGGACCATCCTTCTCGTTCCGCCTTGCGCTGCAGCTCTTCGGCTTGTTCGAACATTTGGAAGTGGCAGTCTTCGAACACGGCGATGAATAATTCTTCTTTGGAAGAAAAAAGCTTATAAATACTCCCCTTCGCCATACCGCATTTCTCTGCTATATCTTGCATGGAAGCATTCACATATCCTTTGTCTTTGAACACTTCCATCGCCTTATTCATAATTTGTCTTCTCTTTAATTGTTCCATGGATAGCCCCCCTCATAAATAGTGACAGGTTCAGTTGGAAGCGTCAACTGACTTGATGATTGACGACCGAAACTCAAAAGTCATATAATGAACTCATGGGTTTTCAAATTACAAGGAGGTGACTCCAAAGCTTACCTTGGCTTTGGTCTACATGAAAATTGCAAATGGAATTGAAATGTTAAGTTTGTCCTACCAAGTGGGTAGTCATACCATGGTCATCCATCCGGTTGTCATCTATGATGATGCACAAATGGTTCTTATCGATACAGGCATACCCGGCAGCAGAGAGCTTATCTTGAAGCAGTTTAACGAGGCTGATCTTTCTCCTGAGAAGCTTAACACAATTATACTTACTCACCAGGACATTGATCATATCGGCAGTCTTCCCGAGTTCCTCGGTAAAAGCAGCAACCGTCCAAAGGTCTATGCCCATAAAGGGGATCAACCTTATATTGAAGGCGAGCTGCCGCTGATCAAGATGTCTCCAGAAAGACGTGAAGTGCTGCTTGGTTCACTCAGTGAACAAGATCGAGCTCAATTTGAGCGAGTCTTCTCTCCTGATTCTGAAGCGAACATCGATGTGCTGGTGCAAGAAGGTCAGACTTTATCATTTGGCGGAGGATTAACCGTTATTGAGACTCCCGGACATACCCCCGGGCATTTTAGCCTCTACCATAGACCTAGTCAGACTTTAATCGCCGGAGATGCGATGACAATTAGTGAAGATAAGCTAAATGGACCAAATCCTAAAAATACTCCGGATATGGACACGGCGATGAAATCCATTAGTAAATTCTTGGAGTTTCCTATTCAGAACGTAATCTGTAGCATGGCGGCTTTCTGAATACTGATGTGCAGGAGCAGATTACAAAGCTGGCTCGCCAACATGAATCCTAAAAAGCTAACTGAATCTAACCTAATTCGTTTTATTTATACCTTGCTCATTGCGATGATTGGAGGATATTTATTTCAAAAGCTTCATCTGCCTGTACCTTGGCTGCTGGGCCCCATGCTATTCGTATTTACCTTCTCACGCATGCTGAAGCCAATCCGGCCTCATTGGCCGGGCTACGTCCGAAATACCGGGATGATTATTGTAGGTTATGTACTCGGATTGTCGTTCACCTATTCGACCTTCATTCAAATCAGCAAGCAGCTCTCCACCATGATATTGATGACTGTGCTTCTCATAATCTTCTGCATTTTCATCGCATGGATCATGTCCAGAATTACCGGCATTCCATTTCAGACCCTGCTTCTAGGCAGTATTCCTGGCGGGCTTACCCAGATGATTATCCTCGCAGAAGAGACGAAAGGTATTGATATCACGCTTGTTACGTTTCTTCAGGTCTCCCGGTTAATGATGATCATCACATTGGTTCCTATGCTTATCTTCAGTCCAGTATTCGGGGCACGGCATGCGCAGATTCCAATCAGCACGCACACCGCTGTACCAAGCTGGAATGGATTATTCCCAAATATATTGCTGTACGCGGCCGTGTGCACTTTGGCTGCGCTGCTGGGCAAAAAAATCCGGTTCCCGACCGCATTTCTGCTCGGCCCAATGCTTGCTGCAATAGTGCTGCACCTATCCGGTGTTTTCGGTCCAGCGCTCCCACCATCCCTTACCAGTGCCTCTCAGCTGATGGTTGGAAGCTATGTGGGACTTCTCTTAAAGCCCGAGAACCTGGTAAGCAAGTCGAGAACCGTACTCATGGCCGTTGTCAGTGGTATCATTCTTATCACAGGCGCGTTCTTCTTAAGCCTTCTGCTCACCACGCTGCATCCGGTCTCTGCGGCGACCGCCTTTTTGAGCCTGTCCCCTGGAGGGATGGATCAAATGAGCCTAATCGCACAAGAAATTCACGCAGACCTTACCATCGTGGCTTGTTATCAGCTGTTCCGTACACTGTTCATCTTCATCGCAGTACCGCCTTTAATCAAGTGGATATTCCAATTAATAAACGTCAGGGAGTCCAACCAGATGAAGCGGCGCGAGCATGCACATCACTGATGCTGCCTATCCATACAAATAAGAGCTCCAGTTACCGCGAAGCGGATGCTGGAGCTCTTCCCTTCTATTTATATACAAATGATGCTCTATAATTACCTTGGCTGAAAAGCCACCACAGCTCCGCTGCCTTCTCTTGCAGGCTTTCTGAAATATTTAACGTAGAGTAGGGCAATAACCAGACAAATCCATGCATAACCGCTCATCATTACAAACCCAAGCATATAATTCCCTGTAAATCCTTTGATCAAATTCAGACACAGTGGCGGGAAGAATCCCCCTAATCCACCAATTGCGGAAATAATGCCGTTCGCTACCCCTGCCTCTCGTACAAAATATAGAGGAACCAACTTGAATACAGCCCCATTGCCAATCCCAGCAAATAAGGCAATACACATGGTGGCGGCGGTGTACACACCAAAGCCAGGTGAAAGACTGAGAACAAGCGATGACATTCCGATACCGGCAAATACGAT
This sequence comes from Paenibacillus sp. SN-8-1, assembly GCF_050995535.1. Classification (NCBI taxonomy): domain Bacteria; kingdom Bacillati; phylum Bacillota; class Bacilli; order Caryophanales; family Paenibacillaceae; genus Paenibacillus; species Paenibacillus sp. SN-8-1. The sequence goes on from NZ_CP194782.1 coordinate 2,477,306, forward strand.
GGTTAACAGCAAATATGGATTCATTTTATCGGCAATGAGACCCCCAACCGGACGAATCAGAGTAGCCAGGCCAATGAAGCAAGCCGTATAGATACCTGCCTCCGGCTTGGTTAACGCAAACGATTCTACAAGGAAATTGGGAAGAAAAACGGTAAACGCAACAAACGAGCCAAAGGTAATGAAGTAGTACAAACTGAGTACCCATAACTTCGATTGCTTGGATAGCTCTTTGATCTGCTTCATGAGCGGCTGGTTCATCCTGGATTCCTCCCGGTCTCCTGCCTTAAATACGATTAAGGCCATAAGCAGCATTACACCCATGTAGATCCAAGGAGCATTGCGCCAGCCAAGCGATGCAGCAAGCAGCGGCAATCCAAAGGTTGTCAGTGCTGAGCCCAGATTACCCAGCCCATAGATTCCGTTGACAAACCCCATTCGTTCTTTCAGATAATATTTCGGAAGCGAAGTTACCCCTACGGAGAACATAGATCCGCCTACACCCAAGAGCAGACCAATCACGAGCAGTTCTTCAAATTTACTAGCAGCAGTCAGCCATAGCATTGGAATAATAAGAATGAGAAATCCAGTCGTAAATATGATTCTTGCACCGAATCGGTTCGTTAAATAGCCGGCTGGGATGCGGAGAAGTGAACCCGAAAGTACCGGTATAGCTGTAATCCAGGCAATTTGGCTCGGCACAAGATGGAGTTCAACTTTGATGGTAGAGATCATGGAGGACAATAATACCCATGCGGCAAAGCCCAATATCAGACTCAACGTCTGAAGAGGAAGTTGATATACTCGCTTTTGATTCATCGATCCCACTCCTATCCCTTTATCTCTTTATCTACACATAAGATTGAATTCGTACAGCGCACACCTTGAAGCCAGGCATCCGGCAAAAAGGATCCAAAGCCTGGTTCGTCAGGCGGTTCACATTCTGTGTATCTCCCCAGTGCATAGGAACGAATAATGTGTCCTCCCTGATCTGATCGGTGACCTGGCACCGCACCACGGTAGTACCTCGGCGAGATTCCAAAGTAACCCAATCCCCATCCCGAACCTTATAGCGTCTTGCCGCGTTTGGGTGAATTTCAACGAAAGATTCCACATTTCGAGCCGCTAAAGAAGCGCTTCTACGGGTCTGCGCACCGGATAAATAATGCGCGAGCACCCGCCCCGTAGTCATGTAGAGTGGATATTCGGCATCAATCTTCTCAGGTAGATCATGTTCTGGAACACAGACAAATTCAGCTCTTCCATCCGGATGTGCAAAAGCCTCTTCGAATAACCGGGCTTTACCCGGCTGACCTACTTGCGGACAAGGCCAGTATACGCCCTCCTCCTCACGCAACCGGTCATAACTAATCCCATAATAATCAGCTGCTCCACCTTTACTGGCTACCCTGAGCTCATTGAATATTTGCTCTGCAGATTCGTAAGGGAAGTATTCCGGCTTGCCCATCCTACGAGCAATCAGCGAGAGAATTTGCCAATCATGAAGCACTTCTCCCGGGAGCGGGCGAGCTGCCTCCCGAAGCAGAACCCGGCCTTCCAGATTTGTCAGTGTCCCCTCGTTCTCTAGATAAGAGGACACCGGAATGACCAGATCAGCCATTCGCGCCGTTTCGGACAGGAACATATCCGCTACAACCAGGAAATCCAGCTTTCTTAACCCATCCTCTACAAAATCGGCGTTGGGGTTTGAGACAATCGGATTGGAGCCCATAACGAACAAGGAGCGGATTTCTTGCATATGGACCTTCTCCATCATTTCGTAAGCCGATACTCCCTTCCCAGGAAGATGAGCCGAATCAAGTCCCCACACTCCGGCAATATACTCCCGGTCACGCTCGTTCTCGATCAATCGGTATCCGGGGAGCTGATCAGCCTTCTGTCCATGCTCTCTGCCACCTTGGCCGTTCCCTTGGCCTGTTATCGCTCCGTAACCGCAGGAAGCACGGCCGATTTTGCCGGTTGCAAGCACCAAGTTCAAGTAATTACGGACTGCAAGATGTCCGTCGGTATGCTGTTCAACCCCTCTTGCCGTGAATAACATACCGGTCTTGGAAGTTCCATATTTCACAGCCGCTTTCCGTATATCCTGGGTTGAAATCCCTGTCAAGTTAGCAATTTGCTCAAGACTGGACTTCTCCAAATGAGTCTGCAGCTCTTCAAAACCCTTCGTTCTGCTTTCAATAAAATTCCGGTCTGTGAGCCCCTCCTCCAGAATCACCTTCAACATTCCATTGGCAAGTGCCGCATCCATACCTGGCTTGACCTTCAAGTGCAGATCAGCCATTTTTGCCGTAGCGGTATTTCTGGGATCAATGACAATAAGGTAAGCACCGTTCTTCTGAGCTTCTGTGAAATAGGGCATCAATGTAGGCTGACACTCGGCGATATTCGTTCCCGCCAAAATGATACAGCGGGTATGCGGGATATCCGAGAGCGGATTGGTAAGTCCCCGATCGATCCCAAATGTCCTAATCCCGGCTGAGGCTGCGGATGACATACAGAATCTTCCGTTATAATCGATATAACGTGTTCCCAGAGCTACCCGAGCGAACTTGCCGAGCAAATAGGCTGACTCATTAGTTAATGAGCCTCCTCCGTATACACCTAATGCATCCTTGCCGTACTTGGCTTGAATGGATGTGAATTGCTCGCAGATAAGCTCAATAGCCTCTTTCCAAGTGATCCTGATGAAGCTTCCGTTATGCTTCTTAAGTGGATGCAGAAGCCGGTCACGGTGCACCGCGTGCTGGTGGGCATTCATTCCTTTGATGCATAACCGCCCCTGTGAAGCTTGATTGGGAGTGGGTTCCACAGAATAGGTGAAGCGTCCTTCAGCCGTTTTCTCTTGGGTGACCTGCATTTTGCACTGGACACTGCAAAAGGGGCACTGCGTATTCATGACGAATCGCTCGGTAGATAAAGTTCGCTCTGTAACACTCATTAACAACACCTCCCATTACGTGGACCGAAATTCAGATTTATTTATGAAGAACCAAGGTAGAATGACCAGAATGTTCAGCATTTAGCTGCTTGCCCCAACGCTTGGCAAGATCATCACAGAACTGCTCATCAAACAACTGTTCACGCAGCTTGATGATGCCGCCCATACGCTGGACCCATTTCCAGCTTGGCTCCATGAACCACGCCGACTCCCGGTACCATTGCAAAAAGGCCGTCGCGAGCTCCACTGCCTCTTCATCCCCAGCTTCCACAGATAGTAGCTGCCCTTGTACAAGAGGCGGTTGACCACTTCCGCCCACATAGACCTCCCATCCAGCGGGCACAGCGGCAAACCCCAAATCTTTGGTTAAGGTTCCAGCTAAATGCCGGGGACTACCAGAAACTGCGATGGAGAGTGGACTCGGCATTTGCATGGTCCCGAAGCTCATCTCAAGTTTGGCCGCCAAACCGACTGCTTCATGATAGGCATCTATTCCGCAGCCTGGTTCTGTACAGGTCGTAACTGGCGGCAGAGGATAACCAAAGTGATACTCCATCACTTCTAATCCAAGAAGATGGATTAGAGAATCGATATCGGAATCTAAGATCCCTGACAGCTCGATGCCTCCATTCGTCAGGCGAGTATGCGGAATTTCGTATTTTCTCACTGCATCGGTTATCAACGTCAGCTCCTTTCCACTCAGGCTTCCGCCTGGAATTCGCGGAATCACAGTATAGGTTCCATCCTCCCTTCTCAAAGCCCCGGACTTCTTACGCGAATCCTCTGCACTAAATGGAGATGGATTCTGTGTTTCTAGGTAATATTTAAGAGCAGGAAGACACGTCTCGCAGCCTACAGGCTGATTCCAACCCAGTGAGGTCATGAGCTGAAATTCATCTGCATAAGATTTCGCTCGAATAGCCTCCTTAACCATTTCATGAGAGTAGGTCGTACAACCACATATGGCTTCCACTTTCTGAATACCTGAATCCTTACTCGAAAGAGCGTAATTCAGCAGTGCATGGACCAGTGGTTTACAACCTCCGCAGGTTCCGGTTGCCCTAGTACAGTCGCGAATTTGTTCAACCGTCTCCAGCCCTTCCTCACGTATTGAAGTCATGATTGCCAACTTACTAACTCCGTTACAGGAGCAGACGGTATCATGATCTGACATTTCAGCGATCAATGATTCTCCCGAAGGAGATGCTTCTCCTTGGTTATCCGTCTTGTACAGTATGGACACGTCCGCTTGACGCCGAATATGCTCAAGCAGATTAGTCCCCTCACTCACATCTCCGAACAGTACCGCTCCAGCTATGCTGCCAGTTGAGGATATAACGACTTTCTTATAGGTTCCTCGCTGACCATCATAAGCAATAATGGACTGATCAGCCGTTTCTTCATGAATTTGGCCAGCTGAGAATACTTCAATACCCGCAACCTTCAATTGAGAGAATAATATGGAGCCTTCGTAAGGAGATGTCTGTACTCCACACACTGTGCGGGCGAGCACCTTCCCCTGCTCATAGAGTGGAGCAACAAGTCCATAAGAAATGCCCCGATGCTCAGCACATTCACCTACAGCATAGATATTTGGAATATTGGTCTCCATAAGATCGTTCACTACAATTCCGCGATTCACCTGGATGTTACTTCTAAGAGCCAGCTCAGCATTTGGACGGATTCCGACCGCCATAATGACAAGATCTGCCGAAATGCTCGATCCATCTGTAAAATGCAGCCCTCCAGCCCGCTTGCGTCCTGAGATTCGTAGGGTGTTCTTATCCAGAAGAAAGTTCATCCCCTGATCCTCAAGCTTCTCTTGAAGCATGCGGGCAGCAGTCCTGTCCAGCTGGCGGTTCATCAGGTAGGGAGAATTATGGACAACATCAACTTCCATACCTTGGTTCAGCAGTCCCCTGGCTGCTTCAAGACCTAACAGCCCGCCCCCAATCACAGCTGCTTTCCTGTAAGTCTGGGCAGCTTCAATAATTTGAAGGCAATCTGTAATACTGCGGAAGGCCATTACGCCCGGTTTGTCTGCACCCGGCAGGGGAAGCATGAAAGGCAGGGACCCCGTAGCAAGGATCAGAACATCATAACCGCGGATACGCCCGGAATCCGACAAGACGGTCTGCTTCTCCCTGTCGATATACATGACCTTCTCTCCCGTGTACAGCTGAATACCTTGTTTGGCGTACCAGTCCCTGTCATTAAGAACAATATCCTGAATACCTGAATCTCCCTGAAGCACTTTTGATAGCAAGATACGGTTGTAATTGGGATGAGGCTCGCTGCCGAATATGGTGATTTCAAATGCATCCGGTGCAAGCTGTAAGATCTCTTCAATACACCTTACTCCAGCCATTCCGTTACCTACCATTACGAGTCTTCTTCTCATTCATGCTCACTCCAATGCAAGAGAAACCTAAAAATCAATTTTAACGCTTCGTAAATGTCAGTATTATTAACATTATTTCTTTTTTTGTAATCAGAATTATCTAACTTTTAACAAATATAGCCGGAATTTTAAGAGATGGTCAATATTTATGTTAGTTTATGTGACATAAATGATTTCGATCACAATCATTTTGTAATTTTATTAACGGTATAGTTAACTAGTCATGACATATATGTGGCATGGATATCCACAGTAAAAAGGCTCCTTCGACAGAGCCGCCGAAAGAGCCTAAGTAACTTCACATATTTGGGTGTAACTTTCATAACAAGAAGGATTAAACTAGAGACTGCAACCTCTCTCATTATGGATTCCAAGGATATTCAACCATTACATTAATCTCTTGGTTCAATCCATACAAGGCTACAAATTCTTGGCAGAGAAGGTATCTCCGCCTTCTATCGTGCCAGTCTGGAAGCCTTTATAGAACCATCTTTTCCTCTGCTCGGATGTACCGTGAGTGAAGCTCTCGGGTACTACATAACCCCTTGCCTGCTTTTGCAGAGTATCATCACCAACTGCGCTGGCAGCGGTAAGGGCCTCATCCAGATCGCCTTCCTCCAGCACGCCCTTCCCTTGAACATGGCTGGCCCATACACCAGCCAGATAATCCGCCTGAAGCTCAAACCGCACAAGATATTTGTTGAATTCGGTTTCGCTCAGCTTCTGGCGCAGCGGCATGACTTTGTCACTTGTCCCAAGCAAAGTTTGCACATGGTGCCCTACCTCATGGGCGATTACATAAGCCATTGCGAAATCACCGGGAGCATTGAACTTCTGCTTAAGCTCGTCATAAAAACTCAGATCAATATAAAGCTTACGATCCCCAGGACAGTAGAATGGGCCTACTGATGAACCTGCTGTACCACAGGCCGATTCCACGCTGTTCGTATACAGCACCAGAGTTGGATTCTGATAGGTAAGTCCCTTCTCCCTGAACACTTCTGCCCATACATCCTCTGTGTCCGCAAGGACTACTGATACGAAATCCTTCATCTCCTGCTCTTGTTGTGTTGGGGCGTAAGATGAAGTAGTATCCGTCCCAGACCCCGTAATATTGTTCAGGAGATCACCGCCATTCCCGCCAAGCAAAGTGACGAGCAGCATAATTATAATTCCGCCGATTCCTCCACCCACAAGGGTTTTACCACCTACACCCCTTCGGTCCTCGACGTTGGTGCTTTCTCTTCTACCCTTCCACTGCATACGGTAACCTCCCTTATCGCATCCATTAAGCCAAATAAAGATGTTATAAGTGTTTTTACCCGGGATTGGCTGAGATTCACACTCCATTTACTGGAATAAACATGAATTTATTAATTTGCTGATAAATGCATACCGACGCTACGCAGATGATCTCATGAACACTGCTATATTCACTTATACTCCTCGGTGCCATGAAGGAAAATATCAACGGCTTGCTTGTAAAGTACAAGTGCCTCCTGCATCTCCAGCTTTTTGGACATATGGTTAAGACCGATAAATAAGCTTTCAAAAATGACAGCCAGCCCATTCATTTGTGCGGATGACAAGTTATTGCTATCTACCAACTCTTGAATCAGACGTTTATTGAATTCGATATGTGAATTCATCAGCTTGCTGATGCGGTCCTCAATATCGTTCTCCATCTCATTATTGTTGAAGAACTCCTGAGCTGCCTTGGTAAGTGGATGGTTCAAATCCTCGATAACCATATGTTCCGCGAAACCATACATCTTCTCTTTGATCGTCTTGAACTGGGACTCCTTCGACCGCCATTTCTGGTCCCAATCCCGTTCCCATTCATCGATAAGATAGAGAAATAATCCCTCTTTACTCTTGAAGTGATAATATATATTCCCCTTGCTGCTCCCCGTCTCGGCCACGATGTCCTCAATCGATGTCCTGGCATAACCTTTTTGCACAAACAGGGTACGTGCGGAGTCAGCCACCTTTTTCTTGGTCTGCTCACTTTGCAGCTGCTTTTTGTTCAATGACTTCATCTCCGATTAATTGTAATGAATTCATATTGATTTAATCATAAATGTACCGGAAACAAAATATTAAAATTCTGAAATCTTGACTTTCAGTTTTGCTCTCTGGCCAAGTGACAATACAAAACATACTGCTAGGACAACAGCTGCTGAGATATAGGGCCAGTTGATATCTAGATCAAACAACAACCCCGCGATAACAGGTCCAATGATATTGCCAAGGCTGGTGTAAGCTGAATTTAGCCCGGCCACAAATCCCTGCTGCTCTTCAGCAAGCTTCGACATCTGTGTACTGATGGCAGGACGCAGAATATCAATTGATAGGAATACGATAAAGGTAACCACCACAATCATCCAGTACGTATTCACCCAGAGGGTTAGCAGTACAAACAAGCTGCATACGAGAAGGCATATGGAGATAACCTTCTTCTCTCCAAACCGATTTAAAATCCACCCAAATACGGTAGCCTGTACCACCGCTCCAGATATGGAACCAAACGTAATAATAAATGCGATATCGTTAGGTGTGAAGCTGAACTTCTTATCTACGAATAGGCCAAATACCGTCTCATAATTTGCCAGACCGAAGGACATAACGAACACAATGATTAAGCTTAAGAAATAAGGCTCCCTGTAAGAATGCAGCAGCTGAGAGACCAGACTCTGCTTCGGTGTATTAATTAATCTTTGATCCTTTCGCTGCTTCGCCTGGAAAGATTCAGGCAGAACAATGATCGTAATGATAGCTGCTAATCCTCCTGCCAACGCGGCTGCATAGAATGGAATTCTAACGCCATAACTGGCAATAAACCCTCCGATTCCCGGACCGATGATGAATCCAGTAGTTATAGCTGCATTAATGAATCCCATACCCTTTGCTCTTTCCTCGTTGCTGGTCATGTCCGCCGTATAAGCCATAACAGCAGGCATGATGAAAGCCGCACCGATCCCTCCGAGCATTCTTGATGTGAATAACAACACTGGTGAGCTCACTGCACCAAATAAAAGCTCTGACATTGCAAAAATAACCATCCCGGATACAATCATTTTCTTCCTGCCGAAGGAATCAGACCATTTGCCTGCTAGAGGTGAGAATAGCAGTTGTGTAAGTGAGAAAGCAGCCACGAGCAGTCCAACTATACTGCCGCTTATATGCAGGTCTCTCATATAAGTTGGCATAATGGGAATAACAAGCCCTATCCCCGTGAAGACAAGGAATATGTTGAGCATTAAGAGCAGCAAGGCACCTCGGTTTTTAGTAAATAAATTCATTCGAACAGATCCTCCAACTTCTTCAAAATCTAAGATAAAGAACAAAAATAATACTGACTGAACGTTCGGTTTGTATTATACCATGTAACGAAAAATGTATACATGTTCGCTCAGAACATTTTTCTATTTACTAGTTTTAAAGCCAACTAATTTTTCTACGTTTACAATATATTCACAATTAAATGTTTTTTACTGGAAAATTTAGTGATATATTTACAATGAAACATATAAAAATATTAGGAGATGGTAGAAAATGTTAAGAAGAATGAGGATGTATCTGTCTGGTTTGGCTTTTTTTGCGATTTTTGCGCTAACGTTTGCACCATCAGCTTTTGCAAGTGACCAGCCGGTTCAATTGATTTCGGCTAACATCTATACTTATAAGTATGGATATGTGGCATTTAGTGGCAGCGTTGAAGTAAGCAACCTCAGCTATCAAAAAAACGTAACCATTCATTATAATCCCGGAGACGGCCACTGGTATGATACGAGTGCCTCCTATCAAGGCCCCACAGACTCCTCGCATGAAAAGTGGAATTTCGAGGTTTCCACGAGCAGCGTGAACAACACGAACCCTCAGCTCGCAAATGCACAATACATTCAATTCGCAATCAAGTATGAAGTTGGCGGTCAAACCTATTGGGATAACAATAACGGGCAGAACTATTCCGTCAGCCGTAATAATATGAGCTCGACCATTCTTGGCAAACCAAATGTCCTCCGCGCTTCCGATTATTTATATCAGAACACCTTTTCAGGGGATGTATTCGTCAAGAACCTAGACTACACCAAGACGGTTAAAATCGTGTATACCACAGATAATTGGAATACAACCAAAGAAGGTTATGCCAGTTACTATCAATCTGTTAACGCCGATGACAGCGTACAAGATTGGCATTTTAGCTTCAACAATATTGACTCCAGTATCTCCCAGATTAAATACGCCATCTCTTACACTGTAAAAGGACAAACCTACTGGGATAACAACTATGGCAATAACTACACGGTAAGCAGATAATCCATAAATGAACTGACCTATAATCGCCCTCCGGCTGCCCTCTTGGCATAACGGAGGGCGATTTCTATGTTCCTTCAAGAACGCGAATAAGTTACGCATTTATGAACCACATTATTCTGTAAGAATGCAGTCAAGGAAGAAGGGATTTTCTCCATGTATTTATTATTGGCGCTTCTTCCGGCTGTTTGCTGGGGCAGCATTGTTTTCTTCAATACTAAATTAGGCGGAGATGCATATAGTCAGGTACTTGGAACAGCCATAGGCGCTTTGATCTTCTCGGTCTTTCTATATGTGATCAGTGTCCCGCCATTGTCCCCGCTGATTTGGATTGTGGGCACCATCTCAGGGCTATTCTGGTCTGTTGGTCAGAGCAATCAGCTCAGGGCCGTTCAATATATGGGCGTCTCCCGCACTGTACCTCTATCTACGGGAATGCAGCTTGTCGCAACAACTCTTGTGGGTGTAATCGTATTTCGTGAATGGACGAATCTGGTAACGATTCTACTCGGCACAGCTGCCATTCTCTGCATCATTTTGGGTGCGTTCTTCACGGTTATAGGTGATAAGGATTCTCCCACAAAGGGTACAAAGTCAAAGATGAACCGCGGGACTGTCATTCTTCTTATATCCACCTTCGGATACCTTATCTATGTCAGTCTCCTGCGCTATTTCAATATCAACGGCTGGGCCGCAGTTCTTCCCCAAGGAATAGGGATAACTGCTGGAACTTTACTGTTAACCTTCAAGCATGATCCGTTTAATAAATATATGACAAGGAATATCCTCACAGGTATATGGTGGGGAATTGGCAATTTGGGGCTGCTTTTGTCTCTCCCCCATATCGGTCAAGCCACCAGCTTCTCTCTCTCCCAGACCGGGATTATTATCTCTACCCTAGGCGGAATATTTTTTCTGGGTGAGAAGAAATCCGGGCGGCAGATGGTCTTTGTTATTTTAGGCTGCTGCTTGATCATTGTCGGCGGCGTTATGATGGGATTCACCAAAAGATAACTTTAGGAGATGCTTACATGTATAAAGACCTTGAAGGAAAGACGGTAATTATTACAGGTGCTTCAAGCGGAATCGGCAAGGCCATGGCACTGCGTTTCGGGCAGGAGAAAGCCAATGTGATCGTTAATTACCGTTCTCCGGGCGAAGAACTGGATCAATTGATCCAGGACATTCAAAAAAACGGCGGAAAGACGCTGGCCGTACAAGGTGACGTGACGAAAGAGGAAGATGTGAAGAAGCTCATAAGTTCGGCCGATGAATCATTCGGAGCTGTCCACGTCTTCATTAATAACGCAGGTGTGGAGAACGAGGTTCATTCCGAGGATTTATCATTGGAGGACTGGAACAAGGTTATTAATGTGAATTTAACCGGTGCTTTTCTCGGCAGCCGGGAAGCCATCCATTATATGCTGGAAAAGAAAATCAAAGGCTCCGTGATCAACATGTCCAGTGTACATGAGAAGATTCCTTGGCCTCATTTCGTACATTATGCAGCCAGCAAGGGCGGGATCAAAATGTTAACCGAGACACTTGCTCTTGAATTTGCACCCCAGGGTATTCGGGTGAACAGTATAGGCCCCGGAGCTATTAATACTCCAATCAATGCCAAGAAATTTGCCGATCCAAAGGTCAAAGAGGACGTCATTTCCATGATTCCGATTGGATATATTGGAGAGCCTGAGGAGATTGCCGCCGTTGCCGCCTGGCTTGCCTCTTCCGAAGCCAGCTACGTAACCGGAATTACACTTTTTGCGGATGGCGGGATGACCAAGTATCCAAGCTTCCAGGGCGGGCGAGGCTAAGAGAGCCCAGTTATAAATAAGAGGATGCCCTTTTTAGTCTATACATGAACTTAAGTGGCATCCTCTTTTTAATTGCACAACCCTTCCATTATTCTACTTGGCCCCCGTCCTGTTCCTTATCGGCTGCCTTCCACTTCGGCTTGCAATGAACACACCGCCAAGTATGAGAATCAGACCTGCTACCAGGCTCCATCCGATGGGCTCATGCAGCAGGGTATAGCCCCATATCATGGCTGTCGCCGGCACCAGATAGGTGACCGAGGTCGCAAACTCAGGGCTTCCTTTAAGCACCATGTAATTGAACAATATATAAGCCACACCCGACCCCAGAACACCTAATCCCAGGACCCCGAACAGGTTGGCCGGAACGGCAATCTTAGTCAAGTTCACACCTTCAATCGTAGCAGCAAGAATACCGCTTCCGATCATCGCTCCAAGCAAGGTTCCGAACGTTAATTGATACATATTGAGTCCCCCTAACAGCTTTTTGGATAATTGGGAACCTACAGCATAACAAAGTGTAGCGGCAATCATCGAGCCGAATCCGAGCATGTCTACCTGGAGAAAAGAACCGGGGCGAATTCCGAGCAGTACAATCAACCCCAAGAGAGCAACCCCCATTCCAAGCCACTGAATACGCCGGAATTTCGAGCCGAAGAACAGCAGCCCCACCACCATGGTACAAATAGGTGTTGTTGCATTCAGCACGGAGGCCATGCTGCTGGCTAACCTCGTTTCACTGAAACCAATTAGCGTCCATGGTAATGCCATGTTAATCATAGCTACGACTACGGTGGGAACCCACCTTATCTGCCGCACGGCAAATGGAATGCGCATAATCAGCATGTATCCTGTTATAAACAAAAATCCGAAGGTTGAGCGCATAAATGCATTTCCCCAAGGGCCAAAATCATAAAGCAAATTTTTGATGAAAAAGAACGAACCTCCCCAGATCAAACTCAGGAGGACAAGCGAAACATATAGTGATCGTGCCAATTGATTACCTTCCTTCAATATGTTCACAACTTCTCGTAGAGATGTTCCTATATGTTAACCGATTTTTTTATAAGAATGACAGCAAACCAGCGGAATCTACTATGCCAGATCTTTTGGCATGGAAAGTTTTGACCAATGAACTCTCGGGATAGGCGTGCTACAATTTGTAGCGAACTTGAATCATCTATGGCCAAGGCCATTACGAACACAAAAGATTCAAGTAAATAAAGGCCGAAGCTTATCACAAGCACGGGGGACCCATACACTGGGGTGAAGCCATAACCGTGGCGGGGTGATTACTCTTTGACCCTAATCCGACAGCTAACCTCGCAGGCTAATAAAAGGAGAAATGCTCAAATGAGATTCAAAAAAAGTCTAATTACCGGCGCGCTTGCGCTTAGCATGGTCGTAGGTACGGGAGCAGCATCCGCTGCCGACAATACCACAACAGTGAATTACAAGGTCTGGACTTACAGCACGAATCAAAGTTTTACGACTCAAGGTTTTTCTTGGGATAGTTTTCTACAGCAGTTTAGAAATCTAAATAACCAAGGGACTACAAAAGTTCAAACAGGAACTGGAAATCAGACTGGGTCGAATACGAAGACGAACACAACTAACACAACCACTAATCAAGCTCAAACGAACAGTCAGACTAAAACGAATACAACACAGGCAAGCAATTCCCAATCTGCATATGCTGATCAGGTCGTAACACTGGTTAATCAGGAACGCGCCAAAGCGGGTGTAAAACCCCTTGCCGCCGACAAAGCCTTGGCTGCTATGGCCCTCGATAAAGCTAAAGACATGTACTCTAAAGGGTATTTCGACCACACTTCACCTACCTATGGTTCCCCATTTGACATGATGAATTCGTACGGAATTCATTACACTTATGCGGGAGAAAATATCGCCAAGGGTCAGAAGGACCCTGCCGAAGTCATGAAAGCATGGATGAACAGCCCGGGACACAAACAAAACATTTTAAGTCCTAACTATACTAAAATCGGTGTCGCTTATTATAACGGGGAATGGGTTCAGGAATTTATTGCGAACTAATTTTAGTTAGAGAGAGTCACAGCAAAGAGACTATCCTGCCGGATAGTCTCTTGTTCTTTTTTATAGCAGAATCGTTAAATTTATCTGTAATTATAACCTAGACGCTGGGTAAGGTTGGAATGATAACTATGGTCCTTCATAGCACGAATAACCTTTATGGAAATTACAGGGGACTCGGCCGGATTAGTCGGTCTGAACTTCATCTCTATGAAATCTTTGATCTCCATAAGATGCCCTTCTTTCTTAAAAGATTCCAGGTAATCAGATATCACAGGCAGCTTCCCTACCTCACTGAATACCTCAAGCTCTTTCCTTACCTTGTTTATGCGATCCTGAATTTCTACTGTTACATAGTACCGGTCTTTCATGCATACACCCTCCTGTCGATAGCTAGCCGGCGGTAAATAAAAAATAGTATCAGAGTTCCTATAGTTTGCGTCACTGACTCTTATCAGAATCGCCTGTTTTTTGTAGAAAAGACCAATAATTAGTATAAATAATACACCATTCGACATATAATTACAATAATATATTTAAAGTATATAACGTCCTGACCCTCAGTTAACTTAAACAAAAAAGGCCGTTCAGTTCTATCACTGACCAGCCTTTAAATCTAAATATGGCATATCTTTCAAAAGTTAACTTTTCTTCTCATCTCTATAGAATACTTCTGCTCCCGCAATGCCTGGATGCGTCATCTCATAAGGATCCAGAATCAGATTCAGTTCCTCTTCGGTAAGTACATTATATTTCAGACATAGTGCCCTTACGGACGCTCCTGTAAGAATTGCCTCCCTGGCGATTCTGGATACGACCTCATAGCCTAGATGTGGATTCACTGCGGTTATTATGCCTACACTTCTCTCCACATCCTCTTTCATTTTGTCTATATTTGCTTCGATTCCCGATAAGCAATAATCCGTGAATACACGGAACGAATTATTCATCATGCTGATGGACTGTATAAGATTGAACACGAGTACAGGCTCCATCACATTGAGCTCAAGCTGCCCTGCTGATGAAGCCAGGCATATCGTGTGATCATTGCCAATCACCTGGAACGCTACCTGGTTGATAACCTCGGCCATAACCGGGTTAACCTTGCCTGGCATAATCGAAGAGCCCGGCTGCCTTGCAGGCAGAGATATCTCGTTAAAGCCGACACGAGGACCTGAAGCCATAAGTCTCAGATCGTTAGCGATCTTGGACATATTCATCATACATACCTTTAGGGCCGCCGATACCTCAGTATACGCATCCGTATTTTGGGTAGCATCCACAAGATGAACTGCTGTCTCGAGTGGGAAGCCGCTGATCTTCGCCAAATATTCAACTACGAGTTCTATATATTTCGGGTCCGCATTAAGCCCGGTCCCAACAGCTGTTGCGCCCATATTAACTTCATACAGATGCTGTCTTGAGCTCTCAATTCGGAGAATATCTCTCTCCAGCACTCGGTAATAGGCCTCAAATTCCTGTCCCAGACGGATCGGTACAGCATCCTGAAGATGAGTTCTACCCATCTTGATCACATGGTCGAATTCTTTCGACTTGGCAACGAACACCTGATGCATTTCACGCATTGTGACCAGAAGCTGCTCCATCAAAGACAATACTGCAATATGTATAGCTGTTGGAAAAGCGTCATTAGTCGATTGCGCCATATTCACATGAGAGTTCGGACTGAGGAACGAGTAATCGCCTTTCTCCTTCCCAAGCAGCTCGAGAGCCCGGTTCGCGATCACCTCATTCGTGTTCATGTTGAGAGAAGTCCCCGCTCCCCCTTGAATCGGATCAACTATAAATTGGTCATGCCATCTTCCTTCGATGATCTCTTCGGCTGCTTGTACAATGACTTCGCCATGACCCGCATAGAGTCGGCCAATCTTCATGTTGGCCATGGCTGCCGCTTTCTTCACGATCGCCATAGATTTAATTAACTCTTTGTGAACCGTATAGCCGGTAATCGGAAAGTTCTCGACCGCACGCAGCGTCTGAATTCCATAGTAGGCGTCGGCCTCTACTTCTTTGGTACCCAGGAAATCTTTTTCTATACGAAATAATGGTTCTGTCACGTTGCATTCCTCCGGATTTCAAGGTTTTGGAATTACTCGGTTAGGCAGATGTCTGTCTATACGATTTCTTATAACATACTTCCAGTAAGAAAGATACCGCTCCGTCGATGAATAACATTAGCCTTTTTATTAATTGTTCATCCTTGTATATTTCACTAAAACAGAAGAATGCAGTACAATAGATCCAAGACAAAAGACACATTGTACATACATATTAAGGGAGTAACCTCATCATGAAGTATTATGGCAGAATCTATACCGTGCTCATTGTAGTTGGCTTTCAAATTGTTGATTTTCTGAATCGATATTTCAATCATCTCGGCTTCAATTTTGTTGACTTGCTGTCATATATACTCACCATTACTGCCGGATTTCTGATTGGACTCAAATATGACCAAGCTGTCTTCTATTCTCAAAGGGATGAACTAACCACTTTATATAATCGCCGTTTCCTGAGTAAATTCTTCAACAGATTATCTCCATCCGCGCGGATAAAGTATTTCATCCTGGTCATTGATTGTGATAATTTCAAGATGATTAATGATTCCCATGGGCACCACATGGGAGACTTGGTTCTTCAGAGTGCTGGAGCTATTCTTAAATCATCCACCCGCAAGAAGGATATTGTGGCCCGGTGGGGAGGCGATGAGTTTGTCATTATCGGACATTATGAAGGCAAAGACGCCATGAAGAACTTCATGCAGCGCCTTAATGAGCAATTTCAAGCCCTATCCTCCACCTTTGGGTTCCCGGTGTCCATCTCGCTTGGTTATTCCCTGTATCCTAATCATAGTGAGGAGCTTCAGGAGCTGCTGAGGTTGGCTGACCGAAATATGTACGTATCCAAAGAAGGGAAGAAAAGCGGCTAACGAATAACAAAATCTACCCTTTCTTCCTTCTATCTTGTATAATATTTTGGAAAACAATAAAATAATCTCAGGAAGGTTGATTGAATGAAGAAGATTATATATTCAGCAGCCGCTGCACTTTTACTTACGTTATCCGTACCCACCACACAAGCAGCAGCGAAAACTTCAGCGGACTTCTCAGATCTCAAGGATCTGGACGCGGCAACCAAAGCAAAATTTGACGCTATGATTAGTAGCGGCATATTTGACGGAGTTCAGGAAGGAAAATTTGATCTTAAAGAAGAGATGAACAGAGCTCAATTTGCGAAAGTCGCGGCTCTAATTTTGAAATTGGAGGTCAATTCAGATCTCAAAACCTCCAGCTTTAAAGACGTAAAGGCTGATGATCCCGCTAATGGATATGCGCTTCCTTATATCGAAGCCCTTAAGCGAAGCGGTATTACACAAGGCGATGGAAGTTCCAATGTCTACAATCCTGCGGGCAATGTGACCAAAGAAGAACTGGCAACCTTTCTTGTAAGGTCGCTTAACCTCCCTATCTCTGCCAGTAATCCTCGCGCTGATATGGGTAGAGTCAGTGAGTGGGCTACCCAATATGTTGCAATGGCTCTTAAGTATAAGATACTAGAAACTGAACAAAATAATCCCAGCTGGCAGACAAGCGCCAGTAGAAAAGATCTTGTGCTAGGCAGTTATGAGACCAAGACACAGCTAGATCCCTTGAAAGTGGTTAATGCCTCTGTGACAGAACAGCATGAGCTAACCCTGTTGTTCAGTGCTTCGCTGCAGGAGACCCAAGTGGACCTGTCCAAGATTCTTGTAAGCGGACAGCCTTTAGACAAGAAGAAAGCACATTTCAAGCTGTCTGAAGACGGAAAGACATTAACGATTATTTTCGATGAACCACTTAGCCCAGCACTACTGAATCAGCCCACAATCTCCATTAATGGACTAGAATCTATTACCGGGAAGCAATTAAAGACCGATACTCCTGTTCCAATTGAAAAAGCAAATCTGCTTCCTTCCTCACCGCCTGTAACACCACCAAGCAGCTATACACCTCCAAGTAGTAACGGCGGTGGATATGTCCCGCCCGCTGATACAACAGCGCCACAGCTGATCTCTGCCACACGGCAAGGGAGAGAAAGCTCTGTTGTACTAACCTTCTCAGAAGCGCTGAATGAGACATCCGCAGGCAATAGCAAGTCCTATAAGCTTGAAGTCAAAGGCGATTCTGCTTCTACTTTTGAAGAATTACCCGATGGCACTGTGATTCAGGTGTCTGCAGACAAGAAGAAGGTCACGATTACTTTTCCTGATTCTTTTACGATTAACGATTCCACATATACCGTACCAGGCTACTTCACTGGCACTGTAGGGATACAGGTATCTGGACTCCAAGACTTAGCCGGGAATCCAATGACAAAGATCAATAAACCGGTGGAAGTTCTGAATCCAGGTCTGATCGGTTCGGTGAGCTTCGTGAAACCGGATAACACAAATGACAATTACAATAAAACCAAGTCTGTAATAATTGGACCCTCTAATCCGAATGATTCCTTACTTCATAAGTATAAATATGTAGTTGCACCATCCCCTACACCGGTAATTGTTGGCCTCCCTTATAATTCGGGAATCAATGGGGACCTTTGGGAAGGTTCCAACTCACTAGATTCGGGAACCCCGATATCCATCGAGGGTAACAATCGAACCATTACGGTCATTGATTATTATGTTGATGAACAAAATGAACAGGTTAACAATATGGTCTATGGATATCGGAGTTTTGTTATTTCCGAGGACCAAGTCTTGCGTGAATCGCATTCGCTATCACAGCCAATTAATTTTACGGAAGTCACAGAAGGTTCATGGAAAGCAAATTTCGGGTCCCTGCTTAATGAACATCAATACTATTATCAAGCAGGTCAAACCCCTGTTCAAGTTAACTTGGGGCAGGAATATCTTGAGCACAGTCAAAGCTGGATAAGCTTGCCCAATGATTGGACGATCCAAGCAATGACAAATTCATATGTAACCGTTGTTGAGGTAGTACCGGAAGAAGAGGGAACTTCTCATAAAATCATTGCCTATCAATCCTTCAAGCTTACTTCTGAAGGTCAGCCGGAATCGACAACCGACTAACAGCTCCAGCCCACCAGCATATGTCTGGTGGGCTGTTCTAGTAATTAAAAATTACTGGATTAGGTTTCTTTAACACGCTTCTTGGCCATATTTTGAATGAATTCCAAGACTCCTTTTACAGCCATAGCTTTGATTACATATAGAGGCACTGAATAGATGTAGCGCCATGTATACATTTTATAAATCTTGATCCAGACAAAGAATGGTTCTGCAATAAATGCAGCCCCCAGACCAAAGATAAGATTAGCCCAAAAGAATGACTTCCAGCTGCGGAAGTACTGAAAAATCAACATGTGACAAACAGGGAGAACCGAATAATCAATCGGACTCAGTCTAGCAAGAAAACGGAATAACTGATAGGAATATGCCCAGAAATGCAGCTCTCCCCCGAGATCATCTAATATAACAATAATGATGGAGATACTAGCGCCATACAGCATGATCTCCTTAGCTCTAGACTTATCCAGCAGCTTCCACCAGATAAACCAGGGAACTATAAGCAAGCATAATAGAAACCACCACTGTAGCGAGAATAGATCATGGTGGATGTAATACTGTGTTCTCATTTCGGAAAGCTTGCGGTCCACTTCAGCAATCTCCTGAAAAGACGGATATTCCCGATTCACGTTGCCATCACCTCAATGAGTCAAGCATTACCCATCCCCCGTTAAAATATTCAGATCTGTATTTTGCGTTTATCTTTAGAACGAATGACCATACTGATGATGTAACTACAAATTTACTGAGGTATATCATCCTATGGGAACTAAAAATGATTTAAGATCAAAACGCCGGATTTCACCTTTTATCAGCAACTTAGGAATTATTCCGCTTCAAATAAGAAAGCCCCTCGTTGTGGCTATGTGGTCCGTAGCTGCACCTGGTATGGGGCATTTTCTACTTAATAAATATTTGAAAGGCATCTCCCTTGTGTTGTGGGAGCTATTTATCAACCAAATAACCAATCTGAACACCGCTATTGTGTATTCCTTCAGTGGAGATATCGAAGCAGCAAAATCTGTTCTTAATGAGAAGTATGTCCTTCTCTATATTCCTGTCTATTTATTTGCCATATGGGATAGTTATCGATCCACTATAATGGATAACAAAGTAACCCTGCTGTCTCAACGTGAAGTTCTGACCTTCGATTCATCGTATAACATCAACGCTTTCGGTTCGAGTTATTTAGTTAGAAAAAAACCTTGGCATGCGATTTGCTGGTCTCTTACGGTTCCTAGCCTAGGGCAGCTCTATACCAACAGGTTCATGCTTGGTATTTTCACCTTGATAATCACCATTTTTATCGTCGTCAACTCGAATTTAATAGAAGCGATCCACTACATCATTATCGGCGACACTTTACAATCGAAAACTGTTTTAGTACCACAATGGTTTTTATACTTTCCCTCTGTCTACTTTTTTGCGATATATGATTCCTATACATACACCATACAAACTAACAAACTGTATATTCTAGAACAAAGAAATTACCTGATTACAAACTATCAACCGCTAACATTTGCTATCAACAAAGGAGAATACATACATGCAGGTTCAGATCTTAGCGACTTATGAGCATTCTCAGTTCATCGAACTAGTCATTGACAAGCTTCAAGAGGAAGACATACATGATATTTTTGCCATTCCGTTACAAAGTCGAACCCAGGAGAAAAACTTGCAAGAGCTAATGCATGGTTCAGGTGAAGGGACAGTATTAGACCTAGGAATGATTCTTGCGTTCATGGGAGGAACCACAGGGGCAGCTAGAGGATATATCATGGAATGGGGACCCGTGTATTGCGGGTTAATTGGCGCATTCGCTGGCTTCGCTCTGGGATTCATTATTCAAATATTAATAACCAAATTTAAGCGAAAGAGATTCAAACGACATACTAACAAAATGTCTGAAGTTATACTGATTCTGAAGTGTCCCAGTCAAAAAATGATGCATGTGGAACAAATTCTGTGGGAATATCACGCATTAGGTGTAGCAAAAACGAAGATTTCAGCAAATTAGCGAGGAAATTACCCCTGCTTACTTTTTCCGTTTGACCCACGTGATTACAGAGCACATAAGTGCAGCCACAAGGAATGTAAGCTGAAGTTTCCAAGGTGAAATAATGATATTATGGGATTCCCAGGGAAAAAATTCTTGTATCATACTGCTGTTCCTCTTCTCCATTTTTTTATTAAGACGCCCACAAATGCGGCTCCAGGAAGCACTACAAATAGAGGAACCCATAATTGAGAAGGGAGAACATTTTTTGCAACTTGGAGATGTTCTGTAAAACTAACTACCATAGATAATGACATTAAGAATGCAACTAGCGTAACGATCACGATAACTCCTCCTTGCTTTTTAACTACAGCCAATTGACGTATACATATCGTAGCGGCGAATAAGTGCAAGGACATCTTAATAAATGCGGTCACCATTAAATACATAACACCCAGCGCATCCAGATTCTCCAGGAAATTAGATAAACTAGATAGTTTTAGCAGGGCGAACGCTGGATACATCATTCGTTGAAATACCCCTTCACCCATACCTGCCACCGCAATAAAATCCATAATTGTTATGCAAATACCAGCCAGCATCGTTCCGCCAAGTGTTGATCCAAGCAGCTTGTCCTTCTTAGATACATAAGCCCAAAACAGTGCAAATTCAATACTCTCACCATAAGTCTGCATCAATCCAAGCGGCCATACAGCATCCCACACTCTCCCCCAGCCTTCACCCACAATGGGCACCGAGTTCGTTATATCCAGGCTGCCTGAACCCCACAGTAAAATAATTTCCAAAATCAGAAATACCAGAATAACAGGAGGAAGAAAACCCGCCAGTCTAGAGACAACCTCAATTCCGCTGAACAATCCATAGAGAACTACCAGCAAAAAAGTAACGGCAATGACCCAATCGGGTGTACCGTGAAGTATAGTTACCGGAAAGAGGAAGCGAATGTCGCTTATAATCCGGGCAGCATTATAGACAAATAGAAGCGGATAGAGCCAGGAAAGCGGAGTCCCAAGCCATTTCCCGAATACGTACGGGAACCATTCCACCAGCATTAATCCGCCGGTCATCCTATATATGAGCAGGTAGAAGAGAACCACCAATGCGCCCAAACAGGTACAAATTATAGAGACCAGCCAAGCATCCCGCCCAGCTTCTGCTGCGAATCCGAAAATAATGGTTGTTCCTAATTGGAATAGAACCAGTAAGGCAAACATTTGATATCTTGATATTTGTTGCATTACGCGTTCACTCCTCAACCCGAATTGTTTTATTGGTAAGCCCCGTCCGAAGAACACGTACTTTTGTGATGATCTTTGTTTCGAGTCTTGGAAATTTATCATCCCATTGTATGTGATAATTCTGTTTCCAAGCCTTCGGATTCTTCCGGTATACAGATTGCCCATAGCCAAAGATATCACTCTTATATTCTTGTTGAACCTTCTCTCCTGCCTGCTTAATTCGGTCTTCGATATCTTTTTTTAAAATCTGAATAACATACTGAGAATTCTCTGGTTTATCCAAATCAAGCTCCGCCGTGTTTTCGTAAATATTTGCAGTCGCCCGTATATTAAGTGTAATTTCGATCTTGCCGCCCTGGAGGTTAACACTCCGTTTCACATGCACTTTTTCTAGCTCAGCACTGATTCTCCCTTTCCTTTTGCTTTTATTTATGTCAATAGTAACTACTCCCTCATTGACTAAATCACGAATCCACATCACTGCCCGTGACTCTTTATCATTCAACTGACCAACCATCCGATCACCTCGAAATACCGCAATACCCGAGACCGCCAAATTGTATAACTCGGTCTGAGATGGTTCAGAGGGAACAATCTCTATCATCGGGGCATAGGGCTCGATCCCTTGATTGTTCATATCATTCAAAAACTCAACGAGCCGTCTCTTGGGGATCAAATTCTGCTTCATTTCTTCTCTCATAACTTCGGAAGGAAGCTTCTCAAATACGGATTGAAAATTCAAAATCTCAGACGCTGTAATTTTTGAAATCGCTATATAACTTTTCATTTGCGATTGCCTGTATCTCTCAAAGAAATCCAGTACTTCCAGCAGCCCTTTCCTGGCCAAACGCTCTCCAATAACAATTATTCTGCTGTGAGAAAAAAACAGCTGGCGCGGAAGTTTCTCCTGAATGAATCTGAAGGTCTCCATCACTGTATCTCCTTCTCCGGACACGACCCAACCCGCCGAGGTCCGGAGCTTATTTTCTGATCCACCACCTTGTGCGGACCCACTACCGATAAGACGAGGAACAGCCAGAAGTAGAGAAAGCCTAATCTTGCCCTCTTCCGTTAAATCCAGACCCGTAGCCGTAACTATTGCTAAATCGTTAACTTCCTTACTACTCCAACATGAGGTGAGTATACATGACACCATCACCAGTAGTATTGAGCTCGCAAATATACGCATTGAAATGTCCTCTCAGGAAGAGTATTGAGTACTTCAATTCTTTGGCGGCCTAGGACGTAAATGTGGACTCATGCGCGAACGATTAGCCTTCCCCGTTTGGAGCGGCCTGCTTACCCTATCCCACCAAGGAAGCCGCACAAAGATATCCTGTAGACCCGACATACTTAGTGGAGCGATTGGGGACATATAAGGCACTCCAAAGGATCGAAGCTTGGCCAAATGAATAGCAATAACCAGAAGACCGAGGAAAACGCCATACAATCCAAGCATTCCTGCTAAGAACATCATCGGGAAACGTAGTACGCGAAATGCTAATCCTTGACTATATATAGGGAAAATGAATGAAGCGATACCTGTAAAAGAAACGACGATGACAAGAATCGCAGATACAATACCGGCCTGCACCGCAGCCTGCCCGATTACTAAGGCCCCAACAATACTTACCGCTTGACCAACAGGCTTGGGCAATCGTATTCCTGCTTCCCGCAGTCCCTCAAAGGCTGCCTCCATTAAGAAGGCCTCGACGATTCCAGGAAAAGGAACCGCTTCTCTTGACGAGGCGATACTAAGCAGCAAGCTTGTCGGAACCATCTCTTGGTGAAAAGTGGTGACTGCGATATATACAGAAGGAAATACAAGTGCGCTAAATGCCAGCCATAAGCGAAGCAACCGGGTTAAAGTTGAAGCGATATAATTCTGGTAATAGTCCTCACTTGCCTGAAGAGAGTCAGCAAATGTCCCTGGAGCAATCAGGCTAAAGGGAGTATTGTCAATTATGATCGCGGCTTTCCCCTCCAATAATCCACTAACAACCCGGTCGGGCCTCTCTGTGCTTATAAGCTGAGGAAATACACTGAATGTATTGTCCGTAATCAGCTCCTCGATATATCCGCTCTCTAATATGGCTTCAATTTTGATTCTGTTCAGTCTTTCTTTGATCTCTTCAACGAGACCCTTCATTACGATTGAATCCAGATATACAAGCGCAATATCTGTTCGCGACAATTCACCGACTTGAAATGCTTCCACTTTCAAATCGGGTGTTGCAAGTCTCCTGCGAATTAATGTTGTGTTGACCCGCAGATTCTCAGTGAAGCCATCTCTTGGTCCTCTAATAACCGGTTCGGCTGCAGGTTCTTCAATCGACCGCTGCTCCCATTTCCTGTTGCTTATTAAATAAAAATCTCGAAATCCATCCAGAATTAAAGCGGTATCCCCTTTACAAATGGCCTTTACAGCTTGATCTAGGCTGTCTCCTTTTTCCAACTGATCAGCAAATACAGTGTCTAAGGCAGTAGATAAGTTATCTGAAATGCTAAGATCGTTGTTTCCTGACAAAACTTGTAATAATGGTTCGATTACCGTTGATTCATTTCGCGCGTCATCAACCATTCCATCAATAAATATTAGAGTTCCTTTTGTGTCCGCGTGCAATGTAATCATCCGATATACAACGTCTGAACAGCGCTCAAGAGCGCTCTTGAACAAGTCAAGATCATGCTGCAGGATACCATTTAAGACGATGGGCGACTTCTTCAGCTCATTAAGCTCATTAAGCTCATTCAAATTATCATCTCCAAGCGAAAGGTCATTCATCTATAAATGAATTAAAGTATGTTTATTTTTCCTTTATTGTCTAGATCTATACATCAAAACAAAGGAGCCAATCTATGAAAGAGAGGCTCCGAATGGATTATTATGAATGATACCGACCCGAGAACAGAAGCCTTCGAGCAGCGCCCCACCTCGGTCTCCTTAAATTCTGCTTAACATAGTGATAGTTCACGAGCTGCACCCCTGCATCCTTCAATGCGTAGGCGAAATCGTCCTCCAGCATCAACTGATATTCCCATACCCGCTTGGCCCATGATGGAATCAGCCGCTGCATGTGCCCATCATCCATGGCTGGATGAATATACGTCTCGGATACACCTTCGGGAAGATCATATATCTTGTCGAGCAGGGACTTCTTGAAGACCTCGTAGGTCTCATCTTCCTGAATGTGATAAGGATGGGAGAGTAGGTAGTCTGGAATAGGAACCTCCAGCAGATCAGCGACAGAGACGATCCGGGCAAGCGTCTCTTCTGCGTTCGGAATACTGGTTAAGAAGGAATCCTTCGCATAGATCTGACGGAACAACCTGAAAGGTAGCCCACGGCGAGAACACTGCCATAAGACAAAGGGTAGATAACTTCGGCCAGTCTCAAGACCGTACAGACTTCCCATATGATTATCCACATGCGAAATCTCAATTCCAGCTTCCTTAACTGCCTTGAATTGGGCCAGAATCTCTCCTCTTACCGCCTTTGGATGAGCATTCGTCTCAAATTCGAGCACTGTTCTATACAGATGTCCGCTTTCATCGCGATGCTTAGAATTCCTCGTAAGACTTCTCCATCGGAAGCCGTCAAATTCACTGGTCAAAGTAAGATGCAGACCGACCAGGCCCTTCCCCTTACTCCTGCTCCAGGCAGCGGCCTGTTCAAATGCGGGAGCCGGGGGCATGATTGTCGCAGAGGATACCTTGCGCTCCTCGAGAAGATGAATGATCGCCTGGTTAGCCGCTTCGCTCTGGCCGAAGTCATCACAGTTCAGGATCAAATACCTCATCAGAGATCACCTTCCGTTTCTTCATTTGCCGGGATTCTTAAGAACAAGGAGATGAGGAATGACACCAGCAGCAGGCCAAACGGGACCGCGCTGATTAAGACTTTGAACGTCATTTCGGGGTTGGGTCCCGGCTGGTCACCGCTTACATAACCAAACATCATGCCGACAACCCAGAATGCCAACGCCGAGATCAGACCACTCGAACGTGTGATAAATCCGGCTACAGCCGTATACATTCCCTCTCTTCTTCGTCCGGTTGTCCGCGCGTCTCGGTCAATAATCTGACCGCTAATGACGGCTGGTGTAACAAGGAACCCTGCAAGCCCACATCCGGCTACCACTCCCGATACAATCCCCGTACCAAGATCCCGAGCGAACCAGAGCGGGATAACGGACAAGGCATAGAAGGCCAGCGCGAGCTGCCATCCCTTCACTCCCCCTAGCTTGCGGATAACCCAGTACCATACCGCTACGAGCGGAATGACGGAGACGAAGATAGATGCAAGCAGAAGGGACACTTCGGACTCCGGGATATGCAGAACATACTTCGCATAGAAAGGGATGATCGAGCTCAGCAGCCCATTCACGGTCTGGGCAAACGAATTGGCCAGATTGAATATCCAGAATGCCTTATTTCGCAGCGTTTCACGGAACGCTTCCCTGAATTTGAGCGGTGCTTGAACGGACTCTTCTTTTTCCCTCACATAGAACATACAAAGTGCCATAAATAGGACAAAGGTTAGCGCGAGCAGAATTGACATATTTCGAAATCCATAAATCGAGATGAGTATAGGGGTTAAGGCTGAGGCCGTTAATAGAGCGATGATTTGCATACCCTGCTGAATTGCTGAGGCTTTTGCGCGAAGTCTGTCCCCTCTGTATAATTCGGGAAATAGAGCCCCGTAGTTCACCCAAAGAATAGTGGAGACCGTCTCATACAGCATTAACGCGGTAAGAAACCAGGCGAATAGTTCCATTCCAGCCAGTCCCTCGGGTACGGCGAATACCATGACAAAGCTAACTACAAATAAGGGAATAGCTGCCACGATCCAGGGCTTACGCCTGCCATAGCGCGTTCTCGTAAGGTCCGATAAATACCCGAAGATAGGCTGGTCCACCGCATCCCAGATCAGAAAGATGGTTCGGGCCAAAGTAGCCAGACCCACGGCCAGACCCAGCTTCTCAACATAATAATAACTATAAAAGCTGCTAAACGCCTGAACCGGAATCATCATCGCAAGCATACCCAGCGCATAGGTAACGGGGGAATTCAGATGCTTGGATCTCATAGAACCCTTCCTCTCCTCGGGATTTCTATCAATGTATGTGCTCTACGCTATTTATATGAGAGGGGCAATAAATACAAAGAATGGCTCTATCGCAGACACACTGCAACAGAGCCACCACTCTTTAAGTACTAAGAAATTAACTTTTGCTGCAGCATGGCAGCAAGCTCTTCTTCCAACTCATAAATCATCGGCCGAATATGATTGGACGGCACCGCGATAGGATTATTCTCCGAATGTTTGACCGTCCATATGACCGGAATATTTAGACCTTCAGCTATTCCTGCCGCAAAATAAACCGCTGGCGAGTGGGAAGTTATATCCGCAATAACCAGCTTGCTGTCTGAGACAATTTCACCTGGAGGCGTGTCCCTTTTCTCGGACCAGGATTCATGAATAAATCTCGGCAGATAGCCGCACTGCTCAAGCCGGGGCAGGATCTTCTCTGACCATGAGACCCGCAAGGCGTCTTGATCTGGAAGCAGCACATAACAGGACTTCAGCTTGCGGCCTCCACTTCTGGCCGAGGCTTCGCTCCATCCTTTGTCCGTAAGCTTAAAGGTGCCTCCCTCTCTGGCAATGAGCTCCTCTTCTCTTAATTTATCAATAATATATACAAGTTCTTGTAAATTGGGAGAGTACGTCAGATTATAACAGCTGGATAAGGGACGTATCGTTACCGGGTGACCAGCTCCTTCGGAATGACGATACAAGTACAAGAGAAGCCGGGTCCCTTTATCTTCGATCGTTACAGGAATTTCGGGTGAATTCACGATGGATTCAAGACCCTCCAGCGTCAAGTTCACCTTCTGATCAAGGTCCGTCTTCTCGCGAATATATGCAGAGATGACCGGGAATATTTGTCTTTTTTGCACATGGGAAAAAGCCTGAATGGGGTTGTAGCTGCTTCTCATTAGTGAATAATAGCCGTCCGGAGAGCAATGACAACCTATGAACCTATCGAAATCCCCATGGGATTCAATAGGGACAATCTCATCACAGAACAAGCATAATTTCCTAGCCATAGCAGTTCATCACCTCTAGTTGTTAATCAATGTGTCCTTTATACCTTAACAAGTATTACCCAGAAAGTAGATAAGAAAATATTTCCTACACGTACCTCCAAGATTACATTTAACCCATAACTAGACATAGACAAAGAGGGCAGCCTTGGTCATATGACCTACAAGGATGCCCTTATTTCTTTACAGCCCTATATCCTCTGAATTAATTATTAAGAACTAAGAATGTCGTCAATTACCTTCAGTTCATCCGTTGTAAATTCTGAATTGCTCAGTGCTCCTACGGCATCCTCGATCTGGCTTAGTTTACTTGCCCCGATTAATGCCGAAGTAACTCTGCCTCCGCGAAGAACCCAGGCGAGTGCCATCTGGGACAGCTTCTGTCCCCGCTCAGCCGCAAGGTCATTTAGCCTTGCCGCCTTCCCCATGACCTCATCTGTAATATCCTCTGTGCGAAGGAATACACTCGGACCTGCTGCGCGTGAGTCAGGAGTGACTCCATGAAGATAACGGTCTGTCAATATTCCCTTCTGAAGCGGTGAGAACACGATTGAACCGATACCTTCTTCATCTAGAACATGCTGAAGCCCTTCTTCAATCCATCTATTCAGCATCGAATAGCTAGGTTGATGGATTACACAAGGCGTGCCGAGTTCCTTCAGAATCTTTGAAGCCCTGCGGGTCTCCTCAGGTCCATAGTTAGATAATCCGACGTACAGCGCTTTTCCTTGACGAACGACCAAATCTAGCGCGGACATCGTTTCTTCAAGCGGCGTATCGGGATCAGGACGGTGATGATAGAATATGTCCACGTAATCGAGCCCCATACGCTTTTAGCTTTGATCGAGACTTGAGACCAGATATTTCTTCGAACCCCAATCTCCATAAGGCCCTGGCCACATGTAATATCCGGCCTTCGTCGAGATAATCAGCTCATCCCGATAAGATGCGAAGTCATCCTGCAGCATTCTCCCAAAGGAGACTTCCGCCGATCCGGCAGGTG
Source organism: Paenibacillus sp. SN-8-1 (assembly GCF_050995535.1). NCBI lineage: Bacteria > Bacillati > Bacillota > Bacilli > Caryophanales > Paenibacillaceae > Paenibacillus > Paenibacillus sp. SN-8-1. The sequence goes on from NZ_CP194782.1 coordinate 2,506,307, forward strand.
GTCCATAGTTGTTGGCCAGATCGAAATGCGTAATGCCAAGGTCAAAGGCTCTTCTTACCATGGCCCGTCCGTTCTCGTATGTATCAATTCCGCCAAAATTGTGCCATAAACCAAGTGAGATTGCAGGAATCTTAAGCCCGCTTGTACCGCTGCGGTTATATGTCATAGATTCATAACGTTCCTGACTTGCTTGATAAGACATGTTCTCGCCTCCACCTAGAGTATATGAGACATACTATAGCTTAGTATGAACGGGATTCCCATGTCAGGAAGGCTGTTAAATATGGAATGAAGTCTTATTTATTGAGAAGACGATTTGTAATGTTTGGGGGAGACCCCGAACATTTTTTTGAACATTTTGGAGAACAGCAGCGCATCTGGATATCCAACAGAAGCAGCCACTTCGCTAATGGTGTACTTCCCCTTCCTCAGAAGCCCACAGGCGCGATCCATCCGATATCGGAGGAGATACTGACTTGGCGGCACACCGGTAGCCTGCTTGAAGATGGTCGATAAATACTTTCGGTTAAGACCGAGATTTGAAGCTAACATAGCCATTGAGACGTTCTCACTGTAATGGCTGTGAAGAAATTCGAGACATCGATGAATATATTCATCTTTGTTACTTGGATAGGATTGTATGCTTGAGAAAGCAGGCGCAGCCTCGATCAGAACGGACAAGAAATCGGCCATGACAGATAACAATCTCAGGTCCTGACTAGTGGGGTGATCAGCCGCCTCGTTGAGCAGATTATACAGATCGGGCATCAGTCGTGTGTCCATAGGAAATACAGGCTCATCTGGAGTTAGATGAGTGCGTGACAGGTACTCCTCAATCCTTCGGCCATGAAAGGCAACCCAAGAATATGTCCATGGCTGATTCTCATCCGCCTGGTAGTAGATAACTGAGCCGGGAAAGCTAAGAAAGGCCTGACCCGCAGTCAGCTTGTAAGTCATACGCCCCACTCTGACCATCCCAACACCTGAATGGATAAAATGAATTTTGTAGACCTCTCTAACCCCAGGGCCGAAAGAATGACCCGGCGTACAATTCTCCTTTCCCCAATAAGAAAGGTATATTTCTTTATCCTCATTTGGAGATCGATCCGGATTATAGTGGAAAATAGCCATCTTTCTCGTTATTCCCTTCTGTAGCCAGCATTCTACGGTCATAGTAACACAATACAGGTCTGGTTTCACCCAGTACTGCTATATAGGACTCAGCTACAATGTTCGCATTTTGGGGCACATTCGTATCTACGTGGAATGTTTGGACTTTCGTAGAAATTTAATAAAAAACAATATTTATTTATTGTAAAACGATATATTTTGTAATAAAGTTACTGTATCATTAAATCAAGTGAGGTGCTACTTTGAATAAAGTAATGCCGTTCTTTTTAAAGTTAGCTGTTATCCTTATCGGAATCCCTGTTCTTGCATTTTGTATATTTTTGGCTCCTAAAATCGGGGATTTTGCTGGAGAATTGTATCCAGGCATTGTTTATTTAAAATCTCTCGTTTTAATTTTGTTGTATGGAGCGGCTGTGCCTTTTTACTTTGCTCTCTATCAGGCTTTTAACCTTTTGCGATATATTGACGAGAACACAGCGTTCTCAGACTTATCTGTCCAGGCATTAAGAAACATAAAGTATTGTGCAATAACAATAAGTGGTTGGTACGTATTAGGTATGCCACTCTTTCATTTTATAGGGAAAAAAGTTGACCCACCTATCGGATTTGTGGGACTCATCATCATTTTTGGTTCGATGGTTATCGCCGTTTTTGCAGCTGTTCTTAAAAGACTCTTACAAGAAGCGATTAATATAAAAGCAGAAAATGATTTGACGGTCTGAGGTGGAAATATGGCAATCATTATTAATATTGATGTGATGTTGGCAAAACGAAAAATGAGTGTAACGGAGCTTTCAGAAAAGGTTGGAATTACTATGGCGAACCTTTCCATTCTGAAAAATGGAAAAGCAAAAGCGGTTCGCTTTTCAACTTTAGAAGCAATATGTAGGACTTTGGATTGTCAGCCAGGCGATATTTTGGAGTACAAAAGCGACAAGGACTAATCCTTTCTTTTTGTCCTTGAACAAAAAGGAAAGAATGCCCTCAAGCAGTATTGGAGCCAACTGCTGAGAACATTCCTTACCCATTCATATCAGATCTATTTATTTGGATGATCTGGCTTCGATTCCATCCACATATATTGTGCTTTTGAAAGGATTATCTTTGGTATAGGCTTCTTCAGCTGGTGCATTCACATAGATTGAGAACGCTTGTACTTTGGCTGCATTCACTGCATCCAGCTTCTTCCCTGCGTTATTGGTGTCCCAAGAAGCCACCACGAAATCCTCGAAAGGAATCTCCACCCAGCGCGGCGCTGTATCTGCCATGCAGGATAATACTCAAATGAGACATCATTAGCCTTAACCTGGATTACGAGCTTCTTGTTCTTCCCATCAGGCTCTAACCAGAATTTCAGCTTGTCTTTAGATGACCAGTTACGGCTTCCCAAATTGAGCGTTACTCCTGTATAGCCTTGTCCAGCCAAGGTATAATCGAACTTCAATCCATAATCCCCGGCAGCTTTGTGATCAGCAGCAAGTGAGATCGTGTTGGCATCTCCGTTCGGACTATATGCGGCGCGGAGCAGATCATCACTACCCTTGTAGCCTTCATAGTTATCTACCAGATAAGGGTCGGTGGACTCTCCCGTGTAAGCATTGATTAAGCGAATATTATCTACATAGACAGGTCCTGAATAATCAAGACCGCTGCCGATTAGCGCAATGGAAAGCCCCGTTGCAGCTTGTCTCAGCTTCTCATCGGTAAGATCAATCTCCGCCGTATATTTGCCATAGACTGTTCCATTCACGGTTACGGTATTCAGATCCTTTAGCTTAACTGGAGCTTTGGTCTCGAACTTTGAACTGCTCGGGGGCAGTTCGGCCGCTCCATGCAGATTCGCATCTGGATTCTTCGACCCTGCGGACAATGGAATCCATGCGTCAAAAGAGACGCGGTTCACATTCCCAAGATCACCTGCTGTGAGCTTAGGCAGCCCGATCTTCAGTTCCTGCCACGAGTCTGTCCCCACCATATTCTTCACATCAATCCGAAGCTTCCCATCATCTCCAAGCTTAGTGTAGGAGAACCCGGATTCCATAGTAGTTGGCCATGTTCCATTGTTCTGTACCTCATCGATCCCTTTGTCAAAAGATATCGTCTTAAGCGTGATTTCCGGAATACCCACATATACCGTGATTGTCTGCTTAAGCACAGTCTTATTCTTTGCGTAGGACTTCACGGTAAGCTCAGTCCCTTTACCATTAAGCTCCGGGGACGGTCGCCATTCGGCTTGATACATGCCGTTTGTGGCAAGTGTCATGGGATATTCGGCCGATGAATTTCCGATCGAATAGACCACCTTGGACACCTTCTCATTCAGAACTCTGGCCCGGATTGTGGTGGTATTTGTTTTTATGGTCTCTTGTCCTGTTGGAGAGACGATGAGCATGAAGGGATTCTCTTTAGTTGTAGTTGCTTTGTTCGTATATACATTCTTCAGATCGCGGCTGAAGTAGGTATAAGGATCTTTATAGAAATTAACGAAGTCAGGGAGCAGCTCATGATTCCCGTACTTAGAAGAATTCCGGTAGGGCACAAAAATAGAATCGTAGTTAAAATTCGCCCAGGTTAGCATATATGCCATACGAATCGCACCCGGATCAGACTGCATAGCACGAATCAACTTGGTATAAAAGTTCTTGTCCGCGGTTCCTGTCGGCTTCACACCGGAGTATCCAAACTCAGTAAATGCGGCCACCTTCCCTTTGGCATCCGCCAGCTTCGAGATGAGCTTCGCATCATCCACAACAGTATCGAACCAGCCTTGATTGCTGCCGTCATAATACGTATCGAATCCTAGAACATCCACATAGTCATCTCCAGGATAAGTCTTCAGATAGGCAGCATCCATGTTGTTAAATGGACTGCCCGGGGAGAAAGCGTAGAGGAAGTTATGTACCCCCTTAATGTCCCGTAAGTATTCAACTGTATAACGATAGATTTCGATATACTGTTCCTTCGTCGCATAAGGTGCTCCCCACCAGAACCAACCCCCATTCTGTTCGTGGAAAGGTCGGAAGATGACCGGGATGTTATTTCCCTTTGCATCCTTCAGATGATTAGCGAAATCTGCGATTTTATCCAGAAAAGCATTATACTCCGCGTGCTTGTCACCACCAGGCAGAATGTGACTTACTACATTTCCACTGGTATCATAGAAATCTTTGCCTGTCACAAAGTTAGGCATATGAGAGCTGAGTGTTAGCACACCGCCCATATCATAGGCCTGTCTCATGCTCTTCACGAGATTATCCCGGTTCTGTGCAGGGGTGTTCGATGTTGATCCGGGTTTCTCGAGGCCTTCCAGACTAAGTGTATCCCAGCCGAACATGGCGGGATAATCGCCCGCCGCGCTCTTGGTATCGGAAGCAGGACCTGTTCCTGTCTTCGCTGACAATACCTCATCGGTCGCATGCTGCTGACCGAACAGGGTGTGCTTTCCCCTTATACTTTGCAGGTATACAAATAGGGAGCGAGTACTAGCTGTAGCTTGTGAATCCGCAAGATTTATTTTCTTAGGGGATTCAGCCACATTCCCAGCCCGCTTCGTCCCACTTGCAGCCAGCGCCGGTGACATAACCGACATGATAAGGATAACGGTGAGCAGTGTGATCCATGCTTTCTGAAATTTCTTCATAACTACCTCCTCATTGATGTAGAAGTTTAATAATGAAATCTTCTAACGTTCAATCCACATCTTCGCCTCTCTCTTCCCTCCTTTGTCCAACAGTTAAATAAGGAAAATCGCCCCATCATTGAATTGTAAGCGGTTTAATAGAGATTTTAGCAAGCCCATTTTGATAAAAACAGGGATTGTATTGGCTTTTATATAACTGTCTTATCTTCATTAATAGATTAAGTTGGTCCTCCGCTAATGATTTAAGACAAGGTCATAGATTTCTAATTACTGTTGTCTTAGATTGGCATCCTGGTACTCAACCGTCCGCTATTTATTGCACTGAGTTGTGATTCGTTGTATTTTGTTATAGCCATGTAACACGGCATTCCTGAATGCATACAAACAGGATAATTCAGAACAATAAATCGCAATTGAGTACCTATAAATCATTTTCAAGTCAGCTATATAATGACAATGTAAACGCTAACAAACAACGAAAAGGGGCGAATTAATTGAAGAAAAAGCTACTCTCATCCGGGATATCTATGGTAATGGTTATGTCCTTACTGCTGTCGGGCTGCGGCTCCGATAGTTCAGGTGGCAATACTGCCACTAAGACGGACCCTGGCACTTCAACGACAACGAAAAGTGAAGGCGCCGACATTAGCGGCAAGATCACATTTCTAACCAATCGTACAGATATGATCGGTAAGGAATACGACGATTATCTCAAACGCTTCAATGAGAAATATCCGAATATCGAAGTCGAGTTTGAAGGTTCTCAAACCGACTACAACCAACAAGCTAAAGTAAGAATGGCCAGTCAAGAGTTGCCTGACGTCATGTTCATCCCGAGCATTCCAAATTCAGATCTGCCTAAATACTTTGCTCCTCTAGATGATTTAGGACTCAATGACAAGATTACCTTTAAAGACTTCAGAGCCTTTGACGGTAAAGTGTACGGACTTACAACAGGTAACGCTACTTCAGGAATCGTGTATAACAAAAAAGCATTTGCTGACGCAGGCATTACATCGGTTCCCAAAACTTGGGATGAATTCCTGGCAGCGTGTGAGAAGCTGAAGCAAAAGGGCATCGTTCCACTGGCTTCGAACTTCAAAGATAAATGGCCGCTCAACAGCTGGGTATATGATCTTCCTCGTGTTATCGAGAATAACCCTAACTTCCCGAATGAGAAGCTGAACACCGATACACCTTTCACAATGGACAACGGTTACGGCAAGGCAATGAGCCTGCTGCGTGAGCTGAACGAGAAAGGCTATTTGGAGAAGGATATCAACTCTACGAACTGGGAACAGTCCAAGAAAGATATCGCTGCTGGCAAATTCGGAATGTACTTCTTGGGCAACTGGGTAATCAATCAGGTCATCGGAGCCGGAACAACCTCGGATAACGTTGGATTCTTCCCACTGCCTTATGATAACTCAGGCAAACCTTCAGCGTCTTTGAGCGCTGATAACTTCTATGCCGTTGCCAAAGATAGCGAGAATGTTGATGCCGCGAAGGCTTTTGTAAAATGGATGATTGAAGACTCCGGTTATGAGGACTTTGCAGGATTTATCCCTCCTCTCAAGGACAAGGAATCCAAGCTTTCTCAATTGAAAGAGTTCCAATCCGGGGGCGTGAAGCTTCAGGAAGGTACACCTGATGATGCGGTAGTTACTGACATTACCAATAAAGCACAGCTCGATATCCCAGCGGTTGCTCAGGAATTCGTACTCGCTTCCGATCCTCAAAAAGTATTCGACAAATGGAATGCTGCGTGGGCCAAAGCAAGAAAAGAAGTGAAGAAATAAATTAGTCACACATATGAAAATGGATTATCTCCTCCAGATAATCCATTTTCATTTAAAACCTGAAGATGCGAGAAAGAAGGTCTGATCATGTTTGGAACTATGTCCTACAATAAGCAAAAAACCATAATTATCGTCTCTTTCCTGACCATCCCTCTACTCCTACTGGCTATGTTCACCTATTATCCGGCAATCAAGCTCATCTACTATAGCTTCACCAACTGGGACGGATACAGTCCTGAGAAGCCATGGGTCGGATTGGCTAACTATCGGGAGGTATTCAGCAATCCGGACATATTCAAGGTGTTTGAGCATAACTTTGCTTATTTCGTTATGGGTGTCGTCCAGAACATTATCGCGATTTATTTCTCTGTTGTTCTAAGCAATCGACTTCGCGGGAAGAATTTCTTCCGTATTCTGTTATTCCTTCCTTATATCATGAACGGAGTTGCGGTTGCCTTCATGTTCGGTTATGTATTTGACACAACGAATGGCTCCCTCAACCTGCTGCTCGGCAATCTTGGCCTGTCTGGTCTCGCTGATACAAGCTGGCTCGGAAAAGAAGGTCTAGTCAACTATTCCCTGGCTTCTACAGGATTATGGCGCTTTATGGGATACAATATGGTTATCTATATTGCTTCGCTACAAGCAATTCCTAGGGATATTTTCGAAGCTGCGAAGATTGATGGCGCTAACTCTATGCAGACTTTATGGAGAATCACACTTCCTAATATGAAGCCTGTTATTCAATTGAACCTGTTCCTAACCGTTACCGGTGCTCTTGAAGTATTTGATCTTCCTTTCGTACTGACCAAGGGCGGTCCTGCCGGAGCCAGTCAGACTTATGTACAGCGGGTTGTCGAGACGGCCTTTGCATTTAACAATTATGGGCTTGCCTCAGCCATGAGTATTATTCTGCTGTTCTTCGTCGTCTTTGTCCTCTTGATCCAGCAGCTTGTACTTAACAGAGGAGGTAACAAATAGCTATGGAACATTCCAAATTTCGCCCGATAGATCTTATTAAATATGTGACTCTGCTCATTGGTGTATTCGTGGTCTTATTCCCTCCTTACGTGGTCATCGTGAATGCATTCAAGTCTACGGATGAATTTAACGGCAGTAATTCGATGGCTTTGCCCAAGAGCTTTTTCAATTTCGATAATTTTATGATCGTGTTCAAACGGGGTCATTTATTTAGTGGGTTCGGTAACATTCTGATTATCATTGTGATTACCCTGGCCCTCAATATTCTGTTCGGAACGATGGTGGCCTATGTTCTCGGACGATTCAGTTTCAAGCTGAAGCCGATTGTTTTTGGCGCATATCTCGTAGCTACCATTATTCCAAGTATTACTACTCAGGTTGCTACCTTTGGTATTATCAAAAGCATGGGGTTGTACAATACTCTTGGAGCGCCTATCATTCTATATATAGGTGCCGATGTAATCCAGATCATCTTGTATCTGCAGTTCATTCGGAACATTCCCGTAGATTTAGATGAGGCTGCCATGGTCGAAGGAGCTTCTTTATTTAAAATCTACCGGTCAGTTATATTCCCTTTGCTTACGCCAGCGACCGCTACTCTGGTCATTCTGAAGACGATCAGTATCTACAACGACATGTATATTCCATACTTATACATGCCAAAACAAAGTCTTGGCGTAGTGACCACCGTCCTTATGCGTTTCCAAGGTGTCAATTCGGCCGATTGGAATTTGATTTGCGCTGCGATCCTGGTCATTTTACTGCCAACTGTGATTCTGTACATCTTCCTTCAGCGATATATTTTCGAGGGAGTTACCAGCGGCGCGGTGAAGTAACAGTCATACAGGGATGGAAAGGAAGGCTTCGAAGTGAAATTCTCTATAATACGTGCTGCCCTGCACCGAGGATGGTTGTTTCTTGCCAACCTTTCCATGCAAAAAAAGCTGATCGTCATTTTTATCTTTTTGATTTCTCTGCCGATCACTTATGTAAGTTATCTTTCTGCCCAGTCTATGCTTGAATCAGTTCTTCAAAATGCAACGAATAATGCCGCCCAAATGACAACCAATGTCTCTAATACCATTAACGGTTATGTTGCCGATCTGAAGAGATATACCGTCCTACCTTTATATAACAAGGATGTTCAGTATTACCTGGAACAAAAAGGAACAAATTGGGATAAGAACGTAAGTATCTCTATGTTTCTTAGTTATCTTAGTCATACCAAGGAAGAGATTACCGCCGTCTATCTTGTCGATAAATTCGGTTCCGCATTCTACGACAAGAATACGACAATCAACGAACTCTACCCCTTTGAGCAGGTTCGGCAATGGAATAATTTAATACGGACTAATGGATCTTCAGCGATACTTACAGGTAAGCATACGATCCGAGTCAATCTGAATGAAAGCAGGGAAGTATTCACTGTTGTTCGCACTGTAAAGTCTGCCAGCACACTCAAAGATATCGGAATTATCGTGTTTGATACGGATACCCGGATGTTCAAGAAGATATTGGACCCTGTGAACCAAGTTACACGCGGCAGTTCCATTATTGTTGATGACAAGGGAGCACTCTTGTTTGCCAGCGAGAACAGCAGCTTTGACCCCTCGAAGCAGTTAGGGAGTCTGATGAAGCAAATCAAGTCTTCCAAAGGCTCATTTCAATCGGAAATCGGTGGTCGGACCTATTTGACGGTGTATACCGTCTCTCCTGTGACTGGTTGGACTACCATTGTTAACATTCCGCTAAGTCACATTCTGTCATCCTTTGAACAGAACCGGTCGGCTTTAATTGTTACAACCTTAATTATCATTGGCTTCGCTTTATGCGTAGCTACTGTAATTTCTTACGCGCTTACCAAGCCTTTGAAAACCATGGTACGCTTAATGAAGCAAGTTCAGCGGGGGAATCTCGGGGTCTCCCTTAACCCTAAATATAATGATGAAATCGGGCTGCTGGGCGGTCAGTTCAACCGGATGATTACCCGGATTAAAGATCTGCTGGAAGAGGTCTCTCTTACCGAGAAGCGCAAACAAAAAGCAGATATGCGTGCCCTTCAAAGCCAGATTAATCCACACTTCATATATAACACGCTCGAATCCATCCGGATGCTTGCGGAGAGTAATGAAGACCCCCGCGTTGCGGAGCTTACCTACTTGCTTGGTCTGCAGATGAGATACAGTATTGTCCGCAGTGAAGCGACGGTTACGATCGCTGAGGAGCTTGAACATGTGCGGAATTACTTTCAACTCCTACAGATTCGTTTTCCGGGGAAATTTGAGCTAATCATTGACGTGCCTGACGTTTTTCTTGATCTTCCTGTACTTAAGCTGGTATTCCAGCCTATTGTTGAGAATGCGGTATTTCACGGTTTGGAGAAAAAGGTAGGGCCCGGTCTTCTCACCATCTCGGCCTGGAATGAGGAAGATACAGCCGTCTTCTCGGTGGCTGACAATGGAGTTGGGATGGATCCGGACACCCTTCTCGCTCTCAATCGTAGTCTTCGAACCTCTGACACGGGAGAGCGATTCGGAATTGGCCTTCGTAATGTGAATGAACGGATCTCTCTCCATTATGGATATTCATATGGTCTTCAAGTAGATAGTACTCCCGGAGCTGGCACCGTCGTTACACTTCGGATTGAAGGATTGTCCAAGACAGCACAGATGAACGATACAGATTAGGGGGAATCACTTTGCTGCGTATTGTGATTGTAGATGATGAGGTCTTAATTCGCGAAGGGCTTGCCCGTATGATCCAAAAAGAAAATACTGAATTCCTCATTACTGCCTGCTGCTCGGATGGCCAGCAGGTGTTTGATGAACTTAATCTCGAAGAAATTGATGTCGTCATTACAGACATTCGGATGCCCCAAATTGGCGGTCTTGAATTAATTCGGGAACTCAAAGAAAGTCACCCTCAAATTCGTTCCATTCTGATGAGCGGCTTTACGGATTTCAATTACGCTAGAGAAGCGATCAAATATTCAGCTGTTGAATATTTATTAAAGCCTATAAATAAGGATCAATTGTTCGAACTGCTGTACCGGCTCAATCAGGAGAAAGCCTCAGCTAGGTTCAAAGAAGATCGGCAGCGACGGGGAATGCTGTTATCTATTCTGCTCAGCAGAACCACTTCCCCTCACCTTCTGCCTGAGCTTGTTATGCCTCGTTCCTTATTCACCCTTATTGCCATAAAGATGAGCAGAACTGATAATCTGAGTATCCTGCATGAGAATCTTCCAATTCTTGTCGATCAATTGGAACTACAGGATCGAATGCAGGTTCTCATCTGCTATTCTGATCAAGAGCTTACCGATCACGAGCTTAGGTCGTTCTGTAATTCGATAATTTCTTCCGTTCCAACCAGGCCCACTCTTCATATTGGAATAAGCCGCTCCTATACCGATCTGTCTAATCTGTACCCGGCCTACCTGGAAGCCAAGAAAGCTTGTGATCGGGGGGTGTATAGTGATTCCTACTTGTATATCGCCAACATTCAAGACCTGGAGACTACCCCCTCCAATATCCTTGAATGGTTAGCCAGCAACAGATCAGACCTGATTCATGAGCTGCAAATTCTTAATCTCGAAAACGTCATGAAATGGATTAAGGAAGGGCTCCTCATCTTAAAGTCCGAGCAAGCCACACCTGAGTCCTACCTCCTTTATGCTCAATTGATTCGTGAGACCTCTGCCAATGAGCTGCAAGAGTTTGACTTCATTTATCGTTCGTATGACGAGCTTGAGCGAATCCTCCTTAAATGCATGACTTATACCGAATTGGAGCATCAGTTCATGAATGCGTTCCTCTCCATGTTCTCAGAGATTCGGACTAAACGGATGGGCATGGGGGCTAACGCTGTGGAGACCGTAAAACAGTGGATATCCGCCAACTATAATCAGCAGGCCGATCTTAATGAACTTGCTCAAATGGTCTTCTTAACCCCAAGCTATTTAAGTAAGTTGTTTAAACAAGAAACGGGCATGACCTTAACGGATTATATGATTGAAGTCCGTGTTAAGAGGGCAAAGCATCTTCTTAAAACAGAACCCGGTATGAAAATTCACAGTATTGGCGCAGAGGTTGGCTATGCAGATCCTGCCTATTTCAATAAGCTTTTCAAGCGTATTGTAGGTGTAACACCCAATACGTACAAGCAGATTTCCAGACAGTCAGGCTTAATTTCCCGCTGAACGCCGTCAGAGCTGCTGGAAATAGAGTCTGTCAAGTAAATGAGGACTTGTGGTAGTTCGCTATCCATGTCCTCTTTTCTTTTAGTTCAGGACGTCGAGACCCGAATTTGTCCAAAATAAAAGCCTGAATTCTCAGGCTCTTCTCAGTTCCGGAAACGGTATCCCGCACCCCAGACGGTCTCAATATAATCGGTTCTGGACGGTCCAGTCTCGATCTTCTCTCTCAGCTTGCGGATATGAACGGTCACGGTTTGGGCATCGCCTAAGGAATCGAATCCCCACACGCTGTCAAACAGATGATTCTTGCTGAAGACCCGGTTAGGGTTCTGTGCAAGAAAATGCAGCAGATCAAACTCTTTCGTCGTCAGCGAAACTTCATTCTCCTGAAGAAACACTCTTCTTGAATCTGCATCAATCCTTAGATCACGGATGCGAATTTCGTTCGGTACGGCCTTATCTCCGATTAACCGCTCATATCTGGCAAGATGAGCCTTGACTCTTGCAACCAGCTCCCCTGGCTTGAAGGGCTTCGTAATATAATCATCAGCCCCAAGGCCAAGGCCTCTGATTACGTCGATATCTTCCTTCTTGGCCGTAACCATGAGTATGGGTACATTCAGCTTGTCGCGAATCTGCTTGCAGACCTCGAACCCATTCAGGACAGGCAGCATCAAATCCAGAATGATCAGATCATACTGTCCGCTAAGCCCCAGCTCAAGCCCCTTCTGACCGTCCGAGGCAAGATCAACCCGATAACCGCTCACTTCCAGATAATCTCTTTCGAGCTCTGCAATAAGCTGTTCATCTTCTACAATAAGAATATTTTTCAAGCCTGATCACCCTCTTCATTTGAAATAAGCGGGAGTGTGATTTTGATACTGGTTCCTACGCCCTTCACACTTTCTGCCTGGATACTTCCTTTATGACCTTCAATCATCTGTCTTGCAATGGCAAGGCCAAGACCGCTCCCCCCCGTAACGCTGCTTCGTGAGGGGTCCTCTCTGTAAAACCGTTCAAAAACAAAAGGAAGAGCCTCTTCATCAATTCCTAGACCGTTATCTGAAATGAAGAGAATCAGATTATCTGCTGCTTCATAAGCTTTTAGCTCGATTTCCTTCTGCGATTTATTCATATATTTCAAGCTGTTGCTGATAATATTCGAGAACACCCGCCGGATCTTATCACGGTCAATCGAGATCTTGGTCTCCTCAGCAACCTGGATATCAGACACGAACTCGACTCCCTGCTTATTAAGCTCAAACAGCAATTCCTCCGACCAATCCAGAAGGAATGACTTCAGGTTGATCTGTTCGAAATGAAACGGAAGACGGTTAAGATCCAGCTTGGAGTATAGGAACAGCTCATCTATCAAATGATCCATCTCCTCTGCCTTGAGCGAGATAATATCAATATATTTCCGCACTTTATCCGGGGTATCCGCGATTCCATCTCCAATTCCTTCTATATAACCACGGATCGCCGTAAGCGGCGTCCTCAGGTCATGCGAGATATTCGAGACCAGCTCTTTGCGGTTCTCTTCATATTGTAGCTGGGTTTCAATGGAATCCTTAAGCCGTACACGCATTTGTTCAAATGCCAGACTTAGCTCCCCAATCTCATCTTTGTTCGCAATTTGAAGCTCAAAGTCCAAATCTCCCGACTTTATTCGCTTTGTGGCGTCTTTTAATTTGTGCAAGGGCCGGATGATACTTCGGGATACGAAATAAGTAAGCAGACTGTGAGTTAGAATCAGGATGAGAATTAGACTAAAGAATAAGATAACAGCGAACTTTTGCACGAAATGAACCACAGAATTCACGCTGGTAATCACAAATACGGTTCCCGGCAGATGATCTTCATAAGTGAAATTGAATTGCGTCATACTGAGCGACTCTTTGCCATACTTGAACGATTCATTCTTCCTATCCGTACTTTTGTCTTCATACTTAGATAACAACTCTAAGACATCCTTATTTTTAAAAGAAGGCGGCACATATACGAATTGACCATTCTTTCGTACAATCAGATTGGAATTACTGATCTCGAGCTCACTTTCAACCTCTCCTAAATATTCGTGATCAGACAATGTGGAAGGATTGTTCTTCACCGTCCTGCCCAGTTCCTTCACCAAGCGTTCCAGATTGTGATCCTCATAGTAATCCTTCGAATAACCATATTTTTCATGAAGAGCCTGAAGATCACCTCTAAACACAAACGTTAGCAATAAGGCAGTAATCACCATCAATACTAGAGGAACCACCAGCATGGCCGCATAGGACAAGATTAGTTTTAACCGGATTGACATCCACATCTTCCTTTTTCTTAGACCTGAGTACGATCGAATTTGTAATAGCCCAGTGAGTAGAATAGCACACAGCTGGCCAGAAGGAACAGGGTGCCTGTTAACAGTGTACCTGACCGCACATAGGAACTCAGCCATAACATGTGCCAGTCTGTATAGTTCAAGGGCGAGAATGCCGAGAAGGAGCTTAACAGAAAGGGTGCAATTTTAAAAGCCGCATACAGCACAATCGCAACAATAACGAACCCGCTAACGCTTTTGAAGAATTGGGCTATGAACACAAATACAGCGGATACCGCAAGCATAGCGATAAAAGCTGCGGCGTAGGCTGTCAAGTTACTTAGAACTTCGCCGAGGCCGTTCATAGTTCCTTCAAAGAGATTGCATAGCAATGTAGTAATGAACAGAATGACCAGTATTCCGCCAACCGCCGTAGCCAATGAGGCAACTTTACTCATGAACACTTGAAACCTTGTAACCGGTCTTAGAAATGCAAGCTTAAGGGTTCTGGACGCAACTTCATGTGGGAACAGATCCGCTGTGAGCGTCAGGATCACTAGTGGAATCCAGAGGCCTGTGTACAGGCTAAGCATCTCAATAGGAAATGATGGACCTACAGCAAGAAGAGCAAGCAGCGGCTCAAGACCTTTAAGGGCGAAGGCGATTAACACCGGGAGAATTGCCGAGAATATGGCGATCAAGATGACTTTTTTGCGATAAAATAACAACATAAGCTCGTTAAAGTAAGATACTTTCCATTTATGCATACTGAGCCTTCTCCTTCGAGCCTTGAAGCTGCTCAATATAGAACGCCTCAAGAGATTGATTAAGTGTAAGCAGGTCTGTCACGTAGCCTTCCTTGATCAGGCGCCCCTGCACAACAATGCCCACCCGGTTGCATAGCTGCTCAAGTTCATGAATCATATGGCTTGAAATAAGGAAGGTGGTCTTCTTCTCCTCCGACATCTTCTGTATAAGCTTACGGAACATAACAACGCCTTCAATGTCCAGCCCATTCGTAGGCTCGTCAAGAATCACGAACTTCGGCTCCGGCAGGACGGCTGCTGCAAGCGCAAGCTTCTGCTTCATCCCGGTTGAGAAGCCTTTGATCTTCTCATTCCGCACATAGCCAAGCCCGACGTATTCAAGGAGCTCATCAATCCTTTGGGCCTTAATATGCGGATGGAACCTGGCTACGCTCCTAAGGTACTGTCTCGCATTCAGGAATTCATAGAAGTCCGCAGATTCAATCATACACCCGACCCGTTCGAGACCCTTGTCAAGACTCACCACGCCCTGTTCACCAAATAAGGATACCGTCCCCTGGTCATATCGGATTAATCCGGTAATCGCCTTCAGAAAAGTGGTCTTGCCAGCCCCATTGGGACCCAGCAATCCGTATACATCCCCTGCATGAAGCTCAAGATCAATCTCATGTATGCCTCTGTTATGTCCATATCGTTTGCCTAGGTTAACCGCCTTCAGTATGGAATCCAATTATATCCCTCCAAATAAGAAAATAAGGACAGACAGGTTGTTGAAGGTACCTATCTGTCCCCTCGGTGAATGATCGTTATTTGTTATTTTCTCTGCCCTTAAACGCGCCTTCATGGCTCGATTTCAAGGTTTCAACTTTCTTCCCCTTCAAATCAAGGGTATCCGGTGTTGTGCTGTCAATGCCGGAGAAGTCAGCCTGCAGATGAATGATCAGCTGATGAGCTGCACCGCTGCTGTCTTTACCTGATACCGTAAGGTCAGCTTCCTGGTGCTGAATGTAATTAGACGCATTTACAGTCGCTTTTACAGAGATATGATCAATCTTGATATCTTGGGTAAGCTGTGGAACTTCATTCTTCAAGACATCGTTATGGAATGGGATGGCCTGAGGCTTGCTGTCTTTAGACTGAAGCTCATCTCTATGTTTGGTTGCTTCTTTAATAGCAAGAGGTGCAATCGCGTTGACAACGGCAGGAAGCTGCGCATTATCTAGCTGCAGGGAGATCTGTTTGGAACCGTCCGCCGCCGAATCCATGTTCACATAATCTTTCAGATTGCCGACCAGCGCATCAATAACCGTTTCTACCTGGCGGGAGGTTTCAGGGTCCATGGCTTTAGAATGATCCATCTTATGGAACCTTGCCTCATCCTTCTCCTGCTTCACATAGTAAGTATCGCTGCTATCCGGCTTCAGAATAATCTGATCATCCTGGTTGTAAATACTAAGCTTCTGATGTTCTCCGCCTGCCGTGACATCTGTATTCCCGCTTGCTTTCCCGCTCTTCACATTCAGCTTAAACTGCGCATTAGCCGTTCCCAAAACTTTGCCATTATCCTGAATGTTAGCGGCTGCCTGCAAGGTAACACTCTGAACTGTTTTGGTGTTCTTCAAGGCAGACTTGTAAGCTTCATAACCCGATGTGCTCGCCATCGCGCTGAGGCCTGTAGTTACCATAAGCGCCGCACTCAGCCCCACTGTACTTCCTAACACTAACCATTTCTTTTTCATATACATCCTCCTGTGTTTTGTAATTAACTACAATTGCTATGATAGAAATAAAAAATAAATTGCCAGTGAACCATTTATTAAAATTTTCTTAAATAAACAAGAGAATAAGACCTTTAAACAAAAAGCAGCAAGTCTCAAATGCTCGGAGACTTGCTGCTTCTAACCTCTTCCCTACTTCTCTTCTCGTCTTGATGTATTGCCCTTAACGACTTTGGTTACCATATCTTCCGCAAGCTCCTGCCCGAATTGATCAAGCCGGCTGGGGCTGGCTGCCGGGCCTGTATTCTTGGGCTTATTGTTTCTTCCTGTCAAATCGATCACCTCCTGTCTTAACATGATCGACTGGGGTAAGTTTCATACATTGACACGAAACCATTTGGTGTCATATAATCACAAATGGAAACCTTTTGGTTTCGCATTAATCATACAACCAGATTGCAATTAAATCATCGGAGGTCAAATCACATGAGCAATTCCAATTCAAATTCACTGCCGGACATTCGGCACACCTTTACTTTTAATGCCCCTATCCACAAAGTGTGGGATGCTGTAGCCACATCTGAAGGCATGGCCGCCTGGTTCATGCCCAACGACTTTAAGGCAGAGCTCGGACACGAATTCTATCTTGACGCTGGCCCATATGGCAAGAATCCCTGTAAGGTAACCGAGCTTGATCCCCCTGCCAAGCTTTCGTTCAGTTGGGCCAAGAACTGGACCATTACTTTTGAATTGAAGGAAATGAACGGGCAGACGGAGTTCACTCTGATCCATGCCGGCTGGGATGCCGCGGATCAAGTACCTTACAACAATATGAATCATGGCTGGGCGGAGATTGGGCAGCGTCTCGGCAAATATGTCGGGGCCTAGCATGGATACAGCGGCCGCGAAGCATGATGTCTTTCATGCCATTGCGGACCCGACCCGCCGCAGTCTACTTAAGATGCTTGCCTCGCAGGAGATGCCCGTTACCGCAATAAGCGGACACTTTCCAATCAGCCGAACGGCTGTATCCAAGCATCTGAGAATACTCGCGGATGCAGGGCTAGTCCAAGAGAGAAAGGTTGGCCGGGAGACCCGCTACCGTCTCGATCCAGAGCCGCTCACTGAATTGAAGCGGTGGCTTAGCTTCTATGAACGATTTTGGGACAATAAAATGGCCCTGCTTAAAAACTACGTTGAGTCTGAGGATACCTAAGTAAAAGCTAGCTGACTCGGAACAACAAGCAACAAAAAAAGACCGCTTCAGCGGTCTTCAGGCTGCCGGGACAATCCCGGCAGCTTTTTCTTATATCTATGTCTCCGGATCCATCGCTGCTTTGGGATAAATCAAGAAATCCGATAACTTACAAAAGAGCTGCTTACATAGACCTGGCAAGCCGGAAACCGAGATCATCGATACGAAATGTCGGATGACTGCGGCGGCGGCACGTTGCTCCGCAGCCTCTGGCTTCCTCCGCCCAGCTGCCCCCTCGGAAAACCCTGTATGAACCGTACACGTTCGGATCATAAATATCCCAGCACCACTCCCAGACATTGCCCAGCATATCGTAGAGCTTCCACGCATTCGGTTCTTTTCCCCCCGCCTTGCGGACTCTGCCTTCCGAATTGCCTCTATACCAGGCAATGTTGTCCAGATCACTGTACCGATATCCAACTGTTCCCGCCTGGCAGGCGTATTGCCATTCCGCTTCCGTAGGAAGCCTATAGCCACTGGCCTGCCTTTTCCATGCTACATCCGTACCGTCTTTGCTCACTGTATAACATTCCTCCAAGCCCGACTGCCGGGAGAACCGATTACAGAAAGCAATTGCATCATTCCAAGATACTTCCGTAACCGGTACGTTATCTTCAAGATCCTCATCTGTCTGATGCATAATCAAGCCATATAAAGCTTTCGTTACAGGAATTGGCGCAAGCCGAAAAGCATCGATTTGAGCCGTCCACGATGTTTTGATACGGTCATCCCTTAGATGAACTTCTCCTGAGGAAATGTTAATGAGCGGATAGTCGGCAGGATCCCTTATGATTGACACTATCTTCCTCCGTTCGATTGTTCTACAATCAATCAACTGTAATCTTCAATTAATACCAGCTTATCATCTTTGATCTGGAATACAGACTTCCCTTGTAGTCTGATCTTATCGCCAGCCTTCATTCCGTTAGGCAAATCAGCAGCTAAAACCCCTTCATAATCAATCTGCACTTCTGCTTTGTCATCTATAGCTATGTAACTCGTAATTGTCTGACATCGGCTTGAGAACATTTGTGCCGACTTTTCCGACAGCTCTCTAAACTCTTCTATTCCATTGGTCTCTGTGTTAACCTCTCCATTGGAGAAATTTCTGAACACGATATCTTTATGTAAAAATCTAGCCATACCCTCAGTATCAAAGGCGTTGTAGGCCTCAATGTATTTATTAATAATTTCTTTGGTTAGATCACTGCTCATTGTCTTTCTCCTCTCTAATTATCATATGTATATTTGTATATTTGCTTTTTATATTATTGTGTATTGTAATATTTTTCAAGTTAACTTGTTGATAGAACCAATATATTAAAAACACCCCGATCTATTCACGAATAGAATCGGGGCGGTGTCGTTACGGAGTATGATGTGAAAAATATTGAAGTGTATTTACAGGAAACGTATTCCATTCCCCAGCTTGACTAAAGGAAGACGAACCTGATCTAATTCCTGATTTGCGAATAATCGTACCGCCCTTGGGCATGAACTGGGTAGTCCCGTATGGGTTGCCCAGCACGTCAATGATCTGACCGTTCTTTTTCAGAATATAACCGGTGGTGACATTGGTATTGGACTGAAATAACGCCAACTCATCGTTGTAATACGAAGCATTAATCAGATCGAAATAATCGTAGAACGTCGAGTCAATGAATATATAAGGATTTCCCTTATAGAATTGAAAGAGATCCTGACTCCATACTTTCGGTGTATTTGTTGTCGGATTATATTGATGAATTTCCAAAGAATATGCATCAGTTACCGGCTTAGACGTATCTCCAACCGGATTGAAAAAGAGCTCAATCGCATTACGAGTATTATCTATCGATAAATACTGTGAGAAATACAGATCTTCAGGACCTTGTGGAGCCGCAGTAACATGAATAACAACTGCTGAACCGTTGGCACCAATGACCCAGTACGATAGGAACTGATCTCCGTTCCATACCCAGGTTGTCCCATTCAGCGTGGTTGGGCCAGTAAATGTAGAGTCTGGAGTCCCTGAATACACCTTAAAGGACGTTTCATTTGGAAAATAAGCCGATAAATCAATAGTAATCGGATCAACCACCGACTGTTTTGTGCGTATTTCAAGATTCCCATTAGCCACAAGCGGCGCATTTCGAACGTCTAGATTATAAGTTCCCTTGCCCCCCTGTCCATCATCCGCTGTAATGGTGATCTTGGTGCTTCCCGTTGAATTACCAGGAGTAAGGGTCAACATACTTCCATTAATCACTGGATTCACAATATCAGCTTGCTGTGCCACGGCCGTAAATGTTAAAGAGTCACCGTCCTGATCATCGAACAATTGACTCAGATCGTAGGATCTGGGATTGGTTACGCTCATGGTCAACACTTGCTCGTAAATCGTGCTTACAGCAACAGGTGTGTGGTTCGAACCGCTCGGATTCGGGTCAGGATTCGGGTCTGGAGCCGGTGTTGAAGCGGTGTTAACCTCAACCTGGAAGGACGTGCTCACCACGCCTCCATATCCGTCATTAGCTTTAACCTGAATCGTGGTCGTTCCTGATTTCAAAGCGTGAATTTGTAATCCTGTCCCATTAATGACTGCAGTAGCTATATCACTATCGGAAGATACCGCTTCGAAAGTCAATGGGTCACTATCGGGATCGGCAAAAACAGATCCAAGCTCAAGTGAATAATCAGCCTCACCTAGGGTAAGCGACTGATTGGCCGGGGTATTCGTAACGATCGGCTTCTGATTCTGCGGCGTCGCTGCCGTGACAATGACGTGGAAGCTCCGAGTGATTTCGCCTCCTCGGCTGTCGGATGCTTTTACAGAAATATCTGTTTCTCCCGTCTTCAGAAGAGTAAGAGTAAGAACATCACCATTTATGCTGGCAGTCGCAATGGTTGAATCATCAACCTGAGCAGTATAGGTTAAGGTATCATGATCTGGATCATCAAACATGCTGTTTAAGGTCAGATGGATATCGCCTGTGCTGATCTCTTTGGTTTGATCCGGTATTCCCACTGAGGTAGGTGGTTGGTTAATTACAGCATCAAAGGAAGTATTGACTGTCCCCCCATGACTGTCATTAGCTGTAAGAAGAATATGCGCTATACCTGACGATACCGCATGGATATTAACCTGGGTTCCGTTCACGGTAACCGTTGCAACAGACGTATCAGAAGACTCCGCTTCATAGGTGAGTGAATCGTGATCTGGATCACTAAACACTGAAGACAGGTCTACTGTATCATCGTTATCCCCTACGGTAAGCATAACGTTCCCTAGCGTCTGATTCACTATCGGATCTTGATTCGGCGCCGCGGTAACCGTCAGTTCAAAGGTCTTGCTTAGGCTGCCACCTCGGCCATCAGATGCTTTAACTGTAACATTCGACTTCCCAGCTTTGGCTGGGGTGAGCACAAGCTGATCCCCTGTCAGTGTATACGTCGCGATGGTCGGATCGGTAATTGAAACCTCGTATGACAATGGGTCATTGTCTGGGTCACTGAACAGGGTGTTCAGAGCTAACGTTACATCCCCACTCCCCATCTCCTTATTCTGATCCGGAATGCCGATCGAAACCGGAGGTGCGTTAACCTTGACCTTAAAGGTAGTTCCGGATTTCTTGCCAGCTTGGTCATCCGCAGCAACTGTAATTGTCGCAGTGCCTTTGCCAACAGCCTTCAGGATTAAATGGGTATCTTGAACTTTTACAGTACATATCGCTGAACTTGAAGATGCGGCTGTATACTTTAGAACCGATTGCTCGGCATCGGTAAAATGACCAAGCAAATCAACCTCCAAATCAGCATCTCCCACTGTGATCGCTTGATCGCTGTATTTTGTCCCGAGCACAGGTGCTGTGTTGGTAACAACAGGAGCAGGCGCTCCAACTGAAGGAGTCCCTGTTCCGGCCGCGCTCCCAGAAACAGTTGAAGATGATACTCCTGGTGCTAGGGAAGTATTTGTAATATTTGCAGTTGGACTGACACTAACATTGGCAGATGGATTATTCACTTGTAAATTTGAGATTGTTCCTGATACCGAAAGATTCACTGACGCGGAATTATTCACAACGACGGTTGCAATAGCCGCGCCACCTGTCAGGGTCGTTGGCTGGTCACTGTTGACTGTTAATTGCAGAATGGTCCCCTGTAATTCTACCTGCTGTGCACCTGATTGAACGGTCACTTGCTTAAGCGTGGAGGACGCATCATTTTCAATTGACGCATTGGAATTAAGTGTCATTTGCTCAACTGAGGAATCACCTTGGGTAACAACGTGCACATTTTGCTTGGATATGTCAACATTCTGCAGCTGTGATGCATCGAATAATACGGTATTCTCATCGCCACCTTGAATCTTCGACACTCCCGCTACCTTCAAATGGGATGCGTAGAAGTCATGTTCTAGATTCGAAGTAATCGTAAAGTTGTTAGTAACGTTCAGATTCGTGACAGATACATAGTCTCCTGCAATAGACAAGTCCCCATTGATTGTGGAGCCATGACCATCCAGAACGAGGTTACCGCTAAATTCTGGAGCGGATTGGGATGCGGCTTGGCCACTTGAATGAATCTCTAGCTTGGAAATAGACTGAATTGTACGCTGATCCGCGGTGAATTCAATTCCCGCTTCTTTCAGCACCTCACGGTTACCCGGATTTAGCACGCCTTTTACCGAGTCGGCGACTTTGTATTCTATACCGTTAATCCATACCTTCCCGTCTTCAAGGCGCTGTAGATAAGCTAGATGATCCTTGGGAAAGAAGGTGGAAAGCATGAACCCGGCTATATCCTGACGTTTAACCTCTGACCGGGGTTCAAAATTGTTATTCATCAAAGGCATAGATTCCGACTGAAGTGTTGCCGCAACGGATGGCTTAGCCCACTCACTAACGCGGTTCCAATCCGCCACCTTAGTTTCTGCTGAGTCTGCTGCCACGGAAAGCTGTGCAGCCCGCATAAGCAGAACTGCCGTCTCCTCCTTGGTAACTTTGCCTTTAGGCCTGAACTTCCCGTTGCCATCCCCATTCATAATCCCCGCATGATGCACGGCTTCAATATAAGGGCTCGACCAGCTGCTGCCTTCTACATCGGTGAAACTGCTTGCTTTGTGCTGGGTAGGCAGCTTCAAGACTTGAGTTAATAACACCGCCATCTCTTGACGAGTCAGAAGGTCCGATGGACGAAACGATCCTGAGGGGTCACCATGCAGGAGGCCTGCTTGAACGGCTTGAAGAATGTTTGTCTTTTGCTCAGAAGTTAATTTGCCAATATCTTTAAAAGGAAGCCGCTCTGAAGTACTTGCTAAAGCGATATCATTGGCTGCCAACGCGACACTCTGAAAAGGTGCTGGAGCTGCGAGAACAGTGAGTGTTAATACGATGAGCCATTTTCTGGGTGTAGGTCTCATAAGCTCTCCCCTTTCATATTTTAGAATTGGTATATTAGGTCCTCAAATTCTTGGCCCAGTTAACAGCTGAATCCATAACAGTAATGAGATACCACAAGAATATATCGGCATCTACAGTATTAAACTAAAGACAATATTGCGAATTTTGTCGTAAAAAGTCGAATAAACTTCAACCTGTTTATCCATACTCCTCGAGGAGATGAAAAAGCTATTTAAAAACATGGCTAACGCGCAAAAGAAGACAAGCCTCGGGCTTGCCTTCTTCGCTGCGGATTATTTAACTGCCTAATTTCCAATACCATTTACTTTTCGAGACAGACTTTAGCATGCTGTCCCAAGGCCACTATTCTTAGTGTTCTTCTTGTTCACGCATAATTTCGTTAAACAAGCGTTCCTCATCATCAATGAAATCATGCGCCCTATGAGCAGCCATCACACCGTGATAGCTAATATCGAGTCCAATCTCTTCCTCTTCTTCAGTCGAACGTACGGGAATCCACCGGTTGATGAGCTTGAGACCCAGCCAGGTAAGAGCGAAGCCCCAGACGCAAAGGACCGCTAAGCCAAGAACCTGAACACCCAACAGGTGCCATCCCCCACCATACAACAGTCCGCCTTCCCGTGCGAACAGGCCTGTAGCCAGCGTTCCCCACACTCCGGAGACAGCGTGAACGGGGAAAGCCCCGACCGGATCATCGATCCTTCTCGCTTCCAGCCAATTCGTCGCAGCCATCATCAGAAGTCCTGACACAGCCCCAATAAAAATAGCAGCTCCGTCACTGACAAAAGCACAACCGGCAGTTATTCCGACAAGTCCGGCGAGAGATCCGTTAATAACCGAAGGAGCATCGGACCGGTTATACCTTATGAGCGTATACACAAGAGTGCTCGCCCCCCCAGCCGCCGCAGATAGCATCGTAACTACGGCGATATGTCCGATTCGGACATCGGAGGCCGTCAGCGTACTACCCGCATTGAATCCGAACCAGCCGAACCACAGCAGGAATGCCCCAACCGAAGCGAGCGGCAGGTTACTTGGAAGCGAAATCGTACTGGCTCCTTTAGAGGTGAATTTACCTTTTCGGGGACCGATTACAATTGCGGCAGCGAGTGCTGAGAATCCTCCAAGTGCATGAATAACTGCTGAACCGGCAAAGTCCCGCATCCCCAGAGCTCCAAGCCATCCACTTCCCCACACCCAGTGACCCGCGATAGGGTAGATCAGTGCTGTCATAAGTACAATGTAGAGCAGGTAGACTCGAAAGTTAATCCGCTCTGCCACGGCTCCGGATACGATCGAGATGACCGCAATCGCGAAGGCCGCTTGAAAGAGCCAATACGTATCAACTGAAATGGAGAAGTTCAGATGAGACAAGTCCCCATGAAGCATAAAACCACTTGTGCCAATTGCCCCCCACATATCTTTACCATACATTAAGGCAAATCCAACGACATAATAGCATAACGTTCCGATCGTAATATCGGCAAAAACCTTCATAATAATGTTCACATTATTTTTGTACCGGACAAATCCGGCCTCAACTAACGCGAACCCGCCTTCCATGAGAAGGATCATAGCCGCTGTAAGGACAACCCATACGGTATCCAGACCTGAGTGCAAGGACTCAACGTTCATTTAACAGATCCTCTCTTTCCTGCTGGGTAAGCTGATTAATGATTTGATTCGGCAGTATAATTTCATCTGCGTCAGGATTATCCTGAATTCGTTTTAGAACTCGTTCCAACTCTCTGATTTCCCTTTTGATGACCTCAATCTTCTTGAAAGGTTCCTTAACATATACCATGTATTCCACAGCTGTATGATGACTCGGTGGCCGCCCGGTAAAAAGCTTGCGGAGCGGAGAGAGCGATTGGTACATCGCTTCCTCCTTCCTCCTTTTTTGCTCATAGTGTGCAATTTTATTCTTAATGTAATCAATATCGTCTTGTTTTTTCCGGACCAATGATTGTATGATAAGAATGAATTCACTTGTTGAAATTTGAAAGGCAACACGCTGATATAATTCATCTATTACATCCATGTCAGGTCTCCTCACACGTTAGGTTACTTATCTGATTGTATTTTCATTTTTCTTCTATGTCAACATTTATTACATATGTTTTTAATACAGTTAGCAGAAGAAGCTGCTCATCTCCAACTTCAAGTTAGACATGAGCAGCCTTTTCTGCTAATTTTTACCCAATTGTCGCTCAATTATAAACTGATGCATTAAGAATAGTATCTATAAGTAGGCAAATAACTTATAGTTAGTGTATAATTAGATTCTCACATCTAGATTGTGAAATGTGCTATACATAGATTCAGGAGGTGATACTATGGAACAAGAGACGCTTCGTTATACCTTTGCTTACCAAGTCATTTCAACAGGCAAAGAAGAACAAATCAGCGTTCTGGCAGAAAGTAAAGAGAAAGCCCTTCAGCTTGCTTTGGAGACAGCTTATGACTATGAATTCACTACCGAAGATGACATTAAGATGGGTGATCTTCTAAGTATTAGCAAAGCCGTTGGTGACAACTATATAGAATGTGCTGGTTGTGCATCATAATAGATAAGCAGGATACCTCGGGGTATCCTGCTTTTTTTGAGACTAGCGGGTTTGTATCCATTTAGTTATGTCGTCAATGACATATTCGGGAACATTGCCCGGCTTCCAATATTCCGAAGGTGTACTGAGTGCGCCATCGCCTTCAGAATAAAAATGATTCAGCTTCGGATACAGTTTGTATACCACATCGGAACGATTCTTAAGTGCATTCTTCCAGATATCCAGCTGCGCAGCAGGAACTTGATAATCCCGTTGCCCCTGTAGAACGAGCATGCGCCCGCTTTGAGTCTTCGCCATTTCCGCAGGCTCATATCCTCGCAGATCAACCCACCATTTCGGAAGAATGAAATCTTTAGGCGGGTGTGCCGGATCGAAGTCTTTGCTATTCAGCAAAGCGAACTGGGTCTTATAGAGATCCAGGGTTGCCTGAGGCATTTGGTGCAGACCTGCCAAATAGTTGAATTGTTCAATTAACAGATCGAAAAAGTTACCGCCCGGACCAGACATGATAACTGAACCTGCAATTCGGTGACTTGTATCCGCCTGAAGTAGTCTTGGCATCATAAACCCACCCTGACTATGCCCCAGTATATAGATGGACTTCGAGTCAATTCCCTCCGTCCCCGACATCAGATCCACGGCTGCCAAAGCGTCATCCAAAGCTTCCTCTTTGATCGTTGCTGATGGATTTGCCGCATATTGATGCGGGTATTCGCGGGTTCTTTTCTCATAACGAAGAACTGCAATTCCCTTTGAAGCCAGGCCTACGGCTAGATCTCGGAATGGCTTCAGCGCGCCCAGTGATTCATCCCGGTCATTCGGACCTGATCCCTGAACAAGTATCAGAACCGGGAAGGGACCTTTGCTTGATCCTGCCGGAAGAGTCAATGTACCCGGAAGAGCCCACGTCCCCTGACCAATTACTACATCTTTCTCCGTATAGGTCTCAGGTTTATCATAGCCAGGTTTGCTATAAGGAGCTTCAGCTCCGGTTGTATTAAAGAAAATATCATCAATCTCCCCTTCTGACTTGAATCTAATCGTTACAGGAAGGGAAGTTCGTTCAAATGTAACATTTAATGTCACATTTTGGTGAACAGAATTAGAATCGGTTGCCGCGCTCTCGATTCCTTTATAGGCCCCAAGCTGCCCTGTTAGAGCAGTGATCTCTTTGCTGAGTACATCAGCAGAAAGTGCGGATTTCAGATTGTCGCTAAGCGCAAGATTCGGAAGTGCGGATGGGTTACCAAATGCCTGCTGAGTAAATATAATTGCTTTATCGGTAATATCCTCCTTGTCCAGAATGACTCCGTTCTGCGAGTTCCAACCCGCGGTTGTTCCTAGAGCATCCTGCAAGAATTGAAGTGATACATATGTAGTTCCGTCCTCACTAATCGGTGCAATAATGCTTCGTACTGTACCATCGACCACCGCCTGATCCTTCCCAATGGTGACCGAATACGAGTGTCCAAGTCGATAAATGGTCGCTGTCCGGGTCCCGTGGTCCCACTTTACCTTACCGCCCAGTTGCTCAGCATAGGCCCGAAGAGGCACCAAGTTCTTCGGATTTGCCTCTCTCTCCGCAAAAGCCGCACCTGCGGTTACACTCAGCGAGAGAACTAAACTTACTAGTCCTGCTCTAGTTAACAGTTTTCCCTTCATCTAAATCCACCTTTCAAGGAGACTTTACTTTTTGAATGACTAAGCCTGTTACATCATATATGGTTTGTCTTTCAACCTCCTTTCCCCAATCTTAATTTTACCTGAAATATACATTTGGATAAAAGAGGAAATGTTAAAAGGACTATTAAATTGCACACCAAAAAGCCATTTCAGATGAAACAATCTGAAATGGCTTCTGTAGAACTTAGTTATTTGGTTACCAGCTTAAGTGGTGCGGGTATCGATTTCTCCACCTTTTTGCCCTGCAGGACGTCCTTTGCTGCCTTCACAGCCAATTAACCACTCAACTCCGTCTGTTGGGCTATAGTAGCTGTCAGCTTGCCTGCCTTGGAATCGGAAGTCATGTTTCTCTATGACTGGAGACTTGCCTCTACTTCTTCTCGTGTAGGCATACCACCTTGTGCTCCAAATTTCGTCACTGATAATGATGCCGCACGGTTAGCGAACATTACACTCTCATAGATGGGTTGACCTTCAGCTAAGGCTACGGCAAATGCAGCATTGAAAGTATCGCCAGCCCCCGTCGTATCAACGGCTTCAACCTTAAAAGCCGGGACAAGCACTTCCCGCCTGCCATCATAATACCGGACTCCCTGAGCCCCTTCCGTAATGAACAGCTTGTTCGGATATTGCCGAAGCGCCTGCGCTGGACTCAGTCCGCCAAATAACAAAGCTGCCTCGTGCTCATTCGGCGTAAGATAAGCTGCATTCTCTATAACTGAAGGGTCTACTTCCCGGGCAGGTGCCGGATTCAGCAGGAGTGAAATGCCCGCCTGTGCACAGATTTGGCTGACAAGGACAACGGTTTCCTCTGGAATCTCTTGCTGGATCAAGATTATGTCCATGTCCTGAATTACATTAAGCTTCTGCTTAATATATTCCGGGGTTACTAGATCATTGGCACCTTTAACGACCACTATACTGTTATCGCCTTCAGCCAGAACGATATGGGCTGTTCCGCTTTCTATATCTGCAACCGGCTCCACATGGCTAATAGAGACACCATTTGATTTGAAATTGTTCAAAATGACTTCACCAAAATTATCCTCACCTACCCGGCCGATCATGGTTACCTCAGCCCCTAGCCGGGCAGCCGCAACCGCCTGGTTGGCCCCTTTTCCTCCCGGAACGGTCCTGAAGCTCTCACCTAGTACGGTCTCGCCCGCGCCAGGACGCTTATCCGAAGTTACAACCAGATCCACCGCACAGCTGCCAATCACACCGATCTTTACCATGTCCAGCCACCTTCCTTGCCGCTTCCACTTCATTAGTGCTAAATTTGCAGAAGACATTATGATTATTTAATAATGCTGGATCAGAACATTTTCTTTCTTTTAAAAACAACAATAATATCCCGGGATGCACCCTCATATTGACTTGTATCAAAACAAGAGACCAGCTCCCAGCCCTCTTGACCATATCCATTCAGTTCTTCCTGAAACTTCTGCTCGTCAATCTTGCCGCCCAGAAATCCACCAGTTTTGAACTTTATCGTTCTGTATTCCCACGGTTCCATCTCTTTCATCCTTTCAGATTAACTTAATAGAATAGCATCATATACGCTAATTATATCCAGTAAGGTCTGATAGAACCACCTGAGTTGCTCTTTGCATAGCTTCAAAATTTTGTAATAATGTTATTAATTACATGAATGAAGGGAGCGCCTTAATGAAAGTCATCTTATTGATTGTGACGATCTTTGTCATCATTCTATTTGCATTATCTATGATCCGCAGTATACGCAGCAGACAAAGCGCACATCGGTTGAATCCGTTAGCCAGGCGATTCCGTAAGGCGCCTGCGGCTCCCTCCTTATCGGAGCCAGGAGGCCCAGCCTATGAACTGGCCATCAAGCTAGAGAATTCCATTTCATCGGATTGGTCCCATGCCTTAAAGCAGCGTGTTCTGTCAGAGCATCCGAATATAACAGAACTTGAATACGAATGGCGATGGGTAGAATTGAAGCGGTTCTTTATCATGTGTTCGATTCTAAAGCAGGTTCCTATGTTCAGCAGGGCTGTTGACGAGATCTGGCATGAGATGCTCATGTACACCCATGAGTATCAACAATTCTCCAACCGGTTCCTGGGACAGATGCTCCACCATGCTCCTAATGGAGAACCTTCGATTCCCATGCCCTATGAACGTGCCTGGTTCGACCTTATATATGTAGAACTGTTCGGCTGGAATTATCACAGTGCGCAGATCTGGGGAGCATTCTTCAGGAATCCTCTTCCCAAGGAGGAACTCGAACTGTATAGGTATCCCATCGGAGGGCTGGAACCCCAGAGCCGCTTTAACGCTTGGGCTTATGAGAATTCACCTGAAGCACGCAAAGCGATTGACAAAATACTCGATAATCTCCAGTTCCGTATCGGGATTGCTGAAGAACAGCTCACTCCAGACCACAAAATGGATTTTCGGAACACGGAGTTACTGTTAACCTCGGCGGTATTCTTCTCGTTTAATGACCCCGATAACTTTGTGAATCATATGGTACCTGAGCAGCAGCCTGATCGAAAAGACACTTCTAGCTGTACTTCATCTTCGGCTTGCGGCTCAGGGGGAGCGGATTCCTGCAACCCAGACTGTTCTTCGGGCAGCTGCAGTGGTTCATCTTGCAGCAGCAACTCTTCCTGCAATAACTCATCTTGCAACAGTTCTTCTTGCAGCAGTGGTTCATCCTGCGGCAGTAGTTGCGGAGGCGGAGGCGGGGACTAAACTTGCAATTTTGTGGAGCGGGAACAATAGTTGACCTATTAAGCCTGCTCCACATCTACACCATTACTCCAATTAATCAGGGCTCTATGTAAATTGATCGCACCCTATTTTTGCTATCTCAAGGCTTTCTCGTACAAATTAATACCCCAGCTTTCCTTGCATCTTATAAATTTAAAGTTCAGCTCCTTATAGTAACTATTTAGTCTCTTATTCTTCTCCATACAGTCTAATCGGATAGCATTCCTACCTCTGTCCGCTATGTATTCCCCTGCAAGTTCAAGCAATTCCTTCCCGATGCCCTGCGCTGCATATGCTCTATTAATCACAAGCTTATGGATATATCCCGCTTGTCCATCATCCAAGTCTGACCATACTGCTGGATCTGACCAAAGAACAACCAGGGAACCGGCAATGTCCCCTTCATATCTCGCAATAAATATTTCAGACTGATCATTATGATAGTAATCGAGTACATCTTCCAACCTTAATGCCTCCACATCCCACTGTGAAATTCCTTTCCCGTTCAGCCATTGTCCAGCTTCTTTCCATAAGTTTAGTACGAGAGGTAGCTCGTGAAGCGCTGCTGGACTAAGCTCTACAAGTGAACGATTCATACTCATCAGAAGAACCCCATCCTTTCAAATTTTCAAGAGTATAGATATTAAGTTAGTTCTTGTCTAACAGAAATAAACTAAATAGTCGATTCTATAAGTATACATAATTATAAGGAGAGATTACTTCATGAAGAAAGTTTTTGCGTTTGTCCTTATCCTAACTCTACTGCTGCCCGCAGGATTAGCCGGGGCTAAAGCCACGAAATATACGGCTAAGCTGTATCCTGAGCTCAATCTGGCCCTGAACGCCAAGAAATTCCCAATGAAGCTGAGCAGCTGCATGGTGATTGATAAAGAGTCAGGTGATGGACTGTTTCCCGTCATTAAATTTAATGGTAAGAAGATATGGAGTGCGAAGAATGATTTTGAAGGCAGCGGCTACGTTCAATTCTCGGTATCTGCAAACGGAGACACATTTCTGTATTCCAGCTACTATATAGGTGCCAGCGGCGGCATCGGCATTGATCTTCTAGGGGTTCACGCGAACGGACGTGTATTCGTTAAGAAGAAGTTCAGCGGAACCGAAGTAATGGCTAAATTTCTCAAGGTCGATTCCTTCGAAGTTGCCGTGGAACGCCTCAATCCGAACTGGGATCCCGCCAAAGATTCTAACGCGGAACGTTCAACCGGAACCTACGATGTTAGCGTATATCAGCTGACCACTAAAGGTATTGTGAAGCAGAAGCAATTTGTGAGGAAATAATAAGGATACATTCCTATCTTAGGCAAGCTATAATATAGAGCAGCTAAACAAAAAGAGGGCGATTTGCCCTCTTTTTGTTTAGCTGCGCATATTTTCATAATCCATTCTAGTCATTCCGTAATAGACCAAATCCTCAAATTTGTCTCCTTTTAAAATGTGTTGCTTAAATTCACCTTCAAATTTCATACCCACTTTAGTCATAACATTGGAGGAAGCAGGATTAGCAGCCATTGCCGCCGCCCATATTTTGTTTAACTTCAGATCTTCAAATCCGTAATGAATTAATGCTTTTGCCGCTTCAGTAGCATAACCCTTACCCCAAAATGCTCTGCCTAACCAATAACCAAGTTCCCCTCTTTGATGAGGTGAGGCTATATTTATACTCATACAACCTATTAGGACATTACTTTCTTTACTAACTAGAGCAAAAGGAAATCCATTCCCAGCATCTGAATTATGATTACAGGCACTAATCCAGGATTCAGCCGCTCCATCAGGATACGGATAGGGAATTGACAAGGTTGTTCTAGCTACTTCTATATCCCCCGCGAGTTCTTGAACTCTGCTTGCATCTGGTAATTTAAATGGTCTTAGAAATAATCTCTCTGTTTCAATGATGGGCTGCATTCTGATCTCCCCTAAGTAATAGATTCTTCAATAAATAAAACTCCGTTACCTTCAAATTATTAATATCCCCCGGTAGGAACTCCCTTAGAATGGCGGTCTTTAGCAAGAATTATAGGAATCTTATTTGACGGCCTGCTCATTGATGGAAATAGTAATGTCACAGCCAAGGCTGGCAGAACTATAACAGCCGGTGCCACTTGCAGTGTGATCAAAATGTAAACAATATAACAAATCGGGGTCATTAACAGGAATCCAGGTAATGAGAAGCATAATGATAACCATCTCCATCTTCCCTCTGTCATAACAAGGGACACAACCAACCCGATTACACTGAATATCATGGGCCATACGAACAGATAGCTTCCACCCGGGAGATACAAGGCAGTCAATACGGAGAGGATTGCCCATAATAGAAGCGTGCCTGCCCAAAGATTATTAGTTCTTAGATAGCCCGATAGCCGGCGAATTAGAAGTATCACAATAAGAAGCATGAACACAAGCAGGCCTATATAGTAGTACAGACTTACCTCCGGTGTTATCAATGTCGTTATGCTACGACCATGGTTCATTCCGAAGACTAATACACCCCAAATCAAGGTAACCAAGCCAAATACAACAAGCACACTTAGCAGCGATACAAAAAAACCACCTAATGTCCCTTTCAAGCTTAATTTTCCGCGGCTTATCCCATACCCTATAGCTGCAAGAAATAATAACGAACCAACGCCAGCTAACCAAATCGCCCACGATTCCGGATAACTGACCATTTTCCATCCAATAAGATTGAAATATATTCGATTCTCTTCGGTAATATCTCTTAAATCAAGCTGTCCGAAATGACGTGTCAAACTCAGCATATACTCTCCTTGGTGCTGTAGACTGGATGGATCCAGATTGTCTACCGTATCTATTGGCTGATGATAGGCATTAACCCCCATGCCAAAAGCAAAATTCATGCCACTTAATCCACCCATGCGAAATACGGTCAAATCGGTATCATTGGGCATTAACTTATAGACGTTGTAGACCAGCGAATAAGCGATGGGCTGAGGAGCCGCTTCAATAAACTCCTTGATCAGCCAGCCATTCTGATCACTTGTCTCGAACATGAAAGATGGCCCTTTATTGCCTCGCGCTTCAAAATTAAGTACAAGCTCCACGTCCTTAGCCCACGGATGTTGCCTCATAAATGCCTCCGCGCCTAGTAATCCCTTCTCCTCCCCATCTGTCATCAGGATAATGAGATCGTTCTTAAGCGGAGCGGAATTCTTCAGCGCACGTATCGTCTCCAGCATAGCTGCAATGCCAGATCCATCATCTGCTGCGCCAGGGCCTCTCGCCACTGAATCGTAATGTGCCGTGATCATGATGGCTTTACTGTTCGCAGTTCCAGAAATTTTTGTAATGATATTCTCGATGCCTACTGTAGCATTATTACTGTTATCATCCTCGTCCATTTGGACATCCGCTTTCTGAATTTCTGGATTGAGACCAAGCCCCTTTAGCTCAGATACCAAATAATCACGGACTTCATTATGTACTGCACTTCCCGCAGGATGCGGCTCCTGTGCTATTGATCTCAGCTTCGTTAACGCTCGCGCTGAGGAGAATTTATCGGGGGGAGCATCAGACGGTACTGGACTGGGTGCTTGAATGGACAGCAGACCCACAAATATGGTTCCAACAAGAAGTAAGAGCAGGATTGCCCTTCTCCCCCACCTGACAAGTACATTTCGTGGCATATCACTTACCTCCTTTTTTAAAGCTTCCTGGATACAATCCCTTTGATTCTACTTAATTATGTTAAAAAAATCCATTCCATTATTGTAAAATTCTGCAGTACCAAGTTGAGTTGGATTTGGTAATATATTTAAATGAACAGAATTGGATCCAATCAAGATCACCGTATTTAGAGGAGCCATTTGAGTTATGGGTTAGTTAACCGGTATAAGGGTTCCTTGAAGTTACCTACTTCCCGAAAGAAGGCTGTATGATGCAGAAGACCAATGCCATGCGAATACTGGACAATCACAAAATTCATTACACCGTGCATATCTACGATAACGAAGACGGGCTTATTCACGGGACGGCGGTAGCCCAGAAGATCGGACTCCCGCCCGATACCGTGTTCAAAACCCTCGTGGCCCATAGCAAGAACGATCTATTTGTATTTGTTATTCCTGTAGAGTCTGAACTTAATTTGAAGAAAGCAGCCAAAGCAGCAGGGCAGAAAAAAATCGAAATGCTTCCTCTGAAAGACCTGACCTCACGGACCGGGTATATTCGGGGAGGCTGCTCCCCTGTGGGGATGAAGAAGCTATATCCTACCTATATCCATAGTTCAGCCTCTCACTTGGATACGATAGCGGTTAGTGCGGGGAGAATAGGCATGCAAATGGAGCTGAAGCCGGCTGATCTTGCAGCGTGCATCATCGCAGAATTTGCAGATTTAATTTAACTACAGATCTAGTAACCTCTTATTACGGCCCACAGAATAAAGGCTTCCAACAATCGATCCACCTGATAATTACTTTCATGCAGATCTGAGTGAATCAATCCCCAGTTCGCTTCTGACATTGGAAAAGCTTCTATCTCCTGCTTCATCATCTTCACAGTCTCCTGGTACACCAAATAGACTTTCTCATCAATGATCCCTTGTGTGACCAATAGCTCCATTGCCACCAGATCAGTATCTTCCTTGATTGCTGTCAGCCACATTAGCTCGGATTCAATGCTATCACGCGTCTGAGCTTGATTATGTATTTTGAGAAGATAGTCCCGTGAGTCCGCCTTGAGCTTGAACGTGACCGTATCACTTTTTTGAAGAAAATACACGGTACTCCCTCTCATGTTGTAGTAAGGCAGAGCTTCATTAACAAGCTCATTATAAAATTCCACTTCATGATCTCCCAGCTTCACACTCATCGTATGCTTCTGCTCCTCTTTCGTATTTGGAACAATTATCCCATAGACTTTCCATTCCCTAAATAGAAAAAAAGACTATACTCAGACTTCTATCTCTAACTACATCAATTCCATTGGTATTTCATCCAGATCAACAACATAAATATGAGGGGTGATGACCGACCAAGAAGAAGTTCCACACTATTCATCAAAAACTCATCTAAACCTCATGATGAAGAGAATAAGCGCATGCTATAATCAATCCATGAATTAGATTAAGTCTAAAAACAAATATAATTACGAACGGAAGGATGATCCCTTACATGGATAACCAAAAGCCTCTTACAACCAGCACTGGAGCACCGGTTGGTGACAATCAGAACTCAATGACAGCAGGACACCGCGGTCCAACCTTGATTCAGGACTATCACCTGATCGAGAAATTAGCGCATTTCAACAGAGAACGGGTTCCTGAGCGCGTGGTTCATGCCAAGGGAGCTGGAGCTCACGGTTATTTTGAAGTCACCAATGATGTATCACAGTATACGAAGGCGGCCTTTCTGTCTGAAGTTGGGAAGCGCACTCCACTGTTCATCCGCTTCTCTACTGTAGCCGGTGAACTCGGTTCCGCCGATACAGTCCGTGATCCACGAGGATTTGCGGTGAAATTCTACACCGAAGAAGGGAACTATGATCTGGTTGGTAACAACACGCCCGTATTCTTCATCCGTGATGCAATTAAATTCCCGGACTTTATTCATACACAAAAGCGTCATCCGCAAACGCATTTAAAGAATCCAAACGCCGTATGGGATTTCTGGTCCTTGTCTCCGGAATCCTTGCATCAGGTTACGATTCTCATGTCTGACCGCGGTATTCCGGCCTCCCTTCGCCATATGCATGGCTTTGGAAGTCATACATTCAAATGGGTGAACGCTGAAGGTGAGGCTGTATGGATCAAGTACCACTTCAAGACTGAGCAAGGTGTGAAGAACATGGATGTAGCCGTAGCGGCGAAGCTGGCCGGCGAACATCCAGATTATCATACGGAAGACCTGTTCAATGCGATCGACAAGGGAGACTTCCCAGCATGGAAGCTGTATGTTCAAATCATGCCGGTTCAAGATGCCGATACTTACCGTTTCGATCCGTTTGATGTCACAAAAGTATGGTCCCAAAAGGACTATCCTCTTATTGAAGTAGGTCGTATGGTTCTCGATCGGAACCCGGAGAACTATTTTGCCGAGGTGGAACAGGTTACTCTATCTCCGGGTAATTTCGTACCTGGCATTGAAGCTTCACCGGACAAAATGCTCCAAGGGCGCATTTTCGCCTACGCCGACGCCCACCGCTACCGTGTAGGTGCGAACCATAACACACTTCCAATCAACCGGCCGGTCGCCGAAGTGAACAATAATCAGCGTGACGGAGCCATGCGAGCCGATGGCAATGGAGGCTCATCGGTCTACTACGAACCTAATAGCTATGGCGGCGCAGTCGAGTCTCCTAACCACAAGCCTGCACCTTTCGCCGTATCCGGCTTTGCTGACAGCGTTCCTTATGATCACAATGATCATTACACCCAAGCGGGTGACCTGTACCGCCTCTTAAGTGAAGAAGAGCGTCTGCGTCTAGTTGCCAACATTGTGGCAGCCATGACACCAGTAGATAAGGACGAGATCAAAATCCGCCAAATTGGGCATTTCTATAAGGCAGATCCGGAATACGGAACCCGCGTCGCTGAAGGCCTGGGCCTGCCTGTCCCACAAGGCGTTTAAATAAATGATTTGAATGCAGCAACAAAGAAGCCTTCCATCAAGGGAGGCTTCTTTGTCTTGGTATCATAGAGGAGTATTCACGGCTTAACTCATTTCACGCCAGCTTCCATACTAACTTCCCGTTTATTGTTCCATAGAGGAATGAGTATCAGAGAGCCTAGAATTAACAGAATACCACTAGTCATATAGACAGTAAGCAGTGAAGTTGTCTCCTTAAAATACCCGGACACCATCATGCCGACAACCATCATCCCCATAAATACGGGAGTGATCGCGCCTCCTACCCGTCCTATAAAAGAAGCTTCTGTATTCTTTATGATCATCGTCTGAATGCCAATTTGAATACAAGGATAGAATAATCCGTTAATCACCATAAGCACCATGGTAAAGAAAATAATAGTCGAAGACCCGATCAAGGCCGAAGTAATTGCACTTACAACCAATCCGGATGCAAGCAGCGTATGCGGCCTGATTTTTTTGGCGAGAGTCATAATAAGACCTCCTCCTACTAGCATCGCAGCTCCATTGGCCATCAAGGGCCACTGCAAGAAATCTTTATGCTGCCCCAATTTCTCAGTAACGATAAACAGTCCAAGAGGCTGTGTCAAGCCTGCGGCAAGACCCACCACAGCGAAAGTCCAGCTCAATATCCGCAAAGACCGATTGGACCACATATATCGTAAGCCAGCCTTCAACTCCTCGTTAAAGTTACTTGCAGCCCCTTGGCTGCTGTGTTCAAGATCTCGTGGAAGTAAGGACAGTACAATTGAAGATCCACCGAATAAGATCCCCGTAAGTACAAGCGAAGTGACAATCCCATATCGTTGATAGATAAACGTGCCCACAATCGGTCCTAATACCATGAATACCGCAACTAAGGATTGAGACATGGCCATTACGCTTTGCAGCATCTCGCCGGGCACATGATTCTTGTACAGCTTCATAGCCGAAGGCTGTGAGAATTGAGATAACGAAGCCGAGACGAAGGTACCTGCCAATAGGACATACCAGGAACTTTGGGATAGAGCTGTTATCACTAGGCCAACAGAAATGGCGGACAGGAAGTCACACCATACCATGGTAAGCTTCGGACGCCATCTATCTGCGAACGTTCCACCAATAATGGAAAATACAAGTATGGGTGCGTACTCAACTACAGAAATGAGGGACACATATCTGGAGTCATTATGTGTCAAATCGGTTACGTAGAGCAAAATCGCGAAATTGCGTATCCAGATCCCCAGCTGTAGAAGGACACGGGATAACATGACAGTACGGACATAACGATTACGGAGCAACTGAATCATTCCTTTGCATTATTTTTGTTGATTTAATGACTTTAATCACATTCGTTTATTATACTATAGACAAATAAATAAAAAGTCTATATTAATTTTAAAACACGTTGATTAAAACCAACAAAAAAAGCTGTCCTATAAATCATCAATGATGACAAATAGGACAGCTCTTCGATCTAGTCTAGATAAACGACACAGTGCATTTTTAATGTAGTCTATTAAATTTTAACACCTAAGCCCAGTTGCCTTTACGGAAGACAGGTTCAATAGTCCCATCAGGCAGCTCACCGTCAATCTCAAGATCCGTTGATCCGATCATAAAATCCACATGGGTCAAGCTTACATTGGCCCCGCTGGCCAGAAGCTCCTCCTTGCTCAGCTTAGTGCCCCCTTCCAAATTCACCGGGTAAGAACTACCAAGCGCAAAGTGACATGAGGCATTCTCGTCGATGCCTGTATTATAGAAAATCCTTCCCATTCTAGAGATGGGGGAATCCTGGGGAACCAAAGCCATTTCTCCTAAGTAAGAGGCACCTTCATCGGTCTCCAGCAGAGAAGCCAGGTCCTCCCTCCCAGTGTCTGCATCGAATTCTACAACTTTCCCGTCTTTAAAGGTCAGCTTAATTCCGTTAATCAAACGGCCATTAAGATTGAGCGGCAGCGTACTGCTTACTGTACCATTTACCCCTGTACGCAGCGGCATGGTATAGATTTCTTCAGTTGGCATATTGGCAACAAAGTACACTCCCGAAGTGTTCTCATCCCCGCCGCCAAGCCACAGGTGCTTCTCAGGCATCTCCACACGCAGGTCCGTTCCGGGTGCTCTGTAGTGAAGGCTCTTGTAGCGCTTGTTGTTCATGCGTTCCTGACTTTGCTTCAGGTGCCTAATATGTTCTTGCCAAGCCTGAACCGGATCCTTATCTAGATCTACCCGGTTCATTTGAAATACCGCTTCCCACATGGCCTCTATTCGCCGCTCTTCTGGCAGATCAGCAAACACTTTGTCAGCCCAGGCGCGGGTAGGCGCTTTGATTAACGACCAGCTCATCCTATTATTGCGTACATAAGAAGAGTATTTCTCACGGGCGACGGCCGCAGCTCTGACCGACCTTGATACTTTGGAGGACTCGATACCCTTGAATAACTCAGGATCAGGGACCTTAATATGCAGGATGGCTCCCCCTCCTTCGGCGAGTTGTTCCATCATGTCAGCCTGCCATTTAGGGTAATAATCGAAAGATTCATCACTAGCTTTCTCATACCGAATGCGGGTAACCTGCTCATCCTCCCACTCGACCTGTACATATTTGGCCCCCGCCTCATACGCTTTAGCTACAATTAAACGGGTAAATTCCGCCGTCTCTATTGGAGCTTGTACAATAAGAACCTGACCTTGCTGTATGTTAACCCCGACCTTGACGACCAGCTCAGCATATTTCGATAACAACAATCCGAACTCTTTCATAGTAACGATACCCTCCTAAGTCATAAGCTTGTTGTCTTATGTTACCATGGCTTTAAGCCAACTACCAATTAAGAGCGCCAAGCCGACAACGCACACCAGATTAGCAGCGGAGGAGTTCATTAATTGCAAAACAATCGGCAGTTCATTGTGCGCACGAGTATCGTTCGGAGCATGTTTGGATGGCTGTAGACATAGGGTCGCCTATTTAGTTATGGTGTATTACTCTTGCTGGGATTCTTTGTTGTAACACATGACTGTTCAAGATCCAGCAGTTTGGTCTTCATTTCAAGTCCCCCGCGATAACCTGTAAGTGAGCCGTTCTTGCCAATGACACGATGACATGGGATAGAGATTAACACAGGATTTGCCCCGATGGCTGTACCGACGGCACGAACAGAAGCTGGTCTTTGAATAAGAAGTGCGATGTCTGAATAAGAACGCGTCTCACCATACGGGATTTCACAAAGTGCGTTCCATACAGCAACCTGAAAAGGAGTTCCCTTGCAATCACATGGGGCGTCAAATTGCTTTCGTTCCCCTTGCAAATATTCTCTCAGCTCTGTTACATAAGGCTGCATTGTGGCATCATCCCGGATTAATGTACTGCCGGGAAATCGGCGGCTAACCCAATCGGCCATCTCTTCATAAGGTTTATGGTCTGAACCTATATAGCAGAGGCCATTAGAGGTTGCTGCCATATATACATTCCAGTTATCATGTTCGAACCGTGCCCAGTAAATGTTCGGCTGTGCCGATGCGCTCATCAAGTTCCACCTCCAGGGGTCTTTTTTGACTCTGCCTATACTCGGCAGGGGTAGATCCGGTTATTTTCTTGAACAGTGTAATAAAATAAGGGGAACTGGGGATCCCAACCAACCCTCCAATTTCTTTGGCGGTATGCTCCGTCCCACTCAGCAGCTCCTGTGCTTTCTTAACCCGAACCCTCTGAATAAATTCAACCGGCGTTATGCCAGTTATTCGCTTGAACGTACGATGAAGATGATAAGGACTTCCGTGACACATATCCGCCAAGGTATGAAGGGAGAGTCTTTCATTGTAATGGCGACCAATGTAATCTGTGATTTGGTCTACCCAGTCTTCATCCGGCAGTGACTCACCAGTAGGCTTGCATCTTTTGCAGGGACGAAATTCAGCCCGAAGTGCCTGCTCGGCAGACCTGAAGATGCGGACATTCTTGCGATTTGGTTCTCTGGACTTGCAGGATGGCCGGCAAAAAATCCCCGTAGTCTTGACCGCATACAGGAATTGATCATCGTAAGCGCCATTATTTGTGATAATAGCCTCCCAGAATTCGTCTTTCATTGGACTCGCCCCCTCTTGCCTTACTGCTGTTGATCACTTGACCTTAGTATACTCCCAAATCAGGTTATTTGGATCTATTCATGAATAGAAAAGCAAGATTACGAAACGTCGCAGTCCTCATCATCAAATTCCCCACTTTGGTTATAGTAACAAGGAACCCTAATTAAAGGAGGAATTCAGCATGACCGAGGACCTGCATGAATTTGTAGAGAAAGTTCATGATAATCAAAAGAAGGCCGAGAAGAACAAACACCGGGCCAAAGGAAATCCCGGCTCGCAGCTTCCGAATAAGCAGCACAGCACGAACAAATAACAGGCTCACTTGAGCTACGCACACCGAATAGGGATGTCCCGCACCGTTCTAACGGCTGCCCGGACACCCCTACTTTTTAACAGCAATAATGGACTACGAGGATACTTAATTACAGTTGGCCAAGTTCAATATGCAGTGCATTCAGGATACCCAGCAATGTTAATCTCAATTCTGAATCAATCACTTCACCATCCGGACCAAGCTTGTTCCTATTCATCAAAGGAATACTGACAACCCCTCCGCTGAACATTCTTACGTCAATCATCCTTAAGGTTAGTACTAGTGACTCCAGCGCTTTCGCTCCGCCCTCCATGGAAGGTGAAGCACTTATTGCGGCAACAGGCTTATTCATCAGTTCACCGGAGGATACGATCCAGTCCAGCGCATTCTTCAGAGTCCCGGGAACGCCTGCCGCATACTCCGGCGTACATATGATAACCGCATCGGAACTGCGCAGCTGTTCTCTGAAGTGGTCCACCGCCTCGAAGGCATGCTCTGTATCCAGTTCAGGATTGAAATGGGGAAGTTCACTCAGACCGTTATAGAACCGGAACTCCATATTCATCTCCTTACCCGGTAGCAAGGTTAGTCCCTTTAGGATAGCTGTATTAATTGATCCCATCTTCAAGCTTCCCGAAATCATCAAGATTTGATAGTTATGTTGGCTCACCGAACCACTCCTCACTATTCTTTCGCTTTTCCAGTATATTCTAACATAGAGCCAACACTCAAAGCCTGGATTCACCTAACCTCAATCTTACCTTCACGTATCCTTCATCATTCTCTCTTCGTTAATTAGATGTAACACCAATACTAATTTGACGGAGGTATACAGGTATGAGTCATTATGTTCCCTATGTAGTTGAACAGACGAGCCGGGGTGAGCGGTCTTACGATATATATTCACGGCTCCTAAAGGACCGCATTGTATTCGTGGGATCTGCGATCGATGACCAGCTTGCCAATAGTATTACAGCTCAGCTGCTATTCTTGTCAGCGGAAGATCCGGACAAAGATATTTTCATGTATATTAACAGTCCAGGCGGCTCGACTACGGCTGGATTTGGCATCTATGATACGATGCAGTATATTAAGCCGGATATCCATACGATCTGTACCGGCTTTGCTGCCTCCTTCGGATCCCTGCTGCTTCTTGCCGGAACCAAGGGTAAAAGGTTCGCTCTCCCAAACAGCGAAATTATGATCCATCAGCCCCACGGGGGGGCACAAGGGCAGGCTAGTGATATTGCGATTAGCGCCAAACGAATTCTACAAATTCGCGAGAAAGTAATTCGGATTACCGCGGATCGAACCGGACAACCAGTAGATAAGGTTGAGCGGGATATGGATCGAGACTATTTCATGTCTGCCCAGGAAGCTGCTGAGTATGGCATAATTGACAAAGTTATTACTTCGATCTAAGGAGGGGTCAGAATGATGTTCAAGAGCTTGGAAGGGAAGGAAGTCACGATTCATTTCATTGATGGTTCCAGTGTCACTAACGGCAAGATTGAAGAGGTGGACGATCAGAGTGTTAGATACCGCGACGAGTTTCAGATTCTGTACATCCCCATTTCATCTATCAAGTCGGTTGCCGTAAATACAAAGGAACGGCAGCGGCCTAGGGTAGGATTCTCCCAGTAACATTGCAGGAACCCCTACAGCCCCGTCGGCCTGAGCACTTGCTTCGGCTGCCGGGGTTATTCCTATCATCGCCCTATCCGGCTTTATCTCATCCTTGAGTCCTATATATCTTAGTGATATTATGAGAAGGAATTATTTGGACAAACCCATGGAACCATAATGGGCAGATAATCACTTCAGAGGAGGATTGGAAGTGAACCGGACAGAGCTACTTAAGCATTTATCCCGGCTGTATGAAAGCCATTATCAAATGTGGCAAAAGGAATGGAACAAGCGAAATACGAACGGTTTATCGAGGAACCACGAACTCATTCTGCATCTGCTAAATGAGGAAAGCCCTCAGAATCCGTCTAAGCTTGCCGCAAGTCTGAAGATCACGACCGGAGGGGTGACCGGACTTGCAGACACCCTGGTGAAAGCTGGACTCATCCACAGAACCCGGGGAGAACAAGACCGAAGATCTGTCCATCTTGAGATAACCGATGCGGGACGAGCCATCGTCGCTGACACACGTCAACAGGGGAATACCCAGTTTTCCAGCTTTTTTGAAATGCTATCGGATGAAGAATTACTGCAGCTAACTAACTTGTACAAGAAGCTTGTTGGCGAACCATCGAATCATTAAAAGGCCCCTGATAGATTCAGGGGCCAGCGTATTGTCTACATATTATCTGTCCTATAATGGGAGCAGGCTCACCTTATCCTTCTCTCTCAACTGGTTGATCATATCAATCCAGGCCTTGGGCTTGTTCGGGATAACCGTATAGTAACGGGTCAGGAAGTCGACAACAAGCGAAGCTGGTACCTCGTCCAGGTTATCGTCAGCCGGCATGAATCCAAGATCCAGACCTTCAACCGCCTCCCCATCATTGTTCCATGACGGGTGTACATAATTAAGATCAAGCTTCTTATAACCCAAATGGGACAGTACCTCTCTACGGACATAGGGATCCATTGTCTTCACTCCACCAAATGCGTGGTCCTTCACTCGGTAAGGATCATAGATCTCAGCGAACATACCATGCAGCTCTTTGCCGTTCTCCTGACTTAATCGTGTAAGATCTTCCTGTCTCTTCTTCCATAGGAAACGTCCAATCCCCAGTCCAGGCTTCCCAACAATGGTAAAGTCCGTCATGGCAACGTTGAAATCCTTGTAATAACGATATTCTGTAGTCCCTACTACCTCTCCATCATGTATAGCGACGAATACCCGGATGTCCGGGTCCTCCAAAGGCTCTTTCCAAAGTTCATACTCCAGCACCTCTTCGTCCGGGAATACTTCCTGCATTAATTGATGCATCTTAGGAAACTGCGGGCTTGAAATAGATGTTATACGCTCATACTGCAGCTTACTCACGCTTCATTCTCCTTCCAATTCATTAGCTGTCAGGAACGGATTCTTCCATTCCATCAGTAGCCCATAATTACGGGATTGTTCGTCTTCCAGATAATCCGGAACCACTTGCACAGGCGTTCGGCCGCATCTTAGCAGGAATGAGATTACCGGATCTTGAAGTTCTCCAGCCACAACCGCTTCAGCATATTGCTCAGCGGTCATCTCGTCCTTCTTCAGGTGGTAACCGGGCATTCGCCCTCCACCGAGCAAGCGCACCAAGCGTTGGTGAACAACGGTCTCATACATGGAGAACATAAGCCATTTCCCGAGTCCGAGCTTACGGTATCTGGGACTAACACTAATGTCCACGACATAAAGTGTGTTCCCTTTCGGATTATGACTTCGGATATAACCATGATCTGTGATCTCTTCCCAGGTATGCTTGGCATGCCGGGGATCGAAATCCACGACCAGGCCGGTCATAGAGCCTGCAAGTTCTCCATTCAGCTCCACACACAGAGCCCCTTCAGGATACAAAGTAATATGGTTCCGCAGCTGCTCCTCATTCCACCAGAGTTCAG
Organism: Paenibacillus sp. SN-8-1; assembly: GCF_050995535.1. Classification (NCBI taxonomy): domain Bacteria; kingdom Bacillati; phylum Bacillota; class Bacilli; order Caryophanales; family Paenibacillaceae; genus Paenibacillus; species Paenibacillus sp. SN-8-1. Next base: position 2,551,057 of record NZ_CP194782.1, read on the forward strand.
AAGGAAACGGAGGAGGAAAGCATTCTTGCTGGACCCGGATGAGACCGGCAAAATCCTCTTCCCTATAACTGCGAATGAGTGCTTTGACTGGCCGGCCCTGGTCATAGACAAAAAACTTTTTTAGGTACAACCTTTTTCCCCCTTTACCTGATTCCTTACTAAGATTTGGGATGATATTACGCCCAGTCTGGATATAAGTCCGTGCGGCGATCCTGCCAAGTCGTCACAGAGCCGCGTTCCCGAACTTCATATAGAAGCTCCAGATCAAGATCAGCAGTGACGATCATATCGTCATTAATCTCCCCCTGAACGAGAATTCCCTGTGGAGGGAAAGGTACGTCATTCGGTGTAATCACTGCTGCTTGTCCAAAGTTCCCTCTCATGAAGTCAACGGTAGGAAGAGACCCGACTGTCCCTGTGGTTACTACATACACCTGATTCTCAATGGCTCTGGCGTGACTTGTGTAACGGACTCTATGGAAGCCGTGACGGTCATCCGTGCAGGATGGACAGAAGATAACATCTGCTCCTTTAGCTTTGACCATACGAACGATTTCAGGGAATTCAATATCATAACAAGTCAGCATGGCAATGGTGCCCTTCTCAGTCTCGAATACCTGGACACCATCCCCTGCAGACATGTTCCATTCATGAACCTCGGTGGGGGTAATATGAAGCTTGGGCTGCTCCGCAATTCGCCCATCCGGATAGAACATGTGCGCTGTATTATATAATTTGCCGCCCTTTTCCGTCACATGTGTTCCGGCAATGATGTGCATTTTCGCTGCGGTCGCTAGCTTGGTGAACAGCTCGCGGTATGCTTTCGTAAAGCCAGGCAGGTCTTGGATAGGCAGCGCCTCCCCCTGCTCATTACCAATAGACAACAGCTGGGTGGTGAAGAATTCAGGGAACAGCAGAAATTCTGTGCCGAACTCTTCTGCAGTCTTCACATAGTGTTCAGCCTGCTTGGCGAATTCCTCAAAGGAATGGATTCTATGCAAATGGTATTGAACCGCGGATACTCTAAGTTTCATGGTTCCTCCTCTGAATATCGTGATCGTGATAACTCTAATTATGATTGGCGAAGGTATTCTTAACAAGTAGTGACAATCAAGTAACTAAGTGTGGTAAAGGATACTACCAGCGATTCTTCAATCAATCCAGGTACACTGGATTCATCCGTTAACAAGCAGCCTCAACACCATCGCAAATATGCATCCAATGACAACGGTCCACAGCAAATTCCGGGTCTTGACCGCTACGAGAAACGTGAGGATACCGGCAGCGAGATCCATGTGCTCACTGAGCTTGAAGCCCCCCTCGACATGGATCAGCTCTTGTCCCACCAATGCGGCCATTACCGCGATCGGAATATGGCTTAGCCACCGCAGCAGCGGCTCCGGCAGGGCAATTCGGCTTAAGAGGACCAGCGGCACAACTCTTGGGAGAAAAGTGACCACAGAGCACCCTACAATAAGTAAGAATATATTCCATCTTACCTCATCTTTCGATCACCGTCCCTACCGTTGCAGCCACAATGGTTGCTGCAATTACACCAACACTCGCCGAGATGAAGAATCCGCAGACCACTCCTACCAGAATTGCGCTAAGTCCGACGACAGCGTCGAGAACATACCGCTTTCGCTGCATGATTTGCAGCACCAATAATCCAATGAACATAGCCGGCAGCGCAAAATCGAGTCCGAATTTCTCAGGATCGGTAATCCATACCCCCAGATAGGCTCCTGCCAAATTAGCTGCGATCCAGTTCAAGTAAGCCGTCAGATTAAGCCCTTGCATCCAACTGTTATTCAGTTGATTCGATCTTGCCACCTCACTTGTAGCTACCCCAAACGTCTCATCGGTAAGCAGCACACCAATCATGGCATTCTTTACCGAGGACAGCTGCCGGAAGTAGGGAGACAGTGCGGCACTTAAGAGCAGATGGCGGAGATTGACGAAGAATACTGTCGTTATTATCCCTACTACCGAGCTCCCCGTGCTCACCATTCCGGCAAAAATAAACTGGGCGGACCCCGCGTATACAAGGACACTAAGCAAACCAATCTCCATGATGCTGAGTCCGGCCGTCTTCTCTATAATTCCCGCGGCGAATCCAATACTTAGATACCCAAGTAAAGTAGGTACACAATCTTTAACCCCTCTGATAAATTCCTCTTTATGCACGATTCTTTCTGCCCTTTCCTCTCGTGGTGTCCAAAACATTTGAATTTATATTATAACATCCGGTCCGGAATAGGACATGTCATATACATTTACAGTAAAAAAAGCTCTTGCAGCGCAAGAGCCTTATCGGCATTCACATCATATTAAGCTTGAATGACAGCCTCAATATCCTGTTCCATGTCTAGCGGATCGGTCGTAGCTTCAAATCTCTTGACGACTTCCCCTTCTTTGTTAATCAGGAACTTCGTGAAGTTCCATTTGATAGAGTCCCCAATCATATATTCAGGGTGCTTGTCGTTGATGACATCCATCAGAATTTTGGAGACAGGGTGCGAATGGTTGAAGCCCTCAAATGGCTTGCTGGAAGCCAGATAACTGAACAAAGGATGAGCGTTGTCTCCTCGGACCTCCACCTTCTGGAACATAGGGAAAGACACTCCATAATTCAGCGTGCAGAAGGTGTTAATCTGATCATTCGTTCCCGGCTCCTGGTCTGCGAACTGGTTCGACGGGAATCCCAAGATCACAAAGTCCTTCTCCTTATACCGGTCATACAAACGCTGCAGGTCCTCATACTGAAATGTAAACCCGCATTCACTGGCGGTATTCACAACCAATACAGTCTTGCCTTTATACTGTTCTAAAGAAAGTTCCTTGCCATTCATGGCTTTAGCAGAAAAGTTATATATGCTCATTAATTGTTATCTCCTTACAAAAAGTTAATCACACAGATACATACTAACTAATTGTTAGCAAAATAACCAGTAAAATTATTGAAGTTCGGGAATTAATGCTGCTCTTTGGCTCAAGAAGAGGCTTTTGGTCTTCTGCCCAGAACATACTTGGGCTGACCTCAATAGGATGTTCTGAAGTGACAATACTTAAGGAGGCCAATTACGAATGCCGAAGAAGAAACCCATTTTAAAAAGAACATTATCTTCAAGACAGACGCAAAGACACGTCCATGAATTTGAGGGCAGCACGAAACTTGCTGAAACAGGCGCGGATCGACATAACCATCGATTCGCAGGGATTACAGGTCAGGCAATCCGTTCAGGGAACAGTCATGTCCATGAAATTGACTTCACCAAAACAGATTTCCTCAATCATTTCCATAATCTTAGAAAGATTAGAACCGGTCCCGCAATTCCCGTCGGAAACGGCAAACACATTCATTTTGTCACAGGGCAGACTACATTAAATGATGGGCATGTGCACCAGTTTAATTTCGCAACATTAATTGATGCACCTCTTGTATAATAAAATGTAACTTGTTCCAGACAGCATAAATGTCTGTAATCTATCATATTCGCAGATAACAAAAGAACACCGAGTGGGCGTATGCCCACTCGGTGTTCTTTGTTGTCCTCTCCGCTCAGCCCTTTGTTCCAGCCGTGATGTTCATCCCTTCAATAAAGTACTTCTGGAAGAAGAAGAACAACAACACTACAGGCAGCAGCACGATGACCGAACCCGCCATCAGATAATGCCACTGCGTTGACTCTGTGCCTTTGAAGGATTGAAGTCCGATCTGCAGATTGAATAAAGATTCTGAATTAATATAAATCAGAGGTCCGGTAAAGTCATTCCAGGCGCCCTGGAAAGTCATGATCGCTATCGTTGCAATGACCGGCATGGATAGTGGAAGCATGAGCTGCCACCAGATTCGATAATGGCTGGCGCCATCTACCTTCCCGGCCTCAATTAACTCATTAGGAATAGTCAGGAAGAATTGACGAATCAGGAAAATCTGAAAGGCACTACCGAAGAAGCCAGGCACGGTCAGCGGATAGTACGTATTGATCCATGATAATTTTGAGAACAGAATATATTGCGGAATCAAGGTGACGAAGCTTGGTATCATCATCGTCCCGAGCATCACCGAGAAGAGCAGTTTTTTGCCGGGAAATCTGATCTTGGCGAAGCCATAAGCTACGAACGTATTCGAGAGCACATGCGAGAACACGCCAACTCCCGCCAGCAGCAGAGTATTCAGGGTGTATCTGGCGAAGTTCCCCTTCTCCCACGCATGCTGATAGTTCTCGAAGTGGATCACCTTGGGGAACAAGGTTGGCGGGTACGACATGATCTCCTGCATGGACTTCAAAGATGTGGAGAGCATCCAGAACAGTGGGGTCAGCAGAAGCAGGCCCAGACCGATCATGACAGTATACAATAGCACAGCCGCCCATTTGCTTCTCACCCTTCTATGCGTGACACTTAGCTTCTTCCGGCGGGATTGCTCTCCAGCAGCCAATAGACTCATCAGCGCTCTCCCCCTTCATAATGCACCCAGAATCTGGACAGAGTCAGATTGATGAGGGTAAGGACAAGTACAATCAGGAACAGGAACCAGGCCATGGCCATGGCATAACCCATATCGAACACTTTAAATGCTTTAAGGAACATATGCAGATTATAGAAGAGCAGTGAATTCATAGGTGCCCCCGGGTCGTTGTTATACCCCATCAAATACCCTTCCTGGAAGATCTGGAATCCTCCTATCATTCCCGTCACAATCTCGAAGAAAATGACCGGAGTAATCATGGGAAGTGTAACGTGCCAGAACCTGCGAAGCTTTCCTGCCCCGTCCAGCTCAGCTGCCTCATATAATTGCCGGGGTACGGACTGCAGGCTTGCCAGATACATAAGCATCATCCCCCCGGCTCCCCAGATCTTCATCAGGATTACGGCGTTCTTGGTCCAAGCAGGATCTGTTAACCAGGCCGGACCGTCGATGCCCACCCAGCTCAGTATGAGATTAACCAGCCCCGCACTTGGCGAGAGAAGCATCATCCACAGTACGTACACTCCCACCCCGGAGAGAATCGAGGGCAGGTAGAAGACCGTACGGAATAATCGGATGCCCGGGGCTCTCCGGTTCAGAATAACAGCCAGCAATAATCCCCCTGCCGTCTGAAGCGGGACACTAACCGCCACGAAATAGAGCGTATTCCTAAGCGACTTCCAGAAGAGAGGATCGTGATTGAACATCGTGTCATAGTTCCGTATGCCGATCCAGTCCATTCTGGAGGTAATATCATAGTTTGTGAAGCTTGCGTACAGCGAGAACAACAGGGGACCCGCCGTGAATAGCAGAAATCCAACAATCCAGGGGCTAGCAAAAATATAACCCTGCAATGACTCCCTGCGGCTGAGAGAGCTTCCATGAGAACCTGCAGCTGTGCGTGCCATGATTCCTACCTTCTTTCTTAACACTCAGGCTTATTCATTATTCTAAACTAACTTCTCCACATCAGCCTGGGCCTGGTTCAGACCCTCATGAACAGATTTCTCTCCAAGCATAATTGCGTCCCGCTGAGGATTAATTAGATTCATATAGTCTGGCGCATTCAACGGGTTCGGCGTGATCTTGGTGACCGCCAGATTATCAACCGAGGCTTTGTAGACAGGATTTTTTTGTAGTTCCGGATTATTAGAAGCTTCCTGGTTGGCTACATTATCAAAGTTCTTCTGTGCCCAGTAAGTCTGGGCCTGAACATCTGTCATGTACTTCAAAAATTCCCACGCTTCGTCCGGATGCTTCGATCCGTAAGGAATCTCAATGACGAAGCCACCACCAACGCTGTAATGGCCAGCGCCAGCCTTCGACTCTGGAAGCGGTGCGACACCAAAGTTAATATTCTGTCCGTAATCCCGAATTTGGGTGTAGAAGTTTGTTACATCTGTCCAGATCGATACTTTACCTGCAATGAACGGATTAGCCTGCTTGCTGCCAAAGTCTGCTTTGAAGGCATCAATATTGCTTTGACCTAGTCGCTTGGCGTTATTCAGAATGTACTGCATGGCTTCTGCTTTAGCAGGCGCGTTCACGACAGGCTTACCGTTCTCATCGAAGAAATTACGTCCATGATCAAAATTAAGCTGGAGCAAATTCCAGTCCGAGTTGAACTGCGGCGAATACCCGATATGCGTGTATTTGTTCCCATCCTTCTTGTCCAGTTTAGCTGCTGCCTTGTCCAGCTCCTCCCAAGTTGTAGGGAATTTCTCCGGATCAAGTCCGGCTGCCTTAAAGTCATCTTTGTTATAGAACATCATCCGGGTATCGGTATTGAACGGCAGCGCGTAAGGCTCATCCTGATACAATACTGTGTTCCAAAGTTCCGGGAAGAATCGATCCTTAACCTGATCTTGTTCGACGTATTTGGAGAGATTGATTGCCTGCTTCTTGCTGGCACGCTGCTGTACCGTGTTGATGTCATTCATCATAATGTCTGGGGGATTACCCGCACTCACCGCGGCAAGTTCTTTGGTGAAAATATCAGAGAATGGATAATAGCTGTGCTTCACATAAATTTTTTATCCTGTGACTTATTGAAATCATCTACAAGCTTCTCAATTATAGGTCTGCGCGTCTCAGAGCCCCACCAGGTCCAATAGTTCAGTACCACTTTCCCTTCTGCTGATTTATCATTCGCCTCATTCGCTGAGGCTGCGTCGGCAGGGCCTCCTGAGTTTCCACCAGAACATGCAGTTAGCACGATGAAGGAAGATAGGATGGCTAGTACAGTCGTCAAAGTTTTGTAAGTTTTTCTGATTTTCATTATGTAGCCTCCTGTTTGTAATTAGCTGTACACTTTACTTAACCAAGCAAGCTCGAATTGCATCAATTTTTGTATTTACCAGAAAAATGAAGATCGCTTTTATTCATTTCAAGGCCACAAATTCCGATGTAAACAAAAGCGTTCCTTTTTCTAAGCGCAATACTTCTAGGAGATGACAGCTTGAAACCCGAAACACGGATTTATATTGATGCCGTCCTGCAAAATATGAAAAATATTTTGTTTTTTATGTTCCTTCCCATATTAATTGCAAGGCTTGGAGCTTCACCGCTTGAAATCACATTATCCACGTCGCTTCCGCCGCTGATGTCTGCTCTCTCGGTCGTGTTTGTTACCCGGCTGCTCCCATGCAACTTCAAAGTCTATTACTCCGCAGGAATCCTTCGCCAAATCGCTTTCCTGTGTATCGCGTTTGCAGTACTGCTTCCGCATTCAATTACCTGGATTCTAGTCTCCTGGTCCATTAACTGTATTGTGGTCATGATACTGAACGTGCAGCAGCACTCGCTGATCAAGCACAATGTCGCTGAGTCGAACATGTCCACCCTATTCGGAAATATTCGAATTATAGCTATTCTGGTAACGATCGTCTGCTCCTACAGCGCAAGTACCCTGCTCGACCGATATGATACGATTTTTCCATATAACTATTTCATCTGCATGCTGGTTGGGGCGGTGTGTACATTCACCGGGATGAATATCATGGCCCGTCTTGCTCCAAGAGAATCGAAGTCAATCAAGCTTCAGTGGAAGCCTCCGCTGCGCAGGTTAAGTCCGTTCCTGATCATGGTTGGCTTTATGTCACTTGGCAGCGCCCTTCCTGGTTCTCTCTGGGTGATCTACCATGTCAATGTGCTGCATTTCAGCAATATGTAAATCGCGATGTTCTCCATCTGCTCGGGTCTGGTATCTGCAATCACCATTCCGCTGGGGCGCTGCTGGATCAAACGGTTCGGTTACCGTAATACACTGCTTACCGGATATGCTCTGCTCATGTGCACCGTCAGTTTGTACGGTCTGTCCCATACTTACGCTGTTCTGCTTGGATTTCAAATCATTCGCGATCTGATTAGCAGCTTCACCGGGATCGCTCAGGAGACGCTCTCCATTGAAGAATCCAGGAAGCATGATGACGAGGCCGGCTTCTTCTCGGATGTGGCCCTGCTTACCAATGTTGGCGGCGCCCTTGGCCCTTTCGCAGGTATGCTCTTACTTCAAATCTTTAATATACAGACTTGCTTCGTTCTCCTTGGCGTGATCGCCTTAGTACCGGCGGCATGGTTCGTATTCCGGATGAACGAGAAGAGCCAGACGAATCCGGCTCAGATTGAGATTGTACACGTTGTAAAATAGTGACTTATTGATAGTAGAACTAGCAAAAAAAGGATTAGAAAGCTCAAAGCTTCTAATCCTTTTTTGCATCGTTTCATTTCTAACACACCTGCGTTCCCGCGAAAAATGTCGTATATTTAGTGAAAATCCTATGCTATTATGTACTCATATATACACTTATTTGATGGGGGAATTAAGAGAATGATAGGAGAGCAACAAAATTCCAGCTTAGCATCAATTAGAAAGGAGGATGTGCGAAAGAAAAACGACCTTATCTTTAAAGCACTGGCCGTGACTGTACTACTCGCCGAGGTTACCTACTTTACCATACACCAAAGTATGAATATCAAGATCCTGATGTCAGTACTCGATATATTTGTACTGTTTGTAATTGGTATTCTGCATTTCGGCAGAAGATGGGAAGAAGCAATTCCTTACGTAGCCATAGCCGGAATAATTTCTATTTTTACAGTATCTACGATCTACATACCCAGTATTTCCAACCTATTTCAGGTATTTTTCTTATTAGCTGTAGCATTAATTTATATGAATAATAAAGTATTAATCACTGGCGCAGTTGCCGGGGCTTATATTCTTTGGTTGAACATGTACATGAATGGCGACGCAATAGGGCTGAACAAAGATAATATCATCGGGCTGTGGTTCTACTATTTAATTGTGGTTGTCATTTTGTTTGCTTTCCAAAAAGTCGCTAACCGCATGGTTACCAATCTTGCTGATACTCAAATGAAAACAGAACAGCTGATTCATCAACTTAACGAACATGAGAAATCCCTTCGGGAGAATGTGACCACGATCTCTAATAACATGGAGCTAATATCGCGGGGAAGCAGTGAGAACGCGGTCTCCTTTAATGAGATGAACGACGCCTTTCATGAAATTACGAAAGGGGTTATCTCCGAATCCGAAGTTCTGGTAACGATTTCGGAATCAGTGAAGAACAGCAATTCCCAGCTTGAAGACATGTTCCAATCTTTAGGTCAGCTCCGTGCAGGCATCCAAGGTGCGGCGGACTCTTCCGAGCGGGGAGATGCCACCGTGGAAGAAATGTACCTTATGATTAAGGATTTCAGTGTTCAAATTCAGGCTGTAAGCGATCAGGTGAATGACCTGGCTGCACAGATCAAAGGCTCCTCTGATCTGATCACTACCCTGCAGGACATTGCTTCACAGACGAATTTATTGTCCCTAAATGCGAGTATCGAGGCTGCTAGGGCCGGTGAAAGCGGACAAGGCTTCGCCGTTGTGGCAACTGAAATTCGCAAGCTGGCCGATTCCTCCGCAAAAGCTGCGGACGAAATCTCGAGCAATCTACTGGCAGTCATTGATCAGTCTGGCCATACACAGGTTAATATGAATACCATCTCTGATCAAATGAAGGATTGTCTGGCAATGACGCTGGAGACCCGGGATGTTTTTGCTGAAATTAACAACTCCGTGAAAGAGATTAATGAGAGAACAGCTCATTATGACAAGACCATTACGACCATTCAATCCTCCTCCCGATCCATCGAGGAATCCTCAGAGCATTTGGCTTCAGTCAGCCAGCAGACTTCCGCGACCCTGGAAGAACTGTCGGCTACAATTGAATCCTTAGTTAATCAGAATAATATCGTGCTGGAGAACATTAAGCATAATGAGGCAGCACTGAGCAATCTGGCTCAGATTAAGGACGAAGTGAAGTGATCTAAGTAAAGTAAAATAAGTTATTAGCCTGACTCGAATAAAAAGCAGCGGCAGCCATGGACTGAAATTTCAGTCCTGAAGCTGCCGCTGTTTTATTTTTGCTATATAAGTTGAATTTAAGAATTACCTATAGGCAAGAGTGTGAAATGATTCTGGAGAAGCGGAGCGTTCGCCTACAAGCTTTCTGAAAGAAAGCTGCATCGGAAGCATAAGCTTTGAGATTGGACTTCAATCTTTAAAAAATTTTAATGAAAAAGTCTGAGAACAACAGCGATCGTAGGAACATTTCATACGGCTGACTAGCACGTAAATCATTAGTTCAACTTATAACCCGCATTTATCGTGCTTTCACCCAGCATTTGTATCAATTCTTGCAGCGAGCTAGGGATAAAGCTGTCTTTCCTGGTCACGAAAAATGTAGCCGAGTGGCTGTATTCCTCGGGAATAGGATGCAAATGGACGAGTCCTGCCTCAGCGGTACGGCTGATGACCGACTTGGGCAGGAGGGAAATACCTAGCCCGGCGGTTACCCCGCCGATAATAGCCTCCAGGGTGCCGAATTCCATTACATTAAAGGCGACAATCCCTCGCGATCTGAGCCATTCCTCGAGTATTTCCCGATAGGAACAGCCCGAGCTGAACACGAGAATAGGCTTGGTCAATGCCTCATCTAATGTCTGAATAGCTTGTTCGGAGACGATAAGCCTCTCCTCCTCAAATACGGGTATCGCTTGTATGTCCGTGGTTGGGGCATGCAGTGCAACGAAGGCACCGTCCAGCTCGTAGTGCTGGACCTTTTCAATTAGCTCATGAGACAGGCCCGTGGTCAAGGAAAGAGAGACGCCTGGAAACCTCTTGTGATACGCAGCCAAAAGGCCGGGCAGCCGTACCGCCGCGGTTGTCTGCAGCGAACCGAGCCGCAGTGGACCACTCGGTTCCGAGGACACAGTCATCGCCCTGGAGGCTTCTTCCAATAAGGTGACGACCCGCTCGGCATACACAAGCAGATTCTCGCCACTGGATGTCGTCTTCATGCCCCGGTTGTGGCGATAAAAGAGAACAGTCTGCAGCTCAGCCTCGAGCTGTTGTATTCGGGCCGTCACATTAGACTGCACATAGCCCAGCCGGGCGGCGGCCTTGGTGATCGAGCCTTCGCGGGCAACAGCTAGAAACACACGAAGATCCGTGCTTTCCATCTAGATACCTCCCCTTTCTGATATCGCTAAAATTGATTTCAAAGTTCATTTATACTCATTTTACATGAAACCAAAGCGAGATTACAATGGCTATATCACAATTTAGATGGAGGTTTTTGGCATGAATAATTATAAATATTACGCGCTGATCCTGTTCACTACCTTTCTCATGGGCGTGGCTTTTCCTGTAGGCAAAATTGGACTGCTCTATGCGGCGCCATTCCTGCTCATGGGGGTGAGATTTGTACTGGCAGGGAGCACCCTGGCCGTCTGGACCTTAATAAGGAAGCTGCCTCAGCCGCAGAACTTTTCAGGTTGGTTGAAGGCTGCTGTCATCGGTATCTTTCAGTCCGCAGGAGTTATGGGCTGCGCTTATTACAGCATGCATTGGATTACTACCGGGGAGTCAGCGATAATAACAAGCTCAAGCCCGCTGATTGTGGTTCTGTTCGGAACGCTTTTCACAGGCGCGCGTTATCGCCCGCTTCAATGGCTCGGGGTTATGCTGGGCTTCGCAGGCATTGTGGTCAGCTTCGGCTTTCATATCGGCCTGCAGCCGGGTACATGTATTGGGCTCATGGGAGCAGTCTGCTTCTCGGCGGCTACACTGCTGATCAAGCGCTGGGGCAGCCAATTTCACATGACAGCTCTTGCAGCATACCAGATGCTTTTCGGAGGAGGTCTTCTTCTCCTGTTGAGCCTGCTGACAGAGCATACGTATTTATATATCAACGTAACATCCACTGTAGTAATATTGTGGCTCGCCGTTCTGTGCTCCATTGTGCAATTCTCCGTCTGGTTTTACCTATTGGATAAAGGAGATCCCGGTAAAACAAGCTCTTTTCTGTTCCTAGCTCCAATATTCGGTGTCCTGAGCAGTTGGGCTCTCTTGGGAGAGAGTATTGCCTGGGAGGCGGTGGCTGGATGCGTGCTCGTGTGCCTCGGTATTTATTTGGTTAATCGGAGTGATTCCCCTAGAAAAGTGCGTAATAGACGGCATGGATTGGGTGACCGAAAATGTACAACACTCTCGTCATGAACCGAATATTGCTTTAATTAACGAACACTACGATTTGAAAACAACCAAGCAGAAATAGTTATTAATAATACTAACCAAGAAAATTGAACGGCTAGTCCCGACCATTTGTCCAAATAGATATTTACAGCAGGTATTGAAAAAAGATTCATTGTAGCAAGATCAGGTAGAAATTTAGCCATCTGAGAAACTGCAAACAACATTTGGCTAAGTCCCAAAATAAGCGGAAACATGATAGCGATAGGTGCTATAAGCGATTTAGTTATAATAGATAATGCAGAGGTGATCCAAGCTAATTGAATCCAACTCAGTAGGCCAAGAGAAGTACTTCCAAGTAACCGCATCATGAAAGAACCTGTCCATTCCATATCGTGTTGAGACAATAGAAAGATTAAACCGAGTGCACTTGAAACTATTCCTGTAAGCACTACCAATATAGTAATATTTATAAATTTCGCACATAATAACTTTACTCTTGAGGGTTGTGTGAGAAGTGTTGTTCTTAGAACAGAGTGTGAATATTCTTGTCCAAAATAAGCCGCACTGGCAACAACAATTCCCAGTTGACCCAAATAAAGTGATTGTAAGCTAAAAGAAAGTACCCCCTCCTCTCTCCCGATCCTAGGTGTATCGGATGTTAATAAGAAGAGTAATGGAACGATAATAGCTCCGATTACACCTGAAATGCACCAACCATAAGAAAAAAATTTGATTTTCTCACTGCGCAAAACAGAGTACATCAATTTTTGCCCCCCACGTCACTACGGACAAAAGAGTATAAAGATATGATCAAAGTTACGATAACCCACATCAACAGTACGGTACCGCCTCTTAATGGATCATGCTCAAAAGGATCCGTTGGTGTTGCAAAAAAAAGATTACCTGCTGCCACAGGGAGATACTTCCCCCACTCATACTTTTGCGCTAAAAAGTTTCCTAGATTGTAAAGCTGCGGAAGCAAAAAAGCTAAAGGTACGATAGCATTTCTAAAGAGCATTCCGATCCCAAAAGAAAGTATGGTTAGTAAAATCCAATCCAGCACTGAATAGCCTATAAACTGCCAAGCTATTGTACTTAAATAAAATGGATGTAAGCCTAGTTTCCCCAAACCAGAATGCGTAATAGAAATAGTAGCAAGAATTGCTATAAATGATATGAATGTACTGCATATTAAAAGTGAGAAGACTTTCGCACAGAAAACCTTAATACGACTACTTTGACATAGTAAAGTTGTACGTAATTGATGATGTTTATATTCACTTGCCCCTATAATTCCTCCAAAGACAATCATCGGTAATAACCCAAATGGCACTATCTCAAATCCGAAATAATCCAAAGGAGGCAAAGCTTGCGCTAATTCCGGGTGAGTTTCTGGTGTCGCATCTAAACCAATTTCAAGATAGCTTTTTGCTACGAGAAGTGCCATTAATGGTTGAAATACGATAACTAGAGCACAAATTACCCACCACCCTCTACTTGAACGAATCTTTATTAGTTCAAATCGTATGGTTCTACAAAAAGTCTTCATTTTATACCCCACCCTCTGTAAGGGAAAAGAACACATCTTCCAATGAATCTAGATTTTTCATAACATGCTGAAGTTCACCGGTTACTATTATTTTTCCATGATTAATAATAACTACATCATCCGCCACAGCTTCCACTTCAGAAAGAAGATGTGATGACAACAAAATAGTCTTTCCCCTGTCTGATTGCTGACGAATAAATGTTCTAAACCAGCGAATTCCTGTTGGATCAAGTCCATTGGTTGGTTCATCAAGAACAAGATATTGAGGGTCTCCCAAAAGAGCTGCTGCAAGTCCAAGACGTTGTCCTTCACCTAATGATAAAGTTCCTAATCTCGCTTTGCTTTTTTCTGATAAACCGACAATTTCCAATACTTCAGGCACACGACGGAAAGAGATGCTGTTGCTTTGTGCTATGATTTTCAGATGTGTTTTTACCCTTCTTGAAGGAGCACCTCCTATACCATCAAATGCTGCTCCTACCACTTTCAATGGAGTCTCAAATGCTGCATAGTTGATTCCGCCAAAAGTTGCCTTTCCTGATGCGCGATCGAGTCCCAACAATATACGAAGTGTGGAGCTTTTTCCCGCACCATTGGGTCCAAGAAAAGCTGTGATTCTCCCTTGTTTTGCTTCAAAGGATACATCTTTTAAAATATCTCTGGTCCCGTGTTGTTTACATAATTGGGATATAACAATATCGTTAGTAATATTCGTCAATATAAAAATCTCCTCCTAAAATTTCAGTTTATAAATTCAGTAATTTCAATAATATCCCATTTTCAAGCGGATAATATTTTGTGTAACAAACTACAAATTATATGTAACTATTAGCATCATTTCCGTTCTGATCTAATAAATGGATACGGAGAACAGGATCTCTTATACTGGTTAGAGAGGAATTCATTATTATGCGGGGGTGAAACGATGGCCATAAAAGTGGCTATTTGCGATGATGTTCCTGTTCTTGCGAAAGCGATCGAAGAATTATTGTTAGAATATGACTCCTCGTTATTTGAAATTGATATATTCTACGATCCACTTCGTTTCATTGAGTTTCTTAAAGGAAATACATATGATTTGTTTATTCTAGATATTGAGTTTCCTACTCGCTCGGGAATAGAGATCGCCGAGACCATAAGGCAGAATAACTATACATGTCCAATTATTTTTATTACCAGTTTCAAAGAATATATGGAAAAGGCTTTTAAGGTTAATACTTTTGATTACATTGTAAAACCAGTAACAAAGGAGAACCTCTACCCTGCCTTGAACCGCGCTATTAAATATTTAGATATAGATGATTCCAAGTTTATGTTTACCTTTAACAAAGTTTTTTACAGTCTTTCATTTCGTGAGATTATTTACTTTGAAAAAAACAAAAGGAGAGTGCTTATTCACACCCCCTCTGATACATATGAAACGATGCTTCCAACAAGAGCTCTTTTATCCAAAGTGAATGACAATTTTGTGCAGGTTCACACCTCGTTTATTGTTAATGTCAGATATATAAAGCAAATCAGCCATAATACAATTGTTGCAAATTTAAACGATAAGCAAACGGTTGAAATACCTATGAGTCGTAAATTTATAGAGCCTGCGAGAAAACAAATTTTGATGAAGTTAAGGGACTTAATATAATGGCTAAATTTTCGCCCAAAACAAAGAAGCGACCCATAAATGTTTTTCTCGTTATTGTACTAATTTCAATACCGATCATGCTATCAGTATTTGTGTTAATTACTTCTGTAGTTTCGGAAATCAACTTTATCAATCATCCAAACTTAATTTTTATATTGATTGCTTCTTTTATTGTTTATATGAATATATGTATTCTATGTCTGTATAAATCCCTTGGAAACTATTATAAAAAACTTGAAAAAGCTACAACGCAAAAAATAGCATTTGAATCAGAATTGAAGTTCTTCAAGCAACTAAAGCACTCACAATCCAGACTCTATTCCATGAAGCATGACTTAAAAAACCAATACGTAGTGCTGAAGGGGATGTTAAGTAAGGGGGATACCGCCGGGGCTGAAAAATATCTTCAAAGTTCGATACTGAAAATCGAACACATTGATTATTTTTTCACAAATAACTATGTCCTAAATTATCTTCTGAATGAAAAAAAGTCTGTTGCTGAAAGAAATGGAATAACTTTAAACATTAAATCTTTCCTTCCAGAAAAGATTAATTTAGATACTGATATTTTGGCAGTTGTGCTAGGGAATTTAATAGATAATTCCTTAAACGCAGTCTTACGTTTTTCTAATTCTAATGAACCAGAGATTTCACTTCTTATCAAACAATTTGATAATAACCTGCTTATAGAAATTTCAAATGTATTTGATATTATGGAGCTTAACACTCGAAAGAACAGACAAATCGAGGGAATAGGAATTAAAAATGTGAAAAAAATTATAGAAGAGAATGGTGGAATTTATGACCAGTGGGTTAAAGATAATCAGTATATTGTAAGTATACTTTTACTCAATGTATATGATATAGAAAATGAAGAATAGAGCAGACTGCTTCGATTAACCCTTGTTCATTGCCATACACACGAAAAGGCACCCGCTGGGTGCCCTTCGTATGCTAAACAACCGTATTACTAATAACCTTCACAAACCCACTATCGAATGCCTTATTGACTAGATGGTTAATGGATCCTAGCGCGCTCTCGCTAAATAAATACCATTGCTGCTCAGAACCGTCATACACCAAAACCTCGGGGTATTGTATGGCAGTATCATCTTCACCACGATATGTGGCAGGAAGTAAAGTATAGATATCGAAGCGCTTTAAACTATTCCCTTTGTTATCTAAAAAGTCATACTGCCCATTTTTATAATACGAACCTGGTACGTCAAGGTTAATAGTCCACGAGTAGCTAGCAGGGGCTTCGACCTTGGCACCTAAGTTATGTACAAACATGTTGTAAATGGCTCTGTTATAGGCATTCCCATTGATTTGCTGTACGACACCGCCCATAGTCATATGGTATTCTTCGCGCAAAGCCTTCACCTGCACACCTTCTATGATCAATGGCTCGGTATCAACAGTTACACCGGACTTGCTGTAATTGACCTTACAGCCAAACGTTTCTACGATAAAGCGGAGCGGAACGAATATACGATTCCTTTTGACATACGGCTTAACATCCAATTTCACGGTTACCCCGTTTTTTACCACCGTATTGCTATTAGGTTTTAGAGTCACTTTCATTCCATCCTTAGTGAATGTCACTTGGGAATTTGACCACTCAACCTTAGCTCCCAAACTCTCACTGATCACACGTAAGGGTACCATAGTACGACTGTTCTTCACTTCAGGGTGCACGTCAGATACGACAGCTACACCGTCAATTTTGATGGATGGGTCATCTGCATAAGCAGGCGGGGAAGTGAAAATCGTGAATGCGAGAATAATTAGCGGAATAATCTTCTTCATTTTGAATCATTCCTTTACTAATTTTTATCAATCATTTAATCCTTTTCCATCTAAAATCTTCTGCGCATATTTCTCAATCCGGGATTCGCGGGTTTTAGATTGTTTGGGTTCAGCAAAATAATGAAGGTATGCTCTCTGCCGCCCCGGCGTTAATGCCTCAAAGGCAGATTTCAAGGCGGGCATATCACTGAGTTTAGTTTGAAACTCTTCAGTAATGGCGTAATCTGCTGTCTTTTTGAAGTCCACTTCCAAACCCGCTTTTTCAACTTCGATAGCTTCCTGGATATAGGCTTTCAAGATGGTCTCCATTTCAACGATTTCCTGAACATTCGTGAACCGAATCTGGCGCGCCGCTTGGACATTCTCCGTTTGCTGAATTAGAATCCCATGGGCATCCTTTAACAAGACACCTTTATGAAACAGAAGCGCAATATATTGCTTGAATCCATGTATTAACACTATGTTCTTATTCTCGTAAGTGTAACAGGGGTGCATCCACTTGAATTCTTCGGTCAGGTCACAGTCAAGAACTATCATTCTCAACTTCTCATATTCTTCCTTCCACCTTTTAGATCGACTTATAAATTCATCAACCTTGGGATTCAATCTGCTGTTCGTCATTAAGAAAGCTCCCCCTTCTATTGTTTCATCTTATGTATTTCGTTCATTATTTCAATCTTGGTATCAAGAATGCTTTCTTGCTCCTACCACTTCTCGTTCATAATCTCTTTCCTCTTTTGACGATATTCATCATCAGAAATAAGGACTTCTTCTTTCAGACGTTCCAATCGGCGCAGCCTTGTTTCAATATCATTCGCCAAGCTTTTCCGAGGAATAGAAAGATCCTTATCATCCACTTCAATCTCCCATGTGGAAACTCCTCTCTTTCCGAAAAAATTAAAGGCGTGCCCAATCGTAATCCCAACTGCTATGAGCGTCCAGACAATCCCAAACCACCCCATGCTAGCAAATAGGGTTAATCCAATATAAGTAAATATTCCCCCTACAATCATTCCCATAAAGGATGCGGCCTTACTTGGTCTAGCACGTCCTCTCAATTAGTTCACTCCTAGCATATTTTATTTAACTTTGAATGAGACTATTTCCAAACATCCTGTCTGCTTAATGTAAATTAAAGTACTTGTACCGAATTATCATCAACAAACTGCTGGAGGTTCAACTCATTAGGTGATGGCTTGTAATCAAATGAAATTTGAATCAAGGCTCCAGGAGCTACTACAGTAGGCGTTTTGCCTTGTGCCAATGTTCTCCCATCAGCGTAATCAGCACATCCCAACTTCCCCCAGCAGTAAGTGCTTTGAGTCACTTGGATTTGTGTTGTCCCAAAAGTAACACGTGGAAGCGGCGGGGAATCCTTCTTAACGCTAATACCAACACTCGTAGCGAATCCTTCGAGCCTTGTATGTGCTACAAGCTGCCCAGCAGCAGGCGTCAAATACAGGAATGCCGTAATCAAAGCTAATAATCCAGAAGAAGCTATAATGATTGGTCTTTTTCTCAGCATGCCAAATTCCCTTGTCCCAAAATCCACTTCTAATAGTAAGACGTTGGAATTGACTAGAAAGTTGTTATTAAACAAACCATTCACCCTGCGCTATTTTTACTACTTTCCCTCCTACATGAACTTTGATTATTCCACTATCATCACTTGCTTCCAAGAACAATAGTGAAGGTCTTTCAATTTCGTACCCTTGTTCTACACGAACGTTTATTTTATTATTTTCAAAATAACGGTATTTGACCAGGTAAGCGGCTAAGCACCCATTCGAACTCCCTGTAGCCGGATCTTCAGGAATGCCGTAATACGCTGCAAAATCCCGCACGTTCAGATCATTTACCGAATGATACGTTTCAGGAGCGAAGACCATAATGGCTTTCGCCTCGGTCTGATCAATTAATTCGAAATATTTCTCTCTATTCAGCCTCACTTTCTTGACACCCTCCAGCGATTTCAGAGGAACAATGATGACCGGCAGTCCAGTTGAAACCTCTTGAACAGGATATCTGCCGTCCAGGTCTTCTTTTGCTATATTAAGGACATCTAGAACATGATGAGCATCCAGAATCCGGCCAAAAGCAGGTTCATTTTGTTTCATCCATATGACCCCTTCTTGAGGGTTAAAGGTAACTGGAATCAGGCCGCCTTTGAAATTTAAAGTTATTTTCTCAACACGCTTCGTTAAAATTTCATTTTGAATAACATAAGCCGTTCCTAAAGCCGGATGACCAGCAAAAGGTATCTCTTCCTTGGGTGTAAAAATACGCACGTCATAGTTATTATTTTTGGATTCAGAAACTATAAAGGTCGTTTCGGAATAATTAATTTCCTTTGCTATCTGCTGCATTTCAATATCAGAAAGATTACCTGCATTTTTAAAAACTGCAAGTGGATTCCCCGTATACTTCCCTTCTGAGAACACATCAACAATAGAATAATTTATAATTTGTCTCTCCATTAGTCCTCCTTGTGAGCTATACCACCAACTGCCCCTTCTCCTCCGCAATCCCGATCATCGCTTCGACCCCGGAGTTGAACTCCAAATAGTCAATTTCAATTCCGTCACTGAAGATCACCCCATCTTCAGGCATCTGAGACACGATTCTCAGAGGTTCATGCCGCTCAATTCTGCCAAAGACTAACTCTGCGCTCGTCGTTCTGCTCGGGAAAGGCTCTCTTACGGTAAAATAAAGATTAGAAGAATTCCACATAGCCCGCGTGTCGGGAACTCTTACCCCTTGCCTGTCAGGTTCTAAATTTCTTGGCTCTGCACCAAGTACCGTGTCCGGTGTAAGGGTTATGCGCTGCTGCATAACGCTCCCTACGATCCCCGCCGCTCCTGCGAGAACACTCTTGAACCAGCCTGTCGAGCCCAGTCCAGTCGACACAATAATCCCGCTTGAGGATTGCTGCTCTGTCACTTGGCCCAGCTTGAGCTGATACCGTGCTGAGACATGTGTCCTCCGTCCCACGAACAGATCATTCACCCCATAGAGACACTGTCCGTCATTTAAATGCGCCTTCGCCAGCGTAACTTCCTGGATCTGCCGCCGGTGATGCAGCACATCCTGTACGATTAGTCTAAGATCCTGCACGGTAAAAGGGAGTAGAATCCCGTCCCATCTACCAGGGTCAGGGTTCACACCAATCAGGGGCTGTGCTGCTGCATACTTCAGTGTATTGGCAACTAATCCATCCTGTCCAAGCACCACCACAATATCCTGTCCGCCAAAAATAAAGTTCGGCACATGCTCACGGTCAAGAGTCTGGACCCTGCCGATAGCAGTCAGTTCACTGACTGCTAAGTTAAGGGCTTCGCGGTAGATCTTATCCTCCTGGATATAATCACTAAAGTCCGCACCAAGTCTTTCGATATAGAATTCTGCCTGCTGAATAGTATTATACCGGACAACCAATTCCTCCAGCCGGGTTCTCCGCTTGACCAGAACTATCTTTCGTTCGGTTAAAGGATTGCTCATCTTGCACCCGCTCCTCTTCCACCATGATTACCATGAGCCGAATCCGCCATTAGACCCTGAAGAAGATCTGGTGTGATGTTAAGCTGACCAATTTTACCAGCATTCTCCGCAAGCTCCTGGAAGGCTATCGCAATCAGCTTATCCGGCTTCATATCCATATTCGTAAGTGCCTGAAGTACATTCGGCGGCACATCTTGAAGGGACTTCATTACCACAGCAAGCTCGTAGGCTTTGGCATCTGCTTCAGCTTTCTTATTGGCTACGGTAAGGCTGATCAATTCCTGCTTCTTCTCCTCGAGTTCAGTATCAAATTTCAATTGCTCTTCCTTCATCTCGTTCTGCTTCTGCTTCACCGATCTCTCGGCATCCAGCTGTGTCTCACGGATCTGTCTCTTCTTCGTCTCCACCGCAATCTCTGTATTCAGCTCATTCTCTTTGACCCTTCGTTCCTGCTCAATCGAAGCATTTCTGCGTTCATATAATGCTTCATCCGCATTCCGCAAAATTTCTTCACGGGCCTGTGCTTCAAGAGCTCTAATCGTCTCTCTGTTCGGCAGAATGGCTAGAATCGAAAGCCCCATTAGCTCGATCCCAAGATTCTCAATTTCTTCGTGTGCCCGGATCTCCCGTGTTACGTTCTGAGCCAATCGCTCACTTGCCTGTATAGCCTCCTTTAGAGGCATATGCTCTAGATGTTTCTTCGTCTGCACTTTGGCAATATTGATCACCCGCTGGGCGAGCTTGGCCGGATCGTCCGAAATGTAATTGTTCTTACGCAGATTATAAGTATAGTTCAGAATTTGCGTAATTTTCTTATAGTCCATGATTCGGTAAGTCAGCTGTCCTTGAACGGTTACAGTCTGATAATCGTTAGTAATCTCTTCGAACATGAAAGGAACATCAATCGAAGATACAGGTACAACCACGACCGAGGTCGTCGGAGCATAATAGTAGAATGACAGACCTACGCCCTCCCGGACAATCTTGCCATTCCGGACCTTCATCACATACTCACTAGGTTGAAATTTAACGAAATTGTATCCAAACATGACAACTACCTCACTTTCTTGTTGGATTGGGGAGTTACCCTCGAATAGCCAAGTCAAGCCGACGGTAAACGAACCGATGAAATCCAAACCGACCCGGATTGGGCAGCCAGCCAGGACATCGTACTCGATCCTACCTTGATGTTAAGCAGTATCCCATCCTCAACTTAGTAACTTTTTGATAATAACAAAACAATACCATATGTATTTGATATTATCAATATGGTACTAACAATAATTTTATAAAAGCATCTTTGTAGGTTGAATGAAATCAGGATCACTCATCGTAAAAAAGATCGGTATACCACACAAAAAATCCGCTCCTAGACAGAGCGGATTAACACAATTCATTTCAGTTATATGAATCGGAAGGCTGACCCAAAGCTCATCTTGAAGGTCTTTGATCCGAACTCCCAGCTAGCCAATGGGTCTCATGTCAGGCGGTACTCTTCTCGCCACACCCGTACGCATCGCAGCCTCGATCACTGCCCGGCGCACGTTTTTGACTACCTTCTCATTAAATATGCTTGGTATAATATACTGCTCATTAAGCTCGGAGGAGGAGACCACCGATGCAATCGCATGGGCTGCAGCAAGCTTGATCTCTTGATTCACCACTTTGGCCCTGCAATCAAGTACGCCCCGGAACACTCCCGGAAAGACCAGTACATTATTGATCTGATTCGGGTAATCACTTCTCCCTGTAGCGAATACGCTTACGAGCGGAAGCGCCAGCTCAGGATCGATCTCCGGCTCGGGATTAGCCATGGCGAAGACAATTCGGTCAGGTGCCATGCGCTCCACATCTTCAGCCCTGAGAACGTTCCCTCGTGATACACCGATGAATACATCGGCCCCCTCGATAACCTCAGGAAGCTTCCCCGGCTTGTCCTCAACCTGCGGCTGACTTGCAAGCCACTGCCACATCGGTTGGGTATAATCTCCCCCTCTAATAATGGCTCCCTCCCGATCAACAGGAATGAGGCGCTGAACTCCTGAGGCCAGCAGCATTTTGCAGATCGACACCCCCGCTGCTCCAATACCATTAACAACCACACGGATATTCTCCATTGATTTGCCTGTTACCTTCAGAGCGTTAATAAGTCCTGCGATCACGACAATGGCTGTTCCGTGCTGATCATCATGAAAAATCGGAATATCAAGCTCTTCAGCCAGACGAGCTTCAATCTCGAAGCAGCGTGGCGAGCTGATATCCTCCAGATTAATGCCTCCAAAAATCGGACTGATCGCTTTAATTGTTCTTATAATCTCTTCTGTATCCTTGGTATCCAGACAGATCGGGAAGGCGTCCACATCCGCAAGCTGCTTGAACAGCATCGCCTTACCTTCCATTACGGGAGCTGCCGCCTCGGGACCGATGTCTCCAAGTCCAAGCACTGCGGTTCCGTCCGTCACTACAGCCACAGTATTTCTTTTTATGGTAAGAGAGTAAGCTTTATCTACATTTTCATGTATAGCCATCGAGACGCGTGCTACGCCAGGTGTATATACTCTGGAGAGATCGTCACGGTTACGGATTGGCATACTGGGCTGAATAGAGATCTTCCCACCCAGATGTGCCAGGAAGGTTCGGTCAGATACGTTGATTATGGTGATTCCCGGCATAACCCGAAGAGCATTCACAACGAGCTTCTCCTTGTCATCGGCCACCTGGACCGTAATATCCCGCACAGAATTGTCAGAACCAGGCCTGATAACATCGATCGATATAATGTCTCCGCCGGCTTCACTTACCGCCGAGGCTACATCACCGAAGCTTACATGTGTGTGATTGAGTTCTAATCGAAGTATGATGCTGTTAAAAGCCATTTATTTCAGACCCCTTCCATGCCTCTTTTATGAAAACGCTTCACAACCTATGATATCCTCTCCGCATGAAACTCACAAGGACAGACACAGCATTTTTAGATGGTCATCAATCATGAATTCGAGCCACTTCACTTCACAGTCAGGCGATTAAAGGAAATAAAGTGTTAGACTCACTGCACAGGAGGGAGTTATGGGTGAATTAGAAAGACAGACCTTAACTAAGGTCTGTCCATCAGCTCGAACGGAACAGAAGCCATCTCTTGTCCGTTCACGATAATACCCAGTCGATGCTCTCCTGGATAGTACTTACGCGTGGTAATCAGCTTGAACGAGTGTTTTTTCACAATAGTGGTGACTCCAGGGTTGTACATCTTCTCGGACAGCTTGAATCGCTTCGATGACAGCTTGCCATTGCTTCTCATATAGCCGACTTCATACTCGATACGAACCTTTCTGGGCTCGGCAGACTGGTTCTGGATCTCGAAGGAGAAGTAAAGGTCTTCGCCTATAGCGACAATTGGATTAATCGCTTTAAGAGTCAGTACTTCCAAACCGGCACAATCTCCAAGACCGAATAGATCAAGAGCTTCCGGGTCACCTTTCTTTATCAGAGTACGCAAGCCATGTCTGACAATCCAGTCCGTAAGCGGGTTATGCCCGTACCACTCTTTAGCAATATCAAGCACAAGCCCTGGATGATCCCTAGAAATGTCATTGAGATTGTTAGCTACACTTTTGCGAACGTAATCGGAAGTGTCCTCTTTGAGTGCGTTCAGAATCGGCAGGATGGGCTGAGGGTCTCTCTTGAATAGGGTCAAGCTGACTCCCCAAGGTAATCTTGGTCTGCATCCTTCGGAAGCAAGCCTGCGGACGTGCTCATTCTCATGCGAGGACCACCTCAGCATTTGCTGCATCATAAGCTCAGGGTCCTGGATAATGAAGGGCCGCACTGCAAATTCTGCACTTGAATATGTAGTGAATTGCTCCAGGGCAGGAATTGAGATGTTGATCTGTTCCAGACCATTCAACTCAACAAAATCCGGGAAGAATAAATATTCAAATCCCCTGCACTGCGGCGCGATCTCGGTAAGAATGCCGATTGCCTCTTCATAGTTATTGGGAAGTGTACGCGTCAAAGTAGCTGCAACGTGCCGGATTCTTTGCTTAAGCTCCCGGCCTTCCCATGCATCGTCATAGATGAGGTCTAGGAAATGCTGCTCATCGAACGAGGAATAGGCTCCCTTCACAATCGATACAAATTGATCAAAAAAAGCTCTTGAATACATATCTTTCAGCGCACTCATCAAGGACCACCCCCTATCTTTGGTCTGATGATACCTGAAATCACTTGCAGTGTCTATTCAGAGCATAACTTCAATCGGTTTTTGTTTCTATTCTACTTGACTCTCTGGGCGGCAAAAGTTATAGACTGTGCCCGAAATTCAGAAGGCACCTCATACTTTTCCTCTTCAATAGATTGTAGAACCGCAGACTGCTCAAGTACATTCCAGTCCCCATAGACCCGCTCAAGAATTTGGACTGCCTTTGTTGATGACAAGTTAAGCTCAATCAGAGGCTCCAGTTCCTTGCCGGAGTCCATTTCAACTTCCTGAACATTGGTATTCATCCCGATACAGTGGATTCCGCCGATCCGGGTCCCCTTCTTCATTCGCTCCAGAACCTGAACGAAAGCTTCCTCTGAGGAGACATGCTCCAGACAGCCGCAGGCAATAATATAGTCATATTCTTCATCACCGAAATCCGTATGCTCCGCATCGCCTTTCTGTACTTCAACAAGTGTCTCCACGCCATACTCAGCTGCGTTCTCACGAAGCTTATTCACAGCCTCATCCAGCAGATCCATACCTATTACTCTGCTGCCTGATCCCTTAAGCTTAAGGGCCAGAGGTATCGTATTCCGGCCAGCACCGCTTCCGAGATCCATAATAACGATATCCTTCTTATATCGCAGCAGACGATCCTGCAGCTCCATTACCAAGGGGATTGGTTCAGACATCCAGGTTCCCGGTTCCAAAATCTCTTTCTCACTATATAATTTGCTATGATAAGTCTCTTCAGCCCTGCGGGCTTCTTCGAAATTAGCCTGGCCCATAAGTTCACTCCCTCTCTAGGTATTTTCGCAGGACATCAGCCCCGCGGCGGAAATGGATCATTTCCGTAGCTGTTGGATTCCGAAATCTTGCCATCCATGTTATGAATCTTGTGTTCCGTCTCTACCTTCTTCGCTTCTTCCCGGCCTCGTTCTTCAGCCTCAGCTTTGGTTCTATGATGGCTTATTTTCTCTCCATCCTGTTGATTATCCCAACCGCCGTCCGGATTTGGTGTAGTATGAATAAATTCATTAATTTTCGACATGATCTTCACTCCCTGGTCTTGAATTATAGTCGTTATTACCCAAATGAACGCCCTACTTCACAAAATCGAGCACAGCGTCCAGCGACTGCTTCGGCGTCTTTGCTATCAGATCCCCGAACTTGTCCAGCCGTTCCTGGATGGTCAGCAGATTAAATTCTTTGGGATCTACACCTTCTCGAACTTCGTCCCATAATAAGGGGGTCGAGACGGTAGCATGCTCCCTGGCTCTTGGAGTGTAGGGAGCCGACAGACTCTTGCCTGAAGCATGCTGTACATAATCTATATAGATCCTGTTCCCGCGGTCTCTGATCAACCGCTCGGTGGTGAACATTTCAGGATACTTTTCAGTTAGAAATTTAGCGAGAAATTGCCCGATCTTACGCAGCTGGTCAAAGGTATAACCCTTCTTCACCGGAATGATAATCTGCACCCCTGTTGCACCGCTGGTCTTGGGGACAGACTGAATCCCCATCGAATCCAGCGCCTCACCAATTAAAGCTACCGCTTCCATTAGCCTTGGCATAAGCTCTTCACTCGGATCAATATCGAGCACCCATTCCGCAGGCTCTTCACCTCCGATATATTCAAAGGAAGGATGGAATTCGAGCGCAGCCAGATTACCAAGCCATAATAAAGTTGGCAGAGAGTCCAGATTAATATAGTCTACGCCATCCCTCGTGGCGGTATGGACGAAATCTGGAAGCGGCTTCGGGGCATTTTTCTGGTAAAAGAACTTGCCTCCCACCCCGTTTGGATACCGGATGGTAGTTAAATACCGGTTCCTGCAATATGGAAGAAGGTAGGGAGCCAGCAAGATCAGCTTTTGCAAATACAGGGCCTTGTGAATCCCGAGCTCTGGCCAGAGCATCTTATCCGGGTGAGACAGCTCCAGCTCATGTCCTTCTACTTCGAAGATTCCAGTATTCTCGTTGCTCATAATGGAATTCCTCCTAAATCTACCAACCTGGGATGACGAAGCAGCCCAAGTGTGGTGGTCTCCCTCCCGCTTACCCTGGCCTCAAGTGGAGAGTTTAGCCATCTGACATCTGCATTTCTCAGCCCTTTCGGCAGATCAGGGAAATAATCCTCCTGCAGCGCATTGGCAGGCAGTTCTCTCAGCCTCATCTTCACCCGCTCGTTCAGACCTGAGGAGACACGCCCGAAATATAGTCCGTCCCTTCTCATGACTAGACTGGATACCCTCCCATCCTTCCAGATCACGCCCACGATCTCCACATCGAAATGAAGGATGGTCTTCCGCTTGAACCAGTCCTGATGATCCTTGCCTACCTTGTATTTGCTCTGGCGCTTCTTGCACACCATACCTTCCCAGCCCTGATGAACAACCCAGTCCCAGAGCGCTTCACCATCCTCGAATTCATCGGCAAGATATAGAGGCGATTCCCAGCCTTCTGTCAGCTTCTGTAGTTGAAATCTCCTCTCTTCATAGGCCAGGCTGCGAAGATTAAGATCTCCAAGCTGCAGGAGATCGAACATAATATACTGTACAGGTTGTCGGTTCGCCGCCCTCTTAATCAGGGAAGCGTCCGAGAGCTTGTCCCTCTGCTGCATAAGCTGAAAGCTGGGCTGTCCGCTGGCGCCATCAAGGATCACAGCCTCCCCGTCCAACAAGAAGGTTCCGGGGTATCGAGAGAGAGCCTTCACGAGATCCGGATAACTCTTGTTTCTTAAAAGCATTTTCTTGGAGTACAATTCAACTTTTCCTTCTTGGACCCAGGCTAAGATCCGGAATCCATCCCACTTCAGCTGATAGATCCATTCCTCCCCGTAAGGAATTTCGTCCGTTAGAATCGGGGACATGGGCGTAAAAGGGCGCATCGGTTAAGATCCCGTCTTTCTTCTGCGCGGTTTAGCTGTTGTCTTGGAAGCCGCTGAAGCTTTGGCAGATCTGGAAGAGGTGCTGCGCGCAGTTGTTGTGGACTTGGAGCTAGACTTGGGCTTGGGCTTGGACTTGGATTGGGATGAACGTTTGGCTGGCGGCTTGCTCGCTGAGGTGGTCTCTGATCTCCCCGTCTCCCCTTGCTTGTCTACGGCAGCTTCCTTGCTCATCTTGAGACTCGCTTTCAAGGCGTCCATAAGATCAATGACATTGGTCTTCTTCTCATCAGGAGCGAACTTCACTTCCTTGCCTTCTACTTTATCCTCAATGGCATCCATCAATCGATCTCGATACTCGTCTTCGTATTTGTCCGGTTTAAAAGGCGCGGCGAGCTGATCGATCAGCATTCGGGCCATTTCCAGCTCACGTTCGTCTACTTTCGTCTGCTTGGGCAGATTAGGGATCTGTTCCTTGGGACGGATCTCCTCAGCATAATACATGGTCGACATCGAGAGGACCCCATCGACAATCCGAACTGCTGCCAGACTGCTCTTGGAACGGATACTGACGTTCGCGATACCGATCTTCTTCGTATCCAGAAGTGCTTCCACCAGCAAATTATATGCGTGCTCCCCGCTTTCCTCAGGAGCAAGATAATAGGTCTTCTGGAAATAGATCGGGTCGATCTCGGACAGATCGACGAAATCTAGAATCCGGATTTCACGCGAGGTCTTTGAAGCGAGCTCTTCCAGTTCTTTTTTATCGAAGGTGACAAAATGACCCGGCTCGTATTCATAACCTTTGACAATTTCATTCCAGCTTACATTCTCTTCGCACTTGGGACATGTCCGGTGGTACTGAATGGGAACATTAAATTCTTTGTGCAGCATCTTCATCGGAATGTCGTTGTCATGAGTTGCCGAGTACATTTTGACTGGAACATTGACGAGACCGAAGCTGACCGCACCTTTCCATACAGTTTGCATAACTAGCCCTCCTCTGGGTCAATTCCCCGTTCGGGTAGATTAATTACTTCGTATTAACCTTAAGTAGCAGCCTGCTAATCAGTGGATACTGGAAAGGAAACCAGAGATCATAAATTGACGAATGCCCAAAATGGGTATAAAATTTAAATTTGCCTTAATAATATGGAATAACTCCCTAGAGATTTAGGAGTTACTCCATAGAAATATGGATGAACTCCATTAATCAAGGTATTTATATATTTCTAATAAGTAAGGGTGATTGCATTGTCCAGTCCATACCAGATTCTATTATTTTATAAATTTGTAAATATAGAAGATCCGGAAGCTTTTACTGCTGAACACCTTCAATACTGTAAGGAACTAGGTATAAAAGGCCGTATCCTGATTGCCAAAGAAGGCATCAATGGTACTTTGTCCGGCACCGTGGAACAAACCGAGAAGTATATGGCTGATCTGCGTGCTAATCCATTGTTTGAAGACATTGTCTTCAAAATTGATGAGTCCGAAGGACATGCCTTCAAAAAGCTGTTTGTACGTCTTCGGCCGGAGCTCGTCACCTTCCGGGTTGACGACAGAGAGCTTGATCCGAACAAGATCAGCGGGAAGAGATTGTCTCCCAAAGAATGGCACGACACACTTGAGCGTGATGATGTCATTGTTATTGACGGTAGAACGGATTATGAATATGATATCGGCCATTTTAGAGGCGCGATCCGGCCTGAAGTGGAATCATTCCGTGAATTCCCGGAATGGATTAAGGAGAACCTGAGTGAGTACAAAGACAAGACCATCTTAACTTACTGTACAGGTGGAATCCGTTGTGAGAAGCTGTCCGGATATCTGATGACGGAAGGGTTCAAGGACGTGGCCCAGTTGGAAGGCGGTATTGTGACTTACAGCAAAGATCCTGAAGTACAAGGCCGTCTATTCGATGGGAAATGTTACGTCTTCGACGAACGGATCTCCATTCCTATTAACCATACCGATGAAGATATCGTGGTTGGAAAATGTTATCATTGCGGAACAGCAAATGATCATTATGTGAACTGCCCTGTCTGCAATCTGCAGCATATCAGCTGCCCTGAATGTGAAGAGAAGCATGAGCACTACTGCTCTGATGCATGCAGAGAGAAAGCTGAGATGGTTGTATAAATGAAGCAAGGGGCGGTCCCTAGGTTGATACCTGGGACCGCCCCTTTTTGCATGTTCAATAAGATTGTGAGGGCGATACATCTTTGTTCAATGTATACTTGATTGAGCTCAGCTCTGCTGCTTCATCTCCTGAGCCAGCGCATTCAGCTTATTCATCGTATTCCAATTGCGGGAAGTGGAAGGGATTTTCAATTTATCTAGCGCACCTCCTAGCTTGGAATCCAGGATACTCTGGCGAAAGTGAAAATACACATCCCGCCCAATAACCGCGAACTCATCATTTCCCTTCTCGGATTGATCAATCTTATGTATTTGTTCTTCAGTCAAAGGTTCTCCCAGCAGGGATACATGCAGACTCTCTCCATCGCTAAGCTCACGATGCGCGAACGGCGAATTAACGATCAGATCTTCTAGTTCCTGAGCGGTTCGCAGCATGACTTTGAGCGCAATCCCGAAAGAAGTATTGATCTCTTCTTCAATTTCTGCCGCAAGTGTACGTTCATCCTTCTCGGACTCAAATAGCACATTTCCGCTTTGAATATACGTTTTGACCCGTTTGAATCCCCTGTTCTCCAATGCCTCCTTCAAATCAGCCATCTTGATTTTATTTTTACCCCCAACGTTGATCCCCCGCAGCAGAGCAATATAGATCATAGTGCAGCCTCCAATCAAATTTAGGATTTACAATACATTTTGCAGGCGTAACGCCTCCCAGAAGTAACCGAGTTCTTCAAGTTTATCGCATATTAAATTAAGTGACTGTATATCAGGGATCGCCTGATTCTGATAATCCCTTACGAAAGCCATAATAGTTTCGATTTGTTCAGTCTTGAGGAAGTGTCTAAGCTCCTCGTAATCGTGGAAAAGAATATCCTGCCCCGACCAAGGGTGCTTTCTAAAGCTGTTACAACGAATGTCTGATACTTGAATTACACCAAGTCCATCCTGCGTTTCGAGAACTATTTGCTGTCTTCGTTCTGCTCTGAGCTGCTGAATGTATGTATATGCATTCTCAATGGGCCGAAGGTTAAGAAAAGACTGTGCTAATTCGGCTACTGCGGCTTTCTCGGCTTTCCAACTTTTATAGTCAAAATAAACGTTAGATATATCCTTGTCTTGTTCTAATAAATACTCTAAATAAGCGTCTTCACTCTGAAAATCGTTAAATAGCAAATCTTGACATCCAAGCAACTGAAGACAAAAGAAATCCTTGATATTTCTGGCCACCAACTGAATCGAAGTAGGGTTCATAGGTGCCACACGAATGATCCTACATTCATCCAGATTATTGAATCGTCCAAAGTCAGTCAGGAATGCATAATGAACTCCGTCAGCACCTGTATTTGCAAATTGAACAGCATCCACAGGAGTACAAAAATAACCATGTGTCCCTTCGTAATCTACTCCCAAAAAAAGTTCAGAAGGCGTTTCTAAATCACGAATTTTTGGAGAAATTTCTGTCTCCCACCGCATCACCTTACTTAGGAAATTGGATTCTATCATTACTACCTCCGCCTAGTTCAGCTTCATTAGATTAACGGCCTACACACATATTACCATATAATACCTAACAGTCTGGTAACCCTTTCAGGTTTCCTTTATACTTATTCTAAACTTGGATTTATTGAATTCGACTACTTCCAGACGCGCTATGGCCTTCCAATTAACAGCTTATCATGGGGGGAAGTACGAATTCTGTATCTATATCTTAGAACAGAACAATGAGACATGGGGGAAAGTATTGATGGAACTTATTCCGTATATCCTGATCATTCTGGTTGCCGTGATTGGCGGGGTCAGCACGCTCGTGATTGGCCATTCCAAGGCCAACAAGGTTAGCAACCCGGAATATGACAACCGGACAAAGGTTAATTGGTCGAAGCTATCCTGGATTTATATTACGGCTGCAGCAGTCATCTTTGCGGCGGCAGCGATCTACCTGTCTATTTATTTTGCATAAGTCGGACTTAGGGTTCGCAAGGCAGCAACCTCATCCCCGCCTAGTGCCTTTACTTTACTTACCAGATTCTTTTCCCGGACATATCGGTTAAGCACATAGACATCCTTACCACTGGTACTCACAAAGTCAAACCCTTTGCCTTCTTTATGCCATACAATAACAGGGGTATCCTTGTATATTACAGAAGTTGGGATGTCGAGCAGCATTTTTTGATCGGCTTGGTAAAGACCCACGCTGCTTCGAGTTGCATCCCCATATGCCAAAGCCAAATGGTTCCCCTTGGGATCCCATTGATACGATTGGACTGTGTCCACCTTTCCCCTGCCATTCCTGCTTAAATAAGCGTTAAGCGAGTAATGGTCCCCAGCCGCCATATTTACGATAACCAGTTGATGTCCTTCGGTATATTTAAGGTGCATAGCTAAATACTGGTGATCTGATGACAACGAGACTGAAGAGATTGAGATAGGCGCTTGTTCAAGATCGATGGGATAGGCGAGGTCCCCATTTGAGACCTTAATAGAACCTATCACCGAGGAAGCCCCGGTCTGATTTGGCTGAACCATCACGGCTGACAGTGACACGTTATCCTCCTGCCAGCTGATCTGATTGTGATCCTGAATCTGAACCTGACCAACCTCCCGTATATCGTAGATTCCCTTATTTGATTGGCTGTCCGCCTGACCAGCGTTCTTGTTCTCAGTGTGCTGTTCTTGAGCCGGAGTCCGCAGCCCGTCTGCTTCTGCTTCTGTAGGGTTGTCCACTGGGGTACATCCAATTACTACAGATATAGTCAAAATGATTACGGCTGATCTGAAGAAGAATCTTATCCCTCTCATCCACTGCTCCCTCCTCACCCCTGGGATCTAGATCTATTATGCATAGCATTTCCTTGCTAAGGTGATTAAAAACATCCTTTACACCCACAAACCTGAACATTTTAAATACATCTTATACTAAATTAATCATCGATTCGCTCAGCAACAAGAGGTGACCATTCCTTCAAGATCCGATCGACTTCAGATATATAGATTGGCTTGGCTATGAAATCTTGCATTCCGCTGGCCAGACAGCTTTCTTTGTCTTCATTCTTCGCAAAGGCCGTTACCGCCACGATAATGGGCTTTTGGACATGTTCCGGATGCTTGCGAATGGTGGAGGTCGCTTCTAGTCCATCCATAATCGGCATTTGCACATCCATGAAGACCAAGTCATAATCTCCCTGTGTAACTGCCTCTACTGCTTCTTTCCCATTAGACACAATATCCGCCTCGTATCCTCGCCTAGCCAGAATTGTATGAAGAAGCTTCTGATTCACCGGATGATCCTCTGCGATGAGTATACGAAGCGGGCCATACTCCGCAGTAACGGTGGACTGACCGGTTGTCTCCACAGCATCTACAACCTCAATCTCCTCCAGATCCACATTCTGCTCAGTAGGATTCCGATACTGGCTTGACAGAAGCGTGAACCTGAAAGTAGATCCCTGACCAGGTTCACTATCCACGCAAATTGCTCCTCCCATGAGCTCAACCAATTTTTTGCTGATGGCAAGTCCCAATCCTGTTCCTCCATATTTCCGGTTAATTGAAGGATGAAGCTGGGAGAATGACTGGAAGAGCTGACTCTGCAGATCCACAGGTATCCCTATCCCGGTATCTTGAATGATGAATTCAAGGACCAGCGATTCCGGCGAGCTGCTTAACTTTTTGGCGGAGACAGATAACTTAATCATCCCTTGATCTGTGAACTTCACTGCGTTGCTAACCAGATTGATCAGTACCTGGCGAAGCCGCACCTCATCCCCCATGATTGGGCTTGGAACGGAAGCATCAATATCATAGATGAGCTTGACCTGCTTCTCTTCAGCCCGGGGAGCGAACAGTTCGATCACGCTCTTCATCACCTGAATGGGGCAGATTGGGTCATGACTGAGTACCATTTTACCGGCCTCGATTTTGCTGAAGTCGAGAATTTCATTCAGAATATGCAGCAGTGAATTGCTGCTCTGTACAATAATATTTGTATATTCCTGCTGTTCCTCGTCCAATTCCGTAGTGGCAAGCAGCCCCGTCATTCCAATGATTCCATTCATCGGAGTCCGCAGCTCATGACTCATAATAGCAAGAAACTCCGATTTGGCGCGATCTGCCTGTTCAGCGGATTCCTTGGCCCGGATGATCTCCTTCTCATCGGTTACGTCGCGAAATACAATAACGGCACCTTTCCGCTCACCCTTATCGACCAGCGGGCTGATCCGGTACTCAACCAGAAAGCTCGTTCCGTCCTTCTTCCAGAAGACTTCTTCCTTGCTCTGGTACCAGCGGCCTTCTTTGACCGCTTTATAGATCGGAGTCTCTTCTGGGGTGTAGTAGGTTCCGTCTCCACGCATCTGCTGGATCCAGTCCAGCTGAAATTGTCCAATAATATCTTTGGAGTCCAGACCAAGCATCGCTGCTGCTGCCGGA
The DNA here is from genome assembly GCF_050995535.1 of Paenibacillus sp. SN-8-1. NCBI lineage: Bacteria > Bacillati > Bacillota > Bacilli > Caryophanales > Paenibacillaceae > Paenibacillus > Paenibacillus sp. SN-8-1. Next base: position 2,585,230 of record NZ_CP194782.1, read on the forward strand.
TTAATGAAGGTCGTCTTCCCCTCATTGTCTACTCCAAATATCCCCTCGGATACCGAATTGAGAATTAGAGTATATTCGCTGCTCAGCTTCTCTATCTGCTTAATATAATCATTACGATCTGTTATATCACTGGATATTCCGTACACTCCCACGATCTCATCATCGATAATAATCGGTATATTGGCTACCGAGATATCCACCAAATGACCTTGCTTATGAAGAATCGAGATTTCGTAATTCTGCGGGAATCCCTTGGCGGCCAGGTTGAAATGATGAAGCGTCTTCTGTACAAAAGCTTCTGGAACAAGTGGGCCAAAATATCGACCAATCAGCTCATCCAGTGTATAACCCGTAAGGAGCTCCAAATTCTCATTCGCTGTTAAATAATCTCCGTCCAGATTCATGGAATAGACTGCTGCGGGATTATATTCAAATAAGGACTTGTACCTGCTTTCACTCTCCTTCAGCAGCCGCTCGGACTGTTTGCGCGAAGAGATATCATTGGCGATTCCATATGCCCCCACAATTTGATGATTCACCACGATCGGAAGCAGAGTCAGGCTGATATCAATGAGCTGCTCTCCCTTAGAAAGTATTCGGGTCTCATAGGATTTCGTATTTCCGCGGAATACATTCTGGGTACTAAGCTTGATCTCTTCCTGGTCATTGACATCGAAGAAGGGCAGCAGGAAGTCTCCCATTACATCTTCACGGGCATATCCAATCAGCGTCTCCATACTGGTATTGATCGAGATTAACCTGCCTTCAAGATTAATCGCAAATATGCCCGCGGGGTTGTATTCAAATAGTGACTTATACCTGCTCTGACTCTCCTGCAGCCGCTGCTCAATTTGTCTGCGCTCTGTAATATCGCGGGAGACTGCGATGATCTCCTCAACCTGCCTAGCCCCATCATAGGCATAGATCGAAGAAGACTCAAACCATACGTAATCGCCATCCTTGCGTTTGAAACGGAATACTACTGTCTCAGAACCAAGACCAAGCTGATTCATCTCAAGGAAATATTTAACCGCATCCCGGTCTTCTTCGTGAATAAAGGATACCCCCGAAACACCAACCAGCTCGTGAGGTTCGTATCCAAGAATCGTACGACAGGCAGGAGACGCATAGAGAAATGTGGCTTCTTCATCGGCTGCATGTCTGGAGATAAAGTCTAGAGAGCTTTCCGTGATTAACCTAAAATCCCTTTCACTCTCTCTTAGCTTGTCAATCGTCTCCTTACGTTCTGTAATATCCTGAACAGTCCCAAGCATCTGGATCGCTTGCCCGCTAACCGGATCCACTTCCATTCTCCATCTTGAGAATAGTGTTCTGATGCTGCCGTCAGGTTTGATCACACGGTATTCCGCCTCCCCATCAATTCCTTTGGATATCGTGCTTTCATACAGCTCTCTGATCCTCTCCAGGTCCTCAGGGTGTATAATTTTTGCCATAGGCTTCATCGTATCAACGGGCTTCACACCATAACTAAAGATCCTTCTCATTTCCTCCGAAAAAGTGACCTTGTTGTTCGGTATATCCCAGTCGAAGGTTCCCATATTCGCTATACTTTGAGCTTCAGCCAGCATTTTCTCAAAGTTAACTCTTTCGGTAATATTACGGCCGATGGCCAGGACTTTCTCAATGTTGTTCGATTCATCTCTGACAATTTGGAATGAAGTTTCAATCCACAGGTAATGACCATCCTTGTGCCGGACACGTCTTCGGTACACATCGCTATCTGAGTATAGAGTATTGTCTCGCATCATTTTATCGGCATCTAAAGGGTGATAGAACATCGTGCGGTGGCGGCCAAGCATTTCACTTTGCGTATAGCCCAGCATGGTTACACAGGAAGGTGAGATATAAGTGATATATCCATCGGGTGTGCTCACTGAAATGAGGTCTGGAGTATTCCTTGTGATCAGTTTATACAGATCATTATTAATCTCAAGCTGACCTTCATCGAAAGGTTCAACTGGAATCTCTGTAAATTGTACAATCAAGCATTCCGAGCTGTCCGAGGAATCCTCCATAATTGGAGAAACATCCAGCTTAAGGGTCAATATCTCTCCCGATCTATGAATATAACGCCCAGTCAGAGTTACTTCTTCTTGATCCTTATGTGAGGCAAGCAGTTTCATCATCTGAGAGGAAAAGCTAGCATGAGTGTCTTCTGGATGAAGCAGATCCGCAGGCCCATAAGCAAGCATTTCCTCTTCCCTGTATCCGAACAACTTACATAAGGCAGGGTTCACCATCAGGAATCGGCTTCCATCTGGTGCCATTATGGCTATACCTATGGGTGAACGTGTATATAATCGCTTAAATATTGCCAGTTGGGTAGATGAGGATACCGTCACTACATAGGCCTCCCTTTACATAGATACGACTAATCTTAGTTGATAACTTAAGTATACGATATTTTCAAACGGAATACTTTATATACGTTATCAAGTATATATATCCTAAAAAGGGCCCCGATGAAGCATCGGGGTCCTTTTTTCCAACTTTATTTTTGGGACTTTATTGTGCAGATCGATTAGTCTTATGGAGTGGCTTGAACAGCTCAGCTAAAGGGGCAACCTTAGGCCTTGAACAAAACAAGTCCGAAACAAGCAGCATTAAGCAGAAATGTAATTACGCCTCCAAGAATAAGTCCCTGGGCAATTCCGACTCTCTTTTTGACTAAAGCAATGACCACGGCAGGAATCAAATAGATTAACTGAGCTATACCAATCGCGAAATAGGCGAAAGGAAAGACAACCAGAAGAAGATGCAGGAGGCCCAACAGCAATACGCCTTTCAGTACTTCTTTGCCATGCTGCTGCTTCTCGTAAAGGTCGTGGAGTTCATTACGGTTCGAGTTATTTTGGTCACCTGGCTGAACGGATTGCGGATCATACGAAGAATCTTCCGTTATTTTGTCCCGGTCGTCACTCATGCCTTGGCTCCTTCCAGCTCGGCCTTCAGCTCGTTCAATTTCTCTTCCAGGTCCCCCCGATAGAACATGTTATAGGTATCAAATGGAATAATTCGTCCATCGGGATGGACGATATGAACACAGGATTTCTTGACTGAACGGACATCGAAATGATATGGGTCCAGAAACTGCATAATAATTACCCGAAATACATTATCGTAATTGATCGTCTCAGGTACTTGCACCAAAGGAAGACAACACAGCAGGCTCTTTAATGAAAGTGCTGAGGATTCCGGCGAATGACTTGTGGAGAACAGTTCAAATATGCGGTTCTTGATACTCTCATCCTGTTCAAAAACAATCGTGTTACGTCCACCCTCGAGCAGAATCTCAGGGTCCATCATACGCGTTAGAGGAATAACCTGATCGTCCAGCTTGAGTGCATACCCCATTGCCAGGCAGTCAGGATGACATGGAACCGGAATCATATCCTCAGCCTGGAACAGATTGGACTGGTCAATGATCTGCTGCCGAACTTCGCTTAAGGTAAGCCGGTCCGTAGCAGGGTCGAACTCTTCTAACCGTCCCGCCGCTTGGATAGGCTGGAAGGTCACCCCTCTGACTGCTCGCTGCTTCAGTCCATACTGAATGATCTCACCAATTTCATGGTCGTTCAGACCCTTCTTTAATGTGACCACCAGGGTCGTAGAAATGTTGAACTCATTCAAGTGCTCAATCGCCTTACTCCGAATCTGTCTGAGGTCCGCCCCGCGCAGCTCCTGTAAAGTGGATTTCTCAAAGCTGTCGAATTGCAAATAGATTTCGAGTCCAGGCGTGAACTGAGCAAGCTCCTTCACAAATTCACGATCCTGGGCAATCCGGATTCCATTCGTGTTAATCATCAAATGCTGTATGGGCTTCGATTTAGCCAGCCTTAGAATATCAAAAAATTGAGGATGAATAGTAGGCTCTCCCCCACTGATCTGAACGATGTCAGGCTCGCCTTCATTGCGCACGACAGCATCCAGCATTCGCTCTACTTCTTCCAGCGAACGCCATAATTTCTTGTCCGGTGAAGAATCAGCATAGCAAATTGGACATTTCAGGTTGCACTGGTCAATGATCTCCACAATCGTCAGGCAGCTATGCTGTTCGTGATCTGGACAGAGACCACAGTCATAAGGACATCCATACTTGATCGGCGTGTTCCAGTGAAGCGGCATTTCCGAGGGCTTGATGAATTCACGGCATCGCTTATAATACTCCACATCGGTGGAGATGAGCACTTTCTCCCGTCCATGCTCGAAACAATATTTAGACAGGTACACGCAGTCATTCTCAATAATAACCTTGGCTTCTACTTTCTTCATACATTTGGAGCAGATACTATTTGTTAGTTCATAGAACAGATATGGTCTGTTTTTGGTAGTCATAAGGAATTCGGCTTCCCTTCTCTATATGTATTGGACTTTATTGCTTGCTCCTGTGGTTTTTGCGGCTTATAGACAAATATGAAGTACATCATGCCCAGCACACAGGCGACTTGAATATTGTTCATCCCCAAATAAAGATGCGGGGTTGGCTTGATGAAATCGACCCAAAATCTGAAGAATAGATATCCAAACATGGACCATTGATATATGGCCCCATCTGGAAGGGGCTGAGATCGCCGGTTTCTCACTTTTTTGATCAAAAATAAGAGGATGACGAATAGAGATAAGAAGCCGATTTCATACAGTTGTGTTGGATGTCTAGGTATACCGTCGCCATAATCAAAGCCGGTGATCCAATCGGTTGGAATTCCATGCGTATGGTCATCCAGCCCTGTCAAAAAGCATCCGATGCGTCCTATGGCAATTGCAATTAATAGAGGAAAGGCAAAGTCATCTCCGGTAGAACGGGTGATGCCTACCCACTTCTTGGCCAGCTCTACGCCGATCAGGCCACCCAGCAAGCCGCCGACAATGGTTTTGCCGCCGAGCAGCTCCTTCCCATGATCCCAGAATGATATTAGAATCGATGGATTCTCAAACCAGTACAGCAGCTTCGATCCCAGTGCTGCACCAACCGCGGCCCCTACAATGACCCAAAACATATTTTTGGATGGGATTTCTGTCTTACGGCGGGTCCATAAGTAGATTCGGAACCCTATAAAGTAAGCCAAAGATTCAAATAAAACATGCGGATGAATAACCAAACTGCCGATATGTATATAAACTGGAAAATGCACGTATTCCCTCTCCTACTCTGCTGTTCTACTCCTATGTTCATATTAAATGAATTAAATAAGTAAATTCCAATCACGAAGTTCCGCGAAGACTCTCCGCCATTGATTCATAGTCAGCATAGCAATCCCCGCCCTAGTGAACTGGGAACTGCTGGCTGCCTGCTGTGGCTGAACGGGCAAACACAGCCGCTTCCTGCTTGCCCAGCTTCTCCTGAAGTGCTTCAAACACAACCTTGTTATAAAGAAAAGTGTAATAGTTGTGCATCTTCTCGGGATCAGACCCATCATGGTACACGACATCGACCGGGATTCTCTCCCCAAAGTCCGTCTTGAAGCTGTCCACGCCCATATCCACCAGTTCACGCAGATATCCCGCATACCAGTCACAGGCTTCCGGATTCGTGAAGTCAACCAGCGCCATACCTGGCTGCCACAGATTCCACTGCCATACATCGCCATTAGGACGCTTTACGAGGTAACCCAGCTTCTTGCCTTCCTCGAACAAGCGCGAACGTTGTCCAATATATGGATTGATCCAGACGCAGATCTTAAGACCTTTGGCTTTCAGTCTAGTCAGCATCCCCTGCGGATCCGGGAATACTCGCTCATCCCATTTGAAATCCGACCAGTGAAATTCCTTCATCCAGAAACAGTCGAAATGGAATACATGCAAGGGGAGGTCACGCTCAGCCATACCGTCCACGAAGGAGTTCACGGTCTCTTCATCATAATTCGTGGTAAAAGAAGTTGACAGCCATAGACCAAAGGTCCATGCAGGCGGAAGCGCGGGCTTACCGGTTAGATTAGTATATTTATTCAGCACATCCTTAGGTGTCGGACCATCGATGACGAAGTATTCCATCGTCTGACCTGTAACACTGAACTGAACCTTTTTCACTTTCTCGGATGCGACTTCATAGGACACGAGTCCAGGATGGTTAACAAACACACCGTAGCCCTTATTCGTAATGTAGAATGGAATGTTCTTGTAAGCCTGCTCGGAGCTCGTTCCGCCGTCCTGATTCCAGATATCTACCATCTGTCCATTCTTTTGGAAGGCTGTGAAGCGCTCCCCAAGTCCGTATACCCATTCCCCGACACTAAGATCAAGCTCTTCCCGCATATAAGCATTCCCTTGTGTATCGGTAACGTGTGCTGAAGATTTGAATCGGCTGCCTGTAAGACGTTCTGTACCGCGGTAGAAGTCAAAGGACCACTGTCCTCCTTTGGCAATACGAACACTTATATCACCGCTCTGCATAATCAATTCCTGTTCATTCTCTGTAATCTTGACGTGATGGCCATTGTCCTTCTTGAGCTCGAAATTCGGGCCATGATCACGTTCACCGTCCCAGTGAATCAACTTAACTCCAATAACTCCAGGGGCTGGAGAGTGGAACTTCACTGTTAATAAAATGGTATTAATCATTCCTCCGCGATCGGCAATAGGTGTAGTCGAGACATAAGCGGTCACACCATGATCTGTAGTTTCATAGTCATGCATCTGAACTGCAGTGGAAAGCGAGAATCCTTCTTTAACTAACCAGTTACCGTCTGTAAACTTCATAATTCGTCACACTGCCTTTTCAATATATTTTTACAAATTTGAATGTAAGCGTTATACTCGCATTATACTGATACTAATTATTTAAAACTTACATTATTGAATGTATATATAGCATTATTTTGATGAGGTGATTTCATGGATTCTACCCTTAAGAACTCGCTTAAGGAAAGTCGTATCCACGGTGAGCATTTACAGCCCTTCGGGGCTTACTGGATGGATTTTGGACCTGGTGAACACGTACTGGATTGTCACTGGCATGATGAATCGGAGATTTTTATCGTGCTCGAAGGTGAGGTTCTATTTCAATTGGATGAAGAGCATTTTCCAGTCCGTGCAGGAGAAGCGGTGTTCATCGATGGAGGTGACATTCATGCAGGGCATGCAATGGGAACAGAAGGCTGCAGGTTTTTTGCGCTTGTCTTTGGGGCCCAGCTCCTGGCAAGCGCACAATATGACGCCATTCAGGACCAAACCATCCTTCCCTTTCAAGAGCGGAAAGCCACCTTTCCCCGCTTGATTCGGCCAAGCGGAACTGCGGAGATCAGCTTGTTAGCACATATTTCTGCGATTATGGAGGCCTGTCGATCAGAGGTTCCCGGCTACGAAGCCGCGGTCAAAGGCAGATTGCTGATGATGCTATACGAGCTTACAGCAAGCGGACTGGCATGCAATCGCAGCATGAACCCTACTGGAGGAGCGGCCAAAATTGAGCGGCTCAAAAAAGTGATTCTATATATTCAGCAGAATTATGACAGTACGATCAGACTGCACGAGCTGGCTGATTTGATCCCCATGAGCGAAGGGCAGTTCTGCCGCTTCTTCAAATCCATGACCGGACAGACTCCCATGGATTATGTGAACAGCTACCGGATTAGGCAGGCGGCAGAAATGCTTAGAGTGGAAGACCGTAAAATCTCTGATATTGCGCTCGAAGTGGGCTTTGATAACATTAGTTATTTCATCCGGGTATTCCGTAAAATGATGAAGTGCTCGCCGTCCGCCTTCCGCAAAGGATCTGTGGAGATCTAATCTTCAAAAGTTGCAACATTATCCATTGAAGGCTCGTCTAGAAGGCAACAGGAATATGACTCCAGAAGGAGAGATAATGATTATGATAAAAAAATACAGCATGCTGCTGCTCAGTACGGTGCTGTTACTAGGTGCAGCCCTTCCCGCAAGTGCACTTCAGGATACAACGCCTGACCTCACAGCTAACAAAATTAATGTTATACCCATTCCGGGAAGCAGTCTGGATCCTCAGCAAAAGCTGGATTACGCTTCAGGTGTGACCTCCATCGTGAAAGGATTTGACCTGAATCTGAACACTTACAGATTTGTCAAAATGCCTGTAGCCTCCGATTATTTCACCAACATTAGCAACTCGGCCTGGTACTCGGATGCTTTTGTCATTGCCCAGATTCGTGGTCTGGACATACCGAAGGATGTAGCCTCCGATACGATAATGACCCGGGAACAGTACGCTCACCTACTGTACCAAGCGATCCAGATCCAAGGGGATTTTCCGATTATCGCCCGCTATAACTTCATTACTGATGGAAGCAGCATCACACCAGACTATAACGGCAGCATTCAGAATCTCCTGAACATGGGGATTTCCCTTCTTGATACCAAGCTTAATTTCAGTCCAAAGTCGCCTATTACCCGCAGCGTTGCTGCAAGCTGGCTTAATGAAAGCGTGGAGGCGGTGAAGAATATGCATGCTAGGTTGGACGGTCGTCCGCTTCAGGGATATAGCCTGACTTCCAAGACTATTGATGACCAGATTACAGAGGTTCGAGTAAGCGCGCAGGCCCCCCATGCCGGTTATGGACTTCGAATCTCATCAATTCAGTACGATGAGACGAATCAAGTGGCCGTGATCTACACCGAGGTGGTTAAACCTAGACCTACCGGGATGTATGCCCAGGTTATTACAGAGGTTCATGACACTGCCTATATCCCTGCCGGATATAAGAGCAGATTAGCAGTAGATGAGCAAAGTACAGATACCGGGATATCTACCGAATCAGGTCCTGTCTCCCAATAATACTAGACATTAAGAAAGCGGCTTTCCCATAACTCTGGGAAAGCCGCTTCTTTATAACTATTGGAGATTAAATCTGCTTATCGAGATGGATCCTTTAAGGATCAAGTACACGCTATGGCTGCCCTTAATACCTTCAAGTGGAATCTCAAGGGTTGTCCAAGCCTGGCTGCCTCCCGTTAACGGCATATGGCAGTGTCCTGCCAGCTGTCCATCCTGCGCGTCAAGTCTGACTTCGATCTCGGCACCCGGGTCCTTACACGCTACTCTCGCTTTTAGAACTCCACTGTCCTGTTCACCAAGTTCCACATCCCAGAAAGCGATCCAGCCGGGCTCTGACCGGGTTCGAACACTGCTCCCACCTTCGATACATTCGTCCAGATATACCCCTTCGTAATCATCGTAATTCTCTGCCTTGACCGGGCTTACCAGAGATCTTGGCGGCACCGCCTCTCCCTGAACGGTGAGGACAGCAGAAGCCCTTATATCCTTTGACGAGCTTCCTGCCATAATTGTGTACGTACCTGGCTCCACCACATAACGTTCCCTGGTCACATCCCAATATGACAAGTCAACAGAAGATACCTTGAACGCAATAGTCTCGGTTCTTCCAGGATCTATAGACACACGCTTGAATCCGGTCAACGTCTTGAGGGGTCTGGGTACTCTTGACTGATCAGCACGAACATACAGCTGAACTACTTCCTCGCCCGTGAGACTTCCGTTATTTGCAACTGTGATACTTATCTTAAGTTCATCTTCCGCAGAGATAACCGGGCTGCTGAGATAGATCTCACTGTACTCAAAGTCCGTATAAGATAACCCATGCCCAAATGGATAAAGGATCTCACCTTCAAAATACTGGTAGGTCCGCTTTCCTTTGATAATGTCGTAATCCATAATATCTGGAAGCTGCTCCTGAGAGCGGTACCAGGTCATAGCCAGTCGTCCAGCCGGATTGTACTCCCCGAACAACACTTCAGCTACGGCTGACCCTAGCTCAGGACCCGCATGGGAAGTATAGATTATAGCCGGAACGTGTTCCTGCTCCCAATTCACGGCAAAAGGATAACTGCCCACCAGTACGACGATCGTATTTGGATTGGCTTCCATAACAGCCCGAATGAGCTGCTGCTGTGCAGGAGGCAGCGTAATGTCCATCCGGTCAATCGTTTCTTTCCCATTAATGAAAGGAATGTTCCCCGCGAAGACAATAGCTGTCTCAGAAGCCCGCGCAGCCTCCACAGCTTCAGCAATTCCATCCTTCACCACTTCAATGGAGAAACGGCCTTTGCCTTTGTCTTCATCGGTATGATCGTTCACACTAAGCTCGCTGTCTGTGCCAATCCCTAACGGAGTTCCCTGCCAGTTTTTTAGCCTGCTCGATCCATCCTCCTGAGCTTCAGTCTGGAAGACTTCCTTAACGAACCATCCGCGTGCTTCTTCAGCTGTTGCTGAAAGACTGCCATCCTCAGTCTCAGTCACAAATTTTCCACTTGTGTCTTCACGCAGGGTCTCACTGCCCCAGCCCCAATCCGTTAATCTAAAGATAGCGGCTTGCTCCGGATTCTGTTCTGCAGCGTTCAGCTTATGGCCCTGTTCCTGATTCCCAACCGCGACGTACTTACCTGCATCCAAAGAGCGAATCCGAATTCGGTCGCTTCCCTCACAATAACGGATCTTCTCCTCGCTTAATTTGGATACAATGCCCTCAAGCGGGGTGATTCGATATTTCGGTGTTCCGCTGTACCAATCAGTAAGGGCAACATTTGCCATTGGACCTATAACCGCTACACTGCCAATCCCCTTCTTGAGTGGCAGAATGCCCGTGTTCTTTAGCAGGACAACACCTTCAAGCGCCGCCTTCTTGGACAGCTTCGCGTGAGTCTCTGCACATAGCTTGGACTCGTCAACATGTGCATACGGATTGCGCTCTGCCGGATCGAACTCACCTAATCTGAACCGGACCCGGAACGTATTCTGGAGCGCGTGATCCAGATCAGCCTCTGTAAGCAAGCCCAGCTCAAGTGCATCTCGAAGTGCCCTGAACGAGATTTCCTGATCATCAGTTATACTGTCAATTCCGTTCTTCACAGACCTGGCTACGGCTTCAGCATAGGACTGAACATAATTATGATCGTTCACTGTCCCTAGTACATCGCCCGCATCACCAACGACAAAGCCCTTCATGCCCCATTCGCCTTTGACAATCTCGTTGACCTCCGGATTCACATTACATGGGACACCATTAATTCCATTGTAAGCTGTCATCATTGAAGCAGCGCCGCCTTCTCTAAAGGCCGGCTCGAACGCTTTCAGGTAGTACTCCCGCTTATTGCGGGGATCAATGCTGACTGAAGCGCTCCCGCGATCCACTTCATTATTGTTGGAATAGAAATGCTTCAGTGTCGCCACCGTTTTGTAATAAAAGGGATCTTCACCCTGCATCCCCTTAACCAGCTCGGTCGTTAGACGGCCTGTAAGATAAGGATCTTCACCATAGGCCTCCTCCGTACGTCCCCAGCGCGGATCGCGTTCCATATCCACTGTGGGCGCCCAGATGGTCAGCCCGTTAATCTTCGGGTCCTTTTGATAATAGACCCTGGCTTCATCCCCAATAACCGAGCCAATTTCACGCATCAGCTCCGGGTCCCATGTACACGCAAGCCCTGTATTTTGCGGAAAAACAGTTGCCTCACCAAGCCAAGCTACTCCATGTGCACCTTCAGTTCCGTGCTTGTATGCTTGTATGTTCAGCCGGGGAATCTCGGCTTGATATTGGCACATTTGCTCTATCTTCTCGTCAAGGGTCAGTCTGGATACCAGATCCGCTACTCGGTCTTCAAGCGGCAGATCCGGATTCTGGTAAGGGTAAGCGTTTGCAGAATTCATAGTTAGCTTTACCTTCTCTCTCTTTTTGATGCTATCATAACGTTCTGCTTCCCGGCTTAATACCCTTACAATTAGCACTGATTTCATATAGAAATTTGATGCTTCCTGGCTTCTTCCCCCTGTTTGCGGTATAGAGAAGGCGAAGTTCCTACATATCTCTTAAATTTGCTGTGAAAATAATCGGCATTCGTATACCCGACCTTTTCTGCCACCTGGTACACTTTCATGCCTTCCTGAAGCATCCGCTTGGCTTGTTCGATTCTCACCTTATCCAGATAAGTATTGAAGTACTCTCCTGTAGCATTCTTGAACAGCTTCCCGAGGTAAGCATTGTTATAGTTCAGAACACCAGCCAAAGTCTCCAGCTTCAGATTATCGCCGTAATTACGGTGAATCATATCCAGCATAATCTTCACATCCTGGTGCTGGCATCTATCAATATGACTCGTCACAGTCTGAAGGATCTCCGCTGCATGTCTGGTCAGATAATAGAGGCTGCGCTTCTGGTACAGGTGAGCAATTCTCTCCGTATAGAGCTTAGGGATCCCGTCCAAATCCGGATTTCGCATGGACAGCTTACTGATCAGACCCGTAATCAGCTCAGCGAAATACCGCTTGATTTCTTGTTCTGTTCTTCCCTCATCTGTCAGGTATTCCCCCGCATTCTTCACCAATTCCGGTATTGGATCCGGGTTCCCCAAATCCAGTGCGTAGTACATTTGATCTTCAATAGATGTAAGATCTATATCCTCAGTTCTACCTGGAGCTGTCTTCGAATTCATTTCCTTGTACATTACACCTTCTTCTGCCCAGAAAAATTCACAGTTAAGCAGCTCTCTTGCATCATTGTAAGAATGTGAGATCTCTGTCAGACTTCTAACGACCGGTCCCAAGGATGCCGTGAACTTCACATTCATTCCGCTCAATACCTTGTCCAGATCTCTGGTAAGCTGCTGACGCATTTGCAATCCGACAAACGGTTTGCTCAGAAGAATTCCCGTCTGCGAATATAGCTTGAAGGCCACCCCAAGATTCGCCTGTTCAAAATAAACCTGCAGCCGCTCAGCTGCCTCCCCAAGCACCGTGTGAGTTTCCCCATCAGTTACATAGAGATCCAGTAACAGGATCTGGTACTCCTTCGAGCCGAGACCCAGCGATACGGCAGTTGACTGGATCTCAGCAGCCTCCTCACTGGTTCCGGTTAGCAAGGATTTTATGATACGTTCGCGGTTCAAGTTCAGCGCCGAGTCGGCCCATTTCTGCTGTTCATTCTCTTCCAGCCACTTCTGTCTGATTCGTTCAAGATAGCTGATTAATTCTTCCTCATCAACCGGTTTGAGCAGGTAGCCATCCGCTCTGCTCGCGATCGCCTTCTTGGCGTAATCGAAATCCGCATAGCCACTAAGAATAAGAATGTGCAGCTTATCGTCTTGTTCCCTTAATTTCTCTATGAGTTGAATTCCATCCATACCCGGCATGCGGATATCGGCCACGACCAGGTTCGGCTGAAGCTCGTTAAATTTATCCAAAGCTTCAAATCCATTAGCTGCTGTACCCACAACAGTATAATCGTAAGAATCCCATGGGATTAACTTAGTAAGACCTTCTCTGACCTTCGGTTCATCGTCTACAATCATTACTTTAATCATAGTACAACTCCTCTTGCTAAATGGATTGAACTAAAGACTACTTGATCGATTTCCTAAGGACAACAAGCGGTTGCCAGAATCCTAACGTTCACATTTTTAGTTCATTCCATATAGATTGGTCGGTTCTAAACTGCCCTAATATTGTTAAGCGCTTTCAAACTTTGTGAATAAGACAACCGTCAGCAAACTACACTTTCTAATAATTATAAATTTCCCGGACACAAAACTCTAACATTATTCAAAGCGCATGTTGCACAATCCTATCTTTTTTGAGAATTCAGGCTGACGGGTATACTACAATTAACGATATGCTAATACCTGCCTTCGGCTGTATGCTTACTCTTGCTGTCAACTTAACGAATCTTTTTGAAAGGAGGCATATCTATGAAACAAAGTCTGCTGTCTAAAAGTCTGGGCTATCAACCTGGACAGCACGATTGGAGAAGAGAACTTACCTCTGGCTTGATTTCTTACTTTGCGGTCGTATATATCGTCATGGTGAATGCTGCCATCCTAAGTGATGCGGGGATGCCGCTCCAGGCTGCAATGGTCGGGACTCTACTCACCTCGATCTCCGGCTGCCTGCTCATGGCTTTCCTTGGCAAATCTCCAATTATCGTTGTCCCCGGCATGGGGATCAATGCTTTCTTCACCTACACCCTGGTACATTCCATGAAGCTCACCTGGCAGGAAGCTCTTGCGGTAGTCGCCGTAGCTGGACTGTTATTTGCGATTGTTGCCTTTACCTCACTGTACAAAAGGATAAGCGAAGCCATCCCGCACAATCTTCAGCATGGAATTAGTGTAGGAATTGGATTATTCCTAACCTTTATCGGCCTGCAAAAGAGCGGTATCGTGATCGCCCATCAGACAACTTTTGTCGCAATCGGTCATTTCAATGATCCAAATGTAATTACCGCCTGCGTCACCCTGCTGCTGGCTCTGGTTCTCTTTGTCCGCAAGGTTAAGGGAGATCTTCTGATCAGTATTCTTGTGGGAACTGCTCTAGCCTACCTTCTTGGCGCAGTACATCCGGACGTGAACAAGCAAGGCAGCAGCCAGCCCATGGAGCAGTATGGGGAGATCTTCGGCAAGCTTTCTTTGTTTTCAGGAATAACGACCATCGCCTTTTGGATTGCCGTCTTCCTCCTGCTCCTGATCATTGTGTTCGAGAATATCGGCCTAATTGGAGCACAGACCCGTATGATTGAACGACCAGAGACCTTCAAGGGAAGTCTTCAAGCACTATCGTTATCCAACATTGCGGCCGGCATCCTCGGCAGCAGCCCGACTGTGGCAGCAGCTGAGTCAACCGCCGGAATCGCGGCCGGAGGACGAACAGGCTTAACACCATTGGTCACCGCTGTATTGTTCGGCGCAACCTTCTTCTTCATTCCGCTGCTGACCTATATTCCAGACAGCGCAATTGCTCCGATCCTGATCATTATCGGAAGCCTGATGGTTCAGAACATCAAGGACATGAATTTCAGCGATTTCACCGAGGCTTTCCCAGCATTCCTTGTAATGGTCATGATCCCGTTCACCTATAGTATTGTAGACGGCATGGCATTTGGCTTCATCGCCTATCCTATTGCCAAGCTCGCTGCCGGCCGTGGCCGGGAAGTTAAGGCCGTTATGTACGTCATTACGGTACTATTCCTTGCCAATTTCATTCTGCACGCTCTAATGTAGAGTCTCACCTGAAGTGGGGGCCGTCTTTTGAGACGGCTCCTGATTTTGTTTAGGAGTTCGGTTTATGTTCGAAAGGCATAGGGAACGAACGTTGCTCCCATCGCTGATGGTTTTGGATGTCTTGAATTATATTTAATGGATGAAATCCAAAGCCAAAGCCGTAAGTTTACTTGATATTGGGACGCCTACCTAATTGCTTAATTTCTAAATTTCTTCTCAAAGAAAGCACTTAAATCCCGGCGTAGATCCTCATTCTGTAAGTAGTACACGTTACGGATAGAATTAGGGATTATATCCAGCTTGAGTTCACCTTTCTCATACAGCATCATCCGGTACATAAATCCTGTGCGCTGCTCCTGATTAGGATCAGGCTGCAGAACATCATCCTTAATGCTATTCAGAAAGCTGCGGATCTCATCCTGACGATCCACGATGACCTTAGCTCCTGTAGAACCATCCTGAAGCGTAATTTGATCCACTTTGAGAATATCCCCCGGGTATTCTTTGGCCAATGTGGTAGGGACCAAAGCTTTCTGCTCTTCCTTATTGGAGCAAGCTGCACCAGCCAGGAGACAACATACAGCTATGATCACAAGAATAACCCTCTTCTTCATCTGTCCTCTCCCCATTTCGATTCAAATTCAATGTCTTCCAGAGATGTTACTCTTGACTGCTTGTCCAATATGAGGTTCGCTTGCGGCAGCAAAATCAAAAAGATCGCCCTCCCTAGCTTCCAATATTTGCATGGACTCAGTATCGAAGACGATCAATTTGTATTATAAGTTGCGTCTCAATACAATTGTTAAGAATAGCGTATGACTCTTACTTTGGTCTTCTTCGTTGCCTTCGGATCTACTACTACAATATGACTGCGATCATAAGAATGATTGGGACTGGACAAATATGATCTAATGAGCCGCTTTCTCTTCGTCAACCTGCCAATCTCGCTTCTTAATTTACGAATTCGGTATTTTTTATTCATGAGTTCACCACCTTTATGACTGCACTAAATCTGTTCAGGCCAAGGATGGGTTGATTACCCGTCCTTATTGAACAGTCTATGCGACGCGGCGTTATTGATCACGGCGAACACCCAGGAAGAGTATGTAGAGGTTTGCAAAATCAGGTTTCGGGTAATTATAAGTAAAGGTTGTGCAAGATTGATGACAAGCTACTTCAAGGAGGAATTACAAATGAATCAGAAATCTGAAGACCAACTTCGAAATGACCAGGATAAGAACAGGGATTCCCTTGCGGAGCAGAAGAAAATGGAGAACGGCGTAGATATTGAACCGCAAGCAGATGAATGGGTTGCCAAGCCGGTTCCTTTCACAGATGAAGATCTGAAATAAACGACTAAAACTATATACGACGCAGTTAAGATGTTTGCATTTTTGGGTACGGTCGTAACTACGGGGAATGCTTGGACTTTCGGTCGCTGCCCGCCTCCAGATTTCTTGATTTACACCACATTATGTGGTAGAAATCCGGAGACAAAGCATATGCTTCCGATGTAGCTTTCTTTCAGAAAGCCAAAGCATATGCTTCCGATGTAGCTTTCTTTCAGAAAGCTTAAGCAAATGCTTTCGATGTAGCTTTCTTTCAGAAAGCTTAAGCAAATGCTTTCGATGTAGCTTTCTTTCAGAAAGCTTGTAGCGATTCGCTTTCGCTCCTACAGTTCCAAGCTTCCCTTCCCTTACGCCTCCTCTGCATGTTATTTTTCTAACTGCATCTTATATAGACAATGGAACAACTTAAAGAACACCGCTGAAGTCATAGGACAAGGCGGTGTTCTTTATAATGATTAATTTTGATTCCTGGTTACTTGGCTGCATTCTTCGACCAGCTGATGGACAAGTCCATTCCTTCTGCATCGCCAGAGGGACTGCCAGAGATCGCGATCGTGTTCCCATCCAGCTCTCCTGAGAAGAGTAGAACATCCGATTGTACCATTTGCATAGAATTGCTAACGTTATTGTCTTTGAAATATTGTTTGTACATGGTCTCAAGTTCGCTAAGTTCTTTATTCGTATGGATGGTAACAATAATTGACTCCTTGCCATCAGCGTTTGTTTCAATTGAACCGGTGGTCTTGGCATCATCCGGGAGCGGGATGTCTTTAGGAAAACTAGCTGGGATTTCCGTGCTGCTCTTTACAGTGGTTTTCCCTCCTGATCCATCGTTTTTATTGCTTTCAATCTGAAACGTATTGTCATCCTGACTTTTAAACGTTGTCGTCTCCCCTTCGTTGGTGTTCACCGTGAACCCACTTCCGTCCTTCTTTACCTCAGCCGTTCCATTCTCTGTCTTAATCGTTGTGGTGCTCCCGCAAGCGGTCATGGCCATAGTAAGTATTAGTCCCGGCAGCCACATTAACATCCTTTGTTTAGCAATCATCCCTACGTCTCCCTTTCCTAATAACGGAATTCAATCCATAAGTTAACTTATACAATCAATCCCGATTATGCCATAAGGACAATGCCGAGTAAAACCTTTTTTTATGATGAATTTGAAAATAGTTATTTTTTACAGTCTCATGACTCCCTCATTTAAACTTTTCCATTAGCCTGTTCTGCCAAGATGAACCCTGCGGCCTTGGTTAGAAGAGCAGCCGCCTCTTGCCTAAGCATAGGACTACGTGAGTGATAATTGACCAATCCGTCTTGGTTTGGCTTTACTTCCGGACCATAAAGACCGGAACCTAACACAAACTCGACTGCCGGCTGCGCCCATGAATCAGTAATCCCGCTAAGCTTTGCTGATACTTCAGTATTTACGAATTGCTGGCTAATCCTCCACAACAGAACAGCAGCCTCTTCTCTGGTAATCGGCCTGTCGGGTTCAAACTTGTCCTTCGCATAACCGGTAACGGCTCCGTATTCAACTAAAGTCTGGATTTGGGCAGCATATCGGTGGCCAGTTGTATCCTTGAATTGGACCGGTGATTGAGTTGGTTGTATTCCTACTAGACCGAGAAGCTCCGCACTAAATTCACCCCGGGTCATCGTCTTCTCGGGTGCAAATTCTGAGCTCGTATTTACAGGAAACGCGTTTAATTTGCGCAAGTCGTTAATAAATCCCGCATAGGGATGATTCACAGGAACATCTGAGTAAGGCGGCTGATCTTGTACTCGCTCACTCCATGCATCCGGTATCATATAATAAAGATGGCTGATGACCCCCTTCTCATCCGCTTTGAATGCAGCCATTCTCCCATCTTCATCCTCGAATAAAAGATCCCCAACTGGTTTTAGCTTTTTCACTCCAACCGGAGTACTAATGCTTAGGTGTTCGTCTTCCAGCTTAATATCGAAGACCTGCATGGGAATTCGTAAATAGCGGTATGATCCTTCAAATTTGGCTAGATCTTTAGCTGAAACTGGAAACGCTGGATGGGATTTTTGATCGGCAGGGTAATAATGATCCATAAATTCCTTGAATAACTCTGTACGTACATCGATTGAATCACTGTTGGTTACAATGAAACCGCCCACCTTCCGATCAGGCAGCAGCCACATATAACTATGATATCCCCTCTCATCCCCACTTTTCTCGACCACATTCTGACCGTTGTATAGAGAGTGGTAGAACATCTCAAATCCGTAGCCCATGTTCGGCTGCTCAGGATGAATTCCTACTTGGACCTTTTGCATTTCTGAGACTGTCTCAGGCTTAAGAATCGCCGCTTCACCGAGCTTTCCCTTATTCAGCTGAGCAAGCATAAATTTGGAGATATCCGTACTTGTCGAGATCATTCCACCTGACGGAGAGATGGTAGGAGTATCCAAATAAGGCTTAACAGGCTGGTTCTTACTGTTATATCCGGTAGCCAGACGCTGTGCCAGTTGACTAGTGAGACCCAAGTAACTGTTATTCATATGGAGTGGCTGAAAGATACGCTCACGAACCACTTGCTCAAAAGGCTGTCCGGTCACACTCTGTACGAGGTATCCCTGCAAGTCAGAAGCATAATTGTCATAGCGGTAGGCCTGTCCAGGCTTACGCACGATAGTTGGTAATCTTTCTTGTATAAATGACCCCAAAGACGTTGTGTTGTCCAGATCGGTACTGTTTGGTTTTAAATTATCTGTGAAATCAAAACCGGTGGTATGGGTGAGCAAATGCTTTACCTTTAGCGGGCTATCCGTATTGTTGGGAATTTTCAAACCGCCTAAATACTTGTCCACATTCCCTTCAAGGTCAATTCGCCCCTGTTCGGCCAGCTGCATAACTGTGGTTGCTGTAAATACCTTTGTGACAGACGCAACTCGAAATAGTGTCTTATCCGGGTCAATCGGTTGTTTGCTCTCCAGATTAGCGTAACCGTAACCTTTGTTCAGCAGGACTTTATTGTCGCTAACAACCACAAACGCCGCACCTGCGAGTTTGGATCGAATCTCAGCACGGTTGAAGAATGCATCCGCAAATGCTTTTACTTCATCGGCTGAAGAAGGGCCCTTTGCTGCTGCCGCTTCTGCATTGGCCTGTGTCGATGGACCGACATAAGCAACACTTCCCAATACACATAGAACTAACAAAGCTTTACAAATTCTTCGATTCAGCACCTTTCTCCGGTACATCTTTTCACTCCTTACCTAGTGTATATATTATTTATATTTCCTGATAATTATCATATCTGGTCCCTCCTTCCATCACCTCATTCCCCCGACTGAAATTCCTCTGGCGCCTAAGATGTAAACTAGCTAAATCCGTAGTCGGGTTACGAACCACGACTTAGGTCTGAACAAGTACAAAAAAAGAACAGTATGCCCGAGATCTTACTCCTCGCATACTGCTCTGGTGATGTGATTATTCCTTGATTAACGATTCCCGAACGGTCTTCCAGCGGTGACGATACTTCTCAAGATTAGGATGCACATGCTGGGGCTCACTTTGAAGCAGGAGTCTCAGCCTCACAATCCACTCTTCAAATGAAGAGTAGGCTGCAATCTGATTGGCCGTCTCTGGTGACACATACAGGAAAAAGGGCGACGCATATTTGTCAGTCAGGTGCCTAAGCGCGGCTTCAAGCGGCGTGTATTTTTTACGCTTCCCTTCAAAACCTTCCACAACTACACCTGAGTGAGAAGAGTTATTCTTCCAGTCGTAGAGCTGCTGCTCACGCTTGTGATAGGCTCTGACGGGTTCCTTGGACATTCTTCGCACAGTCTCCTCATGCAGGGGATAGAGGACTAGCTTCTTGAAATCGAGCTTCTGAACGAGATCAGCCGCCGCTTCCAATTCCTCATCAGTGATATGCTCGAATGTATCGTAGAAGATTAACGTACCTTTTCTTGTCTCTTCGGGCGGTTCATACCCATAGGGCACAGAAATGCTGCTGCGTCTCAAGTCAACCCCAGCCCTTCTTTAGTTATTGTCCAGCTTCATCAAGATGAGCCTTGCAGAAGGCCTCTACTTCGGCAAGTTCATCCTCTTCCAGATCGAAATCCATATACTTGTCGGTTACTCTCTCGTGGATATGGTATTTCACAATCCCCATCTTACCCTCTTCTCCACCATAGATGACTCTTAGGTAAATTCCATTCTCCGAGTACAGCTCATCCTCTTCATCTATATCGAGATCCAGAATGAACTCGTAACGCTTGCCTGTCAAAATGCCAAATGGATCCTTAACCAGCTCCACACTATATGCAGTAATATTATCCATCATCTTCGCCCTTTCCATGCGGCGGTTGATCCAAAGCTTTCAAATTCTCAGATGGAAGCCGGATATGTGCCCCGCTGTTGTGCCTAATTCATATTATGTTATCTTATAATAATCCAATTGGGCAAGCAGGTACAACCCGGCTGGAGCGAACAGCCTGAACAGACCATAATCAAAAAAGGGATTGAACAGTCATCCGCACCTGTCCAATCCCTTATTGCTTATATCCCCGAAGCTTTTAGCATACTGGGCTAACTCCAGCTCATACTTACAATTCGATCTGCTTCTTCAGATAGCGGTCCAATTCCTTAGACCACTTGCCCTCATTGCTGTCCAGCAGCTTCAAAGCCTGCTTGATGGTTATTAACAGCTGACTGTCCGCCGTCCCCTTCTGAATTGCAGCCTCATAAGCTTTGCGTACTTTTGGAAGCAGCGTCATGAACTGATGCTTGCTGTTCTCATTATACACTGGCGTATTGCTCGATCCGTAGAAGACGTTGAACTTCATTCCTTCATATTCGAGCTTCACTGCCTTCGCCCGGTTGGATTTCGGATAGCTCTTCACGAATTTCTCCATCGCCAGCGTCCGTTTGATTAACTCATCCCAAGTGATTACAATTGCCGCATCTGATAAAGCAGGCTGGTTCGTCTTCGTTGCCATGATATCAATATAAGCCGCAATGTCCTTCGTAACGTAGGGCTTGAGGGGCTTATAGCTTTCATAATCCATCGTCAGGAAGTACATTCCCTCTCCGGTTCCAACTTTATAGCCTTTGTCCCTTGCCTCAGTCAGCAGACTCCGTATCTTGGCGTCTTTAATTAAACTTAACAGAGTCTGGTAGGACAGATCCTTCTTCTTACGGTAAGCCGTATCCAGTGCTTTCTGAACATTGGAGGGATATAGCTTCGCACTGGACGCGTCCAGCTGGGCCCGCTGGGCATTCTCCAAATGAAGGGTCATAATCATTGCAGTGTAGCTGCTAACTTTACTGATATTCTTCAGCAAATATTGTCTCGCAGCTGCAAGCTTAAGTTTCTTAATGTAGGATTCATACACCTGAAATACCTCATCTGAGGCTTTGACAGTAACTTTGGATGTGGGCTGCGCTGCAGCTGCCACACTTGTACTGTATGATGTCCCTGCAAGCCCGGCTGTTAACGTAACAGACAAGCCGAACATGAGAGCCTTTTTGAGCGGGATCAAACTCATTTGACTTCCTCCTCTGTCATGATTCATCTAAAGATCATATCTATATAAGTTGAACTACTGATTTACATGCTAGTCAGCCGTATGAAATGTTCCTACGATCGCTGTTGTTCTCAGACTTCTTAATTGAATTTTTATAGGTAGAAGTCTGATCACAAAGGCGAACGCTCCGCTTCTCCAGAATCATTTCACACTCTTGCCTATAAGTAATTCTTAAATTCAACTTATCTAACAGACGAAGCCAATATGGAAAAAGTTTCAAACTATATAAGCCGCAGTTAAAATGTTTACATTTGTGTGTACAGTCGTAACTACGAGGAATTCTTGGACTTTCGGCCGCTGTTGTCTCCAGATTTCTTGATTTTTACCGCAGGGCGGATGAAATCCGGAGACAAAGGCGATCGCTTTCGCTCCTACAGTTCCAAGCTTCCCCTCCGTTACGCCTTACCCTCAAGTCAATTTTTTAAATGCGTCTTATATACCACAATTATGCTGTATCCTACTCCGCTTGAGTTAAGCCGAAACCATCCTTCAGCCAAGACGCTGCCAAAGCTATCGCGCCCTTGGCGGCTTCCGTATCTGCCAAAGCATGCAGCATGACAAAATCATGAATAATCCCTTGGAATCTGACGGCGGTCACCTTCACTCCGGCTTCCCTCAGCTTACGGGCGTAGGCTTCACCTTCATCCCGAAGTACATCGGCCTCCCCTGTAATAACAAGTGCAGGAGGCAGTCCGCTAAGCTGCTCGGTGGTCGCTCTGAGCGGCGATGCAGTAATCTCGGTTCTCTGCTTCGGATCCGCTATATATTGATCCCAGAACCACTGCATCCCGTCTCTTCTGAGGAAATATCCTTCAGCGAACTGATGGTAGGAAGCAGTATCGAAAGAAGCATCCGTTACCGGGTAGAACAGCAGCTGCTGCCGAATCGCTGGCCCGCCTCGCTCCTTGGCCATTAAGGTAATGGCCGCGGTCATGTTCCCTCCAACACTGTCTCCGGCAATCGTAAGCGTGTCCGGTATCAGCCCATGCTCTACACCTTCCGAGGCCACCCACTGCACAGCGGCATAAATTTCTTCAATCGCGGTCGGGTATTTGGCTTCAGGTGAAAGACTGTAATTGGGAAAAACTACAGCAGCCCCCGCGCCCACAGATAATCGGCGGATCAGCAGATCATGGGTATGCGCATTACCGAATACCCACCCGGCACCGTGAATGTATACAATAACGGGAAGTGCACCTTTCGTATTTGGAGGGCGGACAATACGGACAGAGACAGTCCCATTCGGTCCTCCCTTTACTTCAAGATCCTGAATCTCAACTTCCGGTTTCTTAATATCACTAGATTGTACTTCGTTCACTTGTTCCCGGCCTTTCTCAGGCCCGAGATCGAATAGAAATGGCGGCTTCGCCGTATCCTGAACAAATTTCTCAGCAGCTGGTTCCAATTTCACTTGATCAGACATGAATAGTAACCTCTTTTCCGGAAATCCGTATTTTTTTGTATTCGGGTAAGTCCCCTTACATTTATTAAACCACTTCAGCCTACCCATAATCTTTAGGGGAGTAGACTGGTTCATTCCACTCAGATGATCTTATTTAGTAGTAACTTTACAATTTCCATATTGAACTGAAAAGGAGTATTGATATGCACCCACACCATCCCGATCCACGTACTTTGGCACAACAGGCCGTTGACTCCATTGAGGACTTCGACGGACCCTACCGCGGATTCCGACGGGCACATGCCAAAGGAGCCTGCTTCAGCGCCATATTCACTCCAAATGGCAGTGCATCATCCTTAACCACAGCTGCCCATCTTCAGCATCAGGTTGTTAATGCCGTTGTAAGATTCTCAGGCAGTAATCCAGACCCAGGGATGGCAGATTTGCTGTCGCCCGCCAAAGGCATGGCCGTTCAATTTCAACTGCCGGACAAGTCCATAACGAATATCGTTGCAGCTACCATCCCTGTATTCTTCGCTAGAACGCCCGAGTCATTCATCGATATGATGAAGACCGCGGCCGCATTCAAGCATAAGGAACTCTCCCTGCCAGAGAAGATCGGGGCTGTAATCGAACACTTCTCAGAGAGCAAGAACGCCTTCCTTCACCTAGGCGCATTGAAGCCGCCTGTCAGCTATGCGACCAGCCGATACTATGCTATACATGCCTTTAACCTCGTGAACGACAGGGGAGACAGACAAGCTGTCAAATACGAATGGGAACCGGATCTCGGCATACATACCTTATCTGCTAGAGAGGCCAAGTCACAGCCATCCGATTATCTAGAGAAAGACCTGATAACACGAACGACCCTTGGACAAGTCGGCTTCAAGCTCAATATTGTTCTCGGTGACAAAGACGACCCCACAGACGATCCTACCCTAAGCTGGCCTGATCAGCGGACACGGCTGGAAGTCGGAGCTCTCACCATTACAGGCCCGATAGCTGAACCGGACGATTTGGTTATGGACCCGACTCTCTTAACACCGGGAATCGAGCTGTCCGATGATCCCATTCTAAATTTCAGGCATGAAGCATATGCCATATCCCATTATCTGCGTAGTATGAAGGAATAGACATAGTAATTCTTATTCAAAAGGCTATGTTAAATTATGTTGTTGTAATATTATGGTCGAACAGATCATTATTGAATGAGGGGGGTTGCAAATATGTCAGAGGACAATGTAGGGTATGAAGAAGTGAATATTATCTGTGCAGAAAATTGCGGAAACGCACCAAAGAAGGAATTACTTAGAGCGTTTAATGCTGCCTGTGTTTGCAACGATACTGGCTTTATCATGGAGAACATTATAGATGATATCGAGTGGAACTTTATCGGTAGCAATGTACTAAAAGGTAAGGAGCAAGTCTTGGGAATACTTGAGAAGCTGGTCGATAAAAAGCCTAGGGAATTAGTTATTAGTAATATAATAACGCACGGATACTCCGGTTCGTTAAATGGCGTCCTAAACTTCGAAAACAATTCTAGCTACGCTTTCTCGAATATTTATCGTTTCAATAGCAGTTTAAACAAAACAAAAATTAAAGAAATTACTACGTTTATCATTGAAGTCTCAAAATAACAACCAAGAGATGCTAGCTAACTCGAGCAGTATGAGTGAATGTAGCCATTCAAAAAAAAGCCCTAACGGTCCCGTTCTCCAGTTAGGGCTTTACTCATTAGTGATTGATTTCTGCCTGACTTAAAGCGGCATTCCAGCTTCCAATTGGTTCATCGCTTCTTCCAGCAGGTCAGAGAAATTCAAGTCTGGATGTTCTGCATGCTGCATCGTAACCGAGATATTCACCCCGATAATTGCACCCGCCAAAGTGCTTACTGAGAAATCATCGGGACTTCTGCCAACACGCTTTGCAACCATTTCCGCAATCATCTTCATAGTGCTCATCATATTGTTGAGCAATGCCGCCCGAAGCTCTGGCACACTCATGATCAGCTGATTTCTCTCCCGCATTGCGGTTAATTCATTCTCAGACATTCCTGAGATGCCTGACAGCATGGCTGCCCGCACAGCTTGCAGCGGACTCAGGTCAGAGGGTTGATTCTCAAAGGCTTCAACCAATATCGGATCATAATTGTCCGTAATGACCACATCCTCCTTGGTTGAGAAATAACGAAAGAACGTGCTTGGGGAAATCTCCGCCGCTTCCGCAATTTGCTCAACTGTAGTCGCGTTATATCCTAATTCACGAAACAAACGCAGGGCATGCATTTGGATCGCTGCCATCGTCTTGGCTTTCTTTCGTTCGCGCAGCCCCATAACCTTTTGATTACCTGATGCCAACTTGCTCACTCCCTGAGATTAGTAATCTCGAATTCCGCACTCTCCTTCCGGTCAGAGCTTGAACGCAGGAATGCCAGTATAAGTATAAGTCCGAGCACGGCTATTCCTGCGCATACCCACAGCATCAAGTCCATTCCATGAATGAATGCCGTACGTACGGAATTCCGAAGATTCTCCGAATGTAACTGGTCCGCAACAGCTGTACCCGCTGACACACTCCGCTGCACTGCCTCTATGGCTTGACCCGGTATTTCGTCTAAGTTCAGTTTATCATGATATCCGTTACTAAGCACGGTTCCGAGCAGAGCAACTCCAATCGCTCCGCCGACTTGCCGCAGAGCCATAATCAGTGCAGAACCCACACCACTTCTCTCGGCTGATAATGTGGAGATTGCAATGTCCATAGCTACAGGAAGAACAAACCCAATGCCAAGACCTACAATGGAGATCCAGATTGATGTGAATCCATAATCATGTCCTAAGTGGGTTGTCGCACCTAGACTCATCCCGCCTGCCAGCAGCAGAAAACCAATCGCCAGGGTCCATCTCGCGCCCTTCCAGGCCATAATAGCCTCAGATACTTTCGCCCCTACAAGAAGACCTCCTATGATGGGCAGAAGACGCAGACCTGTCCCCATGGCATCGGCCCCTTCTACCGCTTGGAAATACTGCGGAGTTACGAACAGGATTCCGAACATGGCAAAGGAGACCAATGTGGCCAGAACCGAACCCCATGTGAACTCAGGAGAACGGAATAACGAAATATCGATTAGAGAATGGACTGTTCTTCTTTCCCACCAAATAAATCCCGCCAACATGGCAGCTCCTGCCACGATGAGGAGTAAAGATGGCAGGTCTCCCCATCCTTTCTCACCTACCTCAATAACTCCATAGGTAAGACCGACTAACCCTATGCTGGACAAAAGCACGCCAGGAACATCTACACGCGGTGACTTAGAACTTCGCGACTCAGGGAGCAGTACTGAGACTGCCAATACACCAACAATAATAATGGGAATATTGATGAGGAATACAGAACCCCACGAGTAATGATTTAACAACCAACCGCCGACAATGGGTCCAAGCGGGATCCCAATTGAATTGGCCATAACCCAGATTCCAATCGCCTTGGATCGTTCCTGTTCCGTGAATATCACGGGAATGATGGACATCGACAGCGGCAGCAGGAATGCGGCACCTAGCCCAAGTAACGCACGACCGGCAATCAACTGCCCAGTTGTGTGGGCATAAGCACATGCCGCAGATGCTGCTCCGAACAGGATCAAAGCAATAATAAGCATTTTCTTGCGGCCGAGCCGGTCCCCAAGCAGACCCGCTGGAAGCAGCGCCGCTGCCAGAACCAGATTATAAGCATCTGCGAACCACTGAAGCTGACTGTTTGAAGCATGAAGATCCTTCGCGATTGTAGGCAGAGCTAAATTGAGTACGGTCAAGTCAAGTCCAACTGTAAGCAGACTGATCGCCAGGGCACCGAGCACCCACCATTTCCGTTTTCCCAAATCCATCATTTCTTGAAATCCACCTTTCATTTATCAATAATTATGACACTTAGTTTCTTTTGATAGTCTATGTCATTTTATATCAACCGTCAACTTTTTCTTCTCAGCACAAAAAACCGTTCCCTCGAAAGGAACGGTTACATGTAAGAAGCTTTAGATCATTTGCCGCAATACAGCTATTAACCCAATCAGTTAAGATCCGGCGCCCCTGTATTTCTTCACACCGTAATTCCAGGCGGTCAAGCCAATAGCGAAGAAAATAATTCCCATCACCGGGGTCAGGTAAGCCATCCTCTGCATTTCCTCACGCTGCAGGAACAACGATGCGGGATAAATGCCTACAAAGGCAAAAGGCATAATCCAGGTTAGCAGTACTTGGATGGCACGGTTGTAGATCGTTACCGGGTAACGGCCATAGCTTTGAATGTTATACATCAAGGGAAGGATCCCTGTAGGGGCATCCGAATAAAAGGATAACGAAGTCAGCGTCGTATAGATCCCGGTATAAATGGCGACCGCGCTGAGGGTCAGAATGATCATGGCTGGAATGGTCCACCATTCCATAACAAGTCCCAAATTATTTCCGCTAATCACCATGATAATAATCCCGATGACTGAACCGACCAGCGCTGGCGGGTCCACATTCTCCAGGAAAATCTGGAACAGGTTATGAGCCGGCCGGGTCATAATGCGGTCCATCTCCCCTTTGACGATATACCGCTCGCTGAACCCCCATAAGTTGATAAAGCAGCTAAAGATCCCAAAGGGAACCATGAAGAATCCATACACAAATACGACCTCGTTCTCACTCCAGCCGCCAAGACTCTTGGTGTGCATGAATATAACAAAGATAAAGATGAGATTCGTTGCCTGGAAAAGCAGGTCCGAGATCACCTCCACCCAGAAATCCGCGCGGTAAGTTAGCCTCGTCTTCATATAATTCTTCAGATATTCACCAATCAGTCCTAAATAGTACATGTTCTTACCCTCCTTGCACGAACAAGCGCCGCCGCGCCAATCCATAGAGCCAGATCATTGGAATTAATAGCAGCACGAACCAGATGATCTGAACACCCAGTACGTTCCATATCCCCACCCCTTTGACCCGGCCCGTGAACACAGATCCGGGCAGATAGGTGATCGCTTGAAAAGGCAGGTACTCCAGCACCTTCGAAAGCCAGCCCGGGAAGAGGCTGATCGGTACGATCAGTCCAGAGAACAGGTCAACGATAACCCGCTTCATCCGCATCATTCCTTCGTTATTCTCCACGAAGAAAGCCATAATTCCGGTAATAACATTGATCTGTGAATTGATCAGGAAGCTGAAGAACAACATGACAAGGAACCCCACCCAGGATGACCATGCTGTCGGAAGTTCTATCGGATACAGCAGCAGAGCTACCGCCATTCCTGGAATCATGAGCAGCAAGAATCGGAACATCCCTTCCCCGAGACCCTGCATCATCTTCACAAGCATATAGTTATAAGGACGAATGAATTGAATGGCGATACTGCCGTCGCGGATATCCGTCGATATCTCCCGGTCCAGGTTATTGAAGTAGAAGGCTCTGGCCATCCAGGATACGGCGATGTACGTTGTCATCTGGATCACGTTGAATCCACCGAGGTCTCCGCCATCTCCAAATATTGCTTTCCATGTGAAATAATACACTCCGATATTCAAAGCATATATCACAATTCCTGAATAATAATTGACGCGATACGCGAGCATCGTTAGGAACCGGATACGGATGAAGTCCACATACGCGCTGTTTCTTAATCTAGACATGAGCCACCTTATCCTTCTCTGGCTCTGTCTCAGGGTTGTCCATCTTCACAGCCGAGCCGGACTGGTAAATACTCCGCACGATGTCGTCGGTATTCGTCTCGATAATTTTGATATCTGTAATATCCGCCTGTCCTACAACACGGCCGAGTACATCGGAGACATTAATTTCGAGGGGGATCCAGACCTTCGCATTTAAATCATTCTCGGCGGACCACTTCACAGGAAGCTCCTGTGTCCAGGCTTCAAGTTGAGCTAATTTGGTGCTGCGGCCGAATTGGAACAACACCTCGCGCCCTGTTCCCCAACGGTTCTTGAGCTCTTCAAGCCCCCCATCATAAATAATCCGTCCGTCATCAAGCATAATGACCCGTGAGCAGAGGGCTTCAATATCCTGCAAATCATGGGTGGTCAGCAAAATCGTAGTGCCGTGCTCACGGTTCATATCCCTCAGAAAATCTCGAATTTCAGATTTAACAACAATATCGAGACCGATCGTAGGCTCATCCAAAAACACAATAGAAGGATTATGAAGCAGAGCGGCCACAAGCTCACAGCGCATGCGCTGACCAAGGCTAAGCTTGCGGACCGGCCGACTGAGGAGATCCTGAAGCTGCAAACGCTCCACTAGCTCATCCAGCCGTTTCTTGAAGTCCTGTTCAGGTACTTGGTATACTTTGCGCAGCAGCTGAAAGGATTCAATCACACCAATATCCCACCACAGCTGGCTACGCTGTCCAAAGACCACACCTATATTCTTAACGAACTTCTCTCTTTCTTGATAGGGAACGTATCCTCCTACTGACAGGTGGCCTGATGTAGGGACAAGAATGCCTGTCAGCATCTTAATGGTCGTCGACTTGCCCGCTCCGTTCTCCCCGATATATCCGCAGATCTCCCCCTCTGGAATTTGAAAGGAAATGTCCTTGACCGCGGTCACTTCTTGGTATTGACGTTTGAATAAATCCCGGAACGCGCCCTTAAGCCCTTCCCGGTTACGCTGTACCTTGAACGTTTTTCTTAAATCCTCAACCTCTATCGCCAACAACTAATTCACCAACTCTCTGTTATTGTTCCAGTATGAAATTATAGTGCAATTCTCTCACTAGCACCACCTATTTAGACAATAAGGGGGAAAGCTTCTACGGAATCGTTTCGTTCTCTCCTCAGCGATGAACTGAGCGACGATACAAAATAGCCACTCTAGAATTAATCCTAGAGTGGCCACAGTTTACTTTTCGGGAGATACCAATTTTATAGCTTAAGTAGTTCTTACCTAATTAACGCTCATCATGCCAAAAATTCACGGGTGTCATCTCAGGTGTAATCAGTTCAAAGCTGTAGCCTTCTCGCTTAAGAGCGGTTAAGATACTCGGAAGCACCTTAAGCGTATCCGCCTGGTCATGGAACAAAATAACAGGCGCGATTCCCTTCTTGTGCTGAGCATGAACTTCACTCATTACGCGATTATATATCGCCTTGCTGTTGCTCTTATACTTCCAGTCTTCGGAATCCACATTCCAATCCCACAAATGATAGCCGTGAGTGAAGAGCTTATCACGGAATGATTGTACAAAATAAGGCTTACTGCCATAAGGAGGACGCACAAGCTTGGATTTCATCTGAACAGCTTTATAGAGATGCTCATTATCATCATCCATTTCCTTTAAGGCCGCAGCCGGTGACAGGTAAAATTTCGATTTGACATGGGTCATCCCATGCAGCGCGGGCTGATGACCTTCTTGAACCAATCGTTTGACGGAAGCGGAATAGGTATCAATATGATTGCCGAGCATGAAGAATGTCGCTTTAGCTCCATATTTATTCAGGATATCCAGCAGCTGATTTGTGTGTGCCGTCGGACCATCATCAAAAGAAAGATAAACCGGTTGTTTAGGAGTAACCTTGCCTTGTAACGGTTTGTTCTGGGCAGCAGTCTTATCTTTTTCCTTCTGCTTCTGCTCTAACTCCTTCTTCTCCTTCTCTTTTCTTGCTTGTTCAGCCTTACGTTCATTCTCTGCCTTGAGCTCTTTGTCCAGCTGTGCATTCTTCTCCTCGTTCTTCACCACCGCGTCCTGATTCTGCTGGACAAATATTTCGTCTGTCATCACTCCAGAAGCATTGACGAGTCTTAACAGCTTGGATTCCGCCTGATACGTTATCAGGTATCCGAACTCTCTAGCTATAGGTGCCACCGGTACCCATGTCTTACCTGTTTGGACAAGAAGCTTGACCACAGTCTCCGAACCGTCTGACTTGATTATTTTCCCCTCAGATGGCTTCAGTGTGATGTTCGTATTATTCCCATCCGTTAATCCAATTTCATCCGGTGTTCCTGCAACTTGCAAACTCAGAACAGCGGCAAGATCCCTGACCGGCATATAGTAATTGCCTTCTATTAGCTCGGGCTGAATCTCTGATAAATGATCATTCACACCAAGAATTGCGGTATGGTTACCCGCAGCGGCAGCGGTCTGAACCCAAACCAGACAGAAGACAAGCACAATAATTGAAGTTATTTTTTTGTACATGAAACCTGATTCCTCCGATTCT
Source organism: Paenibacillus sp. SN-8-1 (assembly GCF_050995535.1). Taxonomy (NCBI): domain Bacteria; kingdom Bacillati; phylum Bacillota; class Bacilli; order Caryophanales; family Paenibacillaceae; genus Paenibacillus; species Paenibacillus sp. SN-8-1. The sequence goes on from NZ_CP194782.1 coordinate 2,616,762, forward strand.
ATCTCTATTAATCTACTTCATTAATTTATACCATTTAATTCAAAATGAATAGAGTCGAAGTTCTTATAAGCTTTTAATTGCAACATTAAGCAAGCGATCAGCTTGCATTCAGCGGACATTCAGCCAGTCAGGGGATAATTATTCAATAAAAGACAAGACGGTTACGAAGGAGGAATTCGCTGTTGAAGCTGATTAAACAACGCAAAATTGCCGTTCTCAGTATAGTCGTGCTGCTGCTGTCGTTAGGATTGGCCGTATATTCCGTGATGAGCTATAAAGGAAGCTCATCAACAGCAAGCGGCTGGAGCAGTTCGGGGCGAATGCAAATGCCTGCTCAGCAGGGCACACAAAGAGATGGTGCTGGTCCGCCTGGTCAAAGAAGTGGAAATGAAGGGAACTTCGCTCGTGAAGACGTGAACCGTCAAAATTCGTTGAGTGCGAACGGACAGAACAATAGCTCACCGCAGACCAGGACTGTCAACCCACAGACTCCTTCCGCTTCATCAGGTTCAGACACAGATTCAGGGAACACTGCCTCGAATTCAACAGGAGGGTTTCAGCATGACGGCAGCTCACCACCGGGAGGCGGAGGATTTAGGGAGATCAGCACTACTTCATCTTACGCATGGCCGCTTGCCCTATATACCGTACTATTCTTTGGTCTGGCAGCAGCTGCATATATCGTTCTAAGGAAGACAAAATTTGAAGTATTACGAACTGATAGAAGATTGCTGCTGTGGAGTCTGCTTGGAACCGGGCTGCTATTAAGGATTGCCGCTGCCCCTTGGATCGCCGGTCATCCTTTTGACATCAATCTATTCAAGAGCTGGGCAGCTTCGGCGGCCTCGGATCTGACCGGATTTTATCTAAATGGTTCCAGTGACTACCCGCCTTTCTATGTCTATATTCTATTTGTCGTCGGACAGCTTACCAGTACAGCAGCGTTAAGTTCGTACTCTACCCTGCTGATTAAGCTACCTTCTATTCTTGCTGATGTCGCGACAGCCTATCTTCTATATAAGGCGGCATGCAAATACTTATCTTACGACGCTGGCCTCCTGATCGCTCTATTCTATGTATTTAATCCAGCCGTATTTATCAATTCTACGGTATGGGGGCAGGTCGATTCCTTCTTCACCCTGCTGATTGCAGCTGCGATCTATCTTCTGTCAGAGGGAAAGCTGGTCTGGTCAACAATCATCTTAACGTTGTCTGTACTGATGAAGCCGCAGGGAATTATCTATCTTCCGGTTCTATTCTTCGCTCTTGTCGCATCTAGGAAATGGAAGTCATGGCTTGCAGCCGCAGCATCAGCTGTTCTGACATTGTTTATTGTAGTTCTGCCATTCTCAACAGGACAAAATCCGCTATGGTTGTATAATTTGTACTCAGGAACTGTAAATGAGTATCCCTTTGCCTCGGTAAATGCTTTTAACTTCTTCGCATTCCTTGGGGCCAACTATAAGCCGGATACGGATACGCTCCTGGTCTTCAGCTATCATACCTGGGGACTTATCTTCATCGTTCTGAGCACCCTGTTCTCATGGTGGATGTATAATCGGACACGCAGCATCCGCTTCGCATCGGCCTCGGCACTGCTGCTGATTGCCATGGTATTCACCTTCTCGTCCAGTATGCATGAGAGATATTTATTCCCGGCGGCAGCGCTAGCTTTGCTTGCCTACACTTATCTCAAGGACAAGCGGCTGCTCTGGCTCGCAGGCGGCTTCAGTCTGACGATATTTGTGAATACTTATTATATCTTTTACAACTCTACCAATGGTGGGACTTCCTATGGACTAACGCTCTTCTTCACTTCATCCCTGAATATTGTGCTGTGTATCTATCTGGCCAAAATCCTGTGGGATTGCGGCTCAGCACATCAGCAGCGACTGCTACCTAGTACTGATCAACTAGCTACAGTCCAGCAAATCCCGTAACTGCACAATAGGGTGTCTAAGCTGCCACGGAAGTGACAACTTAGACACCCTTTCTGTGTTTGTGAGGGCTTATACTTTGGTACGATACCAGGCAACTGTCTTCGCTATGGATTCTTCCAAAGGGGTCGCCGTCATCCCAAATTTCGAACTAAACTTGCTGCTGTCCACAATAAAGTCCTTCTCGAATTGATAGAGCATTTCAATGCTCTCACGGGCTGCCGGGATAAAGAGTCCGCCGATTCTGAGCATCATTCTGCTCATCGGTTGGATGCTACAGGTAGCACCAAGCGTTCTGCCAGCAAGCTCGGCGAACTGACGTGTTGTAACTGTAGGCGCATTCGGAACATGCCACACTTCACCTAATGCCTCATCATGAGACCCAAGCGTAACCAAGGCCCGCCCAAAATCCTCAATGAATGTATAAGTATGCTTCTTGTCGGGATCACCGAACACACTAGAAGGTTTGCCCTTTAGAAGGGGCATGAAGAACCTTTCCCCAACAGATGAGTTCATTACCCCAGGCCCGAAGAAATCCGATCCTCTTCCAATCGCCACCTGAACCTTACCCTCTTCGTGTGCCTTAAGAAGCCGCTCAGACATCTCACCTCTAACCCTGCCTTTCTTGGTACTCGCGGCAAATGGATGATTCTCCTTCATCACCGAATCAACAGGGCCATACATATAGAGATTTTCTGCCACTATCAGCTTGGCTCCCGAAGCCGCAGCTCCATTAATAATAAGATCCTGCATCCTTATAAAGAGCTGGTCCCATTTATGATAAGCAGGTGAAGCACATTGATAAATCACGTTAGCCCCTTTCATGATCTGGCGGGTCTGCCCTTCATCCATTAAATCCGCCTGAATCACCTGAGCACCTTCGAGCCGAGGCCCTCCCTTCCCGCTTGAGTTCACCATAGTTACGGGTTCGCCTCTTCTAATCAGCTCCTTCATTACAGATATTCCTAGTGGTCCTGTACCTAGCACAATGTTCATATCTTGTTCCTCCCTGAATCTTTAATGACATAAAAATAAACCCTATAGCAGCTATAGGGTCAATCTTTTTCTCACAGGAACTTGCAGCTCCACAATAAATTCTTCAGGCTTCATCATTTGGGACATATCCACAAGGTACTGTTCCATCGCCGGACCACAGGCCTCATAGCCGCCCGTATCCATCCAGGTTAACAGACGATGGTATATCTGCTTGCAGGAATCGGCGTTTGGAATCCCGCAATATAATGCTGTTATGTAATGTCCTTCAGGAATTGTACTAAGATAATCCGGCCGCTGGGCGGGGTCTTCTGGGCCTTCAAGTTCTTCCTGCTCAAGACGGACTGGAATGCATCTTTCAAGGTCAACATCATCACGGTCAAAAGTGAGTAAGTCTTCATGGTATATGGTCATGATATAGCCGTCCGCCTGCAGGCACTCCTGCTGCTCTATGAAGTGATAGAGCTCAGTAAATCCTATCACGGAGGCTTCCAGACCACAGCCAGAACGCTTGCGGAGAGAAGCAATCCTGCGCTGCGGTAGATATTTAAGCTCAACCAGGACATCCGTCTCTGGAATCCCGTGACCCAGCTCCTTCAAGAAATCAAGCTGACCGATTCTCTGCTCAAGGGAGCCCGCGACCTGCTTGAGTTCATTCAACTTGAGCAAAGTTTCTTCATGCTTCTGCATCATCATCGACCGAATCTCATCCAGGCTTCTAGAGCCGATGACCTGACCGATCTCCTCCAGCGAGAATTGAAGCACCTTCATATCCTGCACAATCTTGATATGCAGAAGATTGATATTCGAGTAGTATCGATACCCCGTGAAAGGATCGGTCTCTCCGGGCTTCACCAGGTTTATTTTGTCGTAAAATCTAAGTGTCTGTACTGAGAGGTTGCAGATCTTCGCGGCTTGGCCGATCGTATAGAGCTGATCTTTCGCCATATTGAATAACATTCCCCCTATTGCAGCTGATCCCAACTATGGGTGGATTTCAAATCCGAATCCGTTCTCTCTGGCTGATCTTTTCTTGCAAACCAGGCTTCGATTCGTTTCATAATCAATAGTGAACCCGCAACGAAAATCACAATATAGAGCAGTTCCAAAGGATGCTCCATATACTTGGTCACATCAGAACCAATCCAGGAGACCGCAAAGGTCATAATCCCCTTACCCACCAGAACGGCAAGCAGGAATGAACGCAGCTTCATTCCCGAGAGCGCCGCAGCTATATTGATTACCACGAACGGTCCAACCGGAAATAGGCTTAACAGGAACACATAGCTAAAACCGTTATTTTGAATCCAGTGTCTTGTCTTGGCAACCTTAGGCTTGCTCACAATCCGCTTCAGAAAGGGATGTCCGCCGATTCTCCGAACAATGAGGTAGGTAAGCATACATCCCGCGACCATGCCTACCCAGGAGTACAGGAAGCCCAGCCACAAGCCGTAGACCGCCGCATTCACTCCAACAATCACCAGGGTGGGCAGCGGAGGAATGAATGATTTCAAAAAGGGCAGCAGAACGCCCGGAAGAGGTCCGAGGGAGCGAAACTGCTCAATCCAGCTCTTAAGATTCTCTTCTGTCATATAAGACAGGATTTCCGATATTTGCATAGGACCTCCAAGCATGTTCCTCTGTTTTGAGTGTTACTTGCTAGCATACCTCATTGGGAACGACCTTGTCATGAATTAAGCTGATTTGACACAAGGTTGCCTAAACTATAAGGATATCTGGTATATTAATCTTATTAATTGTCAAACGGTCAATAAATTGAAATGCTCTCTGTTCAGCGATCATTCCGTGCAGAGAATTGGAACATTGGAGGAACAAGCTGTGCAATTTATCCCTAATATGATCTTGGAAGTCCGAAGCTGGTCACGTAACATCAGATTGTTTTTCCTGGCTAATATTTTTTATCAAATTGGAACTGGCATCTTCTCTCTGCTGTACAACCTGTATATCCAAGGACTTGGATACGGAGATACGATGAACGGAAGGGTGGTCAGCATTCAATCTCTGGCTACCGCCATTATGTTCATTCCCATAGGACTGATCGGAGACCGGACGAGTCGCAAGCGCCTTCTCATTATCGGAGGACTGTTCAGCGGGGTCCTCTTCCTTGGGCGTTCCTTCCTGGGATCCGAGAACAGTCTGGTTATCCTCGCGGTCTTAGTTGGGTTATTTGCTTCGATCTTTCAAGTGCTGGCTATTCCATATCTTGCCGAGAATATCAACAAAGCGCAGCGTCTTCGTATGTTCAGCTTCTTCTCGTCGGTTGTCCTGGCAGCTCAGGTCTTCGGCAGTATGGGCGGTGGCATGCTTGCCGATCTGCTGCAGGTTCTAGGCATCACCAGGCTGATGAGCCTGCAGGCGGTTCTATTGGTCGGAAGCATTACAACCCTACTCGCCGTTATGCCGCTACTGTTCCTTAAGGAAGCTGGCAGAGCAGAGTCTGAGAAGATCAAGCTAGCAGCCGGTCAAGATTCAGCTGGAGCTGAACATGACGTGCTTCTGAAAACCAAGGAATCCGCCAAAGATTACAAATTCATCTCCAGGTTCGTTGTTGCCCAGCTGCTTGTGGGCTTAGGCTCGGGACTTGTTGTCCCCTATCTTAATCTCTATTTCACCAATCGCTTCGCGGTGTCCCTTAGCGCAATGAGTGTTCTGATCTCGCTGGGACAGGTAATGACCATTGTATCCATGCTGATTGGTCCTTCACTCGCAGCCCGTGTTGGCCCGGTTAAGGCTGTAGTAATCTTCCAGATCCTGTCCCTTCCCTTCCTGCTGCTTACCGGCTTCACCAATTTCCTGTTGATTGCCTCGATCAGCTTTCTCTTCAGGCAGGCTCTCATGAATGCGGCTAACCCGATTCAGTCCTCCATCATGATCGACAGAGTATCAGACCGCAGACGCGGGGTTGCCAATTCTCTGATGCAGACCGCCTTTATGCTAGGCTGGGCAACAATGGGGCCGGTTCAATCTTACTTTGTCACAACCTACGGTAATTATTGGGGCTATGCCATTACTTTCAGCATTACTGGCGTGCTATATATCGTATCTTCACTAATGTACTTCTTCATGTTCAGAGAACGTCAGACAAGCGTAGTGAAGACATCGGGATAATAATTAAATAAAGGGAGCCTCAAGATCATCTGATCTGAGGCTCCCTTTGTATAATCCGGGCGGCTGAAGCTTGGGCCTTGGGCCCAGCATGTCACTTATGAGTCCTTCCCAAGAATTGTATGTTTGTCTAAATCCCCATCGAATTCTTCTTCAATCAAGTGAGCCTGAGCGCCTTCCTCCAGTCGCATTTACGAGTATAATGCTGCCCACGATCATAACGAAGCCAATAACCAGGTTCAAAGTCAGCGATTCTCCCATGAAGATCACACTGCAAATAATAGAGATGACCGGGATGAGGAAGGTGTATGAACCTACGGTACTTGCTTCTCCCGAGCCCACCAATTTGAAGAAGATCAGCCAGCCGATCGCAATGACGAATATCGCGATGAATAATGTATCAACCATGAACGACCCGGTCCACTGGATTGCAGACCAGCTCTCTGTAAAGCTTCCCAATACCAGAAGTACAATACCGCCGATCAAAATTTGCAGGGTTGCGATCCAGATCGAGTCAACCTTGCCGGTGATTTTCTTCATATAGACGGTACCCAGCGTCCAGCTGACTGCACTCCCAAGCGCGAGCATAACGCCAACCGGAGACAGGCTTCCGGTAAGACCTCCCCCGCCAATCACCCCGACTCCCAGGAATCCCAGAATCAGACCTATGATCTTAAGTCCATACATCCTCTCCCCGAGCCATAACCAGGCACTAATCCCAAGCAGAACCGGCTGCAGGAACACAATGGCGGAGAATAATCCTGCCGGCAAATAGTTCAGGCCGATCGTCTGAAGACCATAGTACAGAATAATATTGAAAATGGCAGAGATGAAATAAAGAGGCCAGGTCTCTTTGAGCCTCAGCTGTCTATACCGTGGGATGGCGATCAACAGCAGCAGAACACCTCCAAGAATTAGACGCAGCCCCGCGAACAGCAGAGGCGGCGAGTATAATAACGCATGTTTGGACAAAGGCCAGTTGACTCCCCATACAAGTACTAAAAATATAAGGTACACCACTGTCCGGGTACGAGATAACACCGTTAATCAACACTCCTTCGTATGCAGCATGCCTCAGGCAATAGAGAACCGGTTTCATGACTGCTTTATAATACTTTCTCTCTTCGTTGCTGTAGCTTGGATATTATAGCGCTTTAACCCATTACTATGTCAATACATATATATCAAATACTCCTATCCGAGTTGTCGGCTAACGAAAATTGGCTTACACTGTATAGATCAGCATCCAACCGATCTAAGGAGATTATGCAATGAATAACCATTTAAATATTCCTGTCTTCAGGCGAGTCCTGATCATGACCGCGGTTCCTGCGGAGCAGGAAGCTGTTCAGCGCGGACTGCTCGGCCGCCCTGGCGCGGCGGCCTTCGATGTTCATCTTGCCGGGGTCGGCTCAGCCGCTGCTGCTGCAAGCACGGCAAGGATACTAGCCACAGCAAGGGAAGGCTACGATCTGGTCATCAGCGCCGGTATCGGAGGCGGCTTCCCCGGCCTTGCCGAGATCGGCACAGTTGTCGTGGCGAGCAATATTACTGCAGCCGACCTGGGTGCGGAGACCCAGGAAGGCTTCTGCAGTGTGGACGAGCTTGGCTTCGGCTCGTCCCGCATTGCGGTCCAGGCGGAGCTTGTCGCCCGCTGGACCCACACCCTTCAGGTTGCGGGAGTCCCCGTCCAATCGGGACCGATTGTAACGGTAACGACCGCAACCGGAACTTCGGCCACGGCCGAGGCACTTGCCGGCCGTGTTCCCGGGGCTTGCGCCGAAGCCATGGAAGGCTTCGGCGTAGCCATTGCTGCAGAGCAAGCCGGGCTGCCGGTGCTTGAGATTCGCGGAATCTCAAATGCCGTCGGCCCGCGCGACCGGTCCGCCTGGCGGATCGGCGATGCGCTTGCTGCACTTGAGGCAGCTTTCACTCAACTTCAGGAGGTACTCAAATGAAAATAGCTTTCTCTCCGTGTCCGAACGACACGTTCGTCTTTCACGCTTTAGTCCATGGATTAGTCCCGGGAGCACCGGAATTCGAAGTCACCTACGCCGATATTGATATTACGAATAATTGGGCCATTGACCGTACAGGCCCTGAGATTCTCAAGATCTCCTATGCAGCCCTTCCCTGGGTTCTTGAAGACTACGCGCTTCTCCCCTGCGGAGGAGCCTTGGGACGGGGATGCGGACCCCTGGTGTTGACCCAGGGTGGCAGTACAGATAAACCTGATCCTGCCGCGCTCAGCGGACGCCGCGTAGCTGTTCCAAGCGAGCGTTCCACCGCTTATCTCTTGTTCAGACTATGGGCGGCAAGAAATGTCCCGGGGGGCGTGGGCGAGATTGTCGTAATGCCTTTTGACAAGATCATGCCCGCAGTCAGAGACGGACAGATTGATGCAGGACTTGTCATACATGAAGCCCGCTTTACTTATCCGAATTACGGATTAGCCTTGATGACCGACCTTGGCAGCTGGTGGGAAGAGACCACAGGGCTCCCCATTCCACTCGGCGCTATCATCGCCCGCAGGTCCCTCGATTTGAAGCGCATCGCTGGCTGGATTCAGGACTCTGTCCGCTATGCATGGGAGCATCCAGAGGTCTCTCGCAGCTATATAGCGAGTCATGCCCAGGAGATGGCACCAGAGGTAACCCAAGCGCATATTGATCTATATGTGAATGAGTTCACCGGGGAACTCGGGGAAGAGGGCTATAACGCGGTCAGCGCCCTGCTGACTCTGGCTGCGGATGAAGGCCTGGTACCTAGAATCGACCCTTCACGGCTTGTCTGGAAGCCGGAGTAAATCTATATTGTCCCAGATACAACGAAGAGAAGCCTTCGGACCATGTCGATTATATGGCCGGAAAACTTCTCTTTTTTGCTGCGCTTGCTTATTCTTGTGTTAGCCAAATCCTTACCTTAGGGCAGTAACGAACAAGATCGGTACGTCAGAGATACCTATACCTCTTCAGATCTTGGTTTGTCCACTTTTGCCCAGTTAGTTGAATCCTGAAGCACTTCTCTCTGCTAAGTTCCACGCACTAATGCTTGAACAGCACACTACTCGCCAAGCACGCTGAGCTGTACTCCTGGCGGGAGTACCGAGATCACGTGTCTTGCTACCTCGGAGTCTGCCTGGTGGAGCGTGCCTCCCAGGATCGCTGCAATACCCTGGTCACTTGAAGTTCGTATCAACCTGCCAAGGCCCTGTCTGAGCCGCAGCTTCATATAGGGAAGGTCAACTTCCTCGAACGGATTATCCACAGATTGATGCTTGGCCATGAATACCGGGTCCTGAGGAGGGAAGGGCAGCGACCATATCACAACATTCGATAACGATGGTCCGGGCACATCAAGTCCCTCCCATAAGCTGACCGCACAGAGAATACTCGGCTCCTCAGATTGGAATCTTGCAATCAGATGACTGATCTCCTGATCCCCTTCATAATAGAACTGATACTCAGCCAGTTCCCCATTCACCTCGGACTGCTGCTTGAACTGACGAAGGTCCTCCATCGTCCGGAACAAGATCAGAGCTCTCCCCTCGGTCTGCTTCAACAGTTGAGTGGCAAGCTTCATCTTCTCTGCAAATGAGCCTTCTTCTCTCCACGCAGGAGCAAATATCTTCATCATATTTGAGTAATCATAAGGTGAAGCCGCTGAGAATGAGAGGTAATCCTGTATCCCAAGGCTATCCGCTACATAATGAAACGAACCATCCACAGACAGGGTCGCCGAGGAGAACACAATCGGGATTCTCAGATTGAACACACGGTCCCTCAGAACTTCCTTAACCGTCTTGGGCATAATGGACAAGGTCAGACCTTCCTTATGCAAGGTTGTCCAGCATATTGGAGCCTCTTCACGCTGAAAAAGGCTTAACGCCTTCTGAATCATTTCCAGATGCTCTTCTACAATACGGAACTGATAATCATTTAATGTGTAGAGTTCTCCCTCAAATACAAGCTCTTCCTCAATCTGATCAAGCAGATTTCTGAACTTCGCAATCTCGCGCAGGAGCTGACTAGTCAGGTCCACCTTCATTCGGTCGGAACCTGCCACTTCGGAGCTGCTGTTCTCAAGCACATGGAACATGATTTCGCTCTGCTCTATCGCCTGGTCAATTAGCACAGCCAAGCTTTCCCGAATCTCACCCTGAAGGAGTCTCAGGACAATCTCTTCAAATACTGTGTGCTTCAAATTATAGCTCAGTGCCTTTTGGGCGGCCGTCTCGAGCAAATGCCCTTCGTCGAATACAACCGCACAGTGATCCGGGAGCAGCGGAAGCTGACCCTCCTGCTTGCGGCCCTCGTAGGTCCATACATGCTCCATGTAATAATCGTGTGAGCATATGATCAGATCTGAAGAAGCCCGGTAGTGATCACGTGATAGCGTCTGCCCGCATCGATGTCTGCGGTCACATACGAAGCAGTCCTGGAATGAATCCCAGCTGATCTTGTGCCACTGCTCGTCATTCAGATCGGGGTAATCCTTCCGGTCACCATAGGCATGGAACGACTGCATGGTCTCCGGAGTTCGCACAAACTTCGGCAGCCCCTCATAAATTTCATCATAGTGCGTGCCTTCCATCTCTCTCGCTCTTGCCTCATCCAGCTTAACCAGACACACATACTGATCCGGCGATTTGCCAAGACGCGCATCAATAGCGAAGTTCAAATGCTTGATCAGCTTCGTGATATCGCCTTCGGGCTTTACGAGCTGTTCTATTAGCGATTCATCCGCGCACGCAATAATCGCGGGCTTCCGCATATAACGGGCATATGCGGCAGCGTAGAGGAGATAGACCAAGGTCTTGCCGGTCCCCACTCCCGCTTCTGCAAATATCGTCTTTTTCTCCGCAAATGCCCTTTCTAATTGATAAGCCATGTAAATCTGCTCATCCCGCACTTCAAAGCCAGCCTCTGGCAATATATCGTAGAACACATCCGCAATCCACTCACCAAGCTGGGGAATGAAGGGCTGTGAGGAATCAAATTCAAACGGGTAACGATCCACTGTGTCTGCCTCCAAGTCAAATCTGTATTGCTATATGGAATGAACTAAAGAAATGAGCGCATGGACCAAGGCTAACACTTGTTATGCAACAGAATCGATCACGCAGTCTTTAGTTCAATCCATATAATAATCAATACGCACAAAGAATTATTATCACATGCTTACCGCCAAAATACAATGTGTGCCGATTCAGATACATGTTAATCTCTTCGCTCTACTAAATTGCTGCCTGTCATTTCGGTCTTACGCATTCCGACAATAAAAAGAAGATGCACGCCCGTACGTTACGGAAGTACATCCTCTTGCCCATCTACTCACTTTATACTAGCGCCCTAATCAGGCTGAGTCCAACGCCAACCAGAAATCCGCAAATCGCCCCGTTAATCCGAATCCACTGAAGATCTCTGCCCACTTTCCCCTCAATGAATGTGACCAGCTCCGCATTGCTAAGCTTATTCAAGTTCTCTCTGACCAGCGCTCCAATCTTGGAGTAATGCTTCTCAATCAGTTGAACGGCCTGCTGCTGGATCCACTGTTCAGCCTGTTCAATCCGCTCCGGGCTCTCTTCCAACCTTTCCAGCATCGTTCTCATGAATGGGGACAACCACTGTTCCTGGAACTCCCCGCTCTCAACAATCCCTTGAAAACGTGTAATCAGTGATTCGATATACGCTTCGATCTTATTCTCCAAGTCCAGCTTCTCCAGAAGGTTGTCCTTCCAGCTTCTTATCTCCTCAAGCAGCTCTGGACGCTCTAGCGCATGGTTCACCTCAACATGAAGGATCGCGAGTAGCTTGAGCCGGTTCAAATTATCCGGATCTCTGAAATTCTCTACCTGTTTCAAGACGAAGCCCTGAATAAGATCCCCCATCTTATCTTCACTAAGGTACCCAAGAAATGCATTTACAGCGAACTGCATCAAGCCACCCAGCTTGATCTGCTGAATTTGCTCAATTCCGATTCTTCCGAGCATATCCCGCGTTTCGGGCTGTCTTGCCCAGGCATCTGCGCGATCCAAAGCCAGATCAAGCACCTTCTCATCATACCCTCGTTCAACGATCTCATTCCATAGCCTGTTCAGGATCGTCTTCTCATCCAGATGGTCTGCCACCTGCTGAATTTCACGCACTAGAATACCGGTTAACTGCTTGACCGGGATATTTCGAATCACGGACAGAAGCACGGATGAAATTACATTATTATACGATCCAGCTTCTATACCCGCCTTCGCCTTGTTAAGGGCAAGCTCAGCTATACGAATGCTTTTGATCTTCTCGCCAATGCTCTCCTTGCGCAGCAATTCCGTCTCGATCATCGCAATCACAGCTTCCGTCAGCTTCTCCCGATTCTTCGGCAGCAGTGCCGTATGAGGCACGGGTATCCCCAGAGGATGTCTGAAGAGTGCAGTGACGGCGAACCAGTCTGCCAGACCGCCGACAAGGCCCGCTTCGAATCCCCCCTGCAGAAGCCTTAGGCCGAGAGCTCCCTCATGAAAGGGAAGCGTAGCTGCGAACCCAGCTCCCATCACCCCAAGAGAAATTCCTGCTATATAGTTTTGTTTAGGTTTTGTTGTTTTTAGCGCCATATTCTACCTCACTTGATCTTCTGCCTTATAGAACCTACCATCTTTTAGACATCATAGCACAAATTTCTCATGTAAAAAAAAGACTGCCTCTTATTACCCAAGAGACAGGCTTCTGAAATGAGATATTCACTCGAAATCATCCTAGTTGCAAAAAAATAATTCCTGCTCAACTCCGATCTTCGAATTACGAGCTTAGTGCCCCGATCTCACCGGGCTCCAGATCAAACCGCTTGCGATAGCCGCATTTACGGCACAGCTCTTCCTTGACTTCCCGTCTGGAGAATCCATCATACAGATTATTCGCTCGTTCGCCCTCAATAATCTCAGAGAATGGCTTCTGGTGGATATTCCCCAGGTTTATAACCCCTTCACCATCCAGGCAGCAAGGGATGACCGTTCCATCCACCAATACTCCGGCCTGATTGCGAAGTCCATGGCAGAATCCGGGACCGTGATCCTCTTCTTCCTTAAGATCAGGCCATTTGAATTCATAATCCTGATTCAGGTAGATCCGGTCTGCAATCTTGACCCCACTTCCCGGAGTTACCTTCTCGATAATTTTGAAATCCAAATTGAATTCGCGTTCGATGTACTCCAATGTCTCCCGGTTGCGGTTTCTCTGCAGGTTGGTGAGATTATCTTCACTCAGATTCCACAGCCGCAGGGATACGATGAGATTCGACTGCGCCACGGCTTCCTTGACAAATTCCAGGACGCTTGAAATATAACCGTCCCGGTCTGTTGAACCTTCGTGGCCATCAAAGCTGTGCAGGGAGAAGTTCATTTGCCGTAGAGCCGGCTTATTAAGCAGCTTGTCCCTGTTCTTACGAATAAGGGTTCCGTTCGTCGTAATATTTACTTTAAACCCCTTCTCATGTGCAATATCCAGCATTTCATCGATCTTGGGATGAAGCAGCGGTTCTCCTTTGACATGGAAGTAAATATAGTCGGTATGGGGCTTAATCTGATCCAGGGTCTTCTGGAAATCCTCCAGTTTAATAAAATTTGCCTGCCGTTTCGTAGGCGGACAGAAGGTGCATGCCAAATTACAAATACTCGTAGTTTCAATATAGAATTTTTTGAATTTTTTCATCAGGTAGAAGCTCCAATTCTCTGCAAGGTATCATTAGTAGAATAATAGCGTAGTGTCATTATAATAACAGCGTCTTATCTATGCAGAAAATAGTAGCGCAGTTATTCAATCTCCGCAAGCTGCAATCCTCCGGCAGGGTGCAGCCGAGCTCTTAAGGCTTCGCCTTCCTCCGCTCAAGATACCCTTGATAGTACCATATGAAGATTGCAAGCAGGCTTCCGCTGAGCAAGTAACCGGCAAGTACATCGCTGGGGTAATGCACGCCGAGATATATTCGGCTAATTCCGATCATAAGGATCAGAATGATACTTGCCGTAAGGATAAGGATACGTCCAATCAAGGCAGGTGCATGCTTCCAGAGCAGAAAGGCAAGACCTCCATATAGCGCAATGGTTGCCATGGCATGCCCGCTTGGGAAGCTGAACCCATTTGCCTCGGCGATCCGGTGCAGTGTCGGCCTATCCCGCTTAAAGATTCTCTTGATCACAGAATTGAGCAGTGATGAAGTTATAGCAAGCGCAGCCAGGAACACAAGCTCGCTCCGATGTTTGAGCAGGGCATACAGGATTACAATCGCTGCAAGAGTGATGACTGTAACAGGAATACCTGATCCAATCCAGGTAAATGCCTTCATGACAACCGTAATTCCTGGAGACTCCAATCCCTGTACCGAGGAGATCACAGTCTGATCGAAGTTGTGAATTTGATGATCGCTGATCGAATAAGCGATAAAGACAAAGCCTAAAATACAAATCAAACTTAGGGCAAAAGCCTTAGTAAACCACTTTTGTCCATGCATCTCCCATTCCCTACTTTCATACTCACATGAATTATTTATTCTCTTGCTTAATTAATTCCGAAACCGTGACTAAGGTATACCCTTGTTCCTTAAGCCATTTGATCTCTTCAGGTAGAGCCGCAATCGTATTATGAACCTTCTTGCCCCCGAAGCTGTGCTGAAGCACGATACTTCCTGGACGTATCTCTTTCTTGAGATTGGCAAGAATCATCTCAGGAGAAGTCTCCTTCCAGTCTCTTGTATCCACAGACCAGTTGATCAGCAGCAAATGACTGTCTTTCAGGACTTCCTTAACTTGCTCTGATGCATTCCCATATGGGGAACGAAATAACACCGGAGTATATCCCGTCAGCTTCTTGATTTTGGCATTGTTATTCTCAACTTCCTGAGAAATCTGTTGTACCTCCATTTTGTTGAGATTAGGATGATTCACTGTATGATTTCCTATCTCATGTCCCTCACTGAATATACGCTTAACCACGCTCGGATCCTTATCGATCTGACGTCCTACCAGAAAGAAAGTCGCTTTTACCTGATTGTCCTTTAGTATATCCAGAATCTGCGGAGTATACCGGTTATCCGGTCCGTCATCAAAGGTGAGTGCCACTTTCTTCTCGCTCGTCTTTACATCATAGATTTCCCGAAAGGTGTATTGAATCTCCTTCACGGGTACCACCTTTTTCTGTTCAGTCTTCTTGGCAACCGCCATCTTCTGCTGTTCCTTATTCACGGCTTCTCTGTGGAGTACAGCGATATGATTGATTATAGAAAGAAGAATAATGAGGCTTCCGATAATAAGAATATAATGGTATCTCTTTAGTTTCATTCTATCCAGATCTCCTATCTCTTATTTTAATAGAGCGCAGACAGTCTAAAGTGCACAGCTAAATAAACACCCCGCCGAGCCAAAAAAGAGGCGACAGGGTGCCCTGCATTCAACAGCAATATATTCCATTATATCTTATATATCGACCTAGAGTTCAACAAAAAGGTAACAATTCGTCAATGTGTGAGCAAGGTTACAGTAAATGGCCTCCCGATCATAGTATATTTGTTAAATAGGACACACGGCACTTGTAAGAAATTAAAAGAAAAGCCTTACCCCGAGCCGTCCGGGATAAGGCCAGAACTTTAATTATTTCTTTTCTACAGCATGTCCGCCAAATTCATTGCGCAGTGCTGCAACTACTTTACCAGTGAACGTATCATTGTCCATCGAACGGTAGCGCATTAGAAGCGACATAGCGATAACCGGAGTTGCGGTCTGCAGATCCATCGCTTCCTCAACTGTCCATTTGCCTTCGCCGGAGGAATGCATAACTCCTTTGATGCCATCCAGCTTGCTGTCTTTGGAGAAAGCATTCTCAGTAAGTTCCATCAGCCAGGAACGAATGACAGAGCCGTTATTCCATACTTTGGCTACTTTTTCATAATCGAAATCGAACGAGCTCTTCTCAAGCACTTCAAAGCCTTCACCGATTGCTGCCATCATGCCGTATTCGATTCCGTTATGAACCATCTTGAGGTAATGACCGCTGCCTGATAGGCCAGCATATAAATATCCATTCTCAACGGCAGTGTCACGGAAAAGGGGTTCAACGATACTCCATGCTTCAGGATCTCCACCGATCATGTAGCAAGCTCCGTTACGAGCGCCTTCCATACCACCTGAAGTTCCAGCATCCATATAATAAATGCCGGCTTCTTTCATTTCCTCTGCACGGCGAATTGATTCTTTGTAATGGGAGTTACCTGCCTCAATTACAATATCTCCTTGGCTAAGAAGAGGTTTAATTTGTCCAAGAACGGTGTCTACAACGCCATGGGGAACCATGATCCAGAGTATACGAGGTGAGCTTAGGGACTGAACCATATCCTGCAGGCTTGTGAAGCCTTCAGCGCCATACTGTTTCATTTCAGTTACGGCTTCAGCATTCAGGTCGAATGCGGCTACCTCATGCTTATGATCGATCAAGTTTTTACCCAGATTGAGACCCATTTTACCTAGGCCAATTAGTCCTAATTTCATGTTAGTTTGTCCTCCTGATTAGTTAATTATCTATTACCACCACTGATTTCCATCTTCAGCCAACAATTGGTGAGCTGCCTCTGGGCCGTTAGTCCCGGCAGGGTATTGATGGAGTGGAATGATATCTTCTTTGAAAGCTTCAAGTACAGGCTGTATCCATTTCCAGGACAATTCAACCTCATCCCAATGCGCGAAGAAGGTCGAATCGCCACGCATAGCGTCGTGGATCAGATTCTCATATGCTTCCGGTGCATCTTTGGAATTCGATGAGAAGTGCATGTGAATTGGCTCCAGCTTGCTATCGTTCGCTGCATTCTTCGTATTCAACTGCAGCGTAATACTTTCCATTGGGTTAATTTCAATCGTTAGAAGGTTAGGTGCTGCTACCTCTTCACTGTTCGATGACATTTTCAGAGGCTCCTTAAACTCAACGACAATTCGCGTAGATTTCTCATGCGTTCTTTTACCCGTACGGATATAGAATGGAACCTCGCTCCAGAATGGAGTGTCAATCCAGACTCTTGCAGCAACATAAGTATCATTGCGGGAACCCGGTTCAACGTCTTTCTCATCCAGATATCCTGGAACAGGCGATTGATTGAGCTCTCCCGCACTATACTGCCCACGAATCACATGGTTAATGACCTCATCTTTAGCAATAGGCCGCAGCGAAGCCACAATATCCCGCTTCTTCATTCGTACTTCTTCAGGAGTACTGCGTTTTGGCAGGTGCATCGTCACCATCATCAAAATTTGCAGCATATGATTCTGGAACATATCTCTAATTGTGCCTGTTTGATCGAAATATCCAGCCCGATCCTCAACCCCAACCAGCTCATTCGCAGTAATCTGTACATTCGCTATATAGCGATTTGTCCAGAGGGCCTGAAGCACTGGATTTGCAAAGCCAAGCACCTCAAGGTTCTGAACCATCGGCTTGCCTAGGTAGTGGTCAATCCGGTAGATCTCTTCCTCAGTAAAGGATTGATCCAAGCTTGCATGTAATGCTCGTGCAGATTCCAGATCATGCCCGAATGGCTTCTCGATAATGAGCCGTCTCCATCCTTTAACCGTACCGAGACCACTTTGATTTATATTTTGTGCAATTGTCCCAAAGTATTCGGGAGCTACGGAAAGATAAAACATCCGGTTTTCGGGAATTTTCAGTTCGTTTTCACGTTCTTGCACAGCAGATAATAGTTTACTATAATCTTCAACATTATTGACGTTAAGAGCGCTGTAGCGGAATGAACTCAAAAAAGACTCCAACCGATCTCCGATACCCAATCGTCTGGAGAACTTGTGGAGCGAGTCTCTTACACTAGCCTGAAAGTCCTCATTGGAGATCTCTCTTCTTCCGAGTCCAAACACGGAGAATCCTTCTGGCAGCTTGTTATCAATATACAGATTATATAACGCAGGATAAATCTTTCTTTTTGCTAAATCTCCTGTGGCTCCAAACAATACAAATGTCATAGCATCCACGACTATCCCTCCAGAAATTTCTCTCTATTAACTATAAAAAGTATATAAGGTTACTAACTGTTAGCATCAAAAAACTCAACTTAGCTAGTTTACACCTGTAGAATTTATACGTCAATAACTATGTCAGGTATGAAAGATGAAGAATTCATGAGGAAATATAAGGTTTCATGAATACAAAAACCCTTCTCGCCTAGAGCCAGAAGGGTTTAAGAGTTACAATGAGACTATCAAATTGAATGAATCATTTTTTTAGTGATTCATCATCATCGCGGAGTTTGATTGATCCGTTCCCTCTACTGGTGCTTCCACCTGAGGTTTTGGTCTGCGTAAAATAATACCCAGCAGTGCTCCTGCGGCAGCAATGCAGGCTGCAACAAGGAAGGTATCTCCATACGCAGCAACTGAAGCTTTAACTAGGTCTTTAGCTTCTGGCATATGGTCAGTAATTCTTGATGTTAGATAACCGGTTAGCCCAGCTACCGCAAAGGACACCATAACCTGCTGAGCAGCTGTCGTGAGCGGTGTTACTCTGCTGACCAGCTTTCTAGGCGCTGCCTGGAGTACGTGCGTATTAATCGCCATCATCGAGAGACCCATCCCCGCCCCCATCATGGTGAGTGCCGTGAGGATGAACCATGAAGCCGTGTCTACAGCAATATTAGACAGCATGAATAATGCCCCTGTGATGACGGACAGACCAATGATCACCAAAGGTCTTGCGCCGATTTTATCGAATAATCTTCCTCCAATCGGCATGAACAAGCCTGAAGCCAAGGCCTGAGGAAGTACAGTAAGTCCGCTCTCAAGCGGGGTATATTCTCTGACCTGCTGAAGATACAGCGGCATTAATAGAATCGCACCGAAGAGTGCAATCTGGGATATCCAGGCAATGAAGATCCCTCTTGTGAAGTCGCTGGATTGAAATACACGAAGCTCCAGAAGTGGCTGCTTCTGCCGTAACTCCACGAAAATAAATAACAGTAAAGCCACACCGCCGACAATTAGTCCGGTCAGCGTTTCTGTCGAAGACCAGCTCTTACCGCCTTCACTAACCCCGTAAGCTAGCATAGCAAAAGCAATCGGGGCGAGGATAATTCCCAAGATATCCAAGGATGGAACAGCTTTGCGTTCAAATTTCGGCAGAAACTTAACGCCTACAATAATTGCAAGTATCCCTACTGGAAGGTTAATCAGGAAGATCCAGTGCCACGAGACATACTCAACCAGATATCCCGACAAGACTGGACCAAGCGCCGGTGCAAGCAGCATCGGAACGCCTAGCATCCCCATAATTGAACCCATTTTCTCCGGAGGAGCCAGTCTGAAGACCATGGCCATACCAATAGGAGCAACCATACCGCCCCCAAGACCCTGAATAACCCGGTACACAATCAGCTGTTCAGGTGAAGTTGCCAATGAACAAAGTACTGAACCTAGTGTAAACAGAGCAATGGTAACCAAGAAGATCTGCTTGGCCCCAAATCGGTCTGTCATCCAACCCGCAAGGGGAATTACCGCCGAAAGGGCAAGTGTATACCCGGTAACGGTCCACTGAATGATAGGCACGGTTGTGTGGAAATCCTTCACCAGTTTGGGAAGTGCCACATTAACAACGGTACTGTCCAAAATAACCATGAACATACCAATAATAACAGCCAGAAGCGGCGCGATCAGCTGCCTGACCGTAAACGGGTTCTGGTCTGCTGCCCTTGTTGAACTCATTTTACAGACCTCCTTCTCCTATGATTTCTCTTTCTTATACCTGAGCGATCTATTGTTCCTGGTGTGTGAATATGTAATTATGATAATAGACGATATGTTCATTAACGCTCACTTTGTTATTGTAGAGAGTCGTTAATTGATTTGCAATAATCAGATTACTCTGAACTGGTTATTAATGAACAAGATAGCACTTCTGTGTCGATTATATAGGGATGAATGGAGTTGAATTTATGGAAGAGATCGTTGACCGCAGGATTATTAGAACCAAGCAAATGCTGCGAAAAGCCCTAATGGAGCTAATTGAGCAGAAAGGATATGACGGGATTAGTGTCTCTCAATTAACTGAGAAGGCAGGTCTCAACAGAGGGACTTTCTATTTGCATTACCGGGATTTGCAGGATTTGCTGGATAAATGTGCGGACTATATGCTGGAAGGCTGGATGAACGTACTGAAGAACTTCAATCCTCTCGAAGTTCATAACAGCAAATATTTGAATGAACCGAATCCTCAAATTGTGGAAATCTATGAATATTTCAAACAGAACTCATGGTTTTTCAAAGTCATATTAGGACCTAAAGGCGACCCTTCCTTTCCCTCACGCATGAAAAGAGCTATGCGGGACCATCTTGAGCGCAACCGGGTAAAGCTCCAGCTTAAGGATGAGGATTTTCTTGTCCCATCCGATTATATCCACGAATATGTCCTGTCTGTAAATATGGGGATTCTTCAGCATTGGTTCGAGACGGATATGTCCAAGACCCCGGAAGAGGTTGCCATAATCTCAACCAGGCTGGCACAGCTGGGTCCGCTGGCATCCTCTGGTGTTGAAAAGCTGAGAGAACCAAATAAGCCATGGAGTCATCTAAAGGGATGACTCCATGGCTTATTTATTTATTAGGCTTGGCCCATTATGGGATTTGTTTCCACTCCACAATGAACTCACCCTCGAAATCCTCACCTTCAAAACGACTGTGTTCTTCAAGTGCATTTCCACATTGACAGGAAATTTGGTCAGCCCCATAATTATCTGTTCCAAATTCAATGGCTTCATTACGATGACTGCGGCGACCTGGTGTGATCGTATGCTCCTGTCCGCATTTCAAGCAGCGGATCATAAATCCAGTATCCATAGGTACACCCTCCCTGTCTTAAGAAATTTTACTCCAGGAAATCCTTAAGCCGTTTGCTTCTGCTCGGATGTCTAAGCTTGCGTAGTGCCTTTGCTTCAATCTGTCTGATCCGCTCACGGGTTACCCCGAACTCCTTGCCTACTTCCTCAAGCGTGCGTGTACGTCCATCATCAATACCAAACCGCAGACGAAGTACATTCTCTTCCCGTTCAGTAAGTGTATCCAGCACCTCTTCAAGCTGTTCCTTGAGCAGCTCATAAGCGGCAGCATCAGCAGGAGCCATAGCTTCATGATCTTCAATAAAGTCGCCCAAATTGGAATCATTCTCTTCACCAATCGGAGTCTCCAGGGAGACCGGTTCCTGAGCGGCCTTCATAATTTCACGAACCTTCTCTACACTTAATTCCATTTCCTTCGCGATCTCTTCTGGAGAAGGCTCGCGTCCAAGATCTTGAAGAAGCTGTCTCGAGATCCGAATTAATTTGTTGATCGTCTCCACCATGTGAACAGGAATACGTATAGTTCTTGCCTGATCGGCAATCGCCCGGGTAATCGCCTGACGAATCCACCAGGTTGCATACGTACTGAATTTGAAGCCCTTATTATAGTCGAACTTCTCCACTGCCTTGATCAATCCCATATTACCTTCCTGGATCAAGTCAAGGAATAGCATTCCACGGCCGACATAACGCCGGGCAATACTAACAACCAGCCGCAAATTTGCTTCAGCCAATCTGCGCTTGGCAGCCTCATCCCCCTGCTCAATACGCTTGGCAAGTTCGACTTCCTCTGTCGCTGAAAGCAATGGCACACGTCCAATTTCCTTGAGGTACATCCGTACAGGGTCATCAATCTTAATACCTGGTGGCAAAGACAGATCATCATCAAAGGTCATTTCATCGTTCTTCGAGTCATCAGAACTGAATCCATTGTTCTCTTCAACGTCATTATCAAGATCTATCCCGTTCTCAGCTAATTGTTCAAGAAATTCGTCAATTTGATCCTGATCCTGATCGAACGGGGCGAGCTTACTTAGAATTTCTTTGTAGTTTAGCGAGGATTCCTTTTTGCCTTGGGCAAGTAACTGATCCTTCACCTGCTCAAGTGTAAGATCTGTATCTAGTTCAGTATGCTGTCCGTTCTCCATCATCCCGCTCCCTTCAACCCAAACAACTTATAAATATTTCAATTCAGCAAGCGACAAATATAAGGTAAAGAATTGAGGCTTTGCTGTCTTAGTCACCTAATTTTAGGGGTTTCATTGTTTGACAAATCGGAAAATTAATGGTAATATAAAATTACACATTTTCCAAATTTAATTGCCATGACATATCTTTAATTGTATCAAATGTCTTGTCTTTTTTCAACTCTATTATTTGTAAATATCCGGCCTTCAGGCCGGTTTTTTTATTTTATGCCTTTACTCTGCATTGTGCAACACCAAAAGAGCCGACATTTACGGCACTTTTTTAAGATATCTTCAGTATTCTTTATTCTCCGCTCCTATAATCACTCCAAATTAAACCATTGTTATTCTACCCCAAAGACCGATTCAGTTTCCGAGCAGTGAAGGCACAACTCGTGATTCACGTAAGCCCTGTGATTTTAATAGTGCGCTTGCTACCTACTCTCTAATAGACAATCATCGTTCTATTCAACCTATCTCGAACATATATTAATAGAAATGGAACCTATTTTAGCCAAGGAGATCTGTAATGAGTAACCAATCTTCTTTTCCCAAGTATATGGCCATACTAATTCCGTTCTCTTTCTTACTTGTCAGTGCTATTGTATTCGCACCTTCAGCACTCTCATTGTTAAATTCTGATGCCGCTGCTACTTTTAAAAATATTTTCAATGGGATATTTCTAGAAGCCATCCCTTTTGTTCTCGCAGGAGCACTACTCTCCTCCATCCTCCATGTTGTTATTCCTGAGCAAATGATTAACCGCTGGATTCCCAGGAATCCCCTAGCTGCTATCTTGTTCGCGTGCTCTATAGGCCTTGTATTTCCCATCTGCGAATGCGGTATGATTCCGCTGGTGAGACGCCTCATCCAAAAAGGAATGCCCGTCTATATGGCCATGGTATTCATCCTTGCCGGCCCTATCCTGAACCCTATCGTGTTCGGCTCAACCTATACGGCTTTCCGCACACATCCCGAGATCGCATACGCCAGAATGGGACTAGCCTTGCTCGTATCCATTTCAATCGGCTTCATCCTGTATATTACCTTAAAGGAGTCTCCCCTTAAGCTATCTAATTCCACAAAGCATAATGGGTCTAGCAGTCAACATCATCATGAACATGATCATCATCATCATCCAAAAAATCGGTTATCCGCCGTGCTTGTCCATACAGCAGATGAACTGTTCGGGATGGGCAAATATCTGATTCTGGGCTGTCTTCTCACAGCAGGAATTCAGACATTTATCGCCAAGGAAAGCCTTACCGCTATAGGAGGACACCCCTTTGGAGCCTATGCCTTTATGATGGGATTCTCGTTTGTGCTGTCCCTCTGCTCTACTTCAGATGCCTTTGTAGCATCAACTTTTTTGCACTCCTTTTCTCCCGGATCCTTGCTTGCCTTTCTGGTTCTAGGGCCAATGCTGGATTTCAAAAATTTCATGATGCTTCTGTCCGCTTTTAAAGTCAGATTCGTACTTTTCTTAACGTTCCTCATCTTATCCTTGGTATTTATCTTCTCTTTTCTTGGAGAACAGATGATCCAGCATCTAAATTAAGCGGGAGGTGGTCAAGATGAAACAATCTTCGCTCATGGGTGCCCACTATCTGACACGTGCCTTTATTCTGCTAACTCTTGCTGCGTATATATATCTTCTAGACCGCAGTGATTCCCTTCATTACTACATTGCGCCCAAGATGGAATTATGGGTTAGCCTTTGTCCTATTCCCCTCGCGTGTGTTGGCATCAGTCTGCTAATACAGGCTCTATTCAAGCGCAGACGTAGCACCTGCTCTTGCGACCATCCGCTTTCTTCCTCTGTGGTTCGAAATGCTGCGGTTTACGGTATATTTACAGTACCCTTACTGCTGGGCTTCCTGCTTCCGAATCAAGCTCTTGGAAGCTCGGCCGCATTGAAGAAAGGAATGGCTTTAAGCGGTCAGTATAGTACCGAACAGACTTTGAAAGAAAAATTCAAATCTCCGGATATTTACAATGAGGAATTTACTGAATTGGCTAGACTGCTCTACACCGAACCTGTGATTCGGGTGAATCAGGACATTTTTTATGAGACCATTGGAGCCCTTGATCTGTTCAAAAAAGAATTCGAGGGCAAACCCATCCGCCTAAGCGGTTTTGTGTACTCAGACCCGTCCCTCAATAAGCGTAAAGCGTTTGCTTTCGGCCGTTTTTTGGTACTGTGCTGTACTGCCGATGCAGCTCCATTCGGTGTATTTATTAAACCCGAGCATACTGTTCATTTTCCCAAAGATACCTGGGTAGAGATAGATGGGCATATCCATGTTACCCAGAACCAAGGCAAAGAGATTCTTAGTATTAACGCCGCACAAATACGGAAGATCAAGCAGCCGAAAACACCGTATATTTATCCAAGTGACGATTCTGTAGCTAAGCTTAAAAGGGAACTGGCCAAAAAATGAGTCCAATTATTAGATGCTTAAAAGTATTGCCCTTTTTTTACATTAGAAATGTACCAATGACCAAAGATACCCCAATCACAATCCCGCGGAGCAGCTGGGCGACCGCCATGTTGCCCTTCGCAATCTCATCCCCAAGCTTTGTCTTCGGCGTCACCAGATCGAACACAATATATACAATACATAATGCTACTATCCCTACCGCAGACCAAGTCAACATGGAGATCCATGAGTGGCTGCTGAAAGAGACCATAGCGACAATAATACAAAGACCCAGCATTTTGCTGCCCATATACATGCCGGCGGCTTCATTCCCCCTGGCTATTTCTTCATTATCCTTGAACTTGGTCATCAGACTAAATACGCAGTAACCTGCAAGCAAAATGATAAATAAAATCAAAATTCCAATGCCGATATCAAGTAAATCCCAGCTAAATTCCTTCACGTTGTACCGCCTCCTGTTATGTAATCGAGCTACCTTTTCGGGGACTAATTGCTGCCGGACAATAATAAGCCAAATCCCCCGTTACTTTTGCGCCAATACGGGAGAGGACGCCTGCATATTTGCCGTTAAATACATACACTCCTGTGAGGACATACCCTTGATATTCGCCAAGCTCTGTTGGAACCACTGCTTGTGACATCGGATAGAGACGCTGATAAATCTTGGGCATGCTCCCATAGTATTCAGCTTCTTCTGGATCTGCCTCCTCAGAAGTACTAGCAGCCTCACTAGACAGCCTGCTGTCTTCAAGACCACCCGGCTCGAACAAATCTGTTCCTTTCCCTTCACGCCCCCAATACCCCTTAGCTGCATAAGACTCACCGGTTAGAAGAAAAGGCTCATTTGTGAAATAGGTAGGCAGCAAATATTTAGAGATAATCCGCATTTCTTCAGCATCAAACAACTTGAATCCGAAGTATTCCTGTGTAAGATCATTTCTTTCATACAGTGACCAGATTGTCGCCATAAATCCCTTGCTTTGCGTAATTATATTTTGCGGGGGATTGATTATACCAATCTTTCCTTCAGCTGCCAGCTTCATGAGTTCCTGGCCAACAAGGACTCCGCTGCTCTCTTCCTGATCATGAATTAAAAATTCAAGCGGATATAGTCGGTATAGGATCATAATTCTCTCATCCCGGTGATACAGCCCTACTCCCGGAACAATCCGTAATTCCTCAAGAGGCGCATAATTGACCTTGATACCCGCCTTCTCACATCTGCGAAGAAGGTATTTCGTATTCGTGCTGTCTTCCAGAATCTCTCCCATACAGGTGAAAGTCACTCTATTCCCAAGCCCTCTTGCCCTGTAATCAGCAACAATATCCTTGAAAGTCTGGGTTAATGTCTCATCCATAGCTGAGGATGGACCGGAGGCATCCATATAGCGTCCCAGGAGCTCCCTCTCCAAAAAAGCAGACTCGGGGATTCCTGTTGGAGTTTCTGTATTATTCTCAATACATTTCATGCCATGTTCCCCGATGATCCAATCCTGACGTTCAATCCCGCTCCAAGGAAGGGGAATCCGGGCAGCAGGGATCATTGCGGGTTCAAGACCAAGCTGCTGGATCAAGTAGCTATCAGGTAAATACTGTTGAGCAAAACGCAGAACCTTCCGATAAATTCGGTTCACTTGTTCGGAAGCAGCCCTTAGCTCTTCAATCTCGTGTTCTTCATATATAACGAATGAAGGAAGGCAGTACTGCTTTCCATACATACGATAATATGGGATTTCCTTGGCGATCTCCCCATCGAACACTTCTTCGTAGTCAACCTTTGGCGTATTGATCTTCCTCATTTGTTATCTATCCTCCAAAAGAAGAGTGCGAGCCCCCGCTTCCGAAGCCGCTGTGACTGCTGCCATCACTTGTACTGCTGGAGCTTCGCGATGACCCTCCATAATACCCTCCGCCCCCATAGTAGTAATGGCCGCTGCTGGAGTCATACTCGCACCCTGTATCATAATCAGGATCACATTCATCCTGCTGACCACAGCCGGACAGCGCTGCAGGGACAGTCAAGAGCAGGGCGAATGCCAGCAATTTAGTCTTGGATACGAAGCCTTCCATCTTCTTCGATTCTAGTTGAATAGGTTGGTGCTCCGGGCGCATTACAAGTCCACCTCTTCCTTTAAATAAAAGACCACCTTTTTCCGGTCCATATCCAGCACGGAATAGATGATTTCATACGTAGTTTCATTCTTCACTATATAATGATCCAGAAGCATTCTTGCGATCTCCATAGTAATCAAGGAAGGAGAACCATTCTCCTTCTGTGGATCAAATTCATGCCCATTCCAAATTAGGTACTCGGGAGCAAGGAGTGAAGTTACTGACACCTGTTCCAGCGCTCTCTTGGACACCGCATGCCCATACTTATCCAGTGAATTTTCACTGTATGAGCTTACATACACATAATGAAGCTGGTTATCTTCCGTCTCATTGGAAATATGAGCCCACAATTTATTATGAACAAGTGTGGCATCAACCAGCTTGTGAACGAATAACTCATCGGAAGAAACATCTAAGGACTGCACTGTACGAACAACTTTCCGGCTTTCTTCAGACCATTCCTGATACTTTAGCGAGAATAGGATACCAATCACATACCTCTCTATTTCTTTATTGTAATATTGTGCAGCAGCTGCTCCCACCCTCTGTCATCTCCGCGCCAATCTGAACCTTTGCTTAACTCAGCGGTTACTATACCATGTTCGAACTTGGGCCGAATCTCTTGAATTGCCTCCTGCCGGGTATTAACAATGAGCAGTGTAAATCGATGGGTGGTTAAATCAGATAAAATTTGCTGAAGCTGTAAAGCCTCGTCTGGTGTGCAATTAAGGCGGACGAACAAGATATGTTCCAACATGCTGACAGCATGTAGGAATCTCTCCTGTCTTCGAACCAGTCTGTCATGAAAATCCGGATATGCATCCGCCCATCGATCCGGTGGTAGTTTAACCGGGAAGTCATGATAAGAGAAAATTCCATACTTCTCATCCTTAATGCAGTAACAAGTCTTAAATTGTCCTACGAGCTTCAAATGTTCAAGTTTCATAAAGTCTTCAAAACGGTTCCGCAGTACGGCAATTAGACCGGAATGAGAGCCTGAGATGAACCAATCAAGCGGGCCCGCGGCTTTGCGCAGATTAAGTCTTCTTAGCTGATAAGCGGTCTGACAATTAGCCCCCAAGCTAAATACAGCATCATAAGATCCCTTTAAAGGCGAGTCTATCAATCCAACCCCTCCATTGACTTGCTGTTATTTAGTACTTCCTCTCACAATATGCAAGCAATAAGCGGTTGGAACAGGCCTCTTGATCATACGTAACACCCGGCAGCAACGCTGCCGGGTGTTATTAAGATAATTATCTTATTTCCATTCCATGATCTGGAGGATCCATATCGTTGTTCTGTTTATTCTTCTTTCTCTTACCACGAATCAGATTCCATAGGAAACCGATACCGGCCACAATAACAATCCATCCTTTCTTTAGCAGGACCAAGAGCAAAGCAAGAAGGCCAGTCTTCTTGGCTACGAAAATACCTGCACCGCCCAGAACCAACCCGGTAAGTCCGTACTCGGCAGTCTTGTCCGTTGATTTATCATAATCCTCGTAACGCTGGCCAGGTTTCATGGTTAAGGTCGGAAGGATTTGACTCTCTACCACGGATTCTGCTCCTGAGAGCATACTTGGATCACAGGCCAATATTGCAGAGATGAACCCTTCACGGGTCAATAGCCGAATCTCCTGGTTAACCAACTGTTCATTATTAGGCGTATGCATAAGAAGTGACCAAGTTAAGCTATGTAAGTTTTCATCATAATGAGGCGGGGTCTCCCACTTATCTACGAATAAATGATTTTCAGCAACCTTCTTCTTGTTAGCTTCTTCAGTCCCATCCTTGTAGCTTTGGAGAAGACTATCTGCATCGATTTCATCCTTCTCATCATCCGCCACGTGCCCAGGCTCTTCATAATCGAAATACAGGACCCAGCTTTCGTCGTCCGGAATAATTGAGCCAATTTCCCTGCCAGTAACCAAATCCCCAATTTGAGTAACAAATTTTTGCGTATTCTCTTTATCCAAGAAATTAAACCCTTGATTCAATTTCAATTCAGCCAGATTGCTCCCAAGATCTATCCTCTGGCCACTTCCGACAGTATAGTCAAAATTCGGTGTGCTGCCTGCTTCTTCTGCACTAACTTGATGTGGAAGACTTAATCCAATGAGCATAGTAACTGCGATCATGGCCGCTCCAAGCCTTGGTATTATCCCTTTTCTCCCCTTCAAAACTGCACCTTACCTTTCATAAATAATTCAAATTTAGGATATCAAAGGATAGCATATACCAATATTAACCTATCCGACAACGGATAACTCATGTTTTTTTCGGAATTTTGATCAAATAGACCTACACAACAAACTCTTTCAACAGGAATGCGTAGTTCCATTAACCTAACGATATGATAATTTCCAATACCTATCTTCAACAAAAAAAACCGCTCATTTTTCAGAGCGGATATCAAAAAATTATATTATTTACTATATAAGTTGAACTAATGATTTACATGCTAGTCAGCCGTATGAAATGTTCCTACGATCGCTGTTGTTCTCAGACTTCTTAATTGAATTTTTATAGGTAGAAGTCTGATCACAAAGGCGAACGCTCCGCTTCTCCAGAATCATTTCACACTCTTGGCTATAGTAATTTTTAAATTCAACTTATATAAGTCCATTAGGGGACTAGGTCTTTAAAGAACTCTTCGCATGGTTAAAATTACGCCATGCCAATAACCTGAATCAAGCGGGCTGATCTGAACCCCAGGGCCACCCCAGGTATGAATAAACTTTCCATCCCCGATATAGATTCCCACGTGTCCGGGAATGCGATCATTCTGAAACCGACCAGGCACTGTAAAGAAAATTAGATCCCCTGCTTTGAGTTCGCTTCGTCCAACGGCAGTTCCTTCCTTGGCCTGTTCACTGGATACCCTTGGCAGATCTACATTGAAATGCTTGAACACATATTGGGTGAATGAGGAACAGTCGAAAGTCCTCGAATTCGTGTACACATCCGCTCCGAACTCGTATCTAACACCAAGAAACTTCTTAGCATAAACAACCAGCTCTTGAGTGTCAACGGAACTCAGGGTCTTGAACCCATCAGACCGATGCCCCTGGGCTCCTCCTGTCTCTTGAACGGGCAGCTTGGAGATTTCGAGCCTCCCTGTCTGATTGTTCCAGACAGTCTTTGTCCCAAGCAGTGTGGAGAGATCGGCAAGACTTACACAGAGCTGATTCTCCCTGCGAACGGGTCGATCTTTAAGCGTTACTTTTTTCCCACTGGATATCGCTGTGCTTTGATCAGTATATACTTCGTAGACTGGATCACTAAATCCAATTAGAGCAGCATCACCAAGATCTTTATATTTCAGACCCAAGGTATTTGCTGCCACGCGTAATGGAATCCAGGTCATTCCACCGGCATCTCTATACATATTCTTCTTTATGACTGAAGCCTTTGAATTTTGTAGTGCTTGTGATTTCAAATTTGAAGAATCCTGTCTCCCTGTGCTGCAGGATGTACTGAGGATAACAAGAGTTCCGACTATGAACCACTTCGGTAATCTCCAATATTGATGACTAGTCATGGTTGATGAGATCTCCATTCTTCATAATAGTTATTTGAAGTATGCGGAGATATCCTGATTTTATGTATTTTAAAGATATTTATTTGATTCCTTTTGAATCAGACAGCAAAAAGCCTTATTTCTAAGGCTTTTTGCAACTATTATCTATAATTGCAGGGCTCTATTTATATTGTTGGCTGATTGCGTACCCACGCCATAGCCACAGTACCTTCACCGGCAAGTATACCTACTACAGGAATAAATGTCATAATTTCTGTTCTGAGTCCCAGATCAAGATTAATCAGTTCCCGTTCCAGCTCCTGGGCTTCTGCAAGATTATTAACATGCATAATACATACCTCTTTGATCTTCCCGATATCCTTCCTCAGATGCTCAATCATTCTTTGCTTCGTTTTCTTGAAGGTTCTAATCTTATCCTCCACCAGAACCTTTCCCTTCTCAAACTTTAATAACAGATGAATCTTGAGAAGCTGACTTACGAGGAGCTGAGTTCCGGTTACCCTTCCGCTGCGATGCAGCCTTTGAAGACTAGCAGGTATCACATAAAATACAAGATTTTGAGCCATGCGCTCTATTCTTTCTTTAATTTCCTGAACTGTCATCCCGTCTTTATGCCACTTAATCCCGCTTAGGATCATTTCTCTTAACGGGAAAGCTCCAGCTTGTGAATCGATTCCGGTTACTTTAACCTCCGCCATTTCCGCAGCTTGCAACGAAGTATTGATTGTTCCACTGAGCTCAGAAGAACAGTGGATCGCGATAATTTCATCATACTCATCCTTTAAAGATTCATACAGCTGGACAAACTCTCCAATTGGAGGCTGTGAACTTCCTGCTTTCTCTTGATCTCTTAATTGCTCATAGAATTGTTCGGCTGTGATATCTACACTCTCCCTATAACACTCATCACCCAGCATTAAACGCAGTGGAACAATATATATATGATTCTCCTTGGCAAAAATGGGATCTATGGTGCAGGTACTGTCGGTAACCCATGCAATGGATTTTTTCAAAAATTCATAACCTCTCTTCTATGATGTTTATACTCACTTTTTAGACTATACGACATATATTAAATCAAAATATAAAGCTTTACGACACATTGATTCCAAAGGCCTATGAATTTAGATAGAAATTGTGACGAAATTAAAATTATACACTTCATTTAACTTAATTTTTCATCTGAAAGTTGGATCAAGGAGTAGGAGAACAGAATCATATTCATTATATCTGAAAGGTGGGCAAATAACTTTAAAAATAAAACTTAGGCAGGATTTACTACATCATAAGGAGAGAGCTATCATGAAATTAAAATTCATCCGTCCTATGTATTTGCTCATTGCCGCCATGCTCCTGACCTTCACATTGGGAGGTTCCCCATTGACTTCAGTTAATGCTGCTACAACAACCCAGAAAGCATCTTGGTTATGGGATACGACACTAATTAAGAAGTCCGGATCAACTGTTCTTAACTTTTACAAGAATCAGAGTGTGAACGTAATCTATTTACAGATTAACCGAAATATTAACATCTCGTACTACAAGACCTTTATTCGACAAGCTGCCGCTCAGGGAATTGAGGTACATGCACTGGACGGTAACTCTACCTGGGCACTTACATCACAGCGGACTCAGTTGACTACACTGCTCAAATGGATAGAGAACTACCAGGCTTCTGCCGCTGAAAATGAGAAATTCAAAGGTATTCATTTCGATATCGAGCCTTATCTGCTGCCGGACTGGAATACGAACCAAAAGTCTATTGTTTCCCAGTGGCAAAGCAATGTTCTGTATATGGTTCAAAGAGCCAATGATCTAAAATTGCCTATTGCCGCAGATCTTCCTTTCTGGCTGCACACAATTAAAGTTCCAGATGGGACCTCAACACTCAGCAGCTGGATGCTTAAGCAGTACAACTCTGTAACTCTTATGTCCTACCGTGATACAAGTAACGGTATCTTCAACGCTGCTAAAGCAATTCTTGAAGAAGGAGCAGCCCTAAATAAGAAAGTATTCACAGGAGTTGAGACCAACAATACTTCTGAAGGCAGTACCATTTCCTTTTATGAGGAAGGTGCCGCCTATATGAACCAGGAGCTTGATAAGCTTGTTCTTCTCACATCGGGCTACGCCTCGTTTGGCGGCATTGCCGTTCATGACTATTTAGGCTGGAAGGCACTAGTTGAACGTTAATCTTTAAATTAATCGTCTTGACTATAATATAAGGCTGAGGAATCGAGTTCTTTCCAAGTGAAAGGCTCGGTTTTTTTTGGCTTAAAAGGACGATATACGGAGATTGTTGTTGGTAGAGGATCGCTCTATGATAGCGATACACATCTTATATGACCCCAACAGAATATCAGAAAAAAGGAGGCGGCTTTATATGCTGCAGGCCAGACCGACGTTTAAGAAGTTGCTGTCAGTCACCCAGCTCTTGAAACTTGTTGTCGTCCTTTCCCTTATCTGTACCCTTCTCCCAATATATCTGCCTAATCTTCCTAAAACCTATGCCGAACCAGCAATCACACTTGATTCGCCTACTAATGGCTCCACTCCTTCTGACACTATTGTCCGCGTAACCGGTCGCTATTCCGAAGTCTATAACATCAGTATTGTCATCAATGGAACCCGCCAAGAGGATGTTCACATGGAAGATGACGCCTCTGGAACAGAGTCCGGCACCTGGTATTACGACTTGGACACCTCAAGCTACGACGGTGCGATTGAGATTGCAGCCGGGGGTCAGCGGCCGGATACACGATACGGAATATCTACCCCATTCGTCACCTTCAATGTCGACCATCCCGAAGCGAACAAACCTACTGTTGAAATTGTCAGTCCTGAAGACGGAAGTTATTTAACTGGACTTCAATTGATTAAGGTCAAGGCAACCGGACGTAACCCGCTCAGTTCGGTACAAATAAGAATTAATGGGAGCGGGTGGAAAAACACGGTCTTGAAAGGCAATCTTTATGAATACGCTTACAGTCCAGTTCTGAAAGGCGATCAGACTTTAAGCATTGAAGCCAGAGCAACGGACGATCATAATAATATCGGCAAAAGCTCGACCAAGTACGTATATACCGGTCAAGGTATACACGAGCCAGTCATCGTGGAAAAACAAGATCGTGCCATGTGGCTATGGGAAAAGGCTGCCTACAATCTGATTCTGAATCCCGGTTCCAGAACCGCACTTGAACAGTTCACCAGTGACACGACGACCTTCAACTCTGGTGCCATCACCACGATTTATATGGGTGTGTTCCCTCATGAAGGTGTAGATATGCTGGAAGATAAGCGAAAGGAAGTTCGCAAGTTCTTGAAGTGGGCTCATGAACACGGGTTGAAAATTCAGGCCTGTATAGCCGGTGGAACAGTTCCTCCGTATTATGGCAGCTACAAGAGATACAATAAGTACGCAATCAATGAGATTGAGAAGGTCATTAACTTCAATCTTTCTTCCCAGCCAGATGAGCGCTTTGACGGGGTGAATGTCGATGTGGAGCCATATATTCTCGGAGAGTTCGGCTCTTCTAAGCCCCAGCTTCAAATCGACTATCTGGATCTGCTGCAGACGATGATGGATCGCAGAAACCTTTCAGGCTTAAACCTTCCTGTTGGCCCTGCCATTCCAAGATGGTATGACACCTCTAATGCGGCTAACGACATCACATGGCATGGGCAGACCAAGTGGATGTCCCAGCATGTCCAGGATATTACGGACTATATATCCATTATGGATTATACCGATAGCAGCAAAGGAATCATTGACGGCGCCCAAGGAGAAATCGATTATGCCAACTCCATTAACAAGCCAAACTCGGTTATCGTAGGCGTAGAAACACTAGACATTGCGAACAGCGGTGATCCGGAGACCATTACCTTCCGAGAAGAAGGACGGACGTACATGGAGAGCCAACTGGCCGCAGTGTATCAGAAGTTTAGCAATCAGCCGGGATTTGGCGGGATAGCGATGCATCACTATGATTCGATAAGATGGCTCCCGACGGAATGGGGACCTAATGCGGTATTTTGGAAGCCACAAATTCCAGATACTACCCCACCAACTCCAATCAATAAAGCGCCTGAAGCCATCACTTTTGATTATCAGACCATTAAGTTGACTTATGGCCGGGCTATTGACAACTCGGACATTGAGGAATACCGAATTTATAGAAGCACCTCTCCAAATTTCACACCTAACGCGTCCAACTACGCTGGAAAGTCCTACAACTTAGACTACACAGATGAAGGGCTGCTCCCACAAACAACCTATTATTACAGAGTCGCAGCCGTCGACATCAGCGGTAACGTCGGACCTTATAGCAGTATAACCTCCGCAACTACTGGCGAGACTCATTTAAAGCCTATGGTCATTGGTTCCATGAAAGTATCGCTGAATGCAGGCAAGATAAGAACTACCCTCAAGGTAAAAGATTACAGTACTAACGAAGAGCTATCAGCTCTTGTGTACGGGCGGTTCACCTATATGGCGGGTAAGTACGTAACTCTTAAACTAATACCTGGCACTACCGTATCCGCTGACTCGGAAGCTGTCCCTACTGCATCAGGTCAGGCCGGGTTCGCTCCGCAGCGAATCATTGCACCTGGATATTACTGGGCATCCGCTTATGATACACCACATAGTGCTACCGTAGTCTGGCCTATACAGCAGCAATCACTGCAAGCGGAAGATCCAAGTTTGGCTCCAGAACCCGTACTTGATCAAGAACCGACAATTGACCAAGAGCCTATAGAGAATCCGGAATCGCAGCCGCAAGAATTAGAACCACCCGCGGACACTAACGATCCCGTTACTGATGGTTCCAATTGAAATTAAAGATAAGACCCGGAAGCTTCTTCCGGGTCTTAATCTTACTCCATTTGTGACGCGTCTTTATCTATGATCTCAATCATTAAATACCGGTTCTTCTTCCTCTTGCGAACCGTATAACGGTAATCTCCATGCTCAAGGCTATCACCAACTGCTAATTCACTATTCTGGGCGAAGAGCCAGCCTCCTATAGTATCCCATTCGCCAGAGTCAAGCTCACTCGTGAGATGACTGCTCACTTCCGTTACAGATACCTTGCCGTTTACGGTCAAGTGCCCAGGCGCCCAAACTTTAACGTCTTCCTCTTCCTCGGTATCGAACTCGTCCCTTATTTCCCCGACAATCTGCTCAAGAATGTCTTCAATGGTTACAAGACCCGATGTCCCGCCATATTCATCAATAAGAATAGCCATATTTGTCCCGTCCTTCTGCAGACGCTTCAGCAGGGTATTCACATGGATAAATTCTGGAACAGCGATAACTGGTTGAATTAGATCAGCGACATCAAGATCGGGGTTGTCCTCATAAGCAAGGAAGAATTGCTTCGTATTAATAATCCCTATTACATTGTCCTTACTTTCTTGGACGACAGGGAATCTGGTGTACTGCTGCTCCTTGATAATTTCCAGATTCTCCTGCCGGGTCTTACCAGTATATAAACAGATCATGTCTGTTCTTGGAACCATAATATCCTTTGCCATCAGGTTATCAAACGCGAAAATTCGATTCACATAACCGAATTCTGCTTGGTTGATCTTGCCGCTCTCCAGACTTTCACTAAGAATAATCCGAAGCTCCTCTTCAGAGTGCGCCTCCTCGTGTTCCGAAGCTGGCTTCACCCCAAACAGCCTTACAAGCTGATTGGCTGATCCATTCAGGACCCAAATGAAGGGATACATAATCTTACTGAACCAAATAATAGGTCTTGCTGTTATAAGAGCGATGGACTCAGCTTTTCGAATCGCCAAGGTTTTGGGTGCCAATTCACCAACGACAACATGAAGATAAGTAATTAGAGCAAATGCAATAATTACAGACACCACGCTGCCTAGGCCCTCAGGGATGTTAAGGCTGTTAAATAATGGATGAAAAATGGCTTCCATGGTGGGTTCTCCAAGCCAACCTAGTCCCAGTGCAGTAATCGTGATACCGAGCTGACATGCGGATAAATAACCATCCAGATTATCTAGCACTTTCTTCACGGCCGTAGCATTCTTCCGGCCCTCAGCGATTAATTGATCCACTCTGCTGCTCCGTAATCGAACCACTGCAAATTCCACGGCAACAAAGAATGCCGTCAGGAAAATCAATAAAGCAATTAACACCAAATTTAAACCATACCTGTCACTTTCCACAAACATCTTCTCCTTAAC
This sequence comes from Paenibacillus sp. SN-8-1, assembly GCF_050995535.1. Lineage (NCBI taxonomy): Bacteria > Bacillati > Bacillota > Bacilli > Caryophanales > Paenibacillaceae > Paenibacillus > Paenibacillus sp. SN-8-1. The sequence goes on from NZ_CP194782.1 coordinate 2,653,171, forward strand.
TTATGTCTATTAACCATATTTGAATGTATACGAAGAAGAACCTTGCTAGGTTTCATAAAATAATTACTGCGGGTTTAACTTTGTTACCTTGACCGAATCGTAAGCATCTCCGATAACTAAATAACCGTCAGGGGAGGATTGTACTACTATTCCGCGATTCACATTTACAGTTCGTTCAATTACTGTCGTCCAGAGCACCATACCTGAGTTATTCAGACGCTGAACAAATTCTTTGGAGACGGTCCCATGCCAATCCTCATTTGCTTTGCCTGTTATTATATATCCTCCGCCTGTAGCAAGCTGAACATCATAAGCGTAACTACGATCAAGGCTGCTTTCAAGCGGATGAGTCCACAGAAGATTGCCTTGCGCATCCGTTTTCAGAATATATCCGGTCGTTAAATTTCGGATACTGTTCAATGGATTCGGGTGATTGAAGAACCCGGTAATCACATAACCACCATCCATATCTTGAACAAGAGCGGTATTCCATAAATTCTCATTATCTGCTGAAGGTGCAAGGGCTTTTTCCCATTCCAGCTTGCTGGTGCTGCTGAATTTGGCCAGCGAAATCTTACTGACACCAGTGCCCGCGGATGATGCCTCGCCGAGTACAACAAAGCCACCATCCTCCGTATGTCTAACCAGAGCTACAGAATCTTCCGTAGGCTTGCTCTGAGTTTTCTGCCAGATCACATTCCCGCTGCTTGACAGCTTCAGCAGAATCGGATCCCAGCCCTGTCCTTGGGCACCCGGTGTAGTTCCAGCAACGATATAACTTCCATCCCCCAGTTGATCCACAGACACTAAATAAGTATTTGCTAAAGGTAGTGTATACCCCCAGTCCTTTTTGCCCTGCTCATTAACCTTCAGAATTTCATTTCCACCTGTAGATATATACCCGCCCTCTCGGGTTTGATGAAAGGAAGCCAGGTAGGAGAGATTATACTTTGGAAAAGTCACCTTCTCTTTCTTGACTCCTCCTGAGTTAATGGAGCTCACTGTAATTTGATCATTTTGAAGAGAGGCCGCCAGGATTTCGTGTTCACCATGCTCATAAATCGAGTCCAGAGGCAGATCGACATCCTTATCCCATACTACCCGGGGAGTCGGCTGTTTCAGACTATCTGCCGATACGAAGGATCCGACTGAGAAGGTGAGGGTTAAGGCAATGACTGAATAGATCACAATCCGAATTTTTTTATTTGCGAAAGTTCTACTACTCATTATTATTTCTCCTCCTTCAATTAATATGTCTATCCATTCTCATTATGTTTCGCCACGATCATTAAGAACAAGCGGACAAAGGCTTACTTGAAGAGGAAATTTTTCTTTCATGTGATTACTATTGACCTAGTCCTGAAATAACAAGGCTCCCCAAGATGGTACATTCCATCTTAGGGAGCCTACGTTTATTATTCGCTTAATAAGCCTTCATTGGCTGCATTCTGTTCTCCGTCAAGCCAGCTTCGGATCATGGACAGCAGCTGCGCGCTATTCACCGGCTTCGTAATGTAGTCCGACGCTCCTGCTTCCAGACATTCTTCCCAGTCTCCCTTCATCGCTTTTGCGGTTAGGGCAATAATCGGGAGATCCTTGAACTGTTCCTTCTTACGAATAGCCCTTGTGGTCTCATAACCATCCATAACCGGCATCATGATATCCATTAGGACAATCTCGATATCCGGGGTTTCCTCCAGGATTCGGATAGCCTCCTGACCGTTCTCCGCAGGAATAACCTTCATATTGTGCCGTTCCAGAATAGTCATAAGCGCAAATATATTACGCACATCATCATCAACGACGAGCACCTTCTTATATTTGATCATTTCATCAGACTGATGAAGCTTAACAAGCTTCTCCCGGCTATCAGTCGGCAGATCCTCCGTGCGACGATGAAGGAATAGACTGGTCTCATCCATGACCTGGTTGGAAGTCTTCACTTCTTTGATCACAGCGGTCTTGATGAGCTCCTCCAATTCGTTCTCTTCCTCACTGTCCCACTTTCTGCTGCGATGCAGAACGATAGGAACATGCTTATTCTGCGGGTTCTTGTACATTTCCCGAATGAGAGACAAAGCGTCCATATCAGCCAAGTTATTATCGATCAGCACACAATCAAACTCTTTAGTTTTCAGCTGATTCAATGCCTTTCTCGAAGTATCAACAGCAGTAATCTTCAGGTCCTTGTTGTTGATCATTTGAACAAATTCCTTACGAGGCTGCTCTTCATGTACAACAACCAGTAGCGTATGAATATTCTTATCCGCAAAGGCATTAAGCTCATCGAGCGTGCTGTCCAGTTCCTCATTGGTAACCGGTTTGCACAAATATCCATGAACACCCTTCTGCTTCAGTTCAAACTGGTCTTCCTCAACGGTAATCACGCATACAGGAATATGCCGAACGTCCATATCATTCTTCAGATGTTCAATCACAAGCCAGCCGTCCGTATCTTTCAAACGCAGATCCAAGGTAATTGCAGCAGGCTTATACTTTCTTGCGAGCTCCAGCGCGTTCGAGCCCTTGGTTGTAATTACCGCCTTGATTCCTTTTCGGTGAAGGGCATCAAGCAGGATCTCATTGAACTTGAGATCATCCTCAATGATCAGGAAGACCCGGTCATCTGGCCCAATATTATCCCTGTCATCCTTCACCTCACTGCGTGAAATGAAGCGATGGGCCTCTGGAGGGGCTACATCAATTACCTCAGGGACGTATTTCGGTGTATGTTCAGATTCCGGCGCATCAGCATCTACAGGAAGATATAAATTAAAAATACTTCCCTTATTCAGCACACTGTACAGCGTAATCTCTCCTCCAAGCATCGCTGCGATTTCACGGGAGATTGCAAGACCCAGGCCGGTTCCGCCATATTCGCGATTCGTACTTCCATCAGCTTGCTGGAAGGCTTCAAAAATAATATTCTGCTTGTCGTCCGCAATCCCGATTCCGGTATCACTTACCGAGAAGCACAGAACCATCCTAGCTTCGTTCAGCGTCTCGTTATCTTCGCTCCAGCCGTCCAGTGCCTTACGCAGGTGAAGTGAAATTTGACCCTTCTCGGTGAACTTGAAGGCGTTCGACAACAGGTTTTTGAGAATTTGCTGCAGTCTCTTTTGATCCGTAACAATTCTTTGTGGAACATCCGAATCCGTTTTGAGCGTGAAATCAAGCTCTTTGTCTCCAATTAATGGGCGGAATGCACGGTTCAAGCCCTCAAGCAGATCGACAAGTGAGACCTCGCTAAGATCTGCCGAAGCCGTCCCTGATTCGATTTTGGACAGATCAAGAATATCATTAATCAGGTTCAGCAGATCAAGTCCGGAGTCCTGAATCGTCTTCGCATATTTCACCTGGTTGTCTGAGAGATTCTCATCCGGATTCTCTGCGAGCTGCTCCGCGAGCAGCAGAAGTGAATTCAGTGGTGTGCGAAGTTCGTGTGACATGTTGGCCAGGAACTCGGATTTGTATCGCGAAGTCAGCGCCAGCTGTTCCGCCTTCTCTTCCAGGAAGCGCTTAGCGACTTCCACTTCATTATTCTTGCTTTCGACCTCAGCCTTCTGAATGACTAGAAGTTTGGCTTTATCCTCAAGCTCTTCATTCGTATTCTTAAGCTCCATTTGCTGCTTTTGCAGTTCTTCCGTGAGGGATTGTGACTGCATAAGCAGCTCTTCCGTACGCTGATTCGCCTGCATGGTATTAATAACGATACCGATAGACTCTGTCAATTGATCCAGGAAGGCGAGGTCAATTTCATTGAACTGCCGGAATGAAGCAAGCTCAAGCACTGCCAAGACCTGATCTTCAAAAATAATCGGCAGAAGCACAATGTTCAGCGGGGTAGCCTCACCAAGTCCTGAGGAAATCATCACATAATCTCCAGGTACATTGGTCAGTAGAATCCGCTGTTTCTCAATAAGACATTGCCCCACTAAGCCTTGCCCGGCACGGAACTCATTAGAAAGGTGTTTACGCTGCTGATAAGCATAGCTTGCGAACAGCTCAAGCACAGGTTCTCCATTGACCGGTTCGTTAATATAGAACACACCATGCTGCATCGATACCAATGGAGCAAGCTCGGACAGGATCATCCGGCTGACCGCATATAGATCACGCTGACCCTGAAGGAGACGCGAGAACTTCGCAAGGTTGGTCTTCAGCCAATCCTGCTCTGTGTTAATCCGGGTAGTTTCCTTCAGATTGCGAATCATTTCATTCACATTGTCTTTAAGCGCGGCAACTTCACCGGCAGCGGCTACATCAATGGTACGAGATAGGTCCCCTTTGGTTACTGCGGTTGCTACGTTCGTGATCGCACGTACCTGTGTCGTGAGCGTACTCGCCATATAGTTAACGTTATCGGTAAGATCACGCCACGTTCCTGCCGCGCCCGGTACACTAGCTTGTCCGCCCAGCTTACCTTCCGCTCCTACTTCCCTTGCTACTGTGGTTACCTGATCGGCAAATGTTGCAAGAGTATCAATCATATTATTAATCGTGTCGGTCAGTTCGGCGATTTCACCCTTGGCCTCCACGGTTAACTTTTGCTTCAAATTCCCGTTTGCGACAGCCGTTACGACTTTAGCGATTCCCCGTACCTGATCGGTCAGATTCGTCGCCATAATATTTACGTTATCCGTAAGATCCTTCCAGATTCCGCCTACTCCGCGAACTTGAGCCTGGCCACCCAGCTTACCATCAGTACCTACTTCAGAAGCCACACGAGTAACCTCGGAGGCAAATGAATTGAGCTGATCCACCATCGTATTGATTGTGTTCTTCAGCTCAAGAAGCTCCCCTTTAACGTCCACCGTGATCTTCTTGGACAGGTCGCCGTTCGCAACGGCCGTCGTTACTCCGGCAATATTACGCATCTGAATCGTCAGGTTGCTCGCCATGTAGTTAACCGTATCCGTCAAGTCTTTCCAGGTTCCCGATACATCCTTCACTTCGGCCTGGGCGCCCAGCTTTCCTTCCGTTCCGACTTCACGCGCAACACGGGTTACCTCGGAGGCAAAATTACTGAGCTGATCCACCATCGTATTCATGGTATTCTTAAGCTCAAGAATTTCCCCTTTAACATCTACGGTGATCTTCTTCGAGAGATCCCCTTTGGCGACCGCGGTAGTCACGTCCGCAATGTTACGCACCTGGTCGGTCAGATTCCGGGCCATGCTGTTAACCCCTTCAGTCAGATCCTTCCAGGTTCCGCCTACTCCCTTAACCTGAGCCTGACCGCCGAGCTTTCCTTCCGTACCAACCTCGTTGGCCACGCGCGTTACCTCGGAAGCGAAGGTTGAGAGCTGATCCACCATCGTATTGATCGTGATTTTAAGCTCTAGAATCTCACCTTGAACATCGGCTGTAATCTTCTTGGACAGATCCCCGTTCGCGACCGCAGTTGTAACGACGGCGATATTGCGCACCTGATTCGTCAGGTTGCTCGCCATATAGTTAACACTCTCCGTTAGATCACGCCATGTTCCTGCTACACCTTTTACCTGGGCTTGGCCTCCCAGCATCCCGAGCGTTCCTACCTCACGAGCTACACGGGTTACCTCGGAGGCAAAAGTCGAGAGCTGATCCACCATCGTATTGATCGTGTTCTTAAGCTCCAGAATCTCACCTTTGGCATTCACGGTAATATGCTTGGAAAGGTCCCCCTTCGCTACTGCCGTAGTCACCTCTGCGATATTACGCACCTGATCCGTAAGTGTACCGGCCATGAAATTAACGCTGTCCGTTAAGTCCTTCCACGTTCCCGATACGTCCTTAACATCTGCTTGGCCACCCAGCTTACCCTCCGTTGATACCTCTCTGGCGACACGTGTAACCTCGGAAGCGAAGTTGCTGAGCTGATCCACCATGATGTTGATCGTACTCTTGAGCTGCAGGATTTCACCTTTGGCATCAACCGTAATTTTCTTGGACAGATCCCCTTGCGCTACTGCTGTTGTCACTTCGGCGATATTACGCACCTGGTTCGTCAGATTGCTCGCCATATAGTTAACGCTTTCCGTCAAATCGCGCCATGTTCCAGCAACCCCGCTAACCTCAGCCTGACCTCCCAAAATCCCCTCGGTGCCTACTTCACGGGCCATACGGGTTACCTCTGAGGCAAAGGTTGAAAGCTGATCCACCATCGTATTAATCGTAATTTTGAGCTCAAGAATTTCCCCTTGAACGTCAGCTGTTATTTTCTTCGATAGATCCCCGTTCGCCACCGCAGTCGTTACCACCGCGATATTACGCACCTGATCGGTAAGATTGGAGGCCATATCATTAACGCTTTCCGTAAGATCTCTCCATGTGCCCGAGACATCCTTAACGTTAGCCTGCCCGCCCAGCTTACCTTCGGTTCCTACCTCACGGGCCATACGGGTTACCTCTGAGGCAAAAGTAGAGAGCTGATCCACCATCGTATTAATCGTGTCCTTAAGCTCCAGGATTTCTCCCTTAGCATTAACCGTGATCTGCTTCGACAGATCTCCTTTCGCAACGGCTGTGGTCACAGCTGCGATATTACGCACCTGATCCGTCAAGTTCGTCGCCATGTTATTAACGCTGTCAGTGAGATCTTTCCAAGTACCTGAAACTCCTTTCACATCCGCCTGACCGCCAAGGATACCTTCTGTACCTACTTCTCGCGCCACACGGGTAACCTCTGAGGCAAACGTGCTTAGCTGAGTTACCATCATGTTGATATTGGTAGCTGTCCGCTGGAATTCCCCGGTTAGTGGTCTGCCTTCAAATTCAAGATCCACTTTCTGAGAGAGATCCCCCTGAGCTACTGCATTGATAACACGTACCATTTCACTCGTAGGCTGAATCAGATCAGCGACGAGGCCATTGATCGATTCAGATACGATTTCCCACTGGCCCCCTGTGTTTTTGTGCGTGAAACGCCGTGTTGACTTACCTTCCTTACCTACTACCTTGGCTACAGTTTGAACCTCGGTCACGAGGCTTTCCTGCATATCCATAATTTCATTAAATGTATCAGCTACTTTGCCGGCGATGCCTGTGTGATCGTAAGGCATACGGTATGAGAAATCTCCCTTTTTTAAAGCCATTAAAGCATTTAACAACTCCCCGGTATTTACCTGGTCATGGGATGATCGTTTGGGTTCTTCATGTTCTGACATGATCCAATTTCCTCTCCGACATTTTTTTGTTTTTCTCGAAATTTAATAGATATATGAATTGTTCCAAAGAATGCCTGATAATTCCTAGCCCAGCAATCGGTTGTCTTCATCCAAATGCTCGCTTCTTTAGCTCATTTCATATAAACATGGTCTATCATATTTTACTATGAAGTGGGATGCGCTGTCATTGGTTGCTAAGGCAATAATATACGCAAAAACTCGACATTCTTCACCTTTCTTCTACATTTCCCTCCAAAAAGGAGTCTTAGCATCACAAAAAAGCGAGCACTACCAATTTCAGTGTGCCCGCTTCTGTAATTTGCTGACCAGATTTAATCCTGCAGCTCAAGCCCCTTGGTTTCTTTGCCGAGGAACAACACGGCTGCTGCTCCCACAATAATGGTCACAAAGAAAAATGCAAATATCCTGTCTATGTGGACCCCAGCTCCGACCCAGCCTCCAACTAACAGCGGCCCAATAACTCCCCCAATGCGTCCAATAGAAGTAGCTAGTCCTACTCCAGTAGAACGAATCCGGGTAGGATACAGCTCTGGACTATAGGCATACAGTCCGCCCCATGCTCCAAGATTGAAGAATGACAAACAGATTCCCGCTGCAAGCAGCATGCCTTCCGAGGTAGAGTATCCAAACCAGATAGCGCTAAGAGCGGTAAGTACCAAATAACCTACAAGAACGAATTTACGGCCAAATTTCTCAATGAAATAAGCTGCTGTGAAATAACCTGGAAGCTGCGCAACCGTCATGATCAACACATATTCAAAACTCTTGATTAAGCTGTAACCCTTCATCATCATTACATTGGGAAGCCATAAGAACATGCCGTAATAAGACAGCACCACCGTGAACCACAGAATCCACAGCATGATCGTAGATCTACGGTTCCCCGCAGACCAGACCAGCTTCATTTTCTCGCCGAAGCCAGGTCTTCTCTCGGACTTCATCTTCTCAAACCGCGGCGAATCATCAATGGCCCGCCGAAGATATATCGCATACAGAGCCGGTAGAGCTCCGATAACAAAAGCGGCCTGCCAACCATAATGAGGAATCACGAAATAAGAAATAAGCGCGGAGAGTATCCATCCCGCCGCCCAGAAGCTTTCAAGCAGTACCACCGCTCTTCCTCTCTCCTGAACTGGCATCGTTTCGGATACTAGTGTTGACGCAACCGGCAGTTCTCCACCCAACCCTACTCCAGATACAAACCTAAGCACACAGAGCATAGTGAAGCTTGCGGCAAGTGCCGACAGTCCACTGGCTGCCGAGAAAATAAGAAGCGTCCACAGCAGGATATTCTTACGGCCATAGCGATCAGCAAAATATCCGGCCAATGCAGCTCCCAGTACCATTCCAACTGAATTAATACTTCCAAGAAGCCCCACTTGTCCAGGTGACAAGTCCCACTCCACTTTCAATGCAGCAATAATAAAAGACAGAATTCCAACATCCATCGCATCGAACATCCAGCTGAGTCCCGCACTGAACAGTAGCTTCCGGTGTTTTGGGCTCTGCAATACACTCAGGTTATTCATATTGTATGTACTCCCTCCGCCGACTCCTATTGACCGGCTTCATCCTTTTGTGACTATATTCTACCCCACTTACTATTGAACATCTACAACCATGTGAAAAAAATTGCTTATGTACACTAGAAAATAACCCTTTTTCGCAAAGTCTAGTAACATAGCACAGTCTAAAACATTTCCAATCACATTTAATATATTAACTGGAACTGAGGAGGTGACTTTCAAATGGCTAAACGCCCTGCTCGTGCAGTCCGTAAAGGAACGGGCCGAAAGCTTGATGTTTCCAAGTACAGCAAACTCCTGAAACCTACACAAAGATTGCGCCGATTAACGATTATTTGGACTAATTCCTCCGGTAATCCCTATAACACCTCCGGCTTCTTCGCTACCGTAAGCACAACCTCTGGTAGATTAATCCAGACTGCAAGATTTGACGGCTTTGGTGTTGTCGTATTTTCTCGAGTTTCTACACCTACCACTCGAGACCTAATCGTACGAACCTACTCCAGTAATGGCACACTATATACTGTAACTACAGTACCTGAGGATAATGCGGCCTATGTAATCATTTCCTAACACTCAATCTCGGTCAATGGTATTTGAATTTCTGAAAACAAACTTAGAGGAGTGATTTGAGAATGGCTAAACGCCCTGCTCGTGCAGTCCGTAAAGGAACGGGTCGAAAACTTGATGTTTCCAAGTACAGTAAACTCCTGAAACCTACACAAAGATTGCGCAGATTAACGCTCGTATGGACTAATTCTTTGGGTAATCCTTACAACACATCTGGCTTCTTCGCTACCGTAAGCACAACTTCTGGTCGATTGATCCAGACTGCTAGATTTGACGGCTTTGGTGTAGTTGTATTTTCCCGAGTTTCTACACCTACCTTACGTGACCTCATCGTACGGACCTATTCCAGCAATGGTACACTGTATACTGTTACCACTGTACCTGCGGATAATGCGGCATACGTAATCATTTCCTAACACTTCAGGCGGCGATAATTCGGATCTCCCCCCAATTTTATAGAATGTGATATCTAAGAATTCATAATATTGGATCGGTAAGCTACAAGTGACTAATATACATGGATTCCTCCTTGATCCAACTATGAAGCCAAAACTAAATATAGCAATCCACTAAGATTATACATGGCATTGTTTGAGCCTGAATCCAATATTCCAAGGTCCAATCTCATATGGAATGCAAAGCAAAAAAAGCCATTGCTAGGTATTCTAGCAATGGCTTTCATATTGCTTGGCGGCGTCCTACTCTCCCAGGACCCTGCGGTCCAAGTACCATCGGCGCTGGAGGGCTTAACGGTCGTGTTCGGGATGGGTACGTGTGGAACCCCTCCGCCATCGCCACCAAACATAATTCTTGAAGCATTCGCTTCTCGAAATCGCGATAACTCCTACTAGGATAAGCTAGTAGCAACATATAACTCAGGTTTCAGCATCGCCAAATGCTGAAAGCTTATTCATTCTGTTAGAAGACTCGCTTCTTCACAGCGTTGAAGTTTTCTCCCTGAAAACTAGATACGAAACGAACTTGCGTGTTAGATTGTAGCTTTCCCCGTTGTTCTCGGGAATTTATATTGGATAAGCCCTCGACCGATTAGTACTGGTCAGCTCCATGCATTACTGCACTTCCACCCCCAGCCTATCTACCTCGTCGTCTTCAAGGGGTCTTACATACTGGGAAATCTCATCTTGAGGGGGGCTTCACGCTTAGATGCTTTCAGCGCTTATCCCTTCCGCACTTAGCTACCCAGCTGTGCTCCTGGCGGAACAACTGGTGCACCAGCGGTGCGTCCATCCCGGTCCTCTCGTACTAAGGACAGCTCCTCTCAAATTTCCTACGCCCACGACAGATAGGGACCGAACTGTCTCACGACGTTCTGAACCCAGCTCGCGTACCGCTTTAATGGGCGAACAGCCCAACCCTTGGGACCTACTTCAGCCCCAGGATGCGATGAGCCGACATCGAGGTGCCAAACCTCCCCGTCGATGTGGACTCTTGGGGGAGATAAGCCTGTTATCCCCAGGGTAGCTTTTATCCGTTGAGCGATGGCCCTTCCATGCGGTACCACCGGATCACTAAGCCCGACTTTCGTCCCTGCTCGACTTGTCAGTCTCGCAGTCAAGCTCCCTTATGCCTTTGCACTCTTCGAATGATTTCCAACCATTCTGAGGGAACCTTGGGGCGCCTCCGTTACTCTTTAGGAGGCGACCGCCCCAGTCAAACTGCCCACCTGACACTGTCCCCATACCGGTTCACGGTACCAGGTTAGAACTCCGATACGATCAGGGTGGTATCCCAACGTTGCCTCCACAGAAGCTGGCGCTCCTGCTTCTTAGGCTCCCACCTATCCTGTACAAATCGTATCAAAGTCCAATATCAAGCTGCAGTAAAGCTCCATGGGGTCTTTCCGTCTTGTCGCGGGTAACCTGCATCTTCACAGGTATTAAAATTTCACCGGATCTCTCGTTGAGACAGCGCCCAAGTCGTTACGCCATTCGTGCGGGTCAGAATTTACCTGACAAGGAATTTCGCTACCTTAGGACCGTTATAGTTACGGCCGCCGTTTACTGGGGCTTCGGTTCATAGCTTCGGGTTACCCCTAACCACTCCCCTTAACCTTCCAGCACCGGGCAGGCGTCAGCCCGTATACTTCGCCTTGCGGCTTCGCACAGACCTGTGTTTTTGCTAAACAGTCGCTTGGGCCTTTTCACTGCGGCCCCCTCGTGCTATTCACACTACCGGGGCACCCCTTCTCCCGAAGTTACGGGGTCATTTTGCCGAGTTCCTTAACGAGAGTTCTTCCGCGCGCCTTAGAATTCTCTTCTCGCCTACCTGTGTCGGTTTGCGGTACGGGCACCTTCTCCTGACTAGAGGCTTTTCTTGGCAGTGTGAGATCATGACCTTCGCTACTGTAATTTTCACTCCCCATCACAGCCCAGCCTTAACGGTGTGCGGATTTGCCTACACACCAGCCTCACTGCTTGGACAGACATCCATCAGTCTGCGTCACTACCCTGCTGCGTCACCCCATCGCTCATAACGGATTACGGTGGTACAGGAATTAGGGCCTGTTGTCCTTCGACTACGCCTTTCGGCCTCGCCTTAGGTCCC